>NZ_AUGD01000006.1 GCF_000426845.1 Bradyrhizobium sp. in8p8 | reverse complement strand
TCCTCGCAGGTGCTGTCGGCGGCGCAGATGCTGTCGAACGATTCCGGACGGTTGAAGAACGAGGTCAGCAAGTTCCTCGCCAACGTCCGCGCGGCCTAATCGGTCAGAACTCTGCGGCTACAAGAGCGGCGCCGCCTGTTCGGCGCCGCTCACGGCTTGGCACGGGCTGCATATCGGCCCGAGGCCGCGTCCGAGCGGCTCATCTTCCATTTTCCGATAGGCCGGCAAGAATGCGGCGCGCTGGTCCGCATCACCTCCGTAGGACTGCGGAGTATGGCTAATGTTTTCATCATACATCGTGCGCATAAAAACAGGGCCGAACTTCGTGCGCAACTCGGGGAATTGTGCGCTCGATGAGCAATAGGTGCGCCGGCAAGCTTGGGGGTATCTGATGTCCTGGATCAATAATTTGCGCATTTCCATCAAGGTTTCTGCGGTGTTCGTCGCGATCTGCCTGATCGTCGCCGGCAGCACCGGGGCGATCTACCATTCCCTGAGCGTAATGAATTCGACGTCGAGAATGACAGTTCATACCTACGAGGTGCTCGAGCAGCTTTCCGGCCTTGTCGCCGCTATGGTCAACCAGGAAACCGGTGTTCGCGGCTATCTCGTCTCGGGCGATGCCGGCTTTCTGGCCCCCTATGAGGCCGGGCAGAAGCAGTTTCAGGCGGCGGCGGCCAAGGTCGGCAGCCTGACCTCGGACAACGCGGCGCAACAGAAGCGGCTTGAGCAAGTCAAGGCATTCGCCAGCGACTGGGCGACCAGCATCGCGCAGCGCGAAATCGCACTGATGAAGGATCCGGCAACTCAGGCGAAGGCCCGCGAACTCGAAGCATCCGGCGCCGGCAAGAAAGCGATGGATGGCTTGCGCGCGGTGGTGCAGGAGATGGACAAGGAAGAACGATCGCTGTTGTCGGTGCGGGCCGAGGCTGCCAACGCTGCTTCCGGCAACGCAACACTGTCCATGTTGATCGGAGGCCTCGTCACGCTGCTGCTGTCGCTTGCGGGCGCCTTCGGCGTGGCCTTCGCGGTCACTCGCCCCATCCAGCACATCACGACCGAGATGGAGATTCTTGCGAGGGGCGACACGTCCGTGGTGGTGTCGGGCACAGAACGCAAGGACGAGATCGGCGCAATGGCCCAGGCCGTTCAGGTCTTCAAGACCAATGCGATCGAGGTCGAGCGGCTGAAGGCGGAACAGGCTGAAACCGAGCGTCGCAATGTCGAGCAGCGCAAACGTGACATGATCAGGCTTGCGGATGACTTTGAGAGCGCGGTCGGCGAGATCATCGGAACGGTGTCCTCTGCTTCGACACAGCTGGAGGCGTCCGCCACCACCCTCACGGGAACAGCCGAGCGCTCCCAGAAACTGGCGACCACGGTTGCCGGAGCTTCGGAGGAAGCCTCGACCAACGTGCAATCGGTAGCCTCGGCGACGGAAGAGATGGCGTCCTCGGTCGGCGAGATCAGCCGCCAGGTCCAAGAGTCCGCGCGGATGGCCGGCGATGCCGTCGGCCAGGCCCGCGCCACCACCGAGCGTGTCAGCGAGCTCTCCAAGGCCGCCGCTCGCATCGGCGACGTCGTCGAGCTGATCAACACCATCGCCGGCCAGACCAACTTGCTGGCGCTGAATGCGACCATCGAAGCCGCACGTGCCGGTGAAGCCGGTCGTGGCTTTGCAGTGGTGGCGTCCGAGGTGAAGGCGCTGGCCGAGCAGACCGCAAAGGCTACCGGTGAGATCGGCCAGCAGATCTCCGGCATCCAGGCGGCGACCAATGAATCGGTTGGAGCGATCAAGGAGATCTCCTCGACCATCGAGCGCCTGTCGGAGATCTCGTCGGCCATTGCCGCTGCGGTGGAAGAGCAGGGCGCCGCGACCCAGGAGATCGCCCGCAACGTGCAGCAGGCCGCGCAAGGCACCCAGCAGGTGTCCTCCAACATCACCGACGTGCAGCGCGGCGCGACCGAGACCGGCACGGCCTCCTCGCAGGTGCTGTCGGCGGCCCAGATGCTGTCGAACGATTCGAGCCGCTTGAAGAACGAAGTTAGCAGGTTCCTGACCAACGTCCGCGCGGCGTAGACCGCTCGAGAAATGAATTAAATGGCGAGCGGCGCACAATGCGCCGCTCGTTGCGTTTGGCGGAGGTAGAAACTCCCGGAGCGGTAGAATACCGAGTGCCCACCGTGTTGTTACGGGCGGCCGGTTTCACCGATGGTTAAATCGCATTTATGACAATGTGAGTGAGGGCGGATTCGTGCGGGAGACGATCTCGTTGGAGTTTTTCATTTTGATCCAGTTTCCGGGGTAGAACGATGCGCAAGAATTTTCCTATCACCGAGATCGAATATCCGGTCAGCGACGAGACGTTGATCGTCTCGCGGACCGACCTCAAGGGCAAGCTCACCTACTTCAACGAGGATTTCGTTGCCGCCGCCGGCTTCACGTCGGCGGAACTCATGGGCCAGCCGCACAACATCGTCCGCCACCCCGACATGCCGCCGGAGGCGTTCGACAATCTCTGGGACACGCTGAAGGCGGGCAAGCCCTGGCTTGGCGCCGTAAAGAACCGTCGCAAGAACGGCGACTTCTACTGGGTGCTGGCGACGGCCTCTCCGATCCGTGAGAACGGGCAGGTCAAGGGCTACACCTCGATCCGCACCAAGCTGCCGGCCGACCAGCGCAGGCTCGCGGAAGAGGTCTACGCCGCGATCCGCGAGAAGAAGCCGCATGGCTATCGTATCGACGCCGGCATCATCCGCCGACGCTCGTGGCTTGATCGGTTCAGCATCTTCACCGGGACGCTGAAGGCGCGGTTGGTCACGACGATGGCGCTCCAGGCGCTGTTCATGCTGGCGCTCGGCATCGGCGGCGCGCTCTCCACCGGCGGTTCGGTCAGCCTGATGCTGGCGTCTCTGGCTGTCTTCGGTGCCGCCATCGTCGGCTTTGCCGGCCTTGCAACGATGCATGCGATCCGCGGCCCGATGCAGCAGCTCAACGACACTTTGCTCAACCTCGTGCAGGACAAGCTCGACAATCGCATCGTGATCGAGCGCGACGACGAGATCGGGGAGGCGCTGCGCAACCTCCAGACCGTGCAAACCATTATCCGCTTCAGCCGCGACGAGGTGCAGGCAGTGCAGCGCCGAGCCGAAAGACAGCGCAAAGCCGACATGACGAAGCTTGCTGACGGCTTCGAGGCCGCGATCGGCGAAATCGTCGAGACCGTGTCCTCAGCCGCAACCGAGCTCGAGGCCTCGGCCTCGACGCTGTCCTCGACTGCGGGCCGGGCGCAGCAATTGGCGACGGCGGTCGCAGCCGGCTCGGAGGAAGCGTCGACCAATGTCCATTCGGTGGCTTCGGCCGCCGAGGAGATGTCCTCCTCGGTGCGCGAGATCGGCCGGCAGGTGCAGGATTCCTCCCGCATCGCCAGCGAGGCCGTCAGCCAGGCACAAGCCACCACGGACCGTGTCAGCGAATTATCTCGGGCCGCTTCGCGGATCGGCGACGTCGTCGAGCTTATCAATGCGATTGCGGGCCAGACCAACCTGCTGGCGCTCAATGCCACCATCGAGGCGGCGCGGGCGGGTGAGGCCGGTCGCGGATTCGCGGTGGTGGCGTCCGAGGTCAAGGCGCTTGCCGAGCAAACGGCCAAAGCCACCGGCGAGATCGGGCAGCAGATCGGCGGCATTCAGGCGGCGACGCAGGATTCCGTCAATGCCATCGGCGAGATCAGCGGCACCATCGCCCGCTTGTCCGAGATCGCTTCGGCAATCGCCGCGGCCGTGGAGCAGCAGGGCGCGGCTACGCAAGAGATCGCCCGCAACGTGCAGCAGGCGGCCAACGGCACCCAGCAGGTCTCGTCCAACGTCGGCGACGTACAGCGCGGCGCCTCCGAAACCGGATCGGCGTCCTCGCAGGTACTTTCCGCGGCGCAGATGCTGTCTCGCGACTCCAACCGCCTCAAGCTCGAGGTCGGCAAGTTCCTCAACTCGGTCCGTGCCGCCTAGCGGCACCTCATTCGCATCGCGCGACGGCGGTCGGAGTTGCTCCGATCGTTTCGCCCGTTGCGGGTTGCTCGGCACAGGGTGGGCAACCATTCGATAATCATACGGTCCGATACAGCGCGTGTCCCGATGAAGTTTGTGACGAACTTTGATGTGAGACAATCCAGCGTTGTCGGAAGCGGTTATTGGTTGCGCGGAATCGTCCTTGTTTCGGGACAGTGCTCACAAGAGGGAAGCGAGCCGTGCACGCGCGAATTGGAACGATCCTGCCTCTGATTGTCTCGGCGCTCGCCCTGATGGGCGTGGCCGCCACCGGTTTTGCGGCGCTTGGCGCCTATCGCGACCGACAGGAGGCGCACGCTTTTGTCGAGCTCAATGCCATCTCGCAACAACTGCTGCACAGTGCCGGACAATGGGCCCTGGAACGGGGGATGACCAACGCGGCGCTGAACGCGCCGGAGACCATCACCGCAGACCGCCGCGCCGAGATTGACAGGATCCGCGCAGATTCCGATCGCGCGTTCCGCGATGCCGCTCAGCGCCTGCGCAGCCTGCCTGTGATGAAATCCGCCGAGTCCCGCGTTGCGGAGGCAGAACGCGTACTTCAGGGCATCGACAGCCTGCGTCGCAAGGTCGATGCGGATCTGACCAGGCAAAAGGCCGAGCGTGATCCTGCCGTCCTCGGCGCGATCGTTCCGGCCATGACCGAGCTGATCGAGATCGCCGCCAATCGGCTGCGCCTCACTCTGGAGACATTGACCGATTCGCCATCGCCGGCGATGACCCGGCTCGTAGGGCTTCGCCACCTCACCGCTGAGATGGCCGAAAATGCCGGCCGGGAGCGGGCCTTTCTCGCGGGCTTGATCAGCGGCCGTACGAAGCTCACCGCAGATGGCATCGGCCAGATATCCGGCCTCCGCGGTCATGTCGATCTAGCCTGGACGACCATCTCGCCTGTCGCCCAACGCGCCGATGTTTCGGTCGGCCTCGGCCGGGCCATCAAGGACGTCGAACAGAAATACTTTGACAGCTACGGTTCGCTGCGCACGGACGTGATCCGGGACGGCAACGCGGGCGAATACAAGATCTCGAGCAACGATTACTTCGCGGGAGCGACCAGCGGCATCAACGCGATTCTGCAGCTTGGTGAGGCTATCGCCGCGGACGCTGATCGGGAAGCCGCCGGGCTTGCCTCAAGAAGCACCTCTCATCTGGTGGTCAGCGGCGGGGTTCTCCTTGCGAGCATTGCTCTTGCACTGCTCAGCTTCTGGGTCGCGTTCTCGCGGATCTTGCGGCCGCTGTCCGCATTGACCACTGCGATGGGCGAGCTTGCCGCGGGCAATTTCTCCATCGTTCTACCCGGCCTTGGTCGCAAGGACGAGATCGGCGACATGGCGCATGCCGTCGAGGCGTTCAAGGTCAAGGCTGAAGAGAAGGCGCGCCTGGAGGTCGACGAAAAGGTCAGGCAGGACCAGATTGCCGCTGAGCAGCGCAAAGCTGACATGCACAGGCTCGCCGGCGCGTTCGAGGCCGCCATCGGCGAGATCGTCGACACGGTGTCATCGGCCTCGACGGAGCTCGAAGCTTCGGCCGGCACGCTGAACACCACTGCCGAGCGCGCCCAGGAGCTGGCGGTCGTGGTTGCATCGGCATCGGACGAAGCGTCCTCCAACGTGCAATCCGTCGCATCGGCGACCGAGCAGCTTTCGTCCTCCGTCAACGAGATCAGCCGGCGAGTGCAGGATCAGGCCCGGATGGCCAACGAAGCCGTCGGACAGGCCGGCCAGACCAACGACAGGATCGGCGAGTTGTCGAAGGCCGCCGCCAGAATTGGCGATGTCATCGAACTGATCGATCAGATTGCAGGGCAGACCAACCTCCTGGCTCTGAACGCCACCATCGAGGCCGCGCGGGCGGGCGAGGCGGGCCGCGGCTTCGCGGTGGTCGCTTCCGAGGTCAAGGCGCTGGCCGAGCAGACGGCCAAAGCCACCGGCGAGATCTCCCAGCACATCACCGGCATTCAAGCGGCCACTCAGGACTCGGTCAGTGCCATCCGGGAAATCGGCGGCTCCATTGCCGGCCTGTCGGAGATTGCCTCGGCGATCGCCGCAGCCGTCGAAGAGCAGGGCGCCGCAACCCAGGAGATCGCGCGCAACGTGCAACTGGCGGCGCAGGGAACGCAGCAGGTGACCGCCAATGTCGGCGACGTCCAGCGCGGCGCCACGGAGACCGGTTCGGCGTCGTCGCAGGTGCTGTCGGCGGCGCAGACGCTGTCACGCGACTCCAACCGCCTCAAGCTCGAAGTCGGCAAGTTCCTGGAGACAGTCCGCGCCGCCTGACATGCCTGCCGCATGGCTGCGATGTCGATCCGCAGCGCGATAGCAGGGAAGTGAATGCCGGTTAGCCGCCGTCGTCAACTCGGGCCAGGCCATGTCGCGCGCGCATCGCGTCCGGGACGCGAGAGCTGGCTACGCTACCCGCCACTCCGGTACGCCGTCGGCGGCCATCGCGATATCCCCGAGCGACCCCACCGGCGTGCGCTCCATGTCGAGCAGATGCTCCAGCGTCGCACTATCGCTCGCCGGAATCCGCGCCAGCGTGCGCCGGTCGTCGGTCGTGCGCAGCATCACCACGCCGTGCTCGACATCGCCGCCGCGGCCGTAGAGCACGGTGAAGCTCTCGACCTTGCCTTTTCCCGTGGCCTCCGTCACAAACTCGGGCACGGCGTGCTTGTTGCGGTCCGCCTCCGCTTGCACGCTCGTCTCCTGAGCCAGCGCCTCGCGCGGCGGGGTTTTCGATACCACCAGCGCGTGGTGCTTGGTGACGAAGCCGCCCTGGCCGTAGAGCAGGCCGAGCTTTGCGCCGTCGCGGACACGCCGCACCATCGCGCAGGCCGCGTGCGTCATGTAGGTGTTGAGCGGCGCGCCGAAGAAGGTGAGGCCGCCGGTCACGGTCGGCTGCACGTCGGCGCCTAAGCCCAGCGTCCGCCGCGCCATCTTGGGCACGCAGGGGAAACAGCTGTAGAGCTCGATCGCATCGAACTTCCTGCCGTTTCCGCCTACGAGGTCCATCACGGCCTTCAGCACCGCGTTCTGCGGGTGGCTCTCGTAAAACTGGTCGCGCAGGAGATAGTCGCGCGGCTCCTCAGCCGAGGCGCCGCCGAGCGGGTAGACCAGCTTGTCCTCGGCAATCCCGGCTGCCCGCGCCCTGGCAAGGCTCGTGAGCAGCAGCGCGCCGCCCATGTTGACGCTGGGGTTTGCCACCATGAGCTTGTTGTAGGGCCAGGCGATCAGGCGGTTTTCGGCGGTCGGCGTCGTGATCTCTTCAGGTGCATAACGCCGTTTGAGCCAGGCATTCGGATTCTGTGCGGCCGCTTCGGAATAGCGCGACCACAGCGTCCCCGACTCCGTCATCGCCTCGCGCGGCGTCTGGCCCCAATGTGCAGAGGAGGCCGCCTCATAGAACGGATAGACCGTCACGGGCCGGAACACGCCGAGTTCCACCGCGAGCGGTTTCTGGAACGCCGCGCCGCGCTTGGGCTCCTCGACGTCGTGCGCAAACGGGGTCCATGGCAGTTTGACGCCCGCGCGCTCCGCCTTGGTGGCAGTTGACTGCGCTTCCGCGCCGCAGACCGCCGCCACTGTGCACTCCCCGCGCGCGATGCGCTTTGCCGCCTCGTGGATGTAGCGGATCGGGCTCTCTCCGCCGACGGGGCCGTAATAGCAATGCGCGGGCGAGATGCCGAGCCGCTGCGCCAGAAGTTTTTCCGGATCGCGATAGCGCCAGCTCAGGAAGTTCACCACGTCGAGCGACTGGACGTCGCCGAGCAGGCTTGCGCCGGCGTCCTGCTCGGCGCGCCGCAGGGCCTGCTCGAGCAGATCGAGTGGCTCGAGGCCGTCGGCGATCTCCTTGGGACGGTCGACGATCTCGCCGACGCCGACGATGACGGGTATACGGTCAGGGGAAACAGTCGTCATTGTTTTTGCTTCTTCACTCTCTCAGACATCTCCGACCTCATCCTGAGGAGCCTGCGAAGCAGGCGCCTCGAAGGATCGGCCGCGGGTTCTCATGGTTCGAGACAGCGCCTGCGCGCCTCGTCATCATGAGGGTCTACACCATTACTCCGCCACCAGCGCATTCATGTGCTCGACGGCTTCGGCGAACTCTTCCTTGAACTCCTGCACCACCGCGCCCGCCGATTTCACGCTGTCGATCAGACCGACGCCCTGGCCGACGAAATAGCTGACGAGATCGCGCGCTTTGGCGTTGCCACTGGCGGCAGCTCGGTCGATCGAACTGAAAGCGTCGCGGCTGATGATGCTTTGCAACGGCATCGGCAGCGCCCCGGGGCTGTCGGGAGCGCGGTCCCAGGCATCGGTCCAGACCGAGCGGAGCTGCCGAGCCGGCTTGCCGGTGCGGCCCTTCGAGCGCACCGCATCGCGCGACGACGCGGTGATCATCTTTTCGCGAAAGATTTCCGTGGTCTCGGCCTCGACGGTCGCAAGCCAAACCGAGCCGGTCCAGGCGCCGGCCGCGCCCATCGCCATGCAGGCCGCCATCTGCCGCCCCGTCATGATGCCGCCGGCGGCGAGCACCGGCACGTCGCGGATGGGCTTGATCGCTTTGATCACCTCGGGCACCAGCACCATGGTCGAGACTTCGCCGCAATGGCCGCCGGCCTCGGTGCCCTGCACCACGAGAATATCGACACCGGCCGCAACCTGACGCAGTGCGTGCTCCTTGGCACCGACCAGCGCCGCAACGGGGACGCCGTGCTTCTTGCCCATCTCGATCATCGCCTTCGGCGGCACGCCCAGCGCATTGGCAATCAGGCGGATCGGGTGATTGAAGGAGACCTCGAGCAGCCGAAGCGCAGTTTTCGCATCAAACGGCTGCGGCTGGTCGGCTGCGACCTCCGTGGTGGTGAGCTCGATGTCGTATTTCTTCAGGAGATCGCGCGTGTAGTTGCGATGCTCCTGCGGCACGCGCGTTTCCAGGCTCTTCCAGGTGACGTCCTTCTCGCCCGCAGTCGAGATGTTCTCGGGAATCAGGACATCGATGCCATAGGGCTTGCCATCGACGTGATCGTCGATCCACTTCAACTCGCGTTCGAGCGTGTCAGGCGTGTGCACGGTCGCGCCGAGCACGCCGAAGCCGCCGGCGCGACTGACGGCCGCGACGACATCGCGGCAATGGCTGAAGGCGAGCAGCGGGAATTCAATGCCCAGCATGTCGCAGATCGGCGATTTCATGACTCTCTCCCGGCGCCTTCGCGTCTCGTACTCTCGCTCGCGAAGCAAAGCGACGCTAGCCGATCGTCACTCACGATGACATGCCGAATTGGGCAAGGCATCTTGTGTGTAGGCGTCGCGCTCTTCCCGCAGGGCCGCTGCGACCCGCCACTCCGGGGCTCGCGTCAGCGAGAACCCGGAATCGATTTTGCAGAGCATTCTGGCGGCGCGATGGATTCCGGGCTCGCCCTGCGGGGGCCCCGGAATGACGGGGAGCGAGCTTGCCATGACGAAACGGTGAGATGCCACGGCCGGCAATGCGTCTCGGAGGGCTTGCCATCGGCCAATCGCGGTCTAATTAATGCAGGCGCATCTTTCCGCCGGAGCCCCCGCATGACCGACGCCCCTGCCTACGTGCCGCCCAAAGTCTGGACCTGGAACAAGGAGAACGGCGGGCAGTTCGCCAGCATCAACCGCCCGATCGCCGGCCCAACCCACGAGAGGGAGCTGCCGGTCGGCAGGCATCCGCTTCAGCTCTATTCGCTGGCGACCCCGAACGGGGTGAAGGTCACGGTGATGTTGGAGGAGCTCCTGGCGCTTGGTCACGAGGGAGCCGAATACGATGCCTGGCTGATCAAGATCGGCAATGGTGACCAGTTCGGCAGCGGCTTCGTCGACATCAATCCGAACTCGAAAATCCCGGCACTGATGGATCGGTCCGGTCGGGAGCCGATCCGGGTGTTCGAGTCCGGCTCGATCCTGCTCTACCTCGCCGAGAAGTTCGGCGCCTTCCTGCCGAAAGACATCAACGCCCGCACCGAGACCATGTCCTGGCTGTTCTGGCAGATGGGCAGCGCTCCCTATCTCGGCGGCGGCTTCGGCCACTTCTACGCCTACGCACCGTTCAAGATAGAATACGCCATCGATCGCTTCGCGATGGAGGTCAAGCGCCAGCTCGACGTGCTCGACCGGCGCCTCGCCGATAACGAGTATCTCGCGGGCAAGGAGTACACAATCGCGGACATGGCGGTGTGGCCGTGGTATGGCGCACTCGCCAAGGGACTGGTCTATGGCGCCGGGGAATTCCTGTCGGTCCAGGACTACAAGAACGTGCAGCGCTGGACCGACGAGATCGCCAAGCGCCCAGCCGTGAAGCGCGGCCGCATGGTCAACCGCGTCTCCGGCGATCCCGCCAGCCAGCTCCACGAACGTCATGATGCCAGCGATTTCGAGACGAAGACGCAGGATAAGATCGCGCCGGCGACCTAGGAGACTTTCGACGTCATGGCCGGGCTGAACACTTGTGCCGGCCATCCATGTCCTTTGTGGCCGCTACGAAGAGCGTGGACGGCCCCGACAACCCCGGGCATGACGATCCTTGTCAGGCGACGCTGAGCCCGAAGCATGGCCTCGCGCCTCAATCCGGCAGCATCTCTCCGGACCCGCCGAGCTCCGCCGGCAGGTCGGCATATTTCGGCAAGCCGTCCCTGACCGACACCATCTTGCTCGCGTAGTTCGCGTGCAGGGTCGGCCGGTGCTGGTATCCCTTGAGCAGGTTGGCGTAGACGTCGATCAGCCGCATCCGCGGATGCTCGGTCATGACATGGCCGCCGCAGCGTTTGCAGAACTTTCGATAGGAATGCTCGGTCTTGTTGAACGTTCCGAGCTCTGCCTCGCCCTTGGTGATGCGCACATCGTCCGACTTCCACAGGCTGAAAGCATTGATTGGAGCGGCCGACCACGCTTGGCAGTCGGCGCAATGGCAATAGCCTGCAAATATCGGTTTGCCGGTGGCCTCGACCTCGACGGCTCCACAGAAGCAGCCGGCGCGATAGCTCGCCTGCGGTTCGGCCTGCGCATCGCCGTCATCCGCCAGGAGGTCGTTATAGCCGGGATCCTTGCGCATGAAATTGCGGATGAAATCGCATTCGACCGAAAGCTTACGCCCTTGCGCTCGCACCGCGTCCAGTGTGGCGCGGCCGAGCTTTGAGCCGATGCCGCGGCCGCCGAGCTCCGGCGGCACTTCGGTGTGCACGAGGGTGATCGCACCGTCGCTCTTCCGGTAAGTCACGAAGGCGACAGGCCCGTCGACGTCGAGCTCGAACCGGTTGCGTTCTTCGTTGTCTCGAAAGGCTTCCGGCATCGTCTCGCTCCTTTTCTGCGGCTATTTGCTCTTCACGCCCTCCGCCGCCGGAAACGCCACGCGGTCGTCCGTGCGGCAGTAGCGGTCGGCGAACATGCGGCCGATCGGATGATAGCGGTCCATATGCACCCGCATCGCCTCGGGATCCCAGAGTTCGTCGCGGATGTGAAAGTGGATGCCTTCACCCATGATCAGGCGACGATCGTCGTTCACGTCGATCAGCTTCCAGAGCTTGCACTCCATGGCCCAGGGTGTGTCGGCCAGCCGGGGCACGGCAATTTTCGTCGAGGGCGCGAGCTTCAGGCCGAGATAGTCCGGCTCGCCGATCTCAGGCGGAAAGTCGCCGCTGGACTCGTGCATCGCCCGCGCCAGCGGCTCGTCGGCAATGTTGACCACGAATTGGCCGGTTCGCTGGATGTTGAGAAACGTATCCTTGTCCTCGCCGTTCGGCTTGCGGTTGGCCGCGAACATGCAGAGCGGCGGATCTTCGCAGAAGGCGTTGAAGAAGCTGAATGGTGCAGCGTTGACGACGCCGGTCGGTCCGAGTGTGGTCACCCACGCGATCGGACGCGGCAGAATGAAGGAGGTCAGCACCTTGTAACGCTCGCGTGGCGTCAGGTCGCTGGCGGCGTATTCCATGCTAGCTCCGGGGCAAGCCGTCATTGCCGGGTTTGGGCCCGGCAATCCATCAATCCTGAAGCAATGTTCCATTCGATGGATGCGCGGGTCAAGCCCGCGCATCACGCGTTGAGATCAAGCCATGCTCAGCTCGTGCCGGCCGACCACCATCCAGTGCACCTCGTCCGGACCGTCGGCGAAGCGCAGGTGACGCACATCCTGGTACATCTCCGCTAGCGGGGTCCAGTGCGAGATGCCCGTGGCACCGTGCATCTGGATCGCCTGGTCGATGATCTTGCAGGCGCGCTCCGGCACCATGGCTTTTACCATCGAGACCCAGACGCGGGCCTCCTTGTTGCCGAGCACGTCCATGGCCTTGGCGGCCTTCAGCACCATCAGCCGCATCGCTTCGATCTCGCAGCGCGCCTGCGCGATGATCTGCATGTTGCCGCCCAGATGAGCGATCTTCTTGCCGAAGGCCTCGCGGGTGAGGCCACGCTGCACCATCAGGTCTAGCGCCTTTTCGGCCTTGCCGATGGTGCGCATGCAGTGATGGATACGGCCGGGTCCGAGGCGCAGCTGCGAGATCTCGAAGCCGCGGCCTTCGCCGAGCAGGATATTCTCCTTGGGCACGCGCACATTGTTGAAGCGCATATGCATGTGGCCCCGCGGCGCGTGATCCTGGCCGAACACGTACATCGGTCCGAGCACCTCGACGCCGGGCGTGTCGCGCGGCACCAGGATCTGCGACTGCTGCTTGCTCGGCGCCGCGTCCGGATTGGTCTTCACCATCACGATGAGGATTTTGCAGCGGGGATCGCCGACGCCGGAGATGTAATACTTCTCGCCGTTGATGACCCATTCGTCGCCGACGAGCTTGGCCGTGGTCGAGATGTTCTTGGCGTCGGAGGAGGCGACATTCGGCTCGGTCATGACGTAGGCCGAGCGGATCTCGCCGTTGAGCAGTGGCTTCAGCCACTTCTCCTTCTGCTCTTTGGTGCCGACGCGCTCCAGCACCTCCATGTTGCCGGTGTCGGGCGCCGAGCAGTTCATCGTCTCGGACGCCAGCGGGCTCTTGCCGAGCTCGGCGGCGATATAGGCGTAGTCGAGATTCTTCAGGCCCTGACCGGTCTCGTCGTCGGGCAGGAAGAAGTTCCAGAGGCCTTCCTGCTTGGCCTTGTTCTTCGCCTTCTCCAGCACCTCGAGCTGCTTTGGCGTGAAGCTCCAGCGATCCTCCTTGCCTTCGCCGGCCTTGGCAAACTCGATCGACATCGGCTCGACGGTGTCGCGGATGAACTTCTTGACGTGGTCATAGAGCGGCCTGACCTGATCCGACATGCGGAGGTCGTTGAGGTCGTCGCCGGGATTGAGGGTGTAGTTGGTGGTGCGGGGAATGTAGGTGTGTTTTGTCATTGTTCCTCCCGTATCGCTGAGATCATGCTGGACGCGAGAATAGTCGCAGCGCGGCCAAAGCGCGAGCGCGCATTTTCACGCGCAGGCATGCCATGCGATGGAATTCGCGAATGCGTTTGAAATGTTGTTTGAACGCCGACTGAGGGAGGCGGCAGGCGCCCGCCTCCCACGTCGCTGTCATCGCCCGATTCAATCGGGCGATACAGTATCCCAGAGGCGACAGTGATGAACGAGAGGGCCGCGGCGCACTGTATGCTCCGGTCCAGGCCGGGGCATACAGCTGTGGGTGTGGCTAGATCAAGCAGGCATCCGGTGCATCGCGCAGATCTTGTTGCCGTCGAGGTCGCGCAGGTAAGCCAGATAGAGCTTGCCGCCAGGGCCCTGGCGCACGCCGGGCGGATCTTCGATCGATGTCCCACCTGCTGCGACACCGGCTGCGTGCCATTGGTCGACCTGCTCCGGCGAGTTGCAGGCAAAGCCGATCGTGCCGCCGTTCGCGCAGGTCGCCGGCTCGCCGTTGATCGGCTTCGACACCGAGAAAACGCCGGTCTTGGTGATGTAGAAGATGCGATGGCCGTCCACTTTCGCCGGTCGCACCTCGAGCGTGCCGAGCAGCTTGTCGTAGAACGCCTTTGCCTTGTCGAGGTCGTTGGTGCCGATCATGACGTGCGAGAACATTTGCCCATTCCCTTTGTAGCCCGGATGGAGCGAAGCGAAATCCGGGTCTGTTTGTTCTTGGCAGTCCCGGACTACGCTTCGCTCCATCCGGGTTACGAACGCGAGAGATCAAAAAGCCGTGTAGCCGCCGTCGATCACGAACGTATCCGCCGTGTGATAGGACGACGCCTTGCTCATCAGATACACGGCGATGCCGCCGAAATCGGATGCTTCGCCGAAGCGGCGCATCGGAATCCGCGGCATGACGTTGGCGACAAACTTGTCGTTGGCCATGAGTCCCGCGGTCATGTCACTCTTGATCCAGCCCGGCAGGATCGCATTTGCGGTGACACCGTAGCGCGCCAGCTCGACGCCGAGCGCGCGCACCAGGGCGTTGATGGCGGCCTTGGTCGCGGCATAATGCTCGTTGCGCGCGGTGCCGAAGATCGAGGCAAGGCTGGAGGTCGCGACGAGCCGGCCGAAGGGATCGCCGGCATTGGCGCGATCCGTCATGTGCTTGGCCGCAGCCTGGAAGGCATGGAACACGCCGTCGAGATTGGTCGCGAACATCGTGCGCCATTCTTCCTCGGTTCGCTCGATGAATGAGCGCCGGCCGCCGCCGCCGATGCCGGCATTGGCGAAGCAGCCGTCGATCCGGTCGAACGTGTCGAGCGTCGCCTTCATCGCGGCATTGACCGAGGCCGGGTCGGTGACGTCGCAAACGCGGGTGTCGACCTTGCCGGGAAGACCGGCCAGGCTCGCGGCCGCAGCCTTGTTCTTGTCCGCATTGCGGCCCCAGATCGACACGTTGCAGCCTTGGGCCGCGAGCGCCTGCGCGATGCCGAGGCCGATGCCGCCATTGCCGCCGGTGATCACGGCGACGCGGCCGGAGAGGTCGAAAAGGTTCATGGCGCGTTTCCTGTAGTTCGTGTGGCGCGTATCAGCCGCTGCGCACAAGATTGCTTGCTATGCTGCGATCACCATGGACAAGACCGCGCCAAAAATCAAATATGCGCCCCAGCAAAAGTAATTCCGGTCTGCGAAACTGTCGCAGGCCGCAACTGACGAGGGAAGCCATGCAGTTCAAACACGTCACGCTCGATTTCGATGGCGCCGTCGCGATCCTCAAGCTCGACCATCAGGAGGTGATGAACGCGGTTTCCGTCGACATGTTGAGCGGTCTTTCCGAGGCGCTCGATGCGATCGAGGAGAAGAAGGACGAGGTGCGCTGCGTGGTGCTGACCGGCGCGGGGCGGGCGTTCTGCACGGGAGCGAACCTCCAGGGCCGCAACAACCAGTCGAAGAAGACCAAGGCCGGCCTGACGCTGGAGACCGGCTTCCACCCCTTCCTGCGCCGTATTCGCAACCTGCACTGCCCGATCGTCACCGCGGTGAACGGCCCGGCGGCCGGCGCCGGCATGAGCTTCGCGTTGCTCGGCGACATGATCCTGTGCGCGCGCTCGTCGTATTTCCTGCAGGCGTTCCGCCGCATCGGTCTCGTGCCGGACTGCGGCTCGACCTGGCTCCTGCCGCGCCTCATCGGTCGAGCGCGCTCGATCGAGCTGTCGCTGATGGGCGAGCGCCTCCCGGCCGAGAAGGCCCTGGAATGGGGCCTGGTCAACCGCGTCTATGACGACGGCGTGCTGATGGAAGAGGCGATGAAGCTGGCGCGCGAACTCGCCAGCGGCCCGACGGTCGCGCTCTCTCTGATCCGCAAGCTGTATTGGGACAGCCCGGAAAATTCCTTCGAGGATCAGCTCAATCTCGAGTTCCAGTGCCAGCTCCGAGCCGGCGATACCCAGGACTTCCGTGAAGGCGTCGGCGCATTCCTGGAGAAGCGGCCCGCGCAGTTCAAAGGCAAATGATCGAAGCGGAGCTCTCGCGCAGCGTTAGGCGCTGGTGCCCGGGCGCGACTGGCGTCACCGGCGCAGCAAAGCTGTCGGGCGGCGCCAGCCAGGAGACTTGGCGCTTTGACATCCTGCACCCCAATGGGCCGATCGGTGCCATCCTGCGTCGTTCGCCCAAAGGCTACGGAGCGGCTCCAACGCGCGCGGCCGGTCTGGGTGCCGAAGCACAGCTGATGCAGCTGGCCTATGAGGGCGGCGTGCCGTCGCCGCGCGTGATGCACGTGCTCACGCCGGAGGACGATCTCGGCACCGGCTTCATCATGCAGCGGGTCGAGGGCGAGACCATCGCGCGCAAGATCCTGCGCGACGACGAATACGCGGCGGCGCGCCCGATTCTGGCGCGGCAGATCGGCGGTATTCTCGCTGGTCTCCATCGACTGCCGAAGGACAAGCTGCCCGAGCTGCGCAGCCGTGGCGCGACCCAGGAAATCTCCGAATTCGAGCGCGACTACCGCAGCCTGGACTGGCCCAAGCCGGTGTTCGAGCTGGCGCTGCGTTGGCTGCGTGACCACGACCCGGGCCCATCAGCCGAGACCACGCTGGTGCACGGCGATTTCCGCAACGGCAATCTGATCATCGGCGCCGACGGCGTCCGTGCCGTGCTCGACTGGGAGCTCGCCCATCTCGGCGATCCCATGGAGGATCTCGGCTGGGTCTGCGTCAATTCCTGGCGTTTCGGCGAGATCGACAAGCCCGTCGGCGGCTTTGGCTCGCGCGAGGAACTGTTCGCCGGCTACGAGGCCGCCGGCCGCAAAGTCGATGTAGCGCGCGTCAAATTCTGGGAAGTGATGGGCACGCTGCGCTGGGGCATCATGTGCGGCGGCATGATGCAGCGCTTTCGCGAGGGGCCGGATCATTCCATGGAGCGCGCCATGATCGGCCGCCGCGCCTCCGAGACCGAGATCGATCTGTTGCGGCTCTTGGCGCCGCGCGGGAGCTGACACATGCAGGACGAGCCGACCCCGATCGAGCTGACCAAGGCGGTCGCTGATTTCCTCCGCAATGACATCACGCCGCTGATCTCCGGCCACCAGGCCTTCAAGCTGCGCGTGGCCATCAACATCCTCGATCTCGTGACGCGGCAGCTGATCCGGGAGGACGAGGGCGATGCCAGGGAGGTCGAGCGCCTCCGCGTGCTGCTCGGCATCGAAGGCTCGGTCACCGAACTCAACCGCGCACTCGCCGGGCGCATCGCCAAAGGCGAGGTGGATCTCGCGACTCCAGGTCTCGCCGAGCATCTGTGGGCGACCACGATGGACAAGCTTGCGGTCGATCAGCCGAATTACGCCTCGTACAAGCGGGAGCTGTCGCGCGACAGCTAGGCCTCTTCCCGTCATTGCGAGCCGACGGGTCCGCGCAGAGCGCGGCCCGATGACAGGCTCCGCGAAGCAATCCAGGGTCTTTCGGCACGGGCAGTCTGGATTGCTTCGTCGCAAGAGCTCCGCGCAATGGCGAGCGAAAGGACCTGTCTACTTCCCCACCCATTTCGGCGGCCGCTTCTCCGAGAACGCCTTCGGGCCCTCGATATAATCCTGCGAGGCCACCATCGCCTTGACCGCCGGATACTCGCGCTGCTCCTCGATCGCCTGTTCCAGCGAGACGGCGAGCCCCTTCTGGATCGCCTGCTTCGAGGCGCGGATCGACATCGGCGAATTCTTGGCGATCATGTCGGCCCAGCGCAGCGCGGCGTTGAGGGCCTCGCCCTGCGGCACCACCTCGTTAACGAAGCCGAGCTCGAGCCCCTCCTTGGCGCTGACATGGCGTGCGGTGAGGATCATGCCCATGGCGCGCTTCAGACCGATCTGCCGCGGCAGCCGGTGCAGGCCACCGGCAAGCGCGGCAAGGCCGACGCGCGGCTCGGGCAGGGCGAAGGTGGCGTTCTCCGAGGCGATGATGAGGTCGCAGGCCAGCGCGATCTCGAAGCCACCGCCCATCGCGACGCCGTTCACGGCTGCGATGATCGGCTTGTCGCAGTCGAAGCGCGAGGTGAGACCGGCAAAGCCGCCCTTGTCCCAGCCGCGCTTGCCGCCGGCAGCTTGCCACTTCAGATCGTTGCCGGCGCAGAACGCCTTGTCGCCGGCGCCGGTGACGATCGCGATCCACTGCTCGGGATCCCCCGAGAAATCGTCGAACACCTTCTGCAGTTCGAAGTGCGCATCGGTGTGCAGCGCGTTGTAGACCTCGGGCCGCGACAGCGTGACGATTGTGATCGGCCCCTTGCGTTCCACTCTGGAAAACTTCAGCTCCATGGTCGCTCCCGCATTTTCTCCTGAAGGAATATTGATGCCATAGTAGCGCGCGTTGGCGACGGAGCACCACCGAATTACGCAATGCGCTTTGCGCAGCTGTCACGCCTCGGCTTGCTTGACTTGCGCGAGCTCTTCTCCGCTTAATCATGCGAAGCAAGAATGCGCCTAGCGCCTTAACGCAAAACGACAAATCATTCTCGGGAGAGAACCCTTGGATTTCTCACTGCCTGCCGATCTCGTCGCCTATCTCGGAGAGCTCGACCGTTTCATCGAACGCGAGATCAAGCCGTTGGAACAGGCCGACGACAACATCCGCTTCTTCGATCACCGCCGCGAATGGGCGCGCACCGATTTCGAGAATGGCGGCCTCCCGCGGCATGAATGGGAGGCGCTGCTGCGCAAGGCGAAGGATCTTGCCGATGCCGCCGGGCATCTCCGCTTTCCGGTGCCGAAGCAATATGGCGGGAAGGACGGCTCCAACCTCTGGATGGCGGTGATCCGCGAGCACTTCGCCGCAAAGGGTCTCGGCCTGCACAACGATCTCCAGAACGAGCATTCCGTCGTCGGCAACTTCCCCGTCGTCACCACGCTCGACCGCTACGGTCGCGACGACCAGAAGGCGATGATCGACGGTTCGATCAGGGGCAAGTACCGCATCACCTTTGGCCTGACCGAGCCGCATCACGGCTCGGACGCCACCCACATGGAGACGCGCGCGGTGCCGGCCACCCGCGATAACGTCAAGGGGTGGATCATCAACGGCGAGAAGATGTGGACCACCGGGATGCACGTCGCAACGCATTGCGCGCTGTTCGCGCGCACCAGCGGCAATGACGGCGATGCCCGCGGCATCACCTGCTTCCTGGTCCCGGCCAAGAGCCCCGGTGTTAAGGTCGAGGAATACATGTGGACCTTCAACATGCCGACCGATCATCCGCGCGTCAGCTTCACGGACGTGTTCGTGCCTGAGGATGCGCTATTCGGCGAGGTGGGCCGCGGCCTCTCGCTGGCGCAGTGCTTCGTGCACCAGAACCGCATCCGCCAGGCGGCGAGTTCGCTCGGCGCGGCCGTGTACTGCATCAACGAGAGCGTGAAATACGCGCGCGAGCGCAAGCCGTTCGGCAAGGCCCTCGCCGAGAACCAGGCGATCCAGTTCCCGCTGGTCGAGCTCGCCACGCAAGCGGAAATGCTGCGCCTTCTGATCCGCAAGACCGCCTGGGAGATGGACCAGCTCACCGAGGAGCAGATCGAGCGTACGCTGTCCGACCGGGTCTCTATGTGCAATTACTGGGCGAACCGCCTCTGCTGCGAATCCGCCGACCGCGCCATGCAGGTCCACGGCGGCATGGGCTATTCACGCCACAAGCCGTTCGAGCACATCTATCGCCATCACCGCCGCTACCGCATCACCGAAGGCAGCGAGGAGATCCAGATGCGCAAGGTGGCGGGGTTCCTGTTCGGGTATATGGGACCGGGGAAGCATTGACTGGGCAACAATCCAAATCGTCGTATGGAGGCAATCTGGATTGTCTCGTCGCAACGGCTCCTCGCAACGACGCGCGGAGAGCAACGCCTCTCTCCTCCGTCATCGCGAGATCAGCGAAGCAATCCGGCATCTCTCAAGGAAGGTAGTCTCGATGGCTGCGCCTCGAGGCTAGTTCACCCGCCGATCCTTCCCCGCCCAGTACGGCTCACGCAGCTGCCTTCTCAGGATCTTTCCTGAAGGATTCCGCGGCAGCGCCGGCAAGAACTCGACGCTCTTCGGCGTCTTGTAGCCGGCGATGCGCTCGCGGGTGAAGTTGATGATGTCGGTGGCCGTCGCTTGCTTGCCCGGCTTCATCACCACGACGGCCTTCACCGCCTCGCCCCATTTGTCGTCGGGCACGCCGATGACGGCGGCCTCGGCGACATCAGGATGGTCGCACAGCGCGCTCTCGACCTCCGCAGGATAGATGTTCTCGCCGCCCGAGATGATCATGTCCTTGATGCGGTCGTGGATGTAGAGATAGCCGTCCTCGTCCATGTAGCCGGCATCGCCCGTGCGCAGCCAGCCGTCGCCGCGCAGCGTCGCGGCAGTTGCCTCCGGCAGGTTCCAATAGCCCGCCATGTTGGAGCCAGAGCGCGTCGCGATCTCGCCGACCTGCCGCGGCGGCAGCGGTTTGCCGTCGACATCCAGAATCGCGATCTCGACGCCCGGAAGCGCCTTGCCGGCCGAGCGCATCCGCTCCAGCCCCTCGACGTGATCCTCCGGCGGCAGCGCGACGATCGTGCCCGTGGTCTCGGTCATGCCGTACATCTGCACAAAGCCGCATTTGAAGACCTCGATGCACTCCTTCAGCAGCGCCGCGGGGATCGGCGAGGCGCCGTAGAGCATGTACTTCAGCCGCGAGAAATCGACCGTCTTCGCGCGCGGCTGCCGCACCACGAACTGCATCGCCGCCGGCACCATGAACAGTTTCGTGATGCCCGACTGCTCGAAGAAATCCAGCACCTTGGTCGGATCGAACTCGCGCGCGATGACGCCGCGGGCGCCGTGATAGAGGCCCATCACGCCCCAGCCGGAGCCGCCGATGTGGAAGATCGGCATCGCGACCAGCGAGACGTCGCCGGTCGACCACCGGTTCCACTCCGGTTTGTCTTCGGCGTTGCCCGTCTGCACCAGGTTGAGGAAGTTCGCGTGGCTCAGCATCGCGCCCTTCGGCTTGCCTGTCGTGCCGGAGGTGTAGAGCTGGATCGCGATGTCCCTGGTGTCGATCGGCACCTTCGGGTCGTCACCGCTCTGCGCATCGCGCCAGGCCGTGAAATCCTGCCATTCCGGCGCGCCGCCTTCCGTGGTGATGATGGTGTGAACGCCGGGGAGCTGGTCCTTGATCTGGCGGACGAGCGTGATGAACTCCGGCCCGACGAACAACACAGGCGCCCTGCAGTCCGAAACGATGAAGGCGACCTCCGGCCCGGCGAGCCGCCAGTTCACCGGCGCCATCACGACGCCAGCCTTCATTGCGCCCATCAGGAGCTCGAAATAGGTGTCGCTGTTCTTGCCGAGATAGGCGATGCGATCGCCCTTCTTCACGCCCATCGCAAGCAGCGCGTTGGCGACCTTGTTGGTCTTGATATCGAATTCGGCAAAGCTGGTGGTGCGGCCTTCGAACTCGTAGGCGATTGCGTTGCCGCGGCTCTTCGCGCGCTCGCGCACCATATCGGCTAGATTCGCCAATGGCTGTATGGACATGTTTCTCCCGTGACGACTTGTTTTTATGCTTGGGAGTGTGGCGTCATCCGCGGGTGAAGACAAGACGGGAGGGCGATGCCGTGGCTTTGTGGCCCGGATGCGGCGCACCACGCCGCAAGTGCGGCGCGCTGCACTCCGTCCGGGGCACGCGGCAGCAATTATCCCCGCTTCGCCCGGTCCTTCTCGTTCTGCGCCATGATGCTGTCGCGCGCGGTCTTCCAGTCGTCGTCGCTCCAGTCGCGGAGCTGGTAGAAATTTCCGCCCATGGCGAGCGCTTGGGCGCCGTCCATGGCAACGGTCTCGCCGTTGATCCAGTCGCAGCCGCCGGAGATCAGGAACACTGCGAGGTTCTGCAGTTCCTCCATCGTGCCGACCCGGCCCATCGGATTCATCGCCTTGGTGCGCGCGCCAGCTTCGTCTCCCGGCTTGATGCGCTTGCTCATGCCTTCTGTCGGGATCTCGCCCGGCGCGATAGTGTTGAGGCGGATGCCGTAGCGGCCCCATTCGGTCGCGAGCGACATCGTCATCGCGTGGATCGCCGACTTGCTCATCGCCGACGGCACCACGTAAGGCGAGCCGTTGCGCACCCAGGTCACCGTGATCGAAACGACATTGCCAGGCTGCTTCAAGGCGATCCACCGCTTGCCGATCGCGTGCGTCACGTAGAACGTGCCGTGCATGACGATGTTGGCGACCGCATCGAAGCCGCGCGGCGACAGCTCTTCGGTGCGAGAGATGAAATTGCCGGCCGCATTGTTGATGAGATCGGTGAGGGGACCCTCGCGAAAGATGTTCTCGACCATCTCCTCGACCGCGAGCGCGTTGCGGATGTCGACGCCGTGGCTGGTAACGCGGCCGCCGTAGAGGTCCATCAGCTCGATCGCGGTCTCGTCGCAGACGACCTTGCGCCGGCCGCAGATGTGCACCTCGGCGCCGAGCTGGAGAAAGCGCGCCGCCATCGACTTGCCGAGCCCGGTGCCGCCGCCGGTCACGAGAATGCGCCGGCCGGCGAGAAGATTTTCCTTGAACATGGCTGTTTCCCCCGTAGGGATTGTCAGTTAATTGGTCGATTGACTAAATCCGGCTGTCAGCGTCCTGTAAAGCGGCAACTGGTCAAGAACAGGGGAGAATTCGTCCATGGAAGATCGCGTCTCGATCTCGATCTCGGAAGGCGTCGCCGACGTGCGCCTGATGCGCGCGGACAAGATGAACGCGCTGGATCAGGCCATGTTCGAAGCCCTCGTCGCTGCAACGGACCGGCTTTCGAAGGAAAAAGGCGTGCGCGCCGTCGTCCTGTCGGGCGAGGGCCGCGCCTTCTGTGCCGGGCTCGACATGGGGCGTTTTGCCGCCATGAAGGAGAAGGGCGGCAACGGAATTCCGGGCGGCGAAAATCGCGATCTCACCAAGCGCACGCACGGCCAGGCCAACTTCCCGCAACAGGCGGTATGGGGCTGGCGCCAGCTCCCGGTGCCGGTCATCGCGGCCGTGCACGGCGTCGCCTTCGGCGGCGGCTTCCAGCTCTCGCTCGGCGCCGACATGCGCTTCCTCAGTTCAGATGCGCGGATGTCGATCATGGAGATCAAATGGGGCCTAGTCCCTGATATGGCGGGCACGCCAATCCTTGCCTCGCTCGTGCGCGACGACATCCTGCGCGATCTGACCTACACAGGGCGCATCTTTTCCGCGCAGGAGGCGATGACGTACGGCCTCGCCACCCGCATCTGCGACGACCCGCGCGCTGCGGCGCTGGAAGTCGCGCGCGAGATCGCCGGCAAGAGCCCCGATGCGATCCGCGCGGTCAAGCGGATGCTGAACAACCTCTCGGTCGATCCGGGGCCGGCGTTGCTCGCCGAGTCCGTCGAGCAGCAGAAACTGATCGGCAGCCCGAACCAGACCGAAGCGGTGCGCGCCAACCTGGAGAAGCGCGCGCCGAATTTTGCGGATTAGCAGCTGCCGTCGTTCCGGGGCGATGCGAAGCATCGAACCCGGAACCTCGATATTCCCCGGTGCGCAATTGCGCACCTGAGGTCTGGTCCTTCGGCCATCCGGAATGACGAACACAACAACAAAGAAAAACAACAATGAGCGAAACGTCCCCCTTCCTCGGCATCGTCTCCGGCGACCGCCGCCGCAGCCATTCAGAGGTCGCCGACCGCGCTGACCGCATCGCCGCCGGCCTCGCCAAGCTCGGCGTCAAGCCGGGCGGTTGCGTCTGTATGCTGATGCGCAACGACATCGCGTTCCTGGAAGCCGCCTACGCCGCAATGCGGCTCGGGGCCTATGGCGTTCCGATCAACTGGCACTTCAAGCCTGAGGAGATCAGCTACATCCTCGGCGATACCGGCACGTCCGTGCTGATCGGACACGCCGACATGCTGCATGCCCTGCGTGATGCGATTCCCAACGGCGTCACCGTGCTCAGCGTTCCGACGCCGCCGGAGATCCTGGCCAACTACAAGATCGATCCCGGTCATTTGGCGACGCCGGACTTTGCGATCGACCTCGAATCCTGGCTTGCGCAGCACCAGCCCTATGACGGTCCGGTCGTGCCGCAGCCGATGAACATGATCTACACCTCGGGCACGACTGGGCATCCCAAGGGCGTTCGCCGCAACGCGCCGACGCCGGAGCAGCAGGCCGCCGGCGAGCGCATGCGCGCGATGATCTATGGGCTAAAGCCCGGCGCCCGCGCGCTGCTGCCGGGTCCGCTCTATCACTCCGCGCCGAACTCCTTCGGCATCCGCGCCGGCAAGCTCGGCGGCGCGCTGGTGCTGATGCCGCGCTTCGAGGCCGAGGAATTTCTGCAAGCGATCGAGCGTTACAGGATCGACACCATCTTCATGGTGCCGACCATGTTCATCCGCCTGATGAAGCTGCCGGAAGCGGTCCGCAAGAAATACGACGTCTCTTCGCTGCGCCACGTCATCCATGCCGCCGCGCCATGCCCGGCCGACGTCAAGCGCGCCATGATCGAATGGTGGGGGCCGGTGATCTACGAGTTCTACGGCTCGACCGAATCCAGCGCCGTCACCTTCGCCACCTCAGAGGACGCGCTGAAGAAGCCCGGCACCGTCGGCAAGATTTCGCCGGGCGCCGAGCTGCGGTTCATCGGCGAGGATGGCCGCGTGCTGGGGGTCGGCGAGATCGGCGAGATCTATTCCCGCATGGGCGAGCTTGCCGATTTCACCTACCACAACAAGCCGGAGAAACGCGCCGAGATCGAGCGCGACGGCTTCATCACCTCCGGTGATGTCGGCTATATCGACGAAGACGGCTACGTCTTCATCTGCGACCGCAAGCGCGACATGGTGATATCAGGCGGCGTCAACATTTATCCGGCGGAGATCGAATCCGTGCTGCATGCGGTGCCCGGCGTGCATGATTGCGCGGTGTTCGGCATCCCCGATGCCGAGTTCGGCGAGGCGCTGATGGCCGTGGTGGAGCCGCAAGTGGGTGTCACGCTCGACGCCGCCGGCGTCCGTGCCGCGCTCAAGGCGCATCTGGCGGATTACAAGATACCCAAGCACATCGAGATCCGCTCAGGACTGCCCCGCGAGGATTCCGGCAAGATCTTCAAGCGTCGCCTGCGCGATCCCTATTGGGAGCAGGCGGGGCGGAAGATTTGACGGCCTTGTAGCCTGGATGGAGCGAAGCGAAATCCGGGGCGGTGCTTGCGGTGAGAACCCCGGATTGCGCTTCGCTCCATCCGGGCTACGTGCACAGGGATGGAATGATCATGACCGACGCCGCCAACGAAGTCCTCTACACCGTCGCCGACCACATCGCGACCATCACGCTCAATGCGCCGGAGCGGATGAATACTATTTCCGGCCCGATGCTGAACGATCTGGCGCGGTTACTCACTGAAGCCAATGAGGACCAGAACGTTCGCGTCGTGATCCTCACCGGCAAGGGCAGGGCGTTTTGCGCCGGGCTCGATCTGCGCAAGGAGCGCGACGGCAACGGCCTCAGCGCGGCGTCTTCGTCGACCACGATCAACCTCCGGAACACGCCGCCGACGGTGTTGCAGGCCATGGACAAGCCGACCATCTGCGCCGTCAACGGCGGCGCCGCCGGCTATGGAATGGATACCGCGCTCGGCTGCGACATCCGCATCATGGCGGAATCCGCCAAGCTCGCCGCCGCCTTCGTCAAGCGCGGCGTGGTGCCGGAATCCGGCGGCACCTGGCTGCTGCCGCGCATGCTCGGCTGGGCCAAGGCCTCCGAGCTGATCTTCACCGGGCGCACGCTGAGCGCCCGCGAGTGCCTCGACTGGGGCCTCGCCAACGAGGTCGTGCCGGATGCCGAGCTGATGAGCCGCACCACTGCGATCGCCCGCGAAATCGCTGCGAACGCGCCGCTCGCGGTGCAGGCCTCCAAGCGCATGATGCGCATGGGCCTCAATGAGAATTTCCACGACCATGTCCACCACGTCTATCTCCAGCTCCTGCCGCTGTTCAAAACCCAGGACATGGCCGAAGGCATGAAGGCCTTCATGGAGAAGCGTGAGCCGAAGTTCGAGGGGCGGTAATCGTGACCGTCGCTCGGAAGAGCGAACGCGAAATCCAGGCTACCTTGCCATCTTAGCAGAGACAGATTTCGTGCCTATATGAGCGGCGTCACTGACTTCCGGATCATCCCATGGCTCCCGTCTCCATCCTGCTCAACCTGCTCTGGATCCTCTTCGGCGGCGCCTGGATGGCGTTCGGCTGGGTGATCGCCGCGGTCATCATGGCCATCACCATCATCGGCCTGCCCTGGGCCCGGGCGGCGTTCAACATCGCCGTCTACACGCTGCTGCCGTTCGGCTCGCGGGCGGTCAACCGCTACGAGGTGACCGGCGTCGAGGATATCGGCACCGGCCCGCTGGGGGTGATCGGCAACATCATCTGGTTCGTGCTGGCAGGCTGGTGGCTGGCGCTCGGTCATGTCCTGACGGCGCTGGCGCTTGCCGTGACCATCATCGGCATTCCTTTCGCTTGGGCCCATCTGAAGCTCGCGGGCATCGCGCTCTGGCCGATCGGAAAGGTGATCGTGCCGGCTTGACGACGAGTGCTCCGGCGAGAGCCCACACCCACTGTGCGCCGCCACCAAGTTCATCTTGCACTGCGGTAGAAAAATATCGCACACTCCTTCGGGCCGGGCCGCAAGGGCGCTACCAGGGGAGCGAGCCATGTCCCTCCAGACCATACCTTCCGACACCGCCGAGCCTCGCCCTAACCGCCCCGAAGATGTTCAGGCGATGGAGGCCGATGCGCGGCTGCGGGACGACATCCGCCTGCTCGGGCGCATCCTCGGCGACACCGTGCGCGACCAGGAGGGTGCGGACGTGTTCGATCTCGTCGAGCGCATCCGCCAGACCTCGATTCGGTTCCACCGCGACGAGGATCGACTTGCCCGCCGCGAGCTCGAGCAGATCCTGGACAGCATGTCGATCTCCGAGACGGTGCGCATCGTCCGTGCCTTCAGTTACTTTTCCCACCTCGCCAACATTGCCGAGGACCAGAACAACATCCGCCAGATGCGCGCCCGCGGTGCCGGCAAGAACGGCGGCTCCGGCGTGCTCGCGGAAACGCTGGCCCACGCCAGGGACGCCGGCATCGGCGCGGATGCGCTGCGCAGCTTCTTCAAGTCCGCGCTGGTCAGCCCGGTCCTGACTGCGCACCCGACCGAAGTCCGCCGCAAGAGCACCATGGATCGCGAAATGGAGGTCGCCCGCCTGCTCGACCGCCGCGAGCGCGTGGCGCTGACCGCGGAGGAGCTTGATGCCAGCGATGAGCAGCTTCGCCGCGAGGTGCTGACGCTGTGGCAGACCAACCTGCTCCGCCGGACCAAGCTCACCGTGCTCGACGAGGTCGCCAACGGCCTGTCGTTCTACGACTACACTTTCCTGCGCGAGGTGCCGCGGCTCATCAATACGCTGGAGGACCGTCTGGAGGAGGGCGGCGAGCAGGCGGCCGGTGAGCTCGCCTCGTTCCTGCGCATGGGCAGCTGGATCGGCGGCGACCGCGACGGCAATCCCTTCGTCACCGCCGACGTCATGCGCGGCACGCTGCGGCTGCAGTCGAGCCGGGTGATGCAGTTCTACCTGGAAGAGCTTCACGTGCTCGGCTCGGAACTGTCGATTGCGGCCCATCTCGCCGATGTCTCCGAAGAGCTGCGCACGCTGGCGGAGCGCTCGCCGGACACCTCGCCGCACCGGAGCGGCGAGCCCTATCGTCTCGCCGTGTCGGGCATCTATGCGCGCCTGACCGCGACGGCCGAAAAGCTGGAGGTCGAGATCACGCGCCGGCCGGTCGGCAAGGCCAAGCCCTATGAAAGCGTCAAGGAGTTGCAGGCTGATCTCGATGTGCTGCACCGTTCGCTGATTTCCAACAACGCACGCGTCATCGCTCGGGGCCGGCTGCGGCTGCTGCGGCGCGCGGTGGACTGCTTCGGCTTCCATCTGGCGCGGCTCGACATCCGCCAGAATTCGGCGGTGCACGAACGCACCATCGCCGAGCTGATGGACGCCGCCAATCCCGGCATGTCCTATCTCGCGCTCGGCGAGGACGCGCGCATTTCGCTGCTCACCAACGAGCTGCGCTCGACCCGCGCGCTGGTGTCGCCTTTCGTCAAATACAGCGACGAGACCATGGGCGAGCTCAATGTGTTCCATGCCGCCGCGGAAGCGCATGCGAAGTTCGGCTCGGACGCCATTCCCCAATGCATCATCTCGATGTGCAAGGGCATGTCGGACATGCTCGAGGTGGCCGTGCTCTTGAAGGAGGTCGGCCTCGTCCATCCCTCCGGGCGTAGCGCCATCAACATCGTGCCGCTGTTTGAGACCATCGAGGATCTGCAGGCGTCCAGTGGCATCATGGACCGCATGCTGTCGCTGCACGATTACCGCCGCCTCGTGGACAGCCGCGGCAGCGTGCAGGAGGTCATGCTCGGCTATTCCGACTCGAACAAGGACGGCGGCTTCGTCACCTCGGGCTGGGAGCTGTACAAGGCCGAGATCAACCTCGTCGAAGTGTTCGAGCGCCATCACGTGCGGCTGCGCCTGTTCCATGGCCGTGGCGGCTCGGTCGGACGCGGCGGCGGGCCCAGCTATGACGCTATCATCGCGCAGCCCGGCGGCGCGGTGAACGGCCAGATCCGCATCACCGAACAGGGCGAGATCATCTCGTCGAAATATTCCAACGCCGAGGTCGGGCGCAACAATCTGGAGATCCTCGCGGCTGCCACGTTGGAGGCAAGTTTGCTGCATCCGCGCCAAAGCGCGCCGCGCAGCGAATATCTGACCGCCATGGACGAGTTGTCGAACCTTGCTTTCAAGGCCTATCGAAGTCTCGTCTACGAGACAGACGGCTTCGTCGATTATTTCTGGTCATCGACCGTCATCAACGAAATCGCGACGCTCAACATCGGCAGCCGTCCGGCCTCGCGCAAGAAGACCCGCGCGATCGAGGATCTGCGCGCGATTCCCTGGGTGTTCTCCTGGGCGCAATGCCGATTGATGCTGCCGGGCTGGTATGGCTTCGGCAGCGCGGTCGAGCAGTGGATCGCGGAACATCCGCAACAGGGCATGCCGTTCCTCAAGGAACTCTACAGGGAGTGGCCGTTCTTCCGCATGCTGCTGTCGAACATGGACATGGTGCTGGCCAAAAGCTCGATCGCGATCGCCTCGCGCTATGCCGAGCTGGTGCCCGACGAGGCGTTGCGCGAAAAGATCTTCGGCCGCATCCGCCGCGAATGGCACGCCTCGATCGAGAGCCTGCTCGACATCATGGGGCAGGACCGCCTGCTTCAGAGCAACCCGCTGCTGGAGCGCTCGGTGCGCCACCGCTTCCCTTATCTCGACCCGCTCAACCACGTTCAGGTCGAGCTCTTGAAAGAGCATCGCGCCCAGAACCCGGACGAGCAGGTGCTGCGCGGGATCCAGCTGACGATCAACGGCATTTCGGCGGGGCTCAGGAATACGGGTTAGGAGCGAGTTGCAAATAGTGAGTAGCGAATAGAGCTCTGTTCGCCATTCGCCACCCACTATTCGCTTGTCTCAACAGAAATGCGCGCCCTGCGTCTCCACATAGACCGCGTAGAGCGACTGGCTCGCGGTCATGAACAGGCGGTTGCGCTTCTTGCCGCCGAAGCAGACATTGGCGCAGGTCTCCGGCAACAGGATCTGCCCGATCCGCGCTCCGTCGGTCGGCGCGAACACCTGCACGCCGTCGTAGCCGGGTCCGACCCAACCGGCGCCGACCCAGATATTGCCCTCCGTGTCGACGCGAAGGCCGTCCGGAAAGCCTGATTTGCCGTCGAGCTTCATGTCGATCAACTTCTTCGCGTTCGACAGCTTCGGGCCGTCGACGTCATAGGACCACACCACGTTCTCCGCTTGCGGATAATGCGTGACGCCGGTGTCACAGACATAGAGCTTCCTGTAATCGTGGCTGAAGGCGATGCCATTCGGCTTGAATGGCTCGTCCGCGACCTTCGCGACCTGCCCGGTCTGCGTGTCCAGGCGATAGACGGCTTCCTTCTGATGGGGCTGGGGCGAGCCGGTCTTGGCGAGCTTGCCTTCATAGATGCTGATCGCTCCATATCCAGGATCGGTGAACCAGATCGCCTTGTCGTTGGGATGCACCACCATGTCGTTCGGCCCGTTGAGCGGCTTGCCGTTCGCCTGCTCGGCGAGCGGGGTCACCGAGCCGTCATGCTCGAAGCGGACGAGGCGGGTGCGCTCGGCGGTGAGCTGACGGCCCTCGGTATCGAACGAGTTGCCGTTGGACTCATTCGACGGTTTACGGAACTGCTCGGAGATGTGGCCGTCGTCGTCGAGATAGCGGAGTTGCCGGTTGGCGGGGATGTCGCTCCAGACGAGATATTGTCCCTGCGCGTTCCACGCCGGCCCTTCCGCCCAAAGGCAGCCGGTGTAGAGCCGCTTGATCGCGGTGTTGCCGACCTTGGCCTTGAAGCGTTTGGGGTCGATGACGACGATGTCGGGGTCGGGATAGCGTTGCGGCTCGGCATGGGCGCCGAAGTCGCGGGCATTGGCCTGTGATGCCAGGACAGAGGAGGCGGCGAGTGTTGCCGCGCCCTTGAGGAGGTCGCGACGGCCGAGGCCGCCGGTCGCACGGATGTCCTTGGGGTTGGTCAGTATTCTTGTCATGGTTTCCTCCCATTTCGTTGGGAGGCCACCATCCGCCCGCAATCGGGCATAAAGCGGAGCAATCTCCGGTGAAGACAACCGGAGATCGCAAGGCAGGAATGTCTGAAATGCGGCTGGACGAGATCCTTACACGGGATCCCAGGTGAAGATGTCGGCCGAACGATCCAGCTTGTAGAACGAACCCTTCAGCGCCGGCATGCCGTGTTCCGCGATCGATTGCGGCGTCCAGCCTTCGCTCCGCTGCACCGAGCGGATCGGGCGGTTCTGGCTGAACAGGAAGATCTCGTTCATGCGCACGCCGAAGATCTGGCCGGTGACGTCCTTGGCGGAATCGCCGAGCAGATAGCCGCAGAGCGGAGCGATCTTCTCCGGCCCCATCTGCTTGATCTTCTCGACGCGGGCCTTCTCCGCTTCCGTCTCGGTCGGGATGGTGCCGATCATGCGCGTCCAGGCGAAGGGCGAGACGCAGTTGGAGCGGACGTTGAAGCGGCCCATGTCAAGCGCGATCGACTTGGAGAGACCGACAATACCGAGCTTGGCGGCGGCGTAGTTGGCCTGGCCGAAATTGCCGATCAGGCCCGAGGTCGAGGTGAAGTGCACGAACGAGCCCGACTCCTGCTCCCGGAAGATACGTGCCGCGGCATGGCTGACATAGAACGAGCCCATCAGGTGCACCTTGATGACCGCTTCGAACGCCTCCACGCTCATCTTGTGGAAAATCATGTCGCGCAGGATGCCGGCATTGTTGACGACTCCGTCGAGCCGGCCGAAATGATCGGTGGCGGTCTTCACGATCTTGCTCGCAGGAACCGCTTCCGCCACCGACTCGAAGTTGGCGACGGCCATGCCGCCGCGCTTCCTGATCTCCTCGACCACCTCTTCGGCGGGCGCTGCGTTCGCGCCGGCACCGTCGGCCGCGCCGCCGGGATCGTTGACCACGACCTTGGCGCCTTCGCCTGCGCAAAGCAGCGCGATCTCGCGCCCGATGCCGCGGCCCGCGCCGGTGACGATGATGACCTTGTCTTGCAGTGATTTCGACATGCTAGCCTCTCAATGTTGTCTTCGCGGCCGCGGCCAACCCAGTCCGTCACGCGCGGGCTTGACCCGCGTATCCATCTTCAGAAGATGGATTGCCGGGTCAAGCCCGGCAATGACAAGCATGTGTTGTTGGCGCCGCTTACCTCTCGTTCGTAAACACGATCGTGCCACTCGCGGCGAACATGCCGCCTACGCCGTGGCACACCGAAATCTTCGCATTCGGCACCTGCGCGGGCGCGATGCCGCGCATCTGGCGCACGCTCTCCTGCAGCGCGTACATGCCGTACATGCCCGAATGCATGTAGCTCAAGCCCCCGCCATTGGTGTTGAGCGGCAGCTTAGCCCCGGGCCGCGTATTGCCGTCGGCGATGAACTGGCCGGTCTCTTCATACGGCATGAAGCCGAGATCCCCGAGGCCGAACAGCGGCAGATGCGCAAACGCATCGTAGATCATGAGATGATCGACGTCCTTGTGCGCGATGCCGGCCTCCTTGAATGCCAAAGGCCCTGCGACCTTGAACGCGCGCGAGGAATTGAAGGTCTCCATCTGGCTGACCATCGGCGTCTCCACGCTCTCGCCGGTGCCCATGATGTAGACGGGCTTGCGCGGAAAGTCCTTGGCGCGGTCGGCCGAGGTCAGGATCAGCGCGCCGCCGCCGTCAGTGACGAGGCAGCACTGCAGGAGCCGGAATGGATAGGCGATCATGCGCGAGTTGAGCACGTCGGCGACCGTGATCGGGTCCTTCATCATCGCGCGCGGATTTTTCGCGGCCCATTCCCGCTGCACCACCGCCACTGACGCCAGCTGCTCGTGCGTAATCCCGTAGGTCTTCATGAAGCGCAGCACGGGAATCGGGAACATGCTGGGCGGGCCGTAGACGCCGTAGGGCGCCTCGAACTGACCTTGCAGGCTGTCGGCAGGGATCGAGCGCGGCGCCTTGCCGATCATCGACTTGCCACTCTCGGCATGGGTGATCAGCACGGTCTTGCACAGGCCCGCCTCGATTGCCGCTGCGGCATGGCGGACGTGCAGCATGAACGAGCAGCCGCCGACCGAGGTGCCGTCCACCCAGGTCGGCTTGATGCCGAGATAGTGGCAGACCTGCTGCGGCGTCTCGACCGCAGTGGCAAAGCCGTCGATGTCGGACAGTTTCAGCCCGGCGTCGGCAATGGCGTTGAGCGCGGCGTCCGCATGGAGCTGGAGCTGCGAGGCGTTCGGAATGACGCCGAGCTCGGTGGTCTCGGCCGCGCCGACGACGGCAACCTGGTTCTTGCGCATGGCTTATCCCTTGGCCGGACGGAAGACGGGCAGGGTGATCTTGTCGTCGAGCTCCTGGAACGCGACCTCGAGCTTCATGTCGAGCTCGAGCGCCTCCGGCGTCTGCGGACAGTCGATGATGTTGCTCATCATTCGCGGACCCTCCTCGAGCTCGACCACCGCGATCGCGTAAGGCGGCGTGAAGCCGGGCGCGGCGGGGCGGTGGTTGATCACGTAACTGTAGAGAAAACCCTTGCCGCTCGCCTTGAAGACCGAGACCTTGCGCGAGGCGCAGGATGGGCAGAACGGACGCGGCGGGAAGTACACATGCGCGCAGGCGTCGCAGCGCTGCAGGCGCAATTCGCCAGCTTTCGTGCCATCCCAGAAATGCTGGGTCTCCGGCGTCGGTTTCGGTCGCGCGCGCTGCGGTTCGGCCATATTGGCGTCTCCTCCCAAAGGACAGGCCTCGCGCCCGCCTGTTTCGAACTTGATGCGACAATCGACCATCGCGCGTCAACGGTCCAGCAATGCGCATGCATGCCATCATGCGCACAATGCTTGTGTCGAACTGAGGCAGCGCTATAGATTGCGCGCGCCAATATTCCGTGAGACAGACATGCCCGATTTTCCGACACTGGCGAAGCTCGCCGAAGACCTCGAAAGCGGCCGCACGACCGCACGCAAGCTGGTCGAGGCGTGCATCGCCAGGATCGCCGACCCCGCCGGCGAAGGGCAGCGCACCTTCATCCATGTCGACAACGACGCCGCCCTTGCGGCCGCCGACGCGATGGACGCCTTGCGGAGGGCCAAGGCGGCGCCGTCGCCCTATGCCGGGATTCCGATCTCGATCAAGGATCTCTTCGACATCAAGGGGCAGGTGACACGCGCGGGGTCCCGCGCCCTCGACGATTCCCCGCCGGCCGAGCAGGATGCCGCGACGGTGGCGCGGCTGCGCCGGGCCGGCTTCGTCGTGATCGGCCGCACCAACATGACCGAGTTCGCCTATTCCGGCATCGGCATCAACCCGCATTATGGCACGCCGAAGGGGGTCTGGAACCGGGCCGAGGGCCATGTGCCCGGCGGCTCGTCCTCGGGCGCGGCGGTGTCCGTGCTCGACGGCATGGCGCATGCTGCGCTCGGCACCGATACCGGCGGCTCCTGCCGGATTCCCGCCGCCTTCAACGGGATTGTCGGCTACAAGCCGACGCAGCGCCGCGTGCCGCTCGATGGCTCCGTGCCGCTCTCGTTTTCGCTCGACAGCATCGGGCCGCTGGCGCGATCGGTCAGCTGCTGTGCCATTTTGGATGCCGTCCTCGCGAACGAGCCGATCAGCGCGCTCAGGCCGCGGCCGGTGAAAGGCATGCGGCTTGCGGTCCCGACCACGATCGCGCTCGACGACCTCGATACTGAGGTCGCCGCGACCTTCGAACGCGCGCTGAAATCGCTCGCCGATCACGGTGCGATCATCGAGCGCATCGAGATGGCCGAATTCCACGACATCGGCCCGATGAACGCCAAGGGCGGCTTCGCGGCGTCCGAGAGCTATGCCTGGCATCGCTATCTCATCACGTCTAAGGGCGACGTCTACGATCCCAGGGTCTCGGTGCGGATCATGCGCGGCGAGGCACAGAGCGCCGCCGACTACATTGATCTCCTCAATGAGCGCCGTTCTCTGATCGCCCGCGTCAACGCGCGCGTCGCGCCCTATGACGCGCTGGTGCTGCCGACCACACCCAACACGCCGCCGAAAATCGCCGACCTCGCCGACGATCAGGCATTCACCCGCGAAAATATCCGCGCCTTGCGCAATTGCAGCCTGATCAATCTGATCGACGGCTGCGCCATCTCGCTGCCCTGTCATCGCGACGGCGATGTTCCCGTCGGACTGATGCTGGCCGGCGCCGGCGGCTCCGACCGCCGCATCTTCGAACTTGCTGCCGGCATGGAGACCGTCATCCGTGTTTGATCTCACCTTCACCATCGACGCGCAGGGCACCACCACGCCGCTGACGCTGGCGATCGACCAGGCCGTCATAGCGGGTTGGACCGGACGCGATCCCGTGGCCCGCGACAAGCACATCGCTGAACTCGAAGCCGTCGGCATCGCACGTCCGGCCTCGACGCCGATCTACTACCGCTGCTCGGCGCGGCGGCTAACCCAGGAGGACGTCATCGAGGTCTGCGGCGGCGATTCCTCCGGCGAGGTCGAGTTCGTGCTGATCGGCTGGCAGGGCCGCATTTTCGTCGGTTGCGGCTCCGATCACACCGACCGCAAGGTCGAGGCCTACAACGTCACGGTCTCCAAGCAGATGTGCGACAAGCCGATCGCCTCGACGCTGTGGGAGATCGAAGACGTCATCACCCATTGGGACAAGATGATCCTGCGGTCCTACGCCACAATCAATGGCGAGCGCGTGCTCTACCAGGAGGGCACGCTGGACGCGATGCTGCCGGTCGACGATCTCATCGCGCGCGGCTTTGACGGCGGCAAGCTGCCCGATGGCTGCGCCATGTTCGGCGGCACCTTCGCGGCGAAAGGCGGCATCCGTCCCGCCGACCGATTCGACTTCGAGCTGGAAGACCCCGTGCTGAGGCGCACGATCAGGCACGGCTACGACGTGGTGACGCTCCCGGTGCGGGGCTGAGCCGTTTCACCCGTCATTGCGAGGAGCGCAGCGACCAAGCAATCCGGACCGGTGGCGCAGCGGATACTGGGTTGCTTCGCTGCGCTCGCTATGACGGCGAGGGGCATCGGAAATCGGGTGGTTGTTGCCCTCGGTATCTGCCACACCCCCATCCGTCATTCCGGGGCGCGCCCCTTGGGCGCGGACCCGGACTCCATCGAACGCACACTCGGTGGATGAATGGATTTCGTGTTCGCGCATCGTCGCGTCGCGGAATGACGGAAGTGGAGAAGGTCGTCGCCATGGCAATTGCGAAACGTGTTCCCGCTGCCGATGCGGCGACTGACATCACCGCCCACGTCGACACCCTCGACTGGTCCCGGATCACCGGCGAACTCGACGTCCAAGGCTGCGCGGTCTTGAAGGGCTTGCTCACGCCGGACCAGTGCCGCGCCGTCGCCGCACTTTACCCGCAGGACACGCACTTCCGCAGCCGTATCGTCATGGGCCGCCATGGTTTTGGCCGCGGCGAGTACAAGTACTTCTCCTATCCGCTGCCCGAGCTGATCGCGCAGCTCCGCCCGGCGCTCTATGCGCATCTGCAAGGCGTCGCTAATCGCTGGAACGAGGCGATGGGGATCGACATCCGCTATCCCGTCACGCCCGCCGCATTCCTGAAGCGCTGCCACGACGCCGGGCAGGCGCGGCCGACGCCGCTGCTGTTGCAATATGAGGCCGGCGACTACAATTGCCTGCATCAGGACCTCTATGGCGAGCACGTGTTCCCGCTCCAGGTCGCGATCCTGCTGTCCGAACCCGGGCGCGATTTCACGGGCGGCGAGTTCGTGCTGACCGAGCAGCGGCCCCGCATGCAATCGCGTGCGGAGGTCGTGCCGCTGGGGCAGGGCGATGCGGTCGCCTTCGCCGTGCATCACCGCCCGGTGCAGGGGACACGCGGCACCTACCGCGTTAATCTGCGCCATGGCGTCAGCCGTATCAGGTCCGGCCAGCGCCATACGCTGGGGATGATCTTTCACGATGCGAAATGAGCGCTGCGATTGACAGGTGATCTGTTCGACAGTGTTGCCGAGGCGCAGCCGTCGCGCGAGGAGATCGCCGACGGCGCCGTGCTGCTGCGCGGCTTCGTCACGCCGATCGAGAGCGAGCTGATCGAAGCGGTGCGCGCCATCGTGGCGCAGTCTCCGTTCCGGCGCATGACCACGCCCGGCGGCCACCAGATGTCGGTGGCGATGACCAATTGCGGCGAGCGCGGCTGGATCACCGATCACACCGGCTATCGTTACGACCCGGTCGATCCGCGCACCGGCGCGCCATGGCCGGCGATGCCGCCTTTGTTCCGCGATCTCGCCCGCCGCGCCGCGGAGCAGGGCGGTTTCGCCGACTTTGCGCCCGATGCCTGCCTCGTCAACCGCTACGAGCCCGGCGCGCGGCTGTCCTTGCATCAGGACAAGGACGAGCTGGATTATTCGGCGCCGATCGTCTCGGTCTCGCTCGGCCTGCCCGCGACCTTCCTGTTCGGCGGCCCGGCGCGCAGCGACAAGCCGCGCCGCTTTCGCCTGGTGCATGGCGACGTGGTGGTCTGGGGCGGCGCCAGCAGGCTCTCCTATCACGGCGTGGCCCCTCTTGCCGATGGCGAGCATTCGCTGCTGGGGCGGAAGCGGCTTAATCTGACCTTCCGCAGGACGCGCTGATCCGTTTCCTCGCAGCCCTTGCTCGTCTAAGCTGGAGACGGGGAGGCGGCGACATGACAACCACACAGCTCTCGGCCGGCACGGGCGCGGCGAATCGGACAGGCCTCTATCTCGCTGCGCTGCAACTGATGTTCACGCTGGGGTGGACGACCTATGTCGTTTATCTGCCGAGACTCGCGGCCGAGGTTGGCATCGCTCCGAGCGCCGTCATCCTCATCCTCATGCTGGACCAAGGCATCTTCACCATTGCCGACACGGCGATGGGTATCGCGGCGGACAAGCTGACGCCCCATGTCGGGCGACTCGGCCTGTTCGTCGGGCTCATGGCTGCGATCTCCTGCGGCGCCTTCGTCGCGCTCCCCTTCGTTGCCGGCGCCGGTCCGGCCGCGCAAGTCTGGTTCATTGCACTGATCGTGATCTGGTCGATCACGTCCTCTGCGCTGCGCGCGCCGCCGCTCACTCTTCTCGGAAAATACCGCGCCAAGCCCCAGGTGCCGTTCCTCGCGGCGCTGGCGATGCTGGGCTACGGCGTCGCCGGCGCGGTCTCGCCCTATCTCGGCGTGGTGCTGCGCGAGCACGACGCAAGGTTGCCCTTCGTCATCTCCAGCTTCGTGCTGCTGCTCACCGCGCTGGCGCTGTCACGGATCGAGTCCGATGTCGCGCAGGATACGCCGCCGCCGACGCCGGCCGAGGCGGCCAAGCCGCTTGGCTTGGTGCCGATCGCCTTCATCGTCGCGATGGTGGCCCTGGCGTTCGGGTATCAACTGCACTTTGCCATGAACAGCGGACCGTCCTATCTGCGCTTTGCCAAGCCCGACGAGCTGCAATGGCTGATGCCGGTATTCTGGATAGGCTTCAACATCGCGATGTTTCCGGCGAGCCTCGTGGTCAAGCATCGCGGCGGCCTTATCGTGATGGGTGCTGCCGGCCTGTTCGGCGCCGCGGCGATCGCAGCGGCCGAATTCGCCGGCAGCCTCAATGTTCTGATCGCCGCACAATTCCTCGCCGGCGCCGCGTGGGGCTGCATGCTGATAAGCGCGGTCTCGGCGGCGCTCGCCATCGGCTCCACCGGCGCAGAAGGCAAGGTGACGGGCCTCGTCTTCTCTGCGCTCGCGCTCGGAACCTTCGCGCGGATGGCAGCGGTTGCCGGCGGCCTGCAGAAGATGCCGGAATACGCGCCGCTGCTGCATTGGGCGCCGATCGCCTGCTGGTCAGTCGCAGGCGCCGGCTTGCTGGTGATTGCAGCCGCGCGCTTGCAGGGCGCTGCTCATATCAAGGCTTCGGCGGGTGGATGAACGCCCAGGGGCTCACTTCCGAATCCCTGGGCACCTCGACCGCAATCAGAGACGGCCCATTGTGGTTGAGGGCCTTCTCTAGCACGGCCTTGAACTGATCCGGCGCGGTGACGCGCGCAGCGGCGACGCCAAAGGACTCCGCGAGCTTGACGAAATCCGGATTGACGAGGTCCGATGCCACCACGCGGCCGTCGAAACGTTCGCGCTGGTCGCGGCGAACATTGCCATAGGCGTTGTTGTTGAACACCAGGGTGACCACGCCGATGTTGAACTGCACCGCGGTCGAAAGCTCCTGCACGCCGAACATGAACCCGCCGTCGCCGGTGATCGCCACCACCGGCTTGTCGGGGTTCGCAACCTTGGCGCCAAGCGCGGTCGGAAAGCCCGAGCCGAGCGTACCCTGATAGCCCGACGTGATGAAGGTGCGCGGCTGGTAAACCGGGAAGCCGTACCAGGAGGCGAAGCCGACCTGCGACAGCTCATCGGTGACGATCGCATTCGCGGGCAACACATCGCGAAGGATTTTGAGGTACGCCATCTGCGGCTGGATGCGCTGGATTTCGGCTTGCGCTGACGCCGTCGCCTCCCGGATTTTCTCCCGTCGGTCGCTGCTCCTCACATAGCCCGCCTTCTTCACGGCCGTCACGAGATCGGCCGTGCCTGCCTTGGCGTCGGCCACAATAGCGGCATCGGAGATAATCCGGCGCATCTCGGCCGGATCAATGTCGATCCGAATGGATTTCAGTCCCGTGGGCTGATACGGCCAGCGGAAGCCAGATGCCGGCAATTCTGCTCGGGTACCGATGGCGATCATCAGGTCAGTCGTGGGCCAGAGCTTGTAGGCGGCGGCCATGGTGAGTCCGAGCTCATGCGCGTTGGAGACGATGCCGCGGCCGCTGCGGAAGGCGACGACAGGCGCATCGATCATCTCGGCAAGCTCGAGGATCTCCTCGCCTGCTTCGATCGCACCGCTGCCGACGAAGATCATCGGCGCCTTGCTGTTCTTGATGAGCGTGGCCGCCTGCTTGATCAAGTCCGGGTCTGGCTGCGGCGCGGGCAGCGGCTCCAGCATTTGGGCTGCCGCCGTATCGGCGCGCTGTGTGAAGACGTCCCAGGGCATCTCGACCGAGGCGGGTCCGCGCCGGCCAGACATCATCTCCTGGAAGGCGCGCGCGACGATCGTCGGCGCATTGCCGGGATATTCGATCCGCTCGGCCCATTTGACATAGGTGCGCAAAGTCGCGAGCTGGTCCGGCATCTCGTGCAGATGGCCGCGGCCCTTGCCGAGGAACTGCGTCGGTACCTGGCCGGTGACGCAGAGCACCGGTTCGTTGCAGCCGAACGCGGTGAGCAGCGCCGCGCTGGCATTGAGCACGCCGGGGCCGGGCACGACACTGAACACGCCGGGCCGGCCGCTGGAACGCGCATAGCCGAATGCCATGTAGCCGCAGGCCTGCTCGTGCCGCGCGCCGATCACCTTGAGCTCGGCCTGGTGGAAAGCGTCGAACAGGCCGTAGACCTGCGCGCCGGGCAGGCCGAATACGGTGTCGACGCCGTGAGCAACAAGCCCGCTTACGATCGCTTCGCCGCCGGTGAGGGTGGTCATTGCATCATTCCACTTCGATGGTTGGTCAGGCTTCGTCGACGACACCGTTGCGCAAGAGTCCGATGCCCTCGGCCTCGACCTCGACGACGTCGCCGGGCTTCAGGTAGCGCGGCGGATCGAACCGGGCACCCGCGCCGGTCGGCGTGCCCGTGACGATGATATCGCCGGGAACGAGCGTCGCGAAGGTCGAGATATAGTTCAGGAGATAGCGGACCGGAAACATCAACCGGCTGGTGCGGTCGTCCTGCCGCAGCTCGCCGTTGACACGCGTGGTGAGCCTGACGTCCGCAATCTGCGATTCCTGAGTGTAGGGCACGAGCCACGGACCCAAGCTGCCGCTGGAATCGAAATTCTTGCCCTGGGTCACATTGAACTTGGCGTGGCGCAGCCAGTCGCGTACCGAGCCTTCGTTGCAGAGCGTGAGCGCAGCGACGTGGTCGAGCGCGGCGCTTTCCGGAATGTGCCGGCCTTGCTTGCCGATCACGAGCACGATCTCGCCCTCATAGTCGAGCTGCGCGGACGCGCGCGGGCGCACCAGCGGCGTGTCGTGGCCGACGAACGAGCGGGGCGAGCGCATGAACATGCTCGGATATCTCGGCGCGTCTTGGCCATCCTTGTACTCGGCATTGCGGTCGGGATAGTTGACGCCGATGCAGATGATCTTCTCCGGCGCGGGCACCGGCGGCAGCCAGGCGATGTCGGCGAACGCATGATCCGGCGCGCGGCCGCCGGCTTCCTCCGCAAGGCTCACGAGCTTGCCGGCCGCGATCACCTCGCGCAGTGTGGGATAGTCCTTGGCGTGACGCGCAGAGAGATCGACGAGGCCGCCGTCCACGACGGCGCCATACCTGGTTGCACCATTGACGGAATAGGTCGCGAAGCGAGGCAGCATCATCAATCCGCCACCAGCACGTCGGCGACGAATTTCGGCTCGCGCACCGCCTGGCCCGTGAACGGCGAGCCCTGCTCGAACCAGGAGCGCGGGGCAGGGGCGCCCCACAGCGTCTGGCGGCGCGGATCGCGCAGCGACCAGCGCAGCGGCTCGTGATCGTGATCGCCCGTGAAGTAGTCGCTGGTGTAGAGTTCGAGGCGGTGCCCGTCGGGGTCGCGCACATAGAGGAAGAACGCATTCGAGATGCCGTGGCGTCCTGGCCCTCGCTCGATGTTCTTCACGAAGCCTTGCGAGGCCATGACGTCACAGAGATGGATGATGTTCATCGCGGTCGGCGTCCAATAGGCGAAATGGTGCAGGCGTGGGCCCCTGCCGTTGGTCATGGCGAAGTCGTGAACGTTGCCCTTGCGATGCATCCAGGCTGCGGCGATGCGCCCGCTGGGTCCATCCTCCTCGGCGTACTCGGTGAGACGGAAGCCGAGTTTGGCGTAGAATTCCATCGTGTCCTGCACTTCGGCAGCGAACACGTTGAAATGATCGAGCCGCTGGGGGTGGCAGCCCCGGTAGAGATCGTAGCGACGCAAGAGATGCGGCCGCCGGTCCATCGACGCGTAGAGCTCGATCTGGAAGCCGAACGGATCGGTAAACTGCAGCGTGCGGCCCTGGAAGGGCTGGTCGGCGAACGAATAGGAGAGGCCGTTCTCGGAGAGGAACTTGGCGGCCTTGTCGAGATCGCCATCATTGCCCACCTTGAAGCCAAGTCGCGCGCAGGCCGGAGCGGCGGCTTTGCGCAACACCAGCGAATGATGCTGATGCTCCTCGGCGGCGCGCAGATAGACGACCTGATCGTCCGCATCTTCGACATGCAGCCCGACCGTGGTCTCGTAGAACGCGCGGCTCAACTGCAGGTCGGTCACGTCGAGTACGACGTGACTGGAACGGATGATGTTGAACGGCGGCTCGAAGATGTGCTGCGGTACCGGCATCGGCGTTTCCCCAATTTTGTCATTCCGGGCGGCTCGTAGAGCCGAACCCGGAAATCCATCGTGCAACAGAGTCGGTCGACGAATGGATTCCGGCCCACGACTACGTCGCACCCCGGAATGACTCAGATCCCCAGTTTCTGAATCTTGTGCGTGCCCCGCGCCAGCGAGACGTGCTTGGTTTCCATGTAGAAGTCGAACGAATAGTCGCCGCCGTCGCGGCCGATACCGCTGGCCTTCATGCCGCCGAACGGCGTCGGCAGATGGCGGACGTTCTCCGAATTCAGCCAGATCATGCCGGCCTCCAGCGCGTCGGCGACGCGCAGCGCCCGGCCCATGTCGTTGGTCCAGACATAGCCGGTGAGGCCGTAGCGGATGTCGTTGGCGATCTCGATCGCGTCTGCTTCTTCCTTGAACGGCAGCACGGTGAGGAAGGGACCGAACACCTCCTCCTGCGCAACCCGCATCTTGCCGTGCGCGCCGGTCACCAGCGTCGGCTCGACATAGTGCCCGCCGCCCGGGCCGTCATGGGTTTTGCCGCCGACGGCGATCACAGCACCGTCCTGCCGCGCGACGTCGAAGTAGGAGCAGACCTTGGCGAGGTGCCGCTCGTGGATCAGCGGCCCGATCTCGGTTGCGGGATCGAGGGGATGGCCGACCTTCAGCGCCTTCACGCGCGAGGTCAGCCTCTCCACGAATTTATCCGCGATGGTTTGCTGGATCAGCAGGCGGCTCGACGACGTGCAGCGCTCGCCGTTGAGCGAGTAGATCATGAACACGACGGCATCGAGCGCGCGGTCGAGATCGGCGTCGTCGAACACGATCACGGGGTTCTTGCCGCCGAGCTCGAAATGCACGCGTTTGAGGGTCGGCGCGCCCTGCATCATGATTGCAGAACCGGTCGCGCTCTCGCCGACGAAGCCGATCGCCTTGATGGCGGGATGCTCGGTCAGCGCCTTGCCGGCCTCTTCGCCGAAACCGTGCACGGTGTTGAGCACGCCGTCGGGGACGCCGGCCTCCTTGACGAGCTCAGCCAGGATGGACGCCGTCACCGGCGACCATTCCGCTGGCTTGTGCACGACGGTGCAGCCCGCGGCCAGCGCCGGTGCGATCTTCCAGGTCGAGAGCATGAACGGCGTGTTCCACGGCGTGATCACGCCCACCGGGCCGATCGGCACGCGGGTCGAGACGTTCCAGTGCTCGTCGCTCGGCGTGTTGAGCCCGTCGCGCGCCTCCGCGCATTTGTCGGCGAAGAAGCGGAAATTCTCCGCGGCGCGGATCGCCGCCTTGGCCATGAAGCGATAGGCCTGGCCGGTATCGATGCATTCGAGCACCGCGATGTCCTCGGCATTGTCCTCGATGGCATCTGCAACGCGGTGCAGCAGCTTCTTCCGCATCGCCGGGCCCATGTCGCGCCAGGATCTGAAGGCCAGCGCGGCGGCCGTTGCGGCGCGATCGACGTCTTCGGCGGTGCCGCGCGCGACGCTCGCCAGTGTCGTGCCATCGACGGGCGATTTGGTCTCGAACGTCTCGCCTGAGATGGAGGCAACGGTCTTGCCGTCGATCATGTGGCCGATGCCGTCGGCACGCAGCTTCTTCATCAACGGCGCGACGCGGTCGCGGTTGGCCTGGAACACATCGGTTTTCGGAGCGGGCTTATCCATGGGCGGCCTCCGCTTTCAGGGCGTCGTGGATGTTGTTGCGTTTCCAGCTGGTGTCCTTGTCGTTGATCTGCATGTCGAACGATAGAGCGAACTTGCTGGCGGCAAAGACAGGATCGAGGTGTTTCGAGAGCGCCTGAAAGACATGCCTGCCGGCCTTCTGACGCGTCTCGAGATCGCGGCCCTCGCCGATGCGCAGCACCATATCGAGAAAGCCGTAATCGTGCCTTGCGTCGGCAATCGCATAGTGCTCGCAGCGGATGGCGCGAACGCGGATGCCGCCGATCGGGAAGATGCCGGTTTCGACCGCGGCCTTGCGCACGACCTCGCACACCGCCGCGATGTCGAGACGGCCGTCGAGATTGGCTGAATATTCGATCGTGAAATGCGGCATCGCGGTTTCACTCCCTGCCTTCTTGTTCGCCTAAGCGAAGTAGCAGCTCACCGAGCCGTAGGCGCCATAATCGGCCTGGATTGTGTCGCCCTTGCGGGTCTCGATCGGACGGATGAAAGAGCCGGCCAGTACGACCTGGCCTGGCTCCAGCGCGAGCCCAAGCGGCGCGATCTTGTTGGCGAGCCAGGCCACGGCCGTGGCGGGATGATTGAGCACGCCGGCGGCAAGACCGGTCTCCTCGAGCTGGCCGTTCTTGAAGCACAGAGCGCCGATCCAGCGCAGGTCCGTGTCGAGCGGACGGATCGGCCGTCCCCCGAGCACGATGCCGGCATTCGCCGCATTGTCGGCGATGGTGTCATAGATCTTTCGCGTCGTTTTGGTCCTGGGATCGACGCGCTCGATACGCGTGTCCAAAATCTCCAGCGCCGGCACGACGAAATCGGTGGCATTGAGCACGTCGAACATCGTGCAACTAGGCCCGGAGAGTCGCTTGGTCATGACGAAAGCGAGCTCGGCCTCGACGCGCGTCGCGATGAAGCGTTCGGTCGGGATGATCCCGCCGTCGGTAAAGAACATGTCGTCGAGCAACACGCCGGAATCCGGCTCGTCGATGTCGAGCGCGCTCTGCATCGCCTTCGAGGTCAGGCCGATCTTGTGGCCCTTCACCACGCGGCCCTCGGCGATCTTGACGTCGACCCAGGCCTTCTGAATCGCGTAGGCGTCAGCGATGGTGATGTCGGGAAAGTCCTGCGAGAGCTGCCGGATCTGCGTGCGGGTCTTCTCCGCCTGGTGCAGACGCCTCGCGCAAGCTTGGATATCGTCGCTGGAAAGCGCCATTTGTGATCTTACAAATCGTGGTGCTGAACGATACTTAACATGTTAAGTGAATGCGTCAACACGATTTCGACTTGCTGCACTGCAAACGTTTTGCGGCTTGAAAGGGCGTCATGACGAAGAAACTTGCTGATCCCGCCGACGGAAACGCGCCTGCCGCCCGGCACGTGCCGATGCGCGACTTCTCGCGTTCGTTGCCCATGTCGTTGCTGCGGGCCCGGGAGGCGGTGATGCGGCAGTTTCGTCCCTCGCTGCGCGAGCACGGTCTGACCGAGCAGCAATGGCGCATCCTGCGGGCGCTTGCGGCCATCGAGGCGGTGGAGGTCACGGAACTTGCCCGCACCGCATTCCTGCTCGGACCGAGCCTGTCGCGCATTTTGCGCGACCTTGAGGCCCGCAATCTGATCGAACGGAAGACAGCGAAAGCGGACCAGCGCCGCAGCATGGTCTCGATCTCGAAAGAGGGCGTGAAGCTGATGGCCGCCGTGGCGCCGACGTCGGAGGCAATCTATGCCGAGATCACGCGCCGCTTTGGGGCGCGCAAGCTCGTCGAATTGCAGGAGATGCTCGGCGAACTCGAACAGAGTCTGGCGGGGCGCGGAAGCGCGGATGAGACAATAGCCGAGGGGTGAACCCAGATATGCGTGCGTGCGCGGCAAGAGCCATGGACATTCACGCTTTTTTTCGCTCAAAGTGCGGCCCAACGCGATCCGCGGCGAGTGCGAGCAACAGGGAAGGAAGGCAACGTGGCGAACAAGGTCAAGGAAATCTGGAAGTCGGGCAAGGCGGTCGTCAACGCTTGGCTGGCAATCCCCTCCGGCTTCTCGGCCGAGATGATCGCGCAATGCGGCTTTGACAGTGTCACCGTCGACATGCAGCACGGCGTGCAGGACTATCTGTCCATGGTGCAGTGCTTCCAGGCCATGGACAAGCATCCGGTCACGCCGATGGTCCGCGTGCCCTGGAACGAGCCGGGGATCATCGGCAAGGTGCTCGATGGCGGCGCCTATGGCGTGATCTGCCCAATGGTCAACACGCCGCAGGAAGCCCGGAACCTGGTCTCTTATTCGAAGTACCCCCCGAAGGGCGTCCGCTCCAACGGTCCAATCCGCGCCGGCATGTACGGCAGCGCGGGCTCATACCAGAAGACGGCCAACGATGAGATCGTGCTGCTGCCGATGATGGAGACCAGGACGGCAGTCGAGAACATGGAAGCGATCCTCGACGTCGAAGGCATCGACGGCGTTTATATCGGTCCGTCCGATCTCGGCTTCTCCTACGGCCTCGAGCCCAAGCTTGACCGGACCGAGCCCGAGATCCTCGCCATCTATGAGAAGATCATCAAGGAGTGCGGCAAGCGCGGCCTCAATCCGGGCATCCACTGCAGCGGCGCCGAAGGCGCGGCGCGCGCCATCAACATGGGCTTCAAGCTGGTGACGTTGTCGAACGAAGTCGGCCTGATGACGACCTACGCCAGGATGCAGGTCAACGCGACCCGCAAGGATTCCGGCGGCAAGGCTTAAGAAACGCGCGAATGGCGCATGGGGAGTAGCGAATAGTGCTACTCCCCATTTTCCATTCGCCACTCACCATTCGCCTCCGAAGGAGACTCGCCATGGCCATCAGCCCCGTCATCCGCCTGCATCCAGATGATGGTGTGGTGATCGCACGCGCGAGCCTGCCGCCGGGAACGGTGGTCGCCGACGGCGTGACCACGGTCGATCGCATTCCCTCCGGCCACAAGGTCGCGATCAAGCCGATCGCATTGGGCGAACCGATCAAGCGCTATGGCCAGATCATCGGCTTTGCGACCCAGGCCATTACGCCGGGCCAGCACGTGCACGTGCAGAATTGCGGCATGGGCGACTTCGCCAAGGACTACGCCTATTGCGCGGACGTCAAGCCGACGCCGAACTTCGACCTGCCGGCGACGTTCGAAGGCATCCGCCGCCCGGACGGCCGCGTCGCCACCCGCAACTATATCGGCATCCTCACCTCGGTGAATTGCAGCGCGCATGTCGCAAGCCTCGTCGCCGACGTCTTCAAGAAGAACCCCTTCAGCGGCGACAATCCGTTGGCCGACTTCCCTAATGTCGACGGCGTGGTCGCGCTGACCCACAAGACCGGTTGCGGCATGACGCAGAACGAGCCGCTGGCGCTGCTCCGTCGCACGCTCGGAGGCTATGCGCGGCACGTCAATTTCTCGCATGTCATCGTGCTCGGCCTCGGCTGCGAGGTGAACCAGATCGGCGGCCTGATGGAAGAGCAGAAGCTCGCCGGCCGCCTGCGCGCAATGGACATCCAGGAGGTCGGCGGCACCCGCAAGACCGTGGAGGCGGGCATCGCCTTCGTCCGCGAGGCGCTCGCCGATGCCAACACAGTGAAGCGTGAGACGGTGCCGGCGAGCGAGCTTACCGTAGCGCTGCAATGCGGCGGCTCGGACGGCTATTCCGGGGTGTCAGCCAATCCGGCGCTCGGCGCCGCGAGCGATCTCGTCGTCCGCCACGGCGGCACCGTGATCCTGTCGGAGACGCCGGAGACCTACGGGGCGGAGCACCTGCTGACGCGCCGCGCCGTCAGCCGTGAGGTCGGCGAGAAGCTGGTCGACCTCATGCGCTGGTGGGACGAATACACGACGCGCGAAGGCGCCGAGATGAACGCCAATCCGAGTCCCGGCAACAAGGCCGGCGGGCTCACCACCATCCTGGAAAAATCGCTCGGCGCGATGGCGAAGGCCGGCACAACCAACCTCGTCGAAGTGCTGCGCTATGCCGAGCCCGTCACCAAGAAGGGCTTTGTGTTCATGGACACACCTGGCTACGACCCCGTTGCAGCCACCGGTCAGGTCGCCGGCGGCGCCAATCTCGTGTGCTTCACCACCGGTCGCGGCAGCGTGTTCGGCTGCAAGCCGGCGCCTTCGATCAAGCTCGCCACCAACACGCCGATGTACAAGCGCATGGAAGAGGACATGGACGTCAATTGCGGCACCATCCTCGAAGGCGAGGAGAGCGTCGAGCAGTGCGGACAGCGCATCTTCGATCTCATCCTCAAGACCGCCTCGGGAAAGCCGACCAAGAGCGAGAGCTTCGACTTCGGCGGTGCCGAGTTCGCGCCCTGGGTGCTGGGCGCGACGATGTAGTCGCGTTGCGCGAGCGCCGTCGCGGGACCCACGCAGTCACACCGGCAGTCGTTGCTCCACGCCGATCCCCGCACTCGCGTGTGGTTCAACGAGATGCAACGACGGCTCGCTACGTAGTGCTACGGAGTCGGGCGCCGCTTGCAAGATTCCCGAGCTTACATTCGGTTAACATTGTTGTCGTAGACGAGGGTATGATGCGGCTCCACAGCGTTGTGGGGCCGGCCTTTGCGTGAGGGTCCAACAGATGCAAGCGATACGTCCCACTGGGGTGGAGAATCTCCTCGGTGAGGAGGAGTTGATCGTATCGAAGACCGATCTGAAGGGGCGCATCACCTATGCCAATGATGTCTTCATCCGGATGGCGAAGTACTCGTGGAAGGAACTGATGGGCGCGCCCCACAGCCTGATCCGCCATCCCGACATGCCGCGTGCCGTGTTCAAGCTGTTGTGGGACACGCTCCAGTCCAAGCAGGAAATCTTCGCCTACGTGGTCAATCTGGCGAAGGACGGCAGCCATTACTGGGTGTTGGCCCACGTCACGCCGACATTCGACGAGCGTGGTAATGTCGTCGGCTATCACTCCAACCGTCGCAAGCCCGACCCCGCGCAGATCGATCGCATCAAGCCGATCTACAAGACGCTATGCGCGGAGGAAGCGCGGCATGCCAATGCCAAGGAAGGCATGCATGCGAGCTTCGAGGCGATGGTCGGGCTGCTCAAGCAACAGGGTGTCGGTTACGATGAATTTGTGCTCTCTCTCTAAGGCGCAGGGAGCGACCGCGCTCGCGTGTGTTCTTGCCCTCGTTGCATTCCTTCTTTCATTTCTCGGTGTGACCGGAATCGCCAGTGCCGCTCTGCCTGGCGCGACGTTCGTTCTGCTTGGCTATGCCGTCTGGTGCCAGCATCGCACGGCGGTAGACGTCGATGAGGTCGCCGACGTGTGCCGCAAGGCGGCGCGCGGCGATCTCGAGGCCCGGATCATGACCGAGCGCCAGGCCGGGCGGATCGGTGCGATCCAGAAGTCCGTCAACGACATGCTCGACATCACCGACGCCTTCGTCCGCGAGGCTTCGGCGTCGATGGACTATGCAAGCCGCGGCAGGTATTTCCGCAAGATCCTCGCGCGCGGATTGCCCGGCTCGTTCCGTCGCTCGGCGGTCGTCATCAATGCCGGCACCGACAGCCTCGGCCGCCGCGTTGTGGAGATCGCCGGCCTCGCGCGAGAGTTCGGTACGCATCTCGACGCAGTCGCGGGCGGCCTCATGTGCGCCGCGACCGATCTCGAATCCGACGCCGGTCAGATGGCCGCGGCGGCGGAGAAGACCAGCCGGCAGACCTCCGGCGTGCTCAGTGCGTCCGACCAGGCCTCGCGCAACGTCGCCACCGTCGCCAGCGCCGCGGAGCAGCTCGCATCATCGATCGCCGAGATCAACCGCCAGGTGGCCGGCTCGACCGCGAGCACGGGGCGGGCGGTGAACGAGGCCAATCGGGCCGGCAGCGAGATCCGCACGCTTGCGGATGCCGCGATGCAGATCGGCGACGTCGTCAAGCTGATCAGCGAGATCGCCTCGCAGACCAACCTCCTCGCGCTCAACGCCACGATCGAGGCGGCCCGCGCTGGCGAGGCCGGCCGCGGCTTCGCGGTGGTGGCCTCCGAAGTCAAGAGCCTCGCCAACCAGACCGCGAAGGCGACCGAGGAGATCAGCGCCAAGGTCGGCGAGATGCAGCATTCGACGACCAATTCGGTCGCGGCCGTCGAGGCGATCGCGCAGACCATCTCCGAGATCAACGGCATCACGGCCAGCATTGCAGCATCGATCGAGCAGCAGGGCGCCGCGACGCGCGAAATTGCCCGCAACGTCCAAGAAGCCTCGGTCGGCACGTCGCAAGTTTCCTCCAACGTGACGGGCATCAGCGAAGCTGCCGCCGATACCGGCCGCGTCGCCGGCCGCGTCAACAGCGCCTCCGAGCGCGTCTATGGCGAAGTCGAGACGCTCCGGCGCGAGGTGACGCAGTTCCTGCAGCGGCTGACGTCGGCGGCGTAGGCTGCCCGGCGTCTCCTTGTCGCGACGTTTGCAGCGAGCGAACAGGAGATAGCGAATGGCGAATGGCATCATTGCCGCCATTCGCCCGTGCCATAGGCACGCTCTGCCCGTTGTTAGTGCTTGATCGCACCCACCTCAGGTGTTCTGCTCAAAAAAGCTGCTGGAGCACCGCACCCCGTGTCGATCTACGTCGCGCTACACCACGTCACGCACTACAAATACGACCGTCCGATCGATCTTGGCCCGCAGACTATCCGGCTGCGGCCGGCTCCGCACACGCGTACCCCGATTTTGAGCTATTCGCTCAAGGTCACGCCCTCCAATCATTTCGTGAACTGGCAGCAGGATCCTCAAGGCAACTGGGTCGCGCGTTATGTCTTTCCCGAGAAGGCCACCGAGCTGAAGTTCGAGGTCGATTTCACGGCGCGGATGACCGTGGTCAACCCGTTCGACTTTTTCGTCGAGCCTTACGCCGACAGCTTTCCGTTCGAATATCCCGATGATCTCAAGACCGAGCTTGCGCCTTATCTCGAGACCATCAAGCCCGATCGCCTGTTCGCCAGGTTTCTCGACTCGATCCCGCACGAGGCCCCGAACACCGTCAACTTCCTGGTCGAGCTCAATCGCGAGCTTCAGAAGAAAGTCCGCTACATCATCCGGATGGAACCGGGCGTGCAGACGCCGGAGGAGACGCTTGCCTCCGGCGCAGGATCATGCCGCGACTCCGCCTGGCTTCTGATCCAGACGCTGCGCCATCTCGGGCTGGCCGCGCGCTTCGTCTCCGGCTATCTGATCCAGATCCGTCCCGACATCGATCCGATCGAGGGACCGCCGGAAGTCGAGAACGATTTCACGGATCTGCACGCCTGGGCCGAAGTCTATCTGCCGGGCGCAGGCTGGATCGGATTCGACGCGACCTCGGGCATGCTTGCCGGCGAGGGGCATATTCCCGTCGCTGCCACGCCGCACTATCGCTCGGCGGCGCCGATCTCCGGCGGGGCCGGCTTTGCCGAGGTCGAATTCAGCTTCGACATGAGCGTGAAGCGTATCCGCGAGGCGCCGCGCATCACAAAGCCGTTCTCGGACGAATCCTGGGCCCGCCTCGACGATCTCGGCGAGCAGGTCGATGGCGATCTCGCCAGCGCGGACGTGCGTCTCACCATGGGCGGCGAGCCGACCTTCGTCTCGGTCGACGATCCCGAAGCTGGGGAGTGGAATACGGAAGCCGTCGGCCCGACCAAGCGCGCGCTCGGCGACGATCTGATCCGCCGGCTGCGCACGCGCTTTGCGCCCGGCGGCCTCCTGCACTACGGCCAGGGCAAGTGGTATCCGGGCGAGAGCCTGCCGCGCTGGGCCTTCGGCCTGTACTGGCGCAAGGACGGCGTGCCGATCTGGAGGAACGCCGACCTCATCGCGAAGATCGAGAATCCACGGCGTCCCGAGGTCCGGGATGCCGAGGCCTTCATGGAAGGCACAGCGGCGCGGCTCGGCCTCGATCTCGGCTACATCATGCCGGCCTATGAGGATCCCGCCTATTGGCTGCAGAAGGAGGCCGAGCTCCCGGTCAACGTCGACCCCACCGATTCCAAACTGTCGGATCCGGAGGCGCGCGCACGCATGGCGCGCGTGTTTGACCAGGGCCTGACCACGCCGCGCGGCTTCGTGTTGCCGGTCCAACGCTGGAATGCGCCGCCGCGCTGGCGCAGCGAGCGCTGGTCGCTGCGGCGCAATCATCTATTCCTGACGCCGGGTGATTCTCCGCTCGGCCTGCGCCTGCCGATCGGTTCGCTCGCTCACGTCCCGCCCAACCAGTATCCCTACATCGTCGAGCAGGACCCGATGGAGCCCCGGGGCAAGCTGCCCGTCTTCACGCGCATGGCCCGGCCGCCAGCGCCGCCGCGTACGGCTCCCGAGCATCTCAACACGGCAATTCCTGTGCGCACCGCGTTGGCGATCGAGATTCGCGACGGCGTGATCTGCGCCTTCATGCCGCCGGTCGAGCGCATCGAGGATTATCTCGAGCTGGTCTCGGCGCTGGAAGATACCGCCGAAGAGATGCAGCTTCCCGTCCATGTCGAGGGCTACCCGCCGCCGTTCGACCCGCGCATCGAGGTGATTAAGGTGACGCCCGACCCAGGTGTCATCGAGATCAACATCCAGCCGGCGAGGAGCTGGCGCGACGCGGTGGAGATCACCTCCGGACTCTATGAGGACGCGGCGAAGGTGCGCCTCGGCGCCAACCGCTTCCTGGTCGACGGCCGCCACACCGGCACCGGCGGCGGCAATCACGTCGTGGTCGGCGGCTCGAGCCCGCAGGATTCGCCTTTCCTGCGCCGGCCGGATCTCTTGAAGAGCCTCGTGCTGTACTGGCAGCGGCATCCATCGCTGTCCTACTTCTTCTCCGGCCTCTTCATCGGCCCGACCAGCCAGGCGCCGCGCATCGACGAAGCCCGCCATGACAGCATCTACGAGCTCGAGATCGCGCTCTCGCACGTGCCGCCGCCGGGCACCCAGACGCCGCTGTGGCTGGTCGACCGGCTGTTCCGGCATCTGCTCGTCGACATCACCGGCAACACCCACCGCGCCGAGATTTGCATCGACAAGCTCTATTCGCCGGAGGGCCCGACCGGCCGGCTCGGCCTCGTCGAATTCCGCGCTCTCGAAATGCCGCCCGATCCGCGTATGTCGCTGGCGCAGCAGCTCCTGATCCGCGCGCTGATCGCGAAGTTCTGGCGCGAGCCGCTGGCGGGCAAGTTCGTGCGCTGGGGCACCGCGCTGCACGACCGCTACATGCTGCCGCATTTCATCTGGGAAGATTTCCTCGACGTACTCACCGAGCTGAAGCAGTTCGGCTATCCGTTCGAGCCGGAATGGTACCTGGCCCAGCTCGAATTCCGCTTTCCCGCCTTCGGCCGCGTGCATCATGGCGGAGTGACCCTGGAACTGCGCCAGGCGCTGGAGCCCTGGCATGTGCTCGGCGAGGAGGGCTCGGCCGGCGGCACCGTGCGTTATGTCGATTCATCCGTCGAGCGGCTCCAGGTCAAGGCCGAGGGCTTCGTCGAAGGCCGCCACATCGTGACCTGCAATGGACGCCGCCTGCCGATGACCTCAACCGGCCGCTCGACGGAAGCTGTGGCCGGGGTCCGCTTCAAGGCCTGGCAGCCGGCCTCCGGTCTGCACCCGACCATCCCCGTTCATGCGCCCCTGACGTTCGATCTGATCGATACCTGGAACGGACGCTCGCTTGGCGGCTGCGTCTACCACGTCGCCCATCCCGGCGGGCGCAATTACGACACCAAGCCGGTCAATACCTATGAGGCCGAGGCGCGGCGGCTGGCGCGCTTCCAGGACCATGGCCACACCCCCGGTCCGGTGCAGCCGCCGCCGGAGGAACGCACAAATGAGTTTCCGCTGACCCTCGACTTGCGGACCCCGCTCCTGCAATGAGTATGATGCGGGGGCATGGAGACGCGCATGGGCGAGGGCGCAGCCGAACAGGACGACAAGGCGGGCAGGGCGCAGAGCCAGCGCGAGGGCCAGCGCCGGCTCGCACAATGGGTGCGCGACTATAGCCGGCTCCCCGGTATTCCCGACGAGTTCTTGGGCCCGAACGGCACGCCGCGCGCCGTGTGGAGCCGCTTCTTTGACGCATTTGGTGCGCTCGCGCCCGACGAGATCGAGCGGCGCTTCGGCATGGCCGACCGTCACTTGCGCGAGGCCGGCGTCACCTATCGCGCGCCGGGCGATAGCGCCGACCGGCCCTGGTCGATCAGCCATCTGCCGCTTTTGATCGACGAGGCCGACTGGCAGCAGCTCTGCGCCGGCATCACCCAGCGCGCCGAGCTGCTCGAGCGCGTGCTGCGCGATATCTATGGCGAAGGCCGGCTCGTGGCCGAAGGCGCGCTGCCGGCGGCCGCGATCGCCGGCAGCCCCGAATATCTTCGTCCCGTGTGCGGTGTGCCGCCGCCGGGCGGACGCTATCTCTCGCTCTATGCCGCCGATGTCGGACGCGGGCCCGACGGTCGCTGGTGGGTGCTCGGCGACCGCACCCAGGCGCCGTCGGGCGCGGGCTACGCGCTGGAGAATCGTCTCGTGCTCTCGCGCGCCTTCTCCGATCTTTACAAGTCGATGAACGTGCCGCGGGTTGCGCCGTTCTTCGAGGCCTTCCGCGATTCCTTGCGCGCGCGCGCCGACCGCGACGAGCCCAGGATCGGCGTGCTCACTCCCGGCAGCTTCAGCGAGACCTATTTCGAGCATGCGACGCTGGCGCGCTATCTCGGTTTCCTTCTGGTCGAGGGCGAAGATCTCGCGGTCAGCGACAACCGCGTCCACATCCGCACTGTCGCCGGCCTCAAGCGGCTGGACGTGCTGCTTCGCCGCGTCGATTCGAATTCGCTCGATCCGCTCGAGCTCGATGCCTCCTCGCGGCTCGGTGTACCCGGCCTGATCGACGTGCTGCGCAAGGATGGCGTCGTCGTCGCCAACATGCCGGGCTCGGGTGTCCTCGAGGCGCGGGCGCTGCTCGGCTTCCTGCCGGCGCTCAGCCGCCGCTTGCTCGGCGAAGACCTGAAGATGCCGCATATCGCGACGTGGTGGTGCGGCCAGCGCGCGGCGCGCGACGAGGTGCTGGCGCGGCTCGACGAGGTCGCGATCGAAGGTGCCTACCGGCGCGACGTTCCCGGTTTCGACAGCAATGGTCCCGTGCTCGCGAGCGAGCTCGATGCCGCCGACCGCCAGCGCCTCATCGACGCCATCACCGCGCGCGGCATGGACTATGTCGGCCAGGAGGTGGTGCGGCTCTCGACCATGCCGGTCTGGGAGAAGGGGCAACTCACGCCGCGCCCCTTCGTGCTGCGCGTGTTCGCGGCCGCCACGCCCGACGGCTGGGCGATCATGCCCGGCGGCTTCTGCCGGATCGCCGAGCAGCCGGACGCCCGCGCGGTGTCGATGGGTGACGGCGCCCGCGCCGCCGACGTCTGGGTGGTCTCGGACAAGCAGGTCTCGACCGCGACGCTGCTGCCCGCGACCGACAAGGTGCGCATCCGCCGCATCGCCGGCGTGCTGCCGAGCCGTGCCGCCGACAATCTGTTCTGGCTCGGCCGCTACCTCGAACGCGCCGAGGCGACGCTGCGGCTGGTGCGCGCTTTGGGCTCGCCGAGCGGGCCCAACAAGGGCACCGCGGCCTCGGTGCAATCGGCTGAACGCATCCAGCGCCTGCTGGTGGCCTGGGGCGCGATCTCGCAGACATCGCGCACCGCCTCGGGCCGCATCACGGCAGAAGCGCTGCAGAGTGCGGAGCGTTTCGGCTCGGCACTGTCGCTGGTGCGCGCGGCCCAGCGCACGGCGACCTCGCTGCGCGAGCGGCTGTCGCCCGATGCCTGGCAGGTCATCACCGAGATGGTCGAGCGTCTCGCCCTGGAGGTCGAGGACGACGACAGCGTGTTAAGCGCCGCCGAGCTCACGTTGCAGGAGCTGGCGAGCTTTGCGGGGCTTGCGCAGGAGAACATGAACCGCGCCGCCGGCTGGCGTTTCCTGGACATCGGACGCCGCATCGAGCGCGCCATCAACACCACCCGCTTCACGCGCCAGTTCGCCTATGATGAGGCCGGCGACGAGGATCTCGACATCCTGCTGACGCTGGTGGACTGCCAGATCACCTACCGCTCCCGTTATCTGCTGGCGCCGATCCTGGCCCCGGTGCGCGACCTCGCCGTGCTCGACGGCTACAATCCACGGTCGGTGGCGTTCCAGGTGACGACGTTGAACGAGCACATCGCCGCGCTGCCGAGCCTGAGGGAGCACGGCCTGATCGAGAAGCCGCAGCGGCTCGCGGTGGCGATGCAGGCGATGCTTGCGACGGCGGAGGCCGAGAAGCTCGAGGTCAAGACGCTGTTCGCGCTGGAGCAGGATCTGCTCAGCCTCGCGGACGCGATCGGGCAGCACTATTTCCCACACGGTCCCAACGCCAGCCGGCCGGAAAAGCTGACGGGGCTGGCGTGATCTACGACATCCGTCACGTCACCACCTACGAGTACGAAAATCCGGTCAGCTTCGCTCGCTGCACGCTGCGGCTCGAGCCGAGAAGCGGAGGCGGCCAGGAACTGATCTCGCACGATGTCGAGATCCATCCACGGCCGGCCGAGCGCAACCAGCGGCGCGATTTCTTCGGCACACTGACGGAAAGCGTCACGATCGAAGCCGCCCATCGCAGTCTGCGCATCGACTCGCGCTCGCGTGTCTCGGTGTCACGCCAGCCTCCCGCCCGTAGTGCGGCCGGCCCGTCCTGGGAGAGCATTCGGGACATCGCCTTCGAGGCGACGAGCCTCGGGCCGTCCTCGCCCGTCGGCTATGTCTTCGCGAGTCCGCTGGTACCGGTGCTGCGCCCGGTCAGCGCCTACGCCGCGGAAAGCTTTGCATCCGGCACCGGCATTCTCGAGGGCGCGGTCGACCTGATGCACCGCATCCGCAGCGAATTTCGCTACGACCCGAAGGCGACGGTGATCACGACGCCGCTCGAGGAGGTCTTCGACAAACGCCATGGCGTCTGCCAGGACTTTGCCCATGTGATGATCGCGGGGCTGCGTGGGCTAGGCCTGCCCGCAGCCTATGTCAGCGGCTACCTGCGCACCATTCCGCCGCCGGGCCAGCGGCGTCTGCAGGGCGCCGACGCCACCCATGCCTGGGTGTCGCTGTGGTGCGGGGCGGAGCTTGGCTGGGTCGATCTCGATCCGACCAACGATCTCCTGATCGGCAACGATCACATCGTGCTTGCCGTGGGGCGCGATTTTTCCGACGTCTCGCCGGTCGACGGCATCATCGTCGGCTCGCCCAGGCAGAAGCTCAATGTCGCCGTCGACGTGCTGCTTGTGGAGTAGGGCGTGTACTCATAAGCGTTCGGCTTACCAACGCGAAGCGGAAGTCTGCCATCTAGAATGTCATTGGCAGCTTTGTGACCCGGAACTGACATCAGGACGCAGGGATCGGCCCTTTCGCGAACTTCAAGCTTGGTGCAAACTTCAGGTCATATTTCGAAGGATTGGATAGGGTGCTGCCGATGCCAATTTTCCTTGACCGGCACGATCTCTCGGGGCTGACCGCCGCCGATATCGCCGAGGCGCATCGCAAAGATCTGGAAGTGCAAGATCGATACGGCGTTCGTTTTCTAACGTACTGGTTTGATGAATCCCGCGGTACGGGCTTCTGTCTCATTGACGCACCGGATATCCGAACGGCGATGAGGGTTCATGACGAAGCTCACGGCGACGTAGCGAAGGATGTCATCGAAGTGGACCTCTCGGCGGTCCAGGCGTTTCTGGGGAGGGTGTCCGACCCGGCACCTGGCGGCGCGGCAGACGACATCAAATTCGATTCTGCGCTGCGAGCTATCATGTTCACCGACATCGTTGGCTCTACCAGCATGACGGAGCGTCTTGGCGATGCCCGTTCAGTGGAGATGGTTCGGGCTCATGACGCGCTGGTGCGCCGGGCGTTGAAGGACGAGGGCGGACATGTGGTGAAGCACACCGGCGATGGTATCATGGCATCCTTTGCCGACGCCTCTGCCTCCGTGCAATGCGCCCGCGCCATCCAGCGCGCATTTGAAGCCTTCAATCTGGCGAGCAAGGAGAAGCTTCAGGTGCGGATTGGCATCGATGTCGGCGAGCCGATTGCTGACAGCAACGACCTCTTCGGTGCGACCGTTCAACTGGCCGCTCGTTTGTGTCAGTTGGCCGACCCCGATGCCATTCTGGTGTCAAAGGCTGTACAGGATTGCATCCGGGATCGCGTGCAAGTGTCAAGCTTGGGTGCCCACCATCTCAAAGGCTTTCAGCAGCCCATTGATGCATACCGAATCGAATGGCGTTAACTGTCGCGCCTTCCTGGCGCCCGGCGATCTTCTCACTGACTTTCTCAGCGGCCCAGTGGGGGCCAAGACGGAACTCCTCACGCATAAATTCGATCGCGGCAGACTGTGCCGCTGGCAGAGGCAGTGCAGCGCCAGCGGCGTTGAGGTGGATGCATGGGACATCAACCATAGGTCTCATCTCCTTCTCACCTTGCACAAGTATGGTGCAAAACCCATGCGATGCTAACCTGCGAATACATCAGCCCAGATGATCAGCTGAAATTTCTTGTGACCTGGGCGGACGGCGATTGGACGCTGGGCTTCGACGGATGTCCCGCCCACACGTATGGGAGCATCCTTGCTGATCTGTCTGGTCTCGATGAGCTCACCGCAGTCGAACGCTATCTCGCTGACGTCATCGGCAACGTCAGCGTTATTGCTCTCAGGCGATTTTCTGGTGTTCCAAGCGATGGTTGGTTAACTGATGTCCTGCCGAAGAAGTGGTGAGCTGGCAGAACTACGCGCTCCGGACGAGACGGTTGAATTTCGGCGATCGGATGGGAGCGTCGTACGGCCCTGAGTTGCCGCGTCCTACATATATGACCAACCGTGCTCCGTCGCCTCTTGGCCCGTTGCGGCCCTGCGTGACGAGCGCGCAGACGTCCGGTTGGCGGGGTGGAGACTAGCGCGTGATGGACTGCCGAGGCCGCGTGTCGACCCGAAGCGGACTGTGAGCATACGAGCCTCGGGCCGAACGGCTCTCGCTCCGCGCACCGATCAAACATTTCGGAACCATAGAGTTGTTGCCACGTTTTCCCGGGCGCGGCTGACCGCGTTTCGGTGGAGAGGCGCCAGCTCGCATCCCATTGCCCGCGAACTGGCGCCTTTTTGGTGCTAGGTGGAGCGAACTTCATGTTTCGTAGGCAGCTATGAAATGGATGCTCGTGGTCTTGGTTGGCGGCATCACACCCGTGAACACTGACCTGGTGTTCGACAAGTTCGCGGATTGCCTTTCGGCCGAAGAGCAGATGCGCAAGCACTATTCCGACGCGTTCGAGGCCTGGGACCGTTGGGCGGCGGCCAACATTGAGCGCCGGCGCGAATACTCGAAAGCGCGAGAACTGCAGGCCAAGAGACTTCTCAGCAATATCGGGACCTGTGTGCCCCATGGGGCCGATGATCAGAAGCCCGTCGCGTCTCCCAATCCCTCTGCTCCCGCGACGTCACCCTCGCCAGCCCCTCAACCAAATCCGCGGCCCTAAATCTCTGACCGGAGGCATTCCATGAGATTCATTCTGACAATCGTCAGCCTCCTGGGAGTGCTCACGTCGCCCGCGCTTGCCGATCACTGGAAAGATGAAAGCGGTAAGGGGCGCTGGGGCTACGACCGTGGTCATTACCGCGCTTACAACTACGACCGCGAATACAAGCAAGAGTACCGCCGAGGCCCCTGCAAGATCGAGCGCAAGTGGGGCAAGCACGGCGAGTACAAGGAGGCGACGAAGTGCAAAGGTTATCGCAACTAGGGCTCCGCGGCCCGAGGAGTGCGGGCCGCTACTGAATGTTACTTGTGGCCCATCTCCGACCTACCGTGAGGCAGGCCAAGGCCGCCATAGAGGTAGAGCGGACTCTCCAAAAGTGCAGCGCAGGCTTACGGGTACTCGCCGATGGCAAAGGTCGGCGCTTGCCGGTCACCGAACCATGGTCTCGCGATCCCAGGCCTTGTAATCAGGCGAACCCTGGATGCGGATGGGACCGTCGTAGCCGTACTCCACCATGTGCACGGTCACATAATCTTCCCCAAGAAATGCGACGCCATAGGATTGCGGCAGATCGCAAGCGCTCAGCAGGCTCGTCTCGGAGAACAGCGGAAAGCTCGCATGGTTGGTACCGCGCAGCGACGAGACCGGGACGCCCGCAATCGAGCCGGCAAGAGGCAAGTGACAATGCCCGAAGAACACGTGGCGGATCTTCGCCCGATGGCGGCTGATGAGATGCCGGAATGGAGCATCGTCGAGCAGGCCGATCTGGTCGAACGGGACGAGATGCACCGGCATCGGGTTATGGTGCATGAAGAGCAGGAACGGCCCGTCATGCTCGGAAAGCCGCGCCTCGAGCCAGCCGAGACGATCGCTGCAATAGCGGCCGGCGTGCGTTTCCGGATGGGCGGTGTCGAGGAACAGGCAGCGGCCGGCGACGGTGTCGTGGATGCCTTGAACGAAGCCGTTGTCGTCGGCGAGGTCGGGGAACACGCTCAGGAAGGCGGTGCGCCGGTCGTGGTTGCCGATGCACAGCCGCACCGGCAGCGGATATGCGTCGAGGCGCTGCTTGAGCCATTGATAGTCGGCGAGGTCGCCCCAGTCCGAGAGATCGCCGGTGATCACCATCAATTCGGCGTCGTGATGATCATTCAGCGCATGCGCGAGCGCCCGTTCGAAATTGATGCGCGGGTCGCGGCCCCCGATGGTCGAGCCAGGCGCCGTCAGGTGAATGTCGCTCAGATGCAGCAGCTTCATCGCAATCTCCGGTCATTGGGGCGGCACGGGGCGCCGAGGGCGTCCCGTGCCGGTGATGTGAGGATGGTCAGCGCGCCGCGCCGGTGGTCTTCGGCAGCAGCTTCTGCACGTCCGCGGTCATGTCGGCGAGGACGGCCTCAGGCTCCTTGGTGCGGGCGCCCGAGATGATCGAGTTGAGATGATCCTTGATGACGTCCGTGATCTTCAGGCCGTTGTCGCCGGGGAAGGCGTACCACTTGGTGAGCAGCGCGAGCTGGCTGACCGCGGTGTAATTGTTGGGGTTCTTGACGTAGAAGTCCTTCAGATAGACGTCGTTGGCTACCTTGTTCGGAGGCATGTAACCGGTGGTCTCCGCCATGATCGCGGCGCCCTTCGGGCCAGTCCAGAACTTCACAGCTTCCCAGGCGGCGTCGCGCTTGGCCTTGTCCTTGGCGAGGATCAGCACGACATTGCCGCCGGCCGGGAGCCTGCCGTTCGGGGACGCGACGTCCGGGAACGGAATCGTCTTCAGCGCGAACTTGCCGCCGGTCATCTGCGTGACCTTGTTGAGGTCGGAGGTCGAAGTGATGTGGAAACCGGTCTTGCCGGCAGCGAACGTCGCGCGCATCGACGGCTGGTCGAGATTGGGCATGCCGGCCTCGTTGACGAGCCGCGCAATCGTGTTGATGGCGAACTTGCCTTCCGCTCCGTCGAACGCGACCTTGGTCTCGTCGGCGTTGAGCATGGTGCCGCCGCGCGCGAAGACCGGCGCCTGCCACAGCCAGTTGCCGGTGATGTCCCAGGCGTAGGTGACGCCGTTGGTGTCGTTGCCGAGCGCCTTGATCTTCTTGGCGAGCGCGATCAGGTCGTCCCAGGTCTTGGGCAGGTTGTTCACGTCGCCGCCGGCCTGCTTCACCAGATCGAGATTGACGTAGACGATTGGCAGGGAGATCGCGAAGGGCAGGGCGTAGACCTTGCCGCTCGCGGTGCCGATGTCGAACATCGCCTGATGAAAGCCCTGCTTGTCGAAATCCTTCTCGGCGGCGATGTAACCGTCGAGCGCGGCCGGGATGTTCTTGTCGACCAGGACGCGGATGCGGTTCAGGCCCTGGAAGGACACGTCCGGCATCTGGTTGGTCACGGCCTCGCGCAGCACCTTCTGGGTGCCGTCCTCGTAGGATTCGTAAGGCGCCCGCATCGTGACCTTGATCTCCGGGTGTATCTTGGCGAATTCCTCGGCGATGCGCTTGTGGGTCTCGGTGAACAGCTCCGGATAGGGATACTGCATCACGATCTCGGTCTGGGTCTGCGCGAGCGCAGATCCGGCCACGAGCGACAGAGCCGCTGCGGCGATGATGGTCTTCAGCATGGATAGACTCCTGTTGGGTTGGTCGGTTACTTGATGCCGGTGAGGGTGATGCCCTCGATGAAGCGGCGCTGGGCGAAAAGGAAAGCGATGACGAGCGGTGCGATGATCACCATCGCCGCGGCCATCAGCGGGCCGTAGCTCGTGCCGGCCTCGTTGTTGCGGAAATGGGCGACCGCAAGCGGCGGCGTGCGCAAGTGCTCGCTGTTGAGGACGATCAGCGGCCAGAAATAATCGTTCCAATGCGCGACCACCGAGAAGATGCCGAAGGCGGTGACGGCCGGGATCGCGGCCGGCAGCATCACCCGCCAGACGATGCCGAATTCCGAGATGCCGTCCATGCGCGCGGCGTCGACGAGATCGTCGGGCACGGTCTTGAAGAACTGGCGCATCAGGAAGATGCCGAACACCGAGATCGTGAAGGGAAGGACGAGCGCGGCATAGCTGTCGAGCAGCCCCGCCTTGTGCAGCAGCAGGAAGACGGGGACCGCGGTCGCCTGCGGCGGGATCAGTATCCCGAACAGCACCAGCGCGAACATCGTCTCCCGGCCGAGGAAGCGAAGCTTTGCCAGCGCATAGGCCGCCGGCAGCGCCACCATGACCTGCAGCAGGAAGATCGAGACCGTGACGATGACGCCGTTGAGCAGGAAGCGCAGCAGATTGGCCTTGGCGAATGCCTCGCGCAGATTCTCCGCCAGCGCGAACTGGTGTGGGATCAGGTGCAGTTCGCTTGAGAAGATCTCGGTTTGCGGCTTGGACGCGGTCGAGATCATCCAGATGAAGGGCGCCAGCATGATTGCCGCGCCGGCGATCAGCAGCACGTGGCGGAGGATCGCCCGGAATGGGATGGGATGTGCATTGCTCATGTGTAGTGCACCCCGCGATCGGCGAGTCTCGATTTGATCAGCGTGAGCAGCAGAACGAAGACCAGGAAAACAACGGTGATCGCCGCGGCGTAGCCCGAGCGGAAGAACTCGAATCCTTCCGTGTACATGGTGTGGATCAGGACCTCGGTTGATTTCGACGGGCCGCCCTTGGTCAACACGTGGACGGTGTCGAACACCTGGAAGGAGCGAATGCCGGAGATCACGACGACGAAGGTCGTGACCGGTCCCAGCATCGGCCAGGTCACGAGCCGGAACCGCGCCCAGCCGCTCGACGCACCGTCGATTTCAGCCGCCTCGTAGAGCTGCTTGGGAATGGAGACGAGGCCGGCGAGAAACAGCACCATGTTGAAGCCGACCGCCTGCCAGATGCCGATCGCGCACAGCGCATAGAGCGCGGTGTTGCGGTCCTGCAGCCAGGCAAATGCCGGCAGGCCCGCGCCGCGCAACATCCCGTTCACCAGGCCGAATTGCGGATGCAGCATGAACTCCCAGACCACGGCCATGGCGATCAGGGTCGCCATCACGGGCAGGAAATAGATCGTCCGGTAGAGGCTGCGCAGGCTGGTGCCGCTCTGGATCAGGAGCGCGATCGCAAGGCCGGCGATCACGGCGCCGGGCACCACGATCACGACGTAGGTCAGCGTATTGCGCAGCGCAGTCCAGAACACCTTGTCGGCGAACAGGTCCTGGTAGTTGGCGAGACCGATCCAGGAGAAATGCGGCGCGCCGAGCTGGTAATCTGTGAAGGAGAGGGCGATCACGCCGGCAAGCGGACCGAGCAGCATGATCAGCATCAGCGCCGCCGCCGGCGTCACCAAGGCGTAGGCGGAATACGTGCGTCGGCTGCCGTGGACCGGCACCGCGCGCCTTGCCGCGCTGGCAGGCGCGATCGCGGCGTCCATTGTCATCGAGCCGTCAGACATGGGCGGGCTCACGAACGCGCTCGGGCTGCTCCACCTTGAGCTCGATCCGCTTCCCGGCCGGATCGAAAATCCGTACCGCGTCGGGGGCGAAACCGAAGGTGACGGAGCTGGCCATCCCGGGCAGATGCCGGACGTCCGCCAGCCGCGCGATCAGGCGCAACCCGGAGCCTTCGATCGCAAGGTGCACGAATGCCTCGGCGCCGAGATTCTCGAGATGGACGACCGTTCCGGAGAACGGCCCGGCGCCGAGGTCGATCCGCTCCGGGCGGACGCCGACCCGACAGTCGCCGGCCGCAGCCCGGCAGGATAATTTCAGGGCAGTCCCCAGCACATCGACGCCGCCGTCCTTCCGGATCCGGCCTGGAAGGATGTTGATCTTGGGGCTGCCGATGAATTCGGCAACACGGATGTCCTCGGGATCGTTGTAGATCTCCGCAGGCGTGCCGGCCTGGATCAATTCGCCGTCCATCATGACGGCGATCCGGCTCGACATGGTCATCGCCTCGGCCTGGTCGTGCGTGACATAGACGAACGTTGCCTTGAGGCGGCGGTGCAGCTCGGCGAGCTCCGCGCGCATGTGGACGCGCAGCTTTGCGTCGAGATTGGAGAGCGGTTCGTCGAACAGGAAGGCCCGCGGCTCGCGCACCATGGCACGTCCGACCGCGACGCGTTGCCGCTGTCCGCCGGACAATTGCCCCGGCTTGCGCCGCAGCAACGGAGCAATGTCGAGCTGCTCGGCGATGGCTTCGACGTCATTGCGAATGTGCCGTTCCTTGGCGCGCCGGCCCGGCAGCACCGCACCTAGGAGCGGCAGGCGCTCGATCGCCGAGAGGCGACGCATCCGCAGCGGCACCGCAATGTTGTCGAAGGTATTTAGGTGCGGATAGAGCGCGTAGGATTGAAAAACCATCGCAAGATTGCGCGCGCTCGGGCGAATGCCGTCCACCGGGCGGCCGTCGATGCGGACCTCGCCGGAATTCTGCGGCTCCAGCCCGGCAATGACCCGGAGCAGGGTCGACTTGCCGCAGCCGGAGGGACCGACCAGCGAGATGAACTCGCCGTCCTCGATCCGGAAATCGATGCCCTTCAGGACGTCGGTACCGTCAAAGGATTTGCGGATTGCGGAAAGTTCGATCTGCGCCATGCGCGCTGGTCCCCTGCTGGCCGGTTGCGGCGCACGAGGAGTAGGGAGCGCGTCTGACATTCACATAACGGTCAATGGCCATGCTTATGGTCATCCCAGGTTTTGCTTTCGGTCCGGCAGACGGGGAATCTCGATCGTGAGAGTGTTGTCGTGGCGTTGACGTCCTCGCGTGTCCGGGCGGTCAATGCGGTGTTCGAGACCGGCAGCTTCGCGGCCGCAGCAAGGCGGCTCGGGGTATCACAGCCGGCCGTTGCGCAGCTCGTGCGCGACCTCGAGGCCGAGTTCGCAGTGGCGCTGTTCGACCGGCACGGACAGACTCTGATCCCGACGCCGCTGTGCCGGCGGCTCTACGCTGCAACGAACCGCATGCAAGCCATCGAGGCGGATGCGCTGGCGATCCTGCAGCAGCGCGATGAGCTCACGGGGGGCGAGCTGCGCATCGGGCTTGGCAATGCCATGCCGGGCATGGCGCTGATTGCGGCGTTCCGCAATCTGTATCCGAAGATCCAGATCAACATCGAGATCGGCAGCTGGTCGGCGATCATGGCCGCGGTGGTCGACCAGCGTGTTGACGTCGCAGTATTGCCCGAGGTGCCGCAGGACAATCGCTTCCGGCGCGAGTCCTGCGTCCAGCAGCGCGTCGTTGCGATCTGCCATCCCGTTCACGAGCTCAGTCGCCAATCGCGCGTGTCCATCGCCGACCTCGTGCGATATCCGCTGGTGTTTCGCACCCGGGATTCCGCGACCCAACGCGCCGTGGACAGGGCGTTTCGCGCCGTCAACCTGCGCGCCAGTCCGGCGATCATCGTCAATACGCGCGAGGGGATGCTGGAGGCGGTTGCCAATCGGCTTGGTGTCGGCTTTGTGTGGGAGCACGGCTCGAGCCGCATCGATCGGATCGCGAAGGTGGCGATCGCCGAAATCGAGGCGGACTCGCCCGAGTACATTTTCTCGCTGGCCGGCAAACGCGGCAAGCTGGTCGAGCTGTTCTATCTGGCCAGAAGCCTGTCGCGCTCGGCTGAAGGCGCCGCCATCCTGTCCGCTCCTTGAAGCGCCGGGCGTCCCTCGGCTATTCGCCCCAGCGGTTGTAGTGAAGTGTGACGGCAACCGTGATGCTGCGCAGCGGAACGGCAGGATATTTGCGTATTTTTCCTCCCGCGTTTGGTTACCCGGCCCAAGATGGGCTATGCTCCCCGATGCGTCGACAACAAGAATGAGACGACGGGAGATGGCACACCAGCGGCGGACGGGGCTGCATCCATGATGACCTTACCGAGACTGGCGGCTGAATCCCTGGAGGAATTCCTCGGCAGGTTCATGCGCCGCCGGTACGATGAGACTTCTGCAAGTATCGTCGAGAGCGCGACCCGCACCGCGATGGAATGCATCGGCAACAGCGATGCGCTCTACCACAACATCGAGCATACGATGCTGGTGACGCTGGCGGCCCAGGCGATCCTCCGCGGCCGAAGTCTTCATACGCATCTGTCGGCCGAGGACTACGTCCATGTCCTGATCGCCTGCCTCGCCCACGACATCGGCTATGTCCGCGGCCTGTTCGAGGAGGACGACGCCGAAGGCTTCATCATCGATGCGGCCGACACCAAGATCTCGTTGCCGCGCGGTGCCTCGGATGCGAGCCTGATGATGTATCACGTCGACAGGTCGAAGCTCTACGTGACGCGGCGGCTCCGGCATATTCCCGGCCTGGATCCGGACCGCATTGCCAGCGCCATCGAAGGCACGCGCTTTCCCGCCCGTGAAGGGCAGGAATACGACGAGGAAGCCTCGATCCTGCGCGCGGCAGACTTCATCGGCCAGCTCGGCGATCCCAACTATCTGCGCAAGGCCAACGCGCTCTACTACGAGTTCGAGGAGGTCGGCATCAACCGCCAGCTCGGCTACGACTCGCCGGCCGACATCGTGAACCGCTATCCGCAGTTCTATTGGAACAGCGTCGCCCCGCACATCCAGACCGAGATCGGTTATCTCAACAAGACGGAGATCGGCCGGCAGTGGATCGCCAATCTCTACAGCAACGTGTTCCGCGCCGAGCGCGACATTTCGCTGTCCGGCCCGCAGAGATAGGTCGGGCCCTTGTAGCCCGGATGAGCGAAGCGATGCCCGGGACCGGTGGCGCAACGTCCGGATGCTTCGGTTATCCAAGCCACGATACCATTCCCAGTGAGCCAGCCATGCAACAAAAAACAGTCAGCACGGACATCCTCGATATTGCCTATCGCGAATACGGCGCGGCGGATGGCTGGCCCTGCATCCTTGGCCACGGCTTTCCCTATGATGTGAACGCCTATGCCGAGACCGCGCCGATCATTGCCGAAGCGGGCGCGCGGGTGCTGGTGCCCTGGCTGCGCGGTTATGGGCCGACGCGGTTTCGCTCCGCCGGGACGCTGCGCTCCGGCGAGCAGGCAGCGCTTGGCGCCGATCTGCTGGCCTTCATGGATGCGCTCGGCATCGAGCGGGCACTCGTCGGCGGTTATGATTGGGGCGGGCGCGCGGCCTGTGTCGTCTCGGCGCTCTATCCGGAGCGCGTGATCGCCCTTGTGTCCGGCAATTCCTACAACATCCAGAACATCGCCCGCGCCATGGAGCCGGCTTCGCCGCCGGAGGAGGCAGCTCTCTGGTATCAATATCTCTTTCACAACGAGCGCGGCCGCCGCGCGCTCGAGCGCAACCGCCGCGGCTTTGCCCGCCAGCTCTGGGCGATGTGGTCGCCCAAATGGGCGTTCGATGACGCGACCTTCGAGGCGAGCGCCGAAGCCTTCGACAATCCCGATTTCGTCGACGTCGTGATCCACTCCTATCGCCATCGCTATGCGCTGGTTGATGGCGACCCCGCCTACGCCGCGATCGAGGCCCGGCTCGCCGCGCAGCCGCCGATCCGTGTCCCGACAATTGCGATCGACGGCGACAGCGACGGCGTCAATCCCGGCACCGCCCACCACGCGCACAAGTTCGCGGGGTTTTTCGAGCGGCGCGTCTTCACCAATGCCGGTCACAACCTGCCTCAGGAGCGGCCGGCCGAATGGGCGCGGGCGGTGCTCGATGTGCGCAACGCGGTGGCTTAGGCCCGGTCTGGCGTGCTGCCGATCCGCCTATTTTCCCGGACCTCGGGAACCTTTTCCGATTGGCGCCGTCCAAGCTGAGGGCCGCTTGTTCATGTGGCCGCCGGAAGGGGAGACCATTGATGACGTCACGAGCGCGCAAGTTGGAGCGGGTCGCGGTTGCGCAGGCGCCAAGCGAGCGGCCCGATCGGGCGGAGGTCGAGCAGGCGATCCGGACCATGATCCGCTGGGCCGGTGATGATCCCGCGCGCGACGGCCTGCGCGACACGCCTGATCGTGTTGCTCGTGCCTTCGAGGAGTATTTTTCCGGCTATGCCCAGGACCCGACGGAGATCCTGCAGAAGACCTTCGAGGAGATTGAAGGTTAAGACGAGATGATCGTATTGCGCGGAGTTCGCTTCGAGAGCCATTGCGAACACCACATGGCGCCGATCGTCGGCCGCGCCTGGGTCGCCTATATTCCGCAAGGGCGCGTGGTCGGCATCAGCAAGCTTGCGCGGCTCGTGGACGTCTATGCCAAGCGCCTTCAGATCCAGGAGAAGATGACGGCCCAGATCGCCAACACGATCAACGACGTGCTGGAGCCTCAAGGCGTCGGCGTCATCATCAAGGCGACGCATCACTGCATGACCACGCGCGGCGCGCACAAGCCGGGGACGGATCTCGTCACCAGCCGCATGCTCGGCGTGTTCCGCGACAATGCGGTGACGCGGCAGGAGCTGTTAGGGCTCGCCAACTCGGACAGCTGATCCGCGCCTGTAAAGCGACGTGCAATGACCGAGGGCAGGAAGTTGCGCCTTCGCGATCCGACGACGCATTCGATGTTGATTTGCGTCAATGTTGCTGCAGGTGAGGGCTGCTCCGCTGGCTATCGTCCCGTTGCGATGCGTGCTATCGTCGCGTGTGCCCGCGGGCCTTGCATGCAGGAGTGGCCGCCATGACAACTGCTTCAGACGCGTCTCATCATTCCAGTCTCGGCTCAAGTATCTCTGCGCTACATGCCAAATGGGGGTGGATCGTCGCGCTCGGCGTCGTCTACCTCATTGCCGGCTTCGTCGCGCTCGGCAGCATGGTGATGGCAACGGTGGCGAGCGTGATCGTGGTCGGCGCGATGATGATCGTCGCCGGCGTGACCGAGGTGATCGGCGCATTCCAGCTGAAGAGCTGGGGGAAGTTCTTGATCTGGGCCTTGCTCGGGGTGCTCTACATCATTGCCGGCTTCCTCACCTTCCAGAACCCGTTATTGGCCGCAGTTGTGCTGACGCTCTTTCTCGGCGCGGCGCTGCTCGCGTCCGGCGCGGTGAGGCTATATCTCGCCTTCAGCATGAAGCGCGAAAGTCCGTGGGGCTGGGTGGCGCTGTCGGGCGCAATCACGCTGCTGCTCGGCCTCCTCATCGTGGCGCGCTGGCCGGTGAACAGCGTCTACATCCTCGGCCTGTTCCTCGGGATCGACCTGATCATGGCCGGCGCCGGCTGGATCAGCTTGGGCTTTGCCTTGAAGCGGCGCGGCCAGGCGAGCCATCAGCAACTCGACGCAAGACCATCTTGATGAACTCCGCTGATCTGACGCGCTGACGAGAAGCAGCGCGCCGCGCGACCGACTCGCGGCGATGATCATCGGGGAGAAACCATGAAAGCCGCTTTGGCCCTGGCTGCAGCGCTCGCTGCCGCTTGTCTGTCCACGCCCGTCGCTGCGCAAAAATCCTACGGCCCTGGAGTCACCGACACCGAGATCAAGATCGGCAATACCATGCCCTATAGCGGCCCGGCATCGCCGCTCAGTATCACGGGCAGGGTGATCTCCGCTTATTTCGACGAGATCAACGAGAAGGGCGGCGTCAATGGTCGCAAGCTCAATCTGATCTCGCTGGACGACGCCTTCTCGCCTCCGAAGACCATGGAGGCCGCGCGGCGGCTGGTCGAAGGCGAGGGCGTCGCCTTCATCTTCGCGACGATGGGCACCGCGCCGAGCTCGGCGATCGCAAAGTATCTCAATAGCAACAAGGTGCCGCAGATCTTCCTGATCAGCTCGGCTTCGAAATGGAACGATCCCGCCAACATGCCCTGGTCGATCGCGTTGCCCTGGGCGCCGAACTACACCAGCGAGGCCGCGATCGACGTCGCTTACGCGCGCGCCAAGAATCCGAATGCACGTTTTGCGGTGCTCTATCAGAACGACGACGCCGGCAAGGAATATCTGCGCGGCGTCAAGGAAGCCCTCGGCGCCGACGCCGACAAGGCGATCGCGATGGCCTCGAGCTTCGAGGTCGCGGACCCCACCGTGGATTCCCAGGTGCTGACGCTGGCCAACACCAAGGCCGACGTCTTCCTGATCTATTCGGTGACGCCGCGCGCCTGCGCGCAGGCGATCCGGAAAGCGCATGAGGTCGGCTGGCAGCCGATGCGCTTTATCGCGAGCGGTTGCGCCAACAAGGCGACCGTGATGGTGCCGGCGGGGCTCGATGCCGGCAAGGGCGTGCTCTCGCTCGGCTCGCTCAAGCCCTTTGTGGCCGAGCCCAAGAGCGACCCGGCGATGACGGCCTATATCGATTTCATGAAGAAGCGGCTGCCGAACGCCGACGTCAACAACGTCGCGGGACTCTATGGCTACACCGTCGCCGAGGCACTCGTGGTCCTGCTGAAGCAGTGCAAGGACAATCTGACGCGCGAAAACATCATGGCGCAGGCGGCAAACCTGAAGAACGTGCCGCTGTCGCTCTTGATGCCCGGCATTACCCTCAACACGACGCCGCAGGATTTCCGCCCGATCAAGGACGGCTACATGCTCCAGTTCGACGGCAACGACTGGGTTGTCGCTAGCGAGCTGTTGCGCGGGACGTGAGGGGCGTCTCGAAGGGCGAGGCGTGCGCTCCACGCTCGGCATGAACAGGAGACCGCCATGGATTTTCACCACTCCGCCCGTTCGCTGGAGCTGCAGGACCGCGTCCGCCGGTTCATGCGCACGCACGTCGAGCCGGTCGAGGATCTCTATTACGAGCAGGTCAAGCCGGAGGCGGTGCGCTACAGGACGCCGCCTGTGCTTCAGGACCTGAAGAAGCTGGCGCGGGAGCAGGGGCTCTGGAACCTGTTTCTGTCCGGCGAGCACGGACCGGGGCTCACCAATCTCGAATACGCGCCGGTGAAGGAGATCATGGGCCGCATCCTCTGGGCGCCCGAAGTGTTCAATTGCTCCGCTCCTGATGTCGGCAACATGGAGGTGCTCGCCAATTACGGCACCAGCGCGCAGCAGGAGCGCTGGCTGAAGCCGTTATTGGATGGGCGCATCCGCTCCGGTTTCTCGATGACGGAACCCCAGGTCGCCTCCAGCGACGCCACCAACATCCAGTGCGAGATCAGGCGCGACGGCGACGACTACGTCATCAACGGCCGCAAGTGGTTCACCTCGGGCGCGATGAACGAGGATTGCGAGATCCTGATCGTGATGGGCAAGACGGCGCCCGATGATCCCGACCGCCACCGCCAGCAATCCATGATCCTGGTGCCCAGGAACACGCCCGGCGTCCGCATCGTCCGCGACATGCTCACCTACGGCTATGACGACGCCCCGGTCGGCCACCCCGAAATCGTCTACGACAACGTTCGCCTGCCTGCCGAAAACATCCTGCTCGGCGAAGGCCGCGGCTTCGAGATCGCGCAAGGCCGGCTCGGCCCCGGCCGTATCCATCATTGCATGCGCCTGATCGGCTGCGCCCAGCGCGCGCTGGAGTTGATGTGCCAGCGTGCGGTGTCGCGTATAGCCTTCGGCAAGCCGCTGGCCGAGCAGGGCTCGGTGCGAGAGGATATCGCGCACTCCTTCTGCGAGATCGCGCAGGCGCGTCTGCTGACATTGCAGGCCGCCGACAAGATGGACCGCGAAGGAAACAAGGCCGCGCGCGACCTGATCGCCGCCGCGAAAATCGTGGTGCCCAGCATGGCCGCCCGTGTCATCGACCGCGCCATCCAGATCCACGGCGCCGCTGGCGTCTCCCAGGACACGTTCCTCGCGCGCGCCTACGTTTACGCCCGCTTCATCCGCATCGGCGACGGCCCGGACCAGGTGCACCTGGCGGCGGTCGGGAAGGAATTGATCAAGCGGGGCGGGGTGATGCTGTAGGGCTGTAGGGCGGTTCGCCGAAGCGCGCGGGCAGACGGCTATGAGATCCTCACCGACGACGAACGCGCCGTCGTAGTCCTGCTGGGCCGGGCCGATGAGCTCTCGTATGGCCGGAGGCCGTTGACGCCATCGTCGATCAGCATGAGGTGATTGTAGACGGCAAGTTGGGCGCACACCGTCCGAAGATCCCCGCTGCGTCTTTCGGTGCCGAGTGAGGTCCCATCATCCGGCGGATTCGTTCGATCCTCATCGACGCGGACCTGGCCATGGCGACAGGAACGTCGATCGCTGCGCGCCGGAGGTCGCAGGAGGAACAAGCATAGCTCCCGCTGGTTGCCCTCGCGACGTTCAATTCGGGCGAGGCTGATGATGGCTCACACCAATCTCACCAGGCGCGCGGCGGCCGCCCAAGCCCGAACCACGAGAACCAGCCGCAACGGCTGTACGGCGAGCGGTCGCCGACTGTGTCCGCGTGTAGCGGTGCGGCCGTGAACCGTTGGCCCGGCACGCGCGCAATCGTCATTGCAGGAGCATCCAGCGGAATCGGCCAGGCGACCGCGCTCGCTTTCGCCGCACGACGGGCGAGCCTTGTTCTTGTGGGTCGGGACACCGGAGCATTGGAGGTGGTGGTTCGCGCGTGCCATGAGCACGGTGCCGAAGCGGTCGCATGCGCGGCCGATCTGACCGACCCAGCTGCAGTCGAGCGCATCCGTGACGCGGCGGTCGCGGCGTATGGCCGGATCGATGTTTGGGTGAACTGCGCGGCGGTTCTCATGGTTGGTCGATTCGAAGACATGCCGATCGAGGCCTTCCGGCGCGTGATCGACGTCAATCTCATGGGATGTGTCAACGGCTCCCGGGTGGCACTGTCACAGTTTCGGACGTAAGGTGATCGCGGTGTTCTCATAAACACCAGCTCTCTTCTGGGTATGACGGGAGAGCCTCTGCTCAGCCCTTATGTTGCGACCAAGTTCGCCGTTCGAGGCTTCACGGCCTGCCTGCGGCAGGAATTTGAGCGGGCGGCCGACATCCATGTCTGCCTGGTCATGCCATGGGCAGTGGACACACCCGTCTACAGCAAAATGGGCAACGTATTCGGGCGGCAGGCGCGCTCGATCTTCCCGGTGATTGCGGCCGGGCGCGTGGCACGGGCCATAGTAGGTCTCTCGGAGCGGCCTCGTCGCGAGGTCATCGTCGGGATCTCAGGTTACATGCTGGGCATCGCGCTGAAGCTTGCACCCATGCTGGTGGAGCGCATTGTTGCGCGCGTGGCGCCGGTGCTCCAGTTCAAGCCAGATCCGCAGCCGCCCACGATGGGAAACCTCTTCACTCCGATAGGGCCATACAGCGTGGGTGGTGGATGGAAAAGCTACTGGGCCGAGCGCGCAACGCGCCTCTTCCGTCCGGCCTCCGCGAACGTCCAGACGCAGGATACTCCGCCGAAGCGCCCTTCACGCCCGGAAGGTCGCGCGGAGGCAGACTAGGCGAGGCGGGCTCCAGCTGCTGGCACTCGGACCTTCCGATCGGATCCGGGGGCCTCTCTCGCGCAAGCGGACTCTCGCTCTCAAGCCGTCGCCAGCAGCTTCTGCACTTCGGCGACTGTCGGAATGCGTCCGCTGCTGACCAGCTTCTCGTTGATCACGAGACCCGGCGTGGACAACAGGTCATAGGCCATGATGTCCTTGAAATCGGTGATCTTGACGAATTCGGCTGGAACGTTGGCGCGGCCGGCAGCTTCGCGCGCAACAGTTTCCAGCTTCTTGCAGTTGGCGCAGCCGGAGCCGAGGATCTTGATGGTCACCATGGTCGTCGTCTCCTTCAATTGTGTGAACGGACTAGGCGGTAGCGGCCGCGCGCTGGCGCTGCCGCAGCCAGGCCAGGGAGCCGGATATTGCAGCCATGATGGAGACCAGCGTGAGAGCCAGCGATGCCCAGCTCATGCCATCCACCCAGGCGCCGTAAATCAGGCCGGCGCTGATGCTGAACAAGGCCACCGCTCCCACATAGGCTGCGGTCTTCGCACGGCCGATCACGACGGCCACCATCAACACGCTTTGAAGACTCAGCTCCGGGTCCGCCATGAGGTAGGCCAGCAGCGGACCGCGATGCATGCCGAGATCGAGGAACATGCGTGCCACCGGTACTTCCACAAGAGTAGGAAAGTACATGAAGATGCCAAAGCCGACCCCCAGTGCATTGGCGAGCAGAGTGTTGCTGCCGGCGAGGCTCTCAATCCATTCGGGCCGAATGACCTGACGGACCATGCCCACCACGAATACGCCCACTAGAAGCAGTACGAAGATTTGCGTCACGAAGCGCCAGGACTCCCATAGCCATGACCGCCAGTCATCTTGAGCGAGCATGCTCGCGAAGTACCATACCGCCCACATGGCGAGCGCTACGGCCAGGACTCGGCCAGTCAGGGCCACTTCCAATCCGCCGGGCTGCGGGGTCAGACGCGCGGCGGCCACCAACAAGGTGGTGGCCGAGAGGCCGAGTGCGAGCCAGGTCCAGACGTTTGCGCCTTCGATGATGTTCTCCAGCCCCCTCCAGGCGGTTGCAGCAATGAGCAACAGCAGGGCAATCAGAACCGATCCGTGAAAGCCGATGCCCTCCTCGCCTTTGGCGACATCGAATGGCATCCACTCGAACAGCGCGGCCTGCCACGCAGCGGCCCATGGCAAGGGCAGGTGGACGGTGGCCATGATAGCCGTGAACGGCCACAACTTTATGGTGCCAGCAATCAGCACCGCTATCAGCGACAGCAGAACGCCCAAGGCTGCGGGTGAAATGTCGGCCTGCTCGCTGAAGAGGGCGTCAGTTTGGGTGTCATGGCCGATGTCATCGCGCCAGAACAGCAGCGCCATCAGAAGGCCAATGCCAATGCCAAACAGCAAGCACATCACCACCCTGGCGACGGCAAATTCCAGTCCCAGGATGCTGCCGGTGTAGGTGAGTGCCATAATGTTGCCGGCAGGCGCGAAGAACAGGAAGGCGATAGCCGGTCCGATGCCTGCCCCTTTCCGGTAGATGCCTGCAAACAATGGCACGACGGTGCATGAGCACACGGCGAGCACGGAGCCGGCTGCGGCTGCCGCGGGGTAAGACACATAGGCCGGGGTGTTGCGTCCAAGCCAGCGTGTAATGCTGGCCTTGGGGATCAGTGCCACCATTGCCCCGGCAATGAAGAAGGCCGGCAGCAAGCACAGCAGGACATGCGCCGCCAGATAGGAGGCGAGGCTGCCCGTGCCGCCGATGAGCAATTTGATCGCGAGTTCCATGGTGATGCCATCAGACCGGAACGCGAAATTGCAGCATTGACCTGGGTCAACACAAACCGTCCCCCGGTGAATGCCGAGTTCATGCCAATGAATTGCTCAGGTGACTGCTGTGATCCCATTGCGGATGGCCGGATCCGGAGCCGCTGTGCGCTCGGAAGCTTCTGCTTCGTCGCCATTGAGGACGAAGGTCTGCAAAGCTCACCGCCAGAGGTCGGCATCTCTCGATTCCAGCAAAGGCTCCAGGCCTTGGCCAGACCTCGTCCCGGCTCGGGCCGCCGGTCGCCATCGTTGCATCATGTCGATGTTTTGCCCGACGTGTCAAATAGATTTCGCCAAATCAGAAATTGCCCGCCAGGCATTGAAGATGCTGGCGATTGCTACTGTGCATGGGGTTGTTTTCTGGTTTTTGTTGAGCGACTCGATCGCCGAGTGCGGGGCGGGCGAAACCCACAATCATCCCGCCTTGGCGATCCGGCTGTCCGCCGATCCTCCGCGCAAGTTCTGGAAGAACTTCTCCACCTCCCGCGACAGCGTCTGCGCCGTCTCCGTCACGCTGCTCGCCGCCGTCAGCACCGAGGCAGCCGCCGTGTCCGTCTCGCCGATGGCATCGCGCAGCGAGGTGATGTTTGCCACAAGCGTCTCGTTGCCTTGGGCTGCGCTTTGCGCGTTCGAGGAGATCTCGCGGGTGGCGGCGTCCTGTTGACTGACGGCGCCCGCGATCGCCGAGGTGACCTCGTTGATCTCGCGCACCGCCCCGCCGATCTCGCGGACAGCGTCGACCGCGTTGCGCGTCGAGGCCTGGATCATCGAGACGTTCTCGCTGATCTCGGCGGTGGCCTTGGCGGTCTGTCCTGCCAGCGCCTTCACCTCGTGAGCGACCACGGCAAAGCCGCGGCCGGCATCGCCGGCGCGCGCGGCCTCGATTGTTGCGTTCAGCGCAAGCAGGTTGGTCTGCTCGGCGATCGCCTGGATCAGGTTGAGCACGCCGTCGATGCGCTGGGTGGCCGCGGCGAGGCTCTCGATCTCGGAGATCGATTTCTCTGTGCGCTGGCCGGTCTGCTCGACCGCCCCGGCACTCTGCCGCACCTGGCGGCCGATCTCCACCACCGAGGCAGACAGTTCCTCTGCCGCGCCCGCGACCGCCGTGACGTTGTGCGAGGCCTGTTCGGTGGCGTTCGCCGCGGTGCCGGCACGGCTGCTCGCGTCCGCGGTGACACGCGTGATGGTCTGTGCGGTCTCGCGCATGGTGGAGGCGTTGTCGCTGAGGCCGCGCATGACCGCGCCGATCGCCTCGCGGAACGTTTCGACGGATCGTTCGATATGGCGGGCACGCTCCTCGCGCGCAGCCGAGTCCTGCGAGACCTGCGAGGCGAGGTCGCGATTGCGGCCCATCGCCTCCTGAAAGACCTGGATCGCGCGGGCCAGTGCGCCGATCTCGTCGGCGCGTTCGGAGTACGGCACCGCGACGTTTTCGGCGCCGTCGGCGACCTGCTTGATGGTGCCGGTGATCGCGGCGAGCGGCCGGGCGATCGAGCGGGCGATGATGACGATGCCGAGCACGACCAGGGCCAGCGCCACGCCGCCGAGACAGGTCAGCACGAAAGACAGCTCGCGACTGGTCTCGGTCTGCTGCGCGATCTGTTTGGCCCGCTCGGCATAGACCTTGGACAGCGCCTCGAGATCCTTGTTCAGCGCGGAACGCACGGCGCGGTTGGCGTCGTTGTCGCCCCATTCGCGGCCTGCGGCTGCATTGATCTCGACGCCGCGGCGCACCAGTTCCTTGCGGAACTCGACGAACTGCTCGATGCGCTTCCTGAAGGTGGCGAACTGTTCGGCATCGTCGGCTTTGACGATGGTCTCCCAGCGCTTCACGACGTCGAGGATCTGGGCGTTGAACTTGAGCAGCCCGTCTCCGTATTTCTTCACCACCGCCGGCTCGGTCGACATGTAGACGCCGCGCGATTCCATCACGACGGCATAAACGAGCGAGTTGACGCGTTCGACGTTCAGCGCGGCGGCGTTCGCCGTCTCGATCGCGTTGGCGAGGTCGGCGCTGCGGCGGCTGTTGTAGTCGGACAGCAGTGCGATCGCCGCCGTGAGCAGCGCGAACAGCCCAAAGATCGCGTACAGCTTGGTGGCAAGCGTGAATCGGCCTGCCAGCTTCGTGGCATTCCCAGATCGGTCGGATGTCATGGTGTTCAGCGGCCCGGAATGGCCTGAAATGGCCGGTGAGCGGGGTTGGTTGGAACTGATGCAGAACTTTGCAGGAGGAAGGTGGACGTGACGTTAACGCCGTTGGTCCGGCAGGCGAGCGCCCCGCGCTAGGAAGTCGAGGTATTTCAGTGCGTTGACGGAGCATCGTCGGTTTCGGCCGGCTGCAGCAGCGGGATGCCGCGAACATCGGCGTGCACACCGGCCGCCAAGGGCGTATTCCCTGCGGCCGGGATCGCCTTCAAGATCGATCTGCCCTCGGCCATTGGCCGACGAACTCCGGAGAGGCCCTTGGTCTACCGCCACACCATCGACGCCACGAGCTACACGTTCCCGGACCTGCGCGATCTCCTGGCCAAGGCGACGCCGCCGCGCTCCGGCGACCGGCTGGCCGCGGTCGCCGCCGAGACTGCGGCGCAGATGATCGCGGCGCGGATGGCGCTTGCAGACGTCCCGCTCGGGCAGTTCCTTCAGGAAGCGGTCATCCCCTACGAGGCCGATGAGGTCACCCGCCTCGTCATCGACAGCCATGATGCCAAGGCCTTCGCGCCGGTCGCCTCCTTGACGGTCGGAGCTTTTCGCGACTGGCTGCTGTCGGACTCCGCAACGCCGGAGGTGTTGAAGACGCTCGCGCCCGGCATCACCCCGGAGATGGCGGCGGCGGTCTCGAAACTGATGCGGAACCAGGATCTGATCCTGGCGGCGCGGAAATGCGAGGTCACAACCGCCTTCCGCAACACCATCGGATTGAAGGGGCGGATGAGCACGCGGCTGCAGCCGAACCATCCGTTCGACGATGCCAAAGGCATCACTGCCTCAATCCTGGACGGCATCTTGTTGGGTGCCGGCGATGCCTGCATCGGCATCAATCCCGCGAGCGACGATCCCGCCGTCATCGGGCAATTGCTACGGCTGCTCGACGAGATCATCGCGCGGCTGCAGATCCCGACGCAAGGCTGCGTCCTCACCCATGTCACGACGACGCTGTCGCTGATCGGGAAGGGCGTGCCGGTCGATCTGGTTTTCCAGTCGGTCGCCGGCACGGAGGCCGCCAACCGTAGTTTCGGCATCGATCTCGCGCTTCTGAAGGAGGTGCAGCAGGCCGGGCTGTCGCTCAGGCGCGGCACGGTCGGACAGAACGTGATGTATTTCGAGACCGGCCAGGGCTCGGCGCTGTCGGCCGGCGCCCATCACGGCGTCGACCAGCAGACCTGCGAGGCGCGGGCCTATGCGGTCGCCCGCGCCTTTGCGCCGCTGCTGGTCAATAGCGTGGTTGGCTTCATCGGCCCGGAATATCTCTATGACGGCAAGGAGATCATCCGGGCCGGGCTGGAAGATCATTTCTGCGGCAAGTTGCTTGGCCTGCCGCTCGGGGTCGACATCTGCTACACCAACCACGCCGAAGCGGACCAGGACGACATGGACAATCTGCTGACGCTGCTCGCCGCCGCCGGCGTCACCTTCATCATGGGCGTCCCGGGTGCCGACGACGTCATGCTGAACTACCAGTCGACGTCTTTTCACGACGCGCTCTATGTCCGCGACGTCTTCGGCTTGCGCCGCGCACCGGAATTCGACGCTTGGCTGGCACGCTCGGGCATCGCGGGAGCCGATTCCCGACTTGCAAGCGATGCAGGCCTGCTGCCGGATTTTGCCGCGCGGCTGATCGCCTGAGGCGGAGCGCGAGCTCGCTCAGGAAACCATTGGTCCCTCTGGGGATTATGCTTCCGCCACAATATTGAGAAATTCCGGCCGCAGCATTACGCTATGTGTCTGGCTGGCAATTTCCGCAACCAGGTCGTGGCGGGGGAGCTTTGATGCGAGCTGAAAGTAACGGAACGTCCCGGCGGATCCTCTGTGTGTTTCCGCGCTACACTTCATCATTCGGCACGTTCGAGCATTCCTATCCGCTGACCGATGGCGTCCGCGCCTTCATGCCGCCGCAGGGGCTGCTGCTGATTTCCGCCTACCTTCCGCAGGAGTGGCAGGTCAAATTCGTCGACGAGAATCTGCGCCGCACGACGAAGGAGGAGTTCGAATGGGCCGAAGCGGTCTTCGTCAGCGGCATGCATATCCAACGCCAGCAGATGAACGACATCTGCCGCCGCGCCCATGATTTCGACCTGCCGGTCGCGCTCGGCGGGCCCTCGGTCAGCGCCTGCCCGGACTATTATCCGTCCTTCGACTATCTGCATGTCGGCGAGCTCGGTGATGCCACCAACCAGCTGATCGAGATCCTGTCGCGCGACACCTCGCGCCCGGAGCAGCAGGTCGTGCTCACGACCAAAGACCGCGTGCCCATGACGGAATTTCCGATTCCGGCCTATGAGCTGGCCGACGTGAAGAAATATTTCCTCGGCAGCATCCAGTATTCCAGCGGCTGTCCGTATCAGTGCGAGTTCTGCGACATCCCCGGTCTCTATGGCCGCAATCCGCGCATCAAGGCGCCGCAGCAGATCATCGCCGAGCTCGACCGCCTGCGCGAATGCGGCATGACCGACACGGTCTATTTCGTCGACGACAATTTCATCGGCAATCGCAAAGCGGCGCTCGACCTGTTGCCGCATTTGATCGAATGGCAGAAGAGGACGGGCTATGTGGTGCGGCTCGCCTGCGAGGCGACGCTCAACATCGCCAAGCGGCCCGAGATCCTCGAGAAGATGCGCGAGGCCTACTTCGTCACCATCTTCTGCGGCATCGAGACGCCCGATCCTGATGCGCTGAAAGCGATGCAGAAGGACCACAACATGATGGTCCCGATCCTGGAGGGGGTGCGTACCATCAACTCCTACGGCATGGAGGTCGTCTCCGGCATTATCATGGGGCTCGACACCGACAAGCCGAACACCTCGGAAGCGCTGCTCGCTTTCGTCGAGGAGTCCCGGATTCCGCTGCTCACCATCAACCTGCTCCAGGCCTTGCCGAAGACTCCGCTGTGGGATCGCCTGGAGCGCGAGGGACGCCTGGTCCACGACGACGGCCGGGACTCCAATGTCGATTTCCTGTTGCCCTATGATGAGGTCGTCGCGTCCTGGAAGCACGCGATGGCGGCCGCTTATGCGCCCGAAAAGGTCTACGCGCGCTACCAATATCAGTGCGACAATGTCTACGCCCGCCGCCTCAAGATGCCGGTGCCGGACGAGATGAAGACCTGGCGCAACATCAGGCGCGGTCTCGTCATGCTGCGCAATATCTTCTGGAAGGTCGGTGTGCTCGGCGACTACAGGCGCGTGTTCTGGAAATTCGCACTGGGACGCATCAAGCGCGGCGATATCGAAGGCCTTATCGGCTGCACGCTGATCGCGCACCATCTCATCACCTTTGCGCGTGCCGCCTCCAGTGGCGAGCAGAACGCCTCGAACTATTCGATCCGCCTGCGCGAGGCGGCCGTTCCCGCCGAATGATGCGACATGTCTGATCCGGCTGTCCCGCGCCGTTCGACGCTTGACTTGCGGACCTTCACGCCCGCGCGGGTGGCGCTCGGGCGCAGCGGTGCGAGCCTGCCGACCAAGGCGCTGCTCGATTTCACGCTGGACCATGCCCGCGCCCGGGATGCCGTGCATGCCGACTTCGATGCGGCGCGCTTGATCGCCGACCTCGGCCCGCTTGGACTTGCCGTGACCGAAGTCAGGAGCCAGGCGCTCGACCGCAGCGACTATCTGCGGCGGCCGGATCTGGGACGCCGGCTCGAACCCGGCTCGGCGCAGCTTCTGGCACGAAGCGCCTCGGCGCCATGCCAGCTGGCGGTCGTGGTCGCAGACGGCCTGTCCGCGGCGGCGGTCCACAGTCATGCGGCCGACGTCGTGAGGCGCCTGTTGCCTTCGCTTGCCGAGGACGAGGCTGTCGCAATCGACCATGTCGTCGTCGCGTCGGGCGCGCGCGTCGCGCTCGGCGACGAGATCGGTGCCATTCTCGGCGCGCGCATGGTCGTCATGCTGATCGGCGAACGGCCTGGTCTCTCCGCGCCCGACAGCCTCGGCGCCTATCTGACCTTCGCGCCCCAGCCCGGTCGCACCGATGCCGAGCGCAATTGCGTGTCGAACATCCATCATGCCGGGTTGAGCCATGACGAGGCCGCCTTCAAGATCGCCTGGCTGATCCGCGAGGGACTCGCCCGGGAGGTGACCGGGGTGGCACTGAAGGATGAGAGCGCGGAGCGCGCGCCGCGTCGAATCGGCACATTCTCGTCCGGCTGACCGGCATCTGCGGCCCGGATCGCCGCTTCTTGATCGATTCGGACACGCTCGGCCTGCTTGCGAGAAGACCTGTTGACCTGCTAAACCCCTCGCGGCGATTTTCCGCGCATTTTCAAAGGGCAAGCCTCCCATTGGTATGGCGTTTTCAAGCCGTTCGCGGAGCGCGATAAGCTCTCAAGACCGATGATTTAGGAACTGGACAAGGCATGCTCGAAAAGCACAGCGAGAATGAGGTTCATGTCGACAAGGTCGAGCAGGGACCTACGTCCTCGATCGCCTTCGGGCTGGAGCGGCTCGGGCTGATCGCCGTCCGCGCCCCGATTGTGTCCTGCATCGTCCTGCTTGCCCTGATGGTCGGCGCCGTTTTCGGCATCTACCGCATCAAGATCGACGATTCGCTGTCGCAGCTCTTCCGCTCCGACACCCGCGAATTCCGCCAGTACGAAGAGGTCACGAAGAAGTTCCCTGCGGAGGAGTTCGACGTTCTCGTCGTGGTCGAGGGCAAGACCCTTCTGGAACGGAGCAACCTGGAGAAGCTGCGCGATTTCGTCACTGACCTGCAACTGGTCGAAGGCACGCGTGGACTGGTCTCGCTGTTCTCGGCGCGTCAGGCGCCGGCCCCGGGTAAGCTGCCGGCGGCGCTGTTCCCGGCTGAGTTGCCAGAGGGCGACGCGTACAACAAGTTCATCGAGACCGTAAAGAACAACGAGATCATCCGCGGCAAGCTGCTGTCGGAAGACGGCACCCTGGCGCTGGTCGTGCTCTCGCTCGATCCGAAGGTGGTCGCTTCCAACAAGCTGACCAAGACCGTTGCCGACATCCGCGACCTGGTGAAGGAGGACCTCGGCGACACCGGGCTCAACGTGCAGCTCTCCGGCGTGCCGGTGATGCAGCTTGAGATCCGCAACGCGGTCGAGCGGGATGGGCTCACCTACAATGTTCTTGGCATCCTCGCCGGCTGTATCATCGCCATCATCTTCTTCCGCAAGATATCGTTCATGATCGCGGCGGCATTCCCGCCGATGATTGCGATCCTGCTGGCTCTCGGTGCGCTCGGCTGGGCCAACTTCAATCTCAACATGTTCCTGAACGTGATGACGCCGCTCATCATGGTCATCAGCTTCTCGGACTCGATGCAGCTCACCTTCGCCGCGCGCGACCGGCTGATCGCAGGCCAGGACAAGTTCACCGCGTTCAAGAATGCGGTGCTGGTGGTGGGCCCGGCCTGCGTGTTGACGCACGGCACCGCCGGCATTTCCTTCATCGCGCTGCAATTCTCAGACTCCGACCTGATCCGCAAATTCGGCGAGGCGGGCCTTGCCGCCACCATCATCGCGCTGTTCGCGGTGCTCTCGCTCGTACCGGTGTTCGGCGTGCTGCTCGTGCGCAACGAGAAGGTCTTCGCGGTCAAGTTCCAGGGCGCCGATGCCGGCGTCCAGGCCCTGCGAAATTTCTGCTACTGGATCGCGGTGCGCATGGTCGGCCGGCCCGGCCTGTTCAGCCTGATCGCGGTGCTCTTCGTCGGCGGCCTCGGCGTCATCTACGCCAATCTGGAGCCGCGCTACCGGCTCGCCGACCAGGTGCCGGACAAGCGCCAGGCGGTTGCCGCAAGCGACCGGCTCGACGCCAAGCTCACCGGCGCCAATCCCGTCAACGTGCTGATCGCATTTCCCAAGGGCGAGTCGCTCTACTCCCCGGAGACCCTTCAGACCATCGCCGACGTGCATTCGACCGTGGAGAAGACGGCTGGTGTCGGCAACGTCTGGTCACTTGAGACGCTGCGTCGCTGGCTGGCGGAGAAGGCGGGGAGCGCCGATGTCGCGACACTGAAGGAATATGTCAACGTCATTCCAGAGCATCTGGTTCGACGCTTCATCGACGCCGAGCAGGACGCCGTCGTTGTGGCCGGCCGAGTGCCGGACAAGGACTCCAGCCAATTGCTGCCGATTGTCGACAAGCTCGATTCCGAGCTCGACGCCGTGCGCAAGAAGCATCCGGGCTACGAGATCGCGGTGACGGGTCTTGCCGCCATCGCTGCGCGTAACTCGGCGAACATGATCGAGAAGCTGAATCACGGCCTCACGATCGAGTTCGCACTGGTCGCGATCTTCATTGGTCTCGCGTTCCGCTCCTGGGTGGTGACGCTCGCCTGCATCCTGCCGGGCATCTTCCCGGTGGTGATGTCGGGAGCGGTGCTGTGGGCTATGGGCGAGGGGCTGCAATTCGCCAGCGTCGTCGCGCTCACCGTCTCGTTCGGCCTCGGATTGAGTGCCACCATCCACTTCCTCAACCGGCTGAGGCTGGAGAACAAGCCGGGCGTCGGCTCGGCGCTGGCGGTCGAGCGCGCCACCGTGCTGGTTGGCCCGGCGCTGATCCTGACCACGGTGGTGCTGGCCTGCGGCCTCGTCGTCACCGTGTTCTCCGACCTGCCGTCGCTGCGGCTGTTCGGCTGGCTGAGCGCTTTCTCGATGGTCATGGCGCTCGTTGCCGACCTCTTCATCCTCAGGCCGACGGCAATGTGGTTGATCAATCTGCACGACAAGCTTCAAGGCCCCAACAAGCCGGCGATTTGAGCGGCGGGTCGGCCGACGCTGCCCAGCGCGCTCACGCCTCGATCCGAATGATGCCGCAACGATCGAACTTGAAGTCGCCCGGGGCGTAGTCCTGCTCCCGCAGGCTCAGCAGGTAGAGCACGCCCGTGTGGTTGAACAGGGCCATTTTGTCCGCTTCGGACTGGGCTTTCTGAAACACGCCGTCCCAGCACACACCGAACGAGCGTCCCATGTGCGGATCGGGTTTGGCTTGCGGGTAGGTGCGTCGATCTCGAAGTTGAAGTCGCTATAGTCTGGGTCACTGCCTCCGGCAGATGCAGCAGGCTTTCGTCCTTGCATGAGAGGCAAAGCACGAGACACGGCTTCACGGACGAAGGCTGCCTGTTCGCCAGCAAAAAGCCCCCGGCTCGTGAGAACCGGAGGCTCATTCCCTCGACGTCAGAAGGAGGTCAGCCCTTCGTCATCGTGATGTTGACGCCGCGGATCTCGCCCTTGGAGGAGATCTGCACCGTCTGCTTGGTGCCGTTGGTGCGCAGCGACAGGTTGGCGGCAAAACCGTTGGCTTCGACGAACACGTCGATCTGGCCACCACCGGCGGTGCCCTGGAGATTGCCGAAGATGTTGCGGCTCGACTCGCTCCAATTGCCGGAAATGCGTTCGCCCTGGCTGGTCACGTCACTGGTTAGATTGAACTTGTAGCTGTCCGATGCGCAATTCAGCGCCTGCTTCAGGTTGAGGCCGCTGCCGGCGACCTTGTAGTCCGCCTTGCAGCGGATGCGCTCGGTGGAGCCGTCGGACAATGAAACCGTGCCGGTGCCGGTCCACGCGCCGTCGAAACCGGCAAACGGTCCGGACGACTGAGCATGGCTCGCCGAAACTGAGAAGAGCAGCGCCGCCCCGATGCCGGCCGTCCTGAGTGCCAGTCCAGATCGCCCAAAGAATGTCATCGCAAATATCCCATTTTGGAACGACGTTCGCCTACCAGTGAGAACGTCTCGCCACATCGAAAGTTTAGTGCTCCGAGCCATTGTCAGGTTCAAAGCCGGACTGCCAGAGATGGTGGTTCACGGCGCCTCGCGCCATGCCTGGGCCTGGCGATATACCGTGTTTCGACGTGTTTCCGCCGGGACGGGGGCGCCGAGAGATGCAGCTCTGCAACAGCCGTGCAGTAAAATGCGATGTCTCTGAATTACGACGTAGTATCAATCGCTTACATCTGCCAAGGAGGGCGCGGGGAAGACTTGATTCGGTGGGCGCGGCACCAATTTGGCCGCATTTGCCAGTGCTTGTGACTTCTCTGGGCCGCACCTCCCGCGGCGACTCGCCATCAGAACAATCCGTTCCGGCCCTCCGCCCTGTGCAGCCCGGGATTGGTGCGATTCTGCCGTCAGAATGAAGGAATACTATGCGTAAGCTTCTCGTCGCTCTCACCCTGCTGTCGGCCTCCCTTCCGACGGCGGCATTCGCCCAGGCAGGACGCGGCACGGACGCCGAGCAGAAGGCCTGCACGCGCGACGTGCAGAAGTTCTGCCGCCCGGTCATTGATCAGGGCGATTTCACCGTCCTGGCCTGCCTCAAGGAGAACCGGAGCAAGATCTCGCAGGCCTGCGACCAAGTCCTGAAGAACCACAACCAGTAAGTCGGCCACTGGCCCACAAGGGCGGTCCCCGGGGCCGCCTTTCCGGGCACGATCCGCAAGGGCGGCCATCGAGCGACAGGATTGGTTTTGCGGCCGTATTCCCCTATATGGGGGCCGCGGCGGCATCGCCGGCATGAGCCCGCGCGAGCGAAAAGCCTTCCTGTCCACGATTGTAAACCAGCCCTCGATGACCTCTGCGAGCGAATTGCGATCCGGTAAGGGTGACCGCGACGAGAATTTTCCCGTCGCGTCCTGGATCATTCATCCGCGTCATCGTGCTCTGATCCTCGCGTATTACAATTTCGTTCGCACTGCCGACGACATCGCCGATCACGCGACGCTGCCCCCTGACCAGAAGCTCGCTTATCTCGATCTGCTTGAGGCGGAACTGCTCGGCAAGGGTGACACCCAGGCCGAGGCCGTCATCCTGCGCCGCGCGCTGGCCGAGCGCGGCATGGCGCCGCGCCATGCGCTCGACGTGCTCATCGCCTTCCGCATGGACGTGACCAAGCTGCGTTACGAGACGTGGGACGAGGTCATCCATTATTGCCGCTATTCGGCGATGCCGGTCGGCCGCTTCATGCTCGACGTCCATGGCGAGAGCACCTCGACCTGGGCGGCATCGGACGCGCTCTGTGCAGGCTTGCAGATCAACAACCACCTCCAGGATTGCGGCAAGGATTTCCGCGAGCTCAACCGCGTCTACCTGCCGCGCGATGCGCTGGCCGCGAGCGGAGCCTCGGTCGAGCAGCTCGGGCTTGCGCAGTCGCCGCCGGCGATGCTGGCGTGCCTTCAGGGGCTTGCCGCGCGCAACGAGGCGTTGCTCAAGCAGAGCAAGTCGCTGAGCACGGAGATCCGAGATTTTCGCCTCGGCATCGACGTCGCGGTGATCCAGGCCTATGCCGATCGTATCGTGCGCCTCTTGAAAGTGCGCGATCCCCTGCGCGAGCGCGTGCATTTGAACAAGTTCGAGCTTCTCACCTTCAGCCTCGCCGGCATGATCGGCGAAGTCGGCCGCCGCGCGATCGGACGCAAGGCCATTTCCAGACCGGGGACTGCACATGACGCTTGAGGCGACCACGCCCGGCGCCAATTACGGCTCGACTGCATCCGGCAGCTCGTTTTATGCCGCGATGCGAATCCTGCCGCGTGATCAGCGCGAAGCGATGTTCCAGATCTACAGCTTCTGCCGGCAGGTCGACGACATCGCCGATTCCGACGGCCCGCGTGAGGAGCGGCTTGCCGCGCTTCAGGAGTGGCGCAACGACATCGATGCTCTCTATCGGGGCAATCCGCCGCCGCGGCTGAAGGATTACGTCGCCTCGGTGAAGACCTTCGGCCTCAAGCGCGATGATTTCCTCGCGATCGTCGACGGCATGGAGATGGACGTGCCGCAGGACATCCGCGCGCCCGACATGGCGACGCTGGATCTGTACTGCGACCGCGTCGCCAGCGCCGTGGGGCGGCTGTCTGTGCGGGTTTTTGGCCTGCCGGAGGAGGAGGGCATCCAGCTCGCCTACCATCTGGGCCGTGCGCTTCAGCTCACCAACATCTTGCGCGACATCGACGAGGATGCCGGCCTTGGCCGGCTCTATCTGCCGCGCGAGGCGCTGCTGCATGCCGGCATCACCTCGAGCGATCCGAACCGCGTCATCGCCGAGCGCGCGCTGCCGAAGGTCTGCATGCCGCTGACGCAGCGGGCCAAGGCGCATTTCGAGAAGGCGGACGAGATCATGAACCGCAACAAGCGCCGCGTCGTGCGCGCCCCGCGGATTATGTCGAAATATTATCATTCCATCCTGGACCTGCTGATCGCGCGCGGTTTCACCGCGCCGCGCGAGCCGGTGCGTGTGTCGAAGGTCACACGGGTCCTGATCCTGCTTCGTTACGCTTTCATCTGATGCAAAACACAGCGCACATCATCGGTGCCGGAATTTCCGGCCTCTCCGCCGCCGTGCGGCTCGCCAATGCCGGCTTCAAGGTCGCCGTGCACGAGGCGACGCACCAGGCCGGCGGCCGTTGCCGTTCCTATTTCGACGGCGCCACCAACCTCACCATCGACAACGGCAATCATCTGCTGCTGTCGGGCAACAACCATGCCCGCGCCTATGCGCGTGCGATCGGCACCGAGGCGGGCCTTGTCGGTCCTGAGCGTGCGCAGTTTCCCTTCGTTGACATCAAGACCGGACAGCGCTGGCAGATCGATCTCGGCGATGGCCGGCTGCCGACCTGGGTGCTCGACGAGAGTCGCCGCGTTCCCGATACCGGCCTCACCGACTACCTCAAGCTGGCGCCGCTGGTCTGGGCATCGGAGGAGACGCTGGTCGGCAAATGCATTCCGACAGAAGGCGTGCTCTATCAGCGCCTGGTGCAGCCGCTGCTGCTGGCGGCGCTCAACGTCGACCCACCCGAGGGCTCGGCCGGGCTCGCTGGCGCGATCGTGCGCGAGACGCTGCTTGCGGGTGGGCAGGCCTGCCGTCCGCTGATTGCGCGCGATGGCCTCAGCGCGGTGCTGATCGAGCCCGCGGTGAAGTTCCTGGCTGAGCGCGGCCACACTGTTCAACTCGGCCATGAGCTGCGCTCGTTTGCCACCGGCGACGGCAAGGCCAGTGCGCTGAATTTCGGTGGCGACGATGTGATCCAGCTCGATGACGGCGATGTCGTCGTGATGGCGGTGCCGCCGCGCGCCGCCTCCAGCCTGCTGCCCGGCGTGAAGACGCCGACCGAATTCCGCGCCATCGTCAACGCGCACTTCCGTTTTGAGCCGCCGCCGGGCGCGCCGCCCATCCTCGGCGTGATCGGCGGCGTCGTGGAATGGCTGTTCGCGTTCCCGAACCGGCTCTCCGTCACCATCAGCAACGGCGACCGTCTGGTCGACAGACCCCGCGAGGAACTCGCGCAGGCGATCTGGGATGATGTCTGCAAGGCGGGCGGTGTATCCGGCGAACTGCCTCCCTGGCAGATCGTCCGCGAGCGCCGTGCCACATTTGCGGCGACGCCGGCGCAGAACGCCCTGCGTCCGGGACCGGTCACCGCGCTGAAAAACCTGTTTCTTGCCGGCGACTGGACTGCTACGGGATTGCCTGCAACCATCGAGGGATCGGTGCGGTCGGGCGATCGCGCCGCCGATCTGGTTCTGGCCGCCAAAGGATCCTGAGTAGCGGCCCTGACGGGTGAATGTCCCGGTCAATTTCAATGGACTATCGGAGCAATCGAGCGACATGGATTCCGTGAACGCGACCAGCCGCGAGGCATTGAACTCGAAGGGTTTGGATTCGAAGGTATTGGAATCGAGCATTGCATCGGCGGCCGAAGGCGTCCTCGGCTTCCAGCAGCCCGACGGCCATTGGGTGTTCGAGCTCGAGGCCGATGCCACGATTCCCGCAGAATACGTTCTGTTGCGGCATCATCTCGCCGAGCCGGTCGATCCCGTGCTCGAGGCCAGGATCGGCAATTATCTCCGCCGCATCCAGGGCGCCCATGGCGGCTGGCCGCTGGTGCATGACGGCGAGTTCGACATGAGCGCCAGCGTGAAGGCGTATTTCGCGCTGAAGATGATCGGCGATTCCATTGACAGCCCGCACATGGTGCGCGCGCGCGAGGCGATCCGCGCGCGCGGCGGCGCGATCCACAGCAACGTCTTCACCCGCTTCACGCTGGCGATGTACGGCGTCGTGAGCTGGCGCGCGGTGCCGGTGCTGCCGGTAGAGATCGTGCTGCTGCCGTTCTGGTCGCCGTTCCATCTGAACAAGATCTCTTATTGGGCGCGCACCACCATGGTGCCGCTGATGGTGATCGCGGCGCTCAAGCCGCGCGCGAGGAATCCGAAGGGTGTCGGCATCGACGAGCTGTTTCTCCAGGACCCGCGCTCGATCGGCATGACCGCGAAGGCACCGCACCAGAGCATGGCCTGGTTCCTGTTGTTCCGCTCGCTCGACGCGATCCTGCGTGTTGTCGAGCCGATGTTTCCGAAGAGCCTGCGCAAGCGCGCCATCGACGCAGCGCTCGCATTCACCGAAGAGCGCCTCAACGGCGAGGACGGCATGGGCGCGATCTATCCGCCGATGGCCAACATCGTGATGATGTACGACGCGCTCGGCAAGGACGAGAACTATCCACCGCGCGCAATCACGCGCCGGGGCATCGACAAGCTGCTCGTCATCAACGGCGAGGAGGCCTATTGCCAGCCCTGCGTCTCGCCGGTGTGGGACACCACGCTGACCGCTCATGCGCTGCTGGAAGCCGGTGGCGACAAGGCGGTGCCGGCGGCCAAGCAGGGCCTCGACTGGCTGCTCCCGAAACAGGAACTCGAGGTGAAGGGCGACTGGGCGGTGAAGCGGCCCAACGTCCGCCCTGGCGGCTGGGCCTTCCAGTACAACAACGCGCATTATCCCGATCTCGACGACACCGCCGTCGTGGTGATGTCGATGGACCGCATGCGCCGGGAGCACGGCGCGACCGGCTATGACGCCGCGATCGCCCGCGGCCGGGAGTGGATCGAGGGCATGCAGAGCGACGACGGCGGCTGGGCCGCCTTCGACGTCAACAACCTCGAATATTACCTCAACAACATCCCGTTCTCGGACCACGGCGCGCTGCTCGACCCGCCGACCGAGGACGTCACCGCGCGCTGCATCTCGATGCTGGCCCAGCTCGGCGAGACCGAGAAGACCAGCAAGCACGTGGCTGACGGGATCGCCTACCTGCGGAAGACCCAGCACCCGGAGGGATCCTGGTACGGCCGCTGGGGCATGAACTTCATTTACGGAACCTGGTCGGTGCTGTGCGCGCTCAACATGGCCGGGGTCGATCACAAGGACCCCATGATCCGCAAAGCCGCCAATTGGCTGGCCTCGATCCAGAACGAGGACGGCGGCTGGGGCGAGGATGCGGTCAGCTACCGGCTGGACTACAACGGCTGGGAGCCCGCCCCCTCAACCGCCTCGCAAACGGCATGGGCCTTGCTTGCCTTGATGGCGGCCGGCGAGGTTGATCACCCGGCCGTCGCCCGCGGGGTGGAGTACCTGATTGCAACACAAAACAAAAAAGGACTGTGGGACGAGCAGCGGTACACCGCCACAGGCTTCCCCCGCGTGTTCTATCTACGGTATCATGGTTACCCAAAGTTCTTTCCGCTGTGGGCGTTGGCGCGGTATCGGAACTTGCGGAACACCAACAGCAGGGTGGTAGGGGTCGGAATGTGACTTTGGGGACGGGGGACTATTTTACCGCGGGTAATTCCATCGATCCGCGGCCAATATTGATTGTGACTGGACTGGTTCAGGAGGCCCGCATCGCGGCGGGGCCTGGAATGGCCGTCATCTGCTCATCCAGCAGCCCGGCCCAATTGCGGGCGCTGCTGACGGTGGTGGACCCTGAAACGATTCGCGGCGTGATCTCGTTCGGCGTGGCCGGCGGCCTCGACCCGAGCTTGCGCTCCGGCGACGTCGTGCTGGCGACCGAAGTGCTCTCCGGCGACACCCGCTGGGCGGCCGGGCTCTCGCTCGGCGACGACCTCATCGAGCGCCTGACGTCGGGACGCCGCCGCGTCGTGCGCGGCAGCCTCGCCGGCGCCGAGGAGGTGGTCACGGGCCGGTCCTGCAAGGCGGCGCTCCATTCGGAGACGGGTGCCTTCGCCGTCGACATGGAAAGCCACATCGCGGCCGCCTACGCCGCCGAGGCCGGGCTGCCTTTCGCCGCGGTCCGCGTCATCAGCGACCCCGCCCATCGCGCGCTGCCCGCGCTCGCCCGCGCCGCCATCAAGCCGAACGGCAAGATCGACCTCGCGGCCGTGCTGCGCGGCGTCGTCCGCAATCCGGCAACGCTGCATGCGCTGGTCTCGACCGGCATCGACTTCAATCGCGCGCTGCGGTCTTTGCGCGGCTGCCGCGACCATCTGATCGGCACTGAGCTGGTCGAGAGCGAAGTACTGGTCTCCAAGGCCGCCTGAACGGCGCTTTCAAGCTCACAAAGAAGAGGCCCGGTCGCCGTTGGCGATCGGGCCTTCTCTTTTGGTGTCCGCAGCCCGGGGTGGCTAGATGCCATCCCGCGCTCAGGCCGCAGTCGAAGCCTTCTGCGCCGTCTTCGCCTGCGCCGCGGCCGCTTCGTCCTTGCGGATCTCGGAGAGCTTCTTCTGCACCTGCTCCGAGAAGATGTACTGCGCCGGGCGCTGCTTGGAGAGGTCGATCTCCGGCGCCATCGGGCCGGTCGTCCTGACGCCGCGCAGCGCCACCCACATTGCCTTCAGCGGGTTGTTGAGCGCTGCGGTCGCCGCCGTCGGCTCGTAGCCGCAATGGGCCATGCAGTCGGCGCACTTCTCGTAACGGCCGGTGCCGTAGGAGTCCCAGTCGGTGGTCTCCATCAGCTCCTTGAAGGTCTTGGCGTAGCCTTCACCGAGCAGGTAGCAGGGCTTCTGCCAGCCGAAGATGTTGCGCGCGGGCATGCCCCACGGCGTGCACTCGTACTCCTGGTTGCCGGCGAGGAAGTCCAGGAACAGCCCGGAATGCATGAAGTTCCACTTCTTGCCCTTGCCCATGGCGAAGACGTCGCGGAACAGCTTCTTGGTCTTGGTGCGGTTGAGGAAGTGCTCCTGGTCCGGCGCGCGCTCGTAGGCGTAGCCCGGCGACATGGAGACGCCGACGCCGAGCTCGACCGTGAGGTCGAGGAACTTGGCGATCTCCTCGGCCGGATGGCCGTCGAAGATGGTGGCGTTGACGTTGACGGTGAAGCCGCGCGCCTTGGCCGCCTTGATCGCCGAGACGGCGCGGTCGAACACGCCCTTCTGCGACACCGCCTTGTCGTGGTGGTCGCGCAGGCCGTCGAGATGCACCGAGAAGAACAGGTAAGGGGAGGGCTCGAACAGATCGAGCTTCTTCTCCAGCAGCAGCGCGTTGGTGCAGAGTGAGACGAACTTCTTGCGCGCGACGAGGCCGCGCACGATCTCGCCGATCTCCTTGTGGATCAGCGGCTCGCCACCGGGAATGGCGACCATCGGCGCGCCGCACTCGTCGGCCGCGTCCCAGCACTCCTGCGCCGTCATGCGGCGGTTGAGGATCGCATCCGGATAATCGATCTTGCCGCAGCCGACGCAGGCAAGGTTGCAGCGAAACAGCGGCTCCAACATCAGCACGAGCGGATAGCGTTTGCGGCCAAGCAGTCTCTGCTTGAGCAAATAGCCGCCGATACGCATTTCCTTGAAGAACGGGATAGCCATTACAGGTTTCTTTCTGGGCTTTGAATTCGGGTGGGTCAGCTCGCGGCCAGCTGGGCCGGAAGCCGGAATTCGATGTTTTCCTCGCGGCCCGGCAGTACCGAGACCTTCACTGGTCCAATCCGCCGCATCGCTTCGATCACGTCATCCACGAGTACCTCGGGCGCCGAAGCGCCGGCGGTGACGCCGACGGTCCTGGCATTTTTCAACCACTCCGGATTGAGCTCACTGCCATCGGCAATCAAATAACTCGCGACGCCGGCCTCGGTGCCGATTTCGCGAAGCCGGTTCGAATTCGAGCTGTTGGCAGCGCCTACCACCAAGATCACGTCGACCAGCTTGCTCAAGTCCCTTACCGCAGATTGGCGGTTCTGTGTCGCATAGCAGATATCCCGGATATCCGGACCTTGAATGTCTGTAAAGCGGACGTGAAGGGCCGCGATGATGTCTTTGGTATCGTCGACCGACAGGGTGGTCTGAGTGATGTAGGCCACTGGCGTATCCGCTGGCAGCGTCAGCGCCTCAACCTCTTCAACGCTCTGGACAAGCTGCACTGGCCCCGGGACTTGGCCCATCGTGCCCTCGACCTCGGGATGACCGGTATGGCCGATCAGGATCAGGGTACGGCCCTTGGCGACGTAGCGCTTCCCTTGATTGTGAACTTTCGTGACCAGGGGGCAGGTGGCATTGAGCACCGGAAGATCCCGCGCGGTCGCCTCTTCCTCGACGCTGCGGGCCACACCATGGGCGCTGAAGACCGTCACGGCCTTCGGTGGAACCTCAGAGAGTTCCTCGACGAAGATCGCGCCTTTGTTCTTCAGGTTCTCGACGACGTATTTGTTGTGCACGATCTCATGGCGCACGTAGACGGGCGGGCCATACTTCTCCAGCGCCCGCTCCACGATTTCGATCGCACGCACGACGCCCGCGCAGAAGCCGCGCGGTTGCGCCAGATAAACCTCCATTGGACGCCCATTACGCAAGTTGCACCAATTGCTTTCCTAAAGTCCCGGCGGCACCCCAATACTAACCAATGACCAGCAATATCCGCACCATCGGTTCGCGCAGGCGGTAGCGTTTCACCTCATTTGGGGCGCCGGCGCATGGAGGCGCAATACTTTGTGTCAAAAAATCGGCAATGAGGAAAGGTCGGATAACCCCGAGAACCGTGGCTGGATTGCATTTGCGGTATTATAGTAAGGAGAGGGGCTCGCTTGAGCGCGTGGCGTTTCGTGCGGAATGTTTCGTCACTTTCCCGCCTCAAGTGCCGGGCTATACCGACCGCCCCCGCATGATTTTTTGCCACGGTCTCCCGCCGTTTACCTCGAACCTCCCGACGGCGAGACCCACTCAAAACAGCAATAGGTTTCGCCCGGGAACTCCGATAAACAGCGGGCGTTTCCGGCAAGCTATTAACCGCAGAAAGAAAAGAAGTGCTGCAAAGCGTCGTCGTCGCCATCGTCAGGGCTTGCACCCGGTTTGCCTCCCTCGTCGTCGTTCTCGGGCTCCTGCTGTCGGTCGGAGCGGGCTATTACGCCGCGCGCCACTTCGCCATCAACACCGACATCAATTCGCTGATTTCTCAGAATCTCGACTGGCGCAAGCGCGACCAGCAATTCGACAAAGCGTTCGATCAGAACGAAACGATCCTCGCTGTGGTCGAGGCCCGGACGCCGGAAATGGCGAGCGCGGCAACAGACGCGCTCTATGCCAGGCTGAAGGACGACAAGACCAACTTCCAGTCGATGCAGCAACTCGGCGGCGGCGAGTTCTTCGAGAAAAATGGGTTGTTGTTCCTGCCGACGGAAGAAGTCGCCAAGATCACCGGCCAATTCGAAGCCGCCGCGCCGCTGATCGAGATCATGGCCGGCGATCCCTCCATCCGCGGCCTGACCGGCGCGCTGGAAACAGGACTTGCTGGCGTCAAGCGCGGCCAGGTCAAGCTCGACAACACCGCGCGGCCCTTCAATCTGATCGCGCAGACGGTCGAGACCGTGCTCAACAAGGGCAATGCCAGCTTCTCCTGGCGCGAACTCGTCAGCGACGAGCCGTTGAAGGATTCGGACAAGCGCACCTTCATCGAGTTCAAGCCGATCCTCGACTACAACGCACTGGAGCCCGGCAAGGATGCGACCGAGGCGATCCGGAAAGCGGCGGCCGACCTCGATTTTCCAAACAAGTATCAGGCGCGAGTGCGGCTGACCGGCCCGGTCCCGATCGCCAACGAGGAATACGCCACCGTACAGGAAGGCGCCGTCGTCAACGGCATTGGCACGATCCTCGTCGTGCTGCTCATCCTCTGGCTGGCGCTGCACTCGGCGAAGATCATCTTCGCCGTCTTCGTCAACCTCTTCGTCGGACTTGCGATCACGACCGCTGCGGGCCTGATGATGGTCGGCTCCCTCAATCTGCTGTCGATCGCGTTCGCGGTGCTGTTCGTAGGCCTCGGCGTCGATTTCGGCATTCAGTACAGCGTGCGCTATCGCTCCGAGCGCTACAAGCACGATGATCTCACGGGGGCGCTGGTGCTGGCGGCCAAGCGTTCGGCGGTGCCGCTGTCGCTGGCGGCGATGGCTACCGCAGCGGGCTTCCTCTGCTTCATGCCTACCGACTACAAGGGCATTTCGGAACTCGGCCAGATCGCCGGTGTCGGCATGCTGGTCGCGTTCATCTCCTCGATCACCGTGCTGCCGGCGCTCTTGAAGCTGTTGAACCCGCCCGGCGAGCCGGAGCCCGTCGGCTACGCCTTCCTGGCGCCGCTCGATCACTTCCTGGAGAAGCACCGCGTGCTGATCGTCGGGGGCACGCTGCTGCTGGCGCTTGGCGGCATGCCGCTGCTCTATTTCATGAAGTTCGACTTCAATCCGATGAATCTGCGTAACCCGCACGCCGAGTCGATTGCGACCTTCCTCGACCTGCGCAAGGATCCCAACACCGGCGCGAATGCCATCAATGTGATGGTCACGTCTGAGGAGCAGGCAAAGCAAGTCGAGGCGAGGCTGGAGAAGGTGCCCGAGGTGCTCAGGGTGATGTCGCTCAACAGCTTCGTGCCGCAGGACCAGGGCCCGAAGCTGAAGCTGCTCGCGCAGGGCGCCAAGGTGCTGAACCCCGCGCTCAACCCCGAGCAGATCGACGCGCCACCGACGGACCAGGAAAACGTCGAGTCGTTGAAATCTTCGGTCGACACTCTGCGCCGAACAGCAGGCGACGCGAAGGGACCGGGGGCAGTTGCCTCGCGCCGATTGGCGGACGCGCTCGAGAAGCTCGCCAATAGCGACGAGACTACGCGCAACAGGGCGCAGGATGTATTCGTCACGCCGATGAAGATCGTGTTCAACCAACTCAGGAACGCGATGCAGGCCGAGCCGGTCACCCTGCAATCCTTGCCGCCCGGTCTCGTCAGCGGGTGGAAGAGCAAGGATGGCATCATCCGCGTCGAAGCGTTGCCCAAGGGAGATCCCAACGACAACGAAACGCTGCGCAAATTCGCGGCGGCGGTGCTCGCGGCCGAGCCGACCGCGATCGGCGGACCTGTGTCGATCCTGAAATCAGGCGACACCGTGGTGAAGGCGTTCATCCACGCCGGCATCTACGCGCTGCTGGTGATCGGGCTCCTGCTGTGGATCACGCTGGGACGCTTCGTCGACGTGCTGATGACGCTGGTGCCGCTGCTGGTCGCCGGTGCGGTGACACTCGAGATTTGCGTGTTGATTGGGCTGCCGCTCAACTTCGCCAACATCGTCGCGCTTCCGCTGCTGCTCGGCGTCGGCGTCGCCTTCAAGATCTATTATGTCGTGGCTTGGCGCTCTGGCAGGACAAACCTGCTCCAGACCAGCCTGACGCGCGCGATCTTTTTCAGCGCGCTGACGACGGCGACTGCGTTTGGCAGCCTGTGGCTGTCGAGCCATCCCGGCACGTCCAGCATGGGCAAGCTACTGGCACTCTCGCTGGTTACGACGCTCGCCGCTGTCCTGCTGTTCCAGCCGGCCCTAATGGGCAAACCGCGCGATCTCCGGGAGTAGGCAGATGTCGCCGACCGGGTCGGCGGCGTTCTTCTGACCGGACTTGGCTGTACCGGCGGCCTTCGGAGTTGCAGGCGCAGGCGCGGTGGCGCCTGTCGTGGCTTGGGCTGCTTGCGCTCCTTGTTGGGCCCCTTGGGCCCTCGGTGCAGCGCCGCTGGATTTCGGCGCGCCCTTGGCCATGGCGTTAGCCGGACTGGCGGGGATTGGCGGGCTCACTCGGGTCCAGGTCTCGCCGCCGCACAAGAAGCCCATCACGCAGCCCTTGATTTCGAGTTGATCGGGACCAGCCGGCGTGATGGTCGCGCTGTAGAGCTGGCCGTCCTTGGCGTTGTAGACTTGGCCTTCCCACTGATCGATGCCGGGCTTCTTCTTCATGTCGATCAGGGTTGCCATGCCCAGCGTCGGCCTGTTCTTTTTCGAGGCATCCGGATTGTTCTCGTCGCGCCCACCGGGCTGCTTTTCCCAGGAAACCGCGCCCCACATGCTGCCATAGCATTGGGCGACCCGAATGTTGGCAACGCCATCGGCGACCCGCCAGTCCCCGGTCGGGTCAGCAGCGAGCGCGGGTGTCAGGCAGGTGTAACCGCCAGCCAGTATTAGTCCGGTGCAAAGGGCTAAACGCATGATGGTTCCTTGGCAGTGCAACATGATTTAAAAGCTGTGCTTGCGAAGATGGTCCGAAAAAGGGCAAAAGGCCGCACAGACCGTTTCTGTAGCGGTCCGTTTTCAGTTGACGAAACGGCCCTCAATCGAAGTATGTAGCGGATGCACAGCCCAAATCCAGACATGTCTCAGCTTTTCGCGGACCGTCAGGCCCAGCGCAGCACCCTGCATAACCGGTATCTGAACGAACAGTTCGTTCGGGTGCTCAAGACCATCGGCTACGATGTCGGCTTCCAGAAGGGGCAGGGGCAGTACCTCTACGATCGCGAGGGCGCTCGCTATCTCGACCTGTTGTCCGGCTTTGGCGTGTTCGCCATCGGGCGCAATCATCCCGTCATGCGAGAGGCGCTCAAGAGCGTGCTCGATGCCGATCTGCCCAATCTGGTCCAGTTCGACGTCTCGACGCTGGCCGGCGTGCTGGCCGAACGGCTGCTGAAATACGTGCCCTATCTCGACAAGGCGTTCTTCGCCAATTCCGGCGCCGAATGCGTCGAGGCCGCGATCAAATTTGCGCGCGGTGCCACTGGCCGCCCCGGCATCGTCTATTGTGCCCACGGTTATCACGGCCTGACTTATGGCGCGCTGTCGCTGACCGGCGATTCGAATTTTCGGACCGGCTTCGAGCCGCTGCTGCCGGGCTGCACCCCGATCCCCTTCAACGATCTGGCCGCGCTGGAAAAGGCTTTGGCCTCCCGTGAGGTCGCGGCTTTCGTGGTCGAGCCGATCCAGGGCAAGGGCGTGAACATGCCGACGGACGAGTTCCTGCCCGGCGCCGCCGCGCTCTGCAAGAAATATGGCACGCTGTTCGTTGCAGACGAGATCCAGACCGGCATGGGTCGCACCGGCCGCTTTCTCGCGGTCGAGCACTGGAACGTCGAGCCCGACATGGTGCTGCTGTCGAAGTCGCTGTCGGGTGGCCACGTGCCGGTCGGCGCCGTGCTGACGCGCAAGGCCATCTTCGACAAGATCTTCAACCAGATGGACCGCGCGGTGGTGCACGGCTCCACCTTCTCCAAGAACGACCTCGCCATGGCCGCGGGCATCGCCACGCTGGACGTCATGGAGTCCGAGAAGCTGATCGAATCAGCGGCAAAGCGCGGTGCCGAGTTGCGCCTCGCGCTGACGCGCATGGTGCCCGGCTACGAGCTGATGAAGGAAGTGCGCGGCAAGGGCCTCATGATCGGCGTTGAGTTCGGCCCGCCGAAATCGTTGCGCCTGCGCGCCTCCTGGAACGTGCTTGAGACCGCCAATAAGGGCCTGTTCTGCCAGCTCATCACCGTGCCGCTGTTCAAGGACCACAAGATCCTGACGCAGGTGGCCGGTCACGGCAGCCACACCATCAAGCTACTGCCCCCGCTCACCATCACCGAGGAAGACTGCAGCTGGATCGAGCGCGCCTTCGATGACGTGATCGCCGGCAGCCACAAGGTCCCGGGTGCGATCTGGTCGCTCGGCAAGACGCTGGTGGACAACGCCGTGCGAAGGTCGGCGTAAGGTCGAGCCGAGGCTGAACTCAGCAGGCTTGGATTGCGGGCCGCCAGCAAAATCAGGTGCCGGCTTTCGCGTAGTCCCGCACGGCTTCCACCACACGTTCTGGCATTTCCTGCGCGACGCAATGTCCCGCGCCATCAAAGACCTGCGTGCTGACGCGGGGAATCAGCGACACGGCGCGTTGCGCCATCTCCTTGTAGATCGCATCCGACTTTGCGGCGGTCGTGACGCGCACAGGACATTCGATCTCCGTCAGCCAGGCGAACGGGTTGCCGCGAGCGTCCCCAATATACACCTGCTCCATCGCCTCAAAGATCGGACGCAGGATCGCGGATTCGATCTCGGGGGTGCAGCAGAGCCGGATGCGGCCATCGCCGAGCGGTACGAAGCCGTGGCGTACATACGCGCGTAGCGAGGTCTCGGTCCAATCAGCAAAGGCCGGCGCTGTGCGGTAGCGTTCGAGCACGGCGTCGGCACTGTCGAACTCGGCGCGTCGGCGCAACGTGCCCGCCACGAGGGATTGGGATTCCTCGCTCAATCCGCCGGCGCGCGCCGCGCGCGGATCCATGATGGTCGGCTCCATCGCGAACAGGCGTGTGAAGCGACCGGGCAAGAGTCTCGCCGCGAGAAGGAGATCCGTCGCACCCGCGCTGTGGCCGATTGCGTAGATGTCGTGGAGATCGAGCGCGTCGACCACCCGGCAGACATCCTCTGCATAGTCCAGAAATTGATAGGCGCCGGGCTTATGGCTGGCGCCATGGCCGCGGCGATCGAGCGCGTACACGGTGTGGGTTGAGGCAAGTGCGCGTGCGACCTCGTCCCAGACGTCGGCGACGAAGCCGGTGCCATGTAAGAGCAGCGCAGGGGGCTTTCCGCGCTCGCCCCATTGCAGCATGGCGAGCTCTGCGCCGGCAGTACCGATCGAAAAGCGCCGATGGATCATGGTGGCAAGATGCTACTTCGCATCCTCCAGGATCATCGTCGCCCCCTTCTCCGCGATCATCGCGGTCGGCGTATTGGTGTTGCCCGACGTGATGGTCGGCATGATCGAGGCATCGACGATGCGCAGACCGTCGAGGCCGTAGAAGCGCAGCCGTTCGTCCACCACCGCCATCGGATCGTTCGCCGCGCCCATTTTCGCCGTGCCCACGGGATGGAAGATCGTGGTGCCGATGTCGCCGGCGGCTTTTGCGAGCGAGGCGTCATCGTCGCCGACGGAGGGGCCGGGCAGGTATTCGCTGGGGCGGTACCTGGCCAGCGCCTTCTGCTGCATCAGGCGTCGCGTGGTGCGGATGGCGTCGGCGGCGACCTGGCGGTCATCGTCGGTCGACAGGTAGTTTGGCGCGATGATCGGCTTCTCCTCCGGCGTTGCCGCGCGCAGTCGCACGGTGCCGCGCGAGGTGGGCTGGAGATTGCAGGCGCTGACAGTGATCGCGGGGAAGCGGTGCAGCGGATCGCCGAATTTGTCGAGCGACAGCGGCTGCACATGGAACTGGATGTTGGCGCGGGCGCGCGTTGCATCGGAGCGCGTGAAGATGCCGAGCTGCGACGGCGCCATGGTCAGCGGGCCGCGGCGACGGAAGGCATAGTCGAGTCCCATCAGGCCGCGGCGGAGCAGATTGTAATAGGTCTCGTTCAGCGTGCGCACGCCTTCGACCTTGTAGATCGCGCGCTGCTGCAGATGATCTTGCAGGTTGCGCCCGACACCGGGCTTGTCCATGACGATGTCGATGCCGAGCGGCGACAGCCAGTCGGCGGGTCCGATGCCAGAACGATGCAGCACCTGCACCGAGCCGATCGACCCTGCCGAGAGGATCACCCCGTGCTTCGCACGCGCCTCGATGATCTGGCCGTTCTGGATGAAGCGGACACCGACGGCGCGGCCCTGCTCGATGATGAGACGATCGACCAGGACGTGCTTCTCGAGCCGCAGATTGGGGCGGTTCAACGCGGGCTTGAGGAAGCCGCGGGCCGACGACCAGCGGCGGCCGCGCTTCTGGTTGACGTGGAAATAGCTGGTGCCTTCGTTGTCGCCGGTGTTGAAGTCCGGGATGCGCTTGATGCCCATCTCCTCGGCGGCGTCGCCGACTGCGTCGAGAATGGCCCATGACAGCCGCGGTGCCTCGATACGCCAGCCGCCGCCGGCGCCGTGATGCTCGCTCGCGCCGAGGAAGTGGTCCTCCAGCCGCTTGAACAGCGGCAGCACGTCCTCATAGCCCCAGCCGGTCAGCCCAAGCTGGCGCCAGTGATCGTAGTCGGCAGCCTGTCCGCGCATCGAGATCATGGCGTTGATTGCCGAGCAGCCGCCAATCACTTTGCCGCGGGGGTAGGCGAGCGATCGGCCGTTCAGGCCTGGCTCGGCCTCGGTCTTGAACATCCAGTCCGAACGGGGATTGCCGATCGCGAAGAGATAACCGACCGGGATGTGGAACCAGATCCAATTGTCGTCGCCACCGGCTTCGAGGACGAGAACGCGATTGCTTGGCATGGCCGACAGCCGGTTCGCGACGATGCAGCCCGCCGTACCGGCTCCGACGACAATGTAGTCAAACTCACCTTCGAGCCGTCTTGGCATTCTGCTCCACCCGGATGGTCATTTTGCGTTCCGCTTAATACGCAGACGCAGCGGATCGGGACAAGTCCGGCCATGCGAAGCAGGCGGGGCTCCCCCGATCCCCGGCAGTTGGGTGGACCGGCGCTTGCATGATAGACAATCCTGCATTCCCATAATGTCGAGATCTCCATGCCCATCGTGAACCGCGTCGCCGACCTTCAGCCCGACATCCAGGCCTGGCGACGGGACATCCACCAGCACCCCGAACTGCTATATGACGTCGACCGCACCGCAGCATTCGTCGCGGACCGGCTTCGCGAGTTCGGCTGCGATGAGGTCGTGACCGGGCTCGGCCAGACCGGCGTGGTCGGTGTCATCAAGGGCAATAAGCCGCCCGGCGAGGGTCTCAAAGTAATCGGGATGCGTGCCGATATGGACGCGCTGCCGGTCGAAGAGCAGACCAACCTGCCTTACGCCTCCAAGATCCCTGGCAAGATGCACGCCTGCGGCCATGACGGCCACACTGCAATGCTGCTGGGAGCCGCCCGCTACCTCGCCGAAACCCGCAACTTTGCCGGCGATGCCGTCGTGATCTTCCAGCCGGCCGAAGAGGGCGGCGCCGGCGGCGCGGCAATGGTCAAGGACGGCCTGATGGAGCGCTTCGGCATCGAGCAGGTCTATGGCATGCACAATGGGCCCGGCATCCCGATCGGCTCATTCGCGATCCGGCCGGGTCCGATCATGGCGGCGACCGACGAGGTCGATATCATGATCGAGGGCCTCGGAGGCCACGCCGCGCGCCCGCACAAATGCGTCGATTCCGTGCTGGTCGGTGCGCAGGTGATCACGGCCCTGCAGACGATCGTCGCGCGAAGCGTCGATCCCCTCGAATCGGCGGTGATCTCGATCTGCGAATTTCACGCCGGAAACGCTCGGAACGTCATTCCGCAGACGGCGACGCTGAGAGGCACCATCCGCACGCTGTCGCCGGAGGTGCGCAAGCTGGTCGAGAAGCGCGTGCATGAAGTGGTCGCAGGCGTGGCGCAGATCACTGGCGCCAAGATCGACCTGCGCTACAAGCGCAACTATCCCATCGTGAACAATCACGCGGCGGAGACCGAGGTGGCGCGGCGCATTGCCGGGCAAGTCGCGGGCGAAGCCAATGTTCACGAGATGGCGCCGCTGATGGGCGGCGAGGATTTCGCCTACATGCTGGAAGCGCGGCCCGGCGCCTTCATCTTCTGCGGCAACGGCGACAGCGCCGGCCTGCATCACCCCGCCTACAATTTCAATGACGAGGCGATCGTCTACGGCACGTCCTACTGGGTCAAGCTGGTCGAGGAGCAGCTGGCGGCGTCCTAAGGTCGAGCTGGAAGCATCAATGAAAGGGCCCGTGCATTCCACGAGCCCTTTGTTGTTTGAGAGATCGCATCGCCGACGATGCGTGAAGCCGTTTCTGCGCGTATTTACGCAGCTCGTGCGGACTTCCTCTGTAAGCCGGCGGCGATCTTCAAATCCTCGACAAAGCGTCGATACTCCAGCACCTTGGCTTCCGGATCCGGCAGTCGCAGCAGATATGAGGGATGCACCGTCACGAGCGCTTTGCGACCGTCGGGAAGGTCGATGAGCCGGCCGCGGTTCTTGCCGATCGGAGTGATCTTGCCGAACACGCTTTGCGCGGCAGTGGCGCCCATTGCAACGATGAGATCGGGCTGGAGTGCCGCAACTTCCCGCTCATACCATTGTCGGCACGCCCGGATCTCAGGTGTGTTCGGTTTCTGATGCAGGCGGATTTTTCCGCGCGGCACGAATTTGAAGTGCTTGACCGCGTTGGTGACATAGACCTTCTTGCGGTCGACGCCGGCTTCCTCCAGCGCGCGATCGAGCATCTGGCCGGCCGGACCGACAAAGGGATGGCCGGCGAGGTCTTCCTTGTCACCGGGCTGCTCGCCTACCAGCATGATATTGGCGGATTTCGGACCCTCGCCAAACACGGTCTGGGTCGCATCCTTGTAGAGATGGCACGCGCGGCAATGCGCAGCCTCCTCGCGAAGCGCTTCGAGATCGTCGCCGACAGTCTTGCGTTTCATCGGAGCCTCCGGTCGCTTTTGAGGCTTGTGCGGATCGGTTGCGGCATTGGCGATCATAGCACCGGTCATGCGCTCGGCGTCCTCGATCAAAGGCTTAATGATCGAAGCCTCCGGCAGGTTCCTCCAATATTTCTTCGGCATCTCGGCCTGCATCGCCTTCGGCTTGAGGCGGGCCGGATTGAAGATGCTGGCATAATAGCGCCGCCAGGTTTCCTCGAGCCGGTCTTCGCTCGGAGCCTCACTCTTGCTGACACCGGATGTGAATGAAAGTGCATGGCCATCCCAATGCGCGCAGAGGTCCGGCGTCAGGATCGACCAGGGCATGTCGGCAAAGCGCTTGGCGAAGAAGGGAGCGGCGAGCTCGACGATGTGATGATCCGGTTCGAACCATGCGACGTAATGCGCCTGGCGTTCCCGGCCGATCTCGCGGAAGCGCACGAAGGCATGCATCTTGTGCTCGTCGCGATAGACCGCCTTCGCCATGGCAGTGACCTGTGCGACATCAGGGTCGGTCGCGACCTCGATGAGGTCGTGATTGTCCTTCAATCGCCAGAGCAGCCGATAGAGGACCGCAAAGCGCTCGGCATCGCGATGCAGGATTGCGGCCTTCGCAAGCTCGATGAACTTTGTCGAGACGGTGAAGGTGGCGTCGTTCACCTCGAGGATCGGAGATGGCGAGGGCGGTGCGAACAACTCCGCTTCACGGCCTTGCACGCTCCAGGTGACGTCGCTGGGCCGCACGTGGTGAAGCACGAGGCTACGCGCGGCTTTGCGCCAGCCGTCGAAATCGGTTTCGGTGTCGAGGATGATGTATTGCATCAGAAGCCAAATCCCAGCTGTGTCGCTTTTGGCTTGAACCGTTCGATCAGTCCGGCGGCATCGAGACGATGCGGAGAGGGGCGGTGGTCGCTGAGGATGATGAACGGCAGTGCCTTGTTGCGGGGCACGTGCAGCCGCGCGAGATCGGCCACGCGGATCGTGGTGGTGCGCCGCGTCGCAATGATGCGTTCGACCGCCTTGGTGCCGAAGCCGGGCACGCGCAGCAGCTCTTCGCGGTTGGCGCGGTTGACGTCGAGCGGGAAGCGGTCGCGATGGCGCAGCGCCCAGGCGAGCTTGGGGTCGATGTCGAGCGGCAGCATCGCGCTGCCATCGACGATCTCTCCGACGTCGAAGCCGTAGAACCGCATCAGCCAGTCGGCCTGGTAGAGCCGATGCTCGCGGAGCAAGGGCGGCTGTACCAGAGGCAAAGCGCGGCTGGCGTCGGGGATCGGACTGAAGGCGGAGTAATAAACGCGCCGCAGCCGGTAGGCGCCGTAGAGATTGGCGCTGGTGTGGAGAATGGTCTGATCGGAGGCCGCGTCTGCGCCGACGATCATCTGCGTGCTCTGGCCAGCGGGTGCGAAACGCTGCGGCTTGGCTCTCGTCTTTGCGCTATGGCTGTCCTCGGCCTCGTCTAGCTTCAGCCGCAACCGGCCCATGGTGCGGCGGATCGCGCGAACATTCTTCTGCGGCGCGAATTGCTGCAGGCTGGTTTCCTCAGGCATCTCGATGTTGATGGAGAGGCGGTCGGCATACTTGCCGGCCTCCGCGATCAACGCATCGTCGGCTTCGGGAATGGTTTTCAGGTGAATGTAACCGCGGAAATGATGCTCTTCGCGCAGCTTGCGCGCGACGCTGACGACCTGCTCCATCGTGTAATCAGGGCTACGGATGATGCCGGAGGAGAGGAACAGGCCTTCGATGTAATTGCGCCGGTAGAAGTCGAGCGTGAGCTTGACGATCTCGTCGATGGTGAAGCGGGCGCGCGGTACATTGGAGGAGGCGCGGTTGACGCAATAGAGGCAATCGTAATTGCAGGCGTTGGTCAGCAGCACCTTGAGCAGCGAGATGCAGCGGCCGTCCGGCGCGTAGGAATGGCAGATCCCCATGCCGGGCGCGGTCGAGCCCATGCCCTTGCGATCACTGGAATCCCGCTTTTCGGTGCCGCTGGAGGCGCAGGACGCGTCGTATTTGGCGGCATCCGCCAGAATCTCCAGCTTGCGTTGTACGTCCATGGAGGAATCCTCTTGATTCAGCTCGTGAATCTGAAAGTGCGCCAATTCGATTGACTCTGTGGCGACCGTTAGCTTTATATTAGAACATATCATGAACAAATGGGCCAGCTGCTGGTTCTTCTTTTGAAGACCACGGCATCAAATTTCTGAGGAGCGGCGGGCATGCAGAGCGCGATCAGCAAAAGTGGTCGCCGGTTTTGCGTCCGATCGCGCTCTTCTTTTTAAGAGGGCACATGATCTTGTCGCCAAACCGCTCACACTTTGGCGGATCATGCGCCTCCGCACGTGGAAGCGCGCTTGCAATCTTGCGCGGCCAGATCGAGCGCATCGAGACCGCGGTCGTGCATCAGCACGAGCGCGTCGCGCTCGGCCATAGCGAGGCGGACAGCGCGCTGAAGGGCGGGCTTGCGCGCGCGGCGATCCACGAGGTGTTTTGCGAAGGACGTCAGGGTGCTGCCGCGACAGGGTTTGTCATGGGACTTGCGGGGCGCGTCTCAGCGCGTCGGCCGCTGCTGTGGGTGCGGCAGGATTTTTCGGATATCGAAACCGGCGCGCTGTCGATGAGCGGACTCGCCGAACTCGGCCTCGATCCGCGTCGCGTGGTGATGGTGCGTGCCGCCGATGTCGAGAGCGCGCTGCGCACCTCGGCCGATGCGCTTGCCTGCGACGCACTGGGCGCTGTCGTGCTCGAGCTCTGGGGCGATATCAAGCAGTTCGATCCGGTGGCGAGCCGCAAGCTGACGCTGGCCGCGCAAGGCTCCGGCGTCGTCGGCCTGATGTTGCGCATGGCCGCGCAGCCGCTGCCCTCGACCGCGGAGACACGATGGATGCTGCGCGCGGCGCATTCGCCGCCGGGGGCAGCATGGAGTGCCTGGGGTGCGCCACGCTTCGATGCTGAACTCCTCCGCAATCGTCATGGCCCGTGCGGCCGGTGGATCATGGAATGGAATTGTGATGAGTGCCAGTTCAATGAGCCGTCGACGTATTCTCAGCCTGTGGCTGCCGCGCCTGCCCATCGATCGGATCCAACGGTTCTTTGGGAAAGTCGGTCTGCATAAGAGTAACGAGCCGAGCATCGTCGTCATCAAGGACAACAATGCGCTGTTGATTCATGCGCTGGACGAGGCCGCCGAGCGCCTCGGCCTGTACATTGGCCAGCCTCTGGCCAATGCGCGTGCGATGTGTCCTGACCTGAAGGTGTTCGACGCCGATACCGTGGCCGATGCGAAGACGCTCAGCGATATCGCCGACTGGTGCGACCGCTTCACACCTCTGGTGGCGCTCGATCCGCCGCACGGGCTGTTCCTCGACATCACCGGCTGCGCACATCTGTTCGGCGGCGAAGCCGCACTGTTGCGGACGCTGGTCCGGGCGCTCGGCCGGCAGGGCTTTGCCGTCAGTGCCGCGATTGCCGGCACCTCGGTCTGTGCACGCACGCTGACGCGGCAGGCCACGGGCACCATCGTGGCCGATGGCGAGGAGGCGGTCGCGATCAGTTCATTTCCGGTGTCCGCGCTAGGGGCGGGCGAGGCGATCACCACCGGTCTGCGCCGCGCCGGTCTGAAAATCATCGGCGATGTCGCCTCGCGCGCGCCGAGCGAGATCACGGCGCGGTTCGGCGCGCGCTTCTCCACGCTGCTCGCGCATGCGCTGGGGCAGGGCGATGCGCCGATCAGCCCGCGCAAGCCGTTGCCCGACTACATCGTCGAGAAGCGCTTTGCCGAACCGATCGCGACCGACACTATGATCGCGATGACGCTGTCGCGGCTGGCGGACACGCTGATCGCATCCATGGAGAAGCAGGGCAAGGGCGCGCGGCGTCTGGAGGCCGCGTTCTTCCGCACCGATGGCGCGGTGCGCGCGATCACGGTCGAGACCGGACGTCCGGTGACGCGAAGCGCCGTGATCGACCGGCTGTTCCGCGAGCGTCTCGATGCGCTCGCCGATCCGCTGGACCCCGGCTTTGGCTTCGACATGATACGGCTGTCGGCGAGCCGCACCGAGATCGTGGTACAGGAGCAGCGCGATCTCGATGCCCATGTCCATGACAATGACGAGCTTGCTGCGCTGATCGACCGCATCGCCGCGCGCATCGGCGGAAAGCGTGTCGTCGTACATCTGCCGCAGGACACTCATATCCCCGAGTGTGCGGTGCTCGCCGCACAGGCGCAGCATCATCTCGCCGCCGCCATGCAGGCCACATGGCCGGCGCGCACCGAGAGCGAGCCGCCGCTGCGTCCCTTGCGGCTGTTCGACAAGCCGGAGCCGATCAAGGTGCCTTTCGCGACCGTGCCGGATGGTCCGCCGCATCAATTCACCTGGCGGCGCGCGCTGCATGCAGTGGTGCGGGTGGAAGGGCCCGAGCGCATCGCGATGGAGTGGTGGCGGCAGGACGGCAAGCAGCTGACGCGGGACTATTTCCGCATCGAGGATGCCGAAGGCCTGCGCTTCTGGATCTTTCGCGACGGTCTCTACGAGGGGGAAGTGTTCGACGGCGACGGCAAGCCCGCTTCTCCCGGCTGGTATGTGCACGGTCTTTTCGCATGATCTCGCCCGCTTATGCCGAGATCGGCATCACCACGAACTTCTCGTTCCTGCGTGGCGGCTCGGACCCGCGCGCCTATGTTCATCAGGCGAGCATTCTCGGCATCTCCGCGATCGGCATTGCCGACCACAACACGCTCGCCGGCGTGGTGCGGGCCTACAAGGAACTCGACAATGATGAGGTGCTGCACAAGCCGAAGCTTTTGATCGGCGCGCGCATCGTCTTCGTCGACGGCACGCCCGACATTCTGGTCTATCCGCGTGACCGCGCGGCCTATGGCCGGCTCTGCCAGCTTCTCACCCGGGGCAAGCGCGGCGACGACCTCACGCGGATCGAGAAAGGCGAATGCCGTCTCACCTTCGCCGACCTCCTTGAGTTTTCGGAAGGTCAGCTTCTGGTCCTGACCCTGCCGCATCGCTTCGACAACCCGCAGGCGCTGGATGTTCTCGCAAAGCTTAGGGATAGCCGTGCCGCGGGTGTGTGGCTGGCGGCGAGCCTGATCTATCGCGGCGACGACCGGCGTCGCCTGGCGCGGCTCGACGATCTCGCAGCAAGAGCCAAAGTGCCGCTGCTCGCGACCAACGAGGTGCTCTATCACGATCCCCGCCGCCGGCCTCTCCAGGATGTGCTCACCTGCATCCGGGAAAAGACCACGATCGCGGCGGTTGGGAAGAAGCTGGAAGCCAATGCCGAGCGTTTTCTGAAGACACCGCGAGAAATGGCGCGGCTGTTTCGCGATTTCCCTGATGCGATCGCGGAGACCATGCGTTTTGCGGGCAAGGTCGATTTCTCGCTCGACCAGCTCAAATACCAGTATCCGGATGAGCCGGTGCCGCCGGGCAAGACCGCGCAAGGGCATCTGGAGGATCTGACCTGGGCGGGCGTCGACAAATATTTCGACGGTAAGATCGGCGACAAGCTGCGCGCAACGCTCAACAAGGAACTCGCGCTGATCGCCGAGCTGAAATACGCGCATTACTTCCTCACCGTGCACGACATCGTCCAATACGCGCGCAGCCAGAACATTTTGTGCCAGGGACGAGGATCGGCGGCGAACTCGGCCGTGTGCTACGTGCTCGGCGTCACCTCGGTCGATCCGACCAAGGTCGATCTGCTGTTCGAGCGCTTCATCTCCAAGGAGCGGCTGGAGCCGCCCGACATCGACGTCGATTTCGAGCATTCGCGACGCGAGGAGGTGATGCAATATGTCTATCGCCGCTATGGCCGCCATCGCGCCGCGATCATCGCCACCGTCATCCATTATCGTCCGCGCAGTGCCATCCGCGACGTCGGCAAGGCGCTCGGCCTGACCGAGGACGTCACCGCCGCACTCGCCGATACGGTGTGGGGCAGCTGGGGCAAGGGCCTCAACGACATGCAGGTCAGGCAGGCCGGACTCGACCCCAACAATCCCATGATCAACCTCGCGGTCGAGCTTGCGACCGAGCTGATCGAATTTCCACGCCATCTCTCCCAGCATGTCGGCGGCTACGTGCTCACGCAGGACCGGCTCGATACCTATGTTCCGATCGGCAACGCCGCGATGGACGACCGCACCTTCATCGAATGGGACAAGGACGACGTCGATGCGCTCAGCATGATGAAGGTCGACGTGCTCGCGCTGGGCATGCTGACCTGCATCAGGAAATGTTTTGACTTGATCGATCAGCACAAGGGTAAGCGTTACGCGCTTGCGGATATCAAGGGGGAGGATGACGACGAAGTCTATCAAATGCTGCAGCGAGGAGAGTCGCTCGGCGTTTTCCAGGTCGAGAGCCGCGCCCAGATGAACATGCTGCCGCGCCTGAAGCCAAGGACTTTCTACGATCTCGTCATCGAAGTCGCGATCGTGCGTCCGGGACCGATTCAGGGCGACATGGTGCATCCTTATCTGCGACGGCGGAACGGACTTGAGAAGGTGAGCTATCCCTCGCCGTCGCCTGAGCATGGCCCCGCGGACGAACTCTACAAGGTCCTGCACAAGACGAAGGGGGTTCCCCTATTTCAAGAGCAGGCGATGCGCATTGCCATCGAGGCGGCAAAATTTACCTCCGAGGAAGCCAATGGCCTGCGCCGCTCGATGGCGACCTTCCGCAATGTCGGCACCATCGGTCAATACGAAGAAAAGCTGGTCGGCAACATGGTGGCGCGCGGCTACGATCCCAACTTCGCCCGAAGCTGCTTCGAGCAGATCAAGGGGTTTGGTTCCTACGGCTTTCCGGAGAGCCACGCCGCGAGCTTTGCGCAACTCGTCTACATCTCCTCGTGGCTGAAGTACCATCACCCCGACGCCTTCTGCTGCGGTCTGTTGAACTCGCAACCGATGGGCTTTTACGCCCCGGCGCAGATCGTCAGCGACGCCCGCAAGAACGGCGTCGAGGTGCGCGACATAGACGTGTCCTATAGCTTTGTGCAGAACACGCTGGAGCAGGGGAGTGGTAGATACTGCGCCGTTCGCCTGGGTTTCCGTCAGATCGACGGCTTTCACTGGCTGGATGAAGATGAGGAGCGGTTGAAGCGCTCCCAGTCGTCATTCCCGGGCGCGCCACTTGGCGCGAGCCCGGAATCCATCGAACCGCATTTGCCTGGAGGACTGGGCTCCGGGCTCGATGCTGACGCATCGGCCCGGAATGACAAGAGAGGGGACTGGGCCGATCGCATCGTCGCCGCCCGCAACCGCCGTCCCTTCACCTCGCTCGAAGATTTCGCCCGCGACACCGGCCTGCCCAAGCGCGCACTGATCCTCTTGGCGGATGCCGACGCCTTCCGTTCGCTGGGGCTCGACCGTCGCGAGGCGCTGTGGCAGGTGCGGCGGCTGCCCGACGACGTGCCGCTGCCGCTGTTCGAGGCGGCGGCCGCGCGCGAGCAGCCGGACGAAGGCGCAAGGCCGTTGCCGGCGATGCCGCGCGCCGAGCAGGTCGTCGCGGACTACCAGACCATCCGCCTGTCGCTGAAGGGCCACCCGATGGAGTTCTTGCGCGAGCTGTTTACGCGCGAGCGCATCGTCGCCTGCAAGGAGATCAGTCATGAGAACGAGCGGCGCCGCGTCCGCTGCGCCGGCGTGGTCCTGGTCCGCCAGCGGCCGGGAAGCGCCAGCGGCGTGGTGTTCATGACGCTGGAGGACGAGACTGGCATCGCCAACGTCGTGGTGTGGCCCAAGATCATGGAGCAGTACCGCAAGGAGGTGATGGGCGCACGCCTCATCCTGGTCGAAGGCTACATCCAGAGCAGTCCCGAGAAGGTGACGCATCTCATTGCCCAGCGCATGGTCGACCGCTCGCATGATCTGGTCGGTCTTGCAAACGATGCGCTAAGCCGCAAGCATCCGCTGCCGGCAGGCGCCACCGTGGTCGAACCACTCAACGAAGACCCTCGCGCGCTCGCAGACATGCCTGCGCAGAAAATCCGCCATCCCCGCAACGTCCGCATCCTGCCGCCGTCGCGGGATTTTCATTGAGATTATGCACGAATTTATGCACGACTGTCGCCACACTCGTCATTGCGAGCGCAGCGAAGCAATCCATAATCCCTCCGCGGAAACAGCCTGGATTTGCTTCGCTACGGTCGCAATGACAGCTTTGTTGAGGGATCGCGTGCGACGCCCTCGGTCGTCATGCCCGGGCTTGCCCCGGGCATCCCATTGCTCGGCATCGCGTGGATCGCCGGGTCAAGTCGACCATGACGGCAGAGCCTGCCTCGCGAACCAACTCCTCAAAAGTTCACCCGGTTCGAGATCGCGCCATCCACGACGAGATTGGATCCGGTCGTGAACCCCGACACGGGGCTTGCCAGAAACACCGCCGCGCTTGCGATTTCCTGCGGGGTCGCCATCCGGCCTGTCGGATTGCGGTTCATCGCATCCTTGTAGCGCTCCGGCATGTTCTTCTCGATCATCTCCCAAACGCCGCCCTTGAAATAAACGGTGCCGGGCGAAACGACATTCACGCGAATCTTCTTCTTTGCATATTGCCGCGCCAGTCCTTTGGCCATGTGGATCAGGGCCGCCTTGATCGGACCGTAGGAGCTTGCGGTATCGGCTTGCGCCGCGGAGATCGACGAGATGATCACGAAGGCGGCATCGCCCTTGCCTGCGCCGCTGGCTTCGAGAAACGGCCGCGCGGCATCGAACGCATGCACCGCGCCGAGCACGTCGAGCCGGAAATTCTGCTCCCAGGATGCGGGATCGCCACCCTGCGCCATTGCACCGGCGTTGGAGAACAGCAAGTCGACGCCGCCGAGCTCCTTTGCTGCAGCCTCGATCCAGGATTTCAGCGCCGCGCCGTCGGTGACGTCGACAGGGCTTCCGGTGGCGTTGATGCCGCGCGCCTTCAGCTCCGAGACCGTTGCCGCAACCTGATCCGCGTTGCGCGCGCACACCGCGACATTGGCGCCTTCACCGGCCAGCGTCGCCGCGATTGCCCGCCCGATGCCGCGCGTGCCGCCGAGGACGATGGCGTTCTTGCCTTTGAGACCGAGGTCCATTGTTGGTTTCCTTGTTGTTGGTAACCGGGAGTGTAGCTGTTTCGGACGACGTGCTGAACTTTCCACTTCGACATTGCGAGCGTAGCGACACGATCCGAAGTCTCTTTGGGGGGGCGAGGCCGTGCATGCTGCATTCATCGAGAGCATATCATCAGGCTCGGCACGTTGAACGCAATGCAGCATTCGGCGCTGCTGTCGAAGACACCGGCGCACCGGAGCCGTCTGGCGATGCCGCTTGGAGTTATTCGCCCAAACGGCAGTTGCGAAGCTTACATGAAGCTGACATGTCGCAAAATTTTAACGCCAATCGCGAGGCGTCCTGCGCTTTTTGGGTTGTTTGCAATCAGAATTCGGCACTATTAGCCGCGACCGATCCGGCAATCATTTGCCGAGATCGCTGCAGACGCGACCGGGCTTCATGGTAGTCGAAAAGACCAAGAGATTGCAGCTGCTTACAAAGCGACGGATGATTGCATCCGTAGTTCTGCTGGCTCTCGCCGGTGCTGGCGCCTATGGCTTGCTGTATTCGTCTGCCAAGCAGAAGAAACATTCAGAGATCTCCAGTCAGTCGCGCAAGAATGCGCAGACCTTTACGCCGACGCCATCTGAATGGGCGACGTTGACGATCGAGCCGGTGAAGGCCAGGAGCTTCCGCGCCGAGTATGTCACGGAGGGCAAGGTCGCGATCGACGAGGATCGCTCGACGCCGGTGTTCTCGCCCTATGCAGGCCGGGTCACCAGGCTGCTAGCCAAGCCGGGCGAGATGCTGAAGCAAGGTCAACCGCTGCTCACGATCGAAGCCGCCGACACCGTGCAGGCCCAGAACGATTTCATCGCGGCGATGACCTCGCAGAACAAGGCGAACTCGGCGCTCGAGCTTTCCGACATCCAGTTCAAGCGCGCCAAGGACCTTTATGAAGGCCATGCCATTCCGCTGAAGGACTATCAGCTGGCGGAGGCGGCGCAGGTCCAGGCGCGGAACGACATGCGCTCCTCGGCGACGGCGCTGGAAGCTGCGCGCAACAAGCTGCGCATCCTCGGCTTCACCGACGAGACCATCAAGGCCTTCCGGGACAAGGGCGTCATCAACCCGGAGATCACGATCCATTCGCCGATCTCCGGCACGGTCGTGCAGCGCAAGATCGGCCCCGGACAATATGTCAGCGCCGGTGCCAGCGATCCGGTGTTCGTGATCGGCGATCTCTCCACGGTCTGGCTCACCGCCTTTGTGCGCGAGAGCGATGCGGCGGCGATCTGCATCGGCCAGGACATTATCGTCAACGTGATGGCGCTGCCGGGCCGGCCGCTCACCGCCAAGATCAACTACGTCGCCGCCGCGATCGATGCGACCACCCGCCGCCTGCTCGTCCGCGCCACCATCGACAACAAGGACGGACTGCTCAAGCCGGAGATGTTCGCGAACGTCACGATCTATTCGGCCGGCGGCCGCGCCGCGCCGGCGGTGCCGAAGCAGGCGTTGATCTTTGAGGCGGACAAGGTTCGCCTCTGGGTCGCGCGCGAGGACAAGTCGGTCGAGCTGCGCCAGATCAAGATCGGTCTCATCAACGGCAACCTGGTCGAGGTCACCAGCAACCTGAAGCCCGGCGAGCAGATCGTGACCAAAGGCAGCCTTTTCATCGACCGCGCGGCGTCCGGCAGCTGATCGACGATTCAAGAGAATTGAAGACCTGAATGGATCGTCTCGTTGCCCTTGCCGTCAACCGGCGCTTCCTGATGGTCGGCCTGTTCGCCGCCGTGCTGATCGGCGGTCTGATCGCATTCAACCGGCTCAACATCGAGGCCTATCCCGATCCGACGCCGCCGATGGTCGACATCGTGACGCAGAGCCCGGGCCTGTCGGCGGAGGAGATCGAGCGCTACATCACGATCCCGATCGAGACCCAGGTCGCGGGCCTGAAGAACATCACGACCATCCGGACCATCTCGCTCTACGGTCTCTCTGACGTCAAGATTCAGTTCTCGTTCGCCTACACCTATGACGAAGCGTTGCAGCAAGTATTGAATCGCCTGGCGCAACTCGCGCCGCTACCCGGCAACGTGCAGCCGCAAATCTCGCCGCTCAGCCCGATCGGCGAGATCTTCCGTTATCGCCTGGTCGGGCCGCCCAATTACAGCGTGCTCGACCTCAAGACTGTTCAGGACTGGATCCTTCAACGCCGCTTCCGCGCCGTGCCCGGCGTCATCGACGTTACCGGCTGGGGCGGCAGGAGCAAGACCTACGAGATTCAGGCCGACTTCAACAAGCTGGTCGCCAACGGACTGACGCTACCGCAGTTGCTCCAGGCCGTCGGCAATTCCAACGTCAACGTCGGCGGCAACACCATCGACATCGGCCAGCAATCGGCCGTGGTGCGCGGCGTCGGCCTGATCCGCTCGATCGACGACCTCGCCAACACCATGGTGGCGCAGACCGGCGGCAATCCGGTGCTGGTCAAGGACGTCGCAACCGTCACCGTCGGCCAAAAACCACGTCTCGGCATTGCCGGCCTCGACGAGGCCGACGATATCGTGCAAGGCATTGTCCTGATGCGCCGCGGCGAGCAGAGTTCGCCGACCATCAAGCGCGTCCACAAACTCGTCCAGCAGATCAACAACTCCAGCATCCTGCCGCCCGGCGTGCGCATCGAGCGCATCTACGACCGCGGGGACCTGATCGAGCTCACCACGCACACCGTGCTGCACAACATGGTGGTCGGTATCCTGCTGATCGTGCTGCTGCAATGGATCTTCCTCGGCGACCTACGCAGCGCGCTGATCGTCGGCGCCACAATTCCGTTTGCGCTGTTCTTCGCGGTGATCATCCTGGTGCTGCGCGGGGAATCGGCGAACTTGCTGTCGGTCGGCGCGATCGATTTCGGCCTGATCGTGGACGCCACCGTCATCATGGTGGAGGCGATCTTCCGCCGCCTGACGCAAACCACGCCGATCGCGGAATCCGAACAGATGTCGTCCGAGACGCTGTTCGGCATGAAGAGCCATGCCATCCTCAGCGCCGCCGCCGACGTCTCACGCTCCATCTTCTTCGCCGCGGCGATCATCATCGCAGCGTTCCTGCCGCTGTTCACGCTCTCCGGGGTCGAGGGCAACATCTTCGGGCCGATGGCCCGCACCTACGCCTATGCGCTCGCGGGCGGGCTCCTCGCGACCTTCACTGTTACGCCGGCGCTGTCCGCGATCATCCTGCCCGCGCATGTCGAGGAAACCGAAACCAAGGTGATGCTGATCCTGCACCGGTTGTACTCGCCGCTGCTCAATTGGGCCGTCGCCAATCGCAACATCGTGCTCGGCGGTGCAGTCGGACTCGTGTTGCTGACGGTGGCGCTCGCCCGCCTGCTCGGCCTCGAATTCCTGCCGAAGCTGGAGGAGGGCAATCTCTGGATCCGTGCCACGTTGCCGCCGACCATCTCGCTTCAGGAAGGCAATTCCTACGTCAACGAGATGCGCAAGGTGATCCGCGCCCGGCCGGAGGTCGAGTCCGTCGTATCGCAGCACGGCCGTCCCGATGACGGTACGGACGCGGCCGGTTTCTTCAATGCGGAGTTCTTCGCGCCGCTCAAGCCCGCGAGCCAGTGGCCAGGCACCCGCGACAAGGAGGAGCTGACCGCGCAGCTGCTCAAGCAGCTCGATGACAGCTTCCCCGGCGTCGAGTTCAACTTCTCGCAATATCTTCAGGACAACGTCTCCGAAGCCGTCTCCGGCGTGAAAGGCGAGAACTCGATCAAGCTGTTCGGCAGCGATCTCCAGGCGCTCACCGACACCGCCAACAAGATCAAATCGGTCCTGGCCACCGTGCAGGGAGTGACCGATCTTGCCGTGTTCACCTCGCTCGGGCAGCCCACCGTTCAAATCGACATCGACCGCGCCAAGGCGGCGCGCTACGGCCTTGCGCCGGGCGACATCAATGCCACCATCAAGGTCGCGATCGGCGGCGACACCGCCGGCGATCTCTATGAGCCGGGAAGCGACCGCCACTTTCCGATCATTGTTCGCCTCGCGCCGGAATATCGTCGCAGTGCCGAGGCGATCCAGAATTTGCGGATCGGCGCGCCCGGGCCGAACGGCATGGTTACGCAGATCCCCTTAAGCGAGGTCGCAACCATCAGCCTCGTCTCGGGCGCGGCCTATATCTATCGCGAGCAGCAGGAGCGCTATCTGCCGATCAAGTTCTCGGTGCGCGAGCGCGATCTCGGCAGCGCCATCCGCGAGGCTCAGGACAAGATCGCCGATCAGGTGCAGCTGCCGCCGGGCTCGCACATGGAGTGGGTCGGCGAGTTCGGCAATCTCCAGGACGCGATCCGGCGGCTGTCGATCGTAGTGCCGATCTCGCTGGTGCTGATCGGCGTGCTGCTCTGGTTCAATTTCGGCTCGATGACCGATACGCTGCTTGCGATGAGCGTGATCCCGATGGCGATCTTCGGCGGGGTGCTGGGCTTGTTGATCTCGGGCACGGCATTCAGCGTCTCCGCGGCGATCGGCTTCATCGCGCTGTTCGGCATCGCCGTGATGGACGGCATCATCATCCTGTCGCAGTTCAACCAGCTCATCGAAGAGGGTATGGACCGCATGAGTGCGGTGGTGCGCACCGGCGAGCTTCAGCTCCGGCCCGTGCTGATGACGTGCGTCGTCGCGGGCGTCGGCCTGTTGCCGGCGGCACTGTCGGAGGGCATCGGCTCGCAGGTGCAGAAGCCGCTCGCGGTCGTCGTCGTCACCGGCATGATGCTGGCGCCGGTGGTGATCCTCCTGACGTTGCCGGTGCTGATCTCGTTTTTCTCCCGCCGGGCGCGCTGATCGTCAGAAGCCGTAGAGCCGCGCCGGATTATCGACCAGGATCTTCTTACGCACGTCCGCATCCGGCGCCCACACCGGAAGCTGGTTGAGCAACCGACCGTCGTCGATTTGATAGAACGGCGCAATGTCGGTGGGCTTGCGTCCCTCGACGTGGCTTGAATCCGGATGCGGCCAGTCGGTGCCCCAGACGATGCGGTCCGCGTTCGCCGCTATCAACGCGCGGGCATAGGGAACCATGTCCTGGTAGTCCGGCGCCAGCTTGGACGAACGATAGGCGCCCGAGACTTTCACATAAGCCTTGCCGGACTTCACGAGCGCTATCAGGTCGTCAAACCCGGGTTGCTCCAGTCCGAGCGGGGCCTCGAGGCCGCCGAAATGGTCGAACACGACGGGCACCGGTGCAGCCAGCACCAGATCCTTGATCGCCGAGATCACCGGCAATGTCGTGTAGAGCTGCACATGCCAGCCGCGTGTCTTCATGCGCTCAACGGACGCCGTGAAGCGGCTTCGTCCGACGTTGGGATCGCTGATGCCGTCGGTCGCCAGATTGATGCGGATGCCACGGAAGCCGTCTGCCTGCATCGTGTCGAGCTCGGCCTCCGTCGTCTTCTCGTCGATCACAGCGACCCCGCGCGCGGTCGCGCCGCGCGCCTTCATGCCGAACAGCGTCGAAGAATTGTCGGTGCCGTACACGCTCGGCGTCACGATCACCACGCGCTCCATATGCAGCGCCTTGTGCAGCGCAGTCATTTCCTCGGGGCTCGCCGGCTCCGGCGTATAGACGCGCCCGGCAAAGAAAGGAAATCTCCCGACGTCGCCGTGGATGTGGGTGTGGCAGTCGCAGGCATGCGCCGGCACGTCGAAGTTGACCCGCGTCGCGGGCTGTGCCGCACGGGCGTGGACTTGGTCGATCATGGTTACTCCGGCCGCGAGAAGGCGAACAGGAAACCGCGTTGGCAGAGCATGGTGTCTCTCTCCTGCTTCGTTGCCGAGCAATGATAGCACGCCAGCAAGGCTCTATGCGGCTTCTACACGCCAGGAGTCGAAGCTGTGATGGTTCCTTCGCAGGAGCGAGAGGGAAGTTTCGGCTCCTACTGCCCTGATGGCGTGCGTAGGCCGTGCCAGGCGTCGCGGACCTGATGGTAGTGCACCTCGGGCAGATAGTCCGGCGTGTTCAGGTTCAGCGTCTTGACGTCGAGATGGCCGATGGCGCTGAGGAGCGTGTAGGAGGCGATCACGCGGTCGCGTTGTGCGCCGATCAGGCGGGCCTTGGCCAGGATCAGATCGGCCTGCGAGTTCAGCACGTCGACGGTCGTGCGCTGTCCTCCGGCGGCCTCGCGCTGCACGCCTTGGAGCGCGACCGTCGCGGCCTTCACTTCGGACTCCGAGGCGGAGACCGCGACCTTGGCGCCTTCATTGGCGACCCAGGCGCTCACCGCCGCAGCGCGAGCCTGGTTGCGCACCTGGTCGAGCACGAGCCGGCTCTGCGCCGTGATCTCCTTGGCTTGCCGGGTCTGCGCCGCGGCCTGGCCGCCATCGTAAATCGGCGCAGTGACGTTGGCGACGATCGAAGCCTGGTCTTCGGCGAAGGTGCCGAGTGTCGGGTCGTTGTTGCGGCTCTTGCTCGCGCTGCCCTGGATGGTCGCGCTCGGCAGCAATGTGCCTTCGGCGATGCGGATGTTGGTGGAGGCGACATCGACGTCGAAGCTGGCGGCCATCACCGCCGGATGCTGTCGGATCGCCTTCGTCATCGCGTCCTCGCGACTCTTCGGCAGATAGCGGTCGACGGCCTCGGCGGGGCGAAGCTGCGAGGGCGCATTGCCGATCACCTGTGCATACATCGCCTGACTGACGGCGAGCGCGACCTCGGCCGCGTTGAGATCGGCAAGGCCGCGGTTGAGACGGGCCTCGGCCTGGGCGGTGTCGGTCGGCGTGACATCGCCGGCATTGAGGCGGCGCTGGGTCACCGAAAGTGTTTCGCGCAGGAAGGCGACATTGGAGCGCTGTGCCTCGACGAGCGATTGGTTGGCGAGCACGTTGGTGTAAGCGGTGACGGCGTCGAGCAGTACGCCTTGGCCGACATTGCGCAGCGCTTCGCGGCCCGACTGCACCTGGAGTTCCGCGGCCCGCACGCTGTTGGCGGTGCGGAAGCCGTTAAACAGGGTCTGCGTCACGGTGACGCCGATGATCCAGGGTTTCAGGTTGGCGGTCTGGATGGTGTTGTCGGGCAGCAGATTGCGCACCGATTGCAGGCCGGCGCTGAGGCTGGCCAAGATCTGCGGCCGGTAGCCGGCAAGCGCCTGCGGTACGTTCTCGTCAGTCGCACGCTGGCGCGCACGCTCGGCATTGAGCTGCGGATTGGTCTGATAGGCCTTGGCGAGCGCCTCGGGCAGGGCCTCCGCCCAGGCGGGAGAGGCGAGGGCGCAGGAGAGCGCCAGCGTGGTCCATGTCGCAAGCACGGGAGCCACGCCCGATCGATGCCGCGTCAGCACGCGACCAGCTCTGGCGGTACGCCCAATCATGTAATTCCACAAACCCTGGCTATTCGCCCCCGCCGATGGCGGTCCTCTTAACTGTTTAACCAGCCGAGGTCCCGCAGGCAAACTGCCGCGGGGAAAACCCCCATGAAATCCGTGCTTGTTGCAGCTCCGTCACAGGGTTCTACGGGAACGCGGCAGAGCCTTACACGAGCATGGCCGGTTGCGCGCCTTACCGATTCCTGTTCACCGGCTTGCGCTTTTCGATGAAGGCAGCCATGCCTTCGGAGCGGTCCTCGAGCGCGAAAGTCGAATGGAACAGGTTGCGCTCGACGCTCATGCCCTCGGCAAGCGTGGTCTCGAATGCGCGGTTCACCGCCTCCTTGGCCATTGCGGCCGCAGGGCGCGACATCGCGGCAATCTTCTCGGCTGCCGCCATCGCTTCGTCCATCAGCTTGTCAGCCGAGACGATGCGGCTGACGAGGCCCGAGCGCTCAGCTTCGGCCGCATCCATCATCCGGCCGGTGAGGCAGAGGTCCATTGCCTTGGACTTGCCGATCGCGCGCGTCAGGCGCTGGGTACCGCCGATGCCGGGAATGGTGCCGAGCGTGATCTCGGGCTGGCCGAATTTTGCCGTGTCGGCGGCGATGATGAAGTCGCACATCATGGCGAGCTCGCAGCCGCCGCCCAGCGCATAACCGGCGACCGCGGCGATGGTTGGCTTCCGGCAACGAGCGATGCGGTCGCCGCCGATCGCGGCGAAGTCCTCGGAGAACATGTCGATGAAGCTCTTGGGCTGCATCTCCTTGATGTCGGCGCCGGCGGCAAAGGCCTTCTCGTTGCCGGTCACGAGGATGCAGCCGATGGCATCGTCGGCCTCGAGATCGTCGACCGCGGCAGCGATCTCGCGGAAGACGCCGAATGAGAGCGCGTTGAGCATCTTCGGCCGGTTCAGCTTGATGATGCCGACCGCGCCTTTGCTCTCGACGATAATGTGTTCAAACGTGCTCATGCTCCACCCACGCTTTTGATTGAGCGGGCAATGTGCCCGCTGGCGCGGTGGGCTTCAAGGGGGGCCGGAGGCAGGACGCGCGGGCTGTGCGCGTCCTGTTTGCGTCCTGGCGGAACTGGCAATCAGGCTATGAACATCCGCGCGGCAGAGGCCAGCGTCAGCAGCGTGCCGACGCCGATGAAGATCTTGCCGATCAGGGAGCTCTGGTCCCAGGCCGAGCTCTGCTGGCTGCTTGCCATCACCGGGGCGGGCCGAGGCTGCGCCTCGGTTGCGGCAAGCACCGCCTTCTGCGCCGGCGGGTTTTCCTGCTGCACGGCGCGATCGATGTCGTTGAGCTGATCGGGTGCGACGACCTGGCTTTCCGGGGCCGCGGCATTGGTATTATCCGCTGCCGCCTGGACATTGTCGTTGGCCCGGTTCGTCATCGCCGAGGCGGCAGCTGCGGTCGGCGTGTCGTCAGCGAGCTGCGCATTGGCATTGGCGACCTCCGGCGGCATTTGGTTCGATGCCGGCCCCTCACCGTCGGTCTTGACACCCTCGGTCTTGCCGTCAGCCTTGGCCTCGTCGGTCCTTGCGGCAGTGTCCTTCTTGCCGGCCTTGCTGACGGAGTTCTTCACCGCCTTGTTGCTGCCGGTGCGGCGCGAATCGTGGCGCCGGTGCTTGGCCGTGTCGGCCTGCTTCTCCGCGCTATCCGGTTTGTTGCCGGCCGCCGAACTCGGCGCCGCCTGTGCAACGCCCCCGAACAGCAAGAAAAGCCCGGCCACAACGATCAGGGCCGCGCGCGCGCTGGCTTTCATCATGTCGACGATCTCCCCAATTCCGCCCGTCCCAGGAGTGAACAGAGACCCTTGGGCGTGACGACAGCGGGGCAGAAAATGGGAATCTTCGGGTTAGACCCGCCAAAAACGGGGCAGACCGCCCCTTGCGGCTGGCTGGCCGATGCGGCATGGGCCGATCGGTGTTATGAGCCTTAGCAATGTTACGACTACATCGGCCGCGAGGTTCGGGACTTCATCACGAATTCGTGATAATTCCGGCCGCCTGCGTAACAAATTGAATGAGCAGCCGAATTGCATGATGAGGGGCGCGGGTGCGCGGACGTGAAGACGAATGGACCGGCCTGATGCGGTCGGCCATGGCTGGCGATGACGCGGCGTATCAGCGCTTGTTGAAGGCAGTCACGCCTGTGCTGCGCGCTGCCGCGAGGCGCGGCTTGGCGCGGGCGGGTCAGCCTCCAGACCAGGCCGAGGATATCGTGCAGGAGATTTTGTTGGCGGTGCATCTGAAGCGGCACACCTGGGACAGCGAAGCCCCCTTCGCGCCCTGGCTGTTTGCGATCGGCCGCAACAAGCTGATCGACGCGCTTCGCCGGCGCGGCAGGCGCGTGTTCGTGAACATCGACGACTTCGCCGAGACGCTGCCGGGCGAGGCGCCGCAGGAGACCGCTTCGGCCGGCGAGGTCGCCGCCCAATTGGGCACCCTGCCGCAACGACAGCGCGACGTGCTGCAATCGATCGCAGTCGAGGCCGCCTCGATCAAGGACACGGCGGCAAAGCTCTCGATGAGTGAGGGTGCGGTGCGGGTCGCGCTGCATCGCGGACTTGCGGCGCTGACGGCCAAACTGCGGGACGCCTAGTCATGGACACCGATCAACTCATCCGCTCGCTCGCGGCCGACAACGCCCATCGCGCGCCGCGCGTCGGCGCCGTGCTGACGATGGCGCTGCTGGTGGCCGCGCCGCTGTCGATCCTGATCTTCGCAACGTTCTTCGGCGTGCGCGCCGACCTGATGAGCGCCATGCGCAATCCGTTCTTCGACATGAAGTTCGCGGTGACCCTGTCGCTCGCAATCCCCGCAATCATCATCAGCCTGCATTTGTCGCGTCCCGAAGCCCTGCTGCGCGGCTGGGGCTGGCTGCTGCTGCTTCCCGTCGGGCTCCTTGCCGTAGCGATCGGCGGCGAGGCGATGATGGCGCCGGCCATGCCGATGACGATGCGCCTGATGGGCAAGAACTCCAGGGTGTGCCTGGTCGCGATCCCCGCCATGTCGCTGCCGCTGCTGGCAGGCGCGCTGTTCGGCCTGCGCCACGGCGCGCCCTCGCGTCCTGCGCTGGCCGGTGCGCTCGCCGGCCTGGTGTCGGCCGGCTTGGCTGCGACCCTTTATGCCTCGCACTGCACCGACGACTCGCCGCTGTTCGTCGTGACCTGGTACACGTTGGCGACCGCGATCGTAACGGCGATCGGGGCGCTGGCGGGATCCAAAGTTCTTCGCTACTAGCGCCGCCGGCTTCACGCCGCCGGCGTCGTGCCCAGCTGCATGCGATGGAATCGCAGCACTTGTTGCGCGGTCGACGAGCGCAGTGCCTCGTAGGTGTCGCGCAGTGTCAGCATGTCCGCCTGCGCGCCGCCGGAGAGCTTCTCGCGCATGGCGATGATGGCGCGCACGCACGGCCAGGACATGCCCGCGACCTTGGCGAGGATCATCACGCCTTCGGTGCGGCTCTCGATCATCATAGTCTCGGCGGTCTCGACCGCGACGCCGGCGAGTGCCGCCAATCCTGCATTGGCCTCGTCGAACTTGCCCTGCTCGGCGAAGGCGGTGACCTCAAGTTCGTCGAGGCGACCGTCCTCGTGCAGCGATTTCACCAGCGCGCGCGCCATCTCGGTCTGCTTCGTCATGGCGGCGATTCGGACCCTCTGCGCCGCTTCCTGGACCACGCGCGATACTTCGTTGGTGAGCTCGGGATGCGCGGACGCAAGCTTCCTGCGCACGCTCGATGATGCTTTGGCGACCAGCCTCAGATAGTGGTGGCGCGGCAGGTCCGGCCGGAGGCCGATGCAGGCGGCGAGGTCGTCATCGCGTTCGGCCCGCGTGACGAGGTCGGTGAGACTTCCTTCGGAGAGCCGGGCGCCCGGATTTCCGACGGTCGACTGCACCACGTCCTGGTTGCCGCGTGTCACCAGCACGTCGGTCAGCGCTTCCGACAGCACCCGCCGCAGCGAGATCGCCTTGAGATGCGGCTGGCCCCTGCTCCGCGCGATCTCGATCAGCGTTGCTTCATCCAGGCGCTCCGACTTCGTCAGCACCGGTCCGGAGACCTCGATGACCTCGTCGAGGGCGAGTGTGCGGATGATATTCGGCGGGGCCGCCGCGATCGGTGCGAGCCGGTCGGCGAGCCGCGCCCTCGCCGAGGTCTCGATCTGCTCGATCAAGCATTGGAACACATCGTCGAAGACGCGGATGTGGTCGTCGGAATAGTCCACCGCGTTACCCACGAAGAGATCGGTGACGCGGCGCAGCGTCTCGACCCGGCGCGCGACAGTGCCGTGCGCGAGCGCAGTCTGCAATTCCTCGAGCAGGTTTTCGGATTGTTTCGCGATCTTGGATTTCATTGCCCTGTCCTGGAGCGTTCGGCTCCGCGGCGCATTCTGTCGCACCGGGAGAAAATGGATTGGTCAGCTCGTTGCAATGTGGTTGCGGCCTTGCGCCTTGGCGGAATAGAGCGCGCGGTCGGCGCGCGCGAGAAACGTGTCGGCAGTATCAACGTCGCGCAGCGTCGCGACGCCGGCGGAAATCGTGACGTGCATACCCGGGGAAAATGCGCTCCAGTCGAGGTCGGCGACGATGCCGCGCAACCGCTCGAGCATGCGCGAGGCGACCTCACCGTCGGTACCCGGCAGCAGCAGCAGAAATTCCTCTCCGCCGTAGCGGCCGAAGCTGTCAGTCGGGCGGATGTTGGCAAAAATGGTGATCGCGAAAGTGCGCAGCACCTCGTCGCCGACCGGATGGCCAAGGGCGTCGTTGATGCGCTTGAACCAGTCGAGATCGATCAGCGCGATCGCGAAGGGCGTGGATGCCTGCCGCGACTTCTCGATCTCGAGTTCGAGAAGCCGCATGATGCAGCGCCGGTTATAGCAGCCGGTAAGCTCATCGAGTTCGGCCAATTCCTCGATGCGCTGATAGGCGGCCTTCAGTTCAATGCTGCGCCGGTACAGTATCTTGCGCAGGGTGGCGCCGAACAGGCCGAGGAAAGCGCACTGGCCGATCACCAGCGCGAAGCAGAGCATCGAGGCGGCTCTCTGCAGCCGGGTCGTGACTGGCAGTCCGATCGGCAGGTCAGATCCCAAGAAAACCAAGGCAAGCCCGCAGGTGGCAAGCCCCCAGGTGAGCACCGCCTGGCTCGACGTCATGCGCAGCGTGCCAAACGCGAAAATCAGGAACAACACCGCGAGGAAGGCGACCCCCACGGTCGGCACCGCGAGCAGGAACACCAGTTGCAGCGCCATATGCGCCGAGATCTGGTAGACGGTGAGGTAATGATCCTCGAAACGGTCACCGAAACCGGCTTCCGATAACACCGTGAACGTTCCAATGATCAGCAGACCGCCGAGCCAGAACAGCGACGGGACGCCCATGGAGATCGTGCCGTCATAGGCGTAGAGCAGCAGGACCGAGGCGCCCAGCGAATAGCTCGCGACCTGCCCGATATACATCTGGCGGCGCTGCCGGGCCCGGCGGGCCCTGACTTCAGGGGCCGCGGACTCGGGCGCGAGGACGAGATCCGCGACCTCTGCGGCATTCCTCTCGGGAAAGGACGTCGCGGCCGTGCTCATGGTCCCGCCAGTGGTGGATGTCAGCGCAAGAATCTACGTGCCAAGCCTTTAGGTTTGGTATCCTTTGAAACCGAATCCGAAACGCAGCACCGAACAAGCTGATCAGCCAGCGCGAGAATCCACGGGCGATCAAAGTGTGCGATGCGGTCGAGCCAAATCACGGGTTGGTGCGACAAACGTGGTGCAGAGTGCTATGGAACCGGACGAGCCGGGTGGCCTGTGCCCAGGCATTCTGCAGGGAAATAACTCGGTATCATATTACCTATTCTGACCGGCGGCGTTGATCGACGCGGGTGGCACAAGAAGAGCGCGTATGTGGCCTAGCTCACACTGTTCTCCGTATGACTGCGGTAGTCTGAACAATTTTGCACCCCCGGTCGAACCGTCCGCCGCATCGACCCGACCAACTTTGCGAGACGGCCATTGAGTGTGACACAGGCGGCTTCGGACGAGATCCTCATCGCCAGGATCGCTCAAGGTGACCGGCTCGCCATGCAGGTGCTGTACGGGCGGCACCATGTCAGGGTTTACAGGTTCGGACTGAGGCTCGTGCGTGACGAGCAGGCGGCGGAAGACCTCATCAGCGAGGTGTTTCTCGACGTCTGGCGTCAGGCCGGCAAGTTCGAGGGCCGATCCGCCGTTTCAACCTGGCTGCTGGCAATCACCCGATTCAAGGCCCTGTCTGCGCTCCGGCGCAGGAAGGATTTCGAGTTGGACGAAGAAGCCGCCAACGCGATCGAGGATACGTCCGACGATCCGGAAACGGTGGTGCAGAAGAAGGATACCAGTGAGGCGTTGCGGGAGTGTCTGACGGGCCTCTCGCCGGAGCACCGGGAAATCGTCGATCTCGTCTACTACCACGAGAAGTCCGTGGAAGAGGTGGCCGAAATCGTCGGAATACCGGAGAACACTGTGAAGACGCGCTTGTTCTATGCGCGCAAGAAACTGGCCGAACTGCTGAAGGCAGCCGGCGTTGAGCGAGGCTGGCCATGATGGCATTGAGCAAGAAGATGCTGGAGCAAGAGCCCAGTGAGATTGAACTGATGCTGCCGTGGCACGCGGCTGGCACGCTGAATCCGCGCGATTCCCGCCGTGTCGAGGAAGCGCTGGCGCGCGATCCCGAACTTGCCAAACAATATGCCGCGATCCGCGGCGAGTATGAAGAAACCATCCATCTGAACGAGAGCCTGGGTGCGCCGTCGGCGCGCGCAATGCAGAAGCTGTTCGCCGCGATCGATGCCGAGCCGGCACGGGCGGCCGGCTCGCTGCCGCTCTCGGCGCGCATCGCCGTCTTCTTCGCGAGCCTGTCGCCGCGCACGCTGGCCTGGTCGGCGAGCCTCGGCGCAGTCGCGCTCGTGCTGCAGGCCGGGATCATCGGCGCGGTGCTGATGAAGAACCAGCCGGCGACCTTCCAGACGGCCTCGCTCTCGACCAGCGCGCCGGTCACGCGCGAGCTCGGCAGCGCGGCCGCGCCGGCGCGCGCGCTGGTACGCTTCACGCCGGAGGCGCGCGTCGCCGACATCACCGCACTGCTCGACAGCTACCAGGCTTCGATCATCGGCGACGCGAAGGGCGGCATGTTCCGCCTCCAGTTCGACAAGGCGATGAACCAGGACGAGCTCGCTTCGCTGCTCGGCAGGATGCAGCGAGAGAAGTTCGTCAACCTCGCCGTCGCGGCACCCTAGGCGCGCCGCTCAAGCCGATGACGGGCCAGTCCAAGACGAAGGTACGCGCCGTGGCCTACGGTTCGTCGGTCGGAGCCGCGCTTCTGGTCGCCGCCTGCCTCGGCTTCGACGTGGCGCAGGCGCAGGCGATCATGCGAACGCCAACGATCAGCGTTCCCTCGCGCACGCCGACCATTTCTCCGAGCATTGCCCCGCGGGTCAGCCCGAATGTGGCTGCGCGTGCCGTCAGCGTCGATCGCGGCCCGCGAACGATGGCGACCATTCCCAATGCCACGACGTCGCGCGTACGGCCGACGACGCCGGTGCTGCCCCATGCGCGCTACTCGCCGAACCTCTATCCGGCCTGTACCGCTCCCCATCGCGCGGCCGACGGCGAATGCTCTGGCCAGTCGAATGCAGGCGGCGAGGGCGCGGGCAAATCAGCCAAGAAGAGCGCCGGCAAGGGGCGTGGCAACAACACGCCGGCCGTGGTCACCTCTCGCAGCATTGCCGGCGAATTCGTCGCCGAGATCGACGGTGCGCTGTCGACGACCGAGGCCGACGAGCTGGCGCGTCGCCACGGCCTGACCCGCGTCGCTTCCGAAAATTTCCCGCTGATCGGGGCGACGTTCGGCCTGTTCCGTATCACTGACGGCCGGCCGTACGAGACGGTGCGGCGCGAATTCGCCGCGGACGCCAGCGTGCGCTCGCTCCAGCCGAACTTCCGATATGCGCTCCAGGACCAGAAATCGTCGCGGACGACCGAGGGAGATCCTGCGCAATATGCGCTGACAAAGCTTCGGCTGCCGCAGGCGCATACGCTGGCGCAAGGCGCCAATGTCACAATTGCCGTGATCGATTCCGGGATCGACACCAGGCATCCCGAACTCGCCAATTCCATCGCCGACAATTTCGACGCGCTCGGCAGTGCCGAGGGGCCGCACGTCCACGGCACCGGCATCGCCGGGGCGATCGCGGCGCACGCCCGTCTGATGGGCAGCGCGCCCGAGGCGCGCATCATCGCCATCCGGGCCTTCGGCGGCGCCAACGGCGGCACCGAGAGTTCGTCCTACATCATCCTGCGCTCGCTGAACTACGCCGCCGAGCACGGTGCGCAGATCGTCAATATGAGCTTCGCCGGTCCGAAGGACGCTGTGATCGAGCGCGCAATCGCCGCGACGGCCGCGCGAGGTCTCGTGCTGGTCGCGGCCGCCGGCAATGCCGGTGCGAAATCTCCGCCGCTGTATCCGGCCGCGAATCCCAATGTGATCGCGGTCAGCGCGACGGATCAGCAGGACAAGCTGTTCTCCGCCTCCAATCGCGGTAACTACATCGCGGTCGCAGCCCCTGGCGTCGACATCTTCCTGCCGGCACCGGACGGCAAATACCAGATGACGTCGGGGACCTCATTCTCAGCCGCCTATGTCTCCGGCGTCGCCGCGCTGCTGCTCGAGCGCAACCATGCCTTGAAGCCGGAAGCGCTGCGCATGACGCTGGCGAAGACCGCGCGTGACCGCGGCTCACCCGGGCGCGACGAGCTTTTCGGCGACGGTCAGACCGACGCATTTGCCGCGGTCATGGCCGTTCCCGCCAACAGCGCGACGCCGGTCGCGGCCGCGTCCGGTACAACAAAACGTGAAGACGCCGACAAGCGTCGCGATGCGCCCGGCAGCCGTGCGATCGAGCAGCCCTCGCTGTCGAGCTCGGACGATAAATCCGCGATTTCTCAGATGGATAGGCCGGCCACTCGATAGCGGCTGCGACAAAGATGCGCGCCCGGCCGAGCTCAAAAAAGCGAACCCTGCATTGAACGTTCAGCCAGCTGCCACGACCAAATTATGTGGGAGCGGTCATCCCTCCCCATCAGTCATATCAGGCGCGAGCGCCCATCCACCCCAAGCGCCCATATGGCTCGACCCGTCCGGTTGTCCCCCCGGACGGGTCTTTTCTTTTGGCATCCCATTTTGACAGGCCTCGCATTCGTTCTGTCGGCTGAGGAGCGGTAGGGCGTCGGTCGCTGAGGTTCGCCCGACGCGCCGCAACTCCGGTATGCTTGTGCGAAGCTTGACTCCGACACCCTAGGAAAAATCCGCACGACTACGGTGTTTGATGACGGAGCTCGTGTCGTTGCTGGACAAGTCAAAACTTTTCCACAAAATATTCATGTCGCGTCTAAATTGATTCGTGTGCGTTGCGTCCCCGCGTCCGTAATTTCTCACGACGGGCTGGTTCATGACACATCGCCAAGAGTTTATTCGCGACGCGGTCGCAGGCCGCGACATCGCGGCGCGCTGGTGCGCTCTTGCCGAGCAGCGCCTGCAACATCTCTCCGAGATGTTCGAGACCGGGCGCTGGCGCCGTTATCATTCTGAGATCGCGTTTCTCGAAAACATCCAGGAAGCCAAGCGTGCCGTCCAGACTTGGCGCGCGCTTGCGACTGGCGGGGATGTCGCCGAGGCGGCTGCGAGCGTAACGCCTGCATTCGGCTGGTCGCCCGCGACGATGCCGCGCGTGTTTCCTCGGGCGCAACAGGGGCAGATCATGCAGCCCAAGGCCGTCCACATTGCTCTCGAAACCGCCGTGCCGGTCAGGCTCGATCCGAAGCCGGACATTCTGGCCGAGATGGCCGAAGCTCCGATCGCGCCGCGTGTCGCATCTGCGCCTGCCGCAGCGGCCTCGTTCACCGCGCCCCCCGAGATGCCACCGCTCAAGGCTCCCGCTGCGAAGCCTGCGCTCACCGCACCTGCCATACGGTCGCCGCTCGCGCCTGCCGCCATGGCGCCGTTCACCGCGCCGGAAGTGAGGCCGCCGGCAGCAGCGCCCGCCGCGCAGCTGCCGAAGGCCGCCCCTGCGGCTATGGCAGCGCTGCTGCCGCAATTCGCCCCGCCGGCCGAGGAGATCGTCGCGGCCCCCGAGCGCGTGGTCGAATTCACCTTCAGCCTCGACGGCCTGGAAGCGAAGTACCCGCTGCTCAGGAACGCGTTCTAGGGCGGCGGGAGAGGGGCTCTCCCCTGTCATCACTGAGGCTCGAACTTCGCGGCTGCAGAGCACCGCGGAGTGAGCCTCGAAGGATGAACGGCCCGTCCGTCAGCCATGCCTACCTTCGCACCGCATTGCCGCCGAGCACCACCTGGGCGAATCGCTGTGCGCCGTCGGCCGACAGATCCGGTGTCACGGCACGCGCGTGATCGAGACCGACGACGGCGCCCCGCGGGGTCTCCGAGATCATGTTGTTGTTCACGAGCGCGGTGCCGGCGCCCGGCACGATGGAGACGCCGACACCCGCCAGCGCCTTGCGGATCACGTTGCCCGTGATCGCAACGTCGCGCAGATACTTTCCCCAGCCGGCGACGATGCCGTAGGACGGCGCATTCTCGATCACATTGCCGGTCACAGATGAATCCGCTTCGATGTAGATGCCGACACCGGCGTCGTCGTCCGGCGCAGTGCCGATCGGCCGCTTCGGGATCAGGTTGCGGATGATGTTGCCCTGGACCACCGCGATGCGGCCGCCTTCGTTGAAATTGCAGACGGATACGCCGACGGCTGCGCCGTCTACAATGTTGTTGGCGATCACCGCGGCTTCGAACGCGAACTCGGAGTAGAGGGCCACCTCGCGCACGTCGCTGACACTGTTGCCTGTGATGTGAATGTTCGAGGCCGAATTGCCGCGCACAGCCGAGTAATCGCAGTTCCTGATGCGGTTGCCACGCACGATCACGTTGCCGGCGCGGAAGGCGTTGATGGCATTGCCGTACTGGCCGGAGCCGCCCGGACCGGCCTTGATGTTCTCGATGCGGTTATCGGCAACCAGCGTGCCGTCATCGCCGATCGCCGTGCGCAGGATCTCGATGCCGTTGTCGTTTGTGCCGAGAATAGTGTTGCGGGAAACGCTGAGGCCCCTGGCGTCGAATGAGACCACCGCCGTCACCGCGATACTGGTGAAGATGTTACCGGAGATGTCGCCCGCGACCTGCTCGAGCCAGATGCCGTTGCCGCCCGAACCGGTGATCTCGCAATCGGCGATGCGAACGTCGCGCCCGCCGAGTACATGGATCAACCCGCGCCGCGTCGCCAGCGGGATGTTGCCGCCGTCGAAGGTGATACCGGTGAGGCCGATCGCATCGGAGCCGTCGCTCTGGATCATCGAGGCCCCGCCGGTGAAGACCAGCCTGGTCGCGCCGCGCACGCCGATCAGTTGTGCGCCGTTCGGCAGGCGCAGAGATCCGCTGCGGTAGATGCCCGGAGGCAAGGCGAGCGGCATTTGCGTCCGCGCGGCCTCGTCAATGGCGCGCTGCAACGCGCGCGTCTGGTCCTCGTTGCTGCCGGGCCGCACGCCGTATTGCGTGGCGTCGCGGCCGAGCAGCGACGTCAGCGGCGCGGCGCGCGCAGCGTCGGCAGGCATGGTCAGAGCGCCGGCGACGCCGACAGTCGAGGCTCCGATGAGATGACGGCGATTGAGGTCCATGACGCGTCCTCCGGCGGACGCGGGAGGGTGTCCGCGCCGACTAGGTAGCGCAGGGCGGCGGGGATCGTGAGAATTGTTCGCGGTAGGGTTAAATGTTTACGCAAGCGGGCTGCGTGTCTTCCTTGCCAGCCGAACCGTCTCCATCAGCATGGCTTCCCCTGCGTCCACCAGTTCCTCCAGCGTGATGCGTGGCGCTCCTTTGCGCCGTACCGCGCCGCCGCGCGCAAGCAGGGGAATATGGATGAACGCCGCAAGCTGTGGCCCGCCAGCCCTGACGCGTTCGATTGCGCGCCAGCTCAGGTAATTGCAGAGATAGGCGCCGGCATCGCGCGAGGCGCGCGCGTCGATGCCGGTGAGGCACGCCGCGCGCAGCAGCCTCGCCGTATGCGGCCCGAACGTCATCGCGTCGGCGTGGCCGGCGATCCCGCGCTTGCTCGAGCGGGTGTTGGCGGCGTCGGGCCAGAGCATGGTAACGGCGTTGCGCGCACGAGTCTCGATGCGCAGGTAAGGCGTCCGTGCGGCGAGGCCGAACATCAGCAGCGCATCCGGCTTCACCTCCGCGAGCACCTCAGGCAATTGCCGGTCGACTGCGGCGTAAGTCACCGGGAAGATGTGGCTCGAGATCGCGACATCGTCGAGCGCCGGCCGGCGCAGCCGGGTCAGCCGCGCCACGAGCGGCTCGGTCGGATTATAGGGCGCGCCGGGGAAGGGGCCGAAGCCGGTGAGGAGAATGCGCAGGCCGGTCATTGCAGCAACTCCAGAATCCGCTCGGCTGCGAGGGCGGGGGTGAGGTGGCCGTCGGCAACCTCGGCTTCGATCTTCCGGACTTTCGTTCGCACCGATGCCTCGCTGCGCAGCCGCGCCAGCATGCGCTGCTCCAGCATTGACCACATCCACTTCACCTGCTGATCGCGCCGCCGCGCGGCGAAATCACCGGACGCGTTCATCGCTTTCCGGTGATCGAGGACCTTTTGCCATATCGTTGCGATGCCATCGCCGGTGAGTGCCGAATAGGTCTCGACCGGGGGATGCCAATGCTCGGACCTCGGGGCGAGAATATGCAGCGCGCTGCGATAGTCGGCCGCGGTGATCTTGGCGCGCTTGAGGTTGTCGCCGTCGGCCTTGTTGATCGCGATCATGTCGGCGAGTTCGACGAGGCCCTTCTTGATACCCTGAAGTTCGTCGCCGCCACCCGGCAGCATGAGTGCGAGGAAAAAGTCCGTCATGTCGCAGACCGCCGTCTCGGACTGGCCGATGCCGACGGTTTCGACCAGCACGACGTCAAAGCCGGCGGCCTCGCAGAGCAGCATGGCCTCGCGCGTCTTGGCGGCGACACCGCCGAGCGTGCCAGACGACGGCGAGGGGCGAATGAAGGCATCCGCGGACGCCGACAGCCGTGCCATCCGCGTTTTGTCGCCGAGGATCGAGCCGCCGCTGCGCGCCGAGGACGGATCGACCGCGAGCACCGCGACCTTGTGGCCCTGTGCGATCAGATACATCCCGAGTGCATCGATCGTGGTGGATTTGCCGACGCCGGGCGAGCCGGTGATACCGACGCGGAATGCCTTGCCGGTGTCGGGCAACAGCATCTGCACCAGCTCACGTGCGAGTGCCTGATGATCGCCGCGCCGGCTCTCAACAAGCGTGATGGCGCGGGCAAGGGCAGCACGGCTGCCGGCGCGCAAGTCGCGGGCAAGGGTCTTGATGTCCAGCGAAGCCTTCTTCTCGATCATGCCCTGCTTTACAACGCCCCGGCGGGGCAGGCGAGGGCTGCTGGCCTGGAATCACCGGGATGTTGCCGCCGCGGCCTGTGGCCGCTTCACCTTGCGCCATACCCACACCATCACCGGCCAGAGCAGCGCGCCGATCGCCATGGCGGCGAGGATCGCGGCGACCGGGCGCTCGAAGAACGGCAGGATGCTGCCATCGGACTTGATCAGCGAGGTCACGAAAGACTGCTCGACCATCGTTCCCATGACGATGCCGAGCACCATGGCCGCGACGGGATAGCCGTTCGTCTCCATGACGTAGCCGATCACGCCGAAGGCGGCGACGGTGACGACGCCGAACATGTTGTTGCCGATCGCGAACGAGCCGACCGCGCAGCACAGCATGATGACCGGCATGATGGCCGCGCGCGGCGCCAGCAGGATGTAGGCTGCGACGCGGATCATGGCGATGCCGAGCGGGATCATCATGATGTTGGCGATGATGAACATCAGATAGATCGCGTACATGCTCGACGCTTTCTCGGTGAACAGCGTCGGGCCCGGATTGAGACCCTTCATGTAGAGCACGCCGATCGCGATCGCCGCGATGGTGTCCCCGGGGATGCCGAACAGCAGCGAAGGCACCCAGCCCGAGGCGATGCTGGCGTTGTTGCTGGCGCCGGCCTCGACCAGGCCCTCGACATGGCCGGTGCCGAACTTCTCCGGCTCCTTTGAGAACCGCTTCGACATCGCGTAGGAGACCCAGGCGGCCATGTCGGCGCCGGCGCCCGGCAGCACGCCGATGATGATGCCGACGATGTTCCCGCGCGTCATCTGCCAGTGATACAGCTTCGTGAGCCTCCATTGGCCGGCCAGGATGCTTCCGAATTTTCGTCGCGGCAGCGGTGGCGGCTCGGGCGCCAGCATTGCGCGCATCACCTGCGCGACTGCAAACACCCCGACCAGCGCCGGGATCGGCTCGATGCCGCCGAACAGATCGGTCAGGCCGAAGGTGAAGCGCGGAATGCCGCCGGGATTCTCGATGCCGATGCAGGCCACGAGCAAGCCGATGAACATGCCGGCAATCGCCTTCACCGGCGAGGAGCGCGCCACCAGGGTGGCGCACATCAGGCCGAGCAGCGCCAGCCAGAAATATTCGAAGGTCGAGAACGACAGCGCGATCTCGGCGAGCGGCGGCGCCAGGATCATCAGCGACAGCACGCCGGCGATGCCGCCGACCGCGGAGAACCAGACACCGGCGCCTAGCGCGAGCTCGGCCTGGCCCTTGCGCGTCATGGCATAGGCCTCGTCTGCATAGGCGGCAGAAGCGGGCGTGCCGGGGATGCGGAGCAGCGCGCCGGGAATGTCGCCGGAGAAGATCGCCATCGACGAGGCTGCCACGATGGTTGCGATCGCCGCAATCGGGGACAGGTAGAAGGTGACGGGGACGAGCAGGGCGGTCGCCATCGTCGCCGACAGGCCCGGCAGCGAGCCGATCACCAGCCCGTACACCGAGGCCGCGAATATGGAGATGATGACCTCCCAGGTGGAGATCAGCGCGAACGCATCAATCAGGGTCTTCAACATCAATCACCAGGGCGTCGGCAGCAGGCCGGCCGGCAGCGGCACGCGCAGCAGCTTGCCGAAGATGAGGTGGATGGCGAAGGGCGAGAGCGCCGCGAGCGGCAGCGCCAGCTTCCATTTCGCCCCGAGCGCGGTCGACGTGATGTAGACAATGATTGCCGCGGTGATGATGAAACCGAGCCGGTCCGCGGCAAAGACGTAGAACAGCAGCAACGCTGGCGGCAACAACGCGCGCAGGCCGTAGAGCTTGCCTTGCGGCGGCGGTGCGGCCGCCTGGCCGTCCTCGAACGGGACCAACTCTTCCTCCTCTTCGAAGGAATGGCCAATGCCGAACGCGATCGCGAGCCCACACAGTGCAAGACCGCAGCCGATCACCAGTGGAAATACGTTCGGGCCGACCGGCTGGCCCGGCACCGGCGGCAAGATGTAGCCGCCATAGGCGGCGGCCACGCCGAGCACGACGAGAAACGATCCCGTGACGGAGTCGGGAAGACGCATGAGAAAAGTCCTGTCAGAATTCTGGCAAGCGCACTCGCTCTTCCCGCCGGCGGGGAGGGGCGATCAGAGCGTCGCGATGCCAGATCACGCCTTGCTCAGGCCCGCCGCCTTCATCGCCTCGCCCATCTGGGCATCGCCCTTGTCCATGAAGCCGGCGAAATGAGCGGCATCGCCCCATACGGTGCCAAAGCCGCGATTGCTCATGAAGTCTTTGTACTCGGCGGAATCGTAGACCTTCTTCAGCGCCGCTGTGAGCTTGGTTGCAATCTCCGGCGGCAGGTTCTTTGGCCCGGCAATGCCGCGCCAGGCGCCCGTCGCGTAGTCGATGCCCATCGCCTCCTTCAGTGTCGGCACGTCCTTGAAGATCGGGTTGCGGGCCGGTGCCATGATGGCGAGGCTCCTGGCTTTGCCGGCCTCGATGATGGCGCGCGCCTCGGGCACCGAACATGTGGTGAGGTCGAGGCCGCCGGCGGCGAGGTCCTGCATCGCGGGTGCCGCGCCGTTCGAGGGCACCCAAGCCACTTGATTGGCGGGCAGACCCATCGCCTGCATCCAGCCGACCAGGGCCAGATGCCAGATGCCGCCCTGGCCGGTGCCCGACGCCTTGAACTTGCCGGGAGGCGCCGCCTTGATGGCGTCGGCAAGTTCCTTGACCGTCTTGTACGGCGAGGAGGAGGAGACCTGGATGCCCGGCGGGTCCTCGTTCATGAGGGCCAGCGGGGTGTAGCTCTTGGGCGTCAAGTCCGTGAGGCCCTGCCAGTGCATCATCGAGATTTCGACGGTGAGCATGCCGATGGTGTAGCCGTCGGGCTGGGCGGTCGCGATCGCGCTATGGCCGACCACGCCGGAACCGCCGGTGCGGTTGACCACATTGAAGGGCTGACCGAGATCCTTTTCGAGCAGCGCTGCGACAATGCGCGCGGTGGCGTCGGTGCCTCCGCCGGCGCCCCAGGGCACGATCACCGTGACCGGCCGGGCCGGATAGGCCTGTGCGAGCGCAGGCTTGAAGCCGAAAGCGGCGGATGCCGCGACGGCGGCCGAGGAAGCCGCAAAGGTGCGGCGCGAAATCTTGGACATTTGAATGCCTCCCAGCGGCGCCCGTGATGCCGGGCGCTCTTGTCGATGGCGTCATTCTAGTCGGCTTTGCAGAGCCGCCGCAAGATAGCGCTACCAACGAGATCGCGTGCTGCATGTGAAAGTTGGGCATCCAACCCGGCCTTCGGAAACCGGGTGGGTTTTGCCCGCGCAAGAAACCAAACTCGGTGCGTAACCGAAACCAAAGGCAAGCCACCGATGACCCAAGCCTATTTCAGCGCCGTGCTGGACCACCCGCTGGACCAAGTCTGGTCGCTGATCCGCGACTTCAACAATTATCCCGCCTATATCGACGGCGTGAGCGAGAGCGTCATCGAGGACGACAAGCGCGGCGACGAAGTGGGTGCGATCAGGCGCTTCTGTTATCTCGGAAGCTGGATTCGCCAGCGCCTTGTCGATCACTCGGACCGGCAGCATAGCTTGACCTATGCCGGTCTCGAAGCGCTGCCATATCCGGAAAACGACGGCGGCCGGAGTCCGGCGCCGGTGCGTTACCAAGGCACCATGCGCCTGCGCCCGATCATTGCCGGCGATCGCACCTTGATCGAATGGTCGGTCGCCCTCGATACCGAACCCGCGGATGCCGATCGCTGGCAGGCGTTGTTTGCCTCCTGGATTCCCGATTGGACGGACTCGCTGGCGCGGAGACTGGCTCGGACGCGCCCGCGATCCAGCTAGCCATCGTTCATCGCCCGTCCGCGTCACCCTTCGGGCGCCTGCCGCCGAAGATGCGGGTGCCTTCCGCGGTGAGATAAGGCTTCAGCGTCTCCCACGGCACGAACGCGACATATTCGCCTTCGGCGTAGGATCCGACAGCATAGGGTGGGTAGTGGAAGGTCAGGCCGGAGCTTTTGCCAGCTTCGGTCGAAGGCGCCAGCGTCACCGCGCCGATCTTGAGCAGGCTCGGCGCGACCTCCTTGAACCACTCGTCAGTCGCGGTCTCGCTGGTGCCCCGCTTTTCCTTTTCGGCCTTGAGCGAGGCAATTACGGCCTTCACCATCGCCTTCATGGTGGCTCCGTTGTCCGCTGTCTCGGCAAAGAACGGGCGGATGGAGATGCGCTTGTTGTCGGCCTTGTCCCACAGAATGGTGTTCACGTCGGAATTGGGATGCGCGCCGCGCGTGTTCATGTAGTCGTTGCGGAGGACGCTGATGTAGCGGTCGGCAACGACGGAGCGGATTTCATATTTGCGCTCGAAGTCCCAGCCACCGTCCTTGAAGAACTGCGGATCCTCCTTGCGCGAGGCTGCTGCCTCGGCCGCACTCTTGTCGAGCCATTTCCTGCCTTCGGCGAGGCAATTCGCTGCGAGCGCCGCATCCGCCTTGATCCTGTCGTCGAGGAAAACCCGCGCCTCGATGCTCCTGGTCTTGACGACGTCGGCGGGTTTGGGATCGGCGGCGTGGGCGGAGCCGGAGAGCGCGCAGCAAACGGCGGCTGCAGCGACGGCGCGCATGAACGTTGGCGCGGGAAACATGACGCAAATCCTTCTTGCCGGACGCTCGAGGGCGACGGCTACTCCGCCGCCTCGCTATGGCCGAGCCGGGCATTCAGCTTGCGGATCAACTCCTCCGCCGCGTCAGCGATGACGGTCCCTGGTGGGAAGATGGCCTCGGCTCCTGCGGCATAAAGCGCGTCGTAATCCTGCGGCGGCACCACGCCGCCGACGATGATCATGATGTCGTCGCGGCCCTGCTTCTTCAGCGCGGCCTTCAATTCCGGCACGGCGGTGAGATGGGCGGCGGCGAGGGAGGAGACGCCGAGAATGTGGACATCGTTCTCGACCGCCTGCCGCGCGGCTTCATCGGCGGTGGCAAACAGCGGCCCGATGTCGACGTCGAAGCCGATATCGGCGAAAGCCGACGCAATCACCTTCTGTCCGCGGTCGTGGCCGTCCTGGCCGATCTTGGCGACCAGGATGCGCGGGCGACGACCCTCGGCCTCCTCGAAGGCATCGATCAGCGCCTGAACCTTCTCGACCTGGTTGCCCATGCTGGACGCCTCCCGCTTGTAGACGCCTGTGATGGATTTGATTTCGGCGCGGTGGCGGCCGAACACTTTCTCCAATGCGTCAGAGATTTCGCCGACGGTCGCCTTCGCGCGTGCTGCGTCGATCGCAAGCGCGAGCAGGTTGCCGTTGCCTTCGCCGGCCGAGCGCGTCAGCGCGGCGAGCGCGGCGTCGACGTCCTTCTGGTTGCGCTCGGACTTGAGCCGCTTGAGCTTGTCGATCTGAAGCCGGCGGACATTGGTGTTGTCGACCTTCAGGATCTCGATCGGGACCTCGTCGGTCGGCTTGTATTTGTTGACGCCGATCACCGCCTGCCTGCCGGCGTCGATGCGCGCCTGGGTCTTTGCCGAGGCCTCCTCGATGCGCAGCTTCGGCACGCCGGCCTCGATGGCCTTCGCCATGCCGCCGAGTTCCTCGACCTCCTGGATGTGGCCCCAGGCCTTGGCGGCGAGGTCGCGCGTCAGCCGCTCGACATAATAGGAGCCGCCCCAGGGATCGATGACGCGGGTGGTGCCGCTCTCCTGCTGCAGGAAGAGCTGGGTGTTGCGGGCGATGCGCGCGGAGAAGTCGGTCGGCAGCGCCAGTGCCTCGTCGAGTGCGTTGGTGTGCAGCGACTGGGTGTGGCCCTGCGTCGCCGCCATGGCCTCAACTGTCGTGCGCATGACGTTGTTGAAGACGTCCTGCGCGGTCAGCGACCAGCCCGAGGTCTGCGAATGCGTGCGCAGCGAGAGCGAGCGCGGGTCCTTCGGATTAAACGGCTTGAGCAGCTTCGCCCAGAGCAGGCGCGCGGCGCGCAGCTTGGCGACCTCCATGAAGAAGTTCATGCCGATCGCCCAGAAGAACGACAGCCGCGGCGCGAAGCGATCCACGTCCAAGCCGGCGGCAAGGCCGGCTCGCAAATATTCGACGCCGTCGGCGAGCGTGTAGGCAAGCTCCAGGTCCTGCGTCGCGCCGGCCTCCTGCATATGATAGCCGGAGATCGAGATCGAATTGTACTTCGGCATCTTCTGCGAGGTGTAGGCGAAGATGTCCGAGATGATCCGCATCGAGGGCGCAGGCGGATAGATGTAGGTGTTTCGCACCATGAACTCTTTCAGAATGTCGTTCTGAATGGTGCCTGAGAGCTTTTCCGGCGGCACGCCCTGTTCCTCGGCGGCGGCGACGTAGAGCGCGAGGATCGGCAGCACCGCGCCGTTCATGGTCATGGACACGCTCATCTGGTCGAGCGGGATCCCAGCGAACAGCGTGCGCATGTCGTAGATGGAATCGATGGCGACGCCGGCCATGCCGACGTCACCGCCGACACGCGGATGGTCGCTGTCATAGCCGCGATGGGTGGCGAGATCGAAGGCGACCGAAAGGCCTTTCTGGCCCGCCGCGAGATTGCGGCGGTAGAACGCGTTGGAATCCTCGGCCGTGGAGAAGCCGGCATATTGCCTGATCGTCCAGGGCTGGTTGACATACATGGTCGGGTAGGGGCCGCGCAGATAGGGCGCGATGCCGGGATACGTTTCGAGAAAATCGAGTCCGGCGAGATCGGCCTCGCCATAGGCAGGCTTCACCAGAATGCCCTCCGGCGTCAGCCAGGGCTCGGCGTTTCCGATGGGGACGGCCGTGGCAGCTCGCTCGAAAGCGACATCGGCGAAATTGGGAATGCGGCTCATGGCTTCAACCATATCATAGGGCGCTCAATCATGGTCCGGATGCTGATGGCTGACGATGGTCGCCATCTTCTCCGGTCCGTAATTCTGCTGTGTGGTCTGGCTCGGCAGATTGGCGATGCCGACCACCCAGCCGAGGCGGGATTCGGTGCCGAACTGCCGCGTCGGCACCACGCGGTCAGGCCGGTCGAAGGCGCCGGTCATGATCTCGATGCGGTCGCCGTCGATGCGGCCGAAGCTCAGTGGCGTGCCGCAGGCAGGGCAGAAGCCGCGTTCGGCGATCGTGGAGGAGCGGAAGAACGAGGGCTGTCCTCTGGTCCAGGCAAAATCGTTCTTGTTGATGTCGGCAAAGGAGGCGAATGGCGCACCGGCCGCCTTCTGGCACATCCGGCAGTGACAGATTGAAATCCTGGTCGGCGCCGTCATGACTGCAAAGCGCACGGCGCCGCATTGGCAGCCGCCGGTGAGAACGGGTTTGCTGGTTTCGGTCATGCCTGCTCCATCCGTTGGTAGGCGTCCTGCAGCGTGGCAAGCGCATCGCCTCCGGCGAAGACATAACCCGTGACGCCGGCGGCCCGCAGCGCCGCCTCGGCATCTGTCGGGCGGCCCGCCAGGTAGATATGTCTGCTGCCTGCGGTTTGCAGGGCGCAGGCGGCAGGTTCCGCCTGATCGGCGTAGACCTTGTCGCTGGAACAGAGGCAGGCAAGCTGCGCGCCCGAGGCCTTGAAAGCGGCTGCCAGTTTGGCCGGATCGGCAAAACCCTCGCTGTCCACCGCCTGAATGCCGCCGGCTTCGAAGAGGCTCTTGGCGAAGGTCGCGCGCGCCGTGAAGTCGGCCGGCGTGCCGAGATTGGCCAGGAACACCTTTGGCCGCGCGCCCCGCGCCTTCAACGCCGCGTCGGATTTGTCGCGCAGCGCCTCGAACGGTTCCGCGAGCCGGATCGGCGGCAGCGCATCGAACTTGTACTTCTGCTCGCCGTAGGGGGCGAGCGTGACCGGTGTCGCTTCCAGGATGGTGGCTTCACTCTCTTGCAGATTTGGAAACTCGCTGGCGCCGGTCAGCACGTCGCGGCGTTTTGCGATGTTGGCGTCCCGGGCCTTTCGCGCGGCCGCCACCTTGCTCTGGAACACGCCCTGCTGAAGCGCCGCGAAGGCGCCGCCGGCCGTCTCGCTCTCCTGGAACAGTGTCCAGGCGGCGTCGCACAGCTGCGCCGTCAGCGTCTCGATGCCGCCTGCGCCTGCCGCCGGGTCACTGACCTTGGCAAGGTTGCTTTCTTCCAGCAGCAGAAGTTGCGTATTGCGCGCCACGCGCCGCGCGAACGGATCAGGCAGGCCGAGCGCCAGAGTGTGCGGCAGCACGGTGATCGCATTGGCGCCGGCGAGCCCGGCGGCGAATGTCGCGATGGTCGCGCGCAGCATGTTCACGTAAGGGTCGCGCTGCGTCAGCATGCGCCAGGCCGTATCGGCGGCAATGAACAGCGGCTTGGGCGTGAGCCCGCAGGCTTGCTCGATGCGCGCCCACAGCAGCCGAAGCGCGCGGAGTTTAGCCATCGTGAGGAATTGGTCGGCATCGGCGGCGAGCCGCGCATAAACCATGCCCTGCGCCTGCTCGAGCGGAATGCCGGCGCCTTCGATCGCACGCAGATAAGCAACCCCGCAGGCGAGCACGAAGGCGAGTTCCTGCACCTCGGAGCCCCCGGCATCATGGATCACGCGCCCGTCGGCGGACGCGAACGGTCCGTCAAAGCCGAGCGCGGCAAGGCCCTTGATCGCATCGGTGACGGCGGGGGCGATCTCATCCCACGTGTAGGGGCTGTGGCCCCACACCGCCGCGGCCGCGAACGGGTCGAAGCCGAAGCGGATGTTGCAGGCCGCGGGATCGAGCCCCTTGCTCTTCACATATTCCGCGACATGGATCGCGGCCATCCGCGATTGCGGTCCGATCTCGAGCTCGAGGCCAATGCCGGCATCGAGATGAACGTCCTTCAGAACCTTTGCGATCGCCTCGGCCGAGGGTTCCAGGCCGAAACCGCGCGCAGCATTGGCGCCGGCGAACACCAGCGCGAGCCCGGTCGCGCCGTTCTCCAGATCCTGCAACGCTTGCGCATTCGCGAGCGCCGCATCGGGATGGTCGATCCGCTGGATGATTTGCCAGGCAGCGGCGGCCGGTCGCCCCACGACGGGAGCGACGCCCTTGGCGCGCGGATAGAGCGGATCGATCTTGATGCCGTCATAGGTCTTGCCGACCAGCTTCTCGAATGGCGCGCCCTTCAGCACGCCGTCAACGAGCTTGCGCCAGTCCTCAACGGTGGCCTTGGGAAAATCCGCCGCCAGCGGCAGGTCGTCAGTCACGGAGGTCATGCGGCGAGGGGCTCCCAAACGTCTCGTTGTTCGCGGGCGAAATTGCCACGGCAGGCCGTCCCTGCAAACGGTTGTTTTTGGTTAACCGGTATCCGGAAGCTGCTCAATGCCTTGCGCCGAGACGCTGGCGAGGCCGTCACGCACACGAATGCCCGAGATGACGCGGTCCGCCGCGATTTCGGCCAGCGGCACGAGCACGAAGGCGCGCTCGAACAGGCGCGGATGCGGCAGCGTCAGGTCGGGCTTCTGCAAGCTGACATCGTCATAGGCGATCATGTCGAGATCGAGCGTACGCGGCCCCCAGCGCCGCTCCTTGTCCCGCGTGCGGCCGAACTTCTGCTCGACTTTCTGAAGCACGAACAGTAGCGCGTGTGGATCGAGACCGGTCTCGATCTCGATGCAGGCATTGATGAAGGACTCCTGCTCGGCGTCGCCCCAGGGCGGGGTGGCATAGTCCGAGGAGCGCGCGATCAGAGCGACTTGCGCCATGCCGCAGATGTGGGCGATCGCCTTCTGGAACGTCGCGCGGACATCGCCGACATTACCGCCCAGCGCGATCAGCACGCTTGCCATGGTCAGGGATGCCGCGCGCGTGTCAGCATGACGCCGACATCGTCGAAAATCGCGGCGATCGGCGCATGCGGCTTGTGCACCGTGATCTTCACGGCGCGGATGCGCGGGAAATTTGACAGGATGGCATCGGCCACCGCGCCCGCCGCGCGCTCCAGGAGCTTGTAATTGGTGTTCTTGAACGCCGCAGTGGTCGTCGCCACGACGTCGGCGTAGGACACCGTGTCCGCGAGCCGGTCGCTGCGCGACGGCTCCGACAGGTCGGTATGGAGTTCGAGATCGATGACGAAACGCTGCCCGACTTCCGTCTCATGATCCATCACGCCATGGCGGGCATGGATCGACAGGCCTTTGACGAAGATCGTATCGGTCATGGCTTGCTCTCGATGGCATGCGCCACCCGCAGCGCCTGCAGGGTTTCGCCGACGTCATGGGTCCGGATGATCTTGGCGCCGCGCTGCGCGGCGATCAGATGTGCCGCGATCGAACCGGCGAGCCGCTCCGGCGGTTCCGACGGCGACACCGAGGCGATGAAGCGCTTGCGCGAGGCGCCGACCAGGATGGGCAGGCCGAAAGTGTCGAGTTCGCGCAAGCGCGCCAGCGCGGTCATGCTCTGCTCGGCGGTCTTGCCGAAGCCGATGCCGGGATCGAGCACGATCTTGTCACGCGCGATGCCGGCCTGTGCGGCGATAGCGAGCGAGCGATCGAAGAATGTCTTCATGTCCGCGACGATGTCGATGGCGGGATCGACGCTGTCGCGGTTGTGCATGACGATGACGGGGACGCCCCTTGCGGCGATCAGCGGCGCCATCTCGGCGTCGCGTTGCAGGCCCCAGACGTCGTTGGCGATGGCCGCGCCCTGGTCGAGCGCAAACGCCACCACCTCGGCCTTCATGCTGTCGATCGAGACGGGCACACCGAGTGCCGCCACGCCGGATAGCACCGGCTTCAATCGCGCCAGTTCGTCTTCTGCGGTGACCGGCCGGGCGCCCTTGTACGGTCGGGTGGACTCCGCGCCGACATCGATGATGTCGGCGCCGGCATCGATCATGGCCCGGGCCCGTGCGAGAGCCTGCTCGGGCGCGATGAACTTGCCGCCGTCGGAGAAGGAGTCGGGGGTGATGTTGAGCACGCCCATCACCGCAGGAAGCGGTCGTTCGAGCAGCGTCCGCAGCACATCTAACCCTGCCGAGCCGGCCGGCGGGACGGAAGGAGAGGGCGAGGCATTCATGCGGCCCGCTTTGCGCGGTCGGGCAGGGGGAGTCAAGACGGGAGTGGAGGCCGTTCGGCCGTGGCCGGACGTTCCCGCGGGATGCGGAGAAGGAACGCACGGCCGTTGGACAAGATGGGATCGGAACAACCCCGCTAACGCATGATGGGCTGAGGCTTGCTCGCAGGGACGGAGGTGCACTCCCTCTCCCGGCGCTTTGCACCGACCTCTCCCGCAGGCGGGAGAGCTGAACCACCCGCGGCGATCGATTCAACGTAAAGCCATTCCGCGCTAGTACGTGATCTTCGGCGGCAGCTTCTTGGCCTTCGCGATGATGTCGCCGACCGACTTCTCGGAGGGGAGGACACGGACGAGCTTCTTTTTCTCGTTGGCCTCGCGCATGCTCTGCGCCAACCTCGCTGGATTTCGATAGGCGAGTTCGCGCACGGTGGTGACGCCTGCGGCGCGGACCAGGCCGACCTTGGCCTTGCCCATGCCGGGGATGCGCATGTAGTCGGAGACGTTGGCCCATTCCAGCAATTGCTGCTCGCTGATGCCGGTCTTGGCGGAAAGCGCCTTGCGGCCCTTCACGGTGGAGGCCGCCTCGAGCAGCGCATCGGTGGTGCGGATTCCTTGCGCCTTCAGCTTGGTGGCGGCAAAGGCCGGCAGGCCCTCAATCTCTGAGATCGGATATGTCATGATACTCGATGTGAAAAGCGTCGCTCAGGCGAACTGGCTGAGGCCCGGCGTCCCCGCGATGATCTTGCCCATCTGATCCGCTCCGATTTTGTCTCGGCCGTAGCGGAAAAGTTCACGGGCGACTTTCTGAATGTCGGACATGCCAAGGCCCAGGCCCATCAGGCGCGTGCCGACCGCCATCAAGCCGCCGCCCATCAGCCGCGACAGGCCGCCGCCGCTCCTGGACGCCTCGATCGCAGCTTCCGCTCCGGGGATCTGGTCGATCAGGGCCTGCACGCTGTCGGAAGGGCCCTCGCTGCGGAGGAAGCCCAGGATAATGCCGACGGTCTTTTCGGCCACAGCACCATCTATGCTGGCGTTTGTCGCCAGCCGTCCGATCAGTTCGTCCATAAGGCCCGCCCCTCACCGGTTTACATGCCGGAGTTTTACTTCGAAGATGATCTTGAGCCGGTGCAATGTGAAATTCAAGCGATGAACGCACGCACCGCGCGATTCATCTTCGAACGCGCGAAAAGTGTTGCAGCCGTGCAAGAGGCGAGATCGAATCGGCGAAAAATTGCCGCGTTGCGAACGCGTTGGTCCTACTTTCGGCTGATGTCGTCCGCTCGTGTCCGGCGATCTCGCATCCTTGGGCCGCGTTGGACGGTTTAAATTGGTGCCCGATATGCGCTAAACTGCGGAACTGGAGCATCCGAGTTTCAATAGGCGAGCTCGGCAGAGAGATCAGAGAGAATAATGACCGCACAGGACAGCAAGCTCGGCGATACCGACGACAAGATCTTCGTCGGCAAGGGAGACGAGCAGGCTTGGCTGACGCTGGCGCTCGCCAATCGCCACGGCCTCGTCACGGGTGCAACCGGAACCGGCAAGACCGTGTCGCTGCAAGTGATGGCGGAAGGATTTGCGCGCGCCGGTGTTCCGGTCTTCGCTGCGGATATCAAGGGCGACCTCTCCGGCATCTGTCAGATCGGCGAAGCAAAGGACTTCATCCTCAAGCGCGCCACCGAAATGGGACTGAGGTTTCAGCCGGATCAATTCTCGACCGTGTTCTGGGACGTGTTCGGAGAGCAGGGCCACCCCGTGCGCGCGACCGTCACGGAAATGGGGCCGCTCCTGCTCGCGCGCATGCTCGACCTCAATGATGTGCAGGAAGGCGTTCTCAACGTCGCCTTCCGCGTCGCCGACGACAACGGCCTCACCTTGATCGACATGAAGGATCTGCGTGCGCTGCTCGATGCCATCGTGCCGGGCAGCGGAAAGAAGGGTGCGGACGCTGAGGAGGATCCGCTCGAACCGATCCGCAAGGCCGCTCAGGGGTTCGGCAACGTCACCAAGGCGACCGTCGGTACCATCCAGCGCCAGCTCCTCGTGCTGGAGAACCAGGGTGGCACCAAGTTCTTCGGCGAGCCGGCGTTGATGCTGAAGGACTTCATGAGGACCGACCGCGACGGCCGCGGCATGGTCAACATCCTGGTCGCAGACAAGCTGCTCCAGAACCCCAGGCTTTACGCGACATTCCTGCTCTGGATGTTGTCGGAGCTCTTCGAGGAGCTGCCCGAAGCCGGCGATCTGGCCAAGCCGAAGCTGGTGTTCTTCTTCGACGAGGCGCACCTGTTGTTCAACGATGCGCCCAAGGCGCTCTTGGACAAGATCGAGCAGGTGGTCCGCCTGATCCGCTCCAAGGGCGTCGGAGTCTACTTCGTGACGCAAAACCCGATCGATGTGCCCGACCGCGTGCTCGGACAATTGGGCAACCGGGTGCAGCACGCGTTGCGCGCCTTCACCCCGCGCGACCAGAAGGCCGTCGCCGCTGCGGCGCAGACCTTCCGGCCCAATCCGAAGCTCGACACTGCCAAGGTGATCACGGAGCTTGGCAAGGGCGAGGCGCTGGTGTCCTTCCTCGAGGGCAACGGCACGCCGTCGATGGTCGAGCGGGTGATGATCCGGCCGCCGTCGGCCCGCATCGGAACGATCACGCCGGACGAGCGTCAGGCGATCATGGCTGCAAGTCCGGTGAAGGGCAGATATGACAGCGCCGTCGATTCCGAGTCCGCCTACGAGATGCTCCAGCAGCGCATCGCCGCCACGGCGGCCACGGCGAATGGTCCGGCAGGCGGGGGCGGCGGTATCCTGGGTCAGATCGGCTCGATCGTCGGCACCATCTTCGGCACCAACGTCAAGCGCGGCCGTCTTTCGACCGGCCAGGTCATTGCGCGGGACGTGACGCGATCGGTCACCAACCAGGTGATCGGCGGGATGGCTGCCAACATCGGCAAGTCGGTCGGCGGCCAGCTCGGCGGCTCGATCGGCCGCACGCTGGTCCGCGGTGCGCTTGGCGGATTGCTGCGGCGAAGCTGAGAGGCCGCTAGAGCCGGCGCTCGACCCGTGGCAGCCGGCTGCTTTCGGCGCACTCACAGGCCGCGTCAGGGGTCCTCCGGCGTTCGCTGGTCTGCTGCGTCGTGTCGTGACTGGTCCTGGCGCGGCGCCGGCGTTAAAAGCGCAGACATATCGAGACCCCGCAATCAGGAACACGCCAATGTCCAACACGCAGCTCCAATCCGTGCTCGACCACATCGACAAGGATTTCGACAACAGTCTGGAGCGCCTGTTCGCCTTGTTGCGGATCAAGTCGATCTCGGCCGACCCGGCCTTCGCGGACGATTGCAAGGCTGCGGCCGAGCATCTCGCCAAGGACATTGCCAGCCTCGGTGTAGCCGCCGAGGTACGGCCGACCGCGGGCCATCCCGCCGTAGTCGGCAAGACCGGAGCGGGCGGGCGGCCGCACGTGCTGTTTTACGGCCATTACGACGTTCAGCCGGTTGATCCGCTCGATCTGTGGCACCGTCCGCCGTTCGAGCCCGCCGTCGCGGATCATGCCGATGGCCGCAAGATCATCGTCGCGCGCGGCGCTGAGGACGACAAGGGGCAGGTGATGACGTTCGTCGAGGCTTGCCGCGCCTGGAAGAAGGTCACGGGCTCGCTGCCGATCGACGTCACTTTCCTGATCGAGGGCGAGGAGGAGGTCGGCTCGAAGAACTTCGTGCCTTTCATCGAAGCCAACAAGGACGAATTCAAAGCAGACTACGTGCTGGTCTGCGACACCGGCATGTGGGATCCCAGCACGCCGGCGATCACGACTTCGCTGCGTGGCCTGCTTTACGAGGAGCTGAAGATTACCGCTGCCAATCGCGACTTGCATTCCGGCGTGTTCGGCGGCACCGCGATGAACCCGATCCGGGTGCTTACGAAGATTCTCGGCGGCCTGTTCGACGATGACAACCGTATCACCATTCCAGGCTTCTATGATGGAGTGAAGGACACGCCCGCTGACATCCTGGCACAGTGGAAGAAGCTCGAATTCACGCCCGACACGTTCCTCAAGCCCGTCGGCTTGTCGCTTCCCGCCGGCGAGAAGGGCCGGCTCCTGATCGAGCAGGCGTCCACGCGTCCGACCTGCGACGTCAACGGGATTTGGGGCGGCTATATCGGCGAGGGCTCCAAGACGGTGATCCCCTCGCATGCCTCGGCGAAGGTCTCGTTCCGCCTCGTGCAGGGCCAGGACCCGCAGAAGATCCGCAAGGCCTTCCGCGATTATGTGACTTCGCGGATTCCCGGCGACTGCAAGGTCGAGTTCGGCGACCATTCCGCCGCGCCCGCTGTCGCCCTCGACTGGAGCATGAAGCCGCTCGCCGCCGCCAGCAAGGCACTGACGGAGGAATGGGGCAAGGAGACGGTGCTGATGGGCTCAGGTGCGTCGATCCCGATCGTCGCCGACTTCAAGCGCACGTTGGGCCTCGACTCGCTGCTGGTGGGTTTTGGTCTCGACGATGACAATATCCATTCACCGAACGAGAAATACGACCTGCGGAGCTTCCAGAAGGGCATCCGCTCCTGGGCCCGCATTCTCGCGGCGCTCGCGGAGGTGAAGTAAGAGGTCGGCATCAGCGGCGTCATTGCCGGGCTTGACCCGGCAATCCATCAGGCCAGATCATTCTGCAATGGATGCGCGGGTCAAGCCCGCGCACGACGAGCGGATTGGCTGCCAGATAAAAACGCCGCCCGGGATTGGGCGGCGTTTCATTCCAAAAGGCGTAGAGGTTCGTTGGAGCTATTCTACACCAGGTCACGGATATCTCAAGACCTGTAGCCGGGGTTGACGCGGTCGAGCTTGCGCAGCAAGGGCGGCCATACCAGGTTGGTCGCGCGCAGCTCGGCGCGGTCGCGGTTCGACAGCAATTCGGTGTTCTTGTCGATCGCGGTGCCATCGACCGGGTAGACCGGCGTGCCCAGCGCGCGGGTGCGCACCTGCATCGAGCAGGCGCGCTCGAGATGATACATGCGTTCGAAAGCGGAGGCGACCGAGCGGCCGACCGTGAGGGTGCCGTGGTTGCGCAGGAGCATGTGGTTGTGGTCGCCGAGATCCTTCTGGAGCCGCGGCCGCTCGTCGTGATCGAGCGCGATGCCTTCATAGTCGTGATAGGCGAGGTCGTGGGTGACCAGTTGCGCGGTCTGGTTCAGCGGCAACAGGCCCTCCGCGCTGCTCGACACCGCGGTGCCGTCGAGGGTGTGGAGATGCAGCACGCAGATGGCGTCCTCACGCACCTCGTGAATCGCCGAATGGATGGTGAAGCCGGCCGGGTTGATGCTGTATTCGCTCTCGGAGAGCTGGTTGCCGTGCAGGTCGACCTTGACGAGGCTGGAAGCAGTGATCTCCTCGAACATCAGCCCGTAGGGATTGATCAGGAAGTGATGCTCGGGGCCGGGCACGCGCGCGGAGATGTGGGTGTCGACCAGATCGTCCCAGCCGTACAGCGCGACGAGGCGATAGCAGGCGGCGAGGTTGACCCGTTGCTGCCACTCCGCCTCCGTCATGTTGGACGGCACTTCCCTCAGACGGGCTTCTGCTGGCGACATGGCTGGTCTCTCCGAACTTCGTTGTTGCGGAGCGAAGCGTAGTCTTGGTCGAAGTTTGCGGCAAGGCGCGGGGAGCTTGGCTGTCGCGCGCAGCCCGCATGCTTGTCCGCCGTAGCTCGAAGAGTGAAGGCGGAAGCGATACGGCCCGGAGAAAACTGCTACGGCGCCGGGATCGACAGGAGGCTGGAAATGCTGCGGCCGCGGATGTCATAGACGCGGGCGAACACCACGTCGTCGCGCTTGATCTCGACCATGACGGGCGCCGTGAGGCCCTTGCAGTAGAACTCGCCGAGCGTCATGGCGAAATCGGCCGCGTTGGAGTCCCAGCCGATGGTGAAGTCGGGGCCGAGCGCGACCTGGGCCGGGCGCTGCGGACCGCAGACCGCGACTTTCCATTTGCGACTGCTGGGCGGCACTTCCTGGCGCTCGACGAGCTGTTCGCGCAGTTCGTCGGAGGCCTGCTTCAGCGCGAGGCCCCAATAGTCCAGCATGAAACGGTTGTCCGCGCCGCGGACGGTGCCTGCGATGTGATTGAAGTGGGTGTACTGATAAGGGTGCAGCCGGATCATCTCGGCGAGCGGGAGCGCCAGGCCGAAGCAGAAGGTCGCGAGTACGACCGGCTGCCATGTGCGGTGATTGGCGCGCAGGCGCTCCATCGTCCAGGCGAAGGCGACACCCCCGAGCACAGCCATCGGCGGGATCACGAAGACGAAATGGCGAATGCCGTTGTAGAGCGCCGGCCGCTTCACCATGGCGATCACGAGCGGCAGGGTCGCGGCGAGCGTCAGCATCAGGAGGATGGTCTTGCGCCGCGCGGGGACCTTGCGGTGCAGGAGCATGGCGAAGGTGCCGACTACGGCGCCCGCCATCAGCACCAGCATCACCTCGGGCAACTGGAGTGCGAACAGCGTGGGCAGATAGGACCAGGGCATGTCGGGCACGGACACGATCGCGCCGTCGAACATCTCCTTCCAGGGTTTCTCGAAAAAGTGCGAGAAGTAGGTCAGCGCCTCGAAAGGATTGGCGGGCTCCATGATCGACCACGGCCAGATCAGCCCCATTACGAGGTAGCCGAGCACGAGGCCGGGCAGCAGCACGTAGATGACATGGGCGAAGCGGCGGACAGACTCGCGAAAGCCCTCGTTGCGCAATTCCTCAAGGAACAGCGGTATGAAGCCAATGATGGCGTAGACAAGCGCGAGCCCGCCGAGAACGCGGCAACCGAGCGACAGGCCTGCGCCCAAGCCGACGATCAGGATCGTGCGCGGCGATGGCTGCGGATACTCCTCGGCGAGGCGGACGAGCCCCAGCATCAGGATGATCATGGACACCGCGAAGGGCGCATCCTTCGGGTTCATGAACATGTGGCCATAGAAGATCGGGCAGAGCGCGAGCAGCAGGAGAGAGGCCAGACCGGCAAGGGGACCCCCGATCCGGCGGCCGAGCCGCCACGTCACGGCAAGCCCGATCACGCCGACGATGGCGCCGACCAGGCGTCGCGTCTCGAACAACTCGAGTGGGATGACCTTGTGGAGCAGGGCCGCGACCATGTCGAAGCCGCCGCCATACATGTAGAGATTGGCGAAGGAGAGCGCCGCGGTATCCTTGAAGCCGGAACCGAACATGCGCAGCAGCAAGTCCGCATATTCAGCGTGGGTGTAATCGTCCCAGCCGAGCCCGTAGTCTCGGAAGGTCAGGCCTGCAATGACGGCAACCGCAGCCAGCACCAGCATGGCGAGATCGTCGCAAGTCCGTTCGACCGAGCGCCGCAGGGGCGTCTCGATCGCCGAGGTCGTGATCGATGTCATGGCTATCGGTGCCCCGGAATCCCCTCTAGGCCCAACTGGTGCGCGCGGGCCTGCTCCCCGGATTCCCTATAGCGCAGTTCCATTACCAAGTAATTGGCCATTATGGCTAAATTCCTGATGCGATGCAGCAATTCCGCCTGCCTGAGAGCAGCCATAGCAGTAGTGAGCCGGAGCTGAAGGGAATGTGAATAAGTCCCTGATTTCCTTCCCCTTGGGAACACGGCCCTCAATTCGCCGTTGGCGTGGAACATCGTATGACGGTATCGTGGCGTAGCGGTTGTCGCGTGTGGATGCGCGGCCCCCGGGGGTGAGTTCGATGAACTTGGCATTGTTGATCGTGGGGATTTGCGCCGTCCTGGCGGGTCTCCTTGCGATCATTTCCGGCCTGACCATCAGGGAATTCAGCCTCGGCGGGACCCTCATAATCGCCGGCACCATTGGCGTCTGCTCCGGAATGTTACTGGTCGGCATGCATCTGGTGCTGCTCGAGCTGAAGGGTATCGCGCGCCGGCTGGCTGGTGCGATCGCGCCGTCCGAGGTTCGGGTCAGGCCCGTGCTGCCCGGCCTGGCCCTGCCTGACGGCCTCGCGCCCGAGCCGGTCGCTGCTGCGAGGGGCGAGCCTGCGCCGCCGCCGGCAAGCCCGCCACCCTGGCAGAGCGAAGCTGCTGCGCGCGAGCGGCCGCGCGCCGAGGGACCGCAGGAGCCGGAAGCCGCTACGCCGCCCGCCGCGCCTGAAGCGCCGCGTCGGCGCAACCTGCTGTTCGCCTCGACCTCACGCAAGGAGCGTGAGCGCGCAGAGACGAAAGGCACTGAAAGTGCGCTGCCGCCCGAGGAGTCGAGCGGAGCCGCTGACAGTCCGCCCGCGAGCTTTGATGTTGCCTGGCCGAAGCCGGACCGCACACGCCCGCCGGAGCCGCCAGGCGGCTCGCGCCGCCCGCCGCCGCGCTCGCCTTCGACCTTTGCGGAAGCCGCCCCGACTCCTGCGCCCGAACCGCCGCCGCCTGTCGAGCCCGCACCCGTGACGGTCCTCAAATCCGGCGTCGTCGACGGCATGGCCTATTCACTTTATTCCGACGGCTCGATCGAGGCGCAGATGCCGGAAGGGATGATGCGATTTGCCTCGATCGACGAACTCCGCGCCCATCTCGATCAGCGCGGTTGAGGTCGCCCGGCTCAAGTAGAGCAACGCCGTTCCCAGTAATCACGGCATCGTCGTCAGTTGTCCTGTTTCAGCCCAATGTATTCTTGACACGGAATACTTTGGCATCGTCAATCCGGTGAGACGCAGGCCGGAGAAGGGATGGATGCATGTCGGACGCGGGAGCGAAGAATTTCATCGAGCTGACCGCGAGCATCGTGTCGGCCTATCTCAGCAACAATCCGACGCCCGCGACCGAGATTCCGAACCTGATCAGCCAGGTGCATGGCGCGCTGGTGCGGGTGTCGTCAGGCCGTACCGAGACCGCGCCGCTAGAGCCGGCCAAGCCGGCCGTCTCGCTGAAGAAGTCGATCGCGCCCGACTATCTGGTCTGTTTGGAGGACGGCAAGCGCTTCAAGTCGCTGAAGCGCCATCTGCGCACGCAGTACAACATGACGCCGGAGCAATACCGCGAGAAATGGGGCCTGCCCGCCGACTACCCGATGGTCGCCCCGAACTATGCGGTGGCGCGCTCGCAGCTGGCCAAGCAGATGGGTTTGGGGCAGCAGCAGCGGAAGCGGAAGTAAATTTCTACGACGCTTCCGCGAGTGCCTCTTTCGCGTCGGTCTTGATGCGCTCGACCATCGAGCGCAGGCCGTTGGAGCGCTGCGGCGTCAGATGATCGCGGAAACCGAACTCGTTGAACACCGCGATCGCATCGGTATCGAGGATTTGCTGCGGCGTTCGGCCCGAATAGAGCGCGAGCACGATCGCGACCAGCCCGCGCACGATATGGGCGTCGCTGTCGCCGCGATATTTCAGGGTTAGTTCGCCGTTGCTGCGGTCGACCAGCTTCTGCAGCCAGACTTGGCTGACGCAGCCCTGCACCTTGTTGGCGGCGGAGTGTTCCGCCTCCGACATCGGTTCCAGGGTGCGGCCGAGTTCGATGACATACCGATAGCGGTCGTCCCACTCGTCAAGAAGCTCGAAATTGTCCCTGATTTCGTCGATTGTCGTCATGCTGGCCAATAGTTCCATTCCAGCCAATATAGGGACGCGGAGCCGTGAAATCGATAGGGTTGGGTGCTAATTCGCAGCTTCGGGTCCGCGCCATTCCAGCGCGAGGTCGTCCTGGCTGAGGGTGTCGCGCGGCGCCTCGCTCGCAGCAATGTCGCCTTCGCCGGCCATCGCGATTGAGCCGGTATGGTCGGGCGCCTTCTTGTCGGTCTTCTCGTTCTTCTCGTTCGTGATCTGCTCTTTCTTGTCGTTGATGATCTGGTAGATCTTCTTCGCGCCGTCCTGGGCTCGCTGGCCGATGATGGTCGCGGCCTGTCCGCCGACCTCGCAGGCCGCCGGCTGGCGCTTGCAGAACTGGGTCATGTCGGAGACGGCCGCGGTCGCAGCCTGCACCGCGTCGGCGGCGCCGATCTGCGGCAGCTTCTCCGATTCGGGCGTCTTGTCCCGCGGCAGGAGCACAAGCACCAGCCCGAGCCAGAATGTGATGCGAAGCAGAAAGCGCATCCTGCGACCTGTCTGTTAGAGTCCGCCCGCGGCGATCTCCCGCGGAGGCCGGACCTAGCAAGCCTCGATAAATCGCAAGTGATTGCCTTGAGCTTAATTCGCGGAAAATTTACGCAGAATTCTTCGCAATCGGCGGTGTCGTAAATTTTCGATTGACGTTCGCGCCCGTGATTTGCCGTGGCAGCCCCGCATCCACCAATTCGAAACCATGCGCGGCGAGGTGAAACCCTGTGTTCACCATCCCTAATGAAGACATCTCCAAATCGTCTAAAAAGCTACGCGATGGGGCGATGTCCGGCCACATGCGGTGGCGCCTTAGCACTCGTTTAAGGTCGCTCTGACACGGTGGCTCAACGACAAGGAGGCGTTCCGGCGCGTCTTCCAAGAGACGATTGAGTCGAAGCGCGAGACCCGTGACAGTTTTGAGTATCATCCGCGATTGTCTCGATGCGCTGCTGCATCCCTCCGCGCGCTACGATGCGCTGATGCGAGCGCGCCATCGTGCCTTCATGGCGCCGCGGCTGCTCGGCAGCCTCGCAGCCTTCGCCGCATTCCCGCTCTATCTCGCCATGCGCGGCGCACCCGGTGCGATCGAGGTCGCCGCCTTTGCCTGGCTGATCGCGCCAATCACGCTGTCCTGGTTCTTGTCGCGCACCGGCCGCTTTGAGGGCGCGCATGTGCTGTCTTCGCTGGCGCTCGCCGGCCTGATCATGGCGGTTGCGGTCACGACGGGCGGCATCGAATCATTCGCCGCGGTCTGGCTCATCGTGGTTCCCCTCGAAGCTGCGCTGTCGGCCTCGCGTCGCGTCGTTGCCTTTGCCTCGGTGCTCGCGCTGTCCTGCGCCGGCATGCTGATCCTGATCAGCCAATTCGGCTGGCTGCCGGTGGCCGAGCCGAGCGCTGCCGAGCGCGCCGTGCTGATGGCCTTCGGCGTTGCGTCTGCAACCTTTTATGCCGCGGGCCTCGCCTTTGGCGCGGAGTCGCTCGCGCGCACCGGAGTGGCGCTCTTGTCACGCGAGGAAGAGCGTTACCGCCTGCTGGCGCGGAACATGAGCGATGTGATCTCGCGCCATCAGCGCAGCGGCGCGGTACAGTTCATCTCGCCGGCGGTGGAGTCCATGCTCGGCACGCAGGTGGCAGGGCTGCTCGGCCACGGCCTCTTCGACCGCGTCCATGTCGCCGATCGGCCGGCCTATCTCACGGCTCTGTCCGACGCGGCACGCGGCGACGTGCGCAGCGTCGAGTTCCGGCTGCGGCGGGAGCCTGGCGACTCCGAGCGCGGTCAGGTCGATTTCATCTGGGTCGAGATGCGCTGCCGCCCGCTCGAACGGGATCCGGGCCGTCAGGGTATCGGTCGTGATTCCACCCACGAGGCCGAGGTCGTCGCCGTGATGCGCGACGTCACCGATCGGAAGCTTTTCGAGCAGGCACTGGATCAGGCGCGCAGCGCGGCGGAAGCTGCCGATGCCGCCAAGACGCGTTTCCTCGCCACCATGAGCCACGAGCTGCGCACGCCGCTCAATGCCATCATCGGCTTCTCCGAGATGATCGCGCAGGAGCAGGCCCTGATGCTGGGCGCGGCCCAGCGCAAGGAATACGCTCAGCTCATCAACGATTCCGGGCAGCATCTGCTCTCGGTCGTCAACGGCATCCTGGACATGTCGAAGATGGAATCGGGAAATTTCGAGATTGCATCGGAGCCGTTCGCGCCGCGCGCCTCGCTGCTCCATTGCTGCAATCTGCTGGCGCTGAAGGCGCGGGAAAGCGGTATCGACCTCGTCACCGACGCGCCGCAGGACCTGCCGATCATGACCGGGGATCCCAGGGCCTTCAAGCAAATCGTGCTCAACCTTGTCGCCAATGCCATCAAATTCACCGAGCGCGGCGGTCAGGTTCACGTGGCAGCTGCGGTTTCCGGTTCGCAGCTGACGCTATGCATCAGCGATACCGGGGTCGGCATCGCTCCCGACGACCTCAACCGCATCGGCGCGCCGTTCTTCCAGGCCGGCAAGACCTATCAGCGCCGTCACGAAGGCACCGGTCTCGGGCTTTCGATCGTGAAGAGCCTCGTGGCGTTGCATCTCGGCGAATTGACGGTACAAAGCAGGCTGGGCGAGGGCACTGCCGTCACCGTCAAGCTGCCGCTCGTCTACACGCCGCCGCAGGTCAAGCCTGCCAACGAGAAGCCGAGCGAGAGCAAAATCGCGACCCTGACGCCTGTGCTGCGTCAGGACCTTCAAGATCAAACTCAGGACGAACCCGCACCGGTGAAGAAAAGTGCCTAGGAAGCCTGCCAAGGACGAAACCGCTCCGCGCCGCCGTGGCGCCAAGGCCGCGGTCATCGACGTCGAGACCGAGCGCAACCTCGTGATGCGCGTGCTGCTGCACAGCCCCAAGGATACGCTGGCTGGCCTCGTCGCCGTCGGCGCGATCGGTGCGATCGTTGCCAATGCGCTGTTCCTCCAGACCGGGCGGCACCCCGCGCCGATGTTCGGCACGGTGATCAATCTTCCCCCGCCGTCGGCGGTGCCGCTGTCGAATCCGTTGCCGCGTCCGCGGCCCGTCGGCGCCGACACCTCACCGCTCGAGCCGCGCGCGACCGAGTTCCGCATCGAGCCCAAACACGCCGAACGTGCCGCCGAGAAGCCGCCGGAAAAAGCCGTCGAGACGACCGCGGCGACGCGCGCGAATGATCCGATGGCCAATCTGGTCAAGGCGACGACTTCGACGCCGCCCTCGGCTCTCCGTCCGCCTGCGCCGGTTCCGGTGCAAAGCCCGGCCGCGCGCCGTATCGCCGGCGTGCAGCGCGCGCTCTCGGAATACGGCTATGGCAATCTGAAGATCACGGGCACGATGAGTGGCGAGACGCAATCCGCGATTCAGAAATTCGAGCGCGAGCACAAGATGCCGGTCACCGGGCAGCTGTCCGATCGGCTGCTGCGCGAACTTGCCGCTGCGATAGGCCATCCCGTCGAATAGCCGAACGTCAATTGTCATTGACGCAAGTCAATTGCCGGCGTCGGCACGACAGGCGGGATCCGCTACAATCGCGATTTGAGTGGGATCAATGACGGCCGGCGGCCGCAGGACCATGATGGCTCATCTTATCAAGGAAGAGAGGTCATCATGTTCAAGGTCTCGATTCTCGTCTGGATCATGCTCGGCACGACGCTGGCGGGCATCAGCCTCATCGTGGTGCTGATGGTCCCGAGCTTCGCCGCCGATGCCATCAGGAACATTCCTTATGCCGTGGCGGTGGGATTTGCACTCGCAATGCCGCTGTCATATTTCATCGCGACGCAGATTCGCGGTGGTCAGGACGGCACGCGGAAGGCGTGAGACGTACGAGGTGAGGCTGGCGTGAGGCCTCGCGCTGGCCTATCGTCGGACTCATGCGTTTGAAATCCAACATTTGGGTGGCGGCTTACTTGCGCCGCTGCCAGACCGAGGGCGTGTTCGGCGCCGTGCGGCGTCGTGGCGCCGAGGAGGCGGGGGCGGTGTTCGTCAAGGTGTCGCTGCTCGACGGCAATGCGATGCTTTATGCACCGGCGCCGCAGACCGTCTACGACGACGGCCGGCCCGTCGATCGCTTCTTCGTGCCGGTCGCGCCGCAGCCACTGCCGGAGCAAACCGTCGAGGAACGGCTGACGAAGGAAATCCGCTTCGATCCGGACGCCTGGATCGTCGAGACCGAGGATCGCGCCGGGCGGCATTTCCTGGATTTGGCGAAGACGTAGCCGCTGCTTCACCGTCATTGCGAGCGCAGCGAAGCAATCCAGACTCCGTCCGCGGAGGGGTTCTGGATTGCTTCGTGGCAGGAGCTCCTCGCAATGACGAGCCGAGATGCCGCGCGCCTCACGCTTGGCAGCGGCCGTGCAAATCAGCGCTCCGAAGATCCATCGGTGCCGGTGCGGCGCGGCGGTATCGCACCGGGCTGCATGCTCTGCCGCGTCTGACTTGCTCCGGCACGGGCGCGCTGGCGTTCGCCGTCGTGCAGACCGGCCTGGTACTTCGCCCGCGTCACGGCAAGCGTCGAGCCGCGCCAGGCTGCCAGCATCACCAGGGCCGCGCGGTCGCTGAGGCGATCGTAGAGCCGCGACAGCCGGTATACGGCGTTCACGGACGTCCCGATCTCCGGCTTGAAGAACAGCAGGATGCGCTGGAAGACGGGGCTCGGCATGTCGAGCGCGCGCGCGGCGACCGCGAGTGCCTCGCCGCCGGCATCGTCGACGATCTGGGCTGCGACGCGCGAGGGCAGGATCAGGCTGTCGCCGAGCTCGAAAGCGAAGCTCTCGACGTCGCCCGCGATCGCGGCCATCTCCAGGATCTGGATCGCGCGCTTGGCGCGCACGGTCGGAATGCGGGGGGCGGCTTTCAGCGGTGTCTGCGCAAGATTGTGCAGGATCGGCGCGCGCTCGGAGGCGCCGGCGCGGAAGAACATGTCGTGGATCTCGGCCGCTTCCTTCGGCTGCATCGCCATGTTGGCGGCCATGCGCTGCTCGGCATCGGTCCGCTCGCGCGGCGGTAAGGGCGCGGCCGGCGGAGCGGGAATCTCCCTGGCCAACGGCACCCGGCGGCCTTCTTGCGTCGCGACCAGCCCGAGCTTCTGCAGAACGGGGACGGGCGTATGCGGATAGACCGCGAGCCGCGCCTTGACGGCCGCGCGCGTCGCATCGTCAACCTGGTCGATCAGCCGTGTCGCAAGCTCGACGAACTGCCGCTGCTCGTCGTCGCTGTGGGTGCTCGTCTGGACATACAGGTCGGTCAGCACGCGGAGCAGCGTCGGACGGACATCGACACCTTCGCGACGGGAGAGGGTCATCAGCCCGTCGAATCCGGGAAACAGCGACTTGGTCATGGAGACTTACGCAACTCGGAAAAGAGTACTTCCCAAGGAACTTAGCGCAGGTTCTTTTAAAGCCTCGTTAAGGAAAACGAGGCGTGAAGCCGGCCCCGTAATTTGAGCTGTTGTCGTGCCGCAACGGGACGGCATGCCCGTGCCGTGAGGCTACGGTCCGGCCACCGCGTTTACACCCCGTTAACCATGAGCTGATCTTAATGAATGCATGTTGCAGGGGCGCGTTCGGTCGCGCGGCAATCGAAGAGAGCTGACATGGGGACCATCATTGAATTTCCGGCCGGTCGCCGGGTGGGCTCGTCGGGGGATGTCGCTCCGCGCGCGGACAAGGGAACGGTCCTGATCCTTCCCGTGATCCGTATCGAGCGCGAGGCGGACGAAACCAGCGGCGACCGCGGGCCGGAGCAGGGCACGGCGCCCAGGCGCCGTCGTCGTCGCCGCTGACATCCGGCTCCATGCAATGCCGGACGCCATCCGCCAGATCCGGCCCCTCCTATCGGCCGCCCTGCTCGCGCTGGTAGGCGCGTTGCTCGCGGCCTGCAGCGGCGGCGATTTCGGCCGCACCCGCGAGAGCATGCGCAGCGACGACATGCATCGCTGGCTGGGCGCGGAGGTCACGTCCAGCGTCGGCTTGAGACCATCGCAATTCCAGCTCACCGACGAGGAGCGCCAGCTTCGCGATCTCGCTTATCCCATGATCGAGCCGCCGCTATCCCGCCCGGCGTGGAAGAGCGTGTTCGGCGACTACAAGGCGCTGCCCTCGCCCTGGCGGCAGAAGGTCGTATTCGACCGAACCATGTACGGACGCACGCTGATCGACGAGCCGCACCGCTCGCACTCCTCGCGCTATGCACAGCTGATCGAGGACGTGCGCAACGACATCACCCGCTTCGAGCCGTTCTTCGGCACTGCGATCCGTGTCATCGATCTCGACAGGAAGCGTGATGCCAGCATGGCGCGTGTCTCCGCGCTCTCGCCGCGGGAGAAGGCCGACGCGGTCGCGCGCATGCAGGAGAATTCGCTGATCATCCAGTGGGTGCAGCAGTGCCTGGAGCAGCGTATCTCATCCTATCGCTGGGCGCTGGAGCGCCTGGTGATCCAGGCGCCCGACGGCATGGCCGCCGACGCCGATCGCCTGATCGGGGAACTCGCCGCCCAGACCGCCAACCCGCCGGTCGCGGCGCAGCCGCCTTACGGCCGGGCGGTCGTCTCCAAGGGGTGACGCGCGGCTTTCGCCGCGGTCCATCTGCGCGACCGGCCTGGAGCCGCGTATCCGTGCGTGATCCTCGGATCGCATGCCGGCCAGAGCCGGGCCGGCCCCGTTGAGGCGGCCGGGAACCTCATTGATTGCCCTTGTCCTTCCCCGCGGTCGGGATAGGATCAGCTCGTTTCTTAAAGTCATTTTCCCAAAGGTCCTTCGATGAGCTTAGACGCCATTGGTCCGTTTAAGAGCCGTCCGGACGTCACCTCGCGCCAGCTGCTGGCACTTGCCATTCTGCTTCTATCGACCGGCTCCGCGGCCGCGCTGTCCAGGGAGGCGGCGATCGAGAATTGCCGGATGACGGTCGGCAAGCCGATCGTGCAGGCCTGCATGCGCTCCGGCGGCGCCAATCTCGAAGCTTGCCGCGCCAAGGCTTCGCCCCAGGTCAGGGCCTGCGCGATGGCGGCGCTGAACGCCGCCAATGGCCGCGCCAATGTTGCCGTCGAGCTTCCAAAGGAGACTGCCCCCAAGCTTGAAGCCGGCACTGCACTTCCGAAGGACTTCGTCGCGCCGCCGCGCAGCATTGCCGACATCACGGCGGTACTCGACGGCGACAAGCCCGACGAGAAGATGATCGCCGAATTGAAGTCGGACGCCGATGCCGTACCCACCGGCAAGGAATCCCGTCAGGACCTCGCTCAGCTCTACTTCGATCGCGCCAACGCGCGCGCGCAGCTCGGCCGGCTCGGCGAAGCGATGTCCGACGCTGACAAGGCCGTGGAAGTCGGGCGGGGCGCCGTCAATCCGAACTTGCTGGGCCGGATGCTGCAGCTTCAGTCCCTGCAGCACGCCGTTGCCGGCGATCCGAGGCGCTCGCTCGAGATCATGCAGAGGCTCTTGCGCGAATCGGCCAGCATGCCCGGTGCCAAGGGCATGCAGTTCGTGACGAACCGCGGGATTGCAGCTGTTCTCATCCAGATGGGCGATCTCTCACAGGCCGAAGCCTATCTCCGCCGCAGCCAGACCGCGATCCAGGAGGCCCGCACCAGCGGCCATCCCAATTGGCGGGCGGCCTATGCGAAGTTCGGCCAGAGCTGGGAAGGTGAACTGGAGCTCGCTCGTGCCTTGATCTTCGAGGCGCGCGGACAGTTTGCCGATGCCGAGGCCGCCTACCGCAATGCCGAGCTGCGCAAGCGCGCAAGCATGAAGGCAATCATGGACTCGGACGATCCGCCGGCGGAGACCATTCTGCTGCAGGCGATCGACGGGGCCGTGTTGAGCCAGGCGCGCATGAAAGCGAAGCAGGGGAGGCTCGCCGAGGCCGAGGTGGATGCGCGCCGCGCGCTGCTCTCGCGACTGAAGGACACGGGCAAGTACAACTCTGTCACGCCGCGTTTCGTGATGGGCCTGGCGGGCATTCTGGTCGACCAGGGCCGTTACGAAGAGGCCGAGAAGCTCGGCCGCGTCGCGCTCGAGATCAACAAGACCGTGGGCGTGCCGGAGGACTCGCAGGCAACGGTGCAATTGCTGTCGCAGCTCGCCGGCATTCTGACGCTCCGGCGCCAGAACGCCGAAGCGAGCGAGATGTTTGCGCGGATCGACAAGGCCGTCGCCGGATGGGATCCGCAGCGCCGTCAGGTGTTCGAGCTCAATCCGTCTCGTATCCTGTCGCTCTATGGTTCCGGGCAGTTGGACGCGGGCATTGCCGCCGCCGAGCAGCTCGTGAAGAAGCAGATCGCCCGGGTCGGGGACAATCATTTCGACACCGCCTCGGCGCGCGGCACGTTGGCGGTCGGATTGATGCGCGCCCGCCGCGATGCAGAAGCCATCCGCGAGTTCAAGGCCGCCATCCCGGTCATGATGGCGAGCGCCAACGAAAACGCCGATGACGAGAACACGACTGTGGTGGCCGCGCGCAGCCAGCGGCTGCAGACCATCGTCGAGAGTTATCTGCTGCTGCTCGGGAGGGAAGGAGCAGGCAAGGATATCGGCGAAGAAACGTTTAGCCTCGCCGATGCCGTCCGCGGCCGCTCGGTGCAGCAGGCGCTGGCAGCCTCGAGCGCGCGTGCGGCGGCAAAGGATCCCGCGCTCGCCGAACTCGTGCGCAAGGAGCAGGATCTCACCAAGCAGGTCAACGCCCAGCTCGGCACGCTCAACAATGTGCTCGCGCTTCCCGCAGCGGAGCGCGACGAAAAAGGCGTCCAGCAGATTCAGGCCTCGATCGGGACTCTGCGCGGCCAGCGCGACAAGGCGCGGCAGGAGATCAAGCAGAAATTCCCGACCTATGCCGATCTCGTGTCGCCCAAGCCGCCGAGCGTCGCCGAGATCCGCGCGACGCTGGCCGACGACGAGGCCATGCTGTCGTTCTATTTCGGTCAGAACGGCAGCTTTGTTTGGGCGGTGCCGAGGTCGGGACCGGTGGTGTTCGCGCCGGTCCAGGCCAAGAGCGGCGACATCGAGACCAAGATCCGCAAGCTGCGCGAAGCGCTGGAGCCGCAGGCCGCGATGATCTCGGACATTCCGCCGTTCGATCTCAAGCTCGGCCACGAGCTCTACGAGCTGCTGCTCAAGCCGGTCGAGAGCGGCTGGAAGCCGGCCAAGAACCTGATCGTCGTGACCAACGGGGCGCTGGGATTGCTGCCTTTGTCTCTGTTGCCGACCGCACCGGCGGAGGTGGCCTCGGAGGAGGACCCACTCTTCGTCGGTTATCGCAACGTGCCGTGGCTGGCGCGAACCCATGCGGTGTCGACGGTGCCGTCGGCGGCGGCGTTGCGCACCCTGCGGCAATTGCCGCCGGGCAAGCCCGGCCGCGGCGACCTCGTGGCCTTCGGCGATCCCTATTTCAACAGCGAACAGCACGCCGAGGCGGAAGGCGGCGGGGAGAAGATCCAGGTCGCCGATGCCGGCGGCAATATCACGCGCGGCGGTCCGCTGAAGCGGCGCAACAGTCCCAAGCTCGAAGGTGTCGACAGCGCCGAGCTCGGTCTGTTGCCTCGCCTGCCCGACACCGCCGACGAGCTAAAATCGATCGCATTGGCCCTGCAGGCGGACCCCTCGAAGGTGCTGTTTCTCGGCAAGAGCGCGACCGAGAGCGCGGTCAAGAGCATGAACCTGTCCGGCTTCAGGATATTGGCCTTTGCCACCCATGGACTGGTCCCGGGCGAGCTGAACGGGTTGACGCAGCCGGCGCTCGCCTTGTCGTCGCCGGCGGTGACGGGCGAGGGCGGCGACGGCCTCCTGACCATGGAGGAGATACTCGGTCTCAAGCTCGATGCGGACTGGGTTATCCTGTCGGCCTGCAACACCGGAGCCGGGGCCGGAGCAGGGGCCGAGGCAGCGTCCGGGCTCGGGCGTGCGTTCTTCTATGCCGGAACGCGCGCGCTGCTGGTGACGAACTGGTCGGTGCATTCACAGTCGGCGCGGCAGCTCGTGACCGACCTGTTCAAGCGGCAGGCCGAGGATCCCAAGCTGCCGCGCAGCGAAGCGCTGCGCCAGGCGGCGATGGCGCTCGTCGATGGTTCGGGCTATCTCAACAGCGAAGGCAAGACAGAGTTCGCCTATGCGCATCCGCTGTTCTGGGCGCCGTACACGATCATCGGCGATGGCGGCTTACGTTGACGATCAAATGAGGGAAGGGGGGCAGGGAATGAAGCGGAATGTCTTGGTCGGGTTCGTTGCCGCATGTCTCTTGGTTCCGGGGACGTCGCATGCGATTCAATTGATCACGGAGGAGGAAGCCAAGCTGCCGCCTCCGAAAGGCGCGGTCGCTGCGGACAGGCGCGGCATCTTGCGCGGTCCAAAAGTCGAATTCGTTTCCCCCGGCGCTTCCGTCAGCTCACCGATGCAGCTGATGTTGAAGTTCGAGTCGTTCGGCGGGACCAAGATCGATCCGGAGTCCGTCAAGATGATCTTCCTCCGGACGCCGAACGTCGACCTGACCCCTCGGATCAAGCCCTTCGTGAAACCCGATGGCATCAACATGCAGGATGCAGAGCTGCCGCCAGGTGAATACGCGGTGCGGGTCGACATCAAGGACAGTGATGGCCGGCCGGGCACGACCGTCTTCACGCTGAAGGTCGCACCCAGGTGACATGTCCTTACTGCCTTTCCGAGAATATGGAGGGCGCGCTGGTTTGCGCGTCCTGCGGGCGCGACATCGCCGCTCCCGCCACACTGGTTGCGGAGCGCGATGATCTCCTGCGCAAGCGCGAGGAACTGCGCGACGAGCTGAAGCGGGCCAGGAGCGAGGTCGAGGCTTTCATGAGGCGGAGAAAGTCGCTCTAGCGATGGAATGTCCGTTCTGCGCCGAGACGATCAAGGACGAAGCCATCGCGTGCAAGCATTGCTCGCGGGATTTACGCGTCGTGCGACCGATGCTGCTCGAAATCGAAGAAATCGTTGCCGATCTGGACAAGCTCAGGCGGGACCTTGATCGGGTCAATGTCCGGCTCGAGCGCTACAACAATCCGCTGCGCTATTACGCAACGCATGCGGTGCTCTATGTCGGTATTCCATCGCTGCTGCTGGTGATCGCGCATGTGCTGGTGACCATCACGTTCAACGTGTCGCCGGTCCCGCTTCGGATTGCATCGATCGTCATACCGCTCCTGTTCGGTTTTCTCGCCTATCCGCTGCACCGGGTGTCCGCGCTGACGGCCCTCGTGCTGGCGTTCCTGGCCGCAAGTGTCAGTATCCTCGCGATGCTCACGGTGACAGGAGTGCACGATGGTGTTCCCATTCTCCCGACGGTCTGGATCGAGTGGCGGGAGGTGTTCGAATATGGTGCCAGCATCCTGCTTGCCTTCGTCTCAGGTAACATACTCAGCGTCGTGATCTTCCAGATCGCACCGCGTGTGCTGACCCAAGGCGGCAAGCCGAACGCGTTCGCCTTCCGCGTGGCGCGCCTGCTGGGGCAGCATGTCGGCGAAGAGCAACTGCGTCGCCGAGCCCGCCTGATTCAGGATCTCATGCAGACTCTGGGGCCGCTGGCCGGCGTTGCCGCGACCGGCGTCGGCTCGATCTATGCGGGGTTGAAGGGATTGCTCGGATAGGTCCGCATCCACGCGGCTCGCTCGCGGCGTTTGCCGCTATGGGCACCGCAAGTAAGGCTCGTAAAAAGAGGCCCCAGCTCGCGGGGGATATCGGGGGGCATTGAGCTGGGGCCATTCGGGGTGCCCTTGGGGAAGGGCATCGGGAAAACTTGGCAATCGCAGGATTGTTCCCGTCTCAAGCTCAAGTCGAGAGGTGTCCAGGCGGCGCAAGGTTATGGATGAGGGCCGGACGCCGCCGGTTCCTCTCCCGTTGCTGCAGATTCCGTTCTGCCGCCGGAACAAACCACGTTGTGTGCACTTTTAGACAGAGTAGCGGTAACGGGGAACGACATGGCGACGGAACTGCCATTAATTTTGGTGATAGAAGACGAGGATGCGATCCTGGCTGTTGTTGAAGACGCCCTTGCAGAGGGAGGCTTTCAGATCGCAACTGCGAAGACGGGCAAGGAAGCTATCGCGCTGCTGAAGGGTGGTCTCGTGCCCTACCGCGCTCTCGTAACCGACGTCAATTTGCTCGGTGATCGCGACGGCTGGGAAGTCGCGAGAGCCGCCCGTGAGATCGATCCTCACTTTCCCGTGGTTTACATGACCGGCGGCGCCGCCGACAAGTGGCCTGTACTCGGTGTGCCAAACAGCATTTTGCTTCAAAAGCCGTTCGCGCCGGCCCAGGTCGTCGCGGCTGTTTCCCAGCTCCTCAACGCGGGCTCGCAGCAGGCGGGTCCCGCCTGATTCCACGCTCCGTGTTCTGCGCGCCGATCGAGCGGCGCGAGGAGACGCGCTGGAAGCCTATCGCGCTTCGACCACTTCGCCGTCTTCCTTCACGAAGCGGCCGACGGGATCGTCCAGGAGATCAATCACGGCCTCCGACGGTCGGCACAAGCGCGTCCCCTTTGGCGTCACCACGATCGGACGGTTGATGAGAATGGGATGGGCGACCATCTGATCGATCAGCTCGTCATCGGTCCATTTGGGATCGTCGAGGCCAAGCTCGCGAAAGGGCGTGCCTTTCTCTCGCAGCAGCGCGCGAGGGGAGATCCCCATCGCCTGGATGAGCTCGACCAGCCTGTCGCGGGACGGCGGGGTCTTCAGATACTCGACGACGACAGGCTCGACACCGCTCTGCCGGATCATGGCCAAGGTGTTGCGTGAAGTGCCGCAAGCCGGGTTGTGATAGATCGTGACGCTCATCGACGTATCTCTCGGTAACTGGCAGACCGGCATGCCGCTCTGCCGCCGGCGAATGATGATTTATTGGTGGGCCTCGGCAGCCGCCGGGACTTTACCCGCTCCCGCTTCGTACCACCCCCGCGTAGCCTTGACGATGCGGACGACGGACAGCATCACCGGCACCTCGACAAGGACGCCAACCACGGTTGCCAGCGCCGCGCCGGACTCCAAACCGAACAGGCTGATCGCGGCGGCGACTGCCAGCTCGAAGAAGTTGCTGGCGCCGATGAGCGCCGCTGGGGCCGCCACGCACCAGGCCACGCCGAACCGCCGGCTCAGCCAATAGGCCAGGCCCGCATTGAGATAGACTTGCACGAGAATAGGGACGGCAAGGATCGCGATGACGCCGGGCTGCCTGACGATCTGCTCTCCCTGGAAGCCGAAGAGCAGGACCAGGGTCGCAAGGAGTGCGACAAGCGATAGTGGCTGCAGCATTCGCATGACGCGGTTGAAGCCATCGGGGCCTTCTCGCAGCAGCATCTTGCGCCACAGCTGAGCGACGACCACGGGAACCACGATGTAAAGCACGACGGACAGTAGCAGTGTGTCCCAGGGGACGCTGATCGAGGCGACTCCGAGCAGCAACCCCACCAGCGGCGCAAACAGGAAGACCATGATCACGTCGTTGAGTGCGACCTGGCTCAGCGTGTAGTGGGGCTCTCCCTCGCAAAGATTGGACCACACGAACACCATCGCGGTGCACGGTGCAGCCGCAAGCAGGATCAGGCCGGCGATGTAGGATGGGATCTGAGCGGACGGCAGCCACGGTGCGAAGAGGTGACCGATGAAGAAGGAGCCGAGCAGCGCCATCGAGAACGGCTTTACGGCCCAGTTGATGAAGAGGGTCACGCCGACGCCCCGCCAGTGCTCCCGGACCTGGCCCAGCGAGCCGAAGTCGATCTTCAGCAACATCGGCACGATCATGAGCCAGATCAGCATCGCGACCGGCAGGTTGACCTTGGCGACCTCGGCAGCCGCAACGGCGCCGAAGAAGCCGGGCATCACGTGGCCCAGCGCCACGCCGACCACGATGCAAAGCGCGACCCACAGCGTGAGGTATCGTTCGAAGATGCTCATCGCTAAGCCACGTCGCTCTTGCCGGAGGTCGCTCCCTCGGATCGGCCGATTTCCCGAAGCTTGGTCCCGAGGGAAAGCCGGTCAATGCCGCTGAGGGGCAGGTTCACGAAGGCGCCAATACGGTTCTTCAAGTAACGGAACGCGCGCGAGAAGGCCGCAAGTCTTTCGATCTCGGTGCCTTCGACGGCCGCAGGATCTTCGATGCCCCAATGCGCAGTCATCGGTTGGCCGGGCCAGACGGGACATGCTTCGCCGGCGGCGTTGTCGCAGACGGTAAAGACGAAATCCATCACCGGTGCGTCGGCGGCTGCGAATTCCAGCCAGCTCTTGGAGCGCATCCCGTCGATCGGGTAGTCCATGCTCTGCAGCGTGCGCAGCGCCAGCGGATGCACGGCGCCCTTCGGCGTGCTCCCTGCGGAGAAGGAGCGAAAGCGCCCGGCACCGTCCTTGCGAAGGATCGATTCTGCGAGCACGGAACGGGCTGAATTGCCCGTGCAAAGGAACAGCACGTTGTATACGCGATCAGGCACGGGCCTTCTCCTTTCGATTGGGAGCGCAGCACGATTGCAGGCTCTCGACGACGGGTTCGCAAACTTCCGGCCGTCCGCCGCAGCAATCGCGCAGCATGAAGAGCGCGATGTCACGAAATTCGCCGAGGTTGGCGCGATAGATGATCGAGCGGCTGTGCCGCTCGGAAGACACGAGGCGCGCGCGGCTCATAATCGACAGATGCGCCGAGAGCGTGTTTTGGGGGACTTCCAGCAGGCGCGCGAGGTCGCCGGCCGCAAGACCGTCAGGCTCGTGTCTGACCAGCGTCCGGAACGCCTCCAGACGTGTCGGTTGAGACAGCGCGGCGAGCGCCAGGACAGCTTGCTCCGTTTCCATATATCCAGATTTATGGATTTATGCGGGCGGCGTCAACCCGGAATCCGCATCTCGCGGCGCAATGTTTCGAATATTCTAGAAATATCGTTTGACAATCGGTCCGCACCGGCGCATCGTGTGGCTCATGAAGATCGACGACGCAGCAGCACGCCTGGAAGCCCTGGGAAATCGGACCCGCCTGCAGATCTATCGGGCGCTGGTTCGGGCCGGGCACGCGGGCATGCCGGTCGGCCGCTTGCAGGACAAGCTGAAGATCCCCGCATCGACGCTGTCGCACCACATCAAGGCGCTCGTCTTGGTCGGACTGGTCAGTCAGAGCAGGGAATCGACGACCCTGATCTGCCGCGCCAATTTCGACGCCGTGCGCGGGCTGGTCGACTTCCTGGTTGCGGAGTGCTGTGCCGAAGAAACCGGATGCAGGGATGCCCAGACGGCAGCCTGATTCATTTGGCTTCTTGTTCCATAATTCTAGAAGGATGGAGAGTTCGACATGGATAAGAAGACGGTAGCTATCATCGGAGCGGGCCCGGTCGGTCTCGCAGCCGCCGCGCATGTGCTCGAGCGCGGCATTTCCCCCATCGTGCTCGAAGCCGGGCCCGAGGCCGGGCATGCGGTGCGTCAATGGCAGCACGTCCAGCTCTTCTCGCCGTGGGAATACAACGTCGACAAGGCTTCGACGCGGCTGCTTGCGCCGACCGGATGGAACTCGCCGAACCCGAGCTCCTATCCGACCGGCGGCGAGCTGATCGAGCGCTATCTCGCGCCGCTCGCAACGCGAACGCCGCTGCGCGACACCATCCGGACCTCGAGCCGTGTCACGGCCATCAGCCGCGTCGGCTTCGACAAGGCGAAGACGAAGGGGCGGGAGCAAGCGCCTTTCGAAATCCGCTATCAGAACGGCAAGGGCCCTGAGGTGCTGCGCGCCGATGCCGTCATCGACGTCTCAGGTACGTGGTTCTCGCCCAATCCCGCCGGCAGCAACGGCTTGCCTGCGATCGGCGAATCCGAGTGCGGCGACCGCATCGCGTACGGCATGCCGGACGTGCGGGGCGCTGCGCGCGGCAGATATGCCGGCAAGACCGTTGCCGTGCTCGGCGCCGGCCATTCCGCGCTGGGCACGCTGATCGATCTCGCGCAGCTCGCCGAGGAGGTGCCCGGCACCAAGCCCGTTTGGCTGTTGCGCGGCGGCGATCCTGCCAAGGCCTTCGGCGGCGGCAGCAACGACAAGCTCGCCGCCCGCGGCGAACTTGGCTCCACCTTCGCCGCGCTCGTAGCTGCTGGAAAAATCAAGGTCGAGACCGGCTTCGGTGTCACCCACCTCTCGGACTTCGAGGGGCGTCTCAGGATTTCAGCAGGTGCCTGCTGCGGTGCGCGGAGTGTGGTTGCGGATGAGCTGGTGGTGTCGACCGGCTTCCGTCCCGATCTCTCGTTTCTATCCGAGCTGCGGCTGCGGCTCGATCCGGCAATCGAGGCGCCCGTCGCGCTCGCGCCGCTCATCGATCCCAATGAGCATAGCTGCGGAACGGTGCGGCCTCATGGTGCGCGGGAACTGACGCATGATGAGCCCGGCTTCTATCTCGCCGGCATGAAATCCTACGGCCGGGCGCCGACCTTCCTGATGATGACCGGATACGAGCAGGTCCGCTCGATCGTCGCCGACATCGCCGGCGACAAGGAGGCTGCGGCACGGGTCGAACTCGTGCTGCCGGAGACCGGCGTCTGCACGCGTGGCGACGTCGAGTCCGTCGGCGCAGCGGGATGCTGCGGCGGTCCTGCCAAAACCGAGCCTTCGGCCTGCTGCGCCGCCGACGAGTCGGCCAAGAAGGCAGGCGGCGCGGGATGCGGTTGCTCATGAGACGAGGCGCTGCGGGATCGCTCGCCGTCGTCATCGCGCTCGGTACCGCGCAGACCATCGCGTGGGCGTCGAGTTACTATCTCCCTGCGATCCTGGCCGCGCCGATTGCAAGCGATCTCGGCCTTGCGCCGACCTACGTGTTCGGCGCGCTGTCGGGAGCGCTCGTCATCTCCGGTCTGCTCGGCCCACGCGTCGGGCATTCCATCGATACGTTCGGAGGGCGCAGCCTGCTTGCGGTCTCGAACCTTGTCTTCGTCGCGGGTCTGCTCCTGTTGTCCGCGGCTTATGATGTGGCGGTGCTGATAGCAGCCTGGATCCTGCTGGGGATCGGCATGGGCATGGGCCTCTATGAAGCGGCGTTCGCGACGCTTGCGCGCATCTACGGCGCCAATGCGCGAGGAACGATCACCGGCATCACCCTGATCGCCGGTTTTGCCAGCACTCTCGGCTGGCCGCTCACGACATGGCTCGCTTCGGAGTACGGCTGGCGCGCGGCCTGCCAGGTATGGGCGGCGATCCATATTTGCGTTGCCTTGCCGCTCAATTGTTCGTTGCCCCGTGCCGTTCCATTGGCCGAGGACTCCCGATCGACCACGAGCGCGAGCCGACAGTCCAGCGGCCAGAGCGAGACCTTCGCAATGCTGCTGCTGGCATACATGTTTGCGGCCGCGAGCTTCGTGAGCTCGGGAGTCTCGGCCATTCTGCCGACCATGCTGGTTGCGTTCGGCGCGACGCCGGCACAGGCGTTGTTCGCAGGCGCCTTGGTCGGACCTGCGCAAGTCGGCGCCCGCCTGCTCGAAGCAGGATGGCTCAGCCGGTTTCATCCGCTGCTGTCGGCAAGGCTCGCGATGCTCATGAATCCGATCGGCGTGCTTGCGCTGGTCGCGGGCGGCCCTTGGCTCGCGCCGGCCTTCACGGTGCTGTATGGCGCGGGCAACGGCATCATCACCATTGCCCGTGGTACGCTGCCATTGGCGCTGTTCGGGCCGGTGGGATTCGGCCGGCGTGTCGGCGTGATCTCGCTGCCCTCCAGGGCAACAGGCGCTTTCGCGCCGCTTGCGCTGGGACTGCTGGTGGAGCATGTCGGCAGCAGCGCGCTCTGGATCAGCGCACTGGCCTCGGTCACCGCCTTGTTCGCGCTTCTGCTGCTTCGTGCGGATCAGAACGCCCAAGCGACGGCAGGCGAGCATTCGTAGCTTGCGCGATGGCATTCGTCGGAGCCTCGCTCACGAATGCTTGACCCGGATCAAAGAATGCTTTCGGCGGCGGATTATGCTAGAAGAACCTGCTGCGGTTCCAAGAAGTATCGAAAAGGTTAAGCACATCCTGATGCGGATCGTCCGTACCATCCTGGCATTCGCCATCGCCGTATCCTTGGCGATGCTGCCGGCTGGCGTGTCCGCTTCAAGCCTCGCCATATCGTCGGATCAGATGCATGCGACCATGCAGATGGGCGGCGGCGGCGATATGTCGGTGGACGATTGCTGTCCCGACATGAAAGGAACGGGTTCCGACACCGGCGGCTACATGTGCGGCATGGGCTTCTGCTGCGTCGGCAGCACCATCGCACTCGCAGACATCCACCCCCTGGCGCTTGCGTTACTTGCCATAGCGGCGGGGAAAACCGCCATTCCCGCCGACCAGGTCGTCTCCTTCCGCGGCGGCAGCCCTCCCTTCCGGCCTCCTCGAATCTGACCTCCCAAGCCAGCGACGCGTGCGGCACGCCTGCGCGCGACGATGACTGACGTGCGCGCTTCCAGCGTCACGGCGGAAGATCAATTCATGAGGACAGGACAATGCTCTCCAGATTCAGCACCGCGGCTCTTGCCGCCACCCTTTCGCTCGCCGCATCAGGTGCCATGGCCGGCGCGGGTGACTACGCTTTCGAGCCGGTCAATCCCGAGATGAAGAAGGGCGACGACGTCACGCTGGCCCTTCGCTTGACCAACAAGCGGACCGGCAAGCCGGTGCCGGACGCCGTCATTTTCCGAACGCGCGTGGACATGGCGCCCGACGGCATGGCCGAGATGGAGTCGGACGTCACGCCGCTGCCGTCAAACGAGCCGGGCATCTACGTCTTCAAGACGGATTTGTCGATGGCAGGCCGCTACCAGGTCACGCTTTCCGCGAAGGTGCAGGGCGAGCCCGACACCGTCAACGGCAAGGTCATCATCAAGGCCACCAAGTGAGCCTTCGGGCGTCGGACGACGCCCGAGCTTCTCTTCCTCATTCACATGGACGCGCGCCCGCGGCGCGCGGTATCTGGCGATGAACACGCAACGTCTTCTCACAGCACTCGCGCTCACCGGCAGCCTGGCCCTGGGCGCCTCCTTGTTCTTGATCGATGGACCTTGGTCCGTCCACGCCGAGGTCGCCTCGGCGACCGCAGACGGCGCTACTCCGCTCTATTACCGCGATCCGAGCGGTGCGCCGCTTTGGTCGGCCGGGCCCAGGAAGGACGAGGACGGGCGGGACTATCTGCCGGTCTACGACGACGATCAGGCTGCCCCGGCGGAGCCGAAGCCGCAACAGCCGGCAGGATCGCGCAAGATCCTTTACTACCGCAATCCCATGGGGTTGCCCGACACCTCGCCGGTGCCGAAGAAGGATCCGATGGGGATGAATTATGTCCCCGTTTACGAAGGCGACGATGTCGACGATGGGACGGTGAAGCTTTCGCCCGGCAAGATCCAGCGCAGCGGCGTGAAGTCCGAGGCCGTCGAGCGGCGGTCGATCCGGGTCCTGGTGAAGGCGCCCGGCACGATCCAGCTCGACGAACGCCGCGTCTCGGTGATCGCGATGCGCGCAGAAAGCTTCGTGCAGAAGGTCGCGGACGTCACCACCGGCACCCGCGTGAAGGCGGGCCAGCCCTTGATGGAAATCTACAGTTCTGCGGTCGCCTCTGCCGCCGCCGAATATCTCTCGACGATCAATTCCAAAACAACCGGCGGGGTCGAGGCCTACGGCCGCGGCTCGCGGCAACGGCTGGTCAATCTCGACGTTCCCGATCAGGTCATTGCCGGAATGGAGAGAACGCGCGTCGCGCCCGTCACCATCCAGTGGTCGGCGCCGCGCGACGGGGTCGTGCTTGAGCGCAACGCGATCGAAGGCATGCGCGCCAATCCCGGCGACGTGCTGTTCCGCATCGCCGATACCTCGCTGGTGTGGGCTCTGGTCGACGTTGCCGAGCGCGATCTCGGCAATATCGCGGTGGGGCAGTCCGTTGCGGTGCGCGCGCGGAGCTTTCCCGGCCGGGCATTCACCGGCAGGATCGCGGTGATCTATCCGCAGGTGAACCGCGAAACGCGGACGGTTCGCGTCCGGATCGAGCTCGCCAATCCCGACGCGGCGCTGCTGCCGGACATGTATGTCGATGCCGAGATCGACACGGCCGATACGACGCCGGTCCTGGCGATCGAGGACAGCTCGGTGCTCGACACCGGCACGCGCCAGGCCGTGCTCGTCGACAAGGGGAGCGGGCGTTTCGAGCCGCGCGAGGTGAAGCTCGGCCGGCGCGGCGGCGGCTACATCGAGGTGCGGGACGGACTTGCCGACGGCGAGGCCGTCGTCACCTCCGCCAACTTCCTGATCGATGCGGAAAGCAATCTGAAGGCCGCGCTCAAGGGCTTTGCCGAGGCTGCTCCTCAAGCTTCCGACGCGGGCCATGCGACCGGAGAGCACAAATGATCGCCCGTATCATCGCCTGGTCGGCGCGCAACCTGCTGCTGGTGCTGTTCGGCACCGGCTTTGCGGCCGCGGCCGGCCTCTATGCGCTGGTTCACTTGCCGCTGGATGCGATCCCGGATCTCTCGGACACGCAGGTGATCGTCTACACCGAATATCCCGGCCAGGCGCCGCAGGTGATCGAGGACCAGGTCACCTATCCCTTGACGACGGCGATGCTGACCGTGCCGAAATCGAAGGTGGTGCGCGGCTTCTCCTTCTTCGGCGTGTCGTTCGTCTATGTGATCTTCGAAGACGGCACGGACATCTACTGGGCGCGCTCGCGCGTCATGGAATTCCTGAACGGCGCGGCGTCGCGGCTTCCGGCCGGCGTCACTCCGACCATCGGACCGGATGCGACCGGCGTCGGCTGGGTCTATCAATACGCCGTCCTGTCGAAGGAACTGAATCTGGCGGACACGCGCACGATCCAGGACTGGAATCTGAAGTTCGCGCTGGCAAAGGCCGAAGGCGTCGCCGAGGTCGCCAGCATCGGCGGCTTCGTCAAGCAATACAACGTGGTGCTCGATCCGCAGCGGATGCGCGATCGCGGCATCAGCATGCAGAAGATCCGGGAGGCGATCCGCGCCAGCAATTCCGATGTCGGCGGGCGCACGGTCGAGCTGTCGGAGTTCGAATACGTCATTCGCGGCAAGGGCTACGTCAGGAGCATCAACGATCTCGGCAACATCGTCCTGAAGACGAGCAATGGCACGCCGGTGCTGCTGCGGGACGTCGCCAATGTCGAGCTTGGTCCCGACGAGCGGCGCGGCATCGCCGAACTGAACGGCGAGGGCGAGGTCGCAAGCGGCATCGTGCTGCAGCGCTTCGGCGTCAACGCCCTCGACGTCATCGAAAACGTCAAGAAGCGCTTCAAGGAGATCGCGAGCAGCCTGCCGAAGTCGGTCGAGATCGTCCCGGTCTACGATCGCTCCAACCTGATCTACGCGGCCATCGATACCCTCAAGCACACGCTGGTCGAGGAAAGCATCGTTGTCGCGCTGGTCTGCATCGTGTTCCTGCTCCATGTCCGCAGTGCGCTGGTCGCGATCCTGATGCTGCCGGTCGGCGTGCTGATGGCGTTCGGCGCCATGAAGCTGCTGGGCCTGGGATCGAACATCATGAGCCTCGGGGGCATCGCGATTGCGATCGGTGCCATGGTCGATGCCGCGATCGTCATGATCGAGAACGCGCACAAGCACCTCGAACGCGCCGGGCCAGGTCAGTCGCGCGTTCAGACTTTGATCGATGCGGCGTCCGAGGTCGGCCCGGCTCTGTTCTTCAGCCTGCTGATCATCACCGTCTCCTTCATGCCGATCTTCACGCTGGAATCGCAGGAAGGGCGGCTGTTCAGCCCGCTGGCCTTCACGAAAACCTTCGCGATGGCCGCGGCGGCGCTGCTGTCCGTCACTCTGGTGCCGGCGCTGATGGTGATCTTCGTCCGCGGCAGGATCGTGCCGGAGCACAGGAATCCCATCAATCGATTCCTGATCTGGATCTACCGTCCGGTCATCAAGGGCGTGCTGCGCGCCAAGACGCCGGTGATCCTGGCATCGCTCGTCGTGCTCGCCGTCACGATATGGCCGGCGCGGCAGCTCGGCACCGAGTTCATGCCGACGCTGGACGAGGGCACGCTGCTCTACATGCCGACGACGCTGCCCGGCATCTCGGTCACCAAGGCCGCCGAGCTGATGCAGACGCAGGACCGCATCATCAAGTCGTTTCCGGAGGTCGCGTCCGTCTACGGCAAGGCGGGTCGGGCGGCGACCGCGACCGATCCGGCGCCGACCGAGATGTTCGAGACCGTCGTGAACCTGAAGCCGAAGGAGCAGTGGCGCCCCGGCGTCACTGTCGACAGCCTCATCGCGGAGATGGACAAGGCGCTGCAGTTTCCGGGCGTCTCCAACGCCTGGACCATGCCGATCAAGGCGCGCATCGACATGCTGTCCACCGGCATCCGCACGCCTGTCGGCGTCAAGGTCATGGGAACCGATCTCGTCGAAATCGACCGGCTGGCGCGGCAGGTCGAACAGGTGATCAAGACCGTCCCCGGAACGTCCTCGGCCTATGCCGAGCGCGGCATCGGCGGGTACTATCTCGAGATCGTCCCGGACCGCGAGGCGCTCGCCCGCTATGGCATCCTGATCCAGGACGTTCAGGACACCATCGCGGCCGCGCTCGGCGGTCAGACGGTGACGACGACAGTGGAGGGCCGGCAGCGCTTCACGGTGAACATGCGCTATCCGCGCGATCTGCGCGACAATCCGAAGGCCATCGCCAGCGACATCCTGGTGCCGATGCCGGCCGGTGGCGCGGTGCCGCTCGGCGAGGTCGCGAAGGTCGAGCCGGCGCGGGGGCCGACGTCGATCCGGACCGAGAACGGCCAGCTCGCGACCTATGTCTACGTCGACATCCGCGATCGCGACATCGGCAGCTACGTTAAAGACGCGCAGGCTGCCGTGAGCGACAGCATCCAGTTTCCTGCCGGCACCTATGTCGTCTGGAGCGGTCAGTACGAGTATCTGCAGCGCGCGGCAGCGCGCCTGAAGATCGTGGTCCCGGTCACGCTGACGATCATCTTCCTGCTGCTGTACCTGAACTTCAGGGCCATGACCGAGACGCTCATCGTCATGCTGTCGCTGCCCTTCGCGCTGGTCGGCGGCATCTGGATGATGTGGTGGCTCGGATTCAACCTGTCGGTCGCCGTCGCCGTCGGATTCATTGCGCTCGCCGGTGTCGCCGCCGAAACTGGCGTCGTGATGCTGATGTACCTCGAGCACGCGCTGACCGAGCTGAAGGCCAGGCGCAGCGCCGAGGGGAGCGTCTTCACCCGGCGGGATCTCAACGAGGCCATCATGGTGGGCGCCGTCGAGCGTGTCCGTCCCAAGATGATGACCGTGGTTGCCATCATGGCGGGCCTGCTGCCGATCATGTGGAGCACCGGAACCGGGTCGGAGATCATGCAGCGGATCGCAGTGCCGATGATTGGTGGCATGATCTCTTCGACGCTGCTCACGCTGATCGTGATCCCGGCGATCTTCGGGCTGGTGAAAGGCTTCGGCTTGCCTCCCAGGGCCGAGGACAGCGGACAACCGACCGAAATGTCAAAGTCGATTGGTCCGGGATTGCGGCTGCTGGAGCCTGCCGAATGAGGCGAGCCATGGCGCACGACATCATGTCGGCGATGTTCGGGATCATGGAATTGATCGCCACATCGGTCGTTTTCGTTCCAATATTGGGGCGGCGCCGGCAAGATGGGCGATCGTGCGGAGGGGATCTTTGCCGCACCTGAACAGATCAGCAAGACCATTGAGCGGCGATGCCAGGAGATGCGCGCATGGGCTTCTACAACGACTTCATTCTTCCACGGCTTTGCGACCTTGCGATGCGCAACGAAGAGCTTGCGCCCTATCGGCAACGCGCGACCCGTGCGGCTCACGGCCGGGTACTCGAGATCGGCATCGGGTCCGGCCGCAACCTGCCGTTCTACGGAGCTACTGTGACGCAGCTCGTGGGGCTTGAACCCGCTGCAAAGCTTCTCGAGATGGCGCGAGCCGCTCCACAGCCGGAAACTCCAGTCGATCTCGTTGAAGCTTCGGCCGAGGCAATTCCGATCGACGACCGCAGCATCGATACGGTTCTGACGACCTGGACCATGTGCAGCATTCCGAACGTCGATCGCGCGATGACAGAGGCGCGGCGCGTGCTGAAACCGGGAGGGAAGCTGGTCTTCGTCGAGCATGGCCGCGCGCCCGAACCGCGCGTGCGCTGGTGGCAGGATCGACTGACCCCCGCATGGATGCGCATCTCCGGCGGTTGTCATCTCAATCGGGACATTGCCGACGTCTTGACCCGGAACGGCTTTCGCATCGACGAGATGCGCACCGGGTACATGAATGGGCTGAAGCCAATGACGTTTATGTACGAGGGCCAGGCGGGCCCTCGTTGATGCCCGCGACCCTCCGACCTTGCGGTCCAACGATGAGAGAAAGGAAGTCTAAGATGAAGGAACGCGCACATGTGATGACCCGCCGGTCGTTCGCAGGGCTGATGGCGGCGGCATTCCTTGCCGGGCCTGCCGACGCGGCGCAGGCCGACGAAACTGTCGTCAGGGTCCATAAGGATCCGAACTGCGGCTGCTGCGATGGCTGGGTGCGGCATCTCCGCGATAGAGGATTCACCGTCCAGGTGGAGGAGACCGCCGACCTCGACGCGATTGGAGCCGTCTCGGTATCCCCCCGGACTTGGCCGCGTGTCACACAGCGGAGGTCGCCGGTTATGTCGTCGAGGGGCATGTGCCGGCGACGGCCGTACGGCGCCTCCTGTTGGAGCGTCCCAATGCGCGGGGCATCGCCGTGCCGGGCATGCCGATCGGATCGCCCGGGATGGAAGGCGGCAGGCCGCAGCGTTACGAGGTCGTGCTGTTTGGTGCCGAGGGGCAAAGGCCATACATGCGCTTTGTCGGCTCGCAGGCGATCGATTGAGCCTTGATGGCGGAGCACGGCGCGACGAGATTGGGATGAATTGCCATCGCGATCTGGGTTATTGTTCGAAGCATGATCGTGGTTGATGTCCCGCAACATGGGTGGAAAGTCATGAAGCTTCTCGTTTTGATCATCGCTTTGCTCGTGCCGGCCGCCGTTTCGGCACAGACATCGTATGCCGGCATGCAGTCCCGGCACATCAAGGCGCTCTCGGAGCAGCAGATTGATGATCTGCAGGCGGGACGCGGCATGGGGCTGGCGCTGGCGGCCGAGCTCAACGGATATCCCGGGCCCTCCCACGTGCTTGAGCTCGCAGACAAGCTCGGGTTGAATCAGGAGCAGCGGAGCAAGGTCCAGGAGATGTTCTCCGAGATGAAGGCCGAGACCACGCCCATCGGTAGTAAATTGATCGAGAAGGAAGCGGACCTGGATCGGCAATTCGCCAGCCGCACGATCACCGCCGAGACTCTGGCTCTTGCCATCGCGGCCATCGCGACGACGCAGGGCGAGCTGCGGCAAGCCCATCTCAAATACCACCTGCGCACTGCGGTGCTTCTCGACCAGGCGCAACTGGCAAGATACGCCGAGCTGCGCGGGTACACGTCCAGCGACGCTGCGCGACGGCACCACCACCATCGCTGAGCTGACGCACGACTTGAGGGTTGCCGGTCTCTGGATGAAAGAGCCGGATGTTCCTTCCGCCGCTAAGGCTGTGGAGGATAGCGGTCGAACGCCGGCAATTCGTGCGCATGCTCCATCCAGCGAAGACGCTCGGCGACCTGGATCTGCATCGTCGCCGGCACGGCTTCGGGATCGTCGTAGGTCGCGCTCTGGACGTCGATGATCCCCGGCAGCATGCTGGCATTGAAGTAGAACAGGCCGGTGCCGCAGTCGCCGCAGAACTGCCGTCGGCCGTGTTCCGAGGAGTGGTAGACCTTCGGTTCGCCCTTGATCACCTTGACGGCATTGTCCGGGTACATCGTCCAGCCGACGACCGGGGCGCCGGCGTGGAGCCGGCAATCGCGGCAGTGGCACAGCGCATGCACAATCGCGTCGCCCTCGACTTCGTAGCGGATTGCGCCGCAGTGACAGCCGCCGGTGATGGTGCTCATGCGTTCCTCCGATTCAGACGATTTCTTGAACCGATAGCCATCGAGACGCGTGGCTTCAACAGCGCAGGCGATCTGAGGTTGCGTCCTACTGTCGCGTGACAGCTGCTGCCACGCGCGCTGATCCGAGCTCGGCTCCGGAGGAGGTCAGCGGCCGGTTCAGCGGCAGAGCGACAAAGTCACGACTGCGATCAGCGCTGCTTGGCGGCCGTGCTGAACCACAATGTCGCATTGTAGAGGTCGGCCCTTGCCTGATCGGGCGTGACTGACGGCGCCGCACGGTGATCGATCACCAGCAGATGGGGACCCGGCTTGACGATGGTGACAGCCGCCACGCCTTCCGCGTCCGTCTTGAATTTTGGAATGTCCTTCTCCGCAGCCGCGGTCTTGCCGTCGCCACGTTCGACCTCCGCTCCGGCGAGAGGCTTGCCGCGAAACAGCACCTTGACCTTGAGCGCCTCACCAGGCCTCGCCTTGGCTGGATCGGTGAGTGGCACGAGCTCGAGGTCGTGTCCAAGCACCTCCTGCCAGGGTGCGTCAGCCCCCGTGATCGCTTTTGCAAACTTGCCGGACCAGAAGCTCTCGGCGGCGTCAGGCACGAGCCGCCGGGTTGCGTTGCGATAGAGGCCGTCTGTCGTCCTGACCCAGAAACCGTTGTCGTAACGCGCCGCGAGCAGCGTATGCCCGGCATCGTCGAACGGTTTCGTTCGTGCGATCTGGATGCCCTTGTCGGATGCGATCGCAAGCCCGTCGAGCAGCGAGCTGCGGCCTTTCGGCGTGATCATGAAGAGGTCCACGACCTTGTCCGCGAAAGCGGGCGGGCGGTCGTCCGGATGACCGTAATTGACGATGGCGCAACGTGCGCTGGCTGGCCCCGAGAACGTGAGCCAGACATCATGTGCCGAGGCGGATGCTGTCGATCCGAGAACAAGCCCGGTTGCGAGCAGCGTGTGCGCGAGACGAGGGAAGGTACGGCTCATTTGGTCACCAGCCTTGGAGTTGCCCCCGCTATTACGGTCGGGAAACGATACGAAACGCCCGCAAGCACGGCGATTGTCGGCTGCGCGCTGACGAAGATGTCGGATGTCCTTGCGTCGACTGGATCGCCAAAATTGATGGCGATTTCGCTGAGGCGATCGCCGGGATACCAGGTCGCCTGCGTGAACGCGGTCCACCCCTCGGGCCAGGAATAGGCGAGCTTGCCGGTCACGCGGGAGTAGGGTGAGGTGGTGATGAGACCGTCCTGCGTGAGGTTCTTCTTGCCGACGAAGGTCACATAGACCGAGCCGGACAGGACTTGCGCATTGACCGTCGCGACGTTGAAATCAACGCCGACATTGGCGACGTAGCTCGGCACGTTCGGGACGAAGTAGGAGGGCGCAGCGTCGACGAGGCGAGCCGAGACGCCGCCATAGTTGGCGAACAACGAGACGTTGTTGACGGGATCCTTGATCACGAACCAGCGGGCATCGACGTCGTATCCGTTGCGCCGGGCTTTGCCCAGGAACGTCACGGGCAGACCGGGCGCCGCCTGGAACGCTTCGTTGGCCGAGTCCGTCGTCCAATAGCTCGCCAGCAGCCTGAAGCGATCGAACGTGAACTGGACGCCGCCCTCGCGGCTGACGATCCTGAATGGCTGAATGCCGGGATTGCCGATCAGCTCTGCGGGTACGTCGATGCTGCGGAAACCCTCGCCGTAATTGGCGAACAGCTCCAGCCATTTGAACGGCGCGATGGCGACGCCGGCCTTTGGGCTTGCAATGCCGTTCGAATGATTCGGCGTGCCGCCAGGCGTGGTGCGGTCGTTGATGTCGTAGTAGTACTGGTCGTAACGCCCACCGGCCGTGAACTTGAGCCAGGGCAACGGCTTGACCTGGACCTGACCGAAGCCGGCGATGTTCGTCTCGGTCAACCCGACATTGACCGCGGCCGGGCCGGACACGGCGCGGGCGAGGGTCGGCGCCTGGAACGCCTCGATGAAGTCGGTGCGCCAATTGCTGCCGAGCAGGACCTGCACGGGGATGTCGTCGCCGATGGCTCCGCTCCAGGTCTTGCTGACGCGGCCGCCAACCATCGTGCGATCCTCGTGCTGCACGCGCTGGCCGCCGCCGAAATCCGCGAACCGGTTCGAGAATTGGTGGCTGACGAACAGGGTGCCTTTCAGCTCCTGGTCCTGTGCACCGGAGCTGTAATTGGTGACGAGGTTTTCGAGCTGCTTGTTGCCGCCGTCGGTCGGATTGGTCGCCGAGCGTTCGGAGATCGTTCCTGCGGCAATGGCGTCGCGACTGGCATAGCCCGGCGAGCCGTATTCGGTGCCGTAGGCCTGCGCACGGAACGACACGGTGGCGCCGTCCGGAAGCGTCGTCGTGACCTTGTTGAACGAGTTGTAGCGATTGATGAAGCTGTTATCGCGGTAGCCGTCGGTGTGATAGCCCTCGAACGCGAGATAGGGCAGCCACGCGCCCTGCGTCGTGCTGTAGGTCGCGACGCCCCGGGCCGTGCCTTGCGTGCCTCCGGAGATGCCGAGGCTCGCAAAGAGTTCGGCCTGCTTGGTCGTGATGTTGACCGAGCCGCCCATATTGGAGTCGCCGTACTCGACCGAAAACGGCCCGCGCACGATCTCGATGCTCTTGACCGTCTCCGGAAACAGCACGTTGAGGTCGGCATAGTTCGGCGTATGCAGCGAGGAAACCTCGTTGAGCGGGACGCCGTCGATGTAATAGGCGATGTCGCGGCCGTGTTCGGATTCGGTATAGCCGCGCAGCGAAAGCCCGTAGCCGATTCCGCCCTGGCCATAGTTGGACACATTGAAGCCTGGCAGCGAGCGGAACAGGTCGCCATAGGTTGCAACCGCCAGCCGGCTGATCGCCGGTGCGTCCATCACCGTTACGGCCGCCGGCAGCGCGGTCACCGCGCTCGACACGTCGCCCCGTCCCGGCGTCGCACCAGCGGAGAAGCCCGTGCCCGCTTGCTGCGGCGATGCGCGCTGCGTGACGGGCGATCGCTGCGCCTGACGCGCGGCGTTTGTCCTTGCCGAGAGCTCTGGGCGCCGCACGCGTCTGAGCGCCGTCTCGGGCGCCGCGACAGTGACCGGCGGCAACGCCCCCGCCGCAGATCCGCCAGGTCCCGTCTGCGCGTGAACTGGATTTGCGGCAGAAGCGCCTGATAACGCCATGCCGGCCAGAACCACGCGCCAGGAAATTCTACGCAACTTGCCCCCCGCTACCGCACCGACGGCCGATCGACGGCCTCACGCGGTATGATGTTTGGTGTAAGTCGTCATACATGAGTATGACGACTTGAGTCGATCATCATACTCGCATGAGCAAGTTGCGGGCCAATCGCAGCGGCGCGGATGACTGCGGCGGGGAAAGTTGACCGGATTCAGAGTGTTGCGCGTTTGGAGGTCGCTCCTGCGCAGCGCATCGCGCCCCACCGTAGCCGTGTCCGTGAAAAGCCGCTGTCCACCCCTGGAAACCGCCGGTGACCCCGTGTCTGCAGAAGTCCGCGCTGCTCCAGATTCCCGATCAGTCGGCGCAGTCGGCAGCGGAAGTGACGGCGCATTGGCTGTTTCCGCGACTGGACGGTGGCTTCACGCAACGGACGTTCGACGGCCCCGGCCCGCCACGCGGCGACTTCGAGTCTATCGCCGCGTGGCATCTGGTCCGGTCAGAAGTTGACGCTGAGCCGCGCGTTGAACGAGCGGCCTGGTCCCTTCACGTTGTAGCCGTAGGCGGCCGAGGACCCCATCATCGAGTCGACCTTGTAGTCGACCAGGTCGGCGCCACCCAATGGCAGGTGGTAATTCTGGTTGAACAGATTATCGATGCCGAGGTCGAGTCGGACGTGCTGCCACTGGTAACCCGTACGCAAATTGAGCAGCGCATACGCCGGTGTCGTGAGCTCATTGTGAACCTGGCTGACCTGATCCTTCGAGCCGACGAGTTGCAGTTCGATGCTATTGGTCCAGCCGCCAAGGAGATGGTCGAGCGCGAATTTTGCGTTGATCGGCATCATGTGATAGAGGTCAACGCCATCGGTTCGTTGACCTCGAACATAGCCGATCAGGCCGCGCACCTGCCCCTGACCATAGATTGGATTGTCCCATACGGTCAGCCGCCCCTCGACATTGATGCCATAGAGCGTCGCGTCGTGATTGGCGAACTGCAGGTATACAAAGCCGGTGTTCGCCGTCAGGTTCGCGGGATTGCTCGCGAGGCAGCTCGCAGTCGAGCAGCGATCGACATCGATGTAATCGTGCACATAGCTGGCATAGGGCGTGAGCTTCACGCCCCAGACCCGTTGCGCAGGATCGTGCCAGCCCGCAGTGAAGCTGACGGTGTGAGCTTTCTCAGGCTTGAGGTCCAGATTCCCGACATAGCCGTTGCCGTCGCCGAACCAGCCGATCATCTTCATCGCCATCGCATTGGTGGACCAGGCGTAGCGTTCGTAGAGATTGGGCGAGCGCGTCTTGCGGGCGAAGCCGAATTCGTATTGGCTGATGTCGTTCGGCTCGTAGCGGAGGAGGGCGGAGCCGTCGACATGAACGTCGGCGCGGGCACGGTCGAGCGCGTTGAAGGCAGCCGCATCCGCGCCGTAGCTCATCGCATTGTAGCCCTGCACGTTGCCGGTGTTCATCCACACGACGTCGTTGCGCAAACCGAGGATCGATGTCCACTGCCGATCCCAGTGGCGTTCCCACTCGACGAACGTGCCGAGGCGATCGCGCGTGCCGCCGTTGATGTTGATGAACGCGTTCGGGCTCATCATCATCGATCCGGCCACGGGGCTCCACCAATCGTCGAGCCGGTTGACGGCCAGCTCGTTGCCGATGCGAAGCAGGTCATGACCGGAGAGGGCCACTGTCGCCTTCATCGAATAGCCGGCGTCGAGAGCCTTCGTGTCCATCGGCATCTCGCCGATCTTGTCGGGCGCAATGAATCCCATGGTGTGCCGGATCTGGTGCACGAAGGCGCTGGCTTCGAACTTGCCCCAGTCGAACACGCCCTCGTAACGGCCGTTTGCATAGAGGCCGCGGTTATAGACCATGTCCATGTACTGGTTGACATAGCCCTGGTACGGAATGAACTGACCGCCAATCTGGAAAGCAAAGAGATTGCCGAGCGCCTGCTTCGAGATGCTGATGGCATGGTTCTGCGTCTCGTAGAGCGTTGACTTGACCGTCGTTCCGTCGCCGGCCTTGTAGTTGCCCGAGCGGACCCAGCCACCCGTGTAGGTGACGCTCGTGTCGTGGTTGGCCAGGGTTGCAGTTGCATCGACGCCATAGGCGTTGCCGTTGCTGCGGAAGAAGCTCGAAAGCCGGGTGCTGGCAACCCAGCCGGCCTGTGCCGGCGTGAAAGCCGGCGGCGCAGTGGTGACGTCGATACGGCTGCCGATATAGTCGCCTCCGACCGATACAGGTCCGACGCCGAGATAGGCCCGCATCTTCGCAATCATCGCCGGATTGACGAACGACAGGGGCGGATTCATTTCGTTCGGACAGGCGGGGCTGATCAGCATCGAGTTGATCGCGACCTGCAGCCGGTCGGCCCCAAATCCGTTGATGGCGGGCAGGCTCGAGACGCCGCCGGCACCCCATGCCGCACCGCCGGGCAGGGCAGTGACGAGAGAGGCGGAGTCGCTCGACGAAAGGCCGCGATCGAAACCCGCCCTCGGCGGCAGGCTGGCGGATGCGGGCACTGAACTCGGACTCTGATCTGGCGCAGAGATGTCGCCGCTTTGTGCTGCCGCGGGTGGGGCGGCCGCGACGACGCCGCGCGGCTTTCGTTTGCGTTGTTGCGGAGAATTGACCGTCACGGGTGGCAGCCGCTCCGCCGATTGCGCGGAGGCCGTTGTGACGAAAGGCGGAAGCAGCGAAGTCGCACAAGGCAGGGCAGGTGAGATGAGCGCCGTCGTCGCGGCCAGGATGGACCGGCGCAGGCTGGTTGATGTGTTGGACATGAGCGTTTCTATGTGAGGCCAGCGATCACGCCGGCGCATGACGGAAGCGGGGCGCGCGCTGGCGGCCCTGCCGATGATGTCGGAAATGAGCGATGGCCAAGCCCGCTCGAGCTCTGCGCGCACGTCCCGCCGCTGGGGCAGGCATGCGGATCAGAGCCGGGAGCGCGAATATTCGCGCCCGCCTGAGGGCAACATCAGGTCAGTGCGGGTGGTCCACGCGACAAATGGTCGAAAGATCGCGCATAGGCGACGATCCGCTGCCGAAACCAATAGGCAGCACTTGCCGTGAGCGGAATGCGATCGGTCAACGTGGGTTGAGGCGGCGGCAGAGCGCCGGATACGTGGTGTCCCACGCAGAGCGGGCAGTGTACGTTCGTCTTCTTGCCGTGCTTGTCCGCATCATCGGTCCGAGCGGCATCTCCGTTGTCGCCGCTGATGCAGAGCTCTTGAGCCGCCGCGCCGGCCAGAGGGGAGATGCTTGCGACCAGCATGCCGGACAGGATGACATTCAAGACCAACGCATAGGCTGCAACAATAGCAGTGCCCCGGCCGATCCGTCGCTTGTAAGCGAACCCCGTCATTCACCTGCCCCCCGCGCACAGGTATCACAGCGGAAGACCGAGTCAAACGCGCAGAGGCCGGATCGGGCCCAGCATCTCGTTATGTTGCTCGGCTACCATGTCGAGTGGTGGTGATATCTTGCCGCTGTGTGGTCTCAGGAAAGCGACAGATGCGGGTCAGCTTTCGCACGCTTGCTGGATCGACGTACGAGATCGCAGTTTCAGCCGCTGGGGTCCGCCGGCACTCGAGCATGAAGAAACCCGCGGCGGATTGCTCCGCGCGGGTGTGACGAACTTTCGATGCTGCCAGTATGCCGGTGTTTTGCCCGACGAGTCAAAGGAGCGCGCGCGTCGCCCGGCAGCTTCGTCGTCGCTGACCGAAGAGCACATTGATCTCAATGCTCCGGCTACTGTGCATGGGGTTGTTTTCGCAGTTTTCGTTTTGCGTTGCCGCCATGGCCGCGCTCACCGCCGGCGGCGCGGCGCCTCGGCCTTGGCCGGCGGCTCGGTCTGCGGGGTGCAGGTTGCAGCCTGAAGCGAGCTTTGCGCCTGCGCCATCAGGCCGGGCTCGGGGGCGAGCGCCTTCATCAGGATCAGGCCGGTCGTGGTCGGGGAATCGATGATCAGGCGGTCGGCCGCGGTGACTTCTTCGTCCTCGGGCAGCTCGCTGTGTTGCGCTTCCGTCATCAGGTCGAGCTCGATGACCTTGCGGCCCGCCGAGCGGTCATTGATGGCGTAATAGGCGATCTCGTTGCGGGTGTAGAACGACAGCGAGGTATAGGCCTGACTCACCGGCACCGTGAGCTTGATCGGTCCGCTCGACAGATCGTAGCGGCAGATCGCCAGCGCAAAGGCAGGATCCATGAACGGCATCGGTGACGTGCTGGGGTCGGCGAGGGGAAGCTGGGTGACCGCGTTCACCTTCGTCATCGGCGTCAGCCGCGAATAGGCATCCTGCGTCGCGATCCGCGGCAGCGCCAGCACGCTGACGAGATGGACCACGAGGCCCAGCACCACGCCCGCGACGATCGTGAATGCGAGTCGTATCATGAGCAGCCCACCGTCGTGATGCTGGGCATCGGCGCATCGCGCTGGGTGCGCGTCGCAACCCCGACCGGCGTGTCGTAGAGCCGGAGCATCAAGGCGTAGCGCTCGATGCCGCCGGTCGGCAGCCAATTGCCGGCGCGCGATCGCGAGGCAATGCGGATCTCGAACGAGCCGTCGGACTGGCGCACGATCTCCTGGCTGGTGAAGCCGTAGCGCTGCAGCGAATTGGCGACGAGATGGCCCTTGCGGTCATACAGCGTCAGCGTCCAGAACCGCGCCGGCGGCGTCACGCCGGAGACGATCACGTCGCAGCGGCCGTCGAGCGCCTTCCTCTTGTCGTCGGTCGTGGCGGTGAAGGCGACACCGTCGCCGGTGCCGATCGGCAACTCGCCATTGCGCACAATGGTGGCGCGCGAATAGGGATCGACGTCGGCGGTGCCGGTGCGCGGGCGGGCGGTCCAGGGGCCGATGGTCAGCGCGCCGATCTCGGTGCCGCGCGTCGTCGTCATCCAGGTCGCACCCAGGCCGACCACCGTCGCGAGAAGAAGCGCCGTCAATGTGATCAGGATCAGCCGCACGGGTTTCGATCAGTTCTTGCGCGGGGCGGAAGTGTTGGCGTTCTCTTCCGCATAGTTCTGCGGGAAGGCGAGCGCGCTCGTCGACGAGGACGGCTTGGCCGGATTGCTGTCGGCATCCGTCGATTTGTTCGCAGTCCTGGCCGCATTGTCGAGCAGCCTCTCGACGCGCACCAGAATGTCGGCGCCACGCTTGGTCAGCACCGGCGGAGGACCCGGCTTGGTCTCCAGCACCTTCGGCGCCGCATTGGCGTGCGCGTTGCTCACATGATGCGGCGGCAGCTTCTGGCCCATGCCGACGCCGGGGATCTCCCTGACCTCGACGCCCTGATGCGCCGCAAGCATGATGTCGTGCCAGGTCTGCGCCGGCAGCGAGCCGCCGGTCATGCGGTTGGTCGGCGAATAGTCGTCGTTGCCATACCACACCGCGCAGGTGAAATTGCCGGTGTAGCCGACGAACCAGGCGTCGCGATACGCATTGGTGGTGCCGGTCTTGCCCGCGGTCGGAATGCCGTCCAGCGCAGCACGGCGCGCCGTGCCCTCGCTGACGACGTGGCTCATCATGCCCGCCATGTCGGCGGCGACGGAGGCGGGAATCGCCTGCCGCGGCTTCGGGCCGTCGCGGTCCCAGCGCCAGACGAGATCGCCTGCGCCGGTGCGCACCTCCAGCACCGCATGCGGCGTCACCGCCTTGCCGCGGTTCGGGAAGGTGGCGTAGGCGACCGCATGCTCGAGCACGGTGACTTCGTCCGAGCCGATCGGCAGCGACGGCGTGTCGGGCAGCGGCGCCTTGAGACCGAACCGGCGGGCGACCTCGACGATCTTGGCGCGGCCGACCTTGGCCGGGTTCGGCGCCTTCGGCTGTTCCCGCCGGCCAATCTCGATCGACAGCTTCACCGGCACGACGTTGATCGAGCGCGTGATCGCCTGCGTCAGCGTCACCGAGCCGGAATAGGAATGGCCATAATTCTGCGGGCACCAATTGCCGATGCAGACGGGACCGTCGACAACGACCGAGTTCGGCGTGTAGCCGTTCAGCAGCGCGGTGGTGTAGACGTAAGGCTTGAACGAGGAGCCGGGCTGGCGATAGGCGTCGGTGGCGCGATTGAACTGGCTGGCGCCGTAGTCGCGGCCGCCGACCATGGCGCGGATGCCGCCGTCGAGATCGGCAACGACCGTCGCGGCCTGCGTCGCGTGATAGTCGCGGCCGAACTGGCGCAGCTGGTTCTCGACTGCGTCCTCGGCCGCTTTCTGCACGTTGGAATCCATCGCGGTGCGCACCACGAAGACGCGCTCGGTGTAGGACTTCGGGAAGGTGTCGACCAGCTTGCGCATCTCGTCGAAGGCGTAGTCGAGATAATAGTTCGGCGAGGCCTCGTCGCGGCGGTCGACGGCGAACGCCGGATTGCGGCGGGCGCCGAACACCTGGCCCTCGGTCATGAAGCCGGCATCGACGAGATTGTCGAGAACGACGTTGGCGCGGGCGCGGGCGGCGGGCAGGTTGATGTGGGGGGCGTATTTGGTCGGCGCCTTGAACAGGCCGGCGAGCATCGCGGCTTCCGCCAGCGTCACGTCGCGCGCGGACTTGTTGAAGTAGAAGTGCGCCGCGCCGTCGACTCCGAAGGTGCCGCCGCCCATATAGGCGCGGTCGAGATACAGCTTGAGGATCTCGTTCTTGGTCAGGCGCCATTCCAGCCAGATCGCGAGGAATGCTTCGTTGACCTTGCGCTCGATGGTGCGCTCGTTGCTCAGGAACAGGTTCTTGGCGAGCTGCTGGGTGATGGAGGAGCCGCCCTGGCGGACGCCGCCGGCCTGGGCGTTGGTGACGAGCGCGCGGGCGGTGCCGGCGATGTCGATGCCGAAATGCTCGTAGAACCGGCGGTCCTCGGTGGCCAGCGTCGCCTTGATCAGCACGTCGGGAAAATCTTCCAGCGGGATCGAGTCGTTGTGCTTGATGCCGCGGCTGCCGATCGGATTGCCGTAGCGGTCGAGGAAGCTCACGGCGAGGTCGGACTTCTTCAGCCAGTCCTCGTCCGCGGTTTCGCGGAACGCGGGGATGGCGAGGGCGAGCATCACGACGAGGCCGCCGAGCCCGAGCGTCGCAGCTTCGGAGAGCGGCTCGATGAACACCCAGCGCTTCCATCGTCCGACATAGAACCGGTCCATGAAGGTCGAGTAACGCTCGTAGAGCTCGCGGATGCCCTTGGCCGAGGAGAACAGCGAGGAGTCGATGCGCGCATCGAGGTCGAGGAAGAAATTCCGGACCCTCTGCTTCCAATGCGGTGGTATGATCTGGCGCACCTAGAACCCTTGAGGCTTGCTTCGAAAGCGTTCAAGCACCCGGCCGGGGCGGCATCGAGACGTCTTGAGGGAATGTTGCGGCAAACCCAAGGCGCCCGGCCAGCATCCGAGGGACTTGCTGTTTCTTCTAGCCGAGCGGGGCCCATAAACCAATGGTCACGCTCGCGATTTTGAACAACAGGCATAAATGCCCCCGGGCAATTACGGGCTTCGACAAGGCCTTGCTTGCACCTTTGCGGCCGCGCGCCCTAGATGGCGTCGCCGTAGCTCTTTTCGAATTTTATCGAGGCGCATGACCGCAGCTCCCAAACGACCTTCCGGACAGGAAGGATTCTTCTGGAAAACCAAGACGTTGGAAGAGATGTCGGGGCCCGAATGGGAAAGCCTGTGCGACGGCTGCGGGCGCTGCTGCCTGAACAAGCTGGAAGACGAGGACACCGGTCAGATTTATTTCACCCATGTCGGCTGCAAGCTGCTCGATGGAGCCAGCTGCGCCTGCAAGGACTACCCGAATCGTTCCGACAAGGTTCCGGATTGCGTTCGCCTGACCCCGGCCAATGTCCGCACCCTGAACTGGCTGCCGCCGAGCTGCGGCTACAAGCTCGTCGCCGAAGGGCGCGACCTCTATTGGTGGCATCCGCTGGTCTCAGGCGATCCCAACACGGTGCATGAGGCCGGCGTCTCCGTGCGCGGCCGGGTCGAAGGCAGCGAGGAGCAGATCCCGGACGAGGAGCTGGAGGATCATATCGTGCAATGGCCGGCGACCTTGCCGAAGCGGGCTCGCCTGAAGCGACGTCCGAAGGACTGAACCGCCGCGTGATGCGGGTCACGCGTTCGGGATGACCCGGTGGCGGGATGCACCCATGCGCCGCGGTGCCTGCCTGGGGAAAGCTTTGCTGTCTACATTGGACTGCATAGAACGAATCCTTCGCGGCGTTGCGCCGCCTCACGACGCCCGATCGAGATGAACAAGTTCGAACGGCAGAGCGCTGCCGACGTCCAGACGTTGCCTGACGATATCGCCGAAGAGCTGTCCCGGCTTCCCAGCGAGGTCATCAGCGTCGATGACGCCCCGTCCATCGCGCCGCCGGTACCGCTGTCGCAGGACGAGGTCCGCACCATCGTCATCAGCCTGATGCTGACGATGTTCCTGGCCGCACTCGACCAGACCATCGTGGCGACTGCGCTGCCGACCATCGGGCGCCAGTTCCAGGACGTCTCGAACCTGTCTTGGGTGATCACCGCCTATCTGCTCGCCTCGACCGCGGTCGCGCCGGTGTTCGGTACGCTCAGCGACATCTACGGCCGCAAGGCCATGATAATCACCTCGCTCAGCCTGTTCGTCGCGGGCTCGGTGCTGTGCGCGGTCGCGCCGAACATGCCCATGCTGATTCTGGCGCGCGGCCTCCAGGGCCTCGGCGGCGGCGGCATCATGCCGGTGGTGCAGACCGTGATTTCCGACGTGGTGAGCCCAAGGGAGCGCGGGCAATACCAGGCCTATTTCTCTAGCGTCTGGATGGTCGGCGGCATTCTCGGCCCGGTCATCGGCGGCGTCTTCGCCGAGCATCTGCACTGGTCGATGATCTTCTGGATCAATCTGCCGCTTTCGGCCGCTGCGATCGCGCTCTTGCTGCCGAAGATGAAGAAGATCCCGGTGTTCCACCGCAAGCGCAAGGTCGACTGGCTCGGCGGCGTGTTGCTGATGGCCTCCGCGGTCGTCTTCATGTTGGTGCTGACCTGGGGCGGCACGCGTTTTCCGTGGCTGTCGCCGACCGTGCTCGCGATGGTGGGCGGCGCGGTCGCGCTCGCCGTCACCTTCGTCTGGCACGCCCGGCGCGCGGACGAGCCCTTCCTGCCGCTGCCGCTGCTGGGTGGAAGCGTCGTGCCGTTCGGGCTGATGGCGGGGGGCTGTGCGCTCGGCGCCATCACGGGCCTCACGGTCCAGCTCCCGCTCTATTACGAATCGGTCTACCGCCTCAGCGCCAGCGAGGCGGGCCTAGCGCTGATCCCGCTTGCGGCTGTCTCGACCTGCGGTGCGGCGATCGCCGGACGTACGATGGCGCGGGCCAAGCACTACAAGCGTGTCGCCATCATCGGGACGTCCTGGGCCGCGCTGTGCGGCCTTGGTCTCACGCTCACGACGCTGCCGCTGTGGGGCCTGTTGACGCTGATGGCCGCGTTTGCGCTCGGCCTCGGCACAACCTTTCCGGTCTGCGTGGTCTCGGTGCAGAATTCTGTCGCACGTCCGCAGGTTGGCACAATCACCGGCGCGTTGAACTTCTTCCGCTCGCTGATGTCGTCGTTCACGGTTGCGGCGTTCGCGGCCATCCTGCTGATCGCGCTCGGTGCAGACATTCCGCTCGGCGAGCATCACGCCGCAGGTAGCGTCGCTATTCCCGCCGAGGACATGCGGCACGCGTTCCGCTACGTGTTCGGCGCGGCCACTGCGCTGATGACCGCTGCTGCTCTCTGCCTGATCGCGATGGAGGAGCGGCCGCTGGCCGGTCCTTCGGCGAAGCAATCCGCCGAGATGGTGGAGTAGCGGCTAGCCCCGTCCGCCCGCAAAGCTGCTCTTCCGCGGCAGCAGAATCGTGAACTCGGTGAATTCGCCCGGCACGGTCGCGACGTCGATCGTTCCGCCATGCTGTTTCACCACGATGTCGTGGCTCATCGACAACCCGAGGCCGGTGCCTTCGCCGGCCGGCTTGGTGGTAAAGAACGGATCGAACATCTTCTCTTTGACCTCGTCCGCAATCCCGGTGCCGTTGTCGCGAATGCGGATCTCGATGCTGTCGCCGCGGTCGCGCGTTGCGGCGGTCACCTCCGGCTCGTAACCGGCCACGCCGTCGGCCTTGCGTCTGGTGACCGCGTGGAATCCGTTCGAGATCAGGTTCAGCAGCATCCGGGTGATCTCCTGCGGAAACACTTCGGCTTGCCCGGCCGCCGGATCGAGCTCGCGCTTCAGCCTCACATCGAACCCCGGCTTCTCGGCGCGGGCACCGTGATAGGCGAGGTTGAGGCTCTCCTCGACCAGTGCGTTGATGTCGCTCAGCCCGTGCTCGCCGCCGCCCTCGCGTGAATGCAGCAGCATGTTCTTGACGATGGAATCGGCGCGCCGTCCGTGCTGCACGACCTTTTGCAGATTGTCCTTCAGGAGTCCCGTCAGCTCATCGACTTCGCTGCGGACGTCGTCTGCGAGCGTGACCGGCGCGAGCAACTCGTTCAGCTCGTCCGTCAGCTCTGCGGAGAGCGATGCGAAGTTATTGACGAAGTTGAGCGGGTTCTTGATCTCATGGGCGATGCCGGCGGTGAGCTGGCCGAGCGAAGCCAGCTTCTCGGTCTGGATCAGCCGGTCTTGCGCCGCGCGCAGATCGTCCAGCGATTTGGCCAGCTCGCTGGTGCGGGTCGCGACCTCGTTGAACAGGCTGACGTTCTTGATCGCGATCACGGCTTGATCGGCAAAGGTCTGGAGTAGCCGCACATGATGATCGGCGAAGCTGCCCGTTGCGCGCCGCGTTGCGATGATGATGCCGATCGCTTCGCCCTCGCTCATTAGCGGCGTGAACAGCATGCTGCGATAGCCGCGGGCGCGCGCGATGTCGCGCGCGGCGGGCTCGAGTTCGGTGTCGGGCAATTGCGCCGCGTGACCATGGGCCACGAGCTGGTGGGGCGGGAATCGTGCGAACTGTACTGGGAACGAGGCCTGGAGCACGCGATCGCCGGCGGGATCGGTCGAGGTGAATGCCGCAAGATGCACGGCGCCGTCGATATAGCGCAACACCGCGGTGGAGAAGCCATCGATCAGCCGGTTGGCATTGGCAGCGATGGCGTCGAAGACCGGCTGCATATCGGACGGCGAGGCGGCCATCACCTTCAAGATGTCAGCTGTCGCGGTCTGCCGCTCCAGGGCCTCGCGTGTCTCATTGAACAGCCGCGCATTCTCGATCGCGATCACCGCTTGGTCGGCAAAGGTCTGGAGCAGCTGGACGACATCAGGCGCGAACGCACCGGGTTCGGCGCGCGTGACGCTGATCATGCCGACCGGCGTGCCCCGGTTCATCAGCGGCATGAACAGGACGCTGCGGAAGCCGCGAAGCCGTGCCAGCTCCCGGTTCAGCTCGGGAACCTCGGCCGCCTCGCTGTCGGGAAACTGGATCGTCTTTCCGTCGCGCACGAGGGCAAAGGTCGGGAAGTCGGAGATCTTGCGCGGGAACGACGCTTCGAGCCCCTTGTCCGCCTCCGGGCTGGTCGGCGTGAATGCCACGAGGTGCAGCTCGTCGCCGATGAACTGGAGCACGGTCGCCGAGAAGCCGCCGAGCAGGCGCTTGGAGCTGGAGGCGATCGCCGCGAAGACCGGCCGCGCATCGGAAGGAGAGGCCGCGATGGTGCGGAGGATCTCGGCGCTGGCGCTCTGTCGATCCCGCGCAATCGCAAGCTCGCTGCGCAGCCGCGCGCTCTCGGCGGCGAGCTCATCGGCGCTGTTCGTCGGAGGGTTAATCATTCGCAATCCGGCCCTATGCCGCACCTCCCACCTCACCGGGCCGGATTATCACATCCTCCGCTGCTGGAACCAGTGTCGGAAGACTTGCTGAAATCCGCCTCGCTCATGTGCCCGGCCGCGACACCTCGGTCTCCTTGCTGGTAATGAACTCCAGCAGCACCGGAACGCCTTCCTGCGTCTTCTGAATGCCGCGCTTGATCGCGGGTATGATGTCCTCCGGGCTCGTCACCCGCTCGCCATAGCCGCCGAAGGCGCGCGCCATCGCGGCATAATCGCCGGAAATGTCGGTCGAGCGATATTTCTCGGTCGAGATCGGCATCACCTTCAACTCGATCGCCATCGAGAAATTGTTGAGCAGGATCGACATGATCGGGATGCGCTCCCGCACCGCGGTCTCGAAATCCATGCCCGTGAAGCCGATGGCTGCGTCGCCCCAGATATTGATGCAGAGTTTGTCGGGCTTTGCCAGCTTGGCGCCCATCGCGAGCCCAAGGCCATAGCCGAGCTGGGTCGTCTTGCCCCAGCCGAGATAGGTGAGGGGCTCGACGGATTTCCAGAACGGCGAGAGCTGGTCACGGGGGCTGCCGGCATCGTGCGTGATGATCGTGTTGCGGATGTCGACGGTGTGCTGCAAGTCCCAGAGCACGCGATAAGGGCTGAGGGGCGCGTCGTTGCTGGTAAGCTTCGGCATCCATTTCGCCAGCCACTCCTTGTGCGAGGCCGCGATCTCGGCGGCGACCGCGGAGGCGTCACGATCGGATGTGACGGTCCTGCCGATCTCCTCCAGCAGCGCGTCCAGCACGAGGCCGGCGTCGCCGACCAGGCCGATCTTGGCTTCCACGTCCTTGTTGAGATGATTGGGATCGAGCGTGGAATGGATGATGGTCTTGCCCTTCGGCATCGCAATGCCGAAGTTGGTTTCGGTGAAGGAGCAGCCGATGCCGAAGATGACATCGGCTTCAGTCAGAAATTTCGGCACCGCGCGCGGCACGGCGAGCCCGCCGGAGCCGAGCGAGAGCGGATGCGTTTCTGGAAAGGAGGATTTCCCGCCCAAGCTGGTGGTGACTGGGATCGCCAGCCGCTCCGCAAGCCGTTTCAGCTGTGGCCACGCCTGCGCGTAATGCACGCCCTGGCCGGCATAGATCACCGGCCGCTTTGCATTCACGAGCAGGCTGGCTGCTTCCTTGACGTGAACAGGGTCGGCGCCATAGCGGGTGCGCAGCACCGGCGTATAGTCGAGCGGCTCCGGCACCTCCTCATTCCACATGTCCGCGGGAATTTCCACGATGACGGGCCCGCCGCGGCCGTTCTTCAGCCTGGTGAAGGCGCGGCGGAAGATGTTGGCGACTTCAGTGGCGAGAATGATCGGCTCCGACGATTTCGAAAACGGCTTCATCGCCTCGCTGGAATTGAAGTTCGGCTCGATATGCGCAAGCCGGCGCTGATAGCCCATCGGCAGCACCAGGACGGGCACGGATTCGCCGAAACACTGCGCGACGCCGCCCATCGCGTTCTCCGCGCCCGGCCCATGCTGCATGCAGAACGCGCCGATGCTGCGCCCCGACGTCACCCGCGAGATCGCATCCGCCATGTGGATCCCGACGCGCTCCTGCCGCACCATCACGGGGCGGATCTCGGCTTTGGCCGCATGCTCGATCAGATGGTTGACGGGATAGCCGCAGAGGATCTCGATTCCCTCGCGCCTCATGATTTCCGCAATGGCGGTGCCGAGCTTCATGGCGTCTCTCTCCTTGGGCTAGGCCGGTTGGTCCGGCTGATTAAAGGTGAGAGGATCAGGAATTCGTTGAGGCGTAAAGCGGGAGCGGCCAACAGCCCGGTAGGTCAGCTATGCAACGAGCTGCAGCGAAGCATCCAAAGCCCCTCGGCGGAAAGATTCTGGATCGCTTCGCAGCAAGGGCTCCTTGCTATGACGAATGTTGGGAGTAACGCTGAGAGCTATCTCGGCCATCAGCGTTGCTCTACGCGTTTTCCTCCAACGCGCGGCGCAGCCTTCGGATGATGACCCCGCGGACGCGGTCGTCGGCGGCGGCGGCAATACGATCGTTGATATCGAGCATGAGCTCGGACATCTCGTTGTGCCAGTCGAGACGGGTCACGGCCTCCGGCGAGAGCCGCCGGCGATGATCTGGGTCGAGCACGCGCGGTTCCGGTGCGGAGAGCTCATAAATGTCGTCCAGCATCGGCTGGTAGACCTTGGCTGCCGGTATGATGCGTCCGGCCACGCGCTCGGCCAGCCCGGCAATCGCCTCTTCCTCGCCGTGCACCAAAAACAGCCCGCGGGAGATGGGCCGGCGCGCCGCGATCCAGCTGGCCATGCCGGCACCGTCGGCATGGCCCGAATATTCGTCGATCATGCGGATGCGGGCGGCGACCTTGATCTCCTCGCCCTGGATCCGCACGGCCTTGGAGCCGTTCTGGAGGAAGCGGCCGAGCGTGCCGTTGGCCTGGAAGCCGGCGAGCAGCACGGTCGCACGCTCGTTCCACAGCCAGCGCTTCAGGTGGTGGCGTATGCGGCCGGCATCGCACATGCCGCTCGCGGCGATGATGATGTGGAACCCGGACAGGCGCATGATGGCCTTGCTCTCGTCCGCCGTCTCGGTGAATTTGAGATGCGGCGAGTTGAGCAGGCGGGTGACGTCGACGGACGGGTCGAGGCTCTCGGCATGTCGCCGGAATACCTCGGTCGCGCGGATCGCGAGCGGAGAATCGAGGAAGATCGGTGCCGTCGGTATCTCGCCGTGCTCCATCAGGTCGACGAGGTCGACGATCAGCTCCTGGGTGCGCTCGACCGCGAAGGCGGGCAGCAGCAGCGCGCCGCCCGCCGCCGCAGCATCGCGCACCTCGGCGGCGAGGTGCTTGCGGCGGAGCGCAGGTGTCGTGGCCTCACGTACCCGGTCGCCATAGGTCGCTTCCGAGATGACGTAATCGAAGTCGGTCGGCGCTTCGGGATCGGGCTGGAGCAGCTTGGCCTCGGGTCCGACGTCGCCGGAGAGCAGCACGCGCAGCGGACGCGTCGAGGCTCGCTCGGCGATCTCGAGCTCGATCGAGGCGGAGCCGAGCAGATGGCCGGCGTTCCAGTAGCGCGCGCGGACGCCCGGGATCACGTCGGTCCAGCGTTCGTAATCGACCGGACGAAACGACTGGAGCGATGCGATCGCATCGGCCTGTGTGTAGATGGGCGCTACCTGCTTGCGCCCGCGCGAGGCGTTGCGCCGGTTGAGCTGCGTGACTTCCGATTCCTGGATGCTGCCGGCGTCGGGGAGCATGTAGGAGCAAAGGTCGATCGTGCCACGCGTCGCCAGGATCGGCCCCTCGAATCCCGCGCGCACGAGTTTTGGCAAGAGACCGCTATGATCGATGTGGGCGTGCGTGAGCAGAACGGCATCGATATCGGCGGGGCGGAACGGAAAGGCGCCGTAGTTGAGCTCCTTCAGCGTCTTCTGGCCCTGGAACAGGCCGCAATCGACCAGGAAACGGCCGGCCGCCGTCTGGAACAGGTAGCTCGAGCCGGTTACGGTGCGGGCGGCACCGCAGAATCGAACGGTGATGCTCATGTCGTCCTTCCCGGAAGATGTGTCGTCGTCAGTTCGGACCGCAAAGCGGCGGCGAGAATTTCGTCGAGCGCAATCGCATTGGTCGGATGCGGTACGCTGTCGGTCGAGCGAACAGACCGTATGCCGGCCTCAGCGAACGCAGCCACCATCGCGGCTGGAAACAGGGCATGCGTCACGACTGCATCGACGGAGATGGCGCCCATTGCTGTCAGCGCCTTTGCCGCGGCGATCAGGGTCGTGCCGGAGGAGACGATGTCGTCGACCAAGAGCGTCGGTCGTCCCAAGAGCAGAGCGGGATCGGCAAAGCTGAGCGCCACGGAACGGTCACCGTGCCGGGTCTTTCGCGCCACTGTGTGCTGCAATCGCAATCGCCTCGCGACATCGCTCACCCATGGCTCGGACTCCACGTCGGGGCCGATTACGACGGTCGACGGACCGACGCTGTCCTTTGCCAGTGCATTCGCGACGGCCGGCATGGCTGACAGATTCTCCGCTTCGATGCCGGGAAAAACAGACCTGATGTCGGGAGTGCGATGCAGGTGCGCATCCACGGTGACGACGCGATCCATTGTCGTTGCAAGCAAACGGCCCATGGCGCGCTGGCTGATGGCCTCGCCGGCATGAAATGCTGCGTCCTGCCGCATGTAGCAGAGATAGGGCGCGACCAGGACCAGCCGCCTCGTGCCGTTACGTCGCAGGGCTTCGGCCGCGAACAGCAGGGTGATCAGCTTGTCGTTGGGTTGATCGAGCGGGGCGTAGAGAATCGTCGTGTCGGTCGCCGGCGCGACGGCGACGCGCAGTTCTCCGTCGGGAAAACGATGCACCGCGATCTCGCCGCAGGCGAGCCCAAGCCGCGCTGCGAGCCGCTTCGCCGCATCGGCGCCGCACGACAATGTCTGGAGCGCGATCGTGCTCACGGCGTCGTCTTGCCCGGGGGCGTCTCATGACCGTTGATCAGGTAGCCGGTCTCCTCTGCGGTGGCCGCTGCGGCCAGATCATGCTCGGGGCTATCGAAGGTGTAGACGCGATAGAGCGGCTCGCCCTGCTCGACGCGGTCGCCGATCTTCTTGAACAAGCGGATGCCCGCGCCCTTGTCGAGCGGCGCGCCGGCGGTGCGGGCAAGGCGATTCATGCGCAGGCAGTCGATTGCGGATACGACGCCATCATGCGTTGCCTTGACGTCGAAGCTGAGCGGTCCCAGCTCGGTGCTGCAGGTGGAGGGACCCTGGGCCTCGATGATCTTCTGCATCTGCTTCAGCGCCGCGCCGCTGTCGAGCAGCTCCCGCGCGCGCGCATAGCCGGCCCCGCCGCGCAGCTTCGGATCGTACTCCAACAGATGGGCGGCGAGCCGCAGCGACTTCTCGCGCAGGTCGCGCGGCGCGTCCTTCTCGTTGCCGAGAACAGCCACGACGTCGTTGGCCTCGAGCACCGGGCCGATGCCGTTGCCGATGGGCTGGCTGCCGTCGGTCGTGATCACCTCGACGGCGCGGCCGAAGCGGTCGCCGACGAATTCGAACAGCTTGCGCAGACGCATGGCCTCGACGCCGCCGGTGACCTTGGCGGTCGGCCCGACCGGAATGTCGATCAACAGATGGGTCGAGCCTGCCGCGATCTTCTTGGACATGATGGAGGCGACCATCTGCTCGCGGGTGTCGAGACTCAGCGGGCGTTCGACAGAGATCAGGACGTCGTCGGCCGGCGACAGGTTCACGTGCCCGCCCCAGATCAGGCAGCCGTTGCAGTCCGAAACGATCGCCTTCATCTCCTCGACGCCGATGTTCACCCGGGCCAGCACCTCCATCGTGTCGGCGGTGCCGGCAGGCGAAGTGATGGCGCGCGAGGAGGTCTTCGGGATCGGCAGGCCATGGGCGGCGACGATCGGCACCACGACCATCGAGGTGCGATTGCCGGGAATGCCCCCGATGCAATGCTTGTCGACGACGACAGGGGTCGGCCAGACCAGTTGCGTCCCTGCCTGCGCCATTGCCCCGGTGAGGGCGAGAAGCTCGTCGCTGGTGATGAAGCTCGCCGAACCGATCAGGAACGCGGCGATCTCCATGTCGGAGTAGCGATAATGCGCGAGGTCGCTGATGATCGCGCCGATCTCGGCCTGGCTCAAGGTTCGTCCCCGGATCTTTGCGCGCACGGCTTCCAGGCTCTCCGGAGGCGAGGCGGGCCTGACCGTGACAAGTGTGCCGATGGGCTCCGCAAAGCGCCGGAACGCAGGCTCGGAGAGACCGATCTCGTCCGGACCGGCCAGCATCTCGTCGTCCGTGATCAGCAACGTTGCCAGCAGAACCTTGCCGCCCTGACGAAGCTCGACACGGCTGAAGCCGCGGAAGATCTCCGCGCGCAGCGCCTTCGAATGCCTGGAGACGACGACGACGTTCTCGCGGCCGGTATCGAGGCGGACACGGCGGATTTTCAGTCGGGAGTGCGGAAGGTCTGGATGCATGGGCGGGCCGGCAGCAGGGAGTTGGATCTCCATGCTTAGACGTCGCCGTCCTGATGCTGTTGACTCAGATCATGGCCTGCGACAGTGGCAGACTCGCGTACTGTCGCGACATCCTCGAGCTCAGGAGGCGCCATAGGTCGGGGGGCCGCCTACTTCGTCGCTGCGCTGATCGAGTTGAACTTGTTGTTCAGGAGGGCGCCGCCCGTGCTGTTCACGACGGTGACGATAGCGAGCGCAATGCCGGCGGCGATCAAGCCATATTCGATTGCGGTTGCGCCATTCTCATCGGCAAGGAAACACCTGATCAGACGCATTGCCACCTCCTGTTCATCCGATCCAACGTATGGCCGCGTCTCATCGGAAGCATCAATCAATCGAACAAGTCTTATCCGCCAATAGAATTAAGTCAGGGCGAGCCCGCCACCGCTCATACGACGGCATCCATTAAATTTGGGTTCCATCGATTCGTTCAAATGGACTCAAATCGGGTGCCCTCGGGGCTCTGAGGGCGGGATGCGCTGCAGGGCCGTGGTTCGCGCGGCTTCTTAACCGTTTGTTGAGCTTGCCGGCAGGGACGTCTCTGCCGCTCATCCGCGCCGGCCCGTTGCATTCAGCGCCCGCAATGTCGCGATGCGGGCGAACATCACCCAGCCGCCGCCCGTCTCGGCCGCATTGATCAAGGTTTCGATCGCGGTCTGCCAGTGCGCCTCGTGCTGAACGTCGTCGGGCAGCTGCATGATGTAGTCAGCCGCATCTTGAAGCGTGAGCAGCTTGATTTTGTTGCTCACGCGAACGGGATCGTCGAACGCGGTCGACCACGGCATGTCAGGCCGGCCGATCGGCGAAGAGAGACATCACGGCGCGACCGCGAGCCGGTTGCTGTCAGCCGGCTTTCTTCGCGCGCGCCGGTGCCCGTACCGGCTTGTCGGCCTTCCTCGCCGGCGTTTTCGCCGCAGCATCCTTGCCGCCCTTGCCGGCGATCGGCAGCAGCATCTCGCGCTGACCCTCGACGCGCTTCTTCGGTTTCTTGGTCTTGGCAGTTTCCTTGCCAGTTTCCTTGGCGGCTTTCGCGGTTGGCGCAGCGTCCTTCTCGTTCGCGATGCTCTTCTTCAGCGCGTCCATCAGGTTGATGACGTTGCCGCCGGTCTTCGGCGCAGCCTTCGCGCTGATCGGCATGCCGCTGCGCTTCTTGTTGATGAGATCGATCAGGGCAGTCTCGTAATGATCCTCGAACAGCTCAGGCTCGAAGGTGCCGGATTTCTTCTCGACGATATGCCTGGCGAGATCGAGCATGTCCTTGGTCAGCTTCACGTCCTGGATGTCGTCGAAATACTCCTTCTCGCTGCGGACCTCGTAAGGATAGCGCAGCAGCGTGCCCATCAGCCCGCTGTCGAGCGGCTCCAGCGCGATGATGTGCTCGCGGTTGGTCAGCACCACGCGGCCGATCGCGACCTTGTCCATGCTGCGGATGGTCTCGCGGATCACCGCATAGGCGTCGTGGCCGACCTTGCCGTCGGGCACGAGATAATAGGGACGGATCAGATAGCGGCTGTCGATGTCGGCCTTCGGAACGAACTCGTCGATCTCGATCGTGTGGGTGGAGTCGAGCGCAATGTCGTCGAGTTCGTCCTTTGTGATCTCGATGTAGGTGTCGGTGTCCACCTTGTAGCCCTTGACGATGTCCTCGGAGGTCACCTCGTCGCCGGTCTCGGCGTCGACCTTGAGATACTTGATGCGGTGGCCGGTCTTGCGATTGATCTGGTTGAACGAGACCTTCTCCGTATCCGAAGTGGCCGGATAGAGCGCGACCGGGCAGGTCACGAGCGACAGACGCAGAAAACCCTTCCAATTGGCGCGGGGGGCCATGGGCTACTCCAGACGCAACAGAGGACAAGTGTTGAGGATAACATTGCCGAGGTGCGAATCATAGCAACCGCCGGCGCGGAATCTTGCAACGGCGTTAATCGCCGCCTGCGCCGAGTTGCCCGGCGGCTCCATGGTTCGGAACATCGCCCGCGATCACGCGTTGCCCCGCCAATAAGACGCCGCGAGGAAGTCGCGGCCACCTGACGCGACAGCCACAGATTGAGGACACCATGGCAACCACACGAGAGCAGAAGCGCATCGTGGAAACTCCGACCGAGGCGCGCCAGGGCGAGCCCGGGCCGTCCGTGGCAGCGTTGCTCGCCATCTCGACCGGCCTTGCAATCCTGATTCTCGCCGTCGTCTGGTTCGTCTTCTTCCGGACCTGACGGCCGGATCCGGACAGCCGGGATCTTTCCGGCTCGCGGTTCGAAGTATCACTTGCGCCCGCCATGCCGCCGGCTCGTCCCGCGGCATGGCGGGCGCAATAGCATTTGCTGGTTGCAGGTCGTATATGACCAAAAAGTAACGCAGGCGGTTCCCTTCGTTCATATCCAGTTCACGCCGGAATTGCTCATCTCGGGTGGTGTTCATGCAGCCAGTTCTTGCGGCTATCTTTGGAGAGACGTGTGCGCCTGCTCGTTGTTGAGGACGACCCCGATCTCAATCGCCAGCTCACCAAGGCGCTGACCGACGCCGGCTATGTCGTCGATCGAGCCTTCGACGGGGAGGAGGGGCATTATCTCGGCGACAACGAGCCCTATGATGCCGTTGTGCTCGACATCGGCCTGCCGAAGAAGGATGGCATCTCGGTGCTGGAGGCCTGGCGCCGCAATGGCCGTACCATGCCGGTCCTGATCCTCACCGCGCGCGACCGCTGGAGCGACAAGGTGCAGGGCTTCGATGCCGGGGCCGATGACTATGTCGCAAAGCCGTTCCACCTAGAGGAGGTGCTCGCGCGCATCCGCGCCCTGCTGCGCCGCTCGACCGGACACGCCCAGAGCGAGCTCAGCTGCGGTCCTGTCACGCTCGACACCAGGACCGGCCGCGTCAGCGTTTCAGGCAATCCCATCAAGATGACCTCGCACGAATATCGGCTTCTGGCCTACCTGATGCACCATTCCGGGCGGGTGGTCTCGCGCACCGAGCTGGTCGAGCATCTCTACGACCAGGATTTTGACCGCGACTCCAACACCATCGAGGTCTTCGTCGGCCGCATCCGCAAGAAGCTCGACGTCGACATCATCCAGACCGTCCGCGGCCTCGGCTATCTCCTGACGCCGCCGCCTGCGCCCGGCGCGTAAGGGCGGGACGTCGAGCGGTCCGGGCTTGACGGCCGCGCTGACACGGGCCTTGTTCGGCCCATGACGTCCGACAACCTGACTTCCAGCCCCTGCCGGGACCGTTCCGATGGCCGCTAGCTCGCTTGCGAACCGACTGTTCTTGTCGGCGACAGCCTGGCTCGTGGTGATCCTCGCCATCACGGGCGTCGTGCTGTCGTCGGTCTACAAGGATGCCACGGAGCGCGCCTTCGACCGCCGGCTCAATCTCTATCTTCGGACGCTGATCGCCGAGGTCGCGACCCCGGACGAGCCGCCGGACCGCCAGTTCCAGTCCCTCGGCGAGCCCTTGTTCGAGCTGCCGCTGTCCGGCTGGTATTGGCAGATCACGCGCATCGACACCGAGAAGCCGGAGGTGCGCTCCTCGCGTTCGCTCTGGGACAAGAAGCTGCCGAAGCTGGAGGACCAGGGAGCCGAGCTCACCGCCGCCGGCATCCGGCTCGCTTACGTCGATGGGCCGGAAGGGCAGAACCTGCGCATGGTGGAGCGGCCGGTCGATCTCGGCGCCGACGGCAAGTTTCTCGTCAGCGTCGCCGGCGACGACACCGAGATCTTCGACGAGACGCGGAGCTTCGATTATTATCTCGGCGGCACGTTCACCGCGCTCGGCATCGTATTGCTGCTGACGACCGTGTTCCAGGTCCGCTTCGGCCTTGCACCGCTCAAGCGCATCTCGGAAGCGATCGCCGACATCCGCTCCGGGCGGGCGGAACGGCTCGAGGGTGAATTCCCGGTCGAGATCGCGCCGTTGGCGCGCGAGACCAACGCGCTGATCGACGCCAATCGCGAGATTGTCGAGCGCGCGCGCACCCATGTCGGCAATCTCGCGCACGCGATCAAGACGCCGCTCTCCGTCATCGTCAACGAGGCTGGCGCTCACGCCGCCGATCCGTTCGCGGCCAAGGTGCTGGAGCAGGCGGACGTGATGCGGGACCAGGTCACCCACCATCTGGAGCGCGCGCGCATTGCGGCGCGGGTCTCGGTGGTCGCGACGGTGACGGAGGTCGCGCCAGCCATCGAGGCGCTGCGGCGGACCATGGAGAAGATCCATCGCGACCGCGGCATCACGGTGGAGGCCAAGGCCGATCCATCCGCGAAGTTCCGGGGCGAGCGGCAGGATCTCGAGGAGATGGTCGGCAATCTCGTCGACAATGCCTGCAAATGGGCGGCATCGCGCGTCTTCATCGAAGTCGTGGTCCAGACCCCGCACCAGGCCGGCGCCAGCCCGCATTTGCGGATCATCGTCGACGACGACGGCCGCGGCCTGTCGGAAGCCGAGCGCGCGCAGGTCTCCCGGCGCGGCCAGCGGCTCGACGAGTCCAAGCCGGGATCGGGACTGGGGCTGTCCATCGTGGTCGAACTCGCCGCGCTCTATGGCGGCAGCCTTTCGCTCGGCGCTGCTCCGACCGGCGGCCTGCGGGCCGAATTGGTCCTGCCGGGACTGTAGCCCCTTGTTTGGACGCGGCTTTTTGTCCTCGCTGCTCACCGTCTGGAGGGGGCCTTGGCCATTCGACCGCACTTCCTAAACGGCTTCTTAAGTGGGGTCTCCTATGATCGCGCCCGGACGCATCCCATGTCCGCCATTTTACCGTGCATTACCCGGGCGCATGAGCCAGACATCGATCGAGCGGCTGAGGGAATATCTCGCGCAGCTCCCGCCGCAGTCGCAGGCGCTGCTGATGCGGGAGTTCGAGCGTGCGCTGGAACGCGGCCAGGATACGGCGGTTGCGACCCTCGTCCTTGAGCAATTGCGCAAGATCGTCCGCAAGAGCGAAGCCGATGAAGCGCCCGCGCCGCGCACGGACGATCTGTCGCGGCTGCTGTTCCAGGTCCTGGAACCGTTCCTGGTCGAGGCAGGCACCCCGATCCGGGCCGGCCAGATCCGCCGCTCCTCGCTGCAGCCGATCTGGCAATGGCTCGGCCGTGACGGAGCGCCGGCCAAGGTGAACGAATTCGAGGCGGCGCTGGCGCGCATGCCTGCCGATGCTGCAGGCCAGGTCGAGGCCTTGGCGCAGAAGCTCCAGGCGGTAGCCGCGGACGCGATTTTCGAGCTGACCGGACCTGGCGGCGGCGACAAGACGCGCGCGCTGGCCCGGGTCGGCCCGCCCAATGTCATCGAGGATCTCTATTCGATCGGTGCGGTGCTTCAGGTCCGGGAGGCCATCGCCAGCCTGAACGAGAGGCTCCCGCGCTTCCTGCGCGCATTCGGCGATTCCCAGATCGCCTCGGTGACGTCGGCGCTCAACATTCCGGTGCTGCAAACGCCGCAGATGCTGCCCTTCGCGCTCTCGATGGTCGTGCAGCGGATGACCGCGCCCTGGCAGATCATCCGCCTCGCGATCAAGATTGCCGCGTCCGACGACGAGATCCGCGTCGCGGCGACGCCTTATGGCGTTGCGGTCACGATCGCGCTGCATGATCTGTCCTGCGTTGCCGCGATCCTTCGCATGGACATCAAGCGCGGCCATTTCGACAACGTCGCCGGCAATCTCAAGACGCTGCACGATGGCGTGCGCGGCCTGCGCACCGAGCTCGATCTGCGCAACGATTCTGCCTGGGGCAAGCAGTTGACCTCGATCCGGGCCGACATCTCCAATGCCCTGCAATCCGAGATCGACAGCGTTCCCGGCCGCGTCCGCCGCATCCTTCGCCAGCGCCCGGAGAAGGACATTCCGCCGGGCGCGCGGATCGACAGTACCGAGGTCGAGGAAGCGGTCGCGCTGATCGACTTCGTCGCGACGTGCCGCAATTATGCAAGCGAGCTTGCCATCAACGAGGTGACGCTGCGCACCTATTCCGATCTCCAGCAATATGTGGAACGGTCGACCGAGCAGCTGGTGCAGTCTCTGCGCGCCGCCGATCACAAGGTCCGCACCTATCGGCAGCAGCAGGTGCAGGCCGCTATCCGCTTCTGCCAGGTTCTGTTCGGCGACGATTATGCCTCCCTGATGAGTCGCGCGGCAGAGAATGCGCTCACGGGCGAGCGCAAATCGTCACGCGCAAGCTGATTGAGCGCATGTTTTCGTGATCACAATTTCTGGTTGACGGTGCCGGTGGCGGGCCGTACGGTCCCCGTGAAAATCCGGGGAATTTCCGTTTGTGGGCGCATGAAACCCGTCATCAGCTCTATCGAAATCGAGAACCGAGTCATCGTAGCCAAGTACCGCAGGCTGATGGTTGGCGCCAAAGTGGTGCTGGTCGAGAAGGCAAGCGATCGGCAACTGCCTGAGACGATCACGCGGGTTGCATCTCGGGTTCCGGTCGGCGCGGTGCGCATCAGATTGCCGGATGCGATCAAGCCGGGAACATACTTCCTGAGGGCCTTCAACGGGCACGGCGAGGACGCGGCGCAAAGCGCGGATTTCGAGATCGGCTAAGCCGTTGGAGTATCACATTTTCGAGCCTGAAATGGGGTCGCGTGGAATTGACAATTGTCAATTGCCGCATTGTCCGGCCGTGGTGTAAAGGCACCTATAGGCGCGGTTCGCGCGCCGCCGGAAGCTTGCCAGATGACGCTATGGTTCGTGTTCGCGCTGATGACGGTCGCGGCGATTTTCGCCGTGCTCTGGCCGCTTGGCCGCGGTAGCCGCGCGCCGGACCAGGGCAGCGAGGTCGCGGTCTACAAAGACCAGTTGGCCGAGATCGAGCGTGATCTCGCCGCGGGGTTGATCCCAGCCCCGGAAGCCGAGGCCGCGCGCGTCGAGATCAGCCGCAGGCTGCTTGCGGCGGCGGCCAGCGAGCCTGCAATGGCGCCGAAGTCGAACCTCAAATGGCGCCGTGCGGCGGCTGTGCTGGCGCTCGGCGGCCTGCCGCTCGTCGCCATCGGCGTCTACATGCCGCTCGGTTCACCCAGGCTTCAGGATTTTCCATTGGCGCAGCGGGAGCGTGGGACGGGGTCCGGCATGGCCCAGTCGCTCGAGACCCTCGTCGCCCAGGTCGAGCAACATCTGGAGAAAAATCCGACCGACGGGCGCGGCTGGAATGTGCTCGCGCCGGTCCTGGAGCGGCTCGGTCGCTTCGATGACGCGGTGCGCGCCTATCGCAACTCGCTCACCTATAATGGCGAAAGCGCGGAGCGCCGGTCCGATCTCGGCGAAGCGATCTCGGCTGCAGCGGGCGGCGTGGTGACGGCCGAGGCCAAGACTGAATTCGAGCGTGCGCACGCCCTGAATGCGGATGACCCCAAGGCGAACTACTTCCTCGGTCTCGCCGCCGAGCAGGATGGCCGCAAGGACGAAGCAGCCAGGATTTGGCGCGCCTTGCTTGCAAAGGCGCCCGCGGATGCGCCGTGGCGCGCTTTGGTGCAGTCCTCGCTGGCGCGGGTCGGTGGAGGCGATACGATGCCTGCGCTGTCCGACGAGACGATTGCCGCTTCCAAGGATTTGGCCGAAGGCGATCGCAACGCGATGGTGCGCGGCATGGTCGATCGTCTGGCCACGCGGCTGAAGCAGAACGGCGATGACGTCGACGGCTGGCTGCGCCTGGTGCGCGCCTATCTCGTGATGGGCGAGCGGGACAAGGCGAAGGGGGCCTCCGCCGACGCCCGGCAGGCGGTCGCCAGCGACGCCGAACGGCTGCGCCAGCTCGACGAAGGACTTAAGACTCTCGGGCTCGGCGGATGACGATGTCGGGACGAGACGAGCGGAGAACGGATACGCCATGACGCGCAAGCAGCGACGTATGACCATCATCGGCGGCTCGCTCGCCGTGCTCGCGCTCGCAGCCGCGCTGGTGCTCAACGCACTTCGCGACTCCATCGTGTTCTTCTCGACGCCAACCATGGTCGCCGAGAAGCACGTCGAGCCGGGCAAGCGGTTTCGCCTCGGCGGGCTGGTACAGCCGGGCTCGCTGCAGCGCGGCGACAATCTCGCGGTGACCTTCGAGGTCGCCGACGGCAATGCCAAGCTGCCGGTTGCCTACAAGGGCATCCTGCCCGACCTGTTCCGCGAAGGGCAGGGGGTCGTTGCCGAAGGCGCACTCGACGGCAACGGCGTGTTCAAGGCCGATACCGTCCTTGCCAAGCACGACGAGACCTACATGCCCAAGGAGGTTGCCGACGCCCTGAAGAAGCAGGGGCACTGGAAGGACGATTACGATGCCAAGGCCTCGGACACCAAGGCCTCGGGCGAGAGCAAACCTGCGGCCACGACCGCACAAGGCAATCCGCAGGGAGCGATGCGGTGATCGCAGAATCCGGACATTACGCGCTGGTGCTGGCGCTGGCGCTCGCACTCATCCAGTCCATCGTGCCGCTGGTCGGCGCGCGGCTGCAAGATGCCGCCTTGATGAACGTGGCGCGCTCGACGGCGCTGGCGCAGCTGCTGTTCGTGGGCGCCTCTTTCACCGCGCTCGTGATGCTGCACGTGAACTCGGATTTCTCCGTCGCCAACGTCTACGAGAACTCCCACTCGATGAAGCCGCTGCTCTACAAGATCACGGGAGTCTGGGGAAACCATGAAGGCTCGATGCTGCTGTGGGTGGCGATCCTTGCGTTGTTCGGCGGACTGGTTGCAGCCTTCGGCAACAATCTGCCGTTGTCGCTGCGTGCGCACGTGCTCGCGGTGCAGGCCTGGGTCGCCAGCGCCTTCTACCTCTTCATCCTCGTGACATCGAACCCATTCCTGCGCATCGCCACTCCGCCGATCGAGGGACGCGATCTCAATCCGGTGCTCCAGGACATCGGGCTCGCCGTGCATCCGCCGATGCTCTATCTCGGCTATGTCGGTTTCTCGATCTCGTTCTCCTTCGCAATCGCGGCGCTGTTGGAAGGGCGGATCGATGCGGCCTGGGCCCGCTGGGTGCGGCCGTGGACGCTGGTGGCCTGGATATTCCTCACGCTCGGCATCGCCATGGGCTCGTACTGGGCCTATTACGAGCTCGGCTGGGGCGGCTGGTGGTTCTGGGACCCGGTCGAGAACGCCTCGCTGATGCCGTGGCTCGCCGGCACCGCGCTGCTGCATTCGGCCCTGGTGATGGAGAAGCGCAATGCGCTGAAGGTCTGGACCATCCTCCTGTCGATTCTGACCTTCTCGCTGTCGCTGCTCGGCACTTTCCTGGTGCGCTCCGGTGTCATCACCTCGGTGCATGCCTTCGCCACCGATCCCACCCGCGGCGTGTTCATTCTGCTGATCCTCTGCCTGTTCATCGGCGGAAGCCTGTTGTTGTTCGCAGGGCGCGCCACCTCGCTGAAGCAGGGCGGCCTGTTCGCGCCGATCTCGCGCGAGGGTGCGCTGGTTCTCAACAATCTGCTGCTTACGGTCGCATGCGCGGTCGTGCTGTTCGGCACCCTCTATCCGCTTGCGATGGAGATGCTCGCCGACTTCAAGATGTCGGTCGGCGCCCCCTTCTACAATCTCACCTTCTCTCCGCTGTTTGCCCTGTTGCTGCTTGCGGTGCCGTTCGGACCGATGCTGGCGTGGAAGCGCGGCGATCTGCTTGGCGTGGCGCAGCGCCTGCTCGCGGCGGGCGTGGCCGGGCTCGTGGTGGTTGCCATCGTCTGGGGCTGGGCGCGCGGCGGCAGCGCGCTGGCGCCGCTCGCGATCGGGCTGGGCGTCTTCGTCATCGCCGGCGCCGTGACCGACATCGTCGAGCGGACCGGCCTGGTCCGCTTGCCGTTCGCAAGTGTGCTGCACCGTGCGCGCGGCCTGCCCCGGTCGGCCTGGGGCACCGCCTTTGCTCATGCGGGCCTCGGCGTCGCTCTGATCGGGATCGTCTGCGAGACCACCTGGAACAGCGAATACATCGCGACCATGAAGCAGAACGACGTCGCCCATGTCGCCGGCTACGATCTGAAGCTGGACGGGCTGTTTCAACGCCAGGGCCCGAACTATCGCGAGATGATCGCGGAGTTCAAGGTCAGCCGCGATGGCGAGCCACTCACGGTGATGGCGCCCTCGAAGCGCAGCTTCACGACGCGCGGCTCCTCGACGACCGAGGCCGCGCTGCTGACCAGCGGCGCGAGCCAGCTCTACGTCTCGCTCGGCGACGCCACCGCCGAAGGCGCCATTGCCGTGCGCATCTATCACAAGCCGCTGGTGCTCCTGATCTGGTGGGGGCCGGTGCTGATGGCGTTCGGCGGTGTGCTGTCGCTCTCCGACCGCCGCCTGCGGGTCGGTGCGCCGAAGCCCGCGCGGGCCAGGCAGCGCCTCCAGCCGGCGGAGTGATCCGATGCGCAGGATGATGGCCGCCTTCGTCGCGTTGCTGCTGCTGGCCCTACCTGCGGCCCACGCCGTCCAGCCCGACGAGATCATGGCGGACCCCGCCAAGGAATCGCGCGCGCGAGAGCTGTCGCGCGAGCTGCGCTGCATGGTCTGCCAGAACCAGTCCATCGACGATTCCGATGCGCCGCTGGCGCGTGACCTGCGGCTTCTGGTGCGCGAGCGCATTGCGGCCGGCGACAGCAACTCGCAAGTGCTCGACTTCCTGGTCGCGCGCTACGGCGAGTTCGTGCTGCTGAAGCCGCGCTTCGAGCGGCAGACCATCCTGCTGTGGCTCCTTGGACCTCTGCTGCTGATTGGGGGTGGTCTGGCACTCTGGCTGCAAATCCGACGGCGCTCGCGGAATGGTGTTGATGTACCGGCGGCGCCCCTCACGCCCGAGGAAGAGGCGCGGCTCGCGGCCTTGATGTCGGACGACGCCAAGTCCTCCTGAAGCCGAGCCACGTAGTGCTACGTGGGCCACCGGCCCGCGGCGCGTGCTTCATGCTATGTTGACCTTTGTCTGGAAACTTGTCCGGGATTTCAATCCAGACCCTGAGTGCCTCCCCAATGTTCGCGAACAGCAATCTGACGATCCGATTCCTGGTCGGCGCGGTCGTCGCTGCACTATTGTTCCTGTTGGGCATCGGCGGCGGCACCGGCTTCATCGCGGTGCTCTATCTCAACAACGAGATCACCAGCCTGTCCTCGCAGTTCGCGGCCCTGAGCGGTCCCGCGCGCGACCATGCGATGCAGATCTATCAGCAGGCGCAGACCGCGTTCTCCTATTTCCTGATGGCCTGCGGCGTGATCGCCGTCCTCGCCGTCGCGATCTGCATCACCACCTGGTTTGCCGTGCGTAACGGCATCCTCAATCCCCTGGCGGCGATCGTGCATGCCATGCGCGAGGTCGCCGACCAGAAATTCGAGACGTCCGTTCCCGGGCTCGGCCGCACCAACGAGATCGGCCTGCTTGCCGGTGCGCTGGAGGTGTTCAAGACGAACGGCCTCGAGCGACGCCGCCTCTCCGAGCAGCAGCTGCACGAGGCTCAGCATCAGGCCGAGCGGTCGAGATTCCTGGACGATCGGATCAAGCGCTTCAACGATCTCGTCGCCAGCGTCGTCGACAGCGTGGCGTCCTCGGCCGTGCATCTGAAGACCAATGCCGAGACGCTGTCGCGGACAGCCAACGACACCAGCTCCAAGGCCAATGCGGTCGCGAGCGCAGCGAGCCAGGCCAGCGCCAGCGTCCAGACGGTCGCAGGCTCGGCCGAGGAGATGACGAATTCGATCGTGACGATCAGCCGCCGCGTCACGGATGCGACCCAGCGCGCCGAAGGCGCAGCGTCCCAGGCGGAAAAGAGCCGTGACACCATCCACACGCTGTCCGATGCCGCCGACAAGATCGGCGAGGTCGTCCAGCTGGTGCAGGCAATCGCATCCCAGACCAATCTGCTGGCGCTCAATGCCACCATCGAGGCGGCACGGGCAGGGGAGGCCGGCAAGGGATTTGCGGTGGTCGCCTCCGAGGTGAAGAATCTGGCCCATCAGACCAGCAAGGCGACGGAGGAAATCACCTCCCATGTCGCCAGCATTCAGGGGATCACCGCGGAGACGCGCGGCGCGATCGACGGAATTTCAAAGACGCTTTCAGAGATTTCGTCGATCATGTCTGGCATTGAGGTCGATACTGACCTGCAACGCAATGCCACGCAGGAGATCACGCGCAGCGCCCAGGACGCCGCGCACGGCACTCTCGATGTCTCCAACCATATCGTCCAGATCACCTCGACCTCGGCCGAGACGGGCCGCATGGCGGCCGAGGCGCGAGATTCCGCGGTCGACCTGTCGCAGCAGGCCGAGACCTTGAAGCGCGAAGTCGACGAGTTCATCGCCAGTGTCAGGGCGAGCTGAGAGCTCAATATCTCGATTTTCCCCGCTCGGCGGAAGCTCGCGTAAGTTCCTGTAATATCGGAACTTTCGGTCTGCGATAAACCGCCGCATCCGCGCGGCCCTTCATTACGAAAGTTTAACCCCGCCGCCAGCGCGCGGTAAGGCGGGAGTCCCCATCTTCAGGTCCGCAAGGTGCTGGCATCCGGCACCAAAAGGAATTCAAGGCCTGGAGATTTCTGCATGACCGACCGTATCGACCTCTCGAACCTTCCGTCGTACCGGCAGCCGCGCCGGTCGGTGTTCTCCGCGCGCAGGCTCGCGCTGATGGCTTCGGTCGTCGCGGGGCTCGGCGCGGCCGTCTATGGCTTCAGTCCGTCGACGTCACCGGCCGACCTGTTCTCCAGTCCGGCGCATGCGCAGGTCAACAACGAGGTTCGCAAGGTCGAACGCCCGATCGGCTTCGCCGATATCGTCGAGCGCGTGAAGCCGTCGGTGATCTCGGTGAAGGTCAACATGAAGGAGAAGACCGCGAGCAATGATGACGGCGACGATTCATCCTCGCCGTTCCAGCCGGGCTCGCCGATGGAGCGCTTCTTCCGCCGCTTCGGCGGACCGGATGGCTTCCCGGGACCGGGCATGAGGGGCGGTCGGGGCCGCGTCGTGCAGGGCCAGGGCTCCGGCTTCTTCATCTCGGCTGACGGCTATGCCGTGACCAACAACCACGTGGTCGACGGTGCCGACAAGGTCGAGATCACCACCGATGACGGCAAGACCTATACCGCCAAGGTGATCGGCACCGACCAGCGCACCGACCTCGCCCTGATCAAGGTCGAGGGCGGCTCGAACTTCCCGTTTGCCAAGCTCGCCGACGGCAAGCCGCGGATCGGCGACTGGGTCCTTGCGGTCGGCAATCCCTTCGGCCTCGGCGGCACCGTGACCGCGGGTATCGTTTCGGCCAGCGGCCGCGATATCGGCAACGGTCCGTACGACGACTTCATCCAGATCGACGCGCCCGTGAACAAGGGCAATTCCGGCGGTCCGGCCTTCGACACCAACGGCGAGGTGATGGGCGTCAACACGGCGATCTACTCGCCCTCGGGCGGCAGTGTCGGCATCGCGTTCTCGATCCCGGCCAACACCGTGAAGAGCGTGGTCGCGCAACTGAAGGACAAGGGTTCGGTCAGCCGCGGCTGGATCGGCGTGCAGATTCAGCCTGTGACGTCGGACATCGCTGACAGCCTCGGCATGAAGAAGGCCGAGGGCGCTCTGGTGGCGGAGCCGCAGGCCAACGGTCCGGCAGCGAAGGCCGGCATCGAATCCGGTGACGTGATCACCTCCGTCAACGGCGAACCCGTCAAGGATGCCCGCGAGCTTGCCCGCACCATCGGCGGCATGGCGCCCGGTGCGACCGTGAAGCTCAACGTGCTGCACAAGGGCCAGGACAAGGTCGTGAACCTCACCCTCGGCCAGTTGCCGAATACGGTCGAGGCCAAGGCCGACACCGACAAGGATAGCGGCAAGGGTGCCAGCCGCGGCACCGACGTGCCCAAGCTGGGCATGACGGTTGCGCCCGCCAATTCCGTGGCCGGCGCCGGCAAGGAAGGCGTCGTGGTCACCGAAGTCGACCCGAAGAGTGCCGCGGCTGAACGCGGCTTCAAGGAAGGCGACGTGATTCTCGAAGTCGGCGGCAAGAGCGTGAGCACGGCCAGTGAAGTCCGCGAGGCCATCAGCACGGCGCGGACCGAGAACAAGAACAGCGTCCTGATGCGCGTGAAGAGCGGCGGCCAGTCGCGCTTCGTCGCGGTGCCCCTCGCCAAGGGCTGAGCGCTTCAGGAGGCCACGAGATGAAGGGTGTCGCAGGCATCAGTCGCCCCCGCCGCGGCGCCCTTCGGGGAAGCAGCGCAACGTTTGCTTCCCCTATCTACCTTCCGGTGGAATACGCCCCCCTCCGTCGGAAGGCCTAGGGCGGTGAAGTCCCCCCAGCTTCACCGCCCGCCTTTTTCTCAATGCCGGCGTCTCTCGCTCGGCTTGCATGCGATTGCCGCCCGCGCCATGTTTAGAGAAGGTTGACCTCCTTGACCGCCGCCGAACGCACGATGCGCCTCCTCATCATCGAAGACGACCGCGAATCCGCCGACTATCTCGCCAAGGCGTTTCGCGAAGTCGGACACATTGCCGACCACGCCGCCGACGGCGAGGAAGGGCTCGCCATGGCCGAGAACGGCGATTACGACGTGCTCGTGGTCGACCGCATGCTGCCCAAGCGCGACGGCCTGTCGCTGATCGGCGCACTGCGCGACAAGGGCAACACGACGCCGGTGCTGATTCTCTCGGCACTGGGGCAGGTCGATGACCGCATCAAGGGCCTGCGTGCCGGCGGCGACGACTATCTGCCGAAGCCTTATTCGTTCGCCGAGCTCCTCGCCCGGGTCGAGGTGCTCTCCCGCCGCCGCGGCGGTCCTGCCGAGGATACGCTGTATCGTGTCGGCGATCTCGAGCTCGATCGGCTGTCACATCGCGTTGCCCGCGGCAAGGACGAGCTGACGCTTCAGCCTCGTGAATTCCGCCTGCTCGAGTACCTGATGAAGCACGCCGGCCAGGTGGTGACGCGCACCATGCTGCTCGAGAACGTCTGGGACTATCATTTCGATCCGCAGACGAACGTCATCGACGTGCACATCTCGCGGCTGCGCTCCAAGATCGACAAGGGCTTCGATCGACCGCTGCTGCACACGATCCGCGGCGCCGGATACATGATCCGTGACGGCATTCGGTAAACTCGTCCGCACCACGGCGTTCCGGCTGACGCTGGTCTACCTGCTGCTGTTCGCGATGTTCGCGGCTTCGCTGCTCGGCTATTTCGCCTGGAATACGCGGCGGCTCATCACCGAAGAGATCACGCAGACGGTCAACGCCGAGACCTCGGAGATCAACGAGATCTACGGTCGCCGCGGCTTGCGCGGACTCGTGCTCGCGATCGAGTATCGGGCGCTGCGGCCGGGCGCCAACCTCTATCTGGTGACGACGCCGACGGGGCAGGCGATCGCCGGCAATGTCGGTTCGCTCGCGCCCGGCGTGATGGCGACGCGCGGCTGGTCCGAGACCGCCTACCGGCGGCTCGAGGACGCCGATGACCGCGATCATCGTGCGCTGGTGCGCGTCACCGAACTCGAGAACGGCTTCCGGCTTCTGATCGGCCGCGACCTCGCCGAGCGGCGTCGTTTGTTCGGCATCGTCGCCAAGGCAGCGCAATGGTCGGTCCTGATCGTCGTCGTGCTCGGCCTCGGCGGCGGCATCTTCGTGGCGCGGCGTGTCTTGCGCCGCATCGACGCCATGACCGGCACCACGCAGCGGATCATGAGCGGCGACCTCAGCGAGCGCTTGCCAGTGGGGCGCAGCGGCGACGAGCTCGATCGGCTCGCCGAGAACCTCAACGCCATGCTGGAGCGGATCGAAGCGCTGATGGCGGGGCTGAAGGAAGTCTCCGACAACATCGCGCACGACCTCAAGACGCCGCTGACGCGCTTGCGCAACCGTGCCGAGGAGGCTCTGGCCAAGTCCGGCTGCGAGGCGGACTACCGCGCCGCGCTGGAGCGGACCATCGAGGAATCCGACGGGCTGATCCGCACCTTCAATGCGCTGCTGATGATCGCGCGTGCCGAGTCGGGCCAGGCGCGCGGCAACATGGATGATTTCGACGCTGCCGAAGTCGCGGGTGGCATCCACGAGCTCTACGAGCCGCTGGCCGAAGAGGACGGCATGACCCTGAAGGTCAAAGCCGAGCCGACGCCGGTTCACGCCAATCGCGAGCTGGTCAGCCAGGCGCTCGCCAATCTCGTCGAGAACGCGATCAAATATGGCAAGCCGGCGGCACAGGCAGCGGGAACCGTGGTCAGCATGGACGCCAGGCAGATCACGATTGAGGCGAGGCGGGAAGGCGAGCAGGTGCTGCTCAGCGTCACCGACCGCGGCCCGGGGATTCCCGAAGCCGATCGCAAGCACGTCGTCGAGCGATTCGTTCGGCTGGAGGCCAGCCGCACGCTGCCGGGCTCCGGCCTCGGCCTGAGCCTCGCCTCGGCGGTTGCGACCCTGCACGGTGGCGAACTACGCTTGGGCGCCGCCCACCCTGGTCTCGTCGCCACGCTCGTCCTGCCGGCGCGTACGGGCGCGGGCGACAGGGTTGCTCCGCCGCTGCAGGATGTGCCACAGAAGGTGGCATGAACCACTCCGCGCCGGGAAACGCGGACAAGCATGGTGAGAGACTGGCCGCGCGCTTTGCGGAAGCTCCCCATATTGCCGCTTCCGCAACCGACGAAAGACGCCTTGAGAATTGGCTGGCCGAACTCGAGCCGGCTCAATCGGCTCGTCTCGAATCCCTGCTGGCTCATCCTTTCGCGCGGGATATCTTGACCGGCATCGCGGAATTCTCGCCCTACCTGTTCGATCTCGTGCGGGCCGATCCCCTGCGCCTGATCCGTCTGCTCGACTGCGATCCGGATGTGCATCTGGCGGGGCTGATGGCGGAGGCGAGGGACGCCGTGCTCGCAGCCCCCGACGAAGCCGAGGTAATGCGCCTGCTTCGTCGCATGAAGGCGGAAGCAGCGCTGCTGATCGCGCTATGCGACATCGGCGGCGTCTGGCCGGTGATGCGGGTGACGGCGGCGCTGACAGACGTTGCAGTGTTCTCGGTGCAGGCGGCGCTTCGGTACCTGCTGCGGCAGGAAGCCGCACGCGGCAAGCTCTCTCCGTCCGATCCCGAGGCTCCCGAAGAGGGCTGCGGGCTGATCGTGCTCGCGATGGGCAAGATGGGCGCGGGCGAGCTGAACTATTCCAGCGACATCGATCTCATCGTGTTCTTCGACCCCGAGGCGACCACGCTCGCGCCCGATATCGAACCGCAGCCGTTCTTCGTTCGTGTGACCCAGGGGATGGCGCGCATCCTCCAGCAGCGCACCTATGACGGCTACGTCTTTCGCGTCGACCTGCGGCTTCGGCCCGATCCGTCCTCGACACAGGTGGCGATCTCGCGGGACGCCGCGCTGAACTATTACGAGCGGGAGGGGCGCACCTGGGAGCGCGCCGCCATGATCAAGGCGCGTGCCTGTGCCGGCGATGCCAGGGCGGGCGAGGCGCTTCTGTCAGAGATCGCGCCCTTCGTCTGGCGCAAGCATCTCGACTTTGCCGCACTCGCCGACGTGCACGACATGAAGCGGCAGATGCAGACCTATCGCGGCCAGAGCGAGGTCGCAGTCGAAGGCCACAACGTCAAGGTCGGGCGCGGCGGCATCCGCGAGATCGAGTTTTTTGCGCAGACCCAGCAATTGATAGCGGGCGGCCGCCATCCGGAATTGCGGGTGCGGCCGACGCTGAAGGCGCTGGATGTGCTCGCCTCCAGCAACTGGATCACCCACGCGGCGCGCGACGAGCTGACCACGGCCTACGAGTTCCTGCGCCGCGTCGAGCATCGCCTCCAAATGATCGCTGACGAGCAGACCCACACGTTGCCTGAGGACAGGCAAGCAGTCGAGCGCTTCGCGTGGTTCTTCGGCTATCCGGATCGCGAGGCCTTTGCGCGCGACCTCTTGCACCAGCTGCAGATCGTGCAGGGGCACTATGAAAAGCTGTTCGAGGGCGATGATCCGACCGGGACGGCCAAGCTGCCGGCGCTCGACTATAGTGCCGGCCCCGAGGACCCGCGCCTGCTTCAGCACCTGGCGACGCTCGGCTTCAAGAAGCCGGCCGCCGTCGCGCAGACGGTGCGCGACTGGATCACCGGCGACTATCGGGTGTTCCGGGTTGAGGCGACCCGGAATGCTTTCGTCGAGTTCGTGCCGGCTCTTATCGACGGACTTGCCCATGCCGAGGAACCGGACCGCGCGGTCGTGGCATTCGATGATTTCCTCGCGGCGCTCCAGCGCGGCGGCCGGCTGATCACGTTGCTCGGCCAGAACCGCGATCTCGTCGCGCTGGTGGCGCTGGTGCTGGGCGCGGCGCCCCGGCTGGGCGAAATGCTGGCGCGGCAGCCGCAGTTGATGGACGGTCTGATCGATCCGCGCTTCTTCGGCGCCATGCCCGACCGGGAGGAATTGTCGGGCCGGTTGGCTGCGACCGTGCAGGACGCCGGCTCATACGAAGAGTTCCTCGATCGGCTGCGCCTGTTCGGGCAGGAGAGCCTGTTCCTGATCGGCACGCGCATCCTGTCCGGCACCGTCTCTGCGCAACAGGCCAGCACGGCATTTGCCGACGTCGCCGAAGGCATCGTCCACACCGTGCATGGCCTCGTCGCCGATCGCTTCGCCGCCCAGCACGGCCGCATCAAGGGGCAGGAGACCGCGATCATCGCGATGGGCCGGCTCGGCAGCCGCGAGATGACGGCCTCGTCCGATCTCGACCTGATCCTGTTGTACGATTTCGACGGCGAGCATCCGGACTCGGACGGACCCAAATCGCTGCACGGCGCGCATTATTTCGCGCGCTTCACGCAGCGCCTGATCAGCGCGTTCACGACGCGCACCAATTACGGCGTGCTCTACGAGATCGACATGCGGCTGCGTCCGTCGGGGCGCGCCGGCCCGGTGGCCTCGAGTCTCGTTTCATTCGCGGACTACCAGGCCAACGAGGCCTGGACCTGGGAGCATATGGCGTTGACGCGCGCCCGCGTGGTGTCGGCGTCGGACGCCTTCCGGGAGCGGATCGAGCGCGTCATCCGGGACGTCCTGACCCGCCGCCGCGATCCCGCCATCACCGCCAACGACGTCGCCGACATGCGGCGCGCGATCGCCCAGGAAAAGGGCGAGGCCGATTGCTGGGATCTCAAGCATGCTGCCGGCGGCATGGTCGACATCGACTTCATCGCGCAATATCTCCAGCTCGTGCACGCTCACGACAAGCCGGACATCCTCGATGTCAGCACCGTGCAGGTGCTGGAGAACGCATGCAGGATCGGCGTGCTCCCGCAATCGGAGACCGAGATCTTGCGTGCAGCAGCCCGGCTCTATCACGACCTGACGCAGATCCTGCGGCTCTGCGTCAGCGACCGGTTCAAGCCGGAAACGGCGGGCACTGATCTCCAGCGCGTGATGGCGCGCGCCGGCGATGCGCCGGATTTCTCGTCGCTGGAGGCGCGCGTGAAGGAAACCCAGAGCGAAGTGCGGCGCGTGTTCAGGGCGCTGCTGGAAGGGACGTAGTCTGCTTCAGCGATGGAATGGCCTCGCGGACTTCAGGTGCGAGGCCCGCGCCGCCTGCATCCACCGCTCAGGCGGCTGGTTTTTCCGTGTTGGAAGGGAGCAGGCGTGCTAGCCTGCGCGTCACCGCATTGATCCGAGGGACGACCGGTTGATCGACAAGCTCGAACTATTGCTGGCGCTGGCGAAGGAGCGGCATTTCGGACGCGCTGCAGAGGCCTGCGGCGTGACGCAGCCGACGATGTCGACGGGGCTCAAGCAGCTCGAGGAGATTCTCGGCGTGATGCTGGTCCAGCGCGGGTCGCGGTTTCAGGGCTTTACCCCTGAAGGCGAGCGGGCGCTCGACTGGGCGCGGCGCATCGTGGGCGATGCCCGCGCGATGCGCGACGAGATCAACGGTCTGAAGCATCAGCTCTCCGGCGAGATCCGCATCGCGGCGATCCCGACCGTGCTCGGCATGGTCGCCGCGCTGACGACGCCGTTCCGCGCCAGGCATCCCGAGGTGCGGTTCCGCATCCAGTCCACCACCTCGTCCGAGGTGCTCGGGCTGCTCGAAAACCTCGAGGTCGATGCGGGGCTGACCTACATCGAGAACGAGCCGATCGGCAAGGTGCGCACCATTCCGCTCTATAATGAGAGCTACCGCCTGCTGACCGCGCCGGACGCGATGTTCGGTGATCGCGAGACGGTGACCTGGAAGGAAGTCGGGCAGGTGCCGCTCTGCCTGCTGACGCCCGACATGCAGAACCGCCGCATCATCGACCGCGCGCTGCGCTCGGTCGGCGCGGAGGCAACCCCGACGCTGACCTCGAACTCGCTGCTGGTGCTGTTCACGCATGTGAAGACAGGACGCTGGGCGAGCGTGATGCCCGCCAAGCTCGCCGAGACGCTCGGCCTGTCCGACACGGTACGCTCAATCCCGATCGTCGAACCCGACGTCAACTACAGTATCGGCATGGTGATCCCGCAACGCGATCCGATGACGCCGCTGATCGCGGCGCTGGTCAACGTCGCGCGAGAGGTCGCGCCTTCGCTGCAATTGTAGATTCGAGCAGGCGCCTCGTCCTTCGAGGCGCGCGAGGGGCGCGCTCCTCAGGATGAGGCTCCGTCCCATCGCGCTCTGCTGCCGCGCACTCATCCTCGTCCTGAGGGCCCGCCGCAGGCGGGCGTCTCGAAGGATGGCGCAAGCACGTAACTGGCGCCACCTCAAGCCGCGGCCGAGATCCCGGCCGCTGCCTTGATCGCGTCGCGCGGCAGGGTCACGCGCACGACGGTGCCGACCTCGAGCTTGGAGCGCAGCCGCATCGAGCCGCCGTGGAGCTGCGCCAGCGAGCGTGCGATCGCGAGGCCAAGGCCCGAGCCGTGATAGGTCTTGGTGAGCTGGCTCTCCACCTGCTCGAACGGGCGGCCCAGCCGCGCCAGCGAATGCGGCGCGATGCCGATGCCGGTGTCGGCGATCATCAGCACGATCCTGTCGTCGAGCTGCCGGCTGCGCACCACGACACGCCCGCCGTCGGGCGTGAACTTCACGGCGTTGGAGAGCAGGTTGACGATGATCTGCTTGGTGGCGCGGCGGTCGGCGACGACCGAGATCGATTTTGCGATGTCGGCGTCGAGCGTCAGGTGCTTGTCCTGGGCACGGCCGGTGACGACCCGCAAGGATTCCGCAAGTGTCTTGGAGAGGTCCAGCTCCTCCATGTCGAGTTTCATCCGGCCAGCCTCGATCTTGGACATGTCGAGTATGTCGTTGATGACCTCGAGCAGATAATGGCCGCTGGTCAGGATGTCCTGACAGTATTCCTGATATTTCTCCGAGCCGAGCTCCCCGAACATGCCCGAGCCCATGATCTCGGAGAAGCCGATGATGGCATTGAGCGGCGTGCGCAGCTCGTGGCTCATATTGGCGAGGAACTTCGACTTGGTCTGGTTGGCTTCCTCGGCGCGGGTCTTCTCGCGCTGGTACTTCTCGGCGAGGTCGGCGAGCTCGACCGCCTGGCGCTCGAGCGCGGCTTGCGAGCGCTTGAGGTCGATGACCGTGGCGCGCAGGCGCAGATCGTTGTCGACCAGCTTCTGCTCGTGCTCCTTGATACGGGTGATGTCGGTACCGACCGAGACGTAGCCGCCGTCCTTGGTGCGGCGCTCGCTGATGTGCAGCCAGCTGCCGTCGTCGAGTTGCGCCTCGAAGGTGCGTGCGCCCGGGCCCTGGACTCCGGTCTCGTTGTGGCGGGTGCGCACCTCGGGCATGCGGCCGACTTCGAGCACCGTCTCGTAGGAGGTGCCGGGAATGACGGCCGTGTCGGGCAGCTTGTGCAGGCGCTGGAAATGCGAGTTGCAGAGCACCAGGCGGTCGCTCGCGTCCCAGAGCACGAAGGCTTCCGGAATGGTCTCGATCGCGTCGCGCAGGCGTAGATCGGCTTCCACCGTCTTTTCCGCAAGGCTCTTCTGCTCGGTGATGTCGACGGCGATCCCGATCAGGTGAACGCTTGAATCGGTCGCCCCGCGCGTCTTCTCGCAGCGAACGCGCAGCCAGATCCAGTGCCCGTCGACATGCTGCATCCGGAAGGTCTGGTCGATATGGTCGATCTTCTCGGAGATGAGCTGGTCGGCGATCTCGAACAGGTCGATGTCGTCGGACTTCACCAGCGCGTTGACTTCGCCGAAAGTGAGGAGCTCGTGGCGGCCGTCGAGGCCGAGCATCGAGAACATCGATTGCGACCAGAAGATCCGGCCGCGCGACAAGTCCCAGTCCCACAGCCCGCAGCGGCCGCGATTGAGCGCGGTGTCGATGCGCCCGCGCACGGCATCGTTGATGAGGTCGCCCTCGCGGGCGCGGGTCGACTGCCAGTGGAAGGCGAAGCCGAGGATCAGCACGACGAAGCCGGTGGTTGCCGACAGCGTCACCGAGAGCGCGGCGTCCGAGCCCCAGATCGGCTCGTTGCGCTCCTGGATCACGGTGACGAAGCCCGGCAGCGACTTGATCTGCCGCGAGGTCGCCATCGCCGCATTGCCGTTCGGCAATGTCATGTCGGAGATGTTGCCGTCGCGCGTCGGCGCCGCGAGCAATTGGGCGGTCGTGATCGCATCGAGCAGCCGGTCGTTGCCGGAGGGATCGCTGTCGATCGGGATGCGGGCGAGGACGCGGCGGTCGATGCCAGCCGAGGTGACGATGACGTGGCGGCCCGAGGCCATGCCCCAGGACGGAATGAGATCCGGCAACATCGCCGGCAGGCTGTCGATGGTCTTTGGTCGGTCGTGGCGCACCGAGGTGAGGCGGTCGATGCGCTCGGCGAGCAGGTCGGCGAGCGCGCTGATATCCTGGCGGATCACCAGCCGCTTCTGGCGCGTTTGATCGACCACCTGCACAAAGGCACCGAGGCAGATCGTGATCAGGAAGGCGATGATGAGCGTCGGAACGGCGCGGCGCAGCGCCGGCTCTGCGACCAGCAGCCGATGATAGGCAGGTTTCGCGATCGATTGCGCCAATCCCTTGATCGAATCGGATTGGACGCACGCGTTCGCGGCGTCTGCGCGCGCCATGCCTTCGGCCCCCTGAAAACGAGCTTCGAAAGCAGCCCCACGTCGCTTTCGAATCACACTGATTTGAATCCAGTTTTCGCGGGCTGTCGAGAGTCAACGAATCGTTAACGCGAAATTATTCTTATCCAACACGCAGTTTGTGCATCGGGCGTCCGCAAACCCACGGACGCGAGGAGTCCGAAACGGGAACGTGTGTCTCACCATGCGTCCTTCATCACGCGCGCGGCGGTTCCGCGTGACTGATGACGCGCTTCACGCTCGGGAATGCACGCCGCAACGCGCGCTCGATCGCGTCGACATGCTCGTGCACCTTGATCACGCTCATCGACGGCGCTGCGCGGCAATGGAAGTTGACGATCTCGCCGGCGTCCGTGTTGCGGACCCGCACGTTATGGATGTCGTGGATCTCGCTGCCGGCGGCGTATTCCGTCAGAGCAGCCGCGATGGTCTGCACCCTGTCAGGTGCGGCATCGACCCCGAACGGCAGTTCCGGTTCCATGGGCTCGATGTGGACGTCGACCTCGACGTCCTCGCCGAACTCTTCCTTGATCTTGCGCTCCAGCGTGTTGGCGATGTCGTGGGCGGCCTCGAGCTGCATTGCGGCGTCGACCTCGAGATCGATGCTGACGATCAGCTTGGCGCCGAGGTCGTGCACGGTGACGTGGTGGACCGCGAGGCCGGAATTATGCGCGATCACCATGATGCGGTCGTGGACGGTCTCGTTGTCGCGAGCGACAGGCACCGCAGCGAACGTGAGGTCGGCGTCTCCGAATGCCTTGGTCACTGCGGCCTGTGCGTTGCGCTTGATCTCCTCGACGCGGTCGATCGGATAGGTTCGCGGGACCTTTGCGATGGTGTCGATGAACGTGGTCGCTCCGACCATGCGCACGCGCAGCCGGTCGACGTCGATCACGCCCGGCACGCCGCGGATCGCGGCGGTGGCCTTCTCCTGCGCGCCTTCCGGCGCGCGGTCGACCAGTGTCTGCACGGTTGAGCCGGCCAGGCGCAGGCCGAGAGCTGCGATCATGACCGCGACCGCGGCCGCGGCCGCCGCGTCGCCCCACCAGAAGCCGAGCGCGGCGAGGATCAGGCCCGCGATTACCGCGAATGAGCCCATGACGTCGGAGGCGAAATGCAGCGCATCCGCCGCCAGCGCCTGGCTCCTGGTCTCTCGCGCGGCGCGCTGCAGGGCGCGGGCGCGCCAGAGATTGACGACGATGTCGATCACCAGCACGACGAAGGGCACGGCCGAGATGGTCGGCGGCGGGGTTCCCTCGCTCAGCCGGCTATAGGCCTCGACCAGAATGCCGCCGGCAAGCACGTAGAGCAGGGCGGTGACGCCAAGGGCAGAGATGCTCTCCAGCTTGCCGTGGCCGTAATGATGCTCCTCGTCCGCCGGCTTGTCGGACACCCGCACCACCGCCCAGGTGATGATGGTGGCGACCAGGTCGATCGAGGAATGCAGGGCTTCGGAGATCAGCGCCAGCGAGCCGATTGCGATCCCGACCGCGAACTTCGCCGCCGCCATGCCGCCGCTGGCGAAGATCGAAATCGCCGCGACCGAGGTTTTGCTGTGCTGGGAGGTCATGGCGGGGATTTAGCAGCCCAGCGTGGGACATCAAGCAATGATCCACAGAAGTAGTCGCGAGTGACTTGCAGGAGCGAAGCTATCGCGGTTGCTCTTGTATGGAAAGCTCACCCGTGCCTCTTCCTCGGTCATGGCCGGGGCGAGCCGGCCATGACGCCGTGGAGGGAGGCGGGCCATGTCGTTCCGTCCGCCGCTCCTACAACGCGACCACAATCTTCCCCAGGTGCTTGTTCGCCTCCATGTGGTCGAATGCCTTTTCAATGTCGTCGAACGAAAACACCTTGTCGATCGGCAGCTGCAGTTTTCGCGATTCCACAGCGCCCCAGATGTCCTTGCGCACCTCCTCGAAGATCTCACGGACCTCCTCGATGGTGCGGCTGCGGAAGGTGACGCCGACATAGTCGATGCGCCGGGCCGCATGAAGGTCGAAGTTGAAATCGGCATGGGTACCGCCGAGCCGGCCGACATTGACGATGCGGCCCTTGATCTTCGTCGCGGCTAGATTCTGGCTCGCGACCTTGCCCGAGACCTGGTCGACGATGAGATCGACGCCTTCTCCGTTCGTCGCCCTCAGCACCTCGTCGACCCATTTGGGATCGGAGCTGTCGACGGCGAGATCGGCGCCATATTCCTTCAGCCGGCCGCGGCGATAGGCATCGGTCGATGTGCCGATCACGAGCTTTGCGCCCTTGAGCCTGGCAATCTGCATCGCCATCAGGCCGACGCCGGAGCTGGCGCCCTGGATCAGCGCGCTCTGACCCGCCTGCATTCCGCCAACGGTAACGACCGCGTTGTGCATGGTCGCGAGTGCGACGGGGAGGGTGGCGGCCTCCTCGAAATTCATGTTCGAGGGGGCGTGGAACAGCCGGCCGTGATCGGCCAGCGTATATTCGGCGAACGCCGCACCGCCCGAGCCCATGATGCGGTCGCCGACCTTGACGCCTTTGGCGTCCGGCCCGAGCTCGGCGACTTCGCCGGCCCATTCCATGCCGAGCACGGTGCCGACGCCGCCGGCCGCCCCATGGGCGTGTCCCTTGCGCATGCCGGTGTCCGCCCGGTTCAGCCCGCAAGCGCGGACCTTCACCAGCACCTGCGTGCCTTTGGGCTTTGGTTGAGCGACGTCGGAAATCCGAGCGCCGTCAGGACCATAGACATAAGCTTTCATGCAATGCTCTCGCGACTTACAGTGATTATTCCGCAGCTTCGCGTTGCGGCTGAACGATCATGCCTTCCAGTCGGCCGCGGATGATTGCCTCCGCTTCGCGCACGATGCGGGAGACGAGCTCGGCGCAGCTCGGGATGTCCTGAATTAGGCCCTGGACCTGGCCGGCTGACCAGATGCCTTCGTCGGAATTGCCGGTGGCATAGACCATCTTGCCGCGGGCACCGGCGACGAGCTCGCGGATGTCCTCGAACTTGGCGCCTTCCTTTTCCATGGCGACGACCTTGGTCGAGACGGCGTTCTTGGCGACGCGCGAGGTGTTGCGCATGGTGCGGAAGATCAGCTCGGTCTCGCGCTCGTCGTTGGCGACGATCTTCTCCTTGATGAGCTGATGGATCGGGCTCTCCTTGGTCGCCATGAAGCGCGTGCCCATGTTGATCCCTTCTGCGCCCAGCGCCAGCGCCGCCACGAGGCCGCGAGCGTCGGCAAAGCCGCCCGAGGCGATCATCGGGATCTTGACCTTGTTCGCGGCGGCCGGGATCAGGATCAGGCCGGGCGTGTCGTCCTCACCGGGATGGCCGGCGCATTCGAATCCGTCGATCGAGATGGCGTCGACGCCCATGCGCTCGGCCGACAGCGCGTGTCGGACGCTGGTGCATTTGTGCACGACCTTGACGCCATGTTTTTTGAACTCCTCGACATGCTCCTGCGGCTTGTTGCCGGCGGTCTCGACCACCTTGACGCCGCTCTCGATGATGGCGGCCCGGTATTCGGCATAGGGCGGCGGCTTGATCGCGGGCAGGATGGTGAGATTGACGCCGAACGGCTTGTCGGTGAGGTCGCGGCAGCGCGCGATCTCCTTGGTGAGGTCCTCCGGCGTGGGCTGGGTCAGCGCCGTGATGAAGCCGAGCGCTCCGGCATTGGCAACGGCGGCAACCAGCTCGGCCCGGCCGACCCACTGCATTCCGCCCTGGACGATCGGGTGCTCGACGCCGACGAGCTTGGTGAACCGTGTCTGCAACATGATGTGCTTCCCCCGCGCCCTGCGTGGCGCTCTCTGTTATCGGTTGATCGCGGCAGGATGCCGCCCGGGTCGGGAAATGTCTATCGCGCCGGCGCGCGGCCAAGGCAGGGCGATCATGCGGGGATGCGGATGATTCCGTGCGGCGGATAATTGGAGTGCATGGAGCTTCTCCGGTGCGACGGTTGGGCCGTGCCGCTCCGTCCAGGGGCTCCAGGGCTTCCCTTACTCCGCCGACAGCCGCACCATCTGGCGGCCGCCGTTCATTTGCTTCAGGCTGTTGACGAAGTTTTCCGGGCGCTGCCAGCGATGGGGCACCTTCAATCCCATGAACTCCGCGATGTCGCCGATGAAGCCGGTGCAATTCATGGTCTCGGCATTCCACACCGGAGAGCTGGCCTGCAACTCCTTGATGTAGGCGAACACGCGCTTGGCGTCGGCCTCATTGAGATAGACCCGATAGTTCGCGGTCAGATATTCCGGATCGAGATCGCCGTAGCTTGCGCCGGTCTCGGATGGCACGAAGGTGATGTGACCCAGCACATAGGCGAGCGTGTCGCCGGCGGGCGTGAGGCCCGCGACCTCGACCGCTTTCTCGCTGGTCTTGCCGTACCAGACGAAGGCATGGCCCCAGCTCGCGGCGGTCCGCGCGCGGAAGTCGACGTAGTAGGGGCCCTTCTCCGCGCGCGCGACGGAGCGCCGCGCCGCTTGCGGCTGAGGTCGCGAGGCGGTGTCCGCCGTCGCAAGCGCGTTGGCATCGGCAACGCGCTTGTTTGCCTCGTGGGCCGAAGCCGAGGGCGTCGTGCACGAGAGCATAGCCGCAAGAGCGAAGCCCGCGAGGATGCAGGATCCCGATCGATCAGCTTTCTTCGTCACGCTATTCCCCTCGACTGCCGGCTGCTACGCAGATGCGCGTATTCCGCTGCGCGTCAGTAGCGCGCCGCGACGGGACCGGGCGCCTTGCCGATCGGGGCCTTTCCAACCGGGCTCTTGCCAATCGGCATCTTGCCGATCGGCGCCTGCTCGGCCGGATAGACCGGCACCGGCTGGCGTCGCGGTATATCCGCAGCGTTTGCAGCCGTCACCAGAGCAAGCGTAGCACCCAGAGCGATTACGATTTTCTTCACAGTCATACCCCTGAAGGTTTGGTCCAACACGACAGCGCCGTGCCCCCCAGACACGCCGCAGAGATGGGCGTCCGAATGCGTCCAAGTTGCGGCGTGCACGGGACATGTTGGCGGCATATCTCTGACGCGCGCAGATGTGATGTTTGCAGGGATTGGTGGAGATCGCTTGCAGGGCGACGCGGCGTGTCGTCCTCAGGCAGAGTCCTCGCCGCGGGACGCGGGCAGCGGTGCATCCTGATCGTTGCTTGGGCCGAAACGCCTGAACAGCCAGATGCCTGCGATCAGGCCGGCCAGGCCGCCGACGGGACCGATGGCGAAGACCGCGCCCATGGCGATGCCGCCATCGTTGCCCGGTCCGGCGAGAGCAATCACCAGCGCGGCCAGCGCGGACCAGCCGGCGACCAGGCCAATCAGGGCGAACAGGATGGCGATGAGGATGCGCATGCGGATGTTGGTCGCGCGGAGGCGACCCGCGGTTCGAGTCCGCAATCATGGCCTCGATGCCGAACAGCTGAGCCTTGAGCAGGACCAGGTCGGCTTGCGACTTCGACAGCTCTGCCCTTGAAAGCATTCAGCGCTGCCGATGCATCTTGCACCGCGCCTGCTCAGGCTGCTTGCGGTGTCGAGTTGGTGGCTTCGTCGAGCGCGGCGGCGATGTCGCGCATGCTGATCACCGAGACGAGGCTGTAATCGTCGATTACGGGCAGGTGACGGATGTGATGACGGTTCATCAGATGGCGCACGTGCTCGATCGTATCGCTCGAGGTGCAGGAAACGAGTTGCTGTACCGACACCAGCTGCGAGACCTTGACGTTGACGGCATTGGCGCCGTGCTCGACGACGGCGCGTACCACGTCGCGTTCGGTGAACATGCCGACCGCGGTGTTGCCCTCGGAGCGGACGACGTCCTTCACCACCAGCGCGCTGATGTTGTTGGTGCGCATCAGCTTGGTGGCGATACCCACCGTTTCATTCATGCGCACCGTGACGACACGCGGCGTCTTCTTGCGCAGGATGTCTCCGACCAGCATTTCAACCTCCCTGACTTTGACGTTGAGAATAGTCTGGTATACATAATGCCAATCGTCAAGCGATGGTTTGGCTGATCCGAAGAATCTTGCGGCAGCGGTGCTGACGCAAAGGCGGCTTCGCTGCGCTTGCATGCTCGGCGGTCCTGGGCGGCGACCTTGCGGCCAACGAAAACGCCCGGCCGCGAGGCCGGGCGTCGAACTCACGCTAGCTGGGCGAAGGCGTCAGATCGTGGATTTCGCGACCACGATCTTGCGCCAGGGCTTGAGCACGGCGATCGCCAGCAACGACGCCAGGATGTTGGCGCCGGCGGCAATGATGAACACGCTGTCCCATGTCCCTGAAGACTGCTGCATGTAGTTGGCGATCGGCACCAGCAGCGCGGCGGTGCCCTTCGCGGTGTAGAGCAGGCCGGCATTGGTGGTCGCGAACTTGGCGCCGAACGTGTCGGTGCAGGTCGAGGGGAATAGCGAGTAGATCTCGCCCCAGGCGAAGAACACGAAGCCCGAGAGCAGCACGAACCAGACCGGATCGTGGCCCCAGAGGTAGAGCATCCAGATCCCGAAGCCTTCCATGCCGAAGGCGATGAACATCGTGTTCTCGCGGCCGATCATGTCGGAGATCCAGCCGAAGAACGGACGCGTCAGGCCGTTGAGCACGCGGTCGATCGTGGCTGCGAAGGTCACCGCCGTCATCGTCACCGCCATCAGCGTGACCGGCACGTTGTCGACCTTCCAGTCGGCCGCGATCGGCTTCAGGTTGGCCGTCACCATCAACCCGCCGGCGCCGACGATCACGAACATGAAGTACATCAGCCAGAAGATCGGCTGACGCAGCACCTCGGTCGGCTGGTAGTTACGCCGGGTCTGGAGCAGATTGGCGTTCGCGACCACGTTCGGCACCTGTCCCGCCTTGGGCGCGAGCAGGAAGAAGGCGAGGATGCAGATGACAATGCCTTGCCCGAGGCCGAAATAGAGGAATGTGGCCTGGAAGCCGCTGTCCTTGATCATGGCCTGGATCGGCGCGACGGTCAGCGCTGAGCCGGCACCGAAGCCCGCGGCGGTGATGCCCGCGGCGAGACCGCGCTTGTCCGGAAACCATTTCAACGCATTGCCGACGCAGGTGCCATACACGCCGCCGGCGCCGATGCCTGCGATGATCATGCCGAGATAGTAGCCGTTGAGCGAGGTGGCCTGCGCGTTGATCGCCCAGCCGACGGCGCAGAGCACGCCGCCGACCAGCACCACGATCCGCGGGCCGTATTTGTCGACGAACCATCCTTCGATCGGCACCAGCCAGGTCTCGAACAACACGAAGAGGGTGAAAGCCCACTGGATCGAGGCGCGATCCCACCCGAATGTTTTCTGAATGTCCGGGACGAAGAACGTCCAACCGTATTGATAGTTGGCGATCATCACCATCGCCGCCACGCCGATCGACAATTGCAACCAGCGATAGGCATCGCTCACACGTGTTGCACTAGGGGCCGCAGCCGACTGCACCATGTCCGTCATTCAAAACCCTCCCGAACGCGCCGATCATTTTTATGCCTGCGCCGGCGCGCAGCTTGGTATGCATTATGCCAAGATTCAAGCGAAGGGCGGCGAGGTGCGGCGAAATGGCGCAGCCTTCTTCACATGCGCCATGAGCGCGGGCTTGTAAAGCCCCCATCGCCGCGATCCCGTCGGCGGGATCGTGAAATTCATATAAGCAATTGAATTTACGTAGTTATATTCTGATGTCGGACTGCTGGATCTCAGCGGAGGGCCAGTGCGCTTGCGGATCTTTGAGGCTTTGCGCTGGTCGCATGATCTGACGCGCGGTCATTTCCTCACCGTGCGGCGGCTGGAATTCTATATTCCAGAAGTCCGGCCTGCGACGGTTTGGCACTGCTCGCGGTACCGATTGGTCCGGCCGCGCCTCAGGCCATCGACGTGCGCAGGCGGCTGTAGCCTTCCTGGATCGCGGACCAGAACAGGGCGACGAGGCCGAGCGCCATGATCGTGCTGACGAGACCGTTGGAGAAGAACACGCCGAGCGAGCCCTGCGATCCCAGCAGCGATTGCCGGAAGGACTCCTCCGCCTTGTCGCCGAGCACGATGGCGAGCACCAGCGGCGCGAGCGGGTAGTTGCACTTCTTCAGGAGATAGCCGAGCACGCCGAACACCAGCATCAGCATCACGTCGAAGGTGCTGTTGTGCACCGAATAGGCGCCGATCGCGCACAGCACCAGGATGAGCGGCGCGATGATGCCGAAGGGCACGCGGAGGATGGCGGCAAAGATCGGCACGCAGGTGAGCACGACGATGAGGCCGGCGAGATTGCCGAGATACATCGACGCGATCAGGCCCCAGACGAATTCCTTCTGCTCGACGAACAGCATCGGACCCGGCTGCAGACCCCAGATCAACAATCCACCGAGCAGGACTGCTGCGGTGGGGGAACCCGGCACGCCGAGCGAGAGCATCGGCAGCAGCGCGGCAGTGCCGGCGGCATGGGCAGCGGTCTCCGGCGCGATCACCCCTTCGATCTCGCCCTTGCCGAAATTGTTGCCGCGTCGCGCCAGGCGCTTGGCGATACCGTAGCTCATGAAAGATGCGGGCGTAGCACCGGCGGGCGTGACGCCCATCCAGCACCCGATCAGGCAGGAGCGCAGCGAGGTCATCCAATAGGCGGGGAGTTCCCGCCAGGTATGCAGCACCACGCGAAGGTTGATGCTGGCGTTGCCGCCGCGGAACGCCAGCCCTTCCTCCATTGTCAGCAGGATCTCGCCGATGCCGAACAGGCCGATCACGGCGATCAGGAAGTCGAAGCCGTTGAGGAGCTCGGTGACGCCGAAGGTCAGCCGCAACTGGCCCGTGATCGAATCGAGGCCGACCGCCGCGAGGGCAAAGCCCATCATCATCGCCGCGATCGTCTTGAACGGCGGCTCCTTGCTGAGGCCGACGAAGGAGCAGAAGGCGAGGAAATACACCGCAAACTTCTCCGCCGGGCCAAACCGCAGTGCGAAGCCCGCGACGAGCGGGGCAACCAGCGTGATCATGATGACCGCGAACAGCGCGCCGACGAAGGAGGAGGTGAAGGCGGCCGTCAGGGCTTCGCCGGGTTTGCCCTGCTGCGCCATTGGATAACCATCGAAGGTGGTCGCCACGGACCAGGGTTCGCCGGGTATGTTGAAGAGGATCGATGTGATGGCGCCGCCGAACAAGGCGCCCCAATAGATGCAGGACAGCATGATGATCGCCGATGTCGGCGGCATGCTGAAGGTGAGGGGGAGAAGGATCGCCACCCCGTTGGCGCCGCCAAGCCCCGGCAGCACGCCGATGATGACGCCGAGCGTGATGCCGATGATCATCAGCATGATGTTGTAGGGCTGCAGGGCGACCGCGAAGCCGTGAAACAGATTGGCCAACTCTTCCATGTCGATATGTCCTGCAGCGGTAACGAAAGATGCGGCGCAGCTCTTACAGACCGAGCCATTCCTCGAATGGGCCCTTGGGCAGCGGGACCAGGAACCAGCGCTCGAACACGAGATAGGTCAACACCGGCATCCCGATCGCGACCGCGACGGTCGTCAGCCAGCGATAGCCGCCGAGCCAGCGCATGAACCAGGCGATAAAGACCGTCGAGGCGACGTAGAGGCCGATGAACGGCATCGAGCCGACATAGATCGCGGTCGGCACGACGACGCTCATGACCTGGCGCAGCTGTCCCCATTCGGCGAACAGTCGGCCGTCGTCGTCGCGCTGCGCATGCCAGAGGTTGATGGCGCTTGCGACGACGATGGTGGCACCGACATAGAAGGGGAAGAAGCCGGCACGCGGGCCCTCCGCGCCCCAGCTGATGCCGGCCTTCACGCTGCCGAAGATCACGACGAGGCCGAAGACACCGATCAGCAGCGCCATCCCGATTTCCAGCGTTTTGTGCGCCGGGCCAGATTCGGATCGTTCAGTCATGGGATCTCCAGGCGGAATGGCGATGGTGCGCGGTCACGGCCGACGGGAGGACGACCAGCGTCTTCAGCCGTCGTCGACGTCGCGGCTCAATTTCCCGATGCGAGGAAGCCTGCATCCTTCATCAGGCCTTCGTGGCGCTTCTCCTCCGCCGCGACCCACTTGGCGTAGTCGGCGCCTGTCAGGAAGGTCGTGTTGAAGGCGCCGTTTTTCATGAAATCCTGCCATTCCGGCGTGGCGCGGACTTTCTTGAACAGTTCGACATAATATTCGACCTGATCCTTCGTCGCCTTGGGCGACATGAAGACGCCGCGCAGCATGAGATATTCCATCGCAAGGCCCTGCGATTTGCAGGTCGGAACATCCTTCCAGGCCTTGCCGTCGGCGATCGGCTCGTCATAGGCCATTGGCTGGGCGTCGAACACGCAGAGCGGACGGAGCTTGCCGCCGCGCCATTGCGCGACCGCCTCGATCGGATTGTTGACGGTGGAATCGACGTGATTGCCCACGAGCTGGACGGCGACTTCGCCGCCGCCCTTGTAAGGAATGTAGGTGAACTTCGCCTCGATCGCCTTCTCGATGCCGACCGTGATGATCTGGTCTTCCTGCTTGGAGCCGGTGCCGCCCATCTTGAATGAGCCGCTTGGTGCCTGCTTCGCAGCGTCGACGTAATCCTTCACCGTCTTGTACGGCTTCTCGGCATTCACCCAGAGCACGAATTCGTCGAGCGCCAGCATCGCCACCGGCGTCAGATCCTTCCAGTTGAACGGAATTCCCGTCGCCAGCGGCGTGGTGAACAGGTTCGACAGCGTGATGATGATCTTGTGAGGATTGCCTGACGACGTCTTCACGTCGAGGAAACCTTCGCCGCCCGCCCCGCCGGCCTTGTTGATGACGACCAGCGGCTGCTTCATCAGATTGTGCTTGGTGACGATGCCCTGGATGGTGCGTGCCATCTGATCGGCGCCGCCGCCGGTGCCCGCGGGCACGATGAACTCGACCGGACGGACGGGCTCCCAGGCTGCGTGGCTTGCGGTACTGCCAACGCATGACATCGCGATTGCCGCCAAAGCGACATTCAGAACGAACGGCTTCATCTGTTTCTCTCCCTGTCGAACCCTCGACGCAGCCGCTCTTTGTCGGCTTGCGTTAGCCCATCTCAAGTCACATGCCCGGAGTCACCGTGTGGTCGATTCTCCCACGGCAGTCCCGCTAGAAACTCTATGGGCAGGGACAACGTGCGGCATCCACTTCTTTCGGACAAGGCTCTGCCAAGGTTGCTCGGAAGACGTGCACTCTCGGCCGTCGCTGTGCCCTCGATACCTTTCCCCGCCTTCCCGCTTTGTGAGCTGGCAATCCTTCTTCTTTGTCGAATGGTATGCGAGATGCCAGCAGGCTCACAATCGGATCGCCGGGCGCATTGGTGGGCAAATTGTCGCACTTGCGGTCGGTTCAGCGGGCTTCCCAAAAGAAAATGGCCCCGACTTGGGGGCCATGGGTCGATCCGTGCGCGGCGGGAATCCGCCAGCCCGCTCCGGACTGGAAGTGCCTATTCTACAGGCCAAAGCGCGGCAGGTCGCCGTTGCGGTTCGAGATCTCGGCGCTGGCCATCAGGAGGCCGTCGATCGCGGCCACCAGGCGGGCGAAAAGCGAGGAGGAGGGGGCGAGCGCAGCGGAAGCGGTCTTTGACATCGGAAATCCCTTTCTCGAGACAGTCAGCCTTGCCGTCTCATCTAGAGGCCAGTTTATGTATACCAGATGCCAATATCCACATTCTTGTTTGCATAGCAGCATGCGACATCTCGCATTGCAGCATAATGTTGGGTTGGCAGGGGAGTTTCCGACATAAAGTTGCCGGCGTGGGGTTGGCGGTACGGTTTTTTCTGTGCGCGGTCTATCGGAGAGCATGGGCGGACCAACGACGCCGCACCGGTGGCCTGTCGAGCCTCGGCCGCACTGCAACAGGCGGACTTGGCATGATCCTGCAAAGCGGCTAGTGGTCCGCCCCCTTATCCAATCCAATCGTCAGAGTGGTTCATGTCGAGCGCCTCGTCCGCCGTCTCGATCGGCATCGATTTCGGGACCAGCAATACGGTCGTCGCGCTCGCGGCGGACGATCGTCGGGTCGAGGCCATCCGTTTCGATCATGGCGGACAGCGCCACAGCGTCTATGTGTCGGCGCTGTGCTTCTGGGAGGACCGGCCGGGCGCCGGGGCCCAGGCCGAGGGCGGCCCATGGGCGATCGAGCAGTTTCTGGAAGGGCGCCATGTCTACCGCTTTCTCCAGTCGTTCAAGACGTTCGCAGCGAGCAGCAGCTTCAACACCACCCAGGTGTTTCGGCAGCGCTACAAGTTCGAGGATATTCTGGCGGCGTTCCTGCGCACGCTGGCGCGCCATGGCGGGGAGAAGTTCGGCTTCGAGGCCGCGAACATCACGGTCGGCCGTCCGGTGCGCTTCGCCGGTGGCAATCCCGACGAGGCGCTTGCGATGCAGCGCTACAGGGCCGCGTTCGAGCGCCTGGGCGCCGGCCACGCGCGCTATGTCTACGAGCCAGTGGGTGCGGCGTTCTCGTTCGCACGAAGGCTCGAGCGCGATGCCACCGTGCTGGTTGCCGATTTCGGCGGCGGCACCAGCGATTTCTCCGTGATGCGCTTCTCGCGCGCGGGAGGTCGGCTTCGCGCCGAGCCGCTCGGGCATGCGGGCATCGGCATCGCCGGCGACACGTTCGACTATCGCATCGTCGACCACATCGTCTCGCCGCGCCTCGGCAAAGGCTCGAGCTTCCGCTCGTTCGACAAGGTGCTCCCGGTCCCCAGTGGCCATTACACCAACCTCGCGCGTTGGCATCAGCTCGCGATGATGAAGAGCAACGGCGATTTGCGCGAACTGAGGGAGCTTGCGCGCACCGCGTTGAAGCCGGAGCTGCTCGAGGATTTCATCACCATCGTCGATCTCGACCTCGGCTTTGCGCTTTACCGTTCCGTGTCCGACGCCAAGGTCGCGCTGTCGGCGCAGGACGAGGTGGACTTCCGCTTCAAGGGCGGCGGCGTCGAGATCGGCGCGGACATCACGCGGAAGCAGTTCGAATCCTGGATTAGCGACGACATCGCCCGGCTGGGAGCCACCGTCGACAAGGTGCTGGCGGAGGCCGGCATCACCGCGCGCGACGTCGAGAAAGTGTTCCTGACCGGCGGCACGTCCTTTGTGCCGGCCGTACGGCGCTTGTTCGCCGAGCGCTTCGGCAACGAGCGGCTGATGTCGGGCGACCAGTTCGAGTCGATCGCCTACGGCCTCGCATTGATCGGGCATAGTCCCGACCCGGACCGCTGGACGGCAAGTTAGGCGGCGGCCGCGCAGCAGGCGAGAAGCGGTGACGCTGTTCTATCGCTACTTCTGCTGAATTCGGTTCAGGTAATCGATCACCGCGAGGATGCGAGTGCGCACCACGACTTCCGGGCTCTGCTGCGGGCCGGCCTTTTGCCAATAGGAGGGATCGACGGCGTGAGGCAGGCTGACGATCGGGTTGAACCGTTCGCCCCAGATCGGCATTTCGCGCGAGCCGTGAGCCGGAACTGATTTCGATCCATAGATGATCTCATAGACGGCGTTGGCAGGAAACACCCCGTTGTTGTTCTTGGCCAGCAGGGTCAAGTCCGAAGCCGGCGTCTTGAGCTGACTGCTGACCGGTCCTTTCCCCTTCGCGTCGGCGCCGTGACAACTGGCGCACGAAGACTGGAACTCCGCCTTGCCGATGTCGACTTCTTCGGCCTGAGCGGAAGCAGCGAAACCGACGGCAAGACCGGTAATGATCAACCATTCGACAGCAGATCTCATCATCTCGCCTCCGATGCCGGCTGGGAAGACTCCCGCGTCCGGCCACTTTGTTCGTTGACAGCATATCAAGGGCGCAGCCAGAGCCGAAGCGCGCACACCTTGCGCATTCGCTCGCTGGCGTGGCGCCCTCAATTCTCCATGGCCTCGTAGATCAGCTGCTTCACGGTTTTCTGGATGCGCTGGCGCTCCGAGGGGGTCTGCTGGAGCAAAATGAAGAACATGTCCTGCTTGCGGTCGATCACGAAATAACAGCCGCTGGCGCCGTCCCATTTCAACTCGCCGAGATTGCCCGGCGGCGGCGGTTTGGCGTTGCCCGGATCGGTGCGGACGGCGAGCCCCAGCCCGAAGCCGAAGCCGTCGCCCGGAAAATAGAAGAAGTCCCGCTCGACGCCCGAATCCGGCCCGACATAATCCGTCGTCAACAGCTTGAACGCCTTGGGACTGAGAATGGTCTTGCCCTCGTATGTGCCGCCATTGAGCAGCATCTGAGCGAAGCGAGCGTAGTCGGCCATCGTGGAGACCATGCCGCCGCTGGCGTACATCATCTTCTTCGGCTTTGTCGGGTCGTTCTCCCGGCCCACCCGGAAATTGCTGTCGTTCGGCATCGGCTCGGCGAGCAACTTCCGCTTGTCGGGGTCGGTGACGAGGAAGCCGGTATCCTTCATCCCGAGCGGTTCGAACAGCTTGTCCTTCTCGATCTCGATCAGGGACTTGCCGGCTGCGATTTCCATGATCCGCGCCAGGACGTCGGTGGAATGGCCATACTGCCAGAGCGCGCCGGGTTGATTGTGCAGCGGCAATTTTGCGATCCGCTCGGCGAACTCGGCGAGGTCGAAGTCGCCGGCATAAATATCGGCCGCCCTGTAGGCCTTGCGCACGAGGCTGTCGCCGTAGAAGCCGTAGGTGATGCCCGAAGTATGGCGCATCAGGTCGAGCACAGTCGGCGCACGCTCCGGCGGCACCAGCTCGAGCGTCTTGGTCCCGTCGCTCGCTTGCTTCTCGACGCCGACCTTCACGTTCGCGAACGATGGGATATATTTCGCGATGGGATCGTCGAGGGAGAATTTTCCCTCATCCAGCATCTGCACCGCGACCACGCTGGTGATGGCCTTGGTCATGGAAAACAGGCGGAAGATGGTGTGGTCGGTAATCGGAGCCTTCGACACCACGTCCTGCACGCCGAAGGCCTGGTGATAAACCGGCTTTCCATGCTGCTGGATGAGCAGGATCGCGCCGGGGATTTTCCCAGTCGCCACTTCGTTGCGGAAAAACTCGTCGATTTTTGCCAGCTTGTCCTTGTTGAAACGGGCCCCGGCGGGAATCTCGAAAGTCCCTTCGGCCCAGGCCGGACCCGTAGCCGCAACGAGCAGCGCGCTACAGGCAAGCATCCGCAACGTCTGGAATGGTCTCATCAACCCCCCTTGGTTCGATCCGAGTTTAGCCGTCCGCTCGACCGGCACAAGGGGCATCGAATTGCGGGGAGCGTCTGTCGCAGGCGGGGGCGGTCCGCCGCGGACCGCCGCACACTCCTTGCCCAGAGGGGCCCGCCTACGGCGGGCGTCCCCAGGGATGGTCATGGAGAAATCGCCTTCAAACGCGATTGTCGGCCCAGGCGGGTGGCTGAACGGCCCGCGTCTCGGATCACCTATTGATTGATCTCAGGCTCGACGAGCTTCGCCAGATTTCGCAGCGATTCCTGCCAGCCGAGATAGCAGGCCTCCGGCGGAATGACATCCGGGATGCCGGTCTGCGTGATGTCGATTTCGGTGCCGACCGAGACCTTCTTCAGGACCACGGTCACCTCGATCAGGCCCGGCAGATTGGGATCGTCGAACTTGTCTGTGTAGCGGATGCGTTCGCCGGGCACGAGCTCGACATATTCGCCGCCAAAGGAATGGCTGTTGCCCGTGGTGAAATTCCGGAACGACATCTTGAAGGTGCCTCCGACCTTGGGCTCGAAGTGGTGCACGCTGCAGGTGAAGCCGTTTGGCGGAAGCCATTTCGCCATCGCGTCGGCCTCGAGGAACGCGCGATAGACCTTCTCCGGGCTGGTGGCGAAAACGCGGTGCAGGCGGACAGTGCTGGGCATGTTTGTTATCCTTGAGTGATTGACGGGCCCGAGTTGGCCTCTATGTCCCATTCATGTCACGAGGACGACGGAGAAGCGGCCGATCCGACAGGTGCGCCCGATTTTTTTCGCGCCTTGTTTGGCGCTCACCAAAGCAAAGTGGGACGCTTGGTCGCTGCAACGGCGGAGGTGTGCTCCTTCTCCTGTTTGCTCGCGGGAGAGGTGAACGAGCCGCGGCAAAATGCGTTTAGATGGTTGCGGCATCCTGAGACGTCATCGTGAATGCCAGCCTGTAGTGACCAATTGTGGAGTTGTCGCAAGCGCCGGCCGTGTGAAGCGATGGCGGCGAGAGCCCGCCGGCGATCACGTCCTCGATTGCGTCGGCATCGTACCCGGACAGCAGCACGATCCAGTCCGCAGCATCATCGTTGCCACGGATCTGCTGCTCGGTGGTGGGCGCACTCGTCCTGGGCGTGTCGGTGAGGAGAAGGTGCGCGCCCGTCAATCCCGGCTTCGAGGGGAGGGCGACGAGCGTATCGATGAGATGTGCCTGTAGCTCTGCCGCGAGTCCCGCGCGCGGCGAGAGCCTGATGGTGGCAAGCGAGTCCGCGATCCCACCGCCAAAGCTCGCCACGATCCGGCACTGGCTGCGCACCATGCCGAGATGATGCGGCATCATCTTCCTCGACCACGGTGTCGGCGCATTGAGCCGGTCCAGATATCCCTTCGACGTGAGCACTTCGTATTGCTCGAGCTCGTAGAGCACGAAGAAGCCTTCGGCATCGGTCGTGCTGCTCCAGCGCGATCCCCGCCGGAAGCCGGGAATGCTCATCCGCTCGGGGAAGTGTTCATGCGAATGCCAATCGCCGAACTCGCCGCGCTGCTCGGCGCGAACACTCCACCACATCGCAACGGCGGCCTTGCCGAGCAGTGCCATGCTGATCTCCATGTTCTTTCGCCGGCTATCGCATTTGATAGCGTTTCCTTGCGGCTATCCTTCGGACGCCCGCTTCAGGCAGACTCCTCAGGCTGAGGACCGAGTGCGCGGCAACAGTTTCAACGAGCACTGACGCCGATGAGCCTCATCCTGAGGAGGCGCGTGAGCGCCGCCTCGAAGGACAAGGCATGCGCGCAAGCCGCCACCAGTCAAATGCGATAGCCTCTGATTTCTCGTGGACACTCTGCCTCAACACCGACAGCGGAAGCAACGTGTGCCCTTGGAGGCCGAAGCCACAATTCCGCTGCCGGGCGATCCGGCCGGTGGCAAAGGCGCGTGGCGGGATAACGTTTTCGTCGAGCGGTTATGGCGCAGCGTCAAATACGAGGAAGTCTATCTGCGATCCTACGAAACCGTCGGCGACGCCCGAAGCTCGATTGGTCGGTGTTTCGACTTCTACAACGGACAACGACCTCACGAGTCTTGACGACCGTACCCCGGATCAAGCCTACTTTGATCTTCCTCCGCTCCGCGAGGGTTGAGCCGGGAATCGCTGGGCACCTGGCAGGTTCTGGATGAGAAGCTCTGGCCGGAGGGGCAGGCCCGGCTTCGTGGGACTGCTTTTCCCGTGTCCCGGTCGGACCCGTCGTCGATCCTTACCTCGCAGGCGCGTCCGAGGCCGCCGGGTGCCCCCCACCGGCCGTGGTGCAAGAAAAATCCGACCTCCTGTGCTAGAAGAAGTGCCGCCTTGTACTCCCGTGACCGAGGTGGTTTACAGGGCGCGAGCCGACACAAGTAGAAAAACCAGTAAGAATGAGGAGGCGTTGATGGAGATTGATCGCAGAGCCTATCTCGGCGGGATGGGTGCTGTTCTGGGTGCCGGACTGCTTCCGGACCTCGCTGCAGCGCAGACGAAATCGCTGCCCGATCTACCGCCGACCATGATTTGGAGCGTCTACGACGTTGGCGCCTCCGGCTACGTGGAGGCCTCGGCCATAGCGGATGCACTCGGCAAGACGTATGGCACGCGCGTACGCCTCCAGCCCTCCGGCACATCGATCGGCCGCATCCAGCCAGTGAAGGACCGTCGCGTAACACATGGCTGGCTGGCGACCGAGGTCTTCTTCGCCGCCGAGGGTCTTTACGAGTATGCCGCGCCGAACTGGGGGCCGCAGGATCTGCGCTGTCTGCTGGGTCGCGTGAATTCGCTGTCCATCTGCGTGACGAAGACGAGCGGCATCAAGACACTGAAGGATCTCAAGGGCAAGCGGTACGCGATCGCAAAGGCGAATACGTCCGTCAACGCGAAGATCGAGCCTATTCTCGACGCTGGTGGCATCTCTTACAGCGATATGCAGGTCGTCGAGTTCCCGAGTTACGGCGCTTCGCTTAAGGCGCTCATCGAGGGTCGTGCGGATGCCGCCGGTGCGGCGCTGACGACCGTGTCGCTCAAGGAACTTGAGGCGAGTTCTTACGGCATCGATTGGATCGAGCTTCCAGCAACCGACAAGGATCTGTGGAGCAAGATCCAGCGCGCCATTCCGCTCGCGGCGCCCTACACCGAGACGTTCGGCTCGGGCGTGTCCAAGGAAAATCCCCGGGCCGTCATGGGCTACAGGTATCCCATGATTACCGTCTACGGCGATGCCAAGGTGGACGAGGTCTACGCGGTTACGAAGGCGATCGTCGACACCTATGACACCTACAAGGCCGCCTCACCCATCATGGAGCGCTGGGAAGTCAAGAACTCCGGCGCCTACCCGATGGACGCGCCCTTCCACGAGGGTGCCATCAAGCTCCTCAAGGAGAAGAACGTCTGGACTCCCGATCACCAGAAGTGGCAGGACGGCATCGTGAAGCGGCACGCACTGCTCCGGCAGGCTTGGGCCGACATGATGGCCAAGGAGCCCGCCGCAAGGGAGGCCGATGCCGCCAAGCTGCGTGAGCTTTGGATGCCGCGTCGTGCCGAGGTTCTCAAGTCCCTCTAGCTCCGACACGATGAGGCAGGCGTTGCGGTCGATTGCGCCGACGCGCCTGTCCTTCTTTTTGCAGTACGCCACTCGAAGTCCTCGTTTGTGATCGACGGCGGATCTATAGGGGATAAATGCGATGACGACCGAACAGGCTGAGGTCGCGACACCGATAGTTGAAGACCCCGAAGCCCGCTCGGCGCGGCTGGAGGGGCGCGCATTTTGGGCAACGTTCGTCCTGACGTTGCTTGGACTAGCGCTCTCGGTCAATCAGGTCTTTAATCTGGGCATCGGCGGCTTTCGGCCGATCAGCACGGCTTACTACTACCTGATCATCGGCATTTTTGGTGCGATCGGCTTCCTTGCCTTTCCTGCGCGCAAGCCGTGGCACGGTCCCGTGCCCTGGTACGATTGGATTTGCGGTGCTGCCCTGCTGGGCCTGACCATCTGGATTGCCTCGCGGGCGCAATACGTCATCGACGCGGGCTGGAACACGACTGGGCCACTCGAAGCGCAGATCGTGGCGGGCGTTGTCACTGCTCTGGTCCTCGAAGGGCTCCGGCGCACGGGCGAGACCATTCTCTTCGTCTTCTGTCTCATCTTTGCGTCGTTCCCGCTCTATGCGGGCCACATGCCCGGCTTTCTCTGGGGCGTGCAACTCGATCTCGGCCAGACCCTCAGCGAACACGTCTATGGCCTCGAGAGCCTGATCGGCATTCCGATGCAGGTCGTTGCGGACACGCTGATCGGCTTCCTCGTGTTCGGTGTGGTCCTGGCGTCGACCGGCGGCGGCGCCTTCTTCATGGACTTTGCGTCCGCCCTTCTGGGGACGGCGCGCGGCGGTCCTGCCAAAGTGGCAATCATCTCATCGGGATTCTTCGGGATGCTGTCCGGCAGCCCAACGTCGAACGTGCTCACCACGGGCACGCTCACTATTCCCACCATGAAGCGCTGCGGCTACCCGGCGGCCTATGCCGGCGCCGTCGAAGCCTGCGCGTCGACGGGTGGCGCGCTGATGCCGCCTGTCATGGGAGCGGCGGCCTTCATCATGGCCAACTTCCTGAACGTGCCCTACGCCGATGTCGTCGTCGCCGCATTCCTGCCGGCGGTGCTGTATTTCTTCGCACTGTTCATGCAAACGGACTTCTACGCGGCGCGCAACGGGCTGCGTGGAACCGGTGCCGACGACGTGCCGCCCCTCACGCGTACTTTGATCGGCGGCTGGTACTACATTGGCGCGCTGGTTGCGCTCACCCTGCTGTTGCTCGTCTGGCGTCTTGAGGGCGAGGCGCCCTTCTGGGTTTCGCTCTTCCTGGTGCTGATCGCGATCTTTCGAGCACCCGCGCTGGGCTTCACGCCCCGCTACTTCGCCGGGCTTGTCGTCGATGTCGGCCAGACCGTCGCGCAGATCGTCGGACTGATTGCCGGCATAGGTTTGATCATCGGCGCATTGTCGATCACCGGTGTCGCCAACTCGTTCTCGCGCGAACTCGTGCAGTACGCCGGCAACAATATCGTGCTGCTGCTTGCTACCGGCGCTCTCACGAGCTTCATCCTCGGCATGGGCATGACGGCCTCCGCCTGCTACATCTTCCTCGCCATCGTGCTCGCGCCCGCGCTGATCACGACCGGCCTCGATCCTATGGCCGTACATCTCTATGTATTCTACTGGGGACTTGTGTCTTTCATCACGCCGCCGGTAGCCCTGGCAGCGATCGCCGCCGCGTCGATCGCCAAGGCTGACGCGATCCAGGTCGGACTGCGCGCCATCCGGATCGGGTGTCTCCTGTTCCTGCTGCCGGTGCTCTTCGTGTTGCAGCCGGCGCTCATCCTCAAGGGCGAGTTGATGGAGATTCTCCAGGTGGCGACCACGGCCGTCGCAGCCGTCGTTCTCCTCGCAGCGTCGTTCGAGGGATACTTCTACTGGGCCGGGCGGCTGCCCGTTTGGTCGCGGATAATCGTCGGGGCTGGCGGATTATTGATGCTGGTGCCCGAGGGAATGACCGATCTCATCGGCTTTGCGATCTGCGTCGGGGCGCTCGTGCTAACCAGGCTCGTTTCAGGCTGGCGCACGGTGCCAGGGACATAGGCGCGACCGACACGCCTGTCGGGGTGCAGCGAGGCTCCGGTCTTTCTTGTGCAGCCGTCGCCTCGGCGCTCGATGTTGAGCTGGCACCTGCAAACTCGCAATCGACGGTGTGCGCCGAGTCCTACTGCTCCCGGCGCTGCGGCGGCCGTCGGCCATCAGCGCACCGAAGCGCTTGTCCAAGTTGTCGGCGAGATCCCTGATCGCCTTCGCCATCTGTACGCCTTCTTAAACCTCGTAGTACAACGGACAACGACCTCACTCGAGTCTTGACGACCGTACCCCCGATCAAGAAGCCTACTTTTGATCTTCCTCTGCTCCGCGCGGCGGCCTAGCCCTGGCTGAGACTTCACTTATCGACGCGGAATTTTTGTTCAGACAACCGGGACCAGTTCATGGTTCATCGCGAGTTCAATGCGACGGTGGTGAAGTGTTTTCGCGAGCAACGGGCTGCGGGAGATCGCTGAGGGGCTCGATTAGCCGGAGGCCAATCCGGCGCGTCCGCTTCCGTCGACGGTGTGTTCGGGGATCCGTTCCGATGTGGCAACAGCGAGCGCTCCGCTCCCGGCACAACATCCACGATGGCACAATACCCCTGTTTTGCCCGACGGGTCAGGATTTTTTCGTCGAATCAGAAATATCGTTGCGTGCCAATGGGATGGCTACTGTGCATGGGGTTGTTTTTCGGCTCTTTGAATTGGCGCCTGTCATGCTCGGCGTTCCCTAGCAAAAAGGGCCGCCCCTTCGGGCGGCCCTTTCGTCTGGCTCATGGCGGCCCGCTTACTCCGCCGCCTGCTTCTGCGGCGGGTCGAGGGCGCCGGACTTGTGGATCTCGGCGACCTGGTGGTCGGAGAAGCCGAGCACGGAGCGCAGGATCTCGTCGGTGTGCTCGCCGAGCAGGGGCGAGCGCTGCACGTCGCTCGGGCTATCCGACAGCTTGATCGGGTTGCCGACCGAGATGTACTTGCCACGGGTGGGATGGTCGACCTCGACGACCGTGCCGGTCGCGCGCAGCGACTGGTCTTCGGCGATCTCCTTCATCGACAGGATCGGGCCGCAGGGGATGTCGTCCTTGTTGAGGATCTCCATCGCCTCGAACTTGGTCTTGGTCATCGTCCACTGCTCGATGCGGGCGAAGATCTCGTTGAGGCGCGGCAGCCGCGCCGCCGGCTTGGCGTAGTTCGGATCGGTCTTCCACGAGGGCTCGCCGATCACGTCGCAGATCTTCTCCCAGACCGGAGCCTGGGTGATGAAGTAGATGTAGGCGTTGGGATCGGTTTCCCAGCCCTTGCACTTCAGGATGCGGCCGGGCTGGCCGCCGCCGGAATCGTTGCCGGCGCGCGGCACGGCATCGCCGAACGGCACGCCTTCACCGAATTGGCTGTATTCCTTGAGCGGGCCATGGGCGAGACGCTGCTGGTCGCGCAGCTTGACGCGGCAGAGGTTGAGCACGCCGTCCTGCATCGCCGCGGTGACGCGCTGGCCCTTGCCGGTGTGGGTGCGCTGGAAGAGCGCGGTGACGATGCCGAGCGCCAGATGCAGGCCGGTGCCGGAATCGCCGATCTGTGCGCCGGTGACGAGCGGCACGCCGTCGCGGAATCCTGTGGTCGAGGCGGCGCCGCCGGTGCACTGGGCGACGTTCTCATAGACCTTGCAGTCTTCGTACGGTCCGGGGCCAAAGCCCTTGATCGAGGCGACGATCATCTTCGGGTTGATCTCCTGGATCTTCTCCCAGGGGAAGCCCATGCGGTCGAGCACGCCGGGGCCGAAATTCTCGACCAGCACGTCGCACTTCTTGATCAGCTCGGTGAGGACCTCCTTGCCCTTCGGGTTCTTGGTGTCGAGCGTGATCGAACGCTTGTTGTGGTTGAGCATGGTGAAATACAGGCTGTCCACGTTCGGGATGTCCTGCAGTTGGCCGCGCGTGATATCGCCCACGCCGGGGCGTTCCACCTTGATCACGTCGGCGCCGAACCATGCGAGCAACTGCGTGCAGGTCGGCCCGGACTGGACGTGGGTGAAGTCGAGAATGCGAACGCCCTCGAGCGCTTTGGTCATCGTGTTGCTCCGTACTCTGTCTGCCCCTGCACCCGGCAGGGAAAAGGGTTGCGGGGTGGAGTTACTTCTTCTTCTGCAGAACGCTCTGCGGGTTGAGGTTGCCGATGCGGCCGCTCTCCGAGCCGGCGGCGGGATCGATCACCGCGTTGATGAGCGTCGGCTTGCCGGACTTCATGGCCTCGTTCACGGCGCGTTTCAGCTCGTCCGGCGAGGTCGCATTCACGCCGACGCCGCCGAAAGCTTCCATCATCTTGTCGTAGCGCGCGCCCTTGACGAACACCGTCGTCGCGGGGTCGGCGTTGGCGCTGTTGACGTCGGTGCCGCGATAGATGCCGTCATTGTTGAAGATGACGACGCAGATCGGCAGGTTGTAGCGGCAGATGGTCTCGATCTCCATGCCGGAGAAGCCGAAGGCGGAATCGCCTTCCACCGCGAGCACGGGATGACCGGTCTCGAGCGCGGCCGCGATCGCCTGGCCCATGCCGATGCCCATCACGCCCCAGGTGCCGACGTCGAGGCGCTTGCGCGGGCGGTACATGTCGATGACGCCGCGGGCGAGGTCGAGCGTGTTGGCGCCCTCGTTGACGAGGATCGCTTCGGGGTACTCCTTGATGACGTTCTTCAGCACGCCGAGCGCGCCGTGATAGTCCATCGGCGATTTGTTGTTCATGAGCTTCGGCGCCATCTTGGCGACGTTCTCTTCGCGCTTGGCCGAAATGGCCTTGGTCCATTCGGCGGGCGGCGCAGTCCACCCTGACGCAAGCGCCTGGTTGAAGGCGGAGACGACCGAGCCGATGTCGCCGACGACGGGCGCGACGATCTCGACGTTGGAGTCCATCTCCTTCGGCTCGATGTCGACCTGGATGAACTTCTTGGGCGCCTCGCCCCAGCTCTTGCCCTTGCCGTGCGAGAGCAGCCAGTTCAACCGCGCGCCGATCAGCATGACGACGTCGGAATCCTTCAGCACGGTCGAGCGCGCGGCGCCGGCGCATTGCGGATGGGTATCGGGCAGCAGGCCCTTGGCCATGCTCATGGGCAGGAACGGCACGCCGCTCTTCTCGACGAAGCTTTTGATCTCTTCATCCGCCTGCGCGTAGGCCGCGCCCTTGCCGAGGATGATGAGCGGACGCTTGGCGCTCCTGAGCACGTCGAGCGCGCGCTTGACCGAAGCGGGCGAGGGGATCTGCGCGGGCGCAGCATCGATGACCTTGACCAGCGATTTCTGGCCGGCCTCTGCGTTCATGACCTGGCCGAACAGCTTTGCCGGCAGGTCGAGATAGACGCCGCCCGGACGGCCCGAGACCGCGGCGCGGATGGCGCGGGCAAAGCCGATGCCGATGTCCTGGGCGTGCAGCACGCGATAGGCCGCCTTGCACAGCGGCTTTGCGATCGCGAGCTGGTCCATTTCCTCGTAGTCACCCTGCTGGAGGTCGACGATCTCGCGCTCGGAGGAGCCGGAGACCAGGATCATCGGGTAGCAGTTGGTGGTGGCGTGCGCGAGCGCGGTAAGGCCGTTGAGGAAGCCGGGGGCCGAGACGGTGAGACAGACGCCGGGCTTCTTGGTGAGATAGCCGGCGATGCCTGCTGCGTAGCCGGCGTTCTGCTCGTGGCGGAAGGAGATCACGCGAATACCGGCGGCCTGCGCCATACGGCCCAAATCCGTGATCGGGATGCCCGGCACATTATAAATGGTGTTGATGCCGTTCAGCTTGAGCGCGTCGATGACGAGATGGAAGCCATCCGTCAGTTCCTGCTCGGTGCCCGGTGCCTCGGACTTGGTCGCGGTATTCAGCATGGGCTTTGTCTCCCTGGTCTCAAGTCATGGGGCGAGTGGTTCGCCCTTCTGGTGAGCGTCTGCTAGCAAAAAAACTAAGTGAACAGTTCCTGGCCGTGCGCTTCGACGTAAGCGGCAAGCCCGAGGGTGTGATCGCGGGCGCGCTTCTCGGCGAGCTCGGTGTCGCGCGCTTCCAGCGCTTCGATGATGCCGAGATGCTCGGGCAGCGACGTCGCGGTGCGGTCCTTGCGTCCGATGGTGAGCTGCCGATAGCCGCGCACGTGCAGCAGGAGGTCGTTGGTGAGATCGACCAGCACGGGGGATTCCGACAGCGAGATCAGCGCCTGGTGGAATGCGATGTTGGCGCGCGAATATTCCTCGACGTGATCCTCGGGCAGGCGGTCCTTGCCGAAATCCTTGAAGAAGTCGCGCAGCGCCGTGATGTCCTTCTTGCGCGCGGTGGTGGTGATCAGGCGCGCGGCCATGCTCTCCAGCGCCGCCCAGGCGCGGATCATGTCGACGATCTCGCTCTTGGTCCTGCGCACCACCATGATGCCGCGGCGCGGAACCGTCTTCACGAAACCGTCCTGCTCGAGCATCGCGATCGCTTCGCGGATCGGGGTGCGGCTGACGCCGAGCCGTTCGGACAACGCGCGCTCGTCGAGCATGACCGGCTCGGGCGTCGAATAGATGTCCATCTTGAGGATGGCTTCCTTCAACGCGTCGTACGCCTTGTTCTTGAAGCTGCTCTCCGGGGCAATACGAACGATTGCGATGTCTGCCTCGGCCATGTTCGGCAATGCCTTGGTTGGTTTCCGTAGTGACACGACGAATCTCCTCCAGTGGGAGTCGTCTTTTACAGGAATATCTATGGGAAAGTTTTTGGCATACCACATGCCAGAATGTCAAGCTGGCGATTTTTTGCGGCGTTCCAAGAGAAGCATCGCCTTGACAAGTTGGCTTCTGGCATACCAAATGCCATCGCCAGCCATTTTTGATCCAAGCCGGCGGAGTAGTCTTGGGCTTATGCCACTCCGTTCCGCCGCATGGAACAGAGCGCGGCAAATGGCAAGCATCACAGGCAGCCGCACCACGCGCGCGCTTTGAAAAGAACGAACTCAGGTCCAGGGAGACGCCACATGTCCAATTCCAAAGATGCCGTCCGCAAGGTGCTTGACCAGGTCAAGGCGGACAACCGCACCAGCCTGACGGCGCCGGAAGGCAAGCTGGTCTGCGACGCCTACGGCATTCCGGTGCCGAAAGAGGGCGTGGCGAAATCGGCCGGCGAGGCTGGGAAGATGGCCTCGTCGATGGGCTTCCCGGTCGTGATGAAGATCGTCTCGCCGGACATTCTCCACAAGACCGAGGCCGGTGGCGTGATCGTCGGCCTCAAGACAACTGAAGAAGCCGAGAAGGCCTACGAGACCATTCTTTCCAACGCCAAGAAATACAAGTCCGACGCCAAGATCGAAGGCGTTCAGGTGCAGCAGATGCTGGCCGGCGGCACCGAAGTGATCGTCGGCTCGATCACCGACGCCTCGTTCGGCAAGCTGGTGGCGTTCGGCCTTGGCGGCGTCCTGGTCGAAGTCCTCAAGGACATCACCTTCCGCCTCGCGCCAGCAACCAGGGAAGACGCGCTCTCGATGCTCGACGGCATCCAGGCACATGAGATTCTGAAGGGCGTGCGCGGCGGCGAGCCGGTGAACCGCAACGCCCTCGCTGACGTCATCGTCAAGGTTTCGCAACTCGTCACCGATTTCCCTGAGATCGTAGAACTCGATCTCAACCCCGTGTTCGCAACGCCGAAGGATGCGACGGCCGCCGACGTCCGTATCGTCGTCGACTTCGCCTATGTACCCAAGCCCAAGCCGCGCCCGACCGAAGAGATCGTCGCGGCCATGAACCGCATCATGCAGCCGAAAGCGGTCGCCGTGGTCGGCGCCTCGGCCGAAGACGGCAAGATCGGCAACTCCGTGATGAAGAACCTGATCAACGGCGGTTACAAGGGCGACATCTATCCTATTCATCCGAAGGCCGCCGAGATCCTCGGCTATAAGGCCTACAAGAGCGTCAAGGACGTGCCAGGTGTGATCGACGTCGCGGTGTTCGCGATTCCCGCGAAGTTCGTCGCCGCGGCGCTCACCGAATGCGGAGAGAAGAAAATTCCGGGCGCAGTGCTGATTCCGTCGGGCTTCGCCGAAGCCGGTGCGCCGGAGCTGCAGGCCGAGATCGTCGAGGTCGGCAAGAAGTACGACATCCGCCTGATGGGGCCGAACATCTACGGCTTCTATTATACGCCGGCCAATCTCTGCGCGACCTTCTGCACGGCTTACGATGTGAAAGGCCACGCGGCACTGTCGTCGCAGTCGGGCGGCATCGGCATGGCCATCATCGGCTTCTCGCGCTCGGCGAAAATGGGCGTCTCGGCAATCGTCGGCCTGGGCAACAAGTCCGACATCGACGAGGACGATCTGCTCGCGTTCTTCGAGCAGGATCCGAACACCAACCTGATCGCGCAGCACTGCGAAGACCTCAAGGACGGACGCGCCTTTGCTGAAGCGGCAAAACGGGTATCCAAGAAGAAGCCAGTGGTCGTGCTGAAGGCCGGCCGCACGTCTGCGGGGGCGAAGGCGGCCTCCTCGCACACCGGGGCGCTTGCTGGCAACGACCGCATCTATGAAGACGTGTTCAAGCAGTCCGGCGTGATCCGCGCGCGGAGCTTGCGTCAGCTGCTCGAATTCGCCCGCGGCGTGCCAGTGCTGCCGACGCCGAAGGGGGAGAACGTGCTGATCATCACGGGGGCCGGCGGCTCGGGCGTGCTGCTGTCGGACTCCTGTGTCGACAACGGTCTGTCGCTGATGTCGATGCCACCGGATCTCGATGCTGCCTTCCGCAAGTTCATCCCGCCGTTTGGTGCGGCCGGAAATCCTGTGGACATCACCGGCGGCGAGCCGCCGATCACCTACGTCAATACGGTGAAGCTCGGCCTGTCGGACGAGCGCATCCACGCGCTGATCCTCGGCTATTGGCACACCATCGTCACCCCGCCGATGGTGTTCGCCCGCAATATGGTTGAGGTGAAGAAGGAGATGGAGGCCAAGGGCTTCGTGAAGCCGATGGTTGCCTCGCTCGCCGGCGACGTCGAGGTCGAGGAAGCCGCCGAATATCTCTACCAGAACGGCATCCCGGCCTATGCCTATTCGACCGAGCTCCCGGTCGAGGTGTTGGGCGCCAAGTACAGATGGGCGCGCGGGGCAGGGCTGCTCTGATCACTATCTCTCCCGTCATCCCGGGCCGATGCGAAGCATCGACCCGGGATCTCTAATTCCAGGTCAGGCCCGCTCCGCGTTCCCCAGCGCAGGTCGCGATGATCAAGAACGTGATCCCTGCGCAGAACGATTGAGCCCCGATCAGAAGCCGGCAGGAGGCGCAACGGCCGCATTCGGCCGGGTGAGTCCGAAACCCCGTTGAACAAACCCCGGGAGTTGTCGCTGGACAGCATCGGCCGTTTTGGCTGATATGCGACCAAACGACACAATGCGGCAAATGTCCGCGTGAGCCTGGAGATGCCCCCATGTTCCGATTTCCCACGCGCCTTCTCGGCGCAGCCGTCGCGCTGGGCCTTGCGGCAGCCAATCCGGCCTTTGCCCAACAGCTCGAGCTCAAGCTGATGGCGCCGGCGGCTCCGGGCGGGGGCTGGGACCAGACCGCGCGCTCGATGCAGCAGGCTCTGGTGGCTTCTGGCGTCGCGCGCAGCGTGCAAGTGACCAATGTTCCCGGCGCGGGCGGCAGTGTCGGCATCGCGCAGTTCGTCAACGGAGCCAAGGGCGACGGCAACCAGATGATGGTCAACGGCTTCGTCATGGTGGGCGCGCTTGCCATGAACAAGTCGCCGGTCACGCTGGAGCAGGTGACGCCGATCGCCCGGCTCACCGAGGAGATCCAGGTCATCGTGGTGCCCGCGAATTCGCCGATCAAGAATGCGCAGGATCTGGCCGCCGCGGTGAAAGCTGATATCGCCAAGGTGACTTTCGCCGGCGGCTCGGCTGGCGGCGTCGACCATGTGATGGCTGCATTGTTCGCCGGCGCTGTCGGCGCCGACCCGAAGAAGATCAACTACATTCCGTTCTCCGGCGGTGGCGAGTCGCTGGCCGCGATTCTCGGCGGCAAGGTCACCGCTGGCATTTCCGGGCTGAGCGAATACGAAGGGCAGATCAAGTCCGGCAAGCTGCGCGCGCTCGGCGTGACATCGGAGAAGCGCATTGCCGGCAGCGATATTCCAACGTTTCGGGAGCAAGGCGTGGACCTCGTGATCGCCAACTGGCGTTCGGTGGTCGCGCCTCCCGGCATCACGCCGGAGCAGCGCAAGACCTTGAGTGATGCGGTCGAGAAGATGGTGAAGTCCGACGCCTGGAAGGAGATCCTCAAGCAGAAGGGCTGGGAGGACGCCTATCTCGGCGGCGATGCTTTCGCCGATTTCCTGAAGAAGGAAGCCGTGCGCGTCACCGACGTGCTGAAATCGGTCGGCCTCGTCAAATCGTGACCTCAGGCGATTCCACCCAATCGCCCCGGCGCGTCGATCCCGCCGGCCTCGTCATCGCTGCGCTGCTAGCAGGTCTCGCCGCGGTGCTGGTCTGGGATGCACGAGGCCTGCAATCTGTCGCGATGTACGGGATGGGGCCGGAGGCCATGCCGATCGTGGTCGCCACCGGGCTCGCGCTGCTCGCGATCGGCAATTTCATCAACGCGCTGCGCGGCAATCTGCCAGCGCGTGAGAGCGCCGATCCAGTTCCGGTGCTTCTGATCCTCGTCGGCCTGGCGCTGCTGATTGCCGTCATCGGCTTCGGCGGCGGCTTCATCCTGGCGACCTCGGCACTGTTCGTCACGACGTCGGCAGCCTTCGGACGCCGAGCGATCCTGGTCGATTCTATTATTGCCCTCGTGATGTCGACGCTCATCTATCTCGTTTTCGACCGGTTGTTGACGCTGAGCCTTCCGGCCGGCCCGCTGGAGCGCCTCCTGTGATCGACACTTTTGCCGCGCTGGCCCACGGCATGGCGGTCGCCATCCAGCCGATGAATCTGCTCTATGCCCTGATCGGCGTGTTCCTCGGCACGGCCGTGGGCGTGCTGCCCGGCATCGGCCCGGCCTTGACCGTCGCGCTGCTGTTGCCGGTCACGTACAAGCTCGATCCCGGCGGCTCGCTCATCATGTTCGCCGGCATCTATTATGGCGGCATGTATGGCGGATCGACGACCGCGATCCTCATCAATACGCCTGGCGAGAGCGCGTCGATGGCGACCGCGCTCGAAGGCAACAAGATGGCGAAGGCCGGCCGCGGCGGCCCGGCGCTGGCGACCTCTGCGATTGGCTCCTTTGTCGCCGGGACCATCGCCACGATCGGGCTGGCGTTCCTCGCGCCATGGCTGGTCGATGTCGCCGTGCGCTTTGGACCGGAGGATTATTTCGCACTGATGTGCGTTGCCTTCGTCACAGTGTCGGCAACCTTCGGCGATTCCCCGGTTCGCGGTTTGACCAGCCTGTTCATTGGCCTGACGCTGGGCCTCGTGGGAATTGACAAGCTGACAGGTCAGGCACGGCTTGCATTCGGCGTCCCCGAGTTGCTCGATGGTGTGGAGGTGACCACGCTTGCTGTCGGCCTGTTCGCGGTTGGTGAAGCCCTTTACGTCGCATCGCGCCGCCGCCACACCGAGGAGAAGCTCGAGCCGGTGCGCGGCTCGCTGTGGATGACGAAAGAAGACTGGAAGCGGTCATGGAAGCCGTGGCTGCGCGGCACGATGTTTGGCTTTCCGATCGGCGCGCTGCCGGCGGGCGGTGCGGAGATCCCGACCTTCCTCTCCTATTCGACCGAGAAGCGCCTGACCAAACATCCCGAAGAATTTGGCAAGGGCGCGATCGAAGGTGTGGCGGGGCCGGAAGCGGCCAACAACGCCTCCGCCGCCGGCACGCTGGTGCCGCTCTTGACACTGGGGTTGCCGACCTCCGCGACCGCCGCGATGATGCTGGCAGGTTTCCAGCAATACGGCCTCAATCCGGGACCGCTGCTGTTCGCTGAGCGTCCTGACCTGGTGTGGGGCCTGATCGCGAGTCTCTTTATCGCCAATTGCATGCTGCTGGTCCTCAACTTACCGCTGGTTGGCCTGTGGGTGCGGCTGCTCGCAGTTCCGCAGCCTTGGCTCTATGCGGGCATCCTCGTCTTCGCAACCATGGGCACCATCGCCGCGAAGCCGTCGGCAATCGAATTGTCGATGCTGGCGGGCTTTGGCGTGCTCGGCTTCTTGATGCGCCGGTTCGATTTTCCGATCGCGCCCGTCGTCGTGGGTCTTATCCTCGGCCCGATCGCCGAAAGCCAGTTGCGCAGAGCCCTCGCAATCAGCCTCGGCGATCCCATGACGCTGGCGCAGAGCCCGATCTCGGCGACGCTGCTTGCAGTCGCGTTGATCGCGCTGCTGGCGCCCTTCGTTTTGAAGGGGCTCGGGCGGTTCAAGGCGAACGAAGATTAGCCGTTCCGACGCAGGCACGATCTCACGCGGCGTTCATCCCGTGGACAATGCCATGCCCTTCGAACATCGCTCGCTCCTTGCCGCGCGTTGAAATTCGGGGCGAGGCACAAGATCCGCAGCTTGAACTGTTCCGGCGTAACAGTCTCTGGACTTTGGCGTACCTTGGCCCCTGGGAACTGGAACAATGCTTTGGCCCCGCGGTTGAAGGCGCATGACAAACTGGAGACTCAAGGACATGAAAACCCGTCTTGCGATTTCGTTGGCTGCCGCCTCGCTGCTGGCGTCGAGCTCAGCCTTTGCCCAGTCGACGACCGCCCAGGGCGCCGCGGACGGCGCGCGCGCGGGGGGTGACATCGGTGGACCGATCGGTGCGATGGTCGGTGGGACCGTTGGGGCAGCCGTTGGCGCAGGTCTCGAAATCCCGAATGCGATTCTGGGCGGGATCCCGCGCAGTGACTCCGTCGTGGTCCAGGAGCGCGTCGTCGTCGGCGAACCGCTTCCTTCAACGGTCGTGCTGCGCCCGGTGCCGAACTACACCGAGTATCGCTATGCGGTCGTGAACGATCGCCGCGTGATCGTCGAGCCGCGCACGCGCCGCGTGGTCAAGATCATCGACTGATCTGCGCTTGCCTGAGTGCTGAGAAGGTGGGCCCTGCGGCGAGTCACTCCGCGGGGCCTTCGCTCGTCAGGGTCGAATTTGGGCGAAGCCGGGTCATGGCCCAGTCGACAGCGGCAGCGAGGGCAAAGCCGAGGCAGGCCGTGGATGCATCGACCAGAAAGTCCTCCAGCCGCGCATGACGCCCGGGTGCCCAGAATTGCATCAGTTCCAGCAAGCCGATGAGGATGACCGATGCCGCCGCAATCAGCAAACGTCGCCTCCGATATGCGAGGCCGAAGGCAAGTCCCACCAGGATGAAGGCGAGCGCATGTTCGCCGTCCTGGCCAAGATTGGAATGGGGTCGCAGGCCCGGCGGGCCGAGGGTTGCGAAAGTGACGGCGGCTGCCAGCAGCCAGGCAGTGGAACGAACCAAAATGGACATCGGGCCCGCTTAGCACAGATATGCAACGGCCCGGTGCAGTGCCGCGATCAGATCGACGTGTAGTTAATGACGAAACGTTAAAGTGGCTCGCGCACGCCGAGGCCGTGCATGAACAGTTCCCGGATTTGCACGGGGTCGCGGCGGGTGGTGCCGACGCCTGGCTTGTCATCGATCCGGACCGCGATCAGGCGGGGCTCCCTGGCGGCCAACGCCTCTTCGACCAGCCGCTCGAAATCCTCCTCGTCCGCGGCCCAGGCGCTGTTGGCGAGCCCGGAGCCGATGGCGATGGCTACAATGTCGGCGACGTTCGCTGCCGGCGTCGGCTGCGCACCGGTGATTTGGTAGATGCCATTGTCCATCACGATCATCGTGAGGTTTTCCGGCTTCAGGGTGGCGATCGTCGAGAGCGCGCCGAGCTGCATCAGTAGCGAACCGTCGCCTTCGAGCGCAAAGACCCGGCGCTCGGGCTGCGCCAGCGCGACACCAAGGGCGATCGGGAAAGCAAGCCCCATGCTGCCCAGCATGTAGAAATTCTGCGGACGGTGGCCGGCGGCCCAGAGGTCGAAATTGGTGTTGCCGATACCGCCGATCACCGCTTCTTCGTGCTTGAGTTTCGTGATCAGCCGCGAGGTCACATCGAAGCGGTTCATCACCTTGGTATTGCGCGCGCTCACGTCTGTATTCATGTGGCCGGCCTCACTTGTCGAACACCTTGCCGCCGGTGAGCAGCGGGTTGAGGATCAGCGCCACCGGCGCCTGCGTGGTGACGGCCTGTTTGATCGAGCGGTCGGCGATGAATTCGAGCTCGTCGAGCCGGGTGATGGTGTGGTGCTCCAGCGCCAGAGAATCCAGAACTGGACGCATGGTGCGGCAGACCAGTGACTGGCCGTAGTTGAACTCGCCGAGCGTGCCGCGCTCGGAGACAAACATGATGAGCGGAATCTGGTAGGGCACCGCGAGCGAGGCCAGCACATTGGCGAGCGTGGCAAAGCCCGACGTCTGCATCAGCACCGCGCCGCGCCGGCCGCCCATCCAGGCGCCCGACACGATGCCGACGGCTTCCTCCTCGCGCGCGGTGGCAAAGGTGGTGAAGAAGGGATCAGCATGCAGGTTCTTGATCAGCGGCGTCAGAACGCGATCGGGCACGTAGGGGATGAGGCTGATCTCGTTCCGCTTCAGGGTTTGCAGGACGATGGTGTGCCAGCTTCTTCCGCCGGATTCCTGTGTCGGTTGGCGCGAGGTCTGCTGTTCCGCAACCGCCATTGCGTTCTCCCTTCGGCCGCGCATGCTTCTTGGCAGCGATCCTTCGAACTTGACGCAGGCAGTGGGATTGTCAACATGTCCGGGCCTGCACCGTGATCTGCGCCAGATGGCCTGCCGCGGCCGGTACCGCCATGTCATAGGTGCGGCAACGAAAAACGGGAGGCGGCAGTGGAGGGAGCGCATCGCGCGTCGATCTTCCGAAGTCCCTCGCGAGCGAGCCGGAAGGGTCCTGATGTCCGTCAACAACAAACGCGTCTTCTACGTCAAATACCTGGCCAATCCGATCTATATCGACATCCTGAAGGCGCGGCCCGACGTCAGGCTCGATCGGATCGAGAACGAGAGCCCGGAAGATTTCTACGCGCCGATCCTGAGCGCCGCCCATGTCTACCAGATCGGCGCGGCCCGTGACGAGCTGGCGCCGCATTTCCACGTGGACGCGGCCTTCCTGAAGCGGACGCCGAACCTGCTGCTGGTCTCCAGCAACGGCGCCGGCTTCGACCCGGTCGATGTCGAGGCTTGCACGGACGCGGGTGTCGTGGTCGTCAATCAGTCCGGCGGCAACGCCCATTCGGTCGCCGAGCATGCCCTGGCGATGATGCTGACCCTCTCCAAGCGCATCATCCAATCCGACCGTCGCTTGCGCCGTGAGCGCGATGTCAACCGCAACGAACTCGTCGGAAACGAGGTCGAGCACAAGACCGTCGGCATCATCGGTCTCGGCAATGTCGGCCGGCGCATTGCCGCTCTGTGCAAGGGGCTGCTCGGCATGAAGGTGCTGGCCTACGATCCGTACCTTTCGGCCGAGGTCATGGCCGAGCGGGGCGGCGAAAAGGTCGAGCTCGACGAGCTGCTGCGCCGCTCCGATTTCGTATCGATCTCCTGTCCACTCAACAAGGGTAGCCGCAACATGATCAGCGTTCGAGAATTCGCGCTGATGCAGCCGCATGCCTATTTCATCACCACCGCGCGCGGCTTCATCCACGACGAGGACGCGCTGCTCCAGGCGTTGCGCGACAAGCGCATCGCGGGTGCCGGCCTGGACGTCTGGTCCAAGGAACCGCCGCCGCCGGACCATCCGCTGCTTCAGTTCGACAACGTGCTGGCGAGCCCGCACACTGCGGGCGTCACCATCGAGGCCCGCCAGAACATGGGTCGCATCGCGGCCGAACAGGTGCTGGACGTGCTCGACGGCAAACGTCCGCCTCGCATCATCAATCCCGAAGTCTGGCCGCGCTATGCGGAGCGCTTCAAGCAGGCCTTCGGCGTGACCCCGGGATAAGCGGACCCGGCGGGCGCGAAATCGCGCTCCAGGCTTGATCCGCGTCAAAATCCCCTTTCCCAGTCCCACCTAAATGGGGCTAGAGTGCTGCCGGGGCAGCAGGAGGTCCCATGTCTCTCTATGTCGTCAGGTTCATGAAGGACGTGCTCGGCGAGTATGGCCGGCAGAGCGAGATCTGCCAGGGTACACTCGAGATCGAGGCCGCCGACGAGAACGAGGCCAGGGAACGGGCCAAGGCGAAGTTCTGCAAGGACCAGGCATTGCATCACTGGTCGCTGCATGCCGACCGCATTCATGTGAAACCGGCGGACTTTCCGTCCTGAGGCTCACCGGCCCGGCGTCGCACTTGGCGGAGGTGTCGTCGTGCCTGCGCCGAGCGATCGCTGCACCATCACCGTGTCCGACCAGCGGCCGTGGCGATAGGCGACGCCGCAGAGCAGGCCGGCGCGTGTGAAACCGAATTTTTGATGCAGTGCCAGCGAGGCGGCGTTGTCGGCGTCGATGTAACCGATCATTTGGCGAAAGCCGGCTGCCGCACAGCAATCGATCAATTCCTGGAGCAACAACCGTCCGACTCCGCGGCCGAGATGCGCGTGGTGGACGTAGATCGAATGCTTGGCCGTGTAGCGATAGGCCGGACGCTTGCGGAACAGCACGGCATAGGCATAGCCGACGATGTCGCCGCGATAGGTCGCGACCAGGTGCGGCAGGCGGGTCTGCTTCAGGTTCTTGCGCCGGTCGCGCAGATCGTCCGGCTCCGGCGCACCGGTTCCCTCGACATCGCGTGGGACGCCAGCGCGGACGTGATGGCGGTAGATCGCCAGCATGGCCTCGACATCGCTTTCCCGAGACGACCTGACCAGAACGGGTTCGTCACTCGCGCGCACAGCCGTTTCGTTCATCGGCACCTACTCGGCAACGACGTAAGTGTAGAGCCCGATGCGCCCTTTCGCATCGACCTCCTTGTAGACACCTTGGATTTCGACATCGAAGCCGGGGAACGTGTTGAAGCAGGTCTCGAACATCTTGAGATAATCGATCATGGGCTTGGCCCGCTCCGTCAGCCTCTCGCCGGGCACGATGGTGGCGATGCCGGGCGGGTAGACCACGAACGGCGTGGTGGCGATGCGGCCCGCGAGGGCCTCGATCGGCAGATAATCGACATCGTTGCGGAACAGATGGCGCGCGGCATCGCGGGGCGACATTGCGATCTCGGGCATGTGCTCGGGCATGAACTGCCGCGCCTGGAGCGCGCTGACATCGGCAGCGCGGAAGAAGCGGTGCATGTCGCCGCAGAGATCGCGCAAGCGAACGCCGCCGTAGCGCGCCTGCCGCCGCTGATGGAATTCCGGGATCGCCTCGGCCAGCAGCGCATTGTCGTCGTGCAGACGCTTGAACGCGACGAGGCCGGAGATCAGCGTGCCGGCCTTGCTCGCCTCGACGCCGGGCGTAAGCAGGAAGAGCAGGGAGTTGAGGTCGTTCTTCTCCGGGACGATACGATTCTCGCGCAAGTACTGCGCGACGACGGGGGCGGGGATGCCGTGCTCGGCATAAGCGCCGGATGCACGATCAAATCCGGGCGTGAGCAAGGTCAGCTTGTTCGGATCGGTCATGGCAAAGCCTTCCTCTAGATCGGGAAAGCCGTGCCAGTTGCTGACCGGAGAGAGCTGCCACCGCGCGGGATTGCTCGCGAGTTCGTCGGTGGAGAGCGTCTCCCAGGCGACGTTATGGGCGGCGCCGGGGCGGCTTACGTCGGGAATGGCGACACGATCGGGAACGAAGGGCTCGAAGAACCAGCGGCGATCCGGCTTCTGCTCGTTCTCCTCGAACTCCCGCCGCATCGCGCGGATTTTCTTGCGCAGCTCGATGCCCAGCCGGATCGTGTCGTCCCACAGCACTTCACCGGAGCGGCCCTTCATCATCTGTGCGCCGACGTCGAGCGAGGCGAACAAAGGATAGAAGGGAGACGTTGATGCATGCTGCATGAAGCTTTCGTTGAAGCGGCGGTGCTCCACCCGTCGCTTCTGGCCCCGAATATGCCGATCCTTGATGTGGATCTGGGAAGCCTGCGAAAAACTCGCGAGTTGCTTGTGGGTCGACTGGGTCGCGATGATGCCCGGCGCTTCCGGAGGGAGATTGGCAAGACCCATGGCGAAGCGGCCGGCATACAGCGGATGGAACTTCATGAAGCCGGCCCAGGCTTCGTCGAACAGGATGTAGTCGCAGAGATGGCCGATGCGCTTGATGATCATCTCGGCGCTGTGGATCGAGCCGTCATAGGTGCACTGCTCGACCACGGCCACGCGGAACGGCCGCTCCTTGCGCCAGGCATCGCGGTCATTCACGAGAGGATGGCTGCGGATCGCCTCGCGCAGGGCCTTCTCGTCCAGCATGTCCCAACGCATCGGCCCGATCAGGCCCCAGGCATTGCGGACGGCGGGGACGTAAACCGGGATGCCGCCATTGATCATGAGCGCGCCGTGATGGGCGGCCTTGTGGTTGTTGCGGTCGAACAGCACGAGATCGCCGTCGGTGACCAGGGCGCCGAGCGCCACCTTGTTTGAGGTCGAAGTGCCGTTGAGCACGAAATAGGTCTTCTCAGCGCCGAAGATTGCCGCCGCTTCCTTCTGCGCCTTCAGTGCCGGGCCCTCATGAGTGAGGAGGTCGCCAAGGTCGAGCACGGAATTGTCGAGGTCGTCGCGGAACACGGATTCGCCGAGATGCTCGACGAAGACGCGTCCGATCGGGCTGCGGTTATAGAACACGCCGCCGTTGTGGCCCGGACAGGTCCAGAGCTGGTTGCCTTCCTCGGCATAATCGACCAGCGCGCCGAAGAATGGCGTCTTCAGCGTCTCGGCATATTGCTTGAGGCGGCTGATCAGGTTCTTGGCGATGAAGGGCGGTGTCTCCTCGGAGAGGAAGACATAGCCGTCGATGAAATCGAGCACCTCGACCGGCAGATCCTCGAACCGCTTGCGGCGGATCAGCAGGATGATGGGGAAGTCGAGGCCCCGGCGGCGCATCAGATTGATCAGCGCCGAGGTCTTCCCTTCGAGCCCCTTCTTGCCCCAATCCACCACCATGCAACCGATCGCTGCATCGGTCTGCACCGCCATCTCGGCATCTTCCAGCTTGCGGGCACGGACCACTTCGAAGCCGGAGCGCTGGATTTCCTCGATGATCTGGTTGAAGCGGATGCCTTCGAGGTCGTCGCTGTCGAACACAGGTGCGGCGAACAGGAAATTGAAGCGCTTGAAATAGTCCATGTCGGGTCCCGAATATGGCGAAGACACAGCTCTCCGCACATTCGATGACAGCTGGATGACAGGCGGAGTGCCGCGGAGCTTCGAGCGTCTGCGGCTTCAGTCCAGCAGCTTGTCCAGCGTGATGGGGAAGCGCCGGATGCGCTTGCCGGTGGCATGATAGACGGCGTTCGCAATCGCTGCAGGCACGCCGACGATGCCGATTTCGCCGAGCCCCTTGATACCAAGCCTGTTGATCCGGTCGTCGGGCTCGTCTACGAAAATGACGTCGATGTCGCGGATGTCGGCATTCACGGGAATGTGGTACTCGGCAATGTTCGCGTTCATGATGCGGCCGAAGCGGTGATCCATCACCGTCTCTTCGTGCAGCGCCATCCCGATCCCCCAGACCACGCCGCCCATGATCTGGCTGCGGCCGGTCTTGGTGTTCAGGATGCGTCCGGCCGCAACCGCGCTCACGACACGCGTGACGCGGATCACGCCGAGCTCCTCATCGATCTTCACCTCGGCGAAAACCGCCGAATGCGTGTTGCGGGCGTGTGATTTGTCTTCCGCGAACTGGTTGAGCTTCTCCTTTTCGATCCGCTCGAGCTTGCTGTGGCGCATGGCATCCGGAATCGAGACGGCAGCCCCGCTCTTGCCGTTACCGGCGATCATGCCATCGACCAGGGTGACGGCGGCCGCGTCGAGGTCGGCGAGTGGCGAGCCCGGGATTGCCTTGGCGAGGTGTACGAGTTCCCGGCGAATTTCTTCCGCCGCTCCCAACACGGCGTGCGCGCTGGAGGCCGCCATCCAGGAGCCGCCCTCGACCGGCGCCTGCGGCAGGGTCGAATCAGCGAGCCGGACGCTGATGTTCTCGATCGGCAGCCCGAGGGCATCGGCCGCTACCTGCGCCACGATGGTGTAGGTGCCGGTGCCGATATCGGATGCCGCGCACGAGACCTCGGCATGGCCGTTGGCCGTCAGCACGATCCGGACGGCGACCGGCATCTGCAGCGCCTCCCACACCCCCGTCGCCATGCCCCAGCCCACGAGTTCCTTGCCCTCGCGCATGGAACGTGGCGCAGGGTTACGCCGCGCCCAGCCGAACGCTTCTCCGCCGCGGGCGTAGCATTGGCGCAACTGCTTGCTGGTGTAGGGCAGGCCCTCGCTCTGGTCGCGATCCGAGTAGCACTTCAGACGCAGCTCGATCGGGTCGAGTTTGAGCGCGACAGCCAATTCGTCCATCGCGCATTCGAGCGCGCAGACGCCCGAAGCCGCACCCGGCGCGCGCATGTCGCAAGGTGTCGAGACGTCGAGGTCGACCAGCTTGTGGGAAAAGTGGCTGTTGGAGCTTTTGTACAGCTGCTCGGCCCAGCCGGTGTCATTGCGGGAAAAGTCCTCGTAGCGTGAGGTTACGGCAATGGCTTCATGGCTGATCGCATCGAGCGTGCCGTCGGGCCTCGCCCCCAGTGCGACATGCTCGATGGTCATCGGCCGATATCCAAGCCCGTACATCTGCTGCCGTGTCAGCACGACGCGGACGGAGCGCTTGAGTGCGAGCGCGGCCAGCGTCGCCAACACCACCTGGTATTGCGGCCGCAGGCCGGAACCGAACGCGCCGCCGACATAGGGCGAAAGCACGCGGATCTCCTCGGGCTTCTTGTCGAACACAGCGCAGAGAAACTTTTGCACGTTCTGGACGCCTTGCGTCTTGTCGTAGACGGTGAGCTTGCCGCCGCCTTCCCAGACCGTCGTCGTCGCATAAAGCTCCATCGGGTTGTGATGCTCGGTCGGAACGAGGTAGTCCGCTTCGTGCCGCAGGGCTGCGGCCGCAAGCGCTGCTTTGGCGTCGCCGCGGGGCTTGTGCGGCTTGTCCATTTCGCTTGCCCTGCCGCGCTCGGCCTCGAGGTCGGTGGCAAACCCATCCTGCTCGTAGTCGATCCGCACGAGCGTGGCGGCGAACTTCGCGGTCTCCCATTCTTCGGCGACCACAAGAGCAATCGGCTGCCCGTTGAACTTGATCATGTCGTCATACAGCGGCCGGAACGGCAAGCCCTCCGGGGCCACCTCGTCCTTCCAGGCCTCATCCTTGTCGGCGAGGGGAGGACGATGGGCGTGCGTGAGCACCTCGAGCACTCCGGCCACCTTCAGCGCCTCGGTGGCATCCAGCCGCACGATCCGACCGCGCGGTATGGTAGCCTCCACCACAAACCCATGGACGAGGCCATCGGCGGAGAATTCTCCGGCATATTTCGCGGCGCCAGTGACTTTGGCGCGGCCGTCGATTCGCGACGTTGGTGTTCCGACATAGGCGTTCATCGGGTCCTCACGCGATCTTCTTGTGAGCTTGTGATTGTGGTGTGGCGCTTGCCGCCTGGATCAGCGCACGCACGACGGCTCTGCGCGCGAGCGCGATCTTGAAGCCGTTATGCGCGCGAGGAGTTGCTCCCTGCAGCAACAAGTCGGCGGCATGCCCAAAATGATCCGGCGTTGCCGCCTGACCGCGCAGGGCCGCCTCGGCCTCCATGCTTCGCCACGGCTTGTGAGCCACGCCGCCGAGCGCGAGGCGGGCCTCGCTGATCGCGTTGCCCTCCAGCTCGATTGCGGCCGCGACCGATACGAGAGCGAAGGCGTACGACAGCCGGTCGCGGATCTTAAGATAGCTGTAGTTCCTCGGAAAGCTGTGCGGCGGCAGCTCGATCGCGGTGATGATCTCGCTGCGGCCCAGTATCGTATCGAGATTTGGCTTGTCGTCGGGAAGCCGGTGGAAGTCCGTCAGCGCAACGCTACGCGCACCCATGGGCCCCGCAATGTGCACGAGCGCGCCGAGTGCGGCCAAGGCCACGCTCATGTCGGATGGGTTCGTCGCGATGCAGGACTTGCTGGTGCCGAGGATGGCATGGTTGCGGTTGAGGCCGTCGAGTGCCGAGCAGCCCGTGCCCGGACGTCGCTTGTTGCAAGGCGTCGCCGTGTCATAGAAATAGGGGCAGCGCGTTCGCTGCATCAGGTTGCCGCCGACCGAGGCCATGTTGCGCAGCTGCGCGGAGGCTCCGGCCAGGATGGCGCTGGCGAGCAGGGGATAGCGCTGGTTGATCAAAGGATGGTAGGCGAGGTCCGAATTCGGCACCAAGGCGCCGATGCGCAAGCCGCCGTCGGCCGTCTCCTCGATGTCGCGGAGCGGCAGACGGGAAATGTCGATCAGCCGGGAGGGCCGTTCGACATTCTCCTTCATGAGATCGATCAGGTTGGTGCCGCCGGCAATCAGCTTCGCGCCTGGATCGGCGGCGAGCAGGCGAATGGCATCTGCGACGTCGCCTGCGCGGGAATACTGGAAGTTGTTCATGACCGGCTCATTGCCTGCTCGATCGCGGCCACGATGTTGGGATAGGCGCCGCAGCGGCAGAGATTTCCGCTCATCAGCTCCCGGATCTCGTCGGCATCCCGCGCGCGGCCCTCGGCCAGCAGGCCTGCGGCGGAGCAGATCTGTCCGGGCGTACAATAGCCGCACTGGAAGGCATCATGGTCGATGAAGGCCTGTTGCAGGGGATGCAGCGCGCCATCCTTGACCAGGCCTTCGATTGTCGTGACCTCGGCCCCATCCTTCATGACGGCGAGGGTCAGGCAGGAATTGACCCGTCTTCCCTCGACCAGCACGGTACAGGCGCCGCATTGGCCGTGATCGCAGCCCTTCTTGGTGCCGGTCAGGTCCAGACGGTCACGCAGGGCATCCAGAAGCGTGGTCCACGGCATGACCTCGAGTGTGCGCCTTGCGCCATTGACAACGAGGTTGATCGGAATGCGTTCGGGGATCTGATCCGTGATGTCGGCCATGGCGTGTTCCCTGCGGAAAGGCCGAGCCGGGCAAATGTGGATGTGACGCGAGGATGCGTTGCCGCCGCTGGCCGATAGCGCCTAACGGATAGCGGCGTGCTTGGTTCCCGACTGATCCGTCCGGTCCGATGGTCGAGGTCAGCGCTTCGTCTCGCCGAACACCACGGTCGGCACCGCTCGGTTGACGATCTCGCGCAATGCGAAGCTCGATTGCACGCGCGCGACGCGCGGCAGGCGGGATAGCTCGGTGCGGTGGATGCGCTCGAAGTCCTGGATGTCGCGGGCCAGCACGATCAGGATGTAGTCGTCGGTACCGGACATCAGGAAGCACCGCACGACGGAGGGGCATTTCACCACCTCCGCCTCGAACGCCTTGAGTGCGTCATCGCTCTGGCTCTCCAGGGCTATTCGAACCAGAACCGTCGTGGTCAGGCCGAACTGGGCGAGGTCGAGCGCGGCCTGGTAGCCTTGGATGTAGCCGTCGTCCTCTAGCGTTTTCTGCCGCCGCGCCAGCGCCGTGCTCGACAGGCCGATCTTGTTCGCAAGCTCGGTATGGCTGGCCCGCGCATTCGTAGTCAGTTCCGCCAGGATGGCGAGGTCTTTCCGGTCGAGGGCCAAGGTTTGGTTTCCAGCGCGAATAGGTATTTCGGCGCCGGAAACCGGCGCGGGCCCGCTCAGACTAGCGGATATTTGCACGAAACCAAACCAGGCCTCTCGCTACGATGAAGAGCGGAATCAAGGCGTTGGCAAGGGAGATCAAGATGCGCGTCGGTGTGCCCAAGGAGATCAAGGTGCAGGAATATCGCGTCGGGCTCACCCCGGGCGCGGTCCGCGAATATGTTGCCGCCGGGCACCAGGTCACGGTCGAGACAGGCGCCGGCAATGGCATTGGCGCGCCCGACGAGGTGTATCGGCGGGCAGGGGCGTCCATCGCCGAGACGGCGCGCGAGATCTTTGCCAAGTCCGAGATGATCGTGAAGGTCAAGGAGCCGCAAAGGAGCGAATGGGTCCAGCTTCGTGAAAGCCAGATCCTCTTCACCTACCTTCATCTTGCGCCGGATCCTGAGCAGGCCAAGGGCCTGGTTGATTCCGGCTGCACCGCGATCGCCTATGAAACGGTCACGGACGCGAGCGGTCACCTCCCGCTGCTTGCGCCGATGAGCGAAGTCGCCGGCCGCCTCGCCATCGAGGCCGCCGGCGCCGCGCTCAGGCGGTCGGCCGGTGGCCGCGGACTGCTGTTGGGCGGGGTGCCCGGCGTGCAGCCGGCAAGAATCGTCGTTCTCGGCGGCGGCGTCGTGGGCACGCAGGCCGCGCGCATGGCCGCCGGCCTCGGTGCCGAGGTCACCGTGATCGACCGCTCGATCCCGCGCCTGCGCGAACTCGACGATCTGTTTGCCGGACGCATGCGCACGCGTTTCTCGACCATCGAGTCGGTCGAGGACGAAGTGTTTGCCGCCGACGTCGTGATCGGCGCGGTGCTGGTGCCGGGCGCGAGTGCGCCGAAGCTGGTCACGCGCGCGATGCTGAAATCGATGCGACCCGGGGCGGTGCTGGTGGACGTCGCGATCGACCAGGGCGGCTGCTTTGAGACCTCGCATCCGACCACGCATGCGGATCCAACTTACGAGGTCGACGGCGTCGTGCATTATTGCGTTGCCAACATGCCGGGCGCGGTGCCGGTGACATCGAGCCAGGCCCTCAACAATGCGACCTTGCCCTTCGGCCTGATGCTCGCGAACAAGGGGTTTGCGGCGGTGCTGGAAAACCCGCATCTGCGGAACGGGCTGAACGTGCATCGCGGCCGGATCACGAACAAGGCAGTCGCGGAGAGCCTCGGGCTGGAATTTGCTCCCGTGGAGAGCGGGCTCGCGGCCTGACCAGCCGTCCGGTCCGTCATTGCGAGCGCAGCGAAGCAACAGAGTGTCACCGCGCAAAGATTCCGGAGTGCATCGCTCCGCTCGCGATGACGATGCGGCGCAAGGATTGCTCTGAACCTAAAGCCGATCCGCGCCGGCACTGGAGTCACGCTTCGTCAGCCTGTACTGCCCCAGGTCCGGATCGTGAGTCATGCGCCAGTAATCCACGAACCTCCACGGCATCGCCGAGAACACGCGGCCGCTGCTGTTGCGATAATAGGTGCTCATGCCCGGATGGGTCCAAATCATCGCCTCGTGCTCGGCGTCGACCTTTTGGACATAATCGTCCAGCACGTCCTGGCGGACATCGATCGCCGCGATGTCTCGCTCGATCATGTCGACCAGACACGCGGAGATGTAGCGGCTCTGGCATTCGGACTGGAAGATGACGCTGCCGCCATGCGCTGGCCCGGAGTTGGGACCGAGCATGCAGAAGAAGTTCGGAAAGCCTGGTACGGTCAGCCCAAGGAATGCGGTCGGATTGTCGTTGGCCCAGGCCTCACGCAAATCCTTGCCGTGACGGCCGGTGACGTTGAGGCGCGCCGCCATCTCCGTCACCTTGAAGCCGGTCGCGACGACAATGATGTCGGCCCCACGCTGCTTGCCGTCGGCGGTGACGATGCCATTCTCATCGAAATGGTCGATCGCATCGGTGACGAGCTCGACATTGTCTCGCCTCAAGGTCTTGAACCAGTTGTTGTCGAGCAGGATGCGCTTGCCGTAGGGCGGATAGGTCGGCACGCATTTCTCGATCAGATCCGGCCGGCCCTGCAATTCGGAGTGGATGAAGTCGGTCAGCTCCTGACGGTGCCGGTCATTGCCTTTGTTGACGGCGCGCTCGGGATGGGGCCAGGCCGGGTCCTTGCGCAGGAAAGGAAGGAGGCCGTCGCCGTAGCGCCAGAACATGTTGAAGCGGTACCACTGCGCGTAGAATGGCAGATGCGCCAGCAGCCAACGTGCGCCCTCGCTGATCGGATCGGCATAGCCCTTGACCGGGCGAGCCCATTGCGCACTGCGCTGATAGACCGTGACCGACGCGGCGCGGCCGGCAATCGAGGGCACGAGCTGCATCGAGGTGGCGCCGGTGCCGATCACGGCGATATGCTTGCCGTCGAGTCTGATGTCGTCGGTCCACAGCGCCGAATGCAGGATCGTGCCCCTGAAGCTCTCCTCGCCCTTGAAGTGCGCGCGGGAGGGATCGTTGAGCTGGCCGATGGCCGAGACCAGCGCGGTGGATTCGAAGGCTTCCTCGCCATCCTTCGTACTGAGCGTCGAGATCCAGCGCCGCTTGCCTTCGTCCCAGCGCGACGAGGTCAGCTCGGTGTTGACGCGCAGATGATTGCGAATGCCGTATTCGTCCGCGACCTTCAGCAGATAGCCGAGCAGCTCCTCGCGTTGGCAGAAGTAGCGCGTCCATGCGTTGCGCGAGCCGAATGAATAGGAATAGGAGTGGTTCGGCGTGTCGACGCCGCATCCGGGATAGCGGTTGATCCACCAGGTGCCGCCGAGCTCTTCGTTCTTCTCCACGATGGTGTAGGGGATGCCGAGATGGCCGAGCGCCACGCCCAGCGCAATCGCGCAGACGCCCGCACCGACGATCAGCACATGTTGGTCGGCGAGCTTGTGGTCGGAAGGGCGTGTCGTCCAGCGCGCCTCGCGCGGCACGAAGCCCATCTCCTCGCGCATCAGCGGCGCATATTCCGGCGCGACGTTCTCGCCGAGACAGGCTCGCATCATCCTCAGCAATAGCTCTTCGCCGGGATCGTTGATGACAGGATTCGGCGTTCCGTCTGCGAAGAGCTTGACCACGGCGGCGCGGATTTCGTCCTGGATCTCGCGGGGAACGCCGGCCTCCGGATCAGGAATGAGGCGGATGTCACGCTTGGGCAGATAGAGCGGTGCGAGCCATTTCTCGTCGCCCGTCATGTGCACGAGCACCATCAGCAGGCAGCGGATATCGCCCTCGGCTATTGCGGAGGCAAGATCAAGCGGCTTGTGTTGTGATACGATGTTCATGGCGTGTCCTGATCTTCCAACGCAGTGAAGAGGCCGCGCGTCATCAGCTTGCGATAGGCGGAGATGACGTGGTCCGGTACGGCAGTGACGCCGTTTTCGGAATAGGAATAGCGGCGACTGAGATAGCCGCGCGAGCCCATCAGCATGTGAACGATCGCCTCGAATTCCTCGTCGCTGTAGTCCTCGATCGCGCCGGCAAGCCGGGCGCGGCGCAGGATGCGGACATAGGCCGTCGCGATGTTGTCGAGATGCTTCTGGTAGCCGATCGGTGCGAAGAACTCGGCCTCGTTGAGGATGCGCAGGAATTCCGGCACCTCGCGGATGAAGTCGAAGAAGGCGCAGAACCGCGCGATCTCCTGCCGTGCCGCATCCGCCGTGCCGGTGCGGGCGCGGATGAACTCGACCATGTCGAGGCCGATCTTGGGCAGGAGCTGGTCGAGCAATTCCTGGCGGTTCTCGAAATGATTGTAGAAGGTACCTTGCGCGACGCCAGCTTCCTCGGTGATGCGCGCCACCGAAGCTTCCGCATAGCCATGCTTGCCCACGACCTTCGTGGCCGCCTCAAAAATCCTCTGCTTGGTCCAGGCGTTGCGCTCGACGCGCTTGAGCTTTGTTACCTTGGCGGTGGCGGAGCTTTGCGTCATTCCGCAGCCTCCAATTCAGCGCGCAGCACGCGCTTGAGGATCTTCCCGGATGGATTGCGTGGCAGGCTGTCGCGGATGACGATCTGCTTCGGCACCTTGAAGCTCGCAAGCCGTGCGCGGCAGTGCTCGGTAAATGCAGCGAGCTCGAGGCTCGCGCCGTCCGCCAGCACGACGACCGCGACCGGCCGCTCGCCCCAGCGCGCATCGCGCAGGCCGATGACGGCGACTTCGCGCACCTCGGGCAATTCGTGGATGACTCGCTCGACTTCGGACGAGGCAATGTTCTCGCCGCCGGAGATGATCATGTCCTTCTTGCGGTCGGTCAGGTACAGAAAGCCCTCTTCGTCAAGGTAACCGACGTCGCCGCTGCGAAACCAGTCGCCGAAGAAGGCCGACGCCGTCTTCTCGGGGGCCTTCCAGTAGCCGCGCGTGATCTTCGGCCCGCGCAGGCAGATTTCGCCGTTGACGTTCGGCGGCAACACCTTGCCGTTCTCGTCGCGGATCTCGATCTCGACATGGGCGATGGCGCGCCCGGTCGAGCCGATCTTGTCGATCTCGCGGCCGGCCTCCATGAAGGTGTCGCCGCCCACGGTTTCGGTGAGGCCATAGGCATCGATGTAGCGAGCGTTGCGGAAATATTCGGAGAAGGCGCGGATGCGCACCTCCGGCGTCTTTTCTCCGCCGCCGATTGCCCATCTCAGGCTGGAGACGTCGTAGCCGTGACGGGTCGGGCAGGTGAGCATCGCCGTGGTCATGACCGGTGCGAACCAGGCAGCGTCGAGCTTGTCCTCCGCGATCGCCGCAAGCGCCGCCTCGGGCTCGAAATTGCGCTCGATGCGGATGAATCCGCCATGCCAGAGCACGGCGATGCCGGGCAGATCGAGTGCGCCCACATGATAGAGCGGACCGACGACCAGAAGCCGCGTCTCGGAGCTAAGCCCGAGCGCAATCGTCTGGTCGGCGGACTTCCAGTAGAAATTGTCGTAGGAGGGCATCACGCCCTTTGGTCGATCGGTCGTACCCGAGGTGTACATCAACCGCATCAGGTCGGATGACTGGCGCACATGCATCGGGGCGGGCGCAGCGCTGCTCGCAAGACCCGTGACGCTGAGCTGGGCGGCTTCATCGAGCACGACAGTGCGCGCGCCCCCGGCGCTCGCCGTTAGCTCCTCGTCGACGATCAGCAGGCGCGCGCCGGCATTGCCTGCGATGTAGCCAACCTCGTCGCGCGAGAGGCGGAAGTTGATCGGCAAGAAAACCGCGCCCAAATGACTGGTCGCGAACAGGAGCTCGAGGAACGCCGCGCTGTTCTTCATCAGAACGGCTACGACATCGCCTGCGCCGACGCCTTCCGCTGCGAGCCACCCCGCCACTTTCCGAATGCGCGCATCGAACACCGCGTAGGAAATCTGATCGCCGCGATATTTCAGCGCAGGCCGGTCTGGCGTGCGCCGGGCATGAAAGGCGATGAAGCTCGACAGGTTGATCATGCGCAGTTTTCGAGCCGTCCAGCGGCCTGATTTGCTCTCGATGAATTCTGACTCGTAATTCATCTTTGGCTTGACGTCACCCCCCTACCTCTGAAATCCTTGAACACACGGAGACGAGACGATCTCCGACAGGGATCAGGAAACGCCGACCCGAAAGAGGGAGGGGAAAATGACGAAAACCCGCAGGCCGGGCATCAGCCGCCGTTCAACACTGGCGCTGATGGGCGCCGGTGCGATGAGTGTTGCCGCGCCCTGGGTGGCGCGAGCGCAAGCCAAGACCATCAAGATCGGAATGCCGACGATTTTGTCGGGACGCGTGGCGCAGCTCGGCACGTCCTCGCGCAATGCGGTGATGCTCGAGGTCGAGAAGGTCAACGGGGCCGGCGGTCTTGCTGGCCGGCAGATCGAGATGGTGATCCGCGACTCCAAGGGCCAACCGCAGGAAGCCGCGCGGGTCGCGCGCGAACTCGTCAACACCGATGGCTGCGAATTGCTGCTCGATGGCGAAGCGTCGTCCGGATCGTTCGCCGTGCATGAGGTGGCGCGCGATCTCGGCGTGCTCTGCATCCACACCTGCTCGGAAGCTTCCTCGCTGACGGCCGACCCGAAGCAGCGCATCCCGAATGCGTTCCGCTGCGTGCGTCAAGGTATCCACGATTCCATCGTCGGCGGCAGCTACGCCGCTTCGATCGCCAAGGCGAAGGGCTTGAAGAAATGGGCGACCTGCTCGCCCGACTACGCTTATGGCCGCGACACTACCGGCGAGTTCACGCTCTACCTCAAGCGCTTCGCGCCCGACATCGAGATCATCAGCGAGTCGTGGCCGAAGCTGTTCCAGGCCGACTACACCGAAGTGGTGACGAAGATCCTGCAGGCCAAGCCGCAGGCGCTGTATTCCTGCCTGTGGGGCGGCGATCTCACTTCCTATATCGACCAGGCGAACATCTACGCGATGTTCAGCCAGATGGAGGTGTTCGCCGTCAACATGGCCGACTACACCGCGCTCACCGTGGTGAAGAACCTGCCGAAGGGCATCCACTCCGGCAACCGCTACATCAAGACGTTTCCGACCACGCCGGAGAACGCGGCGTGGGGCGATGCCTACAAGGCCAAGTACAACGAATACCCGACCAATTGGTCGTGGCAGAACGCGACCGCGGTGATGTTCCTGGCCGAAGCCGCCAAGAAGGCGAACTCCGCCGACGGCAAGAAGATCGCCGAGGTGTTGAAGGGCCTCACCATCAAGTGTCCGTTCGGCGCCGACGGCACCGTCACGATGCGTGGCGACGATCACACCCTGGTCGGCTACGCCATCGGCTGGGGCACCACGATCCCGCAGGAGCCCTATGTGCCCGAGGTGAAGGCCGGAGACTGGAAGACCATCTTCGAGCTCGAAGCCGAGTGGAAGAAGAGCAAGGGCTATACCTGATCTGATGTACGGCGGAGACGGGCGACCGTCTCCGCCTTCGCTTGTTTTCCGCGTCGTATCCGGCGCGCTGCAATGAAAGTACTCCCGTGGATCTTGACGCGCTTGCCGGCTGCCTCTCCAGTTCTGCTTGCCTGGTGACGCAGACCACCAGCGGCCTCATCATCGGCATGCTCCTTTTCCTGGTCGCTGTCGGGCTGACCCTGATCTTCGGGGTGCTCAAGGTGGTCAATTTCAGCCACGGCGCCTTCTATATGTTCGGCGCCTATTTCGCCATGACGACCTATCAGCTCACGGAGAGCTTCGCGCTGGCGATGCTCGCGGGCGCCGCTGGCACCGCCATTCTTGGCCTGGTCTTCGAGCGCGTCTTCATGAGCCGCGTCTACGGCGCTGACGTACTGATGCAGCTCCTCGTCTGCTATGCCTTCGTGCTGATCTTCGACGATGTCGTGCGCATCATCTGGGGACCCGAGTTCAAGGCCATGGGCATGCCGGCGGCATTCCAGGTGATGCCGCTGTTCATCGCCGGCGGCGTCGTGCCGCCGTATTACTTGCTGCTGATCGGGGTTGCGCTTGTCGCGGCGATCGTGCTCGGCCTTGGGCTGTCGCGCAGCCGCATCGGCAAGGTGATCCGTGCCGCCGCGCACAATCCAGGCATGGTCTCCGCGCTCGGCATCAACACCGGTTTGATCTATGGCGGCGTCTTCGCGCTCGGCGGCATGCTGGCGGGGCTTGCCGGCGCGCTGGCTGCGCCGGTGCGGTCGCTCACCCCGGGGATGGGATTCTCCGTGCTGATCGAATCCTTCATCGTCACTGTCATCGGAGGCATGGGCTCGATCCTGGGCGCGCTGATCGGCGCGTTGCTGCTCGGCCTCATCAGGTCGTTTGGCTCGCAAGGCTTTCCCCTGTTCGTGGAAGGGCTGATGTATTTGTTCATGGTGATCGTGCTGGTCTCCAAGCCCACCGGCCTGTTCGGCAAGGAGGCGGCATGACCGAACTCGAGGCCGGACGCGCGCAGACGCTGGTGCCGGCGCGCAGCGGCGCGGCGCTTCAGCGCTACCGCGACGTGTTGATTGCGCTGATTGCCTTCGCGGTGCTTGCGAGCTTGCCGCTGTTCACGGGCAGCAAGGCGCTGCTCGATTTCGTCATCCGCTGCTCGGCCTATGGCCTGTTCGCGACCTCGCTCAATCTGCTGGTCGGCTACACCGGCCTGACCTCTTTTGGTCATGGCATGTTCTTCGGCCTCGGCGCCTATAGCTTCGGCCTGATCATGCAGAAGCTGGGCGTTCCAATTCCGGTGGCTTTCGTCGCGACATTGGCCATCACGGCGGTCGTTGCGGCGATCATCGGCGCGATCTGCGTGCGGCTGAAGGAGATCTATTTTGCCTTCGTCACGCTCGCGTTCCAGATGCTGATTCATTCCACGATCCTGTCCTGGGCCTCGTTCACCGGCGGCGACCAGGGTCTGCGCGGCGGCATTCCGCGGCCGGTCTTTCTCGGCATCGATCTGTCCGATCACGTCCATCTCTATGTCACGAGCTGCGCGCTGCTCATCCTTGGCCTGCTCGCGATGCACCAGATCGCGCAGTCGCCGTTCGGCTATACGCTGCGCATGATCCGCGACAACGCAGCGCGCGCGAGCTTCCTCGGCATTGACGTCTGGCGCGCCAAGCTCACCGTGTTCGTGCTGGCAGCGCTGTTTGCCTCGATGGGCGGAATGGTGATGGCGTTGTTCGTCTCGGGCGCTTACCCGGAATTCGCCTATTGGACGATCTCGGGGGAGGGCATCTTCATCAACATGCTCGGCGGCGTCTCGACTTTCCTGGGGCCGATGGTCGGCACCGTGCTGCTGCTGCTGCTCAATGACACCGTGACGCGCTTCACCGAATATCACGGCATCGTGCTTGGCGTGGTCATCCTGTTCTTCGCGCTGGGCCTGCGCAAGGGCCTGCTCGATTTCGTCGCCGATTGGCTTGCGCAGCGGCGTGATGCAGGCGAGGGGCGTTAGCCATGCTCGAGATCCGCGACCTCGCAAAGTCCTTCGGCGGCGTGAAGGCGACCAACGATGTCTCGCTCGCCTTCCCGGACGGCTCGCTCACTGCCGTGATCGGCCCCAATGGCGCCGGCAAGAGCACGTTCTTCAACCTGATCACCGGGGCCTTGAAGCCGGATTCCGGGCAGGTCCTGCTGGACGGCGTCGACCTTGCCGGCCGCTCGCCGCCGGAGATCGTACGCTACGGCATCGGGCGCGCCTTTCAGGTCGCGAGCATCTTCAAATCGCTGACGGTGCAGGAGACGATGCTCGCTGCCGTCAGCGCCGACCAGCGCACGTCCGCGGTGCTGCACAAGCGCTTTCCGCTGCCGGAGACGCGCGACCGCGCAGAGCATGTGATGGAACTCTTGGGCCTCGCCGGCAAACGACATCGCACCGCCGCAACGCTGTCCCATGGCGATCAGAAACTGCTCGATATCGCGCTGGCTTTGGTGCTCGACCCAAAGGTGCTGTTGCTCGACGAACCCACCGCCGGCATGGGGCCGGAAGAGCGCTGGCGCATGATCGACAAGGTGCGCGAGCTCTGGGAGACCCAGAAGATCACCGTCGTCTTCATCGAGCACGACATGGACATCGTATTCAAGATCGCCCCGAAGATCGTCGTGCTCTGCTATGGCCGTATTCTCGCGACCGGTACGCCCGATGAGATCCGCAAGAACAGCGCCGTGATCGATGCCTATCTCGGCACCGAACATGCGGGAGCTGCTGCATGAGCGCCGTCATCGAAGTCGCCGATCTCGACGTCTATTACGGCACCAGCCAGATCCTGTTCGGCGTCGGTCTCTCGGTGCGGCAGGGCGAGACCATGGCGCTGCTCGGCCGCAACGGCGCCGGCAAGTCGACGACGATGAAGGCGATCATGGGACTTGCGCCGCCGCGGCGGGGCAGGGTCAGCCTGCGCGGGACGGTGATTTCCGGCCAGAAGCCGCATCGTATCGCGCGTGCCGGCCTCGGCTTCGTGCCGGAGGATCGCCAGGTGTTTCCGGAGCACACGGTCGAGGACAATCTCGTCATCGGCAGGAAGAAGGGGCCGGAAGGTCAGGACGAATGGCCGATCAAGCGGATCTACGAGGTCTTTCCGCTCCTCGAACCGCTGCGCCATCGCATCGCCGGGCGCCTTTCCGGCGGCGAGCAGCAGATGCTGGCTATCGCACGTACTCTGATGGGCAATCCCGCGCTGCTGCTGCTGGACGAGCCAAGTGAGGGCCTCGCGCCGATCATCGTGCAGCGGATCGGCGAATTGTTGCGGCAGCTTCGCCAACTCGGTTCGACCGTGCTGATTGCCGAGCAGAACATGCATTTCTGCCTGGGGCTGGCGAGCCATGCGACGATCATCGACAAGGGCCAGATCGTCTATGCAGCCGGGATCGACGAACTGAAGGCCAACGAGGCCATCCGGCGGCGTTATCTGGCCCTGTAGCCGGCACGGGCGGCCTCCGAGCAGGCCCGAAGAAGAAAATTGTCGTCTCAGGTCTCCGCGACGGAAGGAGTTTTCCTGCCGCGGGGCAAAAAAGCCAATCGCTTCCATTGCTGTTTGGAGCCGAAACGACGACATTTCTGCCAGAAATTGGTGGATCGGCAGCCATGGAACGCACTGGATTTGAGCCCTTCGGCGAGCAATTGGTGTCCGCAACGGACAGCCAGCCGAAGTTGAGTGCCTCGAAGCTCCTGCTGCGAACTGGCACGACGCTGTTCTGGTCGCTGGTCGCCGGCATCGTGCTCGCGCGTGCGGCCTTCTTCGAGCCGGGCGTCTATGACGGCTTCAGCCGGGTTGCCTCGCTCGCCAAGAGCCTGATCTTCTGAGGCGCGCCCCAGCTGTTTATTCCAGGTTCGAGGACAGAACTTCGCTCGGCCCTGATATGTCGAAAACTTATTTCCCAACGGAAGCGCGCTGCGTATAAATCCTTCTCCTCTGGGAGAGATTTGTGTCGCAGAATCAAGCATCCAGCCCGGCCGATACGAAGCCGGCATCCGCCGCGAGCCGCATTGCGGCGCTGATTCCCGGCATCCTTCTCTGCGTTTTGCTCGCCGGTGTCTCGGCCCTGCTGGAGCACGCCGAGTTGGGCATGTTCGAGCATCCCTATGTCGAGGCGCTGGTGATGGCGATCCTGCTCGGGATGGCGTTGCGCAGCTTCTGGAAGCCCGCGCCGCGCTGGCAAGCCGGCATCGCCTTCAGCGCCAAACAACTGCTCGAAGTCGCGGTGATGTTGCTGGGCGCCTCGATCAGCTTCGCGGCGATAGCGGCCTCAGGCATCGCGCTGCTGGCGTCGATCGCGGCCGTCGTCGTGATTACCCTCGGTGTCTCTTTCGGCCTCAGCCGTATGCTCGGGCTGTCGACACGTCTGTCGATCCTGATCGCCTGTGGCAACTCGATCTGCGGCAATTCGGCGATCGCCGCCGTCGCGCCGATCATCGGCGCCAACAACGACGAGATCGCATCTTCGATCTCCTTCACCGCCATCCTCGGCGTGATGATGGTGCTGGGCCTCCCGCTGTTAATTCCGCTGTTGCAGTTGTCTGCGACGCAATACGGCATCCTCGCAGGCCTCACCGTCTATGCCGTGCCCCAGGTGCTCGCGGCGACGGTGCCGGCCGGACTGGTCTCGACGCAGATTGGCACGCTGGTGAAGCTGATGCGAGTGTTGATGCTGGGGCCAGTCGTGGTGGGCTTTTCTCTGATTGCCTCGCGCTGGCAAACCGATGCCAAGAAGACCAATGTCGGCTTCTTCCGCCTTGTGCCGTGGTTCATCCTCGGCTTCCTCGCCCTCGCGACGCTGCGGTCGCTCGAGATGGTGCCGGCGACTGTGGTCGGCCCCGTGACCAAGATCACCGGCTTTCTCACGGTGGTCTCGATGGCCGCCTTGGGCTTGGGTGTGGACGTCCGCGTGCTGGCGAACGTCGGGGGCAGGGTGACCGCCGCCGTGACGCTGTCGCTGATGCTGCTGCTCGGCATCAGCATCGCACTGGTGCACTGGTTCAAGTGATCTTGCTGCGATCGCAGCACTTGCCCCGTCCGCTTTGCAGGCGAGGGTGGCTCGCCGCATAGCGGCGAGACGGATGAGGGTATCTCCCCGCGTGAGTCTGGTGCAGTCCCACGGAAGGGCAGTCAGCAAGCGTCGGCTGAACGCCTAGATCACGTCGGCCAGCGAATGGCCGTGGAGTTCGATGTTGAGTCCCTGCATGCCCAGGTCGTTGATCTCGCCGCCCATAGCCTTCAGGCTCTCCTCGCGGATCAGCGACATCAGCCCGCGGCGCAGGGCCAGGAATTCCGACGACATCATCATGGATTGCTGCCGCGGTCGCTCCAGCGGGATCGGGATTTCCGCCTTGATCGAGCCGGGCCGGGCGGTCATGCAGTAGACGCGGTCCGACAGGAAAATCGCCTCGTCGATGTCGTGGGTGACGAACAGCACCGAGATCTTCAGCCGTTGCCACATATTGGTGAGGATCTGCTGCATGATGACGCGCGTTTGCGCGTCGAGCGCGCCGAACGGCTCGTCGAGCAGCAGCACTTTCGGCCCCGTCGCGAGCGCGCGTACGATGCCGACGCGCTGCTTCATGCCGCCGGAGAGCCTTTCCGGATAATGTTTCTCGAACGCCTCGAGCCCGGCAAGCCCGAGCAGCGTGCGCGCGGCACGCTCGCGTTGCGAGCGGGGCATGCCGCGCATCTTGAGGCCGAACTCAACGTTCTCGCGCACGGTTTTCCAGGGGAACAGCGAATATTGCTGGAACACCATGCCGCGTTCGGCGCTCGGGCCGTTGACGCGTTCGCCATCGACGGTGACGATCCCTGTCGTCGGTTTGAGGAAGCCTGCGACGGCATTGAGCAGCGTCGACTTTCCGCAACCGGACGGGCCGACGATCGACACGAACTCGCCGGGCCGCACATGGATCTGGGTGTCGGTGACGGCCTGCACCGCTCCCTCGATGGTCTCGTAGGCGAGGGAGAAGTTCTTGACCTCGATGTGGCCCTTTGCCTTGGCCGCAAGGACTTCGCTCATGTCGATCTCCATGGCATCACCAATTGTCCCGCGCCGCGGATCAGCAGGCTCGATCCAAGGCCGAGCACCCCGATTGCGATCATGCCGAGCGCGATATCGGCATATTGAACCAGCGAATATGCTTCCCAGGTGAAATAGCCGATGCCGTACTGGCCCGAGATCATCTCGGCCGCGATCAGCGACACCCATGCGACGCCCATGCCGACAGTGAGGCCGGTGAAGATGTGCGGCAGCGAGGCCGGAAAGTACACTTCGCGGAAGATCGAGCGCTCGCGCGCGCCGAGACACTGCGCGGCACGCACCAGCACCGGATCGACCAGCGACATGCCGTGGAGCGTGTTGACCAGGATCGGAAAGAACGAGCCGAGGAACGTGATGTAGACGATGCTCTGCTCGTTGGTCGGCCACAGCATGATCGCCATCGGCACCCAGGCGATCGCCGGGATCGGCCGCAGCACCTCCGCCACCGGGAAGACCAGCTCGTGCACCAGCTTGAAGCGTCCCATGATCAGGCCGAGCGGCACCCCGACGATGGCGGCGAGCGAGAAGCCGATGAAGATGCGGCGGCAGCTGAGCAGCACATGCATCAGGAATTTGGGGTCGTGGATCGCCTTGGTGAAGCTCGCATAAACCGCGAGCGGCGAGGGCACATTGGTGAAGCGCACGAAGAATACGACGCGATAGGTCGTGAGCAGGTGCCAGACCAGGAGGAACGCGAGCAGCGAGATGACGCCGATCGCGGTCGCGCGCAACCGGCCCTGGTTCAGGCGGTACCAGCGTAGGACGAGCGTGCCGAAGGAGGGCGGTGCTGCGGCTGGCGAGACGGCGGGCACAGGGCCCGCCTCTGCAATGGACGTTGCCGGCATGCCGTCCTCGGGATGTCTGACGAGGGCGGGGCTGCTCACGTCTTGCCTCCGCCGACCGACGCTTTCACCGCATCGTCGAAGCCGAGCACCTTGCCGCTGATCTTCGCCGCGTAGGCCTCGGCATCCTTCTTCAGCAGGAATGGTGCGACTTCGCCGCTGCCCACGGCGAAGAAGGCCTGATCGGCGAACAGCTTGATCCCGCGGGTGGTATCGAACACGTAGGCCACGTTGATCTTCTTGCCCTTGGCCTTGTAGTCGGCATAGGCGCCGAGTGTGCAGGTGGCGGACGAGAAGGGCATGATGCCGGCGTCATCGACCCAGACTTCGCCGGCCTTGCGCGGATCGGCGATGGGCTTCTTGCAGAAGGCGTCTTCGCCCGAGATTTCATAGTTCTTCGTGCTCGCGAGCTGCGCGTCGTAGTCGAGCTTCATCTCGGCATAGGCCTTGCGGATGTAGCTGTCGTCGACCCACTTCTTCGGATCGAACTCCTTCATGCGGCCGAGATTCTGCAGAACCTTGACGTCGGTCGTCGCGGCATCGATCAACGCTGGCTTGACCGTGGGATCGGTGGTCATGTTGCCGCTGGGACCGAGGAAGATGTAGACGACTTCCTTATTGATGCCGGTCCATTCCTGAATCTTCTCGGCGGCGAGCTTGGGATTGTCGCGCAGCCACTGATTGGCGGCGATCAGCGCCTTGAAGTAGGCGACGACGACCTCAGGATACTTCTCGGCGAAATCGGTGCGGACGACGATGCCGTGGAAGGTCGGCAAGTTCGTCTCGACTCCGTCGAAGATCTTTCGCGCGAAGCCGCGGAACGGCAGCAGCTCGGCGAAGGGGACGAAGTCGGCATGCCCGTCGATCTTCTTCTCCTGGAGATTTGTGGATCCGACCTCGGGACTCTGGCTGACCAGCTGGAAGAAGTCAGCGGGATAGCCCCGGTCCTGCATCGCTTTGAGGACCATGCCATGCGCGGCGGAGCCGAAGGGGACGCTGACGAGCTTGCCTTTGAGATCGGCGAGATCGTAGTAGGGCGAGTCCTTGTGAACGACGAGACCGTTGCCGGAGCCGGAGAGGCTGTAGGCGGCGATGCCGACCAGCCGGCTCTTGCTCTCGGGGTTGCTCTCGAAGGTGAAGCCGTTCACGATCAGCGGATAGTCGCCCATCATGCCGATCTGCAGCTTGTTCGCCATCATCGCATTGGTGACGGGCGGGCCTGAGGTGAAATTCTGCCACTCCAGCTCGAACTTGATGTTGGCATACCTGCCATCTTTCGGCAGATATTTCTCGAGGAGACGCAACTGGCGGATGACGACGCCGGCGGTGACCGTGTTTGTCGTGGTGTCCTGCGTTCCGATGCCGAGTGTGATCGTTTCCGCCGACACCGGCTGTGTGACGATTAGCGCCAGCGACGTCACCGACATCGCGATCGAGAGCGTGGGAAGACGGCGGACCATTCTCATCCTCATTCGGTTGGATGTGCTGTGGTTGCCATGATTGGGTGAGGGCGCGGGCAGGGCAAATCCGGAGTGGCCGTTGCAGTCGATTAGTTGCCGGGAAACTCTGATTGCATACTCCTTGGGCAGTCCTGCACTATAAAGCCGCTTGCCTGTGCACCGGCCCTGGCTGCAAATTCGTCTAGTCAGCTGCGTGACCGCGCATCTCTTCCAGCACGTCGGTCCGGCAGATCACGATCTGCGACCGCTTGGTCAGCACGATTCCCTTCTCCTGCATGCGCTTCAGGCTGATCGTGACCCACTGCCGGGTGGCGCCGACCATGTGGGCAATATCGGCATGAGTAAAGGCTGCAGCGATCACGGTGCCGTCGGCATCCTCGACACCGTAGAGCTCGACGAGATGCAGCAGGAGGTGCGCAAGACGCTGCGTGATCGAGCGCGTTCCCAGCATTTGTGCCAGCGCAGAATAGCACTTGCCCTTGAAAGTGAGGCCTTCGATGAGGCCGATCGCGAGATTCGGGATCTCCGCGGCAAGGGACCTCAGCTCCTTTCCCGGTAGGTGCACAACGCTGCAATTGCTGGATGCCACGCCGGACCATTGATGCATGGTGCCTTCGAACACTTCGGGCCCGCCGACGAAATTGCCGGCGTGCCAGTAAGCCAGCGTGATCTCGCGCCCAAGCGGGGACGTGTAGAACACCCGGATGCGGCCGCTCTCGATCAGCCAGATGCCGTCATGCTTGCCGCCCTGGCTGAACAGAGTCTGGCCGCGATTGAGCACCTTGCGACGGCCCTGCTTCAGCACCAGCTCGCGCTCACGCGGAGAGAGCTTGTCCATGAGCGGCGGCGGGCCGCCGATCCATTGCTGGTTCTCGGTCAGCAGCAGCGACGAACTGCCGGTGGGCCGCACCGCTCCGGGAACGGTCCCGCGAACCGCATTCGCCGCCTGCAACATCGTCTGCCTCCGGAACGTTCAAATCGTTCTAAAGAGGAGCAATGTCCGTGCCAGATGGCCTGCCGACCCCCTGCGTCATTCTGAGCGCGCCGTTCGGTGCCCGGTGAGAACGATGCCGGTTATGCGGCAGTCCCGGCCAAGCTCAGCAAATACGGCTTCGGGTAAATGCCCCGGTTGTGCCCATCCGAGAACGAGATGTTCAGCCCGTAGCCGAGGTCGCCGATCTCGGTGATGGCAATGCCGGGAAATGCTTCAGGGAAGCGGCCATCGAAGCGTGCACGGGTGCAGTGGGCGCATTTGCAGGAGATGCGGAGTGTTTCGGCGCCGATGCTCAGCGCAACGTCCTGCGTGGTGCGGACGAGCAGCGAAGCGAGATCGGTGCTGGCTTCATAGCCGGCTACGGTCGGCGCGACCAATGTCGTTGTCATGACGGACCTCTGACTTCTCTCTAGGCGGTCGCGGCATGTACGAACAGCAACTAATTGCCGGCGGGCGTGATCGCGTGCCTTCTCTCCGATGAGCGCTCACGAAATGTGAAACTAATCGACCGGGAACTCCACTTCCGCGTTGCCGGACTCTCATCTCTCCGAAACCTTCTGCGCCATCGATGGCAAGGAGAGATCATGAGCGCATTTCAGAAGGAAACGGTTCTGTCTGTCAGACACTGGACCGGCTCCTTATTCAGCTTCACCGCGACGCGAGATCCCGGCTTCCGGTTCCAGAACGGTCAATTCGCCATGATCGGGCTCGAGATCGAGGGCAAGCCGTTGATGCGGGCTTACAGCATGGCCAGCGCCAACCATGAGGAGGCGCTCGAGTTCTTCTCGATCAAGGTGCAGAACGGCCCGCTGACCTCGCGCCTGCAGAAGATCAGGGAAGGCGACATCATCCTGGTCGGCCGCAAGGCGACCGGCACGTTGATCACCGGCAATCTCATTCCGGGAAAACGCCTGCTGCTGCTCTCGACCGGCACGGGGCTTGCGCCCTTCGCCAGCCTGATCAAGGACCCCGACGTCTACGAGAACTACGAGACCATCGTGCTTGCACATGGTTGCCGCCAGGTCTCCGAGCTCGCCTATGGCGAGCACGTCGTCGACGGCTTGCGCAACCACGAATTCTTCGGCCCCCTGATCCGCGACAAGCTGGTCTATTACCCGACCGTCACCCGCGAGCCGTTCCGGAACCGCGGCCGGATCACCGATCTGATCGCCTCGAATCAGGTTTTTGACGACATCGGGCAGTCCGGCCTCGATATTGAGGCCGACCGCATCATGCTTTGCGGCAGCCCCGCAATGCTCGAGGAACTCCACGCGATGTTCTCCGCACGCGGCTTCGTCGAGGGCAACCACAGCCAGCCCGGCCATTTCGTGATCGAGAAGGCTTTCGTCGAACGCTGAGGCGCAAATCGCGTTCCGGCGACAACTAATTGCTATCGCCGGGAAGCTCCCTGAACAAATCTGACGCAAAGGCGCCGGCTATCGGCGAACCAGGAGCAAGTGATGGCACTAGATGAGATCGTCGACGGACTTTCCGAGGTTTCCTGCGACGTGCTGGTCATCGGCGGCGGCACGGCCGGCCCGATGGCGGCGCTGAAGGCGAAGCTGAAGAACCCGAAGGCCAATGTCGTCCTGCTCGAAAAAGCCAACGTCAAGCGCTCCGGCGCGATCTCGATGGGGATGGACGGGCTGAACAACGCCGTCATTCCCGGCTATGCGACGCCGGAGCAGTACACCAAGGAAATCACCATCGCCAACGACGGTATCGTCGATCAGAAGGCGGTCTACAAATACGCGCAGAATTGCTACAAGATCATCGAGGAGCTCGATAGCTTCGGCATTCGCTTCCTGAAGAACGAGAACGGCGACTATGCCGTCAAAAAGGTGCACCACATCGGGACCTACGTGCTGCCGATGCCGAACGGCGAAACCGTGAAGAAGGCGTTGTATCGCCAGCTCCGCCGCGCCCGCATCCTGATCTCCAACCGCTACATGGCGACGCGGCTCCTGAAGTCTGCCGATGGCCGCATCGCAGGGGCGGTCAGTGTCAATACCCGCACTGCCGAGATGCTCGTCATCAAGGCCAAGGCCGTGATCCTCTGCATGGGCGCCGCCGGCCGCCTGGGCCTGCCGACCTCCGGCTACATGTTCGGCACCTATGAGAACGCGGCCAATTCCGGCGATGGCTACGCCATGGCCTATCATGCCGGCGCCGCGCTCGCGAATCTCGAATGCTTTCAGATCAATCCGCTGATCAAGGACTATAACGGTCCGGCCTGCGCCTATGTCGCCGGCCCGTTCGGCGCCTACACGGCGAACAACGAGGGATCGCGCTTCATCGAGTGCGACTATTGGTCCGGTCAGATGATGCTCGAGTTCTACAACGAGCTCCTGTCCGGCAAGGGCCCCGTGTTCCTCCAGCTCAAGCACCTCCACCCCGACACCATCTCCGAGATCGAATCCACGCTGCACAAGGTGGAGCGTCCGACGCGCGGGCTGTTCCAGCAGGGGCGCGGAGTCGATTACCGCAGCGAATCGATCGAGATGCACATCTCCGAGATCGGCTTCTGCTCCGGCCACAGCGCCTCGGGCGTGTTCGTCGACGATAATGCGCGCACCACCGTGCCGGGTTTATATGCCGCCGGCGACATGGCCAGCGTGCCGCACAACTACATGCTGGGCGCCTTCACCAACGGGGCGGTCGCCGGCGTCGATGCCATGGAGTTCGCCGATAGCCACGATTTCGCGGAGTTCGACGCGACCGATGTCGCGATGGAGCGCGACCGCGTGATGGCGCCGACCAGGCGCGAGGACGGCATTCCGCCCAATCAGATCGAGTACAAGACCCGGCGCCTCGTCAACGACTATCTGCAGCCGCCGAAGGTCACGCGCAAATACGAGCTCGGCATGCGGCGTCTGGCCGAAGCACGCGAGGACATGCAGGAGCGCATGATCGCGCGCAACGCGCACGAACTGCTCCGCGCCCTCGAAGTTCAGTCGATCATGGACTGCGCCGACATGGCCGCGCACGCCTCGCTTTACCGCGAGGAGAGCCGCTGGGGCCTCTATCACTGGCGCACGGATTTTCCGGAGAAGGACAACGAGAACTGGTTCTGCCACACGCTGCTGAGCAAGCGTGACGGCAAGATGACCAGCGAGAAACGTGCCGTCGAGCCTTATGTCGTCCCTATCGCGGACGACGAGAAAGACCTCTACGACAAGCAGCGCATCCGCGCCTCCGCCTGATCCGCCAGAACACAGAAACAGGAGACATCGAAATGCCTCTCGCGTCCTATCAGACATCTGTCCCGGTGGTCGTCGACGACGCGAAATGCATCGCCGACAAGGGCTGCACCGTGTGCGTCGATGTCTGTCCGCTCGACGTGCTGCGCATCAGCGACATGACCAAGAAGGCCTACATGGCCTATGACGAATGCTGGTACTGCATGCCCTGCGAAGCAGACTGCCCGACCGGCGCCGTTACCGTCAACATTCCCTATCTGTTGAGGTGATGATGTCGAGCCCGTTCGAATCCTATGACGATCTCGAAGACGCCGACGAGCGGCTGCAGGCCGCCGATCCCGCCGAGCGCCGCGTCGCCATCATCGCGCTCGGCCATTCCGGCGATCCTGCGGCCGTCGCGCATCTCGCCAACATGGTGTCTGACCCCGATGCCGGCGTGCGCCAGCAGGTCGCGATGGCGCTCGGCGAGTTCGATGGACCGGAGGCTGCGGCGGCGCTGGTGAAGTTGCTGGTCGATCCTGAGAGGATCGTCGCAGCGGCTGCGGCTGACAGCATGGCCGAGTTCAAGGATCCTGCCTGCGCCGAGATCATCCTGCCCCTGGTCAAGCACGCCCACGCCTTCGTTCGCATGGGCGCGCTGCGTGCTTTGAAGGAATTGCGCTGCAAGGACACATTGAAGCCGGCGCTGGAAGCACTCCAGGATTCCGATGCCGCCGTGCGCGTGCAGGCGATCGGCGTGATCGGGTTCCTCAAGCTCGAAGAATCGATCCCGGCGCTGACCGCGCTGATCAACGATCCCGATGCCCATGTCCGCCGCGCGGCGGTCAGCGCGTTGGCGTTCTCGCACATGAAGCCCGCGGCGGAGACGATCACGCGCGCGCTGAAGGACTCGGACTGGATGGTGCGCGAAATGGCCGCGGAGACGCTGGGCCTCAACGCCAACGGCTCGCTGGCCGCGGATCAACTCATCGGCTCGCTCGGCGACGAGTTCTGGCAGGTACGATTGAAGGCGATCCGCAGTCTCGGCAAGATGAAGGTCGAGCGTGCGGTGCGCCCGATCGGCAATTCCGTCAACCACGAACAGGCGAACCTGCGCAAGGAGGCGGCCGCCGCACTCGGCGAGATAGCCCATCCCGATGGGGAAGCGTTCCTGGCCGTCATTGCCGATGATCCGGATCCTGATGTGCGCAAGAATGCACGTTGGGCGCTGCAGCAGACCGCGGCCCGCAAGGCGCGGGCAGGGGCATAGCGGTTCTTCGCGGCTGGTCTGGACTTCCCCTGCCAGACGTTTATTTGTCTTCGCCAACGGGATCGACCGCCGAAAAATGGCCGATCTGAGAACAGCGAGGACGCGGCCATGACGACTTTGATGGTGAAAGACCTACTCCCCGAGGACGGAACGAAGGGGACGCTGGTTGGCCGCGTCTGGCTGCCGCAGGTCAACGGTCCCGCCGTCGTCGCCGTGCGCGGAGATGGCGTGTTCGACGTCACGGCGAAGTTTCCGACGGTCAGCGCGCTCTGCGAGGAAGACAATCCGGCCAAGGCGCTGGCGGCAGTCAAGGGCGAACGTATCGGCGATCTTGAAGCCATCGTTGCCAATACCCCTCCCGACGGCCGCGACTCCAGCAAGCCGTGGCTGCTCGCGCCAGTCGACCTCCAGACGCTGAAAGCCGCCGGCGTCACTTTCGCCATCTCGATGCTGGAGCGCGTCATCGAGGAGCGCGCCAAGGGCAACCCGGCGTCGGCCGAGGCGATCCGCAAAGAAGTCACCCGGCTGATCGGCGACGATCTCTCCAAGCTCAAGCCGGGGTCGGACCAGGCGATGCACCTGAAGCAGGTACTGATCGATCAGAACGCCTGGAGCCAATATCTCGAAGTCGGCATCGGCCCCGATGCCGAGGTCTTCACGAAGGCGCCGACCATGTCGTCGGTCGGCACCGGAATGGATGCCGGCCTGCATCCGAAATCGACTTGGAACAATCCTGAACCCGAGCTCGTTCTGTTCGTCTCGAGCCGGGGCAAGATCGTCGGCGGCGCGCTGGGCAATGACGTGAACCTGCGCGACTTCGAGGGCCGTTCGGCGCTGCTGCTGTCGAAGGCCAAGGACAACAACGCGTCCTGCTCGATCGGCCCGTTGCTGCGCCTGTTCGACGACAGCTTTTCACTCGACGATGCGCGCAAGCTGGACATCAGCCTGAATGTGAAGGGCACCGACGGCTTCGTCCTCGACGGCCACTCGTCGATCAGCAAGATCAGCCGCGATCCGACCGATCTCGTGGAGCAGACGATCGGAAAGGTGCACCAATATCCTGATGGCTTCGTGTTGTTCCTCGGCACGATGTTCGCGCCGGTGAAGGATCGCGATGCGCCGGGGCAGGGGTTCACCCATAAGCGCGACGACATCGTCACGATCTCGGCGCCCCAACTTGGCAAGCTCGTCAACCGCATGCGCACGAGCGACGAGTGTGAGCCCTGGACGTTCGGCATCGGCGCGCTGATGAAGAACCTGGCGCAGCGAAAGCTCATATAGCTCTTTGTGCTGGCCGTCCGAGGTCCGACGAGAGAGCGCGGCTTGGTTTTCACGCTAAAGTTGTTTTGGTGTACAATTCACGCAGAGGGTGTCGTCAGCCTGCGGCCCAGCCGGCATGCCAACGGTATAGTCAAATAATATGACTAGTAAGGCCGCAATTCCTATGGAATAGTGCGATCCGAGCGCCCGGAATGGGCGACCGTCGGTGCTTTGTTACCAAAATGGGCGCTGGCCAAGATTCGGGGAGAAGGCGCTTCATGACCTCGCGCATCGTCGTCATCCCGACGCGACGGGCTCACTCCAACCATGCCGAGGTGGCTCGCTCGATCGGCGTCGACATCATCGCCGGCCGCTACGCGGAGGGGACCCGCCTGCCCGGCGATGCCGAGATGATCGCGATGTTCGGTGTGTCGCGGCCGGTCCTGCGGGAGAGCGTGAAGACGCTGGTCGCCAAGGGGCTGCTCACCACCAAGGCGCGGGTTGGCACCGTCGTGCGCGAGCGCGGCGCCTGGAACATGTTCGATGCCGACGTGCTGGCCTGGCACCTCGACGCCGGCATCGACAAGCGCTTCCTCAACGACCTCGCGGAGATCCGCCTCGCCGTCGAGCCGCGCGCGGCCATGCTCGCGGCGGCGCGGCGGTCGGAGGACGATATGACCGAGCTCCGGCGCAGCATGGAGCGCATGCGGCGTGAAGCCTCCGATTCAGCGGGCTTTGCCGATGCCGATCTCGCACTTCATGTGGCCGTGGCCCGCGCCTCCGGCAATCTCTTCATGCGCTCGATCGGGCATGTCATTGAAGCCGCGCTTCGCGCCTCGTTTCTGCTCAGTGCCCCGGTCGAGCCGAAGGATCGCGACACCGTGCTGCTCTGGCATCAGAAGATCGTCGACGCCATTGCCGCGGGCGACGCGGACGCGGCCTCCGAAGCGATGGTTTTCGTCATTCACAACGGCATGCATCGCCACGACGGTGCCGCGACCGAGACGGTGCCGGCCGAGGTGCTGCCATCGGGGGAACCTGGAGGACGATCGTGACCGAGCTTCGCATCGCCATTGTCGGGTTCGGCAAGATCGCGCGCGATCAGCATGTCGACGCCATCGCCGCGGTTTCCGGCGCGACGCTGACCGCGGTCGCCAGCCGCAACGCTTCGCTGCCGGAATTGCCGCATTTCGCAACGATCGAGGAATTGCTGGAGCAGGGGCCGCCGATCGATGCGATCTCGCTCTGCACGCCGCCGCAGGTGCGGCGGACCCAGGCCGCAGCCGCACTCGCCGCCGGCAAGCATCTCATGTTGGAGAAACCCCCCGGGGCGACCCTTGTCGAACTCGATCCGCTGATCGCGATGGCGGCGGAGGCGAAGTGCACGCTGTTTGCGACTTGGCATTCGCGCCATGCCCCGGCTGTCGAGCCGGCGCGGCAATGGCTGAAGGCGCGCCGGATCAAATCCGTGCACATCAGCTGGAAGGAAGACGTGCGGGTCTGGCATCCCGGGCAGCGCTGGATCTGGGAACCCGGCGGCCTCGGCGTATTCGATCCCGGCATCAACGCCCTGTCGGTCCTGACCAGGATTCTGCCGAAGCCTGTGTTCGTCACCGCAGCCGAGCTGGCCTTTCCAGCCAATTGCCAGGCGCCGATCGCGGCGAACCTGACCCTGGCGGATATCAGTGGTCTGCCTGTGACCGCCGAGTTCGATTTCCGCCAGACCGGGCCGCAGAGCTGGGATATTGTCGTCGAAACCGATCAGGGCCGGATGACTCTGTCCAGCGGTGGCGCGCGCATGGCCGTTGACGGCGAGGTGCTCGCCGAAGCGCCGGACGAGGAATATCGCGGACTTTACCGGCGCTTCGTCGAACTCGCGGCGTCCGGCGCCAGTGACGTCGATCTGATCCCGCTGCGTCTCGTCGCCGACGCATTCATGCTGGGCAGGCGCACGATCGTCGAACCGTTTGTGGATTGAGCATGGCCGCGTCGAGAGTCACGAACGACGTATTCGGGACGCTGCCGGATGGCCGCAAGGTCCGGCGCATCGTGTTGCGCGGGGCAGGCGGCTTCGAGGCGCGGATCATTACCTATGGCGCCGTGCTACAGGCGCTGATCGCGCCGGACGCCAAAGGCGGATACGACGACGTCGTACTCGGCCATGACGCGTTTGCCGGCTATCTCGCCGAACGCAAGTTCCTCGGTGCCACCGTCGGTCGTTACGCCAACCGCATTGCCAAGGGGGAGTTTTGCTTGGACGGCGAGACGATTCAGCTTGCGGTCAACAACGGCCCCAATGCGCTGCACGGCGGCCTCGATGGCTTCGACCGCAAGCTCTGGGAGATCGCGGACATCGACGAGGGCCCACGACCCGCGATAACGCTCTCCCATGTCAGCCCCCATGGCGAGGAGAACTATCCCGGCCAGCTCGATGTGCGCCTGACCTATCGGGTCACGGGCCCGGCCGAGCTGTCGCTGATCATGGAGGCGCGAACCGACCGGCCCACCATCGTCAACCTGACCAACCACAGCTTCTTCAACCTTGAGGGCGCGACGTCAGGTACATCCGTCCTCGATCATAGTTTGACGGTTGCTGCCGGGCATTTCCTCGCCATCGATCCCACCGCCATTCCGTTGCCGGAGCCGCCACGCCCGGTAGCCGGCACGCCTTTCGACTTCCGCGAGCCGCGGCCGGTTGGCGAGCGTATCCGCGAGAGCGATCAGCAGCTGCGAAGCGGCAGGGGCTACGACCACACCTACTGCTTGAAGCGCAACGGCGAGCTCGCGCTTGCGGCCCGGCTCGAGGCGCCGCGCTCGGGACGGATCATGGAGCTGCTCACCAATCAGCCCGGGCTTCAGGTCTATTCCGGCAATTATCTCGACGGTACGATTTCAGGGAAGGGCGGCAAGCTCATCCGTCAATCGGACGCCATCTGCCTGGAGCCTCACATCTGGCCGGACGCGCCGAACCGGCCGGACTTCCCGAGCCCGCGGCTCGATCCCGGCGAAGTCTATCGCCATCACACGGTCTATCGTTTTTCAGCGAGGTCGCCATGACTGAGCAGGTGCCCACGACTGTCCTCTCGGACCATCCCTGCCACCTCGGCGAAGGCCCGACCTACGACGCCTCCACCGACACCGCCTGGTGGTTCGATATTCGTGAAGGGCTGCTGTTCGAGGCGCGGCTCGGCGGCAGTATCCGCGTTCACGAACTCGGCCGGATGGCGAGCGCGCTCGGACGCATCGATGCCGAGCGGCAATTGATCGTCGCCGAGGATGGTCTTTACATTCGCAAGCCCGTCGATGGTGCGATGACGCTGTTTCTCCCGCTCGAAGCGGACAATCCGGCGACGCGCTCGAACGATTGCCGCGTGCACCAATCCGGCACGTTTTGGATCGGCACCATGGGCAAGAATGCCGAGCCGAAGGCGGGCGCGATCTACGCGCTCCATCGCGGCAAGATCTCGACGCTGTTCGACGGCATCAGCATTCCCAACTCCATCTGCTTCTCGCCGGACGGCGCCACCGGCTATTTCACCGACACCCCGCGCGCGGTGCTCTATGCCGTGCCGCTCAATCCCGCGACCGGCCTTCCGCGCGGCGAGCCGGAAGTGCTGTTGCGCCACAGCGGCGTCGGCGGGCTCGACGGCTCGGTGTGCGATGCCGACGGGCAGATATGGAACGCCTGCTGGGGCGCGAGCCGGATCGATGTCTATTCTCCGCAAGGCGAGCGTCTGCGCTCGTTGAGCGTGCCGGCAAGGCAGGCGAGCTGTCCCGCCTTCGTCGGCGCCGATCTGTCGCGCCTCCTCGTCACGTCGGCCTGGCAGGATATGGACGCGGCCGCCCGCGCCGCCGATCCGCAAGCCGGCTGCACGTTTCTGTTGGAGGCATCCGCGCGTGGCCGCGCCGAGCCCGACGTCAAGCTCGCATAGGAGACCAGAGGCAGCGCGCGACCACGTTCTCGACGAAACAAAGAAGCAGTCTGATACCCAAGGGAGTGAAACATGCTGACAATGAAGACCACGTTCCTCGCGTTGGCGCTGGCCGGCGCTGCGACAATGGTCGCGGGCGTCTCCGCCTCCGCCCAGAAGGCGACCGTCGGGATCGCCATGCCGACAAAATCTTCGGCGCGCTGGATCGACGACGGCAACAACATGGTCAAGGTGCTGAAGGAGCGCGGCTACAATACTGACCTGCAATATGCCGAGGACGACATTCCGAACCAGCTCTCGCAAGTCGAGAACATGGTGACCAAGGGTGCCAAGGCGCTGGTCATCGCCGCGATCGACGGCACCACGTTGTCCGACGTGCTCAAGCAGGCGAAGGCGAAAGGCATCACGGTGATCGCCTATGACCGCCTGATCCGCGGCACGCCGAGCGTCGACTATTACGCGACGTTCGACAATTTCCAGGTCGGCGTGCTCCAGGCGCAGTCGATCGAGAAGGGCCTTGGTCTCAAGGAAGGCAAGGGTCCGTTCAACATCGAGCTGTTCGGCGGTTCTCCCGACGACAACAACGCGTACTTCTTCTACAACGGCGCGATGAGCGTGCTGAAGCCCTATATCGACAGCGGCAAGCTCGTCGTCGTCTCCGGCCAGATGGGCATGGACAAGGTTGCGACGTTGCGCTGGGACGGCGCCACGGCGCAGGCCCGCATGGACAATCTGCTCAGCGCCTACTACGGCAACAAGAAGATCAATGCCGTGCTGTCGCCCTATGACGGCATCTCGATCGGCATCATCTCGTCGCTGAAGGGTGTCGGCTATGGCAGCGCCGACCAGCCGATGCCGATCATCTCGGGCCAGGACGCCGAGGTGCCCTCGATCAAGGCGATGCTGCGGGGCGATCAGTATTCCACCATCTTCAAGGATACCCGCGACCTCGCCAAGGTGACCGCCGACATGGTCGACGCTGCACTCGGCGGCAAGGAGGTCACCGTCAACGACACCAAGACCTACGAGAACGGCGTCAAGACCGTGCCGTCGTATCTGCTCAAGCCGGTCGTGGTCTACAAGGACAATTGGGAGCAAGTGCTGGTCGACAGCGGCTACTACAAGAAGTCGCAATTCCAGTAGACCTCTGGTGCCGTCGTTCAGGGCACGCGAGGCGTGAACCATGGTGCGCTCTTGCGCACCTGAGAACCTCGAGATTCCGGGTTCGATGCTCCGCATTGCCCCGGAATGACGCCGGAGCGAATGACGAAGGTTTCCAGGAACATGATCCAATGACCGCCATGCTGGAGATGCGCAACGTCAGCAAGAGCTTTGCCGGCGTGCAGGCGCTGCGCGACGTCAACTTCTCGGTCCGCGCCGGGCAGATTCACGCCCTCGTCGGCGAGAACGGCGCCGGCAAGTCGACGCTCATGAAGGTGCTGAGCGGGGTTTATCCGCACGGCAGCTACGAGGGCACCATCGTTTTCGAGGGCGAGGAGCGACGCTTCCGCGACATCAACGATTCCGAGGCGCTCGGAATCATCATCATCCACCAGGAGTTGGCGCTGATCCCGCTGATGTCGATCGCGGAGAACATCTTCCTGTCGCATCCGCCGTCCAGGCTCGGCGTGATCGATCGCGACGAGGTGTATCGACGCACGCGGGAGCTGCTGGCGCAGGTCGGCCTGAAGGAATCGCCGAATACCCTGATCACCGATCTTGGCGTCGGCAAGCAGCAATTGGTCGAGATCGCAAAGGCCCTCTCCAAGCGGGTGCGCTTGCTCATCCTGGACGAGCCGACCGCCAGCCTCAACGAAGCCGACAGCGCCGCGCTGCTCGAGCGCCTGATGGCCTTCCGCGAGCAAGGCATCGGGTCGATCCTGATCTCGCACAAGCTCAATGAGGTCGCCAAGGTCGCCGACCACATCACGGTGCTGCGTGACGGCCGCACCGTCGACAGCATCGATTGCCATGTCGAACCGATTCAGGAAGACCGCATCATCCGTAGCATGGTCAACCGCGATCTTGCGCACCGCTTCCCGGAGCGCAGCGCGAAGATTGGCGAAGCCGTGCTCGAGATCGCGAACTGGTCGGTCTATCACCCCATCCATCCCGAGCGGCAGGTGATCAAGAACGTCAGTTTCAACGTCAAGCGCGGCGAAGTCGTCGGCCTCGCCGGCTTGATGGGGGCAGGACGCACCGAGTTCGCCATGAGCCTGTTCGGCGGATCCTGGGGCACCGGTATCGGCGGAAGCCTGCGACTTGAGGGCAGGGAGGTGGTGTTGCCGAACGTCGCCGCCGCGATCGATGCCGGCCTCGCCTATGTCACCGAAGACCGCAAGCAGCTCGGCTTGATCCTCGCCGACGACGTGCGCAAGAACATCACGCTTGCGAGCCTCGACCAGGTCGCGCCGCGGCGGGTGATCGACGACATTGCCGAGCTGAAGGTCGCCAGCGACTACCGCAACCGCATGCGGATCCGCTGCTCCGATGTCTATCAGGAGACCGGCCAGCTCTCCGGCGGGAACCAGCAGAAGGTGGTGCTGTCGAAATGGCTGATGACCGATCCCAAGGTCCTGATCCTGGACGAGCCGACGAGGGGCATCGACGTCGGTGCCAAGTACGAGATCTATTGTATCATCAATGAACTGGCTGAAGCCGGCCGCGGCGTCGTCGTGATCTCCTCGGAGATGCCCGAGCTGCTCGGCATCTGCGACCGGATATGCGTGATGAACGACGGCGCGTTCGTCGGAGAATTCAGGGGAGCCGAGGCGACGCAGGAGAAGATCATGCGCGCCATCATGCGCAACGAACGAAGTACTGGGAACGCCGCGCCCGCGGCCGCGGAGATGGGAGGATCGCAGCCATGACCGACAAGACGGTGTCGCTGCCCGAGGAGCGCCGGCACGGCAGCTTCATCAAGAACAATCTGCGCAATTACGGCATGCTGATGTCGCTGATCGCGATCATGCTGTTCTTCCAGGTCGTGACCGGCGGCACGCTGCTGCAGCCGCTCAATCTGACCAACCTGGTGCTCCAGAACAGTTACATCGTCATCATGGCGCTCGGTATGCTGCTGGTCATCGTCACCGGCCATATCGACCTCTCGGTCGGCTCGGTCGCGGGCTTCATCGGCGCGGTGGCCGCGGTGCTGATGGTGACCTACAAGGTCGACTACACGCTCGCCTTCATCGCCTGCCTTCTAGTTGGCGCCGCCATCGGCGCCGCGCAGGGCTATTGGGTGGCCTACTTCAAGATCCCGTCCTTCATCGTGACGCTTGCGGGCATGCTGGTGTTCAAGGGTCTTGCACTTGCCGTGCTGCAGGGGCAGTCGCTGGGGCCGTTTCCGCCGACCTTTCAGAAACTATCGTCCGGCTTCATTCCGGAGCTGCTGCCCGAAGCCGGCACGCTGCATCCGACCTCCATGCTGATCGGCACCGTGCTCGCGCTCGGCCTCGTCTACGCCGGCGCGAAGGGCAGATCGCGCGAACAGTCGCACGGTATCGAGGTCGAGCCCTACGCATTCTTTCTCGGCAAAAGCATCCTGCTGGCCTGTGCCGTGCTCTATTTCACCTATCTGATCGCCTCCCACCGCGGCCTGCCCAACGTGCTGGTGATCATGACCGCACTGATCGCGCTCTACGGCTTCGTCACCCGCCGCACGGTCATTGGGCGGCAGATCTATGCGGTCGGCGGCAACGCCAAGGCGGCAAGCCTGTCGGGCATCAAGACCGAGCGGCTGACCTTCCTGACCTTCGTCAACATGGGCGTGCTCGCCGCGCTCGCCGGGCTCGTCTTCGCCGCGCGGCTCAATACCGCGACGCCCAAAGCGGGGCTCGGCTTCGAGCTCGACGTGATCGCCGCCTGTTTCATCGGCGGCGCCTCGGCCTATGGCGGCGTGGGACGGGTCGGCGGTGCCGTGGTCGGCGCCATGATCATGGGCGTGATGAACAACGGCATGTCCATCCTCGGCATCGGCATCGACTATCAGCAGGTGATCAAGGGGCTGGTGCTGCTGGGGGCGGTCTGTATCGACGTGTATAACCAGCGGCGCTGACGCTACGTAGTCTCGCGAGAAGCGGTGGGCGCGCTTTGGCCCTGCTGACCTAACGGCACCTGCTACTGCGTCGTGAACAGCACCGCCGCGATCGCGACGGAGAGGCTCACTGCGGAAACGGTCGCCACCGTCGAAAGCACGCCCATTCGCCGGAGTGCGATGGCAAACGCGATGATGATCGGTGTCGCGGTCATCAGCCCGATTTGTGCATCGCTCATCTTATCGTTCCCTGTTCTGCGGAACCGCCGGATGCGCCACCCTATGGAAGTGCGGCAAACGAGACGTTGCGCTGGCGCAAATGCTTCTCCGGCCGGTTGCACTATTTGTGCGGCGACAAAGTTGGAACCGCGCCGGTGAGATATCCGTTCGGCGTCCTTGATGCGGAATGCAGATGTCGGCGACGGATTGCGAACAGCAAGAAACCGGCTGGGGAATCCTCGGAGATCTTCCTGGCGATCCCATGATCTGGGTGCTGATCTTCAGCGAGCTCGCCGCTTTCGGCCTGTTTCTTGGCGCTTTCGTCGTGGCTCGCGCGCTTCATCCGGCTGTCTTCGCGGCCGGACAGGCCACTCTCGATACGCATCTTGCCGGAATCAACACTGTCGTTCTGGTGACAAGTGGCTGGGCCGCTGCCCGCGGTACGGCCGCCGCGCGTGCGCGGCGCCGGCCAGCCGCGCGGGGCTGGATGTTCGTCGCCATGGCGCTCGGCGCGCTCTTCATAGCCATCAAGCTGTTCGAATATTCCGGCGAGATCGCGTTGGGTAACGGCTTGGAGACGAGCCCGTTTTTCACGCTGTACTTCCTCCTCACCGGATTCCATCTCCTGCATGTCGGCCTCGGCATCGTGATTCTCGCCGTAGTTTCCCGGAGCGCCGGTGCTGCGGGCGTTGAGACCGGAACCGCTTTTTGGCACATGGTCGATCTGCTCTGGATCGTGATGTTCCCGATCATCTATCTGGTGCATCAGTGATTCCGGATCGTCTCGACATCGCATGGATCGCGCTTATTGGCTTTGCCCTCGCGACCATTCTGCTCTCGTCACTTGCCGCACGTCCATTGCTCGGCAATGCCCTGTTGCTGACGCTCGCGGCCCTCAAGGGCCGCCGCGTCGTGCTCGATTTTCTCGATCTTCGCGCCGCGCCGGCGCTTTGGCGAGGCCTCGTCAGCGCCTGGGTCGTCATCGTGGTGCTGTTTGCCTGGCTCGCATCCGCCGTCGTTGCCCTGATCTGACGCGCTCATTGCGCCCTGACAAAGAACGAACGGCCCCCGTCGGCAATAAATCGCAGCATCGCATCTCGCTTGAATCAACGGAAAGGATTGGCAATGGCTGAACGCCTGACCAAGTCGGCCGCTCGAAACGTCTTCTACGGCGGATCGGCCTTCTTCTTCGCCATTTTCATAGGGCTGACGGCGCACAGCCACTACTACATGACCACGACCTCCACCGACGCCGCCACGCTGACATCGTCGGTCGCCCGCGGCAAGCACGTCTGGGAGAAGAACTCCTGCATCAACTGCCACACCCTGCTCGGCGAAGGTGCCTACTTTGCGCCTGAAGTCGGTAACGTCTGGGACCGCTGGGGCGGCAACGAGGATCCGGCCGCCGCGCGCGAGACGCTGAAGGCCTGGATGCAGTCGCAGCCTTCGGGTGCGCCCGGCCGGCGGCAGATGCCGCAGTTCAACCTCACCGACCAGGAACTCAACGATCTCGCCGACTTCCTGCAATGGACCTCTACGATCAAGCGCCAGGAGTGGCCGCCGAACAAGGCCGGTTGAGAGCATCGCCTCCCGAATCCCTCAAGACAGAGAGCCTGAGATGAAATACCAGACCCAGAAAGTCGCGATGCTGTACTTCTACGGCGCGCTGACCCTGTTCCTCGCGCAGGTCCTGTTCGGCCTCGTCGCCGGAACGATCTACGTCCTGCCCAACACGCTATCGACCCTCCTGCCTTTCAACGTCGTCAGGATGATCCATACCAATGCGCTGATCGTCTGGTCGTTGATCGGCTTCATGGGCGCCACCTACTTCCTGCTTCCCGAGGAGACCGAGACCGAGCTGTACAGTCCGCTGCTGGCGAAGGTTCAGTTCTGGATGTTCTTCGGCGCAGCCGGCGTCGCCGTGGTCGGCTATCTCTTCCACTATCATGAGGGCCGCGAGTTCCTCGAACAGCCATTCATCATCAAGGTCGGCATCGTGGTCGTCTGCCTGATGTTCCTTTTCAACGTGACGATGACGGCACTCAAGGGTCGGAAGACCACAGTCACGAACATCCTCTTGTTCGGCCTGTGGGGCGTTGCGATCTTCTTCCTCTTCGCCTTCTACAATCCGATCAATCTGGCGGTCGACAAGATGTACTGGTGGTACGTTGTCCATCTCTGGGTCGAAGGCGTCTGGGAGCTGATCATGGCCTCCGTGCTGGCGTACCTCATGATCAAGCTCAACGGCATAGACCGCGAAGTGGTCGAGAAGTGGCTCTACGTCATCATCGGCCTTGCGCTGTTCTCGGGCATTCTCGGTACCGGTCACCACTTCTACTGGATCGGCGCGCCCGGCTACTGGCAGTGGATCGGATCGCTGTTCTCCACGCTCGAGGTAGCGCCGTTCTTCACCATGGTGATCTTCACGGTGCAGATGACCTGGAAGGCCGGCCGCAAGCATCCGAACCGCGCAGCTCTGTTGTGGTCGGTCGGCTGCTCGGTGATGGCGTTCCTGGGCGCCGGCGTCTGGGGTTTCCTGCATACGCTGTCTTCCGTGAACTATTACACCCACGGCACTCAGGTCACCGCCGCGCACGGTCATCTCGCCTTCTTCGGCGCCTATGTAATGCTGAACCTGGCGGTGATGGCTTACGCGATCCCGCAGATCAAAGGACGCGCGCCCTACAATCAATGGCTCTCCATGGCGAGCTTCTGGATCATGTGCACGGCCATGATGGTGATGACCTTCGCATTGACCTTCGCCGGCGTGGTCCAGGTCCATCTCCAGCGCGTGCTCGGGCAGGGCTACATGGACGTGCAGGATCAGCTCGCGATGTTCTACTGGGTCCGGCTCGGCTCAGGCGTGTTCGTGGCGATCTCGGCTCTGATGTTCGTCTGGGCCGTGCTGGTCCCGGGTCGCGTCAAGCAGCCGGTCATTACCGGCGCGTTGCAGCCGGCTGAGTAAGCAAAAATGGCGGTCGCGGTTTGTCGCGACCGCCTTCTCAAAGTGAACTCCGGAGAAAGATCATGAACGCAGCACTCCTCGCCGTGGCGGCGTCCGAACCCGAGCTGCCGGCCTATGTCGCAACCGGCAACGAATGCGCGTTGTTCGAGCACGCCTGGCGAAATCAGCTGCCGGTCCTCTTGAAGGGCCCGACCGGCTGCGGCAAGACGCGCTTCGTCGCCCATATGGCGGCGCGGCTCGGATTGCCGCTGCACACCGTCGCCTGCCACGACGATCTCACCGCGGCCGATCTCACCGGCCGCTATCTGCTGCGGGGCGGTGACACGGTATGGACGGATGGTCCGCTGACGCGCGCAGTGCGTGGGGGCGGCATCTGTTATCTCGATGAGGTCGTGGAAGCGCGCAAGGACGTGACCGTCGTGCTGCATCCCTTGACCGACGATCGCCGCATCCTGCCGCTCGAGCGCACCGGCGAGGAGCTGGTGGCTCCCAACAGCTTCATGCTTGTCGTATCCTACAATCCCGGTTACCAGACGCTGCTGAAGGCGCTGAAGCCGTCCACACGGCAGCGCTTCGTCGCCATCGAATTCGGTTTCCTGCCGGCCGATCAGGAGATCGCCGTCGTGTCGTCCGAAAGCGGACTGGCGCCAGAGCGCGTGCGGCCGCTGGTCGGGTTGGCTGGCCGGCTGCGCGCGCTGAAGGGCCACGATCTGGAGGAGGGCGTCTCCACCCGGCTGGTCGTCTATTGCGCGACGCTGATTGCCGCCGGTACGCCGATCGCCGACGCCGTGCTCGCCGGCATGATCGAGCCCCTGACCGACGATGCCGACGTGAAGGCGGCGCTGCTCGACGTCGCGCGCGCCATGATCGGGTGAGGCCCATGCTCGACTTCCTCGAACTGGAGGAGACGGTCGGCCGCGCCTGGCACCGGATGGTCGGCGGCACCGGGAGCTATCCGGTTCACGACGATCACGCCGTCGCGCTCGCGGGGATGAAGAGCCGGCTCGCGGTGATGTTCCGCGCGCTCGGCGGCGAGACGGGCGTGCAGATCGCGAGCGCCGGCGCACGCAGGGCAGGCCATCGTCTCGGCTGGCGACAGCGCATCGGCCTCGGGGACGAGCGACTAGAGCAGCCGGGCCGCGACGCCGCGACCATCTTCCTGCCCGATCGCATCGCGCTCTTTCCGGACCGGGCCTTGAACGCAGCGCTCTATCGCTGGCTTGCGGCCTGGTTCGCGGTGGCTCCAATCGAGACCATCATGGAAACCGATCCGCTGCGGCGGGATCTTCTGGTTTTGCGCCGGGCGAGCGCGACGACGGTCTTCGTGCTCACGCAATTTCCAGGGCTCGCCGCCGACTACGCGCGGCTCGCCGCCGCCACCGCCGAGGCCCGGCCTCGCCGACCTCTGCCGCGCACCGAGCAGGACATCGAGCTGGTCGTCCTGGCCCTGCTCGGTGCGAGCAAGGGGCCAGCGGGCAAGTTGTGGCCGGCCATGATGGGGATGGAGCCGTTGCCGGACAAGGCGCCGCCGGGCTATCGCTCGATCCTGCCGTGCCCGCTCTGGGGCGATTGCTGGACGCGTGAACTATCGCCTACCCATGCGGGCGAGGATGAATGTGCCGATGGTGCGGAGCCCGCCGGCCAGGACGATCGCAAGCGCTTCGCGACTCGCGAGCGCGAGGACAATGCCAACCGCCGCGATCCGTTCGTGCTCAACCGCTTCGAGAAGATCCTCGCAATGGCGGAGATGGTCAATGTCGATCGTCCCGCTGACGACAGCGAGGATGAGGATGCGCAGAAAGCGGCCGACGATCTCGAGGAGATCACGCTCAGCCGACGTACCGGCAAGCCGGCGAGCCGGTTCAAATTCGATCTCGACCTGCCCCCCGAGGCCCTTGATGCCTCACCGCTGAGTGCGGACTTCACCTATCCCGAATGGGACTACCGCAGCGGCTCCTATCTGCCGGATCATTGCCGCGTGCTCGCCGGCGCGGCCTCCGAAACCGGAGAGAGCTGGGTCCCCGACGATTCCATGCGCCGGCACGTCCGCCAGGTGCGCCGCCGCTTCGAGATGTTGCGGCCCCGTCACGAACTGATGCGGGCGCAGGCCGACGGACACGACCTCGATCTCGATGCGCTGGTACGTGCGCGGTGCGACCTCCGTGCCGGCAGCGGCGGCAGCGGTCTCGATCGCATCCATGTTGCCATGCGCCCGCAAGGGCACGATCTCGCTGTCACGCTCCTTGTCGATGTCTCGTTGTCGACAGACGCCTGGGTCGACGGCTACCGCGTGCTCGACGTCGAGAAGGAGGCGCTGCTGGTGCTCGCCCACGGGCTCTCGGCCTGCGGCGATCACCACAGCATCCTGACCTTCACCTCGCGCCGGCGCTCCTGGGTGCGGGTCGTAACGGTCAAGGCCTTCGGCGAGCCGATGGGCGGAACGGTGGAGCGCCGCATCGGCGCACTCAAGCCCGGCTACTATACACGGATCGGGGCCGCGGTGCGCCACGCCGCGGCCGAGCTCGCGCACCAGCCGCAACGCAAGAGGCTGCTGCTCGTCCTCACCGACGGCAAGCCGAACGATGTCGATCATTACGAAGGCCGGTTTGCACTCGAAGACACCCGCAAGTCGGTGCAGGAGGCGCGCCGGCTCGGGATCGCGGTGTTCGGTGTGACGATCGACGCGGCGGCACAATCCTACTTTCCGACGCTGTTTGGCCGCAGCGGTTACGCCATCGTCGGCAACATAAAGCGATTGCCCGCGGCGCTGCCGGCGATCTACCGGCAGGTGGCGCATTGATGCGAAGCTGAGCCAGTGCGAATGAGGCATCGTCGTGCTGGTGGATGGCGACGATACTTGCTGATAGGTTCGCCTCGACGGTGGTGGAGCAACCGCAAGCGAGAATGAGAGCCGGACCTTGAATGGGATGCTGATTGCCTGCGGCGATGCGTTGATCGATTTTCTGCCGACGCGGACCCCGGACGGATGTGAGGCGGCGCTGCCGGCAGTCGGCGGCTCCTGCCTCAACGTCGCGATCGGCTTGGCGCGGCTCGGCGCGCCGACGGGCTTCGTCGGCGGCATCTCGACCGACCTGTTCGGACGGATGATCGCAGATCACGCCGCCGCCTCCAACGTCGATCTCGGTCTCGTCACCCGCAGCGACGACCAGACCACGCTCGCTTTCGTCCGCACCGTCGCGGGCGACTCGCAGTACGCCTTTTACGATGCCGGAACCGCGACGCGGAACTGGACCTATCGGCGCGGCTCGATCGCGTTCAGCAAGGTCGAAGCCGTCCATGTCGGCTCCACGACCCTGGTCAATGACCAAGGCGCGGCGGAGACGACAGCGCTGATCGAGGATGCGCGTGCGTCCTCGACGATCGCCTTCGATCCGAACTGCCGACCGAACCTCGTCAAGGACGAGCCGGCCTATCGCGCGCGTATGTCCGAGTTCGCGGCACGCGCCGATCTCATCAAGATGTCGGACGCCGACTTCGCCTATCTCTTCGGTGAGGAGTCGTATGAGCTGCGGGCGAACGTGCTGCTCGGGCAGGGCGCAAGCCTTGTCGTGATCACCCGCGGCGAGACCGGCGCCGTCGCGTGGCACGCAAAGGTGGGGCAGATCGAAGTCTCCGCGCCGAAGGTCGAGGTGGCCGACACCATCGGCGCGGGCGACAGCTTTCAAGCTGCCTTGCTCTTTGCTCTCTACAAGCAGGGGCATCTCACCCGGCTGCGAATGAAGGACATCGGTGCGGACGAGCTGCACCGCGCGCTCTCTTTTGCCGCCCAATGCGCCGGCCTGACCTGCACGCGTGCGGGCGCCGATCCGCCCTGGCTGCACGAGCTCGGCTGGACGCTCTAGAAGGCCGCGCCTCTGATGCGACTCTGCCCCCTCCGCTGGCGGGAGAGGTCAGCCCACATCTGAAAACAACCCCATGCACAGTAGCCAGGCGCAATCATTTCAATGGCTTACATTGGGGCAGGACGGTCATTTCAGCGTATAGAGAAACGCCGCGATGTCGCGCGCGTCCTTTTGCGGAATGCCCATTTTCGGCATCGCATTGCCCGGCAGCGCCTTCTGCGGATCTTCGATCCAGGCCGCCATATTGTCCGGCGAGTTCTGGATGTAGCCGGCAATGTAGGTCCGCGTGCCGATCCGATGCAGCGGCGGGCCGACGTTACCATTGGCGCCCGCGACGCCGGGGATGTCATGGCAGCCGCCGCAACGGTAGGTCTTGACCAGATCGGCACCGCGGCGTGCGTCGCCGCTGAAATTGTCAGGGCCCGCCGCCGCTGCTTCGCCAGCGCCGATGACCGCCAGTCCCAGCACCGAGATCAGCAAGCGCGCCGCACATCTGTCTCCCATTCGGCCTCCGATCAGGGTTTCTTGCCGAAGTTGAAAGCCTTGGTGGCGGACCAGGGATCGGTGGTCGAGACCTGCTCGGTCGGCACCTGTTCGACTTCAGGTGACAACGGGTTCGCCGAGAACGTGCGGCCCCATTGACGGTTCGGCTCGTTGCTGATCCTGCCGATATAGGTGACGAGATCCCAGATCACGCTGTCTGGCAGCACGCCGCCCCAGGCCGGCATTCCGTTTGGCCGGCCCTGGTAGATCGAGAGAAAGATGTTCTCGGGCTGCGAGCCGTAGATGAAGGTGTTGTTGCTCAACGCGGGTCCCATGCCGCCACCGCCATTGGGTGCGTGGCAGCCGACGCAGTTGAAATTGATGTAGTAGGTCATCCCGCGTTGCTCCGCGTTGGGATCGCCCTGCATGGGGTTCTTGATCTGAGGCGGATCGGGCCGCGCGCCCGGATGCAGGTGACTGACCGGAACCTGCATGAAGACGCCGGGACTGCCGTTACCGACGCTGCCGCCGAAGTTCGGCCGTGGCGCCAGCGTCGGCATTTGTGCCTCCTGCGATTGCGGCAGGGTCTGCTGGGCAAGTGCGGGACCATGCAGCGCGACCGCCAGCAGCAGGGATATGGCGCTCGCGCGCAGCGCTTGAGCTGACATCACTTATGTCCTCCGGATGCGGTGACCGGCTGCTCGACAAGCGGCACGCCAAAACTTCGCAGCAGTGACGCAATTTCGGATCGATGCGCGTCGATGAACGCGTTCAGCCGGTCGCGCAAGGCGTGGTCGCCCTTGCGAACGCCCATGGCGATGGCGAACTGGAATTGCTGGGGTGCGAAGCCCTCGTAGTCCTGAATCGGCGCGACCGTGAGCGGCACGGGCGAGCTTTTCGCGAAATAGCCGCCCATCGGCCCCCAGGCGGCGGCGACATCGATCTTGCCGCTCTCGACTGCCTCGATCAGGCGCGCCGGCGGATTAGCTTCCCTGTAGTCGCCGTAGATCGAATAGCCGTGGACATTGTCGACGATGCCCTGCTCGCCGAGCGCCTGCGCCGGCGGCGGATTGCTGCCGTCGTCTCCGATCAGATGCACGCCGATTGCCAGATCATGCAGCCGCGGGTCGAGCAGCGACGACAGATCGAGCTGTCGGTCTTGCCGGGTGACGAAGACGTAGGTCGAGCGGTAATAGGGCCTCGTCGTTTCCACCAGATCATAACCCGCAGGCACACCCATCACGACGTCGCACCTCCCGGCCTTCAGTGTGTTGCGGATGAAGCCGCGACGCTGAGCCCACCAGGTGTAGGCGACCTTCTGGCCGAGATGCTCGGCGATCATCGCGGCGAGCCTGTTCTCGAAGCCCGCCCCCGCGCTGTTCGAGAACGGCAGATTGTTCGGATCGGCGCAGACGCGAAGGTCGCCATCCGATGCGGCCGCTGGCGTGGCCGTGAGGGCGAGCAGGAATGCAAGGGCGATAGCGCTATTTCGCGGGCGCACGACTTGGATCCTCGCCAGTTGCGCCGCCCAGCCTGAACACGAGCAGTTCGCTGCCGCCGGCGGTATAGAACGGCAAGTCCTGCGTCGCGCCGGTGAAGCCGAGTGCGCCGTTGCGCACACGTTGATCCACCTCGGCGTTGGCGACGACGCCGGGCCAGCCGCCGACGCCCGACAGGATCGCGATATACTGTTGTCCATCGGAGCCGCGGTAGGAAACCGGCTGGCCTACGAAGCCGGAGCCGGCGCGGAATTGCCAGAGCACACGCCCATCCTTGGCATCCACCGCCTTGAACAGGCGATCCATGGTGCCATAGAACGCGACGTCGCCGGCGGTCACCAGCGCTCCGCTCCAGACCGGCAGTTTCTCCTTGATCTCCCAGACCTTCTTGCGCGCGACAGGGTCCCACGCCATGAACTCGCCGCGATGGCCGCCGGGTCCGGCATACATGTCGACGTCCGCGCCGATATAGGGCGTGCCCGCGATGTAGCCGACCTGCGAGGCCTTGAAGTTCATGCAGAGATGCTGATGCGGCACGTAGAGCAGTTTCGTGCGCGGCGACCATGCGCTCGGCTGCCAGTCCTTCGCACCCGGGGCGGCAGGGCAGATGTTCTCGACTGTCTTGCCGACCAGCGGCGTCTTTTCCTCGTTCGGGATGATCTTGCCGGTCTTGAGATCGACACCGTTGTAGACGTTGACGAACTCATAGGCGTCAGCCGAGATGACTTCGCCGGTGGCGCGGTCCATGACGTACATGTAGCCGTTGCGACCGGGATGAATCAGCACCTTGCGCGGCTGGCCATTGAGCTCGAGGTCAACCAGCACGTTCTCGTTGACCTCATCATGGTCGAACAGATCGTGCGGGATGAACTGATAGCCCCACTTCGCACGACCGGTGTCGGGGTCCCTGGCGAAGATGGATGCGCTCCAGAGATTGTCCCCGCTGCGCTGGTTGGCATTCCATGGGCTCGGATTGGCGGTGCCGTAATAGATCAGGTTCAGGTCAGGATCATAGGAGATCCATCCCCAGACCGTGCCGCCACCGACCTGCCAGCGATCGGCAGGCCAGGTCTTTACCCCGAGATCGGCGCCCTTGAGATGCTCATAGAATGGCTTGAAGTCGTCTCCGATCAGCACGTCCTTGTCGGGCCCGGTGGAGTAGGCGCGCCAGACGATGGCACCGGTGTTCTCGTCGAGCGCGGTGATCCAGCCGCGCACGCCCAGCTCGCCGCCGCTGTTGCCGACCAGAACCTTCCCTTTCACGACGACGGGCGCCATCGTGATCGTCTCGCCCTTGTTGATTTCGCCGAGCTTGGTGTGCCAAAGCTCCTTGCCGGTCTTGGCATCGATCGCCACGGTGTGGTTATCGAGCGTATTGAGGAAGACTTTGCCGTCGTCGAAGGCGAGCCCTCTATTGACTACGTCGCAGCAGGCAACGCCGGCAGCGGCGGGCTCCGGCTTCGGCGCATAGGACCATTTGAGTTCGCCTGTTGTCGCATCCAGCGCAAACACGCGGTTGGGATAGGGGCCTGCATAGGGACCGACCACATACATCGTGCCGTCCACCACGAGCGGTGCCGCCTCCTGGCCGCGATCGGCGCCGAGCGAGAAAGTCCAAGCCAGCTGCAAGCGCGCCACGTTGGTCGTGTTGATCTGGTCGAGTTCACTGTACCGGGTGTTCGCGTAGTCGCGTGCCGCCATCGGCCATTGGCTGGGGTCCTTCATGCGGCTCGCCAGATCGCTCTGTGCCAAAGCGGAGGACAGCAACGCAACGAGGGCGCAAGGCACGCTCAGCAATCGCGCGAGAACACGCACTAGCATATGTGAAGATCTCCACGGCGATGACGAGGCCGTGCGGCTTTGCAGGCCGGTTTGTGAAGGTACAAACCATGCGCTTCCGCTTGGTTCCAAAGTGTGATTGCCGGGCTACCTCACCACATTCCCGGATACGCCTGCGCCGAGATCGACGGCGATCTGGTCCTCCTTGCCGTTGCATTTGGGGTGGCCGAAGCCCGACGCGCTTTTGCCATCCGGGCCAATGTCATAGATGATCGCGTCTTTCATGTTCGGACTGACGCCGGCCGGGACACGGTCGAGCCCGAGCAGGTGGCGCACACGCCAGGCCACATTGTGGTCGGCGCAGGAGCTATCGCCGCTGACGCCGAGCGCGCCGGCGATGCCGTTGCCATCGTAGAGCGCCAGTCCGCCGCCGAATACGATCACGCCGCCGACGGGCTTGCCCACCATCGGATCATGCGCCGTCCCGAACTCCTCCGGAGCGCCGCCGTACAGGACCTCCGGCGACGGCGGGTTGCTCAGGGTCGCGCCGAACAGGATGCCGCCCGGCTGCGCGCCCGCGTAGAGATTTGCCGTCGCCATCGCCTTGTCCTTGAGGCTGAACGCATTCGCCGTGTTGGCCTTCTCGGCTGCGAGCGCCCGGCTGCCGGGCCATTGATCGTCAACCTTGCTGCCACTGTAGGCGATCGCGCAGACGATGCCCTGCCGGTTGACGACCGCAGCCCACTCGTTGTTGTCCAGGCCGCCGTTACTGGGGCCGCCGCCAGGCTTCACGCTCTTCTTGAGGATGTCGACGAGCTGATCGTGGTCGACCGGGCACGACAAGGCGGGCCGGGGCTGGTCTTGTGCTTTCACGGCCACCGGCATCGATAATGCCGCCGCCAGGACGGCAGCCGTCCCCGTGACGCATCGTTGGCCCATGTGCGATCCCTTCGATATCTCGGTCAGCAGGCGAACGTTCAAACGGAAGCTGCAGTTCCTATCGGGAGCGGGCGCTCACCCTGGATATTGCGTGGGAGCGAGCGGCGCCCGGCTATCGTTCACCGTCAACCAGCGGTGAGCAAAGAACAACGCAGCGCCGGTGTAGAGGATTCCCATCGGCACCCACATCAGGATGCCGGCGAGTTGCTGGTCTTCGAGCGGTGACAGACCGAATTCGCCGGCGAGCGCGCCCTGACCGGGGATCCAGACACGTGGCGAGACGGTGAGGAGAGCGCCGAGCACGCCCGAGTGCAGGATCGTGATGAACAGGCAGGCCACGGCGATGCCGTCGCGCATGCGGGTGCTGCGGCCCGCGCCGCGGCCATGCAGCAGCACCCACCAGAACAACAGCGAGGTTGCAAAGAAGCTGACGTGCTGGAGCCGATGTACCGCCGGGTTCGCGAGCGCCCATGCATAGAGTGGCGGTGCGTGCCAGGCCCAGAGCGCCAGGCCATGCACCGCCGTCGCGCTCACGGGATGACCGATGAAGCCCCAAGCGAGTGCCACGGGTGGGGCATTCAGCATACGCCCGGCTGTGGGGCGGAACGATGCCGGCAGGCTCCACAGCAGCGGACCGTTGAGACGCGCGTAGGCCATCAGCGGCGCGGCGACCACCATGAGGAGCTCATGTTCGGCCATATGCGCAGTGAACAGGCGCTCGCCGAGCCAGTGCAGTGGCGATGTCACCGCGAGCGCCGCGACCAGCCAGCCGCTCCAGAACGCGCCGACCTGGAAGAAACTCGCGCCCCGACCGGCTCCCGCATGTGCCCACAACCGCTGCGTACCAACATAAAAGCCGATGCCAACGATATAGAGCGGGGCCATGAGCCAGGGATCGAAGCTCCAGAGCGATCCCGAATCGACATCCGAGAGTCCATGGGCGGATGCCGGCTGCGCGAGCAGCGCAAGCAGCAGTGCCGCGAGTCTCAGCGCAGGCATGGGCTGATCAGGAGCGAGGCGGCCAACTGATTGGCGATGACCAGCGCAAACAGCGCGCCCATGCCGACGCCGACCCAGGCCATGAATGACCTGGGTCCGCCGCCTTGGGCGTCAACCCATTCCGCGCCAGCGCCGCGGCGCATCGCGCGGGCCGATATCGCCGTTCCCGCCAGGGCGACGATGGCCAGCACGACGCTGACGATCGTGCCGCTCACGCGCGTCGTCTCGCACGAGAAATGTGCGAGCACGTAGATGCCTTGCAGGTTGAGCCCCCAGGAGACGGGTCCGAGCGCCACGCCGGCCCAATAGAGCAGTTTGCCATTTCGATCGGCTTCGGTCATAGGCGCGGCACCCAATCGAGCAGGACGTAAAGCGGCAGCCAGGCGAGCACGACGAAGTTCCAGTAGAACACGTTGTCGGTCACGTCGCTGAAGCGGCGCGGCTTGGCGTGACGGGTGAACATCAGCACCGCAAGGACGACGGTGTCGCCGAGGTCGGTGGCGAGATGGGCCGTATGCAGTCCCAGAATCAGCCAAACGATGGAGCCGTAGGCGGAATTGTCCCAACGCGTGTTGAGATGCGCGAACTCGAAGCCGCGCAGCACCAGAAGGGCGATGCCGATCAGCGCCATCATGATCAGGCAAATGCGGGTCTTCGCCAGATCCTGCCGGTGCGCGACGCGATTGGTATATTGGTTCGGGATGATGCTGAGCAGATAGAGCACGGTCGCGGCGGTGCCGGGCCAGAGATCGGGCGGCGGCGCGCCGATCGGCCAAGTCGGGTTGACGGCGTAGAGATAGAGATAGGCGCCGATCGCGACGGCGAAGCCCATGCCTTCCAGCGCCATGAAGCCCATGGCTCCCCACCAGGGGCCGCTGCGCGGACCGAAGCCGTAGGTCGGCAGGTCCGAGACGTTGCGTACGATGGTCTGCCTCACGACTCGTCCTCCTTGCTGCCGGTGGGCCAGAACCAGCCGATCAGGGCCACGGCGATCGGCGGCGTGCCCCAGAGCACCGCCCAGGGAGTGAAGATCGACCCGATGAAGAAGATCGCCGTCGCGATTGCCGTGAGCAGCGGCCAGATGCTGGGCTCCGGCGAGGCTTCTCGGATTTGCGGCTCAGCCTCCGCGAGCGAGGTCACGAGCACCTCGCGCCGGTCCGCGCTGAGGCCGGCGGCCACTGGCAGGATTTCGCTGTCGGCCCATAGCGGATCGCGATGCTTGACCACGGGAATGCGATCGAAGTTCTGCGGGGGCGGCGGCGATGACGTGGCCCATTCCAGCGTCGAGGCGTTCCAGGGATTGTCGCCTGCGAGCTCACCCCGTCGCAGACTGTAGATCACGTTGACCAGAAGCAGCGCGAAGCTGAGCGCGAACAGGAAGGAGCCGACGCTGGACACCAGGTTCAGATGAGCCCAATCCATGTCGGCGGTATAGGTATAGACCCGCCGCGGCATGCCGATCAGCCCGAGGAAGTGCATCGGAAAGAACGCGACGTTGAAGCTGATGAAGGCGAGCCAGAAATTCCATTGCCCGAGCCTCTCGCTCAACATGCGGCCGGCGATCTTGGGAAACCAGTAATAGACGGCGCCCACCAGCGGAAATACCGCACCGCCGATCAGCACGTAATGGAAGTGAGCGACCACGAAATAGGTGTCGTGCACCTGGGTGTCGATCGGCACCGAGGCCACCATGACGCCGGAGAGACCGCCGAGCACGAAGATCACGATGAAGCCGATCACGAACAGCAACGGGGTCCGGTAAATGGGACGCCCGTCCCACAGCGTCGCGAGCCAGCAGAAGATCTGCAGCCCGCTAGGCACCGCGATCAGCATGCTGGAGGCCGTGAACAGCCCGGCCCCGAGTTGGGGCAGGCCCGTGACGAACATGTGGTGAACCCAGAGGCCGAACGACAGCAATCCGGTGGCGATGAGCGACAGAATGACGATCGGATAGCCGACCACCGGCCGGCGCGCGAAGGTTGCCAGGATCGCCGAGACCATGCCGGTGCCGGGAATGAAGATGATGTAGACCTCGGGATGCCCGAAGAACCAGAACAGGTGCTGCCAGAGCAGGGGATGCCCGCCCGAGGAAGAATCGTAGAAGCGGGTGTTGACGAGGCGGTCGAGGATCAGCGACGTCGAGGCGACCATCACCGAGGGCATCGCGAACATCACCAGGAAGGCGGTCACCAGCATTGCCCAAACGAACAGCGGGATGCGATCGAGCGTCATGCCCGGCGCGCGCTGCTTGAACACGGTGACGACGATCTCGACCGCGACGGCGAGCGCTGCGACCTCGGTGAAGGTGATCATCTGCGCCCAGACGTCGGTGCGCTTGCTCGGCGAGAATTGCAGGTTGGAGAGCGGAACGTATGAGAACCAGCCGACGTCGGGGCCGACGTTGAGCAGGAACGAAAGCCAGAGGAAAGCACCGCCGAACAGAAACATCCAATAGCTGAAGGCGTTCAGGCGGGGAAAGGCGATGTTCCGCGTGCCGACCATCAGTGGAACGAGATAGACGGCGAATGCTTCCATGACAGGCACGGCGAACAGGAACATCATCGTCGAGCCGTGCATCGTGAAGATCTGGTTGTACTTGTCTGCGGAGAGAAACGTCTTCTCCGGCCCGGCAAGCTGAATGCGCATCAGGGCCGCAAGGATGCCGCCGAGAAGCAGAAAGACAAAAGCGGTGAGGATGTAGCGGCGGCCCACGACCTTATGGTCGACCGACATCAAGGCACCGAGGAAGCCGGACGGGGTGCGCCAAACACGTTCGAGCTGTCTCGTCAGCTGAAATCCGTTCAGGACGTCGTCCCGCAAGTTGCGCTCTTCCGCGGCCGTGCTCACTTGAGCTGCTCCAGATAATGGATGATCGCGATCAGTTCGCCCGATTGCAGCGGCATTTTCGGCATCAGGTTGCCGGGCTTGATGTGCTGGGGATCGGAGATCCAGGCGCCGAGCGTCGCAGGCGTGTTCGGCAGCGTTCCCGCGGCGATGGTCGTGCGGCTTGCTATATGCGTGAGGTCTGGGCCAAGCTGGCCTCCGGCCAGCGTGCCGCTGATGTTGTGGCACAGAGCACACCCGCGTGCCCGGAACAGGGCCTCGCCCTGCTTGCCGAGCGGATCGCTGGGGCTGTGGGCGCTCCGGTTTTCATGCTCGCGCCAGCGCTCGAACTCGTCGGGCGGCAGCGCAATCACGGCAAAGGCCATGTGGGCGTGCTGGAGCCCGCAGAATTCGGCGCATTGTCCACGATAGACGCCGGCGTTTTTCGCCGTGAACTGCAGCTCGTTCTTCTGCCCGGTGACGAGGTCCATCTTGCCGGTCAGGCTCGGCACCCAGAAGCTGTGGATCACATCGGCGGATTCCAGCTCGACCCTGACGGGCTTGCCGGTTGGGATGCGGATTTCATTGGCGGTGACGAAGCTCTTATGCGGGCTGTCGGCCTCGTAGCGGACCTCCCACCACCATTGGTGACCGATGACCTTCAGCGTGAGGGCCTTCTCGTCCTTGGCGAAGATGGTGCGCTGTCCGGCATAGCTGACGAAGGAAAGTCCGAGCACGATGAGTGCGGTGGCCGTCCCGAGCCAGAGCACGACGCGTCCGGCGCGGTCTTCGTACCCCTGGTGGAGATCCAGCGGCCGGTCGGCCGCGCGCTTGGTACGCAGCATTCCGGCCGCGAGAACCACGACGACCCCGATCCACACGACAGCCGAGACGGCGAGGAAGATGAACAATGTCGAGCGGATCTGCTCGGATTGCAGCCCTTGTGGATCGAGCGCCGACTGACGTCCGGCGCATGCGCTCAGCGGCAAGCACGTGCACAGCACCAGAACTCTTCGTACCCAGACTGGCATGAACGCTTGCCGTGCTCCCCTTGAACAGGCGGAACCGGCGAATTGTACAAAGGTTCCTAGCGGCGGGGCAGTCGCAGCGTCTGGAGCCCGGTTCCTGCAATGTGGCCCGAGTGGAGGCTTGATCCGACGCTCTGCAATTGACTTACGATAATTTCGCCGCCTGCGAATGCGACCTGCGACTAGAACGGCCAGCCCTTGGCGGCGACCAGGATGGAAACGCCTCCGGCAGCCATCAGCAGCAGGACCGCGGCAACCGCAACGATGGCGCCGGGCTGGGCAAGCACGCGCAGATCCTCAAGCATGGTCAGCTCCGCAGGCGACGTCCGCTGTGCAATGTCCCGATGGCCGCGAGGTTCCTTGAGAGATGTGAGGGCTCGCCAGTGCTGCCGCGGAAGCTCCCGCGGCGGCATGGGATGCTCCTGAGTCAGGCCGCCCTCGACTCGGCGTTGCCGATCCAGTCGCGGGCGAGCGTCACATCGGCTTGCGACAGTTGGTGGCCTGCCGGCAGGACCTTGTGGGTCACACGCGCGCCTGCTTCCGTGAAAAGTGCCGCGAGTCGCGCCGAATTGGTCGCCGGCACGATCGGGTCACCGTGTCCGGACAGCAGCAGGATCGGCTTGCTGCCGAGATCGGCCTTGGGCGGATCCGACAGCGGCACCATCGCGCGCAGCAGGATCGCGCCTGCGAGCAGCTCCGGCTTCAGCAACAACAGGGCCGCCGCGATGTTGGCCCCGTTGGAGAACCCGACCGCGATCGGCGCGGCGATGCCATAGCGCTGCCGCGCCTCCGCGACGAAGTCGCCGAGCTCGCGCGCGCGGCGGCGCACGTCATCCTCGTCGAACACGCCCTCGGCGAGGCGGCGGAAGAAGCGCGGCATGCCGCGCTCGAGCACGCGGCCGCGCGGCGAGAGCAGGGCGGCGCCGGGCGCGATCATCCTGCCGAGCCCGAGCAGGTCGTTCTCGTCGCCGCCGGTGCCGTGCAGCAGCAGCAGAGGAGGAGAGCCCGCGCTGGTCGCGGGCTCGAAACGATGGATGAATGCAGTATCGGTCATGACACGGTCTCTTCGAGGCTCGGCAGCACGTCCTCGATCTGCTTGCGATGCTGCTCGAGGAAAACAGGCAGCTTGAGGTCGCGTCCCAAGGTCGCGACGGGCTCGTCGACGGCGAAGCCGGGGATGTCGGTCGCGATCTCGAACAGCACGCCGCCGGGTTCGCGGAAATAGATCGAGCGGAAGTAATTGCGGTCCCTCTGCTCGGTCGGGTGCAGGCCGTGATTGCTCACGAGCTTCTGCGCCATCTGGGCCTGCTCGGCATCGTCAGCCGCACGGAAGGCGATGTGGTGCACCGATCCGCCGCCCTGATGCCCGCGCAGGAAGCCCTTGGCCTCGTAGATGTCGACAACGCTGCCTTCGGCGTCGCCCGACGCCTTGAAACGGATCACGGAGCCCTCGCGTCCAGTCTCGGCGAAGCCGAACACGTCGGTGAGGATGGAAGCCGTCCTTGCTGCGCTGTCGAGCAGCAGCGTTACGCCATGGAAGCCGCGGATCGCATGCTCGGCCGGCACGTCGCCATTGCTCCAACCGGGCTCGTTCTCGGCCCCGGGGACGCCGACCAGCGCGAGCGCCATGCCGTCAGGATCAGTGAACGGCAGCACGGATTCGCCGAAGCGCTTTTCGAGCGCCTCGTGAGCGATGCCCTTCTCGATGAAGCGTTGCGTCCAATAGCCGAGCGAGCGCTGCGGCACGCGGAAGGCGGTCTGATGCGTCTCTCCCACGCCGCGGCGCCCCGAGGGCACGCCGGCCCAGGGGAAGAAGGTCAGGATGGTGCCGGGGCGGCCGGTCTCGTCGCCGTAATAGAAGTGATAGGTGCCGGGATCGTCGAAATTGACGGTCTTCTTGACGAAGCGCAGGCCGAGATCCCGCGTGTAAAAGCCGAAATTGCGGATGGGGTCGCCGGCAATCGCGGTGACATGATGCAGTCCAGACATTGTCGTCCTCCAAAGGTGGGGAGCGGTCTTGCTCTGGCCGGAAATATCGTTCCGCTTTGGATTGGAGACAATCCATGCAAATATGACGGCTGTGTCTATGATTTGGAAACAATCTTTCGGTGCCTGCCCTTGGATAAGCTCGGCAGCCTGCGGGCTTTCGTCAAAGTGGTCGAGAGCGGCAGCTTTGCCGAGGCCGGCCGACAGCTGCGGCTGTCACGCTCGGCGATCAGCAAGTACATCGCCGACCTCGAGGAGAGCCTTGGCGTCCAGCTCCTGAACCGGACCACGCGTCACGCCAGCCCGACCGAGAACGGTCAGCGCTATTTCGAGCGCGCGGTCGTGATCCTGTCGGAGATCGAGGCTGCCGACCAGGCGGTCACGCAAGCCCAGTCGTCGCCGCGCGGATTGTTGCGCGTCAACGCGCCGATGTCGTTCGGCACCATCCGGCTCGGACCGGTGCTCGCCGATTTCATGGCGCGACATCCGGAGCTTCAGCTTCAGCTCGTGCTCAGCGACGATCTGCTTGATCCCGTGCAGGACGGTTTTGACGTCACGCTGCGGATCGCGGAACTGGAATCTTCCAGCCTGATCGCGCGCAAGATCATGCCGGTGGCGCGCATGATCTGTGCTTCGCCCGATTATCTCGCGCGCCACGAGACGCCAAGACATCCGCAGGATCTGCGCGAGCACGCCGCGCTGACCTACGGCTTCCTGCTGACAGGCAACCAGTGGAAGCTCACCGGCGCAGATGGCGACCATTGGATCCAGCCGGCCTGGTCGCTCTGCGTCAACAACGCCGAGGTGCTGCGCGACGTCGCGATCAAGGGCAGGGGGCTCGCGCTGCTGCCCGAGTTCATTGCCGCCGATGCCTTGCGCAAAGGCGAACTGCGCGCCGTCTTGCAAGACTATGCCGCGCCGCCCCTCGCGCTCTATGCGGTCTATCCGCCGACCCGGCATCTGTCGTTGAAGGTGCGGCTGTTCATCGACTTTCTCGTCGAGCGGTTCGGGCGGGAAGACGGGGCGAGCGCGCAAGCGCGCTGAGGATCCAACACCACAGGAGAGAGGCTGGCCGCCGCTGCAGCAGTTCGGCCGGCGACCAGCTTGCTGCCCTCCACACCGCCAGTGCCGTTCGCATGGGCGAAAACACGCGGTCTGCCTGATTCTTAGGCTCTGCAAGCCTGCAAATCCATCACTCGGATGATTGCTTTCAATATGCATTCTTGCACGAACGATTGCACATCTCGCCATTTTCTTTCGGGGCGCTGGGGCCAACACTTCGCGTGCTCACGGCGGAAAGTGCGCAGCGAACCGCAGAGACCACGAGGATGCTGATGCAACAGATCACTGATGCGATCTCGAGCCCGAAAGTGAAGCGCGCCATCGAGCTGGCGACAGGGCCGCTGCTGCTGTTTGCCCTGTGGTGGCTCGCCTTCAAGGGGCAACTGGTCAACAAGGATCTGCTGCCGTCGCCGATCGACACACTGCGCGACACCGGGGCCAGCATCGCGGCCGGCAAGATGACCGGCGATTTCGTCCACACCATCGCGCGCGTCGGCTACTCCACCTTGATCGCAGTGGTCGCAGGCGTTCCGATCGGGATCGTGCTCGGCGCCAAGGCCGCGATTTATCGCTCGGTCGAATTCCTGGTGGACTTCTTCCGCTCGACGCCCGCGACCGCATTGTTTCCGCTGTTCCTGCTGCTGTTCGGCCTCGGCGATTTCGCCAAGATCGCGGTTGCCGCTTTCGCCGCCTGGCTCGTCATCGTCTTCAACGTCGCCTACGGCGTGATGAATGCCCGCCAGACCCGCATCCTTGCCGCACGCTCGATGGGCGCCTCGTCGCTCCGCATCTTCAAGGACGTCATCTTCTACGAAACCCTGCCGCAGACCTTCGTCGGCCTGCGTACCGCGGTGTCGCTTGCGCTGGTCGTGATCATCGTCGCCGAGATGTTCATCGGCGCGACCGACGGCATCGGTCACCGCATCATCGATGCACAGATCTCGTACTCGCTCACCGACATGTACGGCTCCATCCTGATCGCGGGCGCGATGGGATACGGGCTCAATCTCATGCTCCTGGTGATCGAGCGCTCGTTCATTCACTGGTCCGGCAGATAGTCAGCCATCTAAACGAAGAGGCCATCATGCACATGAAGAGATTCCTCGCGGCGTTCGCAGCTTCCACGTTCCTGCTCGGCGCGACCGGCGCGGATGCTGCCTGCGACAAGACCGAGAAGGTGACGGCAGTCTGGCTGCCGATCATGCAGACCACGGCCTATTATGTCGCACTGGAAGAGAAGCTATTCGAAAAGGCGTGCATCGAGATCGTTTCCACCAAGATGGAGGCGCCGAACCAGATCATCGACGCTCTGATCGCGGAGCGCGCCGACTTCGGTCCTCCGGGCGCGGCCGCCGGCATCGCGATGATCGCGGAAGCCAAGTTCCCCGGCAAGCTGAAGGTGTTCGGCCTGCAGGGCGGGGGCATCGCGGTCGACCGCATCAATGACGGCTTGATCGTCAAGCCGGACAGCCCGATCAAGGGCTTCGCCGATCTGAAGGGCAAGTCGCTCGGTCACGTCCCGGGCATCCAGTGGCGCACCATCTCGCGCCACATGGTTCGCTCGGCAGGCCTCGATCCCGATGCGGACGTCAAGCTGGTCGACCTCGCCGTCGCCATGCAGGTGCCGGCCGTGGTCGGCGGGACGGTCGATGCGACGCTGTCGCTGGAGCCGGTCGGATCGATCGCCGTCGCTTCGGGCAAGGCAGCCCGCGCCATGACCAATCCGGTCGCGCATGTGATCGCCGACCCCTTCTACTCCGGGGCCTCGCTGATGACGACGAAGTTCCTGAAGGAGCGGCCCGAGGTTGCGCGCAAGGTCGTTGCCGTGATCGACGAGGCGACCGACCTCGTGAACTCCGACTTCAAGAAGTACAAGCCGATCCTCACCAAGTACACGCCGATCAAGGAAGATCAGCTCGAACTCCTGGCGCAGCCTTATCTGCGCGGGTTCAAGGATCTCAACGACACCGACATGAAGTCGTACCAGGCGCTGGTCGACGTCTTCATCAAGGAAGGCGTGGTGGCGGGGCCGATCAACGTCAAGGACAAGCTCCTCGCCAAGTCCGATCTCGGAAACTGAGTGGATATTCCGATGGGGAAGGTGACAGCGATCCGCAGCGTAGACCGGCCAGCCGCCGAAAGCCCGTCGCCTGCTGCGTCCCCGAAGTCGCGGCAGGCCTACGTCACCGTGCGTGGCCTGAGCAAGAGCTTCCACGGCACGACGATCTACGACGACTTCTCGATCGATCTGCCGATGGGGAAGTTCATCTCGGTGTTCGGCCCGAACGGTTGCGGCAAGAGCACGTTCATCAACATGATCTCCGGCCTGATGCCGATGGATGCGGGGGAGGTGCTCTACGACGGCCAGACCATCCGCGATACCAGGATATCGTATGTCTTCCAGAACTACAGGGAGGCGCTGTTCCCCTGGATGCGCGCGATCGACAACATCCATTATCCCCTGAGGGTGATCGGGATAGAGCGCAAGGAGCGGCGCCGGCGCGTCGAAAAACTGCTCGCGGATTTCGACGTGCCGTTCGATCTCAACGCCTACCCCTACACGCTGTCCGGAGGCCAGCAGCAGACGGTTTCGATCCTGCGCGCGCTCGTGACCGAACCGGAGGTGCTGTTTCTCGACGAGCCCTTCTCCGCGCTCGACTACGAGATGACGCTGTTCATGCGCGAGCGGCTTCAGCACATCTTCATGAAGCTTAAGACCACGATGCTGCTGGTGTCGCACGATCTCGAGGAGGCCATCCAGCTCGCCGACCAGGTCGTGCTGCTGACGCGCCGGCCGACGCGGGTCGCGGAGATCGTTCCGGTGGATCTGCCCTGGCCGCGCGATCTCGACGTCACGACCGGCGAGGGGTTCATCAACCTGAAACGCCATTGCCTCGACCGCTTCTGGCGCGAGGTCAAGCGCGACTGATCCAATCAACTTTCGAATGATGGAGACCAACATGACGAAGCGCCGTTTCCGCGCTGCCGCCGTCCAGACGCTTGCCCGTCTGGGGGACTTTGACCACAACATCGCGCTGGCCACACAGTATGTCGAGGATGCGGTTCGGCAGGGAGCCGAGCTGGTGGTGTTCCCAGAATGCATGGACACCGGCTATCTCTTCGACTCCGCCGACCATTGTCGCGAACTTGCCGAGACCATGAAGGACGGCCCGTTCGTGACGGCATTGTCCGCGCTCGCCAAGAAGCACCGCATTTACATCGCCAGCGGCGTCACGGAATGGGATCCGGACAAGGAGAAGATATTCAATACCGGCATCATGTTCGGTCGAAATGGCGAGACCGTTTGCCACTATCACAAGCAGTTTCTCGCCACTCACGACCAGAACTGGTTCGCGTTCGGCGAGCGCGGCTGTCCGGTGGTGGAAACCGACCTAGGAAAGATCGGTCTTCTGATCTGCTTCGACGGCCGCATTCCAGAAATCTTCCGCGCCATGGCGATGCAGGGCGCGGAGGTAATCGTCGACATGGCGAACTTCTTCGCCATGGATCAGGCGGACATGTGGGGGCCGGCTCGCAGCTACGAGAACGGTTTGTGGCTAGTGGCTGCCACCAAGGCCGGCTACGAGCGCTCGATCTATTATCCCGGCGGCAGCATGATCGTCGATCCGAAGGGACGAGTGCTCTCGAAAGTGCCGTACGATACGCACGGTATGGCGATTGCCGACGTCGATCTCGAGGCCGCGCATGACAAGTCGATCTACTCGGCCAACGACAAGATTGCCGACCGTCGTCCCGAGACTTACGGCCTGATGGCGGTGCCGTATGAGAAGACGTCGGTTTACCGGATCGCGGAGCAGCCGCTGATCCCGGCGAAATCCGTCGCCAAGGTCGCGGCCGTGCAGATGCACGTCACCAAGGACTGCCCGGCCGACGAGGTGCTCGAGATGGTCGATCATGCGGCCAAGCTCGGGATCAAGGTTCTCACCCTGCCGGAATATGCGTTCTGCCCATCGGCCATTCCGAACGCTGCAGAGGCCGCGGCACTGGCCGACCAGACGGCGTCTCTGCTGGCCAAGACGGCCGCGATCGCGTCCCGCTATCAATGCCTGATTGCGTTTCCCACGGTGGAGCGGGCCGCGGCCGGGCTGTACGTCACGACGTTCCTGATCGGGCCCGACGGGAAGGAGGTTGGAAGATATCGCAAGACGCATCTCACGGCCGAGGAGCGGAAATGGGCGAAGGCGGGCGACGAGTATCCCGTGTTCGAAACGCCGTTCGGGCGCATCGGCATCATGTCCGGCTATGATGCGGTATTCCCTGAGGTCTCGCGTTGCCTCGGCATCGCGGCGGCCGACATCATCCTGTGGCCCGCCTCGTTGCGCGAGCCGTTCGAACGGGAGCTGCTGGCAGTCCCAAGAGCCGAGGACAATCGTGTGGCGGTGGTGCTGGCGAACCGCGTCGATTCGCCCTATCCGGGCGGCAGCCTCGTGATTCCGCCGACCGGCTTTCCGCTCTGGGACATCAACGTCGTGGCGCCGCGCGTGTTCAAGCTTGGCGCCGTGATGCCCAAGCACATCGATCTCGCGGTCTGCCGTCAGAAGCTGATGATCCCGAAGGTCGACATGTTCGCCAATCGGCTGGTCGAGACTTACGCCCCCATCATCGCCGCCTGACGGTTGCCGTGCCTGCCGATATGCCCGAAAGTAGCGAGTGTTAGATGCCGAAGCTCGCGAACGGGCATGTCAGGACGGCCGAGATGGCGAAGGCTGCGCGAACGCTGCGCTACAATTGGGACGACGTCATCTTCTTCCTGGAGGTCGCGCGTACCCGTAATCTCGTTCGCGCCGGCCAGAAGCTGAAGGTCGACCACACAACGGTCAGCCGTCGGGTGAGGGAGCTCGAACGCAGTCTCAACACGACGCTGTTCAAGCGCAGCAAGTCAGGTTTCGCCCTGACGGAGGCGGGGCTGCGGCTGCTCCAGTTTGCCGAAGGCATGGAGAACAATGCCAATGCCATCATCGAGACCGTGGTCGGTTCCGAGAAGGCGGATGCCGCCGGCGCGGTGCGAATTGCCGCCATGGAAGGCATCGGCAGCATGTACCTGACGACCTGCATGGCCGCCTTCAGCAAGGCATGGCCCTCGATCCAGGTTGAACTGATCACAGATACGCGCCTGCTCGACATGACGCGGCGCGAGGCCGACGTCTTCATCAGCTTTTTCAGGCCAAAGGGAAGGAGGCTTTCGATCAAGAAGATCGGCGAGTTCAGGATCTTTCTCTACGCGTCCAGCGCCTACCTGCAACGCGCGGGACGGCCGTCGGACCTGAAAGACCTCGACAATCACGATTTCATCGATTTCATCGACGAGCACATCCAGCTCAAGGAGAACCGCTGGCTGTCGGATATCCTGCGACCGGCCCATGTCGTGTTCCGCAGCACCAGCCTGGTCTCCCAATACGTGGCCGCGTCGAACGGGCTCGGAATCGCCATGCTGCCGTCCTACGTGGCTGCCCACAACAATGACCTGTGCCCGGTCCTGCCAAGCTATTTCTCCGTGCGCGACATCTGGCTATCCGTCCACGAGGATCTGTTGCACATCGCCCGCATCAAGGCGGTGATGGGCTTCCTCGAAAAGCGCGTTGCCGCCGACGTCGACTACCTCATGTCGGCGACGCATCACGCCAAGGGAAAAGCGGTGGGTTGACCGTACCCGGCGCGCGACCTCAGCGATCGCGGCCGCAATGTTGAGGCTCGTCGCTGCGCCTACCGCCGCAGCGTGAAGTCGTCGGCGCTGCGCCGATGCTCCCAGTTCGCCTGCTCCAGCTCCGGCCGGTCGCATTCCACTTCCGGGTAGCCCATGCAGAGATAGGCGATCAATTTCCAGGATGGCGGCACTTCGAGAACGGCGTGGATGCGGTCCGGATTGAGGATCGACACCCAGCCGATGCCGATACCTTCCGCGCGTGCAGCGAGCCACATCGCGGTGATCGCGGCGACCACGGAATATTCCGTCGTTTCGGGCATCGTCGCGCGGCCGAGGCCGTGGCCGATGTCGCTGGCCTTGTCGGCGAACACGGCGAGGTGGCCCGGAGCCCGTTCGAGGCCCGACAGTTTCAGCGTGGCATAGCGCGCCGCGCGTTCGCCGGAATAGGCCTTCAGCGCGTCGGCGTTGCACGATTTGAAATCGTCGATCACGGCGTGGCGGCGTGCCTCGTCCTCGACGACGACAAAGCGCCAGGGCTGGCTGAGGCCGACTGACGGAGAAAGACAGGCAGTCTCGATCAGGCGATCGATGGCGCCGGCCGGCAATGGGTCAGTTCGAAAACGGCGCACGTCTCGGCGCCACACGAACAGTTCGCGCAGATGCTGGCGGAAGGTGTCGTCGAACTCGACCATGAGGTCATCGCACCATCTGGAAGGACGCGGCGACCAGCAGGATCAGGATCTCCCCCATCTGCTCGAACGCGCCGAGGATATCGCCGGTCTGTCCACCGATCTGACGGACGGCGAGCCGCGCCAGCAGCAGGCCGGCGAGAGACAGCAGGACCAGGCCGACGAGCGCCTTGGCTGGCCCCAACGCCAGAGCAAGCGCGAGCGTTCCAAGCACGCTGGCAATGGCGACGCTGCGGCCCGGCGGCGATCCTGCACTGGCCGACAGACCATCGGCCCGCGCCGGCGGGACCAGTGACATGAAGGCCGGCACACCCGCGCGGGCCGCAGCATGTGCCGCGCACAGTGCCAGCATCACCGCCCAGGGATCGGCGATGGTCGCGAGCGCGCTCCAGCGCAGGCCGAACGACAGGATCAGTGTGCAGACGCCATAAGTCCCGATGCGGCTGTCGCGCATGATCTCGAGCTTGCGCTCGCGCGTGCGACCGCCGCCAAGTCCGTCGGCGGTGTCGGCCAGCCCGTCCTCGTGCAGCGCACCGGTGATGAGCGCGGTCGTGGCCAGCGCGAGCAGGGCCGCAAGGCTCGGCGTCAGTCCGAAGCCAATGGCGATCTTGTAGACCAGCGCTCCGAAGAGGCCGACCAGCAGTCCGGCGACCGGCAGCGCCCAGGTCGCGCGCGCGACCGCGCCGTCACCTGCAGGCTTCGACGATGCGACGGGAAGAATCGTGACGAAGGACGTCGCCATCCTGAGATCGGCGACCACATCTTCCAGAAGTTCGGCACGCGATATCATTTCAATTTCATCGGCAAGCCGGCGATGACGAACTCGACCTCGTCGGCAGCAGCCGCAATGGCCTGATTCATGATCCCGGCGGCATCGCGAAAGCTGCGCGCCAGCGCGTTATCGGGCACGATACCCAGCCCGACCTCGTTGCTGACGAGCACAACGGGGCTTTGCAGTCGGCGCAGGGCATCGACAAGCGCATTCACATCGCTCTCCCAGTCGCGATTGGCATGCATCAGGTTGGAGAGCCACAGTGTCAGGCAGTCCACCAGCCTTGCGCCGCCGCCATCGGTCGCGACCAGCGCGGGGACGAGATCGAGCGGCACCTCGCGTTCGAGCCAGTCGGTTCCGCGGCGCGCACGATGCCTGGCGATCCGGGCCCCCATCTCGCTGTCGAGCGCCTCGGCCGTCGCGACGTAGACCGGCCGGCCGGGAAAAGCCTTCGCGCGTGCTTCCGCGCGCGTGCTCTTGCCCGATCGCGCTCCGCCCGTGATCAAGATGACGGCCATCAAAGTCTCCTGTCGGGCAGCACTAATCACCAATCACGGCCAAAGACAAAGCCGAAATCAGCCGGGCAGGGGCTTGCGCACCGCCTACGCTTTGCGCAACAGGGTGCGGATCAGGAGACCGATGTGGGCTTTGCGGGCGCGATGATGGTGGCGATGGCGGTGGATGCCCTGCTGGGCTGGCCGTCGTGGCTGTTCACGCGGATCGGCCATCCCGTGACCTGGCTTGGCCGGCTGATCGCGGCCATCGATCGCAGCTGGAATCGCGCCTCCGATCCGCCGGCGTTGCGCCGAGTTGCCGGGGCCGCCGGCGCACTCGTCGTGATCGCGATTTCCGTTGCGCTCGGCTGGCTCGTTCAGTCGGCGCTTCCCTCCGGTTGGATCGAGACCGCGCTGGTCGGTGTTCTGGCCTGGCCCTTGGTCGCGCTCCGCTCCCTGCATGACCATGTGGCGGCTGTCGCCACCCCCTTGCAGGACGGCGACATCGCCGCCGCGCGAGACGCGGTGTCCCGCATCGTCGGGCGCGATCCCACGGCGCTCGACGAAGCCGGCATCGCTCGCGCGGCGATCGAGAGCCTTGCCGAAAATGCCTCCGACGGAATCGTGGCGCCGGTGTTCTGGGGCGCGCTGTTCGGCCTGCCGGGCATCCTCGGCTACAAGGCCATCAACACGCTGGATTCCATGATCGGCCATCGCAGCGAGCGGCACGAGGCCTTCGGGTGGGCTGCGGCGCGCATCGACGATGTCGCCAATTTCGTTCCGGCGCGCGTGACAGGATTTCTCTTCGTGCTGCTGGCGCCGCACCGGTCGGAGGCGCTGTCATGCATGACGCGGGATGCGCGCCGTCATCGCTCGCCCAATGCCGGCTGGCCGGAAGCGGCGATGGCCGGCGGACTCGGTGTGCGGCTCAGCGGTCCCCGCATCTACCACGGCAGCGCCACCAACGAGCCCTGGCTGAACGAAGGCGCGCGCGATCCGCGCGCCGCCGATATGATCGAGGCGCTGACGGTCTATCGCCGCGCCATGCTGCTGCTCGCAGGCATGCTTGCGATCCTGGCTTTCACGTGAAAGAACGGGACATGCGCGAGCACGGTGGAAATCTCGATCTGGCCCAGCAGCAATTTGGCGGGCGTGCGGAAGATTGGATCGACCTGTCCACCGGGATCAACCGGGTGCCTTATCCCGTCGGCGAGGTGAGCGCACGCGCGTGGAGCGCGCTGCCGTCGCGCGCCGAGATCGAGGCGCTGCATCAGGCGGCGCGGCACGCCTATCGGACGCGCGCGCCTATCGTTGCGGTGGGCGGCGCGCAGGCCGCCATCCAATTGCTTCCGCAATTGGCGCCGCGTGGTTATGCGCGGATCCTGGCGCCGACCTATAATGAATATGCCGGCGTGCTGTCGGCCGCCGGCTGGGACGTGGAGGAGGTCACGGAGCTCAGCGAGCTGGTGGGAGCGAGCCTTGCCATCGTCGTCAATCCAAACAATCCCGACGGCCGCCGTTATGCCCCGAACGATCTGCTCGATCTGTTGCCGCTTGTCGATCGCCTCGTCGTCGACGAGAGTTTCGTTGATGCCGTTCCCGAGCTCTCGCTCGCCTCGGACGCAGAGCAGCCCGGGCTGCTGATCCTGCGGTCGTTCGGAAAATTTTACGGTCTTGCCGGCCTGCGGCTCGGGTTCGTGATCGGCAATTCGTCGGACATCGCGAGGGTCGTGGCGGCGTCGGGCCCGTGGCCGGTGTCGGGCGCGGCCATCGCGATCGGCTGCCGCGCATTGCGTGATGACGCTTGGGCCATTGCGACCACAGCGCGCCTCTTGCGAGACTGTGCTCGCCTCGATGACATGGTGCAGTCGCAAGGCTGGCAGCTTCTCGGGGGCACGCCGCTGTTTCGACTGTACGAAACGCCCGACGCACGTGGCGCGCAGGAGAAGCTTGCGCGCAATCAGATCTGGTCGCGCGTGTTTGCAGGAGCGCCGACACGGTTGCGCCTCGGGCTTCCCGGCAATGAAGCTGAATGGATCCGCCTCTCCGAGGTCCTAGCGCGCTAGCGCGAGCAAACTGTCGACATCGAGATGCGTTTCGATGTGATCGGCGAGGGCATCGAGCGCGCTCTCGACCCTGGCGTGATAGGGCTCGTCGCCTGCGGGAATGTCGAGCTTTGCCAGATACGCCTTGCGGAACGCGTCCGACGTGAACAGACCGTGCAGATAACTGCCTTGCACGCGTCCCTCGCGGGAGATCGCACCCTCCGGCTTGCCGTTCAGTGTCGCGAAGGGACGGGCGCAATCAGGCCCATCGGTGCGGCCGATGTGGATTTCGTAGGCCTCGATCGGCTGGTTCGTTGAGACATGCACGGCAGCAACCCGCGTTAGCGTCTTCACGGGGCTCATCACCGTCGTCACGTCCAGAAGTCCGAGGCCTGGTGTCTCGCCCGCAGGGCCCTCGATGCCATCGGGGTCGGCGACGTTGCGCCCGAGCATCTGATAACCGCCGCAGAGGCCGAGCACGTGGCCGCCCCTGCGATGATGTGCGAGGAGATCGATGTCCCAGCCCTGTGCACGCAGGAAGGCGAGGTCGCCGCGCGTGGACTTCGAGCCGGGAACGATGACGAGACGAACGTCGCCGGGAATCGCTTCGCCCGGCCGCACCATGACGAGATCGACGCCCGCCTCGAGCTTGAGCGGATCGAGATCGTCGAAATTGGCGATCCGCGACAGCGCCAGGCACGCGATCTTGCATCGGCCCGGCTTGCGCGCGTCGGTGAGGCCCAGCGCATCCTCGGCCGGCAGCTCGCCGGCGCGCGCGAACCAGGGCAGCACGCCAAGGCCGCGCCATGTGGTCCTTGCTTCGATCAGCTTGTAGCCGTCGTCGAACAATGTGGGATCGCCGCGAAACTTGTTGATGACAAATCCACGGATCATCGCGGCATCATCGGAGTCGATCACCGTCTTGATGCCGACGAGCTGGGCGATGACCCCGCCGCGATCGATGTCGCCGACCAGCACGACCGGCACGCCGGCCTTGCGCGCAAAGCCCATATTGGCGATGTCGGCCTTGCGCAGATTCACCTCGGCCGGACTGCCGGCGCCTTCGACCAGCACGAGATCGGCGCGGGCCTTCAGCCGCTCGAAGCTCTCCAGCACTGCGCCCATCAGTGACGGCTTCATCGCCGCATAGTCGCGTGCTCGCGCCGTCGCAATGCGCTTGCCATGCACGACCACCTGCGCACCGACATCGGTCTCCGGCTTGAGCAGCACCGGGTTCATGTCGGTATGCGGCTCGACACCCGCGGCGAGCGCCTGGAGCGCCTGGGCGCGGCCGATCTCGCCGCCATCGACGGTGACGGCGGCATTGTTCGACATGTTCTGCGGCTTGAACGGGAGCACGCGCAGGCCGCGGCGCGTGAAGGCGCGCGCGAGGCCGGCGACGATGAGCGATTTGCCCACGTCCGAGCCGGCCCCCTGGATCATCAGCGCTCGTGCCATCGCGAGGTTGTCTCAGAACTCGACGCCGGCCTGCGCCTTGATGCCGGAGCGGAACGGGTGCTTGACCAGCGTCATTTCGGTGACGAGGTCGGCGATCTCGATCAGCTCGTCCTTGGCGTTGCGCCCGGTGAGCACGACATGCGTCATCTCTGGCTTCCGCGTGGTCAGGAATTCGACCACCTCTGTGATATCGAGATAATCGTAGCGCAGCGCGATGTTGATCTCGTCGAGCACGACCATGCGCAGGCTCTCATCGAGGATCAGTTCCTTGGCCTTCTCCCAGCCGGCGCGTGCGGCGGCGATGTCGCGGGCGCGGTCCTGAGTCTCCCAGGTGAAACCCTCGCCCATCGCATGGAACTGGCAGAGATCGCCGAAATGCCCGGTGAGCAGGCGCCGCTCGCCGGTGTCCCAGGCGCCCTTGATGAACTGCACCACCGCGCAGGGCAGGCCATGCGCGACGCAGCGAACGATCATGCCGAATGCCGAGGAGGATTTTCCCTTACCCGCGCCGGTATGGACGATGATCAGGCCCTTTTCGCCGCTCTTGGTCGCCATGATCTTGTCGCGGGCGGCCTTCTTCTTTGCCATTTTCTGGGCGTGACGGGCCTCGCTTTCCTCGGTCGTTTGGGTCTCCGGTTCAGGCGTCATCGGTCCCGGTCCTTCGGCTTGACAAGTGGCTGCCACCGGCAAATGGTGGCCCGGCGTTGGTTCCTGTCCTATGACAGGCGAAGAGGGAATGCGATAGGGTCCGAATCCGCAAGATCCGGATCCAAAATGCAGCCGCCCCCGCGACCGTGACCGGAGAGATGCCCGAAGCCACTGACTCCCGAAAGGGAATCGGGAAGGCGGGGATCGAGGGGCCAAAACCCTGCTCCGCAAGCCGGGAGACCTGCCAGCGCGGACGATTTTGGACCGGCGGACGGGGTGTTCCGCGACGGGGAAACGGCCTCTCAAGTCAGGGTCCGTGCGCCTCTTCGCCTCCCGCTGTTTATTCTGGAAGAGGCGATGACCGTCACACTTCACGTCTGCATCACCTGCCGCGCCGGCCAGACGCTCGGCGAGGGCGAGGCCACGCCAGGCAACCGGTTGCACGCTGCGATCCTCGAGGCCGGCGTGCCCGACGGCGTCAATGTGGTTCCCGTCGAATGCCTCTCGGCGTGCAGCCAGGGCTGCTCGGTCGCGCTCAGCGCACCGGGACGCTGGTCCTATGTCTATGGCCGCTTATCCGATGTGAATGCGCGCGACGTGGTCGCTGGCGCTGCGGCCTATGCGGCCGCTCCCGACGGGCTCGTGCCATGGCGCAGCCGCCCCGAGATCTTCCGCAAGCAGTCGCTTGCGCGCATTCCCCCGATTCCCGCCGTGCCGGAGGCCGCCGAATGAATTCGCTTGCAAAAGTCCCCGTCACGGTGGTCACGGGGTTCCTCGGCTCCGGCAAGACCACGCTGATCCAGCACCTGCTCAGCAATGCAGGCGGCAAGAAGCTCGCCGTGCTCGTCAACGAATTCGGCAGCGAGGGCGTCGATGGCGAGATCCTGAAATCCTGCGCCGACGCCAATTGCCCGGAAGAGAACATCGTCGAGCTCGCCAATGGCTGCATCTGCTGCACCGTGGCCGACGATTTCATTCCGACGATGGAGCAGCTGTTGGCTCGCCCGGTGCGGCCCGATCATATCCTGATCGAAACGTCGGGCCTCGCGCTGCCCAAGCCGCTCTTGAAGGCGTTCGACTGGCCGGAGATCCGCTCGCGCATCACGGTCGACGGCGTCGTCGCGCTCGCCGACGCCGAGGCCGTCGCGGCCGGCCGCTTCGCGCCGGACCCGGCTGCGGTCGAAGCGCAGCGCGCCGCGGACGACAATCTCGATCACGAGACGCCGCTGTCCGAAGTGTTCGAGGACCAGATCGCCTGCGCCGACATCGTGCTGCTGACCAAGGCCGATCTTGCGGGGAAGGCCGGGGTGGAAGCTGCCAGGGCCGCGATCACCGCCGAGATGCCGCGCCGCGTCCCGATGCTCGCCGTGACGGACGGCGCGATCGATGCGCGCGTCATCCTCGGCCTTGGCGCCGCCGCCGAGAACGATCTCGCCGCGCGTCCCTCGCATCATGACGGCGAGGAGGAGCACGAGCATGACGACTTCGCCTCTGTCGTGATCGATCTGCCTGAGGTGGCCGACATCGATGCGCTGGTCGCCTCGGTTCAGAAGCTGGCGCGCGAGCAGAACGTGCTGCGTGCCAAGGGCTATATCGCGGTCGCGGGCAAGCCGATGCGGCTGTTGTTGCAGGCTGTCGGCGAGCGCGTGCGCCATCAATTCGACAAGCCCTGGGGGCCGGGAGCCAGGCAGTCGAGGCTAGTCGTGATCGGCGAGCACGGCGACATCGACGAGGCCGCGATCAAGGCGGGATTGGGAGTCTGATGCACGTCGTCTTCCGCGAGAGCCGCGGTCTCGAGGAGACCGCGACGCCAAGGGACATCGGTCAGGACCCGGCCGATCTCGTGGTGCTCTCGTATTCGGATTCCGACCTCGCCGCGTTCGCAGCCGGCTGGCGGCGTGGCCGCAACAGCCTGCCGTCGCTGCGGCTCGCCAATCTCGCGGAGCTGCGCCATCCGCTGTCGATCGACACTTATGTCGAGCGCACGCTGTCGTACGCGCGCGGCATCCTGGTGCGGCTGATCGGCGGTGAGTCCTATTGGTCCTACGGGCTCGCGGCCCTCCAGCAATTGGCGAAGGATCGCGACATCGTGCTGGCGGTGCTGCCGGCCGATGGCCGCGATGACATACGGCTCGATGCGTACTCGACCTTGCCGGTCTCGACGCTGCGGCGGCTCAAGGTGCTCTGCGACACCGGCGGTCCGGTCGCGGCGCAAGCTGCGATCGCGCAGCTCGCGCTGGCCTCTGGGCTCTATGCCGGGCCGGTCATCGGAGAGATGACCGTGCCCGAGATGGGGTTCTACGATCCCGTGCGCGGCGTCATTGCGGCGCCAGCAAGCGACGGGAAGCCGCGCGCGCTGGTGACCTTCTATCGCTCCTATCTCACTGCCGCCGATACCGGCTCGGTCGACGCTCTGATCGCGTCGCTGCGCGACAAGGGATTTGACACCCATGGTGCCTTCGTCACCTCGCTGAAGGCGCCGGGCGTCGCGGATTGGCTGCGCGCCCATCTTGCGCAAAATCTTCCGGCCGCGATCGTCAATGCGACGGCGTTCTCGGCAATGGGCGACGATGGCACGACGCCGTTCGATGCCGCGACCTGTCCGGTGTTCCAGGTTGCGCTCTCCACGGCGCGGCGCGAGGATTGGACGCAGTCGTTGCGCGGCCTGTCGCCTGGCGATCTCGCCATGCATGTGGTGTTGCCCGAAATCGACGGCCGCCTGTTCGCAGGGGTTGTGAGCTTCAAGTCCGCTGCGATGCGCGATCCCGAGCTGCAATTCTCGCATCTGGCGCACAGGCCGGACGAGGAGCGTGTGAGCGCGATCGCCGCACGCGTAGCTGCTTGGCGGCGCCTTGCGGAGAAGCCGGCGGCCGAGAAGCGGCTGGCGATCGTGCTGTCGAACTATCCCGGCCGGCCGCACCAGATCGCGCACGCCGTGGGGCTCGATGCGCTGGCGTCGGTTGAGGCCTTGATCTCCGATCTTGCGGAAGTCGGGTTCGACGTCGCGCGGGTCGATCGGCTCGGCGAATTGCTGCTCAAGCGCGGTTCGACCTGGAGCATTGCCGATTATCGCGCGGCGCTGTCGCGACTGCCCCAAGCCTTGCAGGACGATCTCGCGCAGGCCTGGGGCGCACCGGAGGATGATCCGAGCTGCCGCGACGGGTCGTTTCGTTTCGCCGCGATCCGATGCGGCCGGTCGATCGTCGCAGTCCAGCCCGAGCGGGGAGCTGCGGCCTCGCGCGATGCCGACTATCACGATCTCGCCCGCACGCCGCGCCATGGCTATGTCGCGTTCTATCTCTGGCTTCGCGAGCAGGCCCTTGATGCGGTCGTGCACATGGGCGCGCATGGCACGCTGGAATGGCTGCCCGGGAAATCCGTAGCGCTGTCGCAAGCGTGCTGGCCGGAGGCGCTGATCGGCGATCTGCCCATCATCTATCCCTTCATCGTCAACGATCCCGGCGAGGCCGCGCAGGCCAAGCGGCGCATCGGTGCGGTCACGATCGGTCATTTGCCGCCGCCGCTCGCAACATCCGCGGTGCCGGAAGGCCTGCGCCGGCTCGAACGCCTGCTCGACGAATATTCGACCGCCGATGGTCTCGATCCCGCCCGGCGCCAGCGGCTGATCGCGGCAATCCGCGAGGAGGCCCGCGCCGCGGGCCTCGAAGACGATCTCGGCCTCGACGCATCGGCAGCAGCAGCCGAAGCCATTCCGCGGATTGATCGCTTCGTGTGCGATCTCAAGGAGAGCCAGTTCGGCGACGGCCTGCACGTGTTCGGGCGCGGCGCATGCGGCGAAGCGGAGCGCGATGCGCTGCGTGCCGCGCTCGCCGGCGAGCGCGTTGCGCCTGGGCCGTCAGGCTCGCCCTATCGCGGGCGCCAGGACGTGCTGCCGACGGGGCGCAATCTCTTCGCCGTCGATCCGCGCGCGGTGCCGACGCCGTCGGCGCATGCCCAGGGCATAAAGCTCGCTGAAGAGCTGCTGCGCCGTCACCTGCAGGATCATGGCGACTGGCCGAAGGGCCTCGTGGTCGATCTCTGGGGCTCGGCGACCATGCGCACCGCCGGTGAGGAGTTCGCCATGGCGTTGCATCTGGCCGGCCTTGCCCCGCGCTGGGATCACGTCTCCGGCCGCGTCACCGGCTACGACATCATCGCGCCGGCCGAGCTCGGCCGTCCGCGCATTGACGTGACGCTGCGGGTATCCGGCCTGTTCCGCGATGTCTTTGCCGGCCTTGCGCAATTGTTCGAAGCCGCTTCCGAGGCGCTCGCGGCGCGCGAGGACGAGGGCGATGAAAATCCCTATTGCAATCGCGCATCGCGCGTCTTTGCGCCGCGGCCCGGCCAATACGGCGTTGGCCTGTCAGCGATCCCCGACGCCTTCACACCGGAGACGCGGGGCGCTGCCGGGGAAGCCTGGCTGTCGGCATCGTCCTGGGCGTTCTCGGCTGATGGCACGATGCAGCCGGACCGCGCCGGCATCGCACAGCGGCTCGCCTCCGCAGACGCGTTCGTTCATGTGCAGGACCTGCCTGAAACCGATCTTCTGCTCGCCGCTGACTATGCTGCGCATGAAGGCGGCGTCGCCGCTGCTGCGGCGCATCTCCGCGTCACGGGACCATCGCTTTATCACCTCGACACGACACGCCCCGATCAGCCTCATGCACGTACGTTGACTGAGGAAATATCGCGCGTCGTCCGCGCCCGCGCTGCCAATCCGGCCTGGATCGCCGGCATGATGCGCCACGGCTTTCGCGGCGCCGCCGAGATCACCGCGACGCTCGAGCACATGGCCGCCTTCGCGCATCTCGCCGGCGCCGTGCCGCCGCATCTGTTCGACCTCTATTACGATGCGACGCTCGGCAACGACGACGTCCGCACCTTCATGGCCCATGAGAATCCGTCCGCGCTCGCCGCGATGGAGACCTGCTTCACGCGCCTGCACGAAGCCTCGCTCTGGCGAACCCGGCGCAATTCGATCGCCGCGGCGCTGCGGGAGGCCTCATGAGCGCGGCCTCGGTCAAGGGCTGGTGTCCCGGCGCGCTGCGCCCGATGCAATCGGGGGATGGGCTGGTCGTGCGCGTCCGTCCGTTCGGCGGGCGGCTTGAAGCCCAGCAAATCGTCGGGCTGGCCGAACTGGCCGAGCGCTTCGGCAATGGTCTGATCGACGTCACACGTCGGGCCAATCTCCAGATCAGGGGCGTCAGCGCAGATGGCCACCGGCCGTTGCTCGACGGCCTTGCGCGGCTCCAGCTGCTCGACCCCGACGCCGACATCGAAGCTAGGCGCAACATCCTGGTGACGCCGTTCTGGGGCAGCGGCGACGAGACGCAGTCGCTCGCTGCAGAGCTCGAGGAGGCGCTGGCCGATTCCGACCTCGCGCTTCCCACCAAGTTCGGCTTCGCCGTCGATGACGGCAGGTCACGGGTGCTCGCCGGTGATTCCGCCGATATCCGCATCGAGCGCGACCGCTCGGGCCGTCTCCTGGTTCGGGCCGACGGCGCGAGGCTCGGCCACTCCGTCGCGCGCGGACAAGCCGTGAGCACGGCGCTGGCGCTGGCAAGCTGGTTCATCGTCTCCGGCGGTGCGAGGGGTGGGCGAGGGCGCATGGCAGCCCACATCGCATCCGGCGCGGCGCTGCCTCGATCGCTGCGCGGCGAGACTGAGCCCGCGCCCGTGGTGGCCGCATCGCGGCCAGGTCACTATCGGCAAGGCGCGCTGGTCGGCGTCGCGTTCGGGCAGATGCTGCACGAGACCCTGCACCAACTCGCCGGTTGCGGACATGCGCTGCGCATGACTCCCTGGCGGATGGTGCTCAGCGAAGGCAAGCGCGAGATGCCGAGCGCGGCGGGCCTCATCACCGAGCCCCACGATCCCGCGCTGCGCGTGATTGCCTGCAGCGGAGCGCCGCGCTGCGGCGAAGCCCATGCCGACACGCGTGCGCTCGCCGCAGCGCTCGCGCCGCGCATTAGCGCGGATACGCGACTTCACGTCTCCGGCTGCGGAAAGGGCTGCGCCCATTCCGGTGCGGCTGCGATCACGCTGATTGCGACGAACACCGGATTCGATCTCGTCCGCGATGGCTCGATCCGTGACGCGCCGGCCCTGCGCGGGCTCGACGGCGCCGACATCGTCAGCGATCCCTCCGTCCTGGTCGGAGGGAACTGATGCCTCACACCTACGAGACCGACGGCGCGGCGATCTACCGGCAATCATTCGCGACCATCCGGGCCGAGGCCGATCTTGCGCGCTTTTCGCCTGACGAGGAGCCGGTGGTGGTTCGCATGATCCACGCCGCCGGCATGGTCGGTCTCGAGGCGCATATCCGCTTTTCACCGGGCATGGCAGCAACCGCGCGCGCCGCTCTGCAAGGAGGCGCGCCGATCCTGTGCGACGCGCGCATGGTCTCGGAAGGCATTACGCGCGCGAGACTTCCTGCGGCCAATGCCGTCATCTGCACGCTAGGAGACGAGTCCGTTCCCGCGCTGGCGCAATCCATGCACAACACGCGCTCGGCCGCGGCGCTGGAGCTGTGGCGGCCGCACTTGGGTGGCGCGATCGTCGCGATCGGCAATGCGCCGACCGCGCTGTTTCATCTGCTCAACATGCTGGAGGATCGCGACTGCCCGCGGCCTGCGGCCATCATCGGCTGTCCCGTCGGCTTCGTCGGTGCCGCCGAATCCAAGGCCGCGTTGATGGCCGATCCGCCGGTACCTGCGATGACGGTCGAGGGACGCCTTGGCGGCTCCGCGATCACCGTTGCCGCCGTGAATGCACTGGCGAGCCGGAGCGAATAGTCATGGGACGCATCATCTGCTGCGGTCTCGGTCCCGGTGATCCTGATCTGATGAGCGTGCGCGCGGACCGGACCGTGCGCGCCGCGCAACACGTCGCCTATTTCCGCAAGAAAGGCAGGGCGGGCCAGGCGCGCCGCATCGTCGAGGGCCTGCTGGTGGCCGGCGTCACCGAATATCCCATGGAATATCCTGTGACCACCGAGATCGCCTTCGACAGCGCGGAATATGTTCAGCTGCTCGCCGGCTTCTACGACGAATGGGCCGAGCGCCTGGCGCGGCTTGCGCGCGCCGTCGATGTCGTCGTGCTGTGCGAGGGGGATCCTTATTTCTATGGCTCGTTCATGCATCTGCACACGCGCCTGCAGGGCCGCACCGAGATCGAGGTGATCGCGGGGATTCCCGGCATGGTCGGGTGCTGGAACGGCGTAGCCCAGCCCATCGCGCTCGGCGACGACGTCACGACGGTGCTGATGGGAACGCTTCCCGAAGACGAGCTCGAACGCCGCATGCGCGATTCCGATGCACTCGTCGTCATGAAGACCGGCCGCAATCTCGCCAAGGTGCGCCGCGCGCTCGCATCCGCCGGCCGGCTCGATGACGCCTGGCTGGTCGAGCGCGGCACCATGCCGGGCGAGCGCGTGGTACGGCTCGCCGAGATCGACGCCATCGATTGTCCTTACTTCGCGATCGTGCTCGTGCACGGCAAGGGCCGGAATCTGGACGCGGCCGAATGACGGGCACGCTGACCATCGCGGGCCTCGGGCCCGGCAGCGACGCGCTGGTGACGCCGGAAGTCTCCGCCGCGCTCGCAGCCGCGACCGACATTCTGGGCTATGCGCCCTACGTCGCGCGCGTGCCACCGCGGGCGGGGCTTACGTTGCGCCCGTCGGATAATCGCGAAGAGCTGCAGCGCGCGAGCGAAGCCCTGCGGCTTGCCGCCGAAGGCGGGCAGGTCGTCGTCGTCTCCTCCGGCGATCCCGGGGTCTTCGCCATGGCCTCGGCCGTGTTCGAGGCGCTCGAACGGGCGCCGCAATGGCAGGCGCTGCCGATCCGCGTGCTGCCCGGCATCACGGCGATGCTGGCGGCTGCTGCACGCGCCGGCGCGCCGCTCGGGCACGATTTCTGCGCGATCAATCTTTCGGATAATCTGAAGCCATGGGCGGTGATCGAGAAGCGTCTTCGCCTTGCGGCAGAGGCAGACTTTGCCATCGCGCTGTACAATCCGCGCTCGGCGAGCCGGCCGGAAGGATTTGGCCGCGCGCTTGCGGTGCTGCGAGAGGCCGGCGCCGGCGCGCGTCTCGTGATCTTCGCGCGCGCGGTCAGCGCCGCTGATGAAAAGATCGAGACGGTGACGCTGAACGAAGCGACGCCCGGGATGGCCGATATGCGCACGCTGGTGATCGTCGGCAACTCGCAGACACGCCGCGTCGGCCGCTGGGTCTATGCGCCGAGGCGGGCAGAATGACCGAGCCACTGCATCACGTCAGTGACGCTCTCGACCCGTGGCCGCTCGGGCAACTGCGGTCGCGCGATCATGATGACGGGAAGGCCGAGGCTTCGGGCCGCGTCGATCTTCGCGCGCGCGCCGCCGCCGCCCGAATTGCGGGCGACGATCCAGCCGATGCCACGTGTGCGCATCATCTCAAGCTCGCTTCGAAGCGTGAACGGTCCGCGCGCCACGATCACATCCGCGGCGAACGGCAGGTCGACTTCCGGCGGATCGACGAAGCGGAGCGTGTAGCTGTGCTGCGGCTTGCTCGCGAATGGCGCGATATGCTGGCGGCCGATGGCGAGGAACACGTTTGCGGGCGCCTCCGGCAGCGCAGCGGCCGCGGCGCCGACGTCTTCGACATCGATCCAGTTGTCGCCGGACACCCTGGTCCAGGGCGCGCGCTCCAGCGCGATCAGCGGCGTATCGGCGTCCGCGCACGCCTCGATCGCATGGCGGCTCATCTCGGCCGCGAACGGATGCGTCGCGTCGATGACATGCGTGATGCCTTCGCGGCGAATGTAGTCGGCCAGCCCGCTCACGCCGCCGAAGCCGCCGATGCGGGTCGGCAGCGGCTGCTCGGCCGGCGCGCGCGTCCGGCCGCCATAGGAATAGACCGCCTCGATGCCGGCGCGCGCGATCTCCGCGGCGAGCAGGCTCGCATCGGCCGTTCCGCCCAGAATGAGCGCGCGCATCATGGCTAATCCCTGGCTGACCATCATCGGTATCGGCGAAGATGGCCTTGCTGGCCTATCCGAGGCAAGCCGAAAGGCGCTTGCCGAGGCGGAAACGGTGTTCGGCGGCGAGCGTCATCTTGCGCTTGCCGACGCTGGCAGCCGCGGCCGTCCATGGCCGGTGCCGTTCGATGCGAACGTCGTGCTGAGCTGCCGTGGCCGGCCGACCGTCGTGCTCGCTTCCGGCGATCCGTTCTGGCATGGCGCCGGTGCGAGTCTCGCCGAGAAGCTCGGTGGCGAGGAGTGGATCGCACATCCCGCGCCGTCGACCTTCTCGCTGGTCGCCGCGCGGCTGGGCTGGCGCCTGGACGCCGTCACGTGCATCGGCCTGCACGCCGCGCCATTCGAACGTCTCGTGCCGCATCTGGCGCGCGGTGCGCGCATCATTTGCCTCGTGCGCGATGGCAAGGCCGCCAGCGATCTTGCGAAATGGCTGACGGAACGCGGCTGGGGCGCTTCTGCATTCTGGACTCTCGCCGCGCTCGGCGGGCCCCGCGAGACTGTCCGGCAGTATTGCGCAATGGACTTCGCTGATGATCTCGCTGGCAACCTGGTTGCAGTCGCGGTGGAGGCGAGGGGCGCACAGGGCATTCCCTGCAGCTCGGGCCTGCCGGACGATCTCTTTGTCCATGACGGCCAGATCACCAAGCGACTGGTGCGCGCGCTCGCGCTGTCGGCGCTGGCGCCGCGAGGCGGCGAACGGCTGTGGGACGTTGGCGCCGGTTCGGGTTCGATCTCGGTCGAGTGGGCGCTTTGTGGAGGGGCGGCCACGGCGATCGAGGTGCGCGAAGATCGCGTTGCCAACATCCGCAGCAATGCGGCCGCGTTCGGACTGGCGCATCGGATCGCTGTGGTCACAGGAGCGGCGCCCGAAGCTCTCACCGCGTTGGACCCGCCGGACGCCGTCTTCGTCGGCGGCGGCTTCGATAACGCAATGTTCGATGCGATCTGGCCGCGGCTCCCTATCGGGGCGCGGCTGGTTGCACACTCGGTCACACTGGAGACGGAAGCGCTGCTCGGCGAACTCCATCAGCGCCATGGCGGCGAGCTGATGCGGGTGGAGATTGCGCAGGCCGCTCCGCTCGGCCGCTACCGCTCCTGGGAGGCGGCAAGGCCGGTCGTGCAGTGGAGTGCCGTCCGATGAAGGTTGCCGGACTCGGATTCAAGCAGGATGTGACGCTGGCCTCACTGCGCGAGGCTCTGCAGGCGGCCGGCGGTCCGGAGGGCCTCGCGGCCGTGGCCACCGTCAGCGACAAGGCTGACGCGGAGGTGCTGAAGCAGCTCGCGCGCGAATGCGGTGTGCCGATCAGGGCCGTTCCAGCCGATGTGCTTGCGAAGGTGGACACGCCGACCCGGTCGAAGCTTGTCGCGGAAAAGTTCGGCACCGGATCGGTTGCCGAAGCCGCCGCGCTCGCAGTCGCGGGTTCTCGCGCGCGGCTCATTGCAACGCGCGTGGTTTCTCAGGATCGCACCGCGACCGCGGCGATCGCCGAGGGAGATGGCGCATGACGGTCCATTTCATCGGCGCGGGACCTGGCGCGCCAGATCTCCTGACATTGAGGGGACGCGATCTGATCGCAGCCTCTCCGGTCTGTCTCTATGCCGGCTCGCTGGTGCCGGAGGGCGTGCTGGCGCATTGCCCGCCCGGCGCGCGCATCGTCAACACCGCGCCGCTGTCGCTCGACGAAATCATCGGGGAGATTGCCGCCGCGCACGCGGCAGGCAAGGATGTCGCGCGGTTGCATTCCGGCGATCTCTCGGTCTGGTCGGCCATGGGCGAGCAGCTCCGCCGTCTGCGTGCGCTTCGCATTCCCTATTCGGTGACGCCGGGCGTTCCCTCCTTCTCGGCGGCCTCGGCGGCGCTGGAGGCCGAGCTCACGCTGCCTGGCCTTGCCCAGAGCGTGGTGCTGACGCGCACGCCGGGCCGCGCCAGCGCGATGCCTGAGGGCGAGAAGCTTGCGGCGTTCGCAGCCACCGGCGCCGTGCTCGCGATTCATCTGTCGATCCATCTGCTCGACCAGGTCATCGCGGAGCTGACACCGCACTATGGCGCGGATTGTCCGGTCGCGATCGTCTGGCGTGCAAGCTGGCCGGATCAGCGCATTATTCGCGCCACGCTTGCGACGCTCGATGCGGCCGTGGGCAGCGAAATGGAGCGCACGGCGCTGATCCTGGTCGGCAAGACCCTGGGCGCTGCGGATTTCGACGAAAGCCGCCTCTATGCCGCCGACTACGATCGGCGCTACCGGCCGGTCGGCGCCGAGCCGCGCTTTCCGGAGGCGACGTGATGGCGGCCGGTCTTGTCATCTCTGCTCCGGCCTCCGGCGTCGGCAAGACCACGCTGACGCTGGCGCTTGCGCGCGCCTGGCGCAGTCGCGGCCTGAACGTGCAGTGCTTCAAGAGCGGCCCCGACTATATCGATCCCGCCTTTCACGCCGCCGCCACGGGACGCGCGTCGGTCAATGTCGATAGCTGGGCGATGGACCGCGGCGCCATCGCGCATCTCGTCAGTCGCGGCGTGGACGCCGATGTCGTGCTTGCCGAGGGCTCGATGGGCCTGTTCGACGGCGTTGCCGCGCGCGGCGTCTCCGGCACCGGCGCGACTGCCGACATTGCGGAGATGCTGGGCTGGCCGGTGGTGCTGGTGATCGACCCCTCGGGACAAGCGCAAACGGCGGCTGCGATTGCGGCCGGCTTGCGCGATTATCGCGCCGGCCTGCGTCTTGCCGGGGTCGTGCTCAACCGCGTCGCCAGCCCGCGTCACGAGGCTCTCGTGCGGCGCGCGCTTGAGGAGGCCGGCATCGCCGTGTTCGGCGCGCTGCCACGTCATGCCGAGATCAGTCTGCCGAAGCGGCATCTCGGCCTGGTGCAGGCCGAGGAGCAGGCCGAGATCGGCAAGCTGATCGACGAGGCCGCGCGCTTCGTTGCCGCGCATGTCGATCTCGATGGAGTGCTCCGAGCCGCCGGCAATTGGTCGGCGCAGCCCGCGGCGAACGGCCTGAAGATAACCCCGCCCGGTCAACGCATCGCGCTCGCCCGCGATGCGGCCTTCTCCTTCGTCTATCCGCACATGCTGGAGGCCTGGCGCGCGGCGGGCGGCGAGATCGTGCCGTTCTCGCCGCTGGCCGACGAAGTGCCCGACGCGAGCGCCGACGTCTGCTGGCTGCCCGGCGGCTATCCCGAGCTGCACGCCGGCAAGCTGGCGGCCAATGCACGCTTTCGCAGCGGTCTTTGCGCCTTCGCCACGACGCGGCCGATGCACGGCGAGTGCGGAGGCTATATGGTGCTGGGGACCGCTTTGACGGATGCCGACGGCGTCCGCCATCAGATGACGGGCCTGCTCGGCCTCGAGACCAGCTTTGCCAAGCGACGGATGCATCTCGGTTATCGTCTCGCCACGCTCGCATCGCCGATGCCGGGATATCAGGCCGGTGCGCGCCTGCGCGGCCACGAATTCCACTATTCGACCATTCTCGCGCAACCTGATGCGCCGCTGGCGGTGGTGCACGACGCAACCGGCGCGGTCATCGCCGAGACCGGCTCGCGGCGGGGACACGCCACCGGCACGTTCTTCCACCTGATCGCGGAGGACCGGTGAGCGGCTTCGTCTCCTTCGTTTCCGCCGGCCCCGGCGACCCCGAGCTGCTCACCGTGAGAGGCGCCGCGCGGCTGCGCGAGGCGGACGTCGTGCTCTATGATGACCTCGCCTCCGGCGCGATCCTCGATCTGGCGCGACCCGGCGCCAATCTCGTCGCGGTGGGGAAGCGGGCGGGGCGACCCTCGACCAGGCAGCACCACGTCAACCGTCTCCTGGTCGACTATGCCGCGACCGGCGCGCGCGTGGTGCGGCTCAAGTCCGGCGACGCCGGCATTTTCGGCCGGCTCGAGGAGGAGCTGGAGACGCTGCGCGAGGCTGGCATCGGCTATGAGATCATTCCCGGTGTCACATCGGCCTGCGTCGCCGCTGCGCAGGCCGGCATTCCCCTGACCCGTCGCCACACCTCCCGCCGGGTGCAGTTCATCACGGGTGCCGACGTCACCGGCGAGCTGCCGCCCGACCTGAACTGGGCGGCGCTGGCCGATCCCGAGGCGACGACCGTCGTCTATATGGGCCGGCGCACCTTTCCGGCGCTGGCCGCAAAGTTGATCGCACACGGCCTTGCCCCGGACACTCCGGCATTGGTTGCCGAATCCCTCGGCCGTGCCGACGAGCGGCTGGTCCGCACCACCATTGCCGAGCTCGCCGATCAGCTTGCGCGCGGTGGCGCGCCCTCGACCGCCGCCGTCATCCTGTTCGGTGCACTGGCGGGGGACTATCGGTGATGACGGAGGCGGCCGCCTTTCGCCCCTTGACGCCCGGCTCGCGAAAGGCGCACACAGGAGAGGCATGGTGCTCACCGCGGCGCAAAGCGCCGGAGCATAATCGGGAATGGGGGTGGGCGGACCCAGTTTCGGCGCCCCAAACCCCAGCCGCCCCCGCGACTGTAAGCGGTGAGGGGCTCCGATCAGCCACTGGGCCGCAAGGTCCGGGAAGGCCGGAGAACCCCAGTGAACCGCGAGCCAGGAGACCGGCCGTGCACGTGTTGAGGCCAAGGCCGTCGGGTGTGACGGCAGGAAGGAACTGAGCCATGCATATCGAACCCGGAATCGTGACGGGCGGCAAGCTCGTGTTGAGTTACGCAACCGGCATCGCCGCAGGCGGCGTTGCGTTGAAGCTCGCGGTCGAGACCGTGCGCGAGCAGGGAATCGGCTCGTTCGCGGCACGTACGCTGGCCACCACGGCGCTCGTGTTCGTCTTCTTCGAGATCCTGCCGCACTTCCCGGTCGGCGTGTCAGAGGTGCACTTCATCCTCGGCTCTACGCTGTTCCTGCTGTTCGGTGCCGCGCCTGCTGCTTTCGGTCTTGCGTTCGGTCTGCTGCTTCAGGGCATGCTGTTCGAGCCGGCCGACCTGCCGCAATACGGCATGAACGTCACCACCCTGCTGGTGCCGCTGTTCGCGATCCAGGCGATCGCCACGCGGATCATTGCCCGCAACACCGCCTATGTCGATTTGAAGTACGGTCAGGCGCTGGCGCTTTCGACGACCTATCAGGCCGGCGTGATCGCCTGGGTCGCATTCTGGGCGCTCTATGGCTCTGGCTTTGCGATGACCAACCTCGCCAACATCGCAACGTTTGCCGCCTCCTACGCGCTGGTCATCGTGATCGAGCCGCTGGCCGATCTTGCCGTGCTGGCGCTGGCGAAGTCGCTGCGCGGCGTCACCGCGCCTGGCCTCGTCACCCCGCGCCTGCACAACGCGGCCTGAGAGACAAGCGATTGGACGGCCGTTGCGGCCGTCCGTCGCGCTCGCGATGCTCACGCTCTCCCTGATAGGCATCGGCTGCGGCGATCCCGCGCAGCTCACGCGCGCTGCAGTCGCCGCCATCAACGCGGCCGATCTCGTCCTCATCCCGCGCAAGGGCACGGCGAAATCCGATCTCGCGGATCTCAGGCGAACGATCTGCGCGGACGTGCTCACCAGCGGCAGAACGCAGATCGTCGAGTTCGATCTTCCCGTGCGCGACGCCGGAGAAGCTGATTACCGCAAGGGCGTGGACGATTGGCACGATGCGGTCGCCGCGACCTGGTCGAAGACGATCGCGGATCATCTCGAAGGTGATGGCAAGATCGCGCTGCTGATCTGGGGCGATCCGTCGCTCTACGATTCCTCGCTGCGCATTGCACGGCGGCTCGATCCGTTGCCGAAGATCGAAGTCGTGCCCGGCATCACCTCGATCCAGGCGCTGTGCGCCGCCCATGCGCTGCCGCTCAACGAGATCGGCGAGCCGTTCCTGGTCACGACGGGGCGGCGCTTGCGTGACGAGGGCTGGCCGCACGGAGTCGATACCGTGGTGGTGATGCTCGACGGCGGCACGGCGTTCCAGTCGCTCGATCCGGCGGATCTTCACATCTGGTGGGGCGCCTATCTCGGCATGCAAGATCAGACCATTCTCTCCGGTGCGCTCGCCGAGGCCGGTCCGCGCATCGTCGCGCTGCGGCAGGAGGCGCGCGAGCGGCATGGCTGGATCATGGACAGCTACATTCTCAAGCGCCGGCATTGAGCGAGGCAGCATGCTCCCCGAATGGGTCTACCGAGAGTGCCCCGAGATTTCCGTCCGTCATCGCGAGGCGGCGATCGTGCGGCAGGCGCAACTCACAAAGCCGACCGGGGCGCTCGGCCGGCTGGAGCAGCTCGCAATCGAGCTTGCGGGTCTGCAGGCGACAGAGCAGCCCCGCGCTTCGCGGGCGCCGATCATCATCTTCGCCGGGGATCACGGCATCGTCGCGCAGGGCGTGTCGGCCTATCCGCAAGAAGTGACCATCGCGATGATGGCGAATTTCGCCTCCGGCGGTGCTGCGATCTCGGTGCTGGCGCGCGAGCTTGGCTCGCGTCTGGAGGTGGTCGACGCCGGCACGCTGGCGACCGAGCCGACGGCGGGGATCGTCGTTGACAAGCCGCGCCATGGCACGCGCGATTTCAGCGTCGAAGCTGCGCTCACGTCTGCGGAGTTGGCATTCGCATTCGAAGCCGGCCGGCGCGCCGTGGTGCGGGCGGAGGCCGGTCAGCCTGATCTCCTGATCTTCGGCGAGATGGGCATCGGCAACACCACGACCTCTGCGGCGATTGCGGCGAGCCTGCTTGCGGTGAGCGCCGAGGAGATCGCGGGCAGCGGGACCGGCGTCGATGCGGCCGGTCGCGCGCGCAAGGCGCGGGTGATCGATGCAGCAATTGCACGCCACGGGCTCGCGGGAGGCTCGGCCGAGGAGATCCTGTGCGCCGTCGGCGGCCTGGAGATCGCAGCGATCGCAGGCGCGACCATTGCGGCTGCGCAAGCCCGCATTCCTGTATTGATCGACGGCTTCATCGTATCCGTCGCAGCGCTGGCGGCGGCGCGCCTCAATCCGTCATGCCAGCCGTTCCTGTTGCCGTCGCACCAATCGGCGGAGCAGGGACATCGGCTGGTGCTGCGCGCCCTGAACGTGCAGCCGCTGATCAGCCTCGATCTCAGGCTGGGCGAGGGATCGGGTGCGGCCATCGCGTTGCCGCTGGTCCGCTCGGCCTGCGCACTTCACAACGATATGGCGACGTTCGCGCAGGCCAACGTGCCTGACAGGCCTAGCTGACCTGCTGATTGACGCAGACGACGCGCCAGCCGCGTGCGAGCCGGTCGATCCGGGTGAGCGACAACGGATCGATCACGAAGCGCAGCGCGGCGTCCGGTGTGAGATCGAGCGCGATGCACAGCACCGCGCGGATCGTGCCGGAATGCACGACCAGCGTTGCGGAGCCTGCGTCAATCCTTGCCAGGCCTGACCGGACGCGCGCGACTTGATCCGCAAAGCTCTCGCCGTTGGGCGGCCGCCCGCGCGCCGGGTCGCGCCAGAACCGCGCGTAAGTCTCGCCACCGCTCGCCGCGAGTTCGTCATGCCGATGGCCGGTCCAGTCGCCGAAATCCTGCTCGCGGAACTCGCTGACCAGCGCCGGTTCGAGTCCCAGTGCGCGCGCCGTCTCGACCGTGCGTCGCGACGGGCTGGCATAGCTGGTGCCGTCCCGCGGCAAGCGGTGTCGCAGCGCCGCCAACTTTGCGTGGTCGCCGAGATCGGCCCGCGCATCGGCAGCATGGATCGTCCCGGCCAGGCCCTCGACGACCGCATGCCGTATCAGCCAGAGGAAGGTCTCGCCTTCCATGCTCATCTCCAAAGAAGTTGGTCGCCGTGGCAATAGCGTCGCATGCGATACATTGCCTCTGTCTTGATGGTCATCCTAGATGCTCGCGACGGTTTTCCCGAGAGGGAATGAAAAGGGAATGCGGTGCCTTGTCCCCAATGCCGCGGCCGCCCCGCAACTGTGAGCGGAGAATCCTTCGTCACAAGCCGGTGGGTCCTCGTTCCGGGACGGCGACGAAGCGGTGATGATCCGCGAGCCGGGAGACCTGCCGTCATCCGCGGTCGCACGTGAAGATGTCGGTCGGGGTCTCCTGAAAGGCCACAGCGGGGTGGGGTGAGATCCCCCGAGCGAAGGTCGGTTAGTGGCATACCATTTGCAAGCCAATGGGCTCTGGCTTCACCCGCTCTTGGCCAAAAGTTGGCCGGCATCACGTCACGACTGGGAGGACTTCATGGATCGCAGGACCGTATTGAAGGGGCTGGCCGGCGCAGGCGGTCTCGCATTGACCGGCCTCTCGGCACCGGCGATCGCGCAAGGCGCATCCGCCCGGACCTTGCGCTTCGTCCCGCAGGCCAATCTTGCCAATTTCGACCCGATCTGGGGCACGCAATATGTTGTGCGCAATGCGGCCGCGATGGTCTGGGACACGCTCTACGGCATCGATTCCTCGCTCCAGCCGCAGCGCCAGATGGTGGAATCCGAGGAGGTGACGGACGACGGCACGACGTGGACCTTCAAGCTGCGTCCCGGGCTCAAGTTTCATGACGGCGAGCCGGTGCTGAGCAAGGATGTTGTCGCGAGCCTCAGTCGCTGGGCGGCCCGCGATCCGATGGGGCTGATGATCAAGGCTCTGCAGCAGGAACTCACCGCCGTCGACGACCGCACTTTCAAATGGGTCCTGAAGCAGCCCTTCCCGAAGATGCTTTACGCGCTGGCGAAGAACAACTCGCCGTGCTCGTTCATCATGCCCGAGCGCATCGCGCAGACCGATCCATTCAAGCAGATCACCGAATATGTCGGCTCCGGGCCGATGAAGTTCGCCAAGGGCGAGTGGGTGCCGGGCGCGAAGGCGGTGTTCGAGAAGTTCACCGACTATGTGCCGCGGCAGGAGAAGGCATCCTGGCTCGCGGGCGGCAAGCAGATCCTGGTCGATCGCGTGGAATGGATCGTGATGCCGGACCCGGCCACGGCGGCCGCCGCCTTGCAGAACGGCGAAGTCGATTGGTGGGAAAGCCCGATCGCCGATCTTGTGCCGGTCCTGAAGAAGAACAAGAACATCAGCGTCGATATCGGCGATCCTCTCGGCAATATCGGCTCGTTCCGCATGAACCATCTGTTCGCACCCTTCAACGACGTGCGGGCGCGGCGTGCGGTTCTGATGGCGCTCAGCCAGGAAGACTACATGCGTGCCATCGTCGGCGACGACACTGCGCTCTGGAAGCCGCTGCCCGGCTTTTTCACGCCGGGTACGCCGCTGTACAGCGAAGCGGGTGGCGAGATACTGAAGGGCAAGCGCGACTTCGATGCCGCCAAGAAGCTGCTCGCCGAGAGCGGCTATTCCGGGCAGCCGGTGACGTGCCTCGTGGCGCAGGACCAGCCGATCACCAAGGCGCAGGGCGACGTGACCGCCGACCTCCTCAAGAAGATCGGCATGAACGTCGACTTCGTCGCCACCGATTGGGGCACGGTCGGCTCCCGCCGCGCGCAGAAGACGCCGCCAGGTCAGGGCGGCTGGAACATGTTCCACACCTGGCATGCGGGCGCCGACTGCATCAATCCGGCGCCGTACACCGCCATTCGCGCCAACGGCGACAAGGCCTGGTTCGGATGGCCGAACAGCCCCGGCACCGAGAAGGAGGTCGCATCATGGTTCGAGGCCAAGAACCTCGACGAGGAGAAGGCTGCCATCGGTCGTCTCAACAAGGCGGCGCTCGATGACGTCGTCTACGCGCCGACGGGCTTCTTCCTGAGCTACACCGCGTGGCGCAAGAACGTCTCCGGCATCGCCAAGGGGCCGCTGCCGTTCTTCTGGGGCGTGTCGAAGTCCGCATGACCGTGCGCTGAAGCCAGATGCTCTCCTACATCCTCCGCCGCATCGTCGCGACCCTGCCGGTGATGGCGATCGTTGCGCTGTTCGTGTTCAGCCTGCTCTACATCGCGCCGGGAGATCCGGCCGTGGTGATCGCGGGCGACCAGGCGAGCCCGGAGGATGTGGAGCGCATCCGGCAGAGCCTCGGCCTCGACCGGCCCTTCCTGGTCCAGTTCGGAGGCTGGGTCTGGCGCATCCTGCACGGCGATCTCGGCACCTCCATCTTCACCAACCTGCCGGTTTCGGCGATGATCGGCCAGCGTCTCGGACCGACGCTGTCGCTGATGATCGTCACGCTGATGCTCACCATCGTGGTGGCGGTGCCGCTCGGGGTCGTGGCGGCATGGAAGGCCGGCAGCCTGATCGACCGCGTCATCATGGGCTTTGCGGTGTTCGGCTTCTCGCTGCCCGTGTTCGTGGTCGGCTACATGCTCGCTTACATCTTCGCACTCGAGCTGGAATGGCTGCCGGTGCAGGGTTACACGCCGCTGACGCAAGGTTTCTGGCCGTGGCTGGAGAACCTGATCCTGCCGGCGATCGCGCTCGGCTGCGTCTACATCGCGCTGGTCGCGCGCATCACCCGCGCCGCCATGCTCGAGGTCTTGCAGCAGGACTACATCCGCACCGCCAAGGCCAAGGGCCTCGGCCAGGGCGGCATTTTGTTCATTCACGCGCTCAAGAATGCGGCGGTGCCGATCGTCACCGTGATCGGGATCGGCATCGCGCTCCTGATCGGCGGCGCGGTCGTGACCGAGAGCGTGTTCGCGATCCCCGGCCTCGGGCGCCTCACGATCGACGCGATCCTGCGCCGCGACTATCCGGTGATTCAGGGCATCGTGCTGCTGTTCAGCTTCGTCTACGTCCTCGTCAATCTGATGATCGACGTCGTCTACACGCTCGTTGACCCGAGGATCCGCTATTGACCGATACGACAGTCAATCCGCAATCGCTACCGGCCGGTCTCGTTCTCGCGCCGCAGCTGCCTGACATCCTGCGGCCGGTCGCGATCCGGCGTGGCTTCGTCGGCCTCTTGCGCGGCCATCCGACGGTCGCGATCGGCGGCGCGCTGCTGCTGACGCTGGTCCTGATCGCGGTCTTTGCACCCTATCTCGGCACGGTCGACCCGACGGCGCTTGCACCCGCCAAGCGCACAAGGGCGCCGTCGGCCGATTTCTGGTTCGGCACCGACGTGCTCGGCCGCGACATCTATTCGCGCGTTCTCTACGGCGCCCGGGTCTCGCTCACGGTCGGGCTGTCGGTCGCGATCTTCGCGTCCGCAGTTGGCCTCGCCATCGGCATGATCTCCGGCTTCATCCGCTGGGCCGACGGCATCCTGATGCGTTTCATGGACGGCCTGATGTCGATACCGCCCATCCTGCTGGCCATCGCGCTGATGGCGCTGACCCGCGGCAGCGTCGGCAACGTCATCCTGGCGATCACCGTCGCCGAAATCCCGCGCGTTTCGCGCCTCGTCCGTAGCGTGGTGCTGTCGCTGCGCGAGCAGCCCTATGTGGATGCGGCCGTGGCCTGCGGCACGCGCACGCCGATGATCATCCTGCGCCATATCCTGCCCAATACGGTGGCGCCGATGCTGGTGCAGGCGACTTATATCTGCGCCAGCGCCATGATCACCGAGGCGATCCTGTCCTTCATCGGCGCCGGCACGCCGCCCACCATCCCGTCCTGGGGCAACATCATGGCTGAGGGGCGCGCGCTGTGGCAGGTGAAGCCGTATATCGTGTTCTTTCCCGCGGCGTTCCTGTCGGTCACGGTGCTCGCCGTGAACCTGCTCGGCGACGGCCTTCGCGATGCGCTCGACCCGCGCATGGCCAAGAGTCTGTGATGTTGCCTCTGATGGATCGAGGCTGACCGCCCATGGCTTTGCTCGAAGTCGAGAACCTCCAGACCCATTTCCGTACCCCGGGCGGCATCAATCGCGCGGTGGACGGGGTGTCCTTCCATGTCAACGAGGGCGAGACGCTCGCCATCGTCGGCGAGTCCGGCTGCGGCAAGTCGGTGACCTCGATGTCCTTGATGCGGCTGATCCCGGAGCCGCCGGGCAGGATTGCCGGCACCATCCGCTTTGCGGGCAGGGACCTGCTCCAGCTGTCCGATCGCGAGATGCGTGCCATCCGCGGCAACGACATCTCGATGATCTTTCAGGAGCCGATGACGAGCCTCAATCCGGTCCTGACCGTCGGCCGTCAGATCCGGGAGACCCTGATGATCCATCAGGGCCTCGACAAGCAGGCAGCGGAGGCGCATGCGATCGAGATGCTGACACTGGTCGGCATTCCCGAGCCGAAGCGCCGCGTGCGGGAATATCCGCACCAGCTTTCCGGCGGCATGCGCCAGCGCGTGATGATCGCGGTTGCGCTGGCCTGCAACCCGAAGCTCCTGATTGCGGACGAGCCGACAACTGCGCTCGACGTGACGATCCAGGCCCAGATCCTGAAGCTGATGCTGGACCTGAAGCGCCGGGTTGGCGCGGCCATCATCCTGATCACCCACGATCTCGGCGTCGTCGCGGAAATCGCCGAACGGGTCATGGTGATGTATGCCGGCCGCAAGGTCGAGGAGGCGCCCGTCGCGGAACTGTTCCGTTCGCCGCGACATCCCTACACACAAGGTTTGCTTGGCGCGGTACCGCGGCTCGGCTCGTCATTGGTGGGCACCGCGAGGCGGCTTGCCGAAATTCCAGGACAGGTGCCTGATCTCCGCAAGCCCATTGTTGGCTGTGTCTTTGCGGGCCGCTGTGCGCTTGCGACCGATCTCTGCCGGCAATATGCGCCGGGACTTGAAGAGAAGGGCCCTCGCCATATTGCCGCATGCCACTACGCGGCCAAGGGAGCCGTTGCGGCATGAGTCCTCCGCTACTCCAGGTCAACGACCTCAAGAAGCATTTTCCGGTCAAGACCGGCCTGTTCAGCCGGAAGTCCGAGTTCGTCTACGCGGTGGACGGCGTGTCCCTCGAGATCGCCCGCGGCGAGACGCTGTCGCTGGTCGGCGAGTCCGGCTGCGGCAAATCGACGGTCGGCCGTGCCATCCTGAGGCTTTTCGACATCACCTCGGGCCAGGTCATCCTGGACGGCAAGCGTATCGACGATGCCGCACCAGGCACGATGCGCCAGATGCGCCGCCGCGTGCAGGTGGTGTTCCAGGATCCGTTCTCGAGCCTCAATCCGCGCATGCGCGTGCGCGACATTCTGGCTGAGCCGATCCGCAATTTCGGTCTCGCCAAGTCCGCCGAAGACCTCGAGGTGCGGGTCACCGCGCTCATGGACACCGTGCGCCTGCCGCGCGAGGCGCTGAACCGCCGGCCGCACGAGTTCTCCGGCGGCCAGCGCCAGCGCATCGGCATCGCGCGGGCGCTCGCGGCCGAGCCCGAATTGATCGTCTGCGACGAGGCCGTCTCCGCCCTCGACGTCTCGGTCAAGGCGCAGATCGTCAATCTGCTGCAGGATCTGCAAAGCGAGTTCGGGTTGGCGCTATTGTTTATCAGCCACGATCTTGCCATCGTCGAGCACATGACCCACCGCGTTGCGGTGATGTATCTCGGCAAGATCGTGGAAGTGGCACCGCGCCGCGACATATTCGCCGCGCCAAGACATCCCTACACCAAGGCGCTGCTTTCGGCGGTGCCGCTGCCCGAGCCCGGGGCCCAGCGCAATCCCATCATTCTCAAGGGCGATGTGCCGAGCCCGATCAATCCGCCCAGCGGATGCCGCTTCCACACCCGCTGCCCGTTCGTCTTCGACCGCTGCCGGACCGAGGAGCCGACGCTGCGCGTGGCGGGAGCCGAGCAGTGGGTGGCGTGTCATCTGGAAGAGGGCGCGCCGACGGCGGCGTAGCAATTGTTGCAGCGCCTGTGGCAGGTCTGCAGGACGTGAAACGACAATTGCGGAATGATTGCATCATGCTCCTGTTTTGCCCGACGTGTCAAAACTGACCGCCGATCCGGGGCCGCATTGGCCTCGGATGTGAGGCCGCTCGGCGTGATGGCAATTCGCGAGCAGAAACAACCCCGTTCTACTGTGCATGGGGTTGTTTTCGCATTTTGACGTGGCCGGCCTCAGCCCTGGCGGCGCAGGAAGCCCGTGATCGTCACCTTTTCCCAGATCCCCGCCGAGGCAAAGGGATCGGCGCTGTTGAAGGCTTCGACCTCCTTGCGGCCGGGTGCCTCGATCAGGAACAGGCTGCCGATCATCGTCTGGCCATCGTCGGAGACGAGCGGTCCTGACATCACGATCTGGACGCCGAAGCGCGAGGTGTCGCTCAGGAACGTCTTGTGGGCGTCGTAATTGGCAAGCCGTGTCGGCAGCGCCCCGGCGCGGTCGAGGGCGTGAATGGCGAACAGCATGGTGTCTCCGTGTCTTGATTCAGTCTTGGGACGGCCGCAGCAGCGGCCGTCCGGGTTCGTGGTGACCGGTCAGTCTACTTCGCGCTGAGCTTGCCGGCATCCTCGAAGGTCGGGCAGGTCCGCTGTTCCAGCGGCACGTCGAAGGGCTTGTAATTGTCCTTGGTGATGACGGTCGGCTTCAGCACGATCTCGGCGATGACAGGCTGGCTGCGCAAGGCGCGGATCGCCATCATGGTGCCGAGGCAACCTTGCGCGAAACCGTTGTAGTCGCCGCTCGCCAGCAGCTTGCCCGCCTTGATCGCGTCGATCGCCTCCTTGGTGCCGTTGATGCCGATCACCTGCGCTTTCCGGTTGGCACCATCGAGCGCCTCGATCGCGCCGACCGCCATGGCGTCGTTGGCGGCGAGCACGCCGTCGATCTGCGGGTTCGACTGCATCAGGTTCTCCATCACCTGGAGCGCCTGGAGCCGTTGATAGTTCCCGGGCTGCGAGGCCAGGAGCTTGGCGCCCGGAGCCTCCTTCAATGCGTCATTGAAGCCGCGGACGCGGTCGACATTGGTCAGTGAACCCTTGACGCCTTCGATGATGACGATGTTGCCCTTGCCGCCGAGGGTCTTGAGCAGGAAGCGCGCGGTCTCGAGCCCGAGGCTGTAATCGTCGGCGCCGATGAAGGAGAGGAACTTGCCGCCGGCGGAGCGGTCGGTGATGTTGACGACCGGGATCTTGGCCTCGTTGATCTTCTCCACGCCCGGCACCATCGCCTTGTAGTCGACCGGCGTGAAGACGATCGCGCTCGGCTTCTTCACCACGACGTCCTCGATCTGGCTGAGCTGCTCCGGGATCGAGTCCGGCTTGGTCGGGATGTATTGCAGCGTCTTCGCGTTCATCGTCTTCGCCATGTTGTCGGCGCCGACCCGCACCGTCTGGAAGAACGGGTTGGTCTGGTTCTTGGTGAAGACGGCGATGGTCTCGCCGTCGGCACGCGCTCCTGTTGTGAACGCAGTCGCCATCAGCAACGGCAGCGCCAGATGTCCCAGTTTCGTTTTCATGTTGCCTCCATCCCTCATTTTGCTTGTTGGACTTCCAAGTGCTCATTGCGCGCGGCGGCGGGTCTTCATGTCGAGCCAGACCGCGAGAATGACGATGACGCCTGTGACGAGCGGCTGCCAGTTGGCGCTGACCGCGAGCAGGTTCATGCCGTTCAGAACCAGGGTGAGGATCAGCGCGCCGATGAAGGTGCCGAACACGGTGCCGACACCGCCGAACAGCGAGGTGCCGCCGATCAGCACGGCCGCGATCGCGGGCAGCGTCAGGCTTTCGCCAATGTCGGCCTCCGCCGAATTGAGCCGGGACAGGAAGATGATCGAGGCTAATCCCGCCATGGTGCCGGAGACCGCGTAGACCAGCAGCAGGCGGCGCGCGACCGGAATGCCCGACAGGCGCGCCGCGACCGGATTGGCGCCGATCGCATAGATCTCCTGGCCCCAGACCGTGCGCTGCGCGAAGAACGTTCCGATGCCGAGGAAGACCAGCAGCAGATAGACCGGGATCGGCAGGCCGAACAGATAGCCGCTGCCGATCTGGCGGAAGCCGGCGGGGAAACCGTGCAGCGTCTCGCCGGCCATGTACCAATAGGTGAGGCCGTTCAGCACCCAGAGCATGCCGTAGGTCGCGATGAAGGAGGGGATGCGCAGCGCGGTGACCATGATCCCGTTGACCAGGCCGACGATGCCGCCGGAGGCGAGCCCGGTGAGGATGCCGAGCACCGGCGAGCCCGTCGTATGGATCACGGTCCCGGCGAGGCAGGCCGACAGCGCGACATTGGCGCCAACGGAGAGATCGAGGCCCGCCGTCAGAACGACCAGCGTGAGGCCGGAGGCGATGAAGAAGGTGAGGCTCGCCTGCCTGAGCACATTGAGGATGTTGCCGAGGCTCAGGAAGGAGTCGCTCAGCACGGCGAGCACCGCGCAGATCAGGAGCGCCGCGAGCAGGCGATAGAACAGCTGGATCGCGTCCTGTGACAGGAAGGAGCGGGGCGGCGCGATGGCGCCCTTAGTGATGTCGGTCATGCGCGGCTCCTGAGGCCATCGAGGAACAGGGCGAGGATGACGAGAACGCCGACGCTTGCGACCTGCACCGAGGACGGCAGCGAGATCAGGTTCAGCCCGTTGCGCAGCACGCCGACGGAGAGCACGCCGAGCAGCGTGCCGAGCAGCCAGCCATTGCCGCGCTCGAACGAGGTGCCGCCGACGGCGACGGCCGCGATGGCATCGAATTCGAGCCCGAGGCCGGCGGTGGGGTGGCCGGAATTCATCCGCGCGGTCATCAACAGGCCGGCAATGCCTGCCATGGCGCCGCCGATTGCATAGACCGCGATCAGGAGGCGGTTCGGCGAAAGACCCGCATAGCGCAGCGCCTCGCGATTGCCGCCGAGCGCGAAGATGTAGGTGCCGAAGCGGGTGTGATAGAGCAGGGCGTGGAAGGCGGCGTAGGTCACCAGCGCCATCACTATCGGAACGGGGATGCCCAGAAAGGTCGCCGAGTAGATATCGCGCACGCTGTGGGGAATGCCGACCACGCTCTGGCCGTCGCTGACGATCAGCGACAGGCCCTGCGCCATTCCGAGCGTGCCGAGCGTTGCCACGAAGGGCGGGATGCCCACGATCGCAACCAGCCAGCCGTTGGCAACGCCGAAGACCGTGCCGACAAGCAGGCCGGCGCCAAGGCCCAGCAGCATCGATTTCGTTGCAAGCGATACGATCGCGACGCAGAGCGAGGTCAGCGTCAGCACCGCGCCCATCGACAGGTCGAGGCCTTCAGTCATGATGATCAAGGTCATCGGCAGTGCGAGCATGGTCAGGATGGTCGACTGCACCAGCACGTTGGAGAGGTTGGCGACCGACAGGAAGCCGGGCGCGATCACGCTGAACAGGGCGATCAGAAGCGCCAGCACCATGGCAACGCCGGGAATGCGTTGCAGCGGATTGGGCTGAGCGACGACAGCGGCCTCACGCATGATGCATCCCCAATCGCACGATGTTCTCCTCGGTCAGTTCGTTGCGTGTCAGATGCCCGGCGATGCGCCCCTCGCGCATCACATAGGCGCGGTCGCAGACATGGCAGATCTCGACCTGCTCGGACGAGATCATCAGGGCCGCCGCGCCTTCCGCAACGAGGCGGTCGATCAGCGCGAAGATCTCGGACTTCGCGCCGATGTCGATGCCTCGCGTCGGCTCGTCGAAGATGAACAGCTTCGAGCCGGCCGCCAGCCATTTGCCGATCACGACCTTCTGCTGGTTGCCGCCCGAGAGCAGGCCGACGGTCTGGCGAGCGCTCGGGGTTGCGATGCGCAACTGGCGGATCAGGCCGTCGGCGGTACGCTGCGCGCTACGTTGATCGAACAGGCCGCTCGGAAACAGCTTCTTGAGCGCGGACACCACGAGGTTGTCGCTGACCGAGCGCAGCAGCGCGAGGCCTTCGCTCTTGCGGCTCTCCGGGATCAGGGCGATGCCGCGGCGGGCGGCGAGGTCGGGCTCGCCGGAAATGACCTTGCCGTCGAAGATGATCTCGCCCGACGTCACGGGATCGGCGCCGAAGATGGCGCGGGCGACCTCGCTGCGGCCGGAGCCGACCAGGCCGCATAGCCCGACGATCTCGCCCCGGCGCACCTCGATGTTGATGTCGGAAATGCCGGTCGAAGCGCTGAGGCCCTTGACTTCCAGCAGCACCTCACCCGGCTTGTCGGCGAAATTGCGCGGATAGGTCATGTCGACGTTGCGGCCGACCATCATGCGCACCAACTGCTCAGGCGTCACGTCGGCAGGTTTGACGCCGTCGATGCGGCGGCCGTCGCGCAGGACAGTAATGCGATCGCCGAGCGCGAACACCTCGGCCATGCGATGCGAGATGTAGACGATCGACACGCCGTCGGCCTTGAGCCGCCCGATCAAGGCGAACAAGAGCTCGGTCTCGCGGTCGGACAGCGCCGCCGTGGGTTCGTCCATCACGAGGATACGTGCGTTCTGGCTGATCGCCTTCGCGATCTCGACCATCTGTTGCTGCGCCACGCCGAGCTTGTCGACGGTGGTGGAGGGATCGATGTCGAAGCCGATGGTGTCGAGTACGCGTTTGGCGTCGGCCAGTATCTTGCGTCGATCGATGGTGCCGGGAATACGGCCCTTCGGCTCACGCCCGAGGAAAATGTTCTGGGCGATGTCGAGATGGGGGACCAGCGAGAATTCCTGGAAAATTACGGCAATGCCGAGTTTCTGCGCATCGGCAGCGGACTCGATCGCGACCGTCTCGCCCTTGTAGTAGAACTCGCCTGCGTCGGCGCGGTAGGCGCCGCACAGCACCTTCATCAGGCTCGACTTGCCGGCGCCGTTCTCGCCGAGCAGCATGTGCACTTCGCCAGGGTAGACGGCAAAGGACACGTCGTCGAGCGCCTTGACGCCGGGAAATTCCTTGCTGATGCCGCGCAGCTCCAGCAGCGGCGTGGGTGAGGTGACTTCGATCCGGAGCGCGTCGCTCATGACTTTTCACTCATGCCTTGGCTCCGCCTGCAAAGATCTTTCCGGGGTTCATCAGACCATTCGGATCGAGCGCGGTCTTGATCGACCGCATCACGTCGACAGCCTCGCCGAGCTCGTCGACGAGATAACCGATTTTGCCGAGACCGATGCCATGTTCGCCGGTGCAGGTGCCGTCCATGGCGATGGCGCGGGCGACCATCCGGGCCTGCAGCGACTTTGCGCCTTCGACCTCCTCCGGCTTGGCCGGATCGATCAGGATCAGCATGTGGAAATTGCCGTCGCCGACATGGCCGACGATCGGCGCGGTAAAGCCGTGCGCGTCCGCATCGCGCCGCGTCTCGGTCAGGCATTCCGCGAGGCGCGAGATCGGCACGCAGACATCGGTGATCACCGCGCGTGCGCCGGGGCGCAGGCCGAGGCCGGCATAAAGTGTGTTGTCGCGGGCGTGCCAGAGCCGGCTGCGGTCTTCCGGCGCCTTGGCCCAGGCGAAGCCGTGGCCGCCATGGTCGGCGGCGATCGCCTGCGCGGCCTCGGCCTGCTCGGCGACAGAACTCTCGGAGCCGTGGAATTCGAAGAACAGGGTGGGGCTCTCGCGATAGCCGAGCTTGGCGTAGGCGTTGATGCCGCGCATCATGACGTCGTCGAGCAGCTCGATGCGCGCCACCGGGATCGCGGACTGGATCACCGAGATCGCGGTGTCCACGGCGTCGTGCAGGGTGTCGAAACTGCAGACCGCCGCCGAGATCGCATGCGGCACGGGATGGACTTTCAAGGTGATCTCGGTGATGACGCCCAGCGTGCCCTCCGCGCCGACGAACATGCGCGTCAGGTCATAGCCGGCCGCCGACTTGCGCGCTCGCTTCGCGGTGCGGATCACGCGCCCGTCGGCAAGCACCACCTCCAGTGCCATGACGTTGTCCTTCATGGTGCCGTAGCGCACCGCCATGGTGCCGGAGGCGCGCGTCGACGTCATGCCGCCGATCGAGGCGTCGGCGCCAGGGTCGATCGGAAAGAACAGGCCTGTATTGCGCAGTTCCGCGTTGAGCCGCTTGCGCGTGATGCCCGGCTGCACCACGACGTCCATGTCGCTGTCGTGGACCGCCAGCACCTTGTTCATCCGTGCGAAGTCGAAGCAGACGCCGCCGGCGACCGCGGCCGCATTGCCTTCGAGCGAGGTACCAGCACCGAACGGAACGATCGGCATGCCCGCACCGGCGCAGAGCTTGACGATCTCGGCGACCTCCTGCGTGGTTTCAGGAAAGACGACGATGTCGGGCGGCAGGCTCCGATAATGCGATTCGCTCTGGCCATGTTGATCGAGCACGCCGCGCGCGACGCTCGCGCGCCAGCCGATCATGCCGGTGAGGCGCTCGGCCAATATGCCCGTGCTGACCCGCGGTCCCATCCTCAGCTCCCGTCTGCTCCCTGTTGGCGGACTCTTGTTGGTCCGTCGTTCAGCTTAAGCGGCTCTCGCGTTGCTCGCGAGCGTCTTCAGGCCGAAATCGTAGTTGAGATGAAAATACTCGCGCTCCACCATGCGACCATCCGGCGCACGACCGGCGGGATGGCGAACGAATTCACGGATCAGGCTGTCCTTGACGCCGAACACCACGTCGCTGTCGAGATACTGGTCGCCCGCAACGAACACGTGTGTCACGAGCTGCTCGAAACCAGGCGCCGAGATCATGAAGTGCACATGGGCTGGACGCCAGGGATGGCGGCCCTGTCCCTCCAGCATCTCGCCGACCGGGCCATCATGCGGAATAGGATAGGCCGCCGGCTTGATCGACCAGAAATGGAAGCGGCCGTTGGCGTCGGTGTGGAAGCGGGCGCGCATCGCGAGATCGCCGATCTTGTCGAGTTGCTGCACGTCGTAATAGCCGTCATCGTCGGAGTGCCAGACGTCGACCACGGCGCCCGCGAGCGGCTTGCCGTCCACGGTCGAGACCGAGCCGGTGACGAGCATTGGATCGCCTTCCATCGGGCCGGAGATATCGGCGCCGCTATCCTTTTCCGGGGCTGCCTGAACGAAGAACGGGCCAAGCACCGTGGTCTCGGTCGCGCCCTCCGGCACTGGGTGGTTGATGGCATCGACCAGCATCGAGACGCCGAGCGTATCCGACAGCAGGATGAACTCCTGGCGCTTGTCGTTACACATGTGTCCAGTGCGGGTCAGGAAGTCGATGCCGAATTCCCACTCCTTCTGGGTTGGCCGCACCTCGCGAACGAAAGCGTGAAGGTGACGCACCAGCGCTTCGCTCACCTGCTTGACGCGGGGGTCGGTTGCCCCGGCGATCCGCTCCAGCACTGCGTCCGTGATCGTGTTCTCGTTGAAGTTGCGCATAAGTGTCTCCGTGGATCACAGCTTCGGTTCGTCGAGGCCGGACAGCCGCTCGAGATGCTTGACGGTCGCAATGAAGTCGGTCTCGCCATCGCCCTGCGCGACAAGCGCGCCATAGGTCTCGCGCACCTGCGCGGCCAGCTGAAGTGGCACGCCGACGGCGTGCCCGGCGCCGAGGATGAGGTCGAGATCCTTGGCCATCTGCCTGCAGGAGAAGGTGGACTCGAAATCACGGGTCCGCAGCGGCGCGGTCTTGTACTTCATCATCGGCGAAGCCACGGCGCTGTCGTCGAGAACCTTCAGGATGTCCTGCCAGGCAATGCCGCCCTTGCGCGCCAGCGCCAGGCTCTCCGCCATCATCGCGGCGGATACGGCGATCATCAGATTGACCGAGAGCTTCGCGTAGCGCGCTTCCTCGGCCGGGCCGAGATAGGTCTGGGCCCGGGTGAAGGCGGCGAACAGCGGCTTTGCGCCCTCGAACGCCTCTTTCGGCCCTGATACGAAGCAAGTCAGCGCGCCCGTATGCACGATGCTGGCATTGCCGGACACGGGGGAGCGAAGATAGGCAATGCCGCGGCTTTGCGCGGCAGCTGCGATCTCGGCGGAGGCTTCGACACTCACCGTGCTGGTCTCGATGAGAACAGCACCGGGCGTCATCGCGGCGATGAGGCCGGTGGGGCCGAGCAGCGCCCCACGCAGGGCAGCGTCATCTGGCAAGGACGTCACGACAGCCGCCTTGCCGCGCACGGCCTCCGCCGGCGATGCGGCGACCGCGATGCCTTGCGCGCGTGCCTCGTTGATCCGCACCGCGCTCTGGTCGAACGCAGTGACGGCAAAACCGGCCTTGGCGACGAGGACCGACATGGGCAGGCCCATCTTGCCGATTCCGATGAAGGCAACGTTCCCCAAAGCGTCGGTCATTGTTGTTGTCCATTTGCGCCGTCAGGCAGCGCGTCCCTGTCGTTTGATGTCTTGCACCAGCCGCTCGCCGGATTGCGCAAGCCGCTGTTTCTTCGACTCCAGCCCGTCAACCAGCAATCGGCCATTTCGCTTCTTCCAGCTGCCGCCGATCATGACGGCCTCGATGTTGGCAAGGCTCGTCTGCATCACGACGGTCGCGACGGGATCATGCACCGGGACGAGGTTGAGATGGGAGGCGTCGATGATGACGAGGTCGGCGAGCTTGCCCGGCGTCAGCGATCCGATCTGGTGCTCGCGGCCGAGCATGCGGGCACCTTCTGTCGTGACCCAGCGCAGTGCCTCGCGGACCGGAATTGTGGTCGTCACCGGTATCGTGCCGCTCGTCTTTCTCGACTCCGCATTGTCGAGTGCGCGCTGCATGGAGAGCGCGACGCGGGCGGCCGAGAGAAGATCGCCGGCCAGCACGGATTCCAGATCAATGCCGATCGTCGGCCGCACGCCGCGTTTCAGGAGGCGTCCGGTGATCGGGAAGCCGTGGCCCTGGATCATCTCGTTCTCAGGTGTCACCGAGAAGGACACGCCGAGATCAACCATCCGGTCCAGGAGTTCATCGGCCAGATCGTTGCCATGGACGATGTTCACGCCCGGACCGACGAACCCGGCCTCGATCAGCTTCTCCCAGCCGCCGGGCGTCTTGGCCGGGCCGCCGCCCTGATGCATCGATGCGATCAGGTTGAGCTCACGCGCAAGGCGGAGATCGTGCATGGCGACGTCGAGGGTCGAATAGTGCGGTCCCAGGATAGCAAGTCCCAGCGTGACGAGACCGTCACGGTCGGCGAGGGCGCCTGCGAGCAGCCGCTCGACCTCGCGGCGTGGATGCGGCACCTCCGAGAAATGCGGCTCGCCTGGCTTCGGTTCGGGCTTGGGCGAGCCGTGGAAGAAGGCTGCGCGGATGCCGCTCTCGAGCAGGCCGCGGACGGCAGCGTCGGTATGATCGGGCGTCGGGTTGTTGTGGCACCAGTCGACCAGTGTGGTGGCGCCATGGTTGATCTGATTCAGCGCCCCGACGAGTGTGGCGATGTAGATGTCGTCGGGCTGGAATACGGTCGCGAGCCCGGCATGCATGCGGCGGAAATATTCCAGCAGCGTCCAGTTCGCGGCAAAGCCGCGCAAGCCTGTCTGCCAGGTGTGCATGTGCGCGTTGATGAGACCGGGGACGACGATGCGGCCGGTCCCATCAAAGATCTCCGCCTCGCCGCTGCCGAGGTCGATGGACGGCAGCACGTCAACGATGCGGTCGCCTTCGACCAGCACGTCGCCGGTGCGGAGGTCGCCGATCGCGTCATCCATGCTGATGACGGTGGCTGATCTGATCAGCGTGCGTCGCATCGCTTCAAGCCGCAGCTTTAATGGCGCCCGGCGGCTCGCCGGCCCAGGCCCGTGCGATCAGGTCGCGGATGGCGTTCCGTTCAAGCGGGCGCGGATTCCAGTACGCATTGGTGACCGCAAGATCGGCAGCCTTATCGATTCCGCTCTCGGGCATGCCGATATCGCGCAACGCGAGCGTGGCACCCAGCCGCCTCGCCAGTTCGAAGAGTCCTTGGGATGCGTCAGTGGCGCCGATTGCGCGCGAGATGCGCGTCATCGTATCGGGCACGGCCGGTGCGTTGTAGGCGAGGGAATGCGGCAGCACGATGGTGTGTGTTTCGGCGTGCGGCAGGTCGAAAGTGCCGCCGAGCGTGTGGCAGAGCTTGTGATGCAGCGCCATGCCGACTGTGCCGAGGCAGACGCCGCACAGCCAGGCGCCGTAGAGTGCTTCGGTGCGTGCCTCGCGATCGTTGCTGTTCGTGGCGATCGCGGGCAGGGCGCGCGCCAGCGCACGGATGCCTTCTTCCGCCATCAGCGACGTCACTGGATTGGTATCGCGTGCGTAGAGCGCCTCGACAGCATGCGCGATCGCATTGATGCCGGATGTGGCGGCGAGGCTCGCCGGCAGCGTCAGGGTGAGATCGACATCGTAGATCACGGTCTCCGGCAGGATCGCCGCATCGCGCACCGTGGTCTTGAGGCCGTTCTCGGTCTGGCCGACGATCGGCGTCATCTCGGAGCCGGCATAGGTGGTGGGAATGCAGAGCTGGTTGACGCCGGTGCGCAGGGCCAGCGCCTTGCCGAGGCCGGTGGTCGAGCCGCCGCCGAGCGCGACGACGCAGTCGGCCGCACAGGCTTTCATCACGGCGAGCGCGCGTTCCGTGACCTCCACCGGCGTGTGCATGGTGGCGCCGGGAAAGATGTCGGCATAGAGCGGGCCGAGAGCCGTGCCCAGGTTCCTGCCTTGATTCTCCTGCTGCGGGGTCGTCAGGATCAGCGCGCGCTTGCCGCCGAGCCGCTCGATTTCGGCCGCGGCTTGCGCAAGCGTTCCGCTGCCGAACACGACGCGGGAGGGCAAGTTTTCAAAGGTGAACGAACCGATCATGCGCCGGTCTCTTCGATGGGATAATCGACCTGGTAGCGCCCGATGCGCAAGTCGCCCAGCGCCTCGCGCACGCGCAGATGTTCCGGGTGGTTGGCGTAGGCGGTAAGGGCGGCTTGGTCCTTGAATTCGGAGAGCAGGACCACGTCGCATGCGTAATCGACCGCGCTGACGTCCATGCCGACCTCGACGTGGGTGAGGCCGTCGATCCGACCCATCAGGCCCTCGAACAGGGTCTTGACCTTGAGCCGTGCGGCGGAGCGCTCCTCTGGGGTCTCCCCGCGCAGCCGCCACATCACGATGTGCCTGATCGGGCCCGACATTTCCCTGTTTCCTCGCCTGCGACGGTGTTTTGTTGGCGCCATTTTGCCTTGCAGAAATCGGAAATAAAGGTCAAACTTTGTAAGTCTCTTTTCCTCATTCCGTAAAAATGGACCGACTGCTCCAGCTCGAGGTCTTCTCCAAAACCGCTGAACTCGGCAGTCTCTCCAAAGCCGCCGAAGCTCTGCGGATGTCGAACGCGGCTGTCAGTCGTCACCTCAGCGCGCTGGAGGAGCGGCTTGCGGTCCGGCTGATCGAACGCAACACCCGCCGGCAATGGCTGACTGAAGCCGGACAGGAGCTACTGCAGCGCTGCAGCACGCTCTTGAACGAATTGGCCGAGGCCGAGGACGCCGTCTCCGACCGCGCGCTGTCACCCAAGGGCATGCTGCGCGTAACGAGCTCGCTCTCCTTCGCGATGATCTATCTGGCGCCGATGCTGCCCGCCTTCCGCGCGCTCTACCCCAATCTCAGCGTGCAGATCATCAGTGCAAACCGCTATCCCGACTTCATCGAAGCCGGCATTGACGTTGCGATCCGCACGCGCGAGCACGAGCCGGATTCCAACATCATCGTCCGCCGCATCGGCCAGATGCATCGTGTGCTTGCGGCAGCTCCCTCTTACCTGGAGAAGCATGGCCGGCCGGAGCATCCTGCTGATCTCGCCCGCCACAACATGCTGATCTACAACCTTGCCAACGATCCGTATTCGCTGCGGCTCAGCCAGGGCAGCACCACGCAGACCATTCGCATCGCGCCGACACTCGACAGCAATGACGGCCAGATCATCTGTGGTGCGGCGCGTGCAGGGCTCGGCATCCTGATCCAGCCGCTCTACATCGTGCAGGGCGACATCGCGGCGGGCCGGCTGGTGCCGGTCCTGATGGGCTGGGAGCTGCCTCTGCTCACCATGAACATCGCCTATCAAAACCGCGTCAGGCTGCCCGCGAAGATCAGGGTCTTCTCGGACTTCCTGGTCAGCCACATCCGCGAGCATTCACCTCCGGGTATCTGGATCGACGCGGCCAAGTGACGGGACACGCGAGAGCTCCGATAGCCGTGAGCCGATGGGCGAGCGAAATGCGGATCAAACAGTCGAACTCGGGCTGGTTCGTGCAGACGAGACCATCGACGGAAATTGACTTGCGAATGCGCGAGTTTTGGGTTGAACGCGCGATCCGTCGATCACCTCGAGCCGGCCGCAGCGGTTCAGCGTGTGCAGCTTCCTGCCCGGCCAAAGCGGTCCTGGCCTCAGCGAGTGGCGGACGATCTGCCTGAATGTCGTCGGCGACAGTTCGACGACCTCCGCTAGCGCAAGGGCTGCGCCGTAGCCATCGGAACAGTCCTGGACCGGTCGCCACAATTTGCCATTGAGGGTGACGAAATTCCCCGCCGGCCGCGTGCTTGCGCGGTCGATGAGGACCGGATTGCTGGCGTGGGGCGACCAGGGTCCCAAGAGACGATCGGCGCAATAGATCGCGAGCGAATCCGAATAACCGCCGGTTCCGTCGCGCCAAGCGCCAAACAGATAATGCAGGCCGTCATGCTGCGTGATGGTCGCGTCCGCCAGTTCAAGTCCGGACAGCAGCGTCGCGTGCCGCTCCCACTTGTCCGGAAAACGAACGCACTTGTAGAGCGTGACGTCGCCGTTAAGCGAGCTCTCCGGGATCATCCACAGGGCGCCGTCGCTCTCGATCAGAAAGGGATAGGAGAGGTGCCAGGGCTCCTCCAGCACAGGCACGACTTCTCCCACCGGGCCCGCGTCGTTGAACTCGATCGCCGAAATGATGCCCTTTCCGACGCGGTGATCGAGATCCTCAAAGAAGACGAAAGTTCGTCCCTGCCACGTGATGGGAAAGGGATCTGCGTAGAAGTGGTTTCCAGGATCTCCCAGAACCGTCCAGCTTGGGCCCGACAGATCTCCGGTCTGCCAGACGCCCGCGCCATCATTGAAGCGCCAGCCGATATGCCAATGCGGAGCATAGCAGCAGAGACGATAAATCTCTTTTGCGATCGATACGGCAAGGCCGCGAGCAACAAAGCCGGCGGGTCCGCGGCGTGGGCCATTTCCGGCCGGCCGGGCCAACTGCGGGACAATGCGCGGCCTTCCCGACAGGATCGCCGCCACCATGGTCAGGGTTCGCGCCATGACCGTTTCAAGCGCGCCGCTGAGGCCCGCGGCAATCTCCGCCGATGGATGGCCGCGGTCGAGAACTGAACCGTCGATCTCGTTGATGATGTCGATCACGGGCAGGTCGCCGGCGAGAATGGCGGCCAGCGCGGCGTTTTCGCCTGCGGCTTCATTGAAGAGCGGACGAAGATACAGTCGGGCAGAGCAGTTGGGATCCCGCGCGGCGCTCGTAAAATCGACGATCACGTCCGCCGCGTCGCCGTCAGCCGATGCCCGTTCCGGAATGACCTTCAGTCTGTCGGCGCCGCTGCGCTTGCCCTTGCGCAACACCATGCGTTCGAGCTCGAACAGGGCATCGAGACCTGCGGGCCGCGCCTCCGCCGTTGGCATCCATACGATCTGAACCGGAACGTCTCGGCCATCGACGGACAGCATCTCGCGGTCCATCCATTGCCGCGCGTACTCGCGCTCACAGCGAAACTCGATGATCATGTCGAGCCAATCTCTTACAACCCTATTCAGGTCAAGTGACCTGCTCGAGAATGCGAACGTATTCCTCCACCATAGCATCTACCGAATAGCGCAATCGCAGGCCTTTGGCGTTTTGTCGCAGCTCGACGCTCAGTTGCTTGTCCGTCAGCAGCCTGGAGACGGCCGCGGAGAGCTGTGCATGGTCGGAGGCATCGACGAAGAGCGCAGTCGGTCGTCCTTCGTAACACAACACTTCGCGCAGGACGGGGAGATCAGTCACGACGGAGGGAACACCGGCATTCGCAGCCTCGACCGCGGCCAGACCGAAGGTTTCTGCCTGCGTCGGAAATACGAAGACGTCCAGACAGGCGAGGAAGTCCGCCATCCGGCCGGGAGGGATTTCCCCGAGCAGATGCAGTCGGTCTGATACTTTCATGTCACGCGCAAGCTGCCTCAGCCGCGCCTCGTCGGCGCCCTGGCCGGCGAGCGCAAGGTGCCAGGACGGTTGCTCAGGCAGCAGACGTATCGCCATATCGAGCCGCTTGTGCGGATGCAGCCGTGCTGCGCAGCCCAGCAAGATGCAATCCTGCGGCAGGTTGAACTCTTGTCGAGCAACCTCCTTCGACAGCGTGAGGGCCTTGTCGTCGAAGCCATGCGGCACATGCACCATGCGTGACCGGTAGGCCGCGGGATAGCGCGAGTACTCGCGTTCCATGTCCTTCGAATTGAGCGTGATGCGGTCAAAGAAGCCGAGGCTGCCCATCACGATATCGGCGGTACGGACGGGCCAGCTCATCGACAGCGCGGACGAGACCTGATTTGCGACGACAGGCGCGCGGCTGACGAGGCGCGTCACACTGCCGCCGATGACGTTGCCGAAATGCTGGAACGTCAGGACGGCGTCGGGCCGGGTGGTCCTGAGATGGTGCCTGAGCGTCCACAGCATCCGCAGCAATGCCACCGGATTGCCCGGCCGGCGCGGCGCGCAATACAGTGTATCGGGCGGCTCATCGAACGAATCTGATTTGCGAAAGAAGAACAGATTGGTGACCCGATAGCCGCGAGCGGTTAGGCCGGCGCCGAGAAGCCGGGATATCTCCTGCGCACCGGCGTTCTCTGCCTGGGTCTGCGCGAGAAGCACGTGCAACTTCGGCCCGTCTCCGTCATTCCGGGCGAGTGCCGTTGCGCTCGCTTCGCCCGGTTCCCTTTTCGGTTGATAGTGGAGCACGGATCCTGACCCGCCAAAGAAACGAAATCTTCACCTTCTTAACTCCGTACCTACCATGCAGGCGCCGCATGGACACCGACTAGCGGCAAACGGAGTTAATGCCAGGCTGTGGTCACAACATCGTTCGCGCCGCAACTCCGCTGGTTGCAGGCCCATATGCGGCGAGCACGTTAACCAACCTGTCTTGCGCGCTGCCGAAGCGTGATTGGGGACCGAGCGGCCGCGCAATGGCAGCTAATCACGCGTCTCCGCGCCGCGGACAGCATAGTTGCCGCGCCTCCATCCAGAGAAGCGCAGGAGCACGAGAATTGAAGGATCCACTCCGGACCGGCGGCGGCAGAGGACGTTCAGGGCAATGGTTGCAAGCGAGAGCGACACGGTCGCCGAAATCGCTGCGCCAAGCACGCCGAGCCAGGGGATGAGGACGAGGAATCCTGCGAGCCGCAACGCGACGTTGACGGCGACGACCGGAACATAGATTCGTTCATGGCCGGTCAGTTGCAGGATCGCAGCGGCGGGGCCGCCTGCTGCCTGGATGGCGGTTCCGATCGCGAGCACGATCAAGACCGCATGCTGTGCGGTGAAGTGCGGTCCGAACAGGTTGAGGAGATAGGGGCCGCCAATCCAGATGATGGCGAGGCCGGCGACAACGCAAAGCGCTGTCACTTCCGCCATCAATCGCAAGGTTCGCTCGAACTCCCGATGGTTCTTGCTGAAATACAGTGAAGGAAGTCGACGCGCGCCGAACGTGTAAAGCGCTGCGGACAGCATGGCGAAGATGTTGGCCAGTCGCGAGGCCGCAAAGTAGACACCGGCCGTCGCCGGATCCAGCATCCAGTAGACCAGAATGACGTCGAAATACTGGTTCGCCGCTTCGAGGATCGATGCCAGCCAGAAGTGAAGGGCGCTCGATCGCCAGCGGGGCGTTTCGGATCGCGCCGGCGTGTTGCGCAAGTCCGGCAACACTCGCGCGATCGAAACGATCTGCGCAAGCAGGCCTACCGACATGGCCACTGTCATCACCGCGAACAATTCAGTGGGATCGAGTTGCCGATGGCCGAGCAGCATGACCAGTAGAAACAGCACCACGATGGCTCGCCAGAAGAACTCGCGATTGCCTTCCCCCATGAGGATGCTGACGAGCGAGCGTGCGATCTGGCTCCCGAGCATTACGCCGGCATTGACGGCCGTGTAGGCCGACACTGCAATGATCAGCAGCCACCCATCGCCTCGCGCGCCCGCGACGACGGCGATCCCGGTGATCACGATCAGCATTGCGGCTGAAGTGATCTTGAAGCTCGACAGCAGGACGCCTTTGGTAAGATCTGGCCGGCCGCCGACCTGATACTCGTTCAGGAATCTGACCAGCAGCGATTCCTGGCCGACCAGTCCCATGACGGCTGCGATCTGGGCGACCGAAAGCCAGGTCGCGAAGATACCGAACCCATCGGGCGACATCGTTCGTGCCGCGAGCGAGAATAATGCAAACGCGAGCACGCCGCTGCCAACCTTGAGGAGGATGGTTCCGACAACACCGCGCGTGACGTCGCGCCGCATGAACTGGAGGATGGATTCGATCATGGAAGGTTAAGGGGCAGCGCTCCCTCGGAGAGACATGTTCCGATAGTGCCGACAATCTAGCATGTCGAAGAACCGCGAGTGTTAATGGACGACTTGCAGGAACTCGCCCGCGGCGACGATGTCGCGGTGGCGCCGGCTGCTTCAGTCTGGAACATCGCCGTCCTCATTGTCCCAGATCGTGCAAGGTCCAGCTCAATCGATTGACGGCTTGGCGTCGCCATCCGCGAGCGAACAAGGCGAGATCAGCCGGTCAAGGACGGGTTGGCCGCTGGGATGTCGCCAAGCTGTCAGAAGGCGAGACTTGCAGGGCATTCCGAGCAAGGCGCGTGCCGGCACGGCGGCCGCGAGATTTGGCACTTCCAGTCATTAACCTCGATCTCCGGAATTGACCGGACTTGGCCCTGCGATGCGGCATCGGGCGAGAGAATTGCACTGGAATGGCCGTTAACCTTGGGAGCCTCAGCCATGACGACGGATAGACCCGTAACCGAGCCAGCCGATGGCGGCGAGAACGCGGAGATCGTGATCGTCGGCGGCGGCCTTGCGGGATCGCTTGCGGCGGCCGTGTTGGCGCGGGCAGGGCATCGCGTCGCTCTCGTCGACAAGCGCGCGGTCTATCCGGACGAGTTCCGGGTCGAGAAGATCGGCGGCCATCAACTGGATTTGATTCGCAAGCTCGGCTTTATCGATGCGCTCGAGCATGTCGCTTGCCGATATGACCGGGTGCTGAATATCCGCGAAGGCAAGGTGGTCGATGTCAGTGTCGGTCAGGCGTATGGATTTTCCTATGCCAGCCTCGTGGCCACGGCGCGTAGCCAGATCCCCGATTGCTCCAATCTGATCGTCGACGAGGTCATAGCGATCAGCAACGGCGACGATGTTCAGCATGTCGAACTGGCCTCCGGCCGGCGCTTGACTGCGCGCCTCGTCGTTCTGGCCACCGGCATGGCGGGAGTCCTGGGTTACAAGCTCGGCATCAGGCGCCGTGTGCTGGCCGAGCGCCACTCGGTGTCGTTCGGCTTCACGATCGCTCGCCGGGACGGCATCCCGTTCGATTTCGAAGCGCTCACCTGCTATGGCGAACGTACGGCGGACGGCATCGACTATCTGAGCTTGTTTCCCGTCCGTGACGGCATGCGGGCCAATCTCTTCATGTTCCGCGATCCGACCCACCCAATCATGCGCGAACTGCGCCGGGAACCGGAAGCGACAATCTTGCGCCTGCTGCCGGGATTGCGCTCCTACCTCGGCGATTTCCGCGTGACCGACAGGGTCCAGAATTGGGTGATGGACCTGACCGTCGTAGAAGGGCATCTGCTGCCCGGCGTCGTGCTCATCGGCGATGCGTTCCAGACCAACTGTCCCGCCGCCGGCACGGGCGTCGCCCGCCTGCTGGTGGATGTCGACCGGCTCTGCACCGAATACGCGCCGCAATGGCTCATGAGCGCGGGCATGGGCCGTGAGAAGATCTCGCAGTTCTATTCCGATCGCGAGAAGATTGCAGCGGACCAGCAGTCGCTGAAGATGGCGCGCTTCCGTCAAGCCCTGACATCCCGCAATGGTGTCGGCTGGGACGTGCGGCGACGGTTGCACTTCCTGCGGCGAAGTCTGACACACCGCGTCGATCAAATGCACCCCGGTTGGATTGGGCGTATCCGCGGCGCATTGCGCGCCTGAGCTTTGCACTTGGTCGTGTGCCGTCGATCAACGCGTAGGAGCTGGGGTACGAGCGGGCTGGAGCCTCAGGTCCGAAAGCCGCTTGACCGCCAACTTGAGCCAGGGAGCCTGCTTCAGGGCGAAGAGGGCGACCGCGCCCACGGGACTGCCGGCTTTCGTGACAGCCCACACCGGCGAAGGCTGCCCGCCGAACAATTTCTTGTATGGCTCGTCGCCGATGGTGAAATCGAGCATCCGATCTCCGCGCTCGATACAATCACGCGCCACCTGCTCGAACATCAGCGCGCCGAGAGACTGGCTCTTGTACCCAGCAATGTCGAATGCGCTCATGATGATGAGGAAGCTGCCCCGATGACACAGCCCGAGCACGGCGGCAATCACTTCGCCGTCCATCTTCATGGCGTAGAGGCGGACGAAGGAGCCAAGGCCGCGAAGCGCTACGTCGGAATAGAAGCCGTAGTATTCAGGGCGCTGGAGCAGGTCCCCGTCGCCCTGTGCGTGAAAGCGCGGGCCGCGAAACTTGCGCATCACGTCCAGTGCCTCGAGGACGGAGGCGCTGTCGCCGCAGCATGAGAAGCTCAGCGAGCCCTTCTTCTGGAGCTGACGATACTTCTTTGCGAGCTCCTTCTGGTAGGAGCGGTCCATCGCACTGGCCCGCCATTGCTCGAACGGTGCCATGAGAATCGTCGCGTAGGAATTCGTGTCCATCGACACACGGCGGGACGCAGCGAGGAGTTTTTCGATCGGAAGCCGTCCGTCAGGCAACTTGGTCAGTCGGAGCAGATCGAAGGGGCGCACAAGCCGCCGGATTTGCGAGCTTGCGGTTGCATCGTCGAGCAGTTGTGAAAACACGTCCGGGCTGCAGACCGGTACCAGATAGTCGGAAACGCGGAGGTCGGCGAACTCGACCGTTCGTATTGGACCGCGCCGGATTCTGAGCAGGGGCAGCACCATCGCAAGGGCCCCCGTCGCGCGGTGGCGGACCACGACGACCAGAGGCGTTGCACCCGCTTCCGGCGCGAGCCTGGTGTAGAGGCAATGCAGCCAGATCGGGTGCTGGAAGGCCGTAGCAGCCGAGCGATCAAACAGCTCTGCATATTCCGGAGATAGAAAGTCGAAAGACTGCTCGATGACGATGTCGAACGTGTTGCCAGGCTTGTTCATGAGCAATCAGGGAAATCCGGGTCATTCGCGAGCGGCGATAAGCCGCAGCTGGCATATAGCAAGGTTGTTACGGGTCAGGCACCGGAAGCGTGCGATTTGCATTAATGCGTTCAACCATGCTCGTATCGTTACCAAACTCCTAAATCCCGGAGACGCATGGCATCGCTCCGCAGGAGATGGCGAACGCGTGGTACTTGTCGCAAGTCGCGCCGCAGCTTCATCATCGGAACGAATCTCATTGTCCACGGTGCCCTGACGCGCGGTATGCAATTCTGAGGCGCTAGCGCTGGAAAAGCTAAGTCGGACGGTTCGGGCGCTGAAAAGCTTCAGCGTCTCGTCGAGGATGAGCTCGCTCGCCTGGCTCCAGTCGTCAAGGCGAGCGGACCGAGCCGCGGGTGGGCTCTTGTCAGAGCCGTACCGCGCTCGTCGTGAACGCTTGGGCGACCGGCTCCTGAACGCGGTTCAGGATCACCATTCCTGCAACGGCGATCACCAGGGCAGCAACGCAGCCAAGTACGAAAGCCTTCATCCTCAGCCTCCCTCGATTGGACCATCAAGCCATGTATACGACACAGCTTGTCGCGAGCAAGCTCGTCGATCGCTCGCGGGCATCGGGACCCATCGGGCTGTTGCGCTGCACGGTTCGGAACGGAAGGACGGTCTGAAAGTTTCTTGCAGGCCTAGTGAGCGCATCGGAGGACCCTGCGTGAAATTTCCGAAAGCGATCTTGTGCTTCGCAGCACTCTGTTCGATTGAAAGCGCCTTCTCGATTGAAAGCGCCTCGGCCCAGCCGGCTCAAACCAACTCGTCGGCGACGCAACCCCCTCCTGAAGAGAAGGGCCAGGCACAGCCGCAAGGCTGGACCGGGCCTATCAATACCGGCGCGGGTGGTGCGCCGGCCGGAAGTCCCCAGGGCCAGAGTCCGCCCGGAATGCAGGCAGCTCCTCAGGGGTCGTCCAAAACGACGACGGCACCGGCCAAGTAGACGCGGCCTCGTATATTCAGTTCTGCCGTCTGTTCTGGCAATCTTGATGATGCGATCGTCAGGCATGGCCGGGTGTGAAATGAACAGATCACCGTTGTGTACAAGGGTGGCCGTAGCGCTGTTGATCATCTTTGCTGCATCATCCGTGCAAGCCGACCTGGTCGGGCATGGCGGCCCCATACGCGCTCTAGCCGTTTCTCCGGATGGCAACAGCCTTCTCTCCGGCAGTTTCGACACGGCGGCCATTCGCTGGTCGCTCGAGACGGAGACCGCACGGCAAGTGCTGCGGTACCATGCGGACGGCATCAACGCGGTCGCCTTTCTGAAGGACGGTCGCATGATCACGGCCGGGGCCGATGCGCGAATTGCGGTATGGACTCCGGGCCGGCCGGAGCCGGACCGGGTGCTGGAGGGACATCTCGCTCCGATTATGGCGCTTGCCGTGTCGCCCGATGGGGCGCTTCTCGCATCGGGGTCATGGGACCGAACGGTGCGGCTCTGGTCGCTGGCGGACGGCACGTCGCGCGTGCTCGAAGGGCATACGCAGAACGTGAACGGCGTCGCTTTCCTGCCGGACGGCAGACTGGTCAGCGTCGGCTACGATCTTGCTCTGCGCATCTGGCGTTTGCCGGACGGCCAGCCCGACACCGTGACGCTGTCGGCGCCGCTGAACGCCGTTGCCGTGGCGCCGGATGGTGAGATCGTCACAGGTGCGGTCGACGGCAAGCTGCGCATGCTGACGAAGGATGGCAAGGTCGGCGGCGAGGTCGCGGCCGGTCCCGCGCCGGTGGTGGCCTTGACGGTGTCGGCGGACGGCATGCTGATCGCAGCGGCCGGTGTCAATGGCACGGTGGCGATCGTCGATCGCAAGTCGCGCAACCTGCTCCGCACGCCGGTTGGGCCCGGGTTGCCGGTGTGGTCCGTTGCGTTTCTCCCGGATAGCGAGACGCTGCTCACGGGAGGTGCGGACGGCAGGATCAGGCGTTGGGATGCGCGGACCGGTACTCCCGTCGGTTCGACTCCGGTGGGATCCGATCCGCTTGCCGCTTACGCGGGCGACCACGGTGCGGATGTTTTTCGGGCGTGTGTTGCCTGTCACACGCTGTCGGACAAGGAGGTGCAGCGGGCGGGTCCGACCCTTTCGGGACTGTATGGCCGCAGGATCGGTTCACTCCCAGGCTATCGCTTCTCCGACGCGCTGAAGACCATGGACATCGTCTGGACGCCGGAGACAGTCGCAAGGCTGTTCGAAATCGGACCGAACGCCTATACGCCGGGCACCAAGATGCCGGAACAGCGTATCGGCTCGCCCGAGGACCGACGCGCCCTCACAGACTTCCTGGGCCGCGCGACGTCGCGATAGCGGCCCTCATATGAGTTCAAATTCTTTATATGAAGACTCCGCATCTCCGGATGCTGCTTCAAGATTTGGATGACATCGATGGTTGGGTGAGCGGCTTCGGCAACGCAGAGGTCGACAGCCGTGCCATCTTCTTGCCCGTGGCCTCGGCTCTGCGAGCGACGATCGCCGTTACCCGCCAACTTCTGTGCCTTTGTCAGCGGTGGAGCGGCAGCTTCGGCCACTCAGCCGGCGACAGCGCTGAAGACCACGGACTTCGACAGAGCTGTGCTGACACGAGACATGGTGATGCCTCCCGGCGACGATGTCTGTTCGTCTTGTCTAGTCCTTGCCGTTGCGTTGACGTAGATAGTCATCCGTCGTGCGCGGCGGCGTTCGTTCCGGAACTCCCTTGAACGGATCGAATTGCTGTTCGCTCATGACGATGACGCGGCAGTCGGCGCACATCCTGAGCGCCTCGAGCCGCTTGTCGCCAGCCGGATACATCCAGTGCCGGCCTTCGAGCTTGGCCGCGATCCGCTCGATTGTGCTCTTCACTCCGAATGGCGTGCCGCAGCGGACGCAGAGCGCCGGTTCTTCCTCCTTAAGGATCACGGCGGGCGCGCGGGACGCGCGGAAGTCAATCTGCGGCTTGAGGGCAACGACTTTCTCCGGACAGGTGCTCTGGCACAGGCCGCATTGCACGCACGCATCCTCGATGAACTTCAGCACGGGCCGCTCGGGATCCTCGCGTAGCGCGCCGGTCGGGCAGGCGGAGACGCAGGACAGGCACAGTGTGCAACCGTTGGCATCGATGGTGACTGCGCCGACCGGCGCCCCCCGGGGAAGGGGAATCACGTCCACCGGCTTCGGCGCCAGCCGATGCAGTTCGCTCAGGCCAAATCGCAAGAGGTCACGCCGCTTGCCGACAGTCTTGAAAACCGCCGGCAGCGCGACGGCGGCGAGCATCTCGATATCAGCCAAATGCTCGCCGAGCACATCGGGATCATCCGTTTCGATGGTGGCGAGGCGCCGGCCCTCAAAGCCGAGGCCGCCGAGGATCGCATCGGCCGTTGCGACCGTCTGTGACAGTCCGGTGATGTCGTGGCGCGGCTTGGCACGGAGCAGGAAGCGCACAGCGGATACGCCATAGGCGAAGGCACCGACAATCGCTTCCAGTCCCACCTGCGTAAGCTCGTTGACGGCAAAGGGAAGCACGTTGGCCGGGAGGCCGTCGCCATGCCGTGCGAGGGCATCGATCAGAGGCGTGCCGTGCGGGCCGTCGTGAAACAGCAGCACTGCATCCGCGCCACCGGCCTCGCGGTAGGCGAGCAGCATGGCGCGAAGTCTCTGAAGCTGCGTATCGGCGGGTGGCAGCGCGTAGGACAGCGCGCCGGTCGGGCAGGCCGCCGCGCATTGGCCGCAGCCCGCGCAGATATTCGGATCGATTGCGACATGATCGCCGACGGGCGTGATCGCCCCGGTCGGGCAGAGATCGAGGCAGCGATGGCAGCCGGTGCGTTTCGAGCGCGAATGGGCGCAGAGCGTCGGTGCAACGTCAACATATTTCGGCTTGTCGAAGCTGCCGACGAGATCGCGCGCGGTCAGCACGGCGCGCAGCATCGCGGCGGGATCCCCCGGGTCGGCGCGCAGATAGCCGTCGCGCAGGTCGTGAGCGGGAAACAGCGGCATATCCCCGGACAGGTCGAGCACGATGTCGCAGCGCGAAGTGACTCCGCTTCGCGGCGGATCCAGCACGAAGCGCTCGCGCGAGGAGGGCCGGGGACGCGCATAGTCGTCGATCGCAAGCTCGAAGGCGCCGAAATGTCCCTTCGCGGAGCGGATCCTGCCCTTGACGACGGGGAAGGCCGTTGCAGTCGGCCGCACGGTGTCGTCGAACTGCTTCAGCATCACCGTGACGTCGAGATGGTCGGCAAGCAGGCGGCCGGCCTCGATCGCGGTCTCATCGCGCCCGTAGATCAGGATCACGCCCTCGCTCGACAGGGTGACGAGCGGATAGTCCGGGGACGGGATGGAGGCGGATGCGAGCAGGGCGGCCATCTTCGCACCTGCTCGTGCGCCGTCTTTCGACCATCCGGCCGTTTCGCGGATGTTGACGAAGCTGATCGCATCGGCCCGTTCGCCGGCCTCTTCCGAAAACTGCGCCGCCTGCTGCGTGCAGGCGACGGTCAACGCGCCGTCTGTCGCGGCAATCTTGCGGAAATGATCGAGTTCGGCACCACAGAGATGGCGAAAGCTCTTGACCTCGCTGCCGGGGCATCCGCGCCGCATTGCGGCCACGTCGAGACGCATCGTGTCTTCGCACGAGCAGATCAGGACGGTCTTCGCTGGTTGCTCCAGGTTAATCCCTCCGCCATTCGGATGCCGACGACGGACTCGCGCCGACCCTTCGTCTCGTATAGACATTATCCATCGGGAAGAAAAGGAAAGCGGAGGACGGCCTGCCGTCGACCCCAGTGAGTCATGTTTCCCTGGCGGAACCGGTCCATCTGCCGCCGCCGTTCACATTGGTGCGGCTGCGCGAGAGTGGCGACGCTTTCGCCCATGCATGCCGCATTGCGCCGGAGAGCGGCGCCGGAACACTCGTCTATGTAGGTCGTTTCGACCTCGCAGAGTTCGCCGTGGTGCTGGAGCCATTCGAGCCGTTGCGCAGCGCGCGGCGCGCGTTCTACGCCGGCATGGTCGCACTGACCGATGCGCTTCGCGCCTATGCGCCGCCGAGCAAGCCGATCACGATCGACTGGCCGGATGCGGTCAGGATCGACGGGGGACTGGTCGGCGGCGGACGGATGGGGTGGCCTTTTGCCGCTGACGAGGATGCGCCGCCGCGCTGGCTGGTATTCGCAGCCATGATCCGGACTGTTGCGATGAACGAAGATGAACCCGGCGTTCACCCGCTGGCCTCGGCACTCGATCAGGAAGGCTTTGGCGAGGCTGGCGCGGCGCAGATCACGGAGAGCTTTGCCCGCCACTTGATGCTAGCGCTCGACGGCTGGCGCGTCGATGGCTTTGACAGCGTCGCGCGCGACTATCTCGCTCGGATGCCGCGTGAAAGGCAGACAGTTCAGCGCATTGATGATTGCGGCGATCTGCTCACGCGCCGCCTCGGTACGGACGAGACCGAGCGGAGCGATCTCGTGCAGGCGCTTGCGATGCCATCCTGGCTCGATGCGGCGCTCGGAGGACCGCGCTCATGAAGCTCCTGCGTACGATCGCACTCGATCCCTCCGACACCTTCGTATTCGAAGTGGCGGCAGAACCGGGCGAATGGGCCGTCTCCGGTGCTTTCCGCTTTTGGGATTGTGACGGGTCGAAGCTGGAAGGCAAGGCGCGCGCGGCGTTTCGCGGCGGCTTCCTCGGGGTGCAGTCCTGGGGCTGGTCGACGCTGGCGCAGATCGTTCCGGCGACCGAAGACGACTACCGCAGCCTGGTCGATCTCCTTGCGCGGCAACTGGTCGAGCGCTTCGGTGCGCCTGACATGTCGGCGGCGAAGACGGCCGCCGAAGAGGAGGTCGCTTTCGCACAATCGCTGTGTAGCCATCCGATCAGCTCTCTTGTTGCAGTGCACCGCACATCGAGCGACGGCGAGGTCCGCGAGTCATTCCGTCGCCTGCAGCTGCGCGAAGGGCAGGGGCATAGCAAGGCGTTCTCGTTCATGGAGTTGGACGACGATGTCCAGCCTGACCACGAGCTCAAACTCGCGGAACTGGGGCGGGGGCCGATCCTCAGATGAACGATTTCTGGATTGCCTGCGGCCATCATCTGCTCGACCGCGACGAGGGCGGTGGGCTCCGTGTCACCGACGAATTCCTCAAGGCCTATTTTGCGCGTCCCGAGCTGATGCCGCCGGACGACGCGTGCCCGGTCGAACGCCGGCTGCACCGCGAATTGCTCGCCCACCCGCGACAAGCGGTCGGTAAGGACGAGATCGCCGGGATTGTCGATGCGGATGCCCGGGAGAACTGGCAGTTCGTACTCGCGTTTCGCGATCTTTTGCTGCGGCATCCGACGCTCGAGGCCGCGTATCTTGCCTCGGTGCGATCAGGGACGAACGATCTGCCGCCGCTGTTCGTCAACCAGCTCTCGCATGTCATCCTGCGGAACGCTCTCGATGGCTGCGATGACCCGTTCGTGCTGCGTGCGGCCGAATTGTTCTTCCGGACCCAGCGAATCCTGCCGCACGAGCACGCCTTGTTGCTCGGCGACGAGGAGATCGTCGGTGGCCGGAGCCCGACCCCGGTGCTCTCCCTGATGTCGATGCTGGGCGCCACCACCGATGTTGTGGTCGACGTGCTCAGCGAGGAGAATGCCGAGGCCTATTGGCAGCGCAGCGACCAGTTCGATCTGGCCCTCGACCTGACGGCCGGCGGCCGCGGACCGGCGGCGCTGGCGCAGGCGATGACGCGCTGGGTCTCCCATCTGCTCGGCATCGAGGTCGTGATCGAGCCGCTGCGCGCGCTGCATGAGGCAAAGTTCACCTGGTATGTCGGGCTCGATGCGGATGCCACCAGGCTTGGCGATCGTCTGTGGCACGGCGAAGAACCAGGCGAGCGCGACACTGATCGTGTGCTCGCGCTGTTCCGGCTGACCTTCCTCGATTCGAGCTGCGCGCTTGACGACCTCCGGGGTGAACCGGTCTACCTGATCCTGTCGATGACGCCCGATCAGAAGCTTCGGATGAAACCGCAGAATCTGTTGATAGGATTGCCGGTGAAGCGTCTGGAGATGGCGACATGAGCTCCGCGGCGTCGCCGTCTCTCTCGATTGCCGTCGGTGTCGTGGTCGAGCGGCGCAGATCTACCTCGCCCTGGGTCGATTTCGTCTGGCGCGGCATCGCGGTCCTTCCGGACGAGCCGGCGACAGAACCCTGGACCGTGCTCCGCGAGCAGGACGGTTCGACCCTGTTTTATGCCGGCAGTGCGACCGTCGATCTCTATCCGTCCGAGACGGCACGCTATCGCGACAATCTCGTCTCCGGCAGTCCGAGCATCTGGACTGTACTGTCGCCTGCGGAAGGCGCCTGGCCCTATGCCGTGACGGCGGTGACCGCCGACCCCGCAGAGGGCGAGGGGTTCACCGAAGCCGCCGACAATCTCGTCGAGGCGGTGCCGATGCCCGAGGCGCTGCGCGAAGCAATTGAAAGATTCGTCGCCGAGCGCCATGTGGAGCGGGAATTCGTCAAGCGCAAGCGGCGCCGCGCCGACCCGGAGGCGTTGGCACGGCGCGATCAAGAAGGCGACAGGAATGAGTGAGGAGGACTTCCTTGCACGTTGGTCCCGCCGCAAACGCGAATCGCGGGCGGAGCCGACGAAGCCTGCTGCAGCGCAATCCATGCCGCCGTCCGAGGCCGAGGACGGCGAGACCGAGTTCGATCTCTCGACGCTGCCTTCGATCGACGACATCAATGCTGCGACCGACGTCACGGCGTTTCTGGCCAAGAGGGTTCCACAGGAGTTGAGTCGTGCGGCCCTTCGCCGCGCGTGGGCGACCGATCCTGCCATTCGCGACTTCGTCGGCCTTGCGGAGAATGCATGGGACTTCAACGACCCCACTGCGATGCCGGGCTTTGGCCCGCTGGATTGCTCGTCGGAGGAGCTGGCCGCGCTGGTCGATCGCATTGTTGGTGGAGTGCGCGAAGCGGTCCAATCTCTTCCCGATGCGTCCATCGAAATGCCGGTTTCAGCGGATTTGCATGGCGCCGATGTGACAATGATTTCCAATAGCGTTGAGCCCTCGGCCCCGCCGGAGCAACCGCAGATCTCTATTGCGGTGCAACCGCCGGCGGTTGGTCATTCGGACGAGACGGCCGAGCCCATCAGACTCCGCACGCACGGTGGTGCACTGCCGCGCTAAGCAGCGCGACCAAAGGCTATAGGCTCAAGCTATGGCAGACGGTTGACGGTCCGCGGAGCCAGGACTACGCTTTCATGAGTGCCTTATAAGAAAAGGCAATAATCAAGCAGACGGGACTCGGATGGGAGGTCCACGTGCGGGATGAGGGGCTTGATCGCGCGATCGATGCCGCAGGCGGCATTGCTCAGCTTGCACGCAAAATCGGCATCAGCCAGCCCTCTGTCTCGAATTGGACCCGCGTGCCCGCACAGCGGGTGATTGCGGTCGAAACCGCCACTGGTGTTTCCCGGAACGATCTTCGGCCGGATCTCTACAACGAACAAGCCGGCGCAGCGCAGCCCGTCGATCCGGTCGATGCTGCGCGCGCGCAGGAATACTCGCTTCTGGCAACGTTGCTCTCAGCGCCGCCGTCGAAGCGATTGCTGGAGCAGCTTGCGGCATTGACCAGCGATGCGACGCCGCTCGGCCGTGCGCATGCAGCGCTGGCCGACGCCGCCTCGAGCGCCGTTGCCGCGAAGGTGGAGCGGGAATATTTCGACCTGTTCGTCGGTCTCGGCCGCGGCGAATTGCTGCCCTATGCCTCCTACTATCTCACCGGCTTTCTGAACGAACGGCCATTATCCCGCCTGCGCGGAGACCTGACGAGGCTCGGCATCGAGCGGATTGCCAACAATTCCGAGCCCGAGGATCACGTCGCGATCCTGTGCGAGATCATGTCGGGCCTTGCTGACGGCCGCTTCGGTGCTTCGCCCGAGGCGCAGCGTGCCTTCTTCGACAAACACGTATCGCCCTGGATGGGACGGCTATTCGCAGACATGGAGAGCGCCGGGAATGCGCGCTTCTACGGTGCGGTCGGCGCGCTCGGTCGCACCTTCATCGAGATCGAGACGGAAGCATTCACATTCGCCAATTGATCGACGCGCGTCGGTCCGGGAGAGATGCCATGAGTGACGAGACGAAAGCAAAGGTCGGACGTCGCGACTTCCTGCGCCAGGTCGGGATCGGCACGGTCGGCGCCGGCGCGACGCTTGCGACCCCGTTGGTCGGGACCGCCCAGGCGGATAGCGAGAACAACGATGAGAAGCGCAAGGCGCGCTACAAGGAATCCGATCACGTGAAGACGTTCTACCGCGTCAATCGTTACCCGGCGTGAGAGGGAGGCTGCCGTGCTTATCAAGCGAACAAACCAGCGTTCCGATCGCCGAGGCTCCGTTGCCGAGTCCCTCGCAGGCCAGGCCGGCGGACTGGATCGCCGCACATTCCTGCGCAGGTCCGGTCTGGCTGGCGGTGCTCTCGCCGCGCTGGGTGCCATGCCGGTCGGCAGCGTGCGGAAGGCTGAAGCGGCTGCTGCCGGCCCGCTTGCCGCTGGCGCTGTCGTCAAGAAGAGCATCTGCACGCACTGTGCGGTAGGCTGCACCGTCACGGCGGAAGTGCTCAACGGGGTCTGGATCGGGCAGGAGCCAAGCTGGGATTCGCCGATCAACCGCGGCTCGCACTGCGCCAAAGGCGCATCGGTGCGCGAGCTCGTGCACAGCGATCGCCGCCTGCGCTATCCGATGAAGCTCGTGAACGGGCAGTGGACGCGCGTGTCCTGGGACATGGCGGTGAACGAGATCGGCGACAAGCTGCTCCAGGTCCGAGAGAAGTCGGGCAGCGATTCCGTCTATTGGCTCGGCTCCGCCAAGATGACCAACGAGGGCGCCTATCTGTTCCGCAAGCTCGGTGCGTTCTGGGGCACCAACAACACGGATCATCAGGCGCGAATCTGCCACTCCACCACCGTCACCGGCGTCGCCAACACGTGGGGCTACGGTGCCATGACGAACAGCATCAACGATATGCGCAACTCCAAGACGATGCTGTTCATCGGCAGCAACGCGGCGGAAGCGCATCCCGTCAGTATGCAGCACCTGCTCGAATCCAAAGAGCTCAACAAGGCGAACTTCATCGTCTTCGATCCGCGCCTGACCCGCACCGCGGCGCACGCCACCGAGTATGTCCGTATTCGCCCCGGCACGGACATTCCGGTGCTCTACGGCATGATGTGGCACATCCTGAAGAACGGCTGGGAGGACAAGGAGTTCATCGCCCAGCGCGTCTACGGCTTCGACGATCTGCGCAAGGAAGTCGAGAAGTGGAATCCCCAGGAGGTGGAACGCGTCACCGGCGTGCCCGCAGCCCAGCTCGAACGCGTCGCCAAGATGTTCGCCACGCAAAAGCCGGCGACCATCATCTGGTGCATGGGACAGACCCAGCACACGGTGGGCACCGCCAACGTGCGGGCAAGCTGCATCTCGCTGCTGATGACGGGGAACATCGGCAAGGCGGGCGCCGGCGCAAACATCCTGCGCGGCCATGACAACGTGCAGGGCGCAACCGATGTCGGCCTCGATATCGTGACGTTGCCGTTCTATTACGGCCTTGCGGAAGGCGCCTGGAAGCACTGGTCTCGAGTCTGGGAGGTCGATTACGACTATCTCGTCTCCCGCTTCGACGAGAAGAAGCTGATGGAGACGCCAGGCATCCCGCTGACGCGGTGGTTCGATGCCGCGCTGTTGCCGAAGGCAGATGTCGCACAGAAGGACAACGTCAAGGCCGTATTCGTGCAGGGCCACGCCAGCAACAGCATCACCCGCATTCCGGAGTCGCTGAAGGGCCTGAAGGCGCTGGAGCTGTTGGTGATCGCCGATCCGCACCCGACCACCTGGGCGTCTCTGGCGGTCGAGGCGGGACGCAAGGACGGCGTGTATATCCTGCCTGTGGCCACGCAGTTCGAATGCACGGGATCGCGCGTCGCTTCCAATCGCTCGATGCAGTGGGGCGAGCAGATCGTCAAGCCGATCTTCGAATCGAAGGACGACCTCGAGATCATCTATCTCATGGCAAAGAAGTTCGGCTTCGCCGACAAGATGTTCAAGAACATCGAGGTCGAGAACAATCTTCCGGTTGCCGAGGACGTGCTGCGCGAGATCAACCGCGGAAGCTGGTCGACCGGCTATTGCGGCCAGTCGCCGGAACGCATCAAGGCGCACATGAAGAACCAGCACAAGTTCGATCTGGTGACCATGCGCGCGCCCAAGGACGATCCGGAAGTCGGCGGCGACTATTACGGCCTGCCGTGGCCGTGTTGGGGTTCGCCCGAGGTGAAGCATCCGGGATCGCCGCTGCTCTACAATAACAACCTGCATGTGATGGATGGCGGCGGCGCGTTCCGTCCCCGGTTCGGCATCGAACGCGAGGAGAAGCTGCCGGACGGCACGACGCGGAAAGTCAGCCTGCTTGCCGACAAGTCGTTTTCCAAGGGCTCGGAAATCGAAGACGGTTACCCCGAGTTCACGCTAGCGAGCCTGAAGAAGCTCGGCTGGGACAAGGACCTCACCGAGGCTGAGATGGCGACCATCCAGAGGGTCAATCCTGCCAATCCCGATGCGGTGTCCTGGGCGATCGATCTCTCAGGCGGGATCCAGCGGGTTGCGCTGAAGCACGGCTGCGTGCCCTTCGGCAATGGCAAGGCCCGCATGAATGCGTTCGGTCTGCCCGATCCGATTCCGGTGCACCGCGAACCGATCTATACGCCGCGCGTCGATCTGGTGGAAAAGTATCCGACTCTGCCCGATGCCAAGCAGTTCCGCCTGCCCAACATCGGCTTCTCCGTCCAGAAGGCGGCGATCGAGAAGGGCATCGCCAAGCAGTTTCCGCTCATCCTCTCCTCGGGACGCCTGGTGGAGTATGAGGGGGGCGGCGAGGAGACGCGCACGAACCCGTGGCTCGCCGAGTTGCAGCAGGACATGTTCATCGAGATCAGCCCGGCCGATGCCGCCGATCGCGGCATCAAGGATGGCGGCTGGGTCTGGGTGAGCGGCGCCGAGAACAGTTCCCGTGCCAGGATGAAGGCGCTGGTGACAGAACGCGTCGGCAAAGGCGTCGCCTGGATGCCGTTCCATTTCGGCGGCTGGTTCGGCGGCAACGACCTGCGCAAGAACTATCCCGCCGGCACCGATCCGATCGTGCTGGGCGAGAGCGCCAACACGATCACGAGCTACGGCTACGATCCTGCGACGGGCATGCAGGAGCCGAAGGTCACGCTTTGTCAGATCGTCGCAGCCTGAGAGGAGCACGCACATGGCTCGGATGAAATTTCTCTGCGACGCTGATCGCTGCATCGAGTGCAACGCCTGCGTCACCGCCTGCAAGAACGAGCATGAGGTCCCCTGGGGCATCAACCGGCGCCGCGTCGTCACCATCAACGACGGCAAGCCGGGCGAGCGCTCGATCTCGATGGCCTGCATGCATTGCACCGATGCGCCTTGCGCCGCGGTGTGCCCTGTCAACTGCTTCTACACCACCGCGGATGCCGTGGTGCTGCACTCAAAGGATCTTTGCATCGGCTGCGGCTATTGCTTCTATGCCTGTCCGTTCGGTGCTCCGCAATATCCGAAGGTTGGGAACTTCGGATCGCGCGGCAAGATGGACAAATGCACCTATTGCGCTGGCGGTCCGGAGGCCGACGGCAGCAAGGCCGAATACGAGAAATACGGCGCGAACCGGCTCGCCGAGGGCAAGCTGCCGCTGTGTGCTGAAATGTGTTCGACCAAATCCTTGCTTGCGGGCGACGGCGAGATCATCGCCCAGATCTACAAGGAGCGCGTCATGAAGCGCGGCTACGGCTCGGGCGCTTGGGGCTGGAAGACCGCCTACCGCGAGACGATCGAGTCCTGACGTGGCAACCGACGGGCGCGCAATACCGGGGAGGACGTGATGGCGTCGTTTGGAAGGTTCATTCGTCTGGCGGTGGGAGCCTGGGCGCTGCTTCTCTTGGTGACGGCGGCGCCCGCGGGTGCGCAGCAAGTCAACCCGACCGCAAGCGCGGTCAAGGAGCAGCAGCTTCTGCAGGAGCTTAACCGGATCCAGGGACGCGTCAGCATTCCCGATCAGCGCTCCGGTGTTCTCGAGCAGCCGCAGGGACGCGAATGGCGGGAATTCCGCGATGTGACGCTGCGATGGATCGGCGGCATTGCCATCCTCGGCATGATCGCCGCCATCGTGATCTTCTATCTGACCGTCGGGATGGTGCGTCTCGAAGCCGGACGGTCAGGTCGCACCATCGTGCGCTTCAACGCGTTTGAGCGGTTCGTGCACTGGCTGACGGCAAGCTGCTTCATCGTGCTGGCCATTTCCGGGCTGAACATCACGTTCGGCCGGCCGTTGCTGCTACCGCTGATCGGCTTCGAGGCCTTTTCGGAATGGTCGCAATGGGCGAAGTTCGCTCACAATTATCTGAGCTTCCCCTTCACCCTCGGCGTCGTCCTGATCTTCCTGATGTGGATCGGCGGTAATATCCCAAGCAAGGTGGATGTCGAGTGGGCCAAGCGCGGCGGCGGCCTGATCGGGCACGACCATCCGCCGGCCTACCGCTTCAACGCCGGACAGAAGATGATCTACTGGATCGTCGTGATCGGCGGCGGTCTCGTCGCGGCAAGCGGCTACGCGCTCATGTTTCCGTTCTACGGCACCGGGATCGAGGGCATGCAGATGGCCCAGATCGTCCACTCCATCGTGGCGGTCCTGTTCGTCGCCGCGATGATCGCGCATATCTATATCGGCACCATCGGGATGGAAGGTGCTTTTGAAGCCATGGGCTCGGGCGAGGTCGACGTCAACTGGGCTCGCGAGCACCATAGCCTCTGGCTGGACGAGCAGAAGGCGCGAACCGGACCGAACGACGGACAGCCGCAACCCGCAACCGCGGCGGCCGAATAGGTCGGAGCAGCAACGCGGGTGCTCCGACCTACCGAGCTGGCTCTTTTGCAAACAGGACGGAGCCGTCCTGCAGCTCCTGCTCGGAAAGTGTGTTCGCTGGGTTCCATTGAAACGGCCGTTCCGGCTGGCAATCTAGTGCCGACCGTCAACTTGGTCGTCGAGGTGGATAGTCGCTTGTCAACGGAAGCGCCGCATTCCGCCCCAGCGTCGCGACCGGCTGAGCACAGATTCTTCATGTGAAGCAGCCATTTGACTTTCGTTCTGTCGGCTCTTCAGCCGTGAGCTCGAAAGTGGTCCATCTCTTGCTCTCGCCAGTATGAGACCTCTTGATAAACGTCATACTGCGGAGCGGGGCGGATGGATCGAGCGACGGGACGGACTTCGGGGGCGATTGAGCCCGGACCGGTGATGCTGCTTGGCGGGCTTATCGCCGCCAACGTCGCTGCATGGGCCTGGGCCCTCGCGGCGTTCGGCGACCGGCCGACCATCATGGCGACCGCGCTGCTGGCCTGGGTGTTCGGCCTTCGCCACGCCGTCGATGCCGATCACATCGCCGCCATCGACAACGTCGTGCGCAAGCTGATGCAGGCGGGTGAGACGCCGCGCAGCGTCGGCCTCTATTTCGCCCTCGGCCATTCCACCGTCGTCGTCGTCGCGACCATGCTGCTGGCATTCGGCGTCGTCAGCCTTGGCGGCGACAGCCTGCTCAAGGAGATCGGGGGCCTGATCGGGACATCGGTGTCGGCGCTGTTCCTGCTCGTAATCGCAGCCATCAATCTCGCCATCTTCGCCG
>NZ_AUGD01000005.1 GCF_000426845.1 Bradyrhizobium sp. in8p8 | reverse complement strand
GACAGGGGCAGCCAATACGTATCGATAAAATACACCGAACGCCTGGCTGAAGCCGGCGTCGAGCCTTCTGTCGGCAGTGTCGGAGATTCCTACGACAACGCTCTCGCCGAAACCATCAACGGTCTCTACAAGGCCGAGGTGATCCATCGGCGCGGACCATGGCGCAGCTTCGAGGCCGTCGAGTTCGCCACCCTCGAATGGGTCGATTGGTTCAACAACCGACGGCTCCTGGAGCCCATCGGAAACATCCCGCCGGCCGAAGCCGAGCAACGCTACTACGCCATGCTGGAACAATCGGCCATGGCGGCATAACTTAAACCAAATGGCCTCCGGCAAACCGGGGGCGGTTCACATCTCGACCGCCGGCGGGGTTTGTTCAAGGTCGCTCGGAGATAGACCCCAACCGGCACAGAGCTTCACATGAAGATTCATCTCAACATCAAGGATGGCCGAGAGACCGGCCGCTGCTTCACGCATGTCGGTAAGCTTGGGCGACTTGTAGACCGAGAGCGCGTAGGCGCGCGTAAACTCGATGAGGAACAGGTAGTCCTGAGCGAGGTAGTGACGAAACGCCGCTTCGGCGAGCGAGCCGTCTGCCAATCCGTTCGTGAAGGGATGCTCGGTGTAGGCCCGCCACTCAACGGATGCTTCTGTCTTTAGACGCTCGAAGAAACTCACGATCTATTTCGCCTGGCTTGCTTTCCCATGAACCTCTTTTGCTCGCTACCGATAGCGCGCGAACCGGGACCCTGACCTTGACAGGCCGGGGCGATCAGCCGGCAACGATGGCGTACGGAATTCGCTTGTCGTCGGTCGCCGGGACTGACTTGCGTTCTCACGTTATCACCAACAGAACGCAATGCCCTAAGTCCAAGTTTCGATTGCAGACGAGCAGCACCAGTTTCGCACCAGAAACAACCCGCACGAAGCGCGGCGAATGTGGTCGAATTCTACGAAAAGCGCAGGAAAATCAACGACGGCGGCCATTATCCCGCCGCTCATAACGGTCTGGCTGCATGTTCGAGTTCGCTGACCGGTGAAATCTGCGCCCTCTCGAAGAGCGGGTGGGCTCACCGCATCAGTTTGGGCTGTATCGAGAATCCCCAAGGACGGCGAATGTCCGACGTGTTAGCACCGGGGCATCCTATTCATACTCCAAAAAAGCCGAATTCCCTACGCGCGATGGGGAATGCTTTTCGCCGTAGCCTTATCTGTTCATTTTGGGTCGTCAAAACATCAGTCGAAACGCCAAGAGCGGCGAGGGGTTATGGGTTTGCGCACCACAAGCATGCAGCCACCCTATTCTTCGACCGAGGTCGCAACGGCGATAGGCATCTCACTGGATACGTTCTATCGCACGCGCCGCCTTAGGCATGAGCGCGACGGCTTGCCTTCGCCGATCAGCGAGCGAGGACCGCTGAAATGGGAACGCTCCGGTTTCGATGCTTGGCTTACCCGACATCATCCTATGCGTCCAAAGACGATTGCTAACGATCCATTCGCGCCACCGCCAGCCGTAAGCGACCAGGAACACCGCGAGCGGCTGCGGAGGGCCTACGGCCAGCACGACTCTTGACAGACGAGATCGCGCTAGATTCCAATGGGCGCCATCTGTTACTGGCACTGAGGCTCCTTATGGCCGATCCCAAGTTTCCCCATGTGAAGTGGCGTGATGGCCGTCCTCGCTCCTCGCACGGTGCTTATGCCAGGGCGCTTGGCTTTGTCGATGCCGACTTGCGCCATCCGCCGCACGATGAAAAAGGCCGTCCGGTCGGTGCGTGGTTCAACCTCCAAGAAGCCTCAGACTTTTCAGACAAACGAAAGTCGGAAATCGAGGCGGCGCGCCGCGCCGGAAAACTACCGAAGAAAATTACGGTCCGGAAGCGCTCAACCGTCGAAGATCTTCTGGACGATTGGAGCAAGTCGGTCGAGTTCAAGGCATTGTCGTCCGCTTCGCAATCTTCCTATCGCAAATGTATCTCCGCAATCTTGTACCGACCGCAATCACGTGAATCCGCGGCGAAGATGCGTGCCGAAATCCGTGCCGCCAGGCTGCTCGGCGTAGCCGAGCCCGTCCGACAACTCGAGGCGATCGCGACTGCAACTCCGACATCAATCGGCAAACCGGAGTTCCGAGCCTTCTATAACTATGCAAAATCGGCTCGCGGCCATCATATGGCCCTCTCGATGATAGCGACGCTCTCAGCGGCGTTCACTTGGGGGCAGGAAAGCACCCTGTGGCGTCTCGGGCCCAACCCGCGAGAAGGCATGGAGTTCGATCATCCAGAGGGACGCATCGTGCAGGTTGCGATGCCCGAATTTTCCGCATGGGTCGCCGCAGCCGATGCGATCGAACGGCCTTCGGTCGGCGATAGCTTTCATCTGGCGTTGTTTACCGGGCAGCGCCAGACTGACCGTCTAATTATGCGCAATGAGAGCGACATCGAGGGCCGGCACGCGTTCCGGCAGAGCAAGACTGGCGAACTTGTCGACATCAAAGAGGCGCCACAACTCAGCGCACGGCTGAATGCCTCTCGTGCACGAGTAAAGGAGCTCAAGCTTCGGCTTCAACTGGATAAGGTGCCACCCGAACTCGTGGTCAATGAGGACAATGGCGAGCCTTATGACGAGAGTACCTATCGCCATTGGGTGTCGACCGCCCGGGCCGTCGCGATCTTCGGCCTTCTCGCGAGCGACAACGCGCGCCAGGCAATTGTACGCGCAGAGCGACTGAACGGCGAACTGATTAAGGATGTCGACAGGCTGTTCGCCCCTTTTCCTCTCGATGAGGAGAATAAGGCGCAGCGCGCTCGAGCGGTCGATCAGCGCAAGCGCGCATTAGCGGAATGGCTGGATGCGCAGTCCGCACGCGACAGCAATGGTGATGAGACAGCATGGCGCCTGAAGCCTTGTCCCGCGCTGATGTTTGTAAACGGCGCCGGCGAACTCGACCAAAAGCACGACCAAGACCTACGTGATACCTGTGTCATGCTTCTCGATCGAGCTGGCTGCGACTTGCTGACGATCTGCGACATCACTGGGCATTCATACCGAAGCGCGCAGACCATCGTGAAGCACTACCGCGCCCGCAATGCGGCTCGCGCCGATTCCGGCATCGACAGACTTGAATTGCAGGTGCGGAAGGAAGGTATGAAGGGTTGAACGCAGACCGGTAGGTCTCATTGTTGGTGTTTCAGCGGAGCATGGGCTCCGGCCTAAGGTCGCGCAGCGCGCCGCCAATCTCGCGTTCTGTGTTCCGACTCGCTCCTAGCCGAGCGCTTCGGCACTCGGTCATCTGTGAACGCGCAGAGTTAGCCATCGACGATCACCCGCGCCCGATTACAACGCTCCGGAATTATCCGACTCGTCGCACGGCGTGCGACGTACGACCACTAAAAGCGTCGCACGAGACCCGCTTTGTTCTGCCGAAGGATTTAAAAAAGCCCTTGCGGGCCAATCTCTTAAGGGTGGTGGGCGCACCAGGGCTCGAACCTGGGACCCGCTGATTAAGAGTCAGCTGCTCTACCAACTGAGCTATGCGCCCGAAAGGCGATCGAAGCCTTGCGAGGCCGGTCGTTTAGCAAAGCGATCCGGGGATGGCAAGCGACGGGACGCAAGTTTTCCAAGGCTTCGTCCCCAGGGGCGGAAAAGCGGAAAGCCGCTGGATTCCAGCGGCTTCGCCAAGGTTAATCGTGCGGAAACCCGGCCGCTCAGAGCCGGCCCTCGCGGTCCCGGCCCTCGTCACGGTCGAAGCGGTGATGGTGGAAATGGTCCATGCCGTGGCCCATCATGCGGTCCATGCCGCGCTCCATGAAATGGCGGTGGCGCGGACCGTCCTCGCCGCCCCCAAACGGGCCGCGGTGGCGGGTCAGCACCGCGAGGCGCCGCTTCTGGCCATCGTCCAGGGTCTTGTAGAGCGGATCGGCGGCATCGGCGATCTTCTTCAGGGCGGCGGAGCTGGCGCCCATGTCCTCGGCGCGCTGACGCAGGCGGGCGATCGGATCTTCAGGCTTGTCCGCATCATTGGGGCCGGCATTCATCCGCGCATTGGCGCGGTCGATGCGCAGCTTGGCGAACTCCCGCACGGCAGTCTCGACCGGCGGCCACAGCTTTTCCTGATCGGCGTTGAGCTTCAGCCCGGCATGGACGGCGGCGATACGCGCGTCGACCAAGGCGGCGCGGTCCTCGGGGTTCATGCGCATGTGGCGGACGTGCTCCGTCCACGGGCGATGATATTGGGCATAGACCGCGCCCGAGCCGGCGATGCTGAGCACGGCGATGGCTGCGATGGTGAATTTCTTCATGCGAACCTCCTCTGGAAGGATGCCCGGAGGATGAGCGCGGCGCGGCCCACGCGCAACTTACAACTTGGACAGGGAGCGCGACGTTACGAAGATGTAACGGCCGATTTTACCTCTAGCCGCAATTGGACATCATTCGCAACAAAGAGGCTTCCGTGCCGACGGCACGGAAGCCTTCGTTCAACGTTCGTTATGATCAGTTCGTGGTGCTCTTGGCTTCCTTCAGGAACTCGTCGATCAGCGGCTGGCCCACGCGGCTCGCCGCGTCCTTGTAGACCGGCTCCATCGCCTTGCGCATCGCCTCGTCCTGCTCCGGGGTGAGCTTGATGATCTCGCTCTTGCCGCTCTTCTTGATCTCGGCCAGCGCGTCATCGTTCTCCTTCTGAGACTGCGCGTTGCTGAAAGCGGTCGCTTCCTTCATCGCCTTGGAGAGCTGGTCGCGGATGTCGGCCGGCAGATCGTCCCAGAACTTCTTGTTCACGATCACGACGTAGCCGATGTAGCCGTGATTGGTCTCGGTGATGTACTTCTGCACCTCGTGCATCTTCTGGGTGTAGATGTTCGACCAGGTATTCTCCTGGCCGTCGACCACGCCGGTCTGGAGTGCCTGATAGACTTCCGAGAACGCCATCACCTGCGGCAAAGAGCTGAGCGCCTTGAACTGGGCCTGGATCACGCGCGACGACTGGATGCGGAATTTCAAGCCTTGATAGTCGGCAGGCGTGACGAGCTTCTTGTTCGCGCTCATCTGCTTGAAGCCGTTGTCCCAATAGGCAAGGCCGGTGATGCCCTTGGCGTCCAGCAGCTTGAGCAACCGCGTGCCGAGCGGCCCTTCCGTCACCTTCCGCAGCGTCTTCAGGTCGGGCAGGATGTAGGGCAGATCGAACACCTCGAACTCGCGGATGCCGAGGGGCCCGAACTTGGAGTTGGACGGCGCCAGCATCTGCACGCTGCCGAGCTGCAGCGCCTCGAGCTCTTCCTTGTCCTTGTAGAGAGTCGAATTCGGATAGACTTCGACCTTGACCTTGCCGCCGGTGTATTTCTCGGCCAGCTCCTTGAACTTCTCCGCGCCCTTGCCTTTCGGCGTGTCGGTGGCGACGACGTGGCTGAACTTGATGATGATCGGTGATTGGGCCGACGCCGGCCCTGTCAAGCCAAGTGCCAGAGCCGCGATGGACGCGGCGATCGCGAAGGTGCGCATTGTTTCTCCCTGTGGTTATTGAGGTCGCCCGGCGGGGGCGACCGATCCTTCATGGCCGTCACATCAATACAGGCCGGCGCATCGTACGGCTATTGGCCGTTCGCAGGGCTGCCATCTCTCCGGCCGTCATTCCGGGGCGATGCGAAGCATCGAACCCGGAATCTCGAGATTCCGGGCTCGCCTCGCCGAGGCGCCCCGGAATGGCAAGCTTCGCTTGTCAGCTCGCAGCCGCCGTCGTCACCGTGTCGCGCTGGCGCTTCATGACGATCTTGTTGAGCGCGCCCAGATAGGCCTTGGCCGACGCGACCAAGGTATCGGGGTCCGCCGCGCGTGCCGTCATCGATCGACCGTCCTGCGCCAGCCGCACCGAGACTTCGGCCTGCGCGTCGGTGCCTTCGGTCACGGCGTGAACCTGATACAGCTCCAGCTTGGCCTCGTGGGGCACGAGGCGCTTGATGCAGTTGAACACCGCGTCCACCGGGCCGTTGCCCTCGGCCTCCTCGATCTTGATCTGGCCGTCGACGTCGAGCTTCATGGTCGCGCGCTGCGGGCCATGCGTGCCCGCGATCACGGTCAGCGAGGTCAGCTTGATGCGGTCGTGGGAGGCCGCCATTTCCTCGTCGACCAGCGCCTCGATGTCTTCGTCGTAGATGTCCTTCTTGCGGTCGGCCAGCGCCTTCATCCGCGTGAACGCGTCTTCCAACTGGTTCGGGCCGAGCTTGTAGCCCATCTCCTCCAGCTTGTGCACGAAGGCATGGCGGCCGGAATGCTTGCCGAGCACCAGCGAGGATTGCTTCAGCCCGACCATTTCGGGCCGCATGATCTCGTAGGTGGAGGCGTCCTTCAGCACGCCATCCTGATGGATGCCGCTCTCATGCGCGAAGGCGTTCCGGCCGACGATGGCCTTGTTGTACTGGACGGGAAACGAGGTTGCCGCCGACACCACCTTCGAGGCACGGGTGAGCTGCGTAGTGTCGATCTTGTTCCAGTACGGGAATTTGTCGTTGCGCACGTTGATCGCCATCACGATCTCTTCGAGCGCGGCATTGCCGGCGCGCTCACCGATGCCGTTGATGGTGCACTCGACCTGGCGCGCACCGCCGACGATGCCGGCCAGCGAGTTCGCAACCGCCATGCCGAGGTCGTTATGGCAGTGCACGGAGAATACCGCCTTGTCCGAATTAGGCACGCGTTCGATCAGCGTCCGCATGAAGTGAGTGTATTCCTCCGGCACCGTGTAGCCGACGGTGTCGGGGATGTTCACGGTGGTTGCGCCGGCCTTGATCACGGCCTCGACGATGCGGCACAGAAAATCCATCTCGCTGCGGGTGCCGTCCTCGGCCGACCATTCGACGTCGTCGATCTGGTTGCGGGCGCGTGCGACCATGGCCACTGAAGTCTCGATCACCTGCTCCGGGGTCTTGTTCAGCTTCACCCGCATGTGCAGCGGCGAGGTCGCGATCACGGTGTGGACGCGGCCGCGCTTGGCGAACTTCACCGCCTCGGCGCAGCGGTCGATGTCGGCCGGATGTGCGCGCGACAGGCCGGCAATGACGGCGTTCTTGGAGCGACGCGCGATCTCGCTGACCGCCTGGAAGTCGCCTTCGGAGGTGATCGGAAAGCCGGCCTCGATCACGTCGACACCCATGTCGTCCAGCAGTTCGGCGACCTCGAGCTTCTCCTCGAAGGTCATGGTGGCGCCGGGACACTGCTCGCCGTCGCGCAGCGTGGTGTCGAAAATGATGACGCGGTCCTTCTCGGACTTGTTCTGGGTGGCCATTTTCTAGAATTCCTTTTGAGCTTTTGCGCCGTTCAGACTGTCTTGGTCCCTGGCGCTTGGGTGTCCGGTGATCTCGACCAACCCCTGAGCGCCCAGGCGCATGGCGCCCAGCCGGCCCTCAGGGGCAAGTAAGAAGGAGGCCGCCAATAAGGAGGGTGGGCAGCGAGGCGGCCGGAATCGTGGCGGCGGCCAGAGCCACCTCCCTCGAAATCCCCTCGATTTGGCCGCGAATCAGCATTGCCGGACCCTTTGAGCCACAAATCCTCGGTCAAAACCGTTGACGGTTGGTTGCCGGGAGGCTCAGCGCGGTCCGTTTCTAGACGAGAAATGGCCCCAACCGCAACGCCAAAAGATGGTCAGGATAGCTGACCTGGCTGATTTCGGTTCGTGTCGAATGGAGCGGAATGCGTCCCGCATTCGCTCGATCCGGGCGACGGGACGTCCTGCCAGGCGATCGAGTGCGAGCGCGCCACGGCGGCTATCCCGTGCCGGTGCGGCGGGCGCGGGCCCTGCTCTCCCAACGGTTCAGCATCTGGCCGAGTTCGCCGGTGGCCCCGGGCACAGCGGTGCCGGCCTTCGCGATCTCGTTGGTGTTTGCCGGCGCATTCGCGGAGAGCCAATCCGGCTCCGCATATTCGCGCCAGCGGCGTGCCTCCGCCCTCCTTCTCCGAGAGACGTAGTCACGCGTGAAATATCCGGCCGCAAATGCGATCGCGAGAACGATGACCAGGACGACGACTTGCAAAATGAGCTCCGGCTTTATTCCCGTTCAGCGCCTTCAAGTCTAAACGCATTTGAAGGTGACGAAATTGCGACCCGCGATCGCGCAGTGGTTTCGATTCCACCTCTCGCAACCGGCGGCGGACGGGACTAACCTCCATCCCGCTCGGCCGGATCAACCGGCCAGCGAGACATGACCGGGAGGACGCGAATGACACGCCAAGAGGCTCGTGACCAGGAGCAGCGTGACCAGGATGCTGCGCTTTCGCGACGAACACTTGTCCGGGGGCTTGCAATCAGTGCGGCCACGATCGCGGGAGCCGGCGCCGCACTGGCCCAGACCGGACCCGCCGCACCGCCGAGCACCATCACCAACCCGCCGCGCGATTTCGGCCCTCGCGGCGCACCGACCACTTATTTCTGGGACCCCGACATCATCGCGGTGGATCCGTCTTTCAACGATCTCGCGCAGCCCAACACCGCGATCAAGCGTCTCTACACCGGACTGCTATGGGCCGAGGGCCCTGCGTGGAGCGCGCAAGGCCGCTATTTGTTGTGGAGCGACATTCCCAACAACCGGCAAATGCGCTGGAGCGAGGACGATGGCCGCGTCAGCGTATTCCGCTCGCCCTCCAACAACTCCAACGGCAACTCGTTCGACTTCCAGGGTCGTCAGCTCTCCTGCGAGCACCTGACGCGGCGCGTGACACGGTACGAGCATGACGGCACCGCCACCGTGCTGGCGGATTCCTATCAGGGCAAGCGGCTGAATTCGCCGAACGACATCGCCGCGCATCCCGACGGCAGCTACTGGTTCACCGACCCGCCCTATGGCGGCCAACTCTATGAAGGCGAGCCCGACGTCGCGGGTGGTCCGAGCAATACGGCCGGCAAGCTCAACCCGCGGATCGGCCAGCCCGCCGGCTTCGTGCCGGGCAGGCGCGAGCTGCCGACCAATTGCTATCGCATCGATCCGTCGGGCCGCGTCGACCTCGTGGTCACTGAGGACCAGGTGCCAGACCCGAACGGCCTGTGCTTCTCGCCGGACTACAAGAAGCTCTACATCGCCTCCACCGGCAAAGGGCCTGGCGACACCGGCCCCGGCGGCAAGGGCGAGATCTTCGTGTTCGATGTCGGCAGCGACAACAAGCTGTCCAACCTGAAACGCTTCTCCGACTGCGTGATCGATGGCGTGAAATGCGGGCCCGACGGCCTGCGCTGCGACGTCAACGGCAATCTCTGGGCCTCCAGCAATGCCGGCCGCGCGGTCGGCTACAGCGGCGTGACGGTGTGGTCGCCGGAGGGCAAGCTGCTCGGCCGCATCCGCCTGCCGGAAGTGTGTGGCAACGTCTGCTTCGGCGGCCCCAAGCGCAACCGCCTGTTCATGGCCGCGAGCCAGTCGCTCTATGCGGTGTATACGGCGACGCAAGGCGCGGGGCCGGGCTGAGCCACATAATCCGTGAACAAGAGCGCGCCGGCGTCTTTCGCCGGCGCATCACCGATCTCTAGGGCAGGAATATTGTCGTCTGAAGCATCTCGCATTTGCGTTCCCTGCCAGCGACGACGAGCCTCGGCTTTCGTCATGTTGACTTTCCACCGTCCCCCTCCCCATACTTCGTAAAAACAAGATCACACGACGGTTTTGAGGGAGGATAGGATGCCGACTTCACGCAGGCAGCTGCTGAAGACCTCGGCGGCTGCCGCCGCCGCACTCAGCCTCGACTGGACACGCGCCCAGGCGCAAGCCGAGACATTGCGCATCGGGCTGATCTACGACCTCACGGGCCCTTTCGCCGCCGGCGGCTCGGTCGCCTCCTCGATCGGCGCGCAGATCGCGATCGATCTCGTCAACGAGAAAGGCGGCGTCAGCGGCAAATACAAGGTTGCTCCGGTCGCCGCGGATTCCCAGAGCAAGCCGGACGTTGCGATCAACGAGGCCGAACGCCTGATCAACCAGGAGAAGATCGACATCCTCAACGGCGTCTATGCGAGCTCGCATGCGGTGCCGCTCGCAGCCAAGGTCGAGCAACAGAAGAAGATCCTCTGGATCACGACGGCGGTCTCGACCGCAGTGTTCAAGGACAAGAACCTGCAATACGTGTTTCGCGCCCAGATCCATTCGGATCAATACGGGCAGGCCTTTGCGAGCTTCATCAACGAGCACGCGAAAGCCAAGCTCGGCATGGATCCGAAAGAGGTCAAGGTCGCGCTGATCCACGAGGACGGCCCCTATGGTGTCGGCGTTGCCTCTGCCGACGAGGCCTATGCCAAGCAGGCCGGCATCCCCGTGGTGCTGCGCGAAGGCTATTCAGCCTCGGCGCCAGACCTGTCGGTGCTGGTGACAAAAATCAAGCGCGCCAAGGCCGACGTGATTTCGCATGCCGGCTATAACCCCGACATCACCCTGTTCCTGCGTCAGGCGCGCGAAAGCGGATTGCGATTCAAGATGCTGTTCGGCGCCGGCGCCGGCTACAGCCAGCTCGACAAGCTGCGCGCGACCTTCGGCGCCGACATCGACAATTTCTGCAACATCGACCCGGTGCCGGCGCAGCTGCTCGATCCTGCCAAGCTCGCGCCCGGCATGGGCGATCTCATCAAGACCATGGTCTCGCGCTATCAGGCCAAGACCGGCGCCACCGACGTGCCGCCGCACTGCTCGATGGGCTTCAATCAGACCTGGGTGCTGCTCAACAACGTGCTGCCGGTCGCCAAGGAGAAGTACGGCAGCTTCGAGCCAGAGGCGATCCGCAAGGCTGCGCTCGACGTCGACATCCCCGCCGGCGGCACCATCCAGGGCTATGGCGTCAAGTTCTTCCCGCCGGGCACCCCCCTGTCCGGCCAGAACGAACGCTCGACGCCGGTCGTGATGCAGAACGCGGGCGAGCACATCTCTGTGGTGTGGCCGACGAATATCCGCACACAGGACCCGGTGTTCCCACTGCCGAAGGGATCGACCTACGCGGCGTGAGGCAGGCCGGGCTGTCCCCTCTCCCCTTGTGGGAGAGGGTGTCTCGCCGCGAAGCGGCGAGACGGGTCAGGGGTATTTCTCCGCGCGCGTATCTCTCACTTCGAACCCGCCGAGACAAACCCCTCATCCGGCGCTTCGCGCCACCTTCTTCACAAGAGGAGAAGGGTTCGCAGTGTGCACATGGTGATATCTACAACACCACCCTTCGTCCCTCCTCCGCCGCCCAATAGCCGGCGTAGTTCACCTTGATCGTCTCATAGGCCAGCGCGAGATCCGACAGCGGCTGGCGCCCGGTGGCGACGCATTCCATGAAATCCTGGATCTCCCGCAGATATCCACGCGTCCATTCCTCCTCGAGGCAAACATATTGCCAGCCGGTCTTGCGGTCGACTTTTTCTGTGATGTAGACGCTCGCGAGCTTCTCCTCGCTGGTCTGATAGCTCATCAGATGTGTGTTCGGGGTGATGTTGGCGAACAGCGAGCCGCCGCTCGTATAGGTCTCGATCAGATTGCGCACGCCGCCCATGATCATGTCGCCGGAGAACACGGTCGCCTTGGTGCCGTCGGAGAACGTTGCGGTGAGCGTGCCCCAATCCTCGACATCGACAGGGTTCGCCTTGATGTAAGTACGCTCCTCGGGCTTCAGGCCCGCGGTGACGTTCCCGACATCGCAGGTGATGCTGGCAACACGGATGGTCTCGCCGCGCGCTTGGGCTTCCACCTGCTTCAGATAGAGCACGGCCGAGAGCGGGTGGCAGCCCATGCGGATGAGCGAGCCACCACCGGTCATCGCCCATTGCGCGGCATGGGCAGCGTGCGAGCCGGAATGGCTTTCCTCGCCCTTCATGAACAGGATCTTGTCCTTGGTGGCGCGGATGATCTCTGCCGTCTTGGTCACTGCCGGCGCATAGATCCAGTCCTCGGCGTACATGAAGAGTCGTCCGGTGCGCTCAATTGCGGCGCGCGTGGCGTCCATCTCCTCCAGCACGCGCTCGTACATCAGCGCCTTCGGCACGTGCTTGCCGATCGGCTGCTTGTCACCCTCGCGGCCGAAATAGCCGGCGAAGGGCTTTTCGCAGATCACATGCTTGCCGGCCTGCATCGCCCCGACGATCATCCCGGTATGGAGATTTGGCGGCGTGCAGATATCGATGACGTCGAGATCGGCGTCCGCGATCACATCTGCGAAGTTGCGATAGACGCGCGCGATGTTGTGCCGATCAGCGAATTGGAGGACGCGGTCGCCCCGCGCCGCCACCGCCGCGACTTCGACGCGCACGCCATAGACGCGTCGGAATGCATGCATGTGCAGCTCCGACACGAAGCCACAGCCGACGAGTCCCACCCTGATCCTGGCCATGGCGCCCCCTTTCTTCGAGGAGGCAGTATAGCGTGACGAAAGGCCTATTCCACCGAGACCCCGCACCACGAGCGCATAGACGATGCGGCCACCGAGAGCGGGGCCGATCGTTCACGCAGCAACGGATCGTCCGTCCCCGCTGTGGGGCACCCGGAGCGCGAACGGGCTCGCGCGATGGCGCCGCTGGTTCGTCCGTTCTCGCCGCGCACGGCTAGCTACGCACCAGTGCGAGTCAGATCGGCCATGACGACGAGCAACGATATGCGCGGGCGGCACGAGCGTGCCCGCTGCACCTCGCGGCCATCGTGCTCATGCATTTCGCATGCATGAGCCTGATGGTGTGGCTGTCCTTAGCCGCGTGCCGCTCACCAATGGCGATAGTGGTGACGGTGGTAGACACGATACGGGCGGTGATAGGCCCGGTAGGGGCGATAATAGCCGTAGCTATAATACGGACGATAAGGCCGATAGTATCGCGGATAAGCATAGCCCGGCCCGTAGCCATAGCCGTAGTAGGCTGGCGCGTAACCATAGCCGTAGCCGGGATATCCATATCCGCCGTAATACGGGCCGCCATAATAGCCGTAGGGCGCACCGCTGGCGATGGCGCCCCCGATGATCGCGCCGGCTGCGAGACCACCTAGGGCAAAGCCCCAGCCGCCGCCGCGCCAATGCACCGGTGTGACATTATCGCCGGCTGCAGCCTTCATCGTCGCGACATTGGTCGGCATCGGGCCCGCCGTGGCCTGCCCAATCTGGGCCGCCATGACCACGCCGGCCAATGAACAGGCAATTGCCGTCTTCCAGATCCTCATCGTCTTGCTCCCTGTCTCTGTCTGCTTTCGATGGAAAAGGATCGCAGTGTCATGATCGGCCATCCTTGCGCCAAGTCAAAGCTCGGATTTGCGTGCACCGCACAAGACACATGCCTTCCTTCTGATCAACCGGCTGCGGACGGGATCAATGACCTCGTCCCTCCCGCATGTGACACCGGCACGACGACGATTGGGGCCGGATCGCCCGGGCACGTATTAAGCTTCCCGTGCATTCGCAACCATCAACCATCTTCACGATTTACTATTCGTGCCACTATTATCGGTTCCAATGTGCGCGGCCGGGAGGCTTCTCGCGAGCGCCAGAGTTGTGGGAGAATGACATGAATGCCGCGAGACCCGAGCCGCTTGCCCGTCAGGCGCTGGCGTTCGTCCTGGCCGGCGGACGGGGCAGCCGGCTCCTGGAGCTGACCGACCGGCGCGCCAAGCCTGCCGTGTATTTCGGGGGCAAGTCCCGCATCATCGATTTCGCGCTGTCAAACGCGGTGAATTCAGGCATCCGCCGCATCGCAGTCGCAACCCAGTATAAGGCGCACAGCCTGATCAGGCATCTTCAAATGGGTTGGAACTTCTTCCGTCCCGAGCGCAACGAGAGCTTCGACATTCTGCCGGCAAGTCAGCGCGTCTCCGAGAACATGTGGTATGTCGGCACGGCCGACGCGGTGTACCAGAACATCGACATCATTGAATCTCACGCCTGCCGCTTCATCGTGGTGCTGGCCGGCGACCACATCTACAAGATGGACTACGAGGTGATGCTGCGCCAGCACGTCGAGAGCGGCGCCGATGTCACCGTCGGCTGCCTCGAGATGCCGCGGACGGAATCCTCGGGTTTCGGCATCATGCATGTGGACGAGAACGGCTGGATTCACGAGTTCCTGGAGAAGCCGAAAGATCCGCCGCCGATGCCCGGCAAGCCCGACGTCTCGCTCGCCAGCATGGGCATCTACGTGTTCGATGCGAAGTTCCTGTTCGACCAGCTCAAGCGCGACGCCGAGGACCCGAACTCGAACCACGATTTCGGTAAGGACATCATTCCCTACCTCGTCAAGAACGGCCGCGCCATGGCGCACCAGTACTCGACCTCCTGCGTCCGCACCGGCAGCGACCTCCGCGCCTATTGGCGCGACGTCGGTACGGTCGATGCCTATTGGGCCGCGAATATCGACCTCACCGACGTCGTGCCCGAGCTCGATCTGTTCGATCGCGCCTGGCCGATCTGGTCCTATGCCGAGATCACGCCGCCTGCGAAGTTCGTTCACGACGAGGAGAGCCGGCGCGGCCAGGCGGTGAGCTCGCTGGTCTCCGGCGGCTGCATCATCTCCGGTGCCTCGCTACGCCGCTCGCTCCTGTTCACCGGCGTGCGCGTCAACTCCTACGCCAACGTCGAGAACGCCGTCATCATGCCCTACGTGAATGTCGGCCGCGGCGCGCGCTTGAAGAACGTCGTGATCGACCGCGGCGTCGAGATTCCGGAAGGCCTGGTCGTCGGCGAGGATCCCGAGCTGGACGCAAAGCGCTTCCGCACCACCGAGCAGGGCATCTCGCTGATCACCCAACCGATGCTCGACAGGCTCAATAAATGACGCCTGTTCGCGTCCTCGCGGTCGCTTCCGAAGTCTATCCCATCGTCAAGACCGGCGGCCTCGCGGATGTCGCTGGCGCGCTGCCGGTTGCGCTCAAGGCGCATGGCGTAGAGATGCGCACCTTGATGCCGGGCTATCCCGACGTGATGCGCCTGCTCGCCGGCGCGGAGGAACTGCGGCGGTGGCCGGACTATTTCGGCGGTCCCGGACGGCTGCTCGGAGGCTTGCACGACGGGCTCGATCTCTTCGTTCTGGACGTGCCGCATCTCTATGCGCGGCCGGGTAATCCCTACGTCACCAGCGAGAACATCGACTGGCCGGACAACGGCGTGCGCTTCGCGGCGCTGTCGCGCATCGCCGCGGACATCGGCCACGGCCTCGTGCCGGCCTTCGTGCCCGATGTGGTCCATGCCCATGACTGGCAGGCCGGCCTCGCGCCGGCCTATCTGCACTATGACAACCGCCCGCGGCCCGGCACCGTGATGACCATTCACAACATGGCGTACCAGGGCAAGTTCGCGCCCGAGCTGATCGGAGCGGTTGGTCTGCCCTGGTCCTCCTTCAACGTCAATGAGCTCGAATATTTCGGCGGGATCAGCTTCCTGAAGGCCGGACTGCAATTCGCCGACCGCATCACGACGGTGTCACCGACCTACGCACGGGAAATCCAGACCGACGAAGGCGGCATGGGGTTCGGCGGCCTCTTGCGCGCACGCGCCGGCGTGCTCAGCGGCATCCTCAACGGCATCGATGTTTCGGTGTGGAATCCGCAAACCGATCCGCACATCGCCTACCGCTTCGGCACGGAGGACCTGACGTTCCGGGCTGCGAACAAGGCGGTGCTGCAGCAGCAGTTCAATCTCGATTCCTCGGACGAAGCGCCGCTGCTCGGCGTCATCAGTCGATTGTCCTGGCAGAAGGGGCTCGATCTGCTGCTCGAGGCCATCCCGACCATTTTGCGCGAAGGCATGCAGCTCGCGCTGCTCGGCAGCGGCGACCGCGACCTGCAGGATCGCTATCAGGCTGCGGCCCGCGCCAATCCCGGCCGGATCGGCGTCGTGATCGGTTACGACGAGATTCTGGCGCATCTCATCCAGGCCGGGGCGGACGCGCTCGTCGTTCCATCGCGGTTCGAGCCGTGCGGCCTGACCCAGCTTTGCGCGCTGCGCTATGGCGCCGTGCCGATCGTGTCCCGCGTCGGCGGTCTCGAAGACACCATCGTCGATATCGGCGAGGCCGATGCGTCCGGCCACGACGCCACGGGGTTCAAGTTCGGCCCGGTGACGGCGGATGCCCTCGCCGGCACGCTGCGCAAGGCCAACATCGCCTTCCACGACAAGCTGACCTGGCGCCGGCTGCAACGAAGCGGCCTTGCGACCGACGTTTCCTGGCGCAATCGCGCCGGCGACTATGCCGCGCTCTATCGCAGCCTCATGGCGGCGCGCGCGTGAGGCATGGCCGAATCCATGCTATGGAGCCGGACATGGACCCCTTCGCGATCAAGCTGCTCGGCTTTGCCGCTGCGACCTGCACCACCGTTGCCTACGCGCCGCAGTTCATCAAGGTCTGGAAGACCCGCTCGGCGCGCGACATCTCGCTCGGCATGTTCCTTGTCATGGTGCTGGGCCTGGCGCTCTGGCTCGTCTACGGCCTGCTCTCCGGCGACGCGCCTCTGGTCGCCGCCAACGCCGTCACCATGCTGCTCGCCGGCGGAATTCTCTTCATGAAGCTGAAATACGGGTAAGGCCCCCTTCTCCGACAAGGCGAGAAGGAAGATCACCCGCCGAACACGTACGACGCCATCGCCACATGCGCGACCTCGTCGACGAAGACGCGGCGGCCGGCGTCGTTGCCGGCGGCACCGGCTGCGACCATCAGCGGGAGCAGATGGTCCTCGCGCGGATGGGCGAGGCGCGCACCCGGTGCGCTCTCCCAGTCGGCCAACATCGCGTTGCGGCGCGCCGCATCCGGGTTGCCGATGGCTTCGTTCAGATAAGCTTCGAAGTCGTAGGAGACCTGCGTGGATTCCGGCCGGTTGAAGCCGCGCATGTTGTGATAGGTGAACCCGCTGCCGACGATCAGAATGCCTTCATCGCGAAGCGATGCAATCGCCTGCCCTGCCCCGATGTGCTCGGCCGGATCATAGCTCGACTTCAGCGACAGCAGCACGATCGGCATGTCGGCGTTCGGATACATCAATCCGAGCGGGACGAACGTGCCGTGGTCAAAGCCTTGGCCGGGATCCTCGCGGCAATCGAAGCCGGCCCGCGTCAGCAGCGCCTTGACCTCGGCCGCCAGCTCGGGTTTGCCAGGCGCCGGATATTTGAGGTGGTAGGTATGCTCGGGGAAGCCGTAATAGTCGTACACCATCGGCGGATGCGCCGAGGTCGATACGGTGAACGCATCGGCCTCCCAATGTCCGGTGATGACGAGCACGGCCTTTGGCCGCGCGGGCAGAAGCTGCGGCAGCCGGGCGAACGCCTCGGCCGTCTTCGCATATTGCACCCGCCGGTCCTCCATGAACGGCCAGGGGCCGCCACCGTGCGACAGGAAGAGAGTCGGAGATCGCGTCATGGGGCTTGTCTCGTCGGCAACGGGCGCGTGCCTACTCACGCGACCGGCGGCGAGCATAGGCAAGCCGGCATGGTTAGCAAGCCGTTAACGATTTGGCGCCCAAAATCCGGGCGTGGCCGAAGCAGTCGGCCTGAAGACGAGTGAGACGTGAGATGAGGAAGTTCGCGCTGGGGGACGTCGTCAACAGTGACAAGGGGCGCCGCGGTGTGGTTCGCGCCGCCTTCAAGTCCAGGGACGGCCAGCAATTCTACGCCGTCGAGAAGGATGGCGCGATAGACTATCTGGAGGAAGACCGGCTGAGCCCGGCGCCGCGCGTCGAGCTCGCGGCTTAACGCCAGCTCATTTCCTGCTCTCATTCGCGAGCCGATCGAGACGCTCCGCCAAGGGATCGTCTCCGCTCGCGATGCGATCGTTCGTGATCAGCAGCAGGCGATCGCCGCCCGCCGTGTCCCATCGTGGCAGATCGGGCCCATTGGGATCGCCGCTCCGCGCGAAATTGATCCAGTAGCCACGCATGCGGCTCGCGACTTCGCGATCACGTCGCGACAGGATGCCCGCACCTGGCACGCCCTCCGCGCCGAAGATGAACTGCAATTCCCGACCGCGGCCGGCATCCGGATAACCGCGCCTCGCCTCCGGCACATAGGCGAAGCGGTAGCGAAAGGTCGGCGCGCCGCCAGCGGCATGCAGGCGGGCCAGCAATCGCACCGGCTCTGAGAAGGCCATGTCGGTGTAGAGCCTCGCCGAGAGATCCGATGCTGTGGCGAGATCGGGATAGAGCTTGCGCAGTTCGCCGCTGGCAATGCCAGACGATGCAAGCGCTTCCTTGATACCTGACTCACTCCCAGAATCCGCCTCGACCTCGTTGGAGCCGATGATCAGGGGAATGCGGCTCTGATGTCCGGCCGCAAAGCCGGGGGCAAGGTCCTCGGTCACCAGACGCCCATCGATCGTCGGCTCGAAGCTCCGCGGCGATTTCTCGAGCAGACGTCTTTCGGCGGCAAGCAGGCGCTGCGGCTCGGCGGCGCGCAAATCCGTGTCCGGTCCAAGCGCGGCTGCGAACTGCCGGCCCACCGCCTCCGCCTCCTGCGCCGTGCGCAGCCGCGCGCGGCCGGGCACGGATTGCAGAATGGCTTTCTGGAAGAGGTCACGCGATTGCGCAGACAGCATCAGCAGCGCGATCGACGTCGCGCCTGCATCGCTGCCGAACAAAGTGACGTTATCGGGATCGCCGCCGAAGGCCGCGATATTGTCGCGCACCCAATGCAGCGCCGCGATCTGGTCCATCAGCCCGTAATTTCCGCCGCTGTCGGACAATCCGGGATGAGCGAGCCAGCCGAGCGCGCCGAGACGGTAATTCACGGTGACCACGATGAGGCCCGCCTGCGCCAGCTTGGCGCCGTCGAACAGCGGCTCGTTCGCGGTGCCCGAGACGAAGTCGCCGCCATGGATGAACACCATCACCGGAAATGGGCCGTCGAGCCCGAAGGGACGAAACACGTTCAGCGTCAGACAATCCTCGCGCGACTCCGGCAGCGCAGCTTGAAGACACGACGCACCGTGATCATAGGCGGTGTGCATTTCCGAGCTTTCGCTCGTCGGCTGCGGCGGGCCCCAGCGCAGGGCGCCGACCGGCGGCGCTGCGTAGGCCAGCCCCTTGAACGAGGCCACCTCGCCTTCCACGGCCCCGAGCATCTGCCCTTCGCGTGTCAGCGCGAACGGAAACTGCCCAACCGGCTGAGCCATGGCCGATCGTGCGCAACACAGGACTGCGGAAGCCGCAACGAGTGCAAGCAGACACCGCATCTTCGATGAGATCTCGATCAAGGTCTCGGCAGGTTAGGTCCAGAGCCGTCGGCGAGGCAAGCCTCGCGCGCCTAGCTGCCCTTGCCAATGAGTTCCGCGAGGGCGCGCCGCGCGATGATGCCGAGCTCGCCGAGCGTGGTGTGTCCCGCCTGCGCCGCCTCGATCAGGCGCTCGGCGATGAACCGGCGGCTGTCGTGATCGCCGCCATGCGGCAGCTGCCGGCACGTCTCCTCAAGGACGACGTCCATGTTCGCCTTGGTTCGCTCACTCAACTCTGTCATGACGCCCGGCCGGTACGCGTGGCTTGTAGGCGCAAGCATACACGGACGAATGCGGTCTGATTACCCCGGGCTATCACGGGCCATTTTGCATCGCGGTGCATATGGTGCCGCAAACAGCAACGCGGTCACGATCGCGCCGCAAACGACCACCGAGGATTGCACTTGCTCTGATGACAAGCTGAACCTGCGGCGATAGCCTGCCGGCAAAACAAAACATAAGGGAGGAATGCCATGCCTGACGCAATGGTTGCCACACGTGCCTCCGATGAGCGCGGAACCGCTCAGCAAGTCGATGTCGCCGTGGTCGGCGCCGGCTTTTCCGGCCTCTATCTCCTGCATCGCCTGCGCGAGGCCGGCTTCTCGGCGGTCGGCCTGGACGAGGCCGACGATGTCGGCGGCACCTGGTATTGGAACCGCTATCCGGGCGCGCGCTGCGATATCCAGACGATCGACTACAGCTACACGTTCGATCCGGAACTCGACAGGGCCTGGACCTGGTCGGAGAAATACGCGACCCAGCCGGAGATCCTGCGCTATCTCGGCTTCGTCGCCGACCGGTATGACCTCAGGCGCGACATTCGCTTCAAGACCAAGGTCACCGAGGCCAGATGGGACGATGCATCCGAGCGCTGGCTCATCACCACCGACAACGGCGCGCCGGTCTCCTGCCGCCACTACATCATGGCCACAGGCTGCCTTTCGGCGCCGAAGCCGCCGGAGATCGACGGCGTCAAGGATTTCAAGGGCGAGGTCTATTTCACGGGACGCTGGCCTCATGACGGCGTCAACCTGGCGGGAAAACGCGTCGCCGTGATCGGCACGGGCTCCTCGGCCATCCAGTCGATCCCGCTGATCGCCGAGCAGGCCGCGCATCTGACCGTGTTCCAGCGCACGCCGAATTTCGCATTACCGGCGCATAACGGTCCGGCGCCTGCGGACCGCATGAGCCTGCTGCAAGGCGACCGTGCGGCCTATCGCGAGCAGGCACGCCAATCGATGGCTGGCGTACCCTACCCGCAGCAGACCGTCGTGAGCTGGCAATTGAGCGATGCCGAGCGTCGCGAGCGGTTCGAACGCGCCTGGGCAGCGGGCGACCTCGTCCACATCCTGACGCAGCTGTGGGCCGACCAGGCGGTTGACCTCGACGGCAACAAGATCGTTCAGGACCTCATTCGCGAGAAAATCCGCGCCGCGGTCAGGGATCCCGAGACTGCCGCTGCGCTCATGCCGGATGATCATCCGTTCGGCGCAAAGCGTCCCTGCCTCGAGACGAACTACTACGCGACCTACAACCGGCCGAACGTCACGCTGGTCAATCTGCGCCAGGAGCCGATCAAGGCGATCACTGCAGGCGGCATCACCACGGCCAGGCGCAGCGTCGACCTCGACGTCATCGTCTTCGCGACCGGCTTCGACGCCATGACCGGCGCGATCCGCGCCGTGCATCCGATCACCGGGCGTGGCGGCAAGTCGCTCTCCGACGTCTGGGCGCAGGGGCCGCAGACCTATCTCGGCCTCACGGTCGAGGGTTTTCCGAACTTCTTCATGATCACTGGCCCGGGCAGTCCATCGGTGCTGTCGAACATGGCGGTGTCGATCGAGCAGCATGTCGACTGGGTGGTCGATCGCCTGGCGTCGCTGCGCGATGCCGGCTTCACCACGATCGAGCCGACCGAGACAGCGCAGGCCGGCTGGGGCCGGCACATGGCCGACTGCTCGATGCTGACGCTGCACCGGCTCGCCAACACCTGGTACACGGGCGCCAACGTGCCCGGCAAGGTGCAGGGCCTGATGCCTTATACCGGCGGCGTCGGTCCCTATCGCAGCATCTGCGACGAGGTGGTCAGCCGCGGCATGCTCGGCTTCAAGCTCACCGGACCGGGCGGGGCCGTGCAATGCAACGACGGCGAGGTCGTGCGTCTCCAGCCGGATGTGAGGCTGGTGCTGAACCTGCTCGCCTCGCTGAACCTGCCGCCGATCGAGTCGATGGGCGCGGAAGGCGCCCGTGCCTTCGTGAACGAGTTCAACAAGAGCCGCCCCGCCGGGCGACCGATCGGCGACATCGTCGACGGCACGCTGCCTGTTGCCGACGGCGCGCTGCCCTATCGCGTCTACAAGCCGGCAACGCCCGGGCCGCATCCGGTCGTGGTCTATTTCCATGGTGGCGGCTGGGTGCTTGGGGACGAGCAGTCGGACGAGCCGTTCTGCCGCGACATGGTGCGGCGGACCGGCATGATGTTCGTCAGCGTCGGCTATCGCCACGCGCCGGAGCATCGCTTCCCAACCGCCGCCGAGGACGGTTATGCGGCGACGCGCTGGATCGCCGAGCACGCCGCCGAGCTCGGCGGCAGTGCGGGCCCGGTGCTGGTCGCCGGCTGGAGTGCCGGCGGCAATATCGCCGCCGTCACCTGCCAGCTCGCGCGCGACCGCGGCGGGCCCGCGATCGCCGGCCAGCTTCTGGTCTGCCCGGTCACCGACTGCAGCTTCGACCGGCCGTCCTACAACGACAATGCGACCGGCTACTTCCTGACGCGCTCCCTGATGTACTGGTTCTGGGACCTGTACTGCTCGCCGGCCGACCGCATCGACCCGCGCGTCTCGCCGCTACGAGGCAAGGTCGCCGGCCTGCCCCCGGCCTTCGTGGTTACCTGCGAGTTCGATCCGCTGCGGGACGAGGGCGTCGCCTATGCGGAGGCGATGGAAGCTGCCAGCGTCCCGGTCGAACAGCTCAAGGCTCGGGGTCATTTCCACTCATCGTTCGCGATGGTGGACGTGGTGATAACAGGTGCGCCGGGCCGGGCACAGATGGCCAGGGCCCTGCGGCGCTTCGCCGGTCTGCCGCCGGAGCTCAGCCAGGACGAGAACAGCAAGAGCCACACCAGCCCGGGACTGAGGATCGCGGCGGCCGCCAGCTGACGGCAGACGATTGGCCGGGAACCTTTTCCCGGCCGCCGCGTTTGATCGTGGCATCGAGATAGAGCGACAGGTGCGTAGGCCCCGGCACGCCAATCGGTGTGCTGGGGTCGTCGTTTGCGTGAGGCGAGGCGATGGGCGGCGTGGTCGGGGATTCCAAGGTCGATTTCGGCGCGCCAGCAACGCTGCATAAATGGCCCTCGCTGGCCAACCAGCGGCGGCCGGACCGGGAGCCTTACGAGGTCATCGAAGGCACCCTCGACGATTGCATCTCGGCTTTCATGGCGAAGCCGGCGGCAACCCGACACCTCTATGAAATCCGCACCGTCGCGCAGCCACCGCTCGTCACCGAAATCCTCATGCCAGAGCACATCATCGAGCTGTCGCGCCTGAGAGAATTTCTCTGACGGCCTTTCACAAGCACGCGGACAGGAACTTTCATCCGGATTTTCCCGTTGTCAGGGATCGGAAGCCAAGTCGCGAGTGCCTCAGGATGCTTGAAGCTGGCGTGCCCATTCCGGTCGTGCCCTATGGCGCAGACCAGACCTTGTTCGTGGTAATCGATCGCCTCGACCGGTCGACCGAGGTCCGTGTCGAGCGCAGCGATCTCGAGGCCACAATCGGCGAGCTCGTGGCCGGCTGCTTCAACGATCCCATCAAGGTAATTTCGTTCAACACGCTCGAGCATTGGATGAAGGACATCTCGAGCGATGTGGCCGGCGAGATCAAGGCACGCTGCGACATCGATGGCGTGACGCTGCCCGACTATCTCAGCGACTTCGTCGAGAACCACAGCTGATTTCGTTGCGCCGATCGCACCAGCAAAAAACGCCGCTTCCGCGGCGCTTTTCGTGTAGGCACGTCAGTTGTTCCAGAACAGCGCCAGCAGCAGCACGATCGGCAGCGGCACGCCAAGCATCCAAAGCAAAGCACCTCGTCCAAGACCCATGATGTCCTCCTCTTCAAACACTGTCATGACGCCGGAGCAAAAGAGAAGTTCCGCGCTTTGGAACGAGGGCGGATGCGATAGCCGCATGGAACGCAGGAAATAGAACCAGATCGAAAAACGCAAAGCGCTTCTGAGCCGGATGATGCTCAAGGTGCGGTGGCAATTCGACGAGATCAGTTCGCGCTTCAGGCGCTGCGATGCTTGCCGGCGATGGCCTCGATCTCGCGGCGGCGCTCGCCCGCGAAAGTCAGGAGCTTCTCGATCGTCGACGTATCCGTGATCCGTTTGGCGAGCCGCTCGGCACGCGCGGCCTGATCTTCGAGATACTTGATCGTGTTCAAACGCCGGCTCCCCAGATCCCCAATTGACGTGGGCAGCCATGGTGCTCAATAGCCGCTAACACCCGGTTAACCGCGCCCTCATCGGCCTCGACTGGTCGCGCCCAATTGCACGACCTCGAGCCTGACATTGGTGATGCCCTTGTCGACCATGCCGAGCGCCTCGGCCGCGGAAGGCGAAACGTCGACCACGCGCCCGCGCACATACGGCCCACGATCGTTGACTCGCACGGTCACGAAGCGCCCGGAAGAGGTATCGGTGACGCGCAGCTTGGTGCCGAACGGCAAGGTGGGATGCGCGGCGGTCAGCTCGTTCCTGTCGAACTTTTCGCCGCTCGCGGTCTGGGTATCCGAATAGAAGCTGGCCACGCCATGCGAGGCCGCCTGCTTTGCATCATCGGCTGGAGCGCGCGCCCGGCTGATCGGCCGGGGATGCAGCGCCGCCACCCTGTGCGGGCGCTCCACCGCGGCGTGTCGGCCCGTAGCGGCGAGATCGGCCTTCTGACGGCCGACCGGCGCTTGCGCACAGGCTGCGAGCGAGGCGGCGCCGGCGATGGCGAGCAGCAGCCGGCACGAGGTTGCGACGGAGATCCGGGCACTTTCGGTACGTGCAATGCAAGACATGGTACGCCCTCCGAACGGCCCGGGATTTTCGGTGGGCAATGAGGGCAGAACCTTGTCGGAACAAAAGCGGCTCTAGGGCCGCCGCCGTTTCGCGCCCGCTGTGACGATTCCACCACACTGGCCTGTGCCGAAAAGGGACAGGCCACCCGGAGGTGACCGCCCGTTGCGGCATCCTCAGTAATGCGGCTCGTACATCTGGGATTGGACCAGGGCCTTGACGTCATTGGGGGCCGGTCCGTCCGCAAGCCCGCGCTGATAGGCGACGTCTGCGACGGCTGCGGCGATGCGGATCGAGACCTCGCGGATGCGCGGCAGTGCCGGATAGAGGCTGCCTTGCGCGAGGTCGTCCTTGCCGACGCAGTCAGCAAGCGCATGGGCCGCCGCCATGAACATTTCGTCGGTGACGAGGCGCGAGCCACTGGCGATGACGCCGAGTCCAACGCCGGGGAAGATGTAGGAGTTGTTGCCCTGGCGCGGCACGAAGCTGCGGCCATTGAGCTTCACCGGGTCGTACGGGCTGCCGCAGGCGAACAATGCGCGGCCCTCGGTGTAGCGATAGGCATCCTCCGCCGAGCATTCGGCCTTCGACGTCGGGTTGGAGAGAGCGAACACGATCGGCTGCTCGTTGAGCTCGGCCATGGTCTTGAGCACCTCGGGCGTGAAGGCGCCGCCGACGGCAGCGACGCCGATGATCGCCGTGGGCTTCAGCGTCTTGATCGCGGTGAGAAAGTCGGCGATCGGCGCCTGCCCGGCATGGGCATAGCGCAGCTTGTGGCCGGACAGGCCATCACGGCCGCCGACCACGAGGCCGCGGGAATCCACCAGCCAGTTGCGCCGGAGCGCGTCCGCCTCGGAAGCCCCCTCCGCCATCATGGCCGAGACCACGAGGTCGGCGATGCCGGTCGCCGCCTCGCCCGCACCGAGGAAGAGGATGCGCTGGTCTTTGAGCTTGCCCCCGGAGATGCGCAAGGCCGAGAACAGACCGGCGAGCGCCACCGCAGCGGTGCCCTGGATATCGTCGTTGAAGACGCAGGCTTCGTCGCGATATTTGTGCAGCAGCTTGAACGCCGAATGGTTGGCGAAATCCTCGAACTGGATCAGCACGCCCGGAAAGGTCTTGCGAGCGGCCTGCATGAATTCGTCGACGAAGCTGTCATAGGCCTCGCCCGTCAACCGCCGCTCACGCAGGCCGAGATAATAGGGATCGCTCAGGAGCTCTTCGTTGTTGGTGCCGACGTCGAGCACGATCGGCAGGCATGCTTCCGGATGCACGCCGGCGCAGGCCGAATAGAGCGAAAGCTTGCCGACCGGAATCCCCATGCCGTTGGCACCCAGGTCGCCGAGGCCCAGAATGCGCTCGCCGTCGGTAACGACGATGAGCTTGGCCTGATAGGGCCAGTTCTTCAGAATGTCCGCGATCTGGCCGCGATCGCGCGAGGAGATGAACATCCCTCGCGGGCGCTGGAAGATCAGGCCGTATTTCTGGCAGGCAAGCCCGACCGTCGGCGTGTAGATGATCGGCTGGATCTCGTCGATATGGTCGACCACGACGCGGAAGAACAACGCCTCGTTGCGGTCATGCAGCGCGTTCAATGCGACGTATTTTTCGAGGTCGGTCGGCAGCGTGCGCAGATTGGTGAGCACGCGCTGAGCCTGCGTCTCCATCGTCAGCACGCACGGCGGCAGGAGGCCGCGCAGGCCGAGCCTCTCGCGTTCCGCTTCTGTGAAGGCAGTCCCCTTGTTGAGCAAGGGATCGCGCAGCAGAGTCATGCCTTGCGGCGGATTGGACGACGTCGAGCGGGCAACGACCCGGGCAGGTCTATTCACGAATTCCCCCAAGGAGCTTCTCATTGAACCGCAGACATTGTCGGCCAGCGGTCCATCCAGATCAAGGACGGAGAGACTTGGGGGTCGCCTGTGATCTCGCACCGCAGCGAGGCTGTCGAAATCGACTGGCCATTGCGCGCGAGAGGGTTAACGCAGGGACGCCGCTATCCGGCCGCCCGCCGCGGCGTGAGATGGGCCGCGCTGTCCATCGGGGGCACGACGTGCATCAGGATGGTCTGGGTGGCGGATGCGACCTCGATACCGTTCTGCTGGAAGCGCAGCTTCATGCGCCGGTTGAATTCGCGCTGGACCGGCCAGCGACCGGCATCGGTGCAGCGGATCTGGCCGACGATCGACACCATCGCGCCGTCGACCTTGTCGACGCCCCACAGCTCGAGATCGCCACGAATCAAGGCCCGAAAATCCGGTTCACGCCGCATCTCGTCGACGATGTCCTTGAGGATCTGACCCGCGCGGTCGGTATCCTCCTTGTAGGCGACGTTGACGCTGACCGAGGCATTGCCGGCACCCCGGCTGGCATTGGTGATGGTCGTGACCGCGCTGAACGGTACGATGTGGATGGCGCCGTCACCGGCGCGCAGGCGAATGGTGCGGATCGAGACGTTCTCGACCACGCCTGACAAGCCCGACACGCTGACATTGTCACCGACCTGCACGGTGTTCTCCAGCAGCAGGAAAAGGCCGGTGATGAGATCCTGCACCAGCTTTTGCGAACCGAAGCCGATCGCTATGCCGACGATGCCGGCGCCCGCCAGGAGCGGCGCGACATTGACGCCGATCTCGCTCAGCGCTGTGAGGCCGACAACCGTGGCAATCAGGCAGAGCAGCGCGGTACGCAGCATCGGCTGGAAGGTGCGTAGGCGCGCGGCACGGGCATAATGACCGTCCCGGGACAGCGTATTGATCTGACGATCCAGGAGCGCATTGCTGGCTTCCCAGATCGCGGCCGCAACGAACACGGCGAGGCCGATCGTCACCACGGCCGAGATCAGCCGGCTGCCGATCTGGCCGCCGTAGAACCAGACGATGGCGTCCACGCCCCAGACTTCGAGCACGGCGACGAAGCCGATGAAGGCGATCACGCCAGACATGATCTTGCGCAGCAGCGGCAGATAGCGGTTGGCCCGGATCTCGAGGCCCGGAAAGCGCTGGAGGATATCCGGCGTGATGCGGAAGCCACGGTCGATCAGGCTCAGCGTCACCATGGTGACGACACGCGTGACCAGCGCCACCGCAATGGTGCCGACGAAGTATTGCAGCAGAAGCGAATAGCCGTTGCGGATGTTCAGTGCCCATACTGCCCACAGCGCGATGTCGAGCGCGATGGCAAGGTAATGCCAGCCGCCGGCGACGCGATTGCGCAAGCGGGCTGCAATCCCCTGCCGCTCGGCGGGGGCGCGAATGGCTTCGGCGACCTGGCGACGGCATTGCAGGATGATGATGACGACGAACAGATGCACGACCAGCATCGCCATGCGCAGCAGCGCGGCGTAGCCGGCGCGGTGCAAGCCGAGCAGCAGCGCCACATTGGCGAAGGCGATGCCGGAAACGCCGACACCGACGATGCGGCGGGCCCATATCTCGATGTAGGCGGCGGTCTCCGCACGCACCGGAAGCAGGCCGAACGGCCCTGCCAGCGCCCGGACCATGCAGATCAACCCACGCGAGAACGCATAGGCGTTAATGACTGCGAGGATGACGAGGCGGACAGTTGTGGGCTCGCCAATCTCGGTCCCGAGCAGCGCCGTAGCGACGCCTGCAAAGGTGAACACGGGGATCAGTTCGAGCGCGAGACGTCCCAGCACCAGGGGCAGCCGCACCACGACCTGCCACATGCGCGCGAGATTGTGACGGCGCTTCTGCAGTTCGGGCGCGGGGGTGACAGCGGTCACTGAGGACGGAGGATCGGCGATGGGCAGCACCTGCACCGGCAAGCGCGGGCTCTGTGGTACGCGTGCTTCCAGGAACGCGACCGGACGCCGGATCAGGCGGACGATCGCCCATTCCGCGCAGAAGGCGGAGCCGAACACCAGTGCCAGCTTCCATGCGATCTCGAGCAGGAGGTTGTGGGCCGCGGGATCGTTCGCGGTTCGCATGATCCAGTAATAGAATGCCGGGAAATGCGTGAGCGTCCGCGCCACGCTGGCGATCTCGCTCGAGATCGCACCGATCTCCTCCGACACCGTGAGCAGGAGCTGTGCGCCGAGCCCGTCGGCCGCGAGGGGGATCGGCGATTTCGGCTCGGGCGCGGAGAGCTGCGGACCGGACGCATTGGCGATCGCGCGGAGCGTGTCGATCATCTGCCCGCGCTTCTTGTCGTCCTGCAGGGTTTCGAGCGCGCGCTTCGCCTCGTCGGCCGACAGTGTGACGGTGCTGTTCGCCGCCGCAGGCGGCTCGGCACGCGCATCGGAGAGAGATGGAATCGTGAGGAAGAGAGCGGCGAAGAGCGCCGCGGCCAGCTTGTGCGCCACGAGGATTCCTTGGAAAAACGAATGCGCCGGCGGCGGCGGACCGTTACCGCCGAAGCGCATGCGTCATGTCGGATTGCGGCTATTCGCCCCGGCCCTGTGTCGGAAGTTGGCCTTCGAGAGGACATTCTCTAGGCATTTGCCGCAGTGCAGGTCGGCAGTGGCGGCGTCAGCTAAGCGCCACCGGACTCTGCGCGTGAGAATCCTCGATGCAGGAAACGGATGAAGGAAAAGACAGGACGTCAAACGATTCGCCCGCCACAGCCATCGGGCACCATCGATGCGCGATAAAATACAGCGCCGGGAAGGTAGGGGCTATGCCTCACTGATGCAGCCCGCTAAACCTGATCCCGGCGTGCCGTTCGCGGTTGCTGCCGCTATGCGATAGTCCGAACGAGCTCCATCGCAATTAACGCGGCTGGATTTGCGGAGGTGGCGTCATAGACCTCCCCTTGCTCATGAGGTGGACGTTGCGCGTCGCTTGTTTGCGACCATCGGCATGGTCCTCCCGCGACACAAAACTGTCAAGCGGGATCAAAGGCCTTGAGATCACATTTGAAGACGCGTTCCGTTTCGTTCCGCGACGGAACGGCCTCGTCAATCATCCCTGAAGGCAGCGTTTCCACCGAAGAGACCGTCTCTGCCGTCATCGTTCTTTCCCGGGAAGCAAGAAATGATAGGACCGTTTTGCGTCGCCATCTTCGGTGCTCTCGTCACCGGATCAGCGTTCGCTCAGAGTCCGCCGCACGTCCACCAGGAGGGTCGACGGCACCGACAATGTCGATGTCTTCGCTACGGCGGCCGAAGTCGATGTTCGTGGTGATGCCGCGGTACGAGCGGGGACAACGATAACACCCTACCCCTGTTTTGCCCGACGACGCAAATTCTCTTCGCAAAATCAGCAATTCCTCGACGCGACCGTCAAGCCATTGATTTTGCTATCGCGGTCTACTGTGCATGGGGTTGTTTTCGAGGTTTTTCCATGTTGCCCTTCCTTTCTTCCTTCTCGAGTGCCTTGCGCACCTGCTCGAACTCCTCCAGCGAGGCCTTGTCGGCGCGAGGAAAACGCAAGTCGAGTTTTTCGAGCGCCGCGTTGATCACGGAGCCGATCACGACACGCGCAAACCATTTGTGGTCGGCCGGCACGACATACCATGGCGCATGCTGTGTCGCCGTGTGGCGGACGATATCCTGATAGACGGCCTGGTAGCGCGGCCACAGCGCGCGCTCCCTGATGTCGTCCATGGAGAACTTCCACTGCTTGGCCGGGTTCTCCAGCCGTTCGAGGAAGCGCTCGCGCTGCTCTTCCTTGGAGACGTTGAGGAAGAACTTCAGCACCACGGTGCCGTTGCGGCAGAGATAGCGCTCGAAGGCGGAGATGTCCTCAAATCGTTCCTTCCAGATGTTCTTGGTGACGAGCTTCGGCGGCAGCTTCTCCTTGGCGAGAATCTCCGGGTGCACGCGCGTCACCAGGCATTCCTCGTAATGCGAGCGGTTGAAGATGCCGATACGCCCACGCTCGGGCAGCGCGATCATATGGCGCCAGAGGAAGTCATGATCGAGCTCCTTGCTGCTCGGCGCCTTGAAGGCATGGACCTCGCAGCCTTGCGGATTGATCCCCTCGAAGATTGCCTTGATCGCAGAGTCCTTGCCGCCGGCGTCCATGGCCTGGAAAACGATCAGGAGCGACCAGCGGTCCTGCGCGTAGAGCTTTTCCTGAAATTCGATGAGCCGCTGCTTGTTGGCGTCGAGGATCGCCAGCGCCTCCTCCTTGTCGAGATCGCCCTTCTCGTCGGTCTTGTGGTCCTTGAGGTGAAACTTGCCCGAGCCGTCGTAGCGGAACGGGGTGATGTAGCGGTCAAGTTCCTGGGCGAGCGATCTGGACGGCTTCTTGCTCATGAGCGCGGGGCACCTTGCGTTGCGGCTTCAATCGGTCGAGCAAGCTACCAAGGATGCCCTTGGGAAGGAATATGATGAAAAGGACGAGCAGAACGCCGTAGACGAGGTTGTCCCAGCCGACCGCCTTGGTGCCGAAGCCGATACGCAAGCTCTCCGCCAGCAGAATTGTGATGATGGCGCCGACGGTCGGGCCGAGCGAGACGAACAGGCCGCCGACGATGGCCGCAAACACCATCTGCAGCGACACCGCGATGCCGCTGACCGTGTCCGGCGTGATGAACATCTGGTACTGGCAGTAGATCGCGCCGGCGAGCGCCGTCATCAACGCGCTGAGCAGCGTGATCTTCAGCTTCTCGGCGGTGACGTCGACGCCGGCCGCGGCGGCGGCGTCCTCGTCCTCCGAGATCGCCTCCAGCGCGTAGCGGGCCATGCTGCGGTCGACCCAGTGCCAGACCACGATGCCGAACAGCCAGACCCCGAGCGCGATCAGGTACCAGATGGTCTTGTCGTCGAACTGCAGCGCCAGCAGCTTGTTGCCTGAGGTCCGGTTCGGCGTGTAGCCCAGCGAGCCGCCGGTGTAGTCACGGGTCGCGGTGATGACCTGGAGCACGATACCGGAGAGCGCCAGCGTCACCAGCACGAAATAGTGCCCGGTGATGCGGAAGCGGAAGCAGGGATATCCGACGATCAGCGCCAGCGCGCCGGCCGCGACCATGCTGATGGGAATGCCGATCCAGGGGGACAGGCCCAGATGATTCCACAGCAAGGCGGTGACATAGGCGCCGATCCCCATGAAGCCGCCATGCCCGAGCGAGACGAGGCCGAACCGCCCCATCATCGACCAGGAGGTGTAGGCGAACGACCAGATCAGGATCAGCACCAGGATGTGCAGATGATAGGGATCGCGATAGACGAAGGGCAGAGCGACCAGCGCGGCCAGTCCTATGCCCCATGCTGCAAGCCGCCCCTGCCCGATCATCGGCGCCTCGCCAAGAGGCCCGCGGGCCGGATGAACATCATGACGATGAAGAAGGCAAAGGCGAGCACATAGCCCCATTCAAGGTCGGAGAACAGGCCGCCGAGCGAGATGATCTCGGCGAACACGAAAGCGGCGATGAAGCCGCCGATGAAATTGCCAAGGCCCCCGAGCACGCAGATCAGGAAGGTGATCGGTCCGAACGAGAGGCCGACGAAGGGATGCACGTCGTATTGCAGCACCAGCAGGCACGCGGCGAGTCCGGCGAGTGCGCCACCGAGGGCGGAGGTGATGAGATAGATCCGCCTGGTGTCGACGCCCATCAGCGCCATGATCTGGCGGTCCTGCGAGATGGCGCGGATGGCGGTGCCGGTGAAGGTGCGCGTCATGAACAGATAGACCGCAACCATGCCGACCAGCGCGGCGGCAAAGGACAGCAGCCGTGCATAGCTGAAATTCATGTCGCCGAAGGCGAGCACCGGCAGACGGATGCCGAGATTGCGGAAGTCGATCCCGAAGGCCACGGTGGCAAAGCTCTGGAGCACGAACAGCACGCCGCCGGTGGCAAGCAGCTGATTGATGGGCGGCGCGGTCAGCAGCGGCGCGATCACGAGATAGTGCAGCGCTGCGCCAAGCACCGCGACAAGTAGGATGGTCAGCGGGGCGGCGACGAAATAGCTGACGCCGTAATACTGCACCATGAAATACATGCCGTACATGCCGATCATCACCAGCTCGGCGTAGCAGATCCAGGTGACGTCGATGACGCCAAAGATCAGGTTGAGGCCGAGCGCAAGCAGCGCCAGAACGCCGCCGAGGAGAATGCCGTTGATCACGGCCTCCAGCAGGTAGATGTCGAAGACCTCCAGAAATGCCTGCATGCCCTTCACACCCCGAGATACGCTTCCTTGACCGTGTCGCTCGCCAGCATCTCGGCCGCACTGCCGGACGCGCGGATCGTACCCGCCTCGATCAGATAGGCGCGGTCAACGACCTTCAGCACCTGTTGCACGTTCTGCTCGACGATCAGCACGGTCAGCCCGCTGGCGCGAATCCGCTTCACCAGTTCGAACACCTGCTGCACCACGACCGGCGCCAGCCCTGCCGAGGGTTCGTCGAGCAGCAGCAGCTTCGGATTGGACATCATCGCGCGGCCGATCGCGCACATCTGCTGCTCGCCGCCGGACATGGTGCCGGCCATCTGGTGTCGCCGCTCCTTCAGGCGTGGAAACAGGTCGAACACGGCCTCGAGGCGCTCGGCATAATGCCCACGTGCCTCCTTCATGAAGGCGCCCATCTTGAGATTGTCGTCGACCGAGAGCTGCGGAAACAGCCGGCGGTTCTCCGGTACATGCGCGATGCCGAGGCTGACGATCTTGTGCGACGGTGTCGCGACGAGGTCGATGCCTTCCATCTTGATCGAGCCGCGCGAAGGCCGGATCAGGCCGGAGATCACGCGCATCAAGGTCGTCTTGCCGGCGCCATTGGGGCCGATGACGCCGACCGCCTCCCCGGCCCTGACGTCGAGATCGACGTCGAACAGCGCCTGGAAGGTGCCATAACCGGCATTGACGCCGCGGAGCTCCAGCATCGGCTAGCCTCCCGCCCGGCGGCGCGCTTCGGCCGCCGCGGCCTGCGTGGTCTCGGCATCGGTGCCGAGATAGACCTCGATGACGCGGGGATCGCCCGCAACGGCACTCGGCAGTCCCTCCGAGATCTTCTCGCCGTGGTCGAGCACCATCACGCGGTCCACGACGCGCATCAACACACCCATGATGTGCTCGACCCAGATGATGGTGATGCCGAGCTCATCGCGTATGTTGCGCAGCATGTCGGCCGCTTGATCCATCTCGGCCTCGTCGAGCCCGCCGAGGCTCTCGTCGGCGAGCAACAATTTCGGCGCGGTGGCGAGCGCTTTCGCAAGCTCGAGCTTCTTCAGGCCGGCCGCGCCGAGCCCATCGACGCTGGCATGGCGGTCAGTCGGCAGGCCGACCATCGCCAGCGACCGCTCCGCCGCCTCCTCCGCCTTGGCCCGGCTATGGCGGCCCTGGCCGTAGAAGCCGGCCAGCGCGACATTCTCGAAGATGGTCAGGCGGCGGAAGGGCCGCGGGATCTGGAAGGTGCGGCCGATGCCGCTATTGATGATCCGGTGCGGCGCAAGGCCAGCGATCTCATGCCCGGCGAACAGGATCGAACCTGATGTCGGAGCCAGCGTGCCGGAAAGCATGTTGAAGATCGTGCTCTTGCCCGAGCCGTTGGGGCCGATCAGGCCGAGGATCTCGCCCTGCTCGACCTTGAACGACACGTTGTTCACGGCGGTGAAGCCGCCGAACCGCTTCACCAGCCCGTTCACCTCCAGCACCGCCGCTCTCCGCCGCTACTGGTTACTATAGGTGGTGCCCTTCGGCAGCGGCAGCACGGCCTCGCGCTGCGCCTGGCTCTTGGGCCACACCACATAGGACTTGTCGTCGACGTACTGGATCACGACGGGGAACGAGCGCTCGTTCTGGCCGGCCATTGGCGAGCCCTCGCCGTGAAATTTGACACCGAAGCCCAGCATGGTGCCGCCTTCGGGTATGTCGGTGTCGAGTGCGGCCTTGCGCAGGGAGTCGGGATCTATCCCGCCATATTTCTTGATCGCTCGGGGCAACACGTCGGTCAGGAACAAGTAGGTGTTGGATGCAGCCATGCCGACATGGGCCGAGCGGATGGCGATGCCCGGCTTGCGCTTGTCGAACTCCTCGCCAACCGCCTTGATGATCGGCGGCAGCTTCGGATCCATACTCTTCTGGTTGGCGAGCCAGATCGAGATCGGGTCGGTGTTGAAGACGTAGTTTACATCGGCGCCCAGGCCCTCCTTCAGCTTCTCATAGACCCCGTAGCCGGCGCCATGCCCCACCAATGCGCCGAACTTCAGCCCCTGTTCGCGGGCTTGCCGGAGCAGCAGGGTGATGTCCGGATTGTAGCCGGTGTGGAAGATCACATCCGGCTTGGCCCGCTTCAGCTTGGTGACCAGCGCAGACAAATCCGGGGCGGTCGCCGAATAGCCTTCCCTGAGCACGATGTTGAAGCCGGCCTTCTTGGCACCGGCCTCATTGCCTTTGGCAACATCGACGCCGTAGGCGCCGTCCTCATGGATGATGGCGACCCGCAGGTCCTTCGGATCCTTGCCGAACTTTTCCTTCGTGTTCTGCGCGATGAAGTCCATCGTCATCAGCCCGAACTGATCGCCGGAGGCCTGCGGGCGAAACACGTACTTGTAGTTCTTGTTCTCCAGCACCGCGGACGAAATGCAGGTCGTGATCCACATGAACTTCTTCAGCTGCTCGACGCGCGCGGCCACCGGCACGCACTGCGCCGAGGAAAAGAAGCCGAGCAGCATGTCGACCTTTTCCTGCTCGATCAGGCGGATCGCTTCGTTGATGGCGACATCCGGCTTGCTCTGAGCATCGGCATAGATCGCCTCGATCTTGTAGCCCTCGACGTCCTTCGCGCTGTACTGATCCAGCATGATCCTGGCGCCGGTATATTGCAGCTCCGAGCCACCGCCGGCGAGCGGGCCGGTCAGATCATAGATGACGCCGATCTTGAGCTTCTTCTCTTGGGCCTCGGCGGACACCGCCAAGCCCGTCGCGGCAATCGCGACAAACAGCCCACGTACCAAACGGGCAGCCATGCGCAGGCGCATCAAAACCTCCCTGGACGATTGTGCATTGCATTCTTGGTGCAAATTCTTTTTTGCCCATCACATGGGCTGCGCGAGGCGATGTCAAGCCTCACGCATCAGCGCGCGGCAAACTGCTGCTCGACAAAGGCCGTGACAAATCGCGGCATGGACGGCCTGAGATCACTCGTCGCGCGCACGAGATGGATGGCCGACAGCTCCGGTTCGGCCTCGCGCGCGAGATTGGCTTCGATCCGGGCGCGGGCCTCATCGCCCGGCAGGTCCAGATTGATGACCTGTAGCATCGCAATCGTCGGGCCGGTCACCACACAGTGCCACCCCGGCTCGATCCGATAGTCGGTCGTGGTCAGGCCGGTTTCCTCGCCGAGTTCGCGGATGACGCTGCCGGGGATGTCGAGCACGCCGTCCCTGACGTCGTCGAGATCCGGCGTGCCGGAGGGAAAATAGATGCGACCCGCATTGGCGGTGTGGGGCGCCATTTCGCCCATGATGAACGCACCATCGGACGCGCGCAGCGCGCCCATGCCAAAACCGTTGAACACGGCAGGGCCGGGAAAGCCCCAGTCGCGCCAAGCGAGGAAGCTCGCGAAATCGGTCTCGAAATAGGTCGCAGCGAAATGGTCACCCGCAAACACGGGATCGCGGCCAAGCAAGACGCGGCCGTTCCAGATCTTCGGCCGCTCACGCTGCTTCTCGGCGAAATGCGTCGCGATCTCGGTGCGACGCTCCTCCGCGAACGACCACGCGATCGGCCGCACGGCAAGATCAAGCGTCGCAACGCGATGAATGACAGGTGACGTCATGACGCTTGGTTTCCAGGCCTTCGCGTCGGCTACTTGGCATTCCCCGTCGTCTTCTTGGCCTGATCGACGAATCTGTTGGTGAAGGTCTTGCTGAGGTCGATCTTGGCGTTCGCGACCTCGGGCGAGCCGACGCTGAACACCGCGAGCACGGCCTCCGCGCCCTTCGGGTCCATCTTCCCGGTCTCGGAATACATCGGGATCGTGTTCTTCAGCGCGGCAAGATAGAGATCCTTGTTCTTGCCGACCGTTTCCTCCGGCATCTTCGCCATGATCTCCTCGGGCGAATGTGAATGGATCCACGCTAGCGTGGCGAGGATCGCATTGGTGAGCGCCTGCGCCTCCTTCTCATGACCATTGATCCAGGCCGCGGTCGAATAGAGCGCGCCGCCCGGATATTCGCCGCCGAAAGTCTCGATCGTATCCTTCTGGGTCCGGGTGTCCGAGAGAATGCGCAGATCCTTGTGGTTGCCCTGAAGCACGGTGACGGAGGGATCGAGCATCACCGCCGCGTCGATCTGGCCCTGCTGCATGGCGGCGACCGCGGTGGCACCGAGGCCGACGCCGATCACGGCGACGTTGGTGGGATCGAGCCCATTCTTCTTGAGCATGTATTTCAGGAAGAAGTCGGTGGAGGAGCCGGGAGCACTCACACCGACCTTCTTGCCGGCGAGGTCCTTGACCGACTTGATCTCGTTGGTTCGCGAGGGCGCGACCACCAGCACGAGGCCGGGATAGCGGTCATAGACCACGAAGGACTGCAGTTCCTGCTTCTTGGCGGCGAGATTGACGCAATGATCGAAATAGCCGGAGACGACGTCGGCACTGCCGCCGAGCACGGCCTTCAGTGCATCCGAGCCGCCCTTGAGGTCCACGAGCTCGACGTTGAGGCCGGCCTTCTCGTACTCGCCAAGCTGCTTGGCCAGCACGGTTGGCAAATAGCACAGACAGGAGCCGCCGCCGATCGCGATGGTCACCTTGCTTTGCGCCGCGGCAAGCGAGGTGGTGAGCGTCAGCGCAAGCAGCACGCCGGCGAGCCTGGCAATCGTCTTCTTCATTGGTTCCTCCGTTCGGCCGGCCGCACCATAGAGCAGCGGGACGGGCTTGAGAAGCGCCGCCCGGAGCGGGGCCGGCCGCCAGCCGGACGCACCTCGGATCGCAGCGGCGCAATCGAACAGACTTGGCGCCTACCCTCGCCCGTCCGCCGCGGTCGGGCGCCACACCAGCAGTCTCCGCTCGACCAGCGTGACACCAAAGTCGATCAGGATGACGAACGCCGACAGCACGAACATGCCGGCAAAGACACCGGCAACGTCGAAGATGCCCTCGGCCTGCTGAATGAGATAGCCGAGCCCGGCAGCCGATCCCAGATACTCGCCGACGACCGCACCGACCACGGCGAAGCCGACCGAGGTGTGCAGCGAGGAGAACATCCAGGACAACGCCGAAGGCCAATAGACGTGCTGCATCAATTGCCGCTCGCTCATGCCGAGCATGCGGCCATTGTCGAGCACGGTGCGGCTGACTTCCTTGACGCCTTGATAGACGTTGAAGAAGACGATGAAGAACACCAACGTCACGCCGAGCGCGACCTTGGACCAGATGCCGAGACCGAGCCACAGCGCGAAGATCGGCGCCAGCACGACGCGCGGCAGAGCGTTGACCATCTTCACGTAGGGATCGAACACGGCCGCGACCAGCGGCTGTCGCGCGAACCAGAAGCCGACCAGCACGCCGCCGACCGACCCGATTACGAAGGCGAGGATCGATTCCGCCAGGGTGATGCCGAGATGTTTCCAGATCACGCCGGTCGAGAACCACTTCACGATCTGACTGAACACGTCGAACGGGTTGGAGAAAAAGAACGGCGGCAACAGGATCTTGCCGAAGAGGGGAACGGTCGTCAGCACCTGCCACAGCACGATGCCGATGACGGCGACGAGAATCTGCAAAGCAAGGAGCGTCGCGCGCGACATCAGACCGCCTCCGCCGCGTTGGTGGACTGGGCGTAGCCCTTCATGACCTCGTCCTTGAGCACGCTCCAGATCTCACGATGGAGAGCGTGGAACTCCTTGTCGAGCCGCACCTCGAAGATGTCGCGCGGACGCGGCAGGCTTACGCGCCAGTCGCCGATGATGCGCGAGGACGGCCCGGCCGACATGATTACGACGCGATCGGCGAGCGCGATCGCCTCTTCCAGATCATGAGTCACGAACAGCACCGCCTTGCGGTCGGCATTCCACAAGTCGAGCAGCAGGTTGCCCATGACCTGGCGCGTCTGCGCATCCAGCGGCCCGAACGGCTCATCCATCAGCAGGATCTTTGGATCGCGGATCAGCACCTGCGCCAGCGCCACGCGCTTGCGCTGTCCGCCGGAAAGCATGTGCGGATAGCGGCCCCCAAAGGCGCCGAGGCCGACCGAGGTCAGCCATTTTTGGGCCCGCGGCAGCGCCTCTGCGCGCGGCGTGCCCTTGATTTCAAGCCCGATCGCGACATTGTCGAGCGCCGTCTTCCACGGGAACAGCGCATCGGCCTGGAATAGATATCCGGCATCCCGGTTCAGTCCGGCCAGCGGCCGGTCGAATATCCTGACGCTGCCGGCAGCGGGCTTGAGGAGTCCCGCGGCAACGTTGAGCAATGTCGATTTGCCACAGCCTGTCGGACCGACGATAGCCACGAACTCGCCCTGGTCGACCGTGAGATGGGCCTGCTCGACCGCCGTATAGACCCGCCCGTCCCCGAGGCGGAATGCAACCTTGGCGTCTTCCAGCGCCACTGCGGTGGGCGTCATGTATTCCCTCCAAGTTCAGCCCGATGCCATAGCCGCTTGCGTCGCCAAGTTCAATCAACGGGCCAAGCGTGCTACGCATGGAGCTTGCCGCCCCCTCACCCTTTCCCCCTCCAGGGTCGGATAAAAGCGAGTCTAAAATCGATGCCCGCCAAGCTGGCGATCAGCTACCGACACGTCGTTAAATGCTTCGGCCGACTTAAGGCCGTCGATGACGTGTCGCTCGACATCGCGGAGGGCGAGTTTATGGTGATCGTCGGCGGCTCGGGGTCGGGCAAGACCACGCTGCTGCGCCTCGCCAACCGGCTGATCGAAGCCGACGGCGGCAACATCACAGTCGAAGGTCGCAACGTGAGCAACGTTGATCCGGTCGCGTTGCGGCGACGGATCGGCTACGTGTTCCAGAGCGGCGGGCTGTTTCCGCATTTGAGTGTCGCGGACAATATCGGCATCACGCCAAAGCTGCTGGGCATGCCGACGGCGAACATCTCTGCACGCGTCGACGAGCTGCTGGAGCTGGTGCAGCTCGACCGTGCTGCGCATCGCGACCGGTTGCCGGAAGCGCTCTCGGGGGGCCAACGCCAGCGCGTCGGCGTTGCGCGGGCGCTTGCGGCAAGGCCTCGCATCGTCCTCATGGATGAGCCCTTCGGAGCGCTCGATCCCCTCACGCGTGACGCCCTCGGCGACGACTACCGGTCGCTGCATCGCAAGCTCGGCCTTACAAGCGTGATGATCACCCATGACATGACCGAGGCGATTTTGCTCGCCGACCGAATCGCCGTGATGCGCGCTGGAAAGCTTCTCGCGCAGGGCACGCCCAAGGAGCTGACCAAGAGCGGCGATGCGTACGTGACGGAGCTGCTCCGCACGCCGCGGCGCCAGGTCGAGCGGCTGAATGCCTTGCTGCCGGAAAGCGGGTGTGCATGAGTCTTCTCGCCGATCCACGCTGGGGCGAGGCGCTGGCGCATCTGCCCGATTATCTCGGCAATCATGTGCGGGTGAGCCTCGCCGCCCTGGCGCTCGGCCTTGTGGTCAGCCTGCCCCTGGCGATCCTGACGCGCAACCGCCCGGCGCCGCGTGGCATGCTGCTCGCGTTCGCCAGCATCGTGCAGACCGTGCCCGGGCTGGCGATGCTTGCGCTGTTCTATCCGCTATTGCTCGCTGCGGCGTCCGTCACACTGGCGTGGTTCGGTGTTTCGTTCTCCGCATTCGGTTTCCTGCCGGCGATGCTGGCGCTGGCGCTCTATTCGATGCTGCCCGTGTTGCGCAACGGCATCACCGGGCTCAACGGCATCGATCCCGCGCTGATCGAGGCCGCGAAGGGCGTCGGCATGACTGCACGGCAGTCGCTCCTCATGGTCGAGCTGCCGCTGGCGCTGCCGGTGATGATGGCCGGCATCCGTACCGCCGCAGTCTGGGTGATCGGCACCGCAACGCTGTCGACCCCGATTGGGCAAACCAGCCTCGGCAATTACATCTTTGCGGGGCTTCAGACCCAGAACTGGGTGTTCGTGCTGTTCGGCTGCTTTGCCTCGGCACTGCTGGCGCTCGCGGTCGATCAGCTGCTCGGTCTGATCGAGCGAGGCCTGCGTCATCGCAACCGTCTGCGAGCAGCGCTCGGCTGCGTCGGCATCGCTGCCCTCGTCGCCGCAACGCTGGTGCCGGCGATGGGGCGCTCCTCGCAGGGTTACGTCGTCGGCGCCAAGACCTTCGCCGAGCAATATGTGTTGTCGGCGCTGCTCAAGGACCGCCTCCAGGTCGCCGGCCTGTCCGCGACGGTGCGATCGGGTCTCGGCTCCAGCGTGATCTTTGAGGCGCTGAAGGCCGGCGACATCGATCTCTATGTCGACTATTCCGGCACGCTTTGGGCCAACCAGCTGCATCGCGCCGACATCAGACCGCGCACGGAGCTGCTCGCGGAGTTGAAGACCGCTCTCGCCCGCGACAAGATCACTCTGCTCGGCGAACTCGGTTTCGAGAATGCCTATGCATTGGTGATGCCGAGGCAGCGCGCCGATTCACTCGGCATCCGCACCATCGCTGATCTCGCCGCGCACGCACCGAGCATGTCGATTGCCGGCGACTATGAGTTCTTCTCCCGGCCGGAATGGGCCGCGCTGCAAAAGGCCTATGGCCTCTCGTTCCGCGCGCAGCGCCAGATGCAACCCGATTTCATGTATGCCGCAATTGCCAGTGGCGAGGTCGACGTCATCGCGGGCTACACCAGCGACGGACTGATCGCGAAATACGATCTCACCACGCTCGATGATCCCAGGCAGGCGATCCCGCCTTACGACGCGATCCTGCTGCTCGCACCGAAACGCGCCGGTGACGAGCGATTGCAAGCGGCGCTCAAGCCGCTGCTCGGCAAGATCGGCATCGCCACCATGCGGGAGGCAAATTTACGCGCCAGCGGCAACGACGCAAACTCGTCTCCGGATGCGGTGGCGAAATGGCTATGGGAGACGGTGAAGCAGCGTTAGGGCACGACAATTCCGGCTGGCGGAACCGACCAAGCATCGACAAGGCTTTGATCGGCCGCCTGATGCACCGCAAGATCGAGTTCGCGGCCGAATGGTCGCCCGCGGACCGAAGGACGCCTCGTTGCGTAGAGCTGGTCGCGTACTGGGAGGAGTAGCCAGCGATCCTTCGATATCCATGTAAGCCGGCAGATACAATTGTGTGCCGAAATGTCACCTCAGCGAACGTCGCCTGAATGAGCTCGCCGTGATAGCTTTTCACCGAGCTCGGTGGTGAGTTGAGTGATGATTGCGCTTGCTCGCCCCTTGCGGCCGACCAAAGAAGAACATCAGAAACGCTATGGGGCAGGAAAAATGAAAAAGCCGACACGGCGACTGTTCATGACTGGTGCAGCGGCACTGTTGTGCCCTCCATTCGGAATGGCGCACGCGCAAACTGCGTGGCCAGCCCGACCGCTTCGTATCGTCGTGCCATATCCGCCTGGCGGTCAGACGGACGGCATCGCGCGAGCTTTCGGTGACTACCTGGCGCGGCTGGTGGGAAAGCCGGTCATCGTCGAAAACAGGGCCGGCGCCGGCGGCGTCATCGGCGTGGCTGAAGCAAAACGCGCAGAGCCGGATGGCACCACCATCCTCTGCACGATCTCTTCGTCACTCATCCAGAACCGCATTACGGTGAAAGACCTTCCCTATGATCCTGAACGGGACTTCATCTATCTGACCATGGTCAGCGGCGCCGGTGGTCCGGTGGTCGCGGCGAAGAAGACGGGAGCGACCAATCTTCGTGAGTTCATCGAATATGCAAACAAGGCCGGCAGCCTGAACTGGGGGTCCTACGGCGTAGGTTCGACGCCGCACGTCCTCATTGAGACAATCGCGAAGCAATACGGCATTCGATTCCAAGTCATCCAGTACCGCGGCGAGGCTCCGATGTGGAATGACATTGCGGGACAGACGCTGGATGGCGCCGCAGGAAGTTATGCCGCAGCAGCACCCGTCATCCAAGCGGGAACCGGAAACCTGATCGGCGTGGTCGGCAGCAGGCTGCCGCCGTATCCCGACACGCCTACCATGACCGAGCAGGGTGCTATCGGTGACTTCTATGAGCTGCGCGCGTTCACGACCTTCGCCGTGCCGGTCGGCACGCCAAAGGAGATCGTGGAGCAGCTCTCTCCGATGTTGATCCAGGCCGGATCCGATCCGAAGGTCCAGCAGATGCTGAACAACTTTCTACTGTCCTCTCCAGCCGATTTCGAGACGACCAATCGCATCTTCAAGCGCGACAGCGATGTGATGCTCCGCATCTTGCGCGATCTCGGGGTCAAGTCATCGGAGTGATCGATCAATGGGCGCTCGACTATGCCGCAACGGCACGGCTTCCTTCGATGACACCCCGCGTCATTCAGCGAAAGGAGATCGCCCCGGCGTTCAAGTTCGGGAGCGAGCGATCCGAATGATAGCTGACGATGCTGGCCTTCTGGTCTGTAGGCCTCGGCGCGGGCACCACACCGACGCACAGCATGCGTCTTTGCATCGCGAAGTGGTATGACTTGCAACCGAGCCAGCGCTAGAGCCCCCTGATCATCCCCGCGTCGATCAGCAGCCGGTTCAGCCGTCGCGCCTCCGCGCCGTCCTTGCAGCTATAGAATATTCCCTTGCAGCGGAGCATGATCTCCTTCTGCTCGGCGAAGGACGGATCGAGCGGGATGCCGGCAGCTTCCTGGATCACCAGCGGCAGATAGGGGCCGTCGATCGTGTCCATCACGACCGGGCTCTTTACCGGCTCGAAGTTGACGGAATCGATCGCATAGTAGGTTGCGTAGAGACGCGGATCATAATTGTCCAGCTTCTTGCCTAGAGCGCCGTCGCCGAGCCCGGGCTCGAGGATCTGCGGTGCGAATTCCGGCTGGTGATCGCCGTAACGCACGATCAGGAAAGGCTCGCCCGGAAACTTGTTCTTCAGTCCCGCAACGAACGCCTTGTACTGCTCGGCGCTCATCGCCTGCCGGCGCAAATATTCGTCGATGGACGGCACGTTGCCTGGCGGGCGCCAGTTCGGCAGCAGATCGGGGCGGAAGCGCATCTCCCAGGGGAAATGGTTGGCGCCGAGATAGATGAAGGTGAACAGCGGCTTGTTCGGCGGCTGCTGGCCCATCAGCTGGAGCGCCTTGTCGTAGAAGAAGCTGTCCGGCTCGACGTCCTTGGCGCCGAGATCCTTCGAGTCGAGGAAGCGGTCGATGCCCGTCGTCATCTGGAAGCTGCGGGCGCCCATGAAACCGCCATGGGCAGGATAGAGCGACAGCGTGTCGTAGCCGCAGCGGCGCAGCGCCAGCGGCAGGCCGCGCTCGACCCGGTTCGAGGCGATCCGCGTCACGAAATAGGCGAAGCGGCCGAACGAGCGCGAGGAGAGCCCGGCAAGCACGTTGTATTCGGTGAACCAGCTGGGCCCGCCATTGGTCTCGGCCAGGAATGAGCGTTGCTTGCCGTCCCAGGATTTGAAGTGGCTGCCATAGCCTTGCGGCACCTTGATCCCCTGGGCGGCGCGGATGTCAAAGCTCGATTCATCATGGATCATGATGATGTTCGGCCGGCGACCCGCTGGGTGGCAGGCATCGACCAAGGGCATGTTGAGCCGCTCGCTGTTCGCGGCAGCGGCTTCCATAAGACCGTATTGGACGAAGTCGGAGACCGCGGTGACGCCGGAACGGAAGAATTTTGAGAGGTAGCCGTCATCGTAATAGCCGCGCCAGGCCTCGTCCGGATGATAGAGTGAATAGCCGACGAGCGCGGCAAGACAGGCGAGCTTGCAGGCGAGCGCCGGCAGGCGGCGAATGCGGAATGGATCGAGCCACCACAACGCGTACATCAGCGGCAGGGTGACCAACCCGGCGAGGATCACCGACCAGCGCAAGTTCGGAAAGATCGTGAACAGGAAGGCGACGGAGTCGCGATCGATCATCATCAGGTCGATGAAGTTGACCGTCATCTGCACGACGTCGTGCTTGAGCCGCGACAGCAGCATGAGCACGACGACCATGGTCAGCGACAGCGCGCCCGATAATGCCGGCCGCCGCAGCACAGCGATCCAGAAGAAGTTGAGGATGCCCCAGGCCAGCGCGAAGGAGAGCCTCGAGCCGAAATCGGTCTCGGTCTCGTACATCAGCGCAAGCGCCGCCAGATGCGGCGCCGCGACCGCGAGCAGCCGCCAGATGCCGAGTGCGGCAACGCTCGCGAGCGCGGCAGTCGTGGCGGAAGGACCTGGATTGGGCGCGGACGCCATCAAGGACACGCTAAACTTCAAGTCCGGCGCGGTGATGCCAGCCGTCTGGCCGCGTTGAACAGCCGAGGCGTCCGGCGCAACCGGAAGCCTGCACCGTGTCATAAAACTGTAACGGAATGGTCAAGGACAGGCAATGCGCCGCCGCGATGCGACCTTCACTCGGCCCAGCGAGCGACCAAGCGCCACAGGTCGGCGGCCTCAGCGTCGTCGCGCTAGGTCTTTGCGATCCCCACGATGAACAGGTCGAGCACCGCTTCGGCCATCTGCTCGATCTCGTGCGGCGCGATGCCCCAACGCGGCAAGTGACCATCCAGATTCATCCGGGCGAAACCGTAGACCAAGGCCCGGCCGGCGATCTGGATGCGCTTGATGTCGGCCGCGCGCAGTAAGCCCTGCGCAGCCGCGTCAGCCAGCATCTGCTCCGTCAGCGCGATCAGCTCGGCATTGTCGCGCGTCAGCTCCGGCGAGCTGCCATGGGCGAAATAGCGCCCTGTCGAGATGATCTCGAAATGTGCGGGATTGCACATCGCCCAGCGCAGGTAAGCAAGGCCAAAGGCTCGGAAACGAGCGAGCGGACCGGCGGTCCGAACCTCCGCCAGCGCCGCTTCGATCTCGGCACGAAAACGCCGCTGCGCCTCCTCCGCCACCGCCGCCATCAGCGCATCGCGGGTCGGAAAGTGCCGGAACGGCGCTCCGGGCGACACAGCTGCCCGGCGCGCGGCCTCACGGACCGAGACCTCGGCCCCCTCGGCTGCAAGTTGCAGCGCCGCATCGATCAGGACGCGGCGGAGGTCGCCGTGGTGATACGGCCGCGTTGCGGTGCGACCGGCGGACGGCCTCGACGGTTGACGGACGGGCATGGCCCCGCTTTTAGCCTCACTCGAACGTGAATGTAATCAATGATCACACCGTTGACGGTCCTGCAACCGATATGTAATCGCTGATTACATAAAAAGAGGAATCGTCCATGTCGCAACGTCGAAGCTGGATTGAAGGCTGGCGGCTGCTTACCGCCCTCTCATTGAGTCTGATCGCGCTGAGCGTATGGATCGCCTCGATGCGGCAATTCGAGGTCGAGGGTGTCCGCACGGTGATCAGCTTCACGGCGCGAAGCTCGCTGCTGCTGTTCTGCCTCGCATTCAGCGCCGCCGCGGTTGCGCGGCTCTGGCCCAATGTCTGGGCGCGCTGGCAGCGCCGCAACCGCCGCTATCTCGGTTTGAGCTTTGCGGTCTCCCATGGCATCCATGCGGTGGCGATCGTCGTCTTCGCCAAGATGGATCCGGCGGGCTTTGCGGAAGCCACCTCAGCCGTCTCCTACGTTTTCGGCGGCATCGGCTATGCCTTCATCATTGCCATGAGCGTGACTTCGTTGGACCGCACCGCCGCGCTGATCGGCCCGCGCGCCTGGCGCGCGCTGCACCTTGTGGGCAGCTATTATCTCTGGTTCCAATTCATGGTGTCGTTCGGCAAGCGCGTCCCGACGATGCCGCTCTATGCCGCGTTCCTCCTTCCACTCCTGATCGCGATGACGCTGCGCATGATCGCGACGGCCCGCCACCCGAGCGGACGAACCGCGGCGGCGGGCTGAGGCTCTGGCGTCACTGCTCCCGCAAACCGAGCCGCTTGGCGATGATGCGGTCGAGCGTCCGCTTCGGCAACACGGCCGCGATCAGATGGCGCATCGGGTCCGGCGTGATCTGGTAACGTACCTTGGGGCTTGCCGCGGTCAGCGCTTCGAGCACGATTTCGGCGATGCGCTCGGCCGGCAGGCCCTTCGCGCCGAGTTCCATCATGACGGCCATGACCTTGTTGAGCGCCGGCAGGTAGGGCGAGTTTTTGTAGATGGAGAGATCGACCTGTTCGGCCTTGCTCCAGATCGGCGTCTTGACCGCGCCGGGGGCGACGATGACGACGTCGATCCCGAACAGCATCAGTTCGCGGCGCAGGCTCTCCGACAGGCCCTCGATGGCGTGCTTGGAGGTGCTGTAGGGCGCCAACAGCGGATTGCCGTTCTTGCCCGCCACCGAGCTGATCATCACGATCCGCCCCTTCGATCCCTTCAGCGACTGATCTGCGCCGAGCAGCGGCCCGAACGCCTGGGTCGCGAGGACCGGGTCGATGACGTTGACGTCCATCTGGCGCCGGAAATCGTCGGCCGACAATTCGAGGACGGGACCCGCGACGGCGATGCCGGCATTGTTGACGAGACCGGCCAGCGTCTCGCCGCCCAGCGCCTCGCGGACAGTTCGCGCGGCCGCGAGGACAGCAGCCTCGTCGGTGACGTCGAACAGCAGCGGCGCGAAGCCGGCGCCGAGCTCATCCCTGAGGCGATCGGCGTCAACCTGCTTGCGGACACCTCCGAATACGCGATAGCCGCGCCCGATCAGAAGTTTCGCAATGGCCCAGCCGATGCCGGTGGATGCCCCGGTCACGACGACTGATCGCATGGTCCCCTCCCCTCAAGCTCCCACAATCATGCCGGAGAAGGCCGCGCCAGCGCAATGGACCACGGTTGTCTGGCCGCGCAAGGACGATGAACCGGCACGGGCAACGCGTGGCAAGAAGGCGTAGCTGATGTCGGCTCTTGGGATTCCGCGAGACGTGAACGTCGTGCGGAGGGCTCGATCTGACGATGAGAGTGCAGATGAAGAGCCGACTCCCGGCCGCTGAAGACGCTGACGTTTTGGTATTCGGAAGCTCGCAGGCAAATCGCCAGAAGCGGGGCGCGATCAAGAATGTGGTTTAAGCGTCAGTTCTTCGTGTTCAGAATACACGTCAACGCGCGAAGAATGTGGATGAAGCAGCAATGCTTCCGCGCGTGATGAAAAGAGCGAGACCGCCACTTGCGATCTCGCTCGAATCTAGTCGTGAAGATTTAAGATTTGGTGTGGCGACCGAAGCTTGGCGCTCTCGCATTCCGGACAAGCGTAGTGCGGCGAAGCGCAGAGAACAGCCGTATGGACCCCGGATCAGCAGCGCAACATTGAGGTGCTGCGCTGCGTCCGGGGGCGCGACAGCTCAGTTCTTGGTCTTGTCGACCAACGCGCCCTTCTTGATCCAGGGCATCATGTCGCGCAGCTTCGCACCGACTTCCTCGATCGGGTGCGCGGCGAGCTTGGCGCGGGTCGCCTTGAATGAGGTCTGGTTGACCTTGTTTTCGAGCATCCAGTCGCGAGCGAACTTGCCGCCCTGGATGTCGGCCAGAACCTTGCGCATCTCCTTCTTGGTCTCTTCGGTGATGATGCGCGGGCCTGTGACGTACTCACCGTACTCGGCCGTGTTGGAGATCGAGTAGTTCATGTTGGCGATGCCGCCTTCATAGATCAAGTCGACGATCAACTTCACTTCGTGCAGGCACTCGAAATAGGCCATCTCCGGAGCGTAACCGGCTTCGACCAGCGTCTCGTAGCCGCCCTTGATCAATTCGACGAGGCCGCCGCAGAGCACGACCTGCTCGCCGAACAGGTCGGTCTCGCACTCTTCCTTGAAGGTGGTCTCGATGATGCCAGCGCGGCCGCCGCCGATCGCCGAAGCATAGGACAGTCCGAGGTCATGGGCGTTGCCCGAGACGTCCTTGGCGATCGCGATCAGGCAGGGCACGCCGCCGCCGCGCTGATACTCCGAGCGCACCGTGTGGCCGGGGCCCTTCGGCGCGATCATCAGCACGTCGAGATCGGCGCGCGGATCGAGCAGGTTGAAATGCACGTTGAGGCCATGCGCGAACACGAGGGCGGCGCCCTTCTTCATGTTGTCGTGCAGGTGCTCGCGATAGATGTCGCCCTGAAGCTCGTCGGGCGTGAGCATCATGACGAGGTCGGCCCATTTGGCGGCTTCGGCGACTTCCATCACCTTGAAGCCGGCGTTCTCCGCTTTCTTGGCCGAGGCCGAGCCCTTGCGCAGCGCGATAGCGACTTCCTTGACGCCGGAATCTTTCAGGTTGAGCGCATGGGCGTGGCCCTGGCTGCCGTAGCCGACGATGGCGACCTTCTTGCCCTTGATCAGGTTCAGGTCGGCGTCGCGATCGTAGTAAACACGCATGGTCGTTTCCTCGTTCAGGGCCGTAATCGGCCGATGGTCAGTGTCCGAAGGGTGAAATTTGCGGATTTCGGAGGCTGTCTAGAGCATTTTCAGCCTTGAGGGAAACCCGTTTCTGCATGGAAATCCGCGACATCATGCATCCATGAAAACGGGGTAGAGAGAAGCGAGCAGCAGGATCGCCATCAGGATATTGAAGCCGCGCACCAGCCGCTCGGAGGTCAGCACCGGCCGTAGTGCAGTGCCGAACAGCGCCCAAACTACGGTCGACACCGTGCCGACGATGAGGCTGATCAGGGTCTGGATGGCGATGTTGAGAGGGAATTGGGCAATCGCGGCATAGGCGGTGATGGTGCCGATCACGATCACCCAGCCTTTGGCGTTGATCCACTGGAACATGGCCGCGCCCCAGAAGGTCATCGGGCCGCGGCCCTCCTCCTCGCCCGGCCTGGCCGGACCGGACATGGCGATCACGGCGGCCAGGTAGATCAGATAGGCGGCTCCGGCATATTTCAGAACGGTTTGGAGGATCGGATAGGCCAGGAAAACGGTGCCGAGCCCGAGGCCGACTGCAGCAACCATGAAGGCAAAGCCGATGACGATCCCGACGATATGGGGAATGGTACGGCGGAAGCCGTAGGTCAGGCCCGAGGACAGCAGCATGATGTTGTTCGGGCCGGGTGTGAAATACATCACGACCATGAAGATGAGGAAGGCATAGAACAGCGATTGGGACATGCTCAGCTCACGCGGCCTTCGACAGGACTTGCGGACGCTGCGCCAGCACCATCACCGCAATACCACCGATCACGGTGAGCATGCCGGCGAGCCTCAGAGGGCCGAAGCGCTCGCCGAACACGATGCTGGAAGCCGCTGATCCCACGAACGGCACCAGCAGCGCGAACGGCACGACTTGCGCGGCGGGATAGTCGCGCAGCAGACGGCCCCAGAGCCAGTATGCAATGCTGGTGGAGATGGCGCCGATCGCCAGCAGGCAAATCAGGCCGGTGAGCGACATTTGGGTCAGCGCCCGGACGGTCGGCATCGGCCCGTCGACGACCAGCGTTAGCGCGAACAGCGGCACCGCCGCAGTGAGGCAAAGCCAGGCGAACAGGTCGAACATCGGCGCGCCACGGGCGCCCCGCAGCAGAAGATTGCCGACGGCAAAGCAGATCGGCGCGATCATCAGCACCGCGAACGCGCCGACGCTGAAATCATAGCCGACCGTGGCGCAAATCATCAAAAGTCCCGCCGCCGCGATGACGATGCCGAGCGTCTGCACCGGCGTCGGCCGCTCACCGAAAGCGAGCGCGGCAAAGCCGATCGTGAACAGCGCCTGGCTCTGGACGACCACGCTGGTCAGCCCCACCGGTACGCCGTGGGCGATGCCATAGGCTTGGCTCAGGAACTGTCCGAGAAACAGAGTGGAGCTGATGGCCAGCAGCAGCGACCAGGCGACCTTCGGCTTGGGAATGAAAAGACACGGTATGGCGGCGATGGCGAAGCGCATCGCCGTCATCAGCTCCGGCGAAAATTCGTCGAGCGCGATCCGGCTCGCCACGAAGGCAAGTCCCCAGATGATCGCCACCAGGATGGCGATGAGGATGTCGGCCGGCTTCATTGTCGTTCCCGGTTCTGCACTGTCGTGCAGCCCTGTTGCTTTTCTCTAGCCTTGCTCGCCGGCCTTTGGTTTCCGCAGCAGATAGGTACCGTGCATGGGCGCGTGGTAATCGGCCGAGACCAGCGTAAATCCGACGTCGATCAGCATCCGCTCCATCACCCAGCCGAAGGTGGAATATTCATCGCGCATGTGCGCCACGACGCTCTCGCGCGAAAAATCGTGGTTCTTGATCTGAAAGTCGGCCCATTGCTCGACGTCACGTTCGATCGCATCAGGCATCGCGGTGTAGACGATGTCGCGTAGATAGAAGCTCGCGCCCGGTTTCAGTGCGCGATAGATCCGCGATATCGCCACCGCCTTCCAGAAATCAGGCAGATGGTGCAGCGTGAACTCGCTGACGATCAGGTCATAGGTTTCCGGGCGATAGGCGAAGCTGAGCAGGCCGGCCGATTGAGTGCGTACGGGAGCCTTGCGGTCGCGCGCGTAGATCTCGGCGAGCGCCAGCATCGCAGGCGAGATGTCGATGGCGTCGACCTCGGCACCCATCAGTGCGGCTTCGGTGGCGAGCACGCCGTTGCCGCAGCCGATGTCGGCGATGCGCCAGCCGCGCTGCACACCGAGCATTTTCAGCGCAGCGCGCGCCCGCAGATCGGCATCCTCGTGACTGTCGTAGATCGAGGCCACGGCGGGCTCGATTCCCATCCGATTCCGCTCGTTATAGTACCAATCGCGCGCCAGCATGGCTCACATCCCTTCGGGCCCGCGACCGATCGCGGCAACGCCGGTGCGCGACACTTCGACCAGGCCGAGCGGGCGCATCAGGTCGATAAATTGATTGATCTTGTCCGTATTGCCTGTGATCTCGAACACAAAGCTCTCGGTCGTGGCGTCGATCACGCGGGCGCGGAAAGCGTCCGCCAGCCTCAGCGCCTCGACGCGGTGCTCGCCCTGCCCGCGCACCTTCACCATGGCAAGCTCGCGCTCGATCGAACGCTTCGTCAGAGTCATGTCGACGACGCGGTAGACCGGGATCATGCGATCGAGCTGGTGCTTGATCTGCTCGATCACCATCGGCGTGCCCGTGGTGACGATGGTAATGCGCGACAGATGCTTCTGGGCCTCGGTCTCGGAGACCGTGAGGCTCTCGATGTTGTAGCCGCGACCGGAAAACAAGCCGATGACGCGCGCGAGCACGCCCGGCTCGTTCTGCACGAGCACGGAGAGCGTATGCGTCTCGTTGGGATCGTGACGCTCCTCGATGAAGTAGGCGGATGCGGGCTGGTTCATTGTCGTCCCCTCAAATGTCTCTCGTCACACCAGCGCCTTGCCGCCGGCGAATGCCCTCGCGGTGGCCTCATCATTCGCTTGCTCCGGCAGCAGCATCTCGTTGTGCGCCTTGCCGGAGGGAATCATCGGGAAGCAGTTTTCCAGCGCGGCGACGCGGCAGTCGAACAGCACCGGACGCTTGACCGAGATCATTTCGTGGATGGCGCCGTCGAGATCGGCGGGTTTGTGCACCTGAAGGCCGACACAGCCATAGGCATCCGCGAGCTTGACGAAATCCGGCAACGCCTCCGAGTAGGAATGCGACAGTCGGTTGCCGTGCAGCAGCTGCTGCCATTGCCGCACCATGCCCATGTACTGGTTGTTGAGAATGAAGATCTTGATGGGCAGCTCATACTGAACGGCCGTCGACATCTCCTGCATCGTCATCTGCACCGAGGCATCGCCCGCGATGTCGATGACGAGACTGTCGGGATGCGCCACCTGCACGCCGACCGCGGCCGGCAGGCCGTAGCCCATCGTGCCGAGACCGCCCGACGTCATCCAGCGATGCGGCTCCTCGAAGCCGTAGAACTGCGCCGCCCACATCTGGTGCTGGCCGACCTCGGTCGTGATGTAGGTATCCTTGCCGCGCGTTGCCTCGAACAGGCTTTGGATCGCGTGCTGCGGCAGGATGACGTCGTTGCTCTTCTTGTAATAGAGCGAGTTGCGGGCGCGCCATTGTGCGATCTGCTGCCACCACGACTTGATGTCGGGCTTCTTCGCCTCCGCCTTGAACACCTGAAGAATGTCGCCAAGTACGTTGCCGCAATCGCCGATGATCGGCACGTCGACCCGAATGTTCTTGTTGATCGAGGACGGATCGATGTCGATGTGGATCTTCTTCGAGCCAGGCGAAAACGCATCGACGCGGCCGGTGATGCGATCGTCGAAGCGCGCGCCCACGCACAGCATGACGTCGCAATCATGCATCGTCATGTTCGCTTCGTAGGTGCCGTGCATGCCGAGCATGCCAAGCCAATTCTTGCCCGACGCCGGATAGGCGCCGAGGCCCATCAGCGTGGAGGTGATCGGGAAGCCGGTGACTTCGACGAGCTCGCGCAGGAGCCTGGTCGCCTCCGGGCCGGAATTGATGACGCCGCCGCCGCTGTAGATCACCGGGCGCTTGGCGCTCGCGAGCAGCGAGACCGCCTTGCGGATCTGCGACGCATCGCCCTTCAGGCGCGGCGCATAGGAGCGATGCACGTCGGACTTGCGCGGCGGATGATAGGTGCCGGTGGCGAACTGCACGTCCTTGGGAACGTCGACCAGCACCGGGCCGGGACGGCCGGAGGTCGCGACATAGAAGGCCTCATGGAGCACTTTTGCGAGATCGTTGACGTCACGCACCAGCCAGTTGTGCTTGGTGCAGGGGCGCGTGATGCCGACGGTGTCGCATTCCTGGAACGCGTCGTTGCCGATCAGATGCGTCGGCACCTGGCCGGAGATGCAGACCAGCGGGATCGAATCCATCAATGCATCCGTCAACGGCGTCACCATGTTGGTGGCACCGGGACCGGAGGTCACCAGCGCGACGCCCGGCTTGCCGGTCGAGCGCGCATAGCCCTCGGCGGCGTGGCCTGCGCCCTGCTCGTGGCGGACCAGGATGTGCTGGACCTCGCTCTGCTGGAAAATCTCGTCATAGATCGGAAGTACGGCGCCGCCGGGATAGCCGAAAATGTCGGTCACGCCGTGATCGATGAGCGCGCGGACGATCATCGCGGCGCCGGTCATCTGGTTCGGATCGTGGCTCTTGTCGCTCATTGGCTTGCTCCGGATGCGCTGTTGTCAGCGGCTTCGTTCGTGTCGGGTTCGGCAAATAAAAAAGGCCCCGAAGAGGGCCCATGCACACCGCCTGTCTTCTGGATGGCAGCTAGCCATCCCCGGCGGTGTGCCTGGGTACGACGGCGATAAGGAGTTTGGTAATAATATTACGCATGGCAGGCGGTCAGCTTCCCAAAGGTTGCGCGAAACATAGCGGCCAAAGCTTGGATGTCAAGGCGATGCGGCCGTTCCCGCACGATTTTGGCAGTGTAGCGGTGTTCCCGGGGTTCGGCGAGAGGTAAATTGGGGAACCCGACCAGAAAAGCGAGTCAGCCGGTGGCACCCTCAGCCACGGTCGCGGCAAGCCATCCTCGCGCCTCCTCCGGCCGCACCCATTCGAACTCGGGCAGTTGGTGCCGAAACCAGGTGAATTGCCGCTTGGCATAATGGCGGGTGTCGGCGCGGCCGATGGCAGCTGCTTCTCCCAGGCTGAGCTCGCCGCGCAGATGCCTGATCAAAGACGGCACGCCATGCGCCTTCATCGCCGGCAGCAGCGGGTCGAGGTGCCGGGCGGCGAGCCGCTCGACCTCGCCGAGCGCTCCGGCTCCCAGCATGGCATCGAAGCGTGCGTCGATGCGGGCATAAAGCTCGTTCCGCTCAGGTGCGAGAAACACCGCGCGAAAGCTATCCTTGGGCAGCAGCGGCGGCTGTCCCTCCCGATGCCAGTCGAGCAGCGACCGTCCGGTCGCCTCAATCACCTCCAGCGCGCGCGCGATCCGGGTGCGGTCGCGCAGCTTCAATCGCTCGGCCGCAAGCGGATCGCGGACAGCCAGTTCCGCGTGCAGCGCCTCCACGCCGTTCCGTTCCAGTCGCGCACGCACGTCCTCGCGCACCTCGGCAGGAATCGGAGGTACCACCGAGAGCCCCGCCGTCAGCGCCCTGAAATACAGCCCGGTGCCGCCGATGAAGATCGGCAGGCGGCCTTCGATTCTCGCCTGTTCGAGCGCCTGCGCCGCATCGGCAACCCAGGCGCCAGCCGAGAAATTCACGGCCGCATCGACATGCCCGTAGAGACGGTGCGGAGCGCGGGCTTCCTCATCCTCTGTCGGCCGCGCCGTGATGATGCGCAGGTCGCGATAGACCTGCATGGAATCGGCATTGATGACGACACCACCGGTGGCATGCGCGAGCTCGAGGGCCAGCGCCGACTTGCCGCTGGCGGTCGGGCCTGCGATAAGCACGGCCTTGCCAGTAGGCCTTCTGCCGGCTCGCTCCTCGCTCACGAAAACCTCAAATGTCCCTCGTCGCCACGCTGATCTGCAACCCTGACAATCCCGCGCTGGACTCGACCATCGTCGACGGCGCACGCGCCGTACTGCCTCAGGCCGCTCCCGCGCACTGGCTGTTCGACGGGGTTGCGGTCGACATTCCCTTCGGCGCCGACAGTAACCTCGGAGGCGACCGTCACGCCATCGAGCAGCGGCTCCGCGAACTCCGCGGCGACCTGCCCATCGACATCGTCGTGCAGCCAGTCGGCGTCCGGCGCAAGAAGCTTTTTCTCGCCGACATGGATTCCACCATGATCGGCCAGGAATGCATCGACGAGCTCGCCGATTTCGTCGGGGTGAAGGCGCATGTCGCCGCCATCACCGAGCGCGCGATGCGCGGCGAGATCGAGTTCGAGCCGGCGCTGCGCGAGCGCGTCGCGCTTTTGAAGGGCCTGCCCGCCGGCGCGGTCGACGAGGTGCTGGCCAAGCGCATCACGCTGACGCCGGGAGGCCGGGAACTGGTCGCGACCATGCGCGCGAACGGCGCCTATACCTGTCTCGTCTCGGGCGGTTTCACGCTATTCACCAGCGCGGTCGCCGCCAAGCTCGGCTTCCAGGAGAACCGCGCCAACGAGCTTGTCGTGCGCGACGGCAAGTTCACCGGCGAGGTGAAGGAGCCGATCCTAGGGCGCGCTGCAAAGCTCGCGACGCTGGTGGATCTGATCGAGTCGTTCGATCTCGACGACATCGACTCGGTCGTCGTCGGCGACGGCGCCAACGATCTCGCAATGATTCAGGCGGCAGGGCTCGGTGTGGCCTATCACGCCAAGCCCGCAGTGGCCGCAGCCGCGGCCGCACGGATCGACCACGGAGATCTCACCGCGCTGCTCTATGCGCAGGGGTATCGGCGGGACGAGTTCGTGGAAGCTTAGCTTCCTGTCCGTCATTCCGGGGCGATGCGAAGCATCGTACCCGGAATCCCGACACTCCCAGTGCGCATTGCGCACCTGGGGCCTTGTGCTTGCGCACTATCCCGGAATGACAGTGAGTGTGAGCGCGAACAGCTCTTCATCTCACTGCACGCTCAGCGCAACAAAGCGCAGCTCGCCCTCGCCGTTCGAGACCAGCAGCAGCACCGACTTCTTGCCGTCCTTCTTGAGCTGATCGACCCGCTTCTGGATGTCGGCACCGCTGGAGACGGCCTCCTGCGCCACCTCGACGATGACGTCGCCGGCGGACAGGCGCTTCTCGGCGGCGTCCGAATTGGCGTCGACATTGGTGACGACGACACCCTTGACGCTGTCCTTGATCTTGTAGCGCGTCCGCAGATCCTTGCTCAGCGCTGCGAGATCCAGGCCGAGCGCCTTCTGCGTCACCGGCTTCTCCGGCGCCGGCCCCTCGGTCTTCACGGCGGCCTGCACCTTGTCGGGCTCCTGGAGGCGGCCGAGCGTGACCTTCTTGGTCTCTTCCTGACCCTTGCGGATGATGACGACGTCAACCTCCTTGCCGACCGCCGTGTCGGCGACGACGCGGGAGAGGTCCTTCGGGTCCTTGACGTCCTTGCCGTCGAACTTGACGACGACGTCGCCGGGCTCGATGCCGGCGGGCTTGGCCGGGCCCTTGTCGTCGACGCCGGCGACCAATGCACCACGCGCCGGCTTGATGTTGAGGCTCTCTGCGATCTCGTCCGTGACGCTCTGGATGCGCACGCCAAGCCAGCCACGGCGCAGCTCGCCGAACTGGCGGAGCTGATCGACGACGCCCACCACCGTCTTCGACGGCACGGCGAAGCCGATGCCAATGGAGCCGCCCGAGGGCGAGATGATCAGCGTGTTGACGCCGACGACGTCGCCGTCGAGGTTGAACAGCGGACCGCCGGAATTGCCGCGGTTGATGGATGCGTCGGTCTGGATGTAGCTGTCGTAAGGGCCTGAGGAGATGTCGCGGTTCTTGGCCGAGACGATGCCGGCGGTCACCGTGCCTCCCAGGCTGAAGGGATTGCCGATTGCGACCACCCAGTCGCCGAGGCGCAGCTTGTCGGAATCGCCGAACTTGACCGCGACCAACGGCTTCGTCGGCTTGATCTTGAGCACGGCGAGATCGGTCTTCTTGTCGACGCCGACCAGCTCGGCCTTGATCTTGGTGCCGTCGTTGAGGATGACGTGGATCTCGTCGGCGTCCGCAATGACGTGGTTGTTGGTGACGACGACGCCCGAAGTGTCGATGATGAAACCGCTTCCGAGCGAATTGGTCTTGCGCGGCGCGCTGTTCTCGCCGCCCTTGCTGCCGCCGCCGGGCCCTCGGCGATTCTTGAAGAAATCATCGAAGAACTCTTCGAAGGGTGAGCCGGGCGGCAGTTGCGGCATGGAGTTGCTGCCCCCGCCCTTGGCCTCGACGTTCTGCGAGGTCGAGATGTTGACGACCGCATCGATCACCTTCTCGGCGACGTCGGCAATGCCATCCGGTCCGCGCGCATCGGCCGGCGTGCCGAACATGCTGAAAGCACCGACGGCGAGCGCGGCCAGCCCAATTCGCACACCAAGTCGCACGCCACGGCGCGAGCGGGACGGGGCAGTGGTGGCAGCGGTCATTGTGATCTCCAGGCAAAGGGATTCGGCGCCAGACTGCGCTCGAACGGGGGCAGGGTGCAAGCGCGGCCGTTAACGGGCCTCAAGACCTGGATAATACGGCGAAAACCAGTCTGGCGCCTTCACTTTGGCGTTGGCCTGATGCCTAAATCGGGCGCCGTATAACCCAGATCAGCACCAGCCCGGCCACGGCCGAGCCGATCCCGACGGCCCTCAGTATGTTGTCCGGCGTCGTGATGACGCTCTTCATCGCTTTGCGCATCCAGTTGGGACTGGCCGCGAACATCAAGCCTTCCAGCACGAAAAGGATGCCTAGGCCGATGAGGAAGTCGGCGAACGCAATGGACCTCATCGGAATGGAACCTCCCGTAGTGCTGTTCTTGTCTGGACGAAGGGCGGCCAGACCGGCCGCCCTTGTCTATCTTACGGCTTCGCGAGCGTCTCGGGTGCCATCCTGCCGGACGGATTACTGAAGTACCGGAAGAAATCCGATTCCGGCCGCAGCAGGAAGCGGGTGTCGTTGGACCGCAGCCCGTTCTCATAGGCCGTCATAGACCGATAGAAGGCGAAGAAATCGGCGTCCTTGCTGTAGGCTTCGGCGAACAGCCTGTTGCGCTCGGCATCGCCCGCGCCCCGGGTCTGCTCGGCCTGCGAGTTGGCCTCCGCGATGATTACCGTCGCCTCGCGGTCGGCCTTGGACCTGATCTCCTGGGCCTTCTGGCCGCCCTGCGCGCGGAACTCAGCCGCCTCTCGCTCACGTTCGGTCTTCATGCGCTGATAGACCGCCTGGCTGTTCTGCTCCGGCAGGTCGGCGCGGCGGATCCGGACGTCCACAACCTCGATGCCGTAGCCCTCCGCCTCGCGGTCAAGCTGGTCGCGGATACGCTGCATCAGCTTCTCGCGGTCGTCACGCACCACGTTGATGAAGGTGACCTCGCCGAGCACACGGCGCAGCGCCGCGTTCAGGAGCGTGGTGAGCTGGACGTTGGCAGCCTGGATCGAGCCGATGCTCTGATAGAAGCGCAACGCATTCTCGATCCGATAGCGCGCGAAGGCGTCGACCACGAGCCGCTTCTGGTCGGACGCGATCGCTTCCTGCGACGGGTTCTCCAGGTCGAGGATTCGCTTGTCGATGTTGATCACCGAATTCCAAGGCGCCTTGAAATGCAGGCCCGGCGCGGTGACGACGTCGACGGGCCGGCCGAACTGGAGCACGATGGTCTGCTCGGTCTGCTGCACCGTGAACAGCGACATGTAGCCGACGATCACGACGAGCAGGAGCCCGAGCAACGTGACGATACCTGTGACCGGAGACCTCATCGGCTGCCTCCGCTCGACTGCGGACCGGTGGTAGGCGGCCGCTTGGTCGTCAATTCGCCGAGGGGCAGATAGGGCACGATGCCCTGGCCCGAGGCGCCGCCGCCGTCAAAAATGAGCTTGTCCGCGCCACCGAGCACGCGCTCCATGGTCTCCAGATAGATCCGTTCACGCGTCACGTCGGGCGCCTTCTTGTATTCCTCGTAAACGTTGAGGAAGCGCGCGCTCTGGCCCTTGGCCTCGGCGACCGCCTGCTCCTTGTAACCTTCGGCAGCCTGCAGGATCTGCGCGGCACGGCCGCGCGCCTGCGGGATAACCTGATTGGCGTAGGTCTGCGCCTCGTTCTGCAACTGCTCCTGGTTGGCGCGCGCCGCCTGGACGTCGCGGAAAGCGTCGATCACCTGCGCCGGCGGATCCACCTTCTGCATCTGCACCTGACTGATCTGGATACCCGCGCCGTAGCTGTCCAGAGTCTTCTGGATCAGTTCGTGCACGTTCTGCTCGGTGACGTTTCGCGCGCCGGTCAGGATCGGCTGGATCTGCGAGCGGCCAATCACCTCGCGCATCGCGCTCTCGGCGACTGCCTTCACGGTGCCTTCGGGGTTCTGGATGTTGAAGAGGAAGTCGCCGACCCCGTCCGGCTTGATGCGCCAGAGCACGGTGAAGTCGACGTCGACGATGTTCTCGTCGCCGGTCAGCATCAGACTCTCTTCCGGCACGTCACGAACGGAGCGGCCGCGCCGCGCCGGATCTTCGATCAGCGTCATGCCGATGGAGATGGTGTTGACGCGCAGCGCCTTGGGCAGCAGCACGGTCTCGATCGGATAAGGCAGATGATAGTTCAGGCCCGGCTGCACGGTGCGGACATGCTTGCCGAAGCGCAACACGACGCCGAGTTCTTCGGACTGGACGCGGAAGAAGCCCGAGAGCAGCCAGAATGCGGCGATCAGCAGGATGATCAGCGTGATGCCGATGCCGGAGAAATAGCCGCCCGGCATGATCTGCTGGAGGCGGTCCTGGCCGCGCCGCAGAAGGTCTTCCAGATCCGGAGGCCTCGGCCCGACCGGTTGCGGGCCTGAGCCCCACGGTCCCTTTGGACCCGAGCCCCATGGGCCACCGCCCTGATTCTTCCACGGCATTCGATGCTCTCCTCGGCAGGGTGGAATGCCCCCCGCCCGCTTTATCCGGTCCGGCTTTATAGGGGACAGGCAAGTCCCTTACAACGCAACCCGGGCCGTCTTCCGAGCTATGCTCGGGCACGAAAAAGTCAATGTAAACATTGACGAGTGCGGTTAATGGCCCGACCGCCGACGATATGTCACATAGGAGAAATCGACGCTGTCGTCGGGGCCGGCAGGATGACGGATGCGCGCGATCTCGTTCCATTTTGCCTTGTCGATATCAAAATGCGTGTCGCCGTCGGGCCGTGCATGCACTTCGGTGATCTCGAGGCGATCAGCGCGATCGAGCCATTGCCGGTAGATTTCCGCGCCGCCGATCACAGCGACCTCAGTGACCGAACGCCGCAGGGCATCGCCTCGCGCAACCGCGTCCGCAGCCGCGACCGACGTCGTGACAATGGCGCCTGCGGCGCGATAGGCGGCATCGCGCGTGATCACGATGTTGGTACGGCCTGGCAGCGGCCGGCGCAGGGATTCGAAGGTCTTGCGGCCCATGATAACCGGCTTGCCGATCGTGAGCGCCTTGAAGTGGGCCATATCGGATTTCAACCGCCATGGAATGGCGTTGCCGGCGCCGATGACGCCGTTCTCCGCGATCGCAACGACGAAGACGATTTCCATCAGGACGTGCTCCCGGCAAGCCGCGTCAGTGCGGGCCCGGTGACGCGGCACAGCGTCCAATCATCCATCATGACCGCGCCGAGCGACTTGTAGAAGGCGATCGACGGTGCGTTCCAGTCGAGCACGGCCCATTGCAGACGCGACCAGCCGTTCTCGACGCATTCCCTGGCCAGATAGACCAGCAGCGCCTTCCCGAGGCCCCTGCCCCGATGCGACGGCCGCACGTAGAGATCTTCGAGATAGATGCCGTGTCGGCCGCTGAAGGTGGAGAAATTCGCGAACCACACCGCGAAGCCGACCGGCTCACCGTTCCACTCCGCGATGGCGCAATAGAGTTGCGGCCTTTCGCCGAACAGCGCATCGGCGATGTCGGCTTCGGTCGCCTCCACTTCGTGGGAAAGCTTTTCGTATTCGGCCAGTTCCCGGATAAAAGCGAGAACAAGTCCGGCTTCGCCTTGGCGCACTCGGCGGATGTTGAGCGACATAGGGCGCTAGACCGCGACTTCCGCCTTGATGTGCGGGTGCGGATCGTAGCCGACGAGTTCGAAATCCTCGAAGCGGAAGGAGAAGATGTCCTTGACCTCAGGGTTGATGCGCATCACCGGCAACGCTCGCGACGCGCGGGTGAGCTGGAGCTTCGCCTGCTCCAGGTGGTTGGAATAGAGATGCGCGTCGCCGAACGAATGCACGAAATCGCCGGGCTTCAGACCGGTGACCTGCGCCACCATCATGGTGAGCAGCGAGTAGGAGGCGATGTTGAAGGGCACGCCGAGGAAGACGTCGGCGGAGCGCTGATAGAGCTGACAGGACAGCTTGCCGTTGGCGACGTAGAACTGGAACAGGCAATGGCACGGCGGCAGCGCCATCTTGTCGACCTCGGCCGGATTCCACGCCGAGACGATCAGGCGGCGCGAGTCCGGATTGCGCTTGATCATGTCCACGACGTTGGCGATCTGGTCGATGCTGCGGCCGTCCGGGGCCGGCCATGAGCGCCACTGATGGCCATAGACCGGGCCGAGATCGCCATTGGCATCCGCCCACTCGTCCCAGATGGTGACGCCGTTGTCGCGCAGGTATTTGATGTTGGTGTCGCCCTTCAGGAACCAGAGCAGCTCATGCACGATCGCCTTCAACGGCAGCCGCTTGGTCGTCAGCATCGGGAAGCCGGTCGACAGATTGAAGCGCATTTGATGGCCGAATACCGAGAGCGTGCCGGTGCCGGTCCGATCGGTCTTCTCGACGCCGTCGGAAAGAATCCGCTCGAGCAGGTCCTGATATTGGTGCATGGGCGAATAAGCCTTTGGGGAGGCAGCGATCTTAGCGACAGCCTCCGCGCTGCGACAGCGGCGATTCGCTGTCCCGGCCGATTATACCCGGAAAAGTGAGTGTTCCAGCCGCAAACGACAAGGGGCGGAACTCAGCGTCCCGCCCCTGGCCTATCGGCCTGATCGCCTTTGCTTAATTTGTCGGCTTGAGCACCGGGCTCCACTTCGCGATCTCGTTCTTGACGAGGGCCGCCAGCGCCTCCGGCGTACGGTCCTTCGGCCCGGGAATGACGCTGCCGAGTTCGAGAAGCCGCTTCTTCACGGTCTCGTCGTCGAGCGCCTTGACGGCGGCGGCGTTCAGGCTCGCCACGATCGCAGGCGAGGTCCCCTTGGGCGCGAACATCGCGTTCCAGGCCTGAGCCTGAAAAGCCGGCAAGCCGGCCTCCGCCGTGGTCGGCACGTTCGGCAGCGACGGATTGCGCTCCGCCGTCGCGATCGCATAGGCCTTGATGGTGCCCGCGTTGATCTGCGGGACGGCGTTGACGATCTGGTCGCACATGTAGTCGACCTGTCCGGCCACCAGCGCGTTCATCGCTGGGCCCGTGCCGTTGAAGGGCACGCCGACGGGCTTGATGTCGAGGATGGAGTGCAGAAGCTCGCACGAGACGTGCGAAACCGAGCCCACGCCGGCATGGGCGGCATTCACCTTCTCGGCATTCGCCTTCACGTAGGTGACGAACTCCTTGAGGTCCTTCGGCGGAAAATCCTTGCGGGCCAGGATCAGGATCGGCGTGCCCGCCAGCAGCGCGATCGGCTCGAAGTCTTTCTCGGGATGATAGGCGAGCTTCGGATAGAGCGGCACCGATGCGGCATGGGTGCCCATGTGACCGGTGATCAGCGTATAGCCGTCATTGGCCGCGCGCGCGGCGCGCGTCGTGGCGGTGGTGCCACCGGCACCGACCACGTTCTCGATGATGATGCTCTGCCCAAGCGTCTGCGCCATGTGCCCGCTAACGATGCGCGAGATCACGTCGGTAGGCCCGCCGGCCGCGAACGGCACGATCATGGTGATGCTGCGCGTCGGAAAGGTCTGTGCCTCAGCGCTTGCGGTGAATGTAGCAAGCGACGCAAGCGCTGCGGCACATGCGCCCGTTAGCGCGCGAACGAAGGTCATGGCGTTCCCCCTTTGGACACAAACAAAATGTCGGCCCCAAAGGCCGGCATTTTCATTTCATGAAGCCGTCGCACAAGTCGATTCGACTTCCGAATGCGGCGCGCCGACGCAGGTCGCGAGCCCACCCTGGGCGCGGCGACCTAGTTTTCGGACTCGGTGAATACCTCGTCACGCTTGGCACGCAATGCCGGTAGCACCGTAAGGACAAGCAGGCTCGCCGCGACTGCAAGCAGCACCGCCGACAACGGACGGGTCAGGAACACGCTCCAGTCGCCGCGCGAGATCAGCAGCGCCCGGCGCAGGTTCTCTTCCATCAGCGGGCCGAGCACCATGCCGAGCAGCAGCGGCGCCGGCTCGAAATCGTGCTTGATCAGCCAGTAGCCGACGAGACCGAATACGCCTGCCAGGATGACGTCGACCGGCGCGTTGTTCACCGAATAGATACCGATCGCGCAAAAGATCACGATTGAGGGGAACATCAGCCGGTACGGCACGCGCAGGAGCCGCACCCAGATTCCGACCAGCGGCAGGTTGATGATGATCAGCATCAGATTGCCGATCCACATCGACGCGATCATGCCCCAGACGAGATCCGGCTGCTTCTGCATCACCTGCGGTCCCGGCACGATGCCGTGAATGGTCATCGCGCCCACCATCAGCGCCATCACCGCGTTCGGCGGGATGCCAAGCGTCAGCAGCGGGATGAACGAGGTCTGCGCCGCGGCATTGTTGGCGCTCTCCGGCCCCGCCACACCCTCGATCGCACCACGACCGAATCGCGACGGGATCTTGGCGAGCTTCTTCTCGAGCGTATAAGCGCCGAACGATGCGATCGTCGCACCGCCGCCTGGCAGGATGCCGAGGATCGAGCCGAGCACGGTGCCGCGCAGGATGGCGGGCGTCGAATCGACCAGATCTTGCTTCGTCGGCATCAGGCCGGTGATCTTCTGCTGCACGAGATCACGGTTCAGCTCGGCGCCAGCGTCAAGATTGCGAATGATCTCCGCGAAACCGAATACGCCCATCGCGACGGTCGCGAAGCCGAGTCCGTCAGCGAGCTCCGGAATGTTGAAGGCCATGCGCGAGGCGCCGGTCTCGATGTCCGAACCCACCATCGAGAGCAACAGGCCGAGGACGATCATCGCGATCGCCTTCAGCACCGACCCCTTGGCCAGCACTACGGCAAAGATCAGGCCCAGCACCATCAGCGAGAAATATTCGGCCGGGCCGAACGCCAATGCGAGCTTGGTGAGCGGCGCGCCAAGCACAGCGATCAAAACGGTCGCGACGCAGCCGGCGAAGAACGAGCCGATCGCGGCGATCGCCAGCGCCGGACCGGCGCGGCCCTGCTTTGCCATCTGGTGACCGTCGATGGCGGTGACGACCGATGTCGCCTCGCCAGGTATGTTGACGAGGATCGACGTGGTCGAGCCGCCATACTGGGCGCCGTAATAGATGCCAGCAAGCATGATCAGCGCGCCGACCGGCGGCAGTCCGAAGGTAATCGGCAGCAGCATCGCGACCGTCGCGATGGTGCCGATGCCCGGCAAAACGCCGACCAGCGTCCCGACCAGGGCGCCGATCAGGCACATCAGAAGGTTGATCGGAGAGAACGCGACGGCGAAGCCGTGAGCGAGGTTGGCAAAGATATCCATCACGCCCTCACTGGATCAGGAAACGCGGGTACATCGGCATCGGCAGCCCGAGCACGTACGGAAACAGGATCGCGCAACCGACCGTCAGGCAGGCGCCGACGATCACCGCTTCCAGCCACCGCGTCTCTTGCGAGCCCGTCGCTGCGATCATGAAGCTGGTGAAAGCCGTGACCACGAGGCCGAGCGACCGGATCGACAGGGCGAAGAAGAGGATCGCGGCGACCACGAACAGCGGTCCCCGCCAGGAATAATGGGCCATCGCCGGCCCATCGGTCAAAAGGCCGGTCAAGGCGATGCCGGCGGACAAGGCGACCAGCAGTCCGCCGAACATGCGCGGCGCGGTCCCTGCGCCGAAGGAGAAGCCCCGCATGCCCTGCAAATCGCTCGACGCGTACAGAGCGAACAGGGCAACGGCCATCAAGACGACACCGCCAACATAGTCCTGCGCCGACCGGATCGTCATGAGAAGCGTGAGGATCGCCACCGCAAACAGTGGATAGGAATAGATCAGCGCCAGCAGCACCTCGGATGACATCTTCTTGGTGCCGCCGCCAAACGATCCGAATAAGGCGCTGGGCGCGCCGACGATCAGTGCTGTCGCGTGGCTGGTGACAACGGTCGCGGGGCCCCGCCCCGCGCCCCAGCCGAAGATCGTCCCGATCGACCAGATCAATTCGAAAATCTGCGGCGCAATCGCCAGCAGACAAAAGCCGAGCGCCACCTTGGTGTTCCGGATGGCAGTCGCTGAGTGGCCCATCGTGTCGGCCATGCATGTCTCCTCCGCGACCCGTAAGTCACGAGCACTGTTGTTCTAAATCGGCTGGAACTGGATCCCCCGCCGGAACACTGCCTAGCGATTTTCATCACACAATGCCAGCAAAACCCAACAGACCGCCGGCAAGCAGGAGCCAGAGTGGATTGATGCGCGAGATGGATGCGATCACCGCAACCATGGTGGTCAGAAGCAGTGCAGCAATCGTGCGCTCGGCCGACTGGGCCAGGATCAGCGCGCTGGCCGCCATCAATCCGATCGACAGCGGAACCAGTGCAGCCTGAATCACACCGGGCCATCGCGATTCGCGGGGACGGTTCAGGAGCCGGCTGACATAGTAGGCAAGCAGCGCCGTCGGCAGGCACATCGCCAACGTCGCGGCCAGCGCCCCGGGGATGCCAGCGACGGCATAGCCGATTAACGTGACGATAAGCACGTTCGGACCGGGCGAGAGCTGCGCGATGGCATAGGCGTCGGTGAACTGCCTATCGGTCATCCAGTGATTCACCTCGACTGCGATGCGGTGCATCTCGGGCACCGCCGCCGCAGCCCCGCCGACGGCGAACAGCGACATCAGACCGAAGGTGGAGATCAGCGACCAGATCGAACTTTGGCCGTTCATGCTGCTACTTTCCGCCGCAGGAAATAAGTGACGCCGACACTGACGGGAATCGCGACCAGCAGCACCGCCTGCAGAGGCAGACGGAGCACGCCGACGGTCAGGAACACGCCGAGCATCAGGAACACCGGGAGGGGATCCGTCCGCTTGAGCAGCGGCGTCATCATGCGCAAGACCACCGCGATCAAGAGGCCGATCGCAGCGCATGAGATGCCGGCAAGGATTCGGCGCAGCACCTCGAGATCGCCGAAATGGGCATAGGCGATCGCAAGCACCATCATGATCAGCGTTGGCGGCAGCAACAGCCCGGCGAAGGCGGCAACGCCGCCAGCGATGCCGCGCAGGCGCGATCCGAACACCATCGACAGATTGACGATGTTGGGGCCGGGCAGGAAGTGGCAGAGCGCAAAGGTTTCGTTGAACTCGTCCGCCGTCATCCAGCGGTGCTGCTCGACGATCGCGCGTCGGGCAAACACCAAGACGCCACCGAAGCCCGCCAACGACATCCCGGCAAACGCCAGGAATAATGCGGCCAGACCTGGCGGCGCGGCGGCGAGATCCGGCTGTTGCGGGGCCGGTGCTGAATCCGAGGACATGTCAGAAGCGTAGAACGAGGGCCGCGCCATGGCCAAGACGGTCCGGAACCTATCCAAAGGGAACCGCATCCACCCCGCTCGAAACCCCTGTTTTTCGAAAGCTTTGCGTCCTATATTAGGGATGCCGGTTCGCCGGCTATGGAAATAAACGGTCGTCGCAATAAACCATTCGGACCCGGGGGCGGTACCCGGCGCCTCCACCAAAGCCCGCTCGGTGCTTGCCTCAGCAGCGGGCTTTGGCGGGGGCGAAATAGGATCGACGAGGGCGTAAAGGGCGTACTTTTTCCCGGTATTGTTCCGCCGTTATCGGGCTACTGCAATAGTTGCCAACGACAACTTTGCTCCGGTTGCTCAGGCTGCGTAACGCAGTTTGAAAGACCATCTTAAAGTCCTAACGGGTTAAGCTCCGTTAGGCGGGGTTCGGAGGCACCTGGCAACAGAAGCCTCCACTTTACTCTTTGATTTCTTCCCGGCGGGGACTCCTGCTCACCCGTCAGGCGCGGTACTATTGCGGCTTGACGAGTCGGGACCGGCAGGGTCCGGCCTCGGGGATGCAACAGGACCACCATGGCGACCGATCATATCCGATACGATGTGCTGGCCCGCGACGCCCTTCGCGGCGTGCTGCGGAAGGTGCTGACCGATGCCGCGGCCCATGGCCTGCCGGGAGAGCACCATTTCTTCATCACCTTCGTGTCGAAAGCCGAGGGCGTGAAGCTGTCGCCGCGGCTGCTCGCGCAATATCCAGACGAAATGACGATCATCCTCCAGCACCAGTTCTGGGACCTGACCGTGCTCGAAGACCGCTTCGAGGTGGGCCTGTCCTTTGGCGGCATTCCGGAGCGGCTGGTAGTGCCGTTCAGTGCCATCAAGAGCTTCCTCGACCCGTCCGTGAAGTTCGGCCTTCAGTTCGACACTTCCGATGTCGCCGAGGTCGCGCCGGACAATCTGCCGGCGGCTCCCGCACCATCGGCGGTCGCGGTGCCGGCACCTGCCACGGAAAAGGCAGAAGCTGCCGACGAACCGACCCCGCCGAACCAGGGTGGCGCCGAAGTCGTGCGGCTCGATCGTTTCCGCAAGAAATGATCTAGATTGGGCTTGAGCCCGTCGCGCGCGGCCGAACTGCCTATATAGAGGTGCACATGAAGTCCGTGCGGCGTTTCGCGCGGCAGAATGGATGTGCTCATGGCCAAGGCTTCCCGCTCGAAAACCGCCCGCTCCGCGACCCGCATCGAGACCGACAGCTTTGGTCCCGTCGAGGTCCCGGTCGACCGCTACTGGGGGGCGCAGACCGAACGCTCGCGCCAGAATTTCCGCATCGGAACCGACCGCATGCCGATCTCGCTGATTCATGCGCTCGGCATCGTCAAGCTTGCGGCTGCGCAGTCCAATCTCGAGCTTGGCCTGCTCGACCGGCGCCGCGCCAACGCCATCATCCGCGCTGCGCGCGAAGTGATCGAGGGCAGGCTGGACGATCATTTTCCGCTGGTGGTGTGGCAGACCGGCTCCGGCACGCAGAGCAACATGAACCTCAATGAGGTGATCGCCAACCGGGCCAACGAGCTCCTGGGCGGCGAACTCGGGGCCAAGAAGCCGGTGCATCCCAACGACCACGTCAACATGAGCCAGTCGTCCAACGACTCGTTTCCCACCGCGATGCACATCGCGGCCGCAAGCCGCATCGATGCCGATCTCGTTCCTGCCCTCGGCGAATTGCTCCGCGCCCTGCGCAAGAAGGAGAAGCAGTTCTCGAAGATCGTCAAGATCGGCCGCACCCACACCCAGGATGCGACGCCGCTGACGCTGGGCCAGGAATTTTCCGGCTATGCCGCGCAGGTCGAAAGCGGCATCGCCCGGCTCAAGGTCGCGGTGAGGGACCTCTATCCGCTGGCGCAGGGCGGCACCGCTGTCGGCACCGGCCTCAACTCGAAGCCGCGCTTCGCAAAACTGTTCGCAAAGCACGCGGCCGCAATCACGAAGCTGCCCTTCACCAGCGCCGCCAACAAATTCGAGGCGCTGGCCTCGAACGATGCTTATGTGCTGGCACACGGCGCCATCAATTCGGTCGCGACGGGCCTGTTCAAGATCGCCAACGACATCCGCCTGCTCGGCTCCGGCCCGCGTTCGGGTCTGGGCGAGCTGATCCTGCCGGAGAACGAGCCGGGCTCATCGATCATGCCGGGCAAGGTCAATCCGACCCAATGCGAAGCGATGACCATGGTCTGCTGCCAGGTGTTCGGCAATCACACCGCCATCACCGTCGCCGGCAGCCAGGGCCATTTCGAGCTCAACGTCTACAAGCCCGTGCTGGCCTACAACATGCTGCACTCGATCCGCCTGCTGGCGGATGCCGCACGTTCCTTCACCGAACATTGCGTCAGCGGCATCCGCGCCGACGAAAAGCGAATCAAGGAGCTGATGGAGCGATCGCTGATGCTGGTGACGGCGCTGGCCCCGAAGATCGGCTATGACAACGCGGCCAAGGTGGCCAAGACCGCGCACGCCAACGGCAGCACGCTGAAGGAGGAGGCGCTTCGGCTCGGCTTCGTCTCGGCCGACGAGTTCGACCGTCTGGTACGCCCCGAGAAGATGACCAGCCCGGGCTAAATTCCAGATTCCGATATCCGTCCGTAATGATACGGACGCTCGGCGCCGAGAAATATGCGGCTTTGAGGGCGGGATTTGATTACCGTCAATGTTGCGGCGGGGCGCCGTGCTACGCAGCCCCTCTGCCCTCCATGGGCGAATTCATCGTTTAATGGCCCAAGAGGCCGATTGACGAGGACGAGCGAATGACGATCAAGTCTTGTGGGGCGCAACGGAGCGCCCTGTTTCTGAATGTTTCATCCGGCAAAATGAGGATCGGGTGATGGAGACGCGGCATGGGGAACGTCATCAACCTGAATCGTTTCAGGAAGCGCGCCGAGCGGGAAGCCTCGGCGAAGCAGGCGGACGCCAACCGGGCGAAGTTCGGTCGCACGAAGGCGAAGCGGTCCGCGGAGGAGAAACGGGCGGACCAGGCCAAGGAGCATCTGGACCAGCACCGGATCGATCGCGAGGAGCAGCCATGAAGTCGCCGGTCGTAAAACGGTCGATCGTCGTCGCCGGCCACAAGACCAGCGTCAGCCTGGAAGAGGCGTTCTGGAACGGCATGAAGGAAATCTCCGGCCTTCGCAACATGACGTTGTCCGAACTGGTCGGCGAGATCGATAGCAACCGCCAGCAGGGCAATCTGTCGTCGGCGATCCGCCTCTTCGTCCTGGACTACTTCAAGAGCCGCGCCATGGCCGCCCAGCCGGACAAGGTCCCGGCCCAATAGCCGACGGGGGCGCCGCCGACGGCGCCCCGGCCCCAGCACTTTAAAATCACTCTAAGGTGCTGGTTCGGCGAGCATGCGCGCTTGACCTCAATGCCCTGCGTTGAAAATACAGGGCATGACCGACACCGCTGACACGCGTTCGCACATGCCGCTGGGTCTGGCCCAGCGCGGCTACACCGGCGTCATCCAGCACCTTTCCGCCAAGGAGGCGGGCTCGGCGCTCTCGGACGTCGAGCTCGAAAGCCGCCTGATCGAGCTCGGGTTCGTCGAAGGCGCCCGCGTCGAGGTCCTGCATGAGGGGCTGGTCGGGCGCGATCCAATCGCCGTGCGGGTCGACAACATCACGATCGCGGTCCGCCGTCGCGAAGCCATGGCCATCATCGTCGCCTAGATTGCGACGGGACGCCGTATCCCGGGCCCTTGATCATATGGAATTACCCTTGCTGCATCTTGCCCTGGTGGGCACGCCGAACAGCGGCAAGACCTCGCTGTTCAACGCCCTGACAGGCAGCCGGCAGAAGGTCGCGAACTATCCCGGCGTCACCGTCGAGCGCAAGGAAGGCTTCTTCGTCACCCCGCTCGGCCGCCAGGTCTCGTTGGTCGACCTACCCGGCACCTATTCGCTGCGCGGCCGCAGCCCCGACGAGGAGATCACCCGCGACTTCGTGCTCGGCAAGGCCTCCGGCGAGACCATGCCGGATCTCGTGCTGTGCGTCGCCGACAGCACCAATCTGCGGCTGACGATCCGCCTGCTGCTCGAGCTCAAGCGCACGGGACGGCCGATGATCCTCGTGCTCAACATGTTCGACATCGCGAGCCGCCGCGGCATCACCGTCGACGTCGGGCGGCTCGCCAAGGAGCTCGGCGTGCCCGTGGTCACCTCGATCGCGGTGCGCAAGGGCGGCACGGCCGACCTGCTCAAGCTGACCGACGAGACCGCGGCCAAGCTCGCCGCTGAGCCTCGGGAGAACAGCTGGCGCGCGCTCAGCGTCTCCGAATTGCGCGCGACGCAGCGCGAGGCCGACCGCATCATCGCCGACTGCGTCAGCCTACCGGCCAGCCCCGACACCTGGACCGCGCGGATTGACGCGATCGTGCTGCATCCGGTCGGCGGCCTGATCGTGCTCGCACTGATCCTGTTCGTGATGTTCCAGGCGGTGTTCGCCTGGGCCCAGCCGCTGATGGAGCTGCTCAACTCAGGGTTCGAAGCGCTGGGCGAGCTCGTCCAGGCCACCCTGCCCGCCGGCCTGCTGCAGAGCTTCCTTCAGAACGGCGTGATCTCGGGCGTAGGCAGCGTGATCGTGTTCCTGCCGCAGATCATCATCATCTTCCTGTTCATCCTGCTGCTGGAAGATTTCGGCTACATGGCGCGCGCCGCGTTCCTGATGGACCGCATCATGGGCGGCGCAGGGCTGCACGGCCGCGCCTTCATTCCGCTGCTGTCGAGCTTTGCCTGCGCCATTCCCGGCATCATGGCAACGCGCGTGATCGACAACAAGCGCGACCGCCTGACCACGATCCTGATCGCGCCGCTGATGACCTGCTCGGCGCGAATTCCCGTCTACACGCTGATCATCTCCGCCTTCATTCCGGCCAGGGACGTCTGGGGCTTCATCAACCTGCAAGGCCTCGTGATGTTCGGCCTCTATGCGGCCGGCATCATCAGCGCCCTCGTCGTCTCCTTCCTGATCAAGTTCTTCATGCTGCGCGACTACGCGCCGGCACCCTTCATGCTGGAGCTGCCGGACTACAAGATGCCGCGGCTGAAATCGATCGCGATCGGCATCTACACCCGGGCCAAGATGTTCCTGGTGCGCGCCGGCACCACGATCTTCTCGATGATGGTGCTGATCTGGTTCCTGGCCTCGTTCCCGCAGCCCCCGGCCGGCAGTACCGAGCCCGCCATCGACTTCAGCTTAGCTGCGATGATCGGCAAGGCTCTCGAGCCGCTGCTCGCACCCGTCGGCTTCAACTGGCAGATCGCGGTCGCACTGATCCCCGGCATGGCGGCCCGCGAGGTCGCTGTCGCAGCCCTCGGCACCGTCTATGCGATCGAGGGCGGCAAGGAGGCGGCCGACCAGATCGGCCACGTGCTGGCGACGAAATGGTCGCTCGCGACGGCGCTGTCGATGCTGGCCTGGTACATCTTCGCCCCGCAATGCGCTTCCACGCTGGCCGTGATCCGGCGCGAGACCGGAAGCTGGACCTGGATGGGCGTGACCTTCACCTACATGCTGGTGCTGGCCTATGCGGCGAGCCTCGTCACCTACAACGTCGCGGTCGCGCTTGGCGCGGGTTAGCCCCGTCCAAAGCCAAACTGCGAAAACAACCCCATGCACAGTAGACGGGGCCGCGAAATCAATGACTTGCGTGCGGGCAAGCATACGTGCGGCCACGAGTTGACCTGTCGGGCAAAACAGGGGCAGGATGCCACGATCAGCCCGCATCGATTGCAGCATGAACGACGACACGCCACGGAAACGGCGATCCGTCGCCATCAACCATTTCGCCACCAGCCGACTGACGGCTGAGCAGCTACGCGAAGATCACCTAGCCGACCTCGTCGCGTTGCACCGCGATGCCGAGGTCTCCCGCTATCTCGGCGGCGTGCGGACGCCCGAGGTCACGAAGGCCTATCTCGCGGCCAACATGGCCCACTGGAACCAGCACGGCTTCGGACTCTGGACGCTCCGGACGAAAGACGGGGCGTTCGCCGGACGGGCCGGTATCAGGCACATCGTCATGGAGAACGTCGACGAGGTCGAGATCTTCTACGCGTTCAAGGGCGAATTCTGGGGCCGGGGATTCGCAAGCGAGATCGCGACCGCGCTGACGGGCATAGGGCTGTCACAACTCGCGTTGCCGTCCCTCATCGGAATCGTGAATGTCGGCAACGGCGCATCCCGCCGTGTGCTGGAGAAATCGAACTATCTGCTCGAGCGGATCACGAGCCATCACGGCGAGGAGGTCGCGATTTATCGCATCCCGCAGTGAATGCCGCGCAGGACGGACCGCAGGCGATCGCCTGTGTTCATTTTTTAACAGTCATATCCAGCTGTTGAGCAGCAACGACACGGCGCCCTCTCGCGCTCCAAGGGCGCTTCGGGTCGGGAACTCAAGCCCGGCTTGGGAGTTCCTTAGACCGCACCTTCTGAGCCAAATCCGGCTCGAGGCGTGCGCCCGGAGCGCATGGCGAGCTTTCGGAAGATTTCCGCGTAAGGGGGGTTCATGACCGGTCAATCCGCGGCTGCTCCAGGCAGCGACCTCAAGGATTTGCCGAGGGTTTCGACCGGCAGCGAAGGGCTGGACGACATCCTCGGGGGCGGTCTCGATGCCAACCGGATGTATCTCTACGAGGGGCGGCCGGGCACGGGCAAGACCACGATTGCCCTCCAGTTTCTTCTACGTGGGGTGCGCGACGGCGAACGCGTTCTCTACATCTCTCTCTCCGAGACCAAGAGCGAGCTCACTGTTGTGGCCGAGCGCCACGGATGGTCACTGGACGGTGTCGACATCTTCGAGCTCGTTCCGCCGGAAACAACGCTTGACCCCGAGCGGGAGCTTACGGTTTTTCATCCCGCCGAAATGGAGCTGAGTGAAACCACCGGTTTGATCTTCAAGGAAGTCGAACGGATCAATCCCTCCCGCGTGGTGCTCGACAGCCTGTCCGAACTTCGCCTGCTGGCGCAGAACCCGCTGCGATACAGGCGCCAGGTTCTGGCCCTCAAGCACTTCTTCACCAATCGTAACTGTACCATCGTGCTGCTCGACGATCTCTCGTCGTCTCAGGACGACTTGCAGCTGCATTCGATCGCGCACGGCGTCGTGATGCTCGAACAGCTTGCCATAGACTACGGTGCCGAGCGGCGACGGCTTCGCGTGATCAAGATGCGCGGCATCCGGTTTCGCGGCGGCTACCACGACTTTACCATCATGCAAGGGGGCCTGCGGATCTTCCCCCGGCTCGTGGCGGCCGAGCATCACAGGTCGTTCGAAGGTGACACGGTATCCAGCGGCAACGCCGAGCTCGATCGTCTCCTGGGCGGCGGGCTCGAGCGCGGCACCAACGCGCTTCTCCTCGGCTCTGCCGGCGTCGGCAAGTCGTCGGTTGCGCTGACCTACGCCATCGCGGCAGCGGCACGTGGCGAGCACGCGGTATTCTTCGCCTTCGATGAAGGGCGCGGAACGATTGAGGCACGGGCCCGGACGCTCGGCCTGCCTCTGGACAAGCATCTCGCCTCCGGGAAGATCCGGTTTCAGCAAATCGATCCCGCCGAATTGTCGCCCGGTGAGTTTGCGGCAGGCCTCCGCCGCAGCGTCGAGGTCGACAATGCACGCGTGATCATCATCGACAGCCTGAACGGCTATCTGAACGCGATGCCGGATGAACGCTTTCTCATTCTGCAGATGCATGAACTGCTCAGCTATCTGGCCCAGCAGGGCGTGTTCACAATCCTCATCCTAGCCCAGCATGGGCTTGTCGGTCCCATGGATACGCCAGTCGATCTCAGTTATCTGAGCGATGCAGTCGTCATGCTACGCTATTTCGAGTTCGCGGGAACGGTTCGGCGCGCCTTGTCGGTCGTCAAGAAGCGCAGCGGCAGCCATGAGCATGGCATCCGCGAATTCCGGCTCGGCAGCAGCGGGATCAAAGTTGGCCCGCCGCTTCACGAGTTCAGCGGCATCTTTTCCGGCAATCCGCGCTATACCGGCACGGTACTCCCGGAAGGGCCGGGCGAATGACCGCCGATCGCGATCACCGCGTTCTCGTATTCGCCCCGATCGGCCGCGACGGACCAGCCTCGGCCGAACTCTTGCGCAGCGCGAATCTCAACGCGATCAATTGCCGGGACTTGCCCGAGCTCGTCAGCGAAATGGCGGCAGGCGTCGGCACCGTGTTTCTGGCCGAGGAAGGATTGTTCGGCAAAGACACCGAACCGCTGGCGCAATGGATCGCCAGCCAGCCGCCGTGGTCCGATCTACCCTTCGTCGTTCTCACCAGCCACCGCGAGCAGCCGGCGGTCGTCGCCTGGCGGCGCAGCATCGTCGAACTTCTTCGCAACGTTTCATTGCTCGAACGTCCTGTTCAGCCGATCACGCTGACCAGCGCAATTCAATCAGCGACACGGGCACGCCGGCGCCAATATGAAATTCGTGCTCTTCTCGAAGCGCGCGAGCAGACCGCACAAGAGCTCGAGAAACTGGTTATCGAGCGGACGCGGGCACTGGAGGAAGCCAACGAGCAGCTGCGGCTGGAAATCAAGGAGCGCGCTCGGGTCGAGGAAACCCTTCGCCAGGCCCAGAAAATCGAAGCCATCGGCCAGCTCACCGGTGGCGTGGCGCATGACTTCAACAACCTCCTGATGGTGATCTCCGGCGGCCTCGACATGATCGACCGCCAGACGGATCCGAGCCGGCGTCGCCGCCTGATGGACGGGATGATCCAGGCCGCGCAGCGCGGTGCCAGCCTGACCAAGCAGCTTCTGGCTTTTTCCCGGCGGCAGAAGCTTCGGCCGCAGCCCGTCGACGTCGCCGCGCAGATCGGCGGCATGCGCGAGCTGCTCGACCGCAGTCTGAGGGGCGACGTTCATGTCGAGTTCGACTTTCCGGAGCAGCTTTGGCCTGTGGAGGTCGACCCCGGCGAGCTCGAGCTGGTCGTTCTCAACCTGGCCGTCAATGCCCGCGACGCGATGCCCAATGGCGGCACGATCGTCGTGCGTGGGGAGAATCTGCCTGATCTGAACGAGGATCAGATCTCCGGCGACTACGTCCGGCTATCGGTGATCGACACCGGCGTCGGCATGCCTCCGGAGATTCTGTCGCGCGTGTTCGAACCGTTCTTCACGACCAAGGACGTGGGAAAGGGGTCGGGGCTCGGGCTCGCGCAGGTCCATGGATTTGCGAAGCAATCCAGGGGTACGGTCCGCATTCGGTCGGAGGTTGGCCGGGGCACGAGCATCGAGCTGTACCTGCCGCGATCGTTCGATGCTCCTTCCAGCGAGCGGCATCTCATCGATCTCACCAGGGTGCGGCCGAAAAAGAGCAATCAGGGGCAAGTCCTGCTGGTGGAGGACGATGATGAAGTTGCCGCACTCGTCAGCGAGATGCTCGGCCAGCTCGGTTACGAGGTCACGCGCGCCTCCAGCGCCGCGGCAGCGCTCGGTGCCCTGGCTGACGGGCGTCGCATCGATCTGATCTTCTCCGACATCATGATGCCGGGTGGCATGAACGGGGTCGAGCTTGCGCGCGAGATCAAGAACAGACGAAGTGACATCCCGATATTGCTGACCAGCGGATACGCCGAAGCCTCGGTCAGCGACGCGGAGAGCGCGGGTATCGAGATATTGCCCAAGCCCTATCACATCGACGAGCTCGCTGCAGCCTTGGCCGCCGCGAAGTCAAACCTTCGGCGCGATGCGGAATCCAAACGCTCGAGTTCCCGTTGAGAGCAGCCCAGGATTCGCCGCGCTCCATCCAGGCTACGCGTGATCTCTACCTGAAGTACCCCAGCACGAGATCGATATCCGAGCTGCGGGCCGCCGTGCCGTTCAGCTCGGCGTCGATGACGCGGCGGCAGGCGTCCACCGCGGCATGGTCGCCGAGGTCGTTGGCCGCTTCGAGCACGAGCCAGGCGGCGTCGACCGAGGACTTGTCCGGAGCCGCGCCGCCGAGATCGGCGTTCACGGCATTGCCGGGATTCTTCTTGCGAACGGCGGTGCCGAATTGAGGCAACATTGCAGACACTCCCTCTCCTCAGTGGACCTGTAGCTCGGGCTGACGGCCCGCATCAGCACCGGCGCCGGTCTTCCGCGACTGGTAGAACTTCAAGATGCTGCGCGAGGTCTCGATCTTGAGCCGGCCGAAATCGCGCTCGTTGTCCTGCAGGTCGCGCGCCGTGATCAGGTGATCCTTGGCGCCGAGAAACAGGAGCGACATCGTCGTGTCCCAGGAGAAATCGAGCGCCTTGCACAGGACCAGGATCATCTCGCGGTTGCGGTCCATCAGCGCACGCTCGATCACGTCCACAGGCAGCGAGGACAGCAGCGACAGGCCGATCTGCACTTCGTCGAAACGATGCTGGCGCGCATAGTTCGAGATGGAGTCCTGATTGAGGTTGCCCTGCCGGTACTGCGTCGTGACCACGCGCTTGGCGACGAAATAGCTGCGCGAGGACGGGCCGAACTTGGACTGAAGATCGCCGGTCACCTCGGTCACCGAGCTCTGGATCTGCGCCATCATTTCGGGCCGCTCGGTCTCGAGGCGGCGGCGGACGTCTTCCGACGCCTTCGAGATGAGCTGCTGGAAGATGTGGCGCGGCACGTCCTTGCGCAGGCCAAGCTGTTCGGCGAGAATCGAGTCGCCTTCGGCGCGGCGGACCATGTGCAACAGGCCTGATCCGGAGAAGCGCGCGCCCTCGTTCTTTGCAACGGATGTCACGACCTCCTGGTTGCCGCGCTTGACCAGCACGTCGGTCACGGCCTCGCCGATCGACTTGCGCTGGGAGATCGCGAGCAGATGCGACTGGCTCTTGGTCAGGGCACTCTCCACCAGCATCTTCTCGTCGATACGAGTGGAGTCGCGCAGCACCGGACCCGCCACCTCGATCTCGTCGTCGAGCGCGAGCTTCTCGATGACGTTGAGAGGCGCGTGATCGCAGGCCGACATCATCTCCGAAAGCTGCGCGCGCGCAGCAACCTCGATCTCCTCGGCGAGCCGGCCGATGACCTCGCCGAACGTGGAGATCTCGTCGTCGCTGTAGCGGCCGGTGATCAGGATATCGGTTGCGTGCCACAGCGCCTTGGCCCGGCTTTCGTCGGTCCCGCGCGCGATCGCGTCGTCCAGATCCTGCAGAAGCGATTTCGCCCCGTCCATCTCGATCACCCCAGTTCTTGGTCGCCTTTTGGCGAGCCGTCCCGCCGCTGGGGCGAGACGCCGAATTCCTCGGGAACGGACGCTAGAGGCGAAACGCGAGAATTCGGTAAAATCGGCAAATCAGTTTTGCCGGGCAAAATTCATTCAAATGCGGGAGAATGGGTCAATCGGTTGAAAAGGTGCCGCGCAGGAGGTGCGCTTCCTCGCCCGTTTGCGGGAGGACGGGAGAGGTGAGCGAGGCCGCAGCTCAATTCGCGCAAACCAACGGGCTTACGGATTCTGCGGCGTCAGCACCAGCGGCGGCTTTGGCCTGGGCTTTGCGGGCGCCGGCCCCGGGGCTGGCTTCACGTCGATCGGCGGCGGCAGCGGCGCAACATGCTGGCTCGCGAGCGGCGGGCTCGGCGCGGCGGGGGCCGCCTGCGGCGCTTTCGGCGTCGGTGCGGCCTTGGGTTCAGTCCTGGGCTTGGCCGGCGCCCGGCGCGGATCCTGGCCCGGGAGCGGCACGCTGGCGGGCGGCTGCTCTGGCGCAATTTCCGGAGAGACCAGCGTCGGCAGCGCTGCGGTGGCGGGCGGCGGCTCGCCGCGCTCGATGGCATCTAGTCGTCGCGTCTCGCGATCGATGGTGCGGACGGCAAGCCATGACGACAGCGGCGTGACGTCGATGGTGCGGCTCAACCTGTCGGGCGGCCCAGCCGCGAACAGCTGAATCTCCGGGGGCGCGCCGGAAAGCCCGGTCATGATCGGCGTCAGGCTGGCGCGGATGTCGGCCTGGTCGGCGGGAATGTCGTAGCCGCCGGAAATGATGGCGCGGGCGTTCTTGGCCTCGAGCGGCGTTGCGCCGACGCGCAGGCGGCCGTCGCGGATGGTGAACGGAATCTGCGCCGAGGGTACCGCGATGCGACCTGCCGACAGCACGGGCTCGACGAGCTGCCGCAACCGGTTGTCGTCGCTGACCTGACCGCCGTCGCTGGCGCGGATCGCGATCTCGAAGGCACGGGGATTGAGGCCCGCGATCTCGGCGGACTCGAGCGTCACCGTGCCGTTGCCGGCGAGAGCGCCGGCAAGCGCCGCGACGCTGCGGCCCTGGCTGGTCAGCGCCATCTGCACCGAAGCGCGTCCCTTCGGCAGCCCGAGGTCGCGATAGCGCAGCGCCGCCGCGTCGACATTGCCGAGCTCGATGCGTGCGTTCAGCGCAAGACCAGCCGCGCCATTGCGCACGTCGAAGCTTGCGGACATCTCGCCGCCACCGACGCTGCCCTTGAGCGCATCCAGCGCGAGCGACTGGCCGTCGCTGCGGACCGTGCCGCCGAAAGGGCGCAGCTCGATGCCACCCGGCAAGGTCGCGCGCAACGCCTGGAAGGCGATGCGACCGCGCCAGTTGCTGACGAGCCCGGCACTGAGCGGCTCGCTGGAGTCATGTCCGGCCGCGCCGATGGCGATTGCGAACGCAGGCGCAAGATCGAGCGAATCGAGGCCAATCTCGCCCTCGAGGGTCCTGTCCTGATCGAGCGTCACTGAAACACGGCCGCGCAAATGCGAGCCCGCTGCGGTGCCGTCGAGATCATCGAGCGTCAGACGGTTTGCCGAGAGCGTGAGACGAGAGGACAGGCTGACATTCTGCACCGATCTGTCGCCCGGGCTAATGCCGAGCAGCGGCGCCAGATTGACGTTGCGCAGGCGCAGGTTCACGCTGCCTTTCGGTTCCGACAGATCGACGCTGCCTTGCGCATCGGCGTCCAGCCCGCCGCCGCTGAACTTTGCGTTCAACTGCACCGGACGGCGCCAGGCGCCGCTCAGCCGGCCCTCGAACTGCCCGGCGCCCTCGCCTGCCGCCACCATGCGATCGAGCCCGAGCAGCGCCAGCAGCGCACCGGCCTGCGGCGCCGACACTTTCGAGTCCAGCGTGAAGTCGCTGCTCCGCAGGCGGTCGAGGTCGACGCCGCCAATGGCGGCCGCCTGCGTCTGTGCGGTCAGCGTCGCACTGGCCTTGAGTTGAGGTGCGTCGAGATCGAGCACGGCGCGGACATTGCTGCGGTCCGCATGCTCGGCGCTGTTGTCGAGGCTGAGATCGAGCTTGAGACGGGTCGCGCCTGACGATGACGGGAGGGCATCGAGGCGCGCGCGCAGCGCCGGCGCAAACGGCTCGGTCAGCGCGGTCAGCTCGCGCAGCGAACTGGCCGAGGATTTCAGCGCGAGCTTGCCGGTGACCTTGGTGCGGTCGAAGCTGCCGCTCGCCTCCGTGGTCACGCCGCTGGCCTGGCCGAAGCGCAACTGCTCCAGCGTCAGCGATGCGGGGCTGTAAGCGAGCTTGGCTGCGAACGGCCGCAGCTCCTGACCGGCGGAGATCGCGCGGCCGATATCGAGCGAGAGCTTCGCCTCTTCCGGCCACTCGCCTTGCGGCCCCGCCAGCGCGCGCACGAAGCTTGCGGCGGCATCGAGGTCGAGACGGTCGGCCTTCAGGTCCGCATCGATCCGCGAGCCCCGGCTCGCGCCGGTCTGCACGAAGACGATACGTCCCTCCACGGCGCCGCCGTCGATATCGGCCTTCAGCCTGTCGATGGCGAGATGATTGGCGGCGATCGTGACGTCGCCCGCGAGCCGCAGCGGCCGGCTGCTGCGGCGATTGATTTCGCTGCGGCCCTGGAGCCAGGCCACCAGCGCGTCGGGGTCTGAGGACTCCACGCTGAGCCGGCCGCTGAAGCTGTCGGCGCCGGGAGCTGCGCCATTGAGCGAGAGCTGCGTCATCCCGGGCGCGCGCAGTTCGAGCCGCCGGAAGGTCCAGGATCGTCCGTCGGTCGCAAGCTCGGCCGCGATGTTCTGAAGCGGACGGCCGCCAAGCATGATCTGGTCGGCATTGAACTCGATCTGAGCCGGGATCGGCGCCTGCGGGATCGCCGCCAGCCCTGCGCGCAGCGCCGGCATGACGCGCTGCGGATCGGCATCGGTCCTGCCGGTCAGCTTGTCGGCATCGACCTGCCGCGCCGACAGCACCGTTCGCAGCAGCGGCGAGGCGCCGAACCTGAGATCGCCGACGCCCCCAAATTTCAGCGCCGCGTCCTCGGTGCCGAAGCTCGCATCGATCTGGTCGAATTTGGCGCCGGCCGGATCGGCTTTGAGCCTGGTCGCGAGCTTCCAGGGCGTCGGCCCCGCCTCGCCGGGCTTCTTGGTCTCCGGCACGGCGAGCGTCAGCGCGCCGTCGAATTTCGGCTGCCGGTTGTCGAAGGCGAGCACCCCTTCGAGGTCGGCGAGAATGGCACGCTCGCCGGGATCGATGTTGAGATGCAGACGCGTGGCCTTGCCGTCGGCGCTGGGACCGGAGGAGATGCGAAACGGGTAGCGCACCCCATCGGCGCTGAAGCTGCCGTCGCCCCGCACCGAGCCCGCGAGCGAGCGCACGTCGCCGGAGAAGGCGATGTCGTTCAATTCCAGCGTCGAGCGACTGGCGGCATCGTGCAGGGCGATGCGGCCGGTGAGATGGAGCCGCTCGATGGCGAGCGAGGCCAGATTGAAGGTGCCGCTCGCGGTGGAAGGCAAGTCGACCCGCCCGCGCGCGTCCAAGCCGAGATCGACCGCCATGCCGCCCACCGAAAGCTCGGTGGCGCGCCATTCCCCGCGCATCAGCGAGCCCAGGCTGAACTCGACGTCGAGCTTGTCGGCGCGCAGGCGCCCGAGATCGTTGTTGCCGCCGAAGGTGACGCCGCGCAGCCGCAGGGTCGGCGCCGGCAACAGCCGTGCGTCGAGTTCGCCCGCGACCCGCACCGGCACGCCGATGATCTTGGCAGCCTCCGCCTCGAACTGGGGCCTGAACTGGTTCCAGTCGATGTAGTAAGGCCCGATCAGCGCGGCCAGCAGCGCAATGATGAAGGCAATCGCCAATCCGAGCAGCGTCGTCTGCACGGGTCTCCCCTCGGCCAAACCGGCATCCGGACCAAACCCTGGCCGCAGCGGACTTCAGGCGTGCCGGAACAGCCCTTATATAGAGGGAAGTGTGGCGAAGTCACAGCGACTGTTGCGCGCGGCGGTTAACGGGACGACCCTCATGGTGAGGCGCTGCGCCCGCGATGTCAGCTCCTACCGGCCAGCGCCTACCAGCTCGCGGGCAGCCGCTTCAGGCCGCGCAGCACGAAGGTCGGCCGCCATTCCGGGTTTTCGACATCGTCGATGCGCAGATCCGGCAGCCGCCGCAGCAGCGTGGCGATGGCGATTTCGGCCTCGATGCGCGCCAATTGGGCGCCCAGGCAGAAATGGATGCCGCCGCCGAACGAGAGCGGCCTCACGTTCTGGCGGGTGACGTCCAGCCGGTCGGGCCGGTCAGGATAGACCGCGGGGTCGCGGTTGGCCGAGCCGAGCAGGCAGAGCACGGTCTCGCCCTTGGGTATCCTCACGCCGCCGAGGTCGTCGAAATCCTCCAGCGCGACGCGACCGGTCATCTGGACCGAGGAATCGTAGCGCAGGAATTCCTCGATCGCGCCCTCCATCAAGTCCGGCCGCGCCTTGAGCAGCGCAAGCTGATCCGGATTGCGGTGAAGCGCGAGCAGCCCGTTGCCGATCAGGTTGACCGTGGTCTCGTGGCCTGCGCCGAACAACAGGATGATGTTGGCGGTCAGCTCCTCGTTAGTGAGCTTGTTGCCGTCCTCCTCGGCCTGCACGAGCTGGGTGATGAGGTCGTCACCGGGATTCTTGCGGCGCAGCTCGAACAGCTGCTGGAAATACATCTGCGCCATCAGGTTGCCGGCGTTGCCTTGGCTGATCTCCTCCGGAGACAAGGGCACGGGATCAAGCAGCCGCCCGCCGTCGCGCGAGCTCTTGTAGAAGGTCTCGCGATGCTCCTCGGGAATGCCGAGCATGTCGCAGATGATGGTGACGGGCAGGCGGAAGGCGAAATCCTCGATCAGGTCCATATGGCCGCGGTCGATCACGGCGTCGATGGTCTGGTCGACGATCTGCTGGATCCGCGGCCGCATGTCCTCGACGCGGCGGGCGGTGAAGGCCTTGACCACGAGGCCGCGCAGGCGGGTATGGTCCGGCGGATCGGCTTGCAGCATCCAGTAGCTCATGCTGCGAAACACCGGCTCCTTCATGATCTCGGGGCCGTAGCGGCGCGTGGTGCGATCGACGAAATCCTTGCCGAAGCGCTTGTCGCGCAGCACGAGACTGACCTCGGCATGGCGGCTGGCGACGAACTGGCCGAACGGCGTCACGTGGATCGGATCGAGCGTGCGCAGCCGGTCGTAATGCGGGTAGGGATCGCGGATGAAATCCGGCGAGAGCGGGTTGAACAGCGGTCCGCCGGCCGGTTGCACTTGCTCGTTCATGGTGACCTCAGATCGGTTGCCGCATGACACGAATACGCAAGGCTGCCCCATGCGCCCGGCGTAACCATCCCTGAAAATTATCAACTCGATACATTCTTGTATCGAGTTGCATTCTGCCCTAGCCTTGCGCGATGTCAAGGGTGAGGACGAGACCGACCAGGGACGACACGCGCGACAAACTGTTCGAGGCGGCCGCCCGCGTGTTCGAGGCGGACGGCATCGGCGGCGCCAGCATCGAGGCGATCGCGGCGGCGGCGGGCTTCACCCGGGGCGCGTTCTATTCGAATTTTGGCAGCAAGGACGAATTGATCATCGCCATGCTGGAGGACCATGTCGAGCAATCGATCCGGCGCAACATGGACATCCTCGCCCAGCACGACAATCTCGACGATTTCATCGCGGCGCTGAAGACGATGGACCGGAGCCGGCAGGATCCGCTCGGCCGCTCGCCCCTCCTCCACATGGAGATGATCCTGTTCGTCGCGCGCGCCGAGAAGCGCCGGCCCGAACTGGCAAAACGCCTGCGGGCGCGGCGCAAGCTGGTCGCCGACATCATTGAGGCGACATTGAAGAGCAATGGCAGGAACAGCTCGGTAAACCCGCCCTGGATGGCCTCGATCGTGCTCGCGCTGGAAGACGGATTTCGCCTGCACCGGCTGATCGACCCGGAAACGACCCCGGCCGACAGTTTCCTGCGCGCCATCACGGATCTCAGGCGCAGGACGGGATTGGCCTCGGACTAGACGGCAAGCTTTCCGGCGATCCCACCGGCAAGGCCGTGAAAATCCTCAGATGCGGCCGGCCGGCTGCTACTTCTTCTTTGCAGGTCCGAAATCCGGCTGCCAGGCGGCTTCCTTGCGGGACGGTGCCGCAGCGATGACCTTGGCCTTGTCCTTCTTCGGCTTCTTGGCTTCGCGGTTGCCGCGTTGCTGGCCCTTTGCCATGTCGCTCTCCCTTGCTGGTTTGAGTTCGTCGAATTCATTCGGCTGCAGGACACGGCCACGCGGGGTGCAGACCCTGACGTCCATGTAGCCCTCGCGCAGCAGTTTTTCCGCGAGACGTAGCGCGACGGTCGCAGTTCCACGGCCGAGATTGGAGCTGCCGTATTCGTTGGTTCCGCTCACCAGATACGGCACGCGTATCGTCCTAGCCATTGAGGACCGCAGCGGCGCAGACGAGAAGCAGAAGAAACAGCGGAACGATCACCGGCGGCACGATCCATTCCGAGATGCGTACACGCGACATCGAATGCTCCTGCGAAGCCTTCGGCGGGAGCACACGTGACCCTCAGTCACCGGTCGATGCCGTTGAGAAGCGCGGTGATGCCGACGACCCTACGCCCGGGCCGAACCAATAGCGAGCGTTAAATGGGTCGCGGGCTGCCGCCGCGCCGTGACATTAACCGCGCCGGTGCGGAGACGATAGTGCTGGCTATTGCCGTGCCAAAGGCGCATGCTCGCAGGCAGCCGGCACCGGTTGGGGCTTCACTTGCGAAAGGCAGGCGTGCATGACCATCCGCTCGCGGCGAGAGACCGTCATCTTCAGGCATCCGTTTCAGATCCGCGGCATCGAGCGCATCTTGCCGGCGGGCGCCTATGAGGTCGTCACGGACGAGGAGACGATCGACGGCTTGACCTTCGCCGCCTATCGCCGGATTGCCACGATGATCACCGTGCCCGCCGAGGGTGCGCGCGGTGCGATGGAGCGACTGTCGATCGGCTCTGTCGATCTTGCGAATGCGCAAGCTGCAGACGCGAGCATGACCCATGAGTGATCAGCCGGTCGATCTCGATAGGCACCGTGGCATGGCCGCGCAAAAGGCAACCGACCTGCGCCGCGCGCTGGCCGAGGTCGAGGCCCATGTCAGAGAGCTGCGCGAGCGCGAGGCCGATCTCGAACACCGCATGATGACGGTGCCCGCGGCGTCATGGCCGGAGGCTGCGGTGAAGGCGCGCCATCTGCTCAACCTCTATGCTGCGAGCCTGCCCGCCGAGGACACGCGCCACCGCGCGCTTGTGTCGGCGCTGTTCGACGATTTCGCCCGGCTGGCCGGCGAGGGCTGAGCCGAGCGACGTCGCTCGCATTCTCTATGCGCATTCTGAATGCGGGCCGGGAAGCGAAGAGGCACTTACGCAACGGAGTGAGCCATGACGCTGACGAGCGGCCGCTTTATTGGCCACGAATACGACCGGATGATCGTCCGGTTCTCGATGCATGACGGCGCACGGGAGATCCCTTGCGCGATCTCGACGTCCGCGATGGACAATCTCGAGCGAGGCCCCCAGGTCAAGCCCGAACAGCGGGAAGCCCAATTCACCCGTCTGCGGGCTCGCATCGAAGCATGCGCTGCGAACAAGTATCGCGCCACGGAGTTCGAAGGCACGCCGCCGGGCATCGTGCTTCGAGGCATCGATTTCAAGCCATAACTCCATAAGGAGACGAAGACGGCTTCTACTCCGACTTTGATTTGATCTCCGGCAAGGGCGGCTTGCGCTCGAAAGGCTTCTTCTTCGGCGGTGCAGGCAGCAACCCTTCCCTGATCGCCTGCTTTCGGGCGAGCTTGCGGGCACGGCGAATGGCCTCGGATTTCTCGCGGGTCTTGCGCTCGGACGGCTTTTCGTAGGACCGGCGCTGCTTCATTTCCCGGAAGACGCCCTCGCGCTGCATCTTCTTCTTGAGAACGCGAAGTGCCTGCTCAACATTGTTGTCTCTGACGAGTACGTGCATTGATCCTCCTGGCGCGCGGGCTGCGAAAGCGACACGTCCTGCAGGGCAGCCAATTGCGCAGGAGCTTCATTCTCGATTCTTGGGGATAGTAGCGGCGACATTCGTCGCGGCTTCCGATGAGCCGATCTGCCTGTTGCGGGGAGCAGCTTGGTAGCATGGACGTGACCACCGTCGTGCATCGCTGTCAATCGATAACGTCCGGGTGGCAGGTCGATGGAGGCACGCAAAGCGCCTTGATCGGAGCAGACGAACCTGCCCTGCCGTAAACAAACCGGCTTCGCTCCTTGCAAATCCGCGAAACTCATATATATTGAGCTTCGTTCGATTAGCCGCTGTGCCTTGTTGAATGCGCCCGCGGGCTCCTTTTCCAAAGACATCGACGAAGTTGAAGATAAACGCGTGATTGTCACGCGGGATGCGCTTGCGCGCTTTGGAGAAGAAAATGACGACTGGTACAGTCAAGTGGTTCAATGGCCAAAAGGGCTTCGGTTTCATCCAGCCAAACGACGGCGGCAACGATGTGTTCGTTCACATCAGCGCCGTTGAAAGGGCTGGGCTTGCCGGGCTCGGAGAGGGTCAACAGGTCACTTTCGAGATCAAGACCGACAAGATGCGCGGCAAATCCAGCGCCGAGAACCTCTCGCTGGCTTGAGATCGTGGCGCCGTTTCACGGATGTACTGAAACGGCCGCTCCGCCCGCTCAATCTAGGGATTGAGCGGGTTTAGTCGTTTGCGGAGCCGAGTGAACGATGAGCACCAAGAAATCGGCAGAGCCGTCACCCACAAGCATCGCGCGTTCCGATCGCAAGCGCCTGGCCGCTGAAGAAGGCGCGCGGGCGTTGGCTGACGTCGAGAGGCAAGGCATCGAGGTTCGCAAGAACATGGCGCGGCTTCGCGAGGCGCGCCAGGCGAAGGAATCGGCCGATGAAGCTCTTCGGCTGGCGTTGCCGCCGCCGACGCCCAAGAAGCGCTTGAGGAAGCCGGCGCGATAGTCGCCTTCAGCGTCGCCGGCGAAGATCTGAAATGCCGATCACATGCCGGAGAGCAGATCGTGCCTAGACTCAAGCCAGACCACGGAACCATCACCTTCTTTCTCGCCTCCGGCGCAAATCGCCAGATGTGCCGGCTTGCCACGACGTTCAACACACAGAAGCAGGCCTTCAGCTATCTGCAGAAGCACCGAACGGAGTTCGAGCGCATGGCGCGGGCGCGAATGGCCTCAGGCGAGCTCGAAGACGGGATTGTCGTGCTTTCGATGCTCTAGCCGGAGCACGCAAGTGTGAGCACCTTGATCGATCTCAATTGACCAACCGAACTCTCTCGCGGACGAACGTCGCGCTCAAGACGGGACCACCAGCATCCCGAACATTGATGGCAACGCCATCGCTGCTGGCGGACGGCTCGAGCTGTTTGGCGATGTCGGCAAGGGACAGCGCCGCCTCGATCTCTGCGGCCCGCCGGCTGGCAAGATCGAGACCTTCCTCGTCTACGGCGAGCGCTTCACCATCCCAGATATCGAAGTAGAATTGCGACACTAGCTCGTCCTTTCGGACTGGCCTCGTCGTTCAGCCTCCCGCGCCAGCCGTTCAGCCTTCAAGCGCTCTCGATTTGCCTGGAAAGCCTGTTCCGCCTTTTCGTAATCGGTGGCGGGCTTCGCTGCGGCCTGCCTGAAGACATTGTTCGCCTCGATCGCTGCACGCGATTGGGAATGCCGTTTCATTGCTTGTTCTCCATGTCTTTGGTGATTCGAAGTCCCCGATGTCGGCGGCTTCTTCGAGCTCGGCCTATTCCCGGACCCGCTTGTTGCGCTTCGACCGATCAATTCGTACCCGGCCGAACTCCTTGGGTCCATCGAGCAAATCCCGCTTGCGGACCGCCCTACCCTCCGCCGTCGTGGTCGTGTCTCCCATGCCGTCGATCGCATCGGCGGCCATTTTGCGGGCGCGCTGCTTCTGGCGATCCGGCTCGGCGTGGAACGCCAGCCCCAGCTCCACCAGGCGGCTTATTGCCTCCGACAGGCCGGGCTTGTCGTTCTGACGAGCCACCCAGGCCGTGATGGCCCTAAGCTGCGCTTGCGAAGGTCGAAAGCCTGCCGCGCGGACGGTGGCGCTGCTTTCCGGTCTTTTCATCGAGCCCACGCAAATTGCAAACAGGGCATGGCGCGGTGCCCCTCCGGCGGAAGTCGAAGACCAAATCGCCGGATACCGATGCGTTCCAATCTGCGGGGAATATCGCCCAAAGGCAGCTACGCCGTCCGCTTCACCGCCTCGTGTCCGACTGCCGCGACATCGAGCCGTCCCAGCATCGTCCTCGCCTGCTCCGCGCAGTGCTCGATCAGCCAACGTTCGAAGGCGACCGGAGGCAGCGCCGGTGCATAGAGGAAGCCCTGGACGATGTCGCAGCCGAGCTCGGCCAGCGTCTTGCGCTGTCCCTCGGTCTCGACGCCCTCGGCGACCACGGTCATGCCGAGGCCCTGCCCGACGCGGACCACGGCGGTGGCGATCGCAAGCGCGCCCGCATCCGTCTCGATGTCGCGCATGAAGCTGCGGTCGATCTTGAGTTCGCGGATCGGCAGATGCGCGAGCCGGCTCAGGCTGGAATAGCCGGTGCCGAAGTCGTCGACCGAGAGGCCGACGCCGAGCTCGCGGATCGCGTTCATCGTCTCCAGCGCTGCGGCGCCGTCCTGCATGAACGCGCCTTCGGTGATCTCCAGCACCAGCGCGTCCGGCGGCAGATCGTATTCGGCGAGGATGTCCTTGAGCCGCGCAGCCAGCGTGACGTTGCGGAAATTGATCGGCGACAGGTTCACCGAGACACAGGGAATGTTGAGGCCGGCGCGACGCCAGCTCGCCATCTGCCGACAGGCTTCGCGCACCGACCACATGCCGATCTGCTCGATCAGCCCGCATTCCTCCGCGAGCGCGATGAATTTTGCGGGGGAGACGTCGCCGAGCACGGCATCACGCCAGCGCGCCAGTGCCTCGACGCCGTGGATGGCGCCGTCGCAACTGCGGATCTGCGGCTGGTAGCTGAGGCTCAGCGCGCCCTCCGCAGTGGCGCGGCGCAGCGCCGCGATCAGCGCCAACCGCTGCTCGGCCAGCCCGTTCATCTCGGCATTGAAGATGCGGTGGGTCGAGCGGCCAGCCTGTTTGGCCATGTACATGGCAGCGTCGGCCTGTTGCATCAGCGTGTCGATATCGGTGGCGTGATCGGGGTAGAGGCTGATGCCGATACTGGCCGACATCGGCATCAGCTTCGATCCGAGACGCAGCGGCCGGGCCAGCGCTCGGGTGATTTCGGCAGCGACGCGCTCGGCGCTCGCGGCGTTGCGTTGCGGCAGCAGAATGACGAACTCGTCGCCGCCGAGTCGCCCCAGCATGTCGCCGGGGTCGATATGCTCGCGCAGGCGCTGCGCGAGCTGCACCAACAGCTCATCGCCGGCGGCGTGGCCGAGCGTGTCGTTGACGTCCTTGAAGTGATCGACGTCGAGGAAGGCCAGTGCGACATGGCCGCCGGTCGGACAGGCATCAATGGCCGTGGTGATCAGGTGCCGCAGCTGAGCGCGGTTCGGCAACCCGGTGAGGATGTCATGATAGGCCAGCCGCGCGATCTCGGCGCGGGCTTCCTTGCGCTCGATCGCGAAGGCGCCGAGATTGACGCAAGCCTCGACAATGCGCCGGTGCCAATTGCTCGGGGCACGTGACTCCCGATAGTAGAAGGCAAAGGTCGCAATGACGCGGCCGTCCTTGGCCTTGACCGGAGTCGACCAGCAGGCGCGCAGGCCGACCCCGAGCGGCATCGCCTTGAAAGGCTGCCAGCGCGGATCAGTGTCGAGATCGGTCGCCAGCACCGGCTCGCCATAGAAGGCGGCGGTGCCACAAGAGCCCACATTGGGACCGATGGCGAGGCCGTCCAGCGCGCGGGAATAATCCTCAGGCAGGCTGGGACCGCCGAGGGGATGGATCAGGCCGGCGGCATCGATGTGAAGCAGCGAGCAGACGACGTCGGGCGCGATCTCCTCGACGCGGCGGCACAGCCGGTCGGCGATCTCGCCGATCGGCACCTCGTCCGCGAGCGCGGTCATGATGAGCTGCTGAAGTGAGCGCAGCTGCTTGGTTTCTGTGATGTCTTCGAGCAGCGCGAAGATGTGCTTGACCCGGCCCTTCCCGTCGCGGAAGGCATCGATCCGGGCAGAGACCCAGATTTCCTCGCCGTCCCTGGCATAGGTGAGGATATCGGCTTCGCCGCCTGGACCGCCCTTGATGAGACGCCTTCCGATCGTCGTCATGGCCTTCCGGTCGGTGTGGGGACCAGCCAGAAGATCGGTCACTCGCCGGCCTTCCGCCTCCGCGGCGGAGTAGCCGAACAACGATGTGAACGCCGCATTGGTGTAGCGGATGCCCAGCTCCGGGTCGGTGACGAGCACGGCGCGGTTGGTCTGGTCCGAGACGGCGTCGAGCAGCGCAATCCGCGCGCGCCGTTCGACCTCGGCGGTGACGTCGCGCGCGAACACGACGTGATGAACCCCTGTGCCGCTGTCGATGCAGGAAACCGAAATGGCCACCCGGATCCTGCTGCCGTCGCGCCGGGTGAGGCTGATCTCGTCGCGCAACTCCGCGACCGCATCCGCCTGCAGGCATCTGAGATCGAGAATTGCGGCGCCGAGACCGAGCGCCTCAGCGCGCGCGAGCTTCCAGATTCGCTCTGCGGCTGCGTTGAAATGGGTGATGCGGCGCGCGCCGTCGATGATGACGATGCCGTCGTCGGCGCGTTCGAGCGCCGCCCGCAGCACGTCCGGCGCTTCGGTCACAAGACAATCTGAGGCAGTCATCATCGGACCCAGAAGGCATCGGGAATAAATGGCATTCTCCCGACGCTAGCGCTCCGATGGTGTCCAAGACGTTTTTGCGATGCCGCGGCGGTCCCGGCAAGAGGCGGCATGCTTAACGTTCTCCCAAAAAGAAGAACGGTAATGCAGCGTTCGAGAACCTAAGTCCCGACACCGCCGCGGAGCTTGTGCAGCCGGCCGGCGACGGCGCGCACCTTGCGCGGTGCGGCCTGCCAGATCGCGAATGCCGACAGTCCGCTCATGGCGATGGCGATACCGAAGGCGAGCGTGTAATCGCCGGCGCGATCATGGAGGAGGCCGGTCACCCACGGTCCGGCCGCACCGCCGGCCAGCGCCGCCAGCATGATCGTGCCGAAGATGCTGCCCTGATGCTTGCCCTGGAATATCTCGAACACCACGGCGCCCATGATCGAGGTGAGGCCGTAGCCGAGCGCGCCCTGCACGAACACCATGACGTAAACGAGCCAGAGTGCTGGCAGGTACTTCAGCGCGATCAGCGCTGCGAAGCAGATGACGAAACCTGCGCAGCTGGTCGCCCAGACCCATTCGCGTCCGATGCGGTCCGAGACGTGGCCGAGCAGGATCTGGCCGGGAATGCCGAGCAGGCTGACAATGCCAAGTGCCCACACCGCAACGCCCGGGCTGAAGCCGATGTCGAGCAGGAATTTAGTCTGGTGCACCTGCACTGCGTACCAGATGTAGAGACCACAGAAATAGCCCAGAGCAATCCACCAGAACCGCGCGGTCGCGACGGCCCGCTTGAGCGTCCAATCGGTGCCGACCCAGGCGGGATCGACGATATTGGAGATCGGCTGGGCCGCGCCCGCCGCCGGAGCGGCATCGCCATCCGGCGAAAGACCGATGTCCTCCGGCCGCTTGTGCAGCAGCAAATTGATCGGCGCCAGCACGACCAGAATGAGCAGGCCCATCGCGGTGCAGGCGGTACGCCAACCGGTCTGCTCGATCATGTGCTGAACCCATGGCAGCAGCGTCACCGAGCCGATGCCGACGCCGGCGAAAGCGATCCCGATCGCGAAGCCGCGCTTGCGGATGAACCAGTTCGGCAGAAACAGCGACTGGCCGGAATAGCCCAGACAAACCGAGCCGGCCCCGACCATGACGCCGATGGTGACGTAGAGATGCCAAGGCGCGCTCGTCAGCGGAGCCAGCAGCAGCCCGCCGCCCATCAACACGACACCGAGCTCCATCACCGCGCGCGGACCGGCGCGATCCATCAGGCGGCCGATCAGCGGACTGACCACGCCCGAGACCACGAAGCCGAACGAGAAAGCGCCCGCGGTGACACCGCGCTCCCAGCCGAACTCGGAGATGATGGGCGGAAAGAACAGCGAAAAGGCCGTGCGCGCGTTGACGCCGATGGCCATGGTAACGAAGGTCACGGCCACCACGACCCAGCCGTAGAAGAACGGAAGCCGCATGATCAGATTGTTTCACCCCTAGACGGTTCTACCGAACATCCGGGGCCGTCCGGGTCAAGCGAATTCCGCGTGTGAGGTCTTCACGGAGGAATACCGGGCATGACGCTGCGGACGCTTCAGCGTACCGGGGTCAACTCATACGTTGCCGTTTGGACAGCGTGCTCAGGCGGCGTCGAGGCGTGAGCGTTTGACCGGCGCGTCGATCGCGATCCGCTCGATGGGCTGCGGTCGGCCGAACAGATAGCCTTGCGCGAAATTGACGCCGAGCGCCTTCAGCCGCTCGAATTCCTCGCGGGTCTCCACGCCCTCGGCGGTGACGGACATGCCGAGCCCGCGCGCCAGCGTCACGATCGCGGAGATGATCGCGAAGCTGCGCGGTTGCTGCGTCAGATTGCGGATGAACGACTTGTCGATCTTGATCTTGGCGAACGGGAACGCGGTGAGATAGCTGAGGGACGAATAGCCGGTGCCGAAATCGTCGAGCGCGAGTTCGATGCCGATGCCCTTCAGCCGCTCCATGAAGGCATGGTTCTCGGCGCCGCGCTCCAGCAACACCGATTCAGTGATCTCGATCTCAAGCCGCTGCGGCGGCAGGCCGGAATCGGCGAGCGCCGCACAGATCATCCCGAACAGCTCGGCCTCCTTGAACTGGATCGGTGACAGGTTGACGGCGACCCTGAGATCGGAGGGCCATCCGGCGGCATCTTCGCAGGCGCGCCGCAGCACGAACTCGCCGAGCGGCACGATCAACCCGGTCTCCTCCGCGAGCGCGATGAACTGGTCCGGCGGAATCAGTCCGCGCATCGGGTGCCGCCAGCGCACCAGCGCCTCGAAGCCGCGCCGGGCGCCGCTGAGCGCGTCGACGAACGGCTGGTAATGCACCTCAAGCTGGCACTGCGCGATGGCGTCGCGCAGATCCCCCTCCAGCGTGTTGCGAGCCTCCAGCTCGGCCGACATCGCCTCGTCGTAGATGGTGAAGCAGTTGCGGCCCGCCGATTTCGAACGATAGAGCGCGAGGTCTGCCTTCTTCAGGAGCTGCTCCTGGTCGCTGCCGTGATCCGGCGCGATCGCGATGCCGATACTGGTGCCGATCTCGACGCGATGCCCGGGCAGCAGGAACGGCTCGCTCACGAGCCTGGCGATCCGGGCCGCCAGCTCGGTCGAGCAGGTGCGCTGATCCTCGCCCGTTTCCTGAATGATGGCGAATTCGTCGCCGCCGAGCCGCGCCAGCACGTCTTTGGGACGCAGGGCGGATTTCAGCCGCTGCCCGACCTGGCGCAGCAGCGCATCACCGGCTGCGTGGCCGAGGGAGTCGTTGACGTTCTTGAAGCGGTCGAGGTCGAGCATCAGGATCGAGAAGGGCAGGCCCCTCACGCTCAGCTGCATGTTGATCTCCTCTAGCCGGGCGAGGAAAAAAGCGCGGTTCGGCAGCCCGGTGAGGATGTCGGTCTGGGCAAGCTCGAGCACGCGCCGGTTGGCAAGCGACAGCCGTCGCGAATTGCGGCTCGCGAGCATCAGATAGGTCGACAGCGACAGCGTCAGCAGCATGCCGACGATGAGGACGGCAACGGCGCGATCGTAACTGGTCGCCAGCGGACCGCCGGCGCTTGGAACCGCCCGCACCTGCCACTCGCTATCGCCGATACGGAGAGTGCCCGACCAGTGGCGGATCCGCGCGACGTCCGGCATCGACTGGGGCGCCGTGGCGTCCGACGAATAATCCGGCAGCGTTTGCTCCAGGCTCACGATCTGGGGCGTGAAGGGCGGATAAACGTTCATGCTGACGGCAGAGCTCGCTCCGGTGGTCGTGCGAATGGACTGGATCAGCAAAGGCAGGTCGAAGATGCCGACGACGAAGCCGGCGAGATTGCGGCGCCGGTCCGCGATCTCATCGCGCGACGTACCCTTGGCGTAGACTGGAATCGCGACGAGGACGTCGGGCAGCCGGCTCCCCTCCCGCGGCACGAACAGGCGCGTGCGCATGCCGGCGACGCGATCGTTGTCGCGCGCACGCTCCAGCACGGCCCGCCGTTCGGGAACGGTCGTGTAGTCCATGCCGTAGACCGGGGAGGTCTTCGGCTGCGTCGAGTAGAACACCGGAAAATATTCGTCGCTCTGCGGCGCGGTGGCGAAACTCTCGCCCTGGAGCGATCTGATGCGATAGCCGGACACGCCTTCCCTGATCGCTGCAGCCTCGTAATCTGCGCGCTCCTTGCGGCTGACGCGCGGCAACCAGGCAATGCGCAGCATGCCGGGATGGCGCTCGAACAGGCGCGCGCTGAAGGTCTCGAACTCGCTGCGAGTGACTTCGTCACTGGTCGATTCGAACAGCGTGCGCAGTGCGAGAAGCCTCGAGATGTACTCGTTCATACCGTTCTGCATGACGATCGCTTGGGTCTCGGCCGCGTTGCCGAACTCGATCCTGTTGACGCGATCCTCCCATCGCGCCACGGCGGCAGCACCGGCAACCGAGAATAGCAGGCCGACGCCGATCGCAACGAGCGCGGGGCGATAGAGCCCGAGCAGCGGCGCGGCGCGCCACCATCCGCTCGAACGTCTCCGATCCTGATCATTCTGATCGCGATCGCCCATGTTGAAACCGCCGTCCCCTCTCTCGACGAACCGAACCTCTGGTTGAGGTGCCGGCCCCGCTATCGGAACAAGACCGCGGTTAAGAAAATGCACAATGTCGGAACCCGATCGTTCCGCGGTGCACGAATTAGTTAATGAAGTGCGCAGACAACCCGCCAGAGTGGAAACAAATTGCCGGTTTAGCCCGGAGTAGTACGGACCTCCGACAGAGCGGCGCTTAGTGAGCGATTCAGGCTCGCAGGAATATGTTGCGGCAGGCATGTACCTCACATTCGGCAAAACCATACGATGCATCGATTCCGATCCGCGAGATCCGTCGTCCTGACAGTCGTGTTCCTGGCCGCGACCACGTTGGCCGCCAGCGGCGACGAGGCCGGCGTCAGCGAGGATGCGATCCTGTTCGGACAGGCCGCTGCGCTCGAGGGTCCCTCCTCGGCGCTCGGACAGCGCATGCGGCAAGGCATCGTCGCAGCGTTCACCGAAGTCAACGCCAAGGGTGGCGTCCACGGCCGCAAGCTCCAGCTCATCAGCCGCGACGACGGCTACGACCCTGATCGGTCTGTGGCGCAGACGCTGCGCCTGATCGAGGACGACAAGGTGTTCGCGCTGATCGGCGCGGTGGGCACGCCGACAGCGATGGCGACGATACCGATCACAAGTGCGAGGAACATTCCGTTCATCGGCCCCTTCAGCGGCGCCGAGTTCCTGCGCGACCTCGAGCTTCCCAACGTCGTCAACATCCGCGCGAGCTATGGCGCGGAGGCGGAGGCATGGATCAAGCACCTCACCGAGGATCGCCACTTCACCCGCATCGGCATCTTCTACCAGGACGATTCCTTCGGCCGCGACGGTCTCCTCGGCGTGAAGCGCGCGCTCGCGAAGCGCGGCCTCGAGCTCGCCGCCGAAGGCACTTTCGAACGCAACACCCGCGCGGTCAGCGGGGCCTGGCGGATGATCAAGCGTGCCGAACCGGAGGCCATCGTGATGGTCGGGACCTACGGGCCCTGCGCGGATTTCATCAAGCTCGCACACCGCAGCGGCTTCTATCCGACCTTCGTCAACATCTCCTTCGTCGGCGCCAATGCGCTCGCGACCGAGCTCGGCCCTGAGGGCGAAGGCGTCATCGTCTCGCAGGTCGTGCCGTCTCCCTGGGACCGTTCGCTCAAGCTGGTCGCCGACTACCAGGCGGCGCAGCGGGCGTTCGATCCGACGCTGACACCGGACTTCGTGTCCCTGGAAGGCTATCTCTCCGGCCGTCTCGTGGCCGCGGCGTTGGAGAAGGCCGGACCGCAACCGACGCGCGCAAGCCTGCTGCGCGCCATCAACGATGTCGGGCGCTTCGACATCAGCGGCAGCACCGTCACCGTGGGCATTCGCATGATCGATGCGCCGCCAAAGGTGTACTTGACGGTGATTCAGAAGGACGGGACGTTCAGGGCGGTGGATCGGCTGTAGGGCCGTTCACGGTCGCCGCCTGTCGCCTCGACGTGTCGAAACACCACCTGACCATTTTGTCGCGGCTATGAGCGTGATCCAGCGCACAGACTGCCTCATGGCGCCAACCTAGAAAAAGTGACATCATCGCGCGCATTGCCGATGGAGGTGACACCATGCGCCGCCCTACGTTATCCAACTTTCTGCTTGCTTCCGGTCTTCTCGCGCTCACGCAATTGATGATTCCGGCCGATGCCGCGGCCGAAGCGCGGCTCGCGCTGGTGATCGGCCAATCCGCCTATCGGACGGTGCCGGAGCTGCCCAACGCCGCCAACGACGCCAAGGGCATGACGGAGCTGCTCGGCAACGCCGGCTTTACCGTCACGACCGCCGCCAATCTGGCGCAGAACGAGATGCGGGCGGCGATCTCGGACTTCGCCGGCAAGGTCAGTGCCAGCGGCCCCGATACGGTCGCCTTGGTGTTCTATGCCGGCCACGGCCTGCAGATCGACGGCGAGAACTATCTCGTTCCCGTGGATCTCGATCCCAAGCGCGAGGCCGACATTCCGCTGCAGGGCGTGCGGCTGAACGACATGCTCAACACGCTCGGCGCTCTGCCGACGCGGGCGCGCATCTTCATGCTGGATGCCTGCCGCAACAATCCGTTCCCCGCGCTCCGCGGCGCCGGCCACGGGCTTGCGATCGTCGACACCAAGGCCGGCGCCCCCGGCTCCTTCATCTCCTATTCGACCTCGCCCGGCGCCGAAGCCGAGGACGGCAACGGCATCGACAGCCCTTACACCGCGGCTGTGCTGACGATCGCGAAACAGCCCAATCTGCCGATCGAGGAGATGTTCAAGCGCATCCGCGTCGCCGTGGCGCAATCGACCGACGGCCGGCAGATTCCCTGGGAAAGCTCGTCGCTGACCACCGACTTCAGGTTCTTCGGCGAGAGCAGCGGCAACACGCCCGCCCTTCCCGGCGCATCCGCGATGGCGCTCGCCGGCGGCACGCGCAGCCTCGAGGACTGGCGCAAGGAATTGCGCGGCAAGCCAGCCATGACCGCCTATGAGCTCGTGATCACCGAGGACACCGTCGAGGCGTATCAGGCCTACATCGAGCTCTACGCGCAGGACACCCGCACGCCGCGCCTGCGCACCGTGCTGGAGCGACGGCGCCAGATGCTGGCGTGGGAGCGTGCAACGGCGATCAACACGCGCGCCTCGTTCGAGGCCTATCTTGCGAACTGGGACAATAGCGACCTCGCGGCAACTGCGCGCCGGCTGCTGCTCCGCGTCCAGAACCGCAATTATGGCGTGCCTACCGCTGCGGCGGCGACCCCGGTCGCCGTCGCGACGGCACCGACCTGCCCGTGCTCGACGCCGGCGACGCCTGTCAATCCGAGTGTTCCGCCCACCCTCAAGAAGCGCGTCGACGATACCCCGCCAAAGCGCAAGGTGGTCGAGACGCCGCCGAAGCCGCGCCGGCCGCCCCCGCCCGACGAAGTGGTCGTCTACGAGCGTGCCCCGCCGCCCCCCCCACCCGCAGCCGTGGGTGTCGGCATCGGGATCGGAATCGGCATGAGCCGCGGTGGCTACGGCGGTGGCTATGGTGGTGGCTATGGCGGCCCGGCACGCGGCGACTACCGCAGATACTGATCCGACCCGCCACAATATCGCACCGGCTCGCGCTCAGGCCCGAGCCGGTGCTTCCTGCGACAGCGTCGGGTGGTCCCGCTGGACTGCTTCCCGGATCCAGCCGGCCTGGATCGCGCGAGACAGGATCTGCGCGGTCTTGAGATCATCGGCCTTCATGCAGAGATTGACGATCCGGCGCACGGCGTCATCGCGCATCAGATCGTCGGACATCTTCATCGCGACTTCCATGGCGACCCGGGCGGCGCGTTCATAGCGCTGGCGCTCGCCGGCCTGTGCCGCAATCGCTGAAGCGGAATCGCAGATGGCGCGAATGCGCGCGGCGGCTTCGATGTCGCCGAGCGGCCCTTCGATCGCCTCGTCCCAGATGTCCTGTCGCATCTTGCGCGCCAACCAGCGCATTGCCCGCTCCGTCAATGTCGGAGCGAGCATAAGCGGGGCTTGCGCTGTGCGCTATGCTTCCGGGACGATCTTGCCGGGGTTCAGAATGTTGAGCGGATCGAGCGCCTTCTTCAGCGCCCGCATCGCTTCGATCGCCTCGGGGCCGAGCTCGGCCTTGAGATATTTCTGCTTGCCCTGGCCGATGCCGTGCTCGCCGGTGCAGGTGCCGTCCATGGACTGTGCACGCTCGACCAGGCGATGCATGAACTCCTCGCCACGCGCCATCTCGTCGGGGTCGTTGATGTCGCAGACCAGCGAGCAGTGGAAATTGCCGTCGCCGACATGGCCGACGATCGGCGACAGCAGATTGAGGCGCTTGAGATCCTCCTCGGTCTCGCCGACGCAATCGGCGAGCCGCGAGATCGGCACGCAGACGTCGGTCGCGACCACGCCGATGCTGTCGCCGGGCCGCAACGCCTTCACGGACCAATAGGCGTCGTGCCGCGCCTGCCATAGCTTGGTACGGTCCTCCGGCTTGGTGGTCCAGGAGAAATCGCCGCCGCCACACTCCTTGGCGATCTCGCCGAAGGCCTTGGACTGCTCGGCGACCTCGATTTCGCTGCCGTGGAATTCCATCAGCAGGAGCGGCGTCTCCGGCAGCGTCAGCTTCGAATAGGCGTTGCAGGCCTTCACCTGCGCGGCGTTGAGCAGTTCGATGCGCGCCACGGGAATGCCGGTCTGGATCGCAAGGATAACGGCCTGGCAGGCACCGTGCACGGTCCCGAACGACACCGCGCCGGCGGCGATGGTCTCGGGAATGCCGCGCAGGCGGATGGTCAGCTCGGAGATGATGCCGAGCGTGCCCTCGGCGCCGACGAACAGATGCGTCAGGTCGTAGCCGGCGGATGACTTCTTGGCGCGCGTGCCGGTGGTGATGATCTCGCCGTCGCCGCGCACCACCTTCAGCGCCAGCACGCTGTCGCGCATGGTGCCGTAACGTACCGCGTTGGTGCCGGAGGCTCGGGTCGAGGCCATGCCGCCGAGCGAGGCATCCGCGCCGGGATCAATCGGGAAGAACAGGCCCTGGTCGCGCAGATGCTCGTTGAGCGCCTTGCGGGTGACGCCGGGCTGGATCACGCAGTCGAGGTCCTCGGCATGCACCGCGAGCACCTTGTTCATGTCGCGCAAGTCGATCGAGATGCCGCCGGCCGGCGCGTTGACCTGGCCTTCGAGCGAGGTGCCGGTGCCGAAGGCGATGACGGGCACGCGGTTTCTGGCACAAATCCGCACCACGTCCTGGATGTCGGCTGTCTCCTGCGCCATCACCACGCCATCCGGCGGCTGGTTGGGTAGCCATGTTGTGGTATGGCCGTGCTGCTCGCGCACGGCCTGCGAGGTGATGAGGCGGTTGCCGAAGCGTGCGGCAAGCTGCTCCAGCGCGCTCGCAAGGGCTTTCGGCTCCGGCCGCGGCGGATTATTGGTGATGGTGGTGCCCACGGAATTCCTCCCGACAGAAGAACCGTGGCAAAGGACATAAAACCGGTCAAGTCAAGCGACCGGACGCATAGCTGGAAGGAAACATGCCGGACACCGCCGCCTCAGCGCCCAAAGCCGAACCGTTCCGCGCCTCGATCATGCAAATCGAGCCGCATTGGATCGACTATAATGGCCACCTCAACATGGCCTATTACAACGTGATGTTCGACCGCGCGATCGACCAGCTCTGGCTCGAGCTCGGGATCGGGCCCGGCTACATGAAGGAGCGCGGCGGCTCGACCTTCACCGCCGAATGCCACGTGCGGTACTTGCGCGAGATCCATCTCGGCGATCCCGTGCAGATCTTCGTCTGGCTGCTGGAAGCGGACGACAAGCGGCTGCACACGTTCGAGGAGATGCGGCACGCGAGCGAAGGCTGGCTGTCGGCGACCTCGGAGAACATGTCACTGCACATGGACATGAGCGCGCGGCGCGTCGCGCCGTTTCCGCCCGATATCCGCGAGCGTATCGCTGTGGTCACCAAGGCCCACAGCGCCGTGGCGCGACCGGAGGGCATCGGCCGGAACGTGGCGATGCCCTCGAAGCGGTGACAGCGTCGTGCTGCCTGCGGTTGACCTCTCCCTGCGGGAGAGGTGACCATCGCTGCTATATCCTGTTGCGGCCGCGCGCCAAGCCGACCACGGCCGAGACCAGGAACAGCACCACGGCGATGAAGAAGATGATCTTGGCGATCTCGATCGAAGCGCCGGCGATGCCGCCGAAGCCAAGGATGCCGGCGATCAGTGCAATAACCAGAAACGTCACAACCCAGCCTAGCATGGTCAATCCCTCGTCCTGATGTTGTCTGCGTCGACGCGGCTTGCCGCGCCACATGCCCAGACAATCTCAAGGCGGGAACGATTGTTCCGCCCCATCCAGGCGCGAAATTCGCGTCCTTCGCGGGAACAAATCGGCTTGTCCCGCACGTGGAAAACCCGGTTTCGGCACCCCATATAGCCACCGATCCCTGTTAAGAAGGCTCCCTTCCGTCACCCCGCGGTGCCATCGTGGGGCCAATGATTCGCATGACCGAGCCAAGCAAGATCACAGCCGTTCCCGACCACCAACCCGCAGCCGGCGGCATCGCCGCGCGTGCGCGCGCCTCGGTGGGCCCGAAATACCTCTCCGGGCTCAATCCGGAGCAGCGCGAGGCCGTGGAGACGCTGGACGGCCCGGTTCTGGTGCTGGCCGGCGCCGGCACCGGCAAGACGCGCGTGCTGACCACGCGCATCGCCCACATCCTCAGCCAGGGCCGCGCCCGCCCCGCCGAGATCCTGTCGGTGACCTTCACCAACAAGGCCGCCCGCGAGATGAAGCACCGGCTCGGCCAGATGCTCGGCCATGCCGTGGAAGGCATGCCGTGGCTCGGTACCTTCCACTCCATCGGCGGGCGCATCCTGCGCATCCATGCCGAGCTGGCGCAGCTCAAGTCGAACTTCACCGTGCTCGATGTCGACGACCAGGTACGGCTGCTGAAGCAGCTGCTGCAGGCCGAGAACATCGACGACAAGCGCTGGCCGGCACGCATGCTGGCAGGCCTCATCGACGGCTGGAAGAACCGCGGCCTGATGCCCTCGCAAGTGCCTTCGGGCGAAGCTGCGATGTTCGCCAACGGCAAAGGCGGCAAGCTCTATGCGAGCTACCAGGAGCGGCTGAAGATCTTGAACGCGGCCGATTTCGGTGATCTGCTGCTGGAGAACATCCGCATCTTCCGCGAGCATCCCGATATCCTCAGGCAGTACCAGCAGCGCTTCAAATTCATCCTGGTGGACGAGTATCAGGATACGAACGTCGCGCAATATCTGTGGCTGCGGCTGCTGTCGCAGGCGCCGTCCTCCAGTTCGTCATTGCCGGGCTTGACCCGGCAATCCATCGCTTCGTCACAAGATGGATCACCGGGTCTCGACGCTGCGCGTCGGCCCGGTGATGACGAGAGACATGATGCGAGGCTTGTTTCCGCGAGCGAAAAGGGCCCCACCAGGAACATCTGCTGCGTCGGCGACGACGACCAGTCGATCTATGGCTGGCGCGGCGCCGAGGTCGACAACATCCTGCGCTTCGAGCACGATTTCCCCGGCGCCAAGGTCATTCGTCTGGAACGCAACTACCGCTCGACCGGGCATATCCTCGCCGCCGCCTCGCATCTGATCGCACACAACGAAGGCCGGCTGGGCAAGACGTTGCGCACCGAGGACCAGGACGGCGAGAAGGTCACCGTCACGGGCTCCTGGGATTCGGAAGAGGAAGCCCGCGGCATCGGCGAGGAGATCGAGCAGCTGCAGCGCCAGGGCGAGAAGCTCAACGAGATCGCCATTCTCGTGCGCGCCTCCTACCAGATGCGCGAGTTCGAAGACCGCTTCGTCACGCTCGGCCTGTCCTATCGCGTCATCGGCGGCCCGCGCTTCTACGAGCGCGCCGAGATCCGCGACGCGCTGGCCTATTTGCGCGTCATCAATTCGCCGGCCGACGATCTCGCCTTCGAGCGCATCGTCAATACGCCCAAGCGCGGCCTCGGCGACGCCACCGTGCAGATGCTGCACGACCATGCCCGCAAGCGCCGCATTCCGCTGTTCGAGGCCGCGCGCGCCGTGGTCGAGACCGACGAGCTGAAGCCGAAGGCGCGCGGCTCCTTGCGCGATCTCATCGCACAGTTCGACCGCTGGCGCGCCCAGCGCGAGGTCACCGCGCACACCGATCTCGCCCAGATCGTGCTCGACGAGAGCGGCTATACCGAGATGTGGCAGAAGGACCGTTCGGCGGATGCTGCAGGCCGGCTGGAGAACCTCAAAGAGCTGGTGCGCTCGATGGAGGAGTTCGAGAACCTGCAAGGGTTTCTCGAGCACATCTCGCTGGTGATGGACCGCGAGGGCGGCGCCGAGGACGACGCGGTGTCGCTGATGACGCTGCATTCGGCCAAGGGCCTCGAATTCGATAACGTGTTCCTGCCGGGCTGGGAGGAAGGCCTGTTCCCGAGCCAGCGCACGCTGGACGAACAGGGCCGCGCGGGCCTGGAAGAAGAGCGCCGGCTCGGCCATGTCGGCCTGACCCGCGCGCGCCGCCGCGCGAAGATCTATTTTGCGACCAACCGGCGCATCCACGGCACCTGGTCGACCACGATCCCCTCGCGCTTCCTCGACGAATTGCCGGCGGCCAATGTCGAGATCACGGAATCCAAGGGCGGCTCCGGCTGGGGCGGCAGCGGCGGCTACGGCGCCTCGCGCTTCGACGACATGGAGGCGTTCGGCTCCAGCTACTCGACGCCGGGCTGGCAGCGCGCGCAGGCCAATCGCAATCGCGGTGGCGGCAGAAGCGGCTTCGAGGAAGAGACGGCGACGTTCTCCTCGGCCTCGTCATCCGGACCGGATTTCGGCAGCTTCTCCTCGCGCCGTCGCGGGCCGATGACCATCGAAGGCGAGTTGGTCGCCAAATCCACCGGCACGACCTCGGAATTTGCGCTGGACGACCGCGTCTTCCACCAGAAATTCGGCTATGGCCGCGTCACCAGGATCGACGGCAACAAGCTCACCATCGCCTTCGACAAGGCCGGCGAGAAGAAGGTCGTGGACAGCTTCGTGCAGAGAGCGTGACGGCCGGTATGGCTCAGTACGTTGCCATCATCGAGGACGCAGCCCCGGACGCGGTCAGCCTCTGGTTTCCCGACCTGCCCGGCTGCATCTCCGGCGGCGACGACGTCGACGAGGCGCTGGAGAATGCACCCGAGGCGATCGCGTTCTACGCGCAGGAGCTGATCGCGGAGGGGCGCGAGCTTCCTCCGCCGCGGACGCTGGACGAGCTCAGGGCCGCCCCTGAATTTGCCGACGACCTCAGGAACCACACGGCCGTCCTGGTCGAATGGCCGCCCCTCCCGGCGGCGGATTGAGGACTGTTCGCCTCACCGGGCCGACTCCCGACAGTTCTCGCCCGAACAGGTCTTGACCATCGCGAACTTCCCCGTATCAGATGCGCCCCATGGTCCGGGGATCCGTCACACTGATCGTGCTTGCATTGGGGATGCCGTCGCTTGCGGCGGCGGAGACCATGAGCTTTGGTGATTCGATCGGCAAGCTGGCGGCGAGCTGCGGTGCAGAGATCATCGCCAATTGCCGCGGCGTCAACCCGGATTCGAACCGGCTGAAGGAGTGCCTGTCGCGCAACCGTGACGTCCTCTCGCCGCAATGCGCGAGCGATTACCTCGGCGCTTTCGAGGCCATTCAGAAGCGCGTCGCCGCGCGCGTGACCGTGGCGAATGCCTGTCAGCGCGAGATCGTCAAAGTCTGCGGGGGCTCGACCAAGGAGACAAGCAAGTCGATTCCCTGCCTGGTCTCGACGCCCAAGGGCATCAGCAACAACTGCCTGAAGGCCGTTGACGACGCGGGGTATCGCTGATGCGCGCGCCCAGGCACATCATGACTGGAGCGGCCGTTGCGCTGGGGCTCGCCTTGCTGCCGGGCACCGCGGGCGCGCAGACGTCAGCGCCGACCCGCGACGAGATCGTGAGCAAGCTGAACCGCTTCGAAGAAGCGGCCGAGCTCGATCTGCCGACGCTGAAGCAGCAGGTGATGGAGCGCGCCAAGACCAGGATCAAGAACGATCCAGGACCCGTGAACCGGCCGCTGATTGCGCCCGACCTGGCCAAGCTGCCCGCCTTCAATGCGCAGATCCAGTTCGACACGGACACGCCGATCATTCAGCCGGCTTCCTACCAGACCGTCGGCCGCATCGCGGACGCGCTGGTGCATTCCTCGCTGCTGCCCTACACGTTCCTGATCGTCGGCCATGTCGAATCCAATTCGAAGACGCGCGAGGCCAATGCGATCCTGAGCCAGCGCCGCGCAGATGCAATCCGCGATGTGCTGGTGAACACGTTCAAGATCTCGACCAAGCGACTGCATCCGATCGGCCTCGGCGAGGAGCAGCTTCTCGACCGGGCCAAGCCGACCTCGCCCGTCAACGGCCAGTTGCAGATCCTGACCTATGCCAAGCTGCCGGAGGAGGCGCCGCGTCCGGCTGCTCCTGCGCCTGCGGCGAAAAAACCCGCCAGGAAGCACTGAACGAACGCGGGCTTCGCTGCCGACGGAACCTGTTGAAGTGCTGTTGATTTGTAGCGTGTTCCAGGCGCGCCAATGCGGCTTCAAGCGACAAAGCACCGGTTTGTGCACCGCCCGGTCCAGTGCTATAGCCACTGTTCGCCCTTCCCGACCAACATGCTGCATGAGACCGAAATGGGTGGCTTTTTCCAGCGCCAACTTGCCGTCTACGTCGAGTATCATCGCGATCCCCGGAACACGGCGATGCATGTGATCGGTATTCTCTTGCTCTTCACCGGCGCAGTGCTGCCGTTGACGCTGGTCAAGTTTCCGCTGTTCGGTTTCGACGTCAGCTTGGCAGTGATCCTGGCCCTGCCGGTATTGATTTATTGGCTGCTGCTCGACGTGGCGCTCGGGCTCGGCATTCTGGCCGTCTCCATCGTGCTGTTTTCGGTGGCGACGACGATCACGGCCCAAGTCAGCATCGCGACGATGTGGGCGATTTTCGCCGCGCTGGTGGTGCTCGGCCTCGCCGCGCAAACCATCGGCCACAAGGTTTTTGAGGGCCGCGAGGCCTCGTTGTTCACGTTTCCCTCGCATCTTTTGCTTGGACCGATGTTCGTGATGGCAAAATTATTCATTGCCTTGGGCTTCCGTCGCGACCTTGCCGCGATTCTGGCGCCTCTTCCGACCAATTCCCTTTCCGCCCGATAACCCCAAAAGCGAAACAGCAACCTTCTGCATGGCTCTCGTCCTGGTTACCGGTGGCAGTGGCTTCATCGGACATCATCTCGTAGAAGCGCTCCGCGCCCGTGGGCAGCGGGTGCGGGTTCTCGATGTCCGTCCACCGGCCGCCGCGAACGCGGACGTTGAATATGCCCATGCCTCGGTGCTGGACCGCGATGCGGTGGATGCGGCGCTCGCCGGTGTCGATCGGGTCTATCACCTCGCCGCCCTGCCCGGCATGTGGGTCGCCAACAAGCAGGACTTCCACGAGGTCAATTGCCGCGGCACCGAGATCGTGCTCGCGGCGGCGATGAAGCGCGGCGTCTCGCGGTTCCTGCATTGCTCGACCGAATCGATCCTGTTCCCTTATTCCGACCTCAAGGGTGTTCCCGCCGAGGAAGCGCTGCAGGCGGCCGAGGCAATGCCCGGCGCCTATACGCGGTCGAAGGCGCTCGCCGAGCATCATGTCGCAAAGGCTGCAGCCGCGGGCTTCCCTCTTGTGATCGGCACGCCGACCATGCCGATCGGCGCTGCCGACCACAATCTGACGCCGCCGACTGCGATGCTCTGGTACTTCCTCCAGAAGAAGGTGCAGCCGCATCTCGACTTCCTGGTCAATCTCGTCGACGTCCGCGACGTCGCCATGGGCCTCCTGCTGACCATGGAGCGCGGCCGCGCCGGCCAGCGCTACATCCTCGGCGGCGACTGCGTCACGCTCGGGAGTGTCCTGCGGATGATGTCGGCGATGAGCGGCCGCCGGCAGCTTCCGGTCGTCGTGCCCGGAAAGCTCGCTGAGCTATCAGCCATCATGCTCGAATACATCGCCGATCACGTGACCCGCCGGCCGCCCAACGGCACCGCCGAGGGCGTGCGCATCGCGCTTGCCGCGAGCGATCTGTCGATCGGCAAGGCTCGCACCGAGCTCGGCTATTCGCCGCGTCCGATCGAGCCGGTGTTGCGCGAAACCATTACCCATCTGCTCGCCCGCAACGGCGAGCAGCCCTCCGGCGCCCTCAAGCATCACGCGCTCTCCTCGCGCGCGAGCTAGAGTCGCCGCCCAACGCAAAGAACCTTCATGTCCTTCGATTTCAGCAAACTTCTGTCTGTCGCCTGGGGTGGCTGGACCACGACCTGGCCGACGCAACTCCTCGCCTTGATCTGGCTTGCCTGGCTCGCCAGCTGGATCGGCGCCTCGTTCTGGCAGGGCCGCACGCAGAAGCAGGTGATGACGCTGGAGTCCGGCCGCTATCGCATCCCGATTCTCGTCGGTGGCATCCTGTTCACGCCGTGGACTGCGGAAGTGCTGAACGAGAAGCCGCTCTGGGTGTTCAGCAACACGGCTGTCTATGTCACCGCGCTGATCGTGCTCGCCGGCATCTCGTTCACCTGGTGGGGCCGGCTGCATCTCGGCAAGTTCTGGTCCAACACCATCACCCACAAGGAAGACCATCGCGTCATCGACACCGGCCCCTACGGCATCGTGCGTCATCCGATCTACACCGGCCTGATCGCGGGCATGCTGGCGACCGGCATCGCCGTCGGCACGGTGACTGCTATCCTCGGCGCCATCCTGATCTCGCTCGGCATGTGGCAAAAGGGCCGGATGGAAGAGGTGTTCCTGTCGAAGGAACTCGGTGAAGATGCCTATGGTGCTTATTGCCGCCGCGTGCCGATGATCATTCCGTTCCTGTCGCCACGGTAGGCCGAAGCGCGAGCCTGTAGCCCGCACGAGCAAGACGACATGCGGGACCTGTCGTCCCGGAGATCGCGCTTCGCTCATCCGGCGACGACGCTGTTGGCCAGGGAACCGCCCCTCCCCACGCCCGTTACTCCCTCGACACCTGTACCATTCGCAGAGCACCGAGCCATGTCGGACGCCTACGATTATTTTCGCGAGCACGCCATTGCCGCCGTCCGCAAGGCGCGGGCGCTTCCGCGTGGCCGGGCGAAGCAGAAGCAGCGCACGGTGGCCCGGGTCTACCATCTGTTGTCCAGAGAAGCCGCGCTGGCCCCCAACATCCACCACCTGGAAGATTTTCGCGCGGCGCGGCGGCTGGAGCGGCAGATCGGCCGCTGATCGCGGCGACGCGGCGTCGATCCCATGCAAATTCGATCGGCTGCCATTCCCCGGGAATAGGCCCCGGTGGCCGGCCGCGCAGGTTGACGTCAGCCCCGTCAGCCAGTTGGATGCGCGCGCACACGGGGGCCTGTCATGACGTTTTCCAGCATCTTCGCGCAGTTCGTCGCTCTCATCGGCGGCATCGCGCTGCAATGGCGAAAGATGTCGGGCACTGAGCCCGCGCCGGCCTGGGGCGAGACGCCGGCGATTCCCGAGGCGAAGCCGCAAGGCGCGATTCCGACGTTGAAGATGCCGACCGCGCGCGGCTGGCGCGAGGGTCAGAAGCCGACTGTTGCACCCGGCCTCAAGGCCAATGCGTTCGCGACCGGTCTCGACCATCCGCGCTGGATCGAAGTGCTGCCCAATGGCGATGTGCTGATCGCGGAAGCAACGCAGATCGCAGGTCCCCCGCGCACGGTGTTTCACTTTGCGATGCAGGCGACCATGCGGCGTGCCGCGGCGCTTGGCGTTTCCGCTAACCGCATCACGCTGCTGCGCGACAACGACGGCGACGGCGTCGCCGAAGTTCGCGGCGCCTTCATGGAGAACCTGAGCCAGCCCTTCGGCATGGCCCTGGTCGGTGACACCTTCTATGTCGGCAACACCGACGGCGTGATGGCCTTCCCTTACGTTGCCGATGCCGATCGCATCACCGCGCCGGGCAAGCGGCTCACGACGTTCAAGCCGGGCGGGCACTGGACGCGCAGTCTTCTGGCAAGCCCCGACGGCAAGAAGCTCTATGCCGGCGTCGGCTCGCTCAGCAACATCGCCGAGATGGGCATGGAGGTCGAGGAAGGCCGCGCCGCGGTCTACGAGCTCGACCTCGCGGCCGGCACGCATCGCATCTTCGCAAGCGGCCTGCGCAATCCCGTGGGCCTCGCCTGGGAGCCGAACACGGGCGTGCTGTGGACGGTCGTCAACGAGCGCGACGGCCTCGGCGACGAAACCCCGCCGGATTATCTCACCTCGGTGCGCGACGGCGGCTTCTACGGCTGGCCCTATTGCTATTGGGGCAGGACCGTCGACGACCGCGTGCCGCAGGATCCGGCGATGGTCGCCAAGGCGCTTCAGCCGGACTATGCGCTCGGCGGCCACACCGCTTCGCTCGGCCTGTGCTGGATGCCCGCCGGCACCCTGCCCGGCTTCGGAGACGGCATGGTGATCGGCCAGCACGGCTCGTGGAATCGCAGCAAGCTGTCCGGCTACAGGCTGGTGTTCATCCCATTCGAAAACGGCAAGCCGTCCGGCCCCGGTCGCGACATCCTGTCGGGCTTCCTGTCGCCGGACGAGAAGGAATCCTATGGACGTCCGGTGGGCGTCGCGATCGGCCCCGACAAGACGTCGCTGCTGATGGCCGACGACGTCGGCAACGTGATCTGGCGCGTGACGGGCGCGTAAGCCGTAAGACTTACGTCCCGACGCAGAGCGTGGCGCGCTGCTTGCGCAGCAGCGCGATCACGGACAGCGCGGTGATGATTCCGGTCTTGGGATTCTCGGACGGGATGTTCTCGATCGACATCGAGAAGCGGGCGGAATCCGCCTCGACCTCGATGCGGTGAACGTTGCGCGTCATAGTCGGGTCGGCCCAGATCTGCACCTCCGTGCGATCGGGCCCGACGCCGGCGAGCGACAGCGCGACCGCGACGTTGAGATTGGCCGGAAAGCCCTTCGCGGCCTCGCGCGCCGTACCCTCGAACAGCTTCAGCGGCTCGCGCAGCTTGTCGATGTCGATGTTGTTCTCGACGATGAACGGCGCGCCCTTCAGGCCGTCGATCGGCTTGCGCGTCACCATCTTCACGGAATGAATGGTGCCGATTGCAGCGGCGTTCACCGCATCGAGCCCGATCAGCGCGCCGGTCGGCACGAGGATGCGCCCGCCATTGGCGCGGGCGAGATCGACCAGATCGAAATTGTCGAGCAGCCCGCCGACGCTGACGACAAGTGCGGTCTTGCCCCGCTTCACGGCGGGCTCGACGATCTCGCGCAGATGCCGGCTCGGCGCGCATTCGATCACGATGTCGGCGGCACCGCCGAGCTGGTCGATCGGCATGATCTGCGGCGGGCGGCGCAGGCCGCCGATGAAAGCGTGATGCTTGGCGGGATCGCGCACGGCGACGGCGGACAGCGTCAGTCCCTCGATACCCCGATCCAGAGCAGCCGCGATCTTGGTGCCGATCGAGCCCAGTCCTGCAATGGCAACTTTCAGTTCGCCCGCCGCTCTCTGTCCAGTCATCGCGTCCCGCTTCCTCGCTGGCCGGCATCATAGCGCACCGTTTTCCGCATAGGCCAGCGCGGCCGCACGCGGGGAGCGCGAAGAGCTGTTACTTCCGCGACGTCGCCGGAGCCACCGGAGGAGCCGCCATCGCGGCGGCCGGCTCGGGCGGCGTGAGATGGCGCGGGACGATGATGGTCTGGCCCGGGGTCAGCGGCGCGTTCTCGGGCAGTGAATTGCTCTGCGCGAGCGTCCACAGCGGCACACGATTGGCAGCGGCGATGCTTTCCATAGTGTCGCCGCGCCGCACCGGCACCCGGACGCCGGAGGCCCACAATTCGACCAGCGTGTCCGCCGGGACCAGGTAGCGCAGCGGCACGGCATCGGCCTGGGTCTGCGGCGGTATGCGCGGCAGCTGCGTCACCATCTCGACGATCTGACGATGGATGTCATCCGACTTCTCGATGTTGATGTGGCTGACGCGCGCATTTTCCTTGAGGTCGTAGCTCGCGTAATGGCCGCGAAAGCCGGGCACGGCGACGACGTCGCCGCCGCCGAGCACGCTGTCGGACAGGAAGATATTGATGAAGCGCTCGACATTGAGCGGCACGTCGCCGGTCGCATGCGCGGGGTCGATGGCAATGACGAGGCTGATCGGGACGTTCTCCTTGGCCGCCATCTCGGAGATGACGATCGAGCACAGCCCGCCCATGGAGTGGCCGATCAAGACGATCGGCGCCGCCTTTTCCTTGTAGCTGGCGATGACGCGGTTGCCGATGAACCGGCACAAGGTGAATTCATAGACGTCGGCGGAGAAACCGGCCTGCGTCAGCTTCTCGCCGAGCCGGTCCATCCCGGTCGAGAAGATCGGACCCATGGCACCGCGGAAGAGGTAGACCTTCGGCGGCGGCAACGGCTCGAACGGCGGAGGCGGCGGCGCAACAGGTGTGGCCGCGGCCGGCTTCGTTCTGGCCTGTGGGGCACCGGTCGCGCCGGTGCCGAGGGCGAGCAGCCCAACCGCTGCCAGCACGAGGAGCCGCCTCAAATCAATCATCAGTCCAGCAGTCCCACCACGGGAGGCAAAGGCCTCCCCCGTGTCTTCATGACCGCGGAATTGGCAGATTTTGCGGCGCGAAACTGCCCGCCAGCTCAGTTCCTCGCCGGAGCCGCCGCTGCTGCCGAGCGCGCCTGCCGAGGCGTGCCCTGGTCGGCGACCGGGGCGACGGGCGCCGCGGGGGCGCGCGAGCGCATGATCGCTGCATCGATCTCGGCGATGACGCGACGCTGGATCGCTTCGTTCTTGTCGATCGAGATATGGCCGACGCCGGTGCCGCGCACATCGACGTTGTCGAGCTTCCCGCGAAAACCCGCTGCGGCCCGCACCGGCTCGCCGGGACCATCGCCGATATAGATGTTGATGTAGCGGTCGGCGCCGGTCGAGAGCTTGGTCTTGAAGACGGAATCGAGGCCGATCGCGAGCTTCACGGGGACGCCGAGCTGATTGAGCTTGGCGATCATGTCCGGCAGCGCGGTGGCACCCGAGGAATGCCCGACGAGGATGATGGTCTTGAGCCGGCCGGCCCGGTAGGCGGCGGCGGCTTCATCGGCGAGCGAGGACCAGGAGACGAAGTTGGCGACGGTCACCGGAACGCCCCGCGCCTGGAGCCGGGCACCGATGGTGTCGAGCCCGAGCGAGAAGATGTTGAGCACGCCGCGGAGCAAATAGACGTGCGTGGTGGCGACCGCGGCCTGGCTCGGCGCCGCCTTGGCGGCGGTCGGGCTGATGGCAACAGCTGACAGCAGGAGCAGGCCCATCGCCCACATGCGAAGGGTGGACGATTGGCTGGCGCCAGCGGTGTGACGGCCGTTCGGACTCATCGATGTTTTCCCTGGAGACGATACGCTTCGCGATTGGCCGGAATCGTAGCCACGGCCCGCTCGCAGACGCAACAAAGAGCCGCGTGAACGACCATCTTAGCAGCACGCCGTGACCATCGCGCAACACTTGCCCGGATCATGCCACTGAACGGCCTGTTTTCGGACCATTTTTCTCCGGGGAATTGCGGGGCGGCAAGCGCGTTCCTATTTCAGGGCTCCGCTGATCTGCCCATCCGGACAGGTCCGGCCCTCCCCCTTCCCCAGCCATTCAGCCTTGCGGCCATCATGCCTTCCATCATTTCCGTCGCCAATCTGTCGAAGACCTATGGGTCCGGCTTCAAGGCGCTCAAGAACGTCAACCTCGACATCAAGCGTGGCGAGATTTTTGCGCTGCTCGGCCCCAATGGTGCCGGCAAGACCACGCTGATCTCAATCATCTGCGGCATCGCCAATCCAAGTGAAGGCCGGGTTCTGGTCGGCGGCGAGGACATCCAGACCTCCTACCGCAAGGCACGTTCGCTGATCGGCCTCGTGCCGCAGGAATTGCACACTGACGCCTTCGAAAGCGTGTGGGCGACGGTGAGCTTCTCCCGGGGCCTGTTCGGCAAGCCGAAGAACCCCGCCCATATCGAGAAGGTGCTGAAGGATCTCTCGCTGTGGGACAAGAAGGACAACAAGATCATCACGCTCTCCGGCGGCATGAAGCGCCGCGTGATGATCGCCAAGGCACTGTCGCACGAGCCGCAGATCCTGTTCCTGGACGAGCCCACGGCCGGCGTCGACGTCGAGCTGCGCAAAGGCATGTGGGAGGTGGTCCGCGGCCTTCAGCAGTCCGGCGTCACCATCATCCTCACCACGCACTACATCGAGGAAGCCGAGGAGATGGCCGACCGCATCGGCGTCATCAACAAGGGCGAGATCGTGCTGGTCGAGGACAAGACGACCTTGATGCAGAAGCTCGGCAGGAAGCGGCTGACGCTGCATCTGCAGAACAAGGTCACCTCGTTGCCCGAAAGCCTCGCGCATTACGAGCTCGAGCTCTGCGATGAGGGCGCCACGCTGGTCTACGATTACGACACCCAGGGCGAGCGCACCGGTATCACCAGCCTGCTCGGCGATCTGCGCACCGCCGGCATCCGCTTCAACGACCTCGACACGACGCAATCGTCGCTCGAGGACATCTTCGTCGACCTCGTGAGGACGTCATGAATCATCGCGCCATCCGCGCCATCTACCTGTTCGAAATGGCGCGCACCTGGCGCACGCTGCTGCAAAGCATCGTCTCGCCCGTGGTCTCGACCTCGCTCTATTTCGTGGTGTTCGGCGCCGCCATTGGCTCGCGCATCAGCCAGGTCGAGGGCGTCAGCTACGGCACCTTCATCGTGCCGGGCCTGATCATGCTCTCGGTGCTGACGCAGAGCATCGCCAATGCCTCGTTCGGCATCTACTTCCCCAAATTCACCGGCACGATCTACGAGATCCTGTCGGCGCCGATCTCCTATTTCGAGATCGTGATCGGCTATGTCGGCGCAGCCGCGACCAAGTCGATCATTCTGGGCCTGATCATCCTGGCAACGGCGGGGCTGTTCGTGCCGCTGCACATCCACCATCCGGTCTGGATGCTCGCGTTCCTGGTGCTCACCGCCGTGACGTTCAGCCTGTTCGGCTTCATCATCGGCATCTGGGCCGACGGCTTCGAGAAACTTCAGATGATCCCGATGCTGGTGGTGACGCCGCTGACCTTCCTCGGCGGCAGCTTCTATTCCATCGACATGCTGCCGCCAGCCTGGCGCAGTATCGCGCTGCTCAACCCGGTCGTCTACCTGATCTCCGGCTTCCGCTGGAGCTTCTACGAGATCGCCGACGTCAGCATCGCCGTCAGCGTCGGCATGACGCTGGCGTTCCTGGTGATCTGCCTCGTCGTGATCTGGTGGATTTTCCGCACCGGGTACCGGCTGAAAAACTGACCTGCGCCCACATTTCGGATGCGACAAAGTCGAGAGTCCGGAATGAGCGCGGTGGACTCACCGATAACAATGGAAGCGGTGATGTCGGTCGTAATATCCACGACAGCCGCGGCGGGAATGACGGTGGGGAATACCGAGCACCCCCTCGACTGCGCCGACTGCGCCGCCGACGCCTGCCCCGACGACGCCACCGACTGCGCCGCCCACGGGACCCCCAATGCGATTACCCTCATAGGCGCCCTCCCGGGCGCCGCGCACGATGCCCTGGGCATGGCCCGCCTGCGGCAGCGACAACAGCGCGAGCACGAGAGCGACGGCTGCGAACAGCAGGCGGACGGGCGAACCGGCCGGCAGCGCGGCGACATGGGCTTTGTTCATGTTCATTCCAGGGTCTGTGAGGTGCTTGGCGGCATGCGCCGGTGCAGGGTGAACACGATCAACGTTCGACGCGGTGGAATGGTTGCGGCTTTTGTGACGAATTGTCGGCGTCGTGAGCGCAGGCCCGGATCGCGAAAATGTCAGCGCCGCCGCACTCTCACGCCACAAGGCGGGCTTGCTTACATCAGGCGTCGCGTTAACGATGGGCGGCCAGGTCGCTGGAACGAAAGCCGGATTGCAGGCATATTGCACGCCGGCGACGGAGAGCCGCGGCGCCTAGCGTGAACAGGCCGGAGGCCAGGACTCGATGCGTTTCCAGATGCGTACCTTTTTCATCGCTTTCTCCACAGTGCTGGTTTTGGGCACGGGCACCGCGCAGGCCAAGGTCGAGATCACCGTCGACAAGGACAATCAGCAGATGATCGTCGCGGTCGACGGCGTCGCGCGTTATCGCTGGCCGGTCTCAACCGGCGTCCCCTCGCGCGAGACGCCGAACGGATCGTTCCGCGCCTTTCGTATGGAAGAGGATCACTACTCCAAGGAATTCGACGACGCCCCGATGCCGCACGCGATCTTCTTCACCAAGGTCGGGCACGCCATCCATGGCACCGACTCGGTCGGGCGGCTCGGCTCGCCGGCCTCCCATGGCTGCGTAAGGCTGTCGCGCCAGAATGCCTCGGCGCTCTATGCGCTGGTTCAGCAGCAGGGTGTGCTCAACACCACGGTGACGTTGACGGGCTCGGCGCAGGTGGCGATGGCGCGCAATCCGCGTGGCCGCAATGCCACGACAATGGCCCGCGCACCGCAACCCGCTGAAGAGCAGTACGCAACCACCGGCGATCCCGTGAATCTGACGCCGCCCGCGCAGCCCGCGCGCCGCTACATGCCGCAGGATGACAATTACATCTATCCGGCCGACGGCAGCGACACCGGCGCGCGATATCCGGCGCCGCGCTCGGCCGGCCGGCCGCTCTATGACGCGCAAGTCTATCAGCAGCAGCCGCGACCCTATTACGATCAGGGCTACGGCCAGCAAGGTTACTATTATCAACCTCAGCCCCGGCAGTACTATCAGCCGCGCGGCTATTACTATCAGAATTGACGCGACCGCCATCAACCGCCGTTGCGGGCCGAGGCACCATGCCGTCGCGTGCCACGACCATTCTGATTGCGCTCTGGGTGTTGATGGCGGGACCGGCCATGGGATCTGATGCGACCTTCGACATCGAGGCGCATCGCGGCGGTCGGGCGCTGTTGCCGGAAAATTCCCTGCCCGCCTTCGCCAACGCATTGTCGATGGGCGTGGACACGCTGGAGCTCGACGTCGGCGTGACTGCCGATGGCGAGGTCATCGTCTCGCATGAGCGCGGGCTCAATCCCGATCTCTCACGGAGGCCCGACGGGACCTACATCACTCCGCCCGGGACGCCCTTCGTGAAATTGCGGCTCGACGAGGTCAGGACCTATGACGTCGGCCAGATTCGGCCGGACAGTGCCTACGCTAAACAATTCCCGAGCCAGCGTGCCGTGCCGGGGACGCGCATTCCCACCTTGCGCGAGCTGTTCGCGCTGGTGCGCAAGTCCGGCAACACAAAGGTGCGCTTCAACATCGAGACCAAGATCGATCCGAACCGTCCGGATGAAACGCTTGGTCCGCAAGATTTCGTCGCGAAGCTGCTTGGCGTGATCGAGAGCGAGGGATTCTCCGAGCGCGTCATGATCCAGTCGTTCGACTGGCGAACCCTGCTTGTCGTCCAGCAGCAGGCGCCGAACATCCCGACCGCATACCTGACGATCCAGCGCGGCTCGAGCCAGACCGTGGCACGCGACAGGGCGACGAACTGGACGGCGGACTTCAATCCGTCCGATCACGGCGGCTCGCTCCCACGGACGATCAAGGCTGCGGGCGGCGCGATCTGGTCGCCTCATTTCGGCGATGTCACCGCCGCGCTGATCTCAGAGGCGCACGAACTCGGATTGCGCGTCGTGGTCTGGACGGTGAACAAGCGCGAGGATATGACGCGCATGATCGAGCTCGGCGTCGACGGGATCATCTCGGACAGCCCGGACCTGTTGCGCCAAGTCGCCGGCGCGAGGGGCATTGCGCTGCCGGCGGGGACGCCTGTGGAGCCGTAGAAACGCGCTCCTGCGTCGGGAACGCCCCTACTCCCCGTTCTTCCAACGCCGATACAACGCGCCCAGGATGTTGGAATAGTCATCCGTCCAGACCCGAGCCCTGTCGTCGGCTTCGGTCTGTTCCCATTGCTTGGAGGACGCGAGCTTGCCGATGTCGGCCTCCTCGCGGGCGGAGATGACGACGTCGGTCGAGAAGATGTAGTCGGAATCGCGACCCGAATCCTCGTTGAAGACCCAGCTCTTGAGGTCATTGGCGTCGGCAATGCCGACCACGACGGTCTCGAGATCGAGATGCCGGTTGGAGACGTGCATCACCACCGCCCCATGCGGTGCGAGCTTGTCCTTGTAGATCTTCATCGCCTCCTCGGTCGCGAGGTGAATGGGGATCGCGTCGGATGAATAGGCATCGACGATGACGAGGTCGTAGGCGCCGTCCGGCTCCTTGGCGAAGGTGAGCCGCGCATCGCCGATCACGGGCTTCATGTCCGGCATGCAGCTCGATATGTAGCGGAAATTCCTGGGGTCGCGCGCCGCATCGACCATGGACTGGTCGATCTCGAAGAAGGTCCAGCTCTCTCCCGGCTCGGCCGCGCAGGCGAGCGTGCCCGAGCCGACGCCGATCGCGGCGACCTTGAGCGGCGCGCCCTTGCGCTCGCGGATCGCGCTGACGGCCTGACCGATGCCGCCGTCTTGGTGATAATAGGTGATCGGCTCGGGCCGGCCGACGACCGGCGTGCCGTCATTGTTGCGGAAGCGCTCGGCACCGTGGATGGTGGTGCCGTGCATCAGCACATGGAAATAGCCGCCGGGCGTCACCACGATCTTGTGCACGCCGAAGAAGCTGCGCACCGTCGTGACGCGGCCTTCGTCTGCGGGATAAACGCGGATCAACACCAGCGCGAGCGCGACGGTGGCGAAGATCTTCCAGCGGTCGGCGTTGAGGACCAGCGCGAGCAGCGCGGCCAGAACGCCGATGGCTCCGGCGACCCAGACGCGATGATCTTCGAACCAGGTCGTGAGGTCGCCTGTCGTATAGGAGGGAGCCACGAGCGCCACCGCGAGCACGGCGAGCGCCAGCCAGTACCATCTGGCGATGCCCGCAAGGCGTTCGTTCGCGGACGGACGGCACAGCGCGGCGAGCGCGATCAGGATCGGGTATTCGGCGATCCACGAGAAGGTGTAGGGCGCAACGAGCCCGGCAAACAAGCCGCCGACCATGCCGCCAAACGACAGCGCGACATAGAAGCCGGTGAGATATCTGGCCGCCGGCCTGGTCCGTGCCAGTTCGCCATGGCAGGCCATCGCGATCACGAAGAAGCAGAGTTGGTGCCCGCCGAGCGTCAGCAGCAGATTCTGCTCGCCGCCATAGGCCAGCAGAAGCACCACGCCGGCGATCGCGACCGGCTGGAGCATCAGCATCCATTTGTGCGGCAACAACGGCCGCGACTGGAACACGACGACCCATGTCAGCAGATACAGTGACAGCGGCAGCACCCAGAGCAGCGGCGCCGCGGCGACGTCGGTGGAGATGTGCGCGGTCACCGCGATGAGCAGGCCGGAGGGTACCGCCGCGAGGAAGATCCAGCGCAGTCGCGTCGAAAGGCTGGGCGCCGGCGCGTCCACGTCCTCGGCCCGCACATCCACCGCCACTGCCAGCTTCGGGGAACGCAAGAGCAGCACGCCGCAGGCACCGATCAGCAGGATCAGGAGGCCGTAACCCGCGGTCCAGAACCGGTTCTGCATCTGCAACGTGAACATCGGCTCCAGCAGGAAGGGATAGGACAGCAGCGCGAGGAAGCTGCCGATGTTGGAGGAGGCATAGAGGAAATAGGGGTCGTGCGCGGCGGGGTGGCCGGTGCGGACGAACCAGGCCTGCAGCAGCGGATTGTTGGCGGCGAGCGCGAAGAACGGCAACCCGATCGAGACCACGAACAGGCCGAGCAGCCAGAACGCATAGCCCGTAGCGGGCGGCTCGCCATAGGCGGATGCGATGCCGAGCGGCAGCATGACGAAAGCCGCGATCAGCAGCACCAGATGCACCGCCACAGGAACGACGCGGTTTCTGACCTGCATCAGCAGATGCGCATAGGCATAGCCCGCGAGCAGCAGCGACTGAAAGAACACCATCGCCACCGACCACACCGCCGGCGAGCCGCCGAGCCGCGGCAGCACCATCTTCGTGAACAGCGGCTGCACCGAAAACAGCAGCAGCGCGCTGACGAAGATCGCGGCCGTGTAGACCGCCAGCAACAGCCGGTTGCGCGACGAGGACGGCAGCTCCGTGGCGGCGGGTTGCACGATGGAATCCATGGAAGCTCCGGCTCGAACCCCGGCGGGCGCCGGACCGCGCGCAATGGAGCACACCGTACCGCAACGGGCAATAAAGTGTGGCGCGATGTTGCAGCCGGAGATGCTTGATATTAGAGGGTCGTTCCGGCGATGCGTAGCATCGAACCCGGAACCCCGAGATTCCGGGTTCTCGCTTCGCGAACTCCGGAACGACAGTCCACTGGCTCTTGCATCCTTCATGACAGAAACCGACGTCGTCATCATCGGCGCGGGCCATAACGGCCTCACCTGCGCGGCCTATCTCGCCAAGGCGGGCCTGCGGGTGCGCGTGGTCGAGCGCCGCAAAGTGGTCGGCGGCGCCGCCGTCACGGAGGAGTTTCATCCGGGATACCGCAATTCGGTTGCGGCCTACACCGTGAGCCTGCTCAATCCGCAGGTGATCCGCGACCTCAGGCTTGCCGAGCACGGCCTGCGCATCGTCGAGCGGCGCGCCCAGAATTTCCTTCCGGCGCCCGACGGCAGCTATCTCATCACCGGCGAGGGGCGGACGAAGGCTTCGGTCGCGCGGCTCAGCGCACATGATGCAGAGGCCCTCGACGGCTTCTCGCGCGAGCTGGAAGGCATCGCCGACGTGCTCAGGCAGTTCGTGCTGCGCGCGCCGCCGAACCTGCCCGAGGGTTTCGGCACGAGTGCGATCCGCGAGTCCGTGAACGCGTTGAAGACGGCCAATATCCTGCGCGGCCTGACGCTGGAACAGAGCCGGAGCCTGCTGGATCTCTTCACCCGTTCGGCCGGCGAAATGCTGGACGAGCGTTTCGAACATGATCTCGTGAAGGCGCTGTTCGGCTTCGATGCCATCGTCGGCAACTATGCCAGCCCCTATGCCGCCGGTTCGGCCTACGTCATGCTGCATCACGCCTTCGGCGAGGTGAACGGCAAGAAGGGCGTCTGGGGCCACGCCATCGGCGGCATGGGCGCGATCGCCCAGGCGATGGCGCGCGCGGCACGCGAGTGCGGCGCTGTGATCGACACCGATGCCGGCGTCCGCGAGGTCATCGTCGAGCGCGACCGCGCCGTCGGCGTCGTGCTGGAGAACGGCTCCGCCATCCGCGCCAAATATGTCGCCGCCAACGTCAATCCAAAGCTGCTCTACACGCACCTGGTCGCGGCCAACGCGCTGCCTGCGGACTTCCTTGCTCGCATCCGGCACTGGAAGAACGGCTCCGGCACCTTCCGCATGAACGTGGCGCTGGACCGCCTGCCTTCCTTCACGGCGCTGCCGGGCGAAGGCGATCATCTCTCTTCCGGCATCATCCTGGCGCCGAGCCTAGGCTACATGGACCGCGCCTGGCTCGATGCCCGGGCGCAAGGCTGGAGCCGTGAGCCCGTGGTCGAGATGCTGATCCCGTCCACGCTCGACGATACGCTGGCGCCCGAAGGCAAGCACGTCGCGAGCCTGTTCTGCCAGCACGTCGCGCCGCAGCTGCCGGATGGAACGTCCTGGGACGACCGTCGCGAAGAGGTCGCCGACCTCATGATCGCGACGGTGGACAAATACGCGCCGGGTTTTGCGGCGAGCGTGCTGGGTCGCCAGATCCTGTCCCCGCTCGATCTCGAACGGCAGTTTGGCCTGCTCGGAGGCGACATCTTCCACGGCGCGCTGACGTTGAACCAGCTGTTCTCGGCGCGACCGATGCTGGGCCACGCCGACTATCGCGGGCCGTTGAAGGGCCTCTACCATTGCGGCTCCGGCGCCCATCCCGGCGGCGGCGTCACCGGCGCGCCCGGCCATAACGCGGCGCGGGCGATCCTGCGAGATCACCGGTCGCTGTTCGGGCGCCGTGGATAGGCCTGTGGATTGCTTGTGGACTGGCTGTTGAAAGGCCTGTGGTCGGGCAGAGGGCGCCCGGCAATCCGGTCAGCGCCGATCCTGGGGAAGGCCAGTGGAAAATTGCGGGAAAAGCCGGTGGACAGAATGCCGGCAACGGGGCGGACAAGCTGTGGGAATCGGCAGAAACCCGCCGGGAAAGAACTCGCCCGCCAGGGGATTTCCCCTGGCGGGCGGTTGATCAGGAATAGCCTCAGAAGAAAAACTGCCCCCGCTGGGAAACGCAGGCGGAAATTACTTCAAGGAGGTGCTAATCGAAGTGAACTTCTCGTTCATGGTGGTGCCCAGGCTGTTCACCACGGTGATGATCGCCAGAGCGATACCTGCGGCAATCAGGCCGTATTCGATCGCGGTTGCACCGGACTCGTCCGACCAGAACTTTTGAACCATGCGCTTCAAGACTCGCCTCCGTTTCAATTCCAGGCTGTGCTAGCTGGATTCAACACCCGAGAATGTACGGGCAGCGACCTTCAGTCGAGTTAACCCGGGAACCGCAACTTGTCGGGAAAATCGGTACAAAAAGTTCCAAAAATTGAGCTCAACGGAACCCTGAATGCAGTCTTCTCCTACCCATCGCGCCAGCTTTTCGATCGGCAGCGAGGCCGACGCGAAGCGCGTCGTCGACGTGCTCACCGAGGTGTTTTTCGACGGCGATGCGGCGGTTGCCGCCTTCGAACGGCCGGACGGACAATGGGACGTCACGCTCCATTTCGCCGAGCCGCCGGATCAGGCGCGGCTGCGCGAACTCGTTGAAAATTCAGCAGGAAATGCAATCGCCGCGACGCTCGCCTTCGACACGATCGAGGCCAGGGACTGGGTCAAGGCCAGCCTGGAAGATCTCGTCCCGGTCCCGGCCGGGCGCTTCGTCGTGCACGGGAGCCATGACCGCGATCGCGTGGCGCCGAACAAGCTTGCCATCGAGATCGAAGCGGCCCTCGCCTTCGGCACCGGCCACCACGGCACGACGCGCGGCTGTTTACTTCTGCTTGACCATGTCCTGAAGAGTTCCAGGCCGCGGAACGTGCTGGACCTTGGCACCGGAACCGGCGTGCTGGCGATCGCCGCGGCCAAGGCGCTGCATCGTGCCGTGCTGGCCTCCGACATCGATCCCCCCTCGGTACGGGTCGCGGCCGAGAACGCGGCGCTGAACGAAGTTGGCAGCCTTGTGCGGGTGATCCGCGCCACCGGGTTTGCGGCGCCGGATTTTGCGCGGGCCGGTCCGTTCGACCTGGTGCTCGCCAACATCCTTGCCAATCCGCTGCGGCAATTGGCGAGCCCGATGGTGCGGCACCTCTCGCCCGGCGCCCGCGTCATCCTCTCCGGCCTGCTGACGCACCAGGCTCCCGCCGTGATCGCAGCCTACCGCGCGCGCGGCCTCGTCCCGTTGAGGCATCTGCGGATTGAGGAGTGGAGCAGCCTGTTGCTGAGGAAGGTGTCTTAGGTGGATCAGCCCTGCGATTGCGCGAAGCGCAATCGCCCCGCGTAACCACCACCTTGCTTTTCATACGGGTGGACGTTGCCGGGTCACACCTTCGGCGAACCTCCCGACGAAGTCTCAGCCGCCGCCTTGCTCCGGCGTCTCGTCGCGGCGCTTTGCACGCTCGTCCTGCAAGGCGCGCCTTGCGCGGCGCTCGGCGACACGGTCGATCATCTGGCTGATGAGGCCGCGTGGCTTCCGCGGTGCCGCCGCAGCCGGGGCGCCGCGCAACGGCGGTGAAATCTTCTCAAACGAAAACGCTGGCATCGTGTGTCCCCTCGCCGTTGAGATGAACCACTTGCTCAAATGTCCCTGTTATTCGGACGAAGCGCAACTGCCGCATCCTTTACTCCACTCTTCGAATGGAACTACTTCAAGCACAGTCCATGCCAGATGCGACGCAAATGCGACGAGATTGCGGATCGATCCCCATGATCCTAGAGTGTCCACATGTTCGAAGCACACTTCCAGACATTCGAGGAGCCGGAGGCGGGCGTCGCATTGACGGCCCGGCTCGCCGCGCTACGCGAAGAGCTCGCCCGGCGCAAGCTGACCGGCTTCGTCGTTCCGCGTGCAGATCAGCAGCAGAACGAATACGTGCCGCCGTCTGAAGAGCGGCTCGCCTGGCTGACCGGCTTTACAGGCTCGGCCGGGCTAGCGGTGGTGCTGCCGCAGGAAGCTGTAGTGTTCGTCGACGGCCGCTACACGCTTCAGGCCGCCAAGCAGGTCGATGCAACGGCCTGGACTGTCGAATCTCTGATCGACCAGCCGCCGGAAAGTTGGGTCGCGGCGCGTATGAAGGCCGGTGACCGCCTTGGATTTGATCCGTGGCTGCACACTTTTGCGGCAGCCGAGCGCCTGGCCGCTGCGTGCGCCAAGGCCGGCGCCGAGCTGGTCGCCGTCGACAGCAATCCCATCGACGCGATCTGGCCGGACCGGCCGCAGCCGCCTCTCGCCCCCGTCGCCATACACGGGATTGAACATGCCGGCGTCACCGAAGCGGAGAAGCTGACGCAGATCAGGGGCGAGATCGCCAGGCTCGGCGCCGATGCGCTGGTGCTGTCGGACAGCCACGCGGTGGCCTGGACGTTCAACATCCGCGGCGCCGACGTCGCCCATACGCCGCTGCCGCTGTCCTACGCACTGGTGCCGAAGGACGGCCGTCCCACCATCTTCATCGACCACCGCAAGCTCTCCAACCTGACGCGCGACCATCTCGAGCAATCCGCCGACGTGCGCGAGCCGGACGCGATGGCGCCGACGCTGATGGCGCTGGCCAAGGGCGGTGGATCGATCGCGCTCGACAACGCCACCGCGGCCGACGCGCTGAGCCGGTTGATCGCGGGCGCCGGCGGCAAGCCGCTGCGCGGCAGCGATCCGGTTGCTCTTCTCAAGGCTGTCAAGAACGCGACCGAGATCAAGGGAACCAAGACGGCTCACGTGCGCGACGCCGTGGCGCTGGCGCGCTTCCTCGCATGGATTGATCGCGAGGCCCCAAGCGGCAAGCTCACGGAGATCGACGCCGTCGAGGCACTGGAAACGTTCCGCCGCGATACCGGCGCGCTCAAGGACGTATCGTTTCCGACCATCTCCGGCACCGGCCCGAACGGCGCGATCGTGCACTACCGCGTCACCCGCAAGAGCAACCGGCGGATCGCGTCCGGCGACCTGCTGCTGATCGATTCCGGCGCGCAATACGAAGACGGCACGACCGACGTCACGCGCACCATGGCGGTCGGCGAGCCCACGGACGAGATGCGCGACCGCTTCACCCGCGTGCTGCGCGGCCATATCGCGATTGCGCGCGCGGTCTTCCCCGACGGCACCACGGGCGCGCAGCTCGACACGCTGGCGCGGCAATATCTCTGGGCTGTCGGCCTCGATTTCGAGCACGGCACCGGCCACGGCGTCGGCAGCTATCTCTCGGTGCATGAAGGACCGGCGCGGATCTCGAAACTGGGCACCACGCCGCTGAAACGCGGCATGATCCTCTCCAACGAGCCCGGGTATTACAAGACCGACGGCTTCGGCATTCGCATCGAGAATCTCGAGCTGGTGGTTGCCGCCGACATCGAGGGCGCCGAGAAGCCGATGAACGCGTTCGAGACGCTGACCCTGGCGCCGATCGATCGCCGTCTGATCGATGTGGCAATGCTGAGCCGCGATGAGCTCGACTGGCTCAATGGCTACCACGCACGCGTCCGGGCCGAGGTGCGGCCGGCGCTGGACGAGGCGACGAAGGCCTGGCTCGATCAGGCAACGGCGGAGCTGACGTAGCCTCGCGCATAGCCGCATTCCGAAACGTCGATGTTCGCAGCCTTGGCGATGCGGCTAGTGTCCGGTCATGCACGGCATGACCCGCAAGCCGCCGGAAGCGGCGCCCGACAGGAGTATGGCGACGTCGCGCGTGGTGCTGTTGCTGCTGGTCGTCATGACCGGGATCGCGCCGATCTCGCTCTACATGCTGGTTCCGGCGCTACCGGTGTTGGCGACGAATTTCGGCAGCGACATCTCGATCGCGCAGATGACTGTGTCGCTCTACATGGTCGGCATCGCGCTGTCGCAGTTGATCATGGGGCCGCTGTCCGACCGGTTCGGCCGGCGGCCGGTGCTGCTCGGAGGCCTGGCGCTGATGGTGGCGGCCAGCGTCGCGTGCATCTTCGCGCAAGACCTGCCTCAATTGATCGCCGCACGCTTCTTCCAGGCGCTGGGCGGCGCCGCCGGCATGGTGGTGAGCCGCGCCATCATCCGCGACATCTACGAGCGGGATCGCGTCGCCTCGATGATCAGCCTCGTGGTCGCAGCGCTGATGATCGGGCAGATGGTCTCGCCGCTCACCGGCGGCCTGATCGAGACCGCCTTCGGCTGGCGCGCGATCTTCTACGCCATCACCATCGCCGCGATCGTCGTCGCCGTCGGGATCGCGGTGGCGCTGCCCGAGACCCGCCGCAGCCGCGCTGCCGGCAGCGGCTTCCGTGGCGACGTCGGCGTCCTGATCAAGAGCCGCGCCTTCGTCGGCTATGTGATGTGCCAGGTGCTGGCGTCTCAGATCATCTTTACCTTCGCCGGCGGCGGCCCCTATATCGTCGTGACTCAGATGGACCGGAGCAGCGCCGAATATGGCGCCTGGTTCGCGACCACCGGATTTGCCTATCTCGTCGGCAATCTGCTCTGCGTGCGCTTTGCGCCGCGGCATTCGCTGGAGAGGCTGATCTGGCTGGGGCTTGGGCTCCAACTCTGTGGCAGCCTCTTGAATCTGCTCTGGAGCTTCATCGGCTGGAACGAAGCGCCCGCCTGGCTGTTCGGCACGCAGATGATCGTGATGGTCGGAAATGCCTTCGTGATGGCGAACTCCGCGGCCGGCGCGATCAGCATCCGCCCGGAAGCGGCCGGCACCGCCTCGGGTGCGATGGGATTCCTGCAGCAGGGCATCGGCGCGCTGATGTCGCAATTCGGCGCCTATCTCGGCGGCCACTCCGCAACGACGCTGCCGCTCACCTCGGCAGTTCTGGCGATCTCGCTGCTCTGCGCCTGCGTGATGATCTTCGTCGTTCCCCGCCGCGACATGGTGGTGAGCGAGAAGCTGATCGAGCAGGCGGAGGAGGAAGAGCGCGGCATGATGTGAGGGGGACGCCGGCTCCGGCAGCTTCGATCCAACATCCCGCTACCGCAACCATTACGCATGATCGTCGGTCGACGCTCGCCGCGGTTGACGAGGATCAATGCAAGCTGGCCGACCTTCGCCGAGCCTGACGGGGGTTCACGCAGGGAGGACGTCATGACCGAACGCCGCGCCGGCTACGACAGCAAAAGCGCAATCGATCCTCAAGACGTAGCCAACATGCTCGAGGCGATGAAGCAAATCGGTCTCGATATCTCCGTCCCCGCCGTCAACGAAGAAGCCCGGATCGGTAACGTCCTGTACGCCAGCGGCGGCTGCGACCCGCACGATTGCTCCGGCTTCAAGCCGGGAAGCTGCAGCGGCGTCACGTGCCCCACCAAGTCCAGCGCCTGTCCGACTGAATCATGCTCGACGAAAGTCTGCGCCAACCATACGTGTCAAAGTGTGAGTTGCGAAAAAGTCTCCTGCAACAACTACCACCATTGGGAATCGCGGGCATCGACGCACGGCGCCTTGGTCGAAGCAATGTCCAGCCTGCCGGACGGATCCTGGTCGCAACTGTCGTCCCGTTCGCTCTCAGCACCCGATCGCGCGACCTGACGATTCCTGCCGGGGCGGCACAGCGATGAAGATCTCGGCCTACAATTGTCTGACCTCATCTTTCGTTCCGGGCAAGCATCTCGCGTTCAACGCGCTGACTGGTGCATTCCTGTCGCTGGATGACGAACGGCTCGACGACTACGCCACTCTGCTTCGGTCGATCGACGCCACGGGGTGCCCACCCGACCCCGTCAGGCCATTTCAGAAGACCTTGATCGAGAACGGCTTCGTCATTCCGGACGAATGCGACGAACAGGCCGAGATCAGCAACCGCTACCATCGCGGCAAGGCCGCCTCGCGCGGCCTTGGCCTCACCATCGCGCCGACCATCACATGCAACTTCGGATGCAGCTATTGCTTCCAGAGCCATTCGAACACCCGCATGGACGACGAACGAATCGACGATCTGCTGACGTTCGTGGAAGCCCGGCTGGAGGCCGGGACGTCGCTCAGCGTCACCTGGTTCGGTGGCGAGCCGCTTGGTGCGTTCGACGTGATCGAAAAACTGGCGCCCCGACTTCACGCGCTCGCGGTGGAGCGCGACTGCACGTTCGGGCACAGCATCATCACGAATGGCTACCTCCTGACGGAGCCGCGCGCTGCCTTCCTGGCAAGCATCCCGGGATTCGGCGATGCGCAGGTCACGCTCGATGGCGCAAGGAAGCACCACGATGCTCGTCGACCGACCCTTGCCGGCAACGGCACGTTCGATCGAATCCTGGAGAATCTGGTTGCCGCGGCCCGGCATATCCCGATCCTGGTGCGCGTGAATGTCGACCCTCGCAATATCGACGGACTGGAAGATCTGCTGGATGCGCTCATCGAGCGTGGATTGCGCAACGTCGGCGTCTATCTCGGCCATGTCTGGCGCTACACTGACGAGGTCGGCGCGACGGATCTCCTTACCAAGGAGGAGTTCGCGGCCATCGAGACGCGATTCAAGTTTCTCAAGTTCCGCAAGGGATTCGCAATCGGGTCTTCGTTGCCGCAACCCAAACGCGGGGCGCTCTGCTCGGCGGACAGCAGCAACAGTTTCGTGCTTGGCCCGGGCGGCGGCATCTTCAACTGCTGGAATGAGGCCCACCGGGACGTGCATCAGGCGCCCGGCCGCTATAGTCCGGCGACGGAGCCGCACCCCGGCGATGTCAAGCAGCAATGGGCAGGGTATGAACCGTCGGCCAAGCCCGCATGCCGGAGCTGTCACGTCGCGCCGCTGTGCATGACGGGCTGTCCCTGGGAGGCGGCGAAACTGAACGACAGAGGCGACTGTATTTCGGCGCGCTTCAATCTCGCCGACCAATTGCGGTTGTACGATCTCGAGCAGTCCATTGCGCTCGCCGAAAAGGCCAGGCAACCGCCAGCGCGACGCACCAAGATCGTCTGAAGCGTTTCAGGGCGCCGACCGTCACTCCCCGATCAGCTTCAGCCACTCGTCTTCGGTCAGCACCTTGACGCCGTGCTTGTTGGCGTCCGCCAGCTTGGAGCCCGCTCCGGGGCCGGCGACGACGAGATCCGTCTTCTTCGAGACCGAGCCCGACACCTTTGCCCCCAGACGTTCTGCCGTGGCCTTGGCTTCGTCCCGCGTCATCTTCTCCAGCGATCCCGTGAACACCACGGTCTTGCCGGCGACCGCCGAATTGCTCTTCGGCTTCTCGGCGTCGACGATCTCGACCTCCCTGGTCAGCCGCTCGACGATGCCGCGGTTGTGGCTCTCGCCGAAATAATCGGCGATGCTCTTGATCACGGTGTCGCCGATCTGGTCGAGCGCGTCCATCTCCGCGATCGCCTCCTCGTCGCCCTTGGCGACCTTGAGGCAGGCATCGTGGAAGGCATCCCACGAGCCGTAGCCGCGTGCCAGGGCCAGCGCCGTGGTCTCGCCGACATGGCGCATGCCGAGCGCGTAGATGAAGCGCTCCAGCGCGATCCTGCGCCGGCTCTCGATCGCGCCGAACAGGTTGCGCACCGAGGTTGCGCCGTAGCCTTCGACCTCCTCGAGCTTGAGCTTGGCGTTGCGCTTCTCCAGGGTGAAGATGTCGGCGGGCTCCTTCACCCAGCCTTCATCGAAGAAATATTGGAGCTGCTTTTCACCCAGGCCGTCGATGTCGAAGGCTCGCCGCGAGACGAACAGCTTGAGGTGCTCGATCTTCTGATAGGGACAGGCGAACTCGCCGGTGCAGCGGGCGCGCGAGCCCTCCTCGCCCGTTGCCGTCTCCTCACGCACGACGTCGGTGTGGAGGGGACACGGGCACTTCTTCGGGAAGTGGAATTCCTTGGCGGTCTTCGGCCGCTTGTCGAGGACGACGTCGACCACCTGCGGGATGACGTCGCCGGCGCGCTGGATCACCACGGTGTCGCCGATCCGGATGTCGCGGCCTTCGCGCAACACCTCGCCCTTGTTGCCGATGCCCTTGATGTAGTCCTCGTTGTGCAGCGTGACGTTCTGCACGATGACGCCGCCGACGCCGACCGGCTCGAGCTTGCCGACCGGCGTGAACGAGCCGGTGCGGCCGACCTGGATCTCGATGTCGCGCAGCACCGTCATGGCGCGCTCGGCGGGGAATTTGTGCGCGATGCCCCAACGCGGCGTGCGCGAGACGAAGCCGAGCCGCTCCTGCCAGTCGATGCGATCGACCTTGTAGACGACACCGTCGATGTCGTAGTCGAGCCGGGCGCGCTGCTCCTCGATCGCATGATGAAAGGCCAGCAGCTCCTCGACGGAATGGCACAGCTTGGTCAGCGGATTGGTCCTGAAGCCGCAGCGCTCGAACCAGTGGATCATGCCGCTCTGCGTATCTTCCGGCATCGCACTCATTTCGCCCCACGCATAGGCGAAAAAGCCGAGCGGGCGCGAGGCGGTGATGGTCGGATCCTTTTGCCGCAAGGAGCCTGCGGCCGAGTTGCGCGGGTTGGCGAAGATGGTGCCGCCCTCCGCCTTCTGCCGCTCGTTGAGCGCGAGGAAGGCCTTCTTGGTCATGTAGACCTCGCCCCGCACCTCGCAGATGTCGGGGACGTTGCTGCCCTTCAGCTTCTGCGGCACGTCTTCGAGCGTGCGGATGTTGGCGGTGACGTCCTCGCCGACCGCGCCGTCGCCGCGCGTCGCGGCGGTAACGAGCTCGCCGCCCTCGTAGCGCAGCGACATCGACAGGCCATCGATCTTCGGTTCGGCCGAGAAGTTGATCTTGTCGTCATCGAGCTTCAGGAAGCGAACGATGCGGCCGACGAAGTCGCGCACGTCCTCTTCCGCAAAGGCGTTGTCGAGCGACAGCATGGGCACGGCATGCCGGACTTTCCTGAAGCGGCCTGATGGCGCCGCGCCGACCTTCTGCGAGGGGGAGTCCGCGGTGACGAATTCGGGAAAGCGCTTCTCGATCGCATTGAAGCGCTGCCGCAGCGCGTCGTACTCGGCGTCGGTGACGGTGGGCGCGTCCTCTTGATAGTAGCGCTCGTTGTGCCCCTCGATCTCGAGCGCGAGCCGCATGTGCTCGACCTTGGCCTGCGCCTTGGTGAGATCGGCGACATCGCGCGGCGGTGCTGCTTTGGATTTTGCTGCTCTGGCCATCATACTAAAGGTTCTAGCGCGTCGTTCCGGGATGGTCCGAAGGACCAGACCCGGAACCTCGAGATTCCGGGTTCGCACTTCGTGCGCCCTGGAATGATCGTAGGGAGGGGCTCATGGCTTACTACGTCTATATTCTAGCAAGCCGGCGAGACGGGGCAATCTACGTCGGCATCACCAATGACCTTGTACGCCGCGTTTACGAGCATCGAATCAAGGCCGTGCCGGGCTTCACAGCAAAATACAACATCACGCAGCTCGTTTGGTTCGAGGTCTACGATGATCCGATCTCAGCAATCTCACGCGAGAGAGAACTCAAGAGGTGGAAGCGGGCCTGGAAAATTCAGCTGATCGAGAAGGACAATCCAAACTGGAATGATGTGTACGAATCGATCTGCAGCTAAGAAGCCATTCCGGAGCGGCTTCGAAACCCGAGCCCGGAATCTCGAGATTCCGGGTTCGATGCTTCGCATCGCCCCGGAATTACGGGTGAAAACTAGGCCGTCGCCGCCTTGAGTAGCCGCTCCGCCGCCGCCCGCGCCTCAGCCGTGATCTCGGCGCCGGCCAGCATGCGGGCGATCTCCTCGCGGCGGTGGTCGGCGGCCAGCGCGTTGACGCGGGTGGCGACGCGCTTGCCCTTGTCGAGGGCGTCCTTGGAGATGAGCAGGTGCTGGTCGGCGCGGGCGGCGACCTGCGGGGCATGGGTCACGGCCATCACCTGTACCTTGCCGGCAAGCCGCGCCAGGCGGCCGCCGATCGCGTCGGCGACGGCACCGCCGACGCCGGTGTCGATCTCGTCGAAGACAAGGGTCGGCGCCGAGCCGCGGTCGGACAGCACGACCTTGAGCGCGAGCAGGAAGCGCGACAGCTCGCCGCCGGAGGCGACCTTCATCAGCGGCCCCGGCTTGGTGCCCGGATTGGTCTGCACCCAGAACTCGACGCGATCGAAGCCTTGCGGCCCTGGGGCGGCCTCGTCGGTCTCCACCTGGGTCATGAATTTGGCGCGTTCGAGCTTGAGCGGCGCGAGCTCGGCATTGACAGCCTTGTTGAGTTTCTCCGCCGATTTCTGCCGCACCAGCGACAGCTTCTTGGCGGCGGCCGCATAGCGGCTGTCTGCCTCGATCGCGGCCTGCTCCAGCTTCTTCAAACGCGAGGCGCCGGCATCGATCAGCACGACATCGGCGGCGTATTTGGCGGCAAGCGCGGCAAGGCCGTCGACCGGCGTCGAATATTTGCGCGAGGCCGCTCGCAAGGCGAACAGCCGCTCCTCGATGCGTTCGAGCTCCGCCGGATCGAAATCGGTTGCGGCGAGCGCCGCCTGGAGATGCTGGTCGGCCTCCTCCAGCGCGTTGATCGCAGCGTCGATCGCCTTGACCGCTGGCTCGACCAGCGCCGGCGAGTTGATCCCGCGCCGCTCCAGCCGCCGCACCGCGGCCGACAGCGCCGCAACCGGCGAATGATTGCCGCCGACCGCCTCCTGCGCCTCGCGCAGATCGGAGGCGATCTTCTCGCCCTGCATCATGGTGGTGCGGCGCGAGGCCAGCGCCGTCTCCTCGCCGTCCTTGGGCGCCAGCTGCTTCAGCTCGTCGGAGGCGTGGCGCAGATAATCGGCCTCGCGCGCGGCATGCTCCATGGCGGCGCGATGCTCCTCCAAAGCGGTGTTGGCGGTGCGGCGCGCCTCCCAAAGCGATTCGACCGCGGCAACGTCCTTCTCGAGGCCGGCGAAGGCATCGAGCAGGCGGCGGTGAGTGGCCGCATCGACCAGCGCGCGCTCGTCATGCTGGCCGTGGATCTCGACCAGCGCGGCGCCGACCGCCTTCAGCGTCTGCACGCTGATCGACTGGTCGTTGATGAAGGCGCGGGTGCGGCCGTCGGCGAGCTGCACGCGGCGCAAGATCATCTCGCCGGTATCGTCGAGGCCGTTCTCGGCCAGGATCTTTGCTGCGGGGTGATTCTTGGGGACATCGAACACGGCGGTGACCTGCCCCTGCTCCGCGCCGTGGCGCACGAGGCCGGCGTCGCCGCGGCCGCCGAGCGCCAGCGCAAAGGCATCGAGCAGGATGGACTTGCCCGCACCGGTCTCGCCGGTCAGAACCGCGAGGCCGGAGGCGAATTCGATATCGAGCCGTTCGATCAGGACGATGTCACGGATCGACAGACGCGCCAGCATGGAACCAAATTTCCTAGCCGAGACCCATCTTCTTGAAGGTCCGGCTGATCCAGGACCCCTGATTCTCGCTCGGCTCGAGACCGCCGGATTTTACAAGATTATAGGCGTCCTTGTACCAGCGGCTGTCAGGAAAATTGTGTCCAAGCACGGCCGCCGCGGTCTGCGCCTCGCCGACGATGCCGATCGCCATATAGGCCTCGGTCAGCCGGAACAGCGCCTCCTCGACATGGCGCGTGGTCTGATACTGCGTTACGACGGTCTTGTAGCGGTTGATCGCCGCCGTGTAGTCGCGCTTCTGGGCGTAGTAGCGGCCGACATTCATTTCCTTGCCGGCGAGCTGGTCGCGCGCGCCCTCGATCTTGGCCTTGGCCGAGGTCGCATATTCGGAGGTCGGATATTTGCGCACCACCTCTTCCAGGGCGGCGATCGCTTTCTCGGTGCGCGCCTGGTCGCGGCTGATGTCCGGGATCTGGTCGTAGTGGGAGGCAGCGATCAGGTACTGCGCATAGGCGGCGTCCGGGCTGCCGGGATGCAGCGTGACGTAGCGGGTGGCGGCGCCGATACAGCCGTCATAGTCACCGCCCTGGTAGGACGCGTAGGCGGACATCAGCAGCGATTTGCGGGCCCAGTCGGAATAAGGATGCTGGCGGTCGACCTCTTCGAACTTCTTGTTCGCCGCCTTCATGTCCTTCTTCTCGTTCATGAGGTACAGGCCCTCATTATAGATCTTGTCGGCGGGCTCCTCGACGAAGGTGTCGTCCTTGGCGGTGAACTTGTCCCAGAGAGAGCCGGTGCCGCAGCCGGCCAGCGGCAGCGCCAGCATGAAGAGGACGGCCGCCCGGACCAGTCGACCGGCTCCGACCGAGAGATATCCGCGCGTCATACGCTGTGCCGACATGAGTTCTGCCTTGACGCCCTGTGATGCGGTGCCCGCCAGCCCATGAACTCGGCCATGGGCGCGAAATGTGACCGTGGTGCCTGCCATGCGACCACGCCGATCCATCCGAAAAACGATCGCTAACTAACCGGATAGGCAGGCATTTCGCCCGGATTAAGGCGAACGCGCCGCAATCCTAGCCGATCACGGTTACCAGGAGTTTCCCGGGGGCTGCCAACCGAACGCCCAGGGAGACCGTCTCTCTAGGAGACATCCGGTCCGAACGCCGCAGCGATCCGGCCGCCGACGATCCCGCGACCGACTTCGCCGACGGGACGGGCGGTGCGGCGGGCAGCCTCGCCCTCGACCACCCGCCAGGCGGTACGGTCGGCGAGCAGCGCGGTCAGGACGGCGTGATTGAGCTTGTGGCCGCCACGAACCGAGCGGTAGGCGCCGAGCAGCGGCAGGCCAGCCAGCGAGAGATCGCCGATCACGTCCAGCACCTTGTGGCGGGCGCATTCATCGGCGTAGCGCAGGCCCTCGGCATTAAGCAGCCGCTCGTCGTCGAACACGACGGTGTTGTCGAACGAGGCGCCTAGGGCATAGCCTGCGCTCCAGAGCCGCGCGACATCGCACATCAGACCGAAAGTCCGGGCCCTGCCGACTTCGCGGCGGAAACCTTCCGGATTGAGGTCGAAGGCGTAGCTCTGCTGGCCGATGACGGGATTGCTGAAGTCGATCTCGACCTCGACGCGGAACCCGCTGGCGTGAGGCCTGATCTCGCCGAAGGAGTCGCCAATCTTGACTGAGATCGGCTTCAAGACCTGAATGAGGCGGCGCTGCGCCGGCTGGGTAACGATGCCGGCTTGATCGATCGCCGCGATGAAGGCAGCGGCGCTGCCATCCATGATCGGTACTTCGGGCCCATCGACCTCGATGGTGGCGTTGTCGACGCCCATGCCTCGCAGTGCAGCAAGGACGTGCTCGGCGGTGGATACCAGCGGACCGTTGCGATCACCGAGGACGGTCGCGAAGTCGGTCGCAATCACCTGCTCCGCCGTCGCTTGGACTTCGCGGTCACTTCCCTCAAGTCCGGTCCGGACAAAAATGAAACCCGCATCGACAGGCGCGGGCCCAAGCGTGAGAGTGACTGGGAGACCGGAATGAACGCCCACGCCTGCCACCGAGGCTTGCGCACGAAGCGTTGTTTGCCGGTTGAATTTCATCAGGAACCGCCCCACTACGACTATCGCGACTTATACGAGACCCACCTGGCCGGCCACTGCCGACGCCCCGCGAATCCGTATCCCCAAGTCACGCCAAACCATAGTCACTGCCCCAAACAGCGCCAACTCACGCTTTTTTACCGATTGTTACCCCAAACCTGCCGTATTCGCGCCAAGGCTTAACCAAATTGCGCCGAGGTTTTGGGCCGCTGCCGGCAGCTTTATTGAACCACCGAATGCATAATTAATGATTTAAAATCAGTTGCTTGGTTGCAGAACCCGAATGACCCCGGTGCAAAAGGAAAGGTCCCGGCAAGCTTGCTGCCGGGACCTTTTTTCGTCTGCCTTATTGTAACAATCCTCAGGTCGCCTGCCGCCGCAGGAAGGCCGGGATATCAAGATGGTCGTCACCCTGTGGTGCCGGCGCAACAGGTGCGGGGCGGCCGTGCATATCGAGACCCTGCGGCGCGGGACGGCGAGCGTACTCGGACACCGGCTCGTTGGATGCGATCTGCTGCGCCACGGTCTTCTGCGGCCGGCGTTCGGGCAGCGGCGGCATGGCAGGACCAGCGGTGCGCGCAGCCACCGGCGGCTCGCTTTCCTCGTCGCGGCGGCCGAGGCCGACATTGGCGAGGCGCTGCAGCAGCGACAGGCGGCTCTTCTGGGGAGTCTCATCTTCGACTTCGCCGCGGGCCTGACGAATCTCGGCTTGGGCCGGCATCGGCAGCTCCTCGATGCGCGGCATCCGCGGCGTACGGACCGGCGGACGCTCGGCCTGCGGGGGGATGAAGTTCTCGGGCGTCATCGGCTCCTGCATCGCAACCGGGGCCATCTCAGGCTCGGGGAAAAGGGTCGGCTTCTGCGCGATCGGCCGCACGGTGACATCGCCATAGGTTTGCGGCGCAGGGTTCTGCGGGACCTCGGCAACGGCAGCGGCGATGGCGGCGAGCGCAGCGCGCTCGACGTTCGGACGGGCCGGGCCAGGGGCCGGAGCCGGCGCGGCAGCCGGGGGCTGCGCTTCCAGCTTCTGGGCGCGCTCGGCCAGACGCTGGTTGTCGGCCCGGAGCCGGGCGGTCAGGTCGGCGAGACGGCTCTCGGCAGCGGCGGCCGGTGCGGCAGCCTGCTGCACCTGCGGTGCCGGGTTCGCGACCGGAGCGGAGGTCGCCTGGCTGTTGCGGGCGATCGCGGCCTGCTCGATGCCGGTGGCGACCACCGAGACGCGGATCAGGCCGTCGAGCGCTTCGTCGAAGGTCGCACCCACGATGATGTTGGCGTCCTGGTCGACTTCCTCGCGGATGCGGGTCGCGGCCTCGTCGACCTCGAACAGAGTGAGATCCTTGCCGCCGGTGATGGAGATGAGGAGGCCCTTGGCGCCCTTCATCGAGCTGTCGTCGATCAGCGGGTTGGCGATCGCGGCTTCCGCGGCAGTCAGCGCGCGCTTGTCGCCGGAGGCTTCGCCGGTGCCCATCATCGCCTTGCCCATCTCCCTCATCACCGCCCTCACGTCGGCGAAGTCGAGGTTGATCAGGCCTTCCTTGACCATCAGGTCGGTGATGCAGGCAACGCCCGAATAGAGCACCTGGTCGGCCATTGCGAAGGCATCGGCGAAGGTGGTCTTCTCGTTGGCGACCCTGAACAGGTTCTGGTTCGGGATGATCAGGAGCGTATCCACGACCTTGTGCAGCTCGGCGATGCCGGCTTCAGCCGTGCGCATGCGGCGGCCGCCTTCGAAATGGAAAGGCTTGGTGACGACGCCGACGGTGAGGATGCCCATGTCGCGCGCGGTCTTGGCGATCACGGGCGCAGCACCCGTGCCAGTGCCGCCACCCATGCCGGCGGTGACGAACACCATGTTGGCGCCCGAGAGATGATCGCGCAGCTCGTCGATCACCTCCTCCGCCGCCGCGGCGCCGACGTTCGGCTGCGAGCCGGCGCCGAGGCCTTGCGTGACCGCCGTGCCCATCTGCACGATGCGCTGCGCCTTCGACATCGTCAGCGCCTGTGCGTCGGTGTTGGCGACCACGAAGTCGACACCCTGGAGGCCCGCCGTGATCATGTTGTTGACGGCGTTGCCGCCGGCGCCGCCGACGCCGAACACGGTGATCCGGGGCTTCAGTTCGTGAATATCAGGAACATTGATGCTGATGGTCATGGTTGCTGCCTCTCGATCACGCGCGCGTGGGTTCGCCCCGGCCGGCGGCCGCGGGAGTTGGTGAAAAACGAAGATTGCGGAAAGCAGTCATTAGAAGCCCTCGCGTAGCCATCGTCCGACCTTTCCGAAATATCCGCCGGTCGCTGTCTTGGCCTGCTGCCGCGTATGCCGCGGTTCGACATGTTCGAGGTGAACATATTGCGGGTAGACGAGGAGCCCGGCCGGCACCGCGAACGCAGCGTTCTTCGCCTCGTTGGGCAGCCGGCCGAAACCGAGCGGACGGCCGACCCGGACGGGCCGGCCGAGAATCTGGGTGCCGAGCTCGACGAGGCCGGTCAACTGGGAGGCGCCGCCCGAGAGCACGACGCGGCCCTTGGGCTCCGCGGCGAAGGGCGAATCCTTCAGCTTGTCCCGAACCATTTCGAAGACTTCCTCGGCACGGTGCTTGACGATGTTGGCGATGGTGGCGCGGGAGACGATCTGCGGCAGATCCTGCTCGTCACCGGCTGTCGGCACAGACATCAGCTCACGCGAGTCCGATCCGCCGGTGATGACGGTCCCATATAACGTCTTGATTCGCTCGGCATCGGCAATGGTCGCCGAGAGTCCGCGCGCGAGATCCATCGTGATGTGTTGCCCGCCGACCGCAAAGCCGGCCGCGTGCACGAAGCGCCCGCCTGAATAAACGGCAATCGTGGTGGTGCCCGCGCCCATCTCGACGACCGCAGCACCGAGATCGGCCTCGTCGTCGGTCAGCACCGACAGGCCGGCCACATAGGGACTCGCCGCCATGGCTTCGACATTGATGTGGCAGCGCTCCACCGCCAGCATCAGGTTGCGCGCCACCGTGGCGTCGCAGGTGACCACGTTCATGTCGACGCCGAACTGATGCGCGACCATGCCGCGGGGATCGCGGATGCCCTTGACGCCGTCGAGCGTGTAGCCGACCGGCAGCGCATGCAGCACCGTGCGGCCTTCGCCGGTGGCGTGGCGCATGCCGGTTGAGGTGACGCGGCTGACGTCGGCCGGGGTCACCGCGCCGCCACGGATGTCGGCGGCGGCTTCGACCAGCTGGCCGGAGAGCCGGCCGCCCGAGACCGAGAGCAGCACCGAGTCGACCCGCACCTTGGCCATCTTCTCCGCGAGCCCGACGGCCTGGCGCACTGCCTGCTCGCATTCATTGAGATCGATCACCGCGCCGGCCTTCATGCCGCGCGACTGGATCTGGCTGTAGCCGATCAATTCCACCGCGTGGGTGCGGCCGCGCAGCGCATCGCTCGGCGGCGACGGCTTCAGCCGTGCGATCATGCAGGCAATCTTGCTGGTGCCGATGTCGAGACATGCGACGAGGCCGCCGCGCTTGTGCGGCATCGGGCGCGTCTTCGGCGTCTGGGTGCGATCGAGACCGGTCATGCGGAATCCCCGGCCTTCTTTTTCTTCTTGTCCTTGAACAGCTCCTCGCGCGCCTTGGCGGCGTCCTCGGACAGCTGCACCACCAGCCGATCGGGCAGGCGCATGTCGACGGCGACGATGTCGCGGGAGAACAGCCTGTCTTCCCGGTCGAGCTTCGAGAGCATCACAAGCGCGTTGCCGACGTCCTGCTCCGGCAGGCGAATGTCCAGGCCATCCTTGAGCCGCAGATTCCAGCGCCGCTCGCCAACGAAGATCGCGGCTTTGGTGATCGAATTGACTTGCGGATAGCGCGCCAGCAGCGCCAGGAAATCGCGGGCCTGCGTTTCGGCGCCCTTGCCGACCACGAGGGGCAACGTCAGGAAGCGGCGCGAGACGTAGGGCTCGAGCACGGCGCCGTCATCGGCGATGACGGAGAGGCGGCCGGCCTCCTGCCACAGCGCGAATGCCTTGCGCTCGGTGAGCTCGATCATGAGCCGGCCCGGATAGAGCTTCAGCACGGTCGCATCAGCGATCCAGGGATTGGCCTTGAGCTTGTCGCGCACCGCGTCGGCATCGAGAAACAGCAGCGAGGAACGGCCGCTGATGCCGCCGATCGCAAGGATCTCGTCCTGGGTGAGCTGCTTGCGGCCGTTGATCACGACGGAGGTGATGCGGAAGCCGGCGGAATTGGCCAGCGCGTTGCGCGCGTCGCCGACCGCGGTGGTGAAGTCCTGGAGATGGCCGCCCTTGACGATGCCGAAGCCGCAGCTTCCGATCAGGAGCAGCACGGTCATGCTGAGGCCGACCCGGTGCGGCAGATAGCGCTCGACCAGCGCAACCATTCGCGGCGGCGGCTCGCGCTCGACGACCGCCTTGGCGCGGCTCCTGGATTTCGCTTTGTCCTCGGCGGCAGTGCGCGCCGCGGCGCGCTTGTCCTGCACCCACTCGCGCAACAGCACGACCGCTCCGATCGCGGCCGCCTTCAGGTCAGCTTGGGGCCTCAGCGATCTGAAAAGCGACCGGGTGAGGCTTCCTGCTCCATCCATTGCACGAGCTCGTCAACAGTTTGCCCGCGACATCGCGCGGATCCTGGCGAACATGACGTCTCGGACATGCCGGGCCGGGTGCTGGTCTTCAGCAGAAGAAAACCTCTCCCCTTCAAAGCGTACGCTGGAGGTGACATCACCCGCGACAGCTCACGCGCCGGCAGCCAAAGCGCCATATGCGCCGCCAGCGTTAACCTTCGGACGTCCTGGTAAACAAAAGGTAAAGTTCGTTAACGAACTGCGCATTTTGCCCCGCGATGTGAGGCATTTGCGCCGCGATGTCCGGCATTTTACCGGTTTTGGTCGCCAAACCGGGCGGTTTCGCCCCTCCGGCCGTTAACCAGTCCCGACTATTTCCGCACGCGCTGCCCGGCGAGCTCGACCAGGCCGCGCAGGAAGTCGACGAATTCGATACCTTCGGCTTTCAGCGCCTTGGGGTAGAGCGAAGACTTGGTCAGCCCGGGCAGCGTGTTCGTTTCGAGATAGACCAGCCCCTTGTTCGAGACGATGAAGTCCGACCGGGAATAGCCGGCGCAGGACATCGCACGATGGGCCAGCATCGCCTGCTCCTTCAGCGCGGCGCTGATCTCGGGTGCGAAGCGGCCCGGGCAGATCTCCTGGGTCGACTTCAGGAGATATTTCGCCGCATAGTCGAAGCTGCCCTCGCCCGGAATGATCTCGATCGGCGGCAGCGAGATGATCGACCCATCGGGCCGCTCCAGCACGCCGCAGGTCGCCTCCACGCCGGCGATGTAGGGCTCGATGACATACTCTTCGTGCTTGGCTGCATTGCGCACGGCGACAAGATCCTGCTTGGCGTTGACGAAGATCAGGCCGTAGCTCGATCCGTCGCGCGCCGGCTTCGCGATCAATCTTCCGTATTCGGCGAACGCCTCGTCGATGTTCGCGAGCGCAATGTTCGCCGGCGGCGTCACGCCGCCGAGCGCGGCAAACCGCTTGGCCGCGATCTTGTCGAAGGCGAGATGCGAAGATGCCGAACCCGAGCCCGTGAAGGGCACGCCGCGCGCCTCGCACATCACCTGCAATTCGCCGTTCTCCGCACGCCCGCCGTGCAGGCCGAGCACCAGTACGCGCCCTTCCGACTTGGCCCTATCGAGCGCCTGTTCCAGCGGGATGCCTGATGTGCCCGGCTTGAACTCGTCCTCGAATGGACGGGCATGTTCGAGCAGCTGCTTCGAATGCACGACATGCACCTTGTCCTCGACGTCCCACCACCAAAGGTCGGCCTCGGGCAACGCCTGATGCAGCGCCTGGGCTGAGGCGACCGAAACCAGACGCTCCCGGTTGGAGCCGCCGAACAGGATGGTGATGCGCATGGTCATAATCTTTCTCGTTCGTCATTCCGGGGCGCGACGAGGTCGCGAACTACGGTGCGCAACTGCACACCTGAGAATCCATACATCCACGGCCGCCGGATCGATTCCGGGCTCTCGCTTCGCGAGCCCCGGAATGACGCTGATCATGAAACCCCGATCCGCTTGATTTCCCATTGCAGCTCAATTCCGGAATTCGCCTTCACGCGCTCGCGCACCGTCTCGCCCAGCGTCTCGATGTCGTGCGCCGTGGCCTCGCCCGTGTTGATCAGGAAATTGCAATGCATCTCGGAGACCTGCGCGCCGCCGACGCGCAAGCCGCGGCACCCGGCGGCGTCGATCAGTTTCCATGCGGAGTGTCCCGGCGGATTCTTGAAGGTCGAGCCGCCGGTCTTCTCCCGGATCGGCTGCGCCGTCTCGCGATGCGTCTGCACCTCCGCCATGCGCGCGCGGATTGCTTCCGCATCCCTGAGCTCGCCGCGAAAACGGGCGGAGGTGAAGATGATGGAGGGATCGACGCCGCTGTTGCGGTAGACGAACTTCATGTCGGCGTTGGAGAAGACATGCTTCGTGCCGTCGCGCCCCACGCCCCTCGCCTCGATCAGCACGTCCTTGGTCTCGCCGCCATTGGCGCCCGCATTCATGCGCAATGCGCCGCCGATGGTCCCGGGAATGCCGAAATAGAACTCGAGCCCGCCGATATTCGCGGACGCCGCCACTTCCGCCACGCGCTTGTCGAGCGCTGCCGCGCCGGCGGTGACGACGTCTCCGCTCGCACTCGCCTCTCCGAAGGCGCGCGGCGACAGGCGGATCACGACGCCCGCAATGCCGCCGTCGCGCACGATCAGGTTGGAGCCGACGCCGACGACATGGACCGGAATGTCGGGAGCGAGATGCGCGAGGAAATAGGCGAGATCGTCCTCGTCCGCCGGCGTGAACAGCACCTGCGCCGGCCCCCCGACACGAAACCAGGTGAGATCGGCCAGCGGCTGGTTGGCGAGCAAGCGGCCGCGCAAATTTGGCATCGCGGCTTTCAGCGAGGGGGTGATGTCGGGGAAGCTCATGCGATTGCGCCGCCTCCGCGAAAATCCAGCGCGTGTAGGGCAGGCGCATTGCTTCTATTCCCTTCCCCCTTGTGGGGGAGAGTCAGGAAGAGGGGTAGCGCCAAGCGAGGTCGGAGTTCGTGGCTACCCCTCTCGCCCACCCTCCTCCACAAGGGGGAAGGGAGCGCAGTGTGCTTCATGGCGAACAGCGAAATCACAATCACCGCCCTACCCCAGCGCCTTCAATTCGCCGGGCAATGCATACGCCCATTGCGTGATGTTGCCGGCCCCAAGGCACACGACGAGATCGCCGGGCTTCGCAAGCCCCTTGACGATCCGCGCGAGCTCCGAGGCCGCCGGCAACGGGATCACCTCGCGGTGGCCGTGGGCGTGCAGGCCCGCGACGAAATGGTCGCGATCGATGCCCTCGATCGGCGCTTCGCCTGCGGCGTAGACCTCGGCAACGACCACCGCGTCTGCATCGCTGAAACAGGTGCAGAACTCCTCGAACAGCGATTGCAGGCGCGTGTAGCGATGCGGCTGCACCACGGCGATCACCTTGCCGGTGTAGGAATCGCGTGCCGCCTTCAGCACCGCCGCGATCTCGACGGGATGATGCCCGTAATCGTCGATGATTGTGACGCCGTTCCACTCGCCGGTCTTGGTGAAGCGGCGCTTGACGCCGCCGAAGCCCGCGAGCGCCTTGCGGATCGCATCGTCGGAGACGCCGAGCTCGTGCGCGACCGCAATTGCAGCCGTCGCATTCGAGGCGTTGTGCCGTCCCGGCATCGGCAGCGCGAGGTCGGCGATCTCATGCACAGCCCCGCTCTTGCGGTCACGGATCACGACGTTGAATTTCGAGCCGCCGCCGCCCGCGGTGAGATCGACCAGGCGCGCATCGGCCTGCGGGTTTTCGCCGTAGGTGATGATGCGGCGGTCCTCGATCTTGCCGACGAGGCTCTGCACCACGGGATGATCGATGCACATCACGGCAAAGCCGTAGAACGGCAGGTTCTCGACGAAGTGCCGGAACGCGTCCTGCACGGCCTCGAAGGTCTTGAAATGATCGAGATGCTCGGGGTCGACATTGGTGACGATCGCCACATCCGTCGGCAGCTTCAGGAACGTGCCGTCGCTCTCGTCGGCTTCGACCACCATCCAGTCGCCGGCCCCAAGGCGCGCATTGGAGCCATAGGCGTTGATGATGCCGCCGTTGATGACGGTGGGATCGAGCCCGCCTGCGTCGAGCAGCGTGGCGACCATCGTGGTCGTCGTGGTCTTGCCGTGGGTGCCGGCGATGGCGACGCAGCTCTTCATCCGCATCAGCTCGGCCAGCATCTCGGCGCGGCGCACCACGGGAATGCGCTTCTGCCGCGCGGCCACCAATTCCGGATTGTCGCGCTTGATCGCCGACGACACGACCACGACCTCGGCACCGCCGATATTCTCGGCCTTGTGGCCGACCGAAACCGTCGCCCCCTTCTTGCGCAAGCGGTCGAGATTGTAATTGTCGGACGCATCCGAGCCCTGCACGACATAGCCGAGATTGACCAGCACCTCGGCGATGCCGCTCATGCCGATCCCGCCGATCCCGACGAAGTGAATGGGTCCGATCTCGCGCGGCAGTCTCATGGCTGTATCTCTGTCTATCCTTGCCCGCCCGGCATTCAAGCCTGAACCGGCCGGCGGCGAATCTCCTCCACTTCTTGCAAGACCGGACGCACCGGGACAAGCCCGGTGCTGTCGCCAAGCCCGGCAATTTCAGGCTGGAATGCCCCATTTTGGCCGGTTTCCCGGACTGCACGGCCCGCCGCCCGATCCGGGGACGGGAACGGGTCACTCTGGATGTCAGATGGCGCCGATGCGCGCGGCCGCTTCGTCCTGGAACTCCAGCACGCGAAGATAGTTGCGAAGGCGATTGGCCTCGAGCGCGCTCACGAGCCTGTTCTGGTGATACGGCAACAAGAGATCGGCGAGCGCCGCGCTCCAGGGCGCGTCGAGATCGAAGATCACGCCGAGCCCGAACACCGCCGGGATCTCGGCAAAGCCGAACTCTCTTCCATCCCTGAGCGCCTCGGCGAGAAAGTCGTCGATCGCCGTCATCACGCCATTGCGCGGGCCGCCCGAAACCTTGGCGATCGCGAACTGACCCATGCCGCGGAATCCGCGCCCGTCGACCAGCCGGTCCTGGCCCAGAACTACGCCGGCCTCGAAGCTATGGGCATGGCGATATTCCCCGGGGATTTTCTCGGGCGCGTAGTAGAGGTCGCGCCGCGCCCACGGCCAGCCGATGTCGTGCAAGAACACCAGCAGCGGCCTGCCGGCGCGACGGCTGATCGCATCGATGTGGCCGAGCTCGTTGTAGACCGTGTACCAGTTGTGATCGCCATCGACGACCCAGGCATCGGCCTCGTCGACATCGACGAGCGCCTCCAGGCTCGCTTTTGCGAGATGGCGAACGTCCGGGCTGATCTTCAGCCACTCCATGAATTCGCGCTTCGGCGACGGATCGATGGTGGTGAGCCGCCCACCGCGCGCGCGGCAATGCTCGGCGAGGAAGGGCGACATCCCGCCGTATTCCGAACCGATCTCGACGATCTCTCGTGCATCCGCCAGCGCGAGCGCCTCGAGGATAAGGTCGGAGAACTCCGAGAGGGAATGAATCAGCAGGCCTGCCACGGGCAAATCCTCCGCCTTGTAAGGGAGTAAGCAGCGTGATCGGCCCGGCCGCACGCGACCATCGAGCCGAAAGAGCTGTCCGTGATCTTGTACGGCGCGCGGCCTAAATTCCGGCGGTCTTCACCACGAGGTCGGCGAGCCTTTCGGCGGCGTCGAGCCGCCCCGCCCCCTTGGCGGCCGCGGCCATGGCGGCAAGGCGCGCGGGCTCTGCGGCGAAGGCGGAGATTTCGGACGCCAGCCGGTCGGAGGTGAATTCGGTCTGCGGGATGCGGATCGCACCGTCGACCTTGGCCAGCACGCCGGCATTGGCGAACTGGTCCTGGTCGATCGAACCCGGCAGCGGCACCAGGATGGAGGGCCGGCCGATCGCCGCAAGCTCGGCGACGGTGCCGGCGCCGGAGCGCGACACGACGAGATGGTTGGAGGCGAGCCGTGCCGGAAGGTCGGTGAAGAATGGCGCGAGCTCGGCCTTGATCTTGAGCTTGTCGTAGACCGCACGCACGCGGCTCATGTCCTCTTCGCGCACCTGCTGGGTGAGGACGAGGCGGCTCCATAAGGCGGGCTCGAGCCGCTCGATCGCGCCCGGCACGATGTCGGCCATGATACGCGCGCCCTGGCTGCCGCCGACGACGAGCAGGCGCAGCGGACCGTTCGCTTCAGGCGCGACGTAGGGCACGGCGGCCGCAGCTAGGATCGCGGGACGCATCGGCGTGCCGACCATCGTGGTTTTCGCCGACAGTGCCGGATCACGGTCGAGCACGCCGGGCAATGACGTCGCGATGGCGCGGACGTGGCTCGACAGGAACCGGTTGGCGCGGCCGAGCACGGCGTTGGCGTCGTGGATGATGCTGGGCACGCCGGCGAATTTCGCCGCGACGAGCGGCGGCAGCGTCGGATAGCCGCCGAAGCCGACGACAGCAACCGGTTTCAATCGCTTGATCAGGGCATAGGCAGAGAGCGTGCCGGCCGCGAGCGTGAGACCGGCAAAAGCGAGCTGAAACGGATTGCGGCCGCGCGCGGTCTCGCTTCTGACGACGTCGATCATGTCCTTGCTGAACAGGCCGCTGTAGCGCAGCGCGCGCTCGTCGGTGACGAGACGGACGTGAAAGCCGCGCCGGATCAACTCGACCCCGAGTGCCTCGGCCGGAAACAGATGGCCGCCGGTGCCGCCCGCGGCGAGAAGAATCAGGGGGGACGTGTCCATGATCAGGGAGTTCTACATTGTCTCGGCCGTCATTGCGAGCGAAGCGAAACAATCCAGTGTCCCTCCGTGGCGACAGGCTGAATTGCGTCGTCGTTTCGCTCTACGCAATGACGAGTCAGGCGTAACTCCGCATCGCTTCGGCGTGACCGCTCGCCTCGACCTCGGTGCGCGGGCGCTGCCGCGTCAGCGCCAGCATCATGCCGACGCCGTAAGCCAGCGACACCATCGAGGAGCCGCCATAGGAGATGAACGGCAGCGTCATGCCCTTGGCGGGGATGAGCTGGAGGTTGACCGACATGTTGATCGCCGCCTGCACGCCGAACAGGATTGCGAGGCCGGACGCGGCGAAGCGTGAGAACATGTCCTCATTGGCATAGGCCCGCGACAGCGTGCGCATGACGACGAAGGCGAACAGCGCCAGCATGGCAAGGCACAGGATGATGCCGAACTCCTCCGCCGCGACCGCGAACACGAAGTCGGTATGGCTGTCCGGCAGGCTGCGCTTGGCGACGCCTTCGCCGGGTCCAAGGCCGAACCAGCCGCCGTTGTAGAACGCCTCCATGGCCGTATCGACCTGGAACGTGTCGCCGGAGGCCGGGTTCATGAAGCGCCTGATGCGGCCGGCGACGTGAGGGACGAACAGATAGGCGCTGAACAGCCCGGCCGCGCCGAGGCCGGCGAGGCCGAACACCCAGATCATGCGCATGCCAGCGATGAAGAACAGCGAGCCCCATACCATCAGGACCAGCATGGTCTGGCCGAAATCCGGCTCCATCACCAGCAGCGCGACCAGCATCAGGAGCAGCACCACCGCCATCGAGGTCGCCGGCATCTCCGGCCGCCTGGTCGATTCCGCGAACAGCCAGGCGGCGATGACGACGAAGGACGGCTTGGCGATTTCGGAGGCCTGGATATTGACGCCGAGCAGCGTGATCCAGCGCCGCGAGCCCTTCACCTCCGGGCCGATCGCGAGCGTGAGCACGATGAGGACGATGCTCGCCGCGAAGATGATCAGGGCCGAGCGGCGGATCGCGCGCGGCGAGAGGAAGGACACCCCGAGCAGCACGATGCAGGACGGCACCAGGAACAGCACGTGACGGCTGAAGAAATGGAAGGGATCGAGCCCGATGCGGGTCGCAACCGGCGGGCTCGCCGCCAGCGACAGGATCACCCCGGTCAGCATCAGCCCCAGGATAGCGCCCATCAGCGGCTTGTCGACGGTCCACCACCACTCGGAAAAGGGGGTGCGTTCTTCACGGGAGAGCATGGGCGGCCGCTTTCGGACAGAGGTCCGTCCATTGGTCGCCGAGGTTGGTTACCGGAGGGTTAAGGAAGTGCGGATGTTTGGAGATGGAAGGGAGAGCGAACTGGTGGGACAATGCAGCCCTACACCACCGGCTTCACACCCGGCAGCGCCTGCACCAGCTCGCGGAACTTGGTGCCGCGGATCTCGAAGTTGCGGTACTGGTCGAAGGAGGCGCAGGCGGGGGACAGCAGCACGACCGCGTCTGTGAGACCCGCGGCCTCCGCATCGCGCGCGGCATGCTCGACCGCGACATCGAGGGTCTGGCTGATCTCGTGCGGCACCTCGCTGCCCAGCGTGCCCGAAAACTCCTGCGCGGCCTCGCCGATCAGATAGGCCTTGCGGATGCGCGGGAAGAAGCCCGTCAGACTGGTGATGCCGCCCGCCTTGGGCTTGCCGCCGGCGATCCAGAAGATGTCGGCGAAGGACGACAGCGCATGCGCGGTGGCGTCTGCGTTGGTGCCCTTGGAATCGTTGACGAACAGCACGTTGCCGCGGCGGCCGACCTGCTCCATGCGGTGCGCAAGGCCGGGAAAGCTGCGGAGGCCGCCCTGCAGCACATCGAGGCTGATGCCCATGGCAAGCGCGGCGGCGGCGGCACAGGCGGCGTTCTGCGCGTTGTGCAGGCCGCGCAGCGAGCCGATGCCGCCGAGCGCCGCGACCTCGCTGCTGGCCCCGCCCGAGGCTAGAACGATATTCCCATGCTCGACATAGATTCCGCTCGCCAGCGGGTTCTTGACGGAGATGCGCACGACATTCTTGCCGGCCCGGTCGAGCCGGTCGGCGATGTCGCGGCAAAAGCCGTCATCGACGCCGACGATGGCTGTTCCGCCGGCCTGCACACCGGCGACGAGGCGCTCCTTCACCGCGGCGTAATGTTCGATCGTGCCGTGGCGGTCGATATGGTCTTCGCTGACGTTGAGCAGGATGCCGACGGAAGGGTCGAGCGAGGGCGTGAGGTCGATCTGGTACGACGACATCTCGATGACGTGGACGCGGCCCATGCGCGGCGGCTCCAGCGACAGGATCGCGGTGCCGATATTGCCGCCCATCTGGGTGTCGTAGCCGGCGACTTTCGTCAGATGCGCGATCAGCGCCGTCGTGGTCGACTTGCCATTGGTGCCGGTGATCGCGACGAACGGCGCGTCCGGTGCATGCCGCCGCCGCTCGCGGCAGAACAACTCGATGTCGCCGATCACCTCACAGCCCGCCTCGCGCGCCTTCAGCACGCTCCAGTGCGGCACCGGATGGGTGAGCGGCACGCCCGGTGCGAGCACCAGCGCGGCAAAATTCGCCCACGAGACGCTGCGCAGATCGGCGGTGATGAAACCGGCCTGCACGGCCTTGGCGATGTTCTCCGCATTGTCGTCAGCGGCGATCACCTCTGCTCCACCCGCTTTCAGCGCATGACAGGACGCCATGCCGGACCCGCCGAGGCCGAACACCGCGACGGTCTTGCCGGCGAAGGATGTAACGGGGATCATGATGAATTCACCTCCGTCGTTCCGGGGCGCGCGAAGCGCGAACCCGGAACCTCGGGATTCCGGATCGCCCCTTCGCGTCGTCCGGAATGACGATCCTGGGCAGCCACTATCTTCACCGCAGCTTCAGCGTCGACAAGCCGGCAAGTGCCAGCATCACAGAGATGATCCAGAAGCGGATCACGATCTGCGGCTCGGTCCAGCCGAGCTGCTCGAAGTGGTGATGGATCGGCGCCATGCGGAAGATGCGTTTGCCGGTGAGCTTGAACGACACGACCTGGACGATGACGGAGACCGCCTCCAGCACGAACAGGCCGCCGATCACCGCGAGCACGATCTCGTGCTTCACCGCGACCGCGATGGCGCCGAGCATGCCGCCGAGCGCGAGCGAGCCCGTGTCGCCCATGAAGATCGAGGCTGGCGGCGCGTTGAACCAGAGGAAGCCGAGCCCGGCGCCGAGTAGCGCGCCGCACAGCACCGCGAGCTCGCCGGTACCGGCGACATATTTGATCTGCAGATAATCGGCGAACACCGCGTTGCCGGCGAGATAGGCGATCATCGCAAAGCTCGCGGTCGCGATCATCACGGGCACGATGGCGAGGCCGTCCAGACCGTCCGTGAGATTCACCGCATTGCCGGCACCGACGATGACGAAGGCGCCGAACACCACGAAGAACCATCCGAAATGCAGCACGGTGTCCTTGAGGAACGGAATCGTCAGCGCTGTCGAGGCGGGATCTCGGTTCAGCCGCACCAGGGCGTAGCAGGCGACCAGCGCGATCACCGCCTCGATCAGCAGGCGGAGCTTGCTGCCGAATCCGGTCGTGGTCTGCTTGGTCACCTTGAGGTAATCGTCGTAGAAGCCGACGAAGCCGAAGCCGAGCGTCACCGCCAGCACGATCCAGACATAGGGGTTGAGCGGATTGGCCCACAGCACGGTGCCGACCGTGAGGCCGGACAGGATCATCAGCCCGCCCATAGTGGGCGTGCCCTTCTTGGCGAGATGCGACTGCGGACCGTCGGTGCGGATCGGCTGGCCCTTGCCCTGGCGGATGCGCAGATGATCGATGATCCAGGGCCCGAACAAGAATACGAACAGCGCGCCGGTGACGACGGCGCCGCCGGTGCGGAAGGTGATGTAGCGGAAGACGTTCAGGAAGGTGCGAACGGCACCGAAGCCCGGAAATGTGTTGGAGAGCTCGATCAGCCAGTAAAACATTCAGACGGTCCTATGGCGCCTTTGCACACGCGGCCTTGGCCTTGTATCGGCCTCGTGCCTCACACGCATTCGCTGGTCTTTATCATCGGTCGAGCGCGACCTTGGGAGGAAACGCACGGCTCGGTGCCGCAAGGGTGGGATTCGGGAACGGCGCCTTCCAAGCAGTTTACGCCTTTGCCTGCAAGGCGGCCACCAGCCCCGGCACAAACTTGTTGACCCAGAACATCTTCTTGCTGCCCTTGACAACCACGACGTCGCCTGCCTTCAGCAGGCTCGCGACCTCGCTGGGCTTCAGCGTGGCGGGATCGTCATGCCAGCCGAGGCCCTTGCCGGCCGGGAGCACATCATAGAGGTGGCGCATCAGAGCGCCGACGCAGTAGACGGCGTCGATGCCGTCGAGATATTTGGCGAGGCCGGCGTGGTAGCTTGGTGCGTCCTCGCCCAACTCCAGCATGTCGCCGAGAACCGCGACGCGGCGGCCCTCGCCCATGTGGCGGGCCTGGAGACTTTGCAGCGCAGCCGCCACGCTGGCCGGATTGCCGTTGAAGCTATCGTCGATCACGGTGATATCACCGACGGTCTGCTCGACGCCTCGGCCGGTCATGATGCCGACGCGGTCGAGCTTGATCGCCAGCGTCGCAACGTCGAGATGCGCAGCATGAACGGCGGCGAGCGCGGCCAGCGCATTGTGGACCCGGTGCGGCGCGCCAGGGGTGAGGCTGAAGGCGATCTCCTTCTTGCCGATCGCCGCGACGACCTGCCAGCTCTCGCCGTGGGGCGCGTGCGCGACCTCGTGCACCTCGGCATGCTCGCCGCCGAAGCGCACGACCTTGCCCTTCCACTCGGGCGCCTTGAGCCCGGCGGGCAGCACCAGCACACCGTTCTCGGGCAGGCCGAGCGAGATCGACACCTTCTCGCGCCTGATGGCCTCGAGCGAGCCGAGCTTTTCCAGATGCACCGGCTGGACGTTGACGACCAGCGCGACCGTCGGCTGCGTCAACTCGCTGAGCCGCGCGATCTCGCCTTGCTGGTTCATGCCCATCTCGACGACCCAAAGGCTGGCATCTCGCCTGGCATTGCACAGCGTCAGCGGCACGCCCCAGAAATTGTTGAAGCTCGACGGGCTGGCATAGGCGTTCGGATAGGCCGCCAGGAACTCCTTGGTGCTGGTCTTGCCGGCGCTGCCGGTGAGGCCGATCACCGGCCCTTTGAAGCGCGCGCGTGCGGCACGTGCAAGGCGCCACAGGCCATCGATCAGCGTATCCTCCACGACGATCTGCGGAACGCGGATGCCTGGGATCTCGTGCGGCACGATCATCGCGACCGCGCCTGCGGCTTCGGCCTTGTCGGCGAACTCCCAGCCATCGCGCGCGCTGGCGAAGGCGGAGACGAAGCCGCCGCTCGGCGTCCCGCTCAGCGCGACGAACAGGCTGCCCGGCTTCACCAGGCGGCTGTCCTGCGTGACGAAGTCAATGGGCACGTCCGGAAACGATCCGGTAGCGCCAAGCGCTCGCGCGACTTCGGCAATCGTCCATATTGGCGCGCTCATACAACCCTCGACGCTAATGCGGCGGCAACCGCCTCGTGATCACTGAAGGGCAGAACCTCCGTGCCGACGATCTGTCCGGTCTCGTGGCCCTTGCCGGCAATCAGCAATGCATCGCCCTCCTGCAAGTCCTCGATCGCAGCGCGGATCGCAGCAGTGCGGTCGCCGATCTCGCGGGCGCCCTTCGCGGTGGCGAGGATCGCGGCGCGGATGGCTTCCGGCTTCTCGCTGCGCGGATTGTCGTCGGTGATGATGACGCCGTCGGCGTTTTCGGCCGCGATCTCGCCCATGATCGGACGCTTGCCGGCATCGCGGTCCCCGCCGGCGCCGAACACGACGACCAGCCTGCGCTTGGCATAGGGACGCAGCGCCTGCAGCGCCTTCGCGAGCGCATCCGGCTTGTGCGCGTAGTCGACGAAGATCGGCGCGCCGTTGCGCTCACCGACGCGTTCGAGCCGGCCCTTGGCGCCTTCGAGATGTTCGAGGCACGCAAACACGTTTGCGGCATCGCTGCCGGTGCCGATCGCAAGGCCGGCCGAGACCAGCGCGTTCTCGATCTGGAATGCGCCGACCAGCGGCAGCCGGACGGCAAAGCGCTTGCCGCGATGCTCGAGCGTGAGCTTTTGCGAGAAACCTTCGACCACGGCCTCGGTGAGACGGATGCCCTCGCCTGCCGCATCGCCGTTGCGGCCCACCGCCATCACGCGCAGGCCGCGCGCCTTCGCCGCCTCGATCGCTTCGGTCGAGCAATCATGATCGGCCGAAATCACCGCGGCGCCACCCGGCGGCACCAACTCGCGGAACAAGCGGAGTTTGGCCGCGAGATAATGCGCAACGGTCGGATGGTAATCCATGTGGTCGCGCGAGAGGTTGGTGAAACCGCCGGCGGAGACGCGGACGCCGTCGAGGCGGTACTGGTCGAGCCCGTGCGACGACGCCTCGAAGGCGAGATGCGTGACGCCCTCGCGCGCGATCTCATCGATCTGCCGGTGCAGCGCGATCGGATCGGGCGTCGTCAGCGAGCCGTAGACGGTGCGTTTGGACGAGACGAGGCCGATGGTGCCGATGCTTGCGGAGGCATGCCCCAGCCGCTCCCAGATCTGACGTGTGAACGCTGCGACCGAGGTCTTGCCGCTGGTTCCGGTCACCGCGGCAATCGTGGCGGGCTGCGCCGGGAAGAACCTTGCCGCAGCCAGCGCCAGCGCGCGGCGCGGATTGGCCGCCGCGATGAACGGCACCTTCGTCGCCGCAGGCGCATGATCGCCAACGATTGCGATCGCGCCAGCGGCAATTGCGGCGTCGATGAAGCGCGCGCCGTCGGTCTTGCTGCCCGCAAGCGCGAAAAACAGATCACCCGGCTTGACCACGCGGCTGTCGAGCGCAAGCCCGCCCACCTCGAGCCCCGCAACAGCGGGCTCGATGGCGGCATCATGGCCAAGAACATCCTGGCCTAAGAGGTCGCGCAGCTTCATGGTCTTCCAGTCGACATGCCCCTGCCGGAAGGCCGATTCCCGAGGAATTCCGACTCAGCAGGGGCGATGGCCATCCCGGTTGATTACTGGGTTGTCCTGGATGCTGCAAGAATAAGGCGTTCGGCCGGAGGCAGCTCAAACCGCGGCTCGATGCCCAGAAGCGGCGCGATCCGCTCGATCACCTTTCCGCCGGTCGGCACCGCGTTCCAGCCCGAGGTGATGAAACCATGCGTTTCGGGCAGCGCCTGCGGCTCGTCCAGCATGATCAGGACGTGATATTTAGGATCGTCGCAGGGCAGGACGGCGGTAAAGGAATTGAGCACGCGCTTCTTGGCATAGCGCCCGTTCACGACCTTCTCCGACGTGCCGGTCTTGCCGCCAACGTAATAACCTTTGACATCTGCCTTTCTCGCAGAGCCGACTTCGGCATTGAGCCTCATCAGAAACCGCATCTTGTCGCTGGTGTCCGGCTTGATCACGCGCTTGGCCATCGCCATGGCTTCGGCTTCGCTGCGCTTCAAGAATGTCGGCGGAATCAAATAGCCGCCGTTCACCAGCGCGTTGATGCCCATCACGGCCTGCAGCGGTGCCACCGAGAGCCCCTGGCCGAACGCGGCGGTGACGGTGTTCAGCTCGCTCCAGCGTCGCGGCAGCAGCGGCGCCGCGCTCTCGGGCAATTCGGTACGCAGCCGCGTCGTCTGGCCCATTTTGGCGAGGAACGCCTTGTGCGCCTCGACGCCCTGGTTGAGCGCGATGCGCGCCGCGCCGATATTGGACGAGTAGGTGAACACTTCCTTGGTGTTGATGAAGCGCCCGAGCGGATGACTGTCGTGAATCGTGAACTTGCCGTAGTGCAGGTTCCCGCGCGCATCCCACATCGAGTTCAGATTGATCTTCCCGGAATCCAGGCCCATCGCCAGCGTGAACGCCTTGAAGGTGGAGCCCATCTCGTACACGCCGGTGGTCAGGCGGTTGATGCGATCCGGGTCGTGCGCTTCCTTCGGATTGTTGGGATCGAAATCCGGCAGGGACACCATCGCCACGATTTCTCCCGTCTTGACGTTGGAGACGAGGCCGGAAGCGGCCTTGGCGTGGAACTTGTCCTTGGCCTTGAGCAGTTCGTCGCGCAGCGCGTGCTCGACGCGCAAATCGACCGAAAGCTCGATCGGCTTCTGCAGGCGGTCGGTGGCAAAGCCGGCGCGGTGAAGATCGGCCAGTCCCTGATTGTCGAGCCACTTCTCCAGGCCGGCAATGCCCTGGTTGTCGATATTCACGAGACCGATGAGGTGGGCGACCTCGTTGCCGGTCGGATAGACGCGCTTGTTCTCACGCAGGAAGCCGATGCCTGGAATGCCGAGCTTGTGGACGGCCTGCTGCTGCGCCGGCGTCACCTCGCGCTTCAGCCAGACGAAGCCCTTGCGCGTCTTCAGGCGCTCGCGCACCTCGGCCTCGTCGAGGTCGGGAATGGTCGCGGTCAGGAGCTCGATCGCCTCATCCTTGTCGATGATGCGACGCGGCTCGCCGAAGAGGCTCGCCGCCTTGACGTCCGTCGCCAGAATGGCACCGTTGCGGTCGACGATGTCGGGCCGAGCGGTCGCAACCACCTCCTGCGCCGCGGCGCGGCGCGCCCCGTGGGCGTCGGCGCCGATCGCGAACATCACGAGCCGGCCTCCGATCAAGGCGTAGATCGAGGCGAAGGCGACCATCGCAAGTCCCACGCGCGCGCGCGCCTTGGCGGTGCGATCGACATTGCGCCCGTACAGCACGCTGCGGATCAGCCGCTGCCGCCAGGGTTCATTCGACTTCTCGGTCGATCTTGCAGGCGTTGCAGGGCTCATTGCCTGTCCTCGGGTTGAGGCACGGAGCCGGTCACCGTGTCAGGGTCGCTAGCGGCTTCGATGGCGTTGAGCATGGCCCCGATCGGATCGGGCTCGCCCGGCCTGAACATCCGTAGCGGGCGCTCCGGCAGATTCTTCAGCGAGTCGTATTGCGTGCCATTGACCGGCTTGAGGTGCAGATGCCGGTCGGACAGGCCCTGCAGGCGATGCGGGGCATCGAGCTTGGCCCACTCGGCCCGCAGTGCCGCGATCGCGTCGCGCTCCTCGCGGATCTCCGCACGCAGACGCAGTACCTTTTCGGTGCGCGCGGTGGAGTCCATCTTGATCCGGTAGACATGGGCCGCCGCGAAGATCAGCGCGCCGATGACGAGGAGGTGGATGATGCGCATGCGCTAGCCGCCCCTCATCACGTCCGAGAGTTTCGGCCAGGACGATGCCCCGTCGGTCGCGTGCGCCGGCGCCGAAGTGCGCTCGGCGGCGCGCAGCTTTGCGGAGCGTGCGCGCGGATTTTGCGCCACCTCGTCCTCGCCGGCGACGACCGGCCGCCGCGTCAGCAGCTGGAAGCTCGGCGCGATCTGGGCAACTTCCGGCAGATGCCGCGAACCGCCGCCCGTCTTGGAACGCTCGCCGAGGAAATTCTTGACGATGCGGTCTTCCAGCGAATGGAACGAGACGACGACGAGGCGACCACCGGGCTTGAGGACGCGCTCGGCCGCGGCGAGCGCCGTCTGGAGTTCCTCGAGCTCCTCGTTGACGAAGATGCGCAGTGCCTGGAACGTCCGCGTCGCCGGGTGAATGTCCCCGGGCTTCGACCGCACGACCCTGCCGACGAGATCAGCAAGCGCGCGCGTGGTCGTGAACGGGGTCTCCTGACGGTCCGCGACGATGGCGCGGGCGATGCGGCGCGAATGCCGCTCCTCGCCGAAGAGATAGATGATGTCGGCAAGATCGCTTTCGGAGGCGCGCGCGACGACGTCCGCCGCAGTCGGCCCTGTCTGCCCCATCCGCATGTCGAGCGGACCGTCGAGACGGAACGAGAAGCCGCGGCCGGCCTGGTCGAGCTGCATCGAGGACACGCCGACATCCATCACGACACCGTCGATGGTCTCGACGCCGAGCGAAGCGCAGACGTCGGCAAGGTGGGAGAAACGGTCCTCGACCAGCGTCAGCCTTCCGGCGGAACTCTTGACTAGCTCGGCACCACCGGCAATCGCGGTGCGGTCGCGATCGATGGCGATGAGTCGGGTTCCCGGCACGTCCAGAATCGCACGGCTATAGCCGCCGGCACCAAAAGTGGTGTCGACGTAGACGCCGCCCTCGCGCGGAGCGAGATACGCGACGGCCTCACGGCCAAGAACGGGAACATGAGGAGTCGAGCTCATGCGCGTGACCTGAGGATCGCCAAGCCTGACACCCAAGCGAGATCGGCGTGGAACAAGCCCATAACGCCTCGAATGATTGCGCGTCGCGGCGGTTCCACGACAAACCCCTTGTCCAGCATGGTTACCAAGCCCGATCGTCCCGGGCCGCAAACCCAGTGTTCCCAGCAGAATTTGTCGGGCAGCCATGGGATTTCGAGCCAAATACGCTTTGGCCGCCTCCGGACGCGGGTCGGCTCTTCATCCCTCAGTAACGGTCCTTAGCGTTAAGAAAGCGTTGCTCGACTCGTCACAAGTGGAAAGGTGAAGAAAGGGTGATGCTTCATCCACACACATCGCCAAAATGAATCCGTTAACCGCGCCGCGCGATTGCGCGCGATGGACGGTAAAGGAATAGTAAAGAGAAGCGCTTGCCCGCTCTCCATCCACTTGAGCTGTTTATGCCGTCCGGTTCGTCCACGCCGTCTGGATCTGATTCGAAGCGTCCCCGCGTTCTCCCGGTTCCCAAGACCGTGGCGAACGTGCGGACGTTCGAACCCGACTCCTCGATCGTCTCGGACATCATTCCGTCGCCCAATTACGGCGAGCGCAACAAGGGACGGCAGCCCGATATGATCGTGCTGCATTACACCGGCATGCCCGATGTCGAAGGCGCGCTGGCGCGGCTGTGCACGGCGGGCACTGAAGTGTCGGCGCATTACGTCGTGCTGGAGGACGGCCGTATCGTGCAATGCGTACCCGAGGCCAAGCGCGCCTGGCACGCAGGCGTCTCCTCCTGGGCCGGCGAGGACGACATCAACTCGTGCTCGATCGGCGTCGAGATCATCAATCGCGGACATGATTGGGGCTATCCGGAGTTTCCGCTGCGCCAGATCGCGGCCGTGATCGCGCTGTGCCGCGGCATCATGCTCCGCCGCAAGGTGCCGGCCCACCGGGTGCTCGGCCATTCCGACGTCGCGCCCGCCCGCAAGAAGGACCCCGGCGAAAAGTTTCCGTGGCATTCGCTGGCCAATTCCGGCGTCGGCCACTGGGTCACGCCAGCGCCTATCGTCCGGGGCGAAACTCTGATGCTCGGCACCATCAGCGACGCCGTGCTGAGCCTGCAGCAGGCGCTGGCCAGATATGGCTATGGCGTGCCGCTGAACGGCAAATACGACGCCGCGACGATGGAAGTCGTCACCGCCTTTCAGCGTCATTTCCGTCCGGCGCGACTCGATGGCGTCGCGGATCATTCAACGCTGTCGACGTTGCAGGCCCTGCTGGCAAGTCTGCCGCAAGACGCGACAAGTGTCGCGTCGAAGTGACGGGATCGCCGAACGCTGCATCATGACGGGAGCTCTTGCGACGGCTGGGCGCGTCGCGATCTCGACTTGACGAGACTGTCACGAAGCCCCATGCGTACTCCGTCAGTCGGCCGGACGGCCGCTCCGGCAAGTGCCGAAAGGCCGCCGGGGAGGAAAGTCCGGGCTCCCTTGACATGCGGTGCCGGATAACGTCCGGCGGGGGTGACCCCAGGGAAAGTGCCACAGAGAACGAACCGCTTCCTCCTCCGAGGAAGTAAGGGTGAAAAGGTGCGGTAAGAGCGCACCGCGGTTCCGGCAACGGGGCCGGCATGGCAAACCCCACCGGGAGCAAAACCGAATAGGGACGGCATAGCGGGCTGTTCGCGCAAGCGATAACGCCGCGGGGCGATGTCAGGCCCGCCGTCCGGGTAGGTTGCTCGAGGCCATGTGCAAACACGGTCCCAGAGGAATGGCCGTCACGTATCGTTCGCGCAAGCGGGCGGTGCCCTACAGAACCCGGCTTACAGGCCGGCTGATGTTCTAAGGCGTTTTCGAGCGACGTGGACTTCCGGTTCGCGTGAGGAAAACGCGTCTTGCTGACGAAGCAGCGAGGGGTTCGGTGCCAACCGCATCGGACCCCTCACCATTTTCACCGAGCGCGCAAAATACCAGTGTCGTGCGCACCACGAGCCCCGAAATGACGGCCGCTGGCTAAGCGACGATCTTCTCCAATACCGCCATCAGCGCCTGCGGCGCGGTAACATTCGGCGCATGGCTGGCGTCGAGCTCGAAATAGCGCCAGCCGTGCTCGTTCTTCGTCCGCCTCGCGAACTGTCCGAACACGTCGCCCGGCGGAATGCGCGTGCAATAGATGTAGCTGCGCGGCATCGCCGGCTCGCCGTGTTCGAGCCGCAAGCGCGCCTCGAAGCACTTGATCGGCATCGGGACACGGCGCGCGTAGAGCCAGTCGAGATCGGCTTGCGGTGTGTCCGGAGGCGGCGGGTTCGGCGCAATGCGATAGCCGTCGCCGTCTGCAACCGCCTTGCGCATCGGCTCGCGCCCGCTTTCGTTGAGATCGAACAGCGACTGGCCGTCGCGCGGCACGAAGGCGTCGAGATAGATCAGCTGAGTCACGCGCTCGCGCATGCGATCAGCGACGCCGGTCGCGACCATGCCGCCATAGCTGTGGCCAAGCAGAACGATGTCGCTCAAATCCTCGAAGGCGATGACGTTGAGGATGTCCTGGATGTGCGTATCCAGGTCTATCGCGGGACTTGCGAGATGGGCGCGCTCGCCGAGCCCGGTGTAGGTCGGCGCCACCAGGCGGTGCCCGGCTTGTGCCACCAGCGGATGCATCTTCTTCCAGGCCCATCCGCCGGACCACGCGCCATGACAGAGCAGGAAGGTCTTCGCGCGTGCGGCCATCGGCGTTTCCATCGTTCTTGGTTGTGCGATGGAGTGTAGCGGCCGGGCGCGCGATGTAAACGCCGCTCAGGCCGCGCGCGTATCCGCTTTGACCAGCACCGGTGCAAGCTCGCCGCCCTCGCGCCGCAGCTTGCCCGCCTCGAAACCGTGCATTCCGAGCTGCCATTGCAACCCGACGATGGCGCCCTTGGTCGGCTGCAGAAGTGCGAGCGAGGCGATCAGCGTCACCGGGAGCCACACCGCGAGCTGGAGCCATTCCGGCGGCGCGTAGGCGGTCTCGACCGCGAGGATCCCCGGCACCACGAGATGGCCGACCACGACCATCACGAGATAGGCCGGAAAGTCGTCTGCGCGCTGGTGAAACAGCTCCTCGCCGCAATGATCGCAGGCGTGAGCCACTTTCAGGAAGCGGCCGAACATGTGCCCCTCCCCGCAATTGGGACATTTGCCGCTGAATCCGCGCCACATCGCCTTTGCCAGGGAGACTGTCGCCATGACCACACCTCTTCCTTTTCGATGATCCATACAATAATGTCTTGTATCCATACATTCAAAGGATATGGGCCTGATTTGCATGGGCTGGATCCCTACAATCTCCGAACTCTCGGGTCCGCGCTACCAGCGCATCGTCGAGGCCATGGAGGCCGACATCGCTGCCGGCCGGCTGGTACGGGGCCAGCAGCTCCCGACGCAGCGCGCGCTCGCAAAAGCACTCGGCATCGACCTCACCACGGTGACGCGCGCCTACACCGAGGCGCGGCGCCGCGGCATCATGGAAGCCCGTGTCGGCCAGGGCTCGTTCGTTTCGGAGACCAGCGCGCGCCGCTCGGTCGACCTGCCGCATCCGGTCTCGATCGACCTCTCGATGAACGTACCGCCGCATCCGCTCGAGGCGCAGCTCGACGAGCGCATCACCGCGGGCATGGAAGCCATCCGCGCACAATCGGGCCTGACCGCCTATCTCAATTATCAACCGCCCGGCGGCAGCCTCCATGAACGCGAGGTCGCGGCGCGCTGGCTGCGCACCCGCGTTCCGCACGCGCAGGCCGACAGGCTCGCGATCTTTCCCGGCGCACAGACGATCCTCTTCAGCCTGCTCGCCCAGCTCGCGCGGCCCGGCGAAACCGTACTGACCGAAGCCCTGACCTTTCCCGGCGTCAAGGCGGCCGCCGCGCGGCTCGGCATCAAGCTGGTCGGCGTCGCCATGGATGAAGCCGGCATCCTTCCCGACGCGCTGGCCAAGGCGTGCCGCACGCACCGGCCGAAGGCCGTCTATCTGATTCCGACGCTGCACAATCCAACCACCGCAACGCTTTCCGACGAACGCCGTGGTGCCATTGCAAGGATCGTTCGCGACACCGGTACGATCCTGATCGAGGACGACGCCTACGGCCTGCTCGACCGCTCGGCCTCGCCGATCGCAAGCCTCATTCCGGAGCGGACATACCTTGCGACCACACTATCAAAATGCATCGCGCCCGCGCTGCGCGTTGCCTACCTTCTGACGCCCGACAGCGGCGCGCAGCGGGACATGCGCATGTCCTTGCAGGCGACCGTGCAGATGCCTGCGCCGCTGATGGTGGCGCTGGTGACGCATTGGATCGAAAGCGGGATTGCCGATCGCATCATCAGCGCCATTCGCAGCGAGGCGATCGGCCGTCAGCAGCTCGCGCAACGCACGCTGAAGGGTTTTCAATTGCTGGCCAAGCCTGCCGCACATCATCTGTGGCTGCGGCTGCCCGAGGGCCGGCTGGACATCGCGGCAGATCTCCTGCGAAACGGTCTTGCCGTCGTCGCAGGCGATGCCTTCACCGTCGACGGGGCACCGCCGCATGCGGCACGTGTCTCGCTGGGCGCGGCACGGAACAGATCGGAATTGACGGAGGCGCTGCGCATCCTGATCGGCGCGCTGCAGAAGCCGGCCGACACGAGGCAGATCGTCTAGATCATCGACGATGACGGCGGTGGCCGGAGCGCACCTCCGGTGTCATCGATGACGGATGGGCCTGCGATGCATACGCATCGGCAGGCATCCCCCGCTGGCCAAGAGCCGCACGCGCCGCCGGCGTGAGCTGGCCGCCATTCAGGACATCGCGGTCAGGATGAGCGGCCTGATAGGCCGCAGGCTCGGAAAACTGAGCCAGGGCCAAGGTCGGCGCCAACGCCACCGCGAGCAGCGCGGCTGCAGCGGCAATCCTGGTAAGGGTCATCGCCGTTCTCCATATCGCCTACAGGACTGGCCGATCCGGACGAATGATCGCATCGGGTGGTCCGAGGATTGAAGTACGGCCGTCATGTAGGCGCGTCTTTCGCGAATGCCCGAACCCCGCAGATCACGCTTGCGTGCAGCATGGATTGACCTGCAAGGCAGCAGGCATGTTATGCGAGCGCTGGCGATCACCACTCGGGATCGTCCCTTGCCACAAGGCTAATCTGTTGGAAACGCTCACCTACATCCTGCTGCTGTTCGGCGCTCTCGCCGGTGGCTTCGTGTCGGGACTTGCCGGGTTCGGCACCGCGCTGATGGCGCTCGGCATCTGGCTCTACGTCCTGCCGCCCTCGCTGGCGGTACCGCTGGTGCTGATCTGCTCGGTGATTGCGCAGACCTCGACGCTGCCCTCGATGTGGAAGAGCTTCGATCTCTCGCTGGTCTGGCCGTTCCTGATCGGGGGCCTGATCGGCGTACCGCTGGGCACCATGATGGTCGCCTCGGCCGATCCGAAAGTGTTCAAGCTCAGCGTCGGTGTGCTGCTCCTGCTGTTTTCGAGCGCGCTGTACCTCAACAAGCGGCCGCTCGCCTTCAAGTTCGGCGGCCGGATCGCGGATGGTGCGATCGGCTTTGCCGGCGGCATCCTGGGCGGACTCGCCGGCCTGTCGGGGCCGTTGCCGATCCTGTGGGCCAACATCCGCGGCTGGAACAAGCACGAACGACGCGGCATCTTCCAGCTCTTCAATTTCACGGTGCTCGCCACCGCGCTGGTGCTGCAGACGGCATCGGGCCTGGTCGAACTGAAAGTGGTCTGGCTCGCCCTGGTCGCCTTTCCGGGCACCCTGATCGGCACATGGACCGGCGCGCGCGTCTATCACGCCCTGAGCGACAAGCACTTCGGCGACGTCGTGCTTGGCCTGTTGTTCCTCTCGGGGCTCGGTCTCGTCTGGAACAGCCTGGGCACGCAGTAAAGCGCGATGACATGAGGATCGTCATCGCGCTTTCTCATTCCCACCTCCGGCAGCGGCGCGTCGGAAGATTCGCCCCGCCGCCGGGGCCTCATTCCGCTGCCGCGATCCGTCCGAGCTCCACCACCTGGCGCTCGAACAGGCCGCGATAGATGCCGCCCGGCCTGGCTGCGAGCATCGCATGCGTGCCTTGCTCGACGATCTCGCCGCGGTCGAACACCAGGATGCGATCGAGACTCTTCACGGTCGACAGGCGATGGGCGATCACGATCGAGGTGCGGCCGTTCATCAGCCGCTCCATCGCCTCCTGGATCAGCGCCTCCGATTCCGAATCCAGGCTTGAAGTCGCCTCGTCCAGGATCAGCACCGGCGCATCCGCAAGGAAGGCGCGCGCCAGCGCGACACGCTGACGTTCGCCGCCCGACAGCTTCACGCCGCGCTCGCCGACCAGCGTGCCATAGCCCTTCGGCAGGCGCAGGATGAAGTCGTGCGCGTTGGCTAGCCGCGCCGCCTGCTCGATCGCCTCGAGGCTGGCGCCGGGCCGGCCATAGGCGATGTTCTCGGCGAGCGAACGATGGAACAGGATCGGCTCCTGCTGCACGATCGCGATCTGGCTGCGCAGCGACTGCTGCGTGGCCAGCGCGATGTCCTGCCCGTCGATCAGCACGCGGCCGCCGGTGACATCGTAGAGCCGCTGCACCAGCTTGACGAAAGTGGTCTTGCCGGAGCCGGAGCGGCCGACGAGCCCGACCCGCTCGCCGGCGCGGATCGTCAACGACAGCCCGTCATAGAGCGGCGCGCGATGGCCGCCATAGTGGAACGTGACGTCGTCGAACACGATCTCGCCGCCTTCGATCGAGATCGGCCGCGCGTCGGGCGCATCGGCAATTCCGATCGGCTCGTCATGGATCGCCACCAGCTCGTCCATGTCGTTGACCGAGCGCTGGAGGTTGTTGATGTGCATGCCGACGTCGCGCAAGTACGCGTGGATGACGTAGTAGCTCGTCAGCACATAGGTGACGTCGCCGGGCGAGGCGTGACCCGACATCCACAGCAGCACCGACCCGCCGATCACGGACGCGCGCAGGCACAGCAGCAGGGACAGCTGCGCCATCGCCGTGTAATTGTAGCGATACCAGGTCCGCCGCACGCGCACGCGCCAGCGGTTGATGACGCGGGCGAGCCGCGTGTCCTCGCGCAGCTCCGCGCCGAAGGACTTCACCACGGCATTGCAGGTCAGCGCATCCGCAAGCGTACCACCCACCTTGGTGTCCCAGGCATTGGAGACGCGTGCGGCCGGCGCAATGTAGCGGGTCGAGAACACCACAGTGATCGCGACGTAGACGATCGCCCCGACCGCGATCACGAGGCCAAGCGAGGTCCAGTGCACGCCGATCAGGATCATCGAGCCGACCAGCACCAGCAGCGACGGCGCCAGCGCCATCAGGATGGTGTCGTTGAGCAGGTCGAGCGCCCACATGCCGCGGGTGATCTTGCGCACGGTGGATCCGGCGAAGGAGTTGGCGTGCCAGTCGGTCGAGAAGCGCTGCACGCGCGTGAACGCGTCCTGCGCGACGTCGGACATGATCTTCAGCGTGAACGGCACGATGGCTTGAAGACCGACGAGCCGCAGCACCATCGAGGCCGCGCCCAACGCCACGATGGCGCCGAACGCGACCAGCGCGGCGTGCCGCGCATCGGGGTCGGACGGGCCTCGCGTCAGCGCATCCACCAGATGCCCGGAGAATACCGGCATGAACAGGTCGGCAATGGTCGCACCCAACAGGCCGCCGGCCACTACGAGGCCGCGCCCGGGCTGCTTCAGCCAGTGCCGGAATACGAAGGGCAGCACCACGCGAATGGCGGCAGGCTTTTTTGACAGAGCGGTCATGACATCATCCGGCCGCGCGCGCGGGCCGGCTCCATCGATGGACGCAGACCGGCCGCGAGGGCCCGGACGGCGTCACTCAAAACTGACTTTGACTTGGGGAGCGGAGCGATCGGGACGCCTGGTCTGAACCTCGGCCCAATCGAAGCTGGCGGAAGAGGCCTCTAGCAGGCCGCGTACATTCCGAGCCGAGCGATCATCGAGCGCGGGCGTACGATCTGCGAATGCGACGAAACCATGCAAATCCCTCCCGGTCCGAATGAATGAGGTGCGCTTTATAGATGTGCCGTTTTCGATTGGCAACGGGGCTCGTGCGAGATCACGCACGAGTGTTGCAGATGGGTGCGCAGGCCTTCGCCACGCTCAAGCTCGGATCGCGCCCCTAATGCGCGTCGCCGCCGGCGCCGAACGGCGAAGCCGGTCTGTCCAGCAGCGCGACCAGCAGGCTGAGGCCGAGATAGAACACCGCCAGGATGAGGAACGCGTCGCCGAAGCTCATCACCACGGCCTGGCGATGCACGATCTGGCTGAGCTGCTTCATCGCCATCAGCGCGGAATCGCCGAGCCCCTGGAACTTCTGCATGAACATGGTCAGGGTTTCGGTCGCGGTGGCATTGCCCCAGGTCACGCGCTCCTGGAGGCGCGCGATGTGCAGGTCGGTACGATCATTGAGCACGGTGTTGATGACGGCGAGGCCGACCGCGCCGCCAAGATTGCGCATCAGGTTGAACAGGCCGCTCGCGTTCTTCACTTTCTCGGGCGGCAGCGTGCCGAGCGCGACGTTGTTGGTCGGCACCATCGCGAACATCATGCCGATGCCGCGCAGGATCTGAGGCACCAGCAGCTCGTAGAAGTCGTAATCCCGGGTCATCCACGTCATCTGGTAGGAGCCGATCGCGAACACGATGAGGCCGAAGGCGATCATGTAGCGCATGTCGACCTTCGCCATGAGGCGGCCGACCAGCGGTGCGACCAGGAACATGGTGATGCCGGAGACGAACATGGTCTCGCCGATCATCAGCGCGCTGTAGCCCCGCACCTCGGCGAGATAGCGCGGATAGATGTAGGTCAGGCCGTAGAGGCCGATGCCGATGCAGAATTGCAGCGTGCATCCGACGGCGAAATTGCGATCGGAGAAGGTGCGCAGATTGACGATCGGCTCGGCCGCCGTGAACACGCGCCAAAAGAAGGCGACCGCGGAGAGCCCGCAGATCCAGGCGCAGATCGCGACCGAGGTATCCTGCATCCATTCATATTGCGGTCCTTCCTCCAGCACATATTCCAGCGTGCCGAGGAAGCCGGCCATGAACAACAGCCCCCACCAGTCGAAGCGGTCGAGCAGTTCGAAATGCGGCTCGTCGAAATCGACCAGAGCCAGCACGCCGATGGTGATGCCGATACCGGGCACGACATTGATGAAGAACAGCCAGTTCCACGACATCAGGTCGGTGATGTAGCCGCCGACCGTCGGGCCGATGGTCGGGGCCAGCGTCGCGACCAGTCCGATGATGGGCCCGACGATGTGGAACTTGGTGCGCGGGAACACGGTGTAGGCCGAGGCGAATACGGTCGGGATCATGCCGGCGCCGAGAAAGCCCTGGAGCGCGCGCCAGAGGATCATCTCCTCGATCGTCGTGGCGAGGCCGCAGAGCAGGCTTGCGGCGGTGAAGCCGGCCGCCGAGATCGCGAACAGCAGTCGCGTGCCGAAGGCCCGCGACAGGAAACCCGAGAGCGGGATCGCGATCACCTCGGCGATCAGATAGGCGGTCTGAACCCAGGAGACCTCGCTGGAGCTCGCCGACAATCCGGCCTGAATCTCGCTGAGGGAGGCCGACACGATCTGGATGTCCAGGATCGACATGAACATCCCGAACACCATGATGATGAACGCGAACAGCCGCTTCGGCGCGATGCGGTCCGAGGCGGGATGCGCTATCACGGCAGATGAAGCGGTGGCGGCGTCGGCCATCGTCCGATCTCGCAGGCTCGGGTCGGCTACTGCGGATGAACCGTGGGATCGTCGAGATCGACCTCACTGTCGGCGTCGGCGGCGCCCTTGTTGGTGTCGACGATCGCATACACCGACATGCCGGCGCGGAGCAGGTTCTGCTTCGCCACCGATTTCGGCACACGGATGCGGACCGGCACGCGCTGCACTATCTTGGTGAAGTTGCCGGTGGCGTTATCGGGCGGCAGCAGCGTGAACACCGAGCCCGCGCCCGCGGCGATGCTGTCGACGACGCCGGAGAACTTGCGCATGCCGTAGGCATCGACCTTGATCGTCACCGGTTGACCGGGCCGGATGCGCTTGAGCTGCGTCTCCTTGAAGTTGGCGTCGATGTAAACGTCGTCGAGCGGCACGATGTTGCCGAGGCGCTGGCCGACCGCGACGAAATCGCCCGTGTTGACGAGGCGATTGGAGAACGTGCCGTTGACCGGCGCGCGCACCGCGGTGAAGCCGAGGTCGCGCTCGGCCTTGGCGAGCGTGGTCTTGAGCTCGGCGAGCTGAGCCTGGGCTTCGGCCTGCTGCGCCTTGGCGACATCGACATTGCTGACGGCGACGTCGTAGGCAGCCTGCGCGGCCTTGACAGCGGCGGCGCCCTGATCGCGTCCGGCTTCCGAGCTCTCGAAGGTGGCGCGCGAGGCGAAGCCCTTGCTGCTCAGCGCTTGCTGGCGCTCGTAGTCGAGGTCGGCGCGCTTGAGGCCTGCCTGCGCCGAGACGAGCTGGGCCTTCGCCTGCGCAACCTGGCTGTCGAGCGCGGCGACCTGGCGGCCGATGCGATCGATGGTGGCTTGCTGAGTGGCGATCTTGCTCGCGGCGGCTTCGACCGCGATCTTGTAGTCGCCGTCGTCGATGCGGAAGACGATGTCGCCGGCGCGGACCGACGTGTTGTCGCCGGGGAGGATCGAGGCAATGTGGCCGGAAACGCGCGCGCCAAGCATGGTGTTGTTGGCGCGGACATAGGCATCGTCGGTGGAGATATAGAAACGTCCGACCAGCGTGTAATAGCCGGCATAGCCCGCAACAGCGAGCGCAAGGAGGAGGCCGACGCCCATCAGGACGAATTTGCGCTTGCCGGATCTCGGAGCGCCGGCGGCGGGCGCATCTGGCGCGGATGCAGCCGGCTTGTCGGTCACGGGCTTTTCCGGCGTCTCCGGAGGCGGCCGTCTCGCGTCCTCGGCGACATGAGTGCGCAACTGCTCGGCAGGGGGTGCGGATGCCTCCGACGCGACATCACCGCTCGACTGCTCCTCCGCCACTTCCTGGCGAAGGACGCGCGCCGTCTGGTCTCTCGATACGGCCATAACGGCCTCCCCCAAAATATACGCAACCGAGGTCGACCGTGCTTGCGGCCGGTTCCTCGCTCATTCCAAATATCATTGACCGAACGGTTCGGTCAATATACATATCAAACTCGGACTGGACCCTAGTGGGTCGACCTTTCGTTGGCGCTTCACAGTTCAACATCCCGGCCAGAAATCTTCCGAGACCCTAAACCAATGGTTGTAGCCAGCGACGAACATCTGCACGTCGTCCAAGATGAGGACAATTCCAAGCGCCGCCAGATCCTGGACGGTGCCCGCAAGGTGTTCATGGACCTGGGTTTCGACGGCGCCAGCATGGGCGAGATCGCCCGTGCCGCGCAGGTCTCCAAGGGCACGCTTTACGTCTACTTCGCCGACAAATCCGCGCTGTTCGAAGCCATCCTCGAACAGGAGGCACTCCGGCACGGCCAGGTCGTGTTCAATTTCGATCCTGCGCGAGATGCCGAGACGACGCTGAAGGAGTTCGGCCTCGCCTACCTTCAGCTGGTCTGCCGGCCCGGCGGCGGATCGGCGATCCGCACCGTGATGGCGATCGCCGAGCGCATGCCCGATGTCGGCCGCCGCTATTATGCGCGCGTGCTGGACAAGTCCATCAACCGCCTCTCCGGTTATCTCAAGGCCCGCGTCGCCGCCGGCGAGCTTGAGATCGGCGAATGCGATCTCGCCGCCTCGCAGTTCATGGAGCTGTCCAAGGCTTCGCTCTTCCTGCCCTTCGTGTTCCAGGCCGCACCCGCGCCGTCGGAACAGCGCATGACCGAGGTGGTCGAGAGCGCGACGCGGATGTTCCTGGCCGCATACCGGGCCAGATAGCACCGACGAGCCACGCGTTGCACGGGCCGGCCGCGCGACACTATATTGCGGTCATGTCTCGTGATCTTCGCCCGCCGGTCGATATCCTCCACTACGAGATCGTCCAGGAACAGGCCTCCGCGCTTGGACGGATGGGCCGCACACTCGAACAGGCGCTGACGCGTTTGCGTGAGTTCGACGCCGTGCACGCAGCCACCGAGTTGCCGCCCTCAATGCAATCGGCCAGGCGCAAGCTGGTGGTGGAAGCTGGCCAGGCCCTGTGGATGTTCGTGGTGCAACGCGAGGCGTCCGGCCTGCGCGACAGCCGCCATATCATGCGCACCTACAACGTCCCAAGCGAAGTGCAGCGGTGCATGGGGCTGGCGCCCACGCCATCGAAGCCGGCCTCGACGTGACGCCGGCTGCGGCCCTCAGTCGGTGATCTGCTTCCTCAACGCCGCGAGATCGTTGACCACCATCTTGGTCGGACCGGTCGAGATGATTCCGTCGTCCTGCAGACGGTTGAGAATCAGGCTGATCGACTGCCGCGTTGCCCCGATCATGCGCGCGAGATTGGCCTGCGTGATGCGGCCGAGCGAAATGGGGCCACTCTCGTCCTGCGCGGCATTCTCGCACATCTTCACCAGCAGGAGCACCAGTCGTTCCGCGGCTTTCTGCCCCGCCAGCGTCTGGGCCAGCATGGAATAGGTCTCGCCCTTGAAGCCGAGACACTCGATCAACGCCACGGCGAACGATGGCGACTGCGCGATCAGCCGACGGATCGCATCCTGGTCGAGATGCAACGCTTCGACCCGGCCGAGCGCGCGCGCCGACCAGCTATGGCGGTGATCGCCAAGGATGTAGGGTGCGCCCACGAAATCGCCGGCCTCCCAGGTCGACAGCATCAATTCGCGGCCCTGCGTCCCGGAATGGGTGCTTTCGACGATGCCGCTCAGGATGATGTGGATGCCGCTCGCGGGCTCCCCCTCTCGCAGCAGGTATTGGCGGTTCTGGTAGCTGGCCAACCTGCCGGTCCGCATCACCAGATCCAGATCGGGCTTATCCAGCGTATTCAGCACATATCGTCCGGTCCCGGCCCTTCGCTGTTCGGCACACGGCTCACCTGGATCGGCCACCTCATGGGCATGACTGCGCCCCACGCTCGGTCTCCCTTCGAGTGACGGCTCGAAGGCTAGGAGGTCTCCGGTCGGATTGCAACGCGGCGCAAATGCTCAAGCCTGGGCTGCCGCTCCCATGAACGCGCAGGCGAGGTCGGTGAGCAGACGCTCCCTCCCCGCCGGCGCCAGAAACGTCACGCCGTAGGGCACGCCGGCCCCGGTCACCGCGTGCGGGACCGCGACTGCCGCGAGCCCGAGCGGATTGGCGTAGTTGGTGTAGTAGCCATTGTTGAAGTTGGCCGTCAGCGGATCACGCGCGACATCATCGATGCTGAGCACGGTTCCGACCGTTGGCACGATCAGCGCATCGTGGTCTTGCCAGAAGTCCCTCAACGCGTGTTGGACCTCCTTGACCTTGTAGAGAGCGCGGTAGGCATCGGCTGCGGACAACGTCCGGCTGCCGAGGACGAGATCGCGCACGATCTTGACGCCCACACCGGGATTTGCGTCGAGGAACGCGCCGACCGAGACATCCCGCTCGGCCAGGAACGGCCCGAAGAACATCAGATCGTTGATCGAGGTGAACGGCGAGAAATCAACCGGTGCGGCCGGCATGTCGATCTGCCGCAACCGGCGAAGTCCATCGCCGAACAGACTTTCGGTCTCGGGATTGCCAAAGAATCTGAGCTGATCGAGGCGCGGCATCGCGATGCGAAACCGCCGCGCGGGCGGCCGCTGCTCCGCCCAGCCTGGAAAGTCGAGCGGCGAGAAGCAGTCGTCGGCATCGCGCCGCGCCAGAACGCGATAGATCTCGTAGCCGTCGCGCGGCTCGCGCGTGTAAAGCGAGATCGTGTCGAAGCTTCGGCAAGCATAGACCATCCCGCGCTGGCTGAAGGCTCCGGGCGCCGGCTTGAAGCCCGTAACGCCGCAATAAGACGCCGGCACCCTGCCCGATCCGCCGGTGTCGGTGCCGAAGGCAAAGGACGATGTGCCGGTTGCGACCGACACCGCCGCCCCCGAGCTGGAGCCGCCCGGAATGTAATCCGGATTGTGCGGGTTGCGGGCGATACCGTAGGGCGAGCGCACGCCGACGAGGCCGGTCGCGAACTGGTCCATGTTGGTCTTTCCGACATAGATCGCCCCGGCGGCAATCGCGTCAGCGACGACAGGACTCGTATCCTTCGCGAGGTAGGCAAACTCCGGACACGCCGAAGTCGTCTGCTCGCCTGCGACATCGATGCAGTCCTTCACCGAGAAGATGAGTCCGTAGAGAGGCAGCCTGTCGATCTCGTCGATACGCGCATCGAGCGCGCGCGCCGCGGTCATGACATTGTCGGGATGGGCGGTCGATATCCATACCCCGCTCTGATCGGCGCCGCTCAGGCGCGACAGCACATGCGCCGCGACATCGGAAGGCTTGAGCGCGCCGCTTCGATAGGCGGCGCGGAGTGAGCCTGGCGAGACATCCATGTCAGCGGCCGATCACCTTCTCGAGATAGGCCGGCTGGATGAAGGCCTCGAAGCCGGCGCGCGGCAACAGCTTGGGCAGGCGCTCCTGCTTGACCAGGAAATCCGCGGTCGCGACCAGGGTATCGACGAACTCGCCTTTCTTCGCGGATGTACCGAGATACTGCTCCGTAAGCTGCTTGTCGCAGGGCACCATTCCGGTGCCCTTCATCATGCGGGTTGCGTCCTCGAGCGGCAGCGAGAGCTCCTCCGCAATGATCTCGGCCGTTTTCTCCGGATTCTTCAGCCAGAAATCGATGCCTTCGCATTCAGCCTTGACGAACTTCTCGACGTAGGACGGATACTTCTCCGCGAACGCGTTCATGACGACCCCGATGTCCCAGGTCGGGTAGCCGCGCCTCGCCATGTCGCCCGAGGTGACGAGGATCTTGCCGCCGTTCTTCACGGCCTTGTCCAGGTTCGGCTCCCAGAACCATGCGGCGTCGATGTCGCCGCGAAGCCAGGCGGCGGCAATGTCGGACGGGGCAAGGTCGATGATCTTCATCGAGGCAGGGTCGACGCCTTCGTTCTTCAGCGCCTGGAGCAGCAGGTAATGTGTGGTCGAACCGAAGGGGGCAGCCACGGTCTTGCCCTTCAGGTCCTTGAGCGAAGTGATGTTCTTGTCTGCGCGAACCACCATCGACTCGACATAGTCGAGCATGTTGATCACCAGGATGCCCTTGATCGGGAGCCCGCGGGTCGCGCCGATAGCGGTCGGCGGATTGCCGAGACCACCGAAGTCGACGTCGTTGCCCGCGATTGCGCGCAGCATGTCGCCGCCGCCGCCGACCTTGACGTATTTGATGTCGACGCCGGGCATCTCCTTGGCGAGCAGGCCGAGATGCTTGGTGACAAGCTGCGCATTCACCAAATTCAGGTAGCCGACCGTCACCTTGGGCGGCTTGTCCTCGGCGCGAGCCGTGGCCGTGAAAGTCAACGTAGCAAGTGCAAGCGCGGCAACAAGTCTCTTCATGTCGATCTCTCCTAGATCAGGATCAGGTTCGGGCCCACGGCATCAGTAATTTGGCGATCGCGCGCATCATCAGGTCGAGCACGACACCGGTCAGGCCAAGCACGATCAGGCCCATGATCACGACGTCGGACAGCAGGAATTTTGCGGCATCCCAGATCATCCAGCCGATACCGGCCGAGGCCGCGACGATCTCGGCGGCGACGAGGACGGTGTAGGTGAAGCCGAGTGAGATGCGCATGCCGGCCAGGATCAGTGGCCCCGCTGCCGGTAGATAGACGTGGAAGAGCAGATGGCGGCGTGTGGCGCCGAGCGATTGCGCGGCACGCACGTAGACCGGATCGACGCTGGTGACGGCCTGGATCGTCGAGATCACGATGCCCGGCAAACCGGCAAGGAACAGCAGCGACAGCTTGGAGCTTTCGCCGATGCCGAGCCACATCACAAGGAGCGTGTAGAGCCCTAGTGGCGGCAACGGGCGATAGAACTCGATCAACGGACTGAGCAGCCCACGTGCATTCCTCGAGACCCCCATGAGAACGCCGAGCGGAATGCCGACCAGACAGGCCAATGCGAAGGCCACGAGGATGCGATAGAGGCTGGCGCCGAGATGCTGGAGCAGCGTGGTCCCCTGATAGCCCTTCGTCATGGTCTTGACGAACGCGGCCCATACCGCCTGCGGCTTCGGCAGGAAAAGCTCGTTGGCCCAGCCGATCTCTGTGACGATGATCCATGTGGTCAGCAGCACGGCGACGGTGAGCGTCGAGAGCAGCACCGACCGCGAGACGTTCGGCATCCTCAGGCTGCCTCGCCGCGTGCGATCGGCCGAGATCGGCATGGCCATGGGAGCTGCCTCGACGCTCATGCGCGCACTCCCAGGATCTGCATGATGGTCAGCGCGTAGATCCGGGTCGCCATCACCGACTTGGTAACCGAGATGTTCTCGTTGTCGACGGCCCAACCATCCTCGCCGGGACCAAAGGTCACCGCGTTGATCCCGGCTTCGCGGAAGCGGATGGTGTCGTTGAAGGCGTTCTTGCGATTGACACCGGGCTCACGCCCCATCAGGCGCCGGTAGACCGCGCGAAGAGAGCGGCAAGGCTCCTCTTCGACGGGCACCGGTTCGGTCGCGTTGACGAACAGCGAGCCGGGCACTTGGCGGACCTCGACCTCGACGTCGTTGACACCAGCAAACGTCTGTTGCCCCAGGCGCTCGATGTCGGAAATGACGCTGCCGAGGGTCATGCCCGGCACAATGCCGACCACCGCGAGCGTGATCGTGCAGGCATCGGGGGAGAATTGCATCTCTCCGGGAAGACCACCACGGATGCGCACCACGGAGCAACATGGCGGCGTGTGCCCCATGAACTTGCTCGGCACATGCGTGAAGGCCATCTCCTTCAGCCTCGGCAGCAGCTTCCCCGCTTCCATGATGGCGTTGACGCTGATGTCGGGCCGCCAGATATGCGACTTGATCCCTCGGACCGTCACCTCGACCAGGCAATGGCCGGAGTTGGCCACCGAGAGGTTCATGCCCCAGTCCTTGCCGACATCACCCCAAGCCGTCGGCTCTGCGGTGATCTCGTAGTCGGCGGTGAGGCCGACCTTCTCCAGCATATAAATCGAGCCCTCGGTGCCGTTGCGTTCCTCGTCGACGGTGTAGCAGCACATCAGCGTGCCATCGAACTTCACGCCTTCTTCGATCAGGGCCTGCACCGCGAGCAGTGATGCCGCAAGATTGCCGCGGGTATCGGAGGTGCCGCGCGCATAGAGCCGGTCGCCATGCCGCGTCGCCTTGAACGGATCGAAATCCGTCATGTGCCATTTCTCCGGCTCGACGACGGGATAAGTATCGAGATGATCGTTCAAGATCAGCGAGGGCGCGCCCTCCCGCCCCTTCAGCACGCCGAGCACGTTCGGCCGGTGCGGCTGCGCGCTGTGCTTGGTGACGACCATGCCGAGGGCTTCGAGCTTGCCCGCAACCAGCATTGAGACCGCCTCTTCCTCGGCGGGCGGCAGATCGGGATCGAGCGGATTTCCCGAGCGCGGCTGCCCGGTGCGGATCAACTCCGATGCGAGTTCGAGCCAGCGCTCCTCCGTGATGCGCGACAGCACACGCTGCTCGAGATCGGAGTAAGGCGGTGTGACAGGCATCTGCATGACGGGTTCCGTTGGCTCACGGCGCCGGCCGCGCCGCTTCGTTGCAGCACCCTCATTGCAGCGAATGTGCCAACCGTCAGAAACCCCATTCGGGCAACGAATAGCAGTTTTAGTTCAATGCCTTGGATGAAAATTGCGACTGTGCAAATTTTTGCGCGGCAGCCGCGCTTTGCCAAAGACACAGCGCCGGCTGAGCAGACCAGCCGCATCCGGGCGGTTGGTCTCCGCTGACGCCGCGCGTCGCCTATTCGTCGATGTAGTCGTCGTCCTCGCGCTTTCGCGCGGTGCTCTTACGCGCACCCAGCGAGCCAGTGACTGACGGTTCGCGCGCATTGGCATAAGGGCTGCGCGATTGCGCCCGCGCGGCAACCTGTTCGCCGGAGACGGCGGCGGGCTGGCAGATCAGGCGACGGCTGGGGCGGCGCATCAGATCGACGTGGATGTGATCGTAGTGGAAGACGTTGGAACCCGGCGCGAGCACGGTGGTGAAATGCGCGCAGGCGCCTGCCTGCACGTCGCGCAAGAAGCCCTGCTCTTCCGGCACGCCGCGCCAGCCGTCCTTCACGGTCACGCGGCGTCCGTCGGCGAGCACGAAGGCCGAGATGTCGAGCGCATTGCCGAAGGCGTGCTCGGAGATGTGGGCGCGCGAGTTGCCGTTCATGCCGCGGCAGGAATAGGCCGAGATCTGCTTGATCTCGGCGACGCGCACGCCGAACCAGCGCATGGCCGAGGGCTGCACGGTGTCGGCGAGCCAGCGGTCGAGCTCGGACACGATCGGACAGGCCAGCGTCGCCGTCGGCTTGATCGCCACGGGACCAACGGCGGTGACGGGATTGCCCTGCGCCGGACCAAGACGCGGCAGCGGCTGCTGCGCGGGGGCCTGCGAATAAGGCGCCGGCCGCGCCGGATAGCTCGGCGCATTCATGTAGCGCGAGGCACCCGCGGCATCGATGCCCTCGGGCGGCAGATCGATCTCGTCTTCCTGCGGCGCCACGCCGGGCGCGTTCAGCGAGATCGGTCCGGTCGAGCCGCCATAGCCGGAGGGCTGGCGCACCTCGCTGTCGGGATAGTTCGGGCGCGGCGGATAGGAGGAGGCTGGATAGTTCTGGCTCTGCGGATAGTTCGATCGCGGCTGCGCCACGGGCCAGCGCGGCTGGCTGCCGATGTTCCCCGGCGGACGCAGTTGCTCGTCGGCGAAGCCGTAGGTGCCGGAGGTTTCTCCGATGGCTGCGACCTTGAGTGGAAATTCGGCGCCGCACTGGCCGGGGCCGGAGATCGGCTCGATGCGGACGATGTCCGCACTCTCCTTGACCGCCCCCGATTTCAGGCATGCGGCCTCCGCCTCGGCCCGCCATGGTTCACGTTCGGCCTGAAAGAAGCCGCGTCCGCAACCCGCTAGCGAAACAAGGACGATGGAGCCGACGAGATACAAACGAACTCCGCGCGTCATGCACGCACGTTCGGTGAATTTACTTAAAGACTCTTCAACGTGTTGATTTCACCTTCCTTAACCATGGCGCCCACGTGGCCCGGCACGCTGCGCCCCCCTTGAGCGACAGCAAGGCTGACTTTTCCGTTGAGAGACTCTCTGTTAACCATGACGGCCGCGGCAAAGCGCGCGACCAGCGGGAGCGACCTCATGACGTTCACCGGCAAACTGAGCGTTATCACCGCCTACTTCGCCATAGCCTTCGTCGGCGCCATCGTGCTCGGGATGATCTAGAAGGCAGCCGTCGACCATGCAGGCAGCTTGCTTGCCCTCCCCCGGACGGTGACAAGAACGCTTGTCATCACGACCGTGCACTCCATTGCCGCGACGTCGTGATCATTTGCTCGCGCGGCGCATCGACGCGCGTCCAGTCGTTGCCGGAGCACCAGAAGCGGCCGAGCGCGCAGGCTTCGACGTGGAGCTTGCCCGAGCCCTTCAGCGTCATCGTCGCACGATAGGTGTTGCCGCTGGCCCGGCTGTAGATGCTGCCGGTCCAGACGTCGTGCTTCTTCGGCTTCATGTTGACGAGCACGCTCTCGCCCCTGCGCGAGGACTCCGTCAGGGCGTAGCCGCACAGTGCAGGCCCACAGCGCTCGATGCGGACCGTCCCCTTGGCACCCGCGCTCTCCCACTCGCCAAGCGGCGTGTAAGCCCGGTCTTCAATCGGCGGTGCAACCGTTGCGGTGTGCATGATCTCGGAGTTTGGAGCGGTGACCGGCGGCTCGCTGCGCTCCAGTTCAATCCGCGGCGGGTTGGAGCTCAGCGCCTCCGATCTTGGCGTCGTCTCCAGTTTTGGCGTCTCCAATCTTGAAGCCGCCGGCGGCACAACGGACTGCGACGCCGTCGCGGCAAGGGCGGGAGGCGCCGGCGGCGATGGCACGACCTCGCTTGCTTGTGGCGGTCCGACCGGCACCGTCGGACAAGCAGGCTGCGGCGCTTGGACGACCGGCGCGGGCGCCTGCGGCAAGGCCCGTGCTGGGCCGGCATCTTCGGTCGGCCGCAAGCTGCGATTCGACACTGTGACATAGGACGCGGACCGGCAACGGCGCGGCGCCTCGACATGGAATCGGTGGCCGCCAATCGAGAAGGTGTAGGAGCCGGCCTCGGCTGCGGGCGCGACCGCCAACAGTGCGATCGATGTGCCAAGCGAAATCGCAAGCCGCTGCATCGGCGTCTCCCTCAATGTCGCGACCACTTTACGCAGAGCAAGTGCGGCTGAATGTGCGCCGCCTCACCCAGGCGGCATGCGGCCGTTGTGATGCCCATCACAGAACGCCCGGTCACCCCGGCGTAGGGTCAAACCACGCTTCATTCACCAGCGACATCAATCCATGTCGGGACCACGCATTCGGGAGGTTGTCATGAACAGGCTTACCATCGCTGCCGCCGCCCTCTTCCTCGCCTCGACTGCTGCCGCGCATGCGGGCAATTCGATCTCGTTCCAGATCGAGGGGCAGCGCATCCGCATCGAGACGCCGCGCAATTGCGCCTCGCTCGATTGCGTGACTATCGTGGCGCCGGGCCTTTCGGACAAGCCGATCAAGCTGAACAACATCAACCTCAAGGGCCTCGGCGGCTCCAAGGACGATGACGTCGACACCACGCCCGCGCCGGCGCCCACCACGGCGCAGCCCGCCCCGGCTCCGGTGCAGCAGCAGCCGGTGCAGTCGACCGCGCCCGCCGCACCGGCCGTAACCACGCCCGCTGCCCCGGCCGGAGCCGTCGCCGCCGCTCCCCCAGCCGCCGTCGTCAACACGCAGCCTGCGCCCGTTGCTGCGCCTGCCCCCGTCGCCGCGCCCGCTCCCGTGGCCGCGGCTCCCGCTCCGGCCCCGGTGGCCGCCGCGCCCGTGGCAGCAGCGAACTCCCCGGTCGGCCTGTGGGCGACCGAAGAGAACAAGGGCAACGTCCGCGTCGAACAGTGCGGCCCCAATCTCTGCGGTTACGCCGAGAAGACCAATGAGCGCATCCTGATCAACATGAGGCCTGCGGGCTCGAAGTGGAGCGGCCGCATTCGCGATCCCAATTCCGGCCGCAACTACGACTCGACGATCTCGATGAAGGGCCCGAACGCGATGCGCGTGCAGGGCTGCGCCTTCGGCGGCATGTTCTGCGGCGGCCAGACCTGGAAGCGCGTGAGCTGACGCGCGGAGCGCGTCGAGCCGGGCGACACAATGGTTCGCTCACGCCTCGCCGCGCAACCACGCCTTCACCTTTTGAAGCAGACCGTGTCGTAGCTGATCGACCGACGCGACTTCAGCCGGCGTCAGCGTCTGCAAGGCCGTACCAATGTCGTCGGCCGCTTGCGCCGCGTCGGGGAGCGGCGATGCCAGCCCCGCCGCCGCGAGCGCGATCGGGCCAACCTGGTAGAGGAACGCGCGTTCGTATTCCCGCGACAGCCGCGCGATCGCATCGTCCAATCCCAGCCAGTCGACCGCCTTGATGTCGTTCATCAGCTTGCGGACCGGCCCATCGCCAGCCTCCATCCGCCAGAAATGCACGACCTTGGAGCGCCCGCCGGATTGATAGGCGAGCGTGCCCAGAAATTCGTGCACGGCAACGTCGTGGCCCGTTTCCTCCAGCACCTCGCGGTGCGCGGCTTCCTTCGGCGTCTCGCCGTCGTCGAGCTTGCCCTTGGGCAGGACCCATTCGTTGCGCTTGCGCTGGCGCACGATCGCGATCAGCGGCTGAGGGCCCCGCCGCAACACAATACCGCCCGCCGCCATGACCGGCGCCCGTGCCATCGCTCATATCCAGTATGGTCGTCCCCGCGGGATGATATAGGCCGCGGGGACGACGGATTGAAGGCTACTTTCTTCTGAGCAGCGCCTGGCCTGCGCGGATGCGCGTTCCTTCTGCGATCCCGTCGCAGAAGGCGAAATCGCCGGGCGCCAGGATGATGATGGTCGAGCCGTGCTCGAACCAGCCGAGCTCCTCGCCTTTGGTCACGTTCACGTCGCAGGGAAAATTGACCGGGCCGCGCGTCTGCGCGTTCAGCACCACGTCGAGAAAATGCAGGCGGATGCTCGCGACCAGGATCGCCGCGACCGGCACCAGCGTCACGGCTTCGCCGGTCGACAGACGCGTGCGGATCACCGCGCGCTCGTTCTTGCAGAACAGCCGCTCGACGCGCTTGAGCGCGATCGGATTGACGTTCCAGACGTCGCCATGAATCAGCGTGACGCGTTCGATGTGCGCGTCATAGGGCGCATGGAAACGATGATACATGCTGGAGGTCAGCCGCAGCGTGACGAACGAGCCGTTGCGGTGCTGGTCGACCAGAGCGGAATCGCCGAGCAGATCCAGCAGCGAATACGGCGCGCCCTTGACCTGGAACAGCTCGGCATCCGCGATCCTCCCGTGAGCGCCGACGATGCCGTCCGAGGGGCTGGCAACAACGGCAGGATCCGGATCGAACGGGCGCAGGCCCGGCTTGAGCTCCCGGGTGAAGCAGTCGTGCAGACTCCTGAAATGCGTCTTGCGCGCCTCCGACAGATCGAGGTCGGAGAACAGCTTCCACAGCGCGATCGAGAAATCCCTCACCAGGGGATTCTCGATCTTGGAGAACCAGCCCATGAAGCGGGTCAGGGCCGCGCGCGGGATGCGGTTGGTCAACAGGAAGTTGAGGTCTTCCTGCTGGGTGAAAGAGGCGATGAGGGCTTTGACTGTCATGAATCTGTCAGCTCACAGGGTTAGCGCTTGTTGTCATGGAAACGACACTCCCGATTCTCTCGATGTCCGTGGCCGCAGCAGCGTCCGCTGCCGCCGTCCTCCCGAAGCTCAAGGCGCGGGTCGAATTGTCCCGCGCCAAGCACCGCTCGCTTGCCGGGCATTCCAAGATGTCGCGCCGGGTGGCGCGGCTGCTTCCATTCTACGAGTTCGCGGATGCCGACTATTTCTCCTGCGACGGCGCGCCGGCGAACATCGCCGCGCAGCGCAAGGACGGCTTCTTCCGTCTCGCCGCCCTCTACGCCGAGCGCTACCCGAAGGGCCGCGCGATGACGAGGGAGGCCGCGGAAAAAATCTCCGATCTGAACTTCACCGAGAGCTACCGCGTGCCGTTCCAGTTCTCGCGCCTCGTCCGCGAGCATCTGGGCACCTCGACCTTCGTGGAATCGTCGAGCGGCGTCACCGTCACCGATGTCGACGGCAACAGCTTCTACGACCTCACCGGCTCCTACGGCGTCAACATCTTCGGAAACGACTTCTACAAGGAGTGCATCGAGGGTGCCGAGAAGCGCGCGCACGCGCTCGGTCCTGTGCTCGGCCCCTACCACCCCGTCATCCTCGACAACGTGTCCCGGCTCTGCCGGATCTCGGGCCTCGACGAAGTCTCGTTCCACATGTCCGGCACCGAGGCCGTGATGCAGGCGGTACGGCTCGCGCGCTACCACACCAGACGGACGCATCTGGTACGCTTTGCCGGCGCCTATCACGGCTGGTGGGGCGACGTGCAGCCCGGCGTCGGAAATCCGATTCCCGCACACGAGACCTACACCCTCGCCGAGATGTCGGAGAAGACGCTGCACGTCCTGTGCACACGCAAGGATATCGCCTGCGTGCTGGTCAATCCGCTGCAGGGGCTGCATCCGAACGCCAACGCACCCGGCGATTCCTCGCTGGTCGATTCCTCCCGCGGCGGCCACTTCGATCGTGCCGCCTACACCGAGTGGCTCAAGAAGCTGCGCGAGGTCTGCACCGAACGCGGCATCGTGCTGATCTTCGACGAGGTCTTCGTCGGCTTCCGCCTCGCCGCCGGCGGCGCCCAGGACTATTTCGGCGTGCGCGCCGACATGGTGACCTACGGCAAGAGCCTTGCCGGCGGCCTGCCGGTCGGCGTGGTCTGCGGCAAGCGCGAGCTGATGCGCCGCTTCCGCGACGATCGGCCCGCCGACATCTGCTTCGCCCGCGGCACCTTCAACTCGCACCCCTATGTCATGACGGCGATGGACGAGTTCCTGAGCCGTCTCGCCAGCCCGAACTTCCGCGCCGTCTACGACGGGCTTGACGAAACCTGGAACGGCCGAGTCCAGAAGCTGAACCGGATGATGGAGAGCGCCGGCCTGCCGGTGCGCTTCGCCAACCTCTCGTCGATCTGGACGGTGAAGTACACCACGCCGTCCCGCTACAACTGGATGCTGCAGTACTATCTGCGCGCCGAGGGCTTGGCGCTGAGCTGGGTCGGCACCGGACGGCTGATCTTCAGCCTCAACTACACCGACGCGGACTTCAACGAGGTGGCCGAACGGTTCGTGCGCGCCGCCGAGAAGATGAAGGCCGACGGCTTCTGGTGGCACGACGGTGTGCTCACCAACAAGAACATCAAGCGGCAGATTCTGAAAGAGATGCTGGCCAAACGCTTCGGGCGCTGAGGCCAATTGCTCCAGGGGCGTCGTGGCCGGGCTTGCCCCGGCCATCCGCGCGTCTCCGCGCGCTAGCTCCAAGACGTGGATGCCCGGGACGAGCCCGGGCATGACGTAACCATGAGACATCGAATTGCTTGGTGAGGCCGGCGCGCTCAGGCGTGCTGCTCTTCGAGCACCGGCTCGCCAGCGAGGCCCAGCGTGTGCTCGGGGTTGAGGTGCAGTCCGGGGTCCATCAGCTCGCCCCGCAACAGCGCGAGCGGGGCCTTGTGATAGAGCATCAGGTCGTGGAACGGGTCGGTCAGGATCTTGGTCATCCAGACGAGACCGGTCTCGACGTCGCGAATGAAGAACAGGTGCACCGTGCGGAACAACAGGCCGCCGCCGCCGACCACCAGCCAGATCTTGGCCACCTGGCGCATGAAGTCGGTCGCACTCGCCCACGGGGTGAACAGGCCGAACAGCGTCGGATCAACCACCAGCACCAGGGGCGAGAGCGCCCAGATCGCCATCAGCACCACCTTGCGCTGCAAGTTGTAGCCGACCTTGATCTCTTCCTTGTACTCGTGTGTCGCCTGGTTGACGTGGTCGTAGGTGTGCGGCTCGAAGAAGAAGTGACCGGCCTGGCGTGAGGTCATCGAGACCAGCCAGCCGACCAGCGCCGACACCACGGGATCGATGAACAGCCAGACATAGGCGAAGAGAAAGCTCAAGGCGCTGATGAAGTGCAGGCTCTGATTGATGCGGCTGTGGTGATAGTAGCGATGGTCGTCCCAGCGCTGGATTCGCAGCTGCTCGAGATAATTCTTGATCATGCTCTCCCCCAAAATGCTTTCGGGTCCGGAATTACAGGGATTCGATGTAGGCCGTGTGACATCATCATCTTATCATGTGACGATGCGCAGCGGCGCGGTGACGCACGCGACGCGTAAGCTCACGCCGCCTTGGCGACGTCGATCTTGCGGAAGCGCACCAGCGAGAAATGACCGAGCGGCGGAATCAGGCGGCGCTCGGCGAGCTCGATGCCCTTCGCACCGGCGAGCCATTTGGCATAGCGCGACCAGGCGAATTCGGCGGTGCGGAAGCCGAGCGGACGCACCACCGGCTGCAGCTTCTGCTCGATGAAGCGGCGCATGCCGGTGTCCGCGCTGACGCGCGTGAGGATGATCAGCTCGCCGCCAGGGCGCAGCACGCGGGCGAATTCGTCCAGCGCCTTCTCCGGGTTCGGCACGGCGGTGACGACATATTGCGCCATCACGACGTCGAAGGAATTGTCCGGGAATTCGAGCTTCTCGGCGTCCATCACCGCGAGACCCTCGACGTTCTTCAGCTTCTGCTCCTTCACGCGGCGGCGCGCCTTGTCCAGCATCGCTTCCGAAATGTCGGTGCCGAAGATGCGCAGGTTCTGCGCGTAGAGCGGCAGCGAGATGCCGGTGCCGACGCCGACCTCGAGCACGCGGCCGCCGATCTTGTTGGTGGCCGCGATTGCCGCCTGCCGGCCCTTGGCGAACACGCCGCCGAACACGAGATCATAGACGGGCGCCCAGCGGTCGTAGGCCTGCTCGACCGTGCCGCGGGTGAGGTCGAGCTGCTGCGTGCCGTCAAGGTTCATGATCTTAGCCATCGATGGGTTCTCGCTGTGGTTCAAATGGACGATCAACCGCGCACCGGCCGCCTCGCCATGCGGGGCAAGGCGCGCAAGGCGCGGCTGGGCTGAAGTGAGGTGAGATTGCCGACGAACTGGCGCGCGCTGTTCTCCCACGAGCGCTCCAGCGCGAAATTGCGGCAGGTCTCGCGGGACATGGTGAGCGCGCGCAGGCACGCGGCGCGCAGATCATGGTCGATCGCCCCGATCGGATAAGCGGCGATGACGTCCTTCGGACCTGTGACCGGAAACGCCGCAACCGGCGTGCCGCAGGCCAGCGCCTCCAGCTGCACAACGCCGAACGTGTCGGTCAGGCTGGGGAACACGAACACGTCGGCCGCGGCGAGATGGGCGGTGAGATCCGCTCCTTTCTTCTCGCCGAGGAAGACGGCATCAGGGTGCTTCTTTTCCAGCGCAGCTTTCTGCGGGCCATCGCCGACGACCACCTTGGTGCCGGGCAGGTCGAGCGATAGGAACGCTTCCAGATTCTTCTCCACCGCCACGCGCCCCATCGTCATGAAGATCGGACGCGGAAGGTCGAGCGGAGCCGGAGCGTCGGGATGAAACAGCTCGGTGTCGACGCCGCGCGTCCAGAAGCCGAGCCGCTTGAAGCCGCGATCGGACAGCTCCTGCCGCAGCGAAGGCGTCGCCACCATCGTCATGGCGGCGGCGTCGTGGAAGTGACGCAGCACGGCATAGCCGACCGCGGCCGGGATGCCGGTCCGCACCGCGACGTATTCCGGAAAGCGCGTCGTATAGGAGGTGGTGAAGGCGAGCCGGTTGCGCCGGCAATAGGCCCGCGCCGCCCAGCCGATCGGGCCCTCGGTCGCGATGTGCAGCGCGTCCGGCGCGGCCTTCTCGATCCGCCGCGCGATCTCCTTTCCGCCCGGCAGCGCGAAGCGCAGGCCGGGATAGGTCGGCAGCGGCCAGGACGGAAAGCCGTCCGGGGTGAGGAAGTCGATCTCGACGTCGAGGCCCTTGGCCGCATTCGCCAGCGAGGTCAGCGTCCGCACCACGCCGTTGACCTGCGGATGCCAGGCGTCGGTCGCGATTAATACCCGCATCGGAAAATCCCGAGAGGTTGATGATTCTCAGGCATCGACCATCAACGAAGGATATTTCACGCGTGTGACGTCATCGAAATGTCGGCGGGCTGTTTTGTTCGTTAACGGGCCGTCAAGGCCACGAAACTGTCATGAAACAATCCTTGCGGCCACGAAACCAATTTCGGTTTTCCGCGCAAATGTCCCGAAACGCTTTTCCGTTAGTGATTTAGGCAACGGAGCACCGAAACGGTGCCGCGGTGAGCAACGACACCGAGCAAACAGGGGCGATCAAATGTTCAATCTGGACACCTTCAAGACCTATTCGCGCGCCGTCGCGCTCGGTGCAGCCACGATCTCCGCAATCGCGTTCGCAGGCGCGGCCAACGCCGCGCCAATGCAAATCTTCCCGTTCTTCCAGCCGCTGCCGCAGCTGGCCGCGCCGCAGCCGTTCGAACCCTATCAGCCTCACCAGGCAACGCCTTACCAGGCCGCGCCGTCCGAGGATCAGGACGCAGTCGAACTGCCGGCCCGTTTCCGCCGCCAAACCGTTGCCTACGCAACGCGCGAAGCGCCGGGCACCATCATCATCGATACGCCCAACACCTATCTCTATTATGTGCTCGGCAACGGGCAGGCGCTGCGCTACGGCATTGGCGTCGGGCGCGAAGGCTTCACCTGGTCCGGCATCCAGTCGGTCAGCCGCAAGGCCGAATGGCCGGCCTGGACCCCGCCGCCGGAAATGATTGCTCGCCAGCCGTATCTGCCGCGTCACATGGCAGGCGGCCCCGGCAATCCGCTCGGCGCACGCGCCATGTATCTCGGCGGCACCATCTACCGTATCCACGGCACGAACGCCCCCGAGACCATCGGCAAGCGTGTCTCCTCCGGCTGCATCCGCATGACCAACGAAGACGTCACCGACCTCTATTCCCGCGTCAACGTCGGCACCAAGGTGATCGTGCTTCCGATGACGGAGCGCCGCGCAGACCTCGGCACCGCAACGCGGTAAAGCGACAGGACATCGTGACGCAAACGGCCCCGGAACCCGCCGGGGCCGTATTCGTTTGCCCTCGGCATCCCCGACGCGCGCTTGCTGCGGCGCAGGTCCCGATGGAGGCGCAAATGCAATCACGCCTGCAATCCTCGCCGAACCCGTGGCTGCACGTCCTCGTCGGTGCTGGAGCCCTGATGCTGCTGCTGTCCGCGCCGTCCTCGCTCGCGCAGCAATCCGCCAATGACGACGCAGGCAAGCAGGCCTTCAACAATTCCTGCCGCACCTGCCATTCCATAAGGGAGGGCGACAATCGCCTCGGTCCCAATCTCAACAAGATCGTCGGACGCAAGGCCGGCTCGCTGCCGGACTACAATTACTCCTCGTCCATGAAAGAAGCCGGCTTCGTCTGGGACCAGGACAGGCTCACCCGCTTCATGGTCAAGCCGGACGAGGTCGTGTCCGGCCACAAGATGCAGCCCTATGGCGGTATCTCGGCCGATGAGGCGGCGAAGGTGGTGGCGTATTTGCAGGAGGCGGGCTCGCAATAATAGCCCGCCCGACGTCGGCGATTCGGAAGTCGCTGCGCATCCTTCGAAATGCCCGCCTTTGGCGGGCCCCCAGGATGAGGGCTGAGCAAGTGGCCGCCAGTCCTTCCACGATGCTCGCGCCAAGGCACGGCCAACAGTTAGCCTCATCCTGAGGAGACCGCCAAGCGGTCGTCTCGAAACGACGAGGCGTTCACGACGGCCGAAGCCTCCGCTCCGCAATCAGCTTCAGCCACGCCCCTGAATGAAACGCGCTCATCAAGAGATACATCGGCACCATCCCGCCGAGCACGGAGCCCTGCCCGGCGCACAGCATGTCCGCCGCTCCGTCGCCAAGCACAGCCGTCGACGCGGCCATGATCGCGAAGGTCGGGGTGGCCGCCAGCCCGAGCCACCTGGCGAGGTGGCGCGCGGCCCGCATGCCGTCGGGGCCGGTGCCGGCGGCCGCGCTGACCGAACCGGTCATTTCCTTTCCCCCGCGGCCTCCTCGCGAAAGGCCTTCTCGCCGGCGTCCGAGATCTCCACCCATCTCTTGTCGGGCGCCGCGCCCTCCGTGTAGCTGTCGTGCCAGTTCCACCATTTATAGGTCGGCGTCTGCGGATAGCCCTTCGGCGAATCCTCCCACACCTCCTGGCGGCCGAGCGGCGTGATGTCGAGATAGTTCCAGGTGCCGCCCATCTGCTCGTCGCCCCGGCTCTTGACGAAATAGGTGCGGAAGATGCGCGTCCCGTCACGGTAGAACACGTTGGTGCCGTGCCATTCGCCGACGCCGAAATCGGCATCGAAATTGTCGGTGATCGTGACCCACGGCATGGTCCAGCCCATCCGCTGCTTCAGCCTGGTGATCGCGGCCTGCGGCGCGCGCGAGGCGAACACCAGCGTGGTGTCGCGGGCGTTCAGATGCGCGACATGCGCGACCTGATCCGCCACCATGGAGCAGCCGCGGCAGGCATGATCGGGCCAGCCGAACACACCGGGCTCGAAGAAGGCGCGGTAGACGATCAGCTGCCGCCGCCCCTGGAACAGGTCGAGCAGACTGAGCTTGCCGCCGGGCCCCTCGAACGCATAGGTTTTGTCCACTGCCATCCACGGCATGCGCCGGCGCTCGGCCGCCAGGGCATCGCGGGCACGAGTATGCGCCTTTTCCTTCACGAGCAGCTGCAGACGAGCCGCCTCCCAGTCCTGCGGCGACACCACAGGCGGGGTCTGCATGGTGGTCCCTCCGTTGGTCCCTGCGTTTTCAACTGATGTCATGATCACTCTCCAAATCTCTTGCCTCGGCCATCGTTGCACACCCCGCCGTGCCGGAAGCGGAACCTGCCGCCCCTTCTTGGCCGTCTGCGATTTCTGCCACCGGACAGCTGCGTGGTGGGAGTAACAAGTGTGGCGGGATTGACATGGAGTCGCTGATCACCGCCGCGGCGCGCGCGCTGGAGGCCGGCGATCCGCTCGGCGCGCTCAACCGCGTTGCATTGCGCAACGATGCGCCGTCGCTTGCGCTGCGCGGCATCGCGATGGCGCAACTCGGCGATCTCGCCAGGGCCAAGGCGCTGCTGCGAAGCGCAGCGCGGGCCTTCGGTCCGCGCGAGGCGGTCGCGCGCGCAAGATGCGTCGTGGCCGAAGCCGAGATCGCGCTGGTCTCGCGCAATCTGAGCTGGCCCGTGAAGGCCCTCCGGGCAGCACGCGCGACGCTCGAAATGCACGGCGATCTCGCCAATGCCGCCCATGCGGGTCACGTCGAAGCGCGCCGCTTGCTTCTGGTTGGGCACCTTGATGAGGCCGAGCGCACGCTGGCCGAAATCCGACCCACGCCGCTCCCGCCGGCATCACAAGTCACCCGCGAGCTTGTGGTCGCAGGCATTGCAATCAGGCGCCTCAGGACGAAAGAGGCGCGCACGGCACTCAGCCGCGCAGCTCACGCAGCACGGCTGGCGAGAATCCCGGCGCTCGCGGCCGAGGTCGACGGCGCGAAGCTCGTCCTCGATGCGCCCGCAGCTCGCCTGATCTGTCGCGGCAGCGAACATCCGCTGTTGCTCGGCGAGGTCGAACGACTGACGACCTCGGCCGCGCTCCTCGTGGACACCTTTCATCACGTCGTGCGCAGGCAAGGCGTCGTCGTGTCGCTCGGAACGCGCCCGGTGCTGTTCGCGCTCGCTCGTCTGCTGGCGCAGGCATGGCCCGCGGATGTCTCGCGCGAGATGCTGATATCGGGCGCTTTTCGAGCCAGGCACGCCGACGAGTCGCACCGCGCGCGATTGCGCGTCGAAATCGGACGGCTTCGCACCAAGCTCAAACCTCTGGCCGACATCAGCGCGACCAGGAAGGGCTTCGTGCTTGCGCCGCGGAAGACGCGCGACGTCCTCGTGTTGGCGCGGCCCGTCGAGGAGAAGCACGCCGCCGTTCTTGCCTTTCTTGCCGATGGCGAACCATGGTCGAGCTCGGCGCTCGCGCTTGCGCTCGGGATCAGTCCGCGCACCGTGCAGCGCGCCCTCGAGGAGCTGGCGCGATCCGGCAAGGTGCAGTCATTCGGACACGGCCGGGCGCGCCGCTGGATGACGCCGCCCATTCCAGGTTTCCCGACAGGCTTGTTACTCCCCGGACCGTTTCTGAAAACGTAGGATGAGATCAGGTCACATCCAACAGGGATCGCGCACATGAAACGTTCAGCCGCCGAGATCGTCACGGAGTATGGGCCTTTTCCAGGCGTCGAGACCGTGCATGGCGTCACCTATGACGGCAGGCATGTCTGGTTCGCATCCGGCGACAAGTTGAACGCGGTCGATCCGGCCGACGGCAGCATCGCGCGGTCCATCGACGTCGCCGCGCATGCGGGAACGGCGTTCGACGGCCGGCACCTGTTCCAGATCGCCGAGGATCGCATCCAGAAAATCGATGCAGCCTCAGGCAGGGTGCTCGGTACCATCCCGGCGCCCGGCGGCGGCGGCGATTCCGGTCTTGCCTGGGCCGAGGGCTCGCTCTGGGTCGGACAATATCGCGAGCGCAAGATCCATCAGGTCGATCCCGAAACTGGAGAGGTCCTCCGCACCATCGAGAGCAAGCGCTTCGTGACCGGCGTGACCTGGGTCGACGGCGAGCTCTGGCATGGCACCTGGGAGAACGAGCAGAGCGACTTGCGGCGCATCGACCCCGAAACCGGCAAGGTGATGGAGCAGCTAGATCTGCCCGCCGGAACGGTCGTGTCGGGGCTGGAGTCTGATGGCGGCGATCGCTTCTTCTGCGGCGGCGGCGATCGCGGCAACGTGAGAGCCATCCGCCGTCCGAAGCGCAGCTAGCTACCAGTGGCGGCCTGAATACGTATCGAGGGGCGCGTTCGCAGCCGTTAACCTGTTCGCCCCAATTCTACCCCACCGGTGCGCTCTAGCGCCCTCCTCGCCTGCCCTGTAGAATCCCCGATGGGGCGGCTTGGGGGATTGATGCGACCGACATTGAATCTGAAGACTATCCTGGTCGGCGTCGCTGTGCTCGCGGCGTCGTTCTTCATCAGCCTGAAGGCAATGGATTTGCTGTCGCCGCGGGCGACGAATTCGGCACCCCCGGTCGCGCAACTGCCGCCGCTTCCGCCCGCCTCGAAGAGCTCTATCGTGATCGCGCCGGTGGCTATCGCGCTGTCTGCGATCCGCGAGCAGGCCGAGAAGGCCGCGCCGCGCAATTTTGCCGGCAAGGCCGACAACCCGATCTCGCAGATCCTGGAGAACGCCGATATCGGCTGGTCCGCCGTGCGCGGGCCAATGGCGACCAGCGGCGACAAGGACGTGCTGACGATCTCGACGCCGCTCACCGGCAGGCTGAACGTCACGGGCTCGCTATCGTCGAAAGCCACCGGCGCACTCGGCGACGCGCTCGGCAGCGTGCTTGGCGGTGACGCAGCAAAACGGATCGGCGCGGTCAACATCAAGAACCTGAACGCCAACGCCGAGATCAAGGGCAACGTGGTCGTCACCTCGCGTCCCAAGCTCGCGGCCGCCTGGCATCTGGAGCCCAATCTCGGCGCCCAGGTCAATCTCGGCGACACCAACCTCAACGTCGCCGGCGCCAGGGTCAACGTGCCGGCGCAGGTGAAGCCGCTGATCGACAAGACCGTCGGCGAGCAGATCAACGCGGTCTCCGAGCGCATCCGCAACGATCCCTCGCTGCGCGACAATGCAAGGGCACAATGGGTCAAGGCGTGCCGCTCGATTCCGCTGCAAGGCTCGGGCTCGTCAGCCGCACTGCCGCCGCTCTGGCTCGAGATGAAGCCGGTCCGCGCCATCGCAGCGCAGCCGCGCGTCGACGCGCAGGCCGTGACGCTGCTGCTCGGCCTCGAAGCCGAGACACGCGTGACCTCGACACCGACCAAACCCGACTGCCCCTTCCCCGACAAGATCTCGATCGTGCCGCCGACCGGCACGGGCGTGAACATCGGCGTGCCGATCGACGTGCCCTTCACCGAGATCAACAAGCTGATCGCAGCCCAGATGGTGGGCCGGACCTATCCCGAGGACGGCTCCGGCCCGGTCGACGTCACCGTCAGGAGCGCCAACGTGACACCCTCGGGTGACCGGCTGCTGATCTCGCTTTTGGTGCAAGCGAAGGAGAAGAAGAGCTGGCTCGGCCTCGGCGCCGAGGCGACGGTGCACATCTGGGGCCGGCCCGTGCTCGACCAGGCGCGGCAAACGCTGCGCCTGACGGACATCGAGCTCGCGGTGGAATCCGAGGCGGCGTTCGGTCTGCTCGGCGCCGCCGCGCGCGCGGTGGTGCCGCAGATGCAGCAGGCGCTGCTGCAGAGAGCAACGCTCGATCTGAAGCCGATCGCCGCCAATGCGCGCGAGAAGATCGCCGCCGTGATCGCGGACTATCAGAAGATCGAGGATGGCCTTAGGGTCGAGGCCAAGATCGACAGCCTGACTCTCGCCGACATCGCCTTCGATTCGAAGACGCTTCGCGTGGTCGCGGAAGCCGGCGGCACGCTGAACGTTTTCGTGACGAAGCTGTCGGGGATGTAGGCCACCAGATGGCGCTCCACAAAGAAGCGATAACGCGCCCGGTGAAAACCGGGCGCGCTTCGTTGGAGCGTCGGAGCTACATTATTCCGAGAACTTGAACTCCGGCATGTTCTTCAGCTCGTCCTTGCTCGCATTGAAAACGGCGTGGTCCGGATACCATTTCGACGTGGACGACGTCGTCGCGGTCGCCGCGGGCCTGTCGGTGCCGGTCGCAGCGCCGGTCGTAGTACCGGCGGTCCCGGCGGGCTTGGTGCCCATGTTCGCCGTGGTCGAGGCAACGGGCTCGTTGACGAACTTCAGCTTCTCATAGGGCACGGCCACGAGATGCTCGCCCAGGCCGAGGAAGCCGCCGACGCCGATCACCGCGATCTTGATGTCACCGTTCTTGTCCATCAAGAGATCATTGATCGTGCCGATGTTCTCGTTGGCCTCGTTGTAGACCTTCAGGCCGTCCATCTTGGACGTGCGCCACTGGCCGGACGCCGTGGTCGACGCCGTCGTGGATGTGGAGGTCGTCGGGGCCGTGGCCGAAGGCGCAGCCTTGTCGCCGGTGGCGGTCGGCGATTGCGCAAACGCGACGGTGGTGAGCAGTGCAGTACCGGCGAGGCCGGCAACGATCGACTTCATCATGTTGTCCTCTCCTTCACAGAAAACTCGTGCGGAGAAAACAGCTCTGATCTCGCCCGGTTCCGTGCGCGCCACAATTTCGTCGCGCGATGCGAGCAGGCGAGGCTTGTTCCTGCGTCACTCAGGAACATTCTGCGATGCACGGTTCCCGCCGACGATCATACGTCCTGGGCGACGCATGACCGCGGCGAGGACCGCGCCGACCTCGCTTGGCTCGGGTCAGCTCGTGAAGTCGATCAGCAGCGCGGAGAAATTCGAGCTGCTCGATGAATTGCCGTTGGCGCCGTAGGACGATGCCGACGATTGCGACTGTTGCAGCGCCTGCAGGAACTGCTGGAGGATCTCGGCCGTGGTCTGCTCGGTCGAGCTGCTGCTCGTCGAATCCGTCGTCGCCGAATCCGAAGAGCTGTCGTCCGGCGGCGGTCCGGGCGGCGGGCCACCTGCGCCACCGGGTCCACCCGCGCTGGCGGGACCGCTCGCGAAGGCGGATTGAAACACGCTTTTCAGCTCCTCCGCCTGATCGGAGGTCAGCGTCCCGTTCGACACTTCGTTCGAGATGAGATCGTCGATCTTCGACTGCATCGCCTCCTTCGACGGACGCGTACCGCTCGACTGGCCGCTCGATCGGCTCTGCTGCAGCGCCGTGTCGATATCCGTCAGGGCCGTCGAGAGCGCGGACTGGTCCGTCGACGAGATCGTGCCGGCGGAGACTTGCGATTGCAGTTCCTGCTGAAGCCGCTGGAGCGGCGATTGATAGCTGCCGGCGGAAGCCGCCGAGATCGAGGTCATGATGGCTCCGTGGATCTTGCGGGGTTTCGTTGCTTGACGACTCCACGCTATGGTTAGCGGCCTTAACGAGATCTTGCCGCTCCACACCACCTCGATTGCCGCCCGTTGCGGACAGGCGGACAGAAACAATCTGAAACAAAAATCTTCGCCATTTGGCCCGAATTTTGGACAAACAGAACGCATGGCCATTTCCAATCCCAACATCCTGGTCGTCGAGGACGACCGCGAAACGCGGACGCTGATCGCGAAGTACCTGCGCAACAACGCGTGCAACGTCACCGCCGTGAGCGACGGCCGCGAGATGTCCCGCGCCATGACCGATCACCGCGTCGACCTCATCATTCTCGATGTCATGCTGCCCGGCGAGGACGGCCTCAGCCTTTGCCGCAAGGTCCGCGCCGAATCGCAGACGCCGATCATCATGCTGACCGCACGCGGCGAGGACGTCGATCGCATCGTCGGCCTCGAGATGGGCGCGGACGACTATCTGCCGAAGCCGTTCAACCCGCGCGAGCTGCTCGCCCGCATCAACGCGGTGCTGCGCCGCCAGGCTGCCGCGCAGGCGGCGAGCGCGATCGAGGGCGCCTCGACGCTCGCCTTCGACGGCTGGCGCATCGATCTTCGCCTGCGCGAGTTGCGCAATCCGGAAGGCGCACGCGTGGCGGTGACCAGCGCCGAGTTCGATCTCCTGCGCACCTTTTGCGAACGGCCGGGCCGCGTGCTGTCGCGCGACAGCCTGCTCGACCTCACGCAGGGCCGCAACACCGGCGCGTTCGAGCGCTCCATCGACGTGCTGGTCAGCCGCATCCGCCGCAAGATCGAGCCGAACCCGGCCGATCCCACCATGATCAAGACGGTACGCTCAGGCGGCTATCTGTTCACGCCGAGGACTGAAGCGGTCACGGTTTCCCTGAGCAGCTGAGCGGGGATGCCGACGATGAAGCCGTTCGGATTCTTCCACCTCAAGGGGATCGGCGGGCAGATCGCCGCACTGGTGCTGGCCTCGACCGTCGCGCTCCATCTCGTCGTCACGACCGCATTCTTGATCAACCGGTCGGACCGCCACGACGCGCCGCCGGACGGGGCGCATCAACTCGCCGATGCAGCGCTGCTGCTCGGCGCGGCCGAGCCCGGCGAGCGGCCGCGCCTGCTTGCGGATCTGGCGCGCGCCTTTCCGAGGCTCGGCATCGAGATGCTGGCACCCGGCACCGCGACCGTCGAGACCAGCGACAGTCCGCACCTGCACGGGATGCGCCGCCATCTCGGCCCGGGCTTCAAGGCAATGCAGCTTGCCCCGAACGGGACTCCGGAGCGCGTGGGCGTCGAACTGCCCGACGGCACCATGATCGTAGCTCGTGTCGATGGCGGCCCCCGGCCGTGGTTCTGGGGGGCGCCCTGGCTGATGGCGCTGATGACCGCCTTCATCTGCGTCACCGTGCTCGGCCTTTGGGCGGCGCGCGCGCTGACTAGGCCGCTGTCCTCCTTTGCCGAGGCCGCCGAGAATTTCAGTCTCGACGGCACCGCCGAGCCGCTGCCCGAGCGCGGCCCCGAGGAGATCCGCTCGGTGGCGCGCGCGCTCAACCGCATGCACGAGCGCATTGCGCGGCTGATGTCGGATCGCACGCGGATGCTGGCCGCGATCAGCCACGATCTGCGCACGCCGATCACGCGGCTGCGCCTGCGCGCCGAGTTCATCGAGGACGAGGGCAACCGCAAGCGCATGCTGGTCGATCTCGATCAGATGCGCGCGATGCTGGAATCGGTGCTGTCGCTGCTGCGAAACGACCGCAAGATCGAGGCCGTGACGCTGGTCGACATCGCCAGCACGCTGCAGCTCATCGCCGACCAGTTCGGCGACATGGGCCACGTGGTGCGTTACGAAGGCCCGGCGTCGGCGACCGCCGCCGCGCGGCCCGACGACCTGCATCGCGGCATCACCAATCTCGTCGAGAACGCGGCGCGCTTCGGCGCCGAGGTGACGATCCGGCTCGCCGTCTCGGACACGGCGCTCGTCGTCGACGTCGAGGACGACGGCCCCGGCATTTCGGATGCGCGCAAGCAGGAGATGCTGGAGCCGTTCGTGCGCGGCGACGACGCGCGCACCATGGACGATTCCACCGGCTTCGGGCTCGGCCTCTCGATCGCGCGCGCGATCGCACTCGCCCATGGCGGCGAGCTGTCGCTGCATGACCGCAAGCCGCACGGGCTCATCGTGCGGATGCAATTGCCGCGATCGCAGGCGACCCGGCTGGCGGCTTGATGTCAGGCCGCCAGCGGCGGATGCTCGGCGGCAACCTCCCCGAAGATCGCCACCGCCTCGAAACGATAATTGCAGGCGTGGCAGGTCCAGAGGTAGGAGACGCGCCCCTCGCCCGGCTCGATCCAATCGGGTGCGGGGATCGGCGTGCCGCATTGGGCGCAGGGATTGTGTCTGGGGATGACGGCGGCGTGTGCAGTGACGAGACCGGCTTTTGTCATGGCACCTCTCCCGATTTGCAGCGCTTGCATACTCGCTTTCACACGCCGGCGCGAATAGACAGGCGTGCTGCCGCGAGCGCGGGTTCCATCCCGATCAGGCTACGCCAGCTTTGGGTCGTAACGGCGGCACGGCACCGCAAAAACGCCATCGGCGGCGTTTGGTCACATCATCGCCGCGTTCTCGTCGCTTAACCGCAGCGGGCGCAGGCTGCTCAAGGAATAACTGATGAAAATTTTACGCGTTGTCGCGCTGCTCGCGGCCGGATTGACGTTGCCCCAGGCCGCCTTCGCCGGCGAAGCCGAATATGCCGAGATGGTCGCAGCCCATGCCCGCGCCAATGGCGTGCCGGAAGCGCTGGTGCACCGCGTGATCATGCGCGAGAGCCGCTACCAGCCCCACCTCGTCGGCCGTGGCGGCACCATCGGGCTGATGCAGATCAAGCTCGCGACCGCCCGCGGCGTCGGCTACACCGGCGATGCCGCCGGCCTGCGCGATCCCAACACCAACCTCACCTATGCGGTGAAGTACCTCGCCGGCGCCTATCGCGCCGCCAATGGCGACCACGCCCGAGCCGTGCGTTATTTCGCGGGCGGCTATTACTACGCTGCAAAGCGCCAGCGTCAGCAGTCCGTGCAGCTCGCCGGCATGGGCGAAGGCAATTTTGGCCAGCCCTGGCTCGAGCCGAACGGCAATCCGCAGCCGATGTTCGGCACGGCGCCGCCTCGCAAGCTGGCTCAGCGCGTCCGCAACGCGCGGGCGCAGGTTCCGCACTAACCACCGTCATTCCGGGGCGATGCGAAGCATCGAACCCCGGTGCGCAATTGCGCACCCGAGAATCTCGAGACTCCGGGCCCGGTCCTGCGGTCCGCCCCGGAATGACTCGTCCGCGGCAACACGCGTTGACACCGCCCGCCACTGGCATACATTAGACCCGTTCCGAGGGGTGCTCCGAGGAGGAGCTGAGATACCGCTAAATGGGCAATCCGCCAACACCGGCTGCCCAAGACCGCGGTGACCCTTTGAACCTGATCCGGGTCATGCCGGCGAAGGGACAGGGATGTTGCAGACCACCAAGCGACCGGATTCCCCGGTATCCATCATCGGCGCAGGCATTGCAGGCGCATGGCAGGCGCTGCTGTTCGCGCAGGCCGGCCACGCCGTCACCTTGCACGAGCGCGGCGACGAGGCGATGACGGAGGCCACCAGCCATTGGGCCGGCGGCATGCTCGCGCCCTATTGCGAAGCCGAGGTCGCAGAACCCATCATCAGCCGCCTGGGCTTGCGCTCGCTCGATCTATGGCGGCGCGAGCTGCCCGACACGCCCTTCAACGGCTCGCTCGTCGTCGCTCATCCGCGCGAGCGCAACGACTTCGAGCGCTTCGCGCACATGACCGAGGACCACCGCCGGCTCGATGCCGCGGGCCTCGCCGAGCTCGAGCCCTCGCTGGAGGGCCGCTTCCGCGACGCGCTGTTCTTCCCGGCCGAGGGCCATGTCGAGCCGCGCCGCGTGCTGCCGAAGCTGCACGCGCGCATCCGCGCCGCCGGCGGCACCATCAAGTTCTGCAGCGACGTCACCGCAAGCGATCTCGCCAACTCGGATCCCGACGGCATCGTGATCGACTGCCGCGGTCTCGGTGCCCGCGACGAGCACAGCGAGCTTCGCGGCGTCAAGGGCGAGATGATCCTGATCGAGACCGACGAGGTGCAGCTAGCGCGCCCGGTGCGGCTGATCCATCCGCGCTGGCCGCTCTACGTGATCCCGCGCGAGGCCGGCCTGTTCATGCTGGGCGCGACCTCGATCGAAGCGGAAGACACTGGCGTGAGCGTCCGCTCGGCGCTGGAGCTCTTGGGCGCGGCCTACACCGTGCATCCGGCCTTCGGCGAGGCCCGCATCGTCGAATTCGGCTCGGGCCTGCGCCCCGCTTACCCCGACAATTTGCCGCGCATCGGCATCCGCGGCGGCAGGATCAGCGTCAACGGTCTCTACCGCCACGGCTTCCTGATCGCGCCCGCGCTCGCCGAGCTGACCCTCGCCTATGTCGAGCGCGGCCAGATCGACAACGAGGTGATGCAATGCGCGTGATCGTCAACGGCGAGCAGCGCGAGGTGAACGCGGCCAGCGTCGACGCGCTGCTCACCGAGCTCGACTACGAGGGCACCCATTTCGCCATCGCGCTGAACTACGACGTCGTGCCGAAAAGCCGCTGGGCCGAAACGCGGCTGAAGGCCGGCGACGAGATCGAGATCATCACGCCGCGGCAGGGAGGGTGAGCGGGATGGCGCACTCTCTTCGCGGCGACGGCTCTTTTTGGCCCGTCATTCCGGGGCACGCGAAGCGTGAACCCGGAATCTCGCGCCACAACTTCGAGATTCCGGATCGGCCCGCGTACCGCGGCCCGTCCGGAATGACGGGGACTTCAACATGGTGACCTTCTACGGCAAGACCTTCGCCTCGCGCCTCCTGATCGGCAGCGCGCTCTATCCCTCGCCCGCGATCATGCAGGACGCGATCCGCGCGTCCGGCGCCAACATCGTCACGGTGTCGCTGCGGCGCGAATCCGCCGGCGGCAAGACCGGCGACGCCTTCTGGAAGCTGATCCGCGAGCTCGACGTGTCAGTGCTGCCGAACACCGCCGGCTGCCGCACCGTGCGCGAGGCGGTGACCACGGCAAAGCTCGCGCGCGAATTGTTCGGCACGGCCTGGATCAAGCTGGAGGTCATCGCCGACAACGACACGCTGCAGCCCGACGTCGTCGGCCTGGTCGAGGCCGCGACCATCCTGACCAAGGACGGCTTCGAGGTGTTCCCCTATTGCACCGAGGATCTCTCGGTCGCGAACCGCCTGGTCGATGCCGGCTGCAGGGTGGTGATGCCATGGGCCGCGCCGATCGGCAGCGCCAAGGGCATCACCAACCGCGATGCGCTGATGCTGTTGCGCGAGCGGCTGCCCGACATCACGCTGGTGGTCGACGCCGGTCTCGGCGCGCCCTCCCACGCCGCGCAGGCGCTGGAGCTCGGCTACGATGCCGTGCTGCTCAACACCGCGATCGCCAAGGCCGCCGATCCCGTCGCGATGGCGACCGCCTTCCGCCTCGGCTGCGAGGCCGGGCGCACCGCCTACGAGGCCGGGCTGATGAACGCCCGCGACTTCGCCTCTCCTTCAACCCCTGTCGTTGGGACCCCGTTCTGGCATGCCGTATCCTGATCGCTTCTATCCCGTCGTCGACAGCCTCCAATGGGTCGAACGCCTGACCAGGCTCGGCGTCGGCACCATCCAGCTGCGCGCGAAGGAGCTGAACGACGCCGCCGCTCTGCAGATCGTCACCGACGCGCTGGCGATCACCAAGGGCACGGAGACGAAGCTCGTCGTCAACGACTATTGGCGCGCGGCGATCGTCGCCGGCGCGCAATATCTGCATCTCGGCCAGGAGGACCTCGCCGAGGCCGACCTCGGGGCCATCCGCGAGGCCGGCCTCAAGCTCGGCATCTCCACCCATGACGACGCCGAGCTCGCGACCGCGCTCGAAGCCAGGCCCGATTACGTCGCGCTCGGTCCGATCTTCTTCACCACGCTCAAATCGATGCGCTTCGAGCCGCAGGGCATTCCCAAAATCACGGAATGGAAGAAGCGCATCGGCGATATCCCGCTGGTCGCCATCGGCGGCATCAAGTTCGAGCACGCCGCGGAGATCTTTGCCGCGGGCGCGGATTCGATCGCCGTCGTCTCGGACGTCACCCAGAACCCCGATCCGGATGCCCGCGTGCGGCAGTGGCTCGGCGTGACCAAGGAGACGGCATGACCGAAACTCTCTCCGCTCGTCATTGCGAGCGCAGCGAAGCAATCCAGAATCCTCCGCGGAGACAGTCTGGATTGCTTCGTCGCACCAGCGCAAAATTGCTATGCAATTTTGTCGCGGGCTCCTCGCAATGACGGAGCGAGAATTCAACGCCGTCGCTCCAACGCACGCACACCAGAATTAACCCGGAGGATTCCCCATGAACATCCGCTCCAACCCTGACAAGACCGTGCCGGCCGTCACCACCGGTCCCCTGCCCTCCTCCCGAAAAATCTTCGCCACGCCGGACGCCGCGCCGGACCTGCGCGTGCCGCTGCGGGAGATCATCCTGTCCGAAGGCGCGGGCGAACCAAACCTGCCGGTCTACGACACCTCCGGTCCCTACACCGACCCGAGCGTGACAATCGACGTCAACGCCGGCCTGCCGCGCAATCGCAAGGCCTGGGTGCTGGAGCGCGGCGGCGTCGAGGAATATGAGGGCCGCCAGATCAAGCCGGAGGACAATGGCAGCGTCTCCACGGACAACGCCGCGCGTGCCTTCTCGGCCTATCACAAGCCGCTGCGCGGCCTCGACGGCCACAAGATCACCCAGCTCGAATTCGCCCGCGCCGGCATCATCACCAAGGAGATGATCTACGTCGCCGAGCGCGAGAACCTCGGTCGCAAGAAGCAGCTCGAACGTGCGGAGGCTGCGCTTGCCGACGGCGAGAGCTTCGGCGCCTCGGTGCCCGCCTTCATCACCCCGGAGTTCGTGCGTTCGGAGATCGCGCGCGGCCGCGCCATCATCCCCTGCAACATCAACCACAGCGAACTCGAGCCGATGATCATCGGCCGCAACTTCCTGACCAAGATCAACGCCAATATCGGCAACTCCGCCGTGACCTCGTCGGTCGAGGAAGAGGTCGAGAAAATGGTGTGGGCGATCCGCTGGGGCGCCGACACCGTGATGGACCTCTCCACGGGCCGCAACATCCACACCACCCGCGAATGGATTTTGCGCAATTCGCCCGTGCCGATCGGCACGGTGCCGATCTACCAGGCGCTGGAGAAGTGCAACGGCGATCCGGTCAAGCTGACCTGGGAGCTCTACAAGGACACCTTGATCGAGCAGTGCGAGCAGGGCGTCGACTATTTCACCATCCACGCCGGCGTGCGCCTGCAATACATACACCTCACCGCCAGCCGCGTCACCGGCATCGTCTCGCGCGGCGGCTCGATCATGGCGAAGTGGTGCCTGGCGCATCACAAGGAGAGCTTCCTCTATACGCATTTCGACGAGATCTGCGACCTCATGCGCAAGTATGACGTCTCGTTCTCGCTCGGCGACGGCCTGCGCCCCGGCTCGATCGCCGACGCCAACGATCGCGCCCAGTTTGCCGAGCTGGAGACGCTCGGCGAACTGACCAAGATCGCGTGGGACAAGGGCTGCCAGGTCATGATCGAAGGCCCCGGCCACGTGCCGATGCACAAGATCAAGATCAACATGGACAAGCAGCTCAAGGAATGCGGCGAGGCGCCGTTCTATACGCTCGGGCCGCTGACCACCGACATCGCGCCGGGCTATGACCACATCACGTCGGGCATCGGCGCCGCCATGATCGGCTGGTTCGGCTGCGCCATGCTCTGCTACGTCACGCCGAAGGAGCATCTCGGCCTGCCCGACCGCAACGACGTCAAGACCGGCGTCATCACCTACAAGATCGCCGCCCACGCCGCCGACCTCGCCAAGGGCCACCCCGCCGCGCAACTGCGCGACGACGCCCTCTCCCGCGCGCGGTTCGAATTCCGCTGGACCGACCAGTTCAACCTCGGCCTCGATCCCGACACCGCCAAGAGCTTCCACGACGAGACCCTGCCGAAGGAAGCCCACAAGGTCGCCCATTTCTGCTCGATGTGCGGCCCCAAATTCTGCTCGATGAAGATCACGCAGGACGTCCGCGACTACGCGGCGACGCTGAACGATCCGAACAGCGTGGGGATGTCGATCAGCGGCACCGCCGAGGATGGCATGGCGAAGATGAGCGCGAAGTTCAAGGAGATGGGCAGCAGCGTTTATCTGGATGCGGAGAAGGTGAAGGAGAGCAATCGGGTGTTGTGAGCACCAAGCAAGATAGCTAACCTTGGAGAACCAAGCATGTTTATTGAACTCGCAACGACCGCTCTGCTTGAGCAAGCGTGGAAAGAGCGATCTATTGTTGCTCAATTCAGCAAAGATTTGCTCGAAGCGGCCAAGGGCGGAAAGTTCAAACTCTTCATTTTCGGAGAGGGCGGCGTCGGAAAGTCCATCCTCGGCAAATTGTTGGCCGGCGAGCTGTCTCTGGAAACGGTCCCGCCCGACTACGATCTTTCCCTTGAGAAGGAGGTAGGAGCAATCGAGGGTAGATTTTTTGTAGCCTCTTACGTACCTCCAGGCCAAAAAAACAAGCGAGGCTATGCGTGGGACGAGCTATATAAGGAAATACAAACCGCCGAACGCTACGCGATCATAAATGTCTGCGCTTGGGGATACCACTCATTAGCCAAGCTCGAATTCAAACATCACAAACTTTATAGAGCCGGCATTAGTAGCGACGAATTTCTGAAACTATACCTTGAAGAGCAGAGGTTTGCAGAATTGAGGGCACTCGAAGAGTTAGTTCCTCACCTGAAGACTTCGCCGGGAAAGCTTAGAATGCTAACGCTGGTGACCAAGCAAGATCTCTGGTGGACCGATCGCTCGCAAGTAAAGAATCACTATGAAATTGGTCGCTACAGCGAACTCGTTCGATCCATAGAAGACCACAAGGGAAAGGCCAATTTTTCTCATGATTACATCTCAGCTTCACTAAATCTTTTGAATTTCAAAACTGAAGACAATGTAGTTCTTACCCAAACCGTCGGCGGCTACGACAACGGCCTTCGGATTGTGAACTTTAACAACGCCATTCGTGCGATACGCGGTTTGATTCAATAGCCATGCCGGAGCTGGATAGCACCACCAAAGGGTTTTCGGGGCAGAGCTTCGTAAGCGCGCTTGAAGAATACACAAAGCGCATCGAGACTTCAGCAACCGAAATTGAGCAAGAGTCTGAGAAAACCCTCCTCAGACTTTTTGGATATTTTATTTTCGTTGCAATGCTTGGCGTCACCGTCGGCCCACTCATTGGGAGGGTGGCGGATGAAATTGGAGGCAATTTTCGTAGTCTGGTTCAGGCTACGATGCTTGGGGGACTTTTTGCGTTATTTGCGCTGGGCGCCTTTACCATTTACGCGCGCTTGATGCGGACGCGTCGACTGCGTCGAAACCTAGAAACACTCTTATGGCCGTACGAGAAGCTTCTACAAAAGCTCAGTCAGATTCTAGAGCATGGAGATTTGGACGAAGGAGCATCGACCCTAATCCAATTGAAGATTCTCGAATCTGAAGTTGCTTACGGTCGGGCCCGGCGCGCAATCGAAACCGCACAAGCCCCTTTTAATTTCTTCGGTACCAGCAGAAGAAGTGCAAGCTTCGACTCGTGGGATGTCGAAAGACTTTCAAACGAGTTCGAGATCCCGTTGGTTGAAGCGAGATACTTACTTGACAAGTTCTGGCCCGATCGCGACAAAGCGCGCGCAGCCGCTGCTAAGCAGAGAGCCGATCGCAACCGGTGAGACCAATGCTTCGCAGTATTGGAGACCAGATATGGGCAATGGACACTAGAGCAAGCAATCTTGTCGCGTCGCTCCGCTGAATCAGCCCTGGTCTCTAGGGCCGCGTGGACTAGAAGATAAGGGTTCATTTGGCTAACGCCACCCCGCACCGCCTCCCCGACCTCCTCCGCCCCAATCTCCGCCTCGTCTTCGTCGGCACCGCCGCCTCGACGCGCTCGGCCGCGCTCGGGCACTACTACGCCCATCCCGGCAACCGCTTCTGGCGCGCGCTGCATGAGTCCGGGATCACGCCGCGGCGCTATCAGCCGGGCGAGTTCGCGTCGCTGCTCGATCTCGGGATCGGCTTCACCGATCTCTGCAAGACGGGCGCGGGGATGGATCACCAGATCGCGGCGGAGACGATGGACGTGCCGGGGTTCAGGGCGAAGATGGACAAGTGCCGGCCGCGGACGATCGCGTTCACGAGCAAGAAGGCGGCGAGCCTGTTTTACGGCCGGCCGTCGGCTGCGATTGCGCTGGGGCGGCAGACGCGTAATGAGAGCTTGCCGGAAATATTTGTGCTGCCGTCGCCGTCAGGCGCCGCGTCCGGACATTGGACGCTGGAGCCTTGGCGGCAGCTAGCGGCGTGGATCGCCGCGCTGGACGTGCCTCCCCCATGGACCTCATCCTGAGGAGCCTGCGCAGCAGGCGTCTCGAAGGATGGCTGCGGACGAGGTGGGGCCTGCATGGTTCGAGACGGCGCTACGCGCCTCCTCACCATGAGGGTCTGGCTTCGTCACGCGTCCGAAAAACGAGACAGCTTGTCGGATTCTCCCCTGGCCGATCGTCCTGTGAACACATGGCGTGATTGCCCAGGAGCGTCCGATGCCCACCATCACCGCCTTCGCAAGCTCCCCCGACCGCGGCCGCGGGCAGGCGCGCGACATGCGCGTCCGCTGGGCGCTGGAGGAGGTCGGCCAGCCCTACGACGTTCGCCTCGTCTCGTTCGAGGACTTGAAGCAGCCGCCGCATCGTGCGCTGCATCCGTTCGGGCAGATTCCGACCTATGAGGACGGCGATCTCGCGCTATTCGAGTCCGGCGCGATCGTGCTGCACATCGCCGAGCGCCATGCCGGGCTGCTGCCGCTTGATGCGAACGGCAGGAGCCGCGCGATCGCCTGGATGTTCGCGGCGCTGAACACGGTGGAGCCGCCGATCATCGAGCTCGGCATGGCCATGCTGCTCGAGCGCGACAGGAGCTGGTACGCCGAGCGCCTGCCCATGCTGCAGGACCGCGTCCGTGTCAGGCTCGGCGAACTGTCCCGCCACCTCGGCAATGCCGAATGGCTCGATGGCGCGTTCAGCGCCGGCGACCTCATGATGGTGACGATGCTGCGGCGGTTGAACCCGTCGGGGCTGCTGGAAGAGTATCCTGACCTCGCCGCCTATGTCGCCCGCGGCGAAGCGCGGCCGGCCTTTCAGCAGGCCTTCGCTGCGCAGCTTGCGGTGTTCAACGCCGCGCGTTCGTAGCAACCCGCCGGGCGCCTGCATCGTCTCTCGGCTAAACGTCGAACGCGCGATGCCGCGCGTGCTTCGATGCAACGATGGCCGCAGGCCCGCGTATTGCAACCGCGACATTCCGGCGATACCACTCCGGGTGAATGAGCCGGTTATCAACCGCCTGCACACCTGAGGAAACCTGAGCAATGAGCGACGATCTGACCGGCGTGTGGGACGGCAGCTACATCCAGCCGGGCGTCGGCATGATCACGTTCACGGCGACGCTGGTGGAGACCGGCGGCGCGCTCGGCGGGAGCGTGACCGAGCCCTGCATGATGCCGGGTTGCCCGGTGAGCACGCACAATTCCTCGATCTCGGGTCATCGCTCCGGCAGCGCGGTCTCGTTCGTCAAACGCTACGAGCCCCCCGGCTTCGGCTACGACCGTGTCACCTATGAGGGCACGGTGAACGCCGAGGCGACCGAGATCGACGGGCGCTGGCGCCTGCCGGGCGATTCCGGATCGTTCCTGATGATCCGCGCCGGCAAGCCTGCGCAGGCGGTCACGACCGAAAGGCGTGCCAAGGAGCCGGCACGCTGATCCATTTTGCGATCCCCTACCGCATCGTGATCGCAAGCCCGCTGAGATCGGCATTCGCCATCAGCCCGACCTGGTGACCGGTCAGCTCCAGCACCGCGCCCTTCTGGTTGGTCAGCACGATGGCGCGGGCGCCGCGGCCGACCGCAAGGCCGGCACCGGCCGCGCCGTAGACTCCGGCGACATCGGAGGGACGGTTGATGTTGGAGACGCGCCCGCGCAGCACGGTCTTGGATCCGCCGAACACGAGGCCGTAGTCGAGCCCGCCGGTCGAGAGCGCATAGGTGCGGCCGCGGAAGTTCAGCACGCCCGAGCCGCCCGAGCCGCCGATGATCCAGCCCGCCTTGTAGATCGTCAGCGTCACGAAGCCGCTGTCGGCCCGCGCGGCGCTCGAGAGGCCGGCCAAAGCGGCGATGACGAGCAGCGCGGCGCGAAAGGTGGATGCGATCTTCATGGGTGTCTCCGGGGGCTGTTTCCAGGGCAGGATTGGCGAATCAGACGCGAGGAATTTACCCGATCGATCGCGGCGGCAACATGATGGGGCGGAGGACGCGGGTTGTAGCAACGCCCCAAGTGTCATCGCCAGGTTTAACCGGGCGATCCGGTATTCCAGAGGTCCGCGTTTGGAAGTCACTCTCGCCATGTCAGACGCGGCGCACTGGATGCCCCGGCCAGGCCGGGGCATGACGGCGGAGTCTTGGGCCGCGCACCGACCGTCGCCAGCATGCCATTCTGCCCCTGTTTTGCCCGACGGCGCAAGCGAACGCTTCGACTTTCACGAATTCTGGAAAACATCAATGATTTCCGTGCGGCGCCTACTGTGCATGGGGTTGTTTTCGCATTTTCGTTTTGAGAGGCCGCCGTCTGCCGCTACGCTCACGCGTCAGCGACCGCAATCGAGGTGATCCCATGCCGATCCAGCATTTCGCGCCCCCGCCGCACGTCCAGGCGCCGCCGCTGTCCTTTGCGACGCGCGTCGGCGATCTCCTGTTCGTCTCCGGCATTCCCGGCTTCGATGCATCGGGCGCGCTGCCCGACGGCTTCGAGGCGCAGTTCGCCAATGTCGTCGTCAACATCCGCCGCGTGCTGGGCGAGGCGGGCGCAACGTTCCGCGACCTCGTCAAGGTCAACGTGCTGCTGACCCGCGCCGGCGATGTGGCCGCCATGAACGCGCTCTATGCCGGCGCCTTCGGCCCGCCGCCCTATCCGGCGCGCACCACCTGCGTGGTGCAGGCGTTGCCCAGGCCGGAGATGCTGATCGAGATCGAAGCGGTGGCGTCGCTGGCGGGGTGAGCGTGTGGCCTGCCGGGCACGCGGCCGAACCAAATGCCTCGTGCGCACCTGACATGTCCGTGAGCGGCGGCTCCCCGGCTTGCCAAGGCTTGGCTTTTACCGCACGAGTTTTTGGATCACATTCCCCACCAGGAGATATTTCATGCGTCGCGTTCTCGCCCTCTGTGCCGTTGCCGGCATCGCCAGTTCCGTGTTCGCCGTGCCGGCCTCGGCGAAGGTCGGCTATTACGTGATCCGCTGGGACAACACCGGCATCTGCCAGGTCTGGAACGAGGACCTGCAGTACAAGCCGCTCCAGATCGGCGTCTCCACCTACAAGGTCGTCAGCAAGTCGTTCCCCACCTTCCAGCAGGCCTCCGACCTCCAGATCAAGATGCGCGCCGAGCGCAAGTGCACGCTCTGAGCCGGACGCGGCAGATCGCATTCGAAGGGCGGGTCGCGGGCGCGATCCGCCCTTTCTCGTTGCGGACGCGGCCCCGCATTTTCCAGCCATGATCCCGCGTTTCGCGCGCCCGCTTTGAACCTGTCCCGGCCGCGGAACTACTCACATCTTGTCCGGGGCGCCTGCCCAGAAGCGTCCCGCGCCAGCCCTCCCCGCATTGCCGGGAGGCGCATCACATCATTCATTTCGAGGAGCTGATCATGCGTCGTATTTCCGTGCTGTGCGCTGCCGCCGGCCTGGCCGTCACTGCGTTCGTCGCCGCGAGCCCGGCCGAAGCCGGCTATCACCTGATCCGCTGGCAGGACAGCGGCTTCTGCCAGATATGGGACGAGAGCATCCCGACCACGCCGTGGCCGGCCGGCTATCACCGCGCCAGCGCCAGCGTGCCGACCTTCATCGACGCTCTCGTGCTGAAGGATGCCGCGCTGAAGAGCGGCAGCTGCACCTGGTAACCATTCGATCGGCGGACGAAGAGCCGGGCAAGGACGGGCATCCGTCCTTGCCCGGTTTTGTTTGTGTTGCGTGATCGCGGGCTGATGCGCGCTCACGCGTCCTTGTGCGCGCCGGGATGGATCAGGATATCGCGCGCGGCGGCGAGGTCGATGAAGGCTTGCGCGCTGCCGCCGTGATCGGGATGCATGCCCTTGGCGGCGCGGCGATAGGCCTGGTTGATGTCCTCGCATGTGAGCTGCACGGCGAGCGGCAGGCCGAGCATCTTGCGGGCGCGATCCTCGCTCGACAGCTTCTTCGGCATCGCATTGCGGCGACCAAAGCGCGGCGCGGTCAGATCGTGGACGACCTCGATCACCACGCCGAGGCGGCGCTGCGCCGCCAGCGCCACGCTATGATCTTCGTTGTCCACCGCCTGGCGCAGCACCGGGAGGGCCTGCTCGGCGGCCTGGCGCAGCGTGACATCGCTGCTCATCCGCGCGATCTCGGCCACCAGCCGGCCGGCCTCGGCCCAGTCGGGCGAGTGCGCCGACCGCAATCGTTCGAGGGCGAGTTTCCAGGGGTCGAGCCGTTCCATCATGCGCGCAACGTTTAGCAATCAGAATCAGTATGCCAAGGCCACCGTTTCCGACCCCTTAATTTCGAGTTAGCTTTTCGTGGCACTTCGAAAAGAAACCGGGAGGAATATGTCATGGCGCAGCTCGCAAACCACATCGCCGTCGTCACGGGTGCCGGCTCCGGCATCGGCCGGGCGATCGCTGCCGGCTACGCGCGGGAAGGCGCGCAGGTCGTGCTGCTCGACGTCAACGCCGACACCGTCGCAGAGGCCGCGCAGGAGATCCGCAAAGCCGGCGGCAAGGCCGAGAGCTTCGCGCTCGACGTGACCCGGCGCGAGGATTGCTTCGCGCTGGCCAAGCAGGTCGAGGGCAAGGTCGGGCAGGTCTCGATCCTCGTCAACAACGCCGGCATCACCCGCCGCAATGCCTTCACCGCAGAGACCGAGACGGTGGCAAAGGACTGGAACGACATCATCTCGCTCAACCTCAACGGCGTCTTCAACATGACGCAGGCGTTCCTCGCGCCCTTGCGCGCCAGCAAGGGGCGCATCGTCAACATCGGCTCGATCCAGTCCTTCGTGCATCTGCGCACGCCGAGCTCGGCGGCCTACACCACATCGAAACACGGCGTGCTCGGCTTCACCAAGGCGCTCGCGGCCGAACTCGGCAAGGAAGGCGTGCGCGTCAACGCAATCGGCCCCGGCTTCATCGAGACCAACATCAACGCCAATGTGCGCGCGACCAATCCGGCGCTGGTGCAGGCCTTCCTCGATCACACCCCGCTGGCGCGCACCGGCAAGCCCGAGGACATCGTGGGACCCGCGATCTTCCTGGCCTCGGACATGTCCGCCTATGTCACGGGCACGATCGTGATGGTGGACGGCGGATATCGGACGGTGTGAGGGAAGACATCTCCCGCCCGCGGGAATCGCGGCCGCATCTTGGCATTCTCAAGGTCAATTTGCTGCGGCGCCCTGCGATTAACCTTTCATTAACCAAACGCGACCACCGTAGATCTACGGCTTGGGGGTCGTTTGTTCTCGATCCGCTTCCGACGATGGGAGCGGGCGTTGATCGGGGAGTGTGTTGATGACCACTGTTCATGTCGCTGCGTCCGAATCGGCCGCACAGTTTCTTGCCCCCAACCAGGTCGTTCCGCTGCTGATCGGCGCGACCGTCGACGAGGTCGAGCGCGAGCTCGTGCTGCAGACATTGGCGCGCTGCGACGGCAACCGCACCCGCGCTTCGCGCGTGCTCGGCCTGTCGGTACGCACGCTGCGCAACAAGATCCGGCTCTATGCCGCTTCCGGCATCGACGTGCCCGCCTGCCAGGACTAGAGCGAGGGTCGCGTGCTTCGACGTGGACGGCGTCCCGCGATGCACGGGAAGAATTGCTGCTGTCGTCAAACGCCGCTAAGTAGCTTGCTTCGGTGAAGGGAGCAGCGGCGTGGCAGACGATCAGGGACGACGGCCGGGACCTCAGGGCCCTCGCGGGCGACAAGGAGAACCGGGACGGCCGGGGCCGCAAGGTCATCCCGGCCGGCGCGGGCCCGACGGCGCGCGCGGCAAGCCGGGACCGCAGGGCAAGCCGGGTCCGGTCGGGAAGGCGGGCCCGCCCGGCAAGCCCGGCCCCCAAGGCAAGCAGGGCGAAGCCGGCCCGCGCGGGCCGGCCGGGCCGCAGGGACCCGCCGGACCTCAGGGCCCGGCAGGCCCGCAAGGACCGCGCGGCGAACCAGGTCCCCCCGGTCAGCTGCCGTCGATCGAGCAGGTGCTGCCGTGGCTCGAGCAGCTCTTCGATGCCTGGGACGAACGTCGCCGCCAGCGCGAGCGCGAAGCCGCCGAGCGCGACGCGCTCGAGGCCGCCGTGCGGGAAGTTGATGAGCCGGTCGCCGATCACGAGAGCGATGACGGCGAAAGCGGTGAGCACAAGAAAAGGAAGAGAAAGAAGAAACACGGCAAGGATTAGCCGGGCGCCAGAACGCGCGCAGCAGTCAAGACGCCCCGGACGGATCATCCTTGCGCGGCAGCATGCCCATGCGCTCGAACTGCCAGCGCATGGCGCGATACCAGAGATAGCCGACCATCGTGCCGAGCAGCGTCAGGATGACGAGGTTGACGCTGCTGTATGAGCCGCTCCACCACATCATCCAGGCGGTCCACAGCACCGTGAAGGCGACGGCGCCTGCTTTCAGAGGAAGAAGAGGGCGGCTCATGTTCGTGCTCCGGGTTGCCAAAAGCCCGGCGAGCATCCTCGCGCGATCAGGCGACCTCTTCCGTGAGCCAGATCACGCAATAGCCTCCAGGGGAGAGCTAACCGAACCGCAGCCGCGAGCGCTCCTTCGCCTTCTCCGCCTCGACCTCCCGGTCGCGCGCCGGCGCGTGCGTATGCAGCGACGTCAGGAGTCTTCGCGCGGCGTCCGAGACTTCCGCCACGGCGCGTTCGAACACCTCCTCATTGGCCTGTGACGGCTTGTTGAAGCCCGACAGCTTTCGCACGAACTGCAGCGCGCTGGCGTGGATCTCGTCCTCGGTAGCCGGTGGCTCGAAGTTAAACAGCGTCTTGATGTTGCGGCACATGCAATCTCTCCGGATCTTTCCTCAACGACGAACGGCGGCGACGAAATCCTACATCCTCGCCCGCACGCCTGTTAAGTTCGGTGGCGCCCCTGAGCTTCACGCGGGCACGGCTTGATTTCGCATCGCATCATGCGCGCCTTGCCGCCGCATATTATTTGAGCATGCATTGTGATGGCAGCTCGGGCTTAATCGCATCAACGACACGAATCGAGACGCGATGAGGAGGATCGCATGCACAGGCTGGCTCTGTGCGTCTGGTTGGCTGCGACGATGCTGACGAACACCGCGTTCGCGCGCGACAACGGCCAGTACGACCACGTCCCGCCCGACATCCGCGCCTGGTTCAAGAGTGTGATCGCGCCGAACGGGGTTCCCTGCTGCGACATCTCCGATGGCCATCGCACCGAATACGACGTGCGCAACGGCGCTTATTGGGTGCCGATCGAGGGACAATGGACGGAGGTCCCGGAACGCGCCATCATCCGCAATCGCGGCAATCCGGTCGGCCAAGCCGTGGTGTGGTACGTCCATCACCGCGGCGCCGTCATCATCAGCTGCTTCGTGCCGGCTGATGCAGTTTAGCACGATGGATTTCGTTGGCTGGCGCGGCTTGATCGGGTAGCCTGATGCCAAGCTATAGCGGAGCCATGCCGTTGACCGATCTTAGCGCCAAAGACCTCGCCGCCATCTATGCCAAGCCGACTCCGCGCGTGATCGCGAAGGCGCGTCCCGCCATCGATGCGCATGCGAGGAAGTTCATCGAGATGTCGCCATTCTGCGTGCTCGCGACATCAGGCGCGGACGGCAGCGTGGATGCCTCTCCGCGCGGCGGCAGCATCGGCTTCGTCCGCGTCGCCGGCCCCAACCGGCTGTTGATGCCCGACCGCTCCGGCAACAACCGGATCGACAGTTTTCGGAACGTCGTCGAAGGCTCGGGCTTCGTGCATCTGCTGTTCTTCGTTCCCGGCATCGACGAGACGCTGCGCGTCGGCGGACGCGGCACGCTGTCGGCCGATCCGGATCTGCTCGCCACGATGGTGGAGTTCGGGAAGCCGCCGCGCGCCGTGCTGAACGTCGCCGTCAGCGAAGTCTATTTCCATTGCGGCAAGGCGCTGATGCGCTCGAAGCTTTGGTCGCCCGAGAAGGTGCAACGCTCGGTGATGCCGAGCATTGTCGAGGTCATTCACGACCAGACGGGCCTGGGCGAGCCGCAGAGTCAGCAGGCCGTGGAAGAGCTTTACAAGACGCAGTTGTAGCCGGGCAGCTTTCCAGACACGCCGTCTTGAGGCAGCAATGGCCAGGTCAGGCCTGGCCATGACGATGAAGCGAGAGGAGCTTAGTGCCCCTCCCCCTCGAGGCCGCCGACATGCTTCTGGGTGTAGAGCTCCAGACCGATGCGGCCGATCAGATCGAGCTGGGTCTCGAGGAAATCGATGTGGTGCTCCTCGTCGCTCATCAGCTTCTCGAACAGGTCACGCGTGACGTAGTCCTTGGCGCCGTGACAGTAGGTCGCCGCCTCCTGGTAGAGCGCACGCGCGCTCATCTCGGCAGCGAGGTCGCACTCGATGATCTCCTTGACGTTCTGGCCGATGCGCAGGGGATCAAGCACCTGCATGTTCGGAAAGCCGTCGAGGAACAGGATGCGCGCGGTGAGCTTGTCGGCATGCTCCATCTCCTCGATGGACTCCTTGCGCCAGACCTTCGCCATGTCCAGCAGGCCCCAATTGTCGAGAAAGCGGTAGTGCAGCCAGTACTGATTGATCGCAGTCAGTTCGTGACGCAGCGCCTTGTTGAGATAGTCGATGACTTTTGCGTCGCCCTGCATGGTTCACTCCAGTCTTGCAGTCCAAATCGGCCGTAACCGTATTTAGAACGCTTCTAAATGAGTTCGTAGACCGGGGCAACCGGCTACGGAGACGCAGCCGGGGAAAACGCTGGGGAGGATGCTGAAGCTTTCAGCAGGCCGCGAGGGCAAACTCGGCGGGCTCGGCCGTCTCGTCATTGGCGGCCACGGCGTGGCTATGGGGGCAGCCGGCGCAGCATGAATCGGCGCAGGGTCCAAGCGCTTCATCGATGATGGTCTTGATAGTCCGGGCACACCGGCCGCATTCAGCGCTACAGCCGAGACATCCGTAGACCTGCTTGGCATGGCGCACGGCATCGTCGGACTCGGCGACGGCAGCGCGGATGTCGTCATCGCTCAGCACGTTACAGGAACAAACGATCATGGAAGCGGCACGCCCTTCGGTGATGCGTCATCATCGATATTTAACGGGCCGGCCGGATGCAAAAGGAAAAACCGGTATTTGAAGCTATTCCAAACTAGCCCGGACGCAGCCTAGATCGGCTCCAAAGCAGAGCGTTGCGCTGCATCAAGATTAGAGCGGATCTAGTCACCGCCGCCACCGCCGCCGCCGTCTCCGCCACCTCCACAATCGCCTCCGCTGCTGCCGCCCTCGCCACTGGAGCAGCTGCCAGTGTCAGCCGAGTTCCCCGACCCGGTGCCGGAAAACAAGTCTCTCAGGGAGGAGCCGTCGCTTATTCCGGCATAGGTGCTGCCGCCACTCCCGCCATCGCTCCCCGCTGTCACACGGGACCGCCGGGCGCGATTTTGGAGGTGTGTGATCCAACCGTAGCCGATCGCGAAAACGACCCCGGCGCCAATCAGTGCATTGATCATCGCCTTGCTCATTCTCGCCTCGTTGTCGGAGCTTCGGCCCGTGCCGGTTGGTCGTCCCCGGCAGGGGTGCCGTTCATTGATCATTCAATCGAAATGTGGAACTCTGTTCCCAAAGAGTTCCCGCGTAATTTGTGCGAAAGGTCAAGCTCATGAAGAAGCCACTCCTGGCGGTGGTTGCCGTCGCCACCCTGGCCCTCACGGCCGGCACACCGGCCCAGGCGCAGCGCGGCGTCGCTGCGGGCGTGGCGGCCGGGATCATCGGCGGCGCCATCGTCGGCGGCGCGCTGGCATCTCCGTATTATTACGGACCTGGACCGGGCTATTACGAGCCGGGCTACTACCCGCCCCGCTATTACGCGCCCGCCCCCGCCTACGTCGTCGACGACTATTACGGCGGTCGCTGCATTTGGCAGAAGCAGCGCTTCTGGGACGGCTATGCTTGGCGCGCCCGCCGCGTCAGAGTCTGCCGTTGAGGCGCTGGAGCCCACCTCGGCATGGATGCACCGTTCATCTGGAAGCCTGAAAAAGACCGCTTTTTCTCGTCACAGCTCCGTGCGCGTTTACCGTGGATTGACCAATTGCGCGCTTCCTAGCTGCACGGCCAATTCCATCCGCGTCTGCGTGAACCTTTGAAACCCGAGCGCCCCTAACAAGGGGAGCCCATCTCCCAGGAGAGCCTTGAGCATGAAGAAGACACTAGTTGCCGTCCTGACGGTTGCGACGGTCGCCGGTTCGCTGGTGACCGCCACTCCGTCCGCGAAGGCCCATGACGGCATCGGCGCCGGCATCGCGGCCGGCCTGATCGGCGGCGCCATCGTCGGCGGCGCGATCGCGTCGAGCCGTCCCGCCTATGGCGGTCCCGTTTACGTGGCCGAGCCTGGCCCGCCGCCCCCGCCCTGCTATTGGCAGCGCCAGCGCTATTGGGACGGTTATGGCTGGGTCGTTCGCCCGGTCCGCGTCTGCTACTGATCTGATCGGCGCGCGCATTCGCGCCGCGATTGAAGCCCGGCCGAGCACCTCGGCCGGGTTTTTCGTTTGATCCTCTGCTATCGCGCCGCCTGGACCGCGCGCAGCACCTCTTCGCTCGGCCAGCAATCGACCTTGAGACCCGCCGACTTCTGGTAGGCGCCGAGTGCGGCGCGGGTCTGCATGCCGGCCTTGCCGTCGATCTTGTCCTTGTAGAGCCCGACCCGCGTGAGCTCGCGCTGCATGATCTCGACGTCCTTGGTGCGCAACTGCCTGGAAGCCGACCAACGTGTCGCGACAGGCAACGGGCTCGTCATGCGATCGCTGAGGTGGCCGACGAACAGCACGTAGAGATCGGAGAAATTGTATTCCTTGATGACGAAGTAATTCTTCGTGGTCAGGAACGACGGGCCGTAGATGCCTTCGGGCTGGAGCAACGAGGCCGGCTGCGCTTGCTCGGCCGCGCTGAGTTTTTGGCCACGCACCGGAACAAAGCCTTCGCGCAGCCATTGGCCGATCGGCTTCGTCACCTCGGGCACGCCCATCGTGCAATCAACCTTCGCAGGAGCCTGCACCTCATAGGCCCAGCGAACGCCGCTCTGCCAGCCCTTGTTGACGAGCTGCTGCGCGGCGGAGGCCAGCGCATCCGGCACGGAGCGCCAGATATCGATGCGGCCATCGCCATCGGAATCGACGCCGTGCTTGTAATACTCCGAGGGCAGGAACTGCGTGAGCCCGGTGGCTCCGGCCCACGATGAGCGCATGTCCTTGCGCGTCACCACGCCTTCGCCGAGAAGCTTGAGCGAGAGGATGAATTCGTTGCGATACTGATCCTTGCGCCGGCCGACGTAGGCCTGCGTCGCCAGCACCCGGACGAGATCGTAAGGCAGCCTGTAGCGGCCGTAATCGGTCTCGCGGCCCCAGATCGCCAGCATCACGGTCGCCGGCACGCCTGAGTTCTTCTCGATCTCGGTCAGCACAGGGCGATATTTCTGCAGCAGCCGCTGCCCCTCGCCTGCGAGCCGCGCGATCGAGGCTTCCTTGACGTAGTCCGCCGGCACCTGGACGAACTCGGCCTGCGACGGGGCGCCGGTCGCGGGCCGCCCGGGTAGAAGCAGGTCCGGCAGCTTGTAGTCGGGCTCGAGCCCGCGCGTCTCTCGCTCGAACGTCATGCGAGAGACGCCTGCGGCCTGCGCTTCCGGCCAAAGCGAGGCGATGAACTGCGTGAAGCCAGCGTCTGCGGCGCGGCCGGACGTCGAGCCGCAGGTGAGCAAGATCAAAGCAGCGATGAACGTCCGCCGCATCATGCCGAGATCACCGCGTCAGTTTCTTGTACTTCACTCGGTGCGGAATGATGCTGTCCTGGCCGAGCCGGCGCATCTTGTCCTTCTCGTAGTCCTGGAAGTTGCCCTCGAACCATTCGACATGGCTGTCGCCCTCGAAGGCCAGGATGTGGGTCGCGATGCGGTCGAGGAACCAGCGATCGTGGCTGATGATGACGGCGCAGCCGGCGAAATCCTCCAGCGCCTCTTCGAGCGCGCGCAGCGTGTCGACGTCGAGATCGTTGGTCGGCTCGTCGAGCAGCAGCACGTTCGCGCCGGACTTCAGCATCTTGGCGAGATGCACGCGGTTGCGTTCGCCGCCGGAGAGCGCGCCGACCTTCTTCTGTTGGTCCGCGCCCTTGAAGTTGAAGGCCGAGCAATAGCCGCGCGAGTTCACTTCCTTCTTGCCGAGCAGGATCAGCTCGTTGCCGCCGGAAATCTCCTCCCACACGGTCTTCTTGCCGTCGAGCGCATCGCGCGACTGGTCGACGTAGCCGAGATGCACGGTCTCGCCGACCGTGATGGTCCCGGCGTCCGGCTTCTCCTGGCCGGTGATCATCCTGAACAACGTGGTCTTGCCGGCGCCGTTGGGGCCGATCACGCCAACGATGCCGCCGGGCGGCAGCTTGAAGGTGAGATTGTCGATCAGCAGGCGATCGCCGAAGCCTTTGCTGAGGCCGTCGAAATCGACCACGTTGGCGCCGAGCCGTTCGGCGACCGGAATGATGATCTGTGCGGTCTGGGTCTGCTTCTCGCTCGCCTTCTTGAGCAGCTCCTCATAGCGCTGGTAGCGCGCTTTTGACTTGGCCTGGCGCGCCTTCGGCGATGACGCGACCCATTCCTGCTCGCGGGCGAGCGTCTTCTGGTGCGCCGCGTCCTCGCGGCCTTCCTGCTCGAGGCGCTTCTGCTTCTGCACCAGCCAGGACGAATAGTTGCCCTCGTAGGGAATGCCGCGGCCGCGGTCGAGCTCGAGGATCCAGCCGGTGACGTTGTCGAGGAAGTAGCGGTCGTGGGTGACGATCAGGATCGCGCCGGGATAGTTGCGCAGATGGCCTTCCAGCCACGACACGGATTCAGCGTCGAGATGGTTGGTGGGCTCGTCCAGCAGCAGCAGTTCAGGCTGGTCGAGCAGCAGCTTGCAAAGCGCGACGCGGCGGCGCTCGCCGCCGGAAAGCTTGGCCACGTCGGCATCGTCGGGCGGACAGCGCAGCGCGTCCATGGCCTGGTCGACCTTGCTGTCGAGATCCCAGAGGCCCTGCGCCTCGATCTCGTCCTGCAGCTTGGTCATCTCGTCGGCAGTTTCCTCGGAATAGTTGACCGCCAGTTCGTTGTAGCGGTCGAGGATCGCCTTCTGCTTGGCGACGCCCTGCATGACGTTCTCGCGTACCGACAGCTTGGGATCGAGCTGCGGCTCCTGTTCGAGGTAACCGACGCGGGCGCCTTCGGCGACCCAGGCTTCGCCGGTGTATTCCTTGTCGAGGCCGGCCATGATCCTGAGCAGCGTCGACTTGCCCGAGCCGTTGACGCCGAGCACGCCGATCTTGGCATCCGGGTAGAAGCTCAGGTGAATGTTATCGAGCACCTTCCGGGTCGGGTAGCTCTTGGTCAGGCCCTGCATGAAATAGATGAACTGGCGCGCCATCGGTCCCGTGAAACCTTCGATTTGAGGAAATTTGCTTGCCGCCGATGTAACGATCCCGCCCCCAAAGGGCAACGTTTTCCGTCCGTTCACCACGGATGAATACGGTCCGGATACCATCTCGCCGCTGATCCGGACAATTGAAACCATCTTTTAATAAATCAGGCTGAAAGCTCGGTTTCGCGCGGAAACAGCGCCACCCGATCAGAACGAACGGGAGCACAGCGAGGCCGCATCATGTCTCTGACCGAGACCAGCTCTCTTCATGCTCCGGCAGAAGCCGGCCACGTCTCCGGGTTCCTCTCGGAGATCCAGGGCTTCTGGAAGCGCTTCTTCGCCGCCGCCTTCAACCCGTACCGGCCCGAGCTGCACTACATGCGCGGACCGGGCCCGGCCTGGCGCGCCAAGCACGGCATGGATGCGCCGCTCCGCCTGAAACCACGCAACTTCTGAGCCGCTCTCCGCTATCGGATTTTTGAAGGCGCGAGCAGCTTGCGTGCGGGTTGGATTGCGCGCAACCATGGCCAGGTTCCGAAGACGGCGCCCGCCAGCGCCCCCACCTCTCGCCATGGATGAACGCTGATGAGCCGGCTGCGCTGTGCAATTCTCGACGACTATTTCAATCTCGCCCTCGACGTTGCCGACTGGTCGAAGCTGTCCGACCGGGTCGACGTCACGGTGTTCAGGCACCCGTTCGCCTCCGAGCAGGCGGCGGCCAGCGCGTTGGCTGATTTCGACATCATCTGCGCGATGCGCGAGCGCACCGGATTTCCCAAGAGCCTCATCGAGGGCCTGCCGAAGCTGAAGCTGCTGCTGACCTCGGGGATGCGTAACGCTGCGATCGACATGCAGGCGGCCAAGGCGCGCGGCATTGCCGTTGGCGGCACGCAATATTCCCGCGATCCGACGGCGCCGCTCGCCATGGGCCTGATTCTGGAACTGACGCGCGGCATCGGCCGCGAGAACGCGCGCATGCACGCCGGAGAGCCCTGGCAGAGCTTTGCCGGCATCGAGATCGAGGGGATGACGCTCGGCATCGTCGGGCTCGGCAAGCTCGGCAGCAAGATGGCCGGGATCGCGAAGGCTTTCGCCATGAACGTGATCGCCTGGAGCCCGAACCTCACGCCTGAGAAGTGCGGGGAGGTTGGCGTTGGCTATGCCAGCAAGGACGAGCTTTTCGCCAAGGCCGACATCGTCACCATCCATGTCGTGCTGAGCGAGCGCTCGCGCGGTCTCGTCAGCCGCGCCGATCTCGCGCGGATGAAGCCGACCGCCTTCCTCGTCAACACCTCGCGCGGGCCGATCGTGGACGAGCAGGCGCTGCTGGAAGCCTTGCAGCAGCGGCAGATCGCGGGCGCGGGGTTGGATGTGTTCGCGGTCGAGCCGCTGCCGATCGACCATCCTTTCCGCAAGCTCGACAACCTCGTGCTGACGCCGCATCTCGGCTACGCCACCTCGGACGGATTGCGCGCTCATTACGGTCAGATGGTGGAGGCGATCGATGCCTTCACAAGGAGCGGCGAACTGCCGCGCAAGCTGGCCTGAAACGACAATGGGCGTGCCAAGGCACGCCCATTGCAGTCGAGCTCTTCTTGCAGGGATCAGCGCACAGTGACCGGCGCAGGCAGCGGCGGCACGACGGTCGGCTGGGTGCCCGGGACGGGACCAGCCTGGGCCGACATTGGCGCCGGACCAGCAGTACCGGGTGCGGCAGCGCCGGGTGTCGGCGCCGCAGAGGCGGTCGCCGTTCCCGGCGGCGGGCCGCCCGGCAGCACCACGACGCGGGTGCCGACCTTGACGCGCTCGAACAGGTCGGAGACGTCCTCGTTGAGCATGCCGATGCAGCCGGAAGAGACGAACTTGCCGATGGTCGAGGGCTGGTTGGTGCCGTGAATGCGGTACACGGTCGAGCCGAGATACATCGCACGGGCGCCAAGCGGATTGCCGGGGCCGCCGGCCATGAAGCGCGGCAAGTAAGGCTGTCGTTCGATCATCTCGGTCGGCGGATGCCAATCCGGCCACTCGGCCTTGCGGGTGATCTTCTGCACGCCGGTCCAGGTGAAGCCGTCGCGACCCACGCGGACGCCGTAGCGGATCGCACGCCCATTGCCGAGCACGTAATAGAGGTAGGTGTTGGAGGTATCGACCACGAGCGTGCCGACCGGCTCCTTGGTCTGGAACGCGACCTCTTGGCGGCGCAGGTTCGGCGGCAGCTGCACCGGCGCGGCGTCGGGCTGCTCCTCGGGCGGCAGCGCGGCCAGCGTGATCGGCCGGCCATCGGCACCGACGGGCGGCTGCGCGGCCTGGACCGTCCCGGTCGCGGCGGGACCGCCAACAGCCTCCGGCGGACGCAGTCCGTCATTGCCGGGCGCCTGCTGACCCGGGCGATTGGCATAGATCACCGGCGGCGGATCGGCCGGCCGGCCATAACGGGGATCGTCGGGTGACATCACGGGGCCCTGCGGCGGCGCCGCCGAGTAGACCGGCGTGGCGCCAGCCGGACGACCATAACGCGGATCATCCGGCGACATAACCGGCCCTTGCGGGGGAGCGGCCGAATAGACTGGCGGACCTCCCATCGGGCGGCCATAGCGCGGATCATCAGCCGGACCGGGCGGCGGCAGCGATGCCTGCGGCATGGCTTCGTCGTCTTCGTCCAGCGCGTCGAAATTCGGCACGCGATCGCCGGGGCGGTATTCCGCCGGAGCTCCATAGCCCGGCACCTGCTGAACCGGATAGCTCTGAGCCTGAGCGAGCGAGGTTCCCGCCGCAGCGACTGTTGCGGCAGCGCATATCGTCAGAAAATGTTTGATCATCATCGCTCTTGTATAGTCCCCAAGCCCGATCGGACCGTTAACGGCCAGATGACGGAAGATAGCGGCACATTCAAGACATATCAGGCTTATTTGCGCCGGATTTGCCGATTTGTGATCCGCCATACTACCGTTGCCCCGTTGCATCACGGGGCTGAAATCGTGTCGTGCCGTCCATTGAAGCGATGGTCGGCGGCGTTTTTCACGGAACGATGCGCAAACGTTGCGATATGGTCGAATCCGCCTGATTCGCCACCTTTTTTAGCTCCGATTCCATGCGGCGAACGCGGCAAGCAGTACCGTCACCGCGTTCAGATGGCTCTTGGGTCCCGGCCACGTCGCCGCCGGGGCGGAAATTCGCAATCGCTCGATGCTTCCCGGCTTTCGCTTCCTGTTTGCCGCGATCCTGCTGTCAACCTCCATCCTGGTGTTCGGCCTAGGGGCCGCCGCGCTGCTGCGGGCGACCCATCAGCAGTATGTCAGCAACCCCTCCTGGCGAAACGGTCCGCAGGAACAGGTGTTTGCGCAGGCGCCCGAGCCGGCCCAGCCCGTGCTCGCGGTGTTGCGAGCGGAGCCGGACGAGCCCGTAGCCGCCGCGCCGGAGCCATCGCTGCGCGACCAGATACCGACGATCGGACTGCCGGCCCAGGAGGCCGAGCAGGTCGCCGCGCTGACGCCCGAACCGGACCCGCAGCCCGAAATGACTGCAACGCCGACCGAAGTCGCTGCGATCCGGCCCGTCGAGCCCGAAGCGGCCGCGGAGGTCGCAGAGGCGACACCGCGCGATACGCTCACACCAGACGACACCACGGCCTCGATCCCCCAGGCCGCGCCAGCCTCAGCCACATCCGAGTCGGCGCCTGCCCAGGTGGGCGCCGCCCTCCCCTCCTCGGCGCTCGAGGACACTTCAACGAAGCTATCGGCGCTGAACGATCCGACGGCGACGTCCGTGAAGGACACAGCAGCGAAAGCCAAGGTTGATGCCAAGCCTGACAGCAAAGCGATCAAATCCAAGGCCAAGGTGAAGAAGCGGCCTCGCGTGGTACGACGTCCGCCGCCTCAGCAATTGCAGCAACAGCTCGATCCGTTCGGTCAGCCGCAGCCGGCCTTCGCGACGACAACAACGGCGCGCTCGCGTTAACGCGCTTCTTCGCCTTAGGGCGAGGGCGTACCGCCATCGACCTCACGCCGGGCCGGTCGCGATCGGCGGGCCGCCGGCCTGGCCCCATTCCGACCAGGAGCCGTCATAGAGCGCGGTGTCGGTGATGCCGAGGCGATAGAGCGCGAGCGTCAGCACGCCGGCCGAAACGCCGGAGCCGCAGCTCGTCACGATCGGTGCATCGAGCTTGACGCCGGCGCCCGTGAACGCCGCGCGGAGATCATCGAGGGGCTTCATGGTGCCGGTCGCGGCATCGAACAGCAGATTGTAGGGCACGTTGCGGGCGCCCGGGATGTGGCCGGAGCGGATGCCCGGCCGCGGCTCAGGCGCGCGGCCCTCGAAGCGGTCGGCGGCGCGCGCGTCGATCACCTGCTCGGCGCGGCTTTCCACGTTGGCGATCAGCTGCTGCATGCTGCGCACGCGCTTTGAATCATAGCTCGCCTCGAACGTTGCCGGCTTCGGCTTCACGTCGCCGCTTTCGACCGGGCGGCCCTCGGCGCGCCACTTCTTCAATCCGCCATTGAGAATGCGCACATTGCTGTGGCCGTAGGACAGGAACATCCACCACGCGCGGGGCGCCGCGACCCAGCCGCCGGCGTCGTAGAGCACGACCGTGTCCGCGTTGGAGATGCCGAGATTGCCGACGTCGCGGCCGAACTGCTCGGCGCTCGGAAACATGTGCGGCAGCGGGTTGGAATGATCCGACACCGCGTCGACGTCGAAGAATACCGCGCCCGGCAGATGCGCGGCGAGATAGTCGTCCTTCGGCAGCGGCAAGACCCCCGGCAACTTGAAGCTGGCGTCGAGGATCTTGACGTTGCCATCGTTGATGTGGGCGGCGAGCCATTCGGTGGAGACGAGGGGGTCGGTGGGGGCGATCATTGGAGTCCTCCGGCAATGGTCTCAGTCGTCATGGCCGGCGTGTCCCGGCCATCCTCGCTCTTTCTTGCGGCGAAGACGTGGATGCCCGGGTCAAGCCCGGGCATGACGGAGCACGTGGTGAGGGTGTTCACCTCACCCCTTCTTCTTCGGCTCCCACTTCTCCGTCGGCCCTCCGGCATCGCGCCAGGCCGCATAGCCGCCGGCGATGTGGGCAACAGGCTTGAGGCCCATGTCCTGCGCGGTCTTGGCTGCGAGCGCGGAGCGCAGGCCGCCGGCGCAGTGGAAGACGAACTTCTTGTCCTCCTGGAAGATCGGCTTGGCGTAGGGACTCTGTGGATCGATCCAGAATTCGAGCATGCCGCGGGTGCACGCGAACGCGCCCGGGATGCGGCCGTCGCGCTCGATCTCGCGGGGATCGCGGATGTCGACGATGACGACGTCGCCGTTCTTGGATATCTCGATGGCGTCCTTGGCCGAGAGCGTCTCGATCTCGGCATTGGCCTCGTCGATCAACGCCTTGATGCCGCGGGTGATGGTCTGGGGCATATAGGTCTCCCTCTTGTTGTCATTACGGGGCGCGCGCAGCGCGACCCGGAATCCATTTCTCTGAATGCGCTGCGGCCCGGTGGATTCCGGGTTCGCGACTTCGCCGCGCCCCGGAATGACGGCGGGAGCTAGTGCGTCAATTCCTTCATCGCGGCTTCCAGCCCTTCGATCGTGATCGGATACATCCGGTTGGCAAAGATGCGCTTGATGATGGTGGTCGATTCCGAATAGTCCCAGTGCTTCTGCTGCACCGGGTTCAGCCACACCGTATGCGGATAGGTGCGGATGATGCGATCGAGCCAGACCGAGCCCGGCTCCTCGTTGACGTGCTCGACCGAGCCGCCGGGCACCATGATCTCGTAAGGCGACATCGAGGCGTCGCCGACGAACACGACCTTGTAGTCGTGCGGGTATTTGTGCAGCACGTCCCAGGTCGGCGTGCGGTCGGTGAAGCGGCGCTTGTTCTGCTTCCACACGCCTTCATAGAGGCAGTTGTGGAAGTAGAAATATTCCATGTGCTTGAACTCGCTCTTCGCCGCCGAGAACAGCTCCTCGACCTGCTCGATATGCGCGTCCATCGAGCCGCCGATGTCGAAGAACACCAGCAGCTTCACCGCATTGCGCCGCTCGGGGCGCATGTGCACGTCGAGATAGCCGTGGTTGGCGGTCTCGCGGATCGTGGTGTCGAGATCGAGCTCATCGGGCGCGCCGGTGCGCGCGAACTTGCGCAGACGGCGCAGCGCCACCTTGATGTTGCGGATGCCGAGCTCGACATTGCCGTCGAGATCCTTGAACTCGCGCTTGTCCCACACCTTCACCGCGCGGTTGTTGCGGTTCTTCTCCTGGCCGATGCGGACGCCCTCGGGATTGTAGCCATGGGCGCCGAACGGCGAGGTGCCGGCGGTGCCGATCCATTTCGAGCCGCCCTGGTGGCGCCCCTTCTGCTCCTCGAGGCGCTTCTTCAAGGTCTCCATGAGCTTGTCCCAGCCCATGGCCTCGATCTGCTTCTTCTCTTCTTCGGTGAGATACTTCTCGGCGAGCTTCTTCAGCCACTCCTCGGGTATCTCCGCCTTCTCCATGGCGTCGAGCAGATTTTCCAAGCCCTTGAACACCGTGCCGAAGACACGGTCGAACTTGTCGAGGTTGCGCTCGTCCTTCACGAGCGAGGCGCGCGACAGATAATAGAAGTTCTCGACCGTGTAGTCGGCGAGATCAGCGTCGAGCGCCTCCATCAGCGTGAGGTATTCGCGCAGCGTCACGGGGACCTGCGCGTCGCGCAGAGAGGTGAAGAATTGCAGGAACATGGGTGACAGATTGCCCGTCGGGTGGCTGACGTCAAGGGCGGAGGCCTCTGCTCCGTACTGGACCGAGAGGCATTTTGCTCTAGAATTGGCGGCCATACGGGGTTGTTTTGGGACATTTGCAATGGGAATTGTCGCAGCGCTCATCATTGGCGCGATCGCCGGCTGGCTTGCCGGCAAGATTGTCCACGGGGCGGGATTTGGGCTGGTCGGCAACATCGTCGTCGGCATCATTGGCGCCCTGGTCGCAAGCTGGGTGCTGCCCCAGCTCCACATCCAGCTGGCAACGGGCACGATCGGCGCCATCGTGGACGCCACGATCGGTGCGGTGATTGTGCTCGTCATCCTTTCGCTGATAAAACGGGTCTGAAAGCCTGACCGAACCAGGAACGGCCGCCATGCGCGGCCGTTCGCTTGTCGTGACCAAGGCATTGCCCTGGGACGACGACCAACAAGGACGTGCGATGAAATTTACCGGCACCAAGGACTATGTTGCGACCGACGACCTCAAGGTCGCCGTCAATGCCTCGATCGTGCTGGAGCGCCCGCTCCTGGTGAAGGGCGAGCCCGGCACCGGCAAGACGGTGCTGGCGGAGGAAGTGGCCAAAGCGCTGAACGCGCCGCTGCTCACCTGGCACATCAAGTCCACCACCAAGGCGCAGCAGGGCCTCTACGAATACGACGCGGTGTCGCGCCTGCGCGACAGCCAGCTCGGCGATGCCCGCGTGTCCGACATCAAGAACTACATCAAGCGCGGCAAGCTCTGGGAAGCCTTCACCGCCGAGCAGCGCCCGGTGCTGCTGATCGACGAGATCGACAAGGCCGACATCGAATTCCCGAACGACCTCCTGCTCGAGCTCGACCGCATGGAATTCCATGTCTACGAGACCGGCGAGACGATCAAGGCGAAGCAGCGCCCGATCATGATGATCACCTCCAATAACGAGAAGGAGCTGCCGGACGCTTTTCTCCGCCGCTGCTTCTTCCATTACATCAAGTTCCCCGACGCCGACACGATGGGCCGCATCGTCGACGTGCACTTCCCCGGCATCAAGAAGCGCCTGGTCGAGGAAGCGCTGCGCATCTTCTTCGAGGTGCGCGAGGTGCCCGGCCTGAAGAAGAAGCCGTCGACCTCGGAGCTGCTCGACTGGCTCAAGCTGCTGCTCAACGAAGACATGAGCGCCGAACAGCTGCGCGAGCGCGACCCGCGCAAGCTGATCCCGCCGCTGCACGGCGCGCTGCTCAAGAACGAGCAGGACGTGCATCTGTTCGAGCGACTGGCGTTTCTGAGTCGCCGGGAAGTGTAGGAAGCAAGCGGACCTGCGAGAGCGCTCCGCCGCGGCCCCAACCACCGACGTCTTTCCCCGCGAAAGCGGGGGATCCAATACGCCGCGCGGCGTGTCGATTGAATCACTCCTGTCTCGGAGTACTGGACCGCCCGGTCAGCCGGGCGGTGACCGTGAGAGTGTCGCACGTGCCCGCCTCACTGCGACGATCGGACGGCTTATGCCGCGTTCTCCCGCGAGCCAAGTTCGTTCTGGTCTCCTCCACCCGCGCGAAAGTCGCCGGGATCGCGCCACTGACGCGATTGCCGCATTCGCCAACGCTTGGATGCGCTGAGATCAGGAAAGACTTCAGAGAACGGCCAGGCTTTGGCGAAATCCGCCTTTGTCAGCTCAGGATGTCGCTGACCGCAAGCAGATCTCTCTTGGTGTGGCCAGATTTTTCCTAGCGCTCGATATCGTAACCCACCTTATCAAGCTCTCATGCCATCGCCGCGTCCGGAATGCGCGCGGCTTCCATCGGCTGCTTGCCGCGGATCAAGTCCGAGGCGCGGTCGGCGATCATCATCGTCGAGGCATTGAGGTTTGCCGAGATCATGCGCGGCATCACGGACGCATCGATCACGCGCAGGCCCTCCAACCCGTGGACGCGGAGCTGGTCGTCGACGACCGCCCAGGTCGAATCCGCCGGGCCCATGCGGCAGGTGCAGCCGGGATGGAAGGTGGTGGTGCCGCGCTGGGTGGCGGCCTCTAGAAATTCGTCGTCGGTGTTGACGTTGGGGCCGGGGAAATCCTCGTAGGCATAGTAAGGCGCCAGCGGCGCGGATTTCAGGAGCTTGCGGGCGAGCTTCATGCCGCCGACGACGACGCGGCGGTCGAGCTCGGCGTCGAGATAATTGGTCTGGATGATCGGCGGCGCGAACGGATCGCTGGAGCGGATGCGGACATAGCCGCGGCTCTCGGGGCGCTGCTGCCAGGACGCGACGGTCATGCCCGGCTCGTCCTCGAGCTGGCCCTGCACGCCCTCCTTGTAGCTCGCTGGCGTGAAGGTAAGCTGGAGGTCGGAGCTCTCCGCGCTCTCCCCGGAATGCCAGAAGCAATAGACCATGGTCGGTGACAGCGAGAGCAGGCCGCGCCGCGCGGTCGCCCATTTCATGGCTTCGATCCACAGCGAGACGCCACGGCGGAGCTCGTTGATGGTCTTGATGTTCTTGACGCGCGCGACCGTGCGCGGCGCATAATGATCCTGAAGGCCTTCGCCGACCGGCAACGAGTGACGCACCGCGATGCCGTGCTGCTGCAGCAGATCGGGTGAGCCGATCCCGGAGAGCTGCAAGAGCTGCGGGGAATTATAGCTGCCGCCGGAGAGGATCACCTCCTTGTTGGCCCGCACCTCGACGGGGTGCCCCCCGCGTCCGCCCTTCATGTAGCGCACGCCGACGGCGCGCTTGCCCTCGAAGATGATCTCGGTCGCGTGGGCATGCGTGTGCACGTGCACGTTCGGCCGCTTCATCGCCGGCTTGAGGAACGCGGTGGCCGCGGAGACGCGCAGGCCGTTGTTGATGGTGCGCTGGCAGTAGGAAACGCCTTCCTGCGTCTTGCCGTTGTAATCGGGATTGCGGGGAATGCCGAGCGAGACCGCGCCCTCCATGAAGGCCTCGCAGAGCGGATCGCGCCAGTCCATCGTGGTGACGGTGAGGCCGCCCTCGCGGCCGCGATAAGTGTCCTCCCCCTCGCCGATGCGCTTCTCCAGCCGCCGGAAGTAGGGCAGCACGTCGGCATAGCCCCAGCCGCGATTGCCCATCTGCGCCCAGGTGTCGAAGTCCATGCGCTGGCCGCGATTGTAGATGTGGCCGTTGATCGAGGACGAGCCGCCCAGCGTCTTGCCGCGCGGCGCATAGATGCTGCGGCCACCGGTCCAGGGCCCAGGCTCCTGCTGATAGGCCCAGTTGATGCTCTTCATATGGAAGGTCTTGATGAAGCCCGCCGGCAGATGGATGTAGGGATGCCAATCCCTCGGGCCAGCCTCGAGCACGCAGACGCTGGTGTTGGGATCCTCGCTCAGCCGGCTGGTGAGCACGCAACCGGCGGAGCCCGCGCCGACGATCACATAATCAAATCTGTCCATGGTGCCTCGGGCGCCCCTATCGTGTCGTGAGATCAGGTAAATTGCAGCCGCACGTGCCAACACCTCTGGCGCAACCTCTCCCTATGGGAGAGGTGATCGAGCTCGCGGCAAGATCGGTGCACATCATGACTAGCGCGGCTTGTCGTTGAGCTGGAATTCCAGATGCGCCTGCACCGTCGGCCATTCGGCGGCGGTGATGCTGTAGACCACGGTGTCGCGCAAGGTGCCGTTCGGCGCGACCTGATGGCTGCGAAGGATGCCGTCCTGCTTGGCGCCCAGGCGCTCGATGGCGCGGCGGCTCTGGTGGTTGAAGAAATGGGTGCGGAACTCGACTGCGATGCAGTTCAGCGTCTCGAAGGCGTGTCGCAGCAGGAGCAGCTTGCACTGCGTGTTGAGCGGACCGCGCTGCGCGCTCTTGCCATACCAGGTGGAGCCGATCTCGACGCGGCGATTGGCTGCATCGATGTTCATGTAGGTCGTCATGCCGACGATCCTGCCGGTCGAATCGAACACGGTGAAGGGCAGCATCGAGCCCGCGGCCTGCAAGGCCAGGCGGCGGTCGATCTCCTTCGCCATGCCTTCCGGCGTTGGGACTGCGGTGTACCAGAGCTTCGACAGCTCGCCGTCCTTGACGGCCTCGATCAGTCCCTGGCGGTGATCATGCGTCAGCGGCTCGAGCCGGGCGTGCTGTCCGCGCAGGGTTACGGGATCGGGCCAGGGCATTGAAAGTCTCTCCTTCGTCATTGCGAGCGAAGCGAAGCAATCCAGAGTCTTACCGCAGAAGCAGTCTGGATAGATTCGTCGCTTCGCTCCTCGCAATGACGGCTTGGCTCACATATTCAAGAAATTCAACGGCAAACCGCCGCGCGGCCAGTCCATGGCGATCAACTCGCCCTTGCCCGACAGCGTGATGTAGGCGGTCTTCAGCTCGGGGCCGCCGAAGGCGATGTTGGTGGTCACGCGGTCGCCGGTCGCGACCTGCTCGACCAGCGTGCCGTCGGGCGCGATCACCGAGATGCAGCCGGAGACGAGCGTGGCGACGCAGACGTTGCCGCCGGCTTCCACCGCGAGCGAATCGAACATCTGGTAGCCGCCGAGGCCGCAGATCGGCTTGCCCCGCTCGCCGCGATAGATCACATCGCGCGGCTTCAGCGTGCCCGGGGCCGAGAGCTCATAGGCCCAGAGCCGCCCGGTCGGCGTCTCCGCGATGTAGACCGTGTTCTCGTCCGGCGACAGGCCAATGCCGTTCGCCGGCAATATGCCATGCACGATCTCGACAAGCTCGCTCATGCCGGGCTTCAGATAATACATGCCGCCGACGTCCATCTCGCGTGCGCGGCGCTTGCCGAGATCGGAGAACCAGAGGCCGCCCTGCTTGTCGAAGACCAGATCGTTCGGCCCGCGCAGATCGTGCGCGCCGCAATTCGTCACGACGGTCTCGACCTTGCCCGTTTGCAGGTCGACGCGCTGGATCGAGCCGCCGAGATAGTCGTCGGGCTGCGGACCCGGCATGATCATGTTGCGGGTCGGTATCCAGGAGAAGCCGCCATTGTTGCAGATGTACATCTTGCCGTCGGGCCCGAGGGCAGCGCCGTTCGGGCCGCCCGGAATCTTGGCGACGATCTCCTTGCGGCCATCTGGATAAACACGGGTCAGGCGCTGGCCCCGGATCTCCACCAATACCACCGAACCGTCCGGCATCACGACCGGCCCTTCCGGAAATTCGAGGTCGGTGGCGAGAACGCGGACGTTGGACATGTGGGACCCTCCCGGCTGCTTGTTATGGCTTGCACGGGATGTCCGGCACGGGCCCCGCAGGCAAGATTTGCCTGCGGTTATGACAAAGTCGCCGGGGCTTGCCAAGCAAGCGAGGCGGTATGCCAGCGTTGCGCGCTACTCTCGCACCGGCAGCCAGATCTCGAAGCCGCCATGGCCGGTTGAGGGATCGAATGTCTCGTCGTAGCGCTCGAAGTTCGGCGCATCCGCGGCTTTCAAGCCCGAGGCGGGCAGCCATTGATTCCAGATCGTGTTCACCGTGCGCCGGATCGAGGCGACGTGGTCCTCGTGGGTGAACACGGCATAGCGCTGCTCGGGGATGCGGATACGCCCGTAGCGGCGCGGCAGATCGGAGAAATCGGCGACCTCGACACCCGCGATGTAGTCGAAATTGCCGGCATCGTCGCCATTGCAGCAGACGCCATAGGCGGCTTGATTTTTTCCTTGGCCGACGCGCGCCGGAATGTCGGCGACCTCCTGCTGAAAGCGATGCCACAGGCCGGGGATCATGGCGCCGTTGTCGCAAGAGATGCGCGCGACGGGTCCGGCGACCAGGAAGGTCTTTGCGGTTTCGAAACGCGGCGGGGCAAGATGGTCGAGCATGGTGGAGTCCATGAGGATCGGCTCCTGTAGCCTGAGATAGCTGACGCAAGTCGTGGCCCGGACCGCTTCGGGCGTGGTGCCGAACTGGTCGCGGAACGCGCGGGTGAAGGCTTCGTGCGAGCCGTAATCCGCCTTCAGCGCCAATGACAGGATGTCGGGTGCGCCCCTTGCCAGGCTGCACGCCGCTTCCGTCAGCCGTCGCGCGCGCACGTATCGCATCACGGGAAATCCCGTGGCTGCGGCAAACGCACGCACGATGTGGAACCGTGACACGCCCGATATCGCAGCGATCTCGTCGAGCGTCATCGGCTCGGCCAGATGGCTCTCGATGTACCAGAGCGCTCGCTGGGCTGGGTTCACGGTGATCGTCCTCGTTCGAAGCGCGGCAATGATGCGCCCGTCGGTACCGATCTGCTTGATCGGCATTGCTGTCCTTTGCATGAGGGTAGTCACGGAATACCCACTGGCAACGCCCCGGCGTTCGTGGCTACACTCCTGCAAACCGCTCACGAGAAAGAGGAACCGGATCATGGAAATCACCGATGTGCGGGCGCACCATATCCGCATTCCCTATGACGCCGGTGTCGCGAGCTTCCGCCAGGGCGCTTCGGCCATTTCCGCGCTCGATATGGTGCTCGTGGAGGTCACGACCGATTCCGGATTGACCGGCTGGGGCGATGCCTTCGCCTATGTCTGCCCGCGCACCACGCGCAGCGCCGTCGAGGAGATGATCGCGCCGCAGGCCCGCGGACTGAAGGTGCCCGACGCAGCCGGCATTCCCGCCGCGATGGAGCAGATCCAGCGCAATCTGCATTTGTTCGGCCGCTACGGCATCACCATGTTCGCGATCTCCGGGCTCGATATCGCATTGTGGGACCTGGCTGCGAAGATCGAGGGCGTCCCCCTGCATCGCCTGCTCGGCGAGATCAGGCGCACGGCGATCCCGGCCTACGCGAGCCTGTTACGGATCGGCTCGCCCGACAACATCGCCAGTGAATGCAGGAAGGCGCTCGCGCTCGGCTATGGCGCGATCAAGCTGCACGAGACGACGGCGCCGGCGGTGTTTGCCGCGCGCGAAGCGATCGGGCCAGAGATTCCGCTGATGGTCGACATGAACTGTCCACTCACCGGCGAGCAGGCGATCGCGTTCGCGAAGACATGCCGGGATGCGCAACCGATGTTTCTGGAGGAGCCGGTCTGGCCGCCGGAAGACTTTGCCACGCTTGCCGAGGTGCGCGACCAGGGTGGCCTCGGCATTGCTGCCGGCGAGAACGCCTGCACCGAATATCAATTCCGCCAGATGATGGAAGCGGGCGCGGTGAGCCACGCCCAGCCCTCGGTGATCAAGGTCGGCGGCATCAGCGAATTCCTGAAGGTCGCCGCGCTGGCCGATCGGCGCGGCATCAAGATCGTCCCGCATTCGCCGTATTTCGGTCCGGGCCTGCTGGCCACGCTGCACCTGCTCGCGACACGTGACGATGGTCTGGTCGAGATATTTTATCTCAAGCGCGAAGCTTGCCTTTGGGGCGGCCGAGCGGACAGCGATGCCACCGGACATGTCGCCGTGCCGACAGGCCCGGGGCTCGGCTATGAGCCGGATCGTGGCGTGATGGAGTGCTATCGCGTGACGTGATCGCCGCTTACTTCCCGTCCTTCGCGGGCGCCGCGTCCTGCTTCTTCTTCAGATCGTCGGCGAACTTCGCCTGCGCGGCCTGAAGATCGGCGAGCGTCTTCTGCATGCCGGCGAGGCTCGTCTTCAGCGCATCGATCTGGCGACCCGCAGCATCCAGCTTCTGCTGGTGATCGAGATTGAGCTTGGTGATGGTCTTCTGCAGGAAATCTACGTTGCTCTGAAGACAGCTGGTACGCCGCTCCATGGTCTTCTCGACCGTGCAGATCTCGATGCCAGGCACGTCCTGCGCGAGCACAGGCAGGGCTACCTGCGTGACGAGCAGCAACATTGCGAAACAAATGCCGGGTCCTCGAAGCAGCATGAAGGTTCCTCATCCAATCGTTCACGGCAATGTGCACTGTTTGTGCAGGGCCACGCGACGCTACCACACTCGTACCGCATTCTCGCGGTGAGCTTGCGCTTGTTCCCTCGGACGGGGAACGTTGATCCGCGCGCGGAAAGAAGTGGGCGCTCTATCCGCGGCTTTGTTTAGGGGAGAATATTGGAATGGCAACGCGCGATAGACGTTTGGCGGAATTCGATGGCGCCGGAGAACCACCGCCAGGCCTGCCACTCGAAGTGCTATGCGAGGATCACAGCGGAACGTATCAGCTGCCGTTCGCCTGCCGTTATGTCGAGGGACGCTGGCAGAACCATGAGGCCGGCATTGCGGTCGAAGCAACCGTGATCGGCTGGCGCCTGCCGCGCGTGAAGCAACGCGGGGCCGCCTGAAGGCAGTTTCTGTTTCAAAATGCGACGGCGCCGCGCTCCGGCTTAACCTCCGGAACGCGGCCCGAACGAATCGCGTCCGAATCAGCGTAAGCGCCGTGTACGCGCCTGTTCACGGCTAGATGTCGCGACGGCTCCGTAGGCACGCACAACATCTCGGCAGCGCGGCGGATCGCCCAAGCCTGGCCCCGGCTCCAAAGGTTAATCGTGGCAAGGGTAGAGCTATTCGGGCTGCCTCGGGAGGACTTCGGCTGCCGAAACAGGCAGGGCTGCGCAGCACCTGCCTAATATTCGACCTCGAGTTCCTCGATCTCGGCCGGCTCCTTCCTCGCCGCCGCGACCCATTCCTGCATCTCCGGCATCGCCATGATGGTGTCGGCATAGGCCTGCAGCGGCGGCGCGAGCTTGACGTCATAGGTCACGAAGCGCGTCACCACCGGGGCGTACATGGCATCCGCCATGGTGCGCTGCGCACCGAACAGGAAGGGGCCGCCGGATTTCTCCAGGCAGTCGCGCCAGATGAACCAGACCCGGTCGATGTCGGCCTGTGCCCGGGACCAGATCTTGAAGCCGGGAAAGTGTCCCTTCAGGTTGACCGGCAGCGAGGCTCGGAGCGTGGTGAAGCCGGAATGGATTTCGCCCGAGATCGAGCGGCAATGCGAGCGCTGAATGCGGTCGGCCGGCAACAGCCCGGCGTCCGGCATCACCTCGTTGAGATATTCGGCAATCGCCAGCGTATCCCAGACCACGGCGCCCTCGTGCCGCAGGCACGGCACCAGGATGGACGACGACAGCAGCAGGATCTCGGCGCGCGCTGACGCATCATCCGGTGCGGTGACGATCTCCTCGAAATCCAGCCCGGAGAATTTCGTCAGCAGCCAGCCACGCAGCGACCAGGACGAGTAATTCTTGCTGCTGATGGTCAGTGTCGCCTTCGCCATATGGCCCCTTCCCTCGTCCCGACATCGGCCCGGTTGCCCGCGGCCCGCGCTTGCCGCGGCATGAGCAGCAAGCGACGTGCCAGTTTGGGAGGCCGCGACTGTCGTCTGGCGTCCTTATTGCATGGCAGCACGGGACGGATGAGCATTTCAGTATGATGTCGATGTATTATCAGGCCTTTCAGAACCACATGGACCTGACGGCGCCGTGGCGGGCGGGGGCTTCGTCTGCGCTCAAATTCCTCAACCTGGTGCCGCAGGGCGCGTCCGATCAGGTCATCGGCCGGCTGTCGGCGGCGTTGGAGCTGATCTCGCGCTCCACCCTCACTTATGACCGTCCCGCCTACGGCATCGACAGCGTCATGGTGGGCAACCGCGAGGCCGCCGTCACCGAGGAGATCGCCTACGCAACGCCGTTCGGTTCACTGCTGCACTTCAGAAAGGAGGGCGTGGGCGAGCAGCCGCGCATGCTGCTGGTGGCGCCGATGTCCGGCCACTTCGCGACGCTGCTGCGCGGCACCGTGAAGACGCTGCTCCAGGATCACGACGTCTACATCACCGACTGGCATAATCCGCGCGACATTCCGCGCAGCGAAGGCCGCTTCGGGCTCGACGACTACACCGAGCACCTGATCGATTTCCTCGGGCAGCTCGGCCCCCGCCCGCATATGGTTGCGATCTGCCAGCCGTCGGTGTCGGCTCTCGCGGCCGCCGCGATCATGTGCGAGGACAATCATCCCGCGCGGCCGGCGACGCTGACGCTGATGGCCGGGCCGATCGACACGCGGATCCAGCCGACCAGGGTCAACGAATTCGCCAAGAGCCGGCCGATCGAGTGGTTCGAGCGCAATCTGATCAACTACGTGCCGGTGCAGTGCCGCGGCGCGCTCCGCAAGGTCTACCCCGGCTTCGTTCAGCTCACCGCCTTCGTCTCGATGAATCTGGAGCGCCACATCAAGCAGCATCTCGATCTCGCCAACCACATCGCCAAGGGCGAGACGGAGAAGGCCGCGACGATCAAGACTTTCTACGACGAATATTTCGCGGTGATGGATCTTCCGGCGGAATTCTACATCGAGACCGTGCGCGACGTGTTCCAGGAGCACCTCCTGCCCCAGGGCAAACTGATGCATCGCGGCCGCCCCGTGAACACAAAGGCGGTCAGCCGCATGGGCCTGATGACGGTCGAAGGCGAAAAGGACGACATCTGCTCGATCGGGCAGACGCTGGCCGCGCAGGACCTCTGCACGGGCGTGCGCGCCTATCGGCGCGTCCACCACATGCAGGCCGGCGTCGGCCATTACGGCGTGTTCTCCGGCAAGCGCTGGAACAACGAGATTTATCCGCTGCTGCGCGATTTCGTACACGTTAATTCGTGAGCAGCGTGGTGCAGTCGCGGAACTGGCCTGGGTCGGTAAGCTAGCTCATCCTCCGCCGCAGTGTCGCCGACGGCGTCTCGCCGAATTTTTCGCGGTAGGCGCCGGCCATGCGGCCGAGATGGGTGAAGCCGAGATCGAAGGCGATGTCGGTGATGGAGGCATCGGGTGCGGCCTGCGCGAGGCGCGCGTGCAGGCTCGCGAGGCGCATGTCGAGCAGCATCTCCGAAATCGAGACGCCGAAGTGACGGCGGAAGCCGAGCTGGAGCGCGCGGATGCCAATGCCGGACACGCAAGCGAGCTCACCGAGATCGAGCGGCTCGCCGGCATGATCCGCCAGATGGTCGCGCGCGGCACGGAGCGCACGCGGCAGGCGCTCTGCCTGCCCTGAGAACGTCCTGATCGCATCAGACAAGCCATGCCGCTGCCCGTTGAGGAGATGATCCAGCAGCAGCTCCCGCCAGTCGACCATGGCAACCGGCGAAAGCCGGCCGGAAGGACCAAAACGCTCGGCGAGATTCATCAGCCCGGCAAGGCTGGCCTGCAAGCCCCGCCCGGACGGCGCGTCCAGGTCGATCACCGGATCGAATTCGACCGTGCCGGCCGTTCTGCCCGACAGCGCCGCGGCGCGTTGCTCGACCATGCGGCGGTCGAGCAGCAGGATCGCCTGCGCGCAATCGCTCCACATCATCCGGGTCGGGATGGTCGGCGACAACAGCGACGCGGCGCGGTCCGGCACGACATCGAACTCGCCGACGCCTGAACGAATACGGGCGCTGCCCGCCAGCGGAATCTGCACCAGGAAGAAGCGCTCGAGGCAGCCCGGATCGATGCTCACCGATCCGCCATAGGCCACGTAGTTGATGGAGAAGCCGTCGAAGGCCGCACAATTGTGCCGGGCGGAGAAGCCGGCCGCTCGCGCCCGCTCCGGCTTGAGATCGTGCGGGCAGAAGATGCGCCCGATCTGCTCCGCGGCCTCGTCAACGTCATCCGTGGTGACGCGGGCGAAGGCCGCGAGCCGCTCGGCTGCGGGCGCCCTTGCGCTCATTTCCAGCACGGCTGCGGACATGATCGGCCACGCTTCGCGTCTCGAATTGCTTTAAGCCTATAATAGTTTCGCGGATGCGGAAAGGGTCGCGCCCCTGAAATTCCGTGCTGCATGGCAACAGCCGTGCCGGGATTCGTTTATCGGATAGACAGACGGCTCACCGCTGGCGAAGCTCCGTCCTTGCCGGTATCCATGAGGAGGTGAGCATGACTGCACTCGAAAAGGGCATTACTGCAAACGGCACGGGCTACGGCGGCAAAAGCTGGAACATCCTGGGCCAAGTCTATTTCCCGAAGGCCGTCACCGACTCCACCTTTGCGTTCGAGACCAACAGCGATCCCGGCCAGTTCGTGCCGGTGCACATCCATCCGACCCAGGACGAGTTTATCCTGGTGCAGGAAGGCACCCTCGATCTCAAGCTCGATGGTCAATGGGTCAAGGCCCATGCGGGCGATCTCGTGCGCATGCCCCGCGGAATCCCGCACGGCTATTTCAACAAGTCCGACAAGCCGTGCCGGGCACTGTTCTGGGTCTCGCCGATGCAAAAGCTGGAGGCGCTGTTCAATCAGCTGCACAACCTGACCGATCCCGCAGAGGTCGTGCGCATCTCCGCGCTGCACGAGGTCGACTTCCTGCCGCCCGAGGCCAACGACTAGGCGGCCGGCTTCCCCGTCCACTTTCATCCGCTTGCAGCTCGGCCGGCCGCGCCCTGCGGCCGAACGTGGCCGCATGCGCGCGAAACACATCGATTGCGAGCCAACCCATGGTCAGCCTCAAGCATGTCTGCGTGATCGGCGCCGGCGTCTCCGGCCTTGCCGCCGCAAAAGCGTTCTCCACCCACGGCCACCGCGTCATCATCGTCGAGCGCAGCAGCGATCTCGGCGGCGTCTGGGAGCCGGCGCGCTCATATCCTGACGTGCAGACGCAGAGCCCGAAGCAGCTCTACCGCTACACCGATCGCGCCATGCCGGATGCCTATCCGGAATGGCCGACCGGGCCGCAGGTCCATGCCTACCTCGCCGACTACGCGAAGAGCTTCGGTCTCGACCGCATGCTGCGGCTCGACACAGAGGTTGCCGGCATGGCTCGCCGCGCCGACGGCAGGCCAGGCTGGACGCTCGCGCTGAGAAACAGGGACGGCGCGACCACGAACGAAGACTTCGATTTCGTCGCGGTCTGCACCGGGCAGTTCAACGAGCCGCGCGAGCTACATTGCCCTGGCGAGGACGCCTTCCTGGCGCAGGGAGGCCAGATTCTGCACTCGTCGAAATACAGCGATCCGGCCCTGGCGAAAGGGCGACGCGTCGTCGTGCTCGGCGGATCCAAGTCCGCAACCGACATCGCGGTGAACGCGGTGAAATCGGGCGCGCGCGAGGTCACGATCGTGATGCGCGAACCGGTCTGGCGCATCCCTTATTTCATCGGCGGCCTCGTGAACTTCAAACGCATCCTCTACATCCGCGCGCAGGAGGAGATGTTTCCGGGATGGGGCATCAGCGCGACGTCACGACTTGCCCATCGCATCGCTGCGCCGCTGGTCTGGGCGAACTGGCGCGGCCTGGAGAGTCTGTTGAAGGCCCAGCTCAAGCTGAAGCAATGCAAAATGGTGCCGAACGAGCGGATCGAGGACGGCGTCAACTGCTCGGTGCCGATCGCAACGCCGGGCTTCTATCCGATGGTCGCCGACGGCCGCATCAAGGCGGTGTTCGGCACCTTCGATCGTTATGACGGCGACAGCATCGTGATGAGCGGCGGCGAGCGCGTCGGTGCAGACATCGCGGTGCTCGCGATCGGTTACAAGCTCGGCGTACCCTTCCTGCCCGAAGCTTACAGACAGAAACTCGTCGATGGTGACGGGCAGTACCGGCTCTATCGCCTGATCGCCAGTCCTGACCTGCCTGACATGGGCTTCGTCGGCTTCAACTCGTCATTCTGCACCGTGCTCTGCGCCGACCTCGCCGCCAACTGGCTGGTGCGCTACGCCGACGGCCAGCTCGCCAACCAGCCGACGGCACAAGCGATGCGCGACAACATCGAGATGATGCTGCATTTCAGGCGCGTCGAGCGGCCGGCCGCCGGCGTCTATGGCGGCCTGTGCGTCGCGCCCTATCACTATCGCCATTTCGACGAGCTGATGGCCGACATCGGCACGAAGACCCAGAAGCGTAAAGGACTTGCTGGGCGCTTCCTGCCGCCGGACGCGGATGTCTATGCCAAGTTCCTGGCCTCCGCGCCGGACTATCGCGCCGCGTAAGAATTGCGGCTGAGCGGGATTTGCATCTCGCCAGCCCTCTTATCCAGTGCTTACGATCTCGCTGGCCTCGAATCGACAGGGAACCGGCCATGGGATCCAGACGTCTTGCAGCCCTTGCGGCTATTGCCTTCTTCATCTCAGCGCCCGCGAACGGACAACAGCCCGCGCTCACAGCCAGGCAATCCGAGGCACTCACCGCCTATGACCGCGCGCTAGGCGATTTCAAAGCCATCCTCTCGAAGCGGCGGCGTCAGATCGAGGCGAAGGAGCCGCTGCCGAATCTGCCGGGACAGGCGCTATATCTCGCCCGTGTCGCCGTCATCAGCACCTACAAGGATCTCACCGACGTCATGCCGTCGCGCATCGGCCGGCCCAACAAGTTCGAGATTCCGCCGGCCTATCTCGATGCCGATATCGAGCCGCTGGTCGACGAGTACGGCAAGCTGTTCGACATCATGGAAGCGCCGCCTCCGGGCGCGCAAAACTCGCCGACGCCGGTCAAGGACGTCGTCGATCTTGCCGTTGCGATCGCGCGCGCAAAGGGGCTCGCGCCTGAACATGCCGAGACGGCCGGTCGCATCAGTCTCGGTTTGTTCTTTGCCGAGACCAACGGCAAGCAGAACGTCCGCAATGCGCGCTCGAACACCTATATGGGCAGCTTCCAGACCGGCCCCTCCGAAGACCGCAACGGCCGCAGGAAATGGGAGAAGATCAAGTCGGACGTCGCCGCGTTGGATCCGGCGCTGAGTGCGCGAGACGACAAGGAAGAGGCCCGGGCCCGCGGCACCGATCACCGCTTCAACCACTGGACCAACGTGCGCAATGGCCTGATGAACGCGCACGCTGACCTGTTCCGTGAGATACCCGGAATCGTGAAGACGCTGCCCGACCCGATCGACCAGATGAAGCTGTTCCAGTTGATCCAGATCGTGCCGACCCCGACGCGGTCCGCGCTGAGATCGGGCGATCTCCTGAACTACAGGGTGTCAAGTCCAACGGTCATGAAGTATCTGCGCAACAACAGCATCTTCGCCTTCGGACAGGCCGACCGGGCGCGCAGCTCGGCAAGCTACCGCGAGATCTTCGCTGCGATGTGGCTGTTCAACAGGAAGTTCGAGCGCGCGATGGCGCAATATGCGGAGATCAAGCCGCGCTGAGATGGCGATTGCAACCGGTACCGCGAGTTGTAGTCTCACGATCTCACAGGCCGTACGGACCCTCTCATGCGCGTTCTCGTTCTCGGTGGCAGCCAGTTCCTCGGGCGGGCAATCGCCGCGCATGCCTGCGCTGCCGGTCATGACGTGACCTGTGCAGCTCGCGGCCTTGCGGGGCCGATTGCCACTGGCGCGCGCTTCGTGCGGATCGACCGCGACGCCGCCGACGGTCTCGCCCCGCTCGCGGCTGAGACCTTCGACGCCGTGGTGGATGTCTCGCGCCGGCCCGGCCAGGTCCGTCGCGCGGTCGCCACGCTGAAGCGACCGGACGTGCATTGGACCTTTGTGTCGACGATCAGTGTCTATGCGGACAACCGGATCCCGGGTCAACGCGCCGACACGGCGCCGCTGCGCGAGCCGGTTGGGGCGGAGATCGAGCACAACACCGACGCCATCTATGGCGCCGCCAAGGTTTCCTGTGAGCAAGTGGTCGGTGGCGACGCCTTCATCTGCCGCGCCGGCCTGATCGCCGGACCGGAGGACCCGACTGGACGTTTCGCGTACTGGCCGGCGCGTCTTGCGCAGGGCGGCGAGGTGCTGGCGCCGGGATCGCCCGAGGATGCCGTCCAGTTCATCGACGTGCGTGATCTCGCGCAATGGATCGTCCATGCGGCCGAGATTCACCTCACCGGCATCTATGACGGAATTGGGCCAACTCGCACGCGCGGCGAATTCCTGAGCGAATGCGCATCCGCGCTGAACACGTCCTGCACGTTCACCTGGATCGACCGTGCCTTTCTGGAAGCGCATGATGTGCGGCGCTGGGCAGGTCCGCGATCGCTGCCGATGTGGCTGCCATTGCCGGACTATGCCGGATTCCTGACACGCGACACCTCCCCGGCTCGCGCGGCCGGATTGACCTCGCGACCGGTGGCCGCCACCGCGCGCGACACGCTTCACTGGCTCCTCGCCGGCGGCGGCCCGGTCGTCGGGCTCACCGCGGACGAAGAGAAGGATGTGCTCGCCGCGTGGCATGCGCACCAGCCTGGCTGGGGCCGGAATGTAACCTCATAATGCGCAAAGCGATCCGATAATTATCGGTGCGGTCAGGCCGATCGTGAGCCCGGTGAAAAGCGTTGGTCACGACAAATCTGTCAAAGGCCACACGACCGTTTGCAGTGCAAGGCCTGTGACTGCCATGGCTATGGTGTTCCAAGGCCGCCCATTTGTTGCTAGCCTGCCGCACCGACAGACAGCAATCGGGGGCTACCGAATGACGCGCGCGAATCCCGCATCTCCCGCACGATGCAATAGAGTGCGGAGACATGCCGGGCGAGCCTTGGCACGAGGCTTGGCAGCGGCAATTGCCGTGATTGCGCTCGCCGGTTGCGAGGACAAGAACACCTTCGTGGCACCGCCACCGCCGAAGGTCGACGTGGCGACGCCGGTGCAGCGCCCGGTCACGCGCTATATCGAGTCCACCGGAAACACCGCTCCGGTCAAAAGCGTCGATCTCGTCGCGCGCGTGCAGGGCTTCCTGCAATCGATCGACTACCAGGACGGCACCTTCGTGAAGCAGGGCACGCAGCTGTTCACGATCGAGCCGGAGACCTACAGGCTCAAGCTCGAGCAGGCGCAGGCGGCCGAGGCCGGCGCGCAGGCGTCGCTGCGACAGGCCGAGGCCGATTACAAGCGGCAGGCCGAGCTGGTGCAGCGCCAGGCCGTGTCGCAGGCCACGCTCGACACCTCGACCTCGAACCGCGACAACGCGCAGGCCAACCTCCAGCAGGCCCAGGCCAACACCAAGCTCGCCGAAGTCAATTACGGCTACACCAAGGTGACGGCGCCGTTCGACGGCATCGTCAGCGCGCACATGGTCTCGATCGGAGAGCTCGTCGGCGTCTCCTCGCCGACCCAGCTCGCCACCATCGTGGCGATGGATCCGATCTACGTGAACTTCACCGTTAACGAGCAGGACGTCCTGCGCATTCGCGCCGAAGCGGCACGCCGAGGGATGACACCCGCCAACCTCAAGGAGTTTCCTATCCAGATCGGCCTCCAGACCGACACCGGCTACCCGCACCAGGGGCATCTCGACTATGTCTCGCCTACGCTCAATCAATCGACCGGCACGCTGGCGGTCCGCGGTCTCGTTCCGAACCAGAAGCGGGTGCTGCTGCCCGGCTATTTCGTTCGGGTCCGCGTGCCGTTCGAGCAGGAGAAGAGCGCCCTCCTAGTTCCCGACACCGCGCTCGGCAGCGACCAGGGCGGCCGCTATCTGCTGGTGGTCAACGGCGACAATATCGTCGAGCAGCGCAAGGTGCAGATCGGCCCCGTCGACAACGGCCTGCGCGTGATCGAAAACGGTCTGAAGCCGGACGATCGCGTGGTGATCGCAGGGCTCTTGCGCGTCATCCCGGGCCAGAAGATCGACCCGCAGGTGACCAAGATCGAGCAGCCGCAGGCGTCTGCCAAGTAGGAGCGCCAGCCATGATCTCGAAGTTCTTCATCGAGCGGCCCGTCCTCTCGAACGTCATCGCGCTGCTGATGATCCTGATCGGCGGTGTCGCTCTGTTCAACCTTGCCATCGCGCAATATCCCGACGTGGTGCCGCCGACCGTGCAGGTCACCACGCGCTATCCCGGCGCCAGCGCCAAGACCGTGATCGACACCGTGGCGTTGCCGATTGAGCAGCAGGTCAACGGCGTCGAAGACATGCTGTACATGCAGTCCTACAGCGCTGCGGACGGCACCTACACGCTTACCGTGACATTCAAGATCGGCACCGACCTCAACTTCGCGCAGGTGCTGGTGCAGAACCGCGTCTCAAGCGCATTGTCCCAGCTGCCGCAGGCGGTGCAGAACCAGGGCGTCACCGTGCAGAAGCGATCGACCTCGATCCTCCTGTTCGTGACGCTGACCTCGCCGGATTCCAGGTACGACAGCCTTTACCTGAGCAATTACGCCACCATCAACATCCGCGACGAGCTCTCTCGCCTTCCCGGCGTCGGCAACGTCACCGTGTTCGGCGCCGGCCAATATTCGATGCGTGTCTGGCTCGATCCGAACAAGCTGCAAGTGCGCGGCCTCGTGCCGCAGGATGTCATCCAGGCCATCCAGCAGCAGAGCCAGCAGGTCTCGGCCGGCCAGGTCGGCGCGCCGCCGACCCCGCCAGGACAGGCGTTCCAGTACACGCTCAATGTCAACGGACGGCTCGACGACACCAGCCAGTTCGAGAACATCATCGTCAAATCGGGCAGCAGCGGCGACGTCACGCGGGTGCGCGACGTCGGCTGGGTCGAATTGGGCGCGCAGACGTACAACCAGATCTTCTCGCTCAACAAGCAGCCGGCCGTCGGCATCGGCGTGTTCCAGTCACCCGGTGCCAACGCGCTCCAGGTCGAGAATGCCGTCGAGAAGAAGATGGCCGAACTCGCCAAACGCTTCCCCGAGGGCATCAAGTACGACACGCCGTTCGACACCACCAAATTCGTCGAGGCCTCGGTGCACGAGGTCTACATGACGCTGATCGAGGCGGGCCTGCTCGTGCTGGTCGTGATCCTGATATTCTTGCAGGACTGGCGCGCGATGCTCGTGCCGGCGACCACCGTGCCGGTGACCATCATTGGCGCCTTTGCCGCGATGGCGGCGCTCGGCTTCACCATCAACATGTCGACGCTGTTCGCGATCGTGCTCGCGATCGGCATCGTGGTCGACGACGCCATCGTCGTGGTCGAAGGCGCAGCGCACAACATCGAGCAGGGCATGAACGGCCACGACGCCGCGATCAGAGCGATGGACCAGCTGTTCGCGCCGATCGTCGGCATCACGCTGGTGCTGATCTCGGTGTTCCTGCCGGCCTCGTTCCTTGCAGGACTCACGGGACGCATCTATTCGCAATTCGCGCTGGTGATCGCCGCGACAGCGCTTCTCTCCGCCATCAACGCGGCGACCTTGAAGCCGACGCAATGCGCGCTCTGGCTCCGGCCGGCCGTCCCGCCCGAGCAGCGCAACTTCTTCTATCGCGGCTTCAACGCGATCTATAATCGCGTCGAGCGCGCCTACACGAGGCTGATCACCTTTCTCGTCAAACACGCCACCATCTCGGTCGCGTTCGCGCTGCTGATCATCGGAGCGAGCGGCTACGGCCTGTCGCGGGTGCCGACCGGCTTCCTGCCGATCGAGGACCAGGGCTATCTGATCGCCGCCGTGCAATTGCCCGACGGCGCCGCGCTGGAGCGGACGCAAGCCGTGCTCGACAGAGCGAGCGAGCTGATCAAGGACACACCCGGCGTCCAGCAGGTCATCACGATTGCCGGCATCTCCGCGCTCGACAACAGCGCCAGCCTTGCCAATGCCGGCGTCGCCTACATCATCCTGAAGGACTGGGACGCGCGCAAAGGCCCCGGCGAGGATCTGCGCTCTTTGGTGTTCGGACTGAACGACAAGCTCGCGGCCATCATGGAGGCGCGCACCATCGTTCTGCCCCCGCCGCCGATCCAGGGCATCGGCAATGCCGCCGGGTTCTCGATGCAGGTCGAGCTGCGCGACGGCAACAGCGACTTCGCCAAGCTGCAGGCGATCACCGGGGCGATGGTCAGCAATGCCCAAAGCCAGAGCGCGCTTCAACGGGTGCAGTCCTCGTTCCGCTCCTCGGTGCCGCAATTCAATGTCGAGATCGACCGCGTCAAGACCCAGACCCTGCACGTGACGACGGATCAGGTGTTCTCGGCATTGTCGGCCTATCTCGGCTCCTCCTACGTCAACCAGTTCAACAAGTTCGGCCGCGTATTTCAGGTCTATACCCAGGCCGACCCGGCGTTCCGCGTCACCGAGCGCGACATCGCCAACATGATGGTGCGCAACTCGAACGGCGACATGATCCCGATCGGCACGGTCGCCAAGATCACGCCCGCCACCGGACCGTCGCTGATCAGCCTCTACAATCTCTATCCGTCGTCGACCGTGATCGGCCTGCCCGCACAGGGCTATTCCTCCGGTCAGTCGCTGAAGCTGATGGAGGAGATCGCGGACAAGACGCTGCCGCCCGGCACCGGCTACGAATGGACCGCGATGTCGTATCAGGAGAAGGCGGTCTCGAACCAGATCTACTGGGTGTTCGGGCTCGCCATGCTGCTGGTCTATCTCGTGCTCGCCGGGCAATATGAGAGCTGGTACGCGCCGATCTCGGTGATCCTCGCCGTGCCGCTGTCGCTGCTCGGGCCGATGCTGGTTCTCAGCGCCCTCAAGATCGACAACAACCTCTATTGCCAGATCGGCCTCATCCTGCTGATCGCGCTGTCGGCCAAGAACGCGATCCTGATCGTCGAGGTCGGCCTCGAGCTGCACGGCCGCGACGGCAGACCGATCCTGGAGTCCGCCATCGAAGCCGCGCGCGCCCGCTTCCGGCCGATTCTGATGACGTCGTTCGCCTTCATCCTCGGCGTGGTGCCGCTGGTGCTGGCGACCGGCGCAGGCGCCAGCGCGCGCAAGTCGATCGGCATTACCGTGTTCTCCGGCATGCTTGCCTCGACCTGCCTCGCAGTGCTGTTCGTTCCGGCCTTCTTCGTGGTGGTGCAGCGCTTCGAGAACTGGCGGGCGTCGAAGAAGCGCAAGGTGCAGGCGGTGCCGGCGAAATAGACAACGGCGGTCAACCACAATCATCACTGCGGAGAGCGACGGCACCACCGTCTAACCCTTCTCCGCCGGAGTCCGGCGCGCCTCACCGCTCGACACCAGCAGCACCGAGACCTTCGACTGCCTTAGCACGGCGTCGGCAACGCCGCCGAGGGAGAGGTGATCGGCCTGGATGCGGTCGACGCCCATCACGACGAGATCGACGTCGGTTGTGTCGATCTCGCGCAGGATCGCCGCCTCCGGCGCCCGGTTCACCCGCAGCGTGGTGGTGATGTCGACGTCGTAGCGGGCGGCGAGATCGCTCGCGTCCTTGAGGATTCCCGTCTCCTGGCTCAGGCCGCCGGAAACCCCGCGCTGTGCGCCCTTGTCCCGCGTCGTTGCGACATAGATCACCCGGAGCGAACCTGATCCCGCCTGTGCCAGCGCCACCGCGATCTCGGCACCGCGCTTGGAGACACTGCTGCCCGAAACCGGAACGAGGATGTTGAGCGCGTCGGGCATCGGCTGCTTCAGGTGCTTGCCCTTCGCGGCCACGATCGCGAGCGGCCCTTCGAACTTCGCCGCGATATCGTCGATCCTCCGGTCGAAACGATCCTTCGTCGTCACGACCGTGTCGATGCCGACGACCAGGAGATCGAAGCCCTTGCGCGCTTCGTCGGCGATCGTCTCGCCGAGCCCCGCCTGCCTCGCCCGGCTGACGACATCGACGTTGCCGGCCTCGCCGTTGCCGCGAGCGGACACGACTTCTGCGGCCTTCTTCACCACGGCTTCGTGGCTTTCTTCCTCGTCCCTACCCTTCTCCTGCTCCTTGGCGTGCTGGCCGATATGCAGCACGGTGAGCGGCAGGTTGCGCTTGCCGGCGATCAGGCCCGCGATGTGGGCGGCAAAGCTGGCGTTGACGCTTTCGTCCACCGCCAGCAGGGGGCGCTCGAGATTTGCGACGAAGCCGCGCTTCTCGAATTCCTCGCGCTCCAGCCGCTCCTTCTCCTCCTTGCTCATCGGCAGCCTGGCCAGCGCCGCGCGCAGCATCGGCGGCATCGCCATCGTGGTGACGATCGCCATGGTCACGATCATCGTGAACAGGTTCTGGCTGAGCACGCCGATGGAGAGGCCGATGGTGGCGATGATCACCTCGGTCGAGCCGCGCGCGTTCATCCCGCTCGCCAGCGCCAGCGACTCCCGCGCATTCAACCCGCCGAGGGTGCCGCCGACGAACGCCCCGCCGAACTTGCCGACGCTCGCGATCACGACCAGCAGGCCGGTGAGCATCAGCAGATTGGGATCGCGCAACACCGAGAGGTCGGCGCTGAGCCCTGCCAGGCCAAAGAACACCGGCATGAAGAAGCTCGAGATCAGCCCGCGCAGCCGCTCGTCGATCTGCCGCGTCAGGATCGGGGACTCTCCGACCAGGATGCCGGCGACGAAGGCTCCCAGCACGGTGTGGACGCCGATCAGGTGCGTGATCATGGCCATGACGCTCATCAGCAGCAGGATCACGGTGATGACCGGCGCCGCGCTGACGAGATTGTCGTTGGCCCAGCGGATCAGCTGAAACACCAGGCGGCGGCCGATGGTGAAGCTGACCGCGAGGAAGGCAAGCGTCCCCAGCACGGCCTTGGCGACCGAGGCGATATCGAGCGTGCCGTGGGATGCCAGGCTGAAGATGATGGCGATGATGATCCAGCCGATCGTGTCATCGATCACGGCGGTCGAGACGATGATCTGGCCGACATTGCGGCGCATGAAGTTCATCTCGCGTACGACCACCGCGACGATCTTCACCGAGGAGATCGACAGCGCCGTGCCCATGAACAGCGACGCGACAAGGCGCTGCTGCGGATCGGGCAGCAACGCATCCGGCAGGAACTCGCCGAGCGCAAAGCCGCAGGCGAAGGGCACGATGATGCCGGCGACCGAGATCGCGATCGCGGCCCTGCCGACCTTCCGGACCAGCTTGAGGTCGGTCTCCATGCCGGTCAGCAGCAGAAGCAGGAGAATGCCGAACTGGGCGATGCCGTCGATCATCGCCTTCTGCTCGGGCGACTTGGGGAAGATCGCGTGCTGGGCCTCCGGCCAGATCCAGCCGAACAGCGACGGCCCGAGGATGATGCCGGCGAGCAGCTCGCCGATGACGGAGGGCTGGCCGATACGCATCATGATCTCGCCGAGGCCGCGGCCGACCGCGATCAGCAGGACGATCTGCGCCACCAGCAGGAATTCGGACGGGCCGTCCGCTTTCCCGGCCTCGGCAAAAGCCGCCATGGTGGTGAAGACGAGCGCTGCAGGGACAATGACGATCGGTCTGAGCAGGCTCTGCATGCAGGTGTGGTTTCCCCTTCAACCGCCCCGAACCGTCGGGACGGCAGGGACAGAACCCGCGGAACGCGCACGGAGTTCCTGCCGCACGCGGCAGATCGAGGCGGCAAAAACCAAAGTGCGAAAACAACCCCATGCACAGTAGAGGCGCGTTGAAAGCGCTCGAGATTTCGGCTCCGCCGAAGAAACTTGCTCCGTCGGACAAAACACGGGCAGGATGGCATCATCGGTGGCGTGGGTGAGCTGCCATCTTCCAGGCCCCCACCCCACGTCCTCCCGTCATTGAGCGCAGCGAAGCAATCCAGAGTCTCTCCGCCGAACCATACTGGATTGCTCCGTCGCTACGCTCCTCGCAACGACGGTGAAGAACGGGTGCCACGTCTCGGAGGCATGCCGGCGCCCCGACAGGCGCGAACGCGGAATCCCTGGGGGCAGCAGAGCGTGCGGACAAATGGACCCGGGCTCGTCGCTGCGCGACGCCCCGGGATGACGCGCGGAGGGAGCATCGCCCTCACGCCGTCTGCGGCGTCCTGATCTCTCGCGGCAGGATCAAGGCGGCGGCGATTGCGAGCAGGCACAACGCGGCAAAGGCGTGCAGCATGGTGACGAAGCCGCCCTGCTCGTAGAGCCAGGCAACCAGGCCGACCGAGGCACCGGCCGCGGTGAAGCCGACGAAGTAGCGCACGGCGTAGGCGCGCGAGCGCCACTCCTCGGTGGTGTACTTGCCCACCATGGCGTCGTTCACCGTGACCTGCCCGAAGGCACCCATGACGATGCCGATCGAGACCAGGATCAGCGGCAGATTGTTCAGGCTCGCGGCCAGATACAGGAACGGCGCCAGTATGAACGACAGCGGCAGAGCCACCGTCTTCAACGAATAGCGGTCGAGCAGCCGGCCGATCGTGTACTGCGTCATCGCGCCGAACACGTAGACGCAAGCCGCGATGACCCCGAGCAGCGCCGGGCTCTTGGTCAGGTCCGCAAGCCGCTCCGCAAACAGTTTCGGCAGCGCCACGGTGACGGCGTTGAAGGTCGTCGAGATCGCGATCACGACGATCAGCAGCGCCAGGATCACGCGCCACATGTCCCGCTTGGCGACGCGCGCCTGCGCGGCGGCCTGCTTCGAACCCTTGCGGTCCTCATGCACGACGCTCATCGCGAAAGCGATGCCGGTGAGGATCGTGACGGCCCCGGGAACGATGAAGGCGAAGCGCCAGCCGAGGTATTGGCCGATCACGCCGGTGACCAAGGCCGACGAGGCGACGCCGAGATTGCCCCAGACGCCATTGATGCCCATCTCGCGGCCGAGCCTATCGGCATAGGACACGATCATGGCGGTGCCGACGGGGTGATAGATCGAGGCGAAGATGCCGATCGCGAGCAGCGCCGCGCCGAGCTGCACCGGCGTTTGCACGAAGCCGACCGCAACCATGGAGGCGCCGATGCCGACGAAGAAGATCAGCATCATGTGGCGCCGGCTCCAGCGGTCGCCGAGCCAGCCGGTCAGCAGCGAGCCGGCACCAAAGGCGACGAAGCCCGGCGTGGCGTAGGGCAGGAGTTCCGAATAGGCCATGCCGAGCGCCGGCCCCATAATGATGACGGCGGCGGCAAAGATCAGCATCCCATAATGGTCGATGAAATGGCCTGCGTTGACGAAACTGATGACCCGACCGGGGCTGTTCATTGCGAATCCTCTCCTGCTCCGAAATGAGTTATATGTCCTCCCCATGACGGAATGCTGCCAATGACTGTCTTGGAAACGCCAATCCTCAGGGAAGTCCGGGGCAACCATCGCTCCACCGCGGGCGTGCACCTGGTCGCGCGCGACTATCCCAAGGGCATGCGGATCAAGCCGCACCTGCACCGCGAAGCGCAGCTGATCTATGCTGCGAAAGGCACCATGCAGGTCACGACGCCCGGGGGACGCTGGCTGGTGCCGCCGGACCGCGCCGTCTGGGTACCCGCCGGGCTCGAGCACGCCATCGACCTGCTCGCCGACATCGAGATGCGCACGCTTTACTTCGACTTATCGTGGCTGAAGCGCGAGTGTCGCTATGACGGCCTGACCAGGGAATTCGTGGTGCGGGTCTCGCCGCTGCTCAATCAGGCGATCCTGGCGCTGTTCGACACGCGCAACACCGAGGAGCGCACCGAGCTGCTAGTCCGGCTCGTGATGCTGGAATTGCATCAGGCCGAGGATTCCGCGACCTTCGTTCCGCTGCCGCATGAGCCTCGCTGCCGCCGCGCCGCGATGATCGTGCTCGACGATCCCACCGGCCTGCACGACATCGACACGCTGGCGCGGGAGGTGGGAACCTCAGCGCGGACGTTGTCCCGGCTGTTCTCGAGCGAGACGCAGCTGAGCTTCAAGAGCTGGTGCCAGCGCGCCCGCATCGCGGCTGCGATCCAGCGGCTGTCGACGGATGCGACCGTCTCGGTGAAGCAGCTCGCCACGTCGCTCGGCTATGCCAGCGTGCCGGCGTTCTCCGCCGCGTTCCGCCAGGTGACGGGACGGACGCCGACGGAGTTTGCGGGAAAGGGTTAGCTCGTCACATGCGTGCTTGACCCGCGTGTCCATCCCTTTGCAAAAACTTTCCAACTAGGATGGATGGCCCGGCCATGACGAAGAGGCTGACGAGACGTACCACATCATCAAAATGACGCTTGATTGTGATCGGCTTCCACCCAAATCTTGTGTAAACTCCCGCATTGCACAAACCTGACACGAAAGCCCAGATGGCCAACGCCTTCTTCTCCGATCTGCTTGCCACCATCTCCGAGCGCGGCCGCACGCTGCTTCGCCGCGGTGATTCCGCCGACACCAGACGAGATGCCGACGGACTGCTCGAGCTCTGCGATGCGCTGCTGTCCGGCCGGGGCGAAGCTTCCGGCACCGCGATGGCGCGCGAGGTGCTGGACATCTACCGGGAGCTGGATGCGGCGGGGCGCCGCGCCTTCTTCGAGGGATTGGTTCGCGATTTCGGTCCCGATCGGGAGCGCCTGTCCAAGGCAATCGAGACATGGCGCGCCAAGCCGAGCGACGAGGACGCGAGCGCACTGCACTTCGCCTCCGAGCCGCGGCGGCAGGAACTGATCCGCCGCCTGAATCGCGCCCCGGGTGGCACCGGCGATCTCGTCAACATGCGCGCCGATCTGCTCGGCATGATGAACGGGCACACCGATCTCGCCGCGCTCGATCGCGACGTCTCGCATCTTCTCTCTTCGTGGTTCAACAGGGGGTTTCTCGTGCTGCGCAGGATCGACTGGTCGACCCCGGCCAACATCCTCGAAAAGATCATCCGTTACGAAGCCGTGCACGAGATCAGCGACTGGGACGACCTGCGCCGCCGCATCGATCCGGTCGACCGCCGCTGCTACGCCTTCTTCCACCCCGCGATGGTCGACGAGCCCCTGATCTTCGTCGAGGTGGCGTTGACCGAAACCATCCCCGGCGCGATCCAGCCCCTGCTCGCGGTGGACCGCCAGCATCTGCCGATCGAACGCGCGCGCACCGCCGTGTTCTATTCGATCTCCAACACCCAGCGCGGCCTCGGCGGCATCTCCTTCGGCAGCTTCCTGATCAAGCAGGTGGTGGAAGAGCTGCGCCGCGAATTGCCGAAGCTCGACACTTTCGTGACGCTGTCGCCTGTGCCCGGCTTCATGGCATGGATCAAGCAGGACAAGGATTTGCCGCTGTCGGACGAGGACCGCGAGGTGCTGAAGCGTCTGGAGGATCCCAGATGGTTCGAAAGCCCCGAGACAACGGCCCTGCTCCGCAGCGTGATAGAGCCGCTGGCTGCGCACTATTTCCTCAAGGCGCGCACGCCGAAGGGCAAGCTGATCGATTCCGTCGCCCGCTTCCACCTCGGAAACGGCGCGCGGCTGGAGCGCATCAACTGGCTGGGGGACCTCTCGCCGAAGGGCGTGCGCGAATCCGCCGGCGTCATGGTCAACTATCTCTACCGTCTCGACGATATCGAGAAGAACCACGAGGCCTATGCCAATGACGGCGAGGTCGTGGCATCGAGCGCGGTAAAGAAGCTGCTGAAGAGCGAAGGACGAAGGCTGCTGGATATGCGGTTGTCGTAGCAGCGCTCTGCTCTCTCCCATCATTGCAAGGAGCGCGACGAAGCAATCCAGGCCGTCGCCGACGAAAGATTCTGGATTGCTTAGCTACGCTCGCCAATGACGGAGGGTGTGGCAGCAGGCGGGCTACTCCGCCAGCGCCTTCATCTCCTTGTAGAGATCGGACTTGCCTTCGAAGCCGATGCCTGGAAGGTCGGGCATGGTGATGTGGCCGTTCTCGACGCGGACGCCGTCGGGGAAGCCGCCATAGGGCTGAAACAGGTCGGGATAGCTTTCGTTGCCCCCGAGCCCGAGGCCGGCAGCGATGTTGAGCGACATCTGGTGGCCGCCGTGGGGAATGCAGCGGCTGGGGGACCAGCCGTGAGTCTTCAGCACTTCCAGCGTGCGCAGGTATTCGCACAGGCCATAGGACAGCGCGCAGTCGAATTGCAGCCAGTCGCGATCGGGGCGCATGCCGCCGTAGCGGATCAGATTGCGGGCGTCCTGGTGGCTGAACAGGTTCTCGCCTGTCGCCATCGGGCGCGGATAGAATTCGGCGAGCGCGGCCTGCAGCGCGTAGTCGAGGGGATCGCCGGCCTCCTCGTACCAGAACAGCGGATAGTCCCGCAGCATCTTGGCGTAGGCGATCGCCGTCTCCAGGTCGAAGCGGCCGTTGGCATCGACGGCGAGCTGCGCGTCCTTGCCGATCTCTTCCAGCACGGCCTCGATCCGCTTGCGGTCTTCCTCGATCGGCGCGCCGCCGATCTTCATCTTCACGACGTTATAGCCACGGTCGAGATAGCCGCGCATCTCGCCGCGCAGCATCGACAGGCCCTTGCCGGGATAGTAGTAGCCGCCGGCCGCGTAGACGAAGACGCGCGGATCGGCGGTCACGCCGTGACGTTCGGCGAGCAGGCGGAACAGCGGCTTGCCCGCGATCTTCGCCACTGCATCCCACACGGCCATGTCGATCGTGCCGACGGCGACCGAGCGCTCGCCGTGACCGCCCGGCTTCTCGTTGGTCATCATCGCGGCCCAGACCTTGTCGGGGTCGAGGTTGCCGCCGGCTTCATCGAGCAACGACTTCGGATCGGCTTCGAGAATGCGCGAAGCAAAGCGCTCGCGGATCAGGCCGCCCTGTCCGTAGCGGCCGTTGGAATTGAAGCCGTAGCCGACGACGCGCCTGCCGTCGCGCACGACGTCGGTGACGACGGCAACGAGGCTTGTCGTCATCTTGCTGAAATCGATATAGGCGTTGCGGATCGGCGAGGAGATCGGCTTGGTGATCTCGCGGACGTCGACGATGCGGACGGACATGGGATGAGCTTTCGGCGGTTGTGTTCGTCATTGCGAACGGAGCAAAGCAATCCAGGAATGCATCCTCGGAGACAGTCTGGATCGCTTCGTCGCAAGCGCTCCTCGCAATGACGCGGAGAGAGCCCGTGCGCGCTCAGGAACTACTTCTTGTCCCGGAAGTACGGCTCGACCGGGCCGTGCACCTTGATGGTCAGCGGATTGCCGTGCCGGTCCTTGGCGTTCCCAGCGGTGACGCGGACCCACCCTTCGCTGATGCAGTATTCCTCGACATTGGTCTTCTCGATGCCCTTGAAGCGGATGCCAACGTCGCGCGCCAGAATGTCGGCGTTGTAGTAGGGGCTGTTCGGATCGACCGACAGGCGGTCGGGAAATTCGTCGCTCATGATTGTCTCGCTCACAACAGTGTTTCGATTTGCTGCCGCAATCCTTCGGGCCGTGCGGTCGGCGCGTAGCGCGCGACCACCTTCCCGGCACGGTCCACCAGGAATTTGGTGAAATTCCATTTGATGGAGGCGCCGAGAAGCCCTGATTGCTGGCGTTTGAGGTATTCGTACAGAGGATGCGCCTTCGGCCCGTTGACGTCGATCTTCTCGAAGAGGGGAAAGGTGACCTCGTAGTGGGTCGAACAGAACTCCTGGATCTCGCTCGCCGGTCCCGGTTCCTGCGCGCCGAACTGGTTGCAGGGAAAGCCGAGCACCGAGAAGCCGCGCGGGGAGAGATCGCGATGAAGATCCTCAAGGCCGCGATATTGCGGCGTGAAGCCGCATTTGCTCGCCGTGTTGACGATCAAGAGCACCTGTCCCTCGAACCGGCGCAGGGCGATCTCCTCGCCGGCAAGCGAGTTGGCCTTGAAGTCGTAGATGGCCGTCATCGCTAGTCCACGGGATCGATCGGCGACGGCGGCACGCCGCCGGCCTCGATCGCTTCGCCGGCAAGCAGGCAAAGGTCTTCGCGATAACGTCCGGAGACGATGTGCACGCCGACCGGTGCCTTGCCGACGAGGCCCGTGGAGACCACGAGGCCGGGCAGACCCATGAAGGGAATTGCGATCTGCGGCAGCTGCGCTTCCCAGACCCGCTTGAAGGATTCGTCGTCCTTGCGGTCAAGATGATCGGGGAACGGCAATTCGCCCGAGACCGGCGTCAGCAGCACGGCGTACTTCTCGAAGAACAACATCCATTCGCGGGTCAGCGTGGCTCGCCGCGTCAGCGCCTTGGCGTAATTTGCCTGATCCATCGGCGTGACCCTGCTGCGGTTGCCGCGCAGACAGGCCAGCGCGCCGGGATCGCCCTCGCGCTCGGCCGCCTCGAGTTGCGCCTCGTAGCCGTCGCCGAGCCAGAGCTTGATCTGCCATTCGACCGCCTCGCGCATCGGCGGCGTGTCCTCGATGACGTCGACGGTCCAGCCCGCCCGCTCGAGCCGCTTGCCGGCATCGCTCACCGCGGCCTTCACCTCCGGCGTGGTGGCAAGGCCGCCCGGATTGAGACAGAGCGCGGCGCGCTTGTCCCGAGCGGGGCCCTGCAGCGGCACCGGCACGAACCAGGGATCGCGGATGTCGCGGGCCGACATCGCATCAAGCGAGATGCGCAAATCGTTGACCGTGCGCGCCAGCGGGCCCGACACCGCCATGATCTGCGGGCCGATCGGGCGCTCCGGCAGCGCGGGATTGAAAGCAGGGATGCGGCCGAGCGTGGGACGCAGGCCGTGCACGCCGCAGGCATAGGCGGGATAGCGGATCGAACCCGCGATGTCGGTGCCGTGGGCAATGTGGCCGATGCCGGCCGCGACCGCGGAGCCGGCGCCGCCGGAGGAACCGCCCGGCGTCAGCGAGGCATCCCTGGGGTTCTTGGTGTCGCCGTGGATCAGATTGGTGGTGAACCAGCGGTAGGAGAAGGCCGGGCAATTGGTGCGGCCGAGGAGAATGGCGCCGGCTTTGCGGAAGTTGGCGACCACCGGATTGTCCTCGCGCGCGATCACGTCGCGCTGCAGTTTGAGGCCGTTGGTGGTGGCGAAGCCTTCCTGATCGACATTGGCCTTGATGGTGACGGGCACGCCGGCAAGCACACCGGGGTCCTCGCCCCGCGCGATGGCGGCATCGACGCCATCGGCCTGCTTGAGCACGTCCTCCGGCCGGTGATCGATCACCGCATTGAGCTTGGGATTGACGGCATCGAGCCGGGCAAGGCCAGCCTGCGCGGCCTCCCTGGCGGACACCTTTTTGGATTTGACGAGGGCGGCGAGGTCGGCGGCTGACAGGCGCCAGAGATCTTGCATGGCTTGCTCCGTGTGATCGGCGTCCTTTTAGCGCCGGGAACACGGCAAAGTCATGCGGATTTCGCGGGAGTACCTCCGTCGTTGCTGCGAAGCGCGGCCCGATGACAGGCTCCGCGAAGCAATCGAGACTGCCGCCGCGGAGGCGGTCTGGATTGCTTCGTCGCAAGGGCTCCTCGCAATGACGATGGAGGGAGCTGCGCTCCCCCCGGCCCTCGGCCGCAGCTAATGCCTCGTCGCTGACTGGTCCGGCAGGTCCAGCAGGGCCTCGGTGAAGGGAAACTCGAGCACGATCTCGCCTTCAGCGTCCGTCACCTCGATCACCGCCTCGAGCAGGGCCCGCTGGGTGCCCTCCGACTTCACCACCTCCAGGATCATCTGGCGGGCGACCTCCCAGGCGCGATCGGGGTTGCGCAGGTCCTCGCCTTCAGGATCCACGATCAGTTCGTCGCCGATACGGGTGTTGAAGAAATATCTGGGCATGCCTGGTCCAATGGGGTCGCCTGTCGCCGATTGAAAGCCGTTCTATACTCACAACTCGTTTATCCCGACAGGGATCACGACCCATCTGGGTTTTAGGAATGTCGTCGCTTACCTTTACGGCCGCAATACGCTCTCTTGCAGTGCAGCAATTCAGCAGATGGACTAGCGACGTCCGGGAAAATTTCACTGGCGAACTTCTCAGCCCGCATTACTTTAACCCGTGGGCGGACACGTCCGAATTCGCAAAGATGGAGAGCCGAAATGGCATGGAAAGCCCCGAAGATCGTCGAAGTGCCCTGTGGCATGGAAATCAACATGTATGTGAGCGCAACCCGCAAGTAAGCGGTTTGCGATTTCGCGTTCTGCGCCGGTGGATCTTTCAGTCACGACGCGTTTCCGAAAGACACAATCTGTGTCGGCATTTGCGTCGGCCTGAGATCCACCGCGCATGTTCCCTCCAGGAGACGGATCATGCTTCGCGTCGTCGTCCTGGGCGCTGCAGCCGGCGGCGGAGTTCCCCAGTGGAATTGCGGTTGCGACGGCTGCCGTGCGGCCCGCAGCGGCGGGCATGAGCTGCACCGTACGCAAGCCTCGGTCGCCTTCAGCGGCGACGGCGAGCACTGGTTCCTGATCAACGCCTCGCCCGATCTCCGTCAGCAATTGAATGCAACGCCGCAGCTGCACCCCAGGGCGGGCGCGCTGCGTCACACGCCGATTGCAGGCGTGATCCTGACCAACAGCGAAGTGGATGCGGTGGCGGGCCTGCTCTCGATGCGCGAGAGCTCGCCCTTCACCATCTATGCGCATGAGAAAGTGCTGGCGATCCTTGCCAGCAACAGCATCTTCAACGTGCTGAACGAGAAGCACGTGCGGCGACAGCCGATCTCTATCCGCGAGCCCTTCGAGCCGCGCCTCACCGATGGCGCACGCTCGGGGCTGGAGGTGATGGCCTTCGCGGTGCCGGGCAAGTCGGCCTGGTATCTGGAAGGCAAGACGCATCCGGGCGGCGAGAACGGCGATGGCGATACGCTGGGGCTCAAGATCACCGACAAGGCGACCGGCAAGTGCTTCTACTTCATTGCGGCCTGCGCCGAGGTGACCGACGCGCTCAAGGCCGAGATCGACGGCGCCGCGCTGGTGTTCTTCGACGGCACGGTCTGGCGCGACGACGAGATGATCCGGGCCGGCCTCGGCCACAAGACCGGAAAGAGCATGGGCCACGTCGCCATGTCCGGCGAGGGCGGCGCCATAGCGCGGCTTGCCGACCTTGCTATCGACCGGAAGATATTTCTGCATATCAACAACTCGAACCCGGCGCTGCTGCCCGCGTCACCCGAGCGGAAAGCCACTGAAGAGGCGGGCTGGCAGATACCCGCCGACGGAACGGAGATCGTGCTGTGAATGCCGCATCACTGACTGGAATGACCGCGCTCTCGATCGGCAAGGACATCAGGCTCGGCTCGGCCGAGGAGCTGGAGGCGGCGCTGCGGCATATCGGCGCGACGCGCTATCACAGCCTGCATCCGTTCCATAAGCTCCTGCACGGCGGCAAGCTGAACAAGGGCCAGGTGCAGGCCTGGGCGCTGAACCGCTACTATTACCAGAGCACCATCCCGATCAAGGACGCGGTGGTGATCTCGCGCTTCCGCGACCGCGCCACGCGCCTGGAATGGCGCCACCGCATCGAGGACCATGACGGCGACGTCGGCAGCGAAGGCGGCATCGAGCGCTGGCTCAAGCTGACCGAAGGGCTCGGGCTCGATACGGCTTACGTGGAATCGACCGAAGGCATCTTGCCCGCGACTCGGTTCGCAGTAGAGGCCTATGTCCATTACTGCCGCGAGAAGAGCCCGCTGGAGGCGATCGCCTCCTCGCTCACCGAGCTGTTCGCGCCCAACCTGCATGAAGAGCGCATCGCGGGCATGCTGGAGCATTACGACTTCGTCAATCCCGACATCATGAGCTATTTCAAGCGGCGCCTGACGCAGGCCCCGCGCGATGCCAATTTCGCGCTCGACTACGTCAAGACGCATGCCACGACGCCGGAGCAACGCGCGCTTGTGTGCAACGCGCTGATCTTCAAGACCAACGTCTTGTGGGTGCAGCTCGATGCGCTCCAGCATGCCTATGTCGAGGGCCACATTCCGCCGGGCGCGTTCGTGCCCAAAGCGAGTTGAGGACAAGAGCAATGGCCGGGCCGCGTCACATCAGCGTCAGCGAGGCGAGCCGCCCCGTGCTGCCGCGGCATGCCAAGCTGAAATATGACGAGACGCGGAAAGTCTGGGTGATCCTGGCGCCGGAACGGGTGCTGGCCCCCGACGAGATCGCAGTCGAGGTTCTGCAGCTCTGCAACGGCGAGCGCAATGTCGGCGACGTCGCCGATCAACTCGCGGCGAAATACGCCGCGCCACGCGAGGCGATCCTCGCTGATGTCATTGCCATGCTGCAGGATCTCGCCGACAAGGGCTTTCTCACCGAGATCAGGGAGAAGACGTCATGAGCGACGTGACCATCCCGCCCAGCGACAGCCTCGCGGTGCTGGAGAAGCAGCGCTCGACAGCGGAGAGCTTCGGCATTCCGCTCGCGGTGCTGCTCGAGATCACCCATCGCTGCCCGCTGCAATGTCCCTATTGCTCCAACCCGGTCGAGCTCGACCGCTCGGCGAAGGAGCTGACCACCGAGGAATGGAAGAAGGTGCTGAGCGAGCTCGCCGAGATCGGCGTGCTGCAGGTGCATTTCTCCGGCGGCGAGCCGACCGCGCGCAAGGACCTCGTCGAGCTGGTCAAGCATGCGAGTGACGTCGGCCTCTACACCAACCTCATCACCTCGGCGGTGCTGTTGACGCGCGAGAAGCTCAGCGATCTCGCCGACGCCGGGCTCTGCCATGTGCAGATCTCTTTCCAGGGCATCGAGGAAGGCCTCGCTGATCGCGTCGGCGGCTACAAGGGCGGGCACCGCAAGAAACTCGAAGTGGCCAAATGGACGCGCGAGCTCGATCTGCCGCTCACCGTGAACGCGGTGATGCACCGGCAGAACCTGCACCAGCTCCCCGACATGATCCAGATGTCGCTGGATCTCGACGCCGACCGGCTCGAGGTCGCCAACGTGCAATATTACGGCTGGGCGCTGAAGAACCGCGCCGCCCTGATGCCGACCGTGGCGCAGCTGGACGAATGCACTGAAATCGTCGAGGAGGCGCGCGAGCGGCTGAAGGGCCGGCTGACGATCGACTACGTCGTGCCCGACTATTACGCGCTGCGGCCGAAGAAGTGCATGGGCGGCTGGGGCCGGCAGTTCTTCAACATCTCGCCCGCCGGCAAGGTGCTGCCCTGTCACGCCGCCGAGAGCATCACCGGGCTCGAATTCGAATCCGTGCGCTCCAACCATTCGATCGCCTGGATCTGGCAGAACTCGGAGGCCTTCAACCGCTATCGCGGCACCGGCTGGATGAAGGAGCCGTGCAAGAGTTGCGAGTTCCGCGAGATCGATTTCGGCGGCTGCCGCTGCCAGGCCTTCGCGCTGACCGGCGATGCCGCCAACACCGATCCCGCCTGCGCTCTGTCGCCGCTGCACGAGACCATCTTCAAGCAGGCGGAGGCCGAGGCCGAGGGCGAGACGAGCCGCTTCATCTACCGCAACTTCGCCGGCGGCACCCTGGAATCCGAGAATGGGACCTGACGCCGACGCGGCCGCTTCCGTCAAACGTGCCGATCCCTTTGCGCCGCTGACCTCCGACATGCTCGACGTCGGCGACGGCCATGAGCTGCATGTCGAGAGCGTCGGCCGTGCCGACGGAATCCCTGCGGTCTATCTGCATGGCGGGCCCGGCTCCGGCTGCCAGCCGGACCATCGCCGGCTGTTCGATCCGGACCGGTTCTGCGCCGTCTTGTTCGACCAGCGCGGCTGCGGCCGCAGCAGGCCAAAGGGGTCTCGCGAGCACAACACCACGGCGCATCTGATCGCCGATATGGAGAAGATCCGCGAGAAGTTCGGTTTCGACCGCTGGATGGTGGTCGGCGGCTCCTGGGGCGCGACGCTGGCGCTGGCCTACGCAGAAGCACATCCCGAGCGCGTCTCCGGCATCGCGCTGCGCGCGACCTTTCTCGGCACGCGGGCCGAGGTGGAGACGGCCTTCACCTCGCGCCTGGCGCAGTTCTATCCCGCGCTGCACGAGGACTTTCTCAGTGTGCTGCCTGGGGAAGAACGCGATCGACCGGTCGGCGCCTATTGGCGCCGCATCCTCGACGCCGATCCGGCCGTGCACGGACCTGCCGCGCGCGCCTGGCACGACACCGAGCGCACGCTGTCAGAGCACAAGCCCGCCAGGACCCGGCTGGACCTTGCATCGCTCAGTGTCTGGCGCACGCTGCCGGCAACGCCGTTCATGGAGGCGCATTATTTCGTCAACGACAGCTTCATGACCGAGGACCAGCTGTTGCGCAATGCGGGACGGCTCGCCGGCATTCCCGGCATCATTGTCCAGGGTCGCTATGACTTGTTGTGCCCGCCCGAGACATCGCAGGCATTGACGAAAGTATGGCCCGGTTCCGAGCTTCGCCTCGTGGAAGCAGCCGGACATTCGCTCTATGATGCCGGCGTGAGGGACGCCGTCATGAAGTCGATCGCGGACCTCGCGTCGAAGATCGGGCGATGAGAGGACAAGAAGAATGCCGCTCGCCGGAAAGGGCATGCTGCTGACGTCGATGAACATCGACGTTTCAGACGAAGCCGATTTCAACCGCTGGTACGATCGCGAGCATCTGGAAGAGCGTGTCGCGATCGACGGATTCCTGGAGGCGCGGCGCTATGTCGCGCATGCCGCCAATCCCAAATATCTGTCGTTGTACTCGACCGCGACGCTCGACGTGCTCGACAGCCCCGCCTACCGGGCGCGGCTGGCGAACCCGACCGACTGGTCGCGGCAGACCATGGCGCGTTTCAGGGACATGCTGCGCGTTGTCGCCCGCATCACCATCAGCAAGGGCACCGGGCGCGGGGCTGTGCTCGGCCTGGTGCGGCTGCGGCCGGCGCCTGACAATGCCGGAGCGTGGCGGGACGCGCTGCAAGAGAAGCTGAGGCCCGAAGCGCATGACGGCATCATCTCGATGCATCTGCTGGAAAGCGAGCCCGAACTGTCGGGTGCGACAGCGGGAATCCCGGCGACGCGTAACGAAGGCGCACGCGACTGGTTCGTGCTGATCGACGGCACGCATGTCGGCGCGGTCTCCGGCGTCATCGCCGAGCGCTTCACCGGTCCTGCGGCGGCCCCCTTCCCGCCTCCCGTCTCCGTCGGCACGTACTGCCTGATGTGGGATCTCGCGAAGAGCGATATCGCGCGCGGCTGACATATTGCCGCGCGGCCTGATGACAGGCTCGGCGAGCAGTCCAGACTGCGGCCGCAGTGACATTCTGGATTGCTTCGTCGCAAGGGCTCCTCGCAATGAGCGGATGGAGCGCAGTGTGATGCTGCAGCGCACGCGCATCGCATGCGGGCGTTAATGCTGTGCGCGCGTAGCTCCCATGAAAGAGGGAAGCTACGCAATTTTGCCGTTGTACTTCGGAACGGTTCTAATAAGCTAACCCGATGACGTCATTCAGAAACCAGATCGAGACGCGTTAAGCGCCCGCCAAGCTCAAACAAAAAAGGCCGCGGGGTCTTTGAGCCTGCGCGGACAGGGTAGGAATGAAACCGACCGATATTGCGGCCCCCGACTACTTTCACAAAGTGGTCGACTGCCAATGGGCCTGTCCTGCGCACACCCCCGTCCCCGAATACATCCGACTGATCGCCCAAGGCCGCTACAGCGACGCCTACATGATCAATTGGAAATCGAACGTGTTTCCCGGAATCCTGGGACGCACCTGCGACCGCCCCTGCGAGCCCGCGTGTCGTCGCGGACGCGTCGAGGAGACCCCGGTGGCGATCTGCCGCCTCAAGCGCGTCGCCGCGGACTTCAAGGACGACATCAGGCAACGCCTGCCGCGCCCGGCACCCAAGAACGGCAAGCGCGTCGCGCTGGTGGGAGGCGGCCCGGCCTCGCTGACGGTGGCGCGCGATCTCGCCCCCCTCGGCTATCACTGCACCGTGTTCGATGCCGATCCGGAAGCCGGCGGCATGATGCGGACGCAGATCCCGAAATTCCGCCTGCCGAATTCCGTTATCGACGAGGAGACCGGCTATATCCTGGGTCTCGGCGTCGACTTCAAGGGCGGCCATCGCATCGAGAGCATGAAGGCGCTGCTCGCGGAAAAGTACGACGCGATCTTCGTCGGCTCCGGCGCGCCGCGCGGCCGCGAGCTCGACATTCCCGGGCGGAAAGAGGCAGCGAGCAACATCCATATCGGCATCGAGTGGCTGGCCTCGGTCTCGTTCGGCCACACCGACAAGATCGGCAAGCGCGTGATCGTGCTCGGCGGCGGCAACACCGCAATGGATTGCTGCCGCACCGCGCGCCGGCTTGGCGGCGAAGAGGTCAAGGTGATCGTGCGCTCCGGGTTCGAGGAGATGAAGGCCTCGCCCTGGGAGAAGGAGGACGCGATCCACGAGGACATCCCGATCCTCAACTTCATGGTTCCGGTCGCCTTCGTGCACGAAGGCGGCAAGCTCACCGGCGTCACCTTCCAGAAGGTGAAGGCCGAATACGACGCCAAGGGGCGGCGCAATCTCGTTCCTTCAGGCGAACCCGATCAGACCATCGCCTGCGACGACGTGCTGGTCGCGGTCGGCCAGGAGAACGCCTTCCCCTGGATCGAGCAGGATTGCGGCATCGAGTTCGACAAATGGCACATGCCCAAGGTCGACCCGAAGACCTTCGCTTCCACCAATCCCAGAGTCTTCTTTGGCGGCGACGCTGCGTTCGGCCCGAAGAACATCATCTGGGCGGTTGCGCACGGCCATGACGCCGCGCTGTCGATCCACAAGATGCTCTCCGGCGAGGCCATCGACGAGCGCCCGCTCCCCGACGTGCAAATCTCGTCGCAGAAGATGGGCATCCACGAATGGAGCTATGACAACGACATCTCCGTCGACAAGCGCTACAAGGTGCCGCACCGCGACAAGGTTGTCGCGCTGAAGGACATCCGCGCCGAGGTCGAGCTCGGCTATGACGTCAAGCTGGCTCTCGGCGAGGCGCATCGCTGCCTGAACTGCGACGTGCAGACCGTTTTCTCGACCTCGCTCTGCATCGAATGCGACGCCTGCGCCGACATCTGTCCGATGGATTGCATCACCTTTACGGCCAACGGCGAGGAGAGCGATCTGCGCCAGCGCCTGAAGGCGCCTTCGCTGCATCCCGATCAGGATCTCTACGTGTCCAGCGACCTCAAGACCGGGCGCGTGATGGTCAAGGACGAGGACGTCTGCCTGCATTGCGGGCTATGCGCCGAGCGTTGTCCCACCGGCGCCTGGGACATGCAGAAATATTTCATCGAGATGACCCACGCAGGTTCGACATGTCCGACAAAAAGCCGATCAGCAGCGTAAACGACTTCGTCGTCCGCTTCGCCAACGTCAACGGCTCGGGTTCGGCCAGCGCCAACGAGATGTTCGCGCGCGCGATCCTGCGCCATGGCGTGCCGGTGTCCCCGCGCAACATCTTCCCCTCCAACATCCAGGGCCTGCCGACCTGGTACGAGGTGCGGGTGACGGAAGACGGCCATCTCGGCGCCCGCGGCGGCGTCGACATGATGGTGGCGATGAATCCGCAGACCTGGGACAAGGACGTCGCCGGCATCGAGCCGGGCGGCTACCTGTTCTACGATTCCACCAAGCCGATGCCGTCGACCAAGTTCCGCGACGACATCAATGTGATCGGCGTGCCGCTGACCGCCATCACCAACTCGACCTATACCGATCCGCGCCAGCGCCAGCTGTTCAAGAACATCATCTATCTCGGCGCGCTCAGTGCGCTGCTCGACATGGATCCCAAGCTGATCGAGCAGCTGATCGGCGAGCAGTACAAGGGTAAGGAGAAACTGCTCTCCTCCAACGTCCACGCGCTGCATCTCGGCCGCGACTGGGCGCTCTCGAACCTGAAATGCCCGATCGGGCTGCGGGTGAAGAAATCCGACAAGGTCGGCGACCGTATCTTCATCGAAGGCAACAGCGCCGCCGCGCTCGGCGCCGTCTATGGCGGCGCCACCGTATGCGCGTGGTACCCGATCACGCCGTCCTCATCGGTGGCCGAGGCCTTCACCGCCCACTGCAAGAAATACCGGCACGATCCGGAGACGGGGAAGGCGAAATACGCGATCGTGCAGGGCGAGGACGAGCTTGCCTCGATCGGCATCGTGATCGGCGCGTCCTGGAACGGCGCCCGCGCCTTTACGGCGACCTCCGGCCCCGGCATCTCGCTGATGACCGAGTTCATCGGCCTTTCATACTTCGCCGAGATCCCGGCCGTGATCATGAACATCCAGCGTGCCGGCCCCTCGACGGGCATGCCGACCCGCACCCAGCAATGCGACATCATCGCCTGCGCCTATGCTTCGCACGGCGACACCAAGCATGTGCTGCTGTTCCCGGAAGATCCCGCCGAAGCTTTCGAGTTCGCGGCGGCCGCGTTCGACCTCGCCGAGCGGCTCCAGACCACGATCTTCCTGATGCTCGACCTCGACATCGGCATGAACCACCGGCTCTGCCGTCCGCTGAAATGGGACGATTCCAAGCAGTATGACCGCGGCAAGGTGATGACCGCGGAAATGCTGGATGAGGGCCGGGACTTCGGCCGCTATCTCGACGTCGATGGCGACGGCATCCCCTACCGCACCTATCCCGGCACGCATCCGACCAAGGGCTCCTACTTCACCCGCGGCACGTCACGCGATCGCTATGCACGCTATTCCGAGGAAGGTTCGGTCTACGCCGACAACATGCAGCGCCTCGTGCGCAAGTTCGAGACTGCGCAGGACCTGGTGCCAAGACCGCTGCAGGCCAATGCGGAGCGGCCGACCAAGTACGGCGTGATCTATTTCGGCTCGACCTCGCCGGCGATGGACGAGGCGATCGGATTGCTCGAAGCGCGCGGGCATCAACTCGACCGCCTGCGCATCCGCGCATTCCCGTTCCATTCGAGCGTGGCGAGCTTCCTCGCCGAGCACGACTTCGTCTATGTGGTCGAGCAGAACCGCGACAGCCAGCTGCGCCAGCTCATCGTCAACGAGAACGGCATAGACCCCGTCCGCCTCGTGCCGATCGTGCACTACGATGGCACGCCGATCACCGCCCGCTTCATCGCCAAGGCCATTGGCGACCATCAGGATCACCTCAAGGTGACCCCGCTCCGCAAGGCCGTGTCATGACCAACATCCTGCTCTCTCTTTCGTCATGCCCGGGCATAGCCGTTCGAAGAACGGCGTCGCTTCCGCTCGCCTATGCCCCGGCATCCACGCGCTTCGTCGTCGCCGCAAAGACGTGGACGGCCGGGTCAAGGCCGGCCATGAAGCAGCGGACATTTCAGGTGCTCGCATGACCTACATTGCAAAGCCGAAATTCCATCATCCGGGCCTCAAGAAGAACGCGCTCGGCTACACCCACCGCGACTACGAGGGCAAGATCTCGACGTTGTGCGCGGGCTGCGGCCACGATTCGATCACGGCCTCGATCATCGAGGCCTGCTACGAACTCTCGATCGAGCCGCATCGGGTGGCGAAGATCTCCGGCATCGGTTGCTCGTCGAAGACGCCGGATTACTTCCTCGGCAATTCGCACGGCTTCAACTCCGTGCATGGCCGCATGCCCAGCGTGCTGACCGGCGCCAACCTCGCCAACCGCGACCTGATCTATCTCGGCGTTTCCGGCGACGGCGATTCCGCCTCGATCGGCTTCGGCCAGTTTGCGCACTCGATCAGGCGCGGCGTGAACATGACCTATATCGTCGAGAACAACGGCGTCTATGGCTTGACCAAGGGCCAGTTCTCCGCGACCGCCGACCGCGGCTCCAAGAGCAAGAAGGGCGTGACCAACACCGATAACGCCATCGACCTCGTCGCCATCGCGCTGCAACTCGGCGCCACCTTCGTCGCGCGCTCCTTCTCCGGCGACAAGACCCAGCTGGTGCCGCTGATCGCGGCCGCGATCCGGCACAAGGGCGCGTCCTTCATCGACGTCATCAGCCCCTGCATCGCCTTCAACAACCATGCCGGCTCGACCAAGAGCTTCGACTATGTCCGCGAGCACAATGACGCCGTGAACCGGCTCGACGTGCTGGTCGGCCGCGATCCGATCGCGGTGGACTATGCGCCGGGCACGGTGCAGGTGGTCGAGCAGCATGACGGCAGCAAGATTGCGCTGCGCAAGATCGACGCGGACTACGATCCGCATGATCGGCTCGGGGCCATGACCTTCCTGCAGAAGCACGCCGCCAAGGGCCAGATCGTCACTGGCCTGCTCTATGTCGACCCCGACGCGGAAGACATGCACGAGCATCTCAACACGGTCGAGACGCCGCTCAACAGCCTGGAGGCGGACTCGCTGTGCCCGGGCTCGGCGGTGCTGGACAAGATCAACGCCAGCCTGCGGTGATCATCGGCTCCGCGCCGATACCGCCGGCCTGACGCGTATCGTGATCTTGTCCGACACGACGGGTGGTTCGAACGGATAGTGCTTGGCATCACCAAGCACCAGTTGCAGGGTGTGCGTGCCCGGAGAAAGCTCGAGAAACGTTTCGGTCTGTCCTGCCCCGAAATGCAGATGGGACTTGTCCTGCGGAATCGGCTCCTTGACATCGATGGGGCCTTTCACATCGATCAACAGATGATGATGACCCGCATTGTGGTAATCGTCGCCGGCATGCGTCACGCCCATGTTGCGCAGGCCGAACCGGACCCAAAATCCACCACGGACCTTCTGGCCGTCATACGGCGTGATGAAATAGAGCTTGGCGTCCTTGGGCGCGGATTTGCCTTGCGAGCAGGCCGTGCCTGGGAGCAAGGCAATTGCCGCTGCCAGCGCGATACAGGAAGTGACTTTCATCAGATTGACTCCAGTCTTACGGACTGAGCGCGATGCGGAAGCCGTGCGTGGGGTAACGAACACCCGCGTCGTATCCACCGCGGTTCGACGGCCGCACATATCCCGAATCGTTCTTCCAGGAGCCCGACCGCAGGACATGAGCGCTGCAGTCCGCGCTGGTCCAAGCCGAGCCGTCGCTGGGCGCGCCCTGATAGGTCCGGTGCCAGCAGTCTGCGACCCACTGATCGATGCCGCCGCCCATGTCGTAAAGCCCGAACGGATTGGGCTTGAAACTGCCGACCTTGGCCGGCTGCTCGGCCGCAAGTTCACCGCAATCCTTGCAGCCGGCCATGCCCGGCTGGAGCTTGTCACCCCACCAATACTTCGTCTGTGTCCCGCCGCGTGCCGCATATTCCCATTCGGCTTCACTCGGCAGCCGGTAGGGCTTCTTCGTTGCCTGCGCCAGCCAGTCAACATATTGCTTCGCGTCGATCCAGCTCACATTGCTGACCGGGGCATCGTCCTTGCCGCTGGCCGTGAATCCGCACGCCTTGGCGGCGGCGCATTCATTCCACTCCTGCACCGTCACCGGATATTTTCCGATCGAGAACGGCTTGATCGTGACCTGGTGGACAGGGCGCTCGGTCGGATCATCGTTGCTTCCCATCGCGAAGCTGCCGCCGCGAATGGCGATCATCTCGGGCTCGCGAAGCGGCGTTGCCGATGGGCTGGGAGTCGGGACCGGCGGCGGAGGCGACGAGGCCAGTGACGGAGACGCTTGCGACATCTGCGTGGCCGCTTCGCTCGGCGAGGCTTGAGCAATCGGTGACGCGACCGGAGCGGTGGGCGGCGCGGCAGCCTGCTCGCCCATCCTGCCGGGCTGCGCCAGCAAGTACCAGAGCACGCCGGTGGCCATCGTCAGCATTGTGATGGCAAGCAAGAAGATCAGCGCAGTCTCGCGGCGGCTTCTTGTTTTGCCGACGGCGTCCGCGTCCGGTAGCACGCGATAGACGCGCACCGGATCAGTGATGTTCTTGACCTTGCGGTCGCCGAGCGACTCATAGCCGCACACGATCTTGTGCTTGATCTGCTCATAGATGGCGCCGGAGATGTAGACCTGTCCCGGTTCCGCGATGCCCTCGATACGCGTGGCGATGTTGACGCCGTCACCATAGATGTCGTCTGGCTCCACGATCACGTCGCCGAGATTGACGCCAATCCGGTATTCGAGCCGGGAATGCTTGGGAACCGACGCGTTGCGGCCGACGAGATTTTGCTGGATGACGATGCTGCATCGAACGGCCTCCACAGGACTGTCGAAGATGGCGATGAAGCCGTCGCCAGTCGTCTTCACCAAACTTCCGTGATGTTCGATGATGCTGGGCTGGATGAGATCTCGCTCGATACGCTTGACGCGAATATGCGTGCCCTCCTCGTCAGCCTGCATCAGCCGGCTGTAGGAGGCGATGTCACCGACGATGATGGCGGCGAGTCGACGAGGCACTCCGCTGTGCGGCGGCGGCTCATCCTGGTTTTCGGATCTGAAGTTGCGAATTTCGCCCATGCGGGGGACTCCACAAACTTGCAAGGCAGCCCCAGCTTACGGCTGCCACAGGCAGCCGTCTGTGAAGGCTATCACATCGACGAGCCGAGACAATGTCGCTGCGACCGTCGGCGTCGGTTCCAAGGAGACAAGGCGCGACATCCTTTTGAACCTTCTTGATCGTGGAGTTGACTAAGGACGCCAACGACCGTGGCCGCTTCCCTGCACCAGCTCGCACGAGCGACGTGCAAAGGTTGAACGCGGTGCAGCGTGCCGGCGTCTAAACGACAGCAGTCCTGTTTTGCTGCAGTAGATTGTCACCCCGAGCCCGTCATGAAGCTCTCCCTCGTTGCTGTTCTTGCTTTCGCTGCTTTGACCGGCGTCGCTCACGCCAATGAGACTGAGATTCGGGAGACCACAAAGGCTGAAGCCGAGACCTTCAATGTGCGGATGTATGCCGGCCCGCCCGGCAACAAGGCCTATGCTTGCTTCGTCCGCCGCTACGATGCCGACCACCTGGCGCGGCACCCGAAGCAGAGGGTCGCCGCGATGAAGCTGCTGATCTTGGCGGAGGTCGACGCAGAGGACAAGGAGCTGCACAGCTCCTTCCGCCTCGGGTTCCGGTACCGTCATCGGAGCGGCGATTTCGACTCCAGCGGCTCCTGTAATCACGTCGTGTTCACTGCGAGCGGCGGCGAGGTGCGCCTGGGCTGCGGTGTCGACTGCGACGGCGGCGGCATCGGCGTCGCGCTGTCCAAGGACGACAAGTCCGCGATCGTCCGGCTGGAGCGGGTGCGGGTCTGGCAGAACAACAAGCCGGACGACGATGCCGAGCATTCGCTGACGGCCGGTGCCGACGACAAGATCTTTCGTCTCGATCGCACCGACAACAGCGAGTGCGCTTCGCTCGTGACCGACCGCAAGGAGCTCGCGGCGCTGCGCCACAAGTGATATGCCTGTGGCACATCAGGGCTTAGTCGGAGGAGACCGCCATGAACCGCCGGAACATTTTGTGGAGCGCCGTGTCAGCTCTGGGTGCGGCGTTCGGAGCATCCAGCGCGAAGGCCGCGGCCCAGGCTGCACCGAGCAAGCTGAAGGTGGCATATCATCTCAGCGACGCCGAGAAGGTCAATTTCGTGCTCGGCAACATCCAGAACCATATCGACGGCGTCGGCGGCCCCGAGCATGTGACGATCGCGCTGGTGATCCACGGCCCGGCGCTGAAGGCCTTTCACGCCATGCAGGCCAACCCCGACGTCAGCAAGCGCGTCGGCGAGTTCTCCAAGGGCGGCATCGAGCTCGCCGCCTGCGGCAACACGATGAAGGCGCAGAACGTCACGCTGGCGGATCTCCTGCCGGGCTTCGTCAACGCGGAGAGCGGCGGCGTGGTCCGGTTGGCCGAGTTGCAGTCGCAAGGATATCTGTATCTGCGGCCGTAGGCCGGCACCGGCGATGGCTGGCGCAGCCCTTTCCGCGTCATTGCGAGGAGCCCTTGCGACGAAGAAATCCAGACAGCCTCCGCGGAAAGATTCTGGATTGCTTCGCGGAGCCTGTCATCGGGCCGCGCTTCGCGCGAACCGTTGGCTCGCAATGACGGGGGAGTATGGCGTCGCCGCAGCCTCCCGTCGTACTTGACTCATCCATAACTCAACGGTTATGAATTAATCCATAACTCCTTGGTTATGGATTCCACATGGCCGCCGCCCCCGACCTCCTGTTCAGGACCCTCGCCGATCCTACGCGGCGGGCGATCTTCGAGCGGCTGTGCCGCGAGGGCGAGCAGACGGTCGGGGCGCTGACGATGCGATCAGGCGTCTCGCAGCCGGCGGTGTCGAAGCATCTCGGCGCCTTGAAGCAGGCCGGGCTCGTGCGCGACCGCCACGAAGGACGCCAGACCCATTACAGCGCGCGGCCGGGTGCGCTCAACCCGCTGATCGACTGGACCAGCCAGATGGCTGGGTTCTGGCAGAAGAGGCTCGACGCGCTCGACGATCTCCTGAAGAGGATGGACCAATGAACGAACCTGAGACGCGCTCCGTCATCGTCGAGCGCGAATTTGCGGCGCCGGTGGAGCGGCTCTGGCGTGCGCTGACGCAGCCGCATTTGATCGAGGAATGGCTGATGAAGAACGACTTCAAGCCGGTCGTCGGCCACCGCTTCAACCTGCGCGGCGAATGGGGCGGCGTGCTGGATTGCGAGGTGCTCACCATCGAGCCGCAGAAGACGCTGGCTTACACCTGGAATTTCTCGCATGAGGACGCGGCGTTCGACCTGAAGAGCGTCGTGACCTTCACGCTGACGCCGACCAGCGCTGGCACGCATCTGCGCGTCGAGCAGTCGGGCTTCAGACCGACGCAGAAGCAGGCTTTTGGCGGCGCGCATGCCGGCTGGAAGCAGTTTTTCGCCAGGTTGGACGACGTGCTGGCGCGGGCGGGCTAGCACAGCCGGCGCACTTCCAATCAATTTTTTCAAGGGACGACCCAATGAGCACGCAGATGTGGATCCGGCAGATTCATCGCTGGCTGTCGATGGCTTTCACCATCGCGGTCATCGCCAACATCGTGGCGATGACCATGCAGGTCCAAGCCGCATGGATTGGCTTCCTGGCGCTCGTTCCACTCATTCCCTTGCTCGCGACCGGGCTCTATCTGTTCGCGCTGCCCTATCTTCGCCGCAGCAACGCGTGAACGAGGCGAGAATGAAAACGGCTGTGACGTTGAAGAAGGCACGCACGAAGGACACGAAGCAGGCCTCCCCCTCCAAGCTGATCGACGGCAGGATCAAGGAGCTCGGCGACTGGCGCGGCGAGATGCTGGGGCGGGTCCGCGGCCTGATCAAGCAGGCTGATCCCGACGTCATCGAGGAGTGGAAATGGCGCGGCGTTCCCGTCTGGGAGCACGACGGCATCATCTGCACCGGCGAGACTTACAAGGACGTGGTGAAGCTGACCTTTGCCAGGGGCGCGGCGCTGGAGGATCCGGCTGATCTGTTCAATGCCAGCCTCGACGGCAATGTGCGGCGCGCGATCGACATTCGCGAGGGCGGGAAGATCAACGAGGAGGCGCTGAAGGCGCTGATCCGCGCGGCGGTGGACTTGAATGGATCGAAGAAGAAGCCGGGGAAGAAGCGAGCTGTCTAGAACAGCCGCCAAGCGGCCGCACACTCCTTGCTTCTCCCCTGTGGGACTCCCCTTGCGGGAGAAGGTGGTGCGAAGCGCCGGATGAGAGGTCTCTCTCGACACGAGAATGCGCGGAGACGTACCCCTCACCCGAGCGAGCTTGTGCTAACCGACATCGCTGCCCCCTCCCGCAAGGGGAGAGGGCGCGCGGACGTGCATCTCACCCCATTGTTCAAGGTCAGCGGCCTCAAGCCACCGCGGCCGGGATCGGGCGCGGGCTGACGACGTATTCGCGCAGGACCTTGTCGTTGGCATCGACCTCGATCAGCGCGACGTCGTAGGTCCAGAGATCGGCGAGATGCTGGAGCACCCGCTTGGCGTCCGTTTCGTTGAGCTGCGCGCCCTTGATGACGTGGTGATGCAGGATCAGCCGGCGGTCGCCGGAGAGATCGACGTCGACCACCTCGATATTGGCATCGATGTAGCCGACATCGTGCTGCCGCGCCAGTTCGCGCCGCACCCGGCGGAAACCGCGCTCGTCGTGGATGGCATCGACGCGGATTCCGGCGCGCTCCTCGGGATCGTCATGCAGATGGAACATGCGGAAATGCCGCATCAGCTTCGGGCTCAGGAACTGCCCGATGAAGCTCTCGTCGCGGTAATTGGCCCAGACGTCGCGCAGCACGCCCATGACGTCGTTCGTGCCGGCGATGTCGGGGAACCACTCGCGGTCCTCGTCCTCGGGATTGGTGACGATGCGCTCGATGTCCTGCATCACGGCAAAGCCCAGTGCGTAGGGGTTGAAGCCGGAGAAGCGAGGATCGTCGAATTCGGGCTGGAACACCACGTTGGTGTGCGATCCCAGGAATTCGAGGAAGTTGCCGTCGGTGATGCGGCCCTGCTCGTGCAGCTTGGTCATGATGCGATAGTGGACGTAAGTCGCCGTCCCCTCGTTCATCACCTTGGTCTGGCTCTGCGGGTAGAAATATTGCGCGATGTGGCGGACGATGCGGAGCAGCTCGCGCTGCCAGGGCGCCAGCCGCGGCGCGCTCTTCTCCAGGAAATAGAGCAGATTCTCCTGCGGCAGGCCGAGCAGCTTGCGGCGGCGTTCGATGCTCAGGGTGGACCGGCTCTTGGCCGCGCCCTTGGGCACCGTGCGCCAGAGATCGTTGAAGACCTCCTCCTCGTGCTGGCGGCGGCGCCCTGCCCGCTTCTCCTCGGCCCGCAGATCGAGCTTCTTCTTGCCGGGATAACGGTCGATGCCGTGCGACATCAGCGCATGCGCGGCATCGAGCGTGCGCTCGACCTCGATGCGGCCGTAGCGCTCCTCGCACTGCATGACGTAGTTCTTGGCGAAGTCGAGATAATCCAGGATGCCGTCGGCGTCCGTCCACTGCTTGAACAGATAATTGTTCTTGAAGAAATGATTGTGGCCGAAGGCGGCATGCGCGATCACCAGCGTCTGCATCGTCGCCGTGTTCTCCTCCATGAGGTAGGAGATGCAGGGCGAGGAATTGATCACGATCTCATAGGCGAGCCCCATCAGGCCCTTGCGGTAGGACGCCTCGTGAAACGCGAAATGCTTGCCGAACGACCAGTGCTTGTAGAACAAGGGCATGCCGACCGACGAGTATGCGTCCAGCATCTGCTCGGCCGTGATGACCTCGATCTGGTTCGGATAGACGTCGAGCCCGAGATCCTTCAACGCCACCTCCTCGCAGGCATCCGTGATGCGCTGCAAGGTGTGGAAGTCCCAATCGGCGCCTTCGAACAAATGTTCCGTCATGGAGCGGCTTTCTCCTGAGCAGTTTCGCGGCGCTGGAACAGATCGTGGAACACCGGAAAGATCTCGCTGCGTTCGGAGACCTTGCGCATCGAGAGCGGTGCGCCGCTGTTGCGCAGGCGCTCGTAAAGCGACCACAGCGAGGAATCGGAGAGATCGAAGGCGCTGCCGCCGGATTCTCCGACCTCGAGATAGGCGAAGAACTGGCAGACCGGCAGGATCTTGTCGGTCAGCAGCATGCCGGTGAGCTCGCCGTCGGAATAGGAATTGTCGCCGTCCGAAGCCTGCGCGGCGTAGATATTCCAGTCCGACGGATTGAAGCGCTCGCGCACGATCTCGTGCATCGCCTGCAGCGCGCTGGAGACCAGCGTGCCGCCCGAGGCCGGACCGTAGAAGAAGGTCTGCTCGTCCACCTCCTCCGCGCGGTCGGTATGGCGGATGAAGACGATCTCGACATGCTTGTAGCGCCGCTTCAGGAACACGTAGAGCAGCATGTAGAAGCGTTTCGCCAGGTCCTTCATGTGCTCGGACATCGAGCCGGACACGTCCATCAGACAGAACATCACGGCCTGTGCGACGGGCCTCGGCACCGTCTCGAAACGACGGTAGCGGATGTCGAGCGGATCGATGAAGGGAATGCGCCTGGACTTCGCCTTGAGTCTTTCGAGCTGAGCCACCAGCTCGGTGCGCTCGTCCTCGTCCTCGCAAGCGGCGATCGCGGCTTCCAGCTCCTCGATCTCCTCCTTGCGGGGACGCTTGAGCGCGATGCGGCGGGCAAGCGCTAGCTTCACCGTCCGGCTCACCGAGATGTTGGCGGGCGAGCCTGAGGTCGTGTAGCCGGCACGCTGGATGCCCTCGCTCTCGGTCTGCGCGATCTTGCGCTTGGCGAGATCGGGCAGCTCGAGATCGTCGAGGAAGAGATCGACGAACTCGTCACGACTCAGCACGAAACGAAAGGCGTCCTCGCTGTCGCCCTCGCCTGGGCCGGAACTCTTGGCGCTGCCCTGTCCCGAACGCTGGAGATAGTCGCCTTCGATGAACTTCTTGTTGCCGGGCAGGACCATGTCCCGCGTTCCGCCCTCACGGCGAAAGCGCGGCTCATGCATGCCGTCGAGCGGGATCGTGACCTCACCACCCTCCAGGACATCCTTGATGTCGCGTTCCTGCGAGGTCTTCTTGACGGCGCCCTGCACCAGGGACTTGGCCCGACGCAAGAACCGCTGGCGGTTCTCAAGACTCTTGCCGCCCGGATTCAGGCGCCTGTCAATGATGTGAATGGGCACTTTACCATTCGCCTCCCATCCGTCTCAGCCGGCCTGCTTCACGCGCATGTACCATTCGACGAGCCGGCGAACCTGGCGCTCGGTGTAGCCGCGCTCCACCATGCGTGCGACGAACTCGCCATGCTTCTTCTCCGTCTCGCCGTCCTTCTTCGACCCGAAGGAGATGACCGGAAGCAGGTCCTCCACCTGGGAGAATATCCGCTTTTCGATCACATCGCGAATCTTCTCGTAGGAGGTCCAGGTCGGATTCTTGCCGCCGTTCTGGGCCCGCGACCGTAACGAGAATTTGACGACCTCGTTGCGGAAGTCCTTGGGGTTGGCAATGCCCGCCGGCTTCTCGATTTTGGTCAGCTCCTGGTTCAAAAGCTCGCGATCGAGCAGCTGGCCGGTGTCGGGATCCTTGAAGTCCTGGTCCTCGATCCAGGCGTCGGCATAGTCGACGTAGCGATCGAACAGGTTCTGGCCGTAGTCCGAGTAGGATTCCAGATAGGCCTTCTGGATCTCGTTGCCGATGAACTCGGCATAGCGCGGCGCCAGCTCGGCCTTGATGAATTCGAGATAGCGTTTCTCGGTCTCCTCCGGCAGCTGCTCGCGGCGGATCGCCTGCTCCAGCGCGTACATCAGGTGCACGGCGTCGGCCGCGACCTCCTGCGGATCGTGGTTGAAGGTCGCAGCCAGGATCTTGAAGGCAAAGCGGGTCGAAACGCCGTCCATGCCCTCGTCGACGCCGGCGGCGTCCCGATATTCCTGGACGCTGCGCGCCTTCGGATCGGATTCCTTCAGGCTCTCGCCGTCGTAGACCCGCATCTTGGCGAACAGGGTGGAGTTCTCGTGCTTGCGCAGGCGCGACATCACCGAGAACCGCGCCAGCGTCTCCAGCGTCGACGGCGCGCACGGGGCCGCCGCGAGCTCGGAGCCCTGAATCAGCTTCTCGTAGATCTTCTGCTCCTCGGTGACCCTGAGGCAGTAAGGCACCTTGATGACGCAGATGCGGTCGATGAAAGCTTCGTTGTTCTTGTTGGCCTTGAAGCTCGCCCACTCCGCTTCGTTGGAGTGCGCCAGGATCACGCCGGTAAAGGGAATCGCGCCGATGTTCTCGGTGCCGATGTAGTTGCCTTCCTGCGTCGCCGTCAGCAGCGGATGCAGCATCTTGATCGGCGCCTTGAACATTTCGACGAACTCGAGCACGCCCTGGTTGGCGCGGTTGAGGCCGCCGGAATAGCTGTAGGCGTCGGGATCGTTCTGGGCGTAAGTCTCGAGCTTGCGGATGTCGACCTTGCCCACCAGCGACGAGATGTCCTGGTTGTTCTCGTCACCGGGCTCGGTCTTGGCGATTGCGACCTGACGCAGCCGCGACGGCTGGATCTTTGCAACGCGGAACTGGGAGATGTCGCCGCCGAAGGCCTCGAGCCGCTTGTAGCACCACGGGCTCATCAAGCCGGTGAGACGGCGGCGCGGAATGCCGTACTTCTCCTCCAGCATCGGGCCGAGCTGATCGGGATCGAACAGGCTGAGCGGGCTCTCGAACACGGGCGAGAGTTCGTCGCCGGCCTTGAGCACGTAGATCGGATGCACTTCCATCAGCGACTTCAGCCGCTCGGCGAGCGAGGATTTGCCGCCGCCGACCGGGCCGAGCAGATAAAGAATCTGCTTGCGCTCCTCCAGGCCTTGCGCGGCGTGGCGGAAGAAACCGACGATGCGCTCGATGGTTTCTTCCATGCCGTAGAAGCCGGCGAAGGCCGGATAGGTGCGGATCGTGCGGTTCAAAAAAATACGGCCAAGGCGTGGGTCCTTGGCCGTGTCAATCGTCTGAGGCTCACCGATCGCCGCTAGCAGTCGTTCGGCCGCGTTCGCGTATTTCATGGGATCGCTTCGACACGATTCCAGATATTCCGCCATCGACATGTCGTGCTGGCTTCTCGCCTCGAACGACCGAGCGAAAGCGTTGAATAGAGAATCGTTGTACATGATCCCTCTCCGCGTGAGTTCCGCTACAAGCTGAAACGAAAGCAGTTACCGGACCGTTCCTCAGGCCGTTTCGAATCAGCGTGAGCACATGACGATCATTGGACACCCGGGCGCCAACACGACGCAACGCACAACGTAGGCACTCCATGAGTTACGAACAGGCACATGCCTGTAATTTGTGCGAATCTATGTCTATATTGGCTCATTTCCAGAAAATGTCACTTGGTCGCAACATCCGGGCCTTACCGGGGAATGTCTTCATCCGGCAATGCAGCATAGCGATGCCGGAGCGGCGATGTTATGACACTTGTACGGCGAAGCCTTGCCCGCCGCGTTCATCATCCTGCTGCAATGCAGTGCGCGCGCTGCTGGAAGCGTGGCAGTCGCGGCAAGCGCGCAGCAATGTCTCAAAATCGGTCGCCAGGCCCTCCGAGCGGATGACAATGCGGCCGTTCTGCGCATAGCTGGCCAGGGTTGGGATGGCGCGCAGCTGGTGCCGCAACGCCGGCGTGGGCGTCAGCGCGATCGCCTTGTGGCCGCGGCACTCTTCGGCCGAAATCTCCTCGATCGACTCCCACAGCAGAAATTCATTGCCAATGCGAAGATCGCGGATGCCGTAGGGAGTGACGACCACCACAGCCCCTCGTTCGGCGGGAAGCATCCAGATCAGGCACGCCGTCACGAGGCCGAACAGCACGACGCCGGCATAGCCGACGCTCTTGTCATAGTCGCCGAAGCCATCCCACCAGTCGAAGGCAAGGCTTGCACTGAGCAGTGTCATCGCGAACCCTGCCGCGACCAGCAGCCGCAACTGCATCACGCAACGCGGGATTTCGAGGTCGCGGGAGGCGTCGATGCCGGCCGCCGACCCAGCCGCTTGCGGGCTGTTGGCGACGGCGAACGCCAAACCTTCCTTGTGGGCCTGCATGCTCTCCCCCAGCACGGCCATTCGCGACCGAGCCATTCTGCGACGGCGAATCCAAAATCCGTCGCTGGCACTCCACGCAACCGCTGGCTGACGAGGCGAGGCGGCCGGCGCTACGCAAGGGACTTCGGCCGCGTCCTCGCGGACAACGACCCTTACGCAACACAGCCACTGCCGCCTGGATCGCCATGATCGCGACGGAGTTACACTGGAGGGTATGACTCCCACACCCTTGATTGGTTCCCTCCCGGGAGCATGTAAGTTAGAGGATAGCGCGTCAGGACCGGCGCGGAAACCCCTCGCCGCAGGCTTGGAGATAAAGAAGCATCATGAATCCCGTCAAAGAACTGGAAAAGCACGGCCAAGCCGTCTGGCTGGACTTCCTTGCCCGCGGCTTCATCGCCAAGGGCGACCTGAAGCGGCTGATCGAGACCGACGGCGTCAAAGGCGTCACCTCCAATCCGTCGATCTTCGAGAAGGCGATCGGCAGCTCCGACGAGTATGACGCGCCGATCGGCAAGGCGCTGAAGCACGGCGACCGGACGGTTGCCGACCTGTTCGAGGCCGTCGCGGTCGAGGACATCCAGAATGCCGCCGACGTGCTCCGTCCGGTCTACGACCGTCTCAAGGGCGGCGATGGTTATGTCAGCCTGGAAGTCTCGCCCTATCTTGCCATGGACACCGCCGGCACGGTCACCGAAGCACGGCGGCTCTGGAAAGACGTCAATCGCAAGAACCTGATGGTGAAGGTCCCGGCGACGCCGGAGGGCCTGCCGGCGATCGAGCAGCTGATCGGCGAAGGCATCAGCATCAACATTACACTGTTGTTCTCGAAGGCGGTCTATCTCCAGGTGGCTGAGGCCTACATTGCCGGACTCGAGAAATACGTTGCCGGCGGCGGCGATCCTTCGCATGTCGCCAGCGTGGCAAGCTTCTTCGTCAGCCGCATCGATTCGGTCGTCGACAAGCAGCTCGACGAGAAGATCGCCCGCGCCAACGATCCATCCGAGAAGGAACGGCTCGCCGCGCTGAAGGGCAAGATCGCGATCGCCAACGCCAAGCTGGCCTACCAGGACTACAAGCGCCTGTTCTCGGGTCCTCGCTGGGAGAAGCTTGCCGCCAAAGGCGCCAGGCCGCAGCGCATGCTTTGGGCCTCCACCGGCACCAAGAACAAGGACTACAGCGATGTGCTCTATGTCGAGGAGCTGATCGGCCCCGACACCATCAACACCGTGCCGCCGGCAACGCTGGATGCGTTCCGCGACCATGGCAAGCCGCGCGACAGCCTGGAAGAGAATGTCGAGGACGCAAGGCGCGTGCTCGAGGAGCTGGAGCGCTCGGGCATCTCGCTCGATACGATCACCGAAGAGTTGGTCAAGGACGGCGTCAAGCTGTTTGCGGATGCCGCCGACAAGCTCTACGGGGCGGTCGCCCACAAGCGCGCCGTCGTGCTCGGGCCGGCGCTCGATCGCCAGGAGCTCTCGCTCGGGGACGGCCTCGGCAAAGCCTTGGCTGAGAGCACCGAGAAATGGCGGGCGTCAGCCAAGATCCGCCGGCTGTGGCAGCGTGACAAGTCGGTCTGGACCGGCGCAGACGAGGACAAATGGCTGGGCTGGCTCGACAGCCCGGCCAAGGCCGACATTGCCGATTACGAGGACTATGCCGGCCGCGTGAAGGGGCAGAAGTTCTCCGATGCCGTGGTGCTCGGCATGGGCGGATCGAGTCTCGGGCCCGAGGTGCTGGCCGAGACCTTCGGCAAGAAGCCGGGCTTCCCGAAGCTGCATGTGCTTGACTCCACCGACCCGGCGCAGGTGCGCGCGATGGAGGCGAAGATCGACATCGCCAACACCGTGTTCATCGTCTCCAGCAAGTCCGGCGGCACCACCGAGCCGAATGCGATGAAGGACTATTTCCACGAGCGCGTCGCGCAGGCGGTCGGGCCGAAGGTGAAGACCGGCCATCGCTTCATCGCGGTGACCGATCCCGGCTCGTCGCTTGAGAAGGCGGCGAAGCAGCTGCACTACGCCCGCATCTTCCATGGCGAGCCATCGATCGGCGGGCGCTACTCCGTGCTTTCGCCGTTCGGCCTGGTGCCGGCAGCGACCGCCGGCATCGACGTGAAGACCTTCGTCAAGCACGCGCTGGCGATGGTCCGCTCCTGCGGGCCGGATGTTCCGCCGAGCGAGAACCCGGGCGTGCAGCTTGGCCTTGCCATGGGGTTGGCCGGGCTCGACGGCCGCGACAAGGTGACGATCCTGGCCTCGAAGAAGATGGCCGATTTCGGCGCCTGGGCCGAGCAGCTCATCGCGGAATCGACCGGCAAGGAGGGCAAGGGCCTGATCCCGATCGATGGCGAGCCGCTGGGCGATCCCTCGGTTTACGGCAACGACCGCTTCTTCATCGACATCCGCGTCGAAGGCGAAGCGGACGCCGCCCACGATTCCAAGCTTGCCGCGATCGAGGCGGCCGGTCATCCCGTGGTGCGCATCGTCATGAAGTCGATCGAGCATCTCGGCCAGGAGTTCTTCCGCTTCGAGATGGCGACGGCGGTCGCCGGCTCGATCCTCGGCATCAACCCGTTCGACCAGCCGGACGTGGAGGCGGCCAAGATCAAGACGCGCGAGCTCACCACCGCCTTCGAGAAGACCGGGGCGCTGCCGGAAGAGCAGCCGGTGATCAGCACCAGGGAGGCAGATCTCTACACGGACGAGGCCAACGCCACGGCGCTGCGGGCCGCCGGCGCCGACGGCGATCTCACCTCCTGGCTGAGGGCGCATCTGTCGCGTTCGGGCGACGGCGACTATGTCGCCCTGCTCGGCTACATCGCGCGCGACAAGGCGACGGTCGAGGCGCTCCAGGCCATGCGCCTCGAGGTGCGCGAGAAGCGTCACGTTGCGACCTGTGCCGAGTTCGGGCCGCGCTTTCTGCACTCCACAGGGCAGGCCTACAAGGGGGGCCCCGACAGCGGCGTCTTTCTCCAGATCACGGCGGACGATGCCCAGGACCTACCGGTGCCGGGCCAGAAGGCGAGCTTCGGAATCATCAAGGCGGCACAGGCGCGCGGCGATTTCGACGTCCTCACGGAGCGGGGCCGGCGCGCGCTGCGCGTACACCTGAAGGGCGGGCTCAAGAAAGGTCTCGCGACGCTCAATGCGGCGCTCAACGACGCGCTGAATTAAGGGATATAGCAGATGCAACTCGGCATGATCGGCCTCGGCCGAATGGGCGGCAACATCGTTCGCCGCCTGATGCGCCACGGCCACTCGACCGTGGTCTACGACAAGGACGCCAATGCCGTCGCAGGCCTTGCCGCTGACGGCGCGGTCGGCTCGGCAACGCTCGAAGAGTTCGTCTCGAAGATGGAGCGGCCGCGCGCCGCCTGGGTGATGCTGCCTGCAGGGCACATCACCGAAACCACGATCGAGACGATCGCGGGCGTGATGCAGGCGGACGACGTCATCATCGACGGCGGCAACACCTTCTGGCAGGACGACGTCCGTCGCGGCAAGGCATTGAAGGCCCGCGGCATCCACTATGTCGACGTCGGCACCTCCGGCGGCGTCTGGGGCCTCGACCGTGGCTATTGCATGATGATCGGCGGCGAGAAGCAGGTGGTCGACCGGCTCGATCCGATCTTCGCCGCACTCGCTCCGGGCGCGGGCGACATTCCGCGCACGCCGGGGCGCGAGGGGCGCGATCCCCGTATCGAACAAGGCTACATCCATGCCGGGCCCGTCGGGGCCGGTCACTTCGTCAAGATGATCCACAACGGCATCGAGTACGGCCTGATGCAGGCCTATGCCGAAGGCTTCGACATTCTCAAGAACGCGAACATCGAAGCTCTGCCGCCAGACCACCGCTACGATTTCGATCTCGCCGACATCGCCGAGGTGTGGCGGCGCGGAAGCGTGATCCCGTCCTGGCTGCTCGACCTCACCTCGACTGCGCTCGCCGACAGCCCGCAGCTGTCGGAGTATTCCGGGTTCGTCGAGGATTCCGGCGAGGGTCGCTGGACCGTGAATGCCGCGATCGACGAGGCGGTGCCGGCCGAAGTCCTGACCGCGGCGCTCTACGCACGTTTTCGTTCCCGGAAGGAACACACCTTCGCTGAAAAAATTCTCTCCGCGATGCGTGCAGGGTTCGGCGGCCACAAGGAGCCGAAGCAGCCGGGCGCGGCGAAGCCAAAGTAAACGACAACCAAGCGAAGGCCGACAGTTCGTGACAAAAGACCCGCAGCCCAAGCGCAAGCCCGACAATTGCGCCTTCGTCATCTTTGGCGTGACCGGCGACCTCACCCACCGGCTGGTGATGCCGTCACTCTATAATCTCGCCGCAGAGAACCTGTTGCCGGAAAAGTTCTGCGTCGTCGGCGCCGCCCGGAAGAGCCAGTCGGACGACGAGCTGCGCCAGAGCCTGATGAAGGGCCTGCGCGAATTCGCAACGCGTCCCGTGGACGATGACGTCGCCAAACAGCTGCTGCAGTGCGTCACCTTCGTGGAGGCCGACGCCAAGGACCCATCCTCGTTCGACCGCCTGAGCAGGCATCTCGACACGCTGGAATGTTCGGAAGGCACCGGCGGCAATCGCCTGTTCTACCTGGCCACCCCGCCCGCCGCGTTCGCACCGACGGCGCGGGAGCTCGGCCGCACCGGCCTGATGAAGGAGAACGGCGCCTGGCGAAGGCTCGTGATCGAAAAGCCGTTCGGCACCGACCTCGCCTCGGCGCGCGCACTGAACGCCGAACTCCTGAAGATCATGGAGGAGCACCAGATCTACCGGATCGACCACTATCTCGGCAAGGAGACGGTGCAGAACATCCTGGTGCTGCGCTTTGCCAACGGCATGTTCGAGCCGATCTGGAATCGCAACCACATCGACCATGTCCAGATCACGGTCGAGGAGAAGCTGGGCGTCGGCCATCGCGGCGGCTTCTATGATGCAACCGGCGCGTTGCGCGACATGGTGCCGAACCATCTGTTCCAGCTGATGTCGCTGGTGGCGATGGAGCCGCCGACGCGATTCGACGCGCATTCCGTGCGCTCCGAGAAGTCCGACATTCTCACCGCGATCCAGCGGCCCAGTGAAGAGGAAGCACTGAGGAACTCGGTACGCGCACAGTATCTGGCCGGCCGTGTCGGCGACGAGGAGATTCCGGACTATCGCAAAACCGCGGACATCAGACCGGACAGCACCACCGAAACCTACGTCGCCCTGAAACTGATGATCGACAACTGGCGCTGGGCCGGCGTGCCGTTCTACCTGCGCACCGGCAAGGCGCTGGCGCACAAGCGCACCGAGGTCGCGATCAAGTTCAAGCAGGCGCCGCTCTCGATGTTCTCGGGGACGGCGGTCGACCGCCTGTCGCAGAACTTCCTCACCATCGGCATTGCGCCCACCGAGACCATCGAGCTTCAATTCAACGCCAAGATCCCCGGGCCGAGCGTCACCATCGACGGCGTCGAGATGAAATTCCGCTACGGCGACTATTTCCGCGCCGATCCCTCAACCGGGTACGAGACGCTGATCTACGACTGCATGATCGGCGACAATATCCTGTTCCAACGCGCCGACGGCGTCGAGGCCGGCTGGCAAGCCGTGCAGCCGTTCCTCGACGCCTGGAAGAATGCAGGCACCAACGGCATCGAGACTTATGAGGCCGGCAGCGACGGCCCGAAATGCGCGGACGAGTTGCTCCGGCGCGACGGCCGAAGCTGGCGGAAATACTCGTGATCGCGGCCGACCAGCCGAAGCTGATCGTCGAAACCGGCGCCGAAGCCTTGGCCCGCGCCGCGGCCGAACGGCTGCTGGCGCGGATCGCGGCCAATCCCGGGCGTATCGCGATCTGTCTCACCGGGGGCTCCAGCCCGAAGAGGCTCTACGAATTGCTCGGCAGCGACGGCTGGCGCGGCAGGATTCCGTGGCAGCGTGCACACTGGTTCATCGGCGACGAGCGCTTCGTGCCCGAAAGCGATCCCCTCAACAACATGGCAATCGCGCGCGCGGCGTTTCTCGACGGCAACGCGCCGCCCGAACATATCCATCCGATTCCAACCACGGGCGAGAATCCCGAGGCCGGCGCCGAAGCCTATGCACGCGAGCTACAGGCCTTCTACGGCTCGGACCGGCTCGATGGGGCGCGCCCGCTGTTCGATCTCGTTCTGATGGGTGCTGGACCGGACGGCCACACCGCCTCGCTTTTCCCGGGCTTTCCCGAAATCGAAGAGACCGAGCGCTGGGCCGTCGGCGTGCCCAAGGCCAATGTCGCGCCGTTCGTGCCGCGCGTCTCGCTCACCCTGCCCACTTTGGCCTCGTGCCGCGAGATGCTGTTCGAGATTGCCGGGCCCGACAAGCGACCGATCTTGACGCGCCTCTTCAACGGCGAGAACCTGCCCGCCTTGCGCGCGCGCTCGAATGGCGAGACCGTCTGGATGGTGGACAGGGCCGCGCTTCCGGAGGAAATTCGTGGGCCGCGCTGAAGCACCCTGTGCATTGATCGTGATGGGCGTGTCGGGCTCGGGCAAGAGCACGATCGCGGAGGCGCTCGGCCAACGTCTCGGCTGGCGTTTCGAGGACGGCGACAGCTTCCATCCCGCCAGCAACGTCGAGAAGATGCGGGCGGGCCATCCGCTCACGGACGAGGACCGCTGGCCCTGGCTCAATGCCATCGCCGACGAGATCGCGCTTGTCTGCAGACGGGGCGAGCACGTCATCATCGCCTGCTCGGCGCTGAAGCACGCCTATCGCGACGTGCTGCTGCGCGGGCGCGACGACGTGCGCTTCGTCTTCCTGAAGGGCACCAAGGAGCTGATCGCAGAGCGCCTGGCGCACCGCAAGGGCCACTTCATGCCGCCAGGGCTGCTGACGAGCCAGTTCGACACGCTGGAGCCGCCCGAGGCGAGCGAGCACGTCATCACCGTTTCGATCGACGAGACCGTCGAAGCGATCGTGGACGGCATCGTGCGGCAGCTGAAACTGGGCGGCGTAGGACGCTGAGGCAACAAACCTGATGATTTCCAAGGTCTGGCCATGACGCAAATCTCACTCGTGGTGTCCGATGTCGACGGCACGCTGCTGACCAAGGACAAGACGCTGACGGAGCGTGCGAAGAACGCCGTGCAGCGGCTGCACCAGGCCGGCATCGGCTTCACCATCACCTCCAGCCGGCCCGCGATCGGCATGCGCTTCTTGATCGAGCCGCTGGCACTCTGGCTGCCGGTCGGTCCGTTCAACGGCTCCTCGATCATCGATCCCGAGATGAGGCCGGTCGAGCAGCACCTGATTCCCGCGGCTGCGGCCGAGCGGGCCCTGCAGATCCTCCGCGAGTTCGGCGCCGACGTCTGGCTCTTCACCACCGACAAATGGCTGATCGACAATCCGGACGGAAAGTACGTCGCGCACGAGCGGCACACGATCCGCTCCGATCCGACCATCGTGACTGACCTGTCGCCGTACCTTGCCGGCGCCTGCAAGATCGTCGGCGCCAGCGCCGACGCCCCCCGCCTCGAGGCGTGCGAGAAGGTCATGCAGGAAGCCCTCGGCAGCGCGGCGACCGCGGTACGTTCGCAAACCTATTATCTCGACATCACCCCGCCCGGCTTCAACAAGGGCACCTTCGTGCAGGCCATGGCCAAGCGCCTCGGCGTTTCGACCGACGCGGTCGCCACCATCGGCGACATGCAGAACGACCTGGCCATGTTCCGCGTCAGCGGTGTCTCGATCGCAATGGGCAACGCCGCCGAAAACGTGAAGGACGAGGCGACGCACGTCACCGCGACCAATGAGCAGGACGGTTTTGCCGAGGCGATGGAGATGATCCTGATGCGGAATGGGGTGGGTTAGCTGGAGCGTCAACCCTGGCGTCATTGCGAGTGAGTGCGGTCGATAGCTTTTATTTCTGTCATAGTCACTTCGACCGCTGCACCGCCGGTTTCTCGCTGCCTTGCCTTGCCGCCGACAGATTATGTGCGGTGTTGATCAGGGCGATGTGGGTCAGCGCCTGCGGGAAGTTGCCGGTCTGACGTCGGGCGTCTGAATCATATTCCTCTGCCAGCAAGCCGACGTCATTCGCAATGCCGACCACTCGGTCAAACAATTCCTGCGCCTTGTCGAGATCGCCTGACAGCACATAGGCATCGGCGAGCCACAGGCTACAGGCCAGAAACGCACCTTCGAGCGGCGGCTGGTCCGCTGGCAGCTCGCGCGGATCGTGCCGCAGCACGAAGCCGCCGCGCATCAGGCATTTCTCCACGGCGGCAATGGTGCCGCGAATGCGCGGATCCGAAGGCGGCAGGAACCCGACCTCGGGCAGCAGCAGCACGCTGGCATCAAGCAGTTTCGAGCCGTAGGATTCGACGAAGGCGTTCTCCTCCGCGTCGAAGCCCCTGTTGCAGACGTCGCGATGAATCGCATCGCGCAAGGTGCGCCAGTGCAGGAGCGGCGCCTTGAAGCCGAACGTCTCTGCGCTCTTGATGCCGCGGTCGAAGGCGACCCAGGTCATCACCTTGGAGAAGACGTAGTGCCTGGGCTGGCCGCGCCGCTCCCAGATCCCGTGATCGGGCCGGTCCCAAACCTCGGCCAAATGATTGAGCACGGCGCATTCCAGCGCCCAAGTCTCATCGTCGAGCTCGAGCTTGGCCATGCGCGACTGGTGGAAGGCGTCGATCAATTCGCCGTAGACGTCGAGCTGGAGCTGCGCATGCGCGGCATTGCCGACCCGCACGGGCCGCGCGCCCTCGTAGCCGCCGAGCCAGCCCGCCTCCCATTCGAGCAGCCGGCGCTGGCCCCAGATGCCGTACATGATCTGCATCTTCGCCGGCGAACCGGCGGCCGCACGCAGTAGCCAATTGTGCCAGGCCAGGGCCTCCTCGGTGTAGCCAGAGTTCATCAGCGCCAGCAGCGTGAAGGTGGCGTCGCGCAGCCAGCAGAAGCGGTAGTCCCAGTTCCTGCTGCCGCCAAGCTTCTCCGGCAAGGAAGTGGTGGGTGCCGCGACGATGCCGCCGGTCGGCGCGAAGGTCAGGGCCTTCAGCGTGATCAGCGAACGCAACACGAGCTCTTGATAATCGCCGTCGCGGGTGCAATGGCCGCACCAATCCTGCCAGAATCTCTCGGTCTCCTGGAGAGCGATTTCCGGATCGATCGGCGCCGGCGGATCGAGGTGCGAGGGACCGTAGGCCAGCACGAAGGGCACCGTCTCGCCGGCCTTCACCTCGAATTCGGCAACGGTCGTCAGATTCTCGCCGCGGGTCTCGACGGGTGTTCGCAACACGATCAGGTCCTGGCCGGCAATCGCCATCAGGGAGTGGTCAATACGCCGCACCCAGGGAATGTTGGCGCCAAATCCGAACCGGATGACGAGCTCCATCCGCATCTTCACCGTGCCGTCGACGCCGCGAACCAGCCGCACGATGTCGGACGCCTTGCCGCGCAGCGGCATGAAGTCGATCAGGGCGACGGTGCCGCCAATCGTCTCGAAACGCGTTTCGAGAATCAGGGTGTTGCCGATGTAGCGCCGCGAGATGGCGGTCGCACCCTCGCTCGGCGCGATCAGCCAGCGCCCGTTCTCATGCGTGCCCAGGATGGCGGCAAAGCAGGCATCGGAATCGAATGCAGGCCAGCAGAGCCAATCGATCGAGCCGTTGCGCCCGACCAGCGCCGCGGTCTCGCAATCGCCGATCAGCGCATAGTCCTCGATCCTCTGAGACAAAGCCGTCCAACCTGTTCAATTTCCGCCGGGCAACGACCGTTCCCGTGTCGCGGCCTTCAAAGCTGCCAGATCGACTTTGGACGCGATCTTGTCCAGCGCGACCGGAAGACGCTGGCGCCAGTTCGGATGCTCGTCGATCGTGCCGGGAATGTTTGGCTGATCGACCACACCCAGGAGATCTTCCAGCGATACTGCGAGCAGCCGCGAGGGCGTGCGCGACAGGAAGGCGAGCACCGAATAGAGATCGTTCGCCCTGATGCCGTTCTGGCGCAGGATCTCGTCCAGCCTGCCGAGCGCATCCCAGCGCGCCTGATCGTTCTCGCCGGGATCGAGCCCGAGCGAACGCTTCATCTTGAGATCGCCGAACGAACGCCAGCCGGCATAGGTCGACAGATCATGCGTGTTCAGCGTGACCAGCGCATTGGGCCGGTAGTGATCGACGTTGCGGAAATGGCCGGCATCGTCGCGCTCGAACATCATGACGAGATAGGACCAGATACCGAAATCCTGCATCGTCTCGCGGAAGCCTTCCGGCACGGTGCCGAGGTCCTCGCCGATCACGATGCACCTATGGGCCGCGCTCTCGCGCGTCACCACTGCCAGCAGTGCCTCGAACGGCATCTCGACATAGGCACCGTTGTCGGGTTTGAAGCCGCGCGGCACGAGATAAAGCCGCTTCAGGCCGAGCACGTGGTCGAGCCGGATGGCCCCGGCATGGCGCATCGAGGCCGCGAGCATGTCGGCGAACGGCACGAAGGACTGCGCTTCCAGGCCGCCGGCATTGAAGCCGGCAAGGCCCCAGTCCTGGCCGATCGTGTTGAGCACGTCGGGCGGCGCACCGACGGCGAGCTGGCGGGAAATCGCCGTCTGCTCGTTCCAGGCATCGAAGCCGTTGGATTGCACGCCGACCGCAACATCGAGATAGAGCCCGACCCGCATGCCGAGCTGACCGGCCAGCTCCTTGGCCGTATGCAGCTGGCTGTCAGCCGTCCATTGCACGAATTCGACGAACTCGACCTCCCGCTTGTCGGGCCCCTTGCGCAGCTCGGCACATTTCGCTTCATCCGGCCGTTGCCACTCCGACGGCCATTCCCACCAGGGCACGGCGAAGCGATGTCGCAGAACCTCGAAGCAGGCGAAGCGGGACAGGAGCGGTGCCCGGGCGGCGCGGAAGGCGTCGAACTCCTTGCGACGCGCGTCGCTCGCGCTTGTCACGAAACGCTCAAAGGCACCGCGCAGACCCAGCCATTTCAAGTTTGCCATGGCGGTGTAAGGGACGCGGTCACCTTCGCGCAGACGAGCCGCGGTCACGGCTGCGTTGGGCACGAGCTCGGCGGAGAATTCGGGAATAGCCTCGACGTCGATGTAGAGAGGATTGAGGAAGAGCCGGCTGTTCGGCGAATAGGGGCTGCAATCAGCCGGGCGGTCGTCGAACAGGACATGCAGCGGATTGAGCCCCACGCCGTCGGCCCCGAGCTGCTTGGCGAGCCTGACCAGGCCCGCAAGATCGGTGAAATCCCCGATGCCCCAATTGCGGTCCGAACGGACGCTGTAGAGCTGTACGGCGAGCAGCCAGCCGCGGTCGAAATCGCCACCGAAGCAGCGTTCGGGCGCCACGATCATCGGCACCTCTTCCGTCACGCCTTCGGCATCGGTCAGCGTCAAGCGGTGATATCCGAGCGGCAGGGCGGCGGGCCAGGCGATGACGGGCTCACGCGTCTCGCCTGTCGCGATCACATTGCCGTTGCCAAGGAGTTTCCATTGCAGCGGCGGCGCACCGATGGCCGCCAATTCCGTGCGCGGATGTCCCAGCGCACGGACCACGACCGGACCGCTGACAAAGCGATAGACCCGCTTCTCCGGCAGGGCGTCGAGGATGGACTTGAGCGCCTCGGGCGCGGTCACCCGCAGCTTGCCGAGGGCGTCGATGAATTCGGACTGAACGCCCTTGAGCCGGGCTTGAGCTAAAAGATCCATTCGGCACGCAGCTTGCAGGCCATTGTTCGGCCAAGGGTATTGATTTTAACGAACTCGCGGAAGAGGTTAGTCAGGGGTAACTCGCAGACTGCGCTTGCCGTTCCCAACGGAACCAATGACACACAAGCGGCTTTCTATCATGGTACCAAGCGTGGATTCCCGACAAGGGAAACGGGCTCCTGCTTTCTTGTCAATGGCATCACCGTGAACAAGACAATTCAAACTGTCGAGAGTGCTGCGGCCGGCGGCACTTTCCTCATCGAGGACGTCTATCCCTCGATCGACGGCGGCCGCTTCGCCGCGAAGCGGATCGCAGGCGAGCCGGTCGAGGTCTGGGCCGACATCTATCGCGGCGGTGACGCGGTGATCGCCGCTGCGCTGATCTGGCGGAAAGAGCAGGACCGCGAATGGCGGAGCGAGCCGATGACCCATCACGGCAATGACCGCTGGTCCGGCGCATTCACGCCCGTTGAGCCCGGCCAATATATCTACGCGATCGAAGCCTGGACCGATGAGTTCGCCACCTGGTCGCGCGCGGTGGCGCGCAAGCAGCGCACCGGGGCCGACATCAGCCTCGATGCGATCGAGGGCGCCGGCCTGCTGACCAAGGCGCACGGCGCACGGCAGGATGCCGCCGCAATCATCATCAGGCGGTGCGAGGATTATCTTCAAAGCGGGGACGTCACCCCCCTGCTCACGACCGAGCTGGGCCAGGCCATGGCCGAGAGCCAGTCGCGGCCCGACCTGACGCGTTCGCCATCCTTCCCGCTGACGATCGACCGCGACAAGGCGCGCTTCGGCGCCTGGTATCAGATGATGCCGCGGAGCCAGAGTGCATCGCCGGGCCGGCACGGCACGCTGCGCGACTGCATCGCGCGCGTGCCCGACATCGCCGCCATGGGCTTTGACGTGCTCTACTTCACGCCGATCCACCCCATTGGCCACACTCGCCGCAAGGGCCGCGACAACGCGCCGGTGGCGAGTGAAGGGGATCCCGGATCACCCTACGCGATCGGTTCGGCCGCGGGCGGCCACGATGCGCTGCATCCCGAGCTCGGCACGATCGAGGATCTCCGCGCGCTGGTGGCGACCTGCCTCGAATATGACCTCGAGCTCGCGCTGGATTTCGCCGTGCAGTGCTCGCCGGACCATCCCTGGCTGACGCAGCATCCGGAATGGTTCAAATGGCGGCCGGACCGCTCGATACGGGCGGCGGACGGCCCCTATTCCGACATCGTCATCCCCGATTTCGGCTCCGTCGACAGGGCAGGCCTTTGGAATGCCTTTCGCGATGCCATGCTGTTCTGGATCGACCATGGCGTGACGATCTTCGCCATCGACAATCACGACACTGCGCCGCTTGCGTTCTGGGAATGGCTGATCCGCGACATTCGCCGCCGCCACCCCGAGGTGATCCTGTTCTCCAAGACCTATGCACGACCGAAGCTGATGAAGGGCCTCGCCAAGATCGGCTTTGCGCAGTCCTTCACCTATTTCCCCTGGCGCACCTCGAAGTGGGAGCTGGAGCAATATCTCGGCGAGCTGACGCGCCATCCGGAACGCGATTTCTACCGGCCGCACATGTTCGTGAACACGCCTGACCTGTTGCCTTATCATCTGCAGGGCGGCGAGAGCTGGGCTTTCAAGTCGCGCATCACGCTTGCGGCGACGCTTTCCGGCAATTACGGCATCTACAGCGGGTTCGAGCTGCTGGAGCATGAGGCGCTTCCCGGCCGCGAAGAATATCTGGACTCCGAGAAGTACCAGATCAGGCAGCGCGACTGGGACAGGCCGGGTAACATCAAGCCCTACATTGCCGCTCTCAATCGCGTCCGCCACGAGAACCCAGCGCTGCAGCAGACGGCCAATCTGCGCTTTCTTGGCATCGAGGACGGCGAGACCATCGCCTTCGTCAAGGAGGCAGCCGGGCCCGGCAACACCGTCGTCATCGTGGTCGCGCTGTCGCGCGACGTGCGAGAATGCTGGCTGCCCCTCGGCGACGTCATGGTTGACGCCGGCGGACAGCGTCACCATGTGACGGCACTCGAAAACCTCCTCACCGGCGAACAGTCCCGCAGCGAATGGGGTGGGATCAGGTTGCGAATCGATCCCGATCGCGATCCGGCCCTTCTGTTCCGCTGCCTGGCGTAAGGGTTCACGCCATGAATGTTCTGTCTTCCGTCGACACCAAGAAGGTTGAAGCTGCCGAGATCGTGGACGAGCTCTGGTACAAGGACGCCATCATCTACCAGCTTCACGTCAAGGCCTTCGCCGACAGCAACAATGACGGCATCGGCGATTTTGCCGGGTTGACCGAGAAGCTGCCCTATCTCCAGGAGCTCGGCGTCACCGCGCTGTGGCTGCTGCCGTTCTACCCGTCGCCGGGCCGCGACGACGGTTACGACATCGCCGACTACGGCTCGGTCAATCCCGATTTCGGGACGATGAAGGACTTCAAGCGCTTCATCCAGGAAGCGCAGAAGCGCGGCTTGCGCGTCATCACCGAGCTCGTCGTCAACCACACTTCGGACCAGCACAAATGGTTCAAGCGCGCGCGGCGCAGCCATCCGGGCTCCAGCGCGCGCAACTGGTACGTCTGGAGCGACACCGACCAGAAGTACCAGGGCACGCGCATCATCTTCACCGACACGGAGAAGTCGAACTGGACCTGGGATCCCGAGGCCGGGGCATTCTACTGGCACCGCTTCTTCTCGCACCAGCCGGACCTCAATTTCGACAATCCGCGCGTGGTCAGCGCCATCATCCAGGTGATGAAGCGCTGGCTGGATGCCGGCGTCGACGGCTTCCGGCTCGACGCCATTCCCTATCTGTGCGAGCGCGAGGGCACCTCGAACGAGAACCTGCCCGAGACGCATGCGATCATCAAGCGGCTGCGCCAGGAGCTCGACGCGTATTCGAGGGGCAAGCTGCTGCTGGCCGAGGCCAATCAGTGGCCGGAGGACGTGCAGGAATATTTCGGCCGCGGCGACGAGTGCCACATGGCCTATCACTTCCCGCTGATGCCCCGCATCTACATGGCGATCGCGCAGGAGGACCGCTTCCCCATCACCGATATCCTGCGCCAGACGCCGGACATTCCGGCAAGCTGCCAATGGGCGCTGTTCCTGCGCAACCACGACGAGCTGACGCTGGAGATGGTCACCGACGTCGAGCGCGACTATCTCTGGACCACCTACGCCAACGATCCACGCGCCCGCATCAATGTCGGCATTCGCCGGCGCCTCGCGCCGCTGATGGACAACGACCGCCGCAAGATCGAGCTGATGAACTCGCTGCTGCTGTCGTTCCCCGGCACGCCGATCATCTATTACGGCGACGAGATCGGCATGGGCGACAACATCTATCTCGGCGACCGCAACGGCGTGCGCACCCCGATGCAGTGGAGCCCCGACCGCAACGGCGGCTTCTCGCGCTGCGATCCGGCCCGCCTGTACGCGCCGCTGATCATGGACCCCGTCTACGGCTATGAGGCCGTGAACGTGGAGGCGCAGTCGCGCAGCCTGTCGTCCCTGCTCAGCGCCACCAAGCGGCTGATCTCGGTGCGGAAGTCGACGCTGGCCTTCGGCCGCGGCACCATGACGTTCATCCGTCCCGTCAATCGCGCCGTGCTCGCCTACGTCCGGCAATACCGCGACGAGGTGATCCTCTGCGTCGCCAATCTGTCGCGAGCCGCGCAGGCGACCGAGCTCGATCTGTCGCCGTGGAAGGACCGCATTCCGCAGGAGATGCTGGGCCGCACCCGCTTCCCAGCGATCGGCGAACTGCCGTACATGATCACCCTGGGGCCTTACGGGTTCTATTGGTTCCAGCTTCAGGAGCGCGACAAGTCCGAGCCGGTGACGCCGCGCGCGGTGCCGGAGTTCGAGACGCTCGTGGTGCCGGTGAACTCGAACTGGGTTTCTCTCGCCCGCGAGCGCGGCGTGTTCGAGCGCGACGTGCTGCCGGGATTCTTGTCGCGAACGAGGTGGTATCCCGAGCACAACCCCAAGCACATCAAGACCGCGCTGACCTCGGCGGTGCCGTTCTGCGACATCGGCGATAACCGGCCGTGGATCGCGTTCTTCGAGAGCGGGCAGGCGGACGCGGCCACCCGCTACGTGCTGCCGCTGCAGATCGAGTGGGTACGCTTCGACCGCGAACGTTTCAATCCGAGGGCGCTGGCCGCCGTGCGCCAGGGCGCGCGCGAAGGCACGCTGCTCGACGTCGCGACCGACCAGATCTTCATCGGCCTGTTACTGCGCAACCTGTCGCAGAATCTGGTGGTGGAAGAGAACAACCTGCGGCTGGAGTTCAAGCCGACCAGCCGCTTCGCCGATTACACGATCAAGGAGCCGGAACGGGTCCGCGCGATCGAGCAGTCCAACAGCACTGCGCTGGTCGACAACCAGTATGTCGCCAAGATCTACCGCCGGCTCGAAAGCGGCATCAGCCCGGAGATCGAGATCGGACACTATCTCACCGAGGTCGCGCGCTTCGCCAACACGCCGGCGCTGCTCGGCAGCGTCGAGCTTGTCGAAGGCAACCAGCGCAGCGCACTCGGCGTGCTGCATGCTTATGTCGAGAACCAGGGCGACGGTTGGACCGTGAGCACGGGCTACCTCGATCGCTATATCGACGAGCAACGGGTAATGCCGGCGGGCGAGACGCTCCGCGAGACGCAGGAGCAGGCTCCCTATCTGCATTTCGTCGCGCAGATTGGCCGGAGGCTCGCCGAGTTGCACGTCGCTCTGGCAGCGGCAGATGCAGATGATCTTGCCCCGGAGCCGATTGGCTCCGCCCAGATCAAGGCCTGGGTGTCCGACCTGAGGGCGCGTGCCGAGCGGGTTCTCGAGCGGCTGGCCGACAGCCGCGACGGGCTTCGGGAGATGGACCGCCCCCTGATCGACCGGCTCATCGCGGCACGCGCGGGCCTATTCGACGGCCTGAATGCACTCTTGCCATCCGACATCGCCGGGTTGAACATCCGTCATCATGGCGACTTCCGGCTCGGGCAGACTTTGATCGTGAAGGACGATATCTTCATCATCGATTTCGACGGCGATCCGCGCCGACCGCTGGCGAGCAAGCGGCGCAAGCTGCCCGCCGCGCGCGACGTCGCCGGCATGATCCACTCGATTGACCTTTCCGTGAACGCAGCACTGAGCCGCGCGCTCACCGGCGCCTCCGACGAGCAGGACCGGCTCGCGGCTGCGCTCGATGAATGGCGCGGGCGCGCCACCGCGACCTTCCTGTCCGCCTATCGCGAAGCCATGACCGATCGAAGAGTATGGCCGGAAGACCGGCAATCCGCGGATGCCCTGTTACGATTCTTCCTGCTTGATCAAGCGTTCGACGAAGTCGAGTACGAGCTGTCCCATCGGCCTGAGGGGCTCCATGCGCCGCTGACCGGACTGCTTCGCATTTTATCCAGTGCCGAGAGCGAAGCCCATGCCTAAACTGCCTGCCGAGGCCTATGCGATCATCGAGGGCCGCCACTCCGATCCCTTCCACTATCTCGGGCTGCACCCGGAGGACGGCAGGAGCGTGGTGCGCGCATTTCTGCCCGAGGCCACCAATGTCGAAGCGGTCGGCGAACATGGCGAGGTTGCACCGCTGGACCGTGTCCACGATTCCGGGCTGTTCATCGGCGCCCTGCCAAACGGCTCCAAGCACTACCAACTCCGCGCAAGGTTCGGCGACAACGTCGTCGAGTTCGAGGATGCCTACCGTTTTCCCCCGATCCTGACCGACTTCGACCTCTACCTGCTCGGCGAAGGTACCCATCAGCGCATCTATGACAAGCTCGGCGCCCATCCGATGCGGCTCGAGGGCGTCGACGGCATCGGGTTCGTCGTGCTGGCGCCGAATGCGCGGCGCGTGTCGGTGGTTGGCGATTTCAACTTCTGGGACGGGCGGCGTCATCCGATGCGGGTGCGCGGCAACGGTTATTGGGAGTTGTTCATCCCGCATGCGAAGACGGGCGATCACTACAAGTTCGAGATCATCGGCCCGCACGGCCACCTGCTGCCGTTGAAATCCGATCCGATGGCCTTTGCGAGCGAGGTACGGCCGAAGACGGCTTCCATCGTGTTCGACGAAGCGCACCTGCCTCGGCCGCGCCCGGCGCCTGACGGGATCAATTCATTGTCGGCGCCGATGTCGATCTACGAGGTCCATCTCGGCTCTTGGCGACGCACGAACGACAATGAATGGCTGACCTACCGCGAGCTGGCCGAGCAACTGCCGGCCTACGCCCGCGACATGGGCTTCACTCATCTCGAATTCCTGCCCGTCAGCGAGCATCCATTCGACGGCTCGTGGGGCTACCAGCCGACCGGACTCTATGCGCCGACCAGCCGCTTCGGCATGCCCGACGACTTCGCGGCGCTGGTCGACGCCTGCCATCGCGAAGGCATCGGCGTGCTGCTCGACTGGGTGCCGGGCCATTTCCCGGACGATCCGCACGGGCTCGGCCATTTCGACGGCACCTCGCTTTATGAGCATGCCAACCCGCTCCAGGGCCGCCACCTCGACTGGGGCACGCTGATCTACAATTACGGGCGCACCGAGGTGACGAACTTCCTGGTGTCGAACGCCCTGTTCTGGCTGGAGCGCTATGCGATCGACGGCCTGCGCGTCGATGCGGTGGCGTCCATGCTCTATCTCGACTACAGCCGCCCCCCGGGCGCATGGGTTCCCAACCAGTATGGCGGCCGGGAGAACATCGAGGCCATCAACTTCCTGCGGCGCTTCAACACGGAAGTGTTCGCACGCTTCCCGCAGGCAACGACCGCAGCTGAAGAGTCAACCGCCTGGCCGCAGGTCTCGCGCCCGGTCGAATTCGGCGGGCTCGGGTTCGGCTACAAGTGGAACATGGGGTGGATGCACGACACGCTGAGCTACATCAGCAAGGACCCGATCTACCGCAAGCACCACCACGGCGAGATCCTCTTCGGCCTGCACTACGCGTTCTCGGAAAACTTCATCCTGCCGCTGTCGCATGACGAGGTCGTGCACGGCAAGCGCTCGATCCTCGGCCGCATGCCCGGCGACGAGTGGCAGCGCTTCGCGAATTTGCGCGCCTATTACAGCTTCATGTTCGGTCATCCCGGCAAGAAGCTGCTGTTCATGGGCGCGGAAATTGCGCAGAGCCGGGAGTGGAATCACGACCAGTCGCTCGATTGGCACCTGCTGGAATACAAGTACCATGCGGGCATCCAGGCGTTGATCCGCGATCTCAACCGGCTGTATCGCGCTGTACCCGCGCTGCACCAGATGGATTGCGACCAGGCCGGGTTCGAATGGCTGATCACGGACGACGCCAGCCGCAACGTGTTCGCCTGGCTGCGCAAGGGATTCGACGAGCACGCGCGCTGCCTCGTGATCCTCAACTTCTCGCCGAACGTCTACCAGAATTATCGCGTGCGCGTGCCCTTCGGCGGAAAATGGAAGGAAGTGCTCAACTCGGATTCTGCCCATTATGGCGGCAGCAACGTCGGGAATATCGGCGAGGTTCACGCCGAAGGCGGTGAGCTTCGCCTCACCATCCCGCCGCTCGCTGCGATCTTCCTCGTTCCGGAAGGCTGAGTGATGCGCCTGACCGCTGGATCGCCCGCACGCCTCGGCGCAAGCTGGGACGGACGCGGCACCAATTTCGCGCTGTTCTCCGCGAACGCGCAGAAGGTCGAGCTCTGCCTGTTCGACTCACAAGGCCGCCGCGAACTCGAGCGCATCGAATTGCCGGAGAAGACCGAGGACGTCTGGCACGGCTATCTCAACGATGTCTCGCCCGGCCAGCTCTATGGCTATCGCGTGCACGGCCCCTACGAACCCGAGCACGGCCATCGTTTCAACGCCAACAAGCTGCTGCTCGACCCCTATGCCAAGCGCCTAGCCGGGCGCCTGGTCTGGAGCGATGCGCACTTCGCCTACCGCACCGGAAGCCCGCGCGAGGACCTGTCTTTCGACCGGCGCGACAATGCGCGCGGCATGCCGAAGGCCGTCGTCGTCGACGAGACCTTCAACTGGGGCCGGCGCGAGATCCGTCCCAACATTCCCTGGGAAGACACCGTCATCTACGAGGCCCACGTCAAGGGCCTGACGCAGAAGCGGGACGACGTGCCGCCAAACTTGCGCGGGACCTATGGCGGCCTGTCCTCGCCGGCGATGATCGAGCACCTGAAGAGGCTCGGCGTTACCACGGTCGAACTGCTGCCGGTCCACAGCTTCGTCGACGACCGCATCCTCGTGGAGAAGAAGCTCGCCAATTATTGGGGCTACAACACGCTGTCCTTCTTCGCGCCGGAACCGCGCTACGCCCAGGACAACGCGCTCGATTCCTTCCGCACCACGGTGGCGCGGCTGCACGATGCCGGCATCGAGGTGATGCTCGACGTGGTCTACAACCACACCGCTGAGGGCAATCACCTCGGCCCAACGCTGTGCTATCGCGGCATCGACAATGCCTCCTATTACTGGCTGAGCCGCGAGAACCCGCGCTACTACGACGACTTCACCGGCTGCGGCTCGTCGGTGAACCTCACTCATCCGCGCGTGCTGCAGATGGTAATGGATTCCTTGCGCTACTGGGTCGAAGTCTGCCATGTCGACGGCTTCCGTTTCGACCTCGCCACCACGCTCGCGCGTGGGCCGAACGGTTATGACCGCGGCAGCTCGTTCCTGACCGCGATCCGGCAGGACCCGGTCCTGGCGACCGTCAAGCTCGTCGCCGAGCCGTGGGACCTTGGCTTGGGCGGCTACCAGGTCGGCGCCTTCCCATCGCAATGGTCGGAATGGAACGACCGCTATCGCAGCGCCATGCGTCGCTACTGGAGCGGCGAAGGCAGCCTGATCGGCGATATCTCCAGCCGCATGACGGCGTCGTCAGATCTGTTCAACCACGACGGACGGCGGCCGCGCGCCAGTATCAACCACATCACGGTGCACGACGGCTTCACGCTCGCCGACCTCTTCAGCTACAACGAGAAGCACAACGAGGCCAATGGCGAGGACAATCGCGACGGCTCCAACGACAACCACAGCAACAATTGCGGTGTCGAGGGCCCGACCGACGATCCGAACATCATCAGCCTGCGCCGCCAGCTGCGCAAGAACGTGCTGGCCTGCCTGATGCTGGCGCAGGGCGTTCCGCTGATCCTCGCCGGCGACGAAGTCGGCAATTCGCAGTCCGGCAACAACAACGCCTATTGCCAGGACAACGAAGTCGGCTGGGTCGGCTGGGACAATCTCGGCAAGGATGGCGACGACATGGTCGATTTCGTCGCCCATCTCGCCGACATCCGCCGGCGGTTCTCGCAGCTGCGCAGCCATCGCTGGCTCGATGGCCGGCCCAAGGACGGCGTCTCCTACGGTGCGCTGTGGTTGACGCCCGCCGGGGACGAGATGACCGAGAGCGACTGGAATTTCCCGGAAGGGCGGTTCCTGTCCTATGTGATGGGTCCGATGGAACCGGGCAGTGCCGCGATCTTTATCGTTTTGAACGCCGCCCCGGAAGAGATCGCATTCAAACTGCCCAAAATGACCGAGTACAGGAGCTGGCAGCAGATTCTCAACACGACCGCTGCCAAGCTGAACACGATCGACTTCCTGCCCGGGAGCGACAGCAAGGCGCCGCCGCGCTCCGTGCTCGCCTTCGCGGGTGCACCATGAGGCCATCCTTCGGGGCGAGGCCGACGAAAGAAGGCGTGTCGTTCCGGCTGTGGGCGCCCGGAGCGCGCCGTGTCGACCTCCTGCTCGAGCGAAGGCATGCGATGCAGCGCCGGCAGGATGGCTGGTACGTCGCCGACATCGCCGGGCTCGCCGCCGGCAGTCGCTACCAGTTCAGGATCGACGACGAGATCGATGTGCCCGATCCCGCTTCGGCCTTCCAGCCGGAGGACGTGTTCGGCCCGAGCGAGGTGATAGATCACGATGTCTTCGCATGGCGGGCGCGGGAATGGCGCGGCCGTCCCTGGGAAGAGACGGTGCTGATCGAGACCCACGTCGGCACCTTCACCCAGGAAGGCACCTATCGCGCGATGATGGACAAGCTCGATCATCTCGCAGCGACAGGCATTACGGCGCTGGAATTGATGCCGCTGGCGGATTTCGCAGGACGCCGTGGCTGGGGCTATGACGGCGTGCTGTGGTATGCGCCCGACAGCGCCTATGGCCGGCCCGAAGACCTGAAGACGCTGATCGACGAAGCGCATTTGCGCGGGCTGATGGTGTTTCTCGACGTGGTCTACAATCATTTTGGACCTGAGGGGAATTACCTCGGCCGCTATGCGCCTGCCTTCTTCACCGAGGCGCACACGCCGTGGGGCAGCGCGATCGACTATCGCGTGCCGCAGGCGCGCGCCTTTGCCGTCGAGAACGCATTGTCCTGGCTCACCGACTACCGCTTCGACGGCCTGAGGTTGGATGCCGCCAATCACATCCTGGCAATCCCCGGCGAGCAGTCCATGCTGCAGGACCTCAGCGTCGCCGCCGGCGAGCTCGCCAAGGCGACCGGGCGCCACATCCATCTCGTGCTGGAGAACGGCGACAACCGCGCGAGCCTGCTCGATGCCGCGCAGGAGCCGCCGAACGGCAAGTACCGTGGACAGTGGAACGACGACTATCATCACGTCTGGCACGTCATGCTTACGGGCGAGCATGCCGGCTATTATGGCGACTACCAGACGCCACGCATGGACCTCGCGCGCGCACTCGCCTCCGGCTTCGTCTACCAGGGCGAGATTTCGGAATTCTGGGGCAAGAAGCCGCGCGGCGAGCCGAGCGGCACGCTGCCCCCGGCGACCTTCGTCAACTTCCTGCAGAACCACGACCAGATCGGCAACCGTCCGCTTGGCGAGCGGCTGGAGAGCCTGGCACCGCCACAACAGATCGAGGCCGCGCTCGCGGTAACGCTGCTCGCACCGATGGTGCCGATGCTGTTTCAGGGGGAGGAATGGGGCTCCAAGGTGCCCTTCCCGTTCTTCTGCGATTTCCAGGGCGGATTGGCGGATGCCGTGCGCAGGGGCCGCAGGCAGGAATATGCCTGGGCTTACGACAAGTACGGCGACGACGTGCCTGATCCGCTCGACCCGGCCACGCTGCAATCGGCCGTGCTCGACTGGACCGGCCACACGCCGGAGCAAAACGCGCGGCTCGCCCTGGTGCGGGAGCTGCTCGCACTGCGTCGCAAGGCGATCATGCCGCGGCTGAACGGCGCAAGCTTCGGCGGCGCAGAGGCGGCGGACAACGGCTTGCTCACGGCGCATTGGCTGATGGGCGACGGCGCGGCTCTGCGCTTGACTGCGAATCTCTCGGACAAGGACATCGCGCATTCCAGCGATAGTGCTGGTACGCCGCTCTGGGGCGGCGCGACCGGCGACCGGCTTCCGCCCTGGTCGGTGGTCTGGCAGCTCGGAGCTTGATGATGCCTTCCGCCGTTCCTCTCGCGACCTACCGGCTTCAGCTCACCGCGGATTTCGACTTTGACAAGGCTGCCGCGGTCGTGCCCTATCTCAAGGCGCTGGGGATCACGCATCTCTATGCCTCGCCGGTGATGAAGGCCCGCAAGGGATCGACCCACGGCTATGACACGGTCGATCATGGCCAGTTGAATCCCGAGCTCGGCGGCGATGCCGGCTTCGCGCGCCTGAGCGAGACGCTCAAGGCACATGATCTCGGGCTAATCATCGATTTCGTGCCCAACCATGTCGGCGTGCATTTTGCCGACAATCCCTGGTGGCTCGACGTGCTGGAATGGGGCCAGGCCTCGCCGCACGCCGTCTCCTTCGACATCGACTGGGATCAACTGGCCTACCGCGCACGAGGCGGCGTGCTGCTGCCCATCCTCGGCTCGTCCTATGGCGAAGCGCTGGAGCGCGGCGACATCGAGCTGCGCTACGCCCCGGAGGAAGGAAGCTTCTCCGCCTGGTATTTCGAGCATCGCCTGCCCATCGCCCCCGAGCGCTATGGCGAGGTGTTGCGGATGATCGTCAAGGAGGCGGACGCGGCGGAAACGCAGCCGGGCGAGCGCCTGCTCGCGCTCGCTGCGCGCTACACCGGATTGCGCCGGCCCAATCGCAAGGAAGCTCCCGCCTTCAAGGCCGAGCTCAAGGAGATCGCGGGCGCCGCCGATATCATCGCGCGAGGCCTTGCCGCCTACGGGGCCGGCAAGGACCGCACGGCCCAGACGCTCGCGCTGCATCACCTGCTCGAGCGCCAGCACTACAAGCTCGGGCACTGGCGGCTTGCCTCAAGCGACATCAATTATCGCCGCTTCTTCGATGTCAACGGACTCGCAGGCCTACGCGTCGAGGATCCCGGTACGTTCGCTGCCACCCACCGGCTGGTGAAGCAGCTCGTTGCAGAGGGCAAGTTGCACGGCATCCGGCTCGACCACATCGACGGCCTGCGTGATCCCGCGCAATATTGCCAGCGGCTGCGCCGGCTCGTGCGCGATGCTCAAGGCAACACAAAGCCCTTCTATACCGTGATCGAGAAAATCCTGTGCGAGCACGAGCGCCTGCCACAGTTCGCCGGGGTCCAGGGCACCACCGGCTATGAGTGGATGAACGTCATCACCCACGTGCTGATCGATCCGAAAGGACTGGAAGCGCTGGACGAGACCTGGCGGCAGATCAGCAACCGGCCGCCGCAGCTTGCGCCTTACGTCAAGGAGGCGAAGCGGCGGGTGCTGGAGACGCTGCTTGCCAGCGAGTTCACCGTGCTGACGGGCCTGCTCGCACGCATTGCCAACGGACATTATTCGACACGGGACTTTTCAGCCGACAGCCTGCGTCAGGCGCTCGAGCTCTATGTGCTGCATTTCCCGGTCTATCGCACCTACCTGACACACAGCGGCCCGACTGCCCCCGACCGCAAGCTGATCGAAGACACCATCGAGCGCGCCCGCCGAGAGTGGTTTGCCGCCGACGAAGGCATCTTCGATTTCCTGCGCGACGCCCTCACCATGGACCTGCTGAAGCCCGGTCGTCCCCCGCACAGTGCCCCGCGCGTGCGCCGCTTCGCACTGAAGGTGCAGCAATTCACCGGGCCGATGATGGCGAAGTCGCTGGAAGACACCGCGTTCTATCAGTTTCACCGGCTGCTCGCGCTGAACGAGGTCGGCGGCGATCCTGCGAGCACCGGCCTCACCATTCCCGCCTTCCACCAGGCCATGCAAGCCCGCGCCAAGGAATGGCCGCAAGGCATGACGGCGACCGCCACCCACGACACCAAGCGCGGCGAGGATGCCCGCACGCGCATCGCGGCGCTCAGCGAGATTCCGGGCGAATGGACCAGCGCGGTGGCGCGCTGGAAGGTGCTGAACGCGGCGCATCTCACAACGTACGGCAATTTCCGCGCGCCCTCGGCGACGTTCGAATACATGCTCTATCAAACCCTGCTCGGCGCCTTGCCGCTCGGGGAGGAAGTCGATGCCGCCTTCGTCGAGCGCATCCAGGCCTATGCGCTGAAGGCCGCGCGCGAGGGCAAGGAGGAGACGAGCTGGCTCAACCCGCATGAAGCTTATGAGAACGGCATCCGCGACTTCATCGGCAAGATCCTCGATCCTGCCCAGTCCGCAGAATTCCTCGAAGCATTGCAGAGGCTGGCCCACCGGGTCGCACTGCTTGGCACGCTGAACTCGCTTAGCCAGCTCACGCTCAAGGCGACTCTGCCGGGCGTGCCCGACTTCTATCAGGGTACCGAATTCTGGGACCTGTCGCTGGTCGATCCCGACAACCGCCGCCCGGTCGACTTCGCCGCCCGCCATGCGGCACTGAAATCATTGGAAGCTCCGGACTGGAACGCGCTAAGCAAGAGCTCGCCGGACGGCCGGCTGAAGCTGGCCTGGACGCGCCATCTTCTCGCGCTGCGCAACCGCCTTCCCGATATCTTCGTCGGGGGAAGCTATCAGCCGCTCGAAGTGCGCGGCGCGCACGCCAACCACGTCATTGCCTTCGCTCGCGGCCATGGACGTGCGGCAGCCATCGTCGTGGTCGGGCGTCATTTTGCGCCGTTCACGCAAGGAGGCCGGGAGTGGCCTTCACTCGAAGGTCTCGATGCGACTCTCGATATCAGCGGCTATGCCGCGCCAGGTCTCGCAGGCAACGAGCTGCCGCTCGCCCCAGCCCTTCGCGATCTTCCCGTGGCCGTGATCGAGGCGCGCAGCACGAGTGCAGCGAAGCCGACACGGCAGCGCGCGCACCTCTGAGGTTACTTGCCCCCGTCCTTGGTGAGCAGCAACTGGCCGCGCTTCTTGATCGTGGCCTGCGCCATCTCGGCGAAGCGCTGCAACAGCCAGGGCAGCACCACCTCGACCCGGACCTGATCGTCGCCGACGTCGACCTGCCCGCTCGCGATCTGGCCCAGCGCACGGATGCGGAAATTCATGCTGTCGCCGCTCCAGCGCTCCTCCTCGACCTGCATCACGGGAATGCTCGCAGCGGCGCGGCCGAGCCCGGTCTTGAGCCGGCGCGCAGCCTCCTCGCGGCCGAGACGATGCGGAATGGAGACGATAAGTGGTGCTGACATGGCCCTGCCTCTCGTGACTGCCTTCACATAGTCATGTCGGGTTGACCAGCAAAGGTTCCATGCAAGTTGATGATCCGGCCGTGTTTCAACGGCGGAACTATACAATCTGCGGCAAGTTGCCCCCGCATAACGGGACAGGTTGCAACGACCCTTTTTACCAAGGGCTGGAGGAGATTTGCATGTCTATCGGCACGATCATTCTGATCATTCTGATCATCGCCCTGCTCGGCGGCTTCAGCGGCATCGGCGGCGGGCCGTTCTACGGCACCGGTTATTACGGCGGCGGCGGCCTCGGGCTCGTCATCGTCATCCTGCTGATCCTGATCCTGATGGGACGGATCTAGTCAGAGACGGCAATCCGGGCGCGCGCAAGCGCGAACCCGGCTTTTCGTCTCACAAGCTCCGGATTCCGGGCCTGCGCTCCGCGCAGCCCGGAATGACTTTTTTGAAGCTCCTATTTCACCTTGCCGGCCAGCTTCTTGATCGCCGCCTTGATCGACGTCGCCGCGTCGTCATAACCTTCCCATGCCTTCGATCGCGCCAGCAGACCAGGCACTGTGCGCAGCGTATAGCGCTTAGGGTCGAGATCGCTCTTCACTTGCGCCCAGGTGACCGGCATCGAGACCGTCGCCCCCGCGCGCGCACGCGGCGACAGCGGGGCCACCGCCGTCGACATGCGATCGTTGCGCAGGTAATCCAGGAAGATCTTTCCCTTGCGCAGCTTCTTCGACATGTTGAGCAGATAGCGTTCCGGATCGTCGTCGGCCATCCACTGGCAGACGCCTTGTGCAAACGCCTTGGCCTCTTTCCAGCTCACCTTGTCGCGTGCGCCGTAACGCAGAGGCACCACGACGTGGAGGCCCTTGCCGCCTGTGGTCTTGCAGAAGCTGTCCATGCCGATATCGCTTAATCGCTGCCGCATCTCCTTGGCGGCCTCGACGACGTCGGCGAACTCGACGTCCGGTGCCGGATCGAGATCGAACACCAGCCGGCCGGGCGTATCGTAGGCGTAAGGTGCGCAATTCCAAGGATGCAGCTCGACCCCGCCGATCTGCGCCACGGCGGCAAGCCCTTCGATTCGGTCGATCTGCAAGTATGGTTTGCGATCGCCGGAGACTCGCGCGAGTTCGAGAAGGTTCGACGTGCCCTGCATGGCGTGGCGTTGGAAGAAGCATTCGCCCTTGATGCCATCAGGCGCTCGGATCAGCGAGCACGGCCGGCCCTTGAGGTGCACGATCATCCATTCGCCGACGGCTTCGAGATAGCGGGCAAGATCCAGCTTGGTGACGGGAGCGCCGTCACCATCATCTGGCCAGAGTGGCTTGTCCGGCTTCGAGATGATAACGCCCATGACCTCGGCATTCGGGGCGGCCTGCTTCGGCTGCCGGCCTGTTCTCGCGCGCGCCGGCTTCTTGGCCCGGGGCTCGGCCAACTCGGTATCGACAGGCGTCTCGGCCTCGACCTCCTCGGCCGGCTTGTCCTGCCGCAGTCCCTTGAACGCGGCCTGGCGAATATTGCCGTCGGCGGTGAAGCCGGCGAATTCGATCTCCGCGACCAGCTCCGGCTTCAGCCAGTGCACCTCGCGCGTCTTCTTCGGCGCATTCTTGCCGCCGAACGGGCTTTCCTTGGCTTCCATCGCCTTCAGGGCAGGCATGATGCGCTTGACCTTGTCCGCACCGAAGCCGGTGCCGACCATGCCGACGAAGGCGAGATGATCGCCGCGCTGAACGCCCGCCATCAGCGAGCGGAATTTGCCGTTGGTGGTCTTGTAGCCGCCGATCACCACCTCGTGGCCGGCGCGACATTTCGACTTGACCCAGCTCTCGGTGCGGCCCGAGCGATACGGCGCGTTCAGCTTCTTGGACACCACGCCTTCGAGCTCGAGCTTGCAGGCCGATCGCAGCACGGCATCGCCTCCGCTCTCGAAATGCTCGACATAGCGGATCTGGCCCAATTTCCGCTTGCGTGACTCAAGCAGCTCCTTGAGCCGCACCTTGCGTTCGCCGAGCGGAAGACGACGGTAATCCTCACCCTCGGCGAACAGGAGGTCGAACGCAAAGAAGATCAGCTCGTCGGTCTTGCCATCGGACAGCGCAGCCTGAAGCGAGGAGAAGTTCGGCGCGCCGTTATGATCAAGCGCGACGATCTCGCCGTCGATCATCAGGTCCGGCAGCGCGGATGCTTCCTTGGCAATGGAGCCGAACTTGGCGGTCCAGTCGAGGCCCTTGCGTGTCTTCAGGGTCGCCTCGCCGTCCTCGACCCGAAGCTGCACCCGGTATCCGTCGAACTTGATCTCATGGCACCAGCCCTCGTCGGCCGGCGGCCGCTCGACCAGCGTGCAGAGCTGCGGCGCAACGAAGTCCGGCATCGCAGAGACCTTTTTGGCCTTGGTCGCGGTCGTGGCGCTCGTCTTGGCCGTCTTGCCGCGTTTCAACGCGGTGCGCGGCGCCGGCTTCACCGTGCGCCCTTTCGTCTCCTCGGCACGGTTGGACTGCCAGACCGCGTCGGCCTTGCCCTTAGTGCCCTTCGCCAGCATGAACGGCTTCGGCGCGCGGCCCCTCCCCTCCGCAATCTGCTCCATGGCGCGGCCGGAGGCGACCGACTTATCCTGCTCGAGAATGTCGTTGTCGGCGCCTTCGCGGGCGTATTCGTCGCGATGCTTGATCAGGAGCCAGTTGGTGCGCTTCTCGCCGCCCCGGTTGCGCATGCGCACCAGCACCCAGCTTCCATGCAGCTTCTCGCCGTGCAAGGTGAACTTCAGATCGCCCTTCTTGAAGCCGGCTTCGGGATCGTCCGCTTCCCAGGTGCCGCGATCCCACAGCATCACCGTGCCGCCGCCATATTGCCCTTCCGGAATCGTGCCTTCGAAATCGCCATAATCGAGCGGATGATCCTCGACCTCGACTGCAAGGCGCTTGTCGCGCGGATCGAGCGATGGCCCCTTCGTCACGGCCCACGACTTGAAGACCCCGTCGAACTCGAGCCTGAGATCGTAGTGCAGCCGGGTCGCATCGTGCTTCTGGATCACGAAGCGCCGCTGCTTCGAGGGCGCCACCGCGGTCTTGCCCGACGGCTCGGGCGTCTTCTCGAAATCACGTTTCTGCCGGTAAGTGGAGAGTTTCTGCAGCACGACCTGTCCCGCTTCTCTTTCGGGGTTCAAGCCTATCATGGCCAGACTCCCGCCCGGAACCAAAACCCTGTGGGACGGTTGGGGTTCCAAAACGCCTTGAAAACGCTGGAGAATGGAATGGCCCCGCGCGCCTATTGGAAGGGAACGTTGAAGCTGTCGCTGGTCAGCTGCCCCGTCGTGCTCTATCCCGCGACCACGGCGGCGGAGAAGACGCGGTTTCACCTGATCAACCGCGAGACGGGCAACCGGCTCAAGCAGCAGATGATCGATTCCGAGACCGGCGACATCGTCGAGAGCGACCAGAAGGGCCGCGGCTACGAGCTCCGCAAGGGCAAGTATGTCGAGATCGAGCCGGAAGAACTCGAGGCGGTCCAGATCGAGAGCAATCACACCATCGACATCGAGAGCTTTGTGCCGAGCGAGGAGGTCGATCAGCGCTTCCTCAACCATCCCTACTACATCGCTCCCGACGGCAAGGCCGCGGTCGATGCCTTCGCCGTCATCCGCGACGCCATGAAAGACCAGGATCGCGTGGCGCTTGCGAAGATCGTGTTGACCAACCGCGAGCACGTCATGGCGATCGAGCCGCGCGGCAAGGGCCTGCTCGGCACCACGCTGCGCTTCCCTTACGAGCTGCGCGACGAGGACCAGTTCTTCGATGACATCAAGAGCCCGAAGATAACCAAGGACATGGTCGAACTGGCCGGTCACATCCTGCAATCCAAGGCGGCGCATTTCGACCCCAGCAAATTCAAGGACGAGTACGAGAATGCGCTGAAGGCACTGGTGAAGCGCAAGGCCAGCGGCAAGACGATCGAGCTGCCGGAGCCCGAGGAGCGACCGAGCAATGTCATCAACCTGATGGACGCGCTGAAGCAGAGCCTGAAAGGACGCGGCGGAGGGAAGAAGGCGGCGAAGTCGCATGCACGCCGGGCGACCGGGCGCCGGAAAACTGCGAAGAAGGCGCACCGGTCTACGGCGCGGCATCGCAAGGCGGGTTAGACCAGCAGGCTCGCCGTCATTCCGGGGCGATGCGAAGCGTCGAGCCCGGAATCCATGCCGAGCGCGACGGGCGGAGAAATGGATTCCGGGCTCGCGCTGACGCGCGCCACGCCGCGGAATGACAGCGGGACTCAATCCCCCGCCTTCAGCCGGTACCCGATCCCCGTCTCGGTCAGCACGTATTGCGGCCTCTCCGGATCGGCCTCGATCTTCTGGCGCAGCTGGCGGACATAGACGCGCAAGTACTGCGCGTCCGTCAGCTCGTCCCAGAGCTCCCTGAGCAGGAAGCGGTGGGTGAGCACCTTGCCGGCATGCTGCACCAGCACGCGCAACAGGTCGTATTCCTTCGGCGAGAGCTTCACGTCGCGATCCCCGACCTTGACGATACGGCGGACGAGATCGACCGACAGATCGCCGGCGCGAAACACCGGGCGCTCGCCCTTGACCTGAAGTTGATGGCGCAGCGCAGCGCGCAGGCGCGCCAGCAGCTCCTCCATGCCGAACGGCTTGGTGAGATAGTCGTCTGCGCCGAGATCGAGCGCCTGGACCTTGCCGGCTTCGTCGCCGCGGCTCGACAGCACCACGATCGGTACGCCTTCGTTGCGGGTGCGGATGGTGCGAAGCAGCTCATGTCCCTGAACGTCGGGCAGGCCGAGATCGAGGATGATCAGTGCCGGCTCTTCGGCCAGCTTCTCCAGCGCGGCCTTGCCGTTCGACGCCTCGAGGATCTCGTATCCTTGCGTCGTCAGCCCCATCCGCAGCAATTTGCGGATCGGCGGCTCGTCGTCGATGACCAGGACCTTGATCGGAGCAGCGCTCATGCGGCGGTATCCAATGCGTGGCTTTCTGCCGGAACGGGCAGGCGAATGGTGAGGACCGCGCCGCTCCTCCCGCAGCGATTGGCCGCGGAGATCGTCCCGCCCATCGCCTCGACGAAGCCGCGGGAGATGGCGAGTCCGAGCCCGGTGCCGGGGCGGACGTGATCGCCCTTCTGCACGCGGTAGAACTTGTCGAACACGTTCTCGAGTTCGTCAGGTGGAATGCCGGCTCCCTCGTCGGCGATCTCGAGCACGACATGGGCGCGGTCGCGCCGGCCGCGGATCGAAATCGTGGTCTCGGGCGGCGAATATTTGGCGGCATTGTCGAGCAGATTGAACAGCACCTGCTCGAACAGCACGGCATCGAGCTGGAGCATCGGCAGATCGGCGGCCAGCGCCAGCTCGACCTTGTGGCGGTTGAGAATCTTGCTGGCGCGCCGCAGCGCACTGCCGACGATCTCGCTGAGATCGTGCAGCGCCGCGTTGGGCACGATTGCGCCGGATTCGAGCTTGGTCATGTCCAGCAGATTGGCGATGAAACGGTTGAGCCGCTCGGATTCGTCGATCACGGTGGCGAGCAGGTCGCGCTTCTCGGTGTCGGAGAGCGCGCCGGCGAGATCGCGCATGGTGGAGGCCGCGCCCAGCACCGAGGCGAGCGGCGTCTTCAGGTCGTGCGAGATCGAGGTCAACAGTGCCGACCGCAGCCGCTCGGATTCCACGGTGCGCTTGACGCGATCCATGTCCTCGACCAGCAGCACGCGCTCGATCGCGAGAGCGCCCTGATCGACCAGCGCATCGAGCAGCCGGCGCTGGTCCGGCGTCAGCAGCGGGCCGCTGCGGTCGTCGTCGATGCCGGTCACCCCGATCGGGCCGCGCCCGGTGCGCATCGGCAGGAACAGCCGTCTTGCGCCCGGCAGCGTGTCCGAGCCCCGACCGGCCGGGCGATCGTTGCTCCAGGCCCAGTTGGCCGCGGCGAGATCGGCCTGATCGAGCTCGTCTTCGGGCGGATAGCCTGATTTCACCGTGAGCAGGCCTTCGTCCGGCAGCAGCAGGACCACGCGGACCTTCAGCATCAACGCGATCTGGTAGGCGGTTGCCCACAGCACGTCGTCGAGCGTGGCCGTGCCGGCGAGCTTGCGGCTGAAGGCATGGAGCTGCTCGGTCATCCGGATCCGGCCGATCGCGGTATCGGCCTGGATGCGCACGCGCGCGGCGACGTTGGAGACGATTATCGCCACGCCCAGGAACAGCAGGAAGGCGGCGACATTGGTCGGGTCGGTGATCGTGAAGGTGTAGAGCGGCGGCAGGAAAAAGAAATTGTAGGACAGCGAGGCGGCGACCGTCGCAAGCAGCGAAGGCCACAGCCCGTAGCGGACCGCAACCGTGACCACAGCCGTCAGCAGCACGAGGTCGACGTTCTCGATGCCGAAGCGCGGCTGGAGCAGTTTCGCTGCGCCGAGACCGATCAGCACGATGCCGAGCGCCTTCAGGTAAGGCAGCGGATCGAAGGGCTCCGATCGTGCAGCGGTCTGCACCTCCGTCTTGGGCGGCGCTTCGCCCGGCAGTTCGTCGCCCGCGATGACATGGACCGTGATGTTGCCGGCACGGCGCACCAAATCGTGCACCACGGAGCCGCGAGTCATCTCGAACCAGCGCGAGCGGCTCGACTTGCCGATCACGATCTGGGTGACGTTGTTGCCTTGCGCGAAACTGACGACGTCGTCGGCGATGCGGCGCCCGACCGCGGGAATCGTCAGCGCTTCGCCACCGAGCGATTCCGCGAGGCGCAGCGTATCGGCCAGCCGGTCGCGCTCCTCGTCGGACAATTGCAGGGATCGCCGCGTCTCGATCGACACCGCGGTGAACGGCGCATGCAGCCGGTCCGCCAGCCGCTTCGTGTAGCGCACGAGGCCGGCCGCGCGTGCATCCTCGCTGACGCAGACGAGGATGCGCTCGCCCGCGGCCCAGGGCCCGGCAATTGCATTCGCCTGCATGTGGTTGAGAAGCTGCTCGTCGACCCGTTCGGCGGTGCGCCGCAGTGCGAGCTCGCGCAGCGCGGTGAGATTTCCCGGCGAGAAATAATGCTCCAGCGCCCGCTCGGCCTGCTTGGGCACATAGACCTTGCCCTCCTTCAGCCGCTGGATCAGATCGTCCGGCGTCAGGTCGATCAGCTCGATCGCATCGGCACGGTCGAACACGGAGTCGGGTACCGTCTCGCGGACCCGGACATGGGTGATCTGGGCAACGACGTCGTTCAGGCTCTCGATGTGCTGGATGTTGACGGCGGTGTAGACGTCGATGCCGTGCGACAGCAACTCCTCGACATCGAGATAACGCTTGGGATGGCGGCTGCCCGCGGCGTTGGTGTGGGCGAGCTCGTCGACCAGGGCGATCTGCGGCCGCCGCGCGATCACGGCGTCGAGGTCCATCTCCTCGACGATCTGGCCGCGGTAATCCAGCCGCTTGCGCGGCACCGCTTCCAGGCCGCGCACCAGCGCCTCGGTCTCGGCGCGGCCGTGGGTCTCGACAAATCCGATCACCACGTCGACGCCGGCCCTTCGCTTGGCATGGGCGCTCTGCAGCATCTCGTAAGTCTTGCCGACGCCAGGGGCGGCGCCGACGAAGATCTTCAGCTTGCCGCTCGCGCCCTCCTCCCGGCGCGCGGCTTCCAGCAGCGCCTCGGGCGACGGACGTTGTTCGGGATCGCGGCGCTCTCGGACCATTATGCGAATATAATCATGCGCGCGCCGCGAGCCTAGACTGCTACTTCGCGGCCATGCGATCGAGCGCGAGATTCAGCGCCAGAACGTTGACCCTGGGTTCGCCGAGCAGGCCGAGCAGACGGCCTTCGGTGTTGGCACTCACCAACTGCTTGACCCGATCCTCAGACAGATTGCGCGCCTTCGCCACGCGTGGCACCTGGAATTGCGCCGCGTCCGGCGAGATGTTCGGATCGAGGCCGCTGGCCGAGGTCGTCACCAGGTCGACCGGCACGGCCGCGTTCGGATTCTCGCCCCTGAGCTTGTCCACATCCTGCTTCAGCCGGTCGGCCAGCGCCTTGCTGGTCGGGCCGAGGTTCGAGCCGCCCGAACTGCCGGCATTGTAGGGCGCCGGCACCGTCTTTGCCGAGTCATTGGGGTCCGGCGCCAGCGTCGCCGAGGGGCGGCCATGGAAGTATTTTCCGTCCCTGAACTCCTGCCCGATCAGGGCGGAGCCGATCACCTTGCCGTCCTTCTCGATCAGGCTGCCCTGCGCCTGTACGGGAAACAACGTGCCGGCAATGGCGGTCATCGCGATCGGATAGGCGATGCCGGTGATGGCAGTGAGCGCCAGCAACAGGACGATGGCGGGGCGGATTTCTCTGAACATGTTGGGTCTCCAATTCTCGTACCCCGGTCATTCCGGGATGGTCCGAAGGACCAGACCCGGAATCTCGAGATTCCGGGTTCGATGCTACGCATCGCCCCGGAATGACGACCGAGAGATGCGGTTTCGCTTCGTTCGAGACAACGGACTCAAGCCAAGTGCAAGGCGGTCACGACAACGTCGATCGCCTTGATACCGATGAAGGGAATGACGATGCCGCCAAGCCCATAGATCAAGAGGTTACGGCGGAGCAGCGCACCGGCTCCGACCGCACGATAGGCAACGCCTTTCAGGGCGAGCGGGATCAGCGCGACGATAACGAGCGCATTGAAGATGATCGCCGACAGGATGGCACTCTGCGGGCTCGACAGGTTCATGACGTTGAGCACGTTCAGCTGCGGGTAGAACGCCAGGAACATCGCCGGGATGATCGCAAAATACTTCGCGACGTCGTTGGCGATCGAGAACGTCGTCAGCGCACCCCGGGTCATCAGGAGCTGCTTGCCGATCTCGACCACCTCGATCAGCTTGGTCGGGTTGGAGTCGAGGTCGACCATGTTGCCGGCCTCGCGGGCGGCTTGCGTGCCGGTATTCATGGCGACACCGACGTCGGCCTGGGCGAGCGCCGGCGCGTCATTGGTGCCGTCGCCGCACATGGCGACCAGCTTGCCATTGGCCTGCTCGTCGCGGATCAGCCTGAGCTTGTCCTCGGGAGTCGCCTGCGCCAGAAAATCGTCGACGCCGGCTTCCGCGGCGATGGCGGCAGCCGTCATCGGATTGTCGCCGGTGATCATGATGGTGCGGATGCCCATGCGGCGCAGCTCCGCGAAGCGCTCGCGAATACCTCCCTTGACGATGTCCTTGAGCTGGACGATCCCGAGCAGCCTGCCGTCTCTGGCGACCGCCAGCGGCGTGCCGCCGGACTTCGACACGTCATCGGCAATGGCCTGGATCTCGCGGCCGAGCTCGGAGAGCGCGGCAGGCTGCACCACCCGCGCCGTGTTGCCCGACGCGACCGCGGTCGGGGCGCCGCCGCCGACATAGTTGAGGATGGCATCGATGGCGCCCTTGCGCACTGATGAGCCGGCAGCGTCGACGCCGCTCATGCGGGTCTGCGCCGTGAACGGCACGAAGTTCGCGCCCAGCTCGGTCATGTCGCGGCCGCGGATGCCGTATTTCTCCTTGGCCAGTACGACGATGGAGCGGCCTTCCGGCGTCTCGTCGGCGAGCGAAGCGAGCTGGGCGGCGTCCGCCATCTCCTGCTCGGTGACGCCACGGACGGGACGGAACGCTGTGGCCTGCCGGTTGCCGAGCGTGATGGTGCCGGTCTTGTCGAGCAGCAGCGTGTCGACATCGCCGGCGGCTTCGACCGCGCGGCCGGACATCGCCAGCACGTTGAAGCGCACCAGGCGGTCCATGCCGGCGATGCCGATCGCGGACAACAGCGCGCCGATGGTGGTCGGTATCAGCGTCACGAACAGCGCCACCAGCACGATGACCGAGATCGAGCCGCCCGCATAGGCGGCATAGCTCGGGATCGTCACCGTCGCGAACACGAAGACGATGGTGAGGCCGGCCAGCAGGATGTTGAGCGCGATCTCGTTCGGCGTCTTCTGGCGTTCTGCCCCCTCGACCAGTTTGATCATGCGGTCGATGAAGGTCGAGCCCTGCGCGGCGGTAATGCGCACTCGGATCCAGTCGGACAGGACCTGGGTGCCGCCTGTCACCGCCGAACGGTCGCCGCCGGACTCGCGGATCACGGGCGCGGACTCACCGGTAATGGCGGCCTCGTTGACGGAGGCGACACCCTCGATCACTTCGCCGTCGGAAGGGATTGTATCGCCGGCCTCGACCAGCACCACGTCGCCGACCTTCAGACTGGTGCCTGAAACCAGCTCGTAGTCTCGGCCTGCACCGCTCAGGAGCTTGGCCTGGCTTTCGGTGCGGGTCTTGCGCAGCGTCTCGGCCTGCGCCTTGCCGCGGCCTTCCGCCACCGCTTCGGCGAAATTGGCGAACAGCACCGTGAACCAGAGCCACAGGATGATCTGGAAGGTGAAGCCGAGGCCCGCGCCGCCCGTAGCGACATCGCGCAGGAAGATCACCGTGGTGAGCGCGGCCACGACCTCGACCACGAACATGACCGGGTTCTTCACCATCCAGCGCGGATCGAGCTTGGTGAAGGACGCCTTGACCGCGGGCATCACGATCCCGGGATCGAGCATTGCCGACATCGGCGCGCGCTTTTGCAGTTTTGCCATATTCATGGAGGTCCTCCAGACATCAGAAGACGTTGCCGGCGGTCATCGCAAGATGCTCGACGATGGGACCGAGCGCGAGCGCCGGGAAGAAGGTCAGGCCGCCCATGATCAGGATGAGGCCGGTCACGAGGCCGATGAACAGGCCGCCGGTGGTCGGGAACGTGCCCATCGAGGGCGGGATCGACTTCTTGGCCCCGAGCGAACCTGCGATCGCCATGGCCGGAACGATCATGAAGAAGCGGCCGACGAACATCGCGCTGGCGAGCGTGAGATTGTAGAAGAAGGTGTTGCCGGTGAGGCCCGCGAAGGCCGAGCCGTTGTTGCCCGTCCCCGAGCTGAAGGCGTACAGCACTTCGGTGAAGCCGTGCGGTCCGGTGTTCGCCATGGAGGCGACTGCCGCCGGATAGACCACGCCGATGGCGGTCCAACCGAGAATCATCAAGGGCAGGACGAGAATGGCGAGCATCGCCATCTTGACCTCATGCGCCTCGATTTTCTTGCCGACATATTCCGGGGTGCGTCCGACCATCAGGCCCGCGACGAAGATGGCGAGGATGACGAACAGCAGCATGCCGTACATGCCGGCGCCGACGCCGCCGACGATGATCTCTCCGAGCTGCATGTTGATCAGCGGGATCATGCCCCCGAGCGCCGTGAAGCTGTCATGCATGGCGTTGACGGCACCGCAGGACGCGGCCGTGGTGATCACCGCGAACAGCGAGGACGCGACGATGCCGAAGCGAACCTCCTTGCCTTCCATGTTTCCACCGGTCAGGCCCAGGGCATGCAGGGTCGAGGTGCCGTTGGCCTCCGCCCAATAGCAGGCGGCGACGCCGGCAACGAACAGCACGCCCATCACCGCCAGGATCGCCCAGCCCTGGCGCTGGTTGCCGACCATCCGGCCGAATACGTTGGTCAGCGCGGCGCCGAGCACGAAGATCGACAGCATCTGCACGAAGTTGGACAGCGCGGTCGAGTTTTCGAAGGGGTGCGACGCGTTCGCGTTGAAGAATCCGCCGCCGTTGGTGCCTAACATCTTGATGGCGACCTGCGAGGCGACCGGGCCGACCGCGATGGTCTGCTTGGCGCCTTCGAGGGTGGTAGCCTGGACGTAAGGCCCAAGCGTCTGCGGTATGCCCTGCCAGACCAGGAAGAGCGTGAGCACGACGCAGATGGGCAGCAGAACATAGAGCGTGCAGCGGGTCACATCGACCCAGAAATTGCCCACGGTGCGGATCGACGCACGCGAGAAGCCGCGGATCAGCGCAATCGCCAGAACAATCCCGGTTGCCGCCGACAGGAAGTTCTGATGTGTCAGGCCGAGCATCTGGGTCAGATAGGAAAGCGTGCTCTCGCCGCCGTAGTTCTGCCAGTTGGTGTTGGTGATGAAGGAGACCGCGGTGTTGAACGAGAGATCTTCGGCGACCGCGGACTGCCCGGCCGGATTGAAGGGCAACATGGCCTGGAGCCGCATCAGGCCGTAGATGACGAGGAAGCCGCCGACATGAAACAACAGCATGGCGACCGTGTAGGTCAGCCAGTGCTGCTCCCGCTTCTCGTCGACCCCGGCGATCCAATAGATGCCCACCTCGATCGGGCGCAGGGCGGGCGACAGGAACGTGTGCTCGCCGTTGAACACTCGCGTCATGTACCAGCCGAGCGGCTTGGTCAGCGCGACGACGATCGCACAGTAAAGAATGATCTGGAGCCAACCGATGACAGTCATGGCATTAACCCTTCAGGCTTCGGGTCCGGCGCAAGAGCGGCAGGAGCAGCGCAAGCAGGCCCGCGACGAGCGCGGCGTCGGCCAGCAGCAATTCGACGATCAGCAGCACGGCCTCAGAACCGCTCGGGCCGCAGCAACGCGTAGGTGAGATAGATCAGGAGGCCGAACGAGACGGCGCCGGCGAGCGCATAATCGAAGATCATGGTCCCGCTCCGTCACAACCGTTCGCAGGCGTAGGTGTAGCCGATCGCGAGGGCGAAGAAGGTGACGGCGAGCACCAGCATCAGAAAGTCCATCATGGCGATACTCCTCGTTGCGCCCTCATGGTCGGGGCGACCGCTTTCCCGGGATTCCGGTGAGCGCACGGATCAAGGGTGTACTTCCACGACACCAGCCGGCGCTCTTGACCCTGCTGAGGTGCCACCACTGGCATAGGTTTTCGAGAAGATCGCTGGGGCGAAGTTATAGGAATCTCATAAAGGCAGGTGGAGCGATCTGGCGCAGTTTCACGGAACCGTGTAGATCGCTTTCATGAGCACTGGCAGCGTCAACGTCGTCAACCATCCCCTGGTCCAGCACAAGCTCTCCCTGATGCGGGAGAAGGACCGCTCGACCAAGAGCTTTCGCGAGATCCTGAACGAGATCGGGATGCTGCTCGGCTACGAGGTGACGCGCGACCTGCCGCTGGAGCTGGTGGACATCGAGACGCCGATCGCGCCGATGCAGGCACCCAAGATCGCCGGCAAGAAACTCACGCTGGCGCCGATCCTGCGCGCGGGCGTCGGCTTCCTCGATGGCATGCTCGCCTTGATGCCGTCGGCGCGCGTCGCCCATATCGGGCTCTACCGCGACCCCGAGACGTTGCAGGCCGTGGAATATTACTTCAAGGCCCCGCAGGACCTGTCCGACCGCACCGTCATCCTGATGGACCCGATGCTGGCGACCGGCAACTCGGCCTGCGCCGGCGCGTCCCTGCTCAAGGCGCGCGGCGCCCGCGACATCCGCTTCGTCTGCCTGCTCGCCGCCCCTGAAGGCATCGCCCAATTCCAGAGCGAGCATCCCGACGTGCCGATCTGGACCGCCGCGGTCGACGAACGGCTCAACGACCACGGCTACATCGTGCCGGGCCTGGGCGATGCCGGTGACCGGATGTTCGGCACCAAGTAGACAGGTTTGCGCGATCGGGTTAGTTCGGTGGCATGAGCGCCAACGACTTTTCACTGCAATCGCTGATCCGGATCGAGACCGCCGCCGATCCTGCCTTCGTATTCGATGCTACAGCCGTCTCGCGCGCGGAGTTCTCGGCCAAGGTCGAACAGACCGCCGCCTGGCTTGCGGCGCAAGGCATCGGCAAGGGCGACGTCGTGGCGGTCTGGCTGGTTAACCGGGCCGAATGGCTGGCGCTGCTGTTCGCCGCGGCACGGCTCGGGGCCATCGTCGCGGCCGTCAATACGCGCTACCGCAGCGCGGAGGTCGCGCATCTGCTCAAGCTGTCCGGCGCCAGGCTGATGGTGGTCGAGGCCAATTTCCGCTCGATCGACTTTGCCGCCATTCTCGCCGGCATCGCCAAGAACGAGGTGCCGGCGCTGCAAAAGCTGGCTGTGGTTGGTGCGGATGCGATCCCGGCGCACTGGCCCTGCGTGCGTTTCGATGCCTTTGACCGGCCTTATCCACCAGCCCCGCCGGCTCAGGACGACATCGACCTGCCCGTGCTGCTCTACACGACGTCGGGCACGACCAAGGGGCCGAAGCTCGTCGCGCATTCGCAGCGCACGCTGGCGACCCACGCCGTCTCCGTCGCCCGCGCACTCCAGCTCAATCCGCAGCGCCATTCGCTGCTGGCCATGCTGCCGTTCTGCGGCACATTCGGCATGACGAGCCTGCTCGGCTTCGTCGCAGCCGGTGCGACCGTCCACGCGCTCGACGCCTTCGAGGCGGCGCCGGCCCTGGCGATTCTCCGCGAGCACAGGATCACGCATTCCTTCGGCTCCGACGAGATGTTTCGACGCATCCTTGCGCACACCGATGCGCCACGCCCATTTCCACATCTCGAGCTCTGCGGTTTTGCCGCGTTCCAGCCCGGCTGGCGCGAACTGGCGGCAGAAGCTGAAGCCCGCGGCTTGCCGCTTCACGGCCTGTACGGTTCGAGCGAGGTACAGGCGCTGTTCTCCATCGCCCGCGCTAGCGATGCGTTCGCGGATCGCATCGAGGGTGGCGGCTGGCCGATGTCGCCGGATGCGAAGGTGCGCGTGCGCGACACGGACACCGGCGAGCTTGCGGCCAGCGGCGTCTCCGGCGAAATCGAAATCAGCGCGCCGTCACGCTTCCTCGGCTATTTCAACAACCCCGAAGCAACGCGCGAGGCGATCACCGCCGACGGGTTCTTCCGCACCGGCGATATCGGCCACCTGCGCGGCGATGGCTCGTTCGTCTACGAGACGCGCGCCGGTGATGCGATGCGGCTCGGCGGCTTCCTCGTCGCGCCCGGCGAAATCGAGGACGAACTCAAATCCTGTGCCGGGGTCGCCGACGCCCAGATCGTCGCAGTCGATCTCAAAGGGCAGGCGCGCTGCGTTGCGTTCGTGATCCCGGCGAAGGAGCCGCCAATGCAGGAGATGCTGGTCGCGCACCTGCGCGAGCGGCTCGCCGGCTACAAGGTCCCGGCACGCATCTATGTCGTGGACGCCTTTCCTGTCACGGACAGCGCCAACGGAGTCAAGATCCAGCGCGCCAGGCTCCGTGCCATGGCGATGGAGCGGATCGCCGCCGAATAGGCGCCACATTCGGATTGCGCCACAAGACTCGTTCAGTACGACTTGGCGAGCCCCAGCACCTTTTCCGCGATGAAGCTGAGCGCGAGCTGCGGGCTGACCGGCGCGATGCGCGGGATCATGACCTCACGCAAATAGCGCTCGACGTGAAACTCCTTGGCGTAGCCGAATCCGCCATGGGTCATCACCGCCTGCTCGCAGGCGGAGAAGCCGGCTTCGCCAGCCAGATATTTCGCGGCATTGGCGGCAGCGCCGCACGGCATGCCCTTGTCGTATTGCCAGGCCGCCGACATCACCATCAGCCAGGCGGCCTCCAGCTCGATCCAGTTGACCGCGAGCGGATGCTGGATGCCCTGGTTCTTGCCGATCGGACGATTGAACACGACGCGAGTCTTCGCGTATTCGGTCGCGCGCGACAGCGCGAGCTTGCCGAGACCGACCGCCTCCGCGGCGATCAGGATGCGCTCGGGGTTCATGCCTTCGAGGATGTACTCGAAGCCCTTGCCCTCCTCGCCGATCCGATCCTCCATCGGGATCTCGAAATCCTCGAAGAACAGCTCGTTGGAATCGACGATCTTGCGGCCCATCTTCTCGATCTCGTGGACCTTGATCCTGTTGCGGTCGAAATCGGTGTAGAACAGGCTGAGGCCGTGGGTCGGCGAGCGCACCTCTTCCAGCGGCGTGGTGCGCGCCAGCAGCAGGATCTTGTGCGCGACCTGCGCCGTCGAGATCCAGACCTTCTGGCCGTTGACGATGTAGCGGTCGTTCTTGGCGACCGCGCGCGTCTTGAGCTGCGTTGTGTTCAGGCCGGTGTTGGGCTCGGTCACCGCAAAGCACGCCTTTTCGCGGCCCTCGACCATCGGCGGCAGCATGCGCCTGCGCTGCTCCTCGGAGCCGAACACGACCACCGGATTGAGCCCGAACACGTTGATGTGCACCGCGGAGGCGCCGGACATGCCGGCACCGGACTCCGCGATGGTGCGCATCATGATCGCGGCTTCCGTAATGCCGAGACCCGAGCCGCCATATTCCTCCGGCACGCAGATGCCGAGCCAGCCGGCGTCAGCCAGCGCCTTGTGGAAGTCGTGCGGGAAACCGCCGTCGTGATCCTTCTTCAGCCAGTAGGCATCGGGAAAGCCTTCGCAGATCTTGGCGATGGCGTCGCGAATGGCTTCCTGCTGATCGGTGAGCGCGAAATCCATGGCCTTGATCTCCTCCTCGGGAGCCGCGACCGCGCTATCTCCCGTCTCTTCGCGTTCCCCACACCAGGGCGTGCCGCTTGCTGCGCCCGGCCTTGCTTCGCCCGCGTTCTTAGCTCGAAAAACTGCGCACAGATACGTGAATTTCCCTGGGAAGTGTGTCTACCATGCATAGGGTCATGCGGCGCGACGGCAAGAGCGCGCCTTTATTTCGCAGGGAGGAAACCGCGATGGCCGGGCTTTATTTCGAGGACTTTTCCGTGGGCCAGGAGTTCAGGCATCCGCTGACCCGGACCGTCACGGAGATGGACAACACCATGTTCAGCCTGCTGACGCTCAACCCGCAACCGCTGCACATCGACGCGCATTTCGCCGAGAAGACCGAGTTCGGCCAGCGCATTTTCAACAGCCTTTACACCCTCGGCATCATGATCGGCATGACGGTCTATGATACGACCCTGGGCACCACCGTCGCCAATCTCGGCATGACCGACGTCACGTTTCCGAAGCCGGTCTTCCATGGCGACACGTTGCGGGCTACGACGAAGGTGCTGTCGGTGCGGGAATCCAGGTCGCGGCCAATGGCCGGCATCGTCGAGTTCGAGCACCACGCGTACAATCAAAGCGACGAGATCGTCGGCAAATGCCGCCGCATGGCGATGATGCACAAGAGGCCGGTCTGATGCGTTCGATGCTGTTCGTTCCGGGCGATTCCCCGCGCAAGTTCGAGAAGGCGAGCGAAGGCAAGGCCGACGCGCTGATCATCGATCTCGAGGACTCCGTCGTCACCGAGAAGAAGCCGGAGGCGCGTTCGCTGACGCTTGCCATGCTGAAAGGCAATCGCGGCCCGCACCAACTCTATGTTCGCGTCAATGCGCTCGACACCGGCATGACGCTGGCCGATCTCGCCGCGGTGATGCCGGGCAGGCCTGACGGCATCGTGCTGCCGAAATCGCAAGGTGGCGACGACGTGCGGCGGGTCGCGACCTGGCTCGAGGCCCTGGAGTCCGCCTCCGGCACCGAGGTCGGCGCGACCCGCATCGTCTGCGTCGCGACCGAAACCGCCGGCTCGATCTTCGGGCTCGGCAGCTACAAGGGCTGCTCCCCTCGCCTCGCCGGGCTGATGTGGGGCGCTGAGGATCTTTCGGCCTCGCTCGGCGCCACCGAGAAAGCCTCCGGCGGCGTCTTCCACAGCCCCTATCGCCTGGCGCGTGATCTCTGCCTGATGGCCGCGGCCGCGGCCGAGGTCGCCCCGATCGACACTGTGTACACCGACATCGACAACCTCGCCGGCCTCGAGCAGGAAACGCGCGCCGCACGGCGCGACGGCTTTTCGGCCAAGGCGCTGATCCATCCCAAGCATGTCGACATCGTCAACGCGGCGTTCGAGCCGACCGACGCGGAGCGCACCTGGGCGGAGAAGGTGATCGCGGCCTTCGCGAGCAATCCCAATTCCGGCACGCTGCGGCTCGACGGCCAGATGATCGACAAGCCGCACCTTCGGGCCGCGAAGAAGATCCTCGGCCAGCCGTAGATAAGAAGACACGAGCCCCGCCGAGCCGATCGGCTGCGCGGCGGCTCAATGCCTGCGGCGTCAGTCGAATGCCTGAACAGGCGGTGCCGACGGTTGCGCCGACACGCTAGGCGCGGCCTGAACCGGCGCCGCCGGATTGCCGGCAGCTCTCATCTGGCCATTGGCGGCCATCGCCTCGCGCGTGCGGGGTGCACCGCCCCTCACGACCGCACGGCGCGGCGGCTGCCGATGCCTTGCCGAGTGCGAACCTCTGATCCCCCAGGAGCGGGCGATCGAAGGTCCGGCCGTGTAGCCAATCAAAGCCCCGGCGACCGCACCGACCGGGCCCAGCACGACCGCACCGGATACGGCGCCGAGCGCCGCATCGCCGGCGCGCTCCTGCGCAAGTGCGCTCGCGGGCACGCAGGCTAGCATTGCAACGGCAGTGATCAGAGCTTTGGTCATCGGAGCGCCTCCCTCACGGGAAATCACTCCTGCTCAAATATGGCCGCATGAGGTTCGCTTGCCGGCCGACAAATGGCAATCGCCGGCGGAACCCAGCCGTTCGCTGAACACTTCGGTCTGGCTGATCATCGATCTTCAGCAGCCAGCGACAAGGACAAGCGTCACTCTGAACGTCTTGACACTGATGACCCGCTGCCTATTTTTTCCACCGAGAAGAGACTTTCTCATCCTCGAAAATCAAAGGACTCAACGCGACCGTCTGGAGAGACGATGATGCTCGATGAGAATCTGGCCCGCATCCGCGCCCACCGCAACAACATCCACCGCTACCGGCGGCTGCTGAAGACCAGGCTGACTGAGCTGGAGCGCCATTTCATCGAAAGACGTCTCGCAGAAGAACGCTCGGCGCTCGATGCCTTGGCCGCCACGACCTTCCCTGTCGGCTTCCACGCCTCCGCAGCGCAGGCTGATGCGATGAGGGTGGCACAATGAACAGCCGGCGAGACCTGCTCATTCGAGGCAGCGAGAAGGTGATCGGCCATTACGAGCTCCTGCTTGCAAGCGCGAAGACCGAACATGAGCGCGAACTTTATCTTCAGCGCATTGAGCGTGAGCGTCGGCTGATCCGGAGCCTGCAGGGGGAGCTCGATCACCGCGCGGCCTGAGTGAAGCGGCCATGACGATCGCAGGGACGAGCCAGCCGCTCGCGCCTGCGGTCCCTCCGCAGAGCATCGATTCAGCGGAGGAGGCGATTGGGGCCTGCGAGCGCGCTGCTCGGTTGGACCGCGGGCGCGACTCTCACACTGGCGGTGAATGGGGCGCCGTTGCGCAACAGGGTGAGCTTCACATCCTCCCCGATCCGCGCAAGGCCGATCGTGTTACGGAGCTGGGCGGCGGTGCGGATGGGGCGGTCGTCGGCTCCGGTGACGACATCGCCCTTGCGCAAGCCGGCCTTCTCCGCGGGCGAACCCGCAGCAATCTCGGCAATGACGGCGCCTTGATTCAATCCCTTGTTGACCGACGGATGCAGGTCCTTCAGCGAGATGCCGATGCGGCCGCGCTCGACGCGCCCATTGGCGATGATCTGCTCCATCACCTTGCGCGCCATGTTGACCGGAATGGCAAAGCCGATGCCGACGTTGCCGCCGGCAGGCGAGATGATTGCCGAGTTGATGCCGACGAGTTCGCCGCGCAGGCTCACCAGCGCGCCGCCGGAATTGCCGGGATTGATCGCGGCGTCGGTCTGAATGAAATCCTCATAGCCCTGCTTGCCGAGGCCGGTGCGGCCCAGCGCGCTGACGAGCCCCGATGTCACGGTCTGGCCGAGGCCGAAGGGGTTGCCGATCGCAAGCACGAAGTCGCCGACCTCGAGTCCGTCGCTGTCGCCGAAGGGAAGCGCCTTGAGCCCGACCGGGTTCTGGACCTGGAGCACCGCGACGTCGGTGGGCGGATCGCGGCCGATCACCTTGGCTGAAAACTGCCGGCCGTCCTTGGTCGTGATCTGGACCGCGGAGGTGCCTTCGACGACGTGATTGTTGGTCAGCACGTAGCCGCGCTGGGCATCGACGATGACCCCTGAGCCGGTCGCATTGACCTCCTTCTCGATCTGTCGGGGAACGTCGAAGAATTCGCGGAACAGCGGATCGCGATAGAGCGGATTGTCCTCGCGCACGCGGCCATGCATGGAGATGTTGACGACGGCCGGCGTCACGTGGCGCACCAGAGGCGCCAGCGTCGGCACCGGGCCGCCGGTCTTCATCTCCGGAATCTGGCCGGCGGCAGGCTGCGACGCCGTGAGCGTCAGCACCAGCAAGGCCAGGAACAGCAGACGCACAGCATTCATCATCGTCACCCTGCCGCTTTGTGTTGTGTGGATATGCGAGATCGTCCTGGCTTCAGCCCTCGCCGCGCGGTGCGACGACCCAGCCCTGCAGGGCCAGGAACGGAACGGCCCAGGCCGCCGAGGCCTGGCCGAGCAGCACGAGGCCGAGAACGGTCGGCGTGACCATCATGCAGCCCGCCTCTCTGCGGCGGCCCAAGGCCGCCGCAGCCGCATCGGCACGCCGCCGCCGCGCGGCGGGTCGTCGTTGTCGTTGTCGCCGTCCAGCTTGCGCAGGGCGGCCAGAATATCGACCAGTCGAACCGCGTGGCTCATACCGGGAATTTCTCGCAAGGCAGGACAGGATTCGACGGCGTACATGTCGGACGCCCATGACGACAGGATGATCCGCTTCTCCGGCGCGGAGAGATCCTTCGCATTGAGGACCTCGGCCGGCGAGTCGTAATGGGCGGCGGGATGAAACAGCGGGTTGAGAGTGCCGGGATTGGTATTCACGTTGGTCATCGGTCGTGCCTCCCTCAAGCTCCTTTCCAAAGGGACGGGGTTGTTGACGGCGGGACGGCGGCGCCAATCGCCCCCGTCCCGCTTGACATTAATGCCTGTTGATCGCGATGCGCTTGACGCCCTCGCGCGCCTTCTCCGATTTCGGCAGCGATACGGTCAGGACGCCATTCTTGAACGACGCCTCGGCCTTGTCCTCCTCGACGCCCTCCAGCGGGATCTGCCGCTCGAAGGCACCGTAATAGCGCTCGGTGAAGTACCTGCCTTCACCGTTGCGCTCCGCCTTCTTCTCGCCGCGGATGGTCAGGACGCCGCTGGCCATCTCGACCTGGACGTCCTTCTCGGTGAGGCCTGGAAGCTCGGCCGAGACGGTCAGCGTCTTGTCGGTCTCGCTGAGCTCGACCTTCGGCCAGCCGAACCGGCCCTCCATCAGCGGCGACAGGCCGGTCCCGCCGAAGCCGCGGAAGACGTCGTCGAACAGACGGTTCATCTCGCGGTGAAGCGTCAGGAACGGATCGAAATTGTCGCGCGCCGGCGCGAGCTCCTGGTTCCTCGACCAGGGAATGAGATCACGAAAAGCCATGGTTGTCTCCTTCATGCACCGGGAGCGCGGCCCGCGCCTCCGCGCGCCGCGTTCCGCCATTCGATCGATCGAGCGTTAGGCTGCTTTCTTCTGCTCGATCTGCGATGCCGCAGAAGCGCCGCCCGCAATCGGAATCCGGCGCGGCTTCATGGCTTCCGGAACCTCGCGGACGAGGTCGATGATCAGCAGCCCGTCCTGGAACGAGGCCTGCTTGACCTGGACGTAGTCGGCAAGGTTGAACACGCGCCGGAACGGACGCGCGGCGATGCCCTGGTACAGGTATTCGCGCGCGGCGGTCTCGGGCTTCCGGCCCTCGATGGTGAGCGCATTCTGCTCCGCCGTCACGGTGATATCGTTGACGCCGAACCCCGCCACGGCAAGGCTGATCCGGTAATGGTCTTCGCCGGAGCGCTCGATGTTGTAGGGGGGATAATTGTCCTCGGTCGCCTGGCGCAGCGTGCTGTCGACGAGGTCGGCCAGGTGATCGAAGCCGATGGTGGAGCGCCACAGGGGGGCGAAATCAAAACTGGTCCTCATAACCAAGTCCTCCTAAGAGCAAGATGGATACGAAGGAGCGCAAGGCGGGAATTCAGACGGGTCCGAAAAGACCAGCCCGGCGCCCGTGCCGAACCCTCATGGCATCCGGCACACCGCTCTCGCGGCGAAAAACGACTTAGAAAACCGGAAACCGGTTTCAAGGGGCCGCCCAAAAATTTTTTTGGGCCGCCGGGCAGCCCGCTGGCCGCGCTGACCCTCAGGATCTCAGCGCGTCCCGTGCCGTCTCCGGCGCCAGCAGCGTTGCGATGATCGTGACGACCGACAGGGCGATGATGTAGACGGACACCGCCCAATAGGAGCCGGCCCAGGCGAGCAGCCCGGCCGCAATCAGCGGCGAGAAGCCGCCGCTGAGCGCTGCTGCGACGTTGGCGCCGAGCGAGGCGCCGCTGTAGCGCACCTTTGTGCGGAACAGTTCCGGCATGAAGGCGGCCTTCGGCCCGAACAGCAGCGCATGGGTCAGGGTCATCGTGACGACGAGCGCGAGCGTGATCAGCGCCGGCTCCCCGGTGTCGAGGAACCAGAACAGCGGGAAGGCCAGCGCCACCGAGAACACGCCGCCGGCCAGATACAGCGCCTTGCGGCCGAAGATATCGGACAGCCAGCCGGCAAGCGGCAGCGTCGCGAATTCCACGACGGCGGCATAGACCACGGCATCCAGGATCACCTGCCGGGGCAGGCCGAGCTTCGTCGTGGCGTAGACCACGGTGAAGACGGTGAGGAGATAGGCGAGTCCGACCTCCGACACCGTGATGCCGACGGCCAGCAGAAAGCTGCGCCAGTCGCGGCGCAGCACCTCGAGTACCGGCTGCGCCAGCACCTCCTTGCGCTCGACCACTTCCTTGAAGTGCGGCGTCTCCGCGAGCTTGAGCCGCACGATGAAGCCGACGCCGACGAGCAGGATGCTGATCAGGAACGGCACGCGCCAGCCCCAGCTGAGGAAGTCCGCCTCGGGCAGCTTCGTCATCAGCGCGAAGATGCCGGTGGAGGCGGCAACGCCGACGGGAAAGCCGATCTGCACCAGGCTGCCGTAGAAGCCGCGTCGGCGGCCGGCATGCTCGATCACCATCACCACCGCGCCGCTCCATTCGCCGCCGAGCCCGATGCCCTGAACGAAGCGCAGGCAGACGAGCAGGATCGGCGCCCAGATGCCGATCTGATCATAGGTCGGCAGGCAGCCGATCAGGAAGGTGCCGAGGCCCATTGCGATCATGGTCGCGACCAGCATGGTCTTGCGGCCGAGCCGGTCGCCGTAATGCCCGATGATGGCCCCGCCGATCGGCCGCGCCACGAAGCCGACCGCATAGGTCGAGAATGCCACGAGCGTGCCGACGAAGGGATCGAAGCTCGGGAAGAACAGCCTGTTGAAGACCAGCGCCGCCGCCGTGCCGTAGATCAGGAAATCGTACCATTCGATCGCGGTGCCGAGCGCGCTCGCCCACACCACATGCGCCGTCTTCGATTTCTCCGCCGCAGCGGAGAACCCAATTGCTGCTGTCATGCCCTGCCCACAGATTCCGTGGAGCATCATGGCTAATCGTTATGACGGCCGCAATGTGGAGGCGTTGTCTCTCACAGGATAACGGCGCGGGACTTTGCGCGCTGCCTCCACGATCGTCATTGCGAGCGCAGCGAAGCAATCCAGACTTCAGCCGCGAAAACGATCTGGATTGCTTCGTCGCAAGGGCTCCTCGCAATGACGGGGTTGAGGCGGCTGCGTGTCCATCGCCACGACGTGGTCGCGTCGAAGGCGGAACCCTCGCGACTGCCATTATTCGCAATTGACAAACTCATTCGCTATTATCTAATTTACCTCCACAGCAAGCCAGCCGCGCCGAAGCGGCCAAAAAGAGAGGAAACAACCATGATGGGGCGTCTCGCCTGTGCCATGATCGCGGCCATGACTTCGAGTGCCATGACCACGGCGGCCACCGCGCAAGTCTCCGACGACGTGGTCCGGATCGGCGTGCTGACGGACCTGTCGAGCTGGGGTCGCGACAATAGCGGGCCGGGCTCGGTCGAGGCCGCCAAGATGGCAGTGGAGGAATTCGGGCCGACCGTACTCGGCAAGCCGATCGAGATCATCAGCGCCGACCACCAGATGAAGACCGACGTCGGCGTGCAGATCGTGCGCGGCTGGTTCGACAACGGCAAAGTCGACGCCGTGGTCGATATCCCCAACTCCGGCATTGCGATCGCCGTGCACAACATGGTGCGTGAGCGGGGCAAGGTCGCCCTGCTCTCCGGCCCCGGTGCGAGCTCGCTGACCGACGAGCTGTGCAGCCCGAACACCGTGCACTTCACCTACGACACCTACGCGCTGTCGAAAGTGACGGCCTCCGCCGTGATCAAGGAAGGCGGCAAGTCCTGGTACTTCATCACGGCGGACTACGCCTTCGGCCAGCAGCTCGAGAAGGATGCAACCCGCTTCATCAACGAGATGGGCGGCAAGGTGCTCGGCGGCGTCAAGCATCCGACCAACACGGCGGACTTCTCCTCCTTCGCACTCCAGGCGCAGAGCTCGAAATCCGACGTGGTCGCTTTCGCCAATGCCGGCCAGGACACCGACAACGCCATCAAGCAGTCCGGCGAGTTCGGCCTCGTCCAGGGCGGCCAGAAGCTGGTCGGCCTCCTGATGTTCGACACCGACGTGCACGCGATCGGCCTCAAGGCGGCGCAGGGCACCTACATGACTACGGCGTCCTACTGGGCCATGGACGAGGCGACCCGCGCCTGGTCGAAGAAATTCTACGAACGGACCAAGGTGATGCCGACCATGATCCAGACCGGCGTCTACGGCTCGGTGCTGCATTACCTGAAGGCGATCAAGGCGGCCGGCACCGACGATTCCGCCAAGGTGATGGCCAAGATGCGCGAGCTGCCGATCGAGGATATCTTCGTCCATGGCGGCAAACTGCGCGAGGACGGCCGCGTCATCCGCGACATGTATCTCGCCAAGGTGAAGAAGCCCGAGCAGTCCAAGGAGCCGTGGGACTATCTGGAGATCGTCAAGACCGTGAAGGGCGAGGACGCCTTCCGCCCGGTCTCCGAATCCAAATGCCCGCTCCTGAAGAAATGAGGTGAGACATGACCGGCAACGAGCATAGCGGCGCTGAAACTTACGAGTGCGATGTGCTCGTTGCCGGATCGGGTTGCTCCGGCATGTCGGCCGCGATCACCGCGCGCCATCGTGGGCTCGACGTCTTGATCGTGGAGAAGGAGCCGCGCTTCGGCGGCACCACCGCCCGCTCCGGTGGTTGGCTCTGGATTCCCGGTACCTCGCTGGCGAAGGCGTACGGCATCGAGGAAACGCCGGAGCAGGCCCGCACTTATCTGCGGCACGAGGCCGGCAACAATTATGACGCCGCACGCGTCGATGCCTTCCTGAGCGCCGGCCCCGAGGCGGTGGATTTCTTCACCACCAAGACCGCGCTGCGCTTCGACATGCCGCTGGTGTTTCCGGATTATCACGCCGAGGCACCCGGCGGCGCGCAGGGCGGCCGCTCCATGGTGACGCGCCCGTTTGACGGTCGCGAGCTCGGCGACCTCGTCAAGACGCTCGGCATGCCGCTGCCCGAGCTCACCGTGTTCGGCATGATGCTGGGCTCCGGCAAGGAGATCATCCACTTCATGCGGGTGACGAAGTCGCTGACCTCGGCCGCTTATGTCGCCAAGCGCCTGTCGCGGCATCTCATGGACGTGCTGCGCTACGGCCGCGGCATGACGCTGACCAACGGCAACGCGCTCGCCGGACGGCTGGCGAAATCCGCGCTCGACCTCAAGATCCCGATGTGGCTGTCCGCGCCGGTGCACGAGCTGACGGTCGAGAACGGCGCGGTGACCGGCGCGATCGTTTCACGTGAGGGACGCGACGTGCGCGTCCGCGCGCGCCAGGGCGTCGTGCTCGCCTGCGGCGGCTTTCCGCATGATGTCGAGCGGCGCAAGAAGATGTTTCCGCATGCGCCCACCGGCAATGAGCACTATTCCCCGGGACCGACCGGCAATACCGGCGACGGACTGCGTCTGGCCGAGCGCGCCGGCGGTCGCATCGAGGATCGCCTGCCCAACGCTGCAGCCTGGGTCCCGGTGTCGCTGACCACGCGCAAGGACGGATCGAAGGGCGTGATGCCGCATTTCATCGATCGCGCCAAGCCCGGCGTGATCGCGGTGATGCGCGACGGCCGGCGCTTTGCCAATGAGGGCAATTCCTATCACGACTTCGTCCAGGCCATGATCAAGGCGGCAAAGCCCGGCGAGGAGATCGCGGCCTACCTGGTCTGCGATCACAAGACGCTGCGCAAATACGGCCTCGGCTGCGTGCCGCCTTTCCCGATGCCGCTGGGCCATCACCTGAAGACGGGCTATCTCATGCGCGGCGATACGCTCGAGGCGCTGGCGGCGAAGGCCGGCATCGATGCCAAGGCCTTCACCGAGACCGTCAGGCAATTCAATGCCGCCGCCCCGCTCGGACACGATGCCGCCTTCGGCAAGGGCTCGAAGGCCTATAACCGCTACCAGGGCGATGCGCTGCACGGGCCGAATCCCTGCGTCGCGCCGATCGAGAACGGACCGTTTTACGCCATCAAGATGGTGATCGGCGATCTCGGCACCTATGCCGGCATCGTCACCGACGAGAACGCGCGGGCGCTCGATGCCGAGGGCCGCGTGATTCCCGGCCTCTATGCCGCAGGCAACGACATGGCGAGCATCATGGGCGGCAATTATCCGGGCGCCGGCATCACGCTTGGGCCGGCGCTGACGTTCGGCTACATTGCCGGCAGACATCTTGCCGACAGCGCTGCCAAGCGCAACGCGGCGTAAGCCACGCCAGGAGGCGCATGAAGAGGGAAAGCCGCGGCATCCAGTCGATCGAGGTCGGCGGAGAATTGCTTCGCGCCCTCGCAAGGAGCGGCGAGCCGATGATGCTGCGCGATCTCGCCCGCGAGGCCGGCATGACGCCGGCCAAGGCGCATCCCTATCTCGCCAGCTTCTCCCGTATCGGCCTGATCGAGCAGGACGAGACCACCGGCCGCTACGAGATCGGCGCGCTGGCGCTGGAGCTCGGCCTCATCAGCCTGCGCCGCCTCTCCGGCGTGCGCATCGCGCGGCCGAAGATCGCGGGCCTGGCCAGCCAGATCGGTCACGCGGTCTCGCTCGCGGTCTGGGGCACGCACGGTCCGACCGTGGTGCAGCTCGAAGAGCCGGCCCAACCGGTGCACATCGTGATGCGCGTCGGCTCGGTGATGGCGCTGCTGGAGACCGCGACGGGCCGCGCCTTTGCGGCGTTCCTGCCGGAGAAGACGATCAGCGCCGCGCTCGAAAGCGGGCTCGACCGCCATGGCGTCGGCTACAATCCGAAGCGCGCCGTGAAGGGCGCCAAGCTCACCGAGATGCTCGCGGAGGTCCGCAAGCACGGCCTCGCCCGCGCGCTCGGCGATCCCCTGCCCGGCGTCAACGCATTCTCGGCGCCGGTGTTCGATCATTCCGGCCATGTCGCATTGGTCATCACCGCGATGGGACCGGAAGGCACCTTCGATGCCCGCTGGGACAGCCCGATCGCGCTCGCCTTGCGCGACTGTGCCGGCGGCATCTCGAAGCGGCTCGGCCATGGGATGACGGTTGCGGCGGAGTGAGGGGCAAACTGCCCGCCTCACGACGACTGTCATTCCCCGCGAAAGCGGGGAATCCAGTACGCCGCGGCCCATCGTTTCAACCACGACCGCCTCGGAGTACCGGATCGCCCGGTCAAGCCGGGCGATGACACCGAGAGTGGGGCGACAACGCCCTACTTGTCCTTCACCGGCACCGTGTAGTTCAGGATCAATCTGCCGCCATCCGGATAGATCGTCTGTCCGGTGATATACGACGCATCGTCACTGGCCAGGAACGCCACGACCGAAGCCACCTCGCTCGGCTCGCCGCCGCGGCCGGCCGGCGTGCGTGACATCACGGTCTTGCGCGCCTCCTCCGAGGTGTAGATTGACGAGGCCACCATGTCGGTCAGGATCGTACCGGGGCCGACCGCCACCACACGAATGTTGTGCGGGGCCAGCGCAACGGCGGCGACCGAGGTCAGCTGCTTCATGCCTCCCTTCGACATCGCATAGGTCGCCAGCGCCGGGATCGCCAGCAGCGCGTTCACAGAGGACATGTTGATGATGACCCCACCGCCACCCTGCGCAATCATCTGCCTGGCGGCCGCCTGCACGCCGAAGAACGCACCTTTCAGATTGATGCCGATGATCTCGTCGAAATCCTGCTCGGTGATGTCGAGAATGCCCTGGTTGCGGGCGACGCCGGCATTGTTGACCATGATGTCGAGCCGACCGAACTCCTTCACCGCAGTCGCGACCAGCTGGTCCACATCAGCGCGCTTGGCGACATTGCCGACGACGGTGCGCAAGGCATCCGGTCGTCCGAGTTCGGTGGCCGTCGCAGCGAGGCCCTCGGCATCGATATCCGAGATCACGACCTTGACGCCGTCCTCCAAAAACCTCATCGCGCAGGCCTTGCCGATGCCGCGCGCCGCGCCGGTGATAGCCGCGACCTTGCCGGATAGTTTCATGGGCTCGCTCCAGGACTTGTGACGATCTCAGGGGACGGATTCACGCAAAGATTCGTGGGCGCAGTCCGGCGTGAAACCAGATGATCATGGAATAGATGTCGTAGACGGGCAATCCGACCTCGGCCTGAAGCGCGGCGGCATAAGGCGGCATGTTGGTGCACTCGAGCACGATGGCGCCGACATCCGGATTCCTTGCGACGAGCTCCTTGCCGGCCTCGACCACGTCGCGCTCGGCTTGCGCCACGTCCATGTCGTCCTTCTCGGCCTTGATCAGGACGCGGAAAAACTCCTTGCCCTTCTCCGTGCCAACCAGCGGTGTGTCGAGCGGCACGCCGGCGCCTTCGAGATGTGCGGGCGAGAGCGTCGAGCCAGACACCGTGACGAGACCGACGCGTTTGCCCGGCGGCAAGGTCGCCTGCACCCACGGCACCTGCATCAGCGACGAGGTCGCGACGGGAACGCCGACGGCCGCCGCGATCTCCTTCTGAAACAGCGAGAGGAAGCCGCAATTGGTGGTGATGGCTTCGGCCCCGAGCCGCACCAGATCCTTGGCCGCGTCGATGAAGTCGGGCAGCAGGCCGGCTGCGCCCTTCAGCACGACCTTCTCCGGCGAGGCCCCGCTCACCACGCGATACAGCACAGGAAACGGCCAGGTCGTGCCGTTGCCCATGTCGCCGGGAATGCGGGGAAAGCGCGCCTCCAGCATCAGAATGCCGAGCGGCGCGCCGTAGATGGACTTGCCGCCACGGGCGATGCGGGAAGACGGATTGGCTGCGGTGCTCATGGCTGGCCTCTCAGAGGAATCGCTCGGGGGCGAAGGGGCCGAGCGGAATCTCCGGCGCCTTGCCGCTCACGAGCTGGGCGACCAGACGCCCGGTGCGGGCCGAGCCGACCAGGCCGACATGGCCGTGGCCGAAAGCATAGACGACGTCGCGGGAGGCCCGCGCATAGCCGATGCAGGGACGTCCGTCCGGCATGCTCGGGCGATGGCCGAACCAGGTCTTGATGCGCGAGGCCGGAATGTCTTTCGGCAGTTTCGGAAACATGCCGAGCAGGTGGTTGCGCAGGATCTCGGCACGCTTCCAGTTCGGCGCGGCCTCGAGGCCGGCGATCTCGACGGTGCCGGCGGCACGCAGGCCCTTGTTGGTCCAGTTCACCACCATCTTGGCGTCGGATGCCATCATCGAACTGCGCGGGCCGGATTCCGGATTCTCGATCATGACGTGATAGCCGCGTTCGGTTTCCAGCGGCAGCGGATCGCCGATCGAGGCGGTGAGCTGCTTCGACCGTGCGCCGGCGGCGACCACCGCAGCATCGCAAGGGATTTCGCCGTTCTCGGTGACGACGGCGACGAGCTTGTTCCCGGAGAGTCTTAGCCCGGTCGCCTTGTCCCGCACGTGCACCGCGCCGCTGGCGAGCGCGTGATTGGCGAGCGCGGCAACATAGGCTCCGGGATCGCGGCAGCGCCCGGCCTCCTCCACCACCACGCCAAACGTGTAGCGCGGATGCAGATCCGGCTCACGCTGCCGCATCTCGTCGGCGCTGAGCTCGAGCCATTCGACGCCGACCTTCTTGCGCAGCCGCCAGCCGAGATCGCTATCGAAACTGCCGCGGGAGGTGAACACGTGCATCACGCCGTTGCGCTCGATCAATTCAGGCACGCCGGCCTCTTCCGCGAGCTTCCGGTGCAGCAGCGGCGCGTCCTTCAGGAGGTCACGCAACGCGAAGGCCGTCTTCTCCACGCGTCCCTCGGTCCAGCCGGACAGCAGATACTTGACCAGCCAGGGCAACGCCTTCGGCAGGTAAGACCAGCGGATCGCGAGCGGCCCGAGCGGATCCATCAGATATCCCGGCACCTTCTTCCAGATGCCCGGCTCGGCCGGCGGTATGACCGAATGCGACGACAGCCAGCCGGCATTGCCGTAGCTCGCCGCCTGCTCGCCGCCGGGCTCGCCCGGATCGATCAGCGTGACGCGATGCCCCTCCCTCAGGGCCTCGATCGCGCTGATCACGCCGATCGCACCGGCTCCGATGATGGCGACGTGGCGGCCGGCCGGCATGGCTTTAAGCCTTCACCGCAGGCGTGAAATCCTTGCCGACCGAGATCGCGCGCGGGTCGATGATGCAATGGAGGATCGACGGCTTGCCCGAGGCAAGCGCACGCTCGAAGGCCGGCGCGAATTCTTCCGTGCGCTCGACGCGCTCGCCATGACCGCCGAACGCTTTCGCATACATCGCAAAGTCCGGGTTCTTGAGCTGGGTCCCGACCACGCGGCCGGGATAGTCGCGCTCCTGATGCATGCGGATGGTGCCGTATTGCGAATTGTCGATGATGACGACGATCAGCGGCGCGTCATATTGCACGGCCGTCGCGAATTCCTGGCCGTTCATCAGGAAGCAGCCATCGCCCGCAAAGGCGACGACGACGCGGTCCGGATATTGCCGTTTTGCCAGCACACCCGCCGGCACGCCATAGCCCATCGAGCCCGAGGTTGGCGCCAGCTGCGCGGCAAAGCTGTGGAAGCGATGGTGGCGATGAATCCAGCCTGCATAATTGCCGGCGCCGTTGCAGACGATCGCATCCTTCGGCAGGCGGTCGCGCAACCAGGTCATCACCTGGCCGTACTGGAACGTGCCCGGCAGCTCGCGCGCCTTCTCGGTCCAGGCGAGATAATCGGCGTGCGCCTTGGCGGCCTCGCCCTTCCACGCCACCGCGCCCGAAGGCTTCAGCGTCTCGACGGCGGCCGCGAAGGCGGCCGGCGTCGCCTGGATCGCAAGCGCCGGCTGATAGACGCGGCCGAGCTCCTCGGAGCCCGGATGCACATGGATCAGCTTTTGGCGCGGCGTCGGAATGTCGAGCAGCGTGTAAGACGAGGACGGCATCTCCGACATGCGGCCGCCGATGAGAAGGATGACGTCGGCGCCCTCGATGCGCGCCTTGAGGCCCGGGCTCGGTCCGATGCCGAGATCGCCGGCATAGTGCGAATGGTCGGCGTCGATCAGCGAGGCCCGGCGGAACGAGGTCGCGACCGGCAGGTCGAAGCGCTCGGCAAACCGCGCGATGCCCTTGGTCGCCTCGTCGGTCCAGCGCGAGCCGCCGAGAACGACCAGCGGGGCCTTGGCGCCCGCGAGCATGGTGCTGAGCTTCTCGATATCGGCAGGCGCCGGCCAGCTCATTGCGGGCTCGACCCTCATGGCGTCCGCCACCGCCGCCGTCTCGGTCAGCATGTTCTCCGGCAGCGCAATCACGACGGGACCGGGGCGGCCCTGCATGGCGACGCGGAAAGCGCGCGCCACCAGCTCCGGAATGCGGTCGGGGCGATCGATCTCGACCGCCCATTTCGCCATGGTGCCGAACACGGCCTTGTAGTCGAGCTCCTGGAACGCCTCGCGCTCGCGCATGCCGGTATCGACCTGACCGACGAACAGGATCATCGGCGTCGAGTCCTGCATCGCGATGTGGACGCCATGGCTGGCATTGGTGGCACCGGGGCCGCGGGTGACGAAGCAGACGCCGGGCCGCCCGGTGAGCTTGCCATAAGCCTCCGCCATCATCGCCGCTCCGCCCTCGGCGCGGCAGATCACCACGTCGATCGGGCTGTCGTGCAGCGCATCGAGGGCCGCCAGATAGCTCTCGCCCGGCACACAGGTGACTCGCTCGACGCCTTGGGCGACGAGCTGATCGATCAGGATCTGGCCCCCGGTGCGGGCGTTGCGGATGGTCATGTCGGCTCCCTCAAAAGGCACTTTCGGGAACTGGGTAGGACAGGCCGGAAGAGTGCGCAAGATCGAAAGACCTCTCATAGCCTGCGCAGGCGTCATGCCGGTCCCTGCCGTTTGCACTCCGGCCCGCCCGACCGCCGCTTGTGAAGGGGACCCACGAGTGGATGAAGGACTTGGGATCGTCGCGATGGCGAGCTTGCAGTTCTTCCATTACGATCGGGTCGGAATTGACTCGTTGGGAGCGCCTGAATGCAAACCATCGGCCTGATCGGGGGCATGAGCTGGGAGAGCACCGCGCTCTACTACAAGCTCATCAATGAGCGGGTTCGCGACCGCATGGGAAAGCTGCATTCCGCTCCACTCTTGATGTATTCCTACGATTTCGAGGAGATCAAACAGATGCAGTACGGCGGCCGCTGGCAGGAGGCGGCGGCCAGCCTTGCGGAGGTCGCACGACGCCTCGAAGACGCCGGCGCGCGTGCGATCGTGTTGTGCACGAACACGATGCATAAACTGGCGCCGGAGATCATATCCAGCGTGACCGTTCCGTTCATTCACATCGGCGATGCCACGGCGCAGCGGATCCGGGCCAGGGGATATCGGCGGGTCGGGCTGCTCGGCACGAAGTTCACGATGGAGGAAGACTTCTACATCGACCGGCTGCGCGCGCACGATCTCGACGTCCTGATTCCTCCCGCGGACGAGCGCGCCGAAGTGAACCGCGTCATCTACGACGAGCTGTGCCTCGGGAACGTGACGGCGCCCGCGCGCCGCCGCTATCAGGAGGTGATGGCGGCGCTCGTCGGCGCGGGCGCGGAGTGCATCATCCTCGGCTGCACCGAGATCACCATGCTGGTCGGCCCGGACGACACCTCGGTCGAGACGTTCGACACCACCGCCATTCACGCCGAGACGGCCGCCGATTTCGCGATCGGATGATTTGATCTCCTCAACTTCAGCCCCCGTGCCGAGATCGAGGTGCCTGGAGACGTGGACTGTCCTCACCCACTCCGCTTCTGTCGTGCGCTCGCCAGCAGCACCAGCATGAATGAGGCGGCCGTCATCAAGGTGGAGATCGCGGCGATGGTCGGGTCGATCTCGTCGCGCAGCGCGGTGAACATGCGCTTGGTCAGCGGCTGGTACTGGCCGCCGGAGATGAACAGCGCGACGATCGTCTCGTCCATCGCCGAGATGAAGGCGAAGATGCCGCCGGCGACGACACTGGACTTGATCTGCGGCAGCGTCACCGCGAAGAAGCTGCGCAGGCGGTTCATGCCGAGGCTGCGCGCCACCATCTCCTGCGCCGGATCGAAGCTCTGCAGGCCCGCGAGCACGGAGATGACAACGTAAGGCAGTCCCAGCATCACATTCGCCAGCACGAGGCCGGGCAGGGTCGCGACCAGGCCGACCCGGGTATAGACGAAGAAGATGCCGACCGCGGTGATGATGATCGGCACCACCAGTGGCAGAAGCAGCGCCATATGGATAACGCGCATGATACGCAGCCTGGATTGGCTGACGGCATAGGCGGCGGCAACGCCGCAGGGCGTCGCGATCAGGACGGTCAGGAATGCGACCGTCAGCGTCACCCGCGTCGCCTGCATCCAGGCGGGACTTGAGAAATATTGCTCATACCAGCGCAGCGAGAAGGACGGCGGCGGGAACGTCAGGAAACGCGCGCTGGAGAACGAGATCGGCACGATGATCAGCACGGGAACAATCAGATAGACTAACACCAGCACGCTGATCACGTACAAGACAATCCGGGCGGACGAGGCGCGCATCATTTGTGTCCCAGCACGCGATCGAGCGAGATGAAGCGGCTGACCGCGAAGAAGATCACGAGCACGCTCAGGAGCAGCACCACTGCGACCGCGCTCGCGGCCCCGAACTGATTGTAGAGCTCGACATTGCGGCTCACCAGCATCGACACCATCACGGTGCGGCCGCCGCCGAGCAACTCCGGCGTGATGTAGAAACCGAGGCAGAGCACGAATACCATGGTGCAGCCGGCGAGCACGCCCGGCAGCGACAGCGGCAAGAAGACCCGGAGGAACGTCAGCGACGGGCTCGCGCCCAGGCTGGCGCCGGCCTGCATCAGATCGTTCGGGATCTTCTGCATGGTGGCATAGAGCGGCAGAACCATGAAGGGCAACAGGATGTGCACGGTGGCGACCACCGTGCCGAAGGTGTTGTGGACCAGCGCGAGCGGCTCGGAGACCAATTCGAGATGGCGCAGGAACTGGTTGATCACGCCACTGCGCTGAAGCAGCACCAGCCAGGCATAGGCGCGGACCAGCACGCTGGTCCAGAACGGCAGCATGACCAGGGACAGGATGAAAATGCCCCATCCTTTCGGCAACGAATTGGCGAGATAGGCCAAGGGGTAGCCGAGCAGTAGGGCGATCAGTGTGACCGCGAGGCTGATCTGGAAGGTCAGCGCGAAGCTGCGCCAGTAGATGTCTTCGGTGAAGACGCGGCGATAGTTCTCCAGCGTGAAGCCGTCATGGTAGATCGACTGCCAAGCCAGCCAGCCGACCGGCAGTACGATCAGAGCCAGGACTACCAGCAGCGCCGGCGACACCAACGCCAGCATCAGGCCGTGCTCACGGCGCTGGTGCTTTTGGGAGGGATCGGACACGGATGTCGCCAACGCTGCCTCGCTTGCTCACTTCTGCATGAACGATGCCCAGCGCTTCTCGGCGGCTTCGCCGGCGGGCGAGGACCACCAGGCATAGGACATCAGCGCCTGCTTGGCCGCGTTCGCCGGCTCGCTCGGCAATTGCGTGGCGCGCTCGGGCTTAATCACGCCCGTCTCAAACGCCTTCGGATTGCCCGGGCCGTAGTCGATGTGGAGCGGCAGGTTGGCCTGGTGCACGGGATCAACCGCCTCGTTGATGAACTTGACCGCCGTGCCGAGATTGGGCGCGCCCTTGAGGATGCAGAGCGAGGTGCTCTGCAAGATGCCCTGGTTGTAGGTGAAGGAGACCTTCGCGCCCTCCTTGGCGACGGCGCTGACGCGGCCGTTCCAGGCCATCTCCATATCGACCTCGCCGTCATTGAGCAGCTGTGCCGACTGCGCGCCCGAGGTCCACCACACGGTGATGTGCGGCTTGATCTCCTCCAGCTTCTTGAACGCGCGGTCGACGTCCAATGGGTAGAGCTTGTCGGGTGCGAGACCGTCGGCCATCAACGCGGCTTCGAGGGTTGCGATCGGATGATTGCGCAGCGCGCGGCGACCGGGGAATTTCTTCACGTCCCAAAAATCGACCCAACTGTTCGGCGCGTCCTTCGGGAACGTCTTCTGGCTGTAGGCGAGCACGCTGGAATAGAATTCGTAGGACACCGAATATGGGCTGCGATACGCCTCCGGCATCGCTGCGGCGTTCGGAATCTTCGAGAAGTCGAGCTTCTCGATCAGGCCCTGCTCGCCGCCGCGCAGGCAATAGCCGGTCGGGGTATCCACGACGTCCCAGATTGGCTTGCCGCTGCCGACCTGCGTCTTGATCGCGGGCCAGGCATCGGGGATGGAATCCTGGTTGATGGTGATGCCGAGCTTCTTGGCGGAAGGATCGAGGATCGCCACCGTCTGTGCCTGCTGATAGGCGCCGCCTTGCGAGACGAAGGTGATCTGCTCGGCGGCGTCGGCTGCAGTGCCGAGCGCGACTGCACTGATCGAAGCGCCCAACAAGGCGTAACCAAATCCGGAATTCCGTTTCGTCGTCATCCTCGTATCCTCCATCGCCAAAGAACTCTCACTGACCGATCGCATCGAGAAACTGGTACCAGCCGGCGACCATGCGGACCGCGGGCTCGCGCAGCGGATAGAGTGGAATGGGCTTCATGCGCCTGACATCGAGCAGGCCGACCTCCGGCGTCTCGCCGCGCACGAAGGCGGCAAGATAGCGGCCCATCAGGCTCGACATCGCAACGCCGGCGCCGTTGTAGCCCATCGAGACCAGCGTGCGGTCGTCGAGCCGGCCGATATGCGGCACCGAGTCCATCGTCATCGCCACGAGGCCCGACCATTTGTATTCGAGCGGAACATCGGCGAGATCGCCGAAGATGCCGACCATTGCCTTACGCAGTGCGTCGAAGGCGGCTTGCGAGTCCTGCTTGCCGAAGGCGCCGCGGCCACCAAAGATCACCCGATTGTCCACCATGCGGAACCAGCGCATCATGCGCTTGGTCTCGGTATAGGTGCGCCCCGTGGGCATCAGCCGTCCAGCCACATTGCGCGGCAACTGCTCGGTGGCGATGATGGCACTGCGGAACGGGATCAGCGTGCGCTGCATCTGCGCAGTCGCGCCGGTCAGGTCGGAATAGCTGTTGGTGGCGACGATTGCCTGCTTGGCTCGCACTGCACCTTGCGGCGTCTCGGCAACGATACCGCCGCTCTCCTTCAACAGCCGCACCACGGGTGATTCCTGGAAGATCGGGACGCCGCGGCTCGCAACGCCATTTGCCAGACCACGCAGATAATTCAACGGATGGATGCCGCCCGAGCCGGGATTGAGCACCCCGCCGACGAACATGTCGGAGCCGGTCTCGTCCCGCACACCGTGCTTGTCGAGGATGCGGACCTCGGCCGAGCCCATTTCGCGCGTCATCCAATCGGCCTCGCCGATCGCGGTCTTCAGCGTCGTCTCGTTGTGCGCCGCCTTGACCTGGCCGGTGCGCGTGAGGTTCGCACTCGTGATGCCGAACTCGGAGACAAGTTCCTCGACCATGTCGGTCGATTCATGCGCGATCTCGTACATGCGCTTGGCCATGGCGCGGCCATGTGCGGCGTCGACCTCACGGAACGAGAGGCGAAACTTTGCGGTGATCACGCCGCCATTGCGCCCGCTCGCACCCCAGCCGGGTCGATTGGCCTCCAGCACGATTGGCGACAGGCCGTCTTTGGCAATGTGGTGCGCGGCGGAGAGTCCCGTATAGCCCGCCCCGATGATCACCACGTCGGCCTGCTGCTCGCCTGACAGCACGGGAAACGCACGCGCCGGCTCGGCCGTGGCTTCCCACAGCGAGTTGACCGATGGCAGCTCGCTCCAGTCCCGTGTCATGCCCGCGCTCACAACGTTAGACCGCTGGCCCGACGGCCGCGTCCGCCAGCGCCTTCAACGTCGGGTAATGAAAGTCCGGTTTGGTCAGCGTCTCCACTGCCGGCGTGCCGCCGAAGCCTGGAATGCCCTGGCGGCGCTCGATCCAGCACACCCGGTAGCCGAGCTTCCGCGCGATCCCGATGTCGTGATACTGGCTCTGCGCGACGTGCAAGATGTCGGACTGCTTGTAGCCGAAAGCGGACTGGCGCCCCCTGTTGTAGGCGAAGAATTCCGGATTCGGCTTGGCGACACCGGTATCGTCGGCGCACACCGTATCGTCGAAGGGATCGCCGAGCGCGTGGGCATAGCAGGACAGCGCGACGCGGTCGGCATTGGTCATCGCCACCAGGCGGAACTTCGTGCGCAGGCGCTTCAGCGCCTCGACCGAATCCGCGAACGGCCCCCAGTGCAGCACCGAGAGCTGGAACACATCGCAGGATGCATCGTCAGCCGGCAGCCCGAGCTCTTTGGCCAGATGGCGATAGACGTGGAACATCGCCTCGCTCGAGCGGCCATAATGCTTGTCGCGGCCGCGCTTGTACGGCTCGAAAATCTGGTCGTCGCTGAGCTCGGCCGACGTCTTGCCGGAAATCTTGCGCACTGCGTCGAGGACGCCAGTCTCGAAATCGATCAAGGTACCGACGACGTCGAAGGTGAGAACCTTGAAATTGCTGAACGCGGCTTGGGTCGACATGTCAGTTTCTTCTCTCAGGTTGAACAAGGCTGGCTTCAGTCCGCCCGGGGCACGACGATGGTGTCCTCGGGGTGAAGGGTGACCGTGAGGCTGCCGCCGAGCGGCGGAATACGGCTGTAGGCCTGGTGATAGCTCGGCTGGCGCAGGCTGAGCGCGATGCCGTCAGCGAGCGCCAGGAAGATGCGCAGGCTCTCGCCCTGGTAGACGATGTCGGTGACCGTGCCGGTCAGCCGGTTGCAGGCGGCATCCTGCGCCCCATCGTCGATCAGGAGCTTTTCGCTGTGCACTGCGAGCATCAGTGCATCGCCATCGGGAATGGCACGGGCGCTGCGCAGCAGCGCATTGCCCAGCGCGACGCAGGCCGCATCGACACGGCGAACGGGCAGCATCGTCGCCTCCCCGATGAAGCTCGCGACGAAGGAATCTGCCGGATGGTCGTGCAGGCGCTCGGGTTCGTCGATCTGGATCAGCCGGCCGTCCTTCATCACGGCGACCCGGTCGCTCATGGTCAGCGCCTCGCGCTGGTCATGGGTGACGTAGATGATGGTGGCGCCGATGCGCCGGTGCAGCGCGCGCAGCTCGATCTGCATGGATTCGCGCAACTGCTTGTCGAGCGCGGAGAGTGGCTCGTCCATCAGGATCAGGCGCGGCTCGAAGATCATGGCGCGCGCCAGCGCCACGCGCTGACGCTGGCCGCCCGAGAGCTGGGCGATGCCGCGCTCCTCGTAGCCGGCGAGCCCGACCATGCCGAGGGCCGCGCGCACCTTGTCGGGCCAGCTCGCCTTCGGCAGGCGACGCGCGCGCAACGGAAAAGCGACGTTCTCGCCAACGCTCATGTGCGGAAACAGCGCGTAATTCTGGAACACGACGCCGATGTCGCGCTTGTGCGGCGGCATGTAGGTGACGTCGCGGCCACCGAAGAAAATCGATCCGCTCGATGGCAGGATGAAGCCGCCCAAAATGCCGAGCAGAGTGGTCTTGCCCGAGCCGGAGGGACCGAGCAGCGAGACGAACTCGCCGGCACCGACGTTGAGAGAAACGTCGTCGAGGGCGCGGACGGCGCCATACGTCTTGCTGGCCGACCTGATCTCGACGCTCTCCGCTCGTTTGTCCAACGATCGACCTCACCCATCCCTGCAATGGCGTGCCTCACTGCGCGCCATAAGCCTGCTTTATAGACAGGCATCTGGAGCACTCGCGGCTTCAGCGTGCGCTGCAACCGATCTTCTCTCCGATCCCCTGTCTGTAGGCCGTCATGCCAATGACAACAGACTTGGCAAAACTCGGCAATTGCCAAATTCTCACCGCGCTCATAACATGACGTTATGCCCGAGCTGCGCCGGATGCTGCCTTCCAGTAACGCCCTGTTCGTCTTCGACGCAGCGGCGCGCAATGGCAGTTTTACAGCCGCAGCCGCAGAGCTGAACGTCACGCAGCCGGCAGTAAGCCGGATGCTCGGTCAGTTTGAGGAGCATCTCGGCGTTCGCCTGTTCGACCGCACAGCGGGACGCGCGGTACTTACCGAGGAAGGCGAATTGCTCTATCGCCGCGTGCTCGAAGGCTTTCGCAGTATCGAGACCGGCCTCGTCGAGATCGAGCGGCGCCGCAAGGGCACCGAGACAGTGACGCTATCGGTCTCATCAGCCTTCACCACGCATTGGCTGATGCCGCGCATCGACAAGCTGCAGAAGCGGTTTCCGGAGGTCGATCTGCGCTTCCAGCTCATCTCCGGTGCACTACGCGGACCGGTGGAGAATGTCGATCTGGGCATGCGCTTTCGCGACCGTGACGAGCCGTCCTCCGGCGGCACGCTGGTGATGAAGGAGGTCATGCTGCCGATGTGCAGCCCCGGCTATCTCGGCGAGAGCGATCCCACCGAAGGCAACACCATCATCCGCCTCGCAGAGACGCCGGGAGACTGGTCCGCGGATTACGCATCGCTCCTCACCGGACGCCGCGGGGCGGCGAAAGCGCTGAGCTTCACCGACTATGCGGTCGTGGTGCAGGCCGCGCTGCTCGGCCAGGGGATTGCGCTCGGCTGGCTGACGGTGGCTTCGCATTGGCTCCTGACCGGCGCGCTGGTGCCCGCCTCCGGCACGCTTACCACCACGCGCCGCATCTGCGAATTCCTGCCGCCGCGCAACCGGCCGATGCGCCCGATCGCCGCCGAGATCCGCGACTGGATCATCGCACAGATGAAAAGCGAGATCGTCGCGATCGACCGTCTCTATCCGAAACTCGGCGCGATGGCGGCGTGTTATTGATGTTCTTCTCCCTCTTCCCGCATGCGGGGAGAGGTGACGATCCCGCAATTCCGCGACCGGCTGGAGACCTATCTCGACATCACAGCGGCGATCTTGCGGCAGCATCATCTCGATGAGCTTCTCGCACCTGTCGCGCCCGTCGCCGAGCAGTTCGGGCTGTCGCTGCCGCTCGGTGCCAAGCCGCGCCTGCGGCTCTCCGCCGACGGCGGAGACGCTCGTCTCGGCTGGATTGCATCTTGAATGCTGCACTGCGGCCAAAGTCGACGGAAGTCGCGCTTGATTTTTGCCTGCCATTGCCGCACCCGAGAGCAATGGCAAAGGACAGCAAGGTCATCGCCGCCAACGCGGCCTTCTACGCCGCCTTTTCGACCGGCGACTTCGACGAAATGAAGCGGATGTGGGCGGATGACGACGCCATTTCCTGCATCCATCCCGGTTGGCCGGCCATCATCGGGCGCGCCACGGTGATCGGAAGCTGGCGTGACATCCTCCAGAACCCGGAGCGGCCGCAAATCGTCTGCGCCGAGCCGCAGGCCATCGTCGACGGCGACAGCGCGCGCGTGCTGTGCATCGAGATCGTCGACGGCACCGCTTTGGCGGCTGCGAACCATTTCCGGCGCGTCGGCGACGACTGGCGCCTGGTGCATCACCAGTCGAGCCCTATCGCGCAGATTGTCGAGCAGGCCGAGGACGATAGAACGAGTCACCGCGTCCACTGAGCGGAGCGATCACGCCTGCGTGATCTACTGTGCATGGGGTTGTTTTTCGGTTTTTTGTGTCGCGGCGCCGAGCTCCGACAGATCGTCCAGCACGACTCGCGCCGCGGTGAAGTCGTCCTCTCCGAAGAACATGCTGCGCGTAATCAGAACCGGGACGCCAGCGCGGGAGGCCGCGATCAGGCCGTTGCTGGAATCTTCGACCGCGACGCAGTCGGGCGCATCCAGCTTCAGCCGCGCCAGCACTTCGAGGTAGACGTCCGGCGCCGGCTTCTTGTGCCTGACATCGTCGCCGGCGACCACCGCGTCGAAATCCGCCGCCCAGCGCGTTCCCAAAGCCTGCGAGAGCAGCGCATCGATGTTGCCGTGCGAGGTGGTGGTCGCGATCGCAAGCCGCTGGCCGCGCGCCCTTGCTGCTGCGAGCAGTCCCGCCACGCCCGGCCGCAACGGGCAGCAGCCGGTGTTGACGAGTTCGGCAAAGTGCGCGGTCTTGATGCGGTGAAGCTCGGCGACGTCCTCGTCGACCAGTGGCGCCGCGGTCCGCAGCGATGCATGGTAGGCGCGCATGCGCTCCTTGCCGCCGGTCACCCGCAGCAGGTCCTTGTAGACGGCGCGATCCCAATGCCAGTCGAGACCCTGGCGGGCAAAGGCAAGGTTGAAGGCCTGCCGATGCAGTTCCTCGGTTTCGGCCAAGGTGCCGTCGACGTCGAAGATCAGCGCCGCCGCGCGCCGGATCAGTTCGTCGGCATCGCATCGCGCGGCCGCAGGCGGTGCCTGCATCATCGCCCCGGTCGCCAACGACGCCTCCCTTCCGATCTGCCTGTGATGGGCGAGCATCCCTCGAAGCGGCGGACGGGACAAATCGCAATATCTTTTGCCGGACCCAAAAATCTCTTATGAGCGAAGGACGCGCAGCTCGCGCGGGAACTCGGACCTGCACGGGAAACGCATGCGGCTCTTCATCCTTGGCCTCGGCTACAGTGCCCGGCACTTCGTCCGCCAACACGGCGGCAGCTTCTCGCACGTCGCCGGCACCGTGCGCGATCCCGCGCAGCGGGACGACCTCGGCGGCCTGGAGGTGCATGCCTTTTCCGACGGCGCTTCCACCCCCGCGACCGTTCAACAGGTTCGCGAGGCCGATGTGCTATTGGTGTCGATCCCGCCCGGAAGCTCCGGCGATCCCGCGATCGCGGCGTTCGGCGACGTGCTCCAGGCGGGGCGCCGCAGGGTCGTCTATCTCTCCACCATCGGCGTGTACGGCGATCACGGCGGCGGCTGGGTCGACGAGAGCACACCGCCGCAGGCCACACTGGAGCGAACGCAAATGCGGATCGCAGCGGAGCAGGCCTGGACGGACACGACGCACGGCGATGCCGCGATCCTGCGGCTTGCGGGCATCTACGGCCCCGGCCGCAACGCGCTGGCGACGCTGCGCGCGGGAACGGCGAGGCGCATCATCAAGCCCGGACAGGTCTTCAACCGCATCCACGTCGACGACATCGCGAGCGCAATCATGGCCGCTGTTCATCACCAGGGCGGCGGCATCTGGAACATCTGCGATGACGAGCCCGCGCCGCCGCAGGACGTGATCACTTATGCAGCGAAACTGATGGGCGTTACACCGCCGCCCGAAGAGGCGTTCGCCACTGCCGAAATGTCGGCGATGGCCCGCAGTTTCTATGCCAGCAGCGCCCGCGTCTCCAACGCGAAGTTGAAGCACGAGCTTGGCGTCACGCTGGCCCACCCGACCTACCGGCAGGGCCTCGATGCGCTCTGGCGCGCGGGTGAAGGACGATAGTCCCGTCGCTTCCACATCGATCGTCATGATCGCGGCGGCTGCCGCCCGTCACGCGCAATGCAGCGCACGTGCACCGCTGCTGAAGTCAGCGCCGACGGCGATCGGCACGCCCGGAAAGTGCGAGGGCGGCCGCTTCGACCGCCCTCTTGCCATCCAACATCAGCTCAAGACTCCATACTTCCTGAACCAGGCCTGCGCCTGCTTCCAGGCATCTTCCGCGGCGTCCTTGCGGTAACTGCCGCGGTAGTCGGCGTGGAAACCGTGCGGCGCTTCGGGATAGATCCTGAATTCGGCCGCCTTCTTGTTCTGCTCGAGCGCGGCCTTCATCTGCTCGACCTGGGCGACCGGAATGCCGGAATCGGCGCCGCCGTAGAGGCCGAGCACCGGCGCCTTCATTTCGGGCGCGAGCTGCATCGGGCTCTTCGGCCACAGCGGATTGGCGGGATCGATCAGCGTACCATAGAAGGCAACGCCTGCCTTGAGGGTGCCGCTGTGGGCCGCGTACTCCCAGACTGTGCGGCCGCCCCGGCAGAAACCGATGATGCCGAGCCTGGCGGCATCACCGCCTTGCGATTGCGCCCACGCCACGGTCGCATCGAGATCCGACAGCAGCTCCGCGTCGGGCTTGGCGTTCACCACCGGCAGCAGATCCTTGATCTCCGAAACCTTGGTGAGGTCGACGCCCTTGCGGAAATAATAGTCCGGCGCAACAGCAAACGCGCCGAGCTTGGCGAGGCGCCGCGTTACGTCCCGGATGTATTCGTGAAGGCCGAAAATCTCCATCGCCACGATGATCACCGGCGCCTTGGTGTTGCCGGCCGGCCGGGCGAAGTATGCAGGCATCTCTTCGGAGCCGACCTTGATCTTGGCGTCGCCGGTCTGGAGGCCGTTGGCGTCGGTCGTGATCACCTGGGCACGTACCGGACCTGCCGCAAGCGTGTAGCCGGCGGCCACGGCCGCGCTGGCACTCATGAATCCGCGCCGCGAGACCGGGGCGCTCTTGGTCAGCCCGACAACGTCGGATGTCATGGTGGTCTCGAAGCTCATTGGTCTATTCCTTCCTGCTGATTGCGCCCGGGGCGTCGCATTCGCCAATACTTGCGGGCGATACGCAAATCACCAGCCTGCGAGCAGGGCGCGGCTCCACGCGTCATCCTTCGGCTCCGTCCAGGTATTGGCCCATCGCGAAAGGACGGCGCGTGCGCAAGCAGCGACTGAATGAGTTGAGGGGTTCACGTTGAACGACATGCTCGCTCAATTCCAACGACACTCTGACATTGGCGCGGCTTTCGCGCAGTGCCGGACTTAACCGTCCAGCTTCATTGCATCGCAACATCCATTAACCGAAAATAGCGGTTGTCTTCCGGCCAGCCGGGTCGTCAGACGTTGGCGATGTTGCACACATTCGCGCTCTCGGCGCTCATAGGCGCAACAAACAGGCCCGGTAAAGGCGCCAATGACACATAATGTTGCCGGCGCGCCGCCCATTTCCGCCGACTCCCATGCAAGCCGTCGTCATTTGAGTGAAATTTTCGAAGGACTTGGGCCGCGCGGTTTACTCGAACTTTCTTTGTGACGCCCTAGTTCCACGCCCGAAGTTCCATCTCTCCGACACAGAGGGGCAACTTTCCCCACGTGGTCCGAGGTCCGGCGACGGATGAAGGAGCGCCTGCGGGTTGATGCTGGTCCACTCAGATTGCGCCGCCCAGAGCTCAATTGAATAAACGTTTATCCGACTTGGAACTGAAATGAATTTGGCTCGCGAATCGATCGAACTGTTGGAGCAGGCCGCGCGTATCCTGTGGTTCGAAGGCACCAAGCACGGGTTGCGCGACCGCGAATGGATGGCGCTGCGATTCCTCTCTCGCGCCAATCGCTTCTCGCGGACGCCCTCTGCGCTCGCGAGCTACGTCGGCACCACGCGCGGCACCGCTTCGTTCATCATCGGCGAGCTCGAGCGGCTCGGCTATCTCGAGCGAAAGCGCTCCGCCACGGACAAGCGGTCGGTGACGCTGAGCGTGACGCAGCAAGGCAAGAAATTCCTGGTGCGCGATCCCGTCAACGTTCTCGTCGAGGCGGTCGCCGTACTCGACGACGACGTCAAGATCCGCTTCCGTGACACGTTCCGCCACGTTCTGGACCAGTCGGACGCCGCCGAGCAGCGGCACCACACCGATGTTTGCAAGCGATGCATCTTCCTGCGGGAAGATCGCATCACGACGGACAACAAGACGACCGTCGAGTTCAGCTGCCGCCTGTTCCGCGCCCCGATCGCGGAGGCAGAGGTTGATCTGCTATGCACCAGCTTCGAGCATCACCGCCAATAGAAGGCGGCGCTCGATCAGGGCGTCGCCTTGCGTGACGAATAGACGACGCCGCCGCTGGACTCCACCACCAGGCGCCCATTCTCGCTCCTGATCTCTTCGATGCGGCCAAGCCCCGGCACCTGTTGCCCCAGCACGGCCTCGACGACGCCGTTCGGGCCTTGCAGGATCGCGATGCCCTCATAGGCCTGACGAACCGACCAGCCCTTGATCGTCTTGCGTGGCGCCGACGCACGCTCGGCCGCAGGCACCGAGCCCGTGAATTCGGGCGCTGCAACCGAGGCCATCATCGGTCCTTGCTGCGGCGCCGGCTGCGCTTGCACAATTGCCGGCGCCGGAGTCTGGGCCTGCACCTGAGCGATCTTATCGAGCTTCGCCGTCGAAGACGAGCTCACCCGCTCGATACGGTCCAGGTTCTCGGCAAACCTGCCGAAGCGATCATTCGTCGCCTTGCTCGATTGATCGACGGCGGTGCGCAAGCCGTCGAGATTCTCGGACATTCCCGATACCTGCCTGCGCAGCTGCGCGACGGTCTCACGCAGATGTCTGATCTCCGCATTTGCCGTGACATTGTTCTGAGCGGGTTGGGTGGTGAGATATGCGATCACGCCGGTGCAGGCGCAGACCACCAACATGGCAGCGACCGCCAGGGTTGCGAGCGGCGCGACCCATGGCGGACTGGGTGGCGGCGGCTTCGCCACGATGACGGCCGGCTTGATCACGGCCGCCGCAGGTTTCGGAATCGCCATCTTGTCGAGGCGTGCCTTGGCACGAATCCGTTTCAATCCCTCGAGCGCCTCTTTCGCGAGAACTTCGTCGCTCGCCACGGCAGAAACACGCCTTGCGTCCGCAGCCGGCTTGGTCGCTCGCGTCGAATTATCGCCTGACCCCGCAACCGGCTTCATCGCCGCGGAGGCATCCGCGGTCGCATTGGGATGAGCTTGTCCATCGGACGACATGTGAAAATGCTCCGCTCTGTTCGAACTGTCGAACGGTGACGTTATTTGCCGAAGCTTGCCCGAAACGTACGCATCGCACTTTCATCGCGTGAGGCCACTTGATGCAATCGCGCCATACACGCGGCGATAGTGCGACTCGAAAGACACACACGCGCCAAGACTTCGCCAAGCTGGAGGCGCGCCTCCGAGCGTGAGTCGAATTGTCGCACGAAGAAGAGAGACAGCCCGTGTCAATCCGGGGTTCAAATCCCTCACAGGGCATGAATCACGGCAGCGCTCGGAAACAGCTGAAATTCCAGCGGTTGCGGAACTTTACAACCTCCATGATGCAGAACTAGTTAAACATCAAAATCAACTGCTACGTTTGGATGCATCAAGAAACAACCTGAAGCGAATCAACAGCATCAAGCAGACATAGCAAACGGTTTGCTACGCACGCTTGATCGGAAATCGGCAATTGTTACGGTCCTACTCAAGTGATTCTCGCCGGTTGGCGAGGAGACCGACACAGTTCAGTGGCGTTCGGACGCAATGAGCTACTTGGCGCAACTGTTCTAGTCGTTTCTCGATCCGCTCCGCGAGGTGATCCGTACGACACCCGCCGAGCCTCACAGTAAGCGTTTCAGTATCGAGTCGGAGTAGCAGGCCTGCGAGCAGCGGGCACTGAATGCGTAGGGCTGCCCGTGAATATCGACACCATAACAACGGTTCGCGGGAAGGAATGTCGTCAAACAGCATCGTTGCCGAGCCGGAGCATCACAACAACCAGCCGGCCGCAGCAAGTGCGAAACAGGGGCGAAAGACTGATGTTTATTATCGTTGATGATCGCGAGAGCGTCGCAAGCAGCTACGTCGGAGGGCTCGTTCGCGAAGGCGTATCGTCCATCGGCTTCTCCTCAGGAGAATTCTGGGACTGGCTGCAGTCCGCGAGTGAAGCAGATCTGGCGGCGGTGGACGCCTTCCTGCTCGGGGATTGCGATGCCCGTGGAAGCCTGCCGCGGGCGATGCGCAAGCGCTCCTCTGCTCCCATCATCGCCGTGAGCGGCCAGAAGATGCTCAAGAACACGCTGGAGCTGTTCGAATCGGGCGTCGACGACGTCGTGCACGTCCCGATCCACCTGCGCGAGATCCTCGCCCGGACGGCCGCGATCGCGCGCCGCCGGGTCGGCGAGCTGCCGAGGCCCTGCGAGAGCAGGATCCAAGTCTTCTTCAACGGCCGAGACCCGGAGATCGCGGGCCACGCGCTCACCCTGCCCCGCCGCGAACTGCGCATTCTCGAATATATGGTCGCCAACCACGGGAAGTGGATCACCAAGACGCAGATATTCAACGCCGTCTACGGCATCTTCGAGTCCACCTTCGACGAGAGCGTGATCGAGAGCCATGTCAGCAAGCTGCGCAAGAAGCTCCGCGACCGCCTCGGCTTCGACGCGATCGTGGCCCGGCGTTATGTCGGTTACCGCCTCAACATCCCGGCCGGCGAGACCCTCGACGAGCAGGTGCAGGAGCTCGACGATGTCGGCATCCTCTTGAACAGGGCGCATGCCGTGCCGGCGGCATATCCGGCGGGCAACTGACACGGCATCTCCAGCGTCTTGGCCGGGCTTGTCCCGGCCGTCCACGCCTTCTTTGTGGCACAAAAAGACGTAGATGCCCGGGACAAGCCGGGCATGGCGAGCTCTGCTGAATGGTCAATTGCGGTTGCCCTCCACAGGGTGGGAGCAACGGAGAGGTGCCGTCCTATCGGCCGATACGAGCATCCACGCCAGCCGTCAGGCGCTACGGCTTCTGCTGGAATTGTTCCTTGGACACGTAGTTGAAGTCCTCGACCAGAACGTCCTGGACGATTTCAGCCTGCATCCGCTCATTGACGCGCTGCTTGATGGCTGTCGTCAGGATGGAGAGATCGTAACGGGCGAGCTTCCTGAAATCGAGGCGATCGTCGGCATAGATCCTGCGGAAGGCCTCGTCGACAACAAAGGGCTCCGGCGGCACCGTCAGCTGGTGCATCGTCCGCCCCTCCACGGTATAGACGAAACGTGCGACGATGTAGCCCTGCACGTTGCCGTTCTCGACCATTGGCACGCTCAGGACTCGCGTCTTCTGATATTGCAGCCCGTCGAGATATTCGTCCTTCGCCGGCAGCAGGCTGCCATTTTCCTTCCAGTAGGCCACCGCATAGCTCGTGCCCACGGTGAGGATGCACACCCAGAGCCCCGCCAGCACAAGTCTGATCATTGTCCGTCCTGCGCTGCGCGGCCGGTATAGGTGCCGTCCGACTCGGCTTCCTTGATCGCCTTCACGATGATGGCGGCGACCTCGCGCACCGCATCGTAGTGCATTTCCAGAATCGAACGATTCCGCTCGAGTCTCTCGCGCAACCGCTGGATCTCCTCGGTAATCTCGACTTCGCCACCAAGATGCATCCGCGCCCGCATCAGGCGGACGAACTCGAGCATGCTCCGGCTCTTGCGCGCGCTGAAATCGTCGAAATCGATTTTCTGCCCCGTCGCGAGCGCGGCCGTCTCCTCCTCGACGATGCCCGCGAGCCGACGGATTGCGGCCAGCAGGCCGCGCACCTCGTCCGATCTCACCGCATCCGCAGCGTCAACCATCATCTCGCCGCCCGCGGCCGGCAACAGCACGGGGAGCAGCGCATCATTTGCTGCTCCTTCCGTCGTCGTCATTTCGGTATCCGCGAGCGTCTGCTCCATCGTCATGGCCGCCGCGCCTTCTTGTAGCTGCATCGGAAGTTCACCCCTCAAGTTCTGTCACCCTTCTGCGGATCATGATCCGGCCTTCTCCGCAGCGCGCGGCCCATCCGGACGTGCGGAGGCGAGCTGCTTGGCGATGCCAAAGCCCTTGCCCTTCGCCAGCTGGTTACCAAGCTGCTCTGCAAGCATCGACTTCCAGACGCCACCAGCCGTGCCCTTGCCAAAGATCTCCTCCGACTGTTTCGGCAACATTGTCTCGACGAAGGTCTGGAGGATGAAGGCCTCGAACTTCCGGTAAACCTCGCCGGAGGCCGGCGCCTTGATGACCTGCACCGGCGCGCCGTTTACCGCGTCAGACCTTACTTCCGCAGCCTTCGTTGCGGATTGATCGGCAGCTGCCGCCCTGGCCCTGCCGACCTCCGCCTCCATCGCGACCGTGAAATCGGCATCGGAGGATCTCAGTGCATCGAGCTTTGCGGTGGCCGCGCGCTGCGCCACGGGGTCGGCGGCTTCGAGCACATCGAGAACGAGGTCGGTTGTCGCTGTCACGATCATGTCTTGTTTCCCTTGGCGATCGCCGGCGTCCAATGGCTCAAGACCAGGTTTGCGCCTGCCATATCCTCGAGCGAGCGCTTCTCCGCTTCACGCAGCTTGTCCGCAAGCGCCGCCTTCGCGACCTCCTCGAGTTGTTTCACGCGGCGGCTTTCCGCGCGAACCTGGTCGAGCTGCTGCGAGGCCTGCGCCCGCACGCTGCGTGCGCCGACGCTGGTCCTGTTCAAACGCCGCGCGATCGAATCGCTCGACGATCCCGTGGGCGGGGTGCCATCGTTCAGGGCTCCGACCAGCCATTCCTGCTCGTCCTGCAGGCTGCGCTCCTGCTCTCGCAATTGCGCGAGCTGCCATTCGGACAGCCGAAGCTGGAGCTTCACGAGAGAGACCATCCGGCCGAGCTTGTCCGCGCGCGATGTCATGCCCTGATCACTCCGCCAGCGTCAACGAGACACCGAGCATGAACTGCGTCAGCAACTCGTCGCTCGTGAGATAGAGCAGCAGAAAGCCGCCGAACAGCACGAAGGGCACCGAGATGAAATAGACCGGAATCGCCGGCGTCAACTTGTTGATCAGTCCGACCGCCAGGTTGACGATCACGGAGTAGACGATGAAAGGGCTGGTGATCCGCAGCGTCAGCACGAACGCTTCCGAGAGACGCCCGACGAGCAGGTCGAGCGCCATGCTGCCGCCGAGCCTGCTGCCGGGATGCCAGACGTCGTAGGAGTTCATAAGCCCGCGCAGCACCTGCCAATGCTGGTCGGTCATGAAGAACAGCGTGGTGACGGATGCCATGATCAACGGCACCAGCGCCGGCGCCGGGTCGGTATCTCCGATGGGCGTGCCCGGGATGTTGCTGAGCCCGATCGCGCTCGCCATCATGGTCGCCATGGTCTGGAGCGCCAGGAAGAACACCCGCCCGCCGAGCCCGATGACGCTGCCGACCACGAGTTCGGAGCAGATCAGGAGCGCCAGCGTCAACGGCGCCGCATTGTCCGTGAGCGGTTTCAGGACCGCGACCAGGACGGGCGTCAGCGCAAAGGTCGTGACGAGCGCGACGAACAGGCGCACCTGGGGCGGAACGTTGACGCTGGAATAGCCGGGCACCAGCATCAGGCAGGCGCCGATGCGGCAGAACACGATGAACGTCACCAGCACGCTGTCGGCGAGGCCGCTGATCACGATATGGCCCCGAGCGCCCTGATCTCGGCGCTGCGCGCAACTTCGACATGCGACAGGATGGGCAAGGTCGGAAACACCCGCTCCAGGATCATCCGAACATACGGTCGGGCTTCGGGAGTCACCGCCAAGACCACGCTGGTGCCGATCTCGGTGAACTTGCGGATCGCGGTGCTGGCTTCGGTCGCGAATTGCTCGATCAGGCGCGGGTCGGCGTCGAACTCGATGACGTCGCCCTTGGCGTCGCGCTTCAGGCTCTGGTGGAACGCGAGGTCCCACCGGTTGCCAAGACGGAGCACGTTGAGCACGCCATTGTCGGAGAGGTCGCCGCAGATCTGCTGCGCAAGCCGCGTGCGCACGTGCTCCGCGACCTGCTCGGAGCGGCGCACATGGGGCGCGATTTCGGCGATTGCCTCGAGGATGAGGTGAAGGTTGCGAATTGAGACTCGCTCGGCGAGCAGGATCTTCAGGATCGCCAGCAGACCCGAATAGGAGATCTGCGAGGGGCAGAGATCCTCGACCAGGCGCTTGTACTCGGGATCGAGCCGGTCGAGCAGGGCCCGCATGTCCTTGTAGGAGAGGAGCTGGGCGAGGTTCGCCCTGATCACCTCGCTCAGATGGGTGAGCAGCACCGACAGATTGTCGACCGGCTTGCAGCCCTGCCGCTTGACCTCGTCGGTGAAGGCTTCCGTCACCCACAGCGCCTTCATGCCGAAAGCAGGCTCGATGACCTCGTCGCCGGGTACGTCGGGCTTGCCATCCTTGTCGACCAGCACCAGCACCTCGCCGAGCCTGAGTTCGCCATGGGCGACGCGCGTGTCGTGGATCCGGATCTGGTAACACTTGGGGTCGATCGACAGATTGTCGGTGAGCTTGATCTCGGGAATGACGAAGCCGTATTGCTTGGCGAACTTCTTGCGAATCTTGGCGACGCGGTGGGCGAGCTCGGTGCGCGAGCCCAGCAGATGGACCGAGAGGTGGCCGCCGAGCGCCAGCTCGATCTCGGCGGTCTTGAGCTGCTCCTTGACGGATTCCTTGGCCTCCGCCTGGGCGCGCTCGTCGGCCTTGCGCGCATCCTCCTTCTGTTTCAGCGCGGCCTGCCGCTTCGGCAGCGAATAGCCGACGAAGGCCATAACGCCTCCGAGCAAAACGAACGGCGCCATCGGCAGACCCGGCATCAAGGCGAGCACGAACATCATCAGCGCGGCAGCCGACACAGCGCGCGGATATCCGCCGAGCTGCCGCAGCACCGCCTGCTCCGCAGAGCCCCTGGTGCCGCCCTTGGAGACCAGAAGGCCTGCCGACAGCGACACGATCAGCGCCGGCATCTGCGACACCAGGCCGTCGCCGACGGAAAGCTTGGTGTAGACGTCGGCAGCGCGGGAGAGGGTCAACCCGTGATGGGTCACGCCGATGACGATGCCGCCGAAGATGTTGATCGCGGTGATGAGCAGGCCGGCGATGGCGTCACCGCGGACGAACTTCGAGGCACCGTCCATGGCGCCGAAGAACGCGCTCTCCTCTTCCAGTTCACGGCGCCGGCGCTGGGCTTCCTTGTCGTCGATCAGGCCTGCGGACAGGTCGGCGTCGATCGCCATCTGCTTGCCGGGAATGGCGTCGAGCGTGAAGCGGGCCCCGACTTCGGCGATACGCGTCGCGCCCTTGGTAATCACGACGAAGTTCACGGTGACGAGGATAGCGAAGATGATCAGACCGATGACGAAGTCGCCGCCCATGACGAATTTCGAGAAGCCGGCGACGACGTGGCCGGCCGCGTGTTCGCCCTCCCCGCCCCGCGAGAGGATCAGCCGCGTGGTCGCGATGTTCAGCGCCAGGCGCAGGATCGTCGCGATCAGCAGCACGGTCGGAAAGGCCGAGAAGTCGAGCGGCCGCTGGATCCACAACGCGACCATCAGGATCAGCGCCGACAGCGCGATCGAGAACGCGAGGCCGAGATCGATCAAGATCGGCGGAATCGGCAGGAACAGGATCGTGAGCATGGCCACGATGCCGCCCGCGAAGAAGGCGTCCGCTCCGAGGCGGCGCGGGCTGGGCAGGCTGGCAGCTAAGGTATCGGCCATGAGTCACCGGCAGAGAGGTCCGGCTCGCAATCTGCCGCGCAAAGCTTACGCGAGGGTGGTGGCAGGTCGCCGCCCGGTCAGAAGCCGCGCTCGATCCGCGAATAGACCAGCTCGGTGAAGGTCGACAGATGCGCGCCGATGAAGGAGCCGGAGATGGCGACGACCAGGAGGATGACGATGATCTTCGGAACGAAGGTCAGCGTCACCTCCTGGATCTGGGTCAGGGCCTGGATCAGCGCGATGACGGTGCCGACCAGCATCGCGGCGCCGACCGCGGGTCCGGAGGCGACGATGATGGTCCAGATCGCCGCCTGGACGATGTCGAGGGCGTCCCGCTCGTTCATGACTGGCTGATCGTGAGCCCGGGGCCGACCGCAACCTTCGTGCCATCGGCGAGAGTTGCGATGGAGCCGTCGCTGTTGATCGAGACGGAAACGACTTTGCCGCTGAAACTCGCACCGGTCGAGTCCGTGAAGCTGACCGTCTTCCCGATCAGCCCGTTGGCTTGCGACAAGGATTGCGACGACAGCAGTGCGTCCAGCTTTGCATTCGTCTGCATTGCCTGCTCCACCGTCGAGAGCTGGGCGAACTGGCTCATATACTGCGCGGTATCCATCGGGTTGGTCGGATCCTGATTCTTCATCTGTGCAATGAGCAGCTGAAGAAACGTATTGTAGTCCACGCTGTTGCTCGACGTCGCCGACGTCGTGCCGTTCGAACTGGACGACTTCTCGGTCGCGCTGGTGACGTTCATCTGGCCTCTCCGCTGTCAGGCAGCCTCGAATGGGGAAACGGTGGCAGAGCCGGCCAGGATGGCCTGCTCCACCGGAAACAGGGCGCGAATCCGCTTGAGCGCCTCGAAGTAGCGGGTGGCCGTAACCAGCTCATCGACTGCGCCTAGTCCATCCAGCATCTCGCGGTTCTCGCACACGGCAAACAGGGCGGCGAGATGCTGAGCGTAGAGCGTAGCCGCGTCCCGGACGTCAGTCGGGTTCATCAGCATGAGCTGGACGATGAAATAGAGCTGCCGCAGTGCCGTGGTGGCGTCGGAAGCCTGCATGACCTGCCCTTCGAGCAGGAACATCACGTCGTTGACGAGCTCGACCGAGACCTTGCGGTCCACGCGGAGCACCGCGCCGTTGACGTAGATTCGTTCGCCGGCGCGCAAGGAGATCTTCATTAGAGCGCGTCTCGGATCAGGCGGTTGATTTCGATGAGCTGCTCCACGTCGTTCGACCGTTGTTCGCGGAGCCGATCGGCTTCCTTGACGACCCACAGGCCGATCGAGATGATGTCGGCACGCAGCTTTTCGGGAAGTGCGTTCTCCGGGTGCGCCAGATCCTCGATGAAGATCGTCCACAGTCGCCGCACATAGAGCAGGCTTTCGACCAGATCCTCGACACTGAAGCGATCCTTCTGGATCCGCTCGAGCCGGCCGATGCCGAGGCTGAGTGCCTGCCGCTCGCGGCTGCGCGCCTCATAGGCACTGTCGTCAACGACTGCTTCATAGGCTTCAAACGTCATCGGGACCACTCTGCGCAAGAGACCGAACAACTAGACAAAGGTTACGAGCCTGACAGGGCCGCCTTGGCTCAGAGATAATTGATGAGACTGATCTTCTGGAGCTGCGAGGTGAGCGCCAGTGCCGTCTGGATCTGGGTCTGCAGCGTGTTGACCCGGACCGAAGCCTCGGTCGGGTCCACCTTCTCCATTCCGACGATCTGATTGTTCAGAATGTCCTGCTGCGTCTTCAGCTTGGCGGTTGCGGTGGTGATCCGCTGCTGCACCGTGCCGACGGCACCTCCGAGCGCAGCAAGATCGTTGATGGCGTTACCGACGAGGCCGATCGCCTTGTCCACGACGACCTGAAATGTCTCCTGGCTCAGGCTTACGTTCCCCAGGTCGGCCATCATCGTGTACGCCTCGGCGAGCCTGCGAAAGCCGATCTGATTGGCGCTGACCGAGGTATCGGTGATCTCCGTCGTGGAGATGCGGCTTTGCATGGTCTGGTCGGTGGCCGATGACCAGTTGGTATTCCAGGCGGGGCTCGCGAACTCGGCATCGAAGGTCGTGTCGAGGAAGGTCTGCATCTGGGCGGGGGTAATGGTACCCACGCCGGGCGAGGATTGCGAGAAGCCGAAGGCCGCGAGAAAGTCGGCGTCGACCTGGTTCTTGCTGGCCGAGCCCGCGGTGTAGGGCGTGATGGGCGCGTTCTGCGTGTTGATGCCGGAGAACAGATACGAGCCGTTATATGAGACGTTCAGCGCACCGATCAGATCCTGGAGATTGGAGGCTGCAGGCGGCAGGATGACCCGGCCGCCGCCGTCGGTACTGCGTGCCGCGATCAAATCCTTGAGGAAGTCCGTGGCGGTCTCGCTGAGCTGGGTGATCCGGTTCTGCGTCACGTCCAAGCGCCCCGCGACCAGCCCGTTGGTATCGACGAGCTGATCGGCGAAGCTCCAGTCCGCCCGCAGCGTGAGGTCGCTCCCCGTCGTCGCACCGAGCTCGAGGCCGACGTCGTAGAAGCGCCCGGTGGTCGCCTCCATCGAGGCCCTGCTGAGTGCCGCCTGATTGCCTGTGATCGAATACCTCAACGACGAGGACAACATCAGGGTGGAAACGTAGTTCGCGCTCATCATGACTCAATTCCCCACGGCAGCCAGCAGGCTTTGCAGCATCTCATCTACGGTCGAGATGATCTTTGACGACGCCGAATAAGTGCGCTCGACCTGGAGCATCAACGCCATCTCGTCGTCCATGTTGACGCCGTTGACGTTCGACAATGCGGTGATGCTGCGGTTGAGCAATGTGCTCTGGTACTCGGAGTTGTCGTTGGCGGTCTTGCGCTGGTTTTCGATCCAGCTCGCCGACGACGATGCAAAGTCGATCAGGCTGCCGCTCGGCTTGCCTTGCGTGGTCGCATCGAACGGCTGCGACGCATCCATGTCGCCGATGAGCTGCTGCAGCCGGGCCGAATAGCCACCGTCGCCGGCGGTGTTGTATTGGTAGGCAGGATTGCCGCTGATGGCGCCGTCGCGCAGCAGGTTCGGGTTGCCACCCAAGGCCGGATCGACGGAGGCTGCAACCGAAATCGTACCGGCGAGTCCTACCGAGACGGTGGCGCTCGCGGGCATCGCCGGCGCACCGGGATAGGTGAAGAGACCGGGAACGTCGGGCAGCGCTGCGGCCGTTTGATCGCTTTCTCTGAACGTATTGATCAGGCCGCGCGCGATTTCGTCGAGCTGACTCTGGTAGGTGACGGCGTCCTGGTCGCGGAGCTGAGCGAGACCCGCGAGCTTGCCCGACTTCAGTGGCATCACCGAATTGGCGCCGGTCACGGGGACGCCGTCGATGTAGACGGCATTGCCCGTGGTCGCGGCGGTGTAGGCATTCGTCGGCGCAAAGCTGACCGTCCGCGCCGTCTTGTCGAACAGAACGACGCCGCTATCCGCATAGAGCGCAGCGTCGCCATTGGGCCGGATCGACATGGTGACGCCGACCTCCTGCGACAGCTGCGAGACGATGTTGTCGCGCTGGTCGAGGTAGTCGGTGATGTCGTCGCCGGAGATCGTGCCCTTCACGATCGCAGTGTTCACGGCATCGAACTGGGAGAGCAGCTGGTTGATGTTCTGAACGGACGTCCTCATGTCGGCATCAGCGCTCTCGCGGACCGACTGCACGGTCTTGGTCGCCTGGTTGAGAGCGCTCGCCATGTCCTTGGCCGATGCGACGGCCGCCTGCGCCAGCGTGGTGTTGTCGGGGGCGTTGGCATACTTCTGGAGCGCCTGCTTCAGCGCATTGAGCTGTGCGGTCGGCGATTGCTCGAGCTCTGGATCGTCCACAGTCGCGGCGGCGATTCTCTGGAGGCCATCATAGATCGCGCTTTGCTTGGCCGACGACGAGGTCGCGACCAGGACGTTGTCGTAGAGCCCGGAGCTGGCGGCGCGCTGGATCGCCGCGACATAGACGCCGGCGCCGGGAAGATTGTCCAGCTCGGTCAGCTTGCGCGAGTAGCCGGTGGCGCTGGCACCGGCGATGTTGCGCGAGATGACCGACGACTGGATGCTCGACGCCATGAGCGAGGAGCGGGCCGAGTTGAGAGCGGCGGTAAGGGACATGGTGCTCTTGCCCGAAACGAGCGTTGAAGAATTCAGCGCTTCAGGTTGACGACGACATCCAGCAGATCGGCGCCGGTCTGGAACGATTTCGAGTTCGCGGTGAAGCCGCGTTGGGCCTCGATCATCCCAGTGAGCTCGTCCGCGAGGTCGACGTTGGAGGCCTCCAAGGCACCGGACTGGATCGTGCCGAGTCCGCCGGTGCCGGCATTTCCGGCCTGCGCGTTGCCGGAATTGAGGTTGGTCGAATAGACGTTGCCCGGCTCGGGCGTCAGATTGTCGGGGCTCGCGACGTCGGCGAGCATGATCGTGTAGAGCGTCAGTTGCTGCCCATTCTTGAGGATCGCCGTCACGTGGCCCGCATCGTCGACGTCGACCTTATCGATGGCCGCGGGAACGCTGCCATTGACGGTGGCCTTGAAGCTGAAGTCGGTCCCGACCTGCGTCATGTTCGACAGGTCCATGGTCAGTGCCGCACCGCCGGGGACAGTCACTGTGAGACCGGTCGGGCTTGCCGCGGCCAGCGCGCCCCTGCCGGCCGCCGTGGTGTCGAAGGTGAAAGTGGTGGCGGCCCCCAGCGAGGTGCCCGTCGCGGAGTCATAGACCTCTATCTGCCAGGTATCCGAGCCGGCAGCGGTCGCGGTGTGGGACATATAAACGTCAAGCGTAACGGCCTGGCCGATATTGTTGTAGGCCACGATCGAGCTTTTCGATGAATACGATGCCGGGCTGGGCGGACCTGCGATGATGGCTGCTTCCGGATCCAGATTGCCGGTCGTGAGCGTTGCCGTCGTTGACGGCACAGGCACTTGCGGAATCTGGGCAATGTTGACGATTTGCATGCCGGCCAGGCTGTTCTGCGAGAAGTTGGTCACCAGGCCAGGCTGCCCAAGAAGATAGTAGCCCGCCGCATTGACCAGATTGCCCTGACTGTCCGGCACGAAGGAGCCGGCGCGCGTTAGAAACTGCTGCGTGTTGTTGGCGTTCGACACCACGAAGAAGCCGTTGCCCTGGACGGCGAGGTCCGTGCTCGACGTGGTGAACTGCGTATGTCCGGGATCCGAGATGGCGTAGCGGATCGTGGTCTCGACGGCGCCAGAATCGTAATTGCCCGAGCCGCTCTTCAGGATTAGCGAGGAGAACTCCGTGGAGGCCCGCTTGTAGCCGGTTGTGTTGACGTTGGCGATGTTATCCGAGACCGTCGACAGCTTGTTGGACTGCGCGCTCATTCCGGAAACGCCGGTGCGCATAACGCCATACAGGCTCATGAATTGGGCTCCTTTGGTAGGTTGCGGCTACAATGGGGCGTCTTGCTTGCGCGGGGCTGATGATTGGGCGCGATGCACAACTTCCTGTTGTCAGGTCGTTCTCGGCTGACATAACGAGCGCGCCTTGTCGGTCCACGCACCGAAGCCGCTCGAGACGAGATGAGCGACGATGTGACAGACGTAGCGCTTCTGGGCCGGCTGGTTGTTGGGGCCTGCATTGTAGCGGGCGACGGCCATGGTCCAGCTGCCTTCGCGCTGCTTCAGCTCCTTGAGGAAGCGCGCGGCGTACTCGACGTTCCTCGCGGGATCGAACATGGCCCGAACCGAAGCGAACTTGTCGCCGTGATAATAGTGGTTGATTTGCATACAGCCGAGATCGATCAGCTTGATGCCTTTGCTGCGCATCGCGTCGAAATTCGCGATTGCGTCATCCACGTCCTTGGCGAACACCGTCTGGCCGGCGGCACCGAGAGCGTAAGGATGGAGTGCGCCGCGCCGGCCGGTCTCGGTCAGGCCGACCGCATAGAGAATGCCGAGCGGAATGCCGTGCTGACGCGCCGCGCGTGCCATCTCGCGCTCGCAGGGGCGCGCAGTTTCGGCGGCCGCCTGGGCGGCGCCTGCATTAGAGATAAACAGGGCCGCGACGAAGATGCGGCGCCACGTCCTGATCATGACGCGTCTCCTGACTGAACTGGCGCTCCTGGCGAGCCTGCTTGGCGCCGCCGTCCGATTGCCCCGACGACGTTCCGGTGCCGCCAAACGTGCCTTGCGACTGCGGTGACGATTGATGCTGACCCGCGAGCTGCGGCTGCGACTGGCCGGAGCCGCTTTGGAAGGCGTCCAGCGAGCCGTGCTGGACCGGCGCAACATCAGCGACATAGCCCGCCGACTGCATGAGGTCGCGGATCTGATCGCGTTGCCGGTCGAGCAGCTGGCTCGTGTCCTTGCGCTCGGCCGCAAGCTGGACGGACACTTCAGTGCCGACGAGGCGCAGGCGCAAGGTGACATTGCCGAGCGCGGGTGGCTCGAGATTGACGGTCAGTATCTTGAGCGGCTGATCCGGCGCATTGGTCTGGGATGCTGCGAGATCAGGCGCCGCGGCCATGGTCGGTCCCGAGGACTCTTTCAGCTCGGTGACGGCCGCATTGGCGACCTGTTGCGGAGCGTTGAACTGGGCCGGAGGCAGATGGGTCTCCTGCTGGACCACGGTGAGCTTGGTCGTCTCAGGGAGCGCGGCGCGCGCCGAGGTTTTGGCGGCCCGCTCAACGTTTGCCGTAACCGCCTCGAAGCCGGGTGAAGCCGGCATTGTGCTCGAAGACTCCCCACCTTGTGTCGACGCGGGCTGCGGCGCCATCGTTTGCGAGACGGCAGCCTGCGAGCGCGCGGCGGTTGCTGCGGTGCTGGGCGGAGTGCTATCGGACGGCGCCGTCTTCGCCGCACCCGTGGTGAGCGGGTCGCGCTTAGCCGCCCCGGAGCGCTCGTCGCGCGCGGGGGCATCCTTGTCGGTGGACCGCAACGCCATCTGCGTTTTCACAGCGGGCGCGGCGGCGACCTCCTGCCCGAGCACCGCAACGGTGCTCGACTGACCCTGGATATCTGTCCCGGTGGCATGATCCACCGGAAGTGGCCTCTCGGACGACCCGTCGGCCTTCTTCTCGGAGGAATCCTCTGGAGACTCTGGCCGCTCGGACGCTGCGATGCGTTCGTGCAGCGCCGTAGCCTTCTTCGCCTGCTCGGCCGGATGGGCCAGATGCGTGCGCAGCGCTCCGGCGCTCGCGGTGGTATCGCCGCCATCATCGCCCAGGGCTTGTTTGGCGAGATTCGAGACGGTGTGGAGCAGATCGTTGAACGACGAACTTGCCTGCGACTTGACCCCGGAGCCTTTTGCCGAACGCGACGTCTCGCGCACATTGAGGCTCTCGGCAAGCGCCGAGAAGAGCTGTCCGGAGGTTCCACTGAGTTTGGTCATGGACGGCGGTCCCTGGTGAGGAGTTCGAGCTCGCCCAGCTGCTTCTGCGCGCGCGCGAGCATCCCGGTCGACGAGGCCAGATCGAGTCGCGCCGGCGTTGCCGGAGGTTTGTCGGCCGCCGCGGCGGATCCGCTTGCGAACGGCTTCCGCACGTCGAGCGCGAGCTGCACCGTGGCATTCAGGAGAGGAACGTCGCGCTCGGGCAGCTTCGCGCGGTCGAGCGCCTTCAGCTCGGCGAGACCGCCGTCATATTCGTCTGTGAGCACTCGCGAAGCGCCGCGGAAGAAATGGGCGCGCTCGCGTTCCACTGATGCGTCGGCGCTGAGCGTGAGGGCCCGCTCGCCGGCAAGCCGGGTCACGGGCAGCCGACCACGCACCATGGCCGCGCGCGCGATCACCAGATACAGCGTGAGGCGGCTTGCGCGATCGATCTGCTCCAGCAGCGCGGCGATCCGCGCAAATCGGCGCTCGTCCAGCGCCAGGTTCGATTGCGTCAGCCCGGTGGAGAAGCGCTGCCAGAAATCGCCTGCATAGATCGAGTTGCGGTAATGGCGGATGTAAGCCAGCGTCAGGAACTCAAACTTCTCGAAATCCTCCGCTTGCCCCACCAACAGGATCTCGCGCCGCAGCGCCGCCTCCTCGACCAACGTGCCGGGCAACAGCAGGCGCGCCTCGTCCAGACGCTCGATCGCGAACGATGCCTCTGCACGCGCGAACAGTGCGCCCTGGACCAGCGCGACCTGTCCGCCGAGGCCCGAGGGAATCGTTCTCGGCTTGATGTCCTTGAGCAGCTCCCGCGCTTCCTCCTGACGTCCCTCGACATAGGCAAGCGCACCATTGAGCAGCCGCTCGTCGACCTTCATCTTGTCGCGCGGCAGCTTGCGAACCAATTGCGGCGCTCCGCCGCTGAGCAGGTAGATGACGACGGCCTGTCCGTTCTGCGGATTGCTCCATACGCCGGGATCGGCAGCGAGAAATTTGTCGCCGATCTGCCGAATCAGCGCGATGTGGCTGTTATGTGCGGCGGTGTCACCGTTGGAGATACCGTCCTGTACCGCCTGTAGCGCGCGCACGAGCTCATAGGGTTCATCGAGCCGGGGCACAGATTGAGCAAACGCATTCGCCGCCGTAAAGAGCAGCAGCAGGGCGGCGTGGCGCAGCAGCCTGATCAAGGGCGCTTCTCCCGGATCAGGATTTCGATCCGCCGGTTCTGTGCAGCCGCCGGATCATTCGGAAGCTTCGGCCGCCGGTCGGCATAACCTTCGATATGCTCGATCCTCCGCGCGTCCACCCCGGAACGAACCAGCATGTAATAGGCCATCTGCGCACGAGCGGTCGACAGCCGCCAATTGTCATAGGTTTCCGAGCGATACGGCCGATTGTCGGTATGGCCGCGCACGATGACCATGCCCTGCCGCTTCGTCAGCAGCGGGCCGATCTTGTCGATCACGCGGATCAGTTCGGGCCGCGGCTCGGCCGAGCCGACCGCGAACATGCCGAAGCTCGCATCGTCGGTCAGGCTGATCAGCAGACCCTCCTCAACCTGACGCACCTCGGCCGCTGGCCCCGCGCCCGCCTTGATATCCGACAGCGCGTCCGCGATTGCGGACTGAAGGTGCTTGAGGGTCGGCTGCTGCGCTTGCGCTGCATCATGCGGTTCGGACTCTTTCGCGGTGTCGTTGGATCGCGCCTGCGCGGCGGTATTGGCCTGGACGCCAGCTTGAGCAGCGCTGCCCTCCCGTGAGGATTGCGTCGGCGCAGGCCCCGGCGGCAGCAGAGGCGACAGGCTCGCGGACGGGATATCCGCGTTTGGCGCCATGCTTCCGCCGGTCTCGTCCACCTTGGCACGATGCGCCGGCGGCTCACTCTGAGCGGCTACGGAGACATCGCGCGCGGAAGCATTCGGCCTGGGCTCGCTCTCGATGAAGCGATCCGCATCCTTGGACGCTTGCGGCGCCAGCCTCCAATAGCCGGGATCGAAGGGATCACGGTAGGCATCGCCACCTTTGAGGCCCTCCTCTTCGGCAGATGTCAGAGCGCCGGCACGCCGCTGGCCCGAAGACTGGTTCGCGCTGCTGGCGATTTCGGCAAGAGTCGCATAGGGATCGCGGAACAGAACCTTTTCCTCGTAGGAGGCCGGCTTCTCGGCAGTTGGGGAGTCGCCGCGGCGTTCTTCATTCGGTCCGGCCGGCTGGCGCTTGCCATCCTGGCCTTCGAACGATGACGGCTCCTTCTTTGAGAGGTCCTTGAGCCCCTTTGGGGCGGGTGCGTTCTCCGCGAGCTTGATCGGGTTGAAATAGCTCGCGACCACCTGCTTCTGGTCCTGGTTGAGCGCATTGAGCAGCCACATGACCAGGAAGAAAGCCATCATCGCGGTCATGAAGTCCGCATAGGCGATCTTCCAGACGCCGCCGTGATGTGCCTCCTCGGCGAAGGCGCTGCGCCGGCGGACGATCACGATCTCATGCTTGACCTCTTCCATGGCGGACTACCGGCGCGCCTCCTTAAGGCGTTCACTCCATGCGGAGATCTGCGTCTCGATCACGGTTTGGTCAGCGACGACGCGGACCTCGAGAGTCTCGGCCGCCTCATACACAATGCCGGTTCGTCTGGACGCCTCGAGTTGCGTCTTGACGAGATCGAGCAGATCGCTTCGGCCCGTGACCTTGAAGGCCGGCACCGAAGAGTTGCCGGTTAGCGCCGCGATTTGCTCGACCAGCGATCCGATCGCCTTGTCGCGCACCGCGTCCGTGAGGAACGGCAGCAATATCCGCGCAACGGAGCTTGCGATGTTGGTCTCGATCTCACGGCAGGCTGCCTCGAATCCGCTGACGATTGCGACAGCCTGCTGGTCGGACCATTTCGCCCGCTCCTCGCCCAGTCGGATTGCGCTGCGCACGCGTTCCTCGGCCAGCTTGGCGTCGCTCTCTGCGACGCCGGCCGCATGGCCGCGCCGATAGGCATCGTCCAGGAGATTGACCGACGGAGCCTCCGTCGCGGGCGACGCTGGGGACGCCTGCGGTTGTGGCTGCGGCTCAGCCTGAGCATGCGATCGAGGCGGCGGCTCGCGCCGGGCTTCCTTCTGCCTGGTCAGCACGTCCTGGATTTTCGGCGGCGGAGGCGGCGGCGACTTGACGCGGCCATTCGCATCGAACTGCGTCAGGAGTTTTCCGATTGCCGCGTTCATGCCGCCTCCTCACGCCGCATCCAGTCCTTTAGGATCGCTGCCGCCTGCATCTGGTCGAGTCGGACGATCTGCTCGAGCCGCTTCTGCGGCGTACGCTGCATCTTGCCTTCGAGGTCTTCGACGAGGTTGAGCTCCGTCTCCTCGCCCTCGGGTAAAGCACTCGCTGCCGCAGCCTCGAGTTGGGCGACCTCAGCCGCCTCGACCTGCTCCTGCTCCGCGCGATGGGTCAGTATCCCGTTGACCGCCGGCCGCAGCCCGAACCACACCAGCATCGAAGCGACGGCCAGAATCGTCACCGCGTTGATGACGCTGCCGAGCTGCTTGTTGATCATCTCGACGAAGCTGATCGGCGGCACTGGGGCCAGCTCACGCGAACCCTCGATAAAGTCGACGGCCGTCACCTGGATCTGGTCGCCGCGCGTCTTGTCCAGCCCGCCCGCCGTCGCCGCGAGCTGGCTTATCTCTGCGAGCTTGCTGTCGACAATCGCCTGGTTGCTCTTGTCGCCGAGATCCGCGACCAGCCGCGCTCGGTTGACAAGGACGGCAATGAACAGCTTCTTGACGGAATAGCCGTCGCTCACCGTCGTCGTCGTCTTGGACGAGACCTCGAAATTGGTGACGTCCTCGCGGCGGGTCTTGTCCTCGCTGGAGTTCTTGCCGCCGCCGGCATTCACCTGCTGGTCGGGAAGATTTTGCTGCACCGTGGTCGGCGTCGATCGGTCCGCGTTCTGCGAGGATTCCTTCTCGCGCACGGCCCGTACCGAGCGCTCGGCGCGGTTCTCGGGATCATAGACGGTCTCGTTGATCTGCCGCTTGTCGGTGGACAACTGCGGAGCGACGCTCACCTCGAAATTGTCGAGGCCGAGATACGGCGTCAGCGCCTTGCGGATGTTCTCCTGCACCATTCCGCTGACAGTCTTCTGCAGGCTCGCCATCTTGCTCGGCGCGGCGCTCGCCTCATCCTCTTCTGCGAGCAACATGGATCCGTCAGCGTCCAGCACAGTCACCTTGTCGCGGCTCATGCCGGGGACGGCAGCGGCGACGAGATGACGGATCGACTGAGCCGTGCGCGCCTCGATCGCACTGTCCGTGCGGAGCACGACGGACGCCGACGGCGGCTGCTGCGTTGCGCGAAACGAGCCGCGCACCGGCAGCACGATATGTACGCGCGCCGCCTTCACGCCTTTCATTAATTGCACCGTGCGGGCGATCTCGCCTTCCAGTGCCCTGAGCTTGGTGACCTCCTGCATGAACGAGGTCAGGCCGAGCGAGCCGATCTTGTCGAACAGCTCGTAGCCGGAATTGGCGCTGGTCGGCAGCCCCTTCTCGGCGAGCAGCATTCGCGCCTGCATGGTCTGGCTCGGGCGGACCGAAACCGCATCGCCGGCGGCGTTGACATCGAAGGCGATGTTCTGCTCGCGCAGCGCTGCGCCGATGCGCGTCACGTCTTCTCGGGTGAGGCCTGTGTAGAGCGTTTCGAATTCGGGGCGGCTGAGATAGTAGGTTCCGCCAACTACGGTGACGAGAACCGCAAAGCCGATCAACCCCAAGGCCATCAGGCGGCGCGGCCCAAGCTCCAGCAGATTGTTGAGCAGTTGCTGTACCTGCGCACGACTGAGCATATGACCTCGTACCAATGCTAATGGTGAGGACACTCAGCTGCCAACCTTGTCTGAAGGTTGCGCGGGCCGGGAATGTGTCAGTTCGCTCGCGAGGCGTTGCAATTTTACAAGACTATTGCGCGACGCAATAGGTCTCGCAGCCAAAAGCGGCGCTCGGGCGCATGACGCGCTCGGCCGCGGTGTAGTGCATGAATTCGCGCAGCGGAGGCTGATTGCTGGCTCGTCCCGTGCTGCGTCCGCCGATCATGGCGGGACCGTGCTCCCTCCGAGGGAGCACGGCCGTCGTCGAAAGCGCTGCTTAGCCGCGGAACAGCGACAGGATGCTCTGGCTGTTCTGGTTAGCGATCGAGAGCGCCTGAACGCCGAGCTGCTGCTGGGTCTGCAGGGCCTGGAGGCGGGTCGATTCCGCGTTCATGTCGGCGTCGACGAGCTGACCGACACCGCGGTCCACGGAATCCATCAGGGTCTTGACGAATTCCGAGTTGGTCGAGATGCGGTTCTTGACCGCGCCGAGATCGGCAGCGGCCGAGCTTACCGAGTTGATCGCGGCGGTGACCTGCGCGATATAGGCATCGAGCGTGGTCTGGTCAGCGGCCGAGTCGGTCAGGGCGGAGATATTGATCGTGTCGACCGACGCACTGCCGCTCACGGTGTCCAGAATGCCGGTCTGCGTGGTCGAGTACAGCGTGTAGTTGGCGGTCGTCACCGTGATGGAGCCGATGGTGGGCGTGCCGCCAACCCGCGAATACGACGACACCAGGTTGAAGCTCGTCGGCGTGGTGCCGGTCGTCGTGCTCAGCCAGTTGATGCCGTTGAAGGTGGCCGAACTGGCCTTCAGCTTCATGTCCTGCTGGATCTGCGTGATGTCCGCCTGGATCTTGGTACGGTCGATACCCGCGGTCTTGGCTTCCACCAGGAGCGCCTGGAGCTTGGTCAAGCCTGATTCCTTGTCGCCGATCACCGAGGTCAGAGCGGTGTATTCGGTATCGACGGTCGCGGCCGACAGGCCGAGCGAATCGGAGACCGCGGAGAGCGCGGCGTTGTCGGAGCGCATCGACGTCGCGATCGACCAGTAGGCGGCATTGTCCGAGGCGGTGGCCACGCGCTGACCGGTTGAGATGCGGTTCTGCGTGGTGGCGAGTTGCGCGCTGACAGACCGCAGGGTCTGGAGCGCGGTCATGGCGGAGGAATTGGTGAGAAGACTAGAACCCATTTTGATGTCCCTTTGGAGATTGAATTGAGTTTTGGGGGACATACCGGGCTTGCACCGGTACGGCAGAGCGGCGTCATGCCTTTGGGCTCCCGCAAACGCGGGTTCGCGGCCCAACCTGCCGTAGCGGAGAGGTTAGCGGGCGAGGCTTGTGCGAGGCTTGTGGCTCCGTGCTCGAACTGCAACAGGCAGCCGAAATCTGGGCGCGCGCGGCGTCACGTCAAATGAAAGGCCGCGCTTCGCGAGAAGCGCGGCCCTCCCTCCATGAACGAGGTCTTATCGGAACAGCGACAGGATGCTCTGGCTGCTGTTATTGGCGATCGAGAGCGCCTGAACGCCGAGCTGCTGCTGGACCTGAAGGGCGGCGAGGCGGGTGGATTCCGCATTCATGTCCGCGTCGACGAGCTGACCGACACCGCGGTCGACCGAGTCCATCAGCGACTTCACGAAGTTGGTGTTGGTCGAGATACGGTTCTTGACGGCACCAAGATTGGCGGCGGCGGAGCTCACCGAGTTGATCGCAGTAGTGACCTGCGCGATGTAGCCATCGAGCGTGGCCTGGTCGGCGGCCGAGTCGGTCAGTGCGGAGATGTTGATCGTGTCGACGGAAGCACTGCCGCTCACCGTGTCCAGAATGCCGGTCTGCGTGGTCGAATAGAGCGTGTAGTTGGCGGTCGTCACGGTGATGGAACCGATCGTGGGCGTGCCGCCGACACGTGAGTACGACGAGACAAGGCTGAAGCTCGTCGGCGTGGTGCCGGTCGTCGTGCTCAGCCAGTTGATGCCGTTGAAGGTGGCGGAGTCGGCCTTCAGCTTCATGTCCTGCTGGATCTGAGTGATGTCCGCCTGGATCTTGGTGCGGTCGATACCTGCAGTCTTGGATTGGACCAGCAGCGCCTGGAGCTTGGTCAGACCCGAGTCCTTGTCGCCGATCACCGAGGTCAGAGCGGTGTATTCGGTGTCGACGGTCGCGGCCGATAGGCCGAGCGAGTCCGAGACTGCCGACAGCGCGGCGTTGTCTGCGCGCATCGACGTCGCGATCGACCAGTAGGCGGCATTGTCCGAAGCGGTGGCCACGCGCTGGCCGGTCGAAATCCGGTTCTGCGTGGTGGAGAGTTGCGAACTCACAGACCGCAGGGTCTGGAGTGCGGTCATGGCAGTCGAGTTCGTAAGCAGGCTTGACATTGCGAATGTCCCTTTATGTACGCGTTACATTTTCACGAGGGGACATACCGGGCTTTCACCGGTACGGAAGGGCGGCATCATGCCTTTGGACTGATGTGGGTGGGGTCCAACCCGCCGTGCTGCATCGCTAGCACGCCGAATCTTGCTCCCGGATTAAGATCTGCGCGAATTTCGCAATGATATCATATGGTTAAGATTACCAACCGCTAACCATAGCCGGCTCGTCTCGCTTAACCATATCCAGCCGGTCGGACCGCCATCGCGGCTCTCAATTGAATGAACGCACCAGTCCGGAGGCCAGCAGGTTCCAGCCGTCGATCAGCACGAAGAACAGCATCTTGAACGGCAGCGCCAGGATCGTCGGCGGCATCATCATCATGCCCATCGACATGGTCAGCGTCGCCACGATCATGTCGATCACCAGGAACGGCAGGATGATGAGAAAGCCTATCTCGAACGAGCGCCTGAGCTCGGAAATCATGAACGCCGGAATGATCACGCGCAGATCGACCCGCTTGTCGTCGAACTTCTTGCGGAAGCTCTCCGCGGCGAGTGCTTCGAAGGTCTGAAGATCCTTGTCCCGAACATGGGCCAGCATGAACTCGCGGAACGGATCGGTGATCTTCAGATAGGCTTGCTCTTCGGATATCTCGTTCTTCATCAGTGGCTGGACGCCGGACTCCCACGCTTTGTCGAAGGTCGGCGCCATCACGTAGAAAGTCATGAACAGCGCGAGGCTGATCAGCACCAGGTTGGCAGGCGTGGTCTGGAGGCCGAGACCTGCACGCAGGAAGGACAACGCCACCGCAAATCGCGTGAAGCTCGTCACCATGATGAGCAGTCCCGGCGCCACCGACAGCACGGTGATGAGCGCCATCAGCTGGATGATCCGACCGCTGGTCGAGCCGTTTCCCGGAGGCAACAAGGAATTCAGGTCCGGAATCTGTGCAGACGCCGCTTCGGGCAGCACCACCAGTATCAACGCCAGCAGCAGGATTTTCACTCTCACTGAATCACCAGCGTCTCGATGATCAATTCGCGCACCTTGCCGGCCGAGCGGATGTTGGCGCGCTCGGTCAGATCATCGCGCAGATGCTGGAGTCCGCGCGATCCCTCGAACTGCGCAACCGTCGTCGACCGCAGATAGGTCACGATGTCCTCACTGATGTGGGCGGCCAGAATGCCCGCGTCCTCGTCGCTCATGCTGTCGGTCACCATGGAGGCTTCAATTCGCGCCCAGTTGTTTGCCGGCGCGGCGAGATTGGTCACGATCGGTGACAATTTCCTCAGCCGCGCGCTGCCGGCGTAGCTCGACGCGATCGGCGGGGGCGCAGCGCTCTTCTTCGCGTCAGCGGCGACGCGCTCGGCGGTCGCGATCAGATGCAGGCCGGCAACGGCGCCTGCGCCGATCGCGATCAGTGTCAGCACGAGGATGGAGGCGATCAGGCGCATGGTGTCTCCTGCCGTCGCGTCGCGAACCGACCGGGCCGAGCCTCAGAATGGTGCCACGGCGTCATAGATCCGATGTCCCCATCCAGGCTGCTGTACGTCCGACAGATTTCCGCGCCCGCCATAGGACACGCGCGCCTCGGCGATCTTATCATACGTGATCGTGTTTGCCCGCGAGATATCGCGCGGGCGCACGATACCGCCGACGTTGAGCACGCGCATTTCCGTGTTGACGCGAAATTCCTGCGAGCCGCTGATCATCATGTTGCCGTTCGGCAGCACGTCAGTAACGATCGCCGCGATCGACAACTTGATGTCCTCGGTGCGGTCGATTTGGCCATTGCCCTTGATCTGGGTGTTGGTGCTGAGATTGGCATTGGCTGAACCCGTGTCGTTCCATCCGGCGACGTCCATCAGCCAGTCGAGCCCGAACTTGACCTGGGAATCGCGGGAGCGGCCGGTCTTGTTGTCGAGCTTGGCCTTGTCCTGCATGGAGATGATCACCGTCACCACGTCGCCGGTGCGCCGGGCGCGGGGATCCCGGAAGAGATCGGTGCCGTCGTCCCAGGTCGAGCGATAGCTGACGGGCGTGCGCATGCGCGGCGTCACCGGGATCGGATCCGCCGGCGTCCTCAGGCCGCTGCCGACAGGCGACATTTGCGGGCCGATCAGGACTTCGGCTGGATCATGGAGGCATCCGGCCAAGACGACGGACGCCAGCAGGTGCAAGAGGATGAGGACCGGCTTGTTCATCTATTTGGGCTTTCCGTCATCTACCCGACGCATCCCGCCCAGCAGGTCGGCGAGGTGCGCCGCGCGCGCCGTGTCCATCTCGTTGAAGATCGCGCTTGAGTTCCGCGGGCTGAGCTTGGCCAGCACGGCGGCGGCGGTCTCGTCGCTCATGCCCGCGATCTGCGTCGCCGCAGCCTCGGGCTTCATGCGCGAATAGATCTCGATCACACTCGCTTCGGCCTTCTTCAGGAAGTCGTCGCGCAGCGCCATCCACTTCTCGTATTCGGCCCGCTTGGCCTCGACTTCGGCGATCCGTTCGCGGAGCAGGTTCTCGGCCTTCTCCAGCTCCTTGAGCTGCCAGGCCAGCCTTGCATCGACGGCGGGATCGGCGACGTTGCTGCAGAACAGGGCAATTTCGTTGTCAGGGGCCGGCGCGGCCTGCGCCGCCGCCGGCTTCGGCGGCGCCGTGACGCTGCCGGGCTTCGCCGGACGCACCGGTGCGGGAGCAGGCGCGGCTGCCGGCGTCTCCGGCACCGCACCGGTGACCGCGGGTCCTAACTCTTCGGCTGCCCACGCCGTCGCCCGGACAGACGCATTGTCGCTTGTGATCGTGCTGGCCGGCAGCTGCGGCTTCTGCGATCGGACCACGCGGGCACGCGCGAAAGAGAGCAGGTTGAGCGGCTTGGTCGGCTTTGCCTCCTCCAGCGCCAGCACGGGCGATGCGCTCGCGAGAACTGAGGCCGCGGCCATCAGGAGGAGTTTGGCTTTGTGATCCAGCTTCAGCATCGGGGCGCGTGCGATTCTCGCTTCAGACCCGAGCATTGAGCGACCAAGCTTGCACGACGCTTGTGCATCATTGCACGATGACGTCGGCCTGGAGTGCGCCTGCGGTCTTGATAGCCTGGAGGATCGCGATGATCCCCGACGGCTTCAGGCCGATCTGGTTCAGACCGCGCACGAGGCGCTGGAGATCGACCCCACTCAGGATCGCCACTTGCGCTCCGGCCTCGTTTGCCTCGACCATGGTCTGCGGGACGACCACCGTCTGCCCGCGCGAGAATGGCGCCGGCTGCGACACGACAGGCATCTCCGTGACGCGAACCGTCAGATTGCCGTGAGTCACGGCAACGGTCGAGATCCGCACGTCGCGCCCGATCACGACCGTGCCGGTGCGTTCATTGATCACGACCCGCGCCGGCGTGTCCGGCTCCACCGCCAGCTCGCCGATCTCAGCGAGGAAGCGGACGGGGCCGATGTGACGCGGCTTCGAGAGCACGATGGTGCGGTAGTCGCGCTCGAACGCGATCTGCGCACGGTAGCGTCCGCCGGCGTAGCGGTTGATGGCGTCGAGGATGCGCGTTGCGGTGACGAAATCGGGGTTCTTCAGCTGCAACACCAGGAACTCCATCTCGTGGAGGCTTCCCGGCACCTCGCGTTCGACCAGCGCACCGTTCGGGATACGGCCCGCGGTCGGCGTGCCCTGGCTGACGTTCTGCGCCTGCCCCCCGACGCTGTAGCCGGCGACCGTGATCGCGCCCTGCGCCACCGCGTAGACGGCGCCATCCGCCGCGCGCAGCGATGTCATGACCAGCGTGCCGCCGAGCAGCGAAGTCGCATCGCCGAGCGACGAGACGGTAACGTCCATGCGCTCTCCAGGCCCAATCGAGGGCGGCAAGTCCGCCGTCACCATGACCGCAGCGACATTGCGCGTGCGCAGCGTGGTCGGACGCAGGGGGGCATTGGTGCTCGTGGCCTCGTTCCTGACATTGATGCCCATGTTCTCGAGCATCGATTGCAGGGACTGTTCCGTGAAGGGAGCATTGCGAAGCGTGTCGCCCGTGCCGTTCAGGCCGATGACCAGGCCATAGCCGACGATCTGGTTTTCGCGCAGGCCTTTGATGTCCGCGATGTCTTTGATGCGGACCGCAGCTTGGGCGCTGGCGGCCGACACGAGCAGGACGAGCGCAAGCAGGAGCCGGGTCATGAGCCGTCCACGACCTTGACGGTGCCGTCCGGCTGGACGACGCCCCTGATGATCACGCCGGTGTCGGTATTGCGTACCGGAATGAGCGCACCGGCGGCACCTGACTGCATCGCCGAGCCATAAGTGACGATGGACAATCCGCTGTCTTCGACCACGACCTTGACCGTGGCGCCGCGGGCGACTGTCCAGGGATCCTCCACCGCATTGGTCGGGATCGGTTGGCCCGGCAACAGCGCGCGTCGCGCCATGCGGCCGATCAGGACCTGACGCCCCTCGATGAACATGGCGACCCCGAGCAGGGTCGGCGCGAAGGCGCGCTCGGTGATCATCTCCTCCCGGATCAGTTCGCCGGCGCGGATCGAGACGGCGGGCACGGGAAGCCGCTTCTCCTCGGCCGCAGCGGCCCGCGTCGCGCCGAGAACCAGCAGCACGGCGGCCAACCCGCGCATGATCAGGCCCACCCTGTTCAACATCAAAACACCGGGACTAGCGCATGCCCTTCGAGACCGTCTGGGCCATTTCATCCGAGGCCTGGATGACCTTGGCATTCATTTCGTAGGCACGCTGTGCCGAGATCAGTTCGGTGATCTCCTTGACTGGGTCGACGTTCGACGCTTCGAGGTATTTCTGATTGATCTTGCCGTAGCCGGCATCGCCGGGCAGCCCGACGACCGGTGTGCCGGACGCCGTGGTCTCGCGATAGAGATTTCCGCCCAGCGGCTCCAGGCCGGCCTCGTTGGCGAAATTGGCGAGGTTGAGCTGGCCGATCTGCCGCGGGTTGATTTCCGTGTCCAGCTTGGCAAACACTTGGCCGGTGGCGTTGACCGTGACTTCCACCGTTCCCTGCGGCACCGTGATCGTGGGATCGAGGAGATAGCCGTCGATCGTGACGAGCTGGGCGTTGGCATTGGTGTTGAACGAGCCGGCGCGGGTGTATTGCACCTCGTTGTTGGGGCCGAGCACCTGAAACCAGCCGCGACCGTTGATCGCAAGGTCGTAGGGGTTGCCGGTTTGCGTCAGCGCGCCCTGGATGTGCAGCTTGCGGATCGCCGCGGACTTGACGCCGAGACCGAGATTGGATCCTTCCGGGATCGGCGAAGAGCCGTTGACGTTCGCGACGCCCTGCATGCGGTCCATCTGGTAGAACAGATCGGTGAACTCCGCCCGCGCCCGCTTGTATGAGGTCGAGTTGATGTTGGCGATATTGTTCGCGATGACTTCGATGTTGGTCTGCTGGGCGTTCATGCCCGTGGCCGCAATGGCGAGCGATTTCACTTAATTCATTCCTTCAGGTCAGATCGACATCCGAACCACTTCTTGATAGGCCTGCACCACCTTGTCGCGAACCGCGACCGCCGTCTGCAGCGCTTGCTCGGCCGACATCAGCGCTTCCACGACGCGACGCGTCGATTCCTTGCCCTGCATCGCCGAGATCGAGGCTGCTTCGCCCGCCTTCAGCGTCCCGATCGCGTCGTTCGTCACCTGCTTCATCACAGATTCGAAGCCAACCTCGTCACCGGTCTGGATTGCAGTGGTCGCCGCGGGCGCGGCGACCTGCGTCTCGGTGGCGCGGGACGCCGCCTGCCCGGCGGAAATCGCAGTGGATGAGATCGCCTCAAGCATTGTCAGCTCCTCAGGAGGTCGATGGTCATGCCGAGCATGGATCGCACCTGTTTCACGACCTGGAGATTGGCCTCATAGGATCGGTTGACTTCCCGCATGTCAGCCATCTCGATCATCATGTTCACGTTCGGCAGCTTGACATAGCCGGCCTTGTCGGCAGCAGGATGTCCTGGATCGTACTCCACGCGGTACGGCGTGGTATCGACCCCGATCTCCTTGACCTTCGCGAGCTGCGCGCCCGAAGCTCGGTCCATGGCGGCATCGAAGGTGATGGTCTTGCGCTGATACGGATCAGCACCGGCGGTGCGCCCCGTCGAGGTGGCGTTCGCAAGATTCTCCGAGACGATGCGCATGCGCGTCGACTGCGCTTCGAGCCCTGAGGATGCGACCGTCAATGACGCTTGCAGGGAGTCCAGCATGTCAGTTCACCTCAGGCTTTTGCACTCGACAGGACCATGCGGTGAAACGACCGCACGATCGCCGAGTTCATCGAATAGTCGCGGCTGACGTCGCTGCCCTTGATCATCTCCTGCTCGAGGCTGACGGAGTTGCCGGAGTGAACCACTTCCCAGCTGTCCCTCTTCGCAGTCTTCCGCGTGTCGGTCTCGGTTGCGGATAGCTGCATGTGCGACGGCGATGTCGTCGCAAGCCTCACCGGCATGCCGTCGAGCACCTTGTTGAAGGGCTCGACGTCGCGAGCCCGAAAGCCAGGCGTGTTTGCGTTGGCGACGTTGGTGGCAATGGTCGACTGGCGGAGCTCGAGGTAGCGCGCCTGCGACGATGCGAGTTCGAAGAGATAAAGCGGTCCCACGACAGCCCCATTCTGATTCATTCGGGAGCAGCCTAGGCCGTTAAGCTTTCGTCAAGCTGATGGCCGGACCGCCATCAGAAGACCTACTGGACCTTCTCGGTCCGCGGCGCCTGCTTCGACTGCAGGAAGTAGATGATCTCGGCCACGGGCCGGAAGAATTCCGTCGGGATCGCCTGGTCGACCTGAACCGCCTCGTAGAGCGCGCGCGCCAGCGCCTTGTTTTCGATGACGGGGATACGGTTCTGCTCGGCAACTTCACGGATCTTCAGCGCGATCACGTCCATGCCCTTGGCGACGACGAGCGGCGCTGCGTTCTCCTCGCGCTTGTAACGCAGCGCAATCGCGAAGTGTGTCGGATTTGCAATGACCAGCGTCGCACGCGAGGCCGAGGCGATCATGCGCTGGCGCGAGCGGTCACGCGCCAGCGAGCGCAGGCGCGCCTTGATCAGCGGATCGCCCTCCGCCTGCTTGTGCTCGTCCTTGATCTCCTGCTTGGTCATGCGCAGCTCGCGCCGCCAGTGGAAGCGCGCCCAAGCGAGATCGATCGCCACCAGCACGATCGTCGCAATGCAGATCGCTGAGACGATTCGCATCGCGATACTGAGGATCATCTCCGGCAGCGCGACCGGATCGGTGTACATCGCCTCGAACGCCTTCGCTTCCGACGAGCGTAGCACGAAGGCGACGACGGCCGTAACCGCGGCGAGCTTGAACAGCGACTTGGCGAACTCGATCATGCCCTGCGTTCCGAACAATCGGCCCCAGCCGCTGACCGGAGAGATTCGGGCCAAATCCGGCTTGATGCGATCGAGCACCAGACGGGGCGTGTTCTGCAGCAACGACGCCGCGAGCCCGAACACCGCCAGGATGACGACCAGCGGCACCAGGAAACGCAGCGCCTGGAGACCGACCACGGTAAGCAGGTTCTGCGCATCCGCCCCGGTAGAGAGGGGAAAGCCCTCGGGATCGTCGAGAAGGCTCTTCAGCGTCGGCGTCAATCGCTGCACGCCCTGGCCGATCAGGAATGCCTGGATCACCATCAGCGCGGCCATCGAGGCGAAAATGGACGCCTCCCGAGAGACCGGAATCTTGCCCTGCTCGAGCGCATCACGGACTTTCTTCTCGGTCGGCTCTTCTGTCTTGCTCTCCTGATCGGATTTTTCTGCCATGCCCGTTCAGCGGTCAGCGGAAGACCAGCTCATCCTCCTGCTCCGGATTGAGCTCGATCTCACCTTTCTCCGCCAGGTCGAGTGCAAGATCGGTGATCACGCGTCGGGCCTCCAGCACGTCGCGCTGGTTCGACGGCTCGCCGATGGCAAGCTCGTGCTCGACGACGCGGCGGACGCGCGAGGCGACCGAGGACAGGATCAGTTCGCGGAAATGCTTGTCGGTGCCCTTCAGCGCAACGACAATGCGGTCGGTCGGCACCTGATCGAAGATCATGGTGCGCGCCTTCGGCGTCAGGTTGATCACGTCGTCGAAAGTGAACAGCAGCTCCTTGAGCACCTCGGCCGATTTTGGCCGCTTCTCCGACAGGCTCTTCAGCATGTCCTCGATGTGGCCGCGTTCCATCTTGTTGATGATATCGGCGACGCGGGCGTAGGTGTCGGCGCCGAGGTTGCGGGCGAAGTTCAGCGTCAGATCCTCGTGCAGCGTCTTCTCGATGATGCGCATGGCATCGTCGACGATCGGCTTGAGGCTCAGAACGCGCCGCATCAATTCGTTGCGCAGGCTCGCGGGCAGCTGGCTCATGACCTTGGCGGCACAGGCCGGCTTGACTTTCGACAGGATCAGCGCCGCGGTCTGGGGATGCTCCTTGGACAGGTAGCTCGCCAGCGAGTTCTCGGACACCGACGAGACGCGGTCCCACACCGACCGGCTCGAATTGCCGAGCAGATCCGACATGATCTGCGAAACCTGGTCGGCCGGAAGGACGTCGCCAAGCACGGCCTCCAGGCCGCCAAGGGTGCCGAGAATATTGGCGCCCATCGAGAACTGCTGGGCGAACTCCTCGACGATTCCCTCGAGTTCCTGCGCGGTGATCGGCCGCAGCTCCGCCGCGGCCTTGGTGACGATGCGGATCTCCTGCGGCTCGAACTGCTGCAGCACGCTCGCCGCCGCCTGCCGGCCCATCGCCAGCAGGAGCGCGGCGACCTTTTCCGTGCCGCCCAGCGTGGTAACGCCTCGCTGCTTGACGGGAGCGATGCCGACCGGTGCCGCCATGGTCAGGTATCACCCTGCCCCAGCGGTCCGACGATCTCCGTGAGCGAGACGCCGAAGCGGGAATTGTCTTCCTCGACGACGACCACTTCGCCGCGGGCCACGATGCGGCCGTTGACGACGACGTCGACGGGCTCTCCGACCCGATGATCGAGCGGAACCACCGCGCCGCGTCCGAGCTTCATCAGGTTTGCCACGGGAATGGTCGCGGAGCCGAGCACCACCTGCATGGTGACGGGAATGCGCAGGATGGCATCGACATTGGCGAACTTGCCGGTCTCCTCGGCCGTGCGCTGGGCGATCTCCGCCAGCCGCTCCAGCGGAGACGTCTCGGACTCTGCCGATGCAGGTGCAGACTCATAGTCGAAGGATTGCGCCATCTGGTATCGCCTCTTGGTCGTTCTGCTCCCGGAACGCCCTGGCGTTCCGATCGTGTTCGTTCGCCGGCTGGGGCTCAATGCTTGTCCAAGTCGGCCCCGCCTGCGGGCGCGGCGGAGGCGGGCCCGCTCCGCGCATCGAGCGCCGCGATGACATCGTGGGCCTGATCGATCTTCGTACTCAGCACGTTGGCGAGCCGTCCGAGATTTGCCGTGGAATCTTGCGCCGCGGTGATCACTGTATCGAAGGCACCCGCCGTCTCATGCACGATGGTGGAGAATTCGCCCTGATAGCTGCGCAACCGCGCCAGCTCGCGGTGCATCCTGGTCACCCGCATGCTGGTGAAGGCGAGCGCAATCAGCAGCACCACATCAACGAGATAGGATATCATCAACGAACTCCCGCTTCTGATCGATGGGATCCGCCACCTGCATGGCGTAATAGCCATCGAGCTGGCCGATCTGACACCAGAACAGCACCTGGTTGTTGCTTTCGAGACGAGCCAGCGTGCGTGGCGTGGCCTCCAGCTCGAGCACCTGCCCGACCTTGAACTTCACAACATCCTCGAGCGTCACCATTTTCTCGTCGAGCACGGCGCTGAGCGTCACCACTGTCCGCTGGACCTCGCTTTCCATCTGCTCGCGCCAGCGTGGGTCGGCCGCTCGACCGTCGCTGACGACGACGTGAGCGAGCTTCTGGCGGAGCGGATTGAGCGCGGAGTGCGGAATGATGAGGAACATCTGGCCGCCACGGTAGAGCGCCTGCAGCATGATGTTCGCGCAGATCGACATGTTTCCGCTCCGCCCGATCGCCAGCGAAGCCATGGCCGTCTCGACCCGCTCCACGCGAAAGGTGACGTTCGAGGTGCCGGCGAAGGCGGATTGCAGCGCCTTGGCGAACTTTTCAAACAACGTTTGTACGAGCCGAAGCTCAATATTCGAGAAGGAACGCTCGACATCGAGCGGCGGTTCGGCGCCGTCGGAACCGAACATCGCCTCGACCATCGTGAACAAGAAATCACGATCGAGCATGATGATGATTCGGGAGTCCCACTGCTCGGCATAGAGCACCGCCGCGACGGCATTGGCCTCGTAGTCCTTGATGATATCGCCGACACGATCGTTGGTGATGCCGTTGACCGAGAAATAGCAAGGCGTGCCGGCCATCGGCTGCAGGCTGTCGGTGCACGATGCCGCCATGCGATCGAAGATCACATTGAGCATCGGCATACGATCGATCGATATGCCGGCAGCGTCCAGTAGGTAGTTCGGCAGCTGCTTGCGCTGATCGACTTCGGCGTCTTCCATCATCATGCGCGCGCAGCCTTGGGTTCGGCATCGGTCGCGACCGGCTTGGGACCTGCGATGGTCTCATTCTCGACAACGTCGATCGAGGGCCGCTCGCTGCTCGCGATCATCTTCCGTCCGTGCTCGACGGCGATCTGCGGCATGGCACCGTTCATGAATGCCAGCAGCGTCTGCTTGACGATGATGTAGGGCCGACACTTCTTCTCGCGCATCATCTTGATCTTCACCGCGAAGGGCGAGATGATGCCGTAAGACAGGAAGATGCCGGCAAAGGTGCCGACCAGGGCGGCACCGATAAAGCCGCCCAACAGCTTCGGCGACTGATCCAGCGCGCCCATTGCCTTGATGACGCCCAGCACCGCGGCGACGATGCCGAGCGCAGGCAACGCCTCCGAGACCGTCACCAATGCATGATAAGGTGCGAGCTTGCCCTTTACGATGGTGTGGATCTCCTCGTCCATCAGCGCTTCGATCTCGTGCGTGCGCGCATTGCCCATGATGATGAGGCGAACATAGTCGCAGATGAACTGAAGCAGTGACGGGTCGCCGAGCACGCTGGGGAATGCCTTGAAGATCTCGGACGAGGAGGGATCGTCGATATGAGCCTCCACCTCGTTACGGCCCTTGCCTCGCAGCTCGCGCATCAGCGCATGCAGTGCTCCCAGCAGATCGAGGTAATAGCGCTGCCCCGGCACCGCATTGGTGATGGCCTGAATGCAGGCAACCCCGCTGTCGACGACCGTTTTCCACGGATTGGCAAGGATGAAGGTGCCGACGGCGGTGCCTATGATGATTACGAACTCCCACGGCTGCATCAGCACGGCCAGATGCCCGCCCATGGCGGCAAAGCCGCCGAGCAGCGCCGCTACCGTGATGAAAATCCCCACGAAACTGCCCAACGCGCCGCTCCATCGCCGATCCCACCGGGAATATCTAGTTGGCGACGCTTGCGCGAAGCTGGCTTCGGTATCGCCAGCCCCGCGCAAGCAATTCGGGGCAGCTTGAGACGATGCCGCAGCAGCGGCCAGAGGACTCGTGTCATGCTATCCACCATCGCGGACTACACCAGGCTGACCAAGGACATGGGCAAGTCGCTGACGCAGGTGGCGAAGCAGCCGGATGTCAGCCGCGAGACCGACTATTTCCTCAGCCATATCGGCAACGTGAAGAGTATTGACGATTTCCTGAAGGACTATCGTCTGTATTCCTATGCGATGAAGGCTTATGGCCTCAGCGACATGACCTATGCCAAGGCGTTCATGCGCAAGGTGCTGACCGAGGGGGTAACGAGCAAGGACGCCTTCGCCAACAAGCTGACCGACACCCGCTACCGGCAATTCGCCACCGCCTTCAATTTCGCCGCCCTCGGCGACAAGGCGACCCAGACCGCCGCGGCCACGACCGGAACGGCGACCCAGTACGTCACGCAGACCATGGAGGAGAAGGCCGGCGATCAGAACGAAGGCCTGCGATTGGCGCTGTACTTCACCCGCAAGGCTTCCACGATCACGACCGCCTATCAGATCCTCGCGGACAAGGCGCTGACGCAGGTCGTTCAGACCGCACTCGGCCTGCCGGCGACGATCAGTTCGGCCGACATCGACGCCCAGGCCAAGATGATCGCGAGCAAGATCGAGCTCACCGACTTCCAGGATCCGGCCAAGATCACCAAATTCGTGCAGCGCTTTGCGGCGATGTGGGATGCGACCCAGGCCCGGAACGACAGCTCAACCAACCCCGCCCTGGTCCTGATCGCCGGCGCCGCGACGTCGATCAGCATGGACACCAACGTGCTGACGACCCTTCAGAACATCAAATTCAACAGGTAAGCGATGCAATCGGCTCTCTACGTGGGTCTGTCGGCGCAAGTTGCACTCGAGAAGCGGCTCCAGACGATCGCCAACAACGTCGCCAACGTCAACACGGCGGCGTTCCGCACCGACGTGGTGAAGTTCGAAACCGTGCTGTCCAAGGCAGGCCCTACTGCGGTGGCGTTCTCTTCGCCGGGCGACAACGTCATCTCGCGCGAGATGGGCAACATCACCGAAAGCGGAAACCCGCTCGATGTCGCCGTGGTCGGACAGGGCTGGATCGCCTTCGCCGGTCCGAACGGCACGGTCTACACGCGTGACGGCCGTCTCCAGATCGCCCCCAACGGCGATCTCCAGACCGTGAGCGGCTTTCCGGTCGTCGATTCCGGCGGCGCGCAGATCACGCTCGACCCGAACGGCGGACCGATCTCGATCGCGCGCAGCGGCGCCATCACCCAGGACAACAACGAGATCGGCACCATCGGCCTGTTCAACATTCCGGCCGACGCCAACCTCGAGCGCTACGGCAATTCCGGCGTGACGCCCGACCGGCCCGCGACGGCCATTGCAGATTTCTCCCGGGACGGCTTCAAGCAAGGCTATGTCGAGGGCTCCGGGGCCAATCCGATGCTCGAACTGACGCGGCTGATCGCGGCCTCGCGCGCCTTCGACGGCACCAATTCGATGATCGAGGGCACCGAGAGCTCGCTCCAGAACGCCATCCGGGCGCTCGGCGAACCCGGCAAATAGATCGCGCCTCGTGCGCATTGAGATTGAAGTGGACGGTTTCCTTGAACGCTCTTCGGCAACTCGAATGGGCGCTGCTCGAGCTGCAGCAGAGCACTCCGCTGGCAAGCGTCAGCGGCGCAATCTCCGAGATCGCGCCGACGCATTTCCGCGTCTCCGGCCTCTCGCGCTTCGTCAAGCTCGGCGAGCTCATCGGCGTCAACTCCGCCGGCAAGCGCCAGATCGGCGAGGTGGTACGGATCGACAATGACGGCATCGTTGCCAAGCCATTCGACCGGCAGTTTGGCGGCGGACTCGGCTCGGTCGCTTACCGGATGCCCCCCCTGTCGTTCGCGCCCGATCCGAGTTGGAAAGGCCGCGTGATCAACGCCGTCGGCGCACCGCTGGACGGATTGGGACCCCTCACCCAGGGATCGCAGGCGGTCTCGGCAGAGGCGGAGGCGCCCTCAGCGATGAAGCGCGCACGCGTGCACAAACCGCTGCGCACCGGCGTGCGCGTGATCGATCTGTTCGCACCAATCTGCGCCGGCCAGCGCGTCGGCATCTTTGCCGGATCGGGCGTCGGTAAATCGACGTTGCTCGCGATGCTCGCCCGCAGCCAGGGCTTCGACACCGTCGTGCTGGCACTGGTCGGCGAGCGCGGCCGCGAGGTGCGCGAGTTCATCGAGGACGTGCTGGGCCCCGACCGCCACCGTGCCGTCACCATCGTGTCGACAGGCGACGAAAGCCCGATGATGCGGCGGCTGGCGCCGAAGACTGCGATGGCAGTCGCCGAATACTTCCGCGACCGGGGCGAATCGGTCCTGCTCATGGTCGATTCGATCACCCGTTTCGCCCATGCCGCCCGCGAGGTCGCGCTGGCAGCCGGGGAGCCTGCGGTCGCACGCGGCTACGCGCCGACGGTGTTCACCGATCTGCCGCGCCTGCTTGAACGCGCCGGCCCCGGCGAGGAGGGAGCCGGCACCATCACCGGGATCTTCTCCGTGCTGGTCGATGGCGACGATCACAACGAGCCGATCGCGGACACCATCCGCAGCACACTCGATGGGCACATCGTGCTCTCCAGGCACATCGCCGATCAGGCGCGCTATCCGGCCGTCGACGTTCTGGCCTCGGTGTCGCGCCTCGCTCATAACGTCTGGGATCCCGAGGAGCGGGAGCTCGTGAGCAAGCTGCGCGCCATGATCGCGAAATACGAGGACACGCGCGACCTTCGCCTGATGGGTGGATATCAATCGGGGCGCGATTCGGGCCTCGACCAGGCCGTCGACATGGTCCCGCGAATCTACGACGCGATGCGGCAGGGCGCGTCGGCTCCGCCGAGCGCCGATCCGTTCCGCGAGCTGCGGGATACCCTCAAGGGCGAGTAGCAGGTAAGGAGGACGGGGCCACGCCCAGGAGCCGCCTGCCGTCCGTCTTGCACGAGTTTTCGACAGGAGATTGCGCATGTCGCTACGCCCCCGGCGCATGCGCGCGGGCATTCATCACAAATTTCCGTCATGAGCGCACCCACCATTCGGATCAGATCAACGCGTGACCGGGCGCACGCACTCGGTGGACGATTCTGTGAGACCGGGCAACAACAACCAATACGTGCAATTCCTCCGAATTCCCCGTCGATTTTCCGGCAGAAGCGCACAAGTTGTGGATGAAGTACGGACGCACATCGTCGTCATGCACAAGCTTCAATCAGTTTGCGTCGATGAAAGACAGCAACATGCCGTGTAGTCAAACGGTCGTAGCGTTGAGCGCACGTTACTGGATGCGCAGCGATTGCGTTCACTATCATGTGTCCGGAAGAGCGAGATTGTCTTGAACGTTACATTCGCCTGCGGTGACATCCAGTCTGCGCGAGTGTCTCGACTTGATTTTGTTGAGAAGCTCATTCATCGTTTCGACGGAATACAAGAAACGTCTGCTTATGACTTGAGCTTTGGGGGCTTCGGTTGAACTACTCCGATCCACCGTCTGCCGGCGACGGCAATCTCGGCTCCCGCGCGACGAACACGCCGTCGGCATACTATCGGCAACACGGCCTCGCGCTCCCAGCGAGGCGACGCCTATCAGCCGAGATCGGCCGCGGCGCGGTCCATGCCTTCGAACAAGAGCACGACACGACAGGCTCGTCGAACACGCAGGGCACAAAGCGGCTTCGGCACGCCGTGGACGAAGTTCCGGGGGCGGGGTAGATTTCATGCCATTGGCGCGAGAAGCCGTCGAGCTGCTGGTTCAGGCGGCGAGGGCTTGGTATTTCGAAGGCAATCAGCATGGATTGCGCGACCGGGAGTGGATGGCGCTGCGCTTTCTTGGCCGCGCCAACAGGTTTTCGCGCACACCGTCCGCGCTTGCCGGCTTCATCGGCGCCACCCGGGCGACTGCATCGCAGATCGTGAAGACTCTGGAGAGCAAGTCCTTTCTGGTGCGGAAGCCGTCGCATGAGGACAAGCGTTCCGTCGTCCTGCACGTCACCTCCCAGGGCGAGAAATGCCTGAGCCAGCACGACCCGATCAATCATGTGGTGAATGCCGTCGCGGCACTCGGGACCGACGAATGTATCAGGCTGCGCGACTCGCTGCGCGAAATCCTCAATCACCTCGATGCGGCCCATCAGCGTCTCGACGCCAGCATCTGCCGGGACTGCATGTTTCTCGCCGAGCGCAGCCCAAGCACCGGCAAGGGACGAACGACCGCCGAGTTCATGTGTCGGCTCTATCGTGCTCCGATCTCGCTCGAGGAGACTGAACTGCTCTGCACGAGTTTCGAGCGCACGCGCGACCGCCCCAAGATCGAGCAGCATCTCGACCGCGCGCGCGTGGCGGGCCAAGGCTGAGGCGGGCGCTCGCAACGGTGGAGCAACAGGCCTTGGCCTTGGCCAGCGATCACGTTTAGCGAAGGCGGCCCGGACCACGGCCTTGCCCACGCGCGGCTCGCAAGTTCGGCACAGATACCCACGCGTCGCGGAATGAACGAGACGCGCCTTTCGGCGCCATTCATCGGCGCGCGGTTGCGATCTCTCGGGAATACCCTGTCCGTGTTCTGTCCCCGGCGGCCCAGCGCGGCCTTGTATGCATTATCCCAGTTGCCATCGCCGCGGACTTCGCTTTACATGCCGGCAACTCGCCCGCGGATGACAGCCCGGGCTCAAGAACCGCACAAATCGTCAAAGGGACGGAGCATGGCGCGCAACATATTGATTCTGGGAGCTTCTTACGGCTCCCTGCTGGGCACGAAGCTGCTCATGGCCGGGCACAACGTGACCCTTGTCTGCCGCGCCAAGACAGCGGAGCTGATCAATCGCGACGGTACCGAGGTGCGCATCAAGCTGCGGGACGAGGCGGTGCACCGTGCGATCCTCTCACGGGATTTGCCCGGCAAGCTTGATGCGGTCACGCCGGCCAATGTCGATCTGTCACGTTACGACCTGGTGGCCCTTGCGATGCAGGAGCCGCAATACACCAACCACACGGTGCGCGTTCTCATGGTCAAGATTGCGGCGGCCAAACTGCCGTGCCTGTCGATCATGAACATGCCGCCGCTGCCCTATCTGAAGCGAATTCCGGCGCTCGCCGGCATGGATCTCGAAGAGGCCTACACCAATGCGCAGGTGTGGGAGCGGTTCGAGCCGGGCCTGGTAACGTTGTGCTCGCCCGACCCCCAGGCATTCCGTCCGCCGGAAGAAGCCGCGAACGTGCTTCATGTCGGGCTACCCACCAACTTCAAGGCATCGATCTTTGCCGACGAGAAGCACAACAAGCTGCTGCGCGAATTGGAGGCCGATATCGACGCGGTGACGCTCGACGGCCATGACGTGCCCGTGAAGCTAAAGGTGTTCGACTCGCTATTCGTACCGCTGGCAAAATGGTCGATGCTGCTCACCGGCAATTACCGCTGCATCACACCGAACGAGCCGCAGTCGATCCGCGATGCCGTGCACGGCGATCTCAAGCGTTCGCAGACGATTTACGATCACGTCGACGCGATTGCCCGTCGGCTCGGCGCCGATCCGCAGGATCAGGTGCCGTTCGCGAAATATGCCAAGGCGGCCGAGAGCCTGCTCAAGCCGTCGTCGGCCGCGCGCGCAGTCGCGAGCGGCGCACCCTTCATTGAGCGCGTCGACCTCCTCGTGAAGCTGATCTCGCATCAGCTCGGCATGCCCAACGCCGAGATCGACCGCACGGTCGAGACGGTAGACCAGAAGCTGAATGAGAAGATCGTGCAGGGCGGATCCGGCGCGCAGTAATAGGGTGGCTTCCGGATGCGGGCGATCAGGCGATCAGGAATGATTGAAGCCAGATCAGGCCTGTCACGGCGACGAGCCTGACCGCGCGGTTGGGCGTGACTAGGTCCGGACGCCTGAGGCAGCGGGCGCCCCGGTCGCGCCAGAGCATGGCGCGCTCCTTGCTTCTGCTTGCGGCGGAGCTTGCGGTTATCTGCTCGCGACTGGTGTTGCGGCTGGCGATCGGTCCCGCGTCAGCGAGATCCCGATTGCGGCGGCCGTGCTCCGCATCGCCGTGACAAATCTACGTCTACGTCCTGTGTCTTGCCGTCATCTGCCGCTCGTTCACCTGCGCCTGACTGCAAGGCCATCTCGAAGACGGCTGGTTCCCGAGAAGGCCGGCCTCGTCGTGCATTTCAGCCAGGACGCTGTCGATGTCACTGTTGACGACGAGTGTCCCTATGCAACTCTTGTCGTTTCAGCGCAGACCGTTTCCTGCTGCTTGGAAGCACCATCATTATCGAGCCTACGCCGTTCGGAACAGCGTTCCTGCCGCTGACTGCCGATACTTTCCGGTTCCGGCGGGCGACATCGCCAGAACACCTGCGGCAGCTGCACGAGCGCATCGCCGAGATCGAACGGATCAGGCAGGAATTCGGCTCCTGCGATCCCAGAGAACCAGGATGACGATCCCCAAGCGCCGTATCGGCCCGCACTCTTACGGTTGTTGCATCGCGCCTGAACTCCGCCGTGGGCAACGCGGCCTGATTAGCGCCGTAACGCTCGACGCGCCCCGGCGCGGTTGGTAAGCCGCTGTCCGCAGATGACAGGACTTGAGTCGACGTTATGACAGTTGCAATCGAGATGGGGCAGACCACGGCAGGCGCCGCGGCCGCCATGGACCTCGAGGAACTGCTGGCGACCCGCCTCCTGGTGCAAGGTAATTCGGGCTCGGGCAAATCGCACCTGCTGCGGCGGCTCCTGGAGCAGAGCGCGCCGTGGGTGCAGCAGGCCATCATCGATCCCGAGGGAGACTTCGTCACGCTGGCGGAGCGCTTCGGCCATCTCGTGATCGAGGCCGAGGATCACACCGAGCGCGGCCTTCAGGTCGCCGGCGAGCGCGCGCGGCTGCATCGCGTCTCCACCGTGCTCAACCTCGAAGGGCTGGATGCCGAGAACCAGATGCGCCGTGCCGCGGCGTTCCTCGGCGGCCTGTTCGACGTCGACCGTGACCATTGGTATCCGATGCTCGTCGTCGTCGACGAGGCGCAGCTGTTCGCCCCTGCGGTCGCCGGCGAAGTCTCGGACGAGGCGCGGAAGCTGTCGCTTGGCGCGATGACCAATCTGATGTGCCGCGGCCGCAAGCGCGGGCTTGCCGGTATCATCGCGACCCAGCGGCTGGCCAAGCTCGCCAAGAACGTTGCCGCGGAAGCCTCCAACTTCCTGATGGGTCGGACCTTCCTCGACATTGACATGGCGCGCGCGGCCGACCTGCTCGGCATGGAACGACGGCAGGCCGAAGCCTTTCGCGATCTCGAGCGTGGACAGTTCATGGCGCTGGGACCTGCGCTGTCGCGCCGGCCGCTGCGTCTGAACATCGGCCCGACCGAGACCAGCCCGCGCAATTCCACGCCGCGGCTGATGCCGCTGCCGGAAGCAACGTTGGAGGATGCGCGCGCCGTGATCCTCGCCGCGCCGCCGCCCGATGCCAGGCGCCCGCAGCGCAGGCCCGCTCCCGATCTGCTCGAGCAGCTGCGTGCCGCAAGGACGGCCGCGACAGCGGAGATCAGGCCCGAGGTGGTCGAGGTGCCGGTCAGCGCCGAGGAGTTCGCGCAGCGGCGCGAGCGCGTGGATCGGACTCTGCGTGCCGTGCTGGCCGAGCCTGACGCCGGGTTCCGCGCCATCGGCGTGCTCTATCAGGAATTCGTGGTCCGCTGCCGTATCGAGGGCCTCGGCGCGGCGGTGCCCGATCTCAACGAGTTTCGCCGCATGCTGACGCATGCGCGCGCCGGGCTCGGCACCGAGCTTGCCGAGGACGACGCCTGGCAGGATGTGTCGCTGCGCGCCTCGATCCTGCCTGACGACATGCAGGGCGTGTTCATGATGATCGCGCGTGCGGCGAAGGAAGGCTGGCCCTGTCCCGGCGACGCGGCGATCGCCCGTGCCTACGGCTCGCATTCGCTACGTCGCGCGCAGCGGCTGCTCGGCTACATGGAGGAGCAGGGCCTGATCGTCGTCCAGCTCGACGGGGGCGGACGCCGGATCGTGACGCTGGTGGAACTGGCCTGGGCGACGGCACCGGGCGATCCCAACGGCGACGATCTGCCGGTGGAAGAGGTACAGAGCGCGGCTTCGCTCTGAGCTGCGGCGTCAGGTACGCCTCATCACAACCGCCTCGGTCGCATCAAAGCCTGCTCCAGCTTCGGGCGAAGCGCGCCGGTCATCCGCGAACATGCGGCGATGGAGCACGACCGAGACGAGCCAGGCGGCCGCGAACAGCGCGATGACCACGAAGCCGACATCGGCAAGCGACTCGTTGAGGCTCTCGACCAGCGTCCACATGCCGCCGGAGAGGCCGAGGCGGTCGCTGATCAGCCCAAACGCCTCGACCCCGCCGATGAACAGCGCCACTGCGACGGAGGCCCCGGTGATCGTGAGGTTGTACCAGAGCTTGCGCATCGGATCGACGAAGGCCCAGCGATAGGCGCTGACCATCAACGCGGAATCGGCAGTGTCGACCAGCGCCATGCCTGATGCGAACAGCGCCGGGAAGACGAGGATATCGGCAAGCGAAGCACCGCGCGCAGCTTCGCTGGCGGAGATGCTGAGCAGGCCGATCTCGGTCGCTGTGTCGAAGCCGAGGCCGAACAGGAAGCCGAGCGGATACATGTGCCAAGGCTTGGTCACCAGGCGGAACATCGGGCCGAGCAAGCGCGCGAGAAGGCCGCGATGGGCGAGCAGCCTGTCGAGACCTGCGGCATCGTGAAGGCCCTGCTCGCGCGCCGTGCGAAACGTCCGCCACAGGCCGGCGAAGATGGCGAGATTGATGGCTGCGATTACGAGCAGGAACAGCGCCGACACCGATGTCCCGATCAGGCC
>NZ_AUGD01000004.1 GCF_000426845.1 Bradyrhizobium sp. in8p8 | reverse complement strand
CAAAATCCCGATGATTTGTTCTTCGGTGAACCGGCTCTTCTTCATCGTCCATCCCCCAATCCGGGTTATGGACTCTACCCATTTTTGGAGGAAATACCGGGGCTCAGACCAGTCCGAACGTGCGCTATCGTCACATCCCAAGTCCCCCTCCCAGGCAAGCGCCATTTGTTGAAGCAAGCCGGGCGCGATCACCGTGCCGTGGATTCCGGGACCGGATGGTCGAGAGATGTCACAGAAACGATTGCCTTGAACTCTTCAAGGATCTCAGGGTGGTTCTGATCGAGATAGCGCTCCACTTTGCGGTTGGAGATGAGCTTCGATATGTAGCCTGACGCGATCACCAGATGAAGGACATCCTCGCCGTAGGAGGCTTCGACGGCCTTGAAGTCCTGCTGAAGGGTGCTCATTTCGCGTTCCATGCGCGCCAGTTGCTCGGGCGTCATACCATCGATGCGCTTCGCCCTTTCGGGCTTCGCCAGATCGGCCTGTTTCGTTGCCGCGAGAAGCGCCCGCGCATAACCGACCGTGAAATTAGAGGCCGACAGCATCAATTCCGCGACCTCGATCTGGCGCATCAGACCCATCTTGCGCATCACATCAAACGTCACCGTGCTGACCATTTTATCCTTCAGCATCTCGATGACTTCCGGACTGATGCCGTCCAGCATGGCCCGACGCCGCTTGATGTGACCGATATTGACGTCCAGTGCTTTCGCCAGCTTCTCTTCCGAAACTCCCCTGGCAAGGGCTCGCACGATCATGAAGTATTCCTGGATCGTGGCGAGGTGATTGATACGCTTGTTATAGGTGAAGGTCTCGTCGTCATGCGCCAGAATGCAGCGGGCGCTCGTTTCGCCACGATCCATGAGAGCCGCGCGGCGCCAGTGGCCGTCGAGGAGTAGATACTTCCCGTTTTCGTCGGGGTGCCTCGACAACACGAGCGGCTCGATCAATCCGATTTCGGCAATCGACTGGGCCACGCGCTTGTATCTGACAAGCCTTTTTGCCTCGTCGGAGATTTGCTTGAGCGGCAAGATCGACTCTAACGGGAGCACGATTATGTTTTGCTCAAACGCTATGCGGACGTCGGCCATGCTCATAACTGTCCTCCTGCACCTTGAAGCCGCTCGGCGATGGGGCGGGGCAGCGTGTGCAACTCCTCCCCCTGCAACAGCTTGACGAACGGCGCCTCCCCCATCAGCATTCGCAGAGCGTTGACCGCAAAGAGCAACCGGCTCTGCGCGAGGCCAGCCTTCTTCACGAGTAGCTTCTGCCGATCCGCCTCCTTCTTGTAGGCGCGCACAAGGGCGCCGGCGGTTACGCGCTTTGCCTGTTGCCGCGGCCCGGTTGGGCTCTTTGCCTTGCCGAGCAAGTTGCGCTGTTCAATGATTTTGCGGATTGCGAGGACCTGGTTGCCGGGAATCGCATTGGCTTCGTAGGCTTCGGCAAGTGCCTTTTGGACGTCGCCGTCCTTGGCCTTTGCGATCTCCATGGCAATGCTATGGGGAATGAGCCCCCGATCTACTGCGGCCAATAGACGTTGCTCACCATTCTCCAGGAGGGCGCAGATTGCGTAGACATACTCGGTGCTGAAGTCGATCTTGGCCGCAATCTGCCCAATCGAATAACCGCGCTTCTTGAGATTACCGATCTCGGAGACCAGTTCAAGAGGAGAATGGTGGCGCCGCGCGAGGTTTTCGACGAGGCTCATCACGAAGCAATCCTCTTCGGATGCTTCGATGACAATTGCGGGTATTTCCGTTTGACCCAGCGCTATGAAGGCTTCCAGCCGCCCCTGACCGCAGACGAGGTCAAATCCGTGACCATTGCGGCGGCTAACCGTGATTGGCTTCTTGAGGCCAAGATGGGCGATGCTCGTTACGAGCTCGCCGAAGATCCGCTTGTTGCGCGATCGAGGATTGAGGACCCTGATGTCCGTTACAGGAATTTTGATGATTTCCGGAGCCGTTTCGTCGCTCATGCGGCAACTCCCAGTTCGATGCGCGCGCTAAGTCCAAAGAGCGCGTCGAGATCGTCGAAGCGATAGGCGTCCAGATAGATACCGTTCTCTTCCGCGAGCCTGAGCCGGTCGGCCGACATGTCGATGCTGGGCAGGAGGTAATAGTCGAGTATCTCTTTGTTCTCTCCGTCCATGCGGATCGCGATCGTGATGTCCGGCCGCAAGCCGGTATCAAGCCTTAGCTTCCAGCGTAGGACCCCCCCCGGAGTGTGCATACAGCGGGCAATCACGATCGATGCCGTAAATTCACCGTTGATCGTCAAGATGTCCGTCAAGTCGTCGAACTCGACGGTCCCGCCGGCGTCGCATATTCCCGCCATCGCCTTCTCAAGCACATGCGGAAACATGGTCCGAAGGGCGCGGTTGGTCTCAATATACTGGTAGTCGCGTCCTGGATCGTATCCGACGAGCTGATAGGCCCGGATAAGGCTGCCGAAACGCGTTCGGTAGACCGAACTTGAGGGCATCTCATCCATCTCGTCGATAACCAGTCCGGAAAGATGCCCTTTCTGCTTGAGAAGGGTTGTGAGTCGCTCCAGCATTTCTTCGTCCGTTAGCCGCTTGCTGCGCTCCTCGATGATACGCCTCGCGGCAAGAAAGAAGTCGCTGTCGACCACTGCATCAAACACGTGATCGGCGCGTACCCACATATCCGGCGGATTGATTACACGCGCCTGCTTCAGCTTGAAAGAAACGCGGTTATAGACGTTGTTGCCCACATATTTTTCGTTGGTGAGGATCTGGTGGATTGTCCCGCGGGTCCAAGGCCGACCAAACTCGTTCGGAATGCCTTCGAGATTGAGCATGGCGGCAATCTCGGCCTCGGATTTGAGCTGGAGGACGAAGCATCTGTAGATGCGCCGCACCAGCTCGATTTCCTGCGGCGGTCCTGGCTTCAGGATGACCCGGTCAGTTTGTAGGCTCTTGTATTCGCCGCGGCCAAGATCGGCTTTCGGCGTCCGGTGTTCGTCGATCAATTGCCGCCTGAGACCATATCCGGGAGTACCACCCTGCCGAAACCCAAGACCGATCAGTCGGCACTGCCCCGCGAAGACCTTGGCCGAGAGTTCCCGGCTGTATTCGCCGGCCATCGCCCGTTTCATGCTCTTGATTATCGTAGAGGACAAGCTGCCGTCGTTTTCGAACTGCTCGGCGCAATACTGTACCCGGATGCCCGCTTCCTTGCAGGTGTATTCGTAGTAGGCGCTCTCGTCGGCATCGGGGAAGCGGCCCCAGCGGCTCACGTCGTAGACCAGCACGACGCTGAAGTCGGTACGGCGGCTTCTGACATCTTCGATCAGTTGCTTGAGGGCATCCCGTCCTTCGATCCGGAGGCCGCTGCGGCCTTCGTCGGCATAGGTGCGAACGATCGTGAGGCCGTGTCGGGCGGCGTAGGCTGCGATCGCATCCTTCTGGTTCTCCGTCGAATACTTCTGATGGTCCGTGGACATGCGCACATATTGCGCAGCCCGTGCCGGCCCTCTGGTTGCCTCCTCGGCGTTTGCTTGTTTGGGACGTCGCACGGACAGCTACTCGGTCATCGATCAACCTGAATTCGGGTCGAGGCTCGCGGATAGCTCAGCGTACCCAAAGGAGAGCCGGAATGTCGCTTCCGAAAAAGGACCGAAAGATTCAGTCCGTTTCAGGAAACTCTCCTCCCAACGGGCCAACAGACCTCGGAAGCGCGGAGTTTGCACGAGAGATTGCAGACGCCCTTCACAAAGAGTTTGGCGACACCCACGCCGCGGTTAAGACAGTCGTTGCGCTGACCAAGGCCAACGAACGCGCGGTGAAGAACTGGTTCTCAGCCAAGAATGGGCCAACGGGTCGACACCTGGTTGATCTCGTACGCACGTCGGACGAAGTCCTCGAAGCGGTATTGCGCATGTCGGGCAGGAACGACTTGATTTTGGCGAAGAAGCTTGGCGATTCCAAACAGACGCTGATCAAGATGCTCAGCCTTATCGGTGAACTCCAGAGCTAGTTCGATCAAGTCGCACGTCTCTGCCTCTCGGGAAAGCGATACTGCCCACGGATTACGCGATACTAGGCAACATTCCCAAACAGACTGATTTCGAGAGCTGGCGAGCCGTTAGCTTGCCTCCGTTTCTTCAGGAAGGATCTATAAGCAGCATCACGCGCATCGCCAATTTCGTCCGCTTGGCCGTCATGAGTGGACGAGCCGTCTTCCTCGCCTTCGTTGGCGGCTTGATGATCGGCTTCGAAGTCTGGCTGTTCCTGCCGTCCGGCAGTTCGTGGTTTCTGGATGTGATTGCAGCTTATTTCGGCTGGAAGGGCCTTGAGGTCATTGGCATCGGACTTGAACCCTTTGCCCGCAAGCCCGATCTCCGACAGATTACAGGCCCGGCACGAAACCTCCCGAGCCCTATGGAGGCCGCGGCATGCAAGCCCGTGAGCAGGGGCGGTCCACCCGCTACGCCCGTTGATAGGCCCGCTCTATAGCGGATAGTGCTTGGTATCGGGCCAGCCGAAGCCGCCGCGGCTTAGGCAGCGGCGGAATTTTTTGCCTGGAATGCATGCAGGAAGTTCGTCGCGCGCTGCGCGTGCGAGGAAGCACTAAAGATGGCGTGTTTGTCGTTCTTCAATACCTTGATCCATGAGGCGATATAGGAGGCGTGATCCTCCCTCACCTCCCGGCGTCGGGCCGAGATCTGCGGACAGGAAGGCCGCGCCACGCTGCGACCAACTCTTCCATGGCATAGCCTTCATCGCCAAAGCGCTTGCGGCCGAACTCGCGGTTGAGGCGGCTTTCGTGGCGCGTCCAGTGCGTAGTTTCAAGGGCAAGCGTCGCGTAGTAGCTAATCGCTTCCTGAAAGAAATCGATGCAAGCCATATGGCTGTTGTCCGCCGAGAGCACATAACAGGTCGGCTGCCGCATCGAGAATTCTGAAGATCATAGGGCCGCATGGCGCGAAGGAGAGTCTCAATCTCATTCCAGGCTTGCTCATCGGCATTCTCATGCGTGATGTTAACGTCTGCTTTTGCAGACTCTGCCGGTGTGAGTTCTTCTAGGCTCTCGGTTTGGGTAGCGGCCGGAACGCAGTGGAGGAGTGCCTTCACTTGATCCCTTAGCCGACGAGGGTGCGACCTAGCCGAAAGGGGGATGCGTTTGCGCGTTTAATGTCGTGGAAGGCAATCGCGGAGTGGTTGTAAGACGCGATGCTGCGTTGTAGCCTGTCGCCGACTTTGAAAACCTAGTCGAATTTTCAAGTGATCCGATGAAGACGCCAAAGCATTCCCTGCGGAAAATCGTTAGCTATCTTAACAATCCCGACGAGGATGGAGGCTTTTGGCTTCCGAATATCCAACGACCGTTCGTGTGGAACGAAGAGCAGACCTGTCGTCTCTTCGATTCCATTCTGCGCGAATATCCTATCAGCACCCTGCTGGTCTGGAAAACGCGCAGCAACATCCGCTGTCGCAGATTCATCGATAACTTTTGGCCGGAGCAGAGAAATCATCTCGCGGATTTCTACGTTCCGCAGAACGACAGGAAGAAGTGTCTGGTCCTCGATGGCCAGCAGCGGCTTCAAAGCCTCTTTATTGGCCTGAAGGGCAGCTATGAAGGCCGCGAACTCTTCCTCAATATCCTGAGCGGCGAGGTTGGCGCCCCCGACGATATTAAATACAAGTTTGCTTTCCTGAAGCCAGCCGAAGCCAACTTCCCCTGGATCAAGTTCAAGGATCTCGTCTTCGGCGACGCGAACTCCTTTACGGCGACCCAGGTGATTGTGAACCTGGCGGATCGCGAGCTGACCGAAGACGAGAAGGTGAAGATCGGAAGACACATCGCCATCATCTTCAAAGCATTCCACAGCGACGACGGCATTAGCTACCAGGAGCTCGACAGCACGGAAAACCCTCAGCTCTATACTGAAGACGATGTTGTCGAGGTTTTCATTCGTGCCAATTCGGGTGGTACGCGGCTTGGCAAGTCTGATCTGTTGTTTGCACTACTCACCTCTACCTGGGACGACGCGAATGACCAGATGGAGGACCTCCTCGACAGGCTCAACCGGCACGGATTTGCGTTTACGCGCGATTTCGTCCTCAAGACCTGCCTCACACTGCTGGGACACGGGGCGCGCTATGAGGTCGAGAAATTCCGTAAGCCGGGCGTCAGGGAAGAGATCGAGCAGAAATGGGACGAGATCGCGAACGCGATTAGCGACGTGCTCGATTTCGTTCGCGGCAAGACATTCATACGCTGCGATAAGGCCCTGCCCACCTATCTCGTGCTTATTCCGCTGATCCATCTGCGCTACAAGTTTCGCAATGCGTGGCAGCGCGCGCGGGATATGGATCAATATCTACTACGATCGTCCCTTGCTGGAGCATTCGGCGGTACGCCCGACCAACTCATCGACGATCTCGTAAGGGAGATTAATCAAGCGCAGGATTTCGACCTCAAGGAAGCTTTCGGCATCATTCGCTCGCAAAATCGCAGTCTGGAGCTTACTGAAGATCGGTTGTGGACGACGGGCTACGGTTCCGAGGCTGTCCACCTTCTGTTCAATCTTTGGTACCGGGACTTCAATTACACACCCGCCTACTCAAATAATCTCCCGCAGGTTGACCACATTTTTCCGCAGAGCCTCCTTCGGCAGGTCAAGACCCGCAATCCCGCGACCGGCCGCATGAACATGATGAAGTACCGCGAGGCCGAACGAAACCAGCTCGCGAACTGCATGCTTCTGACGATGCAGGAGAACGGTGCAGGTGGGAAGTCCGACCTGCCGCCGGAAGAGTGGTTCGTCGGAGAACGGGCGGAAGCGGATTATCTTCAGATGCACCTGATCCCCTCGGACAAGTCTCTCTGGAAACTTGAACGGTTTGAGGATTTTATTGCTGAGCGAAAGAAACTGATCGCCGAGAAATTCAATTGGCTTCTTGTTGGCGAAGCGGCCGAGCGCAGACCGGCGGTCGATAGCAGCAGGATACAGAAGGCGCTCGCGTATCTGATCGATTCAGGGATTCTTTTGGACGAGGCGCCGCTCTATCTGACTTACAAGGGGAAGACATTCACTGGGAAGGCCAAACGGTCGGGCATCGAATTGCCCGACGGCTTTGTTGCCGCTCCTAGCGCGGCGGCCGTCCGCTGCTATGAGCAGGCTGGCACGGTGCGGCCTTCCGAAAACGGCTGGCAGGTTTGGAAGTCCGCAGATGGTCGGACCTTGAATGCCCTCTTTGCCGATGCAGCCGATACGGTTGAAGATGTTCCCTCGGGTCAGGACCACACCTGAGCCTCCTGTACGCGGCGTCTTTCGAAGAATCTGCGGCGGGGGTCCACCTCTGTACCAGTGGGAGCTATCCCATGCCCAAACGGAAGCAGCCCGTGAGACCGGAGGACCTGAGCTGCACTTATATCGTCCGGATCGAGGATTGGAATTGGAGCTACAGCTTCGGCGTGACAACGATCCCCGTTACGACGATCGCCTCTACAGCGACTTTCGCCATATGCAGGTTCGGGCGCAGGTACTGCTCCCAGGAAGCTCAAAGGCAGGGCGGAAATTGCCGAGCTGACCTTTACGCCGGAGTGCCGCCATCCCGGATCGAGGTGAAGGTTGAGAAGCATCCGCTCGGCGTCGAGGGTTGGGTCGCAAGCTTGAGCCTAGCTGATCTCCATCGCCAATACACTCGAATGGCTCAAAACCGGCGAGCCACGTTCCAACTAAAAACAATTTCTTCGAACCTTATTTTTTGCATACGCTCACAAGTGCCTTTACAGCCGCAAGCGCAGCAGCGACGTCGGCCTTGACGATGGGTTGAGTGGGATTGTGCGAAAGCGGATTGAGAATCAGCCTTTTATATTTTCTAAGTTCCTTGAAAGCAGCCTCACGATCCACATTTCCGTTTGCGTGCGTCTCACTTTTTTTCAGTAGATCCTCGATCTTGATCTTCTGCGGATCATCCGTGTATCCGAACTGGATGTTATGCTTGCGACAGTAGCGGCGCAGAGTCAGCTCACATGCTGTGCGCGCATAATTTGCTGCCGCGGCGGGATGATTGCTATCCAGGAAACGGGTTGCCTGTTTCAGCGTCTCGGCAACCAGATCCTCCTGGGTCTCCCAGATAACTGGGCGCAGCATGCCATCCTCGTCGACCTTTTCGTAGATCTCGATAGCCTTCCAGGGCTCGCCCAAAAGTTGTTCCCGCGCCAGCTCGAACCAAAAGCGGTCGTGGGTAAGCAGGATGATCTGCCAGCCCTTGAACATATCCCCGATTACGTCCAGCACCGGCCGGCGGTGCGAATAGTCGAGGCTGATCAGCAGGTCGTCCAACACAAGCAGCTTCAGCGCCTTGTCGTCTTTCGGAACGCAGACGAGACGACCAGCAAGATAAATCGCGATCGACAGCGCTGAGAGGCGAGCTTCATTCAGGAAGTTGGGGGGCGCTGGCAGCGCATGGTCCCGGAACTTTACGCTAGCAGCCAACGTTTGATTGCGAACTTCGCGTGCCTCCTCGTCATAGATCAAGCCGAAAAACGTGAAGCCTACCAGTTCAAGCGCATCCGTTTGAAAAACGTCGAGCAGCTTCCGAAGGAGCAATTTGGCATGAGCCTCCAACGCTTCAAGTGCTTGCTTCATGCCTTCGTTGAATTGCTCGCAGGCTCCTATAACCCTATGTGCGAAGTCCGGCGGGCGGCGTGTTCCCTTGCTATAAGACACGCGACGCTCAAGAGCAGTTTTCAATTCCGCCCAAAGTTCGCCGATGGTGCGCTTAAGCCCACCAGCTACGGTGGCCTCGTAATCCGCGAGTAGCTTTTCCACCGCTACAGGAAACAGATTTGGGGCGTCGTTCGCCGTATGCCCGGTGTTCATTTCGACTAGCCTAGTATGGCTCAGAAATGCCGATTTACGTGCCGTATCTAGCACCGTTACAGTCGGGTGCCCTGCCGACGACCAGTGCAGCTCAGTCTTGTCGGTCAGAGTGGCCTTGACGCTCGGTACGGCCGGATTGCTGAAGACATTTCCCATCGGCGAGATGTCCTGCGCTTCCACTGAGAACAGGCCGCGAAGCGCACGGTAAATGGAGGACTTACCCGATCCATTCTCGCCCCAGGCCAATAAGTTCTTGCCATCAAGCATGACCGAGGCCGGTGCCAGGGCGGGGAAGGCTCGGAAATCCGAAATATAGATGGACGCAATCTTTGCTGCAGTTTCTCCTCCCGATGCCGCCATGTCACGTCCGCCCCTCGATGATCCGCACGGCGTCGATCGATTGGAGGTCGAAGAGGGTAGCGTACAGAGGATGGGCAGGATCAGCGAGGCAGCGGGACCAATCGTCAGCTGCTCGGGCGAGGGCCGGCCCTTTCAGGTCGGCCACGGCCATTAGGCCCGCCTTGCGCGCAGCGGCGAAGGGACGAAGGTTGCGGTCGTGTAGCTCGTCCGCGAAGAATAACTCATAGACGAAGGCATTGATCAGTGCTTCGAGACGGGGGCGGTCGGCACCGGCGATCAAACTGCTCACTACGGCCACCAAAAGTCCCTTGTCTTCCTCGCTGCAACGGGGGATCGGGAGCTTGAGGAGCGCCGTGGGCTGGACCTCATAAAATCCTCCCTCTTTATCAGCGAAGACCCGTTTCGCCACGTAATGGAGAGTGCTCGAATTCAAGACTCCCGTGATGAATTCGGCTTCTCTCGTTTCGAAACAATAGGCCGTGTTGGCAAGATAAGACTTTTTGGTATCAATCGAGAAATTTGGCCTGTCCGTAACTTTGTTGGAAACGATCTTCTTTTTCTCAAAGACTGGCCAATATGCGACGTTGTCCTGAATTTCAAACCACTTATAGCTTCCCGGTTTGCGTCCTGACCAAGTCCCGCTCCAACCTCTCGGCTTCGGCTCCAATCGGTCCCGGAAATGAGAGAGATGTCGCTTGATCGCTGGGTAGTCCGCAAGTCTAGTACCCCTTCGAACAAATATTATCCACCTGGCAGCCGTCGGGGTCGTCCAACGGGATAGATCCTTGCCCTTCAATAAAGGCTTAATGAGCTCGCTTGACGAACTATCTTCGCCAATCAAGGCCAGTCGCTCCGACTCATCGATTTCAAAGGCTTCGTTGTAGCCGGTCGTAATACCGCGATGCACGGTGCCAACTGTGAAGTCCTGGACCGTCAATGCGCTCGATCGAAGGCGGGCTAGAACTTCTCCGAATGAGCGCGGTATAAATTGCCAGTCGGTTGCGTCAGCCAACTTTGCCTGAGGCATGTCGAAGGCCTCAGCAGCGAACCGTTCGGGGAAAAGCTTGACCGATTCTTTCGGGTCCTCGCCCTCCATAGGGATCCAATTGAGCGCCTGGACCGTTTCGCTCTGTCCGGGCTTGCCTGGTGTGACTTTGCGTGTACCGATTAAGATGGTGGGATAGGCAATCGCCTCAAACACAGGCGCATCACCAAAATCAACAATCCTTAGGATGCGGGCGTGGGTGCTCAGCCAATCGCGCAGGCGCTTCCCATAGTTAATCCGATACCATTTATTCGAAGTAATGAACGCGAGCGCTCCCTGGGGCTTGAGAAGCTTTAACGCGCGCTCGTAGAAATACACATAGATATCGGCAGTGCCGGCGAAGGTCTTGTAGTCCGCCTTGAGCTGGACCTTGGCAACGACGGGCTTATCGTTGACCCGGAAACTCTCGATTTTTTCCTGGCGGATATAAGGTGGATTGGCGAAGGCGATGTCGAACCAGCCTTCATCGGCCGAGGCGTCGAGGCCGAACATCCATTCGCCGTCGAAGAAGGGGGCGAAAGCGTTGGGATCGAACGGGTCCCAGGCCGCAAGCTTCTTGGCATCCTCGCTGGCGAAGGTGTGCTCGCGACTCACCTCCTCGGCGATCTCCTCGCGCAGCACTTTGATCTTCCTCTGAGCCAGCCGCTTAGCGCGGCTGTTCGCCGCGGCGAAGAATGCGCGATTGGCTTCGCGCAGCGAACGCTGCTTGGCAGCCAAATCCCGCGTCACCAGCCCCGCCTGTTTTTCACGGTGCAGCGGGGTCAAGGTATTGGCAGCGACGAACTTGGCTTCGAGATTGGGCAGTGGCGTGATGCCACGATTGGGACGGTCCGGATGCTCTTTCTGTTCCACCGCCAGGCTAATAAAGCAGCGCAGCTTAGCGATCTGCACCGCGACGGGCTGAATATCCACGCCATGCAGGCAGCGATCGATTAGGAACAGCTTGCGGGTGTAGTCGGGATAATGACCGCTTTCGAACTTGGCGTCGAAGTCGGCGAGCGCATCCTCGGCCTTCTCGATCTCGGCCGCGCGCTCATTGGCGGCCGGAATGGCCTCGGCCTCCACGAGGCGGCGCTCGTAATACAGGCGGTTGCGCACTCTCCATTTTTCACCGCCGGGATCCAGGACGTCGAGCATGTGGACCAACTTCTGCAGCAGACCGAGGGGAAAGGCGCCCGAGCCAACAGCCGGATCGATCGACTTGCAGCTTTCGATCGCTGCGATCAGCGCGTCCACTTGGGCGGGACTGAATTCGTGCGAGCGGCTGGCGAAGCTGAGCAGGGCGCGAAGGCGGGCTTCGTCTTTGCCGGGCGTCTGAGCAGATGGAGGCCGCTTGGGATTTTCGAGGTCAAGCTCGCCCGGCAAGGGGCCAAAATCGAGTCCCTGTGGCCGCGAGCGCGCGCTGTTCAGATCAAGTTCACCCGGTAGCTTGGGCAGCAGCCAGGCTACCAGCGCCTCGTTCACCATGAAATCGACCACCTCGCGCGGCGTGTAGAAACTGCCCGACTTGTTGCGGGCGGTGGTCTTTGTGTCCTCGTTGTAGGAAGCAAGGAGGTTCTCGAACACCTTGCCAAGCAGCTCAGGGTCGAGCGCGGCCTCCTCCTCCAGAGGCGTGTTTTCCTCCACGGTGAATTTGTAGCGCTCGAAGAGATCGATCAGGCCGGGCACATCGCGCGGCGCCTTGGCCTTCTCGAACCAACCAGAGAGATCGACGCCTTTCGCCCCACCGAAGAACAAAGCGTTCGGCAGGCGCGGTTGCTTGTTGGGTTGGTCGGAAAACCCGTCTATACGTAGAATCAACCGTCCGCGTTCCCGCTCGGCATGGCCGGCGCGCGGATCGTCCGTCGTCACTTCGGTATCGAGGCATTCGAAAAGGCCGCCGTTGAGGAAAGGCACGCTGGCGAAGGCGTCCAGCGCCCTATCCGGCTCGGCGAACAGGGCGGCGTGGCGATAAACGTGATGGCCGAGATAATCCTTCGATTGCCCGCCCTCGTCCTGGCGCCAGCGTCGTTCGGGCATCTCGGTATTCAGGGTGGCGAAAAACAGGTTCTGTAGAACGGCGAGATAATAGTCATGGCCGGCGGGCGTCGTGGCGGGCGGTTCGTTCAGCAGCTTCGCCAGCGGGCCGGCGCCGAACAAGGTTTCCGGCACAAGGCCCTTTTCCTTGATGAACCAGACGAACATCAGCCGAGTGAGCAGACGGATCAGCGCGATTTCCCTCGCGCCATCGCCATTGCCTTGCCCTTTGGGGAAGACTACCGGCGCACTGGTGCTCGCCCAAGCGAACCAGTTGGCCAGTTCCTCATAGAAACGCTTGTTGAGTTCGGTTGCCGACAGCGTCTCCAACCACAGGTCGTAGAGCTCTCGGAAATCCGATGGAGCCTGGCGCCGCGCGAGCGCGGCGAGTGACAGGTCGGCGAGAATTTCGATATGCGCGCGGTGGGGACTAGCGAGGTCTATATCCTTGATCAGGCTGATCCGCCCGCCGACCACATCGCGCGAAGCGTCGCGGCGATGGGCCCGGCGGTCGATCACCGTCAGGGTCGCGTGTCCGCCATGACGGAACAGCACGATTGCGGGCATCGCGAACCCGCGATTAAGGGCGCGCACGACAGCTACCAGCTGGCGGCGCGACCAGACGCCATCATCAAGATCAATTGCGAGGAAGACGAAGGAATCGATTGCGCCACGCTGGTAGGTTTCACCGGTCGCCGGCTCGGCGCCGCGAGACAAGGCCGGCAGTTCGTCGCCGGTAAGCTGAAACAGGAAATACACGGCGCGCCAGCGGTCGAGCGTCTCGAAGGGCGCCGGGTCCATGCCCAGTGCCGCTAGGAATTGGGTCGGTGCCGTGGGAGCATCTAGCGCCTTCGGGCTACGATAGCCCAGTGTGCCAAACAGCGCACGTCCAGTGCTGGCAAGGTCGGCGCCGCCGAGTCTGGAGACCGCATCGCGAACCACGGTGAGACGTTCGGGCGTATGACTCATGCCGCGCCGTTCCCGGGCCGAACAATGAGCCACGTGATCAGATCATAATCCAGATTGGCTCGTGCCTGCGCGCCTACGTCGGGCACGCGCGCGCCGCGCGAACCCGCTAGCGCGGATAGCGTGCGCGTCGCCGATGTTTGGCCGATCGAGGCAACAGCAGTGCGGATCAGCGCTTCGTAGTGTTCCATCTTATGACCGTGGCCAGTCTCATCGTCGAAGACATCGCACAAGGCCTCGAATGGCTCGCCGTGCCCGAGGCAAAGTGCGCGATATGCCTCCAAGATTGGCTTGGGCTGGCCAAAGCCAAAACGCACCGCACCGTCATCTCTCACGTGGACGAGATAGTGTGGATCGAGCGGGTTGATCTTCGCCTGCTCCGGATTCGGATCAGGCGGACGGCGGCGGAGGCAGAAGATTACGCCGGGATCGATGGCGCCGCCTTCGATTTCGTTGGGTACGATTGCGTGTAGGCCGAGCGGCGCGTCGCACAACGCCTGCTCGTTGGCGCGCGCAAAGCCGAGCAGGTCAGCGCGGAAGTCGTCTAGCGCGAAATCGGCTAGCGTCACGCCTCCGCCCGTTTCCTCCAGGTCGAACACTTCATCCCTTAGGCGGAGCAGTTGCTCATCGCGCCATCGCGCGTCACCGTCGGCCTCGGCGCGCGCGTTGAGCAGGTCGTCGTCGCCTGTCGCCGAGAGATCTACCAACGCCATGCGCGCCTCCACACGATCCTTGAGGCGTAGATATTTGTTGAGGTCCTCAGTCGGCCAGAAATTAATCATGCGGATCGTGACGTTGCGACTACCGATTCGGTCGATCCGTCCGAAGCGCTGGATGAGGCGCACGGGGTTCCAGTGAATATCCACGTTCACCAGCAGGTCGGCGTCCTGGAGATTCTGTCCCTCGGAAATGCAATCGGTCGCGATCAGCAGATCAATCTCGCCGCGGGTCTGCGCGCCGCGCATCGCTGCGCGGCGCTTGGCGCGCGGCGCGAAGTTGACCAGCACGTCCTGAAAGCGCCCCTTGCCGAAGGTCGCTTTGCAGCCGTCGCCCGTCACAAGCGCCGCTTCCAACCCACACTCGCGTGCGAGCGGGAGCAACTCTTCGTAAAGATAGCGCGCGGTATCGGTGAAGGCAGTGAACAGGATGATCTTGCGATTGGCCTCGCCGTCGCGATTGATGGGAGGCTCGGCGGCCTTGGCTTGGATGATGTCCTTGAGTCGGCCCAGCTTGGCGTCGCGGCCGGGTGTAACCTTGCGAGCCTCGTCGGCTAGCGCTGCAATCCGCTTGCGATCGCGGTTCAGCGCCGCCTTCCATGCCGCCCGGTCAATATGGGCGAGATTATACTTGAGCGCGCCGCCGACCTCAAAGGCTTCTTCCAGTTCCTCGTCCAGCTCGATCTCGTCAGGTACGGGCGCGTCGATGGCTGCTGTCGCATCGAAACTATCGAGATCATCAAGCCGCTGGTCGATGCGGGCGATCATGCGATCCATCGTCTGGCGGAACGAGCTCACGGAACTTTCCAGTCGTTTCAGAAAGCCGACCTTCATCATCGCGATGAGATATTTCTCGCGATTTGCCTGATCGAAATTGCCGCCCTTGTCATAGAGCGCGCGATACTCGGCAAGAACGAAAGTTAGTGGACCGTATAGCGCCAGTTCTAGTTTGCCGATTGCTGCATCCACGTCCTCGAACGCTGGAAAACCGCCTTGGGTGTCGATACTTGCGAAAACGGATTCGGGCGCCGCACGCTTCGGAAAACCGCCAATCTGCTCCATCGAAGCAGCGTAGTGGCGTTCGACCAGCTTGCGCGAGCGTGCAATCGTCACGCCGTCGAGCAGGCCAAATAGCGCGGGCGGCAGCTTGTTGAGGAGCTCGCCAGCGTCGCGGCTGCCGCTCTTTGCCCAATCGGTAAAGCATCGACGCGAGCTGCCGATCAGCGCGCCAAGGTTGGGCACGCCCAATTCCGCGAAACCATCAACTCTGTCCGCAGAGATCAGATCGAGCTGGGCCTTGAGGTCGCTTAGGTCGTTGTTCACCGGCGTGGCTGAGAGCAGCAGAACCTTGGTCGAGAGGCCGGCCTTGATGACATCGTCCATTAGTCGTTCGTAACGACTGCGGCGTCCACCTGCGCTCTTGTTCCGGGATGCACTTCGGAAATTATGGGATTCGTCGATGACGACAAGATCGTAATTGCCCCATTCGATCCTCCCGAGATCGACGTCGCCAACCCTGCCTCTTTCGCGCGAAAGATCAGTATGGGACAGAACAGTGTAGCCAAACCTGTCCTCTCGTAGCGGGTTCATCTCGCTGTTGTTGGCAGCGAGATGGTCGGTCCAGTTCTCGCGCAGCTTCTTCGGACACAGCACGAGCACGTTCTTGTTGCGCTTCTCAAACCACTTGATGACCGCAAGGGCGGTAAAGGTTTTGCCCAACCCGACACTATCGGCCAGGATGCAACCACCATGCTTTTCGATCTTGGCAAGCACAGCACGCAAACCATCGCGCTGGAAATCGAACAGAGCACGCCAGATCGCAGTCCGCTCGAACGCCGTTTGCTGGATCAGCGCCTCTTCGGTCGCTTGGGCAGTCAGGAAATCACCGAACAGGTGAAGCAGCGTCTTGAAATAGATGAATTCGGGAGATGCATGGGCGTAGCTAGCCTCAAGCGCGCGCAGCACTTCTTCGCGCACGTCCTCAGTAAGATTCGTATCACTCCATAGCTCGTCGAACCAAGCCAATAGGTCCTCTCGGTCGCGATCACTATCGACGATGAGATTGAGTTCGATGTTCGACGAATCGCCCAATCCAAGCCCGTTTATCGTGAAATTTGAACTGCCAAGCACGGCATGCGGACGTCGGCCGTCGTCGATATGGATTAGCTTTCCGTGCAGCAGGCCAGGACGTTTGACCGACCGTATCTCGACCCGGTCCTTGATCCATCTAGCACATCGCAGCGCTGCAGCCCGCTGCGTGATTTGTTCGGTGAGGCGTAACCCTGACTCACCGAACGAGAAGGCTGGCGGTACGAGGCCCGCATTGTCCGCATCCTTCAAGAATCTAGGCTCGCCGAAGAGGAAACGCATGTGGCCGACGCCGTCCAACGCCGTGCGAAGGCGATCGTAAGCAAAGGTCGTGAAATAAGCCGAGACAACAGAAAGGCGGCTGCCCGGAACCGCGCGCTCGCTGATGAACTCGTGGACCGCGCCCCTGCTCCGGTTATCCCTAATGCCCGATCGTCTCGATTTCACGTGCACCTCATTGTTGCCTGCTGAAGGCAGAGGGCCTCATTTCGAAGATCAAATACGTCCGATCAATCGCCGCTCGGCCCAACAGAGATGCAGCGCAGACTTCAAAGCACCCAAAGAACCTTGGCATCCGTTCGGCCAGTTTCGCAAGGGTGATGATTACGTGCGACACCTCTGCGAAATAATTCTTGTGGTTGAACAGGTGCGGCTCCATCGAATCGTTGTTGAGGGAGAAGTGAACCAAATTTTCTCACAAGGCGCTTGGGCAGGAAATGCCGCGCTGGGTCGATTCTGCGGGTAGTGAGATTTGGAAAACATCCGCTCACCGGGACCTATCAATGGCGCCGCCGACCAGCCGATGTGGATTTCTCTGCCAGCAAAAGACCGGAGGAGATTTGCGAGCCAGTTTGGCTGACCGTACAGAGGCACACCGGTTCGAGCTCTCGATGCGAACGCTAAGCAAGCCAGGCGCCCGACTAATGACAATCCTAGTTCGCGGAAGGATTCATATCTCGCGGTGGCGACTCGGTGGCGATTCCGCGCAAACAAAAAGCCGCCCTTTCGAGCGGCTTTTTGATTTTACCCTGCTAATACAGCATCTTATTTGGTTGCGGGGATAGGATTTGAACCTATGACCTTCAGGTTATGAGCCTGACGAGCTACCGGGCTGCTCCACCCCGCGTTAAACATTTGCACGCCTTCAATAAAAAAGTCCGGAGACGGTCAATTGAGGCCGGCGCTGTTCGCGTGGCTTGGTTGGTCCGTCCCAAAGGCTTCCTTGGAAGGCAATCCCGGGGCAAAGCCCGTCGGTTGCGAGGCGTATGTATCAAGGCGAGGTGCCTTTGGAAAGGGCTGCGGGAACGTTTTTTTCGAGTTTATGACACGCGAATGGAGACAATTCCGGTCTGTTCCGCGCGCTCTTGCCAGAAGTTCCACAAACGGCCAGCCTGCGGCAACAAGATTAAGGCTGAAAACGCCATTCCAGGAGGAACGCCGTGGACAAATCCCTGACGAGCGCCCCGCTACGGGCCCTCGAAGAGGCCTTCCACACCATGGTCGCGCGGTCGCGAGACGAGCCGGCGCCGGGCCTCGCCGAACGACTCGACCGGCTGGCGCGGCTGCGCGCGGTCGTTGCCGACAACGAGGAGCGCTTCCGGCAGGCGATCTCGGCCGATTTCGGCCACCGCTGCGCGGTCGAGACCACCATCGCCGAGACCATGCTGGTGTTCTCGGAGATCCGGCATGCCACAAAGCACCTGAAAGCCTGGATGACGCCGCAGCGCGTCGCGACCGCGCTGCAGTTCCTGCCCGCGCGCAACCGGCTGATGCCGCAGCCGCTCGGTGTGGTCGGCATCATCGCGCCCTGGAATTACCCGCTGCAGCTGACGCTCGCGCCCGCGATCGGCGCCATTGCCGCCGGCAACCGCGTCATGATCAAGCCGAGCGAGCTTGTGCCCCATTTCTCGGCGCTGCTGAAGGAGACGGTCGCGCGACGGTTCGACGCGACGGAGCTGCTGGTGACCGGCATCGAGGACGAGATCGCAAAGGCTTTCGCAAGCCTGCCGTTCGACCACCTCGTGTTCACCGGCTCGACCCGGGTCGGGCGCCTGGTCGCGGAGGCCGCGGGGCGCAATCTCACGCCCGTCACGCTCGAGCTCGGCGGCAAGTCGCCGGCGATCATCGACGCCTCGGCCGATCTCGACGAGGCGGCCGAGCGCATCGCCTACGGCAAGCTGCTCAATGCCGGGCAGACCTGCATCGCGCCGGACTACGTGCTGGTGCCTGAGAGCTCCGTGCAGGCCTTCGCCGAGAAGGTCCGCGCGCAGATGCGGCGCATGTTCGGCGCCGATCCCGCCAACAAGGACTACACCTCCATCATCTCCGATAGGCATTACACGCGGCTCGAAGGCCTCGTTGCGGACGCGGCGCAGCGTGGTGCGAAAATCCTGCAGCCGGCGAAACCTGACGATCCCAACTGGAAGGCCCACCGCAAATTCCCGCCGACGCTGATCATCGGTGCGACCGAAGCGATGGCGGTGATGCAGGAGGAGATCTTCGGCCCGGTGCTGCCGGTGCTCGGCGCGCGCGATCCGGCCGAGGCGATCGCCTTCGTCAACCGCCGCGACCGCCCGCTGGCGCTGTACTGGTTCGGCAAGGACGCAAGCGCGCGGGACGAGGTGCTGGCGCGTACCGTCTCCGGCGGCGTCACGATCAACGATTGCCTGTTCCATTTCACGCAAGTGAACCAGCCGATGGGCGGCGTCGGCGCGTCCGGCACCGGCGCCTATCACGGCGAATGGGGCTTCAAGACCTTTAGCAAGCTGAAGCCGGTGTTCTATCGCTCCAAGTTCAACCGCCTCGCCGATCTCTATCCGCCCTACGGCGGCAAGATCGCAGGGCTGGAGAAGTTGATGCGGTTTATGTCGTAGGGGAGGAGTCGTTCCGGGGCGCGGAGCGAACCCGGAACCTCGAGATTCCGGGTTCGATGCTCCGCATCGCCCCGGAATGACGTAACGGGGGAAACAACATTGACTGACACATTCGATTTCGTCGTCGTGGGCGCGGGCTCCGGCGGCTGCACGGTTGCGGGGCGGCTGTCGGAGGATGCTGGGACATCCGTGGCGCTGCTCGATGCGGGCGGACGCAACGACACATGGCGGATCACCACGCCATTCGGGCTCGCCTTGCCATACAGCGCGGCCAACTGGGCCTTCGACACTGTGCCGCAGAAGGGATTGAACGGCCGTATCGGCTACCAACCGCGCGGCAAGGGCCTCGGCGGCTCATCGGCGGTCAACGCGATGGTCTACATCCGCGGCAACAAATGGGACTACGACCATTGGGCCGCGCTCGGCAACGCCGGCTGGTCGTATGCGGACGTGCTGCCTTACTTCAAGCGCTCTGAGAACAACGCCGATTTCGACGGCGAATATCACGGCAAGGGCGGCCCGCTGCATGTCAACAAGCTGCGCTCGGACAATCCGATCCATGACGTCTTCCATCAGGCGGCGCGCGAGGCGCAGTTCCGCATCCGCGAGGACTTCAATGCCGAGGACCACGAAGGGCTCGGCAGCTACCAGGTAACCCAGCACAATGGCGAGCGCTGGAGCGCGGCGCGCGCTTATCTTGATCCCCACGTTGCCAAGCGCACAAATCTGCGCGTCGAGACGGGCGCGCACGCCACGAAGATCCTGTTCGAAGGCAGCCGCGCGGTCGGAGTCGAATATCTGCAGGGCAAGCAGACAAAGCAGTTGCGCGCCCGCCGCGAGGTGATCCTCGCCGCCGGCGCCTTCCAGTCACCGCAATTGCTGATGTTGTCGGGCGTCGGCGACGGCGATGCGCTTCGAGCGCACGGCATTGGCCTCGTGCATCATCTGCCGGGTGTCGGGCGCAATCTGCAGGACCATCCAGATTTCGTATTCGTCTACGCCTCCGACTATCCCCACTTCGTTCACGCCTCGCTCGGACGGCTGCCGTCCCTGCTGCGCGCAATCCAGCGATATCGCCGTGAACGGCGCGGCTTGATGACCACCAATTTCGCCGAATGCGGCGGCTTCCTGAAGACCCGGCCCGACCTCGACATACCCGACATTCAACTTCACTTCGTCATCGCCATGCTCGACGACCACGGCCGCAAGAAGCACAAGGAGGCGGGCTTCTCCTGCCATGTCTGCCTGCTCAGGCCGAAGAGCCGCGGCAGCGTATGGCTGAAGAGCGCAGATCCGCTCGCAGCGCCCATGATCGATCCGAATTTCCTCGGCGAGGAAGAGGATGTCGAGGCGATGGTCGCAGGCTTCAAGACGACGCGACGGCTGATGGAGACGCCTGCGCTGCGCGCACTGCAGAAGAAGGACATGTTCACGTCCGACGTGAGAACCGACGACGATATCCGCGCCATCCTGCGCGCGCGCGTCGACACCGTCTATCACCCCGTCGGCACCTGCAGGATGGGGGCGGACGCGATGGCTGTGGTCGATCCGGCGCTGAAGGTGCGCGGGGTGGAGGGATTGCGCGTCGTCGACGCCTCGATCATGCCGACGTTGATCGGCGGCAACACCAACGCGCCGACGATCATGATCGGGGAGAAGGCGGCGGACATGATCCGGGAGGAGATGCGATAGCTTCCTCTCTTGCGCCATTGCGAGCCAACGGGTCCGCGCGAAGCGCGGCCCGATGACAGGCTCCGCGAAGCAATCCAGAATCCTCCCGCGGAAAGACTCCAGATTGCTTCGCTGCGCTCGCAATGACGGTGCGGATGGGTACCGTGCGAGTGCCAACGATCTCGCCTCGCGGAGAGTCCCTTTCGGGAACTCTGTCGCAAATTCCGACCTTTTCCCCAGGCCGGGAGGCGAAGTGCGCTCAATTCAGCAGGAATCCGCCGTCCACCGTCACCACACTCCCTGTCATGTACCGCGACGCCCGTGACGCCAGCAGCAGGATCGCGCCGTCGAGATCGGACTCGGCACCGACCCGGCGCTGGGGGATGCGTTTGGCGAGGCGCTCGCCGGCCGGCGTCGACCAGAACGCATGGTTCATTTCGGTGTCGATGTAGCCGGGCGCAAGCGCGTTGATGCGGATGTTCTGGCCCGCAAGCTCCAGCGCCATCGCTTTGGTCGCCTGGATGATGCCGGCCTTGGAGATCGCGTAGGGCGAGACCGCCTTGAGCACGCCGGTGCCGAGCACCGAGGCGATGTTGACGATGTTGCCGGGCTGCTTGCGCGCGATCATGCGGCGGGCGACTTCCGTCGCGAGGAAATAGGCGCCCTTGAGGTTGGCGCCGATCACCGCGTCCCAGTCCGCCTCGGTCTGCTCGGTCGCGAGCTTCTCGATGGCGATGCCGGCATTGTTGATCAGCACGGTGACGGGCCCGAGCGCAGCTTCGACGGCATCGACAGCCTTGGCGATCGAGCCCGTGTCGGTGACGTCGAGCGCGACCGCAACGGCACGGCCGCCCTTGCCGCGGATCTCCTCCTCCAGGCTCTTCAGCTTCTCGGTCTGCCGGGCGGCGAGCGCGACGGCGGCGCCATGCGCCGCGAGCACCCGGGCAAATTGCCGGCCCAGCCCCTGGCTCGCGCCCGTGACGAGGATGGTTTCTTGACTGACGTCGAACAAGTCTGACATTGGCGGTAACCTCTAGGCTTTCCGCCATCAATACAGACGATTTTAACGATCCGAAACCGGAATGATCGGCTTGGCGTTCATCGTTCCATCGTGGCAGGGTTGTGCCCATGAACAGTTTCGATCTTGCCGTCTATGCCGCGCTCGCCGTCGCGGTCGGATTCGGCTTCAGGACCGGCCTGCTGCGCAGCGCCATGACCATCCTCGCCTATCTCATCGCCGCGCCGATCGCCGTGGCGCTGATGCCGCTGATCGCGCCGCAGATTGCAGGCAATCCGAACTCGCCGATGCTTCAGAACTGGATCTGGTTCTTCGGCATCTTCGTGATCGTCGGCATGCTGTTCGGCCATATCGGCCGCGTCGCGCTGAACGACACCATCGGTGAGGCCGGGATCGGCGACCGGCTCGGCGGCGCCGCGCTCGGCGCCATCAGGGTGGGCCTCGTCGCCACCACGCTGGTGCTGGTGTTCGACCAGATCGTGCCGGCCAACCGCCAGCCGCCGTTTCTCGCGGGCTCGCATCTGCGGCCGATGTTTTCGGCCGCCGGTCAGATGGGCTTCAAGTCGCTGCCGCCGGAGGCCGCCGCTGCGATCGACCGGCTCAAGCAGGAGCGGCGCATCTGATGGAATGCATATGCATCGCAGCGGCGAGGCGCATGCATTTTGGCGCGATCGTCTCCCTTATCAGCGGCGCCACAGTTGGCTAAGGTGGCCGCCGTCCAAAACTGCCTGACATCACGGAGTGAAACAGTGGATCTTGGGATCAAGGGTCGCCGCGCCATCGTCTGCGCATCCAGCAAAGGCCTCGGGCGCGCCTGCGCCTTCTCGCTGGCGGAGGCCGGCGTTCATGTCACGCTGACGGCGCGAGGCGCCGAAGCGCTGAAGAAAACGGCCGATGAGATCCGCAAAGCCTATCCCGAGGTGACGGTCACCGAGATCGTCGGCGACATCACGACGCCGGCCGGACGCGAGGCGGTGCTGAAGGCCTGCCCCGAGCCGGATATCCTGATCAACAATGCCGGCGGCCCGCCGCCCGGCGATTTCCGCAACTGGACCCGCGACGACTGGATCAAGGCGATCGACGCCAACATGCTCACTCCCATCGAACTGATCAAATCGACTGTGGACGGCATGATGGATCGCAAGTTCGGCCGCATCGTCAACATCACCTCGGCGGCGGTGAAGGCGCCGATCGACATCCTCGGCCTCTCCAACGGCGCGCGCGCCGGCCTCACCGGCTTCATCGCCGGCCTGTCGCGCAAGACGGTGATCAACAACGTCACCATCAACGGCCTGCTGCCGGGCCCGTTCGAGACCGATCGCCTCACCACCACCGCAAAGGGCGAAGCCGACAAGCGCGGCGTCACGCCGCAGCAGATCCTGGCCGAGCGCGCCAAGCTCAACCCGGCCGGCCGCTTCGGCCAGCCCGACGAGTTCGGCTATGCCTGCGCCTTCCTGTGCGGCGCCAAGGCCGGCTTCATCACCGGGCAGAACATCCTGCTGGATGGTGGTGCGTTCCCGGGGACGCTCTGACCTGCCCCTGCTCTCTCCCCTGCGGGGAGAGAGCACGCGTCCAGCATCACCGCTGCTTGGTCGGCTCGTCTTCGTCCTGCTGGCTGGGACCGGACGAATCGGCCGTGGTGCGCTCGCCGGTCCAGTCGATGCCGAACTCCTCGAGCCCGTTGGCGAGCAGGTCGCCCAGCATGGGATCGCCGAGCAGATAGTGCACCGTTTCACGTCGCGGGCTGCGATACTCACCCCGCGCCTCGACGGCGCGGGCCCGCAGATCGTCCCAATCATCGATCGTGCCGTCGCCGCGACCAAGCCAGGTCAGCGCGACGAGATCAACCTGCTCGTCCTCGTTCAAGGCGATCATGAAGCTTCCAAGCTCGTTGACCACAGGGTCGGAGCCATCATCCTCGAGAACATCGAGCGCATCGTCATCGCTCGGGTTCGAGCCGGAATCCGGATTGGACTCCCCCTCCTTGACGTCGAATTCGCGCGCCTTCTCGATGATGAAGGCGACCTTCTCAGCGGAAATCGTCAGTTCGGGCATGGCTCTCTCTTCGGCGTCTTCCTCGGTTCCCGCGATAACGCCGCATCGCGTCAGATGATCCATTGCGCTTGGTGGCGGAAAACCGCATGTTCCGGCACCATAACAGCAAGAAGGGAGGATAGCGGATGCAGTGGAAGGTGGGCAGGGTCAAAATCACCAAAGTGGTGGAATTGGAGACGGTCGGCTCGACCCGCTTCATCCTGCCGCTCGCGACCAATGAGGAAATCTGCAAGCTGCCCTGGCTGACCCCGCATTTCGCCACCGAAGAAGGCCGGTTGAAAATGTCGATCCATTCGCTGGTGGTGGAGACGCCCGGCAAGCGGATCGTGGTCGATACCGGCCTTGGCAACGACAAGCAGGGCCGCAACGTCCCGACCTGGAACAACCGCAGCACGCCGTTTCTGGAGACGATGACGGTGGCGGGCTTTCCGCCCGACAGCATCGACACCGTATTGTGCACGCATCTTCATGTCGATCACGTCGGCTGGAATACGAAGCTGTCCGGCGGCAAATGGGTGCCGACCTTCCCGAAGGCGCGCTACGTCTTCGGCAAGAGCGAATACGAACATTGGCGCGACCATTCGACCGAGCCCGACAAGCAGGCCGTGTTCGCCGATTCCGTGCAGCCGATCGTCGATGCCGGCAAGGCCGATCTGGTCTCAAGCGATCACCGGCTCTGCGACGAGATCAGCATGATCCCGACCGCGGGCCACAGCCCCGGCCATATGAGCATTCTGATCCAGTCGGACGGCGAGCAGGCCCTGCTCACCGGCGACGTTGCGCACCATCCCTGCCAGATGGCGCATCTCGACTGGTCCTCGACCGCCGATTCCGACCAGGCGCAATCCGCCGCGACGAGGGCGGCCCTATTCGGCCGCTTTGCGGATACGCCGACGCTGGTGATCGGCGGGCACTTTTCGGCTGGACACATCAGGCGCGAGGGCGAGGCGTTCAGGTTCGTGGCGCTGGGGTGATCCCTGTTCTGAACGGTTGAATTTCCGGCCGCCCTGTTCCATGAAGCTGTTAACCGATCGGTCCAATTTCCAGGGAGAAACGAGAATGAAGCTTGTTCGTTACGGCGAGAAGGGTGCGGAAAAGCCCGGCCTGATCGACAAATCCGGCCAATTGCGCGACCTGTCGGCGCATGTGAAGGACCTCACCGGCGAGGCCTATTCGCCGGAATCGCTGAAGAAGCTGGCGGCGCTCGATCCCGCCTCGCTGCCCGCCGTGTCCGGCAAGCCGCGGTTCGGCGCGCCCGTCACCGGAATCTCGAAATTCGTTGCGATCGGTCTCAACTACAGCGACCATGCCAAGGAGACCGGCGCCGAGATTCCGAGCGAGCCGATCATCTTCATGAAGGCCAACACTTCGCTGTCGGGCCCGAACGATCCGGTCGAAAAGCCGCGCGGCTCCACCAAGCTCGACTGGGAGGTCGAGATCGCAGCGATCATCGGCACCCGTGCGAAATACGTCTCGGAAGCCGACGCACTCAACCATGTCGCCGGCTACTGCGTCTGCAATGACGTCTCCGAGCGCGCCTTCCAGATCGAGCGCCTCGGCCAGTGGACCAAGGGCAAGTCGCACGACACGTTCGGCCCGCTCGGGCCGTGGCTCGCGACCAAGGACGAGATCAAGGACGTGCAGAACCTGTCGATGTGGCTCGACGTCAACGGCCAGCGCCGCCAGACCGGCTCGACCAAGACCATGATCTTCTCCATGGCCAAGTGCATCTCCTATGTCTCGCAGTTCATGACGCTCTTGCCCGGCGACATCGTCACCACCGGCACCCCGCCCGGCGTCGGCCTCGGCATGAAGCCGCCGACCTTCCTCAATGTCGGCGACGTCGTCACGCTCGGCATCGAAGGGCTCGGCGAGCAGCGCCAGGAGATCATCGCGGCTTAGGGCGCTCCGGCCCTCTCCACGTCATTGCGAGCGAAGCGAAGCGATCCAGAATCCCTCTGCGGCGACACTCTGGATTGCTTCGTCGCTTCGCTCCTCGCAATGACGAAGCAAAACGTTCAATTGTGGGATACTCTCCATGAAGCTCACCTTCTCCCCCGCCTCACCCTTCGCCCGCAAGGTGCGCATTGCCGCGATCGAGCTCGGGTTGATCGACAAGATCGAGTTCGTGCCCGCGGCGGTCACGCCGGGCACCGCCAACGAGGACTATTCGCGCATCACGCCGCTGAAGAAGCTGCCGGTGCTGATCACCAACGACGGGGACGTCATCCTGGATTCCTACGTCATCGTCGAATATCTCAACGAGATGGCCGGCGGCAGCCTGATCCCGGATTACGGCCCGCGGCGCTGGAAGGCGAAGACCAACCACTCCCTGATCAACGGCATGCTCGATTCCATGCTGCTGTGCCGCTACGAGAAGATGGTGCGCCCGCAAGGCCTGCAATGGCAGGCCTGGTCGGACGACCATTGGAACAGGGCCTGGACCGGCATGGCGCGTTTCGAGAACATGCCGGAGGTGCTGAACGGCCCGTTCGACATCTCGCAGATCGGCCTCGTTTGCGTGCTCGGCTATGCCGACTTCCGCTTCGCCGATTGCGGCTGGCGCAAGGCCTATCCGAAGCTCGATGCCTTCCACCAGAAGATGCTGGAGCGGCCTTCCGTTAAGATCTCGGTCCCGCCGGCGGCATAACCCGCGGAGTTCTCATGAGCCTCAAGTTTTCGGTCGGCGATCTCACCATCCATCGCGTCATCGAGCAGGAAACATCGTTCGTCCCGGCGCTGGAGATGCTGCCGGGATTGACAGCGGAAGTGCTGGCCGAGAACCGGGGCTGGATGCGCGAGGCAAGGGCGCTGGACGAGCAGGATGTGCTGCTGCTCTGCTTCCAGTCCTACGTCGTGAAGACTCCGCACCACACCATCCTGATCGACAGCTGCATCGGCAACGACAAGCCGCGGCCGCAGCGGCCGAAATGGAACATGAAGACCGACGACGCCTATCTGCGTGCGCTCGGCGCCGCCGGCTTCACAGTCGACGACATCGACTTCGTGATGTGCACGCATCTGCATGTCGACCACGTCGGCTGGAACACGCGGCTGCTGAACGGCCGCTGGGTGCCGACCTTCCCCAAGGCGCGCTACGTCTTCGCCAGACAGGAATTCGATCACTGGTCGGCGCAGAACGCGAAGACGGAGATCCCGCCCTTCGTCGACAGCGTATTGCCGGTGGTCGAGGCAGGGCGCCACGAGCTCGTCGGCAACGATCACCAGATCGGCGACCACGTGCGCATCCTGCCGACGCCCGGCCACACGCCGGGCCATATCGCCATCACGATGGGCCGCAGCAAGGACGATGCGGTGTTTTCCGGCGACCTCATGCACTCACCGCTGCAGACGCTCCATCCGGAGCTGTCGATCAAGTTCGACGTCGATCCGGCCGCGGCGGCGAAGACGCGCCGCAGCTTCCTGGAGCGCTATTGCGACACCGACACGCTGTGCTGCACCGCGCATTTTCCGTCACCGTCGGTGGGAAAGATCAGGCGCAAGGGCAACGGGTTCGTCTGCGCTGCGGTGTAATCCAGCGCGGCTCGCGCCGCGAACTCCCATCCTCCCCTGGAGGGGGACGATCAGTTCGCATTCAGCGAAGCGGAATGAGAACCGGGGTGGGGTGGTGGTCTATCCGCGTTAGACGCTCCCCGTGTTGAGAGATCACCCCACCCCGCTCGCGCTTCGCGCGATCGACCCTCCCCCTCCAGGGCAGGGTAAGAGACGGCCTCACGGAGGAAACGATGACCGCACTCCCCGACATTCCCCTGCCCGCCGGCATCCGCTCGCGTTATGTCGACGGCATCAACGGCCTGCGCGTACATGTGTTGGAGGCCGGCTTCGAGACCAAGGGCCGACCTTGCGTCCTCCTGCTGCACGGCTTTCCCGAGCTTGCCTTCTCCTGGCGCAAGGTGATGCCGGCGCTAGCTGCGGCCGGCTACCACGTGATCGCGCCGGACCAGCGCGGCTATGGCCGGACGACCGGATGGAGTGCGGATTACGACGGCGATCTCGCGCCGTTCTCGCTCCTCAACCTCGTGCGCGATGCGGTCGCCCTGGTGTCGGCCTTCGGTTACCGACAGGTCGATGTGGTTGGGCACGATTTCGGCAGCCCGGTCGCGGCGTGGTGTGCGCTGATCAGGCCGGACGTGTTTCGTTCGGTGACGATGATGAGCGCGCCGTTCGGGGGCCCGCCGCCGCTGCCGTTTGGCACAGTCGATGCGCCGGCCACGCCTGCGATCGAAGACCCCGTGCATCGCGACCTCGCGGCGCTACCGCGGCCGCGCAAACACTACCAATGGTACTATTCGACACGCGAGGCCAATGCCGACATGCAGCAGGCGCCGCAAGGCGTGCATGATTTCCTCCGTGCCTATTATCATCACAAGAGCGCGGACTGGGCCGACAACAAGCCGTATCCGCTGCAATCGTGGTCGGCGCAGGAGCTGGCGAAGCTGCCGACTTATTACGTCATGGACCAGAAGGAGACGATGGCGGAGACGGTTGCGAAGGAGATGCCGTCGCCGGCCGCGATCGCCGCCAACCAATGGCTGCCTGAGGGCGAGCTTGCCTATTACAGCGCCGAGTATTGCCGCACCGGATTCCAGGGCGGGCTGCAATGGTATCGCTACGGCACGTCGGGGACGCTGAACAACGAGATGCAATTGTTCGCGGGGCGCAGCATCGACGTGCCCTCCTGCTTCATCGCAGGCAAGCAGGATTGGGGCACTTATCAGCGTCCGGGCGTGTTCGAAACGATGCAGGCGCGCGCCTGCACAAAGATGCTCGGCTGCCATCTCGTCGACGGCGCCGGACACTGGGTGCAGCAGGAGCAGCCGGCCGAGGTGAGCCGGCTGCTGCTCGATTTCCTCGCCAGGGCCGGCACGGCCTGATTTGACCGGGAACGCCCGCGACCTGTATAATTTAGAACCATTCTAAATTGAGAACAGGCCCGCCGTGAAGACTTTTGCCGATCTCACCGAGCGCGAGGTGCTCGCGGTCGCAATCTCCTCCGAGGAGGAGGACAGCCGCATCTACATGACCTTCGCCGAGGATCTGAAGGAGCGCTACCCGGACTCGGCGAAACTGTTCGAGCAGATGGCCGAGGAGGAGCGCGGCCATCGTCACATGCTGCTGGAATTGTACGAGCAGCGCTTCGGCCAGCATCTGCCGCCGATCCGGCGAGAGGACGTCAAGGGCTTCCTGCGCCGCCGCCCGATCTGGCTGACCAAGAACCTGCCGCTCGACACGATCCGGAAGGAAGTCGAGACCATGGAGCTCGAGGCCGAGCGCTTCTACGCCAAGGCGGCCGAGCAGGCCGAGGATGTCAACGTGCGCCGGCTGCTCGGCGATCTCGCCGAAGCCGAGAAGAACCACGAGCATACCGCAGCCAGGCTGACCGACGAGATCCTCAAGCCCGACGTGCGCGCCGAGGAGGACCGGACGCGGCGGCGCATGTTCGTGCTGCAATATGTGCAACCGGGCCTCGCCGGCCTGATGGACGGATCGGTTTCGACACTGGCGCCGCTGTTCGCGGCCGCCTTCGCCACGCACCAGAACTGGCAGACCTTCCTGGTCGGCCTCGCCGCTTCGATCGGCGCTGGCATCAGCATGGGCTTTGCAGAAGCGCTATCCGATGACGGTTCGCTCACGGGACGAGGCTCGCCCTGGCTGCGCGGCATCACCTGCGGCGCGATGACGACGCTCGGCGGCCTCGGCCACACCGCGCCCTATCTGGTGCCCGACAGCTGGGCCAACGCGTTCTGGATCGCGACGGCAATCGCCTGCGTCGTCGTGTTCTTCGAATTGTGGGCGATCGCCTTCATCCGCTCGCGCTACATGGACACGCCGTTCCTCCAGGCCGTGTTCCAGATCGTGCTCGGCGGCGCCATCGTGCTGGCGGTGGGCATCGTGATCGGGGCGGCGTAGCTTCTGCAGTCCGTCGCATGGCAAGCGCGATCAAACGTCGGTTGCGGCATTCGGCCAGACTGCGCATCATCCTTCGACAAAGAAAGGGAGATGCGGCGTGGCCAAATCGGAATGGAGTTTCAAGAGCGCGGTCGAGCTGTCTGCTGCACTGACCGCAAAGAAGGTCTCGGCGGTCGAGCTCACACGGGATGCGATCGAGCGCATCGAACGGCACGACGGCAGGATCAACGCGATCTGCGTGCGCGATTTCGATCGCGCGCTTGAGGCAGCACGCGCGGCGGACGCGGCGCTGGCGCGCGGCGAGCGCAAGCCGCTGCTCGGCCTGCCCATGACGGTGAAGGAATCCTACAACGTCGCCGGCCTGCCGACGACCTGGGGCATTCCCGCGCAAAAGGACTTCATCGCCAAGGAGGACGCGCTGCCGGTCACGCGGGTGAAGGACGCCGGCTCGATCGTGATCGGCAAGACCAACGTGCCGCTCGGGCTCGGCGACTGGCAGAGCTACAACGACATCTACGGCACCACCAACAACCCCTACGATCTCGGTCGTACGCCGGGCGGCTCCTCCGGCGGCTCGTCGGCAGCCCTCGCCGCAGGCTACGGTCCGCTGTCGATCGGCTCGGACATTGGCGGCTCGCTGCGCGTCCCGGCCTTTCATTGCGGCATCTACGCCCACAAGCCGACCTTCAACCTCGTTGCGATGCGCGGCCACACGCCGCCGCCACTGCCGCCTCTGCCGTTCGAGCGCGACCTCTCCGTGATCGGCCCGATGGCGCGCAGCGCGGTCGATCTCTCGCTCGTGCTCGACGTGATGGCGGGACCCGATCCGCTCGATGCCGGCATCGCCTACCGTCTCGAACTGCCGCCAGCCAGGCACACCGCATTCAGGGATTTCCGCGTTCTGGTGATCGACACCGATCCGGTGATGCCGACCGACGCCGTGGTACGCGGCAGCATCAACGCGCTCGCAGACAAGCTCGCCAAGGCAGGCGTGAAGATCGGGCGCAGCAGCCCGCTGCTGCCGGATTTTGCCGCGTCGTCTCGGCTCTATATGCGCATGCTGATGTCGTTCCTGGGCGCGACCTTCGCACCCGACATCTATGCCGGCGCCAGGGCGGCCGCAGCCGCGCTGCCGGAGAGCGACAACAGTCTCGCCGCCGAGCGGTTGCGCGGCATCGCGCTCAGCCATCGCGACTGGCAGGCCGCAAACGGCGGGCGCACGCGGTTGCGCGCGCAATGGCGCGAGCTGTTCAAGAGCTTTGATGCGGTGATCTGCCCGGTGATGCCGACGCCGGCCTTTCCGCACGACCATGCGCCGGACCAGGAGCAGCGCCGCATCAGCATCGACGGCACGGCGCATGTCTACACCGACCAGCTCGCCTGGCCGGGCATCGCGACCCTGCCCGGTCTACCCTCGACCGCGATCCCGACCGGCTTTGCGCCCGACGGCCTGCCGGTCGGCGTTCAGATCGTCGGCCCCTGGCTGGAGGACCGTACGCCACTGAAGCTCGCAGAGCTGATCGAGCGCGAATTCGGCGGGTTCAAGCCGCCGAGGATGTTCGATGATTAGCGGTCTTCGCCATTGCGAGCGCAGCGAAGCAACCCAGAAATACATCCGCAGAATGAGCCTGGATTGCTTCGTCGCTGCGCGCTCCTCGCAATGCGAATCGCCGCCTTCGCGGGCGATGACGGCGATCATGCCTCAGTTGTCGAACACGATCACGCTGCGCAGCGTCTTGCCGGCTTTCATGTTGGCAAAGCCCTCGTTGATCTCGGACAGCTTCAATTTCGCCGAGATCCAGTCTTCCAGGTGCAGTCGTCCGCGCAGGTAGAAATCGACCAGGCGCGGCATGTCGACGCGGAAATGATTGGAGCCCATCGAGGAGCCCTGGATCCTGCGCTCGCGCAGGAAGTCGAAGCCGTGCAGCTCGATCTTCTGACCGAACGGGATCATGCCGACGATGGTGGCGGTGCCGCCGGAAGCGAGCATCGCGAAAGCCTGCTCGGCGGTCTCCTTGCGGCCGAGCACCTCGAAGGAATGATGCACGCCGCCATTGGTGAGATCGCGCACCTGCTTCACGACGTCACCGTCGGCCGGATTGATGATGTCGGTGGCGCCCAGCTTGGTCGCGAGCTGCAGCTTGGCCGGATTGGTGTCGATGGCGATGATGCGGCCGGCGCCGGCGATCTGCGCGCCGTTGATCGCGGCCATGCCGACGCCGCCGCAGCCGATCACCGCCACGGTCTCGCCGGCCGTCACCTTCGCCGTGTTCACCACCGCGCCGTACCCGGTGATGACGCCGCAGCCGATCAACGCGGCGAGATCGAGCGGCATCTCCTTGCGAATCTTGACGATGGCGTTCTCGTGCACGAGCATCTGCTCGGCGAAGGACGAGAGATTGAGGAACTGGTGCAGCTTCTCGGGCTTCGACCACTGCATCCGGTTGGAGGCGCCCGGCAGCATCTTCACCGTGGTGTCGGTGCAGAGCACGGTGCGGCCCGTTGTACAATTGTCGCAGGTGCCGCAGAACACGGAGAGGCAAGTGACGACGTGATCGCCCGGCTTCACGTAAGTCACATCCGAGCCGACCTGCTCGACAACGCCAGCCGACTCATGACCGAGCACCGCAGGCAGCGGGTGCGGATACAGCCCTTCCATGAAATGCAGGTCGGAGTGACAGAGCCCGGCGACCGCGGTGCGGATCAACACCTCGCGCGGGCCGGGCTTCGGCAGGCTGATGTCCTCGATGACGAGCGGCTGGTTGACTTCGTAGAGGACGGCGGCCTTCATCGAGCACTCCCTATCGCGCTTTTATGGTTTGACGTGGAGCGCAGCCTACGCCGCCAGAACCAGTTCGCCAACCTCGCTCATGCCGGCCGCGCTGTCGCCAAGCAGCAGCGCGGCAATCTGCGCTTGCGCGGTATTTTCCGCCAGCCGGAACGGATCGCTCGGCAGCACGCGATGATCGATCACGAGGCGTGACAGCAGCAAGCGGCGCGCGTCGCCGCGCATGGCGTGGATGCGATGCGCCTCCCAGGCGAATGCCACGGCGCTGGCGACGTGATAGAGGACGCTCGTGGCGCGACGCGCATCCGCCTCGTTCTCGGCCTTTCCGGCGACCTCGCGCGCAAAACCCACGGCACGATCGACCAGGCCGCGCAGCCTGTCGCGCCAGGCCTGCGGCACGGACGGACTGTCATCGAGCCGGGCATGAAGATCAGCTGATAGCGCAGATTCCGCTCCATGACGGCCGACCGCGCGACGGAGCGCGTCGATCGCGACGATGTTGCCGGTGCCTTCCCAGACCGACCCAAGATGGGCATCGCGCAGCAGGCGGGCGGTGGCGAACTCCTCGATATAGCCGATGCCGCCGCGCATCTCGAGCGCATCGCCGCAGACCTTTCGCGCATCGCGCGTGGCGCGGAATTTCAGCGTCGGGGTGAGGATGCGCAGGAGCGCCGCCGCATCCTGACTGCCCGCTTCGGCGCGATCGAGCGCATCCGCCGTCAAGAAGCTCATCGACAGCGCCTGCTCGACCGGCAGCATGATCTTCAGCATCTGTCGTCGCCCGAGGGGCAGATCGATGATGCGTTGACCGAACACCACGCGGTTCTTCGCCACGGTCATCGCGTCATGATAGGCGCGGCGCATCAGCGCGGCGGATTTGACGCCGTTGGAGAGGCGGGACGAGTTCACCATCTCCGCCATCTGCACGAAGCCGCGGTCGAGCTTGCCGACGGCATGGGCGATGGCGCCTTCGAGCTTGATCTCACCAGATGCCATCGAGCGCGTGCCGAGCTTGTCCTTGAGGCGCACGATCCGGTAGTGGTTCTGCGTGCCGTCGTCGAGGAAGCGCGGCATCAGGAACAGGCCGACGCCGCGCGTGCCGGGGCCCGCCCCTTCGGGGCGCGCGAGCAGCATCACCACCTTGGCATCGGCGTTCGAGCAGAACCATTTTTCGCCATAGAGGCGCCAATGGTCACCCTCCTGCACCGCGCGCGTGGTCAGCGTGCCGACGTCGGAGCCGCCCTCCTTCTCGGTCATGAACTGGCCGCCCTGAGTCAGCTTGCTCATGTCGGTCGAGGTCAGACCATCCAGATACTTCGCTTTCAGCGCGTCGCTGCCGAAGTTCGCCAGCAGCTTTGCGCAGCCATCCGTGACGTTGATCGGGCAGCCCATGCCGAATTCGGTCTGGTTGAACAGGAAGGTGAAGGCGTGCTTGGCCACCACGGGATATTTGTCCGGCCAGCCCATGATGCCCTTGCGGATCGAGAGCGCGTGGATGCCGAATTCGCCGAACGCGGCGTTCTCCAGCTCACGATAGGCCGGATGGTATTCGATCCACTGCACGTCGCGGCCGAACTTGTCGCGCTGGTGCAGAATGGGCGTGTGCCGGTCGGCAAGCCGCGCGCATTCGTCGAGCCGGCCGCCGGCGAGCTCGCCGAGACGATCGAGATGCGGCTCGATGTGGCGGAACAGATGGTCCGGTAGATGGATGCGGAGCAGGTCCGTCAGCGCCGGATCGGCACGGTAGAAATTCATGCCTGACGTATCGGGCGCCAGCAGGCCGGATGGTGCGGCCGCGATATCTTGTGGCTGCGCTGTGACCGGCTTGTGCATGATCGTCCTCTTCGTTTCCGTCCGACGGCAATTCTTAGGGCTTGCCGCGCTCGATGATGTCGATCATGCTCCAGGCGCGGATAGCGATAAAGCCGCAAATTGTCAGGGCGGCATGATCGCCGCGGAGGAGCAATTCGCTCTGCGGAACTGTGATCGCGCGGCCCAACGCTTCGGCTGGTTGTCCGCACCGACCATGCCTAGATCAACGGCTCCCCTTTCCGAGAGATCGCGCCATGGAACACCCAACATACAAGATCGCCCTCATCGTCGGCGTCGGCGAAGGCCTGAGCGCGTCGCTGGCGAGGCTGCTCTCAGCCCAGAACATTCGCGTCGCCCTTGCTGCGCGCAAGATCGAGAAGCTGGGCGCGCTCTGCGCCGAGACCGGCGCGAAAGCCTATGCCTGCAACGCCACCGATCCCGAGGAGGTCGAGCGGCTGTTCGGGCTCGTCGAGCGCGAGATCGGAACGCCGGACCTCGTCGTCTACAACGCCAGCGGCCGCACGCGCGGGCCGCTCGTCGACCTCATTCCGGCCGACGTTGCGCAGGCGATTGCGGTCAGCGCCTATGGCGGCTTCCTGGTTGCTCAGCAGGCAGCCAAGCGCATGCTGCCGAACAAGCATGGCGCGATCCTGTTCACCGGGGCTTCGGCCAGCGTCAAGGGGTATGCGCAGTCGGCCCCGTTCGCGATGGGCAAGTTCGCGCTGCGGGGGCTCGCGCAGAGCATGGCGCGCGAATTGTCGCCGCTAGGCATCCATGTCGCGCATTTCGTCGTCGACGGCGGCATCAGGAGTGCCGCGCGAAGCGAACCGGCGGACAAGCCGGATTCGATGCTTGATCCCGACGCGATCGCGCAGAGCTACTGGAATGTGTTGCAGCAGCCGCGCAGCGCCTGGAGCTGGGAGCTGGAGCTGCGACCCTGGGTGGAGAAGTTTTGAACCGAGCCAACAACATCCGTCATTGCGAGGAGCGAAGCGACGAGGCAATCCGGACTGTCCCCACGGAAGATTCTGGATTGTTTCGCGGAGCCTGTCATCGGGCCGCGCTTCGCGCGGACCCGTTGGCACGCAATGACGAAGGAAGGGAGAAGCCATGACCACGGAAACCACCATCGACACCGGTACCCACGAGCTCCTCTGCGTCATCCGCGACCGCGTCGCCATCATCACGCTGAACCGGCCGGAGGCGCGCAACTCGCTTTCGGATGCGCTGACGCCCGCGCTGCGCACGATGATCCGGGCCTGCGGCGAGAATCCCGCTGTCGGCGCCCTGCTGCTCACCGGCGCGGGCGAGGCCTTCTGCGCCGGCGGCAACGTCAAGGGCATGGGCGCGCATCGCGACAAGGCAAAGCTCGACATGTCCTTCGACGACAGGGTCGCCGATCTCCAGGAGCGACAACGGCTGCTGACCGGCGCGCTGGTGTCGGTGCGCAAGCCGACCATCGCCGCCCTGCCCGGGCCCGCGGTCGGCGCCGGGCTCGCCATCGCCATGGCCTGCGACATCCGCATTGCCGCGCTATCTGCCTTCGTTGCGACCGGCTATGCCCGCATCGCGCTCTCCGGAGATTACGGCATCGCCTGGCTGCTCACCCGCCTCGTCGGCACCGCGCGGGCACGCGAACTGATGTTCACGGGTGATCGCGTCGATGCCGCGCGCGCCGAAGCGATCGGCCTCGTCAACCGCGTCGTGCCCGACGACAAATTGCAGACCGAAGCCTTCGCGCTCGCCAAGTCGCTGGCCGAAGGCCCGCGCCTGGCCCTGCGCTACATGAAGGACAATCTCGACGAGGCCCTGCTGTTCGATTTCGAAACGGCGCGCGACCACGAAGCCGAACGGCTGGTCCGCCTCACCACGACGGCCGATCACAAGGAGGCGGTTCAGGCCTTCATCGAGAAGCGCAAGGCGGTGTTCACGGGGAAGTAGCCCGTCATTCCAGGGCAATGCGCAGCATCGAGCCCGGAATGACGCTGGAGAGAGAGACCACGAAGGCAAAAAAGGCCCGGCTCTGGGATGACCAGGCCGGGCCGCAGTCATGTCAGGCCGAGGCTGAGGGGCTGTCGGCCTGACGGGAAAGAGCAGCGAGACGCCAGTTCGCGCACGGAATGTCTTCCGGCGAGACGCTGATCTCCTTCTCGAAGCGCACGAGCTTCCAGTCGTCGGGATGGTTGACGAAACCAAAGCCCGATTTGCGCGCGAGCGAGACCATGGCCTCGTTGGAACGCAGCGTGTCGCCGAACATGTGTTCGGCGCGAAGTGCTGCAGCGCGGCATTCGAGGTTGTTCATCAACGCGGTGGCGATGCCGTGGCCTTGCCAGCGGTCGTCGACCGAGAGGCCGAACTCGAGCGTCGCGGTCCCGACATTCAAGGCATAGCGCGCTTCAGCGACGATATTGTCGAAGCCGTCGACCATCATTGTCGCAACGATCGTGAAACGATCGCGCTCGCCGACCTCGAGGAACTCCTGCAGCAGGCCCTTCGGCAGTTCGCTGATCGCACCGAAGAAGCGGTTGTAGCGCGAGCGGGTCGAGAGCGAGCGGAAATAATGCTGGATCTCGTCCCTATCGCGAGGCTCGACGAAGCGGACATTCATCACCTCGCCGAGCCGGGTGCGCAGAGTCTCGGAATATTGCTGGAGGTCTTCGAGGCGAAGGGTGCTCATGACACGTCCATCCGGAGGGGGACCGCCGGCGCCCCTGTGCTCAGGCGGCGCCGGCCTGGTGGCCTATCAGGCCCGCCAGAAGGGTTTGTCGGCCTCGTAGGCGATGTCGGACCAGGACAGCCCGACGTCGTGGAGATCGCGCGCGGTCCAGTTGGTGAGCTCGCGGCGGGTGCGATAGCGCTCGTGCCAGACGTGGAGGATCTCGCCGATCTGCTGGAGCAGGCCGGCCGCATGATGATTTGTCATCGAATTCTGGGTCAGAATAGACATTCTCAGCTCCTTGAGCTAACCTGACCGCCGATATCTGCCTCCTGCTGCACCGCGACAAACGACAATTTGCACCTTTTCGCATGAAATAACGTCATGCATCATGCTGCCGGATGACTGCCAGATTGCCCTCTTTGAACGGATTGCGGGCGTTCGAGGCCGCCGCGCGCCATCTCAGCTTCACGCTGGCGGCCAGCGAGCTCAACGTGACCCAGACCGCGATCAGCCATCAGATCCGGCGCCTGGAAGAGGAGCTCGGCATTCGCCTGTTCGTCCGGCAGAACCGCGCACTGGCGCTGACGCCGGAGGCGCGCGACTACCTGCCGGGCGTCCGCGCCGCCTTCAACGACCTGCGCCTCGCCACCGATCGCCTGCTGCGCAGGGACGACGACAAGGTGCTGACGGTGTCGACGCTGGCCTCGCTCGCGGCAAAATGGCTGCTGCCGCGACTCGCCGATTTCCAGGAGCAGCACCCCGGCATCGACGTGCGCATCACCACCTCGACCAGCCTGGTCGACTTCCAGCGCGACAACGTCGATGCCGCGATCCGCTATGGCCGCGGCCAGTGGGCGGGCCTGCGCGCCGACTGGCTGATGGCGGACGAGCTGTTTCCGGTGTGCAGCCCGTCACTGCTGCGCGGCGACAAGCCGCTGCGCCGGCCGGAGGATCTGCGCAACCACGCACTGCTGCACACCTCGAACGCGAACAGCGACGATTGGCGGCTGTGGCTGACTGCGGCGGGCCTGCCCTCGGACATCGCAAGACAGCCCGGCATCACCTTCGACATGATCTTCATGACGATCCAGGCCGCGATCGACGGCATCGGCGTCGCCATGGGACGGACGTCCTACGTCCAGGACGACATCGCCAAGGGGCGCCTCGTTGTCCCCTTCAAGATCGCACTGCCGGCCGATGCCGGGTTCTACCTGGTCGCACCGGAGGGGCGCCGCGAGGCGCCGAAGCTTGCCGCCTTCAGGCAATGGCTCCTCGCTGCAACGCAAAATAAGGCCTGAAAAAGCAGCGGCTTGCCCCGCCGGGATGTCATTCCGGGGGGCGCCTCGAAGAGACGAGCCCGAAGGACGACGCGGTTGCCCTACAGCTCGACCACCACGTAGTCGCTCTCGACACTCACCGGAATCGTCTCAGCGATGTAAGGCCCCTTCACCACGCTCGCGCCCGGCTCGACATGGGCCGGATAGGCCTTCACGCGGAAGCGGCGGGGATCGCAATAGGACTGGCCGGTGCGGATGTCGAACTCCCAGCCGTGCCAGGGGCAGCGGATGATCTCACCCAACTTGGTGTATTCGATCTCGCCGGGATTGCTCGACTGCGCCAGCCCGATCAGCGGACCTTCGCACAGCGCCGCGCCTTGATGCGGGCAGCGGTTCATCAGGCCGAAATACTCGCCCTTGATGTTGAAGATTGCGATCGGCCGCCCGTCGATCTCCAGAAACTTTCGCGTGCCCGGCGGAAGCTCGTCGACCGGCGCGATGACGTGTCTTGCCATCAGGAAACGCCGTAAAGCTTCTTCGCGTTGCCGAGGTAGAACGCCTCGCGATTAGCTTCGCTGACGCCCGCCGGCAAGACGCGAGACGGTTCGTCATAGTCCCAATGCGGATAGTCGGTGGCGAACAGGAGCCGGTCCCAGCCGATCCATTTGATCACGTCGAACAGGTCCTCGCGTCGCTCCGGATCCTCCATCGGCTGCGTGGTCCACCACACCTGCTCCCGGATATATTCCGACGGCGGCCGCTTCACATGCGGCACCTCGCTGCGCAGCCGCTGCCAGACCTTGTCGAGCCGCCAGCAGAGCGACGGCGCCCAGCCGAAGCCGGCCTCGATCATCACCATCTTCAGCTTCGGGAAGCGCTCGAACACGCCCTCCAGGACAAGACTGGCCAGCGCCGATTGCTGGCACTGCGAGTGTCCGACCATCTCCTCGATGTAGTAGGACGGCCAGCCCGACGGCGTGATCGGGTTGCCGCCGAAGCCGAAGGCGTGGACGCCGACGGGAAGGCCGGCCTCTTCCGCTGCCTGATAGATCGGCCAGTAGCGGCGCTGGCCGAGCGGCTCGACATTGCGGCTGAGCAGCAGCACCTGCACGAAATTCTTGTCCCCGGCGCGCTCGCGGATCTCAGCGGCGGCCGAGAGCCCGTCCTCATTGCCGACGACGATTGACGCTTTCAGCCGCTTGTCCTTGGAGGTCCATTTGTCGATCTGCCAGTCGTTGATCGCCGAGCATAAGGCCGCCGAGAGCTCGTGATTGCGGATGCCCTGCCCGGTGTTGAGCGGATTGAGCACGCCGAGCTGCACATTGTTGGGATCGAGCAGCTGCTTCTGCATGAAGGACAGCGAGGAGCCCTGCGGCCCGCCTTCCGGCGGCCAGGCATCGCGGCGCGACGCGTTGGGCTGCGCCTTCGGATAGGGCGGGCCCTCCATCATGCCCTGATAGGCATGGACGCCGTAGACTTCGAGGTGATGCTGCCAGCGTTTGGCGAGGTAGGGATAGAGCTCGGTGCGGCTGGCGCGTGCCGGGTGGATGTCACAGTCCGCGATTGCGGGTTTGACGGTCAGGGGGGATTCAGCTTCTTGGCTCTCGCGGAACTGAATATTCATCGCCTTGCCTCCTTTGGCAGCGGGCTCACGTCAGGCGGGGATAGGTTGCATGCGGATTGTCGATCATGATCTTGCGCACGAGATCGGGGGACAGACCTTCGGGCAGCGCGTCCTGGTCATCGAACTGCCAGTGCGGATAGTCGGTGGAGAATAAGACCAATTCGTCCGACTGCATATGCTCAAACAGGCGAATTAATGTCTCAGGTTCCGGCGGCGCATCAAATGGCTGTAACGAGAAGCGGATGTTGCTGCGCACAATCTCCAGCGGCGCGCGATCGACCCAGGGCGTCTCCATCCGCACCCCGCGCCAGAACTTGTGCAGACGCCAGAGATAAGGCGCGATCCAGGAGACGCCCGATTCCAGCATCACCATTTTCAGCCGCGGATATTTGGCGAACACGCCCTCGACGATCAGGCTCGTGAGCTGGGCCTGGAAGGCCTGGGCCTGACCGACATAATCCTCGATGTGGTAGGATCCCCAGCCCACCGCGGTCGGCGGATTGTGATAGGCGGAACCGGCGTGGATTCCGACTGGAAGTTCGAGCCGCTCCGCCGCCTCATAGATCGGCCACAGCACGCGCTTGCCGAGCGGCATGTCGCCCATCACCAGCATCAGCACCTGGATGAAGCGCTTGTCCTGTGCGCAACGCTCGATCTCGGCAACCGCTTTCTCCACGCTCTGCGTGGGGATCACGATCGAGCCCCGCAGCCGCGGATCGCGATCGAGCCATTCCTTCGCCAGCCAATCGTTGAGCGCGCGGCAGAAGGCGGCCTGCATGTCCTCGGAGAACACCATCTGCACGCCGTACAGCGGATTGCAGATGGCATGCTTGAGCTTGAACGGATCGAGCACATGGCGCTGCATGTCCGACAGGCTCTCAGCGGGCTTGCCGGTCTCCGGACGCCAATCCGGCCGTGCCGTGATCGGTGAGTTCTGCGGATAGGATTGCGAGACGAGGTCCACCATGCCGCGCGTCGTCACCTGATCGCGCCAGTAGTCGTTCAGGTACGGCAGCAGGCTGGTCAGATGCGGCAAGGCCGGATGCACGTCGCAATCTACACCGCCGGCGATCGGGGACGTCATGACGTCTGCCTTCTCACGTTTCCTCATGTCTCTTCTTGTCCCGCCATTGAAGCAGGCCTGCCCGCCGCCCGCAACTCGGTCAGGCGTCCCGTCGTATGCTAGGAAGGACGAGCTCGGTTGCGAAGGAATGAGGGGTACCAGAGATGAAAGAACTCGTCGGCATCGCGGAAAAGGTCGCGGCACAGCTGATCGCCCGCAAACAGACCATCGCCGTGGCCGAGTCCTCCACGGGCGGCCTGATCTCGGCCAGCCTGCTCGCGGTGCCCGGCGCCTCCGCCTACTTCCTCGGCGGCGCGGTGGTATACACCCGCGATGCCAGGCGCATGCTGATGGATATTTCGGATGACGGCATGAAGGGCTTTCGGTCGTCTTCGGCGCCCTATGCGCAATTGCTGGCTGAGCAGATGCGAACGCGCTTCAACAGCGACTGGGGCCTGTCCGAGACCGGCGCAGCCGGCCCAACCGGCAACCGCTACGGCGATGCCGCCGGCCATAGCTGCATGGCAGTTGCGGGGCCTGCGTCAGAGGTGATGACGCTGGAGACGGGAAGCAACGACCGGCTCGCAAACATGCAGGCTTTCGCCGCGACGGCGCTGAACCTGCTGCTGAGAAAGCTGGAGGCGTGAGCGGCTGGCGCGGCAGGGACACACTTCCACTACCTCAGGATGACGGGGAGGACCGGTGATCGCCGTGACCTTCGACCTTACCGCCCCAAATGCCGCGTGAATATCCGCACCACATGCCCCTTCACCCGCGGCGCCTCGTCGTAGAGGTCTGACGCGATCCGCTCGATGGTTTCACGCAGGGACAGGAACTGGGCCTGACGCGCGCTGCTTTCGGTGCCCTGCATGCCTGCGAGCTCGTCCATCGCGGCGTCGCTGATCTGGCACTGCACGACCTCCCCGTCGCTCAGCATGGTGAAGCGAAAGGCCAGCCGTTCGCGGTCATGGCCGATGATCCTGTCGCGTGTCAGCGGCATCGAAACGTCCCGGTCGGCCCCATCGCGGACAGTGCGGAAATTTCTCGGCCTTGTCAGCGGGGTTGAAGGCCCACCCTACTGGAACGCGACTTCGGCAAAACTGCGGAGCTTGCGCGAATGCAGCCGCTCCGATTCCTGCTGCTTGAGCCGCTCCAGCGCCTTCAGGCCGATCTCGAGATGCTGACCGACACGGCGGCGGTAGAATTCGCTGGCCATGCCGGCAAGCTTGATCTCGCCGTGCAGCGGCTTGTCGGAGACGCAGAGCAGCGTGCCGTAGGGGACGCGGAAGCGGTAGCCGTTGGCGGCGATGGCGGCCGATTCCATGTCGAGCGCAACCGCGCGCGATTGCGACAGGCGGCGGATCACATCGGGCCCGGAAATCTCCCAGTTGCGGTTATCGACGCTCGCCACCGTTCCCGTGCGCATCAGGCGCTTGAGCTCGAAGCCCTCGAGCCCCGTGACATCCTCGACCGCCTGCTCGAGCGCGACCTGCATCTCGGCCAGCGCCGGGATCGGCACTCCCAGCGGCAGCTCGCGGTCGAGCACGTGGTCCTCCCGCACATAGCCGTGCGCGAGCACGTAATCGCCGAGCCGTTGCGTGTTGCGCAGGCCGGCGCAGTGGCCAAGCATCAGCCAGGCGTGCGGCCGCAGCACCGCAACGTGGTCGGTGACGTTGCGCGCATTGGATGGCCCGGTGCCGATATTGATCAGGGTGATGCCGCGATAACCAGGCGTGGTCAGGTGAAAGGCGGGCATCTGCGGCGCACGAGCAGGCGCGGTGCCGCTGCTCGCGCCGCCGCTGCGCGTGACGACGTTGCCGGGCGCGACGAAAGCATCGAGGCCGGCTTCGCCGGATTGGAGCCGTTGCTGGCAAAGCTCCGCAAAGGCGTCGACATAGAATTGATAGTTGGTGAAGATGACGAAATTCTGGAAGTATTCGGGATCCGTGCCGGTGTAGTGGTAGAGGCGGCGCAGCGAGTAATCGACGCGAGCGGCGCGGAACAGGGACAGCGGCTCGGGCGCTCCGGGCTGCAGCTCGAACGTGCCGTCGGCGATGGAATCGTCCATCGTGGCGAGAACGGGCACGTCGAACGCATCGCGCAGCGACCGCGTCACCGCCGAGTTCTCGCTGGTGGTGATGGCGGCCTCGATGTTGATGTCGCGGCGATAGGCGAAATGGATCGGGATCGGCTCGGCGGACTCGCCGATCTCGACCGGCACGCCGTGGTTCTGGATCAAGAGTCCGATCTGCTCGGTGAGATAGCTGCGGAACAGGTCGGGCCGCGTCACGCTGGTTTCGTGCACGCCGGGGCCGGCGACGAAGCCATAAGCGAGGCGCGAATCCAGCCGCGCATGAGTTGCAGTGGTGATGCGGACGAAGGGATAAAAAGCGCGCACCCGCGTCGTGATCGCTTCGCCGCCGACATAGGCCTCGAACCGGTGGCGCAGGAACTTCGTGTTGCGCTCGTAGATCTCTTCGAGGCGGGCGACGGCAAGGCTCGCGTCCGTGAAGGATTCGGTGGCAATGGAGGAAGGGGACTGCATTGTTCGACCGCCGGTTTGCTGCTGGCAAGCGCAGTATAGCAAACTGACAGCCAAGTCGTCATTTGCAAGTCGTCATCTGCAAGTCGTCATCTGCAAGTCGTCATTGCGAGTGGATGACGCGCTTTCGCGTCACTTCTCCCGGAACGCCCGCATAAGCTGGTCGTGCAGCGGCTTCATCAGATAGGACAGCATGGTGCGGTCGCCGGTCTGGACGAAGGCTTCCACGGGCATGCCGGGGATCATCTTGACGTCGCCGAGACGGGCGATCTCTTCCGGCGGCATCGAGACGCGGATGGTGTAGTAGCTCTGACCGGTGCGCTGGTCGGTGGTGACGTCCGGCGAGACCCGGCTGACGAGGCCGTTGAGCTCGGGCGTGGTGCGCTGGTTGAAGGCGGACAGGCGCAGCAGCGTCTTCTGCCCGATCTGGAGCTTGTCGATATCGACCGGGTTGACCTTGGCCTCGACCTGAAGATCGTCGGTCTGCGGCACGATCAGCATCAAGGTGTCGCCGGCGGTGACGACGCCGCCGACGGTGTGCACCGTCGATTGCAGCACCATGCCGTCCTGCGGCGCGCGGATGTCGACGCGGCGGAGCTGGTCTTCGGCGGCGACCTTGCGCTCGATCAGCTCGCCGATCTTGTCGTTGGTCTCGCGCAGGTCCTTTGAGACCTCGCTGACCACGTCCTTGTCGATCTGGATGATCTGGAGCTCCGTCTCGGTGATCTTGCCCTTGGCCTGGGCCCGCGCGGCGATGTATTGCGCGCGCTCGCCGTTGAGCCGCGCCGAGTCGCGTTCGAGCTGGGTCAGGCGCGAGATCTGCACCAGGCGCTTTTCGTAGAGCTCGCGAACGCCGGTGAGCTCGTTCTGAACCAACGAAATCTCCTGGTCCTTGGCCTTTTCCTGGGCGCTGAGACCTGCGATCTCCTCGTTGAGCTGCGTGATGCGTTCGCGCAGCTGCGCCTTTTGTCCGGTGCGGCCATTGACGCGGACGTCGAACAGCTTGGTCTCTGCGGAGAGCAGCACCTTGACGTCGGGATCGCCAGCGCGATCGAGCAGAACCTGCGGAAACTCGATCCGGTCGAGGCCGCGCTGTTCCGCCTGCAATCGCGCCGCACGCGCCTGCGCGGCGTCCAGGTTCTTGGTGACGATCGCAAGGTTGGCCTTGGTGACGGTGTCGTCGAGCCGCACCACGATATCGCCGGCCTTGACCCGATCGCCGTCGCGGGCGCGCACCTCGCCGACCACGCCCCCGGTCGGATGCTGCACCTTCTTGACGTTGGATTCGACCACGATCTGTCCCGGCGCGATCAGCGCGCCCGAGATCAGCACCGTGGAGGCCCAGCCGCCGAGGCCGACGACCAGGACCAGCACGATCGCGAGGCCGAGCATCAGGTGGAACTTGATCGAATCGCGCACGGTCTTCGCCGCGGCGGGCTTCGGGCCGCCTATTGCCAATGTGCTCATGGCTTGGCCACTCCGCCTTCGCTGACGATCTTGATCGGTGCGGGCGGCGTCGCGCGCGGCTGCAGCACCTGGGCAAGCACCTGCTCCTTCGGGCCGAACGCCTGCATGCGGCCGTCGCGCAGCACCAGGATCTGATCGACCGCTTCGACCCCGATTGGCCGGTGCGCCACCACGACCACGATCGCACCGCGCTCGCGCGCCGAGCGGATCGCGCGGGTCAGCGCCTCATCGCCTTCGGTGTCGAGATTGGAGTTGGGCTCGTCGAGCACGATCAGGAACGGGTTGCCATAAAGCGCGCGCGCCAGCGCGACCCGCTGCGCCTGTCCGGCGGACAGCGCGGCACCCTGCTCGCCGACCTGGGTGTTGTAGCCTTCGCGCATCTTGATGATCATCTCGTGCACGCCGGCTTCTTTCGCAGCCGCGATGATGCCGTCGGAGGTCGCCTCGGGATCGAATCGGCTGATGTTCTGGGCGATGGTGCCGCCGAACAATTCGACGTCCTGTGGCAGATAGCCGATGTGGCGGCCGAGCATGTCGCTCGACCATTGATCGAGCGCCGCGCCGTCGAGCCGCACCTTGCCGCGCACCGGCTGCCAGACCCCGACCAGCGCGCGGATCAGTGACGACTTGCCGGAGCCGCTCGGCCCGATCACGCCGAGGCCGTTGCCCGCGGCGAGCGCGAAGGTGACGTCCTGCACGACGAGGCGCTGATCGCCGGGCGGCACCATCGCGATGCCTTCGACCGAGAGCCGGCTGGTGGGCGGCTGCAACTGGGTCGGCATCGGCTGCGCCGGCATCTGCTCCAGCAGGCGGGTGAGCCGGTGCCAGCTCTGGCGGGCCGCGACGAAGGACTTCCAGTGCGCGATGGCGAGATCAACGGGCGCGAGCGCGCGGGCGGAGAGGATCGAGCCGGCGATGATGATGCCGGCGGTCGCCTCCTGGTGGATGACGAGATAGGCGCCGACCGCGAGCACGGCCGATTGCAGCATCATGCGCAGCACCTTGGCGACCGCGCCGAGACCGCCGGCGACGTCGCTCGCGCGCTGATTGCCGGCGAGATACTTTTCGTTGGCCTCGCTCCAGCGCTGGTTCATCCGCCCGGCCATGCCCATCGACACCATCACCTCGGCGTTGCGGCGGCTGGCCTGGGCGAGATCGTTGCGCTGGGCGGCGAGGCCCATCGCCTCCTTCGCCGGCTGGCGGGACATGAATTCGGTAACCAGCGTGAGCCCGACCAGGATGATGGCGCCGACCAGTGCAGTGACACCGATCAGGACGTGGAAGGCGAAGCAGATGGCGAGATAAAGCGGCAGCCAGGGCAAGTCGAAGAACGCGCTCGGGCCCATGCCGCCCAGGAAGGAGCGGACATTGTCGAGATCGCGCAGCGGCTGGAGGCCCTCGTTGCGATTGCCGACGATCAGCGGCAGGCGCACGATGGTGTCGAAGACGCGCTTGTTGAGGGCCTCGTCGAGCGAGGTGCCGATCCGCCCCAGGATGCGGTTGCGGATCATGTCGAGCATGCCCTGCGCCATGTAGAGGAAGCTGGCGAGGATGATGAGGCCGACAAGGGTCGGAATGCTGCGGCTCGGCAGCACCCGGTCGTAGACCTCCAGCATGAAGATCGACCCGGTCAGATAGAGCAGGTTGATCATGCAGCTCATCAAGCCGACGCCGATGAACGCCGTGCGACAGGCGCGCAAGGCGTCACCGAGCTCTGAACGGCGGACGCCAGGGATGGCTGCCATCAGTCTGGTCTCTTTCAGGTAACGGGCAAAGCCCTGATTTCAAGAGCGATTTAACAGGTACTCGCCTCGGATTAACATCTGTTTTCCGGCCGTCCGACACGGTCGAAATAATCCGGGGCCCCGCTGCGCCACATCTACCCCTGGCAGCCTTCGGCGCAAGTCCGGATTTTCACAGGCTTGCGGCTTTTTCTTGCAGGCTTTCAGCCTCTTCCGCGGAAAGAGCGGCGGCAAGTTCCAGTCCAATGCGGGGCTAAAGCCGGCCGCCGCCGCGCACCAGCCGCACCACCACCAGCAGGATAACCGCGCCGATCGCGGAATAGACGATCTCCGACACCAGGCCGGTGCCGAGCCGAATGCCGAGCCTCGGAAACAGGAGGCTTGCCACCAGCGCACCGCAGATGCCGATCACGATGTCGCCGATGATGCCAAACCCGGCGCCCCGCACGACCTTCCCGGCCAGCCAGCCGGCGACCAGGCCGACGAACAGGATGACGAGCAGGCCTTCGTTGGAAATGTGCATGAGTGACGTCCCTCTCCGTGGATGCCCGGCATGGAAGGGGAACCGGGATGAATGGGGTGTGAATGCGCGCTGGGGCCAGCCGGTTGCTGGCTGCCCCGACAAAATGTCGAGAACAACCCCATGCACAGTAGAGGCGCGCTCAGCTGTCCGCGCGCGGCGGGCTGCGACAAGTCGGTGTTGTCACAGAGCAATTCCGAAGTGAGAGCACGCTCGTCACTCCTCCGCGGAAGAAGGAGGCGATTGCGCGGCAAGCATTACGATGACGCGACCGCCGGCTCCGCCAGCACGCACCGTGCCGCCCGGCCCGGCCCGACCTCCACGTTGGCAGGCAGTTGCTCCAGGCAGCGCGGCTCGACGAATTTGCAGCGGGGCGCGAATGAGCAATTGTGCGGCCTCTCGGCCAATGAAGGCGGCGTGCCAGGAATGGTCTCCAGGCGCTCGCCCCGCTTAGCGCCGTGGATGGTGGAGGCGAGCAGGCCCTTGGCGTAGGGGTGGACCGGTGCGCGGACGATGTCGCGCAGCGTGCCCTGCTCCACGATCTGGCCGGCATACATCACCGCGACGCGGTCGCAGATCTCGATGGCGACGCCGATGTCGTGGGTGACGAAGATGACGGACATGCCGAACTCGCGCTGCAGCTCGCGCAGCAGCAGCAGGATCTGGATCTGCACGGTGGCGTCGAGCGCCGTGGTCGGCTCGTCCGCGAGCAGGATCTTCGGCCGGCAGGCCAGCGCCAAGGCAATCATCGCGCGCTGACGCATGCCGCCGGACATTTCGTGCGGATAGGCGTCGAGCCGCCGCTTGGCCGAGGGGATGCGCACGACCTCGAGCATTTCGAGCGCGCGTGCCCGCCCTTCCGCAAAGCTCTTGCCCTCGTGGCGCACCACGCTTTCGGCGATCTGCGCGCCGATGGTGTAGACCGGATCAAGCGCGAGCGCGGGCTCCTGGAAGATCATCGAGACGGTCTGGCCGCGGAACGACGACAGTTGCTCGTCGTTCATGGCGAGCACGTCCTGCCCCAGCACGTTGACCGTGCCTGATATCTGCGTGCGCTTCTTCGGCAACAGCCGCATCAGCGCACGCAAGGTCACGCTCTTGCCCGAACCGGACTCGCCGAGCAGGCCCAGCACCTCGCTGTTGCCCAGCGAGAGGCTGAGGTCGTTCACGGCATAGACCGTGCGCTCGCCGGTGAAGCGGATGTTGAGGCCTGAGATCTCGACGAGCTTGGTCATGACGGCAGTTTCGGCAATCGATCGTGATGGTCGGTGACGCGCTGGAAGGCGGCGCCGATGGTGAGCAGGGTCGCCTCATCGAAGGAGCGGCCGATCAGCTGCATGCCGACAGGCAGGCCGGTTTTGGTGAAACCTGACGGCACCGTGAGCGACGGCAGGCCGAGGAAGTTCACCGGACGGGTGAACAGCGTCAGCCGCTGCAGCAGCGCCGGCGCATTCGGGCCGCCGCCGACGTCGCTCTCCTCGATCGTCGGCGCCGGCACGGGCGAGGCCGGCGCGATCACCGCGTCGACGCCGGCAGTGGCCGCGTTGTGCGCGGCGAGCGCAGGCCCGCGCCAGCGCATCGCCTCGAGATAGGTGATGGCGGGAACGGCGAGGCCGTTCTGCAGCCGCATCAGCACCTGCGGGCCATAATCCTGCGGTCGCTCGATCATCCAGCGCTTGTGGAAGGCGGCCGCTTCGACGGCGAGCACCAGCTGGCTCGCCGACGACAATTGCCGCTGGTCCGGCAACTCGACCTTGACGATGTCGGCGCCCTCGCGCTTGAGCACCGCGATGGTCTCGTCCAGCACGCGGCCGACCTCGCCGTCGAGATCATCGACATAGAAGGACGCGGGCACGCCGATCTTGAGGCCCTTCAGTGAGCCTTTCGTCGCCGCGACGTAGTCCGACAGCGGCTCGTGGCTGCAGGTCGAATCGGCGGGATCCGGGCCGGCCATCAACGCCAGCAACAACGCGCAATCCTCGGCGGTGCGGGCCAGCGGTCCGACGGTGTCGAGCGATTGCGACAGGGGCATCGCGCCGGCGCGGCTGACGCGGCCGACGGTGGTCTTGAGCCCCGTGACGCCGCAGAAATGCGCGGGCATGCGGATCGAGCCGCCGGTGTCCGAGCCGAGCGCCGCATAGGTCAGGCGCGCGGCGACCGCGGAGCCGGAGCCCGAGGACGAGCCGCCGGTGATGTGCGCGACGTTCCATGGATTGCGCACCGGGCCGTAATGGGCGTTGTGGCCGGTAGGGCCATAGGCGAACTCGGCAAGATGCAGCGTGCCGAGGCGAACCTGGCCGGCGTCCTTCAACCGCTGCAAGGCCGTGGAAGTGACGGTCGGCACGAAATCGCGGCGGATGAGAGAGCCGCAGGTCGCGACCTTGCCGGCCTCGTAATACATATCCTTGTGCGCGAGCGGAACGCCATGGAGAGGACCGCGGACATTGCCCTTGGCCAGCTCGGCGTCGGCGGCATCCGCCGCCTTGAGTGCCGCCTCCGCTTCGATCGACATGAAGGCATTGAGATGCGGCTGCCATTGTCCGATGCGATGCAGCAACGCGCGGGTTGCTTCGCGCGAAGACACCCGCTTCGCCGCGATCGCACGCGCGACCTCGGTGAGCGTCATCAATGCGGGTTCGGTGCTCATTTCGACACCTTCTGCGTCTGGGCGAGCACATAGCCGGCCGGCTCGAGGTCGAACGGCAACGTACCGGCAATGGCGGCGAAGCCTTCGAAGGCAGGCCCGATGGCATTGGAGATGCGCGTTGCAATCTCGTCATCGACGGGAACGCCGGCAATTTGCGCGATCGGCTTGATCTCTTTCGGTGTGGGTCTCGTCATGCGGTTTCTCCCCTGGGCGCGCGGCTATGGCCCGAACCCGGTATCGCCATGTAGCACGCGGCCTCGTGGCCCATTCTATCGAGCGCGGTGAGTTTTGGTGTCGCATTTGCGCAGAGCGGCTCCGCAAACGGACAGCGGGTATGGAAGCGGCATCCCGAGGGCGGGTCGATCGGATTGGGCGGATCGCCGGTGATCGGCGGCGTCTCGGTGCGACGATCGGGATCGGATGACGGCATCGCTGCCAGCAACGCGCGCGTATACGGATGCGCCGGCTGATCCCAGACCTGGTCGACCGGACCAAGCTCCACGACCTCGCCGAGATACATCACCAGCACGCGGTCCGAGATGTAGCGGACGACGTTGAGATCGTGGCTGATGAAAAGATAAGTCAGGCCGAACTCGCGCTTGAGATCGACGAGCAGATTGAGCACCTGCGCCTCGACGGATTTGTCGAGCGCGGAGACCGCTTCGTCGAGGATCACCAGCCGCGGCGACAGCGCGAGCGCCCGCGCGATATTGACGCGCTGTCGCTGTCCACCGGAGATCTCGTGCGGATAGCGATTGGCAAAGTTTTCAGGGCGCAAGCCGACCTTTCCGAGCAACTCGCGCGCCAGCGTGCGCGCCGCGTGATCGGCCATGCCATGGACCTTGGGGCCGAACGCGATCGATTCCTCGATCGTCAGGCGCGGATTGAGCGAGGCGTAGGAATCCTGGAACACCATCTGCATGCCGCGGCGCAGCTCACGCAAGCTCAGCGACTGGCCGACCGTCATGCCGTCATAGATGATGTCGCCGTCATCGCGCGGCATCAGATGCATCAGCAGCCGTGCAGTCGTGGACTTGCCGCAGCCGGACTCACCGACGATGCCAACGGTCTCGCCCTTCGCGACTGAGAAGGAAACGTTGTCGACGGCGCGCACGGTGCGCTTGGCGGCGAACAACCCGCCGCGCACCGGGAAATGCTTGGTCAGGCCGTTGACTTGCAGCAGCGGCTGCGCGACGCCGCCGCGGTCCTCGACCGGCTCCAGCATCTCGACGGATGTGCTCTCGCTCATGGCCGCGACCTCCCACCTCTCCCAATCGGGGAGAGGTGTGGCACCGAAGCTGCGGCGGCCTGTCTTGCTCTCATCATCATTAGTTCCTGATGTCCATGGCGCTGCGCAGTCCGTCCGAGAGCAGGTTGAAGCAGATCGAAACCGCGAAGATCATCGCGCCCGGAAGCGCGGCGACCCAGGGATTGATGTAGATCGCGGTGCGCAAGGTGTTCAGCATCAAACCCCATTCCGGCTCCGGCGGCTTGGTGCCGAGACCGAGGAAGGAGAGGCCGGCAGCCAAAATCATCGAGACCGAGATCAGGCTGGTGGCGTAGACGAAGATGGAACCAAGCACATTGCCGAGGATGTGCACGCGCATGATGGTAAAGGCGCCGGCCCCCGAAGCGCGCGCGGCCTCGACGAAATCCATGTTGCGCACGCCGGTGGTGACGCTCTCGGCAACGCGGGTGATCTGCGGCACGAACACGACCGTCAGCGACACGATGGAGTTGAGAATGCCGGCACCCAGCGCGCCGGAGATCGCGATCGCCAGCAGCACCGACGGGAACGCGTAGAACACATCCACTGTGCGCATGATCGCGGTGTTGAGCTTGCCGCCGACATAACCGGCAACGAGACCGAGCGAGGTGCCGATGCAGAAAGCAAGGATCACGGGCAGGATGCCGATGACCAGTGACAGCCGGCCGCCATAGACGAGACGCGCCAGCATGTCGCGGCCGAGCTCGTCGGTGCCGAGGGGGTAGCCTGGGGTGCCGATGTGACGAAGGCGGCGGATCATCGAGCCCTTGTAGGGATCTTCCAGGCCGAGCCATGGCGCAAGGATCGCCGAGAGGAAGATCAGCAGCAGCACCAGCGCGCAGGCCATGCTGACCTTGTCCCGCATGATGCGGCGGCCGACGGTGGCCCAATAGCCGCGTGCCTTGGTCGCGGGCGCGGCCTGAAGCGCGGCGTCGCTGGTGGCGGACAACGGAAGCTCGCTCATCAGTCGGCTCCCGAAAGATGTTGGTTCAATCGACACAAGCCAACAAGGCGGTGCACCTCTCCCGGTTGCGGGAGAGGTCGCGCCCAACGGGTCGCGCCGCAGGCGCGCCCGATGACAGGTTCGGGGGTCCTCGCGCGAGGAGACACCCTCTCCCCAACCCTCCCCCGCTCGCGGGGGAGGGAGCGCACCGGCTTCGCGGCAACAGCTGGGCTCGATCTCATCCCGCTAGCCCCGCTTGATGCGCGGGTCGATCGCGGCTTGGGCGATGTCGACCAGCAGGTTGAGGAAGACAAAGAACAGCGCCAGGATCAGGATCGTGCCCTGCAGCAGCGGCAGGTCGCGCTGGAATATCGCCGAATTGAGCAGGAAGCCCGAGCCCGGCCAGGAGAACACGGTCTCGATCAGGATGGAGCCGCCGAGCATGTAGCCGAGCTGGAGCCCCATCACGGCAAGCGCGGTCGGCGCGGCATTCTTGATGACATGTCGGAACACGCCGGTTTCGCGCAGGCCCTTTGCACGCAACGCCTCGACGAAGTCCTGGCTGAGGATGTCGCCGGTCAGCGCGCGAACGGTGCGCGTGACGATGCCCATCGGGATCACCGAGGTCGTGATCGCCGGCAGCACAAGATATTTCAGGTGCGCCCAGTCCCAGGCCCAGGAATTGGAGCCGCTCGGGCCGGCGCCGACCGCAGGCAGCCAGTTGAGCTGCACCGAGAAGATGATGACGAGCAGCATGCCCAGCCAGTAATGCGGCACGGAAACACCGGCGATGGCAAAGGAGGTCGCGACCTTGTCGATCCAGGTCTCCCGGAAATAGCCGGCGATCAAGCCGAGCAGAATGCCCATGGTGAAGCCGATGATGGCCGCAGCAATCGCCAGCGTGACGGTGTTGCCCACTGCGCGCATGACCTCGGCGAGCACCGGACGCCCCGTCGCGATGGAGTTGCCGAGGTCGCCGTGAAGGGCACGAAGAAGCCAAAGCCCGAACTGCACCGGCAGCGGGCGGTCGAAGCCATAGGCGGTGCGCAGCTGCGCGGCGAGCTCCTGCGAGGCATCGGCCGGCAGCACGGCGACGAGCGGATCGCCCGGCGTGATGTGCACAAGGAGGAAGCACACCAGCGCCACGCTGATGACGATGGGGACGACATAGACGATGCGTCGGGCGATATAGGCGAGCACGTTGTTTCTTTCTTCCTTCTCCCCTTGCGGGAGAAGGTGGCGCGCAAGCGCCGGATGAGGGGTTGTTTCCGCGGCTACACCATTTCAAACGAGAGAGAGTCCCTCCGCGGAGAGAGACCCCTCACCCGGCTTCGCTGTCGCGAACCCACCCTCTCCCACAAGGGGAGAGGATGCACTGAGCAAGCTTCGACTACTGCTTGATCGACACCGGCGAGAAGTCGATGAACCAGCTCTTCGGCTGTATGACGCCGGTCACCTTCGGGCTCATCGCGCGCGGGCCGACGTCGTGGGCGACGTAGAGGAAGGCTGCATCGTCGACGGAGGCTGCGTGCAGCTCGGCGAGCGCGGAATCGCGCGCGGCGGGATCGAAGGTCTGCCGCGCCTTCTTCACCAGCTCGTCGAATTTGGGGTTGTTGATGAAGCCCCAATTGTTCGAGACCGGCGGCGCCATACCCGATTGCAGGAAGCGCACCAGCGCGAAGAACGGGTCCATCGCCGCATAGGTGACGTTGGTCGCGTTCGAGCCATTGGCGCTGGGATCCTTGGCGCCGCGGCGCCAGTTGGTGAACAGCGTGTTCCACTCGATGACGTCGAGCTTCACGTCGAAATAGCATTCGGCCAGCGCCTGCTGCAGATACTCGTTCATCGCCAGCGGCTGCATCTGACCCGAACCGGACGCCGACGTCTGAGTCTTCACCGTCAGCTTCTTGTTGGGGCCGAAGCCGGCCTCCTGCATCAGCTTTTGTGCGGCCGCCTTGTCGTACTTGATCTGGAAGGTGGGATTGCCACGCCAGGGATGCCCGGGCTCGAAGGTGCCGGTCGCCGGCACCATCAGGCCGGCGAGCAGCCCGTCCCTGAGACCTTCACGATCGATGCAGAGGTTCGCCGCCTTGCGCACGCGGATGTCGTTCCAGGGCGAGCCTTCGACGCGCGAGAACTGCCAGGGCCAGACATGCGGCTGCTCGTTGGCGTAGAGCTTGAAGCCGCGCTGCTTGAGCTCGGGGAGCGCGTCCGGCGCAGGCGCCTCGACCCAATCGACCTGGCCCGAGAGCAGCGCCGCAGTGCGCGCATTCGCCTCCGGCATCGGCAGGAGCACCATCTTGTCGACCTTGGGCACGCGATCCTTATTCCAGTAGTTCGCGTTCTTGACCAGTTCCAGCCGTTCACGCGGCGTGAAGCTCGCCATCTTCCACGGCCCTGTGCCCGAGGCGTCCTTGGCGAAGGCGGTCCATGCGGCCTGCGACTTCGCCTTGGCGTCGGCGCCGTCGGCCTTGTCGTAGAACGCCTGCCACTTCGCCGGGCTCGCCATGAACAGGTTGGTGAGATTGATCGGCAGGAAGCTGTCGGGCTCCTTGGTGGTGAGCTCGACCGTCATGTCGTCGATCTTCTTCGCAGAAGCCAGCGTCGGCATGCGCGAGGCGGTGACGCCGACCTGGCTGGCGTCGAATTGCGGCGCATCCTGCTTCAGGACTTTCTCGACGTTCCACACCACGGCATCGGCGTTGAACGGCGAGCCATCGTGGAAGGTGACGCCGGGGCGCAGCTTGAAGACCCACTTGGTCTTGTCGGCATCGTCGACCTTCCACTCGGTGGCAAGGCCCGGAATCACCACGCTTGCCTTCTCGGCGGAGGACAGGTCCCAGCCGGTGAGCGCGTCATACATGGTGAGGCCGGTGAAGCGGTTGCCCTCGAAGCCCTGGTCGGGCTGGCCCAGCGTGCGCGGAATATCGGCAGCGGTCATGCCGATGCGCAGCACGGTCTCCGCGCTTGCGACGCGCGGCCAGGCCGCGGTTGTCGTTAGAGCAAGCACCGCGAACAGTGCCGCACGCGTATTCTTCTTAATAAACATCGCCTCGTCCTTCTCCGGCTTGGATGATTAATTTTGATGCAATGGTATGCAATGCCTATGCCAAGGAGAAACTTTTTCTGCAGATTGCCCCTGCGGCGACAAGTCCTTGTGGATCGCCGGAAGGCAAAACCAAGGCGCTGCCTATTCTGGCATCAAGATTGCAGGTTTGGCCCGAACTCCCCCTTCAATTCCCCTTGGAGCTTTGGGCCATGCGTCTTCGTCTATCGACCTGTCTCGCCGTGCTTGCGCTGGCGTTCTCCGCAGTTTCGGCGTGCGCCGAAACTGTTGTGCGCTACGGCATCTCGATGGCGGACATCCCGCTGACCACGGGCCAACCCGATCGCGGCGCGGGCGCCTATCAATTCACCGCCTACACGATCTACGATCCCTTGGTGGCCTGGGAGATGGACGTGGCCGACCGGCCCGGCAAGCTGGTGCCGGGCCTCGCCACCGAATGGAAGGTGGACGATGCCGACAAGACCAAATGGCGCTTCACTTTGCGCAAGGGCGTGAAGTTTCACGATGGCAGCGAGTTCAACGCCGATGCGGTGATCTGGAATCTGGACAAGGTGCTCAACGACAAGGCACCGCAGTTCGACAAGCGGCAAAGCGCGCAGGTGAAGACGCGCCTCCCCTCCGTCGCCAGCTACGCCAAGATCGACGACTCCACCGTTGAGATCACCACCAAGGCGGTCGATTCCTTTTTCCCGTACCAGATGCTGTGGTTCCTGGTGTCGAGCCCGGCCCAGTATGAAAAGCTCGGCAAGGACTGGGACAAGTTCGCCAGCCAGCCCTCGGGCACCGGCCCCTTCAAATTGACGAGACTGGTGCCGCGCGAGCTCGCCGAGCTGACCAAGAACCCTGACTACTGGAACAAGAAGCGCATTCCGAAGGCCGACAAGATCGTGCTGGTGCCGATGCCTGAGGCGCTGACACGCACCAACGCGCTGCTTGCTGGGCAGGTCGATCTGATCGAGACGCCGGCGCCGGACGCGGTGCCGCAGCTGAAAGCCGCCGGCATGAAGCTGGTCGACAACGTCACGCCGCATGTCTGGAATTATCACCTCAGCGTGCTGCCGGGCTCGCCCTGGACCGACATTCGCCTGCGCAAGGCGCTGAACCTCGCGATCGATCGCGACGCGGTGGTGGGCCTGATGAACGGATTGGCGAAGCCCGCGAAGGGACAGGTCGACCCGTCGAGCCCATGGTTCGGCAAGCCCAGCTTCGAATTGAAGTATGATCTTGCCGCCGCGAAGAGACTGGTCGAGGAAGCCGGCTACTCCAAGGCCAAGCCGCTGAAGACCACCTTCATCATCGCGCAAGGCGGCACCGGCCAGATGCTGTCGCTGCCGATGAACGAATTCCTGCAGCAGAGCTTCAAGGAGATCGGCATCGACATCGACTTCAAGGTGGTCGAGCTCGAGACGCTCTATACGCATTGGCGCAAGGGCGCGGCGGACGAGATGAATGCCGGCATCACCGCCAACAACATCGCCTATGTGACCTCGGACCCGCTCTATGCGATCGTCCGCTTCTTCCATTCCGGGCAGATCGCGCCCGTGGGCGTCAACTGGGGCGGCTACAAGAACCCGAAGGTGGATGCGCTGATCGACGAGGCCAAGCAGACCTTCGATTCCACCCAGCAGGACGCGCTCCTGGCGCAGGCGCATGCGCTGATCGTCGATGACGCCACGCTGGTCTGGGTCGTCCACGACACCAACCCTCACGCGCTGTCGCCGAAGATCAAGCGGTTCGTGCAGGCGCAGCACTGGTTCCAGGATCTCACGACGATCGGGGTGGAGTGACGGGAGCGGAGACAGCTGTCGCTGCGTAGGCAAAGCGCAAGCGCGCCCGCCGCTTCGGGCCAATGCGAGGAGAGATGGTGGGCACGGCGCTGACGCGTCTCTGCCCACCCCTACAAAAGCTGATGTTTGGCGCACACAGGCGCATCAAACTCGTCATTGCGAGCGCAGCGAAGCAATCCAGAATATCTCCGCGGATGCATCACTGGATTGCTTCGCTACGCTCGCAATGACGGAGCATGAGGCACCGGAGATGCCTCGATCACACAGCTACTTGGTCAGCAGCGCATAGGCGCCGGTCCAGTTCTCGGGCGGCGGATTGATCTGGAATTCCCTGATCCGCGCCTCGTACAGCCTGAACAGCTTCTCCAGCGTGTCGGCGTCTTCGCTGCGGCGGCCGCGCTCGATCGCGTCCAATGCGCCCTGCCAGTCGCGGTTGCGGTAGCAGCCGAGCATCTCGATGGTGATGTTGCGCAGGCGCTGGAATGCACCCGAATGCATCACATCCTCGCGGCCCGCGATGGCATAGATGACCTCCGGCTCGGTCTTGCCCTTGACCATGATGAAGTCGAGCTCGAGGATCGCGAACTTGTCCTTGGCCGCGAGCGCGGTGCGGGATCCCACGATGATCGGAAAGCCGTATTCCTTGGTCTGCCCTTCCAGGCGCGAGGCCAGGTTCACGCTGTCGCCCAGCACCGAATAGTTCTTCTTCAGGTCGGAGCCCATGTTGCCGACCACGCCGACGCCGGTATTGAGGCCGATGCCGACATTGAGCGGGATGTAGACGTGGCCGCCGTCGGCAGCTTCCTGCTCGCGCTCCTTGTTGACCAGATCGATCTGCTCCAGCATCTGGATCGCAGCCTCGCAGGCATTGACCTCGTGCTGGGGGTCGTCGAGCGGCGCGTTCCAGAACGCCATGATGGCATCGCCCATGTACTTGTCGATGTAGCCCTTGCGCTCGATGATGACGTCGGTCAGCGGGGTCAGGAAGCGGTTCATCAGCGCGATCAGGCCTTGCGGATCGTGCTTGTAGCTCTCCGAGATCGTGGTGAAGCCGCGCACGTCCGAGAACATGATCGTCATCTCGCGCTCCTCGCCGCCGAGCACGAGCTTTTCCGGCGACTGTGCCAGCTGCTCGACCAGCACCGGCGACATGTACTGCGCGAACATGCCGCGGATCTGCACGCGCTGGCGCTGCTCGCGCACGAAGCTCGCAAAGATCAGCGTCAGGTAGACCGCGGTGGTCGACAGCAGCGGATAGGTGAAGTCGATGAGGTAGCGGTACTGGGTATAGAAGAACCAGGACACGCCGATCAGGATGGCGGCAAAGGTCGCGCCGGCGAGCACGAGGCGTACCGGCCCGAGATTCGGCGTGAAGATGATGACGAGCAGGCCGATGATCAGCGCCGCGATCAGCTCGACACCGAACGCATAATTCGGCTGCGAGATCACCGCGCCGCTCAGCACGCTCTCCAGCACCTGGGCGTGGATCTCGACCCCCGGCATGGCGCGGGAGACCGGCGTGGTCTTGATGTCGTTGAGTCCGCCAGCGGAGGTGCCGACCAGCACCAGCTTGCCCGCGAGCATGGCCGGCGGCACGGTATTGTCGATCACGTCGGCGGCCGAGACATAGATCGAGGGATCGCGGCGGGCATAGTGGACCCAGAGCTGGCCGTTCCGGTCCGTTGGAATTTCCACGCCCTTGAGGCGGACGCCCCTGATGCCGGCCTTGTCGGTACGGACCAGCAGCGTCGGCGTGCCGGTCGCGACGCGCAGGATCTCGAGGCTGAGCGAGGGCATGATGTTGCCCTGGGCGCGCAGGATCATCGGCACGCGGCGAATCAATCCGTCGCGCTCGGTCCTGATCGAGAACAGGCCGCGGCCTTCTCGATGATCGGCACGTTGCGCAACAAGCCGGGGAATTCGAACAGGAAGCGTTCGGCCCCGTCCTCGCCGACGGTCGCCACGCCCGTGAACGGAAGCGACTTGTCCAGCTCGGACAAGACCTCCGGAAGCCCGGTCTCGCCCAGCACCACGCGCGAGCGCTTGATCACATCCGCGAGGACCTGGTCGTTGCTCGGCAGCTCGCGGAGCTTGATCCGGGTGGCGTCATCGAGATAGCGCATCTGGCTCGCGACCAGATCCGGATTGAGCCGGTCCGGCTCCGAGAACACCACGTCGAAGCCGATCACGACCGCGCCGTTGCTGGTGAGGTTCTGGATCATGTCGGCGATGCGCGTGCGCGGCCACGGCCACTGGCCGAGCCTGGCGAGGCTCTTGTCGTCGATGTCGACGATGGTGACCGGCCGCGCCGCCTTGTGGCGCGGATCGATCAACTGAAACATGTCGAAGGTGCGCAGCCGCAATTCCTGGATCGGCGGCGGATCCCAGAGACGGGCGCCGGCGAACAGGACCAGCAGCGCCAGGCACATCAGCCGTGCGAAGCCGAGCTTCCGCGCAAACCAAAGCCGCAGGAGTTTGAGACGTTTCATGAGGATTCGATATCACGCTTTGACTACGGCGGCAGCTCCGATCGGTGTGTGGACGATCGCGGCGCCTCAGTCAGGCATGGACGATGAAGTCGCTTGGCTGGACGTTCGCGACGCCCTTCAGGAGGATGGTGTCCGTCGCACTCAGCGTGATCAGGGTATCCGTCCCTGAGGGCGCCACGTGCTGGGCTATCCATGCCGCGTCGATATCTGTCGCCACGACCGCCGTCAGGTCGATGTGGTCCTGACCGTGCGCAAAATCGAGGATCGTGTCGTGGTTCGAATTGGCCTCGAACACGAACTGATCCTGGTAGCCGGACCCGAACAGCACGTCCTTGCCGGTCGTGCTGGCAAGGTCGACCGGGCCTTGTTCGGACAGGTTGAAGATCAGGTTGACCGTATCGCTCGCGCCGTGACCGTCGGTGACGGTGACGGTCACCGTGTCCGTTGTTGCAGGCGCGTTCTGACCCGGATCGGTATAGGTCAGCCCCTGGAGGGCCGAGGCGATGCCCCCAAATGTATCGGACGCCGATGCCGGGTCCACGTAAGTGCCTGAATCCGCGATCGCACTAAGCGTAAAGGTTTCACCGTCGACCGCATCGGCGTCGGTAACCGTAATGCCGTGGACGAAGACCTGGTCGCCTTCCTGCGAGACGCTGATCTGGTTCACGTCGATCACCGGAGCATCGTTCTCGTCGTTCGTGCCGGTCACGTCCACCGTAAGCGTTGCTGTACCCGTGGCACCATGGGTGTCTTTGGTCTGAACGGTGAACGTATCGGTATAGGCTCCATCCGAAAGCGCGTTGATCGCCGTCGCGTTCGGAACGTAGCTGTAGCTGCCGTCGGGGTTGACCGTCAGCGAGCCGTACAGTCCTGCAACCGTCGTCACCGCATGGTGATCGGCGTTCAGAACGGCATAGCTCAGCGTCGCCGTCTCGCCGGTATCGACATCGTTGCCCACCAGCGTCCCGGTCAGATCGGAGAAGGTGTCGGCAGCAGCCGTATCCGCCAGCGAACCGATGTGCAGGTCGGCGAGCGTCGGCGCGTCGTTTGTGCCAGTGATCGTGACGGTGACGTCCTGCGAAACTTGGGCACCGTGATTGTCGGTGAAAGTGACGGTGTAGACCTGGGTGATCGTCTGGCCCTGCGCCAGCGACTGCAGCACAGCATTGCTGTTGTCGAGGCTGAAGTGCCAGCCGAGCGACGCCCCATTGTCGGTGTCGGTATTGAACTCCGCGACGTCCCCATCGATCGTGAACGTGCCGAGCGGTGTACTGCCGTCGAAACCGGGCAACTGCGCGTTGGACGTCGCCGATTTGAATATGGCTTCCGCGGTGTGCGTATCGATCAGGTCGAGGTCCTGGATCTCAAGCGTGCCGCCGATCGACAGTGTCGCGCTGTCCTCGGTGACGGCCCCGGCGGCATCCGCGGCGCTGCTGATGATCGTCGGCGCGTCGTTTGTGCCGTTGATCGTGACGGTGACGTCCTGCGAGACTTGCGCGCCGTGATCGTCGGTGAAGGTGACGGTGTAGACCTGGGTGATGGACTGGCCCTGCGCCAGCGACTGCAGCACCGCATTGCTGTTGTCGAGCGTGAAATGCCAGCCCAGCGACGCCCCATTGTCGGTGTCGGTATTGAACTCCGCGACGTCCCCATCGATCGTGAACGTGCCGAGCGGTGTACTGCCGTCGAAACCGGGCAACTGCGCGTTGGACGTCGCCGATTTGAATACGGCTTCCGCGGTGTGCGTGTCGATCAGGTCGAGGTCCTGGATCTCAAGCGTGCCGCCGATCGACAGTGTCGCGCTGTCCTCTGTGACGGCCCCGGCGGCATCCGCGGCGCTGCTGATGATCGTCGGCGCGTCGTTGGCGCCGTTGATCGTGACGGTGACGTCCTGCGAGACTTGCGCGCCGTGATCGTCGGTGAAGGTGACGGTGTAGACCTGGGTGATGCTCTGGCCCTGCGCCAGCGACTGCAGCACCGCATTGCTGTTGTCGAGCGTGAAGTGCCAGCCCAGCGTAGCACCGTTGTTGGTGTCCACGTTGGATTCCAGGACCGACGGATCGATCGTGAAGGTGCCGATGTTCGCGTTGGCGCCGAACCCCGGCAGAGGGGAGCTGACGGACGACGAGGTGAACACCGCTTGCGCCGTGTGGGTGTCGATCAGATCCAGATCCTGGATCGCCAGCGTGCCGCCGATCGAAAGGGACAAGCCGGCGTCCTCAGTGACGCAGCCCTTCGCCGCGTCTTCATCGCTGGTGATGGTCGGGGCATCGTTGGTCCCGGTGATCGTAATTGTGACGTCCTGCGTCACCATGGCATTATTGTTGTCGATCACCGTGACGGTGTAGACCTGGGTGATGGTCTGGCCTTCGGCCAGCGACTGCAGCACCGGATCGTCATTGTCGAGCGTGAAGGTCCAGCCGACCGACCCTTGCGAACTGGCGCCGGGACTCTCGGTCACTGCCGTCAATGCGAACGTGCCGACATGCGAGGTTCCGTCGGTGAAGCCGGGGAGATGCGCGCTCGACGTCGTCGACTTCACGACGAAGCTTGCGGTGTGAGTGTCCGTGAGATCTGGATCGTTGAACGTGATGGTGCCGTTCGCCTGGAGCGCGACCGCATCATCCTCGGTCACCGCGCCGGTCGTATCCGTCTCGTCCTCGACGATCGTCGGCACGTCGTTGGTGCCCTCGACATTGACGTCGGCTCCATTGATGGAGACCGTGAGCGGCGTGCTGACGACGCCGCCGTGCCCGTCATCGACCTGCACCACATAGTTGAGGATCAGCCTCTCGTCCTCGGCAAGGAAGTCGAAGAGATAGTCGGGAACACTGTAGGTCCAGGTGGCCGTCCCGTTGTTGCCGTTTCCAGCGCCCTGAACCACGGTCAGCGGCACCTTGACGGCCGCGATCGCCGCGAGCTGCTCCGGGGTCAGCGTCGCGGTGATGTCGTTGCCCTCCGCATCGAGATACTTGAACGGCTGGGTCGACGAGAGCTCAGCGCTCACGATCGGCCGGTCCGTCAGATCGACGTCCGTGAAGGTGACCGTGCCGGTGATGATGTCCAGAGCTTCGTTGCCCGTGCCCACCTTCTCGATCAGGGTGCCGCCCGATGTAGCAACAGTCGGCTTGTCGTTCGTTCCCGTGATCGTGATGGTGATCGGGATGAACCTGGACTCGGGGTCGACGGTGAAGTTGGTGTCGACGCGGACCATGTAGGTCAGCGTCAGGGTTTCGCCGGCCGCGAGGAAGTCGAAGACCTTGTCGGGAATCGTGTAGGTCCAGACTGCCGAGCCGTTGTTCTCGTTGGTGGGGTCGGCAATGACACTGATCTGGATCTGCGTCGCCGCGATGCCCTGCTTCTGGAGCGCGGTGAGCGAGCCCGTGACGTCCTGCTGGCCGGCGTTCTTGTAGACGTAGTTCGGCGCCTCCGCGAGGCTCACCGACACCGTCGGCCGGTCGCCGAGGTTTTGATCGACGAATCGGATGAGGCCGCTGACTGTATCGGCCTGGGTGTCGCCGGTGGTGTCGGCGCGTTCGGTCAGCGCGAACGCCGTCTTCACATTGCCGCCGAGGTCGAAACTCTGTGCAATCGGCTGGCCGGGAATGCGGATGGCCGGCGGCGTCGAGACTTGGGGAGCATCCTGTCCCGGCGGACTGAGGTTGACGAATGTCGCGACTGCAGTCAGGCCGGATCCCGACTTGAACACCACGTCCTGACTGAACGGCGTGATCGTGTCGGTAAAATTCGTGGTCAGCTTGGTGTTGGTGTTGTTGTCCGTGAACTTCAGCGTGAACACGTCCGTGATCAGCTTCTGCACCTCCGGGGACATCAGCGCATTGGAGATCGAGACGTTGCCGCCGCTGATCTGGATCATCTGGCCGGCCTGGTTGACCGTGGCGATCGGCAGCAGCGTGACCTTGTCGAACAGGATGTAGGAGCCGGTCGTGCCGTTCGGCTCGACCAGCACCTGGAAGCTCGCCTGCGGCTGCGGATCGCCGCCGCCGGCGGGAACGACGAAGTTGATCTGGGTCAGCACCGCCGTGCCGCGGATGCCCATGGTGGCGACCGGCGTGTCGACCTTCATGTCGCCATGCTTGGCGGTCTCGCCGGCGACGAAGGTGATGGTGCCCGCAACCAGGCTGAGCAGCGAGGAGTTGCTCGACCCGTTGGGGTCGTAGACCATCTCGTTCAGCACCATCCGCGCATTCGACGACAGGCCGAACACGGTGCCGTCGATGAAGGTGATGCCGAGCGTCGAATCGGCCCCGGTCGAGACCACGTCGCCCTTCTCGACATTGTCGCCGTTGTTCAGGATCACCGACACGCCGTTGCGGATCGCGGTCGCGCTGCCGGAAAGTTTGGTGACGTGACCGATGACCTGCGCGGCAGAGGCGCCGGGCGCGGCCTGGGCGACCTGGACATGGCCGGTGAGGGCGTTGACGATGTCGCCGGTGAGGTGGGCGCCGTCCGGCGAGGCGATCGCGGCACGCTTGTCGCCCCTGAAATAATCGTGAACCACGAACTCACGGCCGTCGTGGGACAGCACGAGATCGAGGCCGGCGCGCTTGAACTCGCCGTTGAAGATCAGATTGGGGTCGGGAACAACGAACGCACCATCCGGCACATGGCCATGCGCCTTTGCGATGAAGGGCTTGGCCGCAAAGGAGTCGAAATGGACATAGGCGGGCGAGTTGGAACCCTGGCCGTCCAAGAACGTCGCGGCGTCAAATTTGCCAGCGTAATTCAACCGGGCACCGTGAAAAGGGTTAAAATTTAAGTAAGTATCGACTGCCTAAGCTTGCTTAGCATTACCAAGTCCTTAGCGAAACCATCTATTGCTTGTGTGATTTCGCGTCACTTGGCGGCAAGGGCCTCCAGGGAAGAGCTCCCATCCAGAGGAGTTGAAGTAAAGCTGAAAGTACTCGCAAGTCGAATTCGACTTATTCGCGCCCATTTCCACTCACCAAAAGTAATCGATCGTAAAGTTGCGGAACGGATACTTGCAGCATCTTTCCCTGGCAGGGTCCCGGAACATCCTGCGGCAATTGCGGAGTTAAATCTGTGACCGAAGTAACAGAACCCCATGAAATGGGGGTCGTTAGCCAAAAGGCCCGATTCGGCACTGCACAACTTGTGCCTGCAATAAGGTTCATTTCGCGGCATCAGGACACCTCGTAGCGCGCCAATCGTAAAATTTTACGCAATTTGGCCAGATCCGCTTCAGCCTGTCCTCTGGTTTCCGGACCCCAGCCGGTCGCATTAAGCAGAACAAAACGGCCCGTCTCGCACTATCTGCCCGAAAGCAACAAGGCCCAGCACGTCGAGATCGAGAAGGTCCCGCGAAGCCTGGGAAGGGGATGTCAGATGGAGACCGCAGCTCGCTCGTGCACCTTTCGCGCAATCCTCGTCCTGTGCGGCCTGATCCTGCTCGGATCGGCCGCCGAGCTTCGCGCCGGCACGCTGCTGTCGCCGGGCGCGGGCGTCCTCGTGCGCAAATCCGCCGAGCCGTTCGGCGTATTCGTCTTCGCCATCTCGTCCGGCGGCTTGCAGCAGAAATGGTCCGCACTAAAAGACAGGCTCGATGACGACATGGTGCAGCTCGCGCTGTGCGACGGCGACCGAGACAATTGCGCATCGCCGGCAGCCCTGAAGCTGCTCGCCATCGTCGACCAGGCCCGCGCCCGCGAGGGCCGCGCGCGCCTCGGTGAGACCAACCGCGCCATCAATCTCGCCATCCATGCCGTCAATGACGGCACCGACGACCTCTGGAGTTCGCCGCTCGCGACCTTCGCGCGCGGCGCCGGCGATTGCGAGGATTATGCCATCGCCAAGCTCGCCGCGCTGCGGCTGGCGGGCGTGCCCCCTGAAGACCTCCGCATCGTCGTGGTTCGCGACATCCGCGCCGGCGAGGAGCATGCCGTTGCCGCTGCACGGCTCGAGGACCACTGGCTGATGCTCGACAATCGCCGCATGGCGATGGTCAAGGATGACGCGACGCGGAGCTATCAGCCGCTGTTCGTGCTGCAACAGGCGGCGGTGATGAAGTATGTCGAGCCGGTGCAGGCTTCGGTGGCGGTCGCCGAGACGCGGTGACTGCTCGCAGCTTGTTGCCACAAGCCAGTTCGCCCCGCAATTGCCTGAAGCGCGACGAGATCCGGATCAATCGTCATCGCGCTTCGGATTGTGGTTGAGCATGATCATTCCGGAAAACCGCTGCACACTTTTCCGTAATCATGCTCCCGGCGCCCCCGGCACCGCCGGGACAAGCGGTTGCTTTCACCCTCGCTCGAACGAGGGTGAAAGCGAACCGATCAGAACACCAGATTGTCCTTCACGAGCACCCAGCGACCGCCCTTGACCTGCTGCACCTGGGTAATGGTGTTGGCGAGGTGGTCGGTCTTGGAGAACTTGGTCGGCGGTGAGTTGAAGATGTCGAGGAATTTTTCGCCCGACTCGAGTGCTTCAAGCATCTTCTGACCGGTGAGATCCTTGCCCGCCTTGTTCGCGTAGAACGCAAACGTCATCATTGCGTTGTAACCGATGATCGCCTGCGTGTTGGCGTCTGCGTTGAACATCTTCTTGTAGTTGACGAGCCAGTCTTTCACCTTGCCCTTCGCGGTGTCCTCATAGGGAATCTCGAAGCCGCTTGCGGCATAGAGCCCCTCGACCGCTTCCTTGCCCAGCGCAGGAACCTCCATCACGTTGGTGGGGGTCGCGCCGAGGAAGGTGACGTCCCAGCCGAGCTTCTTGGCTTCGCTCATCGCCCCGATGGTCTCGCGAAGCACGGTGCCGAGCACCACGAGGTCGCAGCCGTCGGATTTCATCTTGGCGATCTGCGCGCTGAAGTCGGAGGCACCGCGCTTGTAGCTCGTGATCGAAGCCGGCTGCGCCTTCATGGCGGTGAGCTGCTGATTGAAGCCGTCGAGCACGTTCTTACCGTACTCGTCGTCCTGGTGCATGATGCAGGGCTTCTTGAAGCCCTTCCACTCCATCATGTACTTCACCGCGGCCCGCGTGCTCTCGACATAGGGAAGCAGGTTGTTGAACTTCAATCGTTCCTGCGGCTTCGCCGGATCGAACTTGAAGGTGAACTCGGCGGCCGTCAGCGGGAACAGCTGCAGGACGCCGGCGTCGAACAGGATGTCCTGCGCGGCGAGAACGGTCGGCGATCCCATCGGTCCCACCATTGCGAAGATCTTGTCGCGCTCGATCAGCTTCTGCGACGCCAGCACGGCCTTCTTCGGATCATAGCCGCTGTCCTCGACGACCAGTCGAATCTTGCGGCCGTGGATGCCGCCGGCGGCGTTGATCTCCTCGGTCGCCATTTTCATGCCGTTTGCGACCGGCACGCCCCACCCCTTGATCGGACCCGACAGGTCCTGGTGAGTGCCGACGACGATCTCGGTTGCCGAGATGCCCTCGTTGGTCACCTTGGTTTGCGCTGCGGCCGGCAGACAGGTGAGCACGACGGCACTCATTGCAAGGCCGAATGCGCTGAACGATTTCGACATTGACGTCTCCTCTCCTAAAGGCCCGTGTTGGACGAAGGGCGGGGGCCACAGCTCCTTCGCTTTCTCGAATCGCCGGACTCGTCACGCCACCGCACGCTCGCGATACATCGCTTCGATCTCGGCGGCGTAGCGCTTGTTCACAAAGCCGCGTTTCAGCTTCATGGTCGGTGTCAGCTCCTCGTCTTCCGGCGTGAGCTGACGCTCGATCAGGTAGAACTTCTTGATGGTTTCGACGCGGGCGAAATTGCCATTGACCTGCTCGATCTCGCGCCCGATCAGGTCCTGGATCTCTCTCGCCCGGCACAGGCTGGCGTAGTTGGTGAAGGGGATGTCGTGATCCTGAGCGAACTTCTCGACGTTCTCCTGGTCGATCATCACGAGGCAGGTGAGATAGGGCCGCTTGTCGCCGATCACGACCGCATCCGAGATGTAGGGCGAAAACTTGAGCTGGTTCTCGATCTCGGACGGCGTGATGTTCTTGCCGCCGGAGGTGATGATGATGTCTTTCATCCGGTCGGTAATGCGGACGAAGCCTTCATTGTCGATGGTGCCGACGTCGCCGGTGTGCAGCCAGCCTCGGGAATCGATCGTCTCCGCGGTCTTCTCCGGCTGGTTCAGATAGCCCATGAACAGGAAGTCGCCCCTGATCAGGATCTCGCCTTCGGGCGACAGCGCGACCTCGCCCCAGGGCACCGCAGTGCCGACCGAGCCGAGCTTGGTCCTTTCCGCCGGCATCATGGTGGCGACCCCGCAGTTCTCGGTCTGGCCGTAGACCTCATGGATGTCGATGCCGAGCGCCAGATACCAGCGGATCAGCTCCGGTGCGATCGGGGCCGCACCAGTGAAGGCAATGCGGCAGCGGTCGAGCCCGATCATGCGGCGGATGTTGCGGAAGGCAACCTGGTAGGCGATGCGGTTGGCGATCCGCAGCGACAGCGGCGGCGTCTCGCCCTCGAGCCGGTACTCGACCATGCGATAGCCGATGCCGATCGCGCGCCGATAGACCCATTGCTGCAGCGGCGTCGCATCCTTCAGCGCGATGGTGATCGCGGAGTAGAACTTCTCCCAGATTCTCGGCACCGCCAGAAAGACGGTCGGCTGCACCTCGCGCAGATTGTCCGGCACGGTCTCCGGACTCTCGGCAAAATTCATCACCGAGCCGAGGGCGACCGAGATGTAATAGCCGCCGATGCGCTCTGCGACATGGCAGAGCGGCAGGAAGATCAGCCGGTCTTCATCCTCCCGCGCCGGGATGAAGTCGTTGGCGTGCCGCATCTGGTGCGTGACGCTGCGATTGGCGTGCATCGCCCCCTTGGGCGGGCCGGTCGTGCCGGACGTGTAGACGAGGATCGCGAGATCGCCGGCGCTGCGGCTGTCGATCATCTCCTGCCACAGCGCCTCGCGGCCGACCATGTGGTTGCGGCCGAGCGCGCGAAACTCGTCGAGCGACATCACCATGTCGTCGGTAAAGCCGCTGAGTCCTTCCATGTCGAACACGATGATCTTCTGCAAGCTCGGGCAGCGCGCGCGGCAGGTCAGGATCTTGTCGAGCTGCTCCTCGTCCTCGGCGAAGATCACCTTGGTGCGGGAATCGTTGACGAGGTATTCGACCTGGGATGAAGAATCCGTCGGATAGATTCCGGAGGAGACGCCGCCGGCGCACAATATGCCCATATCGGCGTGCACCCATTCCGGAACGGCATTGGCGATGATGGAGGCAACGTCACCGGGCGCGAAGCCGATGGCGTGAAGCGCATAGGCGATCTCTTTCGAGATCTCCAGCCATTCGCGCCAGCTGGTCGGCTGCCAGATGCCGAACTTCTTCTCGCGGATCGCCGGCTTGTCGCCCCGCGTCTCGGCGGCGCGCAAGAAGCTCTTTGCGATCGTATCAGCGACCGTCAGCACCGCCGGTCGGGCCATGCGCCTCTCCTCCCTCCTCGTCGCCAGCCTCCGCTGCCTGCCTTGTCGGCGGTCTATGTTGCGGATGGCAAGCTCATCTTACTGCCAGCTCGTCCTCACCGCCACGTCTTCTTCTTCTTCCAGCGCCGCTCGCCGCGCGCGCCCGCTTCCTTGGCGCCAAGGTAGAATTCCTGGATGTCCTGGGAATGCATCAAGCGGTCGCAGGTGTCGTTCATCACGATCCGCCCGATCTCCAGGACGTAGCCGTAATGTGCGGTCTCCAGCGCCACCTTGGCATTCTGCTCGACCAGCAGGATCGACATGCCCTGCTCTTCGTTGACGCGACGGATGATGGTGAAGATTTCCTTCACCAGCAGCGGCGACAGGCCGAGCGAGGGCTCGTCGAGCAGCAGCAGCGCCGGCCGGTTCATCAGGGCGCGGCCGATCGCGAGCATCTGCTGCTCGCCGCCGGAGAGCTGGCCGGCCGGCTGGTTGATGCGCTCCCTCAGACGCGGAAAATAGCCGTAGACGCGCTCCAGATCTTCCGCGACGCCGTCCCTGTCCTTGCGCGGGTAGGCGCCCATCATCAGGTTCTCGCGCACGGAAAGGAACGGGAACACTTCGCGTCCTTCCGGCACGTGGCTGAGGCCAAGCCGCACGATCCGGTCGGCTTCCATGCGCTGGATCGGCTTGCCCAGGAACTCGATCGTCCCCTTCTGCGGGTCGAGGATGCCAGAGATCGTCTTCAGCACCGTGGTCTTGCCGGCGCCGTTGGCGCCCAGCAGCGTGACGATGCGGCCGCGCGGCACCTCCAGCGAGATGCCGCGAATCGCCATGATAGGCCCGTAATAGCTCTCGATGTTGCTGAGCTTGAGGATGATATCCGGGGTCGTGGCGGCATCCATGCGTCAGGCTCCCAGATAGGCGGCGACGACGTCGGGGTGCTGCTGGACCTCGGCCGGCGAGCCCATCGCCAGCACCCGCCCGTAATTCAGCGCAATGACGCGGTCGGAGACGCGGTTGACCAGCGACATGTCGTGTTCGACCATCAGCACCGTGATGCCGAGCTCGCTCCTCATGTCGCGGATCCAGAACGACATGTCGCCGGTCTCCTCCACGTTGAGACCGGAGGACGGCTCGTCGAGCAGGATCAGCTTCGGCTCCGAGCACAATGCGCGGGCCAGCTCGATCACCTTGCGCACGCCGTAAGGCAGACCCGAGATCAGCTTGTCGCGATACGGCTCGAGATCGAGGAATTCGATGACCTGCTCGACCCGGCGGCGGTGTACCTTCTCGTTGGCCCGCACGCTCGGCAGGAACAGCAGTTCCTGCCAGAGCTGCGTCGTCGAGTGCCGGTGGCGGCCGACCAGCAGATTGGACAGCACGGTCGCATTCTCGAACAGCTCGATGTTCTGAAAGGTGCGCGCGATGCCGAGCTTGGCGATGTCGTAGGGCGGCTCTTCCGTAATGTCCTGGTCCTCGAAGAAGATGCGGCCCGAGGTCGGCCGGTAGATCCGCGAGATCAGGTTGAAGATCGAACTCTTGCCGGCGCCGTTGGGCCCGATGATCGAGAGGATCTCGCCCCTCTCGACCGCGAACGAGACCGCATCGACGGCCTTGAGGCCGCCGAAGTGCAGCGACAGGTTCTCGGCGCGAAAATAGCTCATCGATTGCGCTCCGACTTCACGTAGATCTTCTGCCGCTTGAAGGTGGCGCGCTTGTAGAGCGGGAACAGCTGGAAGAAGAGCTTGATCTTGAGCCAGCGGCCGTAGAGCCCGAGCGGCTCGAACAGCACGAACAACACGATGATGATGCCGTAGATCGCGCCTTTCAGGCCGTTGAGCGATGCGAAGGCCGCGACGCTCGACTGGATGCTTCCCGCGGTGGCCGGCCCGGCGCCGAATGCCGCGGCGATACCCGCGATGATGCCGGGCATGTCGTCCTTGAGATAAGTCAGGAACGGATCGATCATCACGATGAAGATCGCGCCCAGCACCGCACCGTGCAGGCTGAAGGTGCCGCCGATCAGGATCACGATGATGAACTCGATCGAGAGCTGCAGCGTGAACATCTCCGGCGAGATGAAGGAGAGCTTGTGCGCGAACAAGACGCCGGCAAGGCCGGTGATCGCCGCCGAGATCGCGAACGACTTCACCTTGTAGAGCGCGACATTGACCCCCATGCTGCGCGCGGCCGTCTCGCTGTCGCGGATCGCGACGAAGGCGCGGCCCGTCGGCGAGCGCAGCAGATTGAGCGTGCCGACGATGGTCAGCACCAGCACGGCAAGACAAAGATAATAGAAGGTCGGGCTGTCGCGCGGCACGGTAACACCGAGCAGCGACAGCGCCTTGACGCGCATGCCCTCGTTGCCGTGGGTGACGCTCTCCCAGCGCGCCAGGATCTCCTCGACGATCAGGGCAAAGGAGATGGTGGCGATGACGAGATAGATGCCGGTGAGACGCAGCGCGGGAAAGCCGACCATCGCGCCGATGATGCCAGTCAAGAGCCCGGCGGCGAGGAAGTAGACCGGGAACGGCACGTTGTATTCCTGCAAATAGGCCGCGGTGTAGGCCCCGATCGCGAGGAAGGCGGCGTGCCCGAGCGAGGCCTGGCCGGTGAACCCGGTCAGGATCAAGAGCGCCACGCCGACCGTCGCATAGATGCAGACGAAGACGAGCTGGCTCATCAAGTAGCTGGAGAGCGCATAGGGCGCGACCAGCAGCAGCGCGAGCAGGATGCCGTAGGAGACGACGTAGCCCGAATGCGGGAACAGCTTGATATCGTCTTCATAGTCGGTCTTGAACAGGAAGCGCATGGCGTTCAGACCTTCTTGCGGACGTGGAGGCCGAACAGGCCCTCGGGCTTCAGGAGCAGCACGGTCAGCAGCACGACATAGGGCGCGACGTCCTTCCAGCCTTCAGGCAGGTAGAAGCCGGCCATGCTCTCGATCACGCCGATCAGGACGCCGCCGACCACGGCGCCCGGGATCGAGCCGAAGCCGCCGAGCACGGCGGCAGGAAATGCCTTCAAGCCGAGCACGAGGCCGACATTCGAGTGAATGAAGGTGATCGGCGCCAGCAGCACGCCGGCGCAGGTTGCGACCGCCGCGCTGATCGCCCACACGACCGACACCACACGCTTGACCGGGATGCCCATGTAGTAGGCCGCCAGCATGTTCTCGGAGCTGGCGCGCATCGCGGTGCCGAGCACGGTCTTGTTGAAGAACAGCCACAGCAGCGTGCACAGGATCATCGTCGCCGCGATGACGGAGAGCTTGTCATAGGCGAGCACCAGGGAGCCCATGCGCAGCACGCCCTGGCTGAACGGCGTATCGATCTTCAAATCGTCGGTGCCCCAGATCATGCCGGCGACCGATCGCAGGAAGTAGCCGAGCCCGATCGTCGCCATGATGATCGAGAACTGCGGATAGCCGAGGATCGGCCGCACCACCACGCGCTCCGCCACCATGCCGAACAGCGCCATCGCCGCCACGGCACCGGCAAAGCCGATCCAGTAGTTCAGGCCCATCATGCCGATGAAGGTGAAGGCGAAGAAGCCGCCGAGCATCATCAGATCGCCTTGGGCGAAATTGACGACTTCGGTGGCCTTGTAGACGAGCACGAAGCCGAGTGCGATCAGGCCGTAAACGCAGCCGAGCGCAACACCGCTGACGAGCTGCTGAACGAAATCCAGCATCGACGCGCATCCTCCCGATGCGACCGGCGGTTCTTGATGACCGTTTGCCGCATCTTGTGTCCAGTCGCTACGCGGTCGTTTCGCCGCGTTAGCTCCATTTGTCCGGAATCAATTCAGCCTGAACCGCCCTGCGCTGTCAACAAACGGTGACACTCCCTTGGTCCGCCGGATGACGGAATTTGCGGCAGCGCGATTCACGGTGCCGAAACATCTTGCGGTCATGGTCGCGGGCAATGCAAAACCGGATGGTGTGACCCGTCATGAAGCCGGACCACGCGGCGCTGGAAGTCCGAGGGTTAACGAAGCGTTTTGACCGTCTGGCGGTCGACGGCCTCGATCTCACCATTCACGCGGGCGAGTTTTATGCACTGGTCGGCCCGAACGGCGCCGGCAAGACCACCACTTTGCGCATGGTGGCGGGCCTGTTGCGCCCCGATGCCGGCGCGGTCTCGATCTTCGGGATCGATGCGCTGGCGGACCCCGTCGCAGCCAAGCAGGCGATGGCTTGGGTTTCCGACGAGCCCATGATCTACGACAAGCTGAGCCCGCTCGAATATCTCGAGTTCGTCGCGGGGCTCTGGGGCATCGCGCCGTCGGTCTCGGAGCCGGTCGCGCAGGAGCTGCTCAACTCCCTCGGGCTCGAGGCGCACCGGCACGAGCGCTGCGAGGGCTTTTCCAAGGGCATGCGCCAGAAGGTCGCTCTCGCAGGGGCCCTGGTGCACGATCCCCGCCTCATCATTCTCGACGAACCGCTGACGGGGCTCGATGCCGTCTCCGCACGCCACGTCAAGGGCCTGCTCGGCGAACGCGTCCGCGCCGGCTGCACCGTCATCATGACCACGCATATTCTCGAGGTCGCCGAGCGGATGGCCGACCGCATCGGCGTGATCGCGTCCGGGCGCCTGGTCGCCGAAGGCACGCTCACCGAGCTGCGCCAGCAAAACGGCCATGCCGATACCAGCCTCGAAGACCTTTTCATCGCGCTGGTGACGCTTCAGGCCGCGGCATGAGCTCGGCAACCGCGCTGTCCTGGTTTGCCCGCCACGAGCTGCGGCTCGCCTGGCGCGAATGGTTCGCCATGATGACGGGCGGACGGCGCAAACGCACGCGCGCTGCGGTGATCGGCCTGCTCTGCTTCGCCGCGCTGCTGCACCTGCCGGCCTGGGCGGTGATCGGCCGTTTCGCCGATCTGCAGCTGCCGCTCGACAAGTCCGCCCTGATCGTGATCACGGCGACGATCTTTCTCGCCTGGACCTTGATGCTGTCGCAGGCGATCGAATCCGTGACGCGGGTATTCTACGCGCGCGCCGATCTCGACCTGATCATGTCCTCGCCGGCAACGCTGGCCAATCTGTTCTCGGTCCGCATCGCCGCGATCGCGCTGACCGTCACGGTGCTCGCGCTGCTGTTCTCGACGCCCTTCATCGACGTGCTGGTGCTCGGCGGCGGCGCGCGCTGGCTGGCCGCCTTCGGCGTCGTCGTCGCCATGGGCCTGTCCGCCGCGGCGATCGCGATTGCGGTGACCATCCTCTTGTTCCGGCTGATCGGCCCGGCACGAACGCGCCTGATTGCCCAGATCCTCGCCGCGATCATCGGCGCCGGCTTCGTGATCGCGCTGCAGGTTGCGGCGATCATGTCCTACGGCACGCTGTCCCGCTTCACCATGCTGACCTCGGGCAGCCTGGCGGCCTACGCGCCCGACATCGACAGCATCTGGTGGTGGCCGGCACGGGCGGCCCTGGGCGACAGCGAGGCGCTGCTGCTGCTTCTCGCGCTGGCCCTGGTGCTGCTCGGCAGCGTCATGGCGATCTTCTCGCACCGCTTCGCCGATACCGCGATCGATGCGGCAGCTTACGGCACGTCGGGCCGCACCCGTGGCAAGGAGCGCCCGTTCCGGGGCGGATCGCGCCAGCAGGCGCTGCGGCGCAAGGAGTTCGTGCTGCTGTGGCGCGATCCCTGGCTGATCTCGCAAACATTGATGCAGCTGCTCTATCTGGTGCCGCCGGCGCTCCTGCTCTGGCGGAATTTTGCCGACAGCTCCGCGGCGCTGACGCTGATCACACCTGTCATCGTGATGGCGGCCGGACAGCTGGCCGGCGGGCTCGCCTGGCTGACGATCTCGGGCGAGGACGCTCCCGATCTCGTCGCCACCGCGCCGCTGACGCCCTCCAGCGTCATCCGCGCCAAGATCGAGGTGGTGCTGATCGCCGTCGCCGCGATCTTCAGTCCGCTAATCGCGGCGCTGGCCTGGGCCTCGCCGTACCAGGCCGCGATCAGTGCCGGCGCGATCATCGTCAGCGCGGCCGCGGCGACCGCGATCCAGCTCTGGTTCCGGGTGCAGGCGCGGCGCAGCCAATTCCGGCGCCGGCAGACGTCCTCCAGGCTTGCGACCTTCGCCGAAGCTTTCTCCTCGATCGGCTGGGCTGCGAGCGCCGCACTGCTGCTCGCCTTGCCGCTCGCCGGCCTCATCAGCGGCCTGATCACCGCCGGCCTGGTCGCCATCACCTGGAAGCTCAGCCCAAAGCGCGACTAGAGGCCGGCCCAAAGGTGCGACGCTGACGCGCTGTTGATCGCGGCCCATTGGCCACGCACTGCCTTGCACGCTAGACTTTCCCTGACATCATCGGGGACGGATCCATGCGGCGACTGTTTTCGACGGCTCTGGCGCTGTTCGGCGCGCTCCTCTCACCTGCGCTGGCGCAGCAGCCACAGCGCAGCGAATGCCTGGCGATGGCCAATGCGGCGCCGCGGGTCATGTCCGTCGCGTATCGGCCAGCGGCCGGCTCGGCCGGGGTAGAGATCACCTATGCCGGACACTCCACTTACTTCATCGACACGCCGGGCGGCCTGCGCATCGCGACCGATTACAGCGGCGCGTACCAGGTGGGACGGCTGCCCGACGTCGTCACCATGAACCGGGCCCACAGCACCCACTATTCCTTGTATCCGGACAAGCGCATTCCCCATGTGCTGCATGGCTGGAGCGATGACGGCCAGCCGGCGATCGTGTCGCAGCGCATCAGCGACACCTTCATCCGCAACGTCACGACCGACATCCGCCGCTATATCGGCGACGATCTCGGCAGCGACATGATCCGGGACGGCAATTCCATCTTCATCTTCGAGGCGGCCGGCCTCTGCATCGGCCATCTCGGCCACCTCCATCACAAGCTGGACGACACCCATTTCGCCCAGATCGGACGGCTCGACATCGTGATGGTGCCGATCGACGGCACCTACACCATGTCGTTGGACGGCATCTCCGAGATCACCAAACGGCTGCGCGCCTCCGTGGTGCTGCCGATGCATCGCTTCGCCACCCCGCTCGAGGACTTCATGCGGCGGATCGGCCAGCACTTCGAGATCGAGCGCCGCCTCGAGCGCTCATTCCGGATGTCGCGGGATACGCTGCCGAACAAGCCGATCGTGATCATCCTCGACGGCGTCTGAGGCGCAATTTTCTCCAAGCCGGCCAGCGGCCGATCATGCTGATCTCCTCGCAACAGGAGATCGACATGAGCGACTTTGCGCGATTGTTGCACGCGGACGCAGCCAACCCCGAGCATGCCGAGGCACTCCAGCTCTATGGCCGCTTCGTCGGCGACTGGGACGCCGAGATCACCGCCCATGGGACCGACGGAACGAGGCACACCGCCCCCGGCGAAATCCATTTTGGCTGGGTGCTCGAAGGCCGCGCCGTCCAGGACGTCTGGATCATTCCCCGGCCCGCGAGCGCGCCGGCCTTTCCGATCGCCGGCAACTGGTACGGCACGACGCTGCGGGTCTATGATCCCGCCATCTCGGCCTGGCGAATTTGCTGGTTCGATCCCGCGCGCTGCGTGTTCCGCCAGCAGATCGGCCGTCCGCGCGGCAAGGACATCGTGCAGGAAGGCACGACCGAAGCCGGCGAGCTGACGCGGTGGAGCTTCACGGAGATCACCGACCAGTCCTTTCACTGGCTCGGCGAATCCAAACCGCCTGCGGCAGCCGACTGGCGGCTCGCGGTCGACGTGAGGGCGAAGCGGCGCAGGAGCTGACGAAGGCCGCTGTGCTCGTGATGACGGAGGCGGTTGCAGAACACGCGCTGCTGCCTGACGAGATCAGATGCTAGGCTCCTCCCCAACAATGAACGAAGGGAGCGAACGCCGATGGCCGCAAGCGGTCTGCCTAGCAACACCAGCGGGCTCTTCGTCGAGCCGCGCGAGGACTGGCTCGCGTTGCATCGCGAGGAGATCATCGATCCCTTGCGACCGATCGTCGATCCCCACCACCATCTCTGGAATCGCGGCCATCGCTACCTGATCGAGGAAATGGCGGCCGACATCGCATCCGGCCACAACGTCGTTGCCACCGTCTATGTCGATTGCCGGTCGATGTACCGTGCGCACGGCCCCGAAGCGTTCCGGCCCGTCGGCGAGGTCGAGTTCGCCAACGGCGTCGCAGCAATGAGCGCCAGCGGAGCTTACGGCAACGCTGCGATCTGCGCCGGCATCGTCAGCCACGCCAATCTTCTGCTCGGCGATTCGGTAAAGCCGGTGCTCGAAGCCGAGATCGCGGCGGGCAACGGCCGCTTCCGCGGTATCAGGCATTCCTCGGCCTGGGACGAAGACCCTGTGGTGGCGGGGATGTACGCGAACAGGCCGAAGGGACTGCTGCGGGACAGGACCTTCCGCGAAGGCTTCTCCTGTCTCGCCCCCCTGAACCTCAGCTTCGATGCCTGGCTATTCCATCCGCAGATCGGCGAGCTGACCGAGCTGGCGCGCGCTTTCCCCGACACCAGGGTCGTGCTCGACCATTGCGGCGGCCCGGCCGGCATCGGTCGCTTCGCGGGCCGGCGCGAGGAGGTGTTCGCGCAATGGCGCGCCTCGATCCGCGAGATCGCGACATGCGGGAACGTGGTGGTGAAGCTCGGCGGCCTCGCAATGTGCCTGCTCGGCTACGACTTCCATCTGCGCGAGAGGCCGCCGTCATCCGAGGACCTCGCCGCGGCGTGGCGTCCCTATATCGAGACCTGCATCGAGGCATTCGGCGTGAAGCGGGCGATGTTCGAGAGCAACTTCCCGCCGGACAAGGGCCAGTGCAGCTACCAGGTGATCTTCAATGCGTTCAAGCGCATCGCATCGTCCTTGAGCGAGGCAGAGAAGACGGCGCTGTTCTCGCAAACCGCGGCCGACTTCTACCGGCTCGAGCTGCCGTCATGACGACAAGAGGGGCCGGGATGCTGATCCCGACCCCTCTTCGTCGTGGCCGCTGGGAAGCGTTCTTGAAACTTGATCGTCGGAATTCTAGCCGGCGCCCATCAGCGAGGCCGGACGGCGCTCACCGCTGGAGGCGAACATTTTCTTGAGCTTGTTGACGACGCGGATCAGGAAGCCGATCATCACGGGATTGGTCTTGCGGCAGAACGCGATCTTCTTGACGTGGCCTTCGACATGCCATTTGGCGTGCGCCCCGTCGCGGAAGAAGATGACGTCGCCGGGACCATAGCGCTTGGGCGGCATGCCGTCGCTTTCGAGCACGATCGATCCTTCCATGATCATGATCGTCTCGTCGATGTCGTAGTACCAGTTGAAGCGCCCTTCGGTGCATTGCCAGATGATGGTCTGGGCGGTGCCGTCGGCGCTGGTCGACAGGACGCGCGAGCGGGAGACCGGATTGCCCTCGATGACCCAGGACGGCTCGATCGGCCGCAGTTCGAGGTCAACATTGCAACTACCGACTTCAATCAATGCCATTTGCTTCCTCGGGAAATGATATTTGCGGCCGATCCCGGCCGGGAGTGTTTCGAAAGATGTTCGGACGCTAGTAGCCCGTTTTTAATTCTTTCTTACAGCCATTTCGAGAATCAGCCGGAAGCGACAAGTGCAAACGGTTAACGTCGCAATTCCCTTGCAAATCCGCGCACATGCCGCGGTCCTTTCCCGGGTGCGACAAAACGCGCGAAGGCGCCGGCGCCCATATACCATTGCGCACGCAAGGAATGAGCGCACGGATCTGCCGCCGCACCCACCCCGCCCTGAAGAGAGGTACGCCGGCTACTTCGCCCACTCGCCCTTGCGGAAAACCGGGACCTTGCTGCCGTCGGCCAAAATGCCGTCGATGTCGGTCTCGGCCGATCCGATCATCCAATCGATATGGATCAGGCTCTGGTTGCCGCCTTGCGCGGCGATCTGCTGCGGCGTGAGCTGCGCGCCGTTGACGAAGCATTTCGAATAGCACTGGCCGAGCGCGATGTGCGAGGCTGCGTTCTCGTCGAACAGCGTATTGTAGAACAACAATCCGCTCTGCGAGATCGGCGAGGAATGCGGCACCAGCGCCACTTCGCCGAGGCGCCGCGCGCCCTCGTCGGTGTCGAGCACCTTGTTCAGCACCTCCGCGCCGCGCGAGGCCTTTGCGTCGACGATCTTGCCGTCCTCGAAGCGCACGGCGATGTTGTCGATCAGCGTGCCCTGGTAGGACAGCGGCTTCGAGCTCACGACATGGCCGTAGACGCGGCGGCAATGCGGCGTGGTGAAGACCTCTTCGGTCGGGATATTGGCGTTGCAGCTGATGCCGTTCTTGGAGAGCGAGGCACCGCCTTCCCATTCGTGACCGTCGGCAAGTCCGATGGTGAGGTCGGTGCCGGGACCCGAATATTGCAGCGCGCGGAAGCGCTGGCCGTTGAGCCAATTGGTGCGCTCGCGCAGCACCGCATTGTGGCTCGCCCAATTGCCCATCGCGTCCTCGTGATCGACACGGGACGCTGCGAAAATCGCATCCGCAAGCTTGCCGACCGCCACGTCCTCAGGATCATCAGGGAATACCAACCTCGCCCAGGACGGGCTTGGATAGGCGATGATGTTCCAGTTGGTGTCGAAATTGACGATCTTCTCCAGCGCGGGCTGATAGGCCATCGAATTTGCCTTGCTGGCGCGCGCCACTTTGGACGGATCCTCGCCCGACAGCAGCATGGGGTTGTCGCCGACGATCGCGAGCCGCGCGGTGTTCTCGGAGAATGCCTTGGCCATGCCCTCATAAAGCCAGCCGGCGGCACGATCGAAACTGTCGTCGTGGCCGTGACGATAGCGCGCCAGCGTCATCTCCTCGTCCGACAGGATCGGCGTCACGAGACCTGCGCCGGCCTTGTAGGCATGCACGGCGATCCGTCGCACCAGCGGCAGCGCGACCGCGGGCGCCGTCAGAAGCAGATCCTGTCCCGGCCGCAAGCCCAGGCCCACCTTCACCGCCACCTCGGCCAGACGGTCGAGCTTCACGGGATCGATGGGAGTGGAGGTATTGCGTTGATCAGTCATGCCGGACCCTCTGCCGAACTCTCTCAGTCAATCTAAGTCTAGCACCGCCAGACACAAGTATGCGAGCGCCATGCGGCACATGAAAGATACGCGGTTTCACGCATTTGGTTTTCAACGCGTTGCCGATTTCAGCACCCGATCGACCATGGCAGGCGCGAGGCCGAGGTAATTTTTCGGTGAAGTCAGCGCCTCGATTGTGGCGCGATTGATGCGGCTTGAGATGCGCGAATCTGCTGACAGCGCATCGGCAAGGCTCATTCCCTTCTCGTTGGCCTGACGGCAGGCGTCATAGACCACGTCATGCGCCTCCTGCCGGCCGATTTGCGGCGCGAGCCCCATCATGACCGCTTCGGCCACGATCAGGCCGCGGCTGATGGCGAGATTGTCGTTCATCTTCGCTTCGTCCACGATCAGACCGGCGAGCGCAAACTTCGCCTGGTGCAGCGCGCCAGCGGTCAGCACGAAACTTTCAGGGATCGCCATCCATTCGGCGTGCCACGGCCCTGTGGCACGCTCGAAATCCTGCACCATGGCGTCGAGCATCAGGCCGGCATGCTGGCGCACCGCTTTGGAAGCCGCGAGCATCAGTTCCGACGAAATCGGGTTGCGCTTCTGCGGCATGGTCGAGGAGGCGCCGCGCCCCTTGACGAAAGGCTCGTAGACCTCGGCGAACTCGGTCGAGGCCATGATCATGATGTCGAGCGCGATCTTGCCGAGAGAGCCGGTGACCAGCGCGAGGAAGTTCACGGCCTCGGCAAAGCCGTCGCGCGCGACGTGCCAGGTCGAGGCGGGAACGCCGAGCTTCAGCTCGGCGCAGAGCGCCTCCTGCACCTCAAAGCCCTTGTCGCCGAGCGAGGCCAGCGTGCCGGCGGCGCCGGCGAACTGACCGACCAGGACGCGCGGCTTGAGCTGCGCCAGCCGCTCGGCGTGGCGATCGAACATCGCGAGCCAGATCGCGGTCTTGTAGCCGAAGGTCACCGGCAGCGCCTGCTGGAGATGGGTTCGGCCTGCCATCGCCGTGTCGCGATGGCACTTCGACAGATCGGCGAGAATTCTGCGCAGCTCGCCGATGTCGCGTTCGACGATCTCGAGCCCGGCGCGCAACTGCAGCACCACGGCGGTGTCCATGATGTCCTGCGTGGTGGCACCCCAATGCACGTAGCGGCCGGCCTCGCCGCATTGCTTCACCATCTGATGCACCAAAGGAAGGATCGGATAGCCGACGATATCGGTCTCCTGCCTGAGCAGGTCGAAATCGAACGCGGCGACGTCGGTCCGCGCCGCGATCGCTGCCGCCGCCTCCTGTGGGATCACGCCGCATCTCGCTTCCGCCCTCGCCAGCGCCACCTCGACTTCGGCATAGCGCGCGACCGTCGCGACGTCGGAGAACACCTCGCGCATCTCTGGCGTGCCGAAGGCGTCGCGAAACAGCATGGAGTCGAGCACGGTGGTGGAGGCGGGGAAAGCTGGCATGGGCGTTTCTTCGTGGTTGAAGTCTTGTGTGTGCGGCAGCTTACGCAGGTTGCTCGGCAGAGCAATCCGACATTCAGGGTTCATCACACGTTCGGTGCCGTCCGATGGTTCTCGCAAGCCTTTTTCTCGGTGACTCCGAGGCCTGTACTGCGCATCGCCCCTTCAGGACGGACCGCGGCCATCGGCCCCGGAGCGCAACATTCGAGCTTCGGTTGTATTCCCCTCAGAAAACGGCATGGCAGCCATCACGCAATCTCGATGAACCAAGGGGCCTCTTCGGCAGACACACGATTTTCGACCCAAATTTCCTTTTGTCATTTTATTCGCGTTATTCGCGTTATTTCGCAATGAGGCCTGAGTTTTCGACGTGCAGTTTCTGTTCCGGGACCACCTTCTCGACACTGACCGGCGCGAGCTGAGCCGCGAGCAGGTTCCCATTGCCGTGGAGCCTCAGGTTTTCGACCTGGTCGTTCACCTCATGCAGAACCGCGACCGGGTCGTCAGCAAGGACGAACTGATCGACAAGATCTGGCACGGGCGCAGCGTCTCCGAATCCACCCTGACCAGCCGGATCAACGCGGCGCGCAAGGCGATCGGCGATGATGGCGCGAGCCAGACGCTGATCCGCACCATCACGCGCAAGGGTTTTCGCTTCGTCGGGGACGTCCAGACACAATCCGCCGCCGTCGCGCCGGAACCGGTCCGTATCGCCCAGCCCCAGGCAGCCTTCGCGCTGCCGGAGCGGCCCGCGATCGCCGTGCTGCCATTCACCAATATGAGCGGCGAGGCCGGGCAGGATTATTTCTCGGACGGCATCAGCGAGGACATCATCACCGCGCTGTCGAAGCTGCGATGGTTCTTCGTGGTCGCGCGCAACTCCTCCTTCGTCTACAAGGGCCGCGCCGTGCACATCCAGGAGGTCGCGCGGGAGCTCGGCGTTCGCTACGTGGTCGAAGGCAGCGTGCGGCGGAGCGGCGAGCGGGTGCGCATTTCGGCCCAGCTCAACGACGTCTCGACCGGCAGCCATCTCTGGGCCGAACGCTACGATCGCGAGCTCGCCGACATCTTCGCCGTGCAGGACGAGATCACCGAGGCGATCGTCGCTGCCATCGAGCCGCAGCTCTACGCAGCCGAAAGTTTCCGAGCCCAGCAGAAGCCGCCGGGCAGCCTGGATGCATGGGACCTCGTGATGCGGGCGCTCTCGCATTATTGGCGCAGCACCCGCGAGGGCAACGCCGCCGCGCAACGACTGCTGGAACAGGCCGTCGCGATCGACCCCGCCTATGGCAAGGCGCTGGGCCTGCTCGCGACCAGCCATATGTTCGGCGCGCATATGGGCTGGGCCGACATGGCGGCGACCATCCCGGTCGCCGAACGCGCGGCGCTCGCGGCGGTGGAGGCCGATCGCGAGGATGCCTGGGCCCATCACGGCCTCGCTTACACCTATCTGTTCCGCCGCCGCTTTGACGACGCGCTGGCAGAATTCGAGTTGGCCTTGAGGCTCAATCCGAACTTCGCAATGGCGCATGCCTTCCACGGCGTGACGCTGTGCTACGCCGGCCGATGGCAGGACGGCGATGCGGCCGCGCGCCGCGCGCTGCGGCTGAGCCCGCGCGACCCGCTTGCGGCGATCTATTGCGGCGTTGCGGCCTATGCCCGGTTCGTCGGCCGCGACTACGAGGGAGCCGCACAGATGGCGCGGGAATCGCTGCGCCAGCGCGCAGATTTCGTCGGCGCGCACCGCGTGCTGACGGCGGCCGCCGGCATGCTCGGCGATCCCGCGCTCGCCGCTTCCGCCCTGGAAAACCTGCGGCGCGCCCAGCCCGAGGTCTCGCTTGAGTGGATCACGCGCGAGTTGCCGATGCTGCGGGATGAGGACCGCACGCATTATCTCGAGGGCCTGCGGCGCGCGGGCATGACGTGACACCGGCGCAATGACGGCGCATCCTCTCCCCTGAAGCACGAATCTTGCAGGCGCCCGCGGCATCAATGTCTGGGCGGAGTGCTCTTCAAATGTACGACACGATCATCGTGGGCGCCGGCTCGGCCGGCTGTGTGCTGGCCAACCGGTTGTCGGCCGATCCGGGCCGGAAGGTGCTGGTGCTCGAGGCCGGTCGTGCCGCCCCGCCCGCCTCGGACATTCCATCCGATTGGCCGACGATGTTCAATACCGCGGTCGATTGGGGCTTTCACACGGAGCCGCAAGCAGGCTGCCGGGGACGTCGAATCTTCTGGCCGCGCGGCAAGATGGTCGGCGGCTCCGGCGCGATGAACGCGATGATCTATATCCGTGGCCTGCCGTCGGACTACGACGGATGGGCGCAGGCGGGCTGCGCAGGCTGGGCCTGGAAGGACGTGCTGCCGAAGTTCATCGCCTTCGAGAACAACGCCCGCTTCGGCGACGATCCTCTCCACGGCACCCGCGGGCCGCTGCACGTCGCCGACGTACCGTTCGTCGATCCCAACGAATTGAAATGGCTGGAGGCAGCGCAGGCCGCGGGGCTCCCGCACAATCCCGATTTCAACGGCGTCACGCAGGAGGGCGCCGGCTTTTTCCAGTTCGTCATCAGGGGCGGCGAGCGTTTCGGCACCGGCAAGGCCTATCTGCGCCCGGCGCTGGCGCGTCCCAATCTCGTCCTCAAGACCAGCGCACACGTCACGCGCATCATCATCGAGCGCGGCCGCGCGATCGGCGTCGCATATCTCGATAATGGGCAGCCGAAGAGCGCATTCGCCGCCGGCGAGATCGTGCTCGCCTCCGGCGCCATCGGCTCGGCGCAACAACTCCTGCTGTCAGGGGTTGGCCCGGCTGACGAATTGAAGCTAACCGGCGTCGAGGTCGTGCATGATTTGCCCGGCGTCGGCAGGGATCTCCAGGATCACATCAACATTCCCATCACCTTCTACACGAAGGAGAGAATCGGCATCGGAGCCTGGACCGAGGAGAGTCTCGCGACGAGCCTTGCGGAATGGCAGGCGCACCGCAGCGGCCCGCGCACCTCGCCCTGGGTCGCCGCCGGCGCCCATGTGCGCAGCCGCCCCGATGTCGAGCCCGATCTCCAGCTCTATGGCGCGATCAGCCCGCACCGCGACTATGTCCGCTTTCCTTCGTCCAAGCCGGGCATCACCCTGCATGCGACCTTGCAGCGGCCGAAGAGCCGCGGCCGGATCACGCTGCGCTCGGCCGACCCTATCGAAGACCCCGCAATCGATCCCGGCTATTTCGCATCGGACCCAAGCGGAAGCGATATCGCAACCATGGTCGAAGGCGTACGCATCAACCGTCGCATCGCCGCGCAGTCGCCGCTCAGGAAGATGATCGAGTGCGAGGTCACACCGAGTGCAGAAGCGATCAACGATGGCGAGATTGCCGATTACATCCGCGGCCATTGCACGACGCTCTATCACGCTGCCTCGACCTGCCGCATGGGCATCGATGATCTGGCCGTCGTCGATCCCAGGCGATTGCAGGTGCGCGGCATCGACGGCCTGCATATCGCCGACGCCTCGGTGATCCCGATCATGATCTCAGGCAACATCCAGACGCCGACGATCCTGATTGCGGAATGCGCAGCCGCGGCGATCCTGGGCTAGGCGCTAATCGTCGTCGGGCCCGAACAACCGAACCTGCGGAAAGCCGCTGCGCGGCCGGTCGGCGTAGTCGCGCGCATCCGAATCTTCGCGGATGTTGCGGGCCACGTCGTCCCAATCGGTGCGGCCGCGGCTGCCGCGCGGCTCGCGGGACTCGTGATAATGTCGGCGCTCGGTCCAGCGCTCCCGGCGCTCGGCTCGGCGCCGCTCGCTCGCCGCGCGCTTCACATCGGAATCCCTTGCCCTGGCATAGGCATTATTCGACGACGACGATGACGGCTCGGTCGAAGCCTGCTGCTCGGCAGGCCTTGCCGCCTGCGGTGCCGATGGCGGCGCCGCCTTGGGCGGCTCGACTGCGGCCGCTTGCGAGGGCTGCGCCGCCGGCGGTCCGTCATTCGCCTGGGTAGATTGCGTATCAGGCTTTGCGGGCTCGGGTTTTGCTTCGGCCTGCGCCGGCGTGGCAATCATCGCGCCGAAGGCTTGCGAGCCGGTGAGATAGTTCACGCGCTCAGAGGGAGCATCCGGTGCCGCCGGCGGGCCGGCAGCCTCCGTACGCTGCGCCATCTTGCTTGTGTCCGGGCCCTGCTTGGGCGCGACCGGATTCATGATGTTGCCGGCAACGATACCGCCGCCAAAACCAATGGCGATGGCCGCGACGATGGTTCCGGCACCGACAAAATAGGCTGTCGAGGCGCGCATTCATCCACTCCCTCTTTGGAGCGGGCAACGCGTGGGGATTGCCAGATGTTCCTGATGGGCTGCGGCTCCTCGAAGAGGAACCGCACGGATCAGATTTGCTGCGCGACCTTCTCGAGCCCGATAAGGCGGGCGAGCTTGCGCACTTCTTCCTTCTGGTCGTCACGGAGCTGGAACAGCAGCGGCATCGCGGCCGATTTCAACTGCTGCACCTCGTCGCAATTCGGATCGATCTGCGCGCTGGGCGGCGCATTCGGATTCGACAACTTGTTCGCCTGGATCTTGCGGGCGACGTTGCGCAGCGCGGTCTCGACGGAAGGCCAGTAATATTCCTGCGACGACGACAGTCTCAGGCGATCCCTGATGCCCGCGATCTGCACGTCGGACAGCAGTGAATAGGACTTCTGCGGCTGCGGCTTGGCGACAGCCTTCGGCTTGGCCGGAACTTCGACGGCAGGAACCTCCGTCACGGCGGGCGCTTCGTGAGCGCTCCGCTTCGGCATCGGGAAATCGGAGGGCGTAGCCGCCGCAAAGGCCTGGCGGAGCGGCTCGGCCAGCACGGGCGCCTGCGAAAGCTTGTCGGCGGCCACCTGGACCGGCTCAATCGCGGCCGAAGCCAGCGCAAGCGTCGGAATCAGACGATCGGCCTTGGCGGCGCGGTTGGTCGCAGGCGGCTTGGCCGGGGGCGTCTGGGCGATCATCTCGGCGCTGACGCTTGGAACACTGTCGCGACCGAGAATGGCGGTTGTGGCGGCGCCGAGAACCAGGAAACAGGTCAGCACGACGATGGTGATGGCTTTGGACAAACGTCTCTCCGCGCCCAGCTTCAAGTCCACGTGATCAGTGCCCGGAAACTGGGCGGTAATTAAGGCTTAACCGTGCCGTTGCGGCGGCAATCGCGCGGACTGCGGCGACATCGGCCGGAAAACTCAGTCAATCAGGCGGCGGCCGCCAGCTCGTAGGCGTCCTGGATGTCGGCGACGATCTCGGAGGCCTCCCAGACCGCACGCGGCTCGACCGATTGCAGCGTCACCGTCCAGTTGCCGCCCCTGCGGGTGCGAGGGACGCTGACGATGTCGAAACGGACGTTGCGGCAGAGCGGGTGCCGGGCCAGGGCGTGAGCAACGCGGATGCGGATTTCGTCCATCGTCGCGGACGTCTTGCTGTTGAGATAATCGAAGTCCATCGCCTGTCCCTCTCGTCCCGATTGGCGGCCGTAAGAGGGATTCTTGGCGGGCGATGGTTAATCCGCCGTTAAATGAGGGGAGCGGAAGAGCGCGGGACTAACGTGATCTCGGCGCTGAGCTTGCCATATCCTCATACCGGGCTTGGCTCGGCCATCCCACTGACAGGATCACCTGCCGCCGCGCGCGTCACGATACTCGGCGAGCGTCCGCCCGATGAGATCGTCGACCGCGAGCACATCCGTCACCCCCGATACGGAGTGCCCGGCGCTCCAGATGTCACGCCAGCGCTTTGGCCGGTTCTCGCGTGCGGCAACGTCGATGTCCTTGGCGATGTCGATCGCACCGCGCGCCGGCAGATCGTCCGGATCAAGCCCGGCGGCGACGATCGACGGCCTCAGCATGCTGGTCTGCAAGCCCGTGAACGCGGTGGTGAGCAGGATGTCGTCGGCGCTACTCTCGACCAGCATCCGCTTGTAACGGTCATCCGCCATGCTCTCGCGCGTCGCGATGAACTTCGTGCCCATATAGGCGAGATCGCAGCCAAGCACCTCCGCGGCGTGCAGCGCATGGCCATCGCTGATGCCGCCCGCCATCACGATGATGCCGTCGTAGAATGCGCGCACCGCGCGGACGAAGGCGAATGGATTAAGCCAGCCGGTCTGGCCGCCGGCGCCGGCACTCAGCAGCACCAGCCCGTCGGCACCAGCTTCGGCCGCGCGTTCGGCGTGGCGTATCGAAGCGACATCCGCGAGCACCAGTGCGCCCGCGTCATGCAGCGGCTTCAGCACCGGCGCGGGCGAGCCGACCGAGGTGATGACGATCTCCGGCTGGTGCCGCAGCAGCACCGCGAGATCCTGCTCCAGGCGCGTATTGGAGCGGTGCACGATCAGGTTCGGACAGAGCGGTGCGGCCTTCCGGCCGGTTTGATCTTCGTGCTGCCGCAACCGCGCCGCGATCCCGGCGAGCCATTCATCGAGTTGTTCCGTGTTACGGCAATTCGCGGTGGGAAAACTGCCGGTCACCCCATTGCGGCAACATGCGGCCATGAGCTCGACGCCCGACACCAGAAACATCGGCGCCGCGATCAGAGGCAGGGCGAGACGATCGCCGAAGCGGTGCAGTCGATCCGATGGCATGCATGCCTCCCTGCGCGGGCTTTGTCGTTTCCTCCCGCAGTCTCTGTGCTAGCGTCATCAGCAACATTGGCACGCCAGAAGCCGGTGACAAAGCAACGAGGAAACATATGTCTGATCGGCTCCACGCATCCCCTCCAGCTTGTGCGCAGACGCTACGGGCGCTGTCGCGCTATCCGGATCGTATCGCGTTCGCCTGGCCTGGGGGATCACTGAGCTATCAGGGCACCATCGACCTGATCGGGCGGATCCAGGGCGTGTTCATGCGGCTCGGCTTGCAGCCCGGCGCGCGTGTCGCCTTCCTGACCGCGAACCGCGCCGACACCTGGTGCGCCGGTGTCGCGGCGCAATTGGCCCGGCTCTGCATCACCTGGCTGCATCCGCTGGGATCGCTGGAGGACCAGCTGTTTCAGCTCGAGGATTCCGAGGCCGAGATGCTGGTGGTCGACGCCGCCGCCTTCCGCGATCGCGGCGGCGAGCTCGCTGCGAGGGCGGCCCGGCTGAAGGCGGTCTTCACCATGGGACCGGCCGGCTACGGCGCCGATCTGCTGGCCGCGATCGAAGATGCCGGACATGCGAGCCCGCTGTGCCTCGCCGGCCCCGACGATCTCGCCACACTGAACTATACCGGCGGCACCACAGGCAAATCCAAGGGCGCGCTGCGCTATCACCGCGAGAACGCCGGCGCCGCCGGCGCGATCCTGGCCGACTTCGAGATCCCCGAGGCTGCGCGCTATCTTACTGTCGCGCCGATCAGCCACGTCGCCGGCACGAAGGTGCTGCCGACCCTGATGCGCGGCGGCACCGTGCACATGCTGAAAGGTTTCGATCCCGAAGCCGTGCTGGCCACGATCGCGCGCGAACGCATCAACTTCACGCTGTTCGTTCCGACCATGATCTATGTGCTGCTCGATCAGCCGGCGCTGGGCAGGACCGACCTCTCCTCGCTCGAGCTCGTGCTCTATGGCGCTTCCGCGATGTCGCCGAGCCGGCTTCTCGAAGGCATCGAGCGGATCGGACCGGTGTTCTCGCAGCTCTACGGCCAGACCGAATGCTACCCGGTCTCGGTGCTGCGCAAGGCCGACCACGATCCCAAGCAGCCGGAGTTGTTCCTGTCCTGCGGCTTCCCCATCGCGGCATGCGAAGTCAAGATCCTCGACGATAAGGACGAGGAAGTGAAAACGGGCGAGGCCGGCGAGATCTGCGTGCGCGCACCGCACGTCATGGCGGAGTACTGGAAGCGCCCGGATATCACCGCCGAGACGCTGAAGAATGGCTGGGTCCATACCGGCGACATCGCGCGCAGGGACGAGCGCGGCTACATGTTCATCCTGGACCGCAAGAAGGACATGATCGTCACCGGCGGCTTCAACATCTTCCCGCGCGAGGTCGAGGACGTGCTGTCGCAACATGCCGACGTCGCCATGGTCGCAGTGGTCGGTATCCCCGACGAGAAATGGGGCGAGGCCGTCACCGCCATCGTCGTGCCGCGTGAAGGCGCAAGGCCCGATCCGGATGAGCTGATCAACCTGGTGAAGACGCGGAAAGGCTCGGCGCATGCGCCGAAGCAGATACAGTTCGTCAAGCAGCTGCCGATGACCGGCGTCGGCAAAGTCGACAAGAAGGTGCTGCGCGCGGGCTTCTGGAGCGGGCGGGACCGGATGGTGGGATAAAACCCGGAATTCTACGGTGTCGTTGTGGCCCAGACACCACAACGCGCAACGGAGTGGGTGGCGGTGCGGCCCACGCAATTGCCGGCGAATCAGGGAATCACCTAGACCGCTGATGGGGCTGGGAAGCGGAGAGTGAGATGAGAGTCGCTTCCCTGGAAAGTGCAGTCGCCGCGATCACCTTGATCACGGCTATCATCGTGGTGCTGTGGGGGATCAAGATCTTCTACGGAATGTGAACAGGCAGGATGGCGAGCATCCCTTCCGCGGCGGCGGAAGTCTGCCGTTCAAATCGGCTCCCGGCGGCCATGTCGCCCACCATCACCGTTTCTCGATGACGAGGCTCTGCATCGCGCGGCCGAAATAGCCCTGCCGGTCCGCAAGCCGCGACATCGCGAGGCCCGCTCCGTCCGGACCAATCCAGGATTCACCGTCGAGCAGGATCCATTCGCCCACTGGCTGGCGCGACAGGCTCACGGTGAGATCGGCGTTGATGTAGGTCCAGGCGCGAAAGTCGAGCGTTGAAGCGGTGCCGTTGGAAAAGTCGGCGGCGACCACGGCGCGCATCGCCTGGGATACAGCCTCGCCTTCGACCAGCGGATGGTCGAGGCGAAACCAGATCGCGCCGGGGCCGGCCTTGCCGAATCGGCCGAGCGCGGCGCGCATCGAGACCATGCCGGCGAACGGGCTGGTCGCGCCATGCCCGTCCTCGACCAGCGAATCCTCTGGTGACGGCAGCGTGACGGGCAGATCCTTGACCTCGTCCGGCAGCGCCTGCGTCTGGCGTCTGATCTTTAGCACGGTGGCCCCGACCACCTGCACGCCCTCGGCCAGCAGCTTGATCTCGCAGAGCTGGATCTTGCGGCCCTCGCGCAGGACCTCGCTTTCAATCGTCAGCGGCGCCACCGGCACCGGGCGCATCAGATCGATTGTCACGCGCGCGACATCCATTGGCGCCGGTGCAGGGATGCGCTCCGCCGCCCACGTCACCAGTGCCGACGGTGCCGAGCCGTGCTGCATGCGGCGGTCCCACGGGCCCGCGGCCTCCGGGCTGGTGAGGACGCTATTGCCGTCGACGCGGTAAATGGCGGGCATGGCGAGCGCGATCTCGAAGCGATCACAACGGCGGATCGATCGCTTCGTCATACTCCTTCTTGAAACGCGCGATCAGCTCGGCCGCCGGCACGACCTTGTCGATGCTGCCGATGCCCTGGCCCGAGCCCCAGATCTCCTTCCAGGCCTTCGGCTTGGCGCGCTCGCCGGAGGCGTCGGTGCCGAAATTCATCTTGGAGGGGTCGGAGGTCGGCAGATTGTCGGGATCCATGCCGGCCGCGACGATCGAGGGCTTGAGGTAGTTGCCGTGCACGCCGGTGAACAGGTTGGAATAGACGATATCGTCGGCGCTCGAGCCTGCGATCATCTCCTTGTACTTTTCGACCGCGTTGGCTTCCTTGGTCGCGATGAAGGCCGAGCCGATATAGGCGAAGTCGGCCCCCAGGATGCGTGCGGCGCGGATCGCCTTGCCGTTGCCGATGGCGCCCGACAGCGCGATCGGTCCGTCGAACCACCTTCGTGTCTCGGCAACGAAGGCCAGCGGCGAGATGGTGCCGGCATGGCCGCCCGCGCCGGCTGCCACCAGGATCAGGCCGTCGGCGCCCTTCTCGATCGCCTTGTGCGCGAATTTCTGATTGATCACGTCGTGGAAGACGATGCCGCCCCAGCCGTGCACGGCCTGGTTCAGCTCCTCGCGCGCCCCCAGCGACGAGATGATCATCGGCACCTTGTACTTGGCGCAGAGCTGCATGTCGTGGTCGAGCCTGTTGTTCGACTTGTGCACGATCTGGTTGACCGCGAACGGCGCCGACGGCCTGTCGGGATGGGCGCGGTCATAGGCCGCGAGCTCCTCGGTGATCCGCGCCAGCCACTCGTCGAGCAGCTCCGGCGGCCGTGCGTTCAGCGCCGGAAACGAACCGACCACACCCGCCTTGCACTGCGCGATCACCAGATCGGGCACCGAGATGATGAAGAGCGGCGAGCCGATCACCGGGATCGACAGGCGTCCCTTGAACAAGGCAGGCATGGACATTGCGGAGCGATCCTCTCTTGGCGCTGAAATCGAAGGTTGGCCGTCATACCAACAAGGCAATCTTTCCACTGTCAAGTATTGCGTTTTGACGCCGCGGCGGGTTGGGGCCGGTGCAATTCCAAGCAGCGGAATTCGGCCCCGTCATTGCGAGCGAAGCGAAGCAATCCAGACTGTCTCCGCGGAAAGATTCTGGATTGCTTCGTCGCAAGTGCTCCTCGCAATGACGTGGAGGGAGCGGCGGATTGCGAACACTTACCCGATCAAATCCGGATTGATCAGCCGCTCGAACGAGAACATCTCGTCCCACTTCTCCTGGGTCAAAAGCTTGCGCTCGACCACGACGATCTGGTGCAGCGACTTGCCGCTTCTGTAGCCCTCGCGTGCGATCTCGGCGCAAAGCTTGTAGCCGAGCAGCGGCTTCAGCACCGTGACGATGCCGAGCGAGTTCAGCACGATGTTGCGGGTGTGCTCCTCGTTGGCGGTGATGCCGACGACGCAGTTCTCGCGCAGGCTGTTCACCGCGCGCTCCATGGTGCGGATCGAGAAGAACAGCGCGAACGATATCACCGGCTCCATCACGTTGAGCTGGAGCTGGCCTGCCGAGGCCGCAAGCGTCACCGTCGTGTCGAGACCGATGACGAGGAAGCTGGTCTGGTTCACGACCTCGGGGATGACGGGATTGACCTTGCCGGGCATGATCGAGGAGCCGGGCTGCAGCTGAGGCAGGTTGATCTCGTTGAAGCCGGCGCGGGGACCCGAAGCGAGCAGGCGGATGTCGTTGCAGATCTTCGTCAGCTTGCTGGCCGTGCGCTTGAGGACGCCGGACAGCTGCACATAGGCCCCGGTGTCGGAGGTCGCTTCGACCAGATCGCCGGCAAGCACGAAGTCTACGCCGGTGAGCTCACCGAGGTGCCGGACCGCCAGCTGGGGATAGCCGACGGCCGCGGTCACGGAGGTGCCGATCGCCGTGGCGCCGAGATTGATCTCGCGCAGCAGAGCACGCGCTTCCGAGATGCGCTCGACCTCCTCGCCGATGGTGGTGCCCCAGCCCCTGAACTCCGCGCCGAGCGACATCGGCACCGCATCCTGCAGATGCGTGCGGCCCATCTTCAGCACGCGGTCGAATTCGCGGCCCTTGGCGAAGAAGGCCTCCTGGAGCTGGCGCAACGCCGTCATGTAGCTCTCGAGCCGCAGGATCAACGCCAGGCGAAAGGCCGTCGGATAGGTGTCGTTGGTCGACTGGCCGTAATTGACGTGATCGTTGGGGCTGACGTGCTGGTAGTCGCCCTTGGCAAAGCCGAGCGATTCCAGCGCGAGATTGGCGATCACCTCATTGGCGTTCATGTTGGTGGAGGTGCCGGCGCCGCCCTGGATGAAGTCCGTGACGAACTGGTCCATCATGTCCCCGGCGATAACGCGGTCACAGCCGAGGATGATGGCGTCCGCGACCTTGGCATCGATCGCGCCGAGATCGCGATTGGCCATGGCGGCGGCCTTCTTGACGTAGCCAAGCGCCTTCACGAAGTAAGGCTCCTGGTTCATCGGAATGCCGGTGATGTGGAAGTTCTCCTTACCCCGGATGGTCTGGACGCCGTAGTAGATGTCGTCGGCGATCTCACGCTGTCCGAGGAAGTCCTGCTCCGTCCGGCTCATGGGCGCTCCTTGTTGCTTACGCGCAAGGCCCACGTCAGTTCAGGCACAGCGCGCTGGTCACGAACGTGTCGGTACGGCAATCGTCCGGCTTGCGCGGCCGTCCCGGAATCAGGACCTTGGCCGAGCATTTTTCGGCGGAATCGGCATTCAGGCTCTTGCCTTCCTTGTAGCCCTTGCTCTGGCAGAGCTGGTCGGCCGCCTGCTTGCAGTCGGGCGCTCCGTTCGAGGAGGCCGGGCAGGCGATGCGGCCCGACACCATGGTCGAGGGCTTGGCCAGCCGCGACAGATCGTTCATGGTCTCGCTCGGGCTTTTGATCGGCGGCAGGATCGAGGGCAGCTTCTCGAACAGCTTGCCCATTTCATTGATCAACCCGGAATTTTCCCCAGGCGCCGGTGACACGGATGGCGCAGGGGACGACGGCGCTGGCGCGGCCCGAATATCCTGCCCCTGGATCCCGAGCGCAGGCGGGGCGGATTGCGTCTGCCCCGTCCCGCCGCCGAGCAGGAGCAGCAGCGCCGCTGACATCAACGTTCCGAACCACACGGCCGGATTGCCGGATCGAACCATCATGATGGCAACCGTAGCCGAAGCCGGCGCGGCGGCAAAGCGCCGCGGCTCTAGATCAGCTTGATGGCAATGACGAAGCCGAGCACCAGCACGATGGCGCCCAGCGCAACCCACAATCCGAGATGCCGTTCGATCCTGACCCGGATCCAATCGCCATAGCGGTTGAGCAGGATCGCGACCACGAAGAAGCGTCCGCCGCGCGCGACGATCGAGCACAGGATGAACAGGATGATGTTGTAGCCGGCGAAGCCCGAGGTGATGGTGACGAGCTTGTACGGGATCGGCGTCAGCCCCTTGAGCAGGATGATCACCGCGCCCCATTCCGCATAGGAGGCGCGGAAGGCGTCGACCTTGTCGGCGAGGCCGTAGACCTGGATCAGCCATTGGCCGACCGAGTCGAACAGCAGCGCGCCGATGGCATAGCCGACGATGCCGCCGAGCACCGAGGTGACGGTGCAGACCGCGGCATAGAGCCAGGCGCGCTGCGGACGCGCCAGGGACATCGGAATGAGCATCACATCCGGCGGGACCGGAAAGAAGGAGCTTTCGGCAAAGGACACGATGCCCATGATCCAGAGCGCGTAGGGCTTGTGGGCGGCGTCGATACACCAGTCGTAGATACGTTTCAGCATGGCGCCGCGATGAAGCACCATGGGACGGATTTGTCCATGCCAGGATTGAGGCGAATGATGAGGATTCTAGTGGCGCTTGCGCGCGCCGCGGCCCTCGAGCGCGACAATTGGCCGCCTGGCAGCAACACGTGGTGACGCGACTTTGGGCAGCTTCATCGGTGATTTCGGCAGCTTCTCGGCAATGCCGAGCAGGTCTTCGCGCCGGGTCATCTCGCGCCAGACGTCCTCGGGACGTACCCCGGCCGAGGCCCACAGCACCGTGAGATTGTAGAGCAAGTCGGCGCTTTCCCGGATCACGGCCTCGCTGTCGCCATTGACCGCGTCGATGACGACTTCGATGGCCTCTTCGGCCAGCTTCTTCGCCATTTTGGACGGCCCGCGCTGAAACAGCCGCGCCGTGCGCGACGTTGCCGGATCAAGGTCTCTGGCCGCGAGCACAGCCAGATATAGCCGCTCAAGCGAATCACTCATGGTACTCGAAACTACTCTAAACAAATGGCGGGCGTGTTAACGCACGACAAGAAAAGCGGAAAACGGGCCGGCGCGGCAAGCGCGACGGCCTCTTGTTCGGGGCAGGTCCCCGTCGCCCGCCGCTCAGTAGCAGGTCGAAATGTAGCCTTGGCCGCCCCGCGCAGACTGGTAGGGGCCGCCGCAACGATGGAACGGGCGCGGGCCAATATAGGAGTCGCCGCCGTAGTAGACGGGACCGTCGGCGTAGTAGACCGGGCCGCCATAATAGGGAGCATCGTAGGCGTAGGCGTTCCGAGTGGCGGCGATCGCAAGGCCGGTGCCGACGGCGCCGGCAATGGCCGCGCCAGCAAGAGCAGCGCCACCCCCGCCATGCCAATGGCGACCGCCCGCAAACGACGCGGTGGGGGCGACGGTGCTCAGCGCCAGCACGGCAGCGGTTGCGAGAATGGCCTTGCGGCCGGCAAGCTTCGAAAATCTGTCGAACATGTTCCGGACCCTCCTTGGGGCTGAATGGGTGCCTCTAGACAGGCTCATGTCTTTCAAACCCGCACCACCCAAATTGGGTTCCCCGACCCCAACAGAAGCTGAACGGGGTTGCGTAACGATGCCGCAACGCCGCTCATCCGCCGTTCATGTTGGCGCGCGCACGGTCGTCGCCGGCCGGCGCTGCAAGCGTCACGAAATCACAACAATGCGGGACCGGCGCAACTGATGTCAGGACTCAAGACCGCCCTTCACGGCCTCCTCGCTCTTTCGATCTCGCTTGCAGCACTGATTGCAAGCGATCTCAGCGCGGCCGAGGCCACCACGCCCTCCGTTGCGATCCACTTCACCTTCGACCGGGCGCCGGACGCGAGCATGGCGCCGTTCTTCCTGGCGGCGAAGGACGGCAGGTTCGGCGCCGAGCGTCTCAACGTGTCCTTCAACAGCGCAAGCGGATCGCAGGAAGCGCTCGCGCGCGTTGCCAAGGGCGACAGCGAGCTTGCGCTCGTCGACATCAATGAGCTGATCCGCTTTCGAGACAAGCAAGACGCCGCGCCGGTCAAGGCGGTGTTCGCGCTGTTCAACCGCACGCCTTACGCGATCATCGCGCGCAGGAGCCGCGGCATCCAGGTGCTGCCCGATCTCGACGGCAAGACCGTGGGCGTTGCCGATGGGGATCTGTCAATGCGGCTATGGCCGGCGCTGGCGCAACAGAACGGCATCAAGGCATCGCGCGTCAAATTCCACAAGATCAGTGCGGCGGTGCGCGAGCCGATCCTGTCCGCGGGACAGGTCGATGCTGTCGCCGGCTTGAGTTATCTCTCGGCGGTGAACCTGCGCGATCGCGGCGTCCCCGGAGCCGATCTCGTCGTGCTGCGCTTTGCGGACTATGGCTGCGAGGCCTATGGCTTTGCCGTGGCGGTCAATCCCGTTTTCGCCGCAGCAAAGCCGGCCGCCGTGAAGGGCTTCGTCCGTGCCTTGATGGCTGGCGTCAGCGCCACCGTCAGGGAGCCGGAACGTGCGGCGGAGGAGGCGGCGAGCCGCATCGACGGCGGCGACCGCAACCTCGAGCTGGAGCGCCTGCGCGCGGTCCTCGTCGACAACATCCTGACCGAGGAAGTCAGACGCAACGGCCTCGGCGGCGTCGAGCCGGCGCGCCTGGAGAGCTCGATCGATCAGATCGCGCAGGACTTCAAGTTCCGCAAGCGGCCCGCGGCGGGCGATATCTTCGACGATCAATACCTGCCGCCGGCGGCGGAGCGGACGATCAACTGAGCCAAACCGAAGCTGGCGCTGTATCTCGGGGCGTTCCCTGCTTAGAATGTGGGCCCCGTCGCCGCCGAGTCCCTCGCCCGAATGTCCATCCTCCGTCTCTACACCCGCGTTCTCGAATTGCTCGGCAGCGAGGCACGGCTGGGCTGGCTGCTCGCGGTCGCCAATCTCCTGCTCGCAGGGTCGCAATTCGCCGAGCCGGTGCTGTTCGGCCGGATCGTCGACGTGCTCTCGGGCAAGACCGTGGCGGGCTCCAACTCGGCCTGGCCCTTCCTGGCCGCCTGGGTCGCGTTCGGACTCTTCACCATCGCCTGCAGCGCGCTCGTTGCCTGGCAAGCCGACCGGCTCTCGCACCGCCAGCGCCAGGCCGTGCTGACTGACTATTTCGAGCACATCCTGCAACTGCCCCTGACCTTCCATTCCGGCACCCATTCCGGACGGCTGATGAAGGTCATGCTCAACGGCACGGATGCGCTGTGGCGGCTCTGGCTCGGGTTCTTCCGCGAGCACTTTGCCGCAATCCTCTCGGTCGTGGTCCTGCTGCCGCTGTCGCTCTACCTGAACTGGCGGCTCGCGATTCTGCTGTTCGTGCTCTGCATCGTCTTCACTGCGCTCACCACTTTCGTGGTGCGCAAGACCTTCGGCATGCAGATGGAGGTCGAGGAACGCTACAGCGAGCTCTCCGCGCGCGCCTCGGACGCACTCGGCAACGTCGCGCTGGTGCAGAGTTTCGTGCGCGTCGAGTCCGAGGTGAAGGGGCTGCGTTCCGTCGCCGACGAGCTGCTGGCCGCGCAGATGCCGGTGCTGTCGTGGTGGGCGCTGGTCACGGTGATCACGCGCGCCTCCACCACCATCACGGTGCTCGCGATCTTCACGTTCGGCATCGCGCTGCACGACCGGGGATTGACGTCGGTCGGCGAGATCGTGATGTTCGTGAGCTTCGCGACGATGCTGATCCAGAAGCTCGAGCAGGTCGTCAGCTTCATCAACAGCGTGTTCATGGAAGCTCCGCGCCTGCGCGAATTCTTCAATGTGCTCGACGCGGTGCCCGCGGTGCACGACCGGCCGGATGCAATCGACGCCGGCAGGCTGTCGGGCCTCGTCGAGTTCAACGACGTCACGTTCTCCTACGACGGCAAGCGGCCGGCGATCGAGGACCTCACTTTCACCGCGCTGCCCGGCCAGACCATTGCGCTGGTCGGTCCGACCGGCGCCGGCAAGTCGACCGCCATTGCGCTGTTGCATCGCGCCTTCGACCCTCAGTCCGGCGTCATCAAGGTCGACGGCATGGATGTGCGCGGCGTCACGCTGACCTCGCTGCGGCGAAACATCGGCGTCGTGTTCCAGGAAGCGTTGCTGTTCAACCGCTCGATCGCGGAGAATCTGCGCGTCGGCAAGCCGGACGCGACCGAGGCCGAGATGCGCAAGGCGGCGGAGCGCGCCCAGGCGCTCGAATTCATCGAGCGCAGCGGCGGCTTCGAGACCAATGCCGGCGAGCGCGGCCGTATGCTTTCCGGTGGCGAGCGCCAGCGCCTGTCCATCGCCCGGGCGCTGCTGAAGGATCCGCCGATCCTGATCCTGGATGAAGCCACCAGCGCGCTCGACGCCGTCACCGAAACCAAGGTGAATGCCGCTCTCGACGAAGTGATGAAGGGCCGCACCACCTTCGTGATCGCCCACCGTCTTTCGACCATCCGCAATGCGACCCGCATTCTGGTGTTCGAGAACGGACGCGTGATCGAAAATGGAACTTTCGATGAACTCGTGGCCAAAGGCGGCCATTTCGCCGCGCTCGCCAGGGCCCAGTTCATGGTGCAGGAGAGCACACGGGCCGGCGTGACGGCGGCCGAGACTGCTGCGACGGCTTCCGAATCACCCTAGCAAGCCCTCACAGCATCGTCGAAATTCGGCCTATTTCATCGCGGAATACCGCACCAATCCCCCTATTCTCGACGCATCAGGCGGTATAGGTTTGCGACGCCGCAAGCGGCGGCGCTGGATCTCAAAACCGAACATCAGATCACGAGACCCGCCCCCCGGGCGGATCTCCAAGGACCGGAAATCGGATAGTGCACGCCCTTCGCCCGCTGCTTCGCAGATCGCTGTTCAACCTGTTCGCCGCGGGCATCGCATGTACCGCATTGCTCGCGCCGCGCGCGGCAAGTGCCGAAGCGCTGCTGCTGATCGAGGCAGACAGCGGCAAGGTGTTGCAAGCGGACAACGCGACCATTCCCTGGTACCCCGCTTCCGTCACCAAGATCATGACCGCCTACGTGACCTTGAGGGCGGTCAAGGACGGCAGGCTCACGCTGGACTCGCTGCTCACGGTGTCGCCGGTTGCAGCCTCGCAATCGCCCTCGAAGATGGGCTTCCCGCCGGGAACGCAGGTCACGGTCGACAACGCGCTGAAGATGATGATGGTCAAGTCTGCGAACGACATGGCCGTGGTCCTCGCCGAAGGCGTCGGCGGCTCGGTCGACGGCTTCTCCGCGATCATGAACGACACCGCCCGGAAGCTCGGCATGACGCAGACGAGCTACGTCAATCCGAACGGCCTGCCCGCCGACGGCCAGATCACGTCGGCGCGCGATCTCGGCATTCTGGCGCGCGCGTTCCTGCGGGATCTTCCGGAATACGAATACTTCGTGCACATCCCGGCAATCCGCTTCGGCAAGCGCGTCACCGGCAATTTCAACAAGCTGATCGGCCGCTATCCCGGCGCCGACGGTTTCAAGACCGGGTTCATCTGCGCCTCCGGATATAATCTCGTGGCATCAGCGACGCGCAACGGGCGCCGGCTGATCGCGGTGGTGCTCGGCGCCAGTTCCGGCACCGCGCGCGCCGTGAAGGCTGCGCAGCTGCTGGAGCGCGGCTTCACTCAGGACAATCTCACCTGGCTGAGGCCCTCGCTCGGCACCGTCGACAATCTCGTGCCCGTCGACGCCACGCCACCGAACCTGCGCGACGAGATGTGCGGTCCGCACCGCAAGCGGCCGGCCAGCGACGACGACGGTGCACTGATTGCCGCCAATGGCGGAGCGCCCGGATCGGCCTCGGCCACCGGCGGCGAGGCCCAGGTCACGTTCTTCACGGCAGGTCTGCAGCCGCCGCTGATGAGAGCCTCCGAGCTGATGGCCTCGGCCCCGACGCCAACCGAGCCCGTGCTGGTCTATACGGGCCCGACCCGCACCGGCACGGCGCTGATCGCCGCAGTCGCGGCCGACGCCGACAAGCAGGCAGCGTCGAAACCACGCGGCAAGAAGTCGCGCGTCGCCAACAAGCCCAAGGATGGAGGCAAGGACGGAGGCAAGGACGCCGGCAAGGACACCAAGACGGCGGCGACGAAGCCGGATACCAAGCTCAAGCCCGAAGCCAGATCTGAAGCCAAGTCCGAAGCGAAGAGCGGCGCCAAGGGTGACACCAAGGGTGACACCAAGGCCGCAGCCAAGCCGGCAGCGCCCAAGCATGCCGCAACCAAGCAGGATGCGGCGGCGAAGCCCGCCGAGAAGCCTGCGGCGAGCGATCAGGCGGCGAAGCCTGCCAAGCCCAAGGCCGCGACGAAGCCCGCCGCTGCCGCCAAGCCGGCCAACAACAGTTAACGCCGCCCAGAAATAAAAACCGCAGGCTGCCTCGCACCCGCGCAGCTACGGTTTGTGACGATTCCAGTAGCGACGCCCCGACCTTTGCCCTAAGCCACAACGGCTTGCCACCCGTTCCGGCAGGCTGGATACTGGCGGCAATGAGGCAAGCCCGAGACACAACGGGCTCTGGTCAATGAGGGGAGTCTTCCATGGAGCGCATCTGGCTCAAACAATATCCGCCCGGCGTGCCTGCCGATATCGAGCCGACCCAATATGCATCGCTGGTCGACCTGCTGGAGGAGAGCTTCACCAAGTTCGCCGACCGCAAGGCATTCATCTGCATGGACAAGTCGATCAGCTATCGCGACCTCGACCAGATGTCGGTTGCGCTCGCTGCCTACCTGCAGGGCCGTGGACTCCAGCGCGGCGCCCGCGTCGCGATCATGATGCCGAACGTCCTGCAATACCCGGTCGCGACCGCTGCCGTGCTGCGCGCCGGATATGCTGTCGTGAACGTCAACCCGCTTTACACCCCGCGCGAGCTCGAGCACCAGCTCAAGGATTCGGGCGCCGAAGCCATTATCGTGCTGGAGAACTTCGCGCACACGGTCGAGCAGGTGATCGCGAAGACGCAGGTCAAGCACGTCATCGTCGCCAGCATGGGCGACCTGCTCGGCTTCAAGGGCGTGATCGTCAACCTCGTCGTCCGCCGCATCAAGAAGATGGTACCGGCTTGGTCGCTGCCTGGCTCCGTGTCCTTCAATGACGCGGTCTCGGCCGGCCGCGGCATGACCTTCAACAAGCCGAAGCTGTCGCCGGGCGACGTCGCCTTCCTGCAATATACCGGCGGCACCACCGGCCTCTCCAAGGGCGCCACCCTGCTCCACCGCAACATCGTCGCCAACGTCTTGCAGAACGACGCCTGGCTCCAGCCGGCGCTCGCGGCGCCGCCGCATGTCGATCAGCTCATGGTCGTGTGCGCGCTGCCGCTCTATCACATCTTCGCGCTCACGGCCTGCTACCTGCTCGCGGTACGCGCCGGCGGCTGCAATCTCCTGATCCCCAACCCGCGCGACATTCCCGGATTCATCAAGGAGCTGGCGAAATACCAGGTCAACAGCTTCCCGGCCGTGAACACGCTCTACAACGGGCTGATGCAGCACCCCGATTTCAAGAAGCTCGATTTCACCAAGCTCAAGATCTCCAACGGCGGCGGCATGGCGGTGCAGCGCCCCGTCGCTGACCAGTGGAAGGCGATCACCGGTTGCTTCATCGCCGAAGGCTACGGCCTGTCGGAGACCTCGCCGACCCTGACCTGCAATCCCGCGACCGCGACCGAGTTTTCGGGATCGATCGGCATTCCCGTGCCCTCGACCTGGATCTCGATCCGCGACGATGATGGCAACGAAGTCCCGCTCGGTCAGCCCGGCGAGATCTGCGCCAAGGGTCCGCAGGTGATGTCGGGCTACTGGAACAGGCCCGACGAGACCGCCAAGGTCATGACGGCGGACGGCTATTTCCGCACCGGCGACATCGGCATCATGGACGAGCGGGGCTACACCAAGATCGTGGACCGCAAGAAGGACATGATCCTGGTCTCCGGCTTCAACGTCTATCCGAACGAGATCGAGGAAGTGATCGCGAGCCATCCGGGCGTGCTCGAATGCGCCGTCATCGGCATCCCTGATTCCAAGTCGGGTGAGGCGGTGAAGGCCTTCGTGGTGAAGAAGGACCCGAACCTCACTGCCGAGGCGGTGATCAAGTTCTGTCACGAGCAGCTCACCGGCTACAAGGTGCCCAAGCACATCGAATTCCGCAACGACCTGCCGAAAACCAACGTCGGCAAGATCCTGCGCCGGCAGCTCCGCGACGAGAAGAAGGCGGAGGCGGCGTAAGTCTGCCCTCCGGTCCATGACCGACCCGGACGACGTTGGCCCGGCCGGCATTCTCGCGTTCTGGCGCGAGGCCGGCCGCGAGCGTTGGTACGCGCGCGATGAGGCTTTCGACGCGGAAATCAGGCGCCGCTTTCTCGCGCTCTGGCACAAGGCGGCCGCCGGGGAACTGGCGGCCTGGGAGGCGAGCGACGATGGGGCGCTGGCACTCGTCATTCTGCTCGATCAGTTTCCGCGCAACATGTTCCGCGGCACGCCCCAAGCCTTTGCCAGCGATGCGCTGGCGCGCGACGTTGCCCGTCGCGCCATCGAACGGGGCGCCGATCGCAGGATCGAGCCGGCCCTGCTCGAATTCCTCTACATGCCTTTCATGCATTCCGAGCACCTGGCGGACCAGGAGCACTGCGTTGCGCTCTTCGAACGCGCCGGCGACGCCGAGAGCCTGAAATACGCCCGGGACCACGCGGATATCATCCGCCGCTTCGGCCGCTTTCCCCACCGCAACAGCATTCTTGGCCGCGAGACTTTGCCGGACGAACAGGCTTTCCTGGACGGAGGCGGCTTTGCCGGCTGACCTGACCGTGAACGCCGGGGCGCCCCTTGCTGCTTCCGCGGCAGGCAATATTGTGCAGGCCCGCTTCAAGGTCTAAAACGCGGGACCGATTTCCAGGGAGAGTGACGATGGCGATCCAGATTGGCGACAAGCTGCCCGAGGCGAAATTCCGCGTGATGACGGCGGAAGGTCCCCAGGTGAAGACCACCGACGATATCTTCAAGGGCAAGAAGGTGGCGCTGTTCGCGGTGCCCGGCGCCTACACCGGCACCTGCCACAAGATGCATCTGCCGAGCATCTTCCTCAACGCCTATGCGATGAAGGACAAGGGCATCGACACCATCGCCATCGTCTCCGTCAACGACGCCTTCGTCATGAACGCCTGGAAGCGCGACACCGACCAGCGCGACGAGGCCGTCTTCCTCGCCGACGGCAATGCCGACTTCACCAAGGCGATCGGCATGGAGCTCGACGCCTCCGCCAACGGCCTCGGTATCCGCTCCAAGCGCTATTCGATGCTGGTCGAGGACGGCGTGGTCAAGAAGCTGAACCTCGAGGCGATGCCCGGCAAGGTCGAGGTCTCCGGCGGGGATACGCTGCTGGGGCAGCTGTAAGACTCTGGTCATTCCGGGGCGCGCGCAGGGCGAGCCCCGGAATGACACCTACTCCGTCACCCGCTGCTGCAACCGCGCCATGGCTATGCCGTCGCGGGCGAGCTGGTCGGCCCGCTCGTTCTCGGGGTGGCCGGCATGGCCCTTGACCCAGTGCCAGCGGACTTCGTGCTGCTTCAGCGCGGCATCCAGGCGCTGCCACAGCTCGACATTCTTCACCGGCTTCTTGTCGGCGGTGCGCCAGCCGTTGCGCTTCCAGCCGAAGATCCAGCCCGTGATGCCTTGTCGGACATACTGGCTGTCGGTGTAGAGATCGACCGTGCACGGCTTCTTCAGCGCTTCGAGCGCGGAGATCGCCGCCATCAGTTCCATCTGGTTGTTGGTGGTATGCCGCTCGCCGCCGTTCAGCTCCTTTTCCTTGTCGCCGAACTTCAGGATCGCGCCCCAGCCGCCCGGGCCGGGATTTCCCGAGCAGGCGCCATCGGTATAGATCGTGACATTGGGACGCTCGCTCACGCCAGCAGCCCCGATGGCATCAGCCCATAGTCGCGTGCGCTCGCCACGCTCTGGTGGAAGCGCAATTTGCGGACATATTCCAGAGGATCCTTTGGCTTGACCAGCGCGCCCGGCGGCACGTTGAGCCAGTCGACCAGCCGCGTCAGCAGGAAACGGATCGCGGCGCCGCGCGCCAGCAGCGGCAGCGCCGCCTCTTCCGCCGAGGTGAGCTTTCGCACGCGGCCATAGGCGTTGAGGAAGGCGCGCGCCTTGGTGACGTTGAAGGAATGATCCGGCTCGAAGCACCAGGCGTTGAGGCAGATGGCGACGTCATAAGCCAGCATGTCGTTGCAGGCGAAGGTGAAGTCGATGATCCCCGAGAGCTTGTCGCCGAGAAAGAAGACATTGTCGTTGAAGAGATCTGCGTGGATGACGCCTTCCGGCAGATCGGTGGGCCAGATCCCGCTCGAGAGATGATCGAGCTCGGCGGCAAGAAAGTCGCGCAGGCCCGGCTGCACCTCGTCGGCGCGGTTCGAAGCCGCATCGAACAGCGGCCGCCAGCCGGAAACCGAGAGCGCATTGGCGCGCCGGATTGCAAAACTGGCGCCGGCCAGATGCATCCTTGCCAGCCCCTCGCCGACGCCGGCGCAATGCGCCGCATTCGGCTTGCGCGGCCAGACGCCTTCGAGAAAGGTGATGATCGCGGCGGGCCGGCCTGCGAGCTCGCGCAGCGCCTCGCCGTCGCGTCCCTTCACGGGCAGCGGGCAATTGACGCCGTGCTCGGCAAGATGCGTCATCAGCGCCAGGAAGAACGGCAGATCGTTCTTCGCCACGCGCTTCTCGTAGAGCGTGAGGATGAATGATCCCTTGCCGGTGTGCAGCAGGAAGTTGGAATTCTCGACGCCCTCGGCGATGCCCTTGTAGGAGAGCAATTCGCCGAGATCGTACTGTTTCAGGAAATCCGCAAGCTCGTCGGCGGCGACGTCGGTGTAGACCGCCATGAACGATCACTCGGCGGCGGCTTCGGGGCGCACCTGGCGCGGAAGCGGGAAGAACTCGTTTTCTTCCGCGGCCGAGACCGTCTCCACATGCAGCGTGAAGCGCTCGGCGAAGGCGTCCATGATCTCCTCGACGATGACTTCCGGCGCCGACGCGCCCGCGGTGATGCCGAGGCTCTTGATGTTCTCGAACCTGCTCCAGTCGAGGTCGGTTGCGCGCTGCGCCAGCACCGCGATCTTGCAGCCCTCTCGCTCGGCGACTTCGCGCAGGCGCTGCGAGTTCGACGAGTTGGGCGCGCCGACCACGATCAGCGCGTCCACCACAGGCGCCACCTTCTTCACCGCGAGCTGGCGGTTGGTGGTCGCATAGCAGATGTCTTCCTTGTGCGGCCCGTTGATGTTCGGGAAGCGCTCCTTGAGCAGCGCGACGATCTCCGCGGTGTCGTCGATCGAGAGCGTGGTCTGGGTCACGAAGGCGAGGTTGTTGGGGTCCTTCGGCGTGATGGTCTTGGCGTCCTCGGCGGTCTCGATCAGGGTAACGGCGCCGGGCGGCAATTGGCCGAGCGTGCCGACCACCTCGGGATGATGGGAGTGGCCGATCAGGAAGATCTCGCGACCCCGCTTGAAATGGATCGCGGCCTCGCGGTGCACCTTCGTCACCAGCGGGCAGGTCGCATCCAGCGAGAACAGGTTGCGGGACTGGGCGTCGGCCGGAACCGATTTGGGCACGCCGTGCGCCGAGAACACCACGGGAGCGCTGGTGTTTTCCGGGATCTCTGCCAGCTCCTCGACGAAGATGGCGCCCTTCTTCTTCAACCCGTCGACGACATACTTGTTGTGCACAATCTCGTGGCGAACATAGACGGGGGCGCCGTATTTATCGAGCGCCCGCTCCACGGTGTCGATCGCCCGGACCACCCCGGCACAGAAGCCGCGGGGAGAACAAAGCACGATCTTGAGGTCTGGTTTGGCTGACATTGAGCGATCTCGTGACCGAATCGCCCGTTTCGCCTTGTGGCAGGGGGCGGTCGATGGATGGATTGGGGCTTAAAACTGTCGGCTTGAACCTTACAGCGGTTCAAAGGGAATTGGGCCCCCTTTCGGGCGGTGTCAAGGCACTATCTATAGCGGAACCATTGCGTGGCTACCCCCTCCCGGCTTATATAACGCGAATTCCCTGTCATCGTTGATGACTACCGGTTTCGCCTCCAGAGGGGTGGGCGAAGCACAAAGGAGATTTGCCATGAGCAACGCACCTCTGATGCCCAAGGCGACCGCCGTCTGGCTGCTCGACAACACCGCGCTGACCTTCGACCAGGTCGCCGATTTCACCAAGATGCATCCCCTCGAGGTGCGCGCGATCGCCGACGGCGACGCGGCCCAGGGCATCAAGGGCATGGATCCCCTCTCCAACGGCCAATTGACCCGCGAGGAGATCGAGAAGGGTGAGAAGAACCCGGACTACCGGCTCCGCCTCCAGGAGAGCAAGGTGGTGCTGCCGCCCCAGCCCAAGCGCAAGGGACCGCGCTACACCCCGGTGTCGCGCCGCCACGAGCGCCCGAGCGCCATCCTCTGGCTGCTGCGCAACCACCCCGAGCTCAAGGACGCCCAGATCATGCGCCTGGTCGGCACCACCAAGAGCACGATCGCCAGCGTGCGCGACCGTACCCATTGGAACACGTCGGCGTTGACCCCGATCGATCCGGTCACGCTCGGCCTCTGCTCGCAGATCGAGCTCGATTTCGAGGTGCAGCGCGCCGCCAAGGAAAAGCCGATCGACGCGGCCTATGGCGGCGCCACCCTGCTGCCGGCCTCCGAGACCACCCGCAAGGACGAGTACGAGCCCGCGGAGAAGTCCAGCGACGACCTCAACGTGGACGCCGTGTTCGCCAAGCTGAAGACGCTCGGCGGCAAGAAGCACGAAGACGAGGAGGAGTAAGGCTCCTCTTCATTCGCATCGAAGGCAAAGAAAAAACGCGGCAGGGACACCAGCCGCGTTTTTGTTTGTGCGCCCTGGTTCGGGCGTCACGTCAGAACTTGTACGTCACGCCCGCGCCGACCAGCCACGGATCGATGTGCGCGGTGCCGGTGACCGGCAACCCGCTGACGGTCGCGCTGTAGTTCGGACGCAGCCAGAGCTTCTTGACGTCGACGTTGAGACCCCAGTGCCGGTCGATCATGTAATCGAAGCCGAACTGGACGGCGCCGCCCCAGGCGTTGCTGACGTGCAGGTTGGTGGTGGTGGCGACGATCGCGGGGGGACCGGCGATTGCGGCAGGCACATTCGCGGCGGAATTGTTGAAGAACACGGTGTAGTTCACGCCCGCACCGATATAGGGCTTGAACGCGCCGAAATTGTCGAAGTGATATTGCAGCGTCAGCGTTGGCGGCAGCAGCGTGGTCTTGCCGATCGGCAGGTTCGCCAGCGAGCCGGTGCCGCTGATCGAATGCCGGGTCACACCCAGGATCAGCTCGGCCGCGATGTTCTTGGTGAAGAAATAGCTGATGTCGAGCTCGGGGACGACCTGATCGCTGATCGAGAGGCCGGAATTGGGTGACGAGAGCGAAGGCACGCCCGCCACGGTGACGCTGCTGCCGCCGCCATCGGGCAACACGCCCAGCGCGCGCAGGCGGATCATCCACGGATTGAACGCCTCCACCGGCGGCGGCGCCTTCTTGTAGACCGGCAGATCGGCAGCCTGCGCCGAGGCAAGAGTGCCCACGAGCATCGCGCCAATTGTGGCGAGCCGCGCCAGGTTTCTCGTCGTTCTATGCATTTCAATCCCCTTCAGCCATCTCTCGCGCATCGTCGCGCGACACGAGCGTCAGAGCAGAAAGGGGGGCGTGAAGGATTTGACGCCGATCAAATCAGGACAAGCGCGCCACGATTTGGCCGCGGCGTTGCAATTGTGTCACGGAAAGCCTGACGAATGGGCGCGTGGCGCAGCACCATAGTGCCGCGGCTCACATCACGGCCGCACGGGATTGTTCAGCATGTATTCGCCGAGATCGCGCTGGCGGCGGTCGGCGCGGGCGACGGCGGCATTGCGCTGGACGTCCCGATCCTTCCGGCAGGCCACGTATTCCGGCGAACCTTGCGCATAGCCCCGGCCCTGGCAGACCGCGTCATCGTCGTCGCCGCCCACCGCCACCGGCGTCTGGTAGCGCGCGGAGCAGGCAGCGAGTGCGAGGGCTAGCAGGGAGATTGCCCCATACTGCGCGAGCTTGGCTGACATTGGTCGTCCCGTCTCATTCATCATTGCCGGGCTTGGCCCGGCAATCCATCGAAATCAAGGCAATTGCTTGCTCATTGATGGATGCCCGGGTCAAGCCCGGGCATGACGGAAGAGCAAACTCACACCCGCCCCTTCAGGGCCTCCCCGATCTCCTCGAGCGCCTTGGGGTCCTCGATCGTCGCCGGCATGGTCCAGGACTCGCCGTCGGCGATCTTCTTGATGGTACCGCGCAAGATCTTTCCGGAGCGCGTCTTGGGCAGGCGACCGACGGTGATGGCGAGCTTGAAGGCGGCGACCGGGCCGAGCTTGTCGCGCACCAATGCGATGATCTCCTTCTCGATCTCGGCGGGCGCGCGTTTCACGCCGGCCTTGAGCACGAGGAAGCCGCAGGGCACCTCGCCCTTGATCGCGTCCTTGACGCCGAGCACGGCGCATTCGGCGACGTCGGGATGCGAGGCCAGAATCTCCTCCATGCCGCCGGTGGAGAGCCGATGCCCGGCGACGTTGATGATGTCGTCGGTGCGGCCCATGACGAAGACATAGCCGTCGTCGTCCTTGTAGCCGGCATCGGACGTTTTGTAATAGCCGGGAAATTCGCTGAGATAGGCCTCCTTGAAGCGCTCGTCCTGATTCCACAGCGTCGGCAGGCAGCCCGGCGGCATCGGCAGCCTGATGACGATCGAGCCCATGGTGTTGGGACCTACCGGCTTGGCCGCTTCATCGACCACGTCGACCTGGTATCCCGGCATCGGCACCGTCGGCGAGCCGTGCTTCACCGGCAGCATGCCGAGCCCGACCGGATTGCCGGCGATGCACCAGCCGGTCTCGGTCTGCCACCAATGGTCGATCACCGGCACCTTCAGCTGCTGCTCCGCCCATTCCACCGTCGGCGGATCGGCGCGCTCGCCGGCGAGGAACAGCGTGCGGAACTTGGTGAGATCATATTGCCGGATGAATTTTCCTTCCGGATCCTCTTTCCGGATCGCGCGGAATGCGGTCGGCGCCGTGAAGAAGGCGACGGCCTTGTGCTCGCTGATGACGCGCCAGAATGCGCCGGCATCGGGCGTGCCAACCGGCTTGCCCTCATACATGATGGTGGTCGCGCCGTGGAACAGCGGCCCGTAGACGATGTAGCTGTGGCCGACCACCCAGCCGATGTCGGAGCCGCACCACCAGACTTCCCCCGGCTTGACGCCATAGAGGTTGAACATCGACCATTTCACTGCAACGAGGTGCCCGCCATTGTCGCGCACGACGCCTTTCGGAATGCCCGTCGTACCCGAGGTGTAGAGGATGTAGAGCGGATCGGTGGCGGCAACGGGAACGCAGGGAGCCTTCTTGCCGTCGTTCAGCGCCTTTCGGCGCAGGCTCGCCCAATCATAGTCCCGGCCTGCGGTCAGATCGCAGGTGAGCTGCGGACGTTGCAGCACGATGCAGGCCTTCGGCTTGCTGCCGGCCAGCCTGATCGCCTCGTCGAGCAACGGCTTGTACTGCACGATGCGGCCCGGCTCGATGCCGCAGCTCGCGGAGAGAATAAGCTTCGGCTGGGCGTCGTCGATGCGAGTGGCAAGCTCCTTTGCGGCGAAGCCGCCGAACACCACCGAGTGCACCGCGCCGATCCGCGCGCAGGCGAGCATCGCAACCACCGCCTCGGGCACCATCGGCATATACAGAATGACTCGATCGCCCTTGGCGACGCCAAAATCGTGCATGATGGCGGCAAGCGCCTGCACCTCGTTCAGCAACTCCGCGTAGGTGAGCTTTGTGACCGAATTGGTCAGCGGCGAATCATGGATCAGCGCGAGCTGGTCGGCGCGGCCGCGTTCGACATGGCGGTCGAGCGCGTTGTAGCAGGTGTTGACGACACCGCCGGCGAACCAGCGGCCGTAGGTTCCTTGCGAGGGGTCGAAGATTTTTTTCGGCGACTCGACCCAGTCGATCTCCTTGGCCGCCTCGGACCAGAATCCTTCGGGATCGGCCAGCGAACGCGCGTGGACCTTGTGATAGAGACTCTCGCCCTGGACGTTCATTCCCGCGCTCCCATTCCCTTTTTTCGCTGGCCTTGACCTGACGACCGGACGAACGTCCCGCCATGATCAGGATCAATTGCCGGCTTCTTTGGCGGGTATTTTCCCGGGAATGGGCCGCGGTTCAAGCTGAAAGAACGGGTCATCTCCCTCTCCCGGTTCTTACGGGGCGAGGGACAAGAATCGGCCCTCAGCTTCCCACGGCGTTCAGCCGCTGCAGGCGATCCTGCATGATCTTCTTCAGATCATAGCCGGGACGGCCGAAGCTGGCGTTGCGGGTGGCGATGAAGGCGCGCTGGGTCTTGCGCAGGTCGCCCGCGGAACGTCCTTTCGAGGTCCTCAGCACACGTTCATAGGTCTCGGCGATCTGGCGGTCGAGCACGCCCAGCTGCGGATCGGCACAGATCGCCTTCTCGACCTCGCGTTTGGCCGTGGCGCAATCGAACGACGGGCCGCTATCGTCCGCCGAGCGCGCATGTATCGGACCTGGCGTTGCCGCGCCGAACTTGGCGATCTCGGCGATCATGCTGCGGCGGCCGTTCGCGGCATTCTCGTTGCCGGGGTCCAGCTTGAGCGCCGTCTCGTAGTCGGCCAGCGCCTTCTTGCGCTCCCCCATCTTCTTGTAGAGCACGGCGCGGTTGTTGTACGCCTTGGCGAAGTTCGGATCGAGTTTCAGCGCAGCCTCGTAGTCGCTCAGCGCAGCCCCGAGCTCGCCCTTGAACTGGTAGGAATCGCCGCGATTGGTCAGGAAGTTGGCGCGCTGCTCCCGCCGGATCGCCTGGTCGTAATCGGCGATCGCCTTGTCGTACTCCCCCATCGCAGCATAGGTCAGGCCGCGGTTGTCATAATATTCCGGCACCTTCGGATCGAGCCTGATCGCCTCCCCGTCGTCGGCGACTGCCTTGTCGAGCTGGCCGAGCTTCTTATAGGCCGCGCCGCGATTGGTGTAGGTTCGCGCGCGGCTGGGATCGAGCCGCAGCGCCTCATCGAAATTCCTGATCGCCTTCTCGTTGTCGCCGCCGAGATAATAGGCCACGCCGCGGTCGGACCAGGCCTGCGCATCATCCGGCCTCAGCTTGATCGCCTGATCGTAATCCGCCAGCGCCCGGTCGAGTCGGCGCTGACTGGTGTAGACGACGCCGCGCGTCTCATAAGCCTCCGCATCCTCGGGATCGAGCTCGATCGCCTTGGTGAGATCCGCCGCAGCGCGATTGAGATCGCCGCCGGCCTCCCGCAAGATGTCGCCGCGCAGGCGCCAGGCCTTTGCATTCTTGCCGTCGAGCGCGATGGCGCGATCAAGATCGCGCAGCGCCCGCGTGAGGCCAGCCGAGGTGCGCGCGTTGGCTTCGGCGCGGACGACGAGAGCCGCGCTGCGATCAGTGGTCGGATTTGAGGCCTGGTCGATGATGACGCTGCATGCCGAGATCAGCTCGGCCGGGTCAGCCTTGCTGCCCAGCACGCACTCGGTGCTCGCAGCGGCCGGAGCGAGAACAAGACTCATTGCCGCGCCAAGGAAGAGGGCGCGAAGCGAGATTTTGCGAGGCGGATGCGTTTGCGCGGTGGCTCGAATGCCGCACATGTTACAGAGCTCCATGACATCGGGTTCTCACCATTGTCGCTGCCGGCAATGGATGGGTTCAAAGAGGGGTTGTCAGGGCACCGGCGCCTCTCTCCGTCGCCCAGCCGCAGGAGAGGCGGCACACCTCAATACCCATCCACGCCGTTGAGCCGTTGCAGCCGCTCCTGCATGGCCTTCTTCAGGTCGTATCCCGGTCGGCCGAAATCGGCATTGCGGCGCGCGATGAACTCATCCTGCTCGCGCTGGAGCGCCTTCGCTTCACCGGCATTGCGCGCCTCGCGGATCACGCGGGCGTTCGATGCAAAGATCTCCCTATCGAGGTCGGCGAGTTCGCGATTGCCGCAGATCGCCTTTTCCACCGCCCGGCGTGCTCGCGCGCAATTGAAACTGGGCTTGCCGGCGATCGCCATCTGCGCGCCGATCCGCTCGAGCTCGCGTGCCATCGCCTTGTGATTTGCCTTGGCCTTCTCGTGGTTCGGATCGATCCTGAGCGCGGCGCCGAAATCCTGCACCGCCTTGGGCTTGTCGCCCTTCTTGAGCCAGAGTTCCCCCCGCGCGTTGAAGACATCCACAAGGGTCGGATCAAGCAGGAGAGCACGGCTGTCGTCAGCGATGGCACGGTCGACTTGGTCGTGCCGCGCATAGAGCGCGCCGCGCGCGATCAGGGCCTTGATCAGGTCCGCCTTCGCCGTCTTCTCATTGTCGATCACGGCGGCGCAGGCCGTGGCTGCCTTGTCCAGGTCGTCGGCCGCGGTGGCCGCGAGGCAGGACTCGAGATCGACCTGCACCACCGCAACCGGCTCGCCGCCGGTCGCAGCATCGACCGACGCAAGCGAGAGGCCGTAGAGCAGCCATGCGCCGAACAAGTGGTTGAGAAAACGCATGCTCGTTTCAAATCGGAAAGTTGTCTTGAGGTCTTGCGTAAGCTCTAGCCTTGAGTTCTTGCCTTGAGCTCTTGCCTTGCAGCCGCATCATCCATCATGCGGCCGGATTGGTGCTAGCTTGTGGCGCCGCTCAAATCGGGTTCGGGGATCATCGTGTCGACATTCGAATGGATCATCGCGCTTCTGCTCGGCGCCGTTGGCTTATCGGCGCTGGCGCGACGGATCAAGGTCCCCTACCCGACCTTTCTCGCCATCGGCGGCGCGCTGATCGCATTTGTGCCGTCCAGCCCGTCCTGGACGCTGGAGCCCGGCCTGGCCTTGGCGCTTTTTGTTGCACCTGTCCTGCTCGACGCCGCTTACGACACCTCGCTGCGCGATCTGCGAAACAATTGGGTTCCGGTCTCGACCCTGGTCGTCGCCGCGGTCGGCCTGACCACGGCCGGCGTCGCCTTCGTCGCGCACCGGCTGATGCCCGACATACCCTGGGCCGCCGCGGTTGCGCTCGGCGCGATTGTCGCCCCGCCGGACGCAGCCGCTGCCGTCGCGATCCTGAGCCAGGTGAAGCTGCCCCATCGCATGGTCAAGGTACTGGAGGGCGAGAGCCTGCTCAACGATGCCAGCGCACTCCTGATCTATCACATTGCCGTCGGCGCCGTTGCCACCGAGCATCTGACCTGGGGCCAGGTTGCGCCGACCATGGCGCTGGTGCTGGTCGGCAGCGTCATCGCGGGCCTCGTCGCAGGCCGGATCATTCCGCTGTTCATGGAGCGGGTGACGGAGGCGCCAAGCGCGATCATCGTGCAGTTCGCCACCACGTTCATGGTCTGGATCGCCGCCGAGCATCTCGGCCTCTCCGGCATCCTCACGATCGTGGTCTATGCCATCACGGTTGCACGGACCGCGCCGGCGCGCATCCCGGCACGGCTGCGCGTGCCGTCCTATGCGGTCTGGGAAACGATGGTGTTCGTGCTCAACGTGCTCGCCTTCATGCTGATCGGCATGCAGATGCGGCCGATCTGGGCGCGGCTGGATGCGGACGTGCGCTGGGAATATTGCGTGGCCGCCGCCTCGATCCTCCTCACCGTGGTGCTGGTCCGGCTGTTCTGGGTGACATTCTATCGCACGACGCTGCGTGTGCTGGTCGCTCAAGGGATCTATCGTCCGAAGGATCCGAAGCAGATTGCCTCGGCCAAGGGCGGCCTGATCATCTCCTGGTGCGGCATGCGCGGCCTCGTCACGCTCGCTGCAGCCTTTGCCCTGCCGGAGAGCTTCCCCTATCGCGACTTCATCGTCTTCATCGCGTTTGCGGTGGTGCTGGGATCGCTGGTGATCCAGGGCCTGACGCTGCGGCCGCTGATCATCGCCTTCCGCCTCGAGGACGACGATCCGGTCGGCATCGAGGTCGCGCGCGGACGCGCGGTCGCCTATCGCGCCGCGCTCGATGCAATTGAAGGCGATCCGTCGGAAGAGGCCGAAATCCTGCGGCTCGAATATCGCGCCATCCTGATGCAGGCCGAAAACGATCCCAACGGCGGCATCGCCAATGGCGAGCTGCCTGCGGATCACCTGCGCCGCCGCGCCATCGAGGCCGCACGCAGATCGATTTTCGATCTCCGCGCCACCGAGGTGATCGGCGACGACGCGTTTCACCGGCTGGAGGAGGAGCTCGATCGCGCAGAATTGAGCGCAGGGGGATGATTCTCGCCGGTCCGGCAAGCACGCAACAGCGCGCAACGATCCGGGACGGCACCATACGGTGAACGGCCGGATTGAACCAAAGCCCGCCCTCGCAGACTCACCCCAGATGACGACCCTGATCGACGACCGTCGTGTCCGCGCGCGAGATGCGTCGCCTGCACGATACTTTTATCTGAACATGTCCCTGGCCTGCGCGGCCACTGCGTTTCTTGGCTTCGCGCCGACCTATTGGATGCCGCTCGCCCGTGGTGCGCTCTCCGCGAGCCCCGTGATTCATTTTCACGGATTCTTGTTCTTCACCTGGACACTCTACTTCGTGCTCCAGACCTGGCTCGTGGCTTCCGGCCGCGTGGTCAATCATCGCGCGCTCGGGATCGCCGGTGTCTCGCTCGCCACCGCGATGACGATCTTCGGCTTCCTTGCCTCGGTCAGCTCGATGAAGAACGCTGCCGCGCTCGGGCAGGCCGACGCCGGCATCACCTTCTCGATCGTGCCGATGAGCGGGATCGCGTTCTTCGCACTGATGTTCGTGCTGGCGATCATGAACACGCGAAAGCCCGATATTCACAGGCGGCTTATGCTGCTTGCCGCCGTTTCGATCCTGGACGCGGCGATCGCGCGCTGGTTCCTGACCTTCCTTGCGCCTCCGGGACCGCCCGGCCCGCCGCCGGTGCCGGTCACCATCGCGCCGGCCGTGGTCGCCTCGCTTCTGCTCGTCGTCGCCATGGTCCGCGACTGGCGCACCGAGGGCCGCGTGCATCCTGTCTATATCTACGGCACGCTCGCATTGCTGGCAGTGAAGGTGCTGAACTGGCCGATCAGCGAGACGGCGGTGTGGCACGCCTTTGCCGGCGGCATCCTGGCGCTGGCGCAATAGCTTTCGGCAGCAGAGGGTGAGGCGGTGGTTACGCTCCCGCCTTGCACGTGATCCCGCCGTCGACCACGAGTTCGATCCCCGTCACGTATTTCGACTCGTCCGAGGCGAGGAACAGCGCGGCGTTGGCGACGTCGAAGGCATCGCCCATATGACCCATCGGCACCTGCGCGTCGCGCGCACGCCACATCGCCTCGACGTCACCCTTGGCGTAGCTGGCGGCGAGGCCGGCGGAATGCTCCACCATCGGCGTCTTCATCAGGCCGGGCAGGATCGCGTTGACGCGGACATGATGACGCGCGAACTCGATCGCGGTGGTGCGCGTCATCTGGTTCATGGCCGCCTTCGAGGTGCCGTAGGTGACGTAGGAGATGCCCATGTGGCGGATCGAGGCGATCGAGGAGATATTGATGATCGAGCCGCCGCCCTGCTTCACCATGACGGGGATGACGTGCTTCATGGCGAGATAGGCGCTCTTGAGGTTGACGTTGAAGACGCGGTCCCAGCTCTCCTCGCTCACCTCGACCACGCTGCCCATCTCGGCGATGCCGACATTGTTGTCGAGCACGTCGATGCGGCCATAGGCCTTCAGGCACTCTGCCACCATCGTCTCGATCTCGGCGTGCCGCGAGACGTCGGCCGTGAACGGGATCGCCTTGCCGCCTTCGTCGGTGATGATCTTCGCGGTCTCCTCGGCGGCCGCGCCGTTGCGATCGACGCAGAACACCTGCGCGCCCTCGCGCGCGAAGGTCACCGCGGTCGCCTTGCCGTTGCCCCAGCCCGGACCGATCGAGCCGGCGCCCACGACCATCGCAACCTTGCCCCTGAGCCGATCCATCGTATGTCTCCCTGCTTATTCTTCTTGTAGCCCGGATGGAGCGCAGCGCAATCCGGGACCGCCGCCCCCGGATTTCGCTGCGCTCCATCCGGCTACGGTTCTTTACAGATGCTCATCTTGGTGACGTTAGCACCAATGGGATGGCCGACAATCTCCGAAAGCGTCCGGCATTGTCCGTCAACGCACAGCCGCCACTCCCCCGCCGCGCCCGAATTGCCAAGCACGACCTCCGGCGTCGGAGCACGCTGCGGCCGCCATTGAAACCAGCCGTCGACCAGCCGCGCCTCGGACGGCGGCTCCATGCCGGGGCCGGTGCCCTTGACGCGGGCCTGCACCAGTTCGAGGCCGGCGGGCGTGACACGCCAGTCTTCCTGCCAATCGACCTTTGCGATCGAATGCGTCCATACAAGCGTGAACGCGGACATCGCCAGCGCCTTCACGGAGCCTGCCGTTGCGAGGCAGAGGCTCACACGGCCTCGACGGGCGCCGACGGACGCTGCCGCCATTGCCACAGCACGAGCGCAGCGGCGAGCACGAAGCCTGCAGTGTCGCTGAAGGGGAATTCGCCGAGCAGGCAGAACGCCCCGCCGAGCGCGACCAGGCGCTCGATCAGCGTCAGCCGTGTGAACAGGAACCCGATCGCGACCATGCCGAACAAGCCGATCGCCACCAGCGCCTTCAGGCTCGCCAGCGCCACTGCGCCATAGAAGCCGAGCTTGGCCGCCATGGGATCGCCAGCCTGCAGCATCAGGGCGGGCGAATAGACGAAGATGAAGGGGATGACGTAGCCGGCGAGCGCGATGCGCATCGCCTCCCAGCCGATCTTGTCTGGATTCTCCTTGGCGATCGGTGCGGCCGCGAGCGCGGCCAGCGCCACCGGCGGCGAGAGGTCGGCCATGATGCCGTAATAGAACGCGAACATGTGGCTCGCGATCAGGGGCACGCCGAGTTTCGCGAGCGCCGGCGCGGCAAGCGCGGCGGTGATGATGTAGGTCGGGATGGTCGGAATGCCGGTGCCGAGCAGAATGGACAGCAGCATGGTCATGACCAGCGCCAGGAACAGGCTCTTCTCGCCGAGCCCGATCACCCAGCCGCCGAAGATGGTGCCGACGCCGGTCTGCGACATCATGCCGATGATGACGCCGACGATGGCGCAGGCCATGCCGACCGTGATGGCCGATTTTGCACTCTCGGCCAGCGCATCGCGGCAGGCGCGCAGCGCCGCAAAACCTCCACGGACGAACGCCGTGATCACGATCAGGCCGACCACGACCGTAGCAACCGGCACGATCTGGAGGCCGTCGCGCGACAGCGCGGCGACGACGAGCGCGAGCCCGATCCAGAAGATGTAGCGGATCACATTCGAGGAGGCGCCCGTCGTGACGGCGGTGCCGAGGATCAGCGTCACGGTCAGCGCAAGGCCCATGCTGCCGGCATAGAGCGGCGTGAAGCCCTCGAACAGCATGTAGACGAGCGCGGCGAGCGGCAGCACGAGATACCAGCGCGCCACCAGCGCCTTCCAGGCGCTCGGGATCTCCGAGCGCTTCATGCCGACGAGGCCATGCTTGCCGGCCTCCAGATGCACCATCCAGAAGGCCGAGGCAAAATAGAGCATTGCGGGGATCGCAGCCGCCTTCACGATCTCCGAGTACTGAACGCCAAGCGTTTCCGCCATGATGAAGGCGACCGCACCCATCACCGGCGGCATGATCTGTCCGCCCATCGAGGCCGTCGCCTCGACGCCGGCGGCGAAGGCGCGGCGATAGCCGAACCTGATCATCAAGGGAATCGTGAACTGGCCGACGGTGACGACGTTGGCGACACCCGAACCGGAGATCGTGCCCATCATGCCCGAGGCGAACACCGCAACCTTGGCAGGTCCGCCGCGGGTGCGGCCGAACAGGCCGAGCGAGACGTCGGTGAAGAGCTGGATCATGCCGGCGCGTTCCAGGAACGAGCCGAACAGGATGAACAGGAAGATGTACGTGGCCGAGACGTAGATCGGCACACCGTAGAAGCCTTCCGTGCCGAACGACAGATGGGTGATGACCTGGTCGAAATCGTAGCCGCGGTGATTGAGCGGCGACGGCAGGTACTGGCCGAAGAACCAGTAGACCAGGCAAGCCCCGCACATCAGCGGCAGCGCCGCGCCCATCAGCCGCCGCGTGCCCTCGAAGATCAGCACCGCGAGCAGCGTGCCGACCACGAGATCAAGCCGCGTTGGATCGCCGTCGCGCGCGATCAGGTCGGCATAGAAGATCCACTGATAGAGGCCGCAGTAGAAGCCGGCGCCGCCGATCACCCAGCCGGCCGCGCGGCCCAAATCGCTTCTCGCGGTGAAGTTTGCGATCAGGCCGAAGGTGAGCAGAACGAGGAAACCGACATGGACGCCGCGCACCACCTGGCTCGGCAGATAGTTGAAGGCGGCGACATAGAGCTGGAACACCGCAAAGGCGATGCCGATCCAATAGGCGAGCTGGCCCCACCTGCCCGGACCAAAGCCTTCGGGGAAGCCATGCTCGAAATTGTCAAACTCGACCTTGATGGGGGCCTCGGTAGCCTGTGCCTGCGATATCATATTTCCCGCGCCCTGAAATCGTCATGCCCGGGCTTGACCCGGGCATCGATCGAAAGATGAGTCCTGGAGGATGGATGGCCGGGGCAAGCCCGGCCATGACTCCTGTGCTACTTGATCAGCCCCTTTTCCTTGTAATAGCGGATCGCACCGGGATGCAGCGGAACCGGGCTGCCATTGGCCGCCGTCTCGAGCTTGATCTCCTTGCCCGCCGCATGCGCGTTGACGAGCTCGGGCAGCGACTCGTAGACCAGCTTGGTCATCTGGTAGGCGAGATCGTCGGACACGGCGGAGTTCGTGACGAGATAATTGATCACGGCCGCAGTCGGCACGTCCTTGTCCTGGCCGCTATAGGTGTTGGCCGGAATGACCGCGGAAACGAAGGGCGGGCCGATCTTGTCCACCGTCTCCTTCGGCACCGACACCACCGTGATCGGGCTGGAGGTCGACAGGTCCTTCAGCGAGGCGACGCCGAGCCCGGCTGATTGCAACGTGGCGTTGAGCTGCCGGTTCTTCATGAGATCGACGGATTCGGCGAACGGCAGATATTCGACCTTGCCGAGATCCTTGTAGCTCATGCCGGCGGCGCCGAGGATCGCGCGCGAGTTCAGCTCCGTTCCCGACTTCGGCGCGCCGACCGACAGGCTCTTGCCCTTGAGGTCGGCCAGCGTCTTGATGCCGCTCTCGGCGGTGGCGACGATCTGGATATAGTTCGGATAGATAGCGCCGATCGTGCGCAGCTTGTCGAGCTTGGTCTTGAAGCCCGCCTCCTCCTCGCCGTTCCAGGCGGCTTTCAGCGAGTCGCCCAGCGTGAACGCCAGCTCGCCGCGGCCCTGCTGCAGCAGGATCAGGTTCTCGACCGACGCCTTGGTGGCCTGCACCTGCGTCTTCACGTTCGGAATCTTCTCGCCGTAGATCTTCCCGATCGCGACCCCGAGCGGATAGTAGACGCCCGAGGTGCCGCCGGTCAGCACGTTGATGAAGGATTGCGCCTGAGCGCAAGGTGCCGACGCCGCCAGAGCAATAGCCGCGGCCACGCCGAAAATCGTCCGTTTCATGGTTGTTGTACTCCCCAAACCGGCGGCGAAATTGGCCGCATCAGGGGTGCGGGTCAACCCATCCAAAAGGCAAAACAGGACTGCGGCAACGGGCCGATCCGGCTCGACCTTGGGAACCCGCGGGGTGCGGCGAGGTGGCGCAGGAAGCGGAGGAACACCTCTCCCGTTTGCTGGGCAGGGATCGAGGCGAGGCTGCCCCGTCGCCGACGATCCTACTGGAAGGTCATGTCCAGGCACTTGGAGATGTCGGAGCCGAGCCCGGACGAGATGATGATGCAGCCGCGCACCTTCTGCGCGCCGACGTCGGCGGCCCAGACCGCATAGCCGCCGGGACCGAAGAACGAGTTGGTGTTCGGCGGCTCGGTCTCCGTGGCGTCGAAATCGTACTTGCCGTCGGTTTCGAAGATGCGTGGCTTTTTGATGCAGCCGCCGTCGGTCTGGACGTTGATGACCTCCTTGTTGTCGCGGGTCAGCGCCAGCGAGACCTGACAACGGAAATATTCCGAGGTCCTGGTGTTGAAGAGATAGGTGTAGGATTTGCAGGTCGCCGTGTTCAGCTTGCCCGGGGCAAGGCCGCGGCTGCACGAGATGCGCTGGTTGTGACTGAGCTGGTAGTCATCGGCCCGGGCCGCCGGCGCCAGCGCGGTCAGCGACACCAAAGCAGCCCAGCAAAGCTTGAACACATGGCGCATCCGAATCATCCCTACCGATAATCTTGTCGAGTTGCGTTCTAGACGGAAAGCGGAACATAGTCGCGAGGGGCCGAAGGGAAAATCACAAGCTGCTGGGCAAGTCGTGATGCGCTGCGGCGCTTTCGCAAATTGACCCGGACATGTCGTTCGTGATTTGTTCAGGGCCGGACGCCCCAAGGACGGGGAGGATCGATCATGGCATTTTCAACCAGCACATTTGCACGCGTTTCGGGTGCGCTCTTGCCGATGCTCGGCGCGTTCGCCGCGCCGGCATTCGCGCAGACGGCGACACCGTGGGAGCTCAGGCCCGACATGGGCTATGCCTATGACAGGGACGGCAAGACCTATTCCTACAAGATGGGCACCAGCAACGCCGGCGAGTTGCTGAAGGGCGCCAAGAAGGTGCCGAAAGGCACGCTGTTCTTCATCGGCCAGAACGGCCAGCTCTACATGCGCAGTGGCCCGTATCTCGAGGGCGACGGCAAGTTCAAGTTCGGCCCGGATCAGTAAGGCGACGGCGAGTGGGCCTCAATCGAGACTCCGCGGCCCACTGGATGCCCCGGTCAAGGCCGGGGCATGACAGCGGAGCTTGGCGGGCACAGGGCTAAAACGCCGCCGCCAGCTCCCTCGCCCCGGCTTTGCTGCTGTTCGCATCCATCCGCTGGTCCGTCACGGCCAGCAGCTTGGCCACCGTATTGTGGCGGATCGCGACCGGGTTTCGCTCATAGCCGCCGCGCTGGAAAAAATTCGAGGTCGGCACCTGCTCGCGCATCGCCTGCGGCATCGTCACCATGTCGAGGCCCGTGCCGTCGCCGGTGAGGTTCATCATCTCGAGCTCGGCCGCGGAGAGCGGGCGGGAGTGGCCCTTGGCGCGCGCGAACAGCACAGAGGTCAGCAGCTTGTGGGTCTGCAGCATCGGCCCGATGTCGATGTCGAGGACCATCGCATGCATGGCCCAGCCTTGGGGAGTCCTGCCCATCTTCTCGTGCTCCGACCAGGTGTCGGGCACTGACTTCGCGTGCGCCACCATTTTCTTGAGCACGGCGAGCTTGTGCTCCAGCGCATGGCGCGCCGGCCCCGGGGTCCGCGTGACCTTCTCGGAGAGCGCGCGAATGAGCTCATGGCCCTGCTCGGCCAGCAGCTCGACGCTGTTGGTGGTGAGGAGCTGGTTGTAGCCCATCGCGGTCGAGATCGCGCGCTTGCCGCCATGCTCGATGCCGGCCTGCACGTCGTGAGTGCCGGTGCCGCCGGTCTCGAACGCGTAGACCCGCACCGCCTGCTCGCGCGTCAGCCCGGATGCGAGGGCGTAGCGGGCATAGGCGCGCTTGAACTCGACCTCGCTGGTCGGCCGTTGCGGCGTGAACCGGTAAAGCTCCTGCGCCGCGCGCAGAAAATCGGCGGTCACCGGAATCGGTTTCCGGGGCCGCTCCGGCGTTTCCTCCGGCTCGGGATTCACCGGCTTCTTCGGCCCGTTATAGAGCGGCGGATGCTCGAGAACGTAATCGTCGAGCGTGATCTGCTGCCCGCTGCGCCGCTTGGCGTTGCGCGTCTTCCGCTTCTCGTAGATCTGGCTCCAATAGGCGCCGGCCTCAGCGTCGAAGGCTGCGCGCGCGGCCTGGTACTCCGCGAGCTTGCGGCGATATTCGAGCACGGCCGGCGAGGCGCCACCTTGCGCGAAAAACTGTGACAGCAGCTGGGCGTTGGCATTGCGGACGGCCGGCGGCAGCACGTCGGCCTCGGCGCGCGCGGCGGGCGAGCTCAGGACAAGCGCGAGCTGAACCAGCGCAAGGGGAACCAATGCCTTGGGCTTTCGAAAGGAATGATGCATGCAGCTCTCTTAGCAGGCATCGGGTAACCGTTGCGTTAACGCGCCGTTTACCATCGTCACTTCCAGGCAAACACCGGTTGTTCCAAGTCTGTGACGCGGGTCTGCCGACCCGCGAGCACCTCGCGGAACTGGTAGATCAGCGCCGCGGTCGGGGCGTGGATCAGGCTCATCTGGTGATGGAAGCGAATCACGCGACGGCTGCTCTCGGGAATTGCGACGAAGTCGAAAGCGTCCTCGCGCTCGATCGTGGCGAGCGCGATACGATGGACGGACGCGACCTCGTCCAGGTTCGGCTTGATCGCGGCGGTATCGGGAGCCCACACCACGACCGGCGTGATCAGATAGCCGGAACGCGTCGGATAATCGTCGAGCGTGCCGAGCACATCCGCATTCGTGAGGCGAAGGCCAAGCTCCTCGTCGATCTCGCGGAGTGCGGCTTCGACCGGTGTTTCGCCAGGGTCGCAGCGGCCGCCCGGCAGCGCCCATTGACCGCCATGCGCGCGCAGATGCGATGCACGCAACGTGAGCAGTAGCGCCGTGTCGTCGCCGTCGCTCGCGGTCAGCGCGACAGCCACCGCGGCACGCTTCAATGCCGCCGGCGCGCCGTCCTCCGGCAGGCGCGCGAAGGCCGCGCAGGCAGCCGCGATATTCCGTCTTGTGGCATCGTCGAACGGTCTCATGATGCTTGACTACACTACGTCCGGCCTCGATGAAATGAGCTCGCAAGGCCCGCACAGGAATGGACGACGACATGACCAACAAGGCCGCCGCAAGGCTGAAATCGGACGGCTGGAGCATCCTGGAGACCACGGGCTTCCTGCACCTGATCGGCCCCTTGTGGGAACGCAAGGTCGACGGGCATCACGAGTTCGCACTCGCCACCGAAGACAAGCATCACAACCGCCGCGGCATGGTCCAGGGCGGCGTGATGATGACCTTTGCCGATCGAACCTGCGGCATGACCGCCCGCTACGTCTCCGGCAAGGATTACCTGGCAACGGTGCAGCTCGACACCCATTTCGTCGAGGCCGGCCAGATCGGCGACGTCCTCATTTCCCGCCCCCGCGTGGTGCGCTCGACCCGCAGCCTGATCTTCATGAGCACGGAGGTGACGGTGGATGGCCGCTGCATCGTCATGGCCAATGGCGTGTTCAAGATACTGAAGGGGCCGGGGTAGGGATGGTTTGGTCAGGCCGTCACCGTCGCAGCCACACCCTCCGCTGTCGTCCCTCGACTAGCCGGGTGCCCGGTACGCCGCAGCCTCTCGATTCAATCCCGATCGTCTCTGGAATGCTGGATCGCCCGATCAATTCGGGCGACGACACCGGCTAAGGGGCATGAGCGCTCCCCACACGATCATTGTGAGGAGCTCTTGCGACGAAGCAATCCAGCATCTTTCCGCGGATGCAGTTCTGGATTGCTTCGCTGCGCTCGCAATGACGCCGCTGGCTGGCTATGCTGCCGGGACCGAACACCGAGGACAGCCCATGCAATACCGCCAGCTCGGCCGCAGCGGCCTGAAAGTGTCGCCGATCTGCCTGGGCACCATGATGTTCGGCGGGCCGACCGATGAAGCCGCATCGAAGCGGATCATCGCCAAGGCACGCGATACCGGGATCAACTTCATCGATACTGCGGACGCCTATTCGAAAGGTGCATCGGAGGAAGTCGTGGGGCGAGCGATCGGCGACAATCGCCATTCCTGGGTGCTCGCGACAAAACTCGCAAATCCCATGAACACGGGGATGGGCAGCGATCCCAATCGCGGCGGGCTGTCGCGGCGCTGGGTGTTGCAGGCCGCGGACGAAAGCCTGCGGCGGCTCGGCACAGATCACATCGACATCTACTATCTGCACAAGGAAGACCACGCGACACCGCTGGAAGAAACGGTGCGCGCGATGGGCGACCTGATCCGCGCGGGCAAGGTGCGCTACTTTGGAGTCTCGAACTACCGCGCCTGGCGCGTCGCCGAGATCTGCAACATCTGCGACCGGCTCGGCATCGACCGCCCCGCGGTGAGCCAGCCTTATTACAACGCCATGAACCGCATGCCGGAGGTCGAGCACTTTCCGGCCTGCTCATACTACGGTCTCGGCATCGTGCCCTACAGTCCCTTGGCGCGCGGCGTGCTCACCGGCAAATACAAGCCGGATGCAGCGCCCGACAAGGAGACGCGCGCGGGCCGCAACGACACCCGCATGATGCAGACCGAATGGCGACCGGAATCGCTTCAGCTCGCGCAGGAGATCAAGACGCATGCGGAGCGCAAGGGCATCACCGCCGGCCAGTTCGCGGTCGCCTGGGTGTTGAACTCCGCTTTCGTCTCCTCGGTGATCGCCGGTCCCCGCACCGAGGAGCAATGGGACGGCTACATCGGCGCGCTCGACTATCGGTTTACCGCAGAGGACGAGGCGCTGATCGACAGGCTGGTGGCGCCGGGCCATCCCTCGACGCCCGGCTACAACGATCCGGCCTATCCGATCGAAGGCCGCCGCGCGCGGACGGCGTGAGAACGGGAGACCACGATGACGCTCGAAGATCGCTACGGCCTACCGCTCTCCACCTCTTCGCACGAGGCAGCAAGCGCCTATCGCGAGGGCGTCGACCTCATGCTCGCGGGCTGGACCGGCACGGCGGAGACGCTGGAGCGCGCGATTGCGACGGACCCGGATTTCGCGCTTCCCCATATCGCCCGCGGCCGCGTGCACGCCTTCTACCAGCAGGGCGATCTCGCGCGCGGAAAGGCGGCCCTGGCGCGCGAGCTCGTGGCCAAGCGCGGCACCGAGCGGGAGCGCTCGCACGTCGAGACGCTGGCGCTCGCGATCGAGGGCCGGCTGCCGGACGCGATCGCTGCGATGCGCAAGCATGTCGAGGCATGGCCGCGCGATGCATTGGTGCTGTCGCTGCCGCTCGGCGCGTTCGGCCTGTTCGCCTTCTCCGGCATGGCCGACCACGATCGCGCCCGGCACGAACTGTGCGAGAGCGTCGCGCGGCATTACGGCGAGGACTGGTGGTTCCTCACCATGTCGGGCTGGGCCATGACGGAAAACGGCGACGTCGCGCGCGGCCGCGCCGTCACCGAGCGCGGCTTCAACCTGCGCCGGCAGAACGCCCACGCAGCGCACGCAGTGCTGCACGCGATGTTCGAGGACGGATCGATCGAGGCGGCCGACCGCCTCGTCGACGAATGGATTCCGGGCTACGGCCGCGATGGAATTCTGCACGGCCACATCCGCTGGCATCAGGCGCTCGGCGCGCTGGAGCATGACGATGCGGCGCGCGCGCTCGCGATCTATGCCGATGTGCTTCAGCCGGCCGCCACGAAGGCGCCACCGCTCAACCTCGTCACCGATGCCGCCTCATTGCTGTGGCGTCTCACGATCTACGGCCATACCGTGCCGCAGGCGGTGTGGCGGGAGGCCGCGGCGGCCGCGCAAGAGCTGTTTCCGAAGTCGAGCCTCTCTTTTGCCGACGTCCACATGGCGCTGTTCGCGGCGGCAACGCAGAACCACCAGGCGCTCGCCGCGCGTCTTGCGGTGATCGAGCAACGGCTCGCTGAAGGTAAGCTGCCGGCCGGCGCGGTGGTGCCGGCGATCTGCCGGGCGCTCGCGGCTTTCGCCGAGGAGGATTACGGGACTTGCGTACGAATCCTCACACCGGTCCTCACCGAGGTGGCGCGGATCGGCGGAAGCCACGCCCAGCGCGAATTGATCGAGGACACCTATATCGTCGCGCTGATGCGCGGCGGGGAGTTGCCCCGCGCCCGCGCTCTGCTGGACGCCCGCTTGCACCGCCGGCCCTCCCTGCGTGATAAGCGCTGGCAGGCGGCGATGGCTTGAGGCAGGATGCAAAAAAACCGACCGGAGGACACCCATGACCGAAATCGTTGCGCTTGAGGCGCTGGCTGCACGTGTCGAATCCGGACAGTCGCTGGCCGTCCCCGTGGACCGCTCCGGCGTCGCGATGGCCGCGACCGCCGCGATCATCGCTGACGGCATCGACAATCTTCATCTGGTCTGTGTCCCCATCAGCGGCATGCAGGCCGATCTCCTGATCGGCGCCGGCGCAATCAAGACGCTCGAAACCAGTGCCGTCTCGCTCGGTGAGGCCGGTGGCGCGCCGCGCTTCGGTGCTGCAGTGCGGGCCGGCTCCCTGACGCTGCGGGACGCCACCTGTCCCGCCATTCATGCCGGCCTGGTAGCGGCGCAGCACGGCGTGCCCTTCATGCCGATCGCCGGCATAATCGGCAGTGACCTGCTCGAAGTGCGGCCCGACTGGAAGGTGATCGACAGTCCGGTCGGCGAGCCGCGCAAGGTCGTCGTGGTGCCGGCGATCAAACCCGACGTCGCACTGTTTCACGCGCCGGAGGCCGACCGTGCCGGCAATGTCAGGATCGGCCGCTTCCGCGAGCTCGCCACCATGGCCTATGCCGCCAGGCGCACGCTGGTCACCGTCGAACGCATCGTCGACCGCAATTTGCTGGAGACGGAGGATTCCGCCGCCGGCGTCCTGCCTTCGCTCTACGTCGACGCCATCGCGGTCGCCGAGCGCGGCAGCTGGCCGCTCGCGCTGTGGGACGAATATCCCGCGGACGAGGCGGAGATCGCACGCTATACGGCGATGGCGCGCAGCGAAGACGGCTTTCGCGCCTATCTCTCCACGTTCCTGTCACATCGCAAGCAGGTGGCGTAAATGCAGTCCGAGCACGAGCGCCGCGAGCTCCTCATTGCCACTATCGCCGATCTGCTCGACGGCATCCGCCACGTCGCGGTCGGCGCATCGTCGCCAATTCCCGCCGCCGGCGCGATGCTGCTGCGCGCGCGGAACGCGCGCGACGGCAAGCCGCCGGTGCGCATCTCGATTCTCGGCTCGCAGCGGCACAATTTCTTCACCAATGGCGGCATCGAGCTGTTCGACTGCGCCGCGCAAGGCCGCGTCGACGCGTTCTTTCTCGGCGGCGGCCAGATCGACGGCGAAGGCAACATCAATCTCGTCGGCACTGGCGATTATCCGAGAACCGACGTGCGCTGGCCGGGCTCGTTCGGCTCGGCCTATCTTTATCACCTGATCCCGCGCGTGATCCTGTTCCGCGAGGAGCATTCGCCGCGTGTGTTCGTGCCAAAGGTCGATTTCGTCAGCGCCCGGGCAACCACGCCGGAAGTACCCCGCCGCGGCGGCCCCTACGCGCTTCTGACCAACATGGCGCTGTTCGATTTCGATCGCGAGGCGGGCGGCTTCGCCTTACGCTCGGTGCATCCGCCCTTCACCCCGGCAGACATCAGGAAGAATACCGGCTTCGACTATGCCGAGCCGGAGGTCGTCCGCGAGACGCCGAGGCCCGATGGCGCAACCCTGGATTTGCTGCGCGGGCAGATTCTCGACGAACTCGCCGAGACTTATCCGGCCTTTGCGCGGAGCATGACGCAGGCGGCGTGAATCGTGCCCGCATCTGCCACGAAAAAAACACCGGCCTAGCGGCAAGTGCCGGCGGACAGGTTGGGCGATCGGGCGAATCGCCGTTGGGGTGACGCGGTGGTATTCCAGGCTGGTCTTACAGAACGAACGGGATCGCGACTCATTCGCGGTTCGATGGCCGCCGGACGAAGCTTTCCGGCCGCCACATCCTATTGTCGCACGAGCCGAACCATGCGCCTCCGCTCAGTGGCGCTTGCCGCCCTCCTCACGACGCTGGCAAGCCCTTGTTTTGCCGAGGCTTCCAAGCCCATCCCGGTCAACAATCCGCAGGCCCAGCAGAACGCCTTCATCGATCTCCTGGCTCTGATGTCCGGCCACTGCAAGACGCTCAAGGTCGCGGGCCGCACCTTCGCGTGCAAGACCGTGGCCTATGCCCACGGCGACAAGGGTCGGGTCAACTTCGCGGTCGCGGTCGACGACCCCTCCGACGACAGCCATGTGGTGTCGTTCTCCGGGGAGAACGGCAAGCGCGCCGACGACAATTCCTACGAGCTGCCGATCGACCGCATGCTGCTCAATTCCAAGGACCGCCCCAGGGTCGACGGCCTGCCGGTGCCGGCCGAGCAGACCTCTACAGGCATCTGCCGCCAGACCGGCAATTTCGCCGCCAAGAAGGTGAACGACGTCACCTGTTCAGCCACCGACAACCAGGGTCGCAAATACGAGCTCTTGTTCGTTTCCGACGGCACGCCGGTCAGCGTGCGCCGTATCCGCCAGTCGGCACCGTCGATCCAGGACCCGTTCAAGTAGTGATCACGTGAACGCTTTCTCCAGCGTCGCGAAGATCACCGACAACGACTTGTCGTGCCGCGTCACCGGCGGCACCGGGCGGTCGATCTTCATGAGCTGATAGACCGCCATCTGCGCCGCACGTACCGAATATTCAACGGTGAACACGACGTCGTCGGGGATTTCGACGAACTGGCTGACGAAGGCGAGATTGACGGAATTCCTGGGCACCGGCAGCGGCCGGTCGGCCAGATTGCGCGGCATGAACATGCTGGTGATGTAGGGCATGCGGCAGGGAATGCAGATCGCATCCTCCAGCACGACGGGATCGAAGTTCAGATGGCCGCAGAGCTCCTTCAGGATCTCGGCACCGCCGCAATCCGACATCGGCTTGGCGACGAAATTGCCGACGCGGTCGGGATGCAGCGCGTAGCCCCAGAACACCTGCACATTCTTCGGCTGACCCGCGAAATGAGGCTGGTGATAGAGCACAACCGACATCAGCCAGTTGGAGTCCTTGAACGTGACGAGGCCGCCGGTGCCGGCCCTGTTGCCCGAGAACGCTTCCATCCGGTCGAAGAACCGGGGATCGCGGCAGGTGACGGTGAAGGACAGCCAATAGGATTCGGGGATCGAACTGTTGAATACCGACGGGTTGCCGAACTCGGGACGTCCCTGCGCGACCGTCTCCCACAGCGCCCAGCCCTGGCTGTCGGCCTTGGTCAGGCGCGGCGGCGGCTCGGTCATCGTGCCGAGGCTCGAGGCGTCCGTCATCGAGCCGTTCTGGAAGAACACGATGTCGTCGTCTTCGAGCCGGACATTGGCCGTGCGGCTGTCGCGGTCGAGCGTGAGCTGGCGCACGCGCAAGCGCGCCCCGTCGGTCTCGATCGCCATGTCGGTGACGCGCGTGCCGCGCACGAACTGCACGCCCTGGCGCTTGAGCCAGTCGGCGAGCGGCCGCACGATCGCGTCATACTGGTTGTAGACGGTGCGCTTGACGCCGCCGAGCGTCTCGATGCGCGGAAACTCGTTCATGAAGCGGTGCAGATAACGCTTCAGCTCGATCGCGCTGTGCCAGGGCTGGAAAGCGAAGGTGGTCTGCCACATGTACCAGAAATTGGACTCGAAGAAGCCGGGCGACAGCCAGTCGGTGATGCGGCTGTTGCCGAGCGCCTCCTCCGAAGCTTCGGTGAGCCGCAGCAGCTCGAGCCGGTCGCGCGCGGAAAAGCCCATATGCGAGACGTCGATCTTGAAGCGGTTGCGGTCGACCAGGCGTGCCCTGGAGTGCGCCGGGTTCTCCACGTTGAACGCGACCGTTTCGTCGCGCACGCTGAGACCGGGATGCTCGAGCGAGGGAATGCTCGAGAGCAGATCCCAGGTGCATTCGTAGTGGTCGGTTGTGAGCATGCGTCCGCCCCGCAGCGAATAGGCGCCGTTCGCGAGCTGCGCGCCGTCGAGGCTGCCGCCGACCAGCGGCTGCGCCTCATAGATCACGATGTCGCGTCCCGGCAGCTGCGCATCGCGCACGAGGAACGCCGCGCCTGCGAGCGATCCGATGCCACCGCCGATGAAATACGCCTTCATGACTTGCCTCGATTGCAGTTCGAATGCCGCAGCAAGATTGCATCGTGCGGCGGGCGCCAGAGTTGCGCTGGATCAAGGGGAAGGCGAGGCGCAATCACGTCGACGTTATCGGGGTCGGCTTCCTGGCGTAGATCTGCTCGATTTCTGCGGCGAAGCGGCGTTCCAGCGCGGGACGCTTGTTCTTCAGTGTCGGCGTGAGCAGGCCCGCGGCAATGGTCCACGGATCCAACGTCCACCATACAGCACGCGGTGTCGCATAGGACGGATAGGCTTTCACGGCTGCCGCAATTCTGGCCAGCAGCGCGGCGCGCTCCGCCGCGTCGCCTTGCTCGCCGCTTGCAGCGAGCCTTTCCTTCTCCTGCGTCCAGGCTTTTGCATTCAGCACGACCAGCGCGGCGAGGAACGGCCGCTGTTCGCCGATCACCAGCGCCTGCTCGAACAAGGGATCGGCGAGAATCGCGGTCTCCAGATCCACCGGCGCGATCTTCTCGCCCGTGGATGTCACGAGAATGTCCTTGATGCGTCCCGTGATGGTGATGCGCCCGTTCTCGATGCGGGCCTGGTCGCCGGTGTGCAGCCAGCCGTCGGCCTCCTTCACCCTGCGCGTCTCCTCCGGCTTGCGCCAGTAGCCAAGCATCACGCTGGGGCCGCGAACGAGCAGCTCATCGAGATCGCCGAGCCTGACCTCGAGCCCGTCGAGGACGCAGCCGACCGAGCGCGGATCGTTGTCCTCGGGCGTATTGACGGACACGACCGGCGAGGTCTCGGTCATGCCGTAGCCCTGAAGGATGTCGAGCCCCAGCGCGAGAAACAGCCGGATGACGGGCTCTGCAATCGGAGCGCCACCGGAGACCGCAACGCGCAGGCGTCCGCCGAACTGGGCCAAGACCTTGTTGGCGACGAAACGCTTCAGGACCGGCCAGGCGAGCCGGTCGAACAGCGACATTGAGCCTCGCCCCTGGCGCGCATCGAAGCGCCGGCCCCCGACGGCAAGCGCAAGATCGAGCAGCGTGCGTTCTGCGCCGCCGGCCGCCGCGCGGCGTTGCATGATCAGGGCGTAAATGCGCTCATAGATGCGCGGCACCGAGACCAGTACAGTCGGCCGCACCGTCTTCAGGTCTTCCGCGAGCTGCTGCACCGAGCGCGCATAGGCGACGCAGGCTCCTACCGCGATCGGATAATAGTAGCCCCCGGTCCGCTCGAAGGTGTGCGAGAGCGGCAGGAAGGACAGGAAGACATCGTTCGGCACGGCTGCGATGCGTCGCGCGACGGCCTTCACATTGGCGATGATGTTGCCGTGCGACAGCATCACGCCCTTGGGCCGACCGGTCGTGCCCGAGGTGTAGACGATGGCGGCAAGGTCATTTGGCTCGACCGTGACGTCAGCCAGCGGCGCTCCCGCGCCGGCGGCCTCCGCCAGCCAGCTGTCGAGCGCGACGATGCGGGCATCGACAGCAGTGAGCCCCGTCCCGTCCGCGCAGACGATGCGCTTGAGATGGTCGAGCGGCTGGCCGGTGGCCGTGATCGCCTGCCAGCGCGCCAGCGTGTCGACGAACAGCAGCAGCGCGCCGGAATCTGCGAGGATATAGGCGATGCTGTCGGGGTTATCCACGGCATGCATCGGCACCGGCACGAGGCCGCGCGCCAGCGCCGCCTGATCCATCGCAACATGTGCAATGCCGTTCGGCATCAGGATGGCGACGCGCTCGCCGGGCGCGAACCCCTCGGCGGCCAGTGCCCGCCGCCAGCGCTCGAACTCCGCATCGATCTGCCGCCAGGACCGGCTGACCCAGCGCCCGGCGGCAACATCGAAATGGCGATAGGCCTCCGCCTCCGGCGTCGCTTGAACGCGCCAGCGCAGGAGCTCCGGCAATGTCGTCACGTCAGCGAGTGACTGCGGTTGAATGATCGGCACCAGCATGGCGTTCTTTAGTTCTGCTCCCCGTGAGGCTCACGGCTAGAATATCCCCTGCCTACCATTCGCACCTTGATCCTCAGCAAGGTTGCCCCACCAGGATGGAGCGCACTCGGCCGAAGAAATCATGCGATGGTGTCCGCATTGTCGCCTGGAGACACCGCAAGCGTTAATCGCGAAACGAGACATCGCGGCGGGAGCAACGCGAAACGCCCTGAGGCGACATGGACGCGCGTCCGCTGATCGTTCACACACATGAACACGCGTTCATCGGAACCCGGTGTCTGCGTCGTTTCGACGCCCGCGCTAAGCGGAACGCCCGACGCGCACAGCTGTTGTTGCACGACATCCAACTGGAGTGATGACATGAAGTATCTCATTGTCGCGATGACCGTCGGTGCCGCGGTGCTTGCCGGTGGATCGGCGGCGAACGCGGCCGGCAGCAGCGCGAGCGGCAAGCAGACCGCGCAGGAAAGCCAGACGACCGACATCAGCGCGCATCGCAGGCATCATCGCTGGCACGGCCACCGCCATCACTGGCGGCACCGTCACGGCTATCACCGGCCCCATTACAGAAGCTACGGCTATTACCCGCGCCACGGCTATTATGGCCGCGGGCCCGGGTACTACGGCGGCGGTCCCGGCGTGACCTTCAGCTTCGGCGGCGGACGCTGGTAAGCCAGACACTGGTACGACAAAAGGCCCGCAGAGATGCGGGCCTTTACTTTTGCTCTTCCCGCAACAGCGTCCCCGCCGTCTCCAGGCCACTCGCCAGCGCCGCCTCGACCGTGCCCATGTCGCGGCCGCGATAGAGCGCTTCGCCGGAGAACAGCACGGGGCCATCGTCGGTGCGCGCAAGGATCGCCTGCGCCTCCCGGGTCCGCGGTGTCGCCCACGAATAGGCGCCGCGCGCGTAGCGATCATGGCTCCAGTTTGTCGCAGCCGCCGCCATGAGCTCGCGCGCGATGTCCCCGCGCACCATTCCGAAAATGCCAGCGAGCGAACCGAGACCGGCATCGATCAGCCCCTGCGAATCGAGGCTGTCCAGCTCCGCGACACGCGGCCCCCCGATCCAGCCCGTGAGCACGGGCCGCAGGTCCGGATATTGCGTCCACCACACAGGGATCGTCTCGTCGGACAACAGGAAGGTCATGTTCGCGAGCTCTTCCTTGCGCTCGCGCCACCACGGCCGCGCGAAACGCAGCAGGATCTTGATGACATTGCCGAAGCCGATGTCATCGGTCGCCGCAAGCCTTGTGCGCGCGCTCGCCGGCAGCGCGATCTCCCGCAGCAGCGGCAGCGGCACGGTGAGGATCACGCGATCGCAGCTGTGCAGGTCGCCGCCGGCGCAGCGAACGACGGCTGCGCCGCTCTCCTCCGCGATGGCCGATACGGCGCAACCGAGATGAATGGTGACGCCGTGCCTGCGGCACTCGGCCGCCAGGAAATCGATCATCGTGCCATAGCCGCCATCGATGCGCGCCTGCAGAGCGTGCCCGCCGTCCATCCATTCCGCACGCAGTGCCAGCGTTGACGCGCGCTCAGGGTCGGCCGCGTCGTAACCCTCGACCATCCGTTCGATCGAACGGCGCATCGGCGCATAATCATCGCCGGCAAAATGCCGGCGCAGGAAGTCGGCCACCGTGAGGTCGTCCTTGAGGTCCCTCAGCACGGCCCGAAGCTCCGCCTCATGGGCTTGGTGGCGATCCTCGCGCGCGAACGTTGTGCCGTGAAAGCTCCACGGCTCGCCTTCGATCTCCTGGAGCGACAGCCCGGCGTCGCGCAGGAGTGCGCGTGTGACCGGCGCCTCGCCATGGACGAATTCAGCACCGCCATCGGCGGGATAGCCGAACTCCGACGCCGGCAACGGATGAATGCGGCCGCCGCAGCGCTGGCGCGCTTCGAGAATTGTTACCTTGCGGCCGGCGCGCGCCAGCTCGCGCGCCGCCATCAGGCCGGCTGCGCCGGCTCCCACGACGACAATGTGCTCGGCCATGTCGAACATCGCCGCCCTTATCGGCTCACGGCTTGCGGATCGTTCTTGATCAGATAGCGCAGCAGCAAGACGCCGCCGCCGAGCTCGCGCGTGCTCTCCAGCGTCATCGCGGTGATCGGCGCGCGCCGGTCACTGTCCGCCTCCGTCGAGTCGAACACGAACGGGGCGCCTTTCGCGCCGTCAATGGCGGGGCTGAGGATCAGATTGAATTCGTCGATGAGGCCGGCGCGCAGGAACGCGCCGTTGGCGATGCCGCCGCCCTCGACCAACAGACGCTTCACGCCCAGCTCGCGGGCGAGAATGTCCAGCGTCAACGCGAGGTCGATCTCGGACGTACCGGCAAAGATGTAGGACACGCCTTCGCCCCGCAGGCCGGCGAGATGCGAATCCGGCACGCTCTCGGTCAGCACGACGACGATCGGATCGCCGCCGATATCCGAGCGGCCCCAGCCGATCTTGCCCTCTGCATCGAGGACGATGCCATAGGTTTTCGCGCCGCGCTGCGCGAACCAGTTTTCGCGGGGGAAGATCGCCTCGCTCGCTGGATAGGGCTTGCCCTTGGCGAACTCCGACCCGGTGACACGGCCGATCACCCAGGCATCGCCGCCGAGCTCGTCATGAATCTTCTCGAACCAATCCGTGCCTGCACCCTTAGGACGCCATCGGCTGGGATGCGTGCGGCCGTCGAGGCTGGAGTGCATGAGACAAACGACATAAGGCTTCATATGGTTCTCCATGCCGCGCTCGGGCCGCCGATCCGGCGCCACCTGCATTCTCCCCGGCGCGACCGTTCACGATCACCGCCAGCGGATTGGGCTTCGGCGGGGTGACGAGCTGGAGCGTGTTGGTGTCGCGATGATTGAACGGCGCGCCGCGGACGAACAACTCGGTCTGGATCAGATAGGTCCAGCTGCCGTCGTCGTTGAAAGTGATATCGCAGCGGTAAGCATCGGTGCGGAAGGCTTGCTCCAGGAAATCGGTCGAGCAGATCCCGTAGGCGGTCTCGCCGCGCTTGGCCGTGACCGAGATTGCCCTATCCTCCGGCCCCACCTTGCCCGAGGCCAGCAGCACCTGCCCGCGCGGGATCGCCAGCGTCTGCATGATCAATCCGGTCGCCGGCTCCCACAGCCAGTAGCCGACCTGGTCGTGGAAGGTGATGTCTTCCTCGGGCGTGTTGATGTGGATGTGATAGCGCAGCCCGTACAGAAGCTGCGGCCCGTTGGCCTGCGGATCGATTGGATCCATGCGGATGCGCTCGATGAAGATCCGCTGCTCCGGCCCTTCCGCCTTCGGATTGATGTCGATGCCCTTGTCGGCCTGCCAGGTCCCGGCGAGACGGCGGAGCGGGCCAAGATTGGCAAGTCCGTCGGGCGAGACGTCCTCGGGCTCGGTGAAGATATCGGCGGGAATGGGGAGCATGGAGGCCTCGCGGGGATTGCAGAGGCCAGCCATATCACAGGCAGGCGTGGCGTGAACTCAAGTGTTGCCGCCGGCAAAGCGCCGGCGGCATGCGATGATGCTCATCGCATCCCGCGCCCACGGTCGACGCTGCCGCCAGCCGGCCGACCAGGTCTTCGAAGCTTCCCGTGCAACCGCGGACCGGCCTCACGCCGCTTGCGACGTCGATCTCGCACGCTGCTCGAGCACGCCGATGGTCGCGACCAGGTTATCGCGCCGGGCGCGAAGGTTGGCCGCGAGCAGCGGGTAGGTCGGCTGGTGGGGGTCGAACACCCCGGCACGACCCTCTTCCTCGAGAATGTCGGTGTTGATCAGGCGGACGCGCCACCACAGATCGGCGATCAACGCGTCGAGCCGGAGTTCATCAGCAGCACCAGAACGGGACACTTCCTGCATCGCTTGCCTCAACCTGAAACGGCCTCTTCGCCGAGGCCAGGGCTTGGTCCTGACTGAGCAAGCGGAGTGCCAGCACGGCCGGCTTCGCGGGTATGCGCTTGGGAACCGAGAATTGCGGATTCGCGGTGATCTGGCGCCGGTTCCCGGTCGTTCTTAGCCTCAGAGGTCGCTTGTCGAGGCGCTATGATCGCTGCTATCCGGGCTTTAGGCGTGCCAATCCGGGCCGAGGCGGGTTTGCCCCGGAGGCTCGAGGCGCGGCTGTCGTTTGGTGCGAGCAGAGGGCCGAAGGCAAAGGTGGACTGGGCTGATTTGATCGGACGCGTTGCCTCTCGCCAAGACCGGGAGGCTTTCAAGCGGCTATTCGAGCATTTCGCCCCCCGCATCAAGGGGCTGATGCAGAAAGCCGGCTGCAGCCCCGACGAAGCGGAAGAGATCGCTCAAAACGCGATGATCGCCGTGTGGCGGAAGGCCAGCCTGTTCGACCCGGCAACAGCCGGCGCAGCGGCCTGGATATTCACGATCGCGCGCAATCTGCGGATCGATTTATTCCGGCGCAGAGCACGCGCGGGCCGACTGGAAGACGTCTCTGAGCTGCCTGATGCACCGGACCCCACCGAACCGGCCGATGCGGTCATTTCCCGCGCGCAGGATGCCGCGCGCATCGAGTCCGCCATCAAGCAACTCTCGGCGGAGCAGATTGCGGTCGTCAGGCTGTCGTTCATTGAGGAGAAGGCACACCCTGAAATCGCAAGCCAGCTCGGCATCCCGCTCGGAACGGTCAAGTCGAGGATCAGACTGGCGATGAACCGGTTGAGAGATATTTTGGACGAAGACGCATGACGATCAGCCACCATCCGCCTGAAGAACTTCTGGCCGAGTTCGCCGCCGGCAATCTGGAAGAGGCCCATCAGCTAGTCGTCGGCGTGCATGTGGCGGGATGCACGCGCTGTGCCCGTTTCGTGCGAGCCCTGGAGCAGCTTGCGGGCGCGGCGCTGGAAGAGGTCGAGCCGGTGCCGACCGCGCCGGATGCGTTCGACCGCATCATGTCGCGAATTGATGAGCTTCCGGAAGACACAAAGGCGCCTCCCCCCGCGTCCGTTACGGACAATGATGTTCCGCCCGCTCTCCGAAACTATCGGATCGGCAAGCGCCGGCGCGTCGCGCCCGGCCTGAGCATGCGGCCGATCGAGCTTTCCGGTTCCGGCAAGGCCCGCGCCTTTCTGCTTCGGTCCGCGCCGGGCTCGCGCATGCTCGAACACACGCACACCGGCACCGAGCTCACTCTCGTGCTCGAGGGCAGCTTCAGTCACGAGGGCGGACGCTTTGGTCCCGGCGACTTCGACTACGGCGACGACGAGGTCGAGCATCGTCCTATCGTTGGCGATGAGGGCCCCTGTGTCTGCCTGGTCGCAATGACCGGCGACCTGCGCATGAACGGCTTGCTCGGCCGTCTGATCGGCCCGTTCGTGCGACTGTGATTCTCTTGCGATCTCTCCTCTGGAGTGATCCGGGCCTGCACCTGAAGCGTTCTGAAAGAAACGCAAGGGAGACAGGGCATGGCCTGTTCGAGCCTCGCACGTCAGGTGCAGAGCGAAAGGTTATCCGAACTGCTCGCACGCGTTGCCTCAGGTGAGACGCGGGCTTTCGCGGAGCTTCACACGCTGACACGAGGCAGGCTGCGCGCGATCGTGCTGGCCGCAGGAGCCTCGCCTCATGACGTCGACGACATCCTCCAGGAAAGCTTTCTGAAAGTCTGGCGTAACGCCGGCCGGTATGATTCCAGGCGGGCGCCGGTCACGGCCTGGATGTCCACGATTGCCCGGAACACCGCGATCGATCATCTGCGGACTCGGCGACAGCCGACCTTCGAACTGGACGAGGCAGTTTCGGTCCCGGCGGCTTCCGACGCGTCACATGTCGAGGACTTCGACTACGCCCGCGCCGAACCGATCGCGCGGGGGGCACTGGCTCGCTTGCCGGAAGATCGCCGCAGGCTGGTGACCCTGGCCTACCTCGAAGGCGAGAGCCGCGCGAGCTTGTCACGACGCTTCGGTGTGCCGGTCGGCACCATCAAGACGTGGCTGCACCGAACCATCGTGGCCGTTCGCAAGGATTGCCTCGCGGCATCGGCTGCCGCCTGAATCCGGAGGATGCGCGCATGGCCGCGGAGATCATTGAATTCCCCGAGCGTAGGCCTCAGGACAGACTCGTCTTCTCGGTCGCACGGCTCGAAGCGATGGTGAGAGAAGTCGAGCGCGTTGCAGCCGACGATCCCGAAGCCGGGCTGGATCGATTGCTTGCTGCCACCGAGCGCATCGGTCAACAATTGGTCGATCTCGCAGACCTCTTGCTTGACGAAGTGACCCGGCTGCAGGCGCAGAGTGCATTTGAATCCCTGGCCGAGAAGATCGCGGAAACCAGAGAAACCTTCGACCAGCTCGGAGGACGAAAGTCGACCTGATCAGCCACGCACGGCTTTTCGAGTTCAAGTCAGCTCTGCGCAGATCTATTTCGCATGCTCAGTGGGCCAGCTTCTGGGCGACCAGGTATCCGATCCAGGAACTGACGCCGGCGAGCAGCGATCCCCAGCAAACGTCCGCGAGCGTAAGCCCGGTCGACCAGTTCCGCAAAGTCGCCTGATTGGTGAGGTCATAGGTGGCATAGGTGAAGCAGCCGAGCATCAGGCCCGACGTGAAAGCGCGCAACGCGCTTCCGTCCTGCTGTGCCGGCAGCACCGCGAACCAGATCAAACCGACGGGATAGAGCAGATAGAAAACTGCGGCGGCTCCCAGGTTGGGCTCGGCCCGCAACATGTCCCCAAGCACCGGCCGGTAAAGCCTCTCAACCATGATCCTGAGCCAGATCATATCGACTGCAACGAAGGTCACGGCCACCGAAAGATAGGTGAAGAGAAGATTCATGTCCGTGGTCCCCCTGCGGTTGCGTCAGGCCGGTTGTCGCGCCGGTCAGAAAATAACGTCTGACGAGCCACACCGGATCACGTCCGCGCACTCACCTCTGCTTGCAGCCCGGTTCAGCAACCTGAACGGCGTCGCGCCGAGACACGGTTTCATCACGGCGCCCGTCAGGGCGGCCATGGGAAGAATGCGTTGGTTCGCGCCTGATAATCCCGGTACAGATCGCCGCGCGACTTCAGCATCTGCTCCTCCAGTGGCGGTATCCCTGTCACATGCACGAGGATCCAGTACATGATCGCTGGCGCCGCCAGGCTGGCCCAACCCCAGGCGTATCCGGGCGCGAGCGCGATGACCGGGTAAGCCAGCCAACCCAGCCACTCGAAGAAATAGTTGGGGTGTCGCGACCACCGCCAGAGCCCCATGTCGCAGACAAGTCCGTGGTTGCATGGGGAGAGCTTGAACCGGCGCAATTGCTGATCCGCCAATCCCTCGCCTGCGATTGCCACTAGAATGATGAAGGCTCCGATATAGTCCTGCAGCCGCAATCCAGGTTCGGGAGCGTGGGCGGCGAGGAAGATGGCGAACGGCAGCGGCACTGAAACCAGCGCCTGCGATTGCAGGAACAGGAACATCCGGCGAGGGGCCGCCGCCCCCCACTGGCGCGCATAGTTCGCGTAGCGTGGATCGTCGATGCCTGCCGCCGCGCGGCGCGCGATGTGCGTACCAAGTCGCACCGACCAAAGCAGCGCGAGTGTCGCGACGAGCACACGGCGTTCCGGCGTGCCGTCCTCAAAAGGCCACACAGCGGCGACCGCACCAACGAGGCCGGTCGCGTAGGACCAGATCGCATCAACCCATCCGGAATTTCCCGTGCGCTGCTGAACGACCCAGGCAAGTCCCATCAGGATACAAAGGGCCAGCGCAATGCCGCCGATCGCCTGCACATGCACAAGAACCATGCCGTCTCCAGGTTAACTTCTCTTCGGTACGTCCGCTGCGGGAACCGGTTTCGCATTCGGTGGCAGGCCTGCGGGTAAAGGGTAAGGTGATCCGCATCATTCCGCCAAACGTTTCCAAATCGATTGTTTCACGACCGTAGCTGACGGTATTGCAGTGGGGGCGACAAGGAATGCGTTTGGCCGTGATCGGGACGGGAATTGCCGGCAATGCTGCCGCGTGGCTCCTGTCGAAACGCCATGCCGTGACAGTGTACGAGCGCGAGCTGCAGCCGGGTGGACATAGCCATACCGTTCGCGTCCTATATGACGGAGAGCCGATCGACGTCGATGTCGGCTTCATCGTGTTCAACGAGGCGAATTATCCGCAGTTGACGGCGCTGTTCGCGCATCTCGGCGTGAGGACCGTCGAGACCTGTATGAGCTTCGCCATGTCGGCCGATCACGGTCGATTCGAATGGCGGGGTGGCGGCGAGACCCTTCTGCAAGCTGCCCGCGGCCTGTTTGCACAACCGCGCAATCTCGGATCGCCGTCATATTTTCGCATGCTGGCCGAAGTGCTGCGGTTCAACCGCCAGAGCGTGACGGACTTGCGCGCCGGCCGGCTGCACGGGCTGACGCTCGGCGACTACCTGCGCAAGGAATCATTCGGGCCGCGCCTGTTCGCCGATTATCTCGGACCGATGGGAGCGGCGATCTGGTCCTCCTCGTCGGCCGACATCCTGTCCTTTCCGGCGGAGAACTTCGTCGCCTTCTTCGACAACCACCGGCTCCTGCATCTGGACCGGCCGCGCTGGCGTACCGTCGAGGGGGGCAGCCGTCGCTATGTCGACAAGCTCACCGCTTTGTTCAAGGACAACATTCGGCTAGGCTGTGCCGTGACGTCGGTCAACCGAGCGGAGCATGGCGTGACCATCCGCGACAGTTATGGCGGTGTGGAAACCTACGATGCCGTGGTGATGGCTTGCCATAGCGACCAGGCTCTCGCGGCACTGTCGGATGCCGACGCCCACGAGCGCTCCATTCTCGGCGCGATCAAGTACGCTCCCAACACCGTCTATCTGCATCGCGATCGCAGTCTCATGCCCAGGCGCCGTCAAGCATGGGGTTCCTGGAACTTCCTGCGATGGCCGCGGCAAACGCCGACCCAAAACGACGTTGCGGTGACGTATTGGATGAATCGGCTGCAGGGCATCGACGACAGCAAGCCGTTGTTCGTCAGCCTCAACCCTCCCTTCGAGCCGGCAGCCCATCTGACATTTGCGAAATTCAGCTTCGCCCATCCTCAATACGACCTGGCTGCGTTTGCGGCGCAGCGACGACTCCCGGCCATTCAGGGGCGTCGCCGGACCTGGTTCTGCGGTGCGTGGACCGGCTACGGCTTTCACGAGGATGGCTTGCAGGCCGGCATCTCCGTTGCCGAGGCACTTGGCAGCACGGTGCCGTGGCGGCATTCTGACTCGCTGCTGATCCAGGCTGCCGAGTAGCACGATGACGCCAACGAAACCGGCCAACGCGGAGAATGCGACAGCGCCGGCAGCGCTCTACTGGGGAAAGGTGCTGCACGCGCGCTGGCGGCCCGTGCAGCACAGGTTCACCTATCGCGTGATGAGCCTCTTGATCGACCTTGACCGCTTGAACGAGGCGGATCGCCAGTCCTGGCTATTCGGCATCAACCGAGCAGCCCCCTTCAGCTTCCACGAGTGCGACCACGGCGACGGCAAAGGCGGGTGCCTCAGCCAGCACGCCCGACGACTGGCGGCCGAGCGCGGCGTCGACCTCTCGGGCGGTCGCGTTCTCCTTCTCTGTTATCCCAGCGTTCTGGGCTACGTGTTCAACCCGCTTTCGGTCTATTTCTGCTATGCGGCGTCGGGCGATCTTGCGCTGTTGATCTACGAGGTCCGCAACACCTTCGGCGAGATGCACTCCTACGTCCTGCCCGTGCAGGATGCACGACCGGGCGGCGCAATACGACAGAACCAGGCGAAGGAGTTCTACGTTTCACCCTTCATGGAGATGGGAACACACTACCGCTTCAGCATTTCTCCACCGGCGCAAAACGTGACGGTCAGAATCGTGCAGACGGGCGAGCAAGGCGCGATGTTCGCGGCAGCATTCAGCGGACGACGGCGCGCCCTGAACAGCCGCTCGCTGCTGGCGGCGCTCGTCGCCCTGCCCTTCCTCACGTTCAAGGTGATCGCAGCTATACACTGGGAAGCGATGCGGCTTTGGCTGAAGGGTGTCCCCTACCTGCCCCGCTTGAAACAACGCGAGACTTGAACCATGGACCTCGCTGCCGCTCGTCACTCCGTCCAATTCGATGGTGTTCCATTCCTTGCCCGGCTGGCCCTGCGCCTTGCATCGCAGCTCAGGTACGGCACCGTTCATGTGCGCCTCCCCGACCGGAGAGTTGTTGCTTTGCGCGGCCAGCTTCCGGGTCCATCGGCCACGATCGAACTCAACAATTACAGGTTCGCGCGCAGCCTCGTCCTGGGCGGCGACATCGGCATGGCCGAGGCGTACATAAGAGGCGATTGGACCACGCCCGATCTCACCCAGCTTCTCTATCTGTTCTGTCTCAACGAAGATCTGGTCGACAGCGCCTTTGCCGGGAATGTGCTGGTCCGCCTCTGCCGGCGGGCACTTCATCGGCTGCGCCGAAACACGAGACAGGGCTCGAGGCACAACATCCACAGGCACTATGATCTCGGCAACGAGTTCTTCGCGGCGTGGCTCGATACCAGCATGACCTACTCATCGGCTCTGTTCTCGACCGAAACGGCCGACCTGCCCGCCGCTCAACGACACAAGTACGAGCAACTCGCAAAGGCGATCGAATTGCAGCCCGGACAGAGCGTGCTCGAGATCGGATGCGGGTGGGGCGGATTCGCCGAATTTGCCGCGAAGACTTACGGCGCCACCGTGCTGGCACTCACCATCAGCAAGGAGCAGCACGAATTTGCCAGCCGACGAATTCACGAGGCCGGGCTCGCGGAGAAGGTCGAGGTGCGGTTGCAGGATTATCGCGACCAGGACGGTCGCTTCGACCGCATCGCCTCCATCGAGATGATCGAGGCGGTCGGCGAGCAATTCTGGCCGGCCTATTTCAGCCAGCTGTCCCAACGGCTGAAACCGGGCGGCCTGGCGGGCATCCAGGCCATCACCGTTCGCGACGAGCTCTTCGACAGCTATCGGCAGCGCGTGGACTTCATCCAGAGATACATCTTTCCCGGAGGGATGCTGCCTTCGACCAGCATCCTGCGCACGCTCGGCGAGCGCTTCGAGATGCCCGTCATTCGCGAGCGCCTGTTCGGACAGGACTATGCAAAGACGCTCGCGCTCTGGCGCGACAATTTCAGCCAGGCCTGGAGCGACCTGACCTCGCTCGGCTTCGATGAGCCCTTCCGCCGGCTGTGGGAATATTATCTGTGCTACTGCGAGGCCGGCTTCAGGGCCGGAAAGATCGACGTCGGGCAGCTGGTGTTTGCGCGTCGGAGCTGAGGCGGCTCAGGGCACGGCATCAGGCCAAGGAGAGCGGTGCCTGAGATATTCCCGGAAGAAGTGGTGCCCAGGGGCGGAATCGAACCACCGACACTGCGATTTTCAGTCGCATGCTCTACCAACTGAGCTACCTGGGCGTGCTCCAAGAGAGGGGCCAAAGCCCATCGAGCGGGCGGTTTATAGTGGGCGCGGGGCGGCCTGTCCACCCGGCTTCGCCAACAGTCTTCGTCGGGCGCGGCCCGGCTGTGCACAAGGTACGGCGGCCCGGCTGCGGCTGGCGCGCCGCGCGCCATAGATACTCACAAGCGATTGAAAGTGTTGCTATTCTTCCTCATCGACGTCGTCATCGCGGCCGGGGATGACATAGGAGCCCTTCAGCCAGCGGTTCAGGTCGACGTCGCGGCAGCGGGAGGAGCAGAACGGGCGGGTCTTCTCCGACTGCGGCTTGCCGCAGATCGGGCAGGCCTTCCGCGGGGTGGCGGGCTTTTCGGCTTGGTCATTCATGGTGTCGGCAGCTTATACGAGGTGAAGGGCTTCAAGCGCCTGTCAGGAAACGGATTCCCGAGGCGCCGGCGCATGGGGCCGTCGCGGCCCGTCTACTGTGCATGGGGTTGTTTTGCAGCTTTGTTCGGGCTGCGGCCTTCGGCCTTACACGGCGGTGGTATTGAGCCAGCCGAAGCGGATCGGAAAGCCCTCGCCGCCGAGGAGCGCCGTGGTCTCGTAGAGCGGCAGGCCGACGACGTTGGTGTAGGACCCCACCATCTTGACCACGAAGGAGCCGGCAATGCCCTGCACGGCGTAGCCGCCGGCTTTGCCGCGCCATTCGCCCGAGCCGATATAGGCCTGGATGTCGTCCTCGGATAGGCGCTTGAAGCGGACGCGGGTCTCGACCAGGCGCTGGCGGAAGGCCTCGCGCGGCGTGACGAGGCAGATCGCGGTGTAGACACGGTGGTTGCGGCCCGACAGCAGCCGCAGGCATTGCGCGGCCTCGTCCACGAGGTTGGCCTTGGGCAGGATGCGGCGGCCGACCGCGACCACGGTGTCGGCGGCGAGGATGAAGGCGCCGCGCAGCTCGTCGTCGAGTTGCACCGATTTCAGCGCGGCGTCAGCCTTGGCCCGCGCGAGCCGGTTGGCGCAGGCGCGCGGCAGCTCGCCCCGCCTCGGCGTCTCGTCGACGTCGGCCGGCCTGAGCGCGTCCGGCTCGATGCCGGCCTGGTTGAGCAGCGACAGGCGCCGCGGCGAACCGGAGGCAAGTACGAATTTGGGGCGGCCAAGCATCAGGTGATTTGGGAGATGAAGCGGGGGTGAATTGCGCGCGGAACCTATCGGAAGGGGGCTGATTTCACAACCCGGGAACCCGAGGTTTGGTGATTCGAGCCTCTCGACATGGCTGTGCCTGCATCCTGTGACGCCGGTGTTACGAACACCGCGTGCTAGCCGCTCGCCGCGCCTGTCTTGGCGAACCGTCTCCGGATGCGCATCAGGAGTTGGTCGCAGACCTCGCGATAGGCCGCGAGCTTCTGCTCACGGCTGCCTTCGATCGTGGTGGGATCCTGCGTCGGCCAGTACTCGACGTCGGCCGCGAGCGTCCGCGTCAGCTCCAGCGCCTTGTGATGCGCCTCGGGCGAGAGCGTGATGATGAGGTCGAAATTCAGCCCCTCCCAATCCTCCAGCTCCTCGAAGGTCTGGGGCTTGTGAGCCGAGATATCCTGGCCGAGCTCGGCCATCACGGCCACGGCGAACGGGTCGAGCTCGCCTTTCTTGGTGCCGGCCGACTTCACGTAGAGGCCCTGGGGAAACATGTGCAGCAACAGGCTTGCGGCCATCGGCGAGCGCACGCTGTTCATCGCACAGGCGAACAGCACCGATTGCGGATTGCTTGCGCGTGAGGGCGCAGCCATCGCTCACGCTCTTTTATCTTTGCGCATGATCCGATCCGAAAACCGGTTCCCACCTTTCGGGATCATGCGCGATCAGCCTTTCCAATGAAGGACGGTGATGAGCGTGAACAGCCGCCGCGAGGTCTCGAAATCGACCCGCACCTTGCCCTTCAGCCGTTCCTGGAGCGTGCGCGATCCCTCGTCATGGATGCCGCGGCGGCCCATGTCGATGGCCTCGATCTTGTCCGGGGTCGCGGTGCGGATCGCCTGATAATAGCTGTCGCAGATCATGAAATAATCCTTCACGATCCGCCGGAACGGCGTCAGCGACAAGAGATGCGCGACCACGGGCGTGCCGTCCTCGCGGCGGATGTCGAACATCAGCCGGTTGCCGGTGATGCCGATATGCAGCGTGAACGGGCCCTTTCCCTCCGCGCCCTCGGGCGCGAACAGGTTCTGCTCGATCAGATCGTAGATCGCGATCGCGCGCTCATGCTCGATGTCAGGCCCGGAACGGCCGATCGATTCCTCGTCGAGCGTGACGCCGACGATGCGGTTGGTCGAGTCGTCCTGTACGGGCGGCTTTGTCATGACAGATTGAGGCGCAATCCAATCGAACGCGAATGGGCGTCCAGCCCCTCCGCCTTGCCGAGCGTCATCGCGGCCGGGCCCAGCGCACGCAATTGATCTGGGCCGCATTTCAGGATCGAGGTGCGCTTTATGAAATCGTGCACCGAGAGCCCTGAGGAAAATCGCGCCGAGCGGGCCGTCGGCAGCACGTGATTGGAGCCGCCGACATAATCGCCGATCGCCTCGGGCGTATGGGGACCAAGGAAGACGGCACCCGCATTGCGTATCTTCGCGGCGAGCGCATCGGGATCGTCAGTCATGATCTCGAGATGCTCGGCCGCGATGGCGTCCGCGAGCGGGATCGCCTCGCCGAGGTTCTTCACCAAGATGACCGCGCCGAACTCTGCCCAGGAGGCGCCCGCGATCGCGGCGCGCGGCAACGTCTTCAATTGCGCTTCGACCGCCTTCTCGACATCGGCGGCAAGGCGCGCGGAGTCCGTGATCAGGATCGATTGTGCACTGGCATCGTGCTCGGCCTGCGCCAGCAGGTCGGCGGCGATCCAGTCGGCATTGCCGGTGTCGTCGGCGATCACGAGCACCTCCGAGGGGCCGGCGATCATGTCGATGCCGACCTTGCCGAACACCAGCCGCTTGGCGGCGGCGACATAGGCGTTGCCGGGGCCGACGATCTTTGCGACCGGCGCGATGGTCGCTGTGCCGTGCGCGAGCGCGGCGATCGCCTGCGCGCCGCCGACGCGGTAGATCTCGGTGACGCCCCCGAGATGCGCGGCCGCCAGCACCAGGGGATTGAGCTTGCCGTCGGGCGAAGGCACCACCATCACCAGACGCGACACGCCGGCCACTTTTGCGGGCACCGCATTCATCAGCACGGAGGATGGATAGGCCGCGGTGCCGCCCGGCACATAGAGGCCGGCGGATTCGATCGCGGTGTAGCGCCAGCCGAGCTCGACGCCGAGCGGGTCGGTGAAGCGCTCGTCCTTCGGAAGCTGACGGCGGTGATAGGTCTCTATGCGATCCCGCGCGAGCTTGAGCGCATCCAGCGTCGCCGCCTCGCAGGCCTTCACGGCGTCCTCGATCTGGGCTGCGGAAACGCGCAAGCCCCCGGCATCCAGCTTCAAGCGGTCGAACTTTGCCGTGGCTTCGAGCAGGGCCGCATCGCCACGCTTGGCGACGTCGTCGACGATCACCCGCGCGGCAGCCTCGACATCGGCCGAAGCCTCGCGCTTGGCGCCGAGGAAGGCGGCGAATCGCTGGTCAAAATCGTCGCTGCTGCGGTCGAGGCGAACGGGCATATTTCGCTTGGCTTCCAGCTGGTCTTGGAGGGCGGATCGGCGCACCAACCCCCTGCTCAATGGCGCGGCGGCCCCCCGCCGTCAACCCTTGCGAGATGTCGTACCGGCGGGCCGCCGGAAGGACACCGGTCTACCGGGCGCTGGCATACCGCCTCATTCCTCGATGCCCGGTCCCGTCCCCAGCGCGTCCGCTCCGAGGTCGGTCAGCTCGCATTCCAGGCATTCGACGTCGAGGCGGATGGCGCCGCCCTCGGCGAACAAAAGCAGGGCGCTGCCGCTGGGCTCCTCGTGACGCCCGTTCTGGGGGTGAAATTCGATCCCGACGAGGTCCAGCACCTTGTCCGGCGCGGCGAGATCGATGTTGCGCGACTTGCAGGCGAGCACACGGTCGAAACGGAGCGCGGCGACCAGCCTTCGCGGCTCGGCCTCGCCCTCCAATGTCTGCTCCCAGTCCAGCCGGCTCATTCCGACCACGAGCCGCTTCTCGCTCTGCCGCCAGATGATGTCGGACGTCTGGACGCGGGCATCCTGGACATGGGTCGAGATCACGGCGAGATCGTCGGCATCGAGCGCGATCAGTTTGAGCTGGGGCGACATCGCCGGCGCTTCTCCTTGTGGGATGGGGCTCAACGCGCGTAGGCCCCGAAATTTCCGTCCAAACTAGCGGCCCGACGCCCTAGAGGCTATTGATATCCTCCACCTCCAGCACCTTGCGCGGATACCCCTCTCTGGCCACGCGGATCATGGCTCGGCCGATCTGCTCGGTCGAGGTCACAAGCCGCGGCGATATCCGGCGCAGCACCGACCAGAGCGGTCCGCTCACGGCATAGACGGCCTGCACCCAGGCGGTCTTGGACCGGGCGCCGTGCAGGGGCTGGATCGCTGCGGGGCGAAACATGTAGGCGGCTTTGAACGGCAGTTTGAGAAGGTCGTTCTCGGTCTTGCCCTTGATCCGCGCCCACATCCGCGAGCCCTGCTCCGTGGAATCGGTGCCGGCGCCGGTGACATAGGTGAAAATCATCCGCGGATTGAGCCGTGCCAGCATCGTGGCCGCCGCGAGCGTGAGGTCGTAGGTAAGGTGGCGGTAGCGCTCCTCGCTCATGCCGATCGAGGAGACGCCGAGGCAGAAAAAGCAGGCGTCGTAGCCGGTGAGCCTGCCTTCGATCGCGGAATAATTCAGGAAGTCATCGTGGATGATCTCCGTGAGCTTGGCGTTCCGCACACCGGTCGGGCTGCGGCCGACCACGAGCACATGATCGATGCCCGGATCGACGAGACATTCGCGCAAAACGCCCTGCCCGACCATGCCGGTCGCGCCGAAGATCATGACTCGCATCGGGATGCCCCTGGGATTCGCCGCTCACGCGGCCGCCGCGATCTCATCGAAGGATAGACCGGTCAAGGTCGCCGAGGCATCCCACAGCATGGCCGCCACCGCGAGATCCTCCGCCTGCGGCATGATCCTTGCCGGCCCCGGGATCCCCTTCAATTCGCAAAACCCGCTTGGACCGTAGTAGCCACCCGGCTCAGCGTCAGGGGAGGTCGCGGCGAACAGCGTGGGCAGCGCGCCTTCGGCAGCGGACTGGCTGATCAAAGGCTGCAGCAGCCGGCCGACCCGCCCTTGGAACGTGTTGGCACCCGGCCCGTTCGCAATGAGGTCAGTCCGCGCGTAGCCGGGATGAGCAGCAAGGCTCATCAGACCCCAGCCGGCGGCGACGCTGCGACGTTGGAGCTCCAGCGCAAACATCAGCATCGCCAGCTTGGACTGGCAGTAGGCGCGCCACGGACGATAGCAGTGCTTGCCTTGCAGATCCTCGAAATTGATCGCACCGGCGCGGTGCGCAAGGCTGGAGAGATTGACGACGCGGGGCGCAATGGCGCGGCGAAGCTGCGGCAGCAGCCGCGCCGTCAGGGCGTAATGACCGAGATAATTGATGCCGAGCTGCATCTCGAATCCATCCTCCGTCTGCTGCCGCTTCGGCACGGCCATCACGCCGGCATTGTTGACGAGGAGATCGAGCCGTTCGTTGTCGGCAGCAAAGCGCCGGGCAAAATCGGCGATCGAGGCAAGGCTTGCGAGGTCGAGATGCTCGTAGGCGATCAGCGCGTCGGGAAACCGCTCGCAAATGCCTTCGATCGCCTGCAGGCCCTTTGCGTCGTTGCGTCCGGTGAGTATGACGATGGCACCGGCGCCAGCGAGCGCCATCGCCGTCTCGTAACCGAGCCCGCCCGTCGCTCCGGTCACGACGGCGGTCATGCCGCCGAGCGTGGGGATGCCTGCCGTGGTCCAGTCGATCATGCCATGCCTCCCGCGGCTTTCACGAGGCGAAAACGCCCGCGACGGATCTAAATGTGCACTGAGTGCAAATTTGCAAGAGCCGGAAACGATTTGAAGGCTTCCAAGGTCGTCGGGAGATCGGTCAGGAATCACGCCAAGCCATTGCCGGCAGGGGCAAAAGCCCACGACGACCCCGGCTTGCGCCAGCGGAAATTGCAGAAAACTTGCGAGCGGCTGAGCCGCACAGCGCCGGCGCTGTTCCTGGAGCGCCACTTCGAAACGACGATCATCGAGGATGCGCGTCGCAGCGAGAGCTGGAGCGGCGAAGGTGCGCGAGAGAAGCCGGAAGCTTTCGTCTAGCGCACCTTCGATGCGATCAAGGCAATATTGAAGTGAGGTCTCTCACTCCTTGAAGAACGCCAGGAGATCGGCGTTGATGGTTTCGGCGTGCGTAGTCGGCATGCCGTGCGGGAAGCCCTTGTAGGTTTTCAGGATACCCTTCTTCAGCAGCTTGGCCGACAGCGGGGCGGAATCGGCGTAAGGCACGATCTGGTCGTCATCGCCGTGCATCACCAGCACGGGCACGTTGATCTTCTTGAGGTCCTCGGTGAAATCGGTCTGCGAGAACGCCACGATGCCGTCGTAATGCGCCTTGGCGCCGCCCATCATGCCCTGGCGCCACCAATTCTGGATCACCGCTTCGAGTGGTCTTACGCCGGGGCGATTGTAGCCGTAGAACGGGCCGGCGGCGATGTCGCGATAGAAGGCCGAGCGGCCGGCCGCGAGCTGGGCCTGGAAATCGTCGAACACGCTCTTCGGCAAACCGCCCGGATTGGCAGCGGTCTGCACCATCAGCGGCGGCACCGCCGAGAGGATCGCGGCCTTCGCCACCCGGCTCTCGCCGTGGCGGGCGATGTAGTGCACGACTTCGCCGCCGCCGGTGGAATGCCCGACATGGATGGCATTGTTGAGATCGAGATGTGCAGTGAGCGCAGCGAGATCGTCGGCATAATGATCCATGTCGTGACCGTCGGCGACCTGCGCCGAGCGGCCGTGGCCCCGGCGGTCATGGGCGATGACGCGATAGCCGCGCGTAACGAAGTACATCATCTGCGCGTCCCAATCGTCCGACGACAGCGGCCAGCCATGGCTGAACACGATCGGCTGGCCCGATCCCCAGTCCTTGTAGAAGATCTCGACGCCGTCTTTGGTGGTGATGGTGGGCATGGATGTCTCTCTTTCGATGAAGATCAGTTGCATGAGGCGAGGACGAGCTCGCGCCGGCGATCCGCAGTTAGTTGCGCGGGATCCCGAATGCGATGGCCCGCATCACGAGGGGACGTTGAGAATCGTGTGATCAGGCAAACGCCATCGGCCTGAAGCGGCGCCACGCACCTATTGTGAGCACGACGAAGAACACCAGCACGATGCCCTGCACGACGGCGAACACGGGACCGGAGGGCGGCGCCGGCGCTACGGCCGGTGCGAGCGCGGCGAGCGCCGGCACCTTCAGGAACGATTGGATCACCAGCACGAAGACGTTGAAGTAGAGCGAGATCATCGCGGTCACGATATAGACCGGACGCCAGACGCCTTTGAGCTTCATGCCGTAGAGAGCGACGCAGGCGACCGCGAGCAGCACCAGCGAGATGATGCCGATGATGTGCGAGGGCAGCAGCTCCTTGAATGGAAACAGGAAACCGGTCGCGCTGGTGAGGATGGTGAACAGCAGGAAGTTCGCAGTGAGGCCCGGCATGGGCTTCGAGCCGAGCAGGCCGAACATCACGACCAGGCCGGCAACGATGGCGATCAGGCTGATGACGACATGGATCAGCGTAAGAGCAGGCAGGCTCAACCCAAGGACCATCACATTTCTCCTCGTCTCCATCGAGATGCGGAGGATGGTATTACGGTCCTCATCGGATTGCTACATGCGTTGTCGTCACATGCATGAGCGCAGCCATGCGCCGTCCTGCGAACGACAAACGCATGACTGATTTTTTTGCACCGCTGTCACAAACGACGGCAGGCTTTCGACGAAAGTTGGATCGATCTCTCACACTTCCTTGGTGTCGAAGATCAAGATGTCGGCGCCGCCGCTGGCGAATTTCGGCACGTCGGCGCCGGTCGCCTTGCCTTCCGGGCTGCCGAATGCCGCCTGGATGTCGGCGACGCTGTCGAACGTTAGGACGGCGACGAGATGAATTCCGGAGGGACCTGCGGGAGATGAAACCGGTCCCTTGCTGACGGCGTATTTCTTCAGGCCTGGAAGCTTCTTCGCGAGCGGGATGTGCGTTTCGGCGTAGTGCTTGTCGAAGGCGGCAGCATCCTTGGGTGTTTTGTAGAGCACGACGACTTCAGCCATTTGGTCCTCCCGTTGGTTTTTTTGCTGGTAGATCCTCATGGTGAGGAGGCGCGTGAGCGCCGTCTCGAACCATGAACGGCCCAGATGCACCCGGGCCTTTATCCTTCGAGACGCCGCTTCGCGGCTCCTCGGGATGAGGGGATAGTCGGCAGGATGCGGCGAGATGGCAAGCCTCATTCGACTTGCCATTCGCTTGTCTTGTCCTTGCCTAAAGCGCCGGCTTTGCGGCGTCGCCGAGATAGCCATGCAGGGAGGCCACGACTTGGGCGCCCTCCCCGATGGCCCCACCGACGCGCTTGACCGAGCCGGAGCGGACGTCGCCGACGGCGTAGACGCCGGGCACGGAGGTTTCCAGCGGCGCCACCAGCTTGCCCTGGTTCTGCTCGGACTGCGCGCCGGTCACGACGAAGCCGCCGCGATCGAGCGTCACGCCGCAGCCGTCGAGCCAGTTGGTGGCGGGATCGGCGCCGACGAACAGAAAGAGATTGCGGATGTCGGCTGAGTCTTCGTCATCCGACAACCGGCTCTTCCAGCGGATCCGACGCAGCAGCGAAGCCTCATCGCCTTCGAGCGCGGTGATCTCGGTGTTGAACATCAATTCAATGTTCGGGGTCGCTTCGATGCGCTCGATGAGATAGCGCGACATGCTGGCACCCAGGCCGCCGCCGCGGATGATCATCAGCACGCGTTTGGCATGACCCGACAGGAACACGGCGGCCTGGCCGGCCGAATTGCCGGCGCCGACCAGAGCGACCTCTTCGCCTGCGCAGAGCCGCGCCTCGACTGGCGAGGCCCAGTACCAGACGCCGCGTCCCTCGAACTTGTCGAGGTTCGCGATATCAGGCCGGCGATAGCGCGCGCCGCTCGCAACGACGACCGAACGCGAGCGCAAGGGGTCGCTGCCTTCGAGCGCGACCGAAAACGCGCCGTCCTTGCGCGTGCAGTCGAGCGACTTCACCGTGACGGGAATCATGATGTCGGCGCCGAACTTCTGCGCCTGGGTGAAGGCGCGCGCGGTCAGCGCCTGACCGGAAATGCCGGTCGGAAAACCCAGATAGTTCTCGATGCGCGCGCTGGCGCCGGCCTGACCGCCGAAGGCGCGGGTGTCGAGCACGGCGACCGACAGCCCTTCGGACGCGGCATACACCGCGGTGGCGAGCCCCGCGGGTCCGCAGCCGACGACGGCAACGTCGTAGATGCGGTCGCCCTTCGGCCCGCCGATCATGCCGATGGCGCGCGCAAGCTCGGTCTCATCGGGGTTGCGCAGCACGGCGCCGTCAGCGGTGACGACCAACGGCCAGTCCTCGGGCTGCGGCGAATAGCGCGCAATGAGCTCGGCGGCGTCGCGATCGCGCTCGGGATCAAGCAGATGATGCGGCTGACCGTTGCGGGTGAGGAAGCCCTGCAACCGCACCACGCCGGCGGAGTTCGACGGGCCGAACAGCACAGGACCGCCGACGCCGCCCTGGATCAGATTGACCCGGCGCAGGATCAGCGCGCGCATGATGCGCTCACCGAGTTCGGCTTCGGCGACCAGCAGCGCGCGCAGCCGGTCCGGCGGCAACAGCAGAGTCTCGACCTCGCCCTCGGCGCGGCCGTCGACCAGCGCCGGGTGGCCTGAGAGCTGGCTGAGTTCGGCCACGAATTGCCCGGGCCCCTGGTCGATCACCGGTGTGACATGACCGAGCCCGTCGCGCTGGGTGATGGCGACATGGCCCTTCAGCACGACGAACATCCCGGGGCCGGGCTTGCCGGTCTCGAACAGGAACGCGCCATCCGCATAGGTGCGGATTTCGCCGAACGGCCTGATGCGCTCGATCTCGGCGGGTGTCAGGTTTGGAAACGTCTGTTCTGGCCGGGTGAACCGGGACATCAGCACGTCGCTTTCGGTTCTTTGCGGTTCGTCCTGCCCGATCGCCACCATATGCACTCCAGATTTCAGCCGCCGGCGTTCAACTTCAGGTCTCGCCGGCGGTCCCCTCATCTAGGGAACCGTCGTCGTTCTCCAAGGCCCCGGTCATCGCGGCACGTTCGCGTGCCTGCACCTTCCGCCGCTTCAGGTTCTCGCGCAGCGCCGATTTCAGGCGATCGTCCCGCGATGCCCTCGCCTGCCCCGCGCTCTTGTCGTCCTGGTCCGTCATCAAAGGTCCATTCATGGGATCTGGAGCAGGATGCCACCGAACTATGGCAGCTCAAGAGGCGGCCGCGATGCGATCGTGCGAAACGCGAAATGAGGCAAGTCCGACGTCCGGAGCAACTGGCCAATTGGCCGGGGAGGTCGGCCCGAAATCGGGGGAAAGCTGATGGTTTCGCGCGGAAATGGGCATTTTGGCCCGGATATCGACCCGATTTTCTCGATTTGACGGAGCTTGCAAGCTTGCGCAGGAGGGGGGCTTGTGGCAGATATCGGCCCGCTTGGTAGGCCCCCTCGGGCGCCCGATTCTTCACCAGCACATGCTGCCGTAGCTCAGTGGTAGAGCACTCCATTGGTAATGGAGAGGTCGACAGTTCAATCCTGTCTGGCAGCACCATCTTTCCCCCTTCAAGCGAGCCCTTCGCCTGGTCAGTGAACCTGCAACATCCACGGATGCATCGTGATCAAACGCTCCCTGCCCTATGAAGGACTGCTCCACGAGATCGTCGAGCATAACGGCGTGCTCTATCTCGGCGGCATCGTCCCCGAGGACACCGGGCTCGACATGGCGGGCCAAGCCGACGATGTGCTGCGCCAGTTGAAGACCCTGCTCGAGGGAGCGGGCTCGGATCTTTCCGGCGTTCTGCAGGTAACCGTCTTCATGGCCGATCTCGCCGACAAGGTGGCGTTCAACCAGGTGTGGAAGCGCTATTTCACCGCGGACCATCTGCCGGCGCGTGCCGCCATTGGCGTTGCGGATCTCGGCCCCGGCGTCAGGCTGGAGCTGACGGCGATCGCCGCACGTCGCTGAGACAAGCGACATCGGCGAGGCGAGAGCGCCCGGTCGTTCCTCTCTCCCACATGAAGCAGCGCTTTCGCGGCGCGAAGCGCCCGAATCTTGCTGCTCTCTTTCGCCCTCGCTTCTGAAGCGAGCGCAGGCAGGGCCGGGGGCCGGCTGGGACCGATGGTCCGCTCGCGCGGAAAAAATCGCATACGCAATGCGCAGGCGGAAAACAGCTGGACCGGAAAAACACTCGGCCTTCCCTGCGCGATGGGTTGACGGCCTATGCATGCTCTCCCCGGAGTTCCTTCTGGCCGTCACCTCGCGAAAACCGATGCCGCGCGTCCGGTCGGCCGGTGCATCTTCGCGAAGGCTTGGCTGTAACAACCACAGCCGGAACGACACGGCTTGGCCGTACGCGGCAGCCCCGTTCGTCACACCGAGAGGGACCTCACGAGTTCAACCGCTCTGGTCCTACCTTGCCTTGCCGTGCCAGACTCAGCCGCGTCCACGTTCGTTGCGACGTACGATCGCCGCTCTCCTCGGGCCGGGAAGGCGGAATAATGCTGTAAATCAGAATTTCGACAGAGCCGAATATTGTGCAGGAAGAGGTTTTGCGGAAGGCGGGGTGTTTGCCCGACGGTTCGCGATCGGGTCCCGCAGGTAAGGTTAATACTTCCTTTCGATTGTCGGTAAAATTTTATCTATTATGGTCCTCGCCGCGGATGATGAACCAGAGGCTCCGACAGTGTTTGCGTTTTTCCTGATCGTGACTGGAATCGTGTTGCTTCTCTCCAGCCTCGTTGCCTTCGGCTTTCATAGAAACTCACTGCACTCGATGGCGCTGCTCTAGCCATCTCAGTTCGCAGGACAGGGAGCGCGAAGCGAACCCAACAAGTCCCTTGCGCGATGACCAGACATGATGGGTTCGCAAGGCTTCGACCATCCTACGCATGATCAATTGTCGTTCCCTGCCTGGCGACTGGTGAGGCGATTGTCCGCCCTTCGCAGCCGCCGGCAAAGTTCGCGGTTGATGTTCTGCAGGACGATCACATAGGCGTGGATGTCCGTCTTGTAGCAGGCGTAGAGATTCTTGGCGGTCAGCTCGTACAGCACCGTCGGCGCTTCCGCGACCACCGTGGCGGAGCGGTTCTGCATTTCGATCAGCGTCATCTCGCCGAAGAAATCACCAGGCTGCAGAACGGACAGCGGGATGACGCGACCCGCACTCGTCCTCTTGCTCACCGCGAGCCGGCCGGATTTGACGATGAACATCGATCGTCCCGGCTCGCCTTCCGCCACGACGGTGTCGCCGGCCTCGAACCGGCGTTCGGCCAGCATCGATATCAGCAGGTCGAGGCTTCCGTCCGACAGGCCGCCGAAGAACGGCGTCGCGAGCAGGAACGCTTTCAGATCGGGAGCCGTGAGCGTCATGGTGCGAAATTACGCCCCGTCCCCGACTGCGGCAAGCAGCTCGTAGCAACCAGCCTACTGCTGCGCTGGACTCTCCCCGCGCAGCGTCCTTCGCTTTCGCCACACCTGCAGGTCAATCATGACCTTCACGGTTGCCGCGAGTACCAGCACGCACAGGGCCGCCTTTGAGATCCTCTCCATCGTCCCCTCGATGAGGAGGCAATGGACCACGCTCCCCGTGACGATGACGATCGCCAGCGGCATGTGAATGAAGCGCCACGTTCGCAGGCGCAATCCCAACCACCGGCGCAGGGAAGCCAGCAGCGCGACGACGAAGATCGCCCACATCGCGGTCACGCCGAAAGGCGAGAATGGCGTCGGCGATGCGTAGGTCAGGGCATCGATCATGTCGGGCGGGCTGGTGAACCAGAGGCCGGCGACGTGGATAACGACCGCCACCACCAGCGCGCCGCCGATCCAGTGGTGCGCGCGCCGCCCGCGATAGGCCGACAGGCCCGGCAGATAGCCGCCGATCAGCAGCGGCTGAAGAAGCACAAGCCCAAGCGCAACGATCCCGGCGAACCCGGCGAGGATATAGATCGGACCGCGCCATGCGAGCAGCTCGCTGCCTGCAGCAGCGGCAATCGGCACGCCAATCGCCAAGGCAAGGGCCGCCCAGATCAGGACCACCCGCACCGATCTCCACCCCGTCATGCGCCGGCCCGGTCAGGCCGGCTGAAGCACGAAGTGCGCTTCGAGGCTGGTTTCCTTGGCGCTTCGCATCACCGGCCGCAGGAACACGGTCTTGAACTCGCCGCTGTCATAGGCGAGATGGCCGTGCGGCTGGCCGAAAACGGGAATGATCTGCGGCATCTCGAGCCGGAACTTGCCGTCCTTGTCGGTGAGCGTGGCCCCGTGGCTCTGCGGCTCGTGCTCCTGGCCTTCGACCGTGTGCGCCCAGATCTGGATGCGCTGCCCGGCGAGCGGCGCGCCGTCGCCGGCGCGGCGGACGGTGCCGCTCATCCAGAAGCCGCCCTTGCCAATCCGCTCCACGACCGGCGCGCCCTTTCGATAGTTGTTCGCCCCGCCCGACATCGTTTCGGTCGGTGCGAGGCCTGCCGCACGTGCCGGCAGCAGCAACCCGGAAACGCCCGAAGTCAAAACTCCGGTTGCGAGGACGGACCCGCCAGCGGCGAGCAGGCTCCGGCGGTTGATTGCGACCGTGCTCATGTCGGTTCCTCCTGGCAGCTCTGCTGTCCGGCAAGTTACAACAACAGGCGAGAAACGCCCAATCGAGATCAGGGGCGCCACAGGTCGCAATAACAGTGTTGTGAACCGGGGTGCGGGCTGCTTGAACAGCTCAGAGGACACGCGGCGCCATCAAGATCCGGATCGCGCAGCAGAGTTCGTGCAGCATTCCCGCCGTCGGCCTCCTATATGTGAGGTCTCGCGCGCAGTACGTCCCTTCACAGGTCCCCTCACATGATCCCCTTCTCCATCCTCGACCTCGCGCCGATCCGCCAGGGCGGCGATGCCGCCCAGGCGTTCCGTAACTCGCTCGATCTCGCGCAGCATGCCGAGAAGTGGGGCTACAAGCGGTTCTGGCTCGCCGAGCACCACAACATGACCGGAATCGCGAGCGCGGCGACGTCTGTGGTGATCGGCCATGTTGCGGGCGGGACGAAGACGATCCGGGTCGGCTCCGGCGGCATCATGCTGCCGAACCATTCCCCGCTGGTCATCGCCGAGCAGTTCGGCACGCTGGAGTCGCTTTATCCCGGGCGGATCGATCTCGGGCTCGGCCGCGCGCCGGGCACCGACCAGTTCACGGCCCGGGCGCTGCGGCGCGATCTCGCCACCACGTCCGAGAACTTTCCGCACGACGTGCTGGAATTGCAGGCCCTGCTCGGCGACGTGCAGCCGAACCAGACGATCCGCGCGGTGCCAGGCATGGGAACGAAGGTGCCGCTGTGGATCCTTGGCTCCAGCACCTTCGGCGCGCAGCTCGCCTCGATGCTGGGTCTGCCCTTCGCGTTCGCCTCGCATTTCGCCCCGCAGATGATGATGCCGGCGCTGCGCGAATATCGCGCGCGCTTCGAGCCGTCGGCGCAGCTCGACAAGCCCCATGCGATGATCGGCGTCAACGTGTTCGCGGCCGACAGCGAGGTCGAGGCGCAGCGGATGTTCTCATCGCTGCAGCAGCAGTTCATCAACCTGCGCCGCGGCACGCCGGGGCCGCTGCCGCCCCCGGTGGACGACATGGACGCGCTGTGGTCGCCCGCGGAAAAGGCCGGCGTTGCGCAAGCGCTGTCGTGCTCCGCGGTGGGCTCACCCGCCGTCGTGGAAGAGAAGCTGAGGGCGCTGATTGCCGAGACCGGCGCGGACGAATTGATGACGACGGGGCAAATCTACGACCACGCCGCGCGGCTGCGCTCGTTCGAGATCGCGGCCGAGGTGCGGGACCGGCTGGCGAAGCAGCCGATGTGAGGCCGATTGTTGCGGCGATGAAGGTGCGCTTAGAACCTTCTAGTCCGCAAACCCGAACAACTTGGCCGGATTGTGCACCAGGATCTTTTCCAGCTCCGCCTGGTCCGGCGCGTAGCGGTACATCAGCTCGAGCAGGTCGGCATCGTTCGGCGGCTGCTTGACCGATACCGGATGCGGCCAGTCGCTGGCCCAGACGCAGCGGTCGGGAGCGGCCTCGATGTAGGCGCGCGCGATCGGGATCACGTCGTCATAGGGTGCACCGGTCTTCGAGGTCTTTTCGCCGAGCGACAGCATCACCCAGAAATTGCCCTTGCCGAGCAGCTCCAGCATCTTGCGCAAATTCGGATCGTTCTTGCCGGCTTCGGGATCCGGGCGCGCCATGTGGTCGATCAGCACGGGCACGTCGAGATCCTCGTACTTGGCAACGCTCGACATGATGCCGTCCTTCTCCGGCTGGATCTTGACGTACCAGCCGAGCTCGCGGATGCGCGCAATGGCGCGGGCGAAATCGGCATCCGATAGTACGGCGCCGAGCTCCTGGCGGAAGCTGAAGCGCGCGCCGCGCACGCCGGCATCGTCCAGCTTGGCGAGATAGGAATCGCTCGCTTCGGCGAACACCAGCGCGTTGGCGCAGCCGCGATAGTTCGGGCCCATCGCTGCGAGGCCGTCGAGCACGACGGCGTGGTCGGCGCCGTACGTCGTGGTCTGCACGATGATGCCGCGCTCGATGCCGAGCGCCTTGTGCATGCGCAGCGCCGCCTCCCAGGTCGCCGTCGGCATCCGATAGGCGGCGCCGGGACGCTCCGGATATCTCTCGATCGGACCCAGCACGTGAAACTGGCTGTCGACGGTCTTCGGCGGCGGCGCCTTGCTGGGACGGCGCGGATTGGGATCGAACGGCAGATAGGTCGGCATGCCCAAAGCTCCTTCAGTCGATCACGGCGGTGAAGTCGCACTGCACCAGCGCGCCGCCATCCATCTTGTCCATCGGCAGCGCGTGGCGCGCGGGCCGGGAATGCTCGTCCGGAAACATCTTGAGCCATTCGACGTTGACGGGACCGCGATTCCCGCGGTCCTTCAGCCACACCGTCATTTTGATGATGTCGTCGGTGGTGCCGCCGGCGGCCTCAACCGTCGCCTTCATATGCGCGAACATGTTGGCGCATTGCGCGTCGAGACTCTCGGGCATCGTGTTGGTCGCGGGATCGCGGCCAAGAATGACGCCGGACATCACGAGATTGCCGATGCGGCAGGCGTTCGGAATGGGGTTGACGTGCTTGAAGCCGCCGATGTGGATGCTCCTGCGCCGCGTGTGAGCACTCATGATACGCTCCCTCCTGTTATTGGGTCAGACGAACTGGCACGACACCGAGCCGAAGGCGCCGTAGTCGGCATGGAAGGTATCACCGCGGCGGATGTCGACGGGCCGGGTGAACGAGCCCGCCAGCACGACCTCGCCGGCCGCCAGATGCTCGTCATGCGGCGCGAGGCGATTAGCGAGCCAGGCGATGCCATTCGCCGGATGATTGAGCACGCCGGCGGCAAGCCCGGTCTCCTCGACCTCGCCGTTGCGGAACAGCAGCGCTCCGATCCAGCGCAGGTCCGCATCCATCGGGCGGATCGGCCTTCCGCCGAGCACCAGCGCGGCGTTGGCCGCGTTGTCCGAGATCGTGTCCATGACCTTGCGGGTCTTCCCTGTCTCCGGATCGACGCGGTGCATGCGCGTCTCCAGAATCTCCAGCGCGGGGGTGACGTAGTCGGTGGCGTTCAGCACATCGAAGATGGTGCAATCGGGCCCGCGCAGAGGTGCCTTCAGCACGAAGGCGAGCTCGACCTCGATGCGCGGCGCGTGAAAGCGGTCGAACGGAACAGGCGTCGCGTCGGCATAGAACATATCCGCGAACAGCACGCCGTAATCGGGCTCGCTGATGCCGACCGCGTTCTGCATCGCCTTCGAGGTCAGGCCGATCTTGTGCCCCTTGATGATCCGGCCGCGGCCGAGCTGCAGCTTGGTCCAGGCGCGCTGGACGGCGTAGGCATCCTCGATGCTGAAATCCGGATATTCCTTCGAGAACATCGGGATCAGCGTCTTGGTGCGTTCGGCCTCGTCAAGCCGGGCGGCGAGACGTTCGATCGTGGCAGCGTCCAGCATGGCCTATTGCTCCGCGGCAACGGTGTTGCGCAGCACGCCGATGCGGCTGGATTCGACCTCGACGACGTCGCCAGCCTTGAGCCAGCGCGGCGGATCAAAGCGCGCGCCGGCCCCAGTCGGCGTACCCGTCACGATCATGTCGCCGGGCTTCAGCGTCGCGAATGTTGAGAGATAGGAGATCAGGAGATCGAACGGGAACATCAGCCGCTCGGTCGTGTCCTGCTGCCGTACCTCGCCGTTGACACGCGTGACGATGTCGTGGGGGCCGCGCGGGTCGAGCTCGTCCGCGGTGACGATCCAGGGACCGATGCTGCCGGAGCGGTCGAAATTCTTGCCCTGCGTGACGTTGAACTTGCCGTGGCGCAGCCAGTCGCGGATCGTGCCCTCGTTGCACAGCGTCATGCCGAAAATGTGCGACCATGCTTTCTCTCGCGGGATGTGGCGGCCGCCCTGCCCGATCACGATGACGAGCTCGCCTTCATAGTCGAGCTGATCCGAGACTTTGGGTTTCTCCAACGGCTGGCCGGAGCCCGTCATGGAGGACATGCTGCGCACGAACAGGCTGGGATATTTGGGCAGGTCCGAATTGTCTTTGTATTCCGCATTGCGCTCGGCATAGTTGACGCCGATGCACCAGAGCTTTTCCGGCGCCAGTACCGGCGGCAGCAGGACGAGCTTGTCCAGCGCGTAATCGGGCTTCTGTCCGGCGACCGCTTCCTGCGCATCGCCAAGCGCATTCGCCGCGATCAGCGCCTTCAGGTCGCAAAAGTCACGGCCGATGCGTTTGGTCAGATCGACCACGCCGCCTTCGACGGCCGCGCCATAGCGCGGCTCTCCGTCCAGGAGATAGCTCAGGAGTCGCATTGTATTCCTCCAATGATCGTGAGGCAGCGGGGCCCAAGACAGACCCGCGCATTCAGTCTTTCGATTTGGGAGTCTGGAAGACGGTGTTGAGCGTCACGATCTCGCCGAGCCGCGCGTAGCGCGGGCCGCCGATGCGTGCGATCGGATCGAGCGCCTTGGTCTCGACCTTGCCGTCGTTCACGAGGCCGTCGCGCAAATGGAACATCACGACCTCACCGACGATGAGCCGGCTCTTGGCCTCGCCGAATTCGAGGCACTGCCGGAAGCGGCATTCCATCGCGATCGGTGCGGCGGCAAGCCGGCGCACCTTGACGAGATCGCAGGGCAGCGTTTCGAGCCCGAGATGCTCGACCTCGCTGATTTCAGGCGGGTGCTCGACCGAGCTGTCGTGCACCGCATTCATCAGAGGCGTGTCGGCGATGTGGATGACATACTCCCCGGTGTCGAGGATGTTGTGCGCGGTGTCCTTGTAATTGGCGCCCTTGCGGCCGACGCTGATCGCGAGCATCGGCGGCTTCTGCGAGACGAAGGTGAAGGCGCTGAAGGGCGCGAGATTGAGCACGCCCTTGCTGGACAGGCTCGTCACCCACGCGATCGGGCGCGGCACCACGATGCCGGTCATCAGCCGGTAGATGCGCTCCGCGCCGAGCTCGGTGGGATCGATCCGCATCGATCAGTCCGCCCTGATGTTGGCCTTGCGCACCACGGGAATCCACTTGGCGTCCTCGCGTTCGAGATAGGCCTTGAATTCGGCTGGCGTCATCGGCGTGGCTTCGCCACCGAGCTTCTCGAACTTGTCGATCACGGCGGGGTCCTTGAGGATCGCGACCAGCGTCTCGTGCAGCTTGTCGACGATGGGAGCCGGCGTGCCCGCGGGCGCGAACAGGCCGGTAAAGGTCTGTCCGTCGAATTCCTTGTAGCCGAGTTCGGCGAAGGTCGGCACATCAGGCAGGGACTTCAGGCGGTGCGGGCTGGTGACGGCGAGCGCACGGAACAGGCCGGCCTTGATATGCTGCAGGCTGACCGTGAGCTGGTCGAACGCGAACTGGACCTGACCACCGAGCAGATCATTGATCGCCGGCGCATTGCCGCGATAGTGCGCGGTGACCCACTGCAGGCCGAGATTCGACTGCATCAGCTCGCTGAGCAGATGGTTGGTGGTGCCGGGGCCGGGCGAGGCCATGGTCAGCTTGCCGGGCTCGCGCTTGGCGAGATCGAGAAACTCCTTGAGCGTCGTTGCCTGTACCGAAGGATGAACCTCGAGCACCAGCGGCGTCATCGAGATCGTGGAGATCGGGAGGAAGTCCTTCTTCCAGTTGTAGGCGTCGCGCTTGTTGATCTCGGTCGCAAACAGCACCGGTCCGTTAGCGCCGACGAACAGCGTGTAGCCGTCAGGCGCGGACTTGGCGAAAGCCTCGCCCGCGATCATGCCGCCGGCTCCGGCCTTGTTCTCGATGACAAAGGGCTGGCCGAGCCTTTCCTGGAGCTTATCGGCGACGATGCGCGCGGCGCTGTCGACGTTGCCGCCGGCGGGATAGGGCACGATCAGCTTGACGTTGCGCGCCGGCCATTCCTGGCCCGACGCAGGTCCCGCCAGCATCGCAGTGACGGCAGCTATGGCAATCCAGATTAATCTCATGTTAACCTCCCGGCGGCGCTTCCAATTCATCTCGAGCGCCTGACATTGCGCATGGCGCCCGATCGCCGCGCAATCTCCAGATGCGCGCTTGTCCTGTCGAGTGAATTGTGGCGTTCTTGTCCATATTATGGACAAGGCAAATCCCAGAAGGCCAGCACGCAACAGTGCATCGGAACCGCGCTCGGGCGCACAGGCAATCCGGCGCGCCCTCGCGGTGCTGCGCATTCTTGCCGCAGGCCGTGAGGCCGGTGTGCCATTGGCCGAGGTGGTGCAGGCCACCGGCCTCACCCGCCCCACCGTGCATCGCATCGTGCACGTGCTGATCGAGGAGGGCATCGTCGAGCGAAACGAGCGGAGCGGCCACTACGCGATCGGCAACCAGGTGCCTGAACTGGCGCTGGCACGGCCGCGGCCATCGCGATTGCTGATCGCCGCAAACCCCTCGCTGCAACGCGCGTCCAGCGAGATCGGCGACACGCTGTTCCTGACCGTGCGGACCGGCAACGATACGCTATGCGTGGATCGCCGGATCGGAATCTATCCGATACAGGTGCTGTCCATCGAGGTCGGTGCCCGCAGGCCGCTCGGCGTCTCCAGCGCCGGCGTCGCCATTCTCGCCGCGATGCCGGCGCAGGACGCGCGAAGGATCGTCGCGGCCAACGAGAAGAGGTTCGAAGCGTACAAAACCGACATCGCGACGGTCCTCGGCGAGGTGACCGCCGCACGACGGCTGGGATACGGCAGGCGAGAGATCGGGCTGGTGCAGGGCACGAAGTCGATTTCAACCTGGATCAAGACCCCCGACGGCCGCCCCGCCGCGGCCATGACCGTCTCCGCAGTGCGAACACGGCTCGGGCCAAGGCGCGAACAGGAGGTCGCGGAGGTTCTATTGCGGGAGGCGCGGATCATCGAACAGGCAATCGGAGGCTAAGGCGCAGACGGTGTTCGCTTCACCTCGCCCGGTTTGCCGGGAGAGGGAGCGCACCCTCTCCATCAATGGGCTGACGCGGCGCTCCGTTTTGTGGCACAACGCCCCATCGCCGACCGACCAACGAGGCCACGCATGCCCGCGCCAAAGCCGCCTGCCTTCGAGACCCTGAGCCTGCATGCCGGGCAGCATCCGGATCCCGTCACCGGCGCCCGCGCAGTGCCGATCTACCAGACCACGTCCTACGTGTTCCAGGATTCCGATCACGCGGCCGCGCTGTTCAACCTGGAGCGCGCCGGGCACATCTACACGCGCATCTCCAATCCGACTACGGGCGTCCTCGAGGAGCGAATCGCGGCGCTTGAGGGCGGCGTCGGCGCGATCTGCACCGCGAGCGGCATGGCCGCGCTGCATCTGGCCATCGCGACGCTGCTCAATGCCGGCGACCACATCGTGGCGTCGAGTTCGCTCTATGGCGGCACCATCAACCTGCTCGCGCATACGCTGCCGCGTTTCGGCATCACCACGACGTTCGTCAAACCGCGCGACCTCGATGCATTCCGCGCGGCGATCAAGCCGAACACCAAGCTCGTGATCGGCGAGACGATCGGCAATCCCGGCCTGGAAGTGCTCGATATCCCGAAGGTCGCGGCGATCGCGCATGAGGCCAAGATCCCGCTGCTGATCGACAACACTTTTGCCACACCCTATCTCAGCCGGCCGATCGAGCTAGGGGCCGACATCGTCATGCATTCGGCGACCAAGTGGATCGGCGGCCACGGCATCGCGATCGGCGGCGCGATCGTCGATGGCGGCCGCTTCGACTGGCGCGCATCAGGCAAGTTCGGCGTGCTGACGGAGCCCTATGGCGGCTACCACGGTATAGTCTTCGACGAGCAGTTCGGCACCGCAGCCTTCATCATGCGCGCGCGCAACGAGGGTCTGCGCGATTTCGGCGCCTGCCTCTCGCCGACGAACGCGTTCCAGCTGTTGCAGGGCATCGAAACGCTTCCCGTACGCATGGACCGCCACATGCAGAACACGCATCTCGTACTGGAAGCGCTGAAATCCAATAAGGCGGTCGACTGGGTGCTGCATCCCTCGCTGGAGACGCACACGGACTACCAACTCGCGAAACAACTCCTGCCGCGCGGCGCCGGCTCAATCATCTCCTTCGGCATTAAGGGCGGCCGGCCGGCGGGCCGCAAGTTCATCGAGAGCTTGCGCATGGTCAGCCATCTCGCCAATGTCGGCGACGCCAAGACGCTGGTGATCCACCCCGCATCGACCACGCATCAGCAAATGGACGCCGAGCAGCTCAAGGCCGCCGGCATCGGCGAGGAGCTGGTGCGGCTGTCGGTCGGCATCGAGACGGCAAGCGACATCATTGACGATCTCGCGCAGGCACTGCGCATCTCGCAAAAGGTCTGACGTCATGAAGCTCTCCGTCAACGGCACTGAAGTGTTCGCGGCAACCGGCGGCCGCGACTTCGACAAGTCGCTGCCTGCGGTCGTTTTCATCCACGGCGCCGGCTTCGATCATTCGACATGGGCGCTGCATACGCGCTGGTTCGCCCATCACGGCTTTGGCGTGCTGGCGCCCGACCTGCCGGGCCACGGCCGCTCGGCGGGGCCATCGCTCGGCAGCATCGCCGAGATGGCCGACTGGACCGCGGCGCTGCTCGATGCGGCGGGCGCTTCGAAGGCGCATTTGATAGGCCATTCCATGGGCTCGCTGATCTCGCTGGAGACGGCGGCGCGCCACCCGGAAAAGGTTTCCGCCCTGAGCCTGATCGGCACCGCCGCGACCATGACAGTCGGCCCGGATCTGCTCAAGGCCGCCGAAGCCAACTCACAGGATGCAAACGACATGGTCTCGATCTGGGGCCTCGGCTTCAGGGCCGAACTCGGCGGCAGCCTTGCGCCGGGCCTGTGGATGCATGGCAGCGCGCAGGCGGTGCTGAAGGCTTGCGAGCCGGGCGTGCTGTTCAGGGATCTGTCCGCGTGCAATTCCTATACGAACGCACTTCAAGCCGCCGCGAGCGTGAAGGTGCCGACGACGCTGATCCTCGGCGAGCGGGACATGATGACGCCCGCCAAGGCCGGCAAGGCGCTCGCGGCTGCGATCCCGCATGCGAAAACAGTCATCGTGCCGGGCGCCGGTCACATGATCATGGCCGAGCGTCCGGATGAGTTGCTGGCGGCGCTGAGGAGCTAGACGGATCGATCTTCTGTCTTGCGCGTTGCGGTCAGATATTCCTCGAATTAGGAAGGGGAGTTCGACCCATGCCAAGACAGGAAGTTGTTCGCAAAGCCAGGCGGGACAAACGCGCTGGCAAATCGGCGAGCACGCAGGCCGGCGAATTCGTCAAGGACCAGATCGACAGGATCCGGAAGGGCAAGCATGGTGCGCGGTCGACCAAGCAAGCCATTGCCATCGGCCTCTCCGAGGCGCGCCGGGCCGGCGTCGACCTACCGCCACCACGAAAAGGGCGGACCAAGAAGTCAACGCGCCGCAGTGCCAAATACGCGTACGAGGTCGGCCAGGGCAAACGTACGCCGAAGCGCCGGCCGAAAGTATCGCGCGCTGTCGCGAACGTTCTGAAGAAAGAGCCACGTTCGACTGCATCGCGCAGCGCGCTGTCGAAGCAAGGCAAGCGTGCGGCGAGCCGGCGAACCGCCGCATCGCGTTCGGCCGCAGCCCGAAAGGCGAGCCGCACCAAGGGAGCCAGGTCCCGCTCCGCGGCCGCGAAGAAGGCGGCGCGCACCAGAGCGAGGCGCAGAGGCTGATCTCGTGTAGCGAGCTTGTGAATTGAATGCGCGCGGCGGCCGCCTGACGATCCCCGCCTCGTCTGATCAAGCGGAGCATTCATGTCAGGGACACTCAAGGGGCGCACGGCGCTGGTTACCGGCGGTTCACGCGGGATCGGCGCCGCCGTCTGTCGCGCGTTTGCGGAAGCCGGCGCGGCCGTGGCGATCAATTGCCGCGAGCGGATAGAGGAGGCCGGGCAGTTGGCCCGCGAGATCGGCAAGCAGCGCGGCCGAGCCATTGTCGTCACTGCCGACGTGTCGCAGCGCGAGCAAGTGGCTGCCATGGTGGAGGACGTCACAGCCGAACTCGGGCCCATTGACATCCTCGTCAACAACGCCGGTATCGCCATCCCGCGCGGCATCGACGATCTCACGGAGGAGGATTTCGACCGAACGATCCTGGTCAACCTGAAATCCGCTTTCCTCTGCACGCAGGCGGTGCTGCCATCGATGCGGGCCCGAAAATGGGGCCGGATCGTCAACATCTCCTCGGGCGCGGCGCGCGGCGCCGGCTCGATCGGGCCCCACTACAACGCATCCAAGGCCGGCATGGAGGGCCTCACGCGAGGCTATGCGGCCCGCCTCGTGAAGGAGAGCATCACCGTCAATGCGGTCGCGCCGTCACTGATCGAGACCGACATGATGCGCGATCAACCACAGCTCGTCAGCCGCATCCCGCTCGGCCGCTTCGGGACGCCCGAGGAGGTAGCGAAAGCCGTAATGCTGCTGGTCGACAACGCCTACATGACCGGGCAGACGGTCGCGCTGAGCGGCGGGATGGCGTTCAATTAGGGCGCGCGCTCCTCACCGCTCCCCGCCTCCGGGGAGAGGGAAAGGCGCGAGCGGGCTCACCACATCGTCGCCGCTGCGCGTTCCGGCCAGATGCGGTCGTACTCCGCCCCGCCGACCTTGTTCTCGCTCATCTCGGCGAGGATCTGTCCGGGCGTCGGCAACATCTTCGGATCGACCCGCTTGTCGGGATTCCAGAGGTCGGAACGGACGATGGCTCGGGCGCACTGGAAGTAGATTTCTTCCACGTTCATCACCATGACGCTGCGCGGCGCCTTGCCCTCCACCTTGAACAAGGCCAGGAGTTCCGGGTCGATCGAAAGATAAGCGCGGCCGTTGGCACGGACCGCATTGCCGGAGCCCGGAATCAGGAACATCAGCGACACGCGCGGGTCGCGCACGATATTGCGCAGGGAATCGACCCGGTTGTTGCCGCGACGGTCCGGCAGCATCAGCGTCCTGGGATCATGGATGCGGACGAAGCCGGGAAGATCGCCGCGCGGCGAGCAGTCGATACCTTCGGGTCCAATCGTCGCGAGCGCGGCGAACGGCGCCTTCTCGATAAAGATGCGATAGAGCGGAGTGACATGGTCGGCGACTTTCACGGTCGAGGCATCATTGGTGGGGCCGTAGATCTCTTCCAGCTGTTCGACCGTCTCGATCACCGTCATTCCGCTCTCTCCTTGTCGTACCGGCGGCTACTCTTGCCAGCATTCATTCCTGATCGCGCGCACCAGCTGGCGGCTGTGATAGTCCGCGCTCCCCGAATTGAGGATGGTGACATCGGCCTGCGCCGGCACGTCGCCGACACTGCGCGACAGCCTCTCGACGATGTTGCCGTCGCTTTGCCGGGCACGGGCGGCAAGCCGCTGCGCCAGCACGTCCGGCGGCGCCGTAATCGCGACCACGACGACATTGACATAGGCCCGGCGCAAGGCGGCGATCACGGTGCGCGAGACGTTGACGACAACAGTGCGCCCCGCGCGGATATCGTCGTTGATATCGAGCGGCAGCGCGTAGGAATGCCCATGGGCGTCCCAGTACACTGCGAAATCGCCCTGTTCGCGCGCGCGACGAAACTCGTCGGGGCTCACGGCGATATTGTCCTCCGCATCGGAGGACTCTCGTGTCACGACGCGGCGCGGGAAGACGATATCGGGGTCATCGATGCAGGCTGCTTGTGCCAGCCGCAGCAACGTATCCTTGCCGGCGCCGCTGGGGCCGACCACCAGCACGAGCCGGCCGGGGCCGATCGCGCCCGCCTCGTCCCATGCGGTTGCGACCATCTCGCTCATGCAACGCGACTTCCTTCGCGCCAGACGCTGCGCACCACGGGAATGTGACCCGCGACATGCACGCGGATCAGGTCCGCGCGCTTGCCGATCGCGACTTCGCCGCGGTCGGTGAGGCCGACCGCCTCGGCAGGCGCCTTCGTCACGGTGCGCACCGCCGCGGGAAGGCTGATCGCCGGTACATGCTCCGGCAATTGCAGCGCGGCCATCAGGAGGCTCGACGGGATGTAGTCTGAGGAGAGAATGTCGAGCAGACCCTCGCGCGCGAGATCGACCGCGGCGATGTTGCCGGAGTGCGAGCCGCCGCGCACGACATTGGGGGCACCCATGAGGATGTCGATGCCGGCCTGATGCAGGCCGCGCGCGGCTTCGAGCGTCGTCGGAAACTCCGCAACCGAGACACGATCGCGCACGGCGTCGGCGACGTTCTCCTCGGTAGTGTCGTCGTGGCTTGCCAGCGGAATGTTGTACTTGTGCGCCAGCGCCACGATCTGGCGCATGTTGGCCGCCGCATATTGCTTCTGGTACTCGAAGCGCTTTGCGAACAGCTCGTCGAGCTCGGCGTCGGTCTTGCCGCCCCCCTTCCCGCGATAATAGTCACGCAGCTTGACCTCGTCCCGGAACTGACGCTGTCCCGGCGTGTGATCCATCAGCGACATCAGCTTGACGTCGGGGCGGTCGATCAGCTCCTTGGCTTCCTCGACCACGCTCGGCATCGGGATCTCGCAGCGCAGATGCAGGAAATGGTCCGCGCGCAGCAGGCTGGCCTCGCGCGCCGTGGTGATCGCGGCAGCGAGCACGCCGGCGCGGCCATCGACCTCCTCGGCGCCGTCCTCGCGCCAGACCCGTAGCGAATCGAAAACCGTTGTGATGCCCGACGTCGCGAGCTGGCCGTCATACGAGACCACGGCCGCAACCGGGTTCCAGAACACTTTCGGCCGCGGTACGTAATGCGCTTCGAGATGGTCGGTGTGGAGCTCGACCAGGCCCGGCATGATCAGATCGCCGCCGGCATCCTCCGCACCGGCGGGAGCCCTGCCCTCACCGATTTCGGCGATGCGTCCGTCGGCAAGAGCAAGCCACCCCTGCTCGATCACCCGGTCGCCCAGCACGATCCTGGCATTGCCGATCACGGCTTCTTTCGGCTTGGCATTCATTTCCATTTCCTCAGGCCGCGGCGGCAAAGCTGGTGACGTCGACGATGCGGTCGGCGATCAGATGACGGATTTCGTCGTCATGGACAATGGCGACCATGGCGACACCTTGGCGTTTTTTCGCGGCGACCAACTCGACCACCACGGCGCGATTGGCTGCATCGAGCGAGGCGGTCGGCTCGTCCAGCAGCAGGATCGGCAGATCCGAGATGAAACCGCGCGCGATGTTCACGCGCTGCTGCTCGCCGCCGGAGAAGGTGGCGGGCGGCAGCTGCCAGAGCCGCTCGGGGATGTTGAGACGCTGCAGAAGCGCGCCGGCACGCTGCTGCGCTTCGGCGCGTGTCATGCCGCCGGCGATCAGCGGCTCGGCGACGACGTCGATGGTGGCAACGCGCGGCACCGCCCGCAGGAACTGGCTGACATAGCCGATCGTGGCACGCCGCACATTGAGGATCTGCCGCGGCTCGGCAGTGGCAAGGTCGATGACCACGCCGCGATGGCGGATGCCGATGCGGCCGCTATCGCAGCGGTAATTGCCGAAGATCATCTTCAGGATGGACGATTTGCCGGCGCCTGACGGCCCGGAGAGGACGACGCATTCGCCAGGATTGACGTGGAAGGTCACGCCGCGCACGACGGGCAGCTCGATGCCGCCCTGCAAGTGCATCGTAAAGGTCTTCTGGGCATTGGCAACGTCGATCATCGCGGTCATCGAAGCACTCATGGCGGCAGAATGGAGGAGACAAGGAGCTGCGTATAGGGCTCTCGGGGATCGTCGAGCACCTGGTCCGTGAGGCCGGTCTCGATGACACGCCCGCCTTTCATCACCATCACCCGGTGCGACAAAAGGCGAGCCACAGCAAGATCATGCGTGACGATGATGACGGCCAGATGCAGCTCGGCGACCAGGCTGCGCACAAGATCGAGCAGCCGCGCCTGCACGGAGACGTCGAGGCCGCCGGTCGGCTCGTCCATGAATACCAGCCGCGGCTCGGTGACGAGGTTGCGGGCGATCTGAAGACGCTGGCGCATGCCGCCGGAATAGGTGCGCGGAGCATCGTCGATGCGCGCGACGTCGATCTCGACCCGGCTAAGCCAATCGGACGCCGTGTCGCGGATGCGGCCGTAGTGATTCCAGCCCACCGCCATCAGACGCTCGCCGACATTGGCACCGGCCGAGACCGCCATGCGCAGGCCCTGCGCGGGATCCTGGTGTACGAACCCCCAATCGGTTCGAAACAGGAAACGTCGCTCGGCTTCACCGAGCGTCGTGAGATCACGGGTGACGCCGTCGCGCATGCGGTAGGACACATGGCCGGCGCTCGGCGCCAGCTGGCCCGACAGCATCTGCAACAGCGTCGACTTACCCGACCCTGACTCGCCGACAATCGCCAGCACCTCGCCGGGATAGAGCGCGAAGGAAACGTCGCGGCAGGCGGCGATGCGGCCGAAGGACTTGCCGAGGGATTTCGCCGTCAGCAGCGGCTGGTCGCTTTCAAGCGCGGCTTGATCAACCATGCGCCTTCTCCTTGTACGGCGCGGCGCTGAGGCTGCCGTGATGGCCGGTGGCCTGACGGCCTTCGCAATAGTCTGTGTCCGAGCAGACGAACATCCGTCCTCCCTTGTCGTCGGTGACGATCTCGTCGAGGTAGGAGTTCTCTGCGCCACACAACGCACAGGGCGCGTTGAAACGGTACGGCTCGAACGGATGATCCTCGAAATCGAGCGAGACCACCTGGGTGTAAGGCGGGATCGCGTAAATCCGCTTCTCGCGGCCGGCGCCGAACAATTGCAGCGCCGGGCAATTGTCCATCTTGGGATTGTCGAATTTAGGGGTCGGCGACGGATCCATCACATAACGGGCGTTGACCTTCACGGGATAGGCGTAGGCCGTCGCGATGTGACCGAAGCGGGCGATGTCCTCGTAGAGCTTCACGTGCATCAGGCCGTATTCGGCGAGCGCGTGCATGCGCCGCGTCTCGGTCTCGCGCGGTTCGAGGAAACGCAGCGGCTCGGGGATCGGCACCTGATAGACCAGCACCTGGTTCTCGTGCAGCGCCGTTTCCGGAATGCGGTGACGGGTCTGGATCACGGTAGCTTCATTCGTCGCCGTCGTCGTGGCGACACCGGCGGTCTTGGCGAAGAACTTGCGGATCGAGATCGCGTTGGTGGTGTCGTCGGAGCCCTGATCGATCACCTTCAGCACGTCCTCGGGCCCGAGGATCGCAGCCGTCACCTGTACGCCGCCGGTGCCCCAGCCATAGGGCATCGGCATCTCGCGGCTGGCGAACGGCACCTGGTAGCCGGGGATCGCGATCGCCTTCAGGATGGCGCGACGGATCATCCGCTTGGTCTGCTCGTCGAGATAGGCGAAATTGTAGGCGGGCGCGTTCATTCCGCGGCCTCCTTCATGGCATCGGGCGTGCTGGCATCGGCAAACTCTTGACGCAGCTTGCGCAACAGGCCGAGCTCGGACTGGAAGTCGACATAATGCGGCAGCTTCAGATGCTCGACGAAGCCGGTCGCCTGGACGTTGTCCGAATGCGACATCACGAACTCCTCGTCCTGGGCCGGTGCACGCACCTCTTCGCCGAGCTCACGGGCACGCAATGCCCGGTCGACCAGCGCCATCGACATGGTCTTGCGCTCGCTCTGACCGAAGGCGAGGCCATAGCCGCGGGTGAAGCACGGCGCTTCGGTCGCGGAGCCCTTGAACTGGTTGACCATCTGGCACTCGGTCAGCTCGATCGAGCCCAGCGGCACCGCAAAGCCGGCGTCCTCGGCGAACAGTTCGACCTCGACCTCACCGAAGCGAATCTCGCCGACGAAGGGGTGATTGCGGCCATAGCCGCGCTGGGTGGAATAGCCCATCGCAAGGAGGAAACCCTCGTCGCCGCGCGCGAGGTTCTGCAGCCGCAAATCACGATCCGCGGGAAAGTTCAGCGGCTCGCGGGTAAGATCGCCGACGCTTGCGCCGTCGTCGGCCGGCGGCGAACATTCGATCAGCCCATCGCGCCCGAGAATGTCCGTCACGCGCGGCGTTGGCGCGGTGTGCGCGTCGGCCGTTGCCGGCGCTTCCGGCGCAAGGCCTTCAGCAAGCAAGGGATCGAGCAGGCGATGCGTGTAGTCGAAGGTCGGCCCGAGAATCTGCCCGCCGGGAATGTCCTTGAACGTGGCCGATACCCGCCGCCGTACTCGCATGGTGCCGGTGTCCACCGGCTCGCTGCTGCCGAAGCGCGGCATCGTGGCGCGGAAAGCGCGAACCAGGAAGATCGCTTCGATCAGGTCGCCACGCGCCTGCTTGATCGCGAGCGCCGCAAGCTCGCGGTCGTAGAGCGAGCCTTCGCTCATGACGCGGTCGACGGCGAGACCGAGCTGCTCGGAGATCTGGGCGAGCGTGACCTCCGGAACGCCCTGGTCGCCGCGCCGCTTATGGGCGAGCAGGCGGTGGGCGTTCTCGATGGCGCGTTCGCCGCCCTTGACTGCGACATACATTTTTCAGCTTTCCTTGCTCACGACGCGCGTAGTGCGGGGGATCGCAACCACGGCATCATCCGCGACCAGCACCACATCGATGCCGCGCGGAAACAGCGCCTCGTTGACATGCAGGCGCTCGAATAGATCGTAAGGCGTGATCGACGCCTTGAGCGTCGCGACACCGTCGATGCCGGGGCCGCGCAGCTCGAAGCCGCGCCCGGCATCGAGCGAATCGACCTGGAGAATCACCGTGGTCGATCGATCCGGATATTCGCTGGTGCCGAGCGCAAAACGCTCCAGCGAGGGCAAAGCTGCGCCATCGCCGATCAGCGCGAAGCCTGCAATGGACGTGTCCTGCACCACCGGGGCGCCGGTGTGAAACTTGAGCCACTTCACCACGTCCGAGCTCTCCGCCATCCGCGCGTCGAGCCAGAGCGGCGTGTCGTGATCGAACAGCGTCAGCGCGATCGCAGCGGTGCCCCGCATCATCGGCCCTGGCGTCCCCGCTCCCGGCACAATGCGCCGGACCGAACCCGGCCGCGCCATCGCATCCATGACCGAGCGGAAGGTCGACTGTGCCGACAACACCTTGTCTACGAAACCGGGCGGCAGTTCTGCAATCGTGGTCATGATCTCACCCCTCACCGCGCACCATGGTGTAGAAATCAACCTTCGTCGCAGCGGTCTCTTCCGCGGCCCGCTGACGCTTGATCATGAGCTGGTCGCGCAACGGGGCAATCACGTCGCGCTCCAGCGCGCTGCCGAATTCACGGGATTGCACCAGCGCATCGCATAGCGCGATCAGCCGCGCCTTCTCACCGTCGCGTCCCAGCGTATAGCCGAAGCCGATCTCGCCGGTCGCAAGCCGCACCGCGGCGCGCGACACCGTGGCTTCGCCGAGATTGAACGGTGCTCCGTCGCCCCCGACCCGGCCGCGCAGCATGACGAGGCCGTTTTCGGGCGCGCGCAGATCCTGATGGGCCGGGAGTGCCAGGTTGCGGAGGCGAGCGGCGATCTCGCCCGCCTCCGCGTGCGCCAGCACCGCCATCGCGGCCCTGCGCTGGGCTTGCTGATTGTTGTGCTGCGTCACCTGCTCCACCGAACTTGCCGCGCCGAAGTTGTCTATGATAATAGACAACTTCATACGGACGCGCCATGACCGTTTCGTGACAATGATGTGATTTCTGGAGTAGGCTTCCGCGACATGAGCATGCAGGACACAGCCTCTTCGGGCGTCGCGCTCTGGCGTCTCGTCGCCGACGGCATCGAGCGCGGCATCGCGGACGGCCGCTTTGCGGCGGGCGACAAGCTTCCCGGTGAGGTGGAGATCGCCGAGGCCTATCGCGTCAACCGTCACACCGTGCGGCGCGCGCTGGCTGCGCTCGCCGAGCGCGGTCTCGTGCGCGCCGAGCGCGGCAGCGGAACCTATGTCGAGGCGCAGAAGCTCGCCTATCCCTTGCGCTCGCGCACGCGATTTTCCGAGATCGTCGGCGCCGGAGGACGGGAGCCGCATGGGCGTCTGATCGAGGCAAGCGATGATGTCGCGACGCGCGAGCTCGCGCGGGAGCTGGGGTTGAAGACCGGCGCACCGCTGGTGCGAATCGAGGCGATCCGCCTCGCTGATCGCACGCCGATCTGCGTCTCGACCACCTGGCTCTCGGCGGAACTGTTTCCGGACGCGGGCGCCGTGTTCGCAGCCACGCACTCCATGACGAAGCTGCTCGCGCATTACGGCGTGCGCGACTACCGCCGCGGCGCGACCCGAATTACCGCCGGCATCGTCGACGCGACCGATGCCGTACGGCTCGATCTGGCGCTGGGTCGGCCGATTCTCGTGGTCGACGCCACCGACCACGACCTCGCGGGCAAGCCGCTGCTGACCAAGCATTCGCGCTTCGCCGCGGAGCGGGTGGAGTTCTTGGTGGAGTCGTAGGCGACCGCAGCCAGTTCCACGTTCCGGTCATACCCGGGCTTGAGCCGGGCATTCTCCGTTCCGATCCCACAAAAAGAGCGTGGATGGCCGGGTCAAGCCCGGCCATGACGGAAAGGATCTTCTACACCACCGGCCTTCGCCCGATGATCGCAAAGCGCAGCTTGCCCGAGATGAAATCGATCGCGGCGACTGCGATCAGGATCATCAGGATCAGGAACGAGACCTTCTGCCATTCCAGCACGCGGATCTGCTCGGCTAGTTGCAGGCCGATACCGCCGGCGCCGACGATGCCGATGATGGTGGCCGATCGGGTGTTCGATTCGATATAGTAGAGCACCTGGCCGGCGATGACGGGCAGCACCTGCGGCATCAGACCGAAACGGATCTCGTGCAGGGCACTGCCGCCGGAGGCACGGATGCCCTCGACCTCCTTCTGGTCGGCGGCCTCGATCGCTTCCGAGAACAATTTGCCGAACGCGCCGAAATCCGACACCGCGATCGCCAGCACCCCGGCAAACGGCCCGAGACCCACGACATTGATCCAGACCAGCGCCCAGATCAGCGTGTCGACGCCGCGAATCGAATCGAGGAAGCGCCGGACCGGGAAACGGAAGAAGCCCGACGGCACGATGTTGCGCGCGGCAAGCAGGCTCACCGGGAGTGCGAACAGGGCGGCGAGCGTGGTACCGAGCAGCGCGATCGACAGCGTCTCTCCGAGCGCCTTCAGATAGAGCGGCAGCGACGAGCCGGGATCGGGCGGGATCATCATCATCGTGATCCAGCCAAGCTGATTGACGCCGGCAACGAAACGCGACGGCGAAAAGTCGAGGTCGACCAGCCCGAACACCAGGAGCGCGAGCGCGGCGGCAAGCATCGCCGGCGTCGCGAGCCGCGCCGACGCCGGCCGGTTGAAGACATTCGGGTGGCGCGCGCGAAGCTGTACCGTATCGACCTCGGGGTGGCGGCTCATGTCCGCGCCTCGCTGCCGAACAGGCGGCCGCGCAGCCAGCCGGTGCCGATGTCGATAAGGAAGACCGTGACGATGATGGTCAGAAGGATCGCGCTGACGTCCGAATAGTAGAACTTGCGGATCGCAACAATCAGCTCCTGTCCGATGCCGCCGGCCCCGACAAAGCCCATCACCGAGGCTTCTCGTACATTGATCTCGAAGCGCAGCAGCGCGTAGCTGGCATAGCCTGCGATCACCTGCGGCAGCACGGCAAAGCGCATGCAGGACAGCCAGCTTGCCCCGGTCGAGCGCACGCCTTCGACCGGCCTCATGTCCGCATTCTCGACGATCTCGGAGAACAATTTGCCGAGCGCGCCGGTCGAGTGGATGGCGATCGCCAGCACGCCCGCCATCGGTCCGAGGCCGAAGGCAATGACGAAGATCAACGCGAATACGATGCTCGGCACGGTGCGGGCGAATTCAAGCAGGCGACGCACGACGAAGAGCAGCCAGCGCGCCGGCGCGGTGTTCGCGGCCGCAAAGAAGTTCAAGCCGAAGGCGAGGATAGCCCCGATCAACGTACCGACATAGCTCACCAGAAGCGTTTCGGCGAGCAGCTTCAGCCATTTGCGCCAGCCCCAGAACCACTCGCCGAGATCGGTCCAGACGCGCTGGCCAGTGTCGAGCGTGAGAATACGATCGAAGTAGCTGACGAAATTGCCGAAATGGGTGAAGAAGGTGCGCAAGTTCACTTCGGCGCCGACCGCAGCGACAAGCAGCGCGGCGATGAACAGCACAGTGCCAAGCAGCAGCCGTAACCGCTTGCGTGCGACCGCCTTGCGATAGGCCGCATTCAGCACAGTCAGCTGCTGCTCGGGAAGGATCGAAACCGCAATTGTCATTCGGTGGGAGGCGAGCCGATCATGGAAAGAGCCGGGTCGATTGACCCGGCTCGGGCGATGTGTCCCTACGATCAGGACGCCTTCTTGCGCAGATGGTCGACGAACTTAATCAGCTCGATCGTTTTGTTGTACTCTTCGTTCGTGACCGGATCCCAGGGCTTGTTCTTGCCGTCGGAGAGCTTCTTGAAGGCTTCGGGGTCCTTCTGCGCGGCGTCCAGGAACGCCTTCTTGATCGCGGTTTTCATGTCGTCCGGAAGGTCGCTGAGATAGGCGACGGGCGAATTGATGATCATGTCCGATTTCACGATGACGCGGAAGTCCTCCTTCTTCATCGGCGCGCCGTCGGCGTTCTTCACCATGCCCTTGTTGAGCATGCGGGTCAGGTTGGAATCATCCTCGGCGTTCCACCAGTTGGCGGCGACATCCACAGTGCCTTGCGCCAGCGCCAGCACCGCGTTTTCATGGCTCCCGGTGAAGACGACCTTGGAGAAATAGGCCTCGGGATCGACGCCCATCTGGTTCAGCTTGAAGCGGGGCATGTTGTTGCCCGACGTCGAGTTCGGGTCGACCAACCCGAGGTTCTTGCCCTTGAGGTCCTCGATCTTCTGGTAGGGCGATTTCGCGAGCACGTAGAAGACCGAGTAGTAGCCCTTCGAGCCGTCAGCATTGACCTCGATCGCAAACGCATCGGTCTTGACACCGGTCAGCCGGGCGCGGGCAAAGGCCGCAGGGCCGTAATAGCCGATGTGAATGTTTCCGGCGCGCTGGCCTTCGATCACGGCGGCATAGTCGTTGGCGACGCGCAGCGTGACCTTCGTACCGAGTTCCTTCGACAGATAGTTGATGAAGGGCGTAAACCGCTCGGTCACACCGGAGGCATTCTCCGCCGGAACGACGGCCAGAGTGATCTCCGGGTATTTCTTCCGCCAGTCTTCGGCGGAGGCGGAGGTGGTGAAGGCCAGGGCCGCGGCACCGGCAAGAACCAATCGACGAGTAATCATGATACCCCTCTTCTTCAGCTGGAGTTCGTTTAACGCGAGACGTTGAGTGTGCGCTCCCGCCGCTCAGGCGGCGGCAGCGCTGCCGAGCGCCGGAACACCCTCGGGCGCGGCGGCCGGCGCACCACCCATGACCTCGTTGGCTTCGAGATCGTAGAGCTCGCGCGCGACCTGATCGGTCAGCATCGACGGCGCGCCGTCGAACACCACGCGGCCCGCGGCCATGCCGATCAGGCGGTCGCAGTAGCTGCGGGCGAGATCGAGCGAATGCAGATTGCAGAGCACGGTGATGCCGAAATGCTTGTTGATGCGCAGAAGCGCATCCATCACGACCTTGGTGTTGCGCGGGTCGAGCGAGGCAATCGGCTCGTCGGCCAGAATAATGTCGGGCTGTTGCACCAGGGCGCGCGCGATCGCCACGCGCTGCTGCTGACCGCCGGAGAGCTGGTCGGCGCGCTGGGCGGCAAGCGACGCGATATCGAACTGTTCCAGCGCGGACATCGCCAGCGCCTTGTCCTGCTCCGGCCAAATTTGGGACAGTGAGCGCCAGGCCGGCATGGCCGCTAGCCGTCCCATCAGGACGTTCGTGAGGACATCGAGCCGGCCGACCAGATTGAACTGCTGGAAGATCATCGCTGACCGCGCCCGCCATTGGCGCAACTCTTTGCCGCGCAATGCGGTGACGTCGACGCCATCGAACAGGATGCGCCCCTCGGTCGGCGTCACCAGTCGATTGATGCTCCGCAGCAAGGTCGACTTGCCGGCGCCGGATCGCCCGATCACACCGACGAAGCCGCCGGGGGACACTTGAAACGAGGTGTCGTCCACAGCGGCTTTTGTGCCGAAGCGACACGTCAGACCATCCACCACCAGCATGCCAGGCTCCAGATTTGCTGGGCCCAACCGCTAACGTCGGTGCTTAACACTTGTGTGACAGTACCGTTGCGGTGCGGCGATCCTGTGCGGTTCATCCCCCGTCATCTCGACGTCATGACATTGTCATCAAGCCGCTCGAAGAGGAACGCCCGCCTTCGCACCAGGGATACGACATGGCCAAAATTCTCTCGGTTCAGCCGACCATCGACCCTTCGGCCGTGCTGCATGAGACCCGGCTCGGCGCCTATACCGAGGTCGGCGCACGCACCATCCTGCATGAAGTGGCGATGGGCGATTACTCCTATGTCGTGAACGATTCGCAGATCACCTACACCACTGTCGGAAAGTTCTGCTCGATCGCGGCAATGACGCGCATCAATCCGGGCAACCATCCGATGCACCGCGCGACACAGGCGCATTTCACCTACCGCTCCAGCGCCTATTTCGAGGGCGAGAGCGACGATGCCGAATTCTTCGAGTGGCGGCGCCAGCATCACATCCATATCGGCCACGACGTCTGGATCGGCCACGGCGCCGTCGTGCTGCCGGGTCGCAACATCGGCACCGGCGCGGTGATTGCCGCCGGCGCCATCGTCACCAAGGACGTGCCGGCCTACACCATCGTTGCCGGCAATCCGGCCCGGATCGTGCGGCGGCGCTTCTCGGAGGAGATCGCTGGGCGGCTTGCCAGGCTCGCGTGGTGGGACTGGGATCACGACAAGTTGCGCCGGGCGCTGCCGGATTTTCGCAAGCTCGGGATTGAAGATTTTCTTGCGACATACGAAGCACAGGCGAGCCCTCTCACCAATTCTCCCGCCAGCAAACGAAGCGCGATCGCGTGACAGACATAGTCCTCGAAAGCGGCCGGGCCCTGATCGGCACCGAGTTCGTCGAAACCTCACTTCTGGTATCCGGAACGGATATCGCCCAGGTCGATGCTTCTCGAGGCCGTGCGCGGCTGGCGCTCGATGCCCGCGACCTGCTGGTGCTGCCGGGCATCGTCGATCTGCACGGCGATGCCTTCGAGCGGCAGATGATGCCCCGCGCAGGCGTCAATTTCCCAATCGACGTCGCGCTTGCCGACAGCGATCGCCAGGCGATCAGCAACGGCATCACCACGGTGTTTCACGCCACGACCTGTTCCTGGGAGCCGGGCCTGCGCAGCGCCGACAATGCGCGCGGACTGCTGGAAGCCATCGAGCGGCAGCGCCCGCAATTCGCTGCCGATACCCGCTTCCACCTGCGCCACGAAACCTACAATCTCGACGCCGAGGCCGAGATCAGCCAGTGGCTCGCTGACGGCCGCGTCGACCTGTTCGCCTTCAACGACCACATGGACGGGACCGTCGCCGACATGGCCAAGCCCCGCAAGCGCAACCGCATGGTGGAGCGGACCTGCCTTTCGATCGACGAGTTCGATCGGCTGGTCGAGCGCGTGGTTTCGCGCGCCGACGCTGTGCCGGCCTCGGTATCGCGGCTGGCTGCGGTCGCCCGCGCTGCCGGGGTGCGAATGCTTTCGCATGACGATGCGACGCCGGCGATGCGCCGGCATTTTCGCGAACTCGGCGCTCACATCGCGGAGTTTCCGATCAACGAGGAGACGGCGCGCGCCGCTGCGGATGCCGGTGACGCCATCGTCTACGGCGCGCCCAACGTCGTGCGCGGCGGCAGCCACACCGGCTGGACCAGAGCATCGGACATGATCGCCAAGGGCCTCTGCTCGGTGCTGGCGTCGGACTATTATTATCCCGCGCAGCTGCTCGCCGCGTTCCGGCTCGCTGCCGACGGCGTGCTGCCGCTGGCGAAGGCCTGGGACCTGGTCTCCGCCGGCCCCGCGCGCGCGACCGGCCTTGCCGATCGCGGCATGCTCGCGGAAGGATGCCGCGCCGACATTCTCCTCGTCGACGGCAGCATGGCGCTACGCCCGCGGCTGATCGCGGTGATCTCAGGTGGCAAGCTCGTGCATCTCAGCGATGCAACTCGGCTGCTCACCGCGGCAGCGGCGCCGCGCCAGGCTATCGTGGCCGCCTAAATTGGCTATGCTGAGGCGATGACAGGTCTTCCCCGCTACGCGATCTATTTTGCCGCAGGCCGCAACAGCGCCCTCTCCCGCTTCGGCGCCGAGCTGCTCGGCTATGATGCCTGCACCGGCAACGAACTAGCCTTTCCCGCCGACGCTTTGCAGCTCGCTGCGGACTGGAGCGACGTCACCGCCGACCCCCGCAAGTACGGTTTTCACGCGACGCTGAAAGCGCCGATGGTGCTAGCGTCCGGCAAGACCGAGGTGGAGCTGATGGCCGCCTGCGCGGCATTCGCCGGCAGGTCACGACCGCGCCCCGTGATTCGGCCGATTGTGGATTCCATCAGCGGATTCATTGCCGTCATTCCGGCCGAACCGGTCGATGCACTGCAACAGCTCGCCGCCGATTGCGTGCGCGATTTCGATCCGTTTCGCGCCGCGCTGACGGCGGAGGATCGCGCACGTCGACGGCCCGAGAAGCTGAGCCAGCGGCAGCGCGATTATCTCGACCGCTGGGGCTACCCTTACGTGATGGAGGAGTTCCGCTTCCACATGACGCTGACCGGGCGGCTGGATGTCGAGCGGCGCGGGCCGATCCTCGAGATGCTGCGGGGGCGATTTGCAGGGCTGAAGCTCGAGAGCTTGATGATCGACCGTATCGCGCTGTTCAGGCAAGATGATGCCAAGGCGCGCTTCCGCGTCATTGGCGAGTGGCTGCTGGCCGAGTAACCTCCAAACTGGTCATTGCGAGCGCAGCGAAGCAATCCAGATAGTCCAGATTGTCTCCGCAAGGTGCTCTGGATTACTTCCTCGGTTGCGCTCCTCGCAATGACGGCGGAGAGAGCTACTTTCCCCACCGCAGCGCCAGTGCGTCGCGCTCCTTCGCAAGCTCCAGCAGGCCCGCCCGCGTTGCCGGATGCAGCGGCTGGAGCGGATGGCGCACCGCATCCGACTTGATGATCCCGCCGGCCTGCATCATCACCTTGCAGGCGATCAGGCCGCATTGGCGGTTCTCGTAGTTGATCAGCGGCAGCCAGCGCTCGTAGGCGGCCTTGGCCTTTTCGCGATCGCCGGCGAAATAGGGGTCCACGATCTGCCGGATGCCGTCGGCATAGCCGCCGCCAGTCATCGCGCCGGTGGCGCCGGCGTCGAGGTCGGCCAGCAGCGTGATTGCCTCCTCGCCGTCCCATGGGCCTTCGATGTCCTTGCCGCCGGCCTCGATCAGGCTGCGGAGCTTTGCGGCCGCGCCGGCCACCTCGATCTTGAAGTAGCGGATGTTGGAGAAGTCGCGCGCCAGTCGCGCGAGCAGCTCGACCGACAGCGGCGTGCCGGCAACAGGTGCGTCCTGAATCATGATGGGAATGTCGATCGCGCCGGAGAGGACCTTAAAGAATTCGATGATGCCTTTCTCGGGGACCCGGAACGTCGCGCCGTGATAGGGCGGCATCACCATCACCATGGCGGCGCCCGCCGCCTCCGCTTGCTTGCTGCGGGCCGCGCAGACGGCCGAGCTGAAATGCGTGGTGGTGACGATCACGGGAACCCGGCCTGCAACATGCTCCAGCACGGCGTGCATCACGGCCTCTCGTTCCGCATCGGTGAGCACGAATTGCTCGGAAAAATTGGCGAGGATGCAGACGCCGTGGGAGCCGGCATCGATCATGAAATCGATGCAGCGGCGCTGGCCTTCGAGGTCGAGCTCACCGCGCTCGTCGAAAATGGTGGGCGCGACGGGGAACACTCCGCGATAGGGACGCGGGGCCTTGTGTGGGGTGACCGGCATCGAACTCTCCATCCCTGACGTGTCTTCTGTCTGGTGCCGCTAGCGAGCTGTGGCGGCACAGATGTACCTGCCGCGCGGACCGGCGGCAATGCCCGCTCGTCACTCGACGGAGAGATCAATCTTATGCGGTCTTCACCGCTCCCAGGAAGCCCTCGACCGCGACGCGGAGGCGATCCGCGTCGACCGACATCTTCTTGACGGACTCCGACAGCACCGTGCCGGCGTTGCCGGTCTCCTGATTAAGTCTCGCGACGCTGCCGATGGTGTCGGTGACCTCGCGGGTGCCCTGAGCTGCCTGCTGGAAATTGCGCGAAATCTCGGTGGTCGCCGCGCGTTGCTGCTCGACCGCGGCGGCGATCGCGGTCATCTTCTCGTCGATGCCGCTGATGGCGCCGCCGATCGAGCGGATCGCAGCAACAGCCTGGCCGGTCGCGCCCTGGATCTCCTCGACCTGGCGCGAGATCTCTTCGGTCGCTGTCGCCGTCTGCGCAGCGAGGCTCTTGACCTCACCTGCAACCACGGCGAAGCCGCGGCCGGCCTCGCCTGCCCGCGCAGCTTCGATGGTGGCGTTCAGGGCCAGAAGGTTGGTCTGGCCGGCGATGGCGTTGATCATCTTGACGACCTCGCCGATGCGGCTTGCAGTCTGGTCGAGGATCTCCACCGTCGCATTGGTCTGCTCAGCCTGTGCGACAGCTTCGCGGGCCTCCCGTGCGCTCGACTGCACCTGCGCGGAAATCTCGCCGACGGATGCGGAGAGCTCCTCGGTCGCGGCAGCGATAGTCTCGAGATTGTTGGTGGCCTGCTCGGCGGCGGATGAAACCGCGGCGGTCTGGCTGCTCGATTCCGAGACCAGCGAGCGTACGCCGGTTGCGGTGGCATCGAGCTCCTGCGTCGAGGCCACGACGCTCTGGATGACCGCCTGCACCGCATCATCAAAGCTGCGGCAGGCTGCGTCGACGCTGCCGGAGCGGGCGAGCTGCAGCGCCTGTTGCGATTCGCGCTCCCGGCCCAGCCGTTCCGCCGTCGCCGCGCTCTCGCGCAGGCTTTCAAGCGCAGCAGCCATGGTGCCGAACTCGTCGCGATGGCGGGGTTGCGGCACCGGCGTCTCATAGTCACGTGCGCTGATGCGGGCGATGGCGTCGAGGATAGCGCCCACCGGCCGCACGAGACGGTTGCGCACCACGAACACGCCGGTCAGGGTCACGGCCAGCGCGAGCAGGAATGCGAGCGATTGCACGACCAGATTGGTGAGGGCCTTCGCCTGAACCGTGTCGGCGCGCGCGATCGACAGGTCGAGTGCCTTGTTCGCGACCGCGACGATGGAGGCGAACGGAGACTGGCACAACGCGTTCCATTCCGAAGCCGGCATCGCGGGACGGCCGCTGCCGTCCAAGTTCCTGGTGATGTCGCCGATCTGCTTGAGGACACCGTCGGTCCTGGCGCGCGCCTCCTTGGCGGTGTTAACGAGGTCGGTCGTCACGTCAGGCGCCGCCAGCACCTCCTCCATGCCGGTCCAGCCGGCGGTAATGATGCCGTTCCAGCCTGCCACCGTCTGCTTCTGCCTCTCGTCGAGCGGCTTGCTGGCATTGACGTTCGGGCGCAAGGTCGAGCACTGGATGCCGTAGCGATCTCGCACCTGCCAGGCGAGGCGGCGGACCTGGATCATGCGGGCGATGAAGGGATCGTTCATCCAGGCCCGGTTCGACACCGCGGTGGACGCCAGATTGGCCGGCTCGATCACCTTGGTCACCGCATCGTACCAGGGTGCCGTGCGCTCCACTTTGCGGTCGGCGCGCGGCAGCTTGGCCTCGTCATAGAACAGCTGGAACTTCGGCGCGGCCTCGCTCCAGCGCTGCTTCAACGTGGCCGCGAGCTCGTCGCGCCGGGCGAATTCGACGGTGGAGAGCGCGGCGATGATGGCATCGAAGCCGGCCTGCTCCGCCTTCTCCGCGACACCGAGCTTGGCGCGCGGATCGTCCTCGCCTAGCAGCACGCTCTGCGCGTCGCCGCGATTGTTACGCAACGCGAGCACGCCATGGAATATCGCCTTGTCGGCATTCGCGAGCCGCTCGGTCTCCAGGCTGTCGCTGTAACGGCCGAAGGCCCCGACCATCTGTATGGCCGTGCTGGTCAGCGCACCGGCGGCCAGCAGCGTCATCAGAACCAGGAGGAGCGTGCTTACCGATTTCTTAAAAATTGACATGGACCAAAAGACCTACTCGTCGCGAGCGGTCATCTTGCAGGGGGACATGCCAAAGTTTCGTTAAGGTTTATTCAAATGATGTGTGTCCCGGGAAGTACCGGTCCCAGGAACTTGGGCCTTTACGCCACTTTCGTGAAATCCGGAGGGCGGCGCTCGGCGAATGCCGTGAACGCCTCACGCGCCTCGGCAGTGCGCAGGCGCTGCGCGAACTGCTCGCCTTCGGCCTGCATCTGAGCGACCAGAGCCTCTCCGTTGCGCATCAGCCGCTTGGTCGCTGTGAGGGCGCCGGCCGGCTGGCGGGCAAGACGCTGCGCCAGTGCAAGCGCCTCGGCATCGAGCCTCTCGAGCGGAACCACACGGTTGGCAAGCCCCCATTCCAGCGCCGACTTGGCCGGCACGGTCTCGCCGAGCGCAAACATCTCATAGGCGCGCGCATGGCCGATACGCGCCGGCATCAGCAGACTGGAAGCAGCCTCCGGCACGAGCGCGAGGCTGACGAACGGCGTCGATAATTGCGCATTGTCGGCGAGGACGACGAGATCGCAATGCAGCAGCATCGTGGTGCCGACGCCGACGGCGCGGCCCTGCACGGCCGCGACCAGCGGCCGGGTGCAGCGCGCCAGCGACTGGATGAAACGTACGACGTTGCGGCTGCCTTCCGATTTTCCGGCTGCGACAGCGGCGAATTCCCCGACATCGTTGCCGGCGGTGAACATGTCGCCCTCGCCGCGAATCAGGATCACGCGGGCGGACGGATCGAACTCGGCAGATTCGATTGCATCGCCGAGCTTGCCGTACATCGCATCGGTCAGCGCGTTCTTCTTGTCGGGGCGCGCCAATGTCAACGTGAGAATTCCGCCGCTGTTATCGATCCGGACGTGCTCGGTCATTCGTCTGCTCCTCTTGGAAACTTGTCCTGAATGCTCGTCAGCCAGCGCGCGACGATGTCGATCTCCGCTGCCGTAAATCCTTCCGTCAGCGCCGCGTTGACCTCTGCCGCGCCTGCTTTGGCCTGCGCCAGCGCGGCGCGCCCCTTCGGCGTCAACCAGATCCGCCAGGCGCGGCCGTCTTCGCGATCAGCCCGCCGCTCGATCAGCTTTGCGGCTGCGGTGCGGTCGACGAGGCCCGAGATGCCGCCCGGCCCCAGATCAAGCGCCGCGCCCGCCTCGCCCATCAGCACGCCATCCTGCTTGCCGAGAATGAAGAGCAGCCCGGCCTGTGCCGGCGTCACCGCGCTCTCCGGCCGCGCAGCCATCCAGCGCTGCAAGCGCCGGTTCGCGACGCTCAGCAGGTAGATCAGCCGGTGGTGTCCCGCGCCGCTATTATTTCGCATGCGAAATATATAGACAAGCGCGGGGCTTTTGTCAAACGAGGCGTTTCGCTAAACCGCGCAGGTGAAACTCGAAGCCCGGCAGACGACCGCTTTAATGCTCGAACACCAGCCGTGCGCCGACCGTCCCCTCGAGGCTGCGGATCTGCTGGAGCAATTCGCCGGAATCCTGACCACCGAGATCGGCGTCGAGCACGACATAGCCGAGGTCGCCGGCGGTCTCCAGATATTGCGCGGCGATGTTGATGTCCCGCTGGAGGAAGACCTCGTTCAGCCGCCGCAGCATGCCCGGCACGTTGCGATGGACATGGCTGAAGCGCGCGCCGGAGGGGCGAAGATGCAACTGCACTTCGGGGAAATTCACCGCGCCCATGGTCGAGCCGGTGATGTAATAGTCGACCAGCTTGCGCGCGACTTCGCCGCCGATGCGCTCCTGCGCCTCCTCGGTCGATCCACCGATATGCGGCGTGAGGATGACGTTCTCGAGGCCCTGCACCGGACTCTTGAAACGCTCCGCGTTCGAAGACGGCTCGACCGGAAATACGTCGATCGCCGCGCCGGCAAGGTGACCGTCGCGCAGGGCGCCGGCGAGCGCATCGAGATCGACCACGGTGCCGCGGCTATTGTTGATGAGGAACGAGCCGGGCTTCATCGCCCGCAGTTCCTTCTCCCCGATCATGCCCGCGGTCTCCGGTGTCTCCGGCACGTGCAGGCTGACGACGTCGCTCTGCGCCAGCAGCTCTTCGAGCTTCTCGACCGGCTCGGTGTTGCCGTGGCGGAGCTTGTCAGTGCGGTCGAAATAGATCACGCGCATGCCCATGGCTTCGGCCAGAGTCGAGAGCTGCGAGCCGATATTGCCGTAGCCGACGATGCCGAGCGTGCGGCCGCGCACCTCGCGGCTGCCGGTCGCCGACTTGTCCCAGCCGCCGGCATGGGCCGAGACCGAGCGCGGAAAGATCCGCCGCAGCAGCATCACGATCTCGCCGATCACGAGCTCGGCGACGCTGCGGGTGTTGGAGAACGGCGCGTTGAAGACGGGAATTCCGCGCTTGCGCGCCGCCGAAAGATCGACCTGGTTGGTGCCGACGCTGAAGCAGCCGACCGCGAGAAGCTGGTCGGCTGCGCCCAGCACGTCGTCGGTGATCTGGGTGCGAGAGCGGATGCCGAGCAACGACACGCCCTTGAGCGCGCGCCGCAGATCCTCGCCGTCCAGTGCCTTGGTCAGCCGCTCGACATTGGTGAAACCCGCGCTCCTGAACAGATCCACGGCACTGTCGTTGACGCCTTCGAGCAGCAGCGCCTTGGCGCTTCGCTCAGGGCTTCGGCCTGGGGCTGACATGAAATCTCCGTAAGTCACAGCTTCGACGCAGCTCATAGACCGCGGACGGCGCGCGGCACAATAGCGCTCGATAGGGGGAGAAGTTGGCCCGCTTAGGCGCCCGTCGCCCCCGTCAGGTCAAATCACATAGAATCCATGCGTGCCGTCACGGCGGAGCTGCTCGACGAGGCCGTACTCCCACTCGAGATAGGCCTGCATCGCAGCTTCGGCCACGTCGGTCCCTTCGTAGGGCCGGCGGTAACGGTGTGCGGGATTTGGTTTCGGCAGGACGTGCGGCGGCCCGACCTCGAGCGCACCGTCATAGCCGCCTTCGAGCACATAAACCTCCCAGCCCATCTGTGCCAGCCAGGACGCCGTCATGTCGGCCCGAATGTTCTTGTCGTCCGTCAGGAGAATGCGTGCACCGCGGACGGGCGCGGCCATGTCGGTTTCCTGGACCAGTTGGCCGCCAGGATAGTGTCGGAAACCTGGGAGATGGCCGGCCGCATATTCCTCGGCGTCGCGCACGTCGAAGCGATAGAGCGTGCGAGCGGTCTGCGTGGCAAGCGCCGACATCTCGTTCGCACCGACATGGCGGACGCCAGCCCGATAGGCGACATCGCGGGCCTTGGCCAGGCCGCCTTCGACCGGCCCGATGGCGCCGCGCCTGTCGGAGCCGTGATCGAGCGTATGCCGCGCCAGCGTCCAGCCGATCGTGCCGTTGCGCAGCGCGTGCACCCTGTTGGGCACACCGGCATTGATCAGAGACTGGGTGCCGATGATGGAGCGGGTGCGACCGGCGCAGTTGACGATGATGGTGGTGTCGGGATCGGGCGCGGCTTGACCTGCCCGCAGGACCAGCTCGGCGCCGGGCACGCTGACCGAGCCCGGGATGTTCATGGTCGCATATTCGTCGAAACGGCGGACGTCGAGGATGGCGATGTTGGCCTTGTCGGCGATGAGTCTTGCGACCTCGTCGGCGGTGAGCGAGGGCGTGTGGCGGCGCGACTCGACCAGCTCGCCGAACGCTTTCGAATAGGAGTTGACGTCCTCGAAGGCTTCATAGCCTGCCGCGCGCCAGGCCTTCAGGCCGCCGCCGAGTGCGCTGACATCGGTGTAGCCGAGCGCGGCCAGACGCTCGGCTCCCGCCTCGACCAGCTCCTCGCCGTCATCATAGAGAACGATGGGCACATTTTTGCGCGGCAATCTCACCTCGGCTTCGACCTCGATCCGGTCGGCGGCCATGTTGGCGGCAAACAGCGGGTGTCCCGTCGCGAAGGCGGCCTCGTATCTGAGATCGAGAAGCGCGATCTCTTCGCGCAGCAGCAGGGCGCGGCGAATATCGGCTGGGCCGACTGTGGGAAGCTTCATGGCTTGGACCTTGAGAATAGAGCCACGAGCTTTTGCCCCATGGCGGCGGCGTTTGCCAGCGATATTGGAGACAAGACAAACGCGCAAAGACCAGACTAGTCGCATTCGTATGTGGCGACGACCCGCGAGAAAGTCGCGTCGAGAAAGCGCGTCGGGATGCGCGCAGCCGATCGTCAGCGACACCGTACATGATCGCGACAAAGGCGCCCTCGACGCCACCCAGACCCGCGAATTGCCTCCGTCATCACGCCGCCCTCGCTGCGAGGAGCAGATCTCCGCTGCCGCGCCAGCTCACTTCATGTTCGCGATCGCGTGCAGCGCTGCGATGTACCCGAACGGCCCCAGCCCGCAGATCACGCCGGTCGCCACGAACGAGATCTTCGAGTGGCGGTGATATTCGTCGCGGGCGTGGATGTTGGAGATGTGCACCTCCAGCACCGGACCCTCGAACGTCTTGATCGCGTCCATGATCGAGACCGAGGTGAAGGAGAGACCGGCCGGGTTGATGACGATGGCGTCGGCGTCCTGCCGCGCCGATTGGATCAGATCGACGAGTACACCCTCATGGTTGGACTGGTGGAAGGCAAGCTTGAGCCCGAGCATGGCGGCAGCCTGCTCGCAGCTTGCGTTGACCTCTGTGAGCGTCGTGGTGCCGTAGATGTGCGGCTCACGGATGCCAAGCATGTTGAGGTTGGGGCCGTTGAGGATCATGACACGTTTCATCGGGGCGTCCTTTCGCGCGAGTGCGCCGCGCTGGCCGACCCTGCGGGAGCTGCGGCGTCGGTGTGGCCGGTCCGCCAATCATGAACGGCGAGCGCACCATAGACAAAATGTCCACGACAGCCCTGACCTCCCCGAAGAAACCCGGTCCTGGGCTGCAGAAGCGCTAGGCGGTTGATCCAAATCAACAATCCCGCGCCATCCGCCGCTATCAATATACCCGCTCGCCTTGCCTCAAATGTGTGCTGGCGCATGGACATTGGAGCTCGAAAAGCTCTAAAAATCGAACGGCCACCTTGGGCCAGGTTCCGCTGCAGGTTTTGCCGATGGATTACAACCAGTTCTTCGATTCCGCCCTCGATCGTCTCCACACCGAGCGGCGCTATCGCGTGTTCGCCGACCTCGAACGCACCGCCGGCCGGTTCCCGCACGCGGTCTGGCACTCGCCCAGGGGCAAGCGCGACGTCGTGATCTGGTGTTCCAACGATTATCTCGGCATGGGCCAGCATCCGAAGGTGGTCGGCGCCATGGTCGAGACAGCCACGCGCGTCGGCACCGGCGCCGGCGGCACCCGCAACATCGCCGGCACGCACCATCCGCTGGTCCAGCTCGAAGCCGAGCTCGCCGACCTCCACGGCAAGGAGGCCGCGCTGCTGTTCACCTCGGGCTACGTCTCGAACCAGACGGGCATCCCGACCATCGCAAAGCTCATCCCGAACTGCCTGATCCTGTCGGACGAGCTCAACCACAATTCGATGATCGAGGGCATCCGCCAGTCCGGCTGCGAGCGGGTCGTGTTCCGCCACAACGATCTGGCGCATCTGGAAGAGCTGTTGAAAGCGGCCGGCCCCGATCGGCCGAAGCTGATCGTCTGCGAGAGCCTCTATTCCATGGATGGCGACGTCGCCCCGCTCGCCAAGATCTGCGATCTCGCCGAGAAGTATGGGGCGATGACCTATGTCGACGAGGTCCACGCCGTCGGCATGTACGGCCCGCGCGGCGGCGGCATCGCCGAGCGCGACGGCGTCATGCATCGCATCGACATCCTCGAGGGCACGCTGGCGAAAGCATTCGGCTGCCTCGGCGGCTACATCGCGGCCAACGGCCAGATCATCGATGCCGTGCGCTCCTACGCGCCGGGCTTCATCTTCACCACCGCTCTGCCGCCCGCGGTCTGCTCGGCGGCCACCGCCGCGATCAGGCACCTGAAGACCTCGAGCTGGGAGCGCGAGCGCCACCAGGACCGCGCCGCCCGCGTCAAGGCGATCCTCAATGCCGCCGGCCTGCCGGTGATGTCGAGTGACACCCACATCGTGCCGCTGTTCGTCGGTGACCCCGAGAAGTGCAAGCAGGCCTCCGACCTGCTGCTCGAAGAGCACGGGATCTACATCCAGCCGATCAACTACCCGACCGTCGCCAAGGGCACCGAGCGGCTGCGCATCACGCCCTCGCCCTACCACGATGACGGCCTGATCGATCAACTTGCCGAAGCGCTGCTTCAAGTGTGGGACCGCCTCGGCCTGCCGCTGCGCGCGAAGTCGCTCGCGGCGGAATAGGCCCTTACCCTTCCCTGGAGGGGCCGGGACGGGCGTAGCTCGCCCGTGGGCCGGCGCACCTTGAGCGCAGCGAATGTGAGACGGGGTTGGATAATGGTCTCTCCACCTCGAACGCTGCCCGCGTGGAGATCACTTCACCCGCTCGCGCTGCGCCCGATCGACCCTCCCCCTCCAGCGGGGAGGCGCCCACGGTGCACGCTTGCACCTTGACGACAAGCCCCGGTTCCTGCCGCCACCCGGCATTTCGCTGTCGCCTCCCCTCGTCCGACGCGCTAGGTTCACGGGGAAAATAAGTTCGGGGCGCTGGCAGCGCCCAGGGGAGAAGCACGCTCACCATGCTGCACGACTGGGGCGTGATCGCCGTCGCCTTCGGCTATATCGGCTTCCTGTTCCTGGTGGCGAGCCATGGCGACCGCCGCTCGCCGGCCAGGCGCGCCTCCGGGCTGATCTATCCGCTGTCGCTGGCGATCTACTGCACCTCGTGGACCTTCTTCGGATCGGTCGGCTTCGCCACCCGGACCTCGACCGACTTCCTCGCGATCTATGTCGGCCCGATCCTGATGATCGGGCTCGGCGCCGGCGTGCTGCGCCGCGTAATCCAGCTGGCCAAAGCCCACAACATCACCTCGATCGCAGACTTCATCGGCGCCCGCTACGGCAAGAGCCAGGCGGTGGCGGCGACCGTCGCCGGAATCGCGATCATCGGCTCGGTGCCCTACATCGCGCTCCAGCTCAAGGCCGTGGCCTCTTCGCTCGAAACGATCCTGACCGAAGACCAGGCCTTCTCCCACATCCCGCTCGTCGGCGACGTGGCGCTGATGGTGACGCTGGCAATGGCGGCGTTCGCCGTGCTGTTCGGCACGCGGCAAACCGACGCCACCGAGCACCAGCACGGCCTGATGCTGGCGGTCGCGACGGAATCCATCATCAAGCTCGTCGCCTTCCTCGCCGCCGGCATCTTCGTCACCTTCTGGATGTTCTCGCCGCACGAACTGATCGAGCGCGCCATGAAGACCCCGGAGGCGGTGCGCACCATCAACTATTCGCCGTCGATCGGCAACTTCCTGACCATGACGCTGCTGTCGCTGTGCGCGATCATGCTGCTGCCGCGCCAGTTTCACGTCAGCGTGGTGGAGAACTCCTCGGACGCCGAGGTCGGGCGCGCGCGGTGGCTGTTCCCGCTTTACCTGGTCGCCATCAACCTGTTCGTGATCCCGATCGCGATTGCCGGCCTCGTCACTTTCCCGTTCGGCGCCGCCGACCCCGACATGTACGTGCTGGCCCTGCCGATGGAGGGGGGCGCGGACCTGCTCAGCGTCGTCATCTTCGTCGGCGGCCTGTCGGCGGCGACCGCGATGGTGATCGTCGAATGCGTCGCGCTCTCCATCATGGTCTCGAACGACCTCGTGGTGCCGCTGGTGCTGCAACGCCGGCCGGAGGGACGCGCCGGCGGTGCCGATTTCAGCGACTTCCTGCTGCGTTCGCGCCGGCTCGCGATCTTCGCCATCATGGTGATGGCCTATTTCTACTATCGCGCGCTCGGCAGTACCCAGCTCGCGGCCATCGGCCTGCTCTCCTTTGCCGCCATCGCCCAGCTTGCACCGAGCTTCTTCGGCGGGCTGCTGTGGCGACGCGCAACCGCGCGCGGCGCCATCGGCGGCATGCTGGTCGGCTTCGCGGTGTGGCTCTACACGCTGTTCATGCCGAGCTTCATGGATTCCTCGACATCAGGCATCATGCTGCTCCAGCACGGCCCGTTCGGCATCGAGGCGCTACGGCCGCAGGCGCTGTTCGGTGCCGACCTGCCGCCGCTGATGCACGGCGTCATCTGGTCGCTGTCGCTCAACATCCTGACCTATGTGCTGCTGTCGCTGGCGCGTCAGCCGTCGTCCATCGAGCTGTTGCAGGCCGATCTGTTCGTGCCCAATACGCTCGCGCCGATCTCCCCGAGCTTCCGCCGCTGGCGCACCAGCGTCACCGTTCAGGACATCCAGACCACTGTGGCGCAATATCTCGGACCCGAGCGCGCGCGGCATTCCTTCGAGGCATTCTCGGCGCGGCGAAACGTGCGGCTGGAGCCTGGAGCGCCTGCCGATTTCGAGCTGCTGCAGCATGCCGAGCACCTAATCGCCTCCTCGATCGGCGCTGCCTCCTCGCGTCTCGTGATGTCGCTGCTGCTGCGCAAGCGGACGGTCTCCGCCAAGGCCGCGCTGAAGCTGCTCGACGACTCCCACGCAGCGCTGCATTTCAACCGCGAGATCCTCCAGACGGCCCTCAACCATGTGCGCCAGGGCATCGCCGTGTTCGATGCCGATCTGCAGCTGATCTGCTCCAACCGGCAGTTCGGAGATCTCCTCAACGTTCCCCCGCATTTGATCCAGTTCGGCACGCCGCTGCGTGAGATTCTGGAGTTTATCGGCGTGGGCGATCCCGAGGATCCGTTCGAGCGCGACGCCGCGCTGGAGCGGCGCCTTGCCGCCTACACCACCGACAGCGAGCCTTATCTCGAACGCCTGCCGGAGCGCCACATGGTGATCGAGGTGCTCACGAACCACATGCCCGGCGGCGGCTTCGTCATCACCTTCACCGACGTCACGCCCAGCTTCGAAGCGGCGGAAGCGCTGGAGCGCGCCAATGCGACGCTGGAAAAGCGCGTGCGCGACCGCACCGAGGAGCTGACCCGGCTGAACTCCGAGCTGGCACTGGCCAAGAGCGCGGCCGAAGACGCCAGCATCTCCAAGACTCGTTTCCTCGCCGCCGCCAGCCACGACATCCTCCAGCCGCTGAATGCGGCCCGGCTCTATGTCACCAGCCTGGTCGAGCGCCAGCACAATGGCGAGGAGACGCGGCTGGTGGAGAACATCGACGAATCGCTGCAGGCGATCGAGGAGATCCTCGGCGCACTGCTCGACATCTCCAGGCTCGACGCCGGCGCGATGACGACCTCGATCTCGAGCTTCAAGATGGCCGACCTGATGCGTTCGCTGGAGATCGAGTTCGCGCCGATCGCCCGCGCCAAGGGCCTGGAGCTCACCTTCGTGCCCTGCTCGCTGCCGGTCGAATCGGACCGCCTGCTGCTGCGGCGCCTGCTCCAGAACCTGATCTCGAATGCAATCAAGTACACCCCGCGCGGCCGCGTGCTGGTCGGCTGCCGCCGCCGCGGCGCCGCGCTCAAGATCTGCGTCTACGACACCGGGGTCGGCATCCCCCCGGTCAAGCGCGGCGAGATCTTCAAGGAATTCCATCGCCTGGAACAGGGGGCGCGGATCGCGCGCGGCCTGGGGCTGGGGCTCTCGATCGTGGAGCGGCTGGCGCGCGTGCTCAACCATGGCATCGCCATCGACGCCAATGCCAGCGGCGGCTCGGTCTTCTTGGTGACGGTGCCGACGGCGAAGGCGATCACCCACACCGCGGCCGTGACCAGCGCAACGCCGCTGGCGCGCACGCCGATCTCGGGCGCGCTGATCGTCTGCATCGAGAACGATGCGGCGATTCTCGACGGCATGCGCACGCTGCTGATGGCCTGGGACGCCGAAGTGATCGCGGTTGCCGATCCGGAAGGCGCGATCGCCGCGATCGAGGCGGCCGGCAAGCGCGTCACCGGCCTGCTCGTCGACTATCACCTCGATCGCGGCAACGGCATCGCGGCCATCCGCGAGATCCGTCGCCGCTTCGGCGATGGCATCCCCGCGATCCTGATCACTGCCGATCGCAGCCCCGCCGTACAGGTCGCGGCGCGCGAGGAGCGAGTCGCGGTGCTGAACAAGCCGGTGAAGCCGGCCTCGCTTCGCGCCCTGCTCGGCCAGTGGCGCACGCAGCAGATGGTGGCGGCGGAGTGAGGCGCAAGGTCAGTAGTCGGTCGAGCTGCCGCTGATGAACCATGTTTTCAATAACGCGATCTCCAGGTGGCCTAAGGTGCCAGCCGCGTGAACACATAATCGCGGCCCTTGGCGCGCGCTTCATGGCACGCGAAGCAGGTGCGATGCTGAGCCTCGTCGACCGGCTTGCCATCGATGAAGCGGCCAAAGCCCCATCCTCCCGTTGCGGCGTACGTCTTGGAGTCCTTGACCATCACCTGGACCGTGGTGGCGGCACCAGGAATCGTTGCGGACGCAAATTCCGGCGACTGCTTCCGCTTCCAAGCACGCTTGACCAGAATGGTGCCGTCCGGAAACGGGAGCTTGCCGGCTTGATACGCCTCCACTGCGGTCTGGTTGCCGACGACGGCGCGAAGCTCGTCGAGCGGCGCGGCCTCTTCGGCAGGTGCGATCAACTCCCACTGCCTGTAGCCCGACGGAATCGTGACGCCGAAAATCGGCGAGGCCTCGGCCGCATTTTGCGCAGGTTCCGCAGCCAGAGCGATCGAGACCAGACATGGCACGCAAGTCAAGACAATGACGAGGAGGAGCACGGCCAGCGTAATCGCCGTGGCATAGGAGCGCTTCTTGTTTTCGGTTTCGAAGGACGTCATGACTTTTTCTTCAATCTGGATTCGGCATATCCTTGGTCCAGTCACGCTGGACCGAGCATCGCATCGATCACCAGGCACCGTCGGCGTCGATGACGGCCTTGGCAAAGGCTTGCGGCGCTTCTTGCGGGAGATTGTGGCCGATGCCCCCGGTGATCAGACGAAACTCGTAACGACCTGAAAACTTCTTCGCATAGGCGCTTGGATCGGGGTGTGGCGCGCCATTGGCGTCGCCTTCCATGGTGATCGTCGGCACGTCGATGACGGGAGCCCCGGCCAACTTCTTTTCGAGATGTTCGTATTTCGCTTCGCCCTGGGCGAGACCCAGCCGCCAGCGGTAATTGTGGATCGTGATCGCGACGTGATCCTTGTTGTCGAGCGCCGCCGCGCTCCGGGCGAACGTGGCGTCGTCGAACTTCCACTGGGGCGAGGCGAGCCTCCAGATCAGCTTGGCAAAATCATGCGTGTACTTCTCGTATCCGGCCCGGCCGCGCTCGGTGGCGAAATAGAACTGGTACCACCATTGCAGCTCAGCCGATGGCGGCAGCGGCGCATTGCCGGCAGCCTGGCTGGAGATCAGATAGCCGCTGACCGACACTAGCGCACCGCAGCGCTCCGGCCACAGCGCGGCGATGATGTCAGCGGTACGCGCGCCCCAATCGAAGCCGGCGACGACGGCCTTCTTGATGTCGAGCTTGTCCATGACCGCGATGATGTCGGCGGCCATTGCGGCAGGCTCGCCGTTGCGCGGCGTCTCTCCCGAGAGGAAGCGCGTCGTGCCATAGCCGCGCAGGTAAGGGATGATCACGCGATAGCCGGCTTTTGCCAGGATCGGCGCGACGTCCACGAACGCGTGAATGTCGTAAGGCCAGCCGTGCAGCAGGATCGCGACGGGGCCGTTCGACGGTCCCACCTCGGCATAACCGACGTTGAGGACGCCCGCATCGACCTGCTTGATCGTGCTGAAGGACGCATTTGATGCAGAGGACGACCTCGCTTCCGTCTCGGCGCGAGCGAACTCAATCACGCCGAGACCGGCGGCGACGGTTCCCGCCGCGATGCCAAGGAAGCTGCGGCGCTGCTGGTTGATGGTTTGCTTCATGATCTTGCTGCCTTGTTGTGATTGGTAGTGCGCCTCAGATCAGGGCGATCGTGACATCGACATTGCCACGAACTGCTTTGGAATAAGGACAGGTCCGATGCGCATCGTCGACGATGCCGCGTGCGATCTCGCGATCTAGGCCCGGCAGGCTGACATTGAGACGCGCCCGGAGCGAATAGGCGCCCTCGTCCAGCATGAGATCGATTTCGGCATCAACAGCGCATTTTCTGGGAAGCTCGATCTTCCGCTTGCGCGCTGCGATCTCCATCGCGCCTTCGAAGCAGGCCGACCAGCCGGCGGCGAACAATTGCTCGGGATTGGTACCGATGCCCGCGCCGCCCGGCGGCGACAGCTTGACGTCCAAGCGACCGTCTGAGCTGCGCGATATGCCGTCGTGGCGCCCGCCGCTGGTGTGGGTCCTGGTCGTGTAGAGTACCTTTGCCGCCTGTGTCATCATGGACTCCTTCGCCGTCGCGCCACTGACTAGCAGCGGCCGCCGCAGCGTGCCCGTTTGGACTTGTGAGAAGTTGTGAGATGCGACCTTACGCGCCTCACAAGGCCTGCATCCGCGATCGCGCCGATGCACGGACGGCCTTGCCGGATCGCGATCATCTGGCTATCGGACCTTCTTGAAGGGACGAAGATTTCGCCATGACCGAGCCGGCCGGCACCACGACGGGAACTCTATCGTTCGGGCCATTCTCCGTGAGGCCGCATGAAAGGCTCGTGATGCGCGACGGCGTCGCCGTGCCGCTCGGCGCGAAAGCATTCGACACGCTCCTGGCGCTGATGTCGCGGCCGAACGAGGTCGTCAGCAAATGGGAGCTGATGGCGATAGTTTGGCCCGGCATCACGGTCGAAGAGAGCAACCTGCGCTTTCACGTCGCAGCCCTTCGAAAGGCGCTCGGCGACGGCAAGGATGGCGCGCGCTACATCGCCACGCTCTCCGGCCGCGGCTATTGTTTCGTGGCGCCGATTTCGCAAGCGCAGCTTCCGGCCGCGCGTCGCTCCGCACCTCGGGCCGAGTTGCCGCCAGTCAAACTCCCGAACCGGCTGCAGCGGATGGTCGGACGCGACGAGGCGCTCGCCGCCATCTCCGAGAAGCTCCTGACCGCACGTTTCGTCACGGTCGCCGGGCCAGGTGGCGTCGGCAAGACCGCCGTCGCGGTGGCGCTCGCCCATGATCTGCTCACGACTTTCTCCGACGCCGCACATTTCGTGGACCTTGCCGCACTGAGCGATCCCGATCTCGTGATCACATCAATCCTGCTGATGCTTGGCTTGCCGGCCGAGGCCGAGGATCCCCTGCCCGCGCTGCTGGCGCATCTGCGGGACAAGCGGATGCTGCTGATCCTCGACAATTGCGAGCACGTCATTGCCGCTGCGGCGCCGTTGGCGGCTGAGATCTTCCATGCGGCGCCGAACGTCCATATCCTCGCGACCAGCCGTGAAGCCCTGCGCGTTGAGGGCGAGCAGGTCTATCGATTGGCCCCGCTCGCTGTTCCGCCCGACGGCGCCGGAGTGACGATCGCTGCAGCACAAGTCTATCCCGCGCTTCAACTGTTCCTCGAACGTGCCGCAGCCAGCGGCGCGCAGATAACGCTCGATGATGCCAATGCCGTGATCATCGCCGGGATCTGCCGCAAGCTCGACGGCATGGCGTTGGCGATCGAGCTCGCCGCTGGCCGGGTCGAAGCCTACGGCCTGGAGCAAACGGCTGCGCTGCTCGACGAGCGCCTCAATCTACTCTGGCAAGGCCAGCGAACGGCGCCACCACGGCAGAAGACGTTGCAGGCCACGCTCGACTGGAGCTACCGGCTGCTGTCGGATCTTGAGCGCCTCGTGCTGCGCAGACTTGCGGTCTTCGCCGGGCACTTCACCATCGATGCGGCACTCGAGGTCGTGCCGGACGAGCGCGTCGACCGCACCCGCCTGTTCGATGCCGTCGACAGTCTCGTTGCCAAATCGATGGTCGCGCCGCGCCCCATAGGCGCCATGATGCGCTACCGCCTGCTCGACACGACGCGCGCCTATCTGCTTGAGATCGAACCGGCCGACGCCGCCCTCGCCGCCCGCCATGCGACTTTTTACCGGCGATGGCTGGAACAGGCCGGGACGACATGGGCGACCGTGCCGAGCGCGGACGAGCGAGCGGCTCACTTCTCGGCGCTTCACAATGTGCGTGCCGCGTTGGAATGGTGCTTCGGCGCAGAGGGTGATTTCGACATCGGTATTGCGCTCGCAGCCGCCGCAGCGCCGATCTTCCTGGCGATGTCGCTGCTAATCGAATGCCGACGCTGGTCAGAACGGGCGCTGCTGGCGATTGCCCCCTCCTCGCGTGGCAGCGCCGAGGAAATGCACATCCAGGCCGCTCTCGGACTGACCTTGATGTTCACCCGCGGCGGCAGCGAAGCGGCGCGGAGCGCCCTGAACAGGAGCCTTGCGATTGCCGCAGCGCGCGGCGACGCACCGAACCAGCTCCAGTTGCTCGGTCGCATGCATATCTTCCACGAACGGATGGGGCGGTTCGAGGCCGCGCTTGGCTATGCGCAGCAAAGCCTTGCGGTCGCGCGATCGCTTGGCGATGCAGGCTCAATCGCCCTCTCTCATTCCCTCATGGGAGTCTCGCTCCACCTGGCCGGCGAGCATCGGGACGCGCTTAAGATGCTGGAGGTGCCTGGCAAGGTCCGGGCACGGAGCGAATCAGCACCGTCCACGGCTTCGATCATCGCAACCGGGCCGGCATCACGCTGGCCCGCGAGCTCTGGTTGCAGGGCCGGCCCGCGGAAGCGCTGCAGCTGGCGCAGCAGACGATCGCCGAGGCCGCGCAGATGGAGCACCCGATCACGCTCTGTATCGCGCTGATCTGGGCGGTCTCGATCTCACTTTGGGGAGGCGACCTCGACGCCGCGGAAGAGAGCATCGATCTGTTCATCGCACATGCCAGATCTCGGTCGATGGGTCCCTATCTTGTGGTTGGCCGCGGCGTGAAGGGAGAGCTGGCGATCCGGCGAGGAAACGCCGCGCATGGCATCCAGACGATCAATGCTTGCCTGCGCGAGCTCCACGGGGCCGGCTACGAACTGCTCACCACGACATTCAACATCGCGCTCGTTCAGGGCTTGGTGGCGCTTGGACAGTTCGAACAGGGCGCAATCCTGATCGATGACGCGATCCGGCTGGTCAAGCAATGCGGCGATCATCTCTACATGCCCGAACTGCTTCGAATGAAAGGTATGACCCTCTTGTCGCTGCCACGGCCTGGGGGCGAGCAAGCAGAGGACCAGTTGATGCAATCACTGGCTTTGAGCCGCCGCAAGGGCGCCACAGCCTGGGAACTGCGCACCGCGATCGATCTCGCCCGGCTGTTTGCCGACCGCGGGCAGCGGGAGGAAGCGAAGCGATTGCTCCAATCGTCGCTCAAGGGCTTTGCCGATGGGTCCGAGACGGCGGATATCAGAGCAGCCAACGGCCTTCTGACCACACTCTAGCGGCTCATCCCGTCGGCATTCCCCTGCTTCCACTGGCCGCCGGCGATCTTGGCCGCGGCAATCACGGCCTGGGTGCGGCTCTCGACGCCGAGCTTTTGCAGAATGGCCGATACGTGGGCCTTGATGGTGGCCTCGGAGACGCCGAGTTCATACGCGATCTGCTTGTTGAGAAGGCCCTCCGACAGCATCATCAGGACCCGGACCTGCTGCGGCGTCAGAGTCACCAGACGGTCGCGCAGGCGCGTCATCTCGGGGTCGGCCGCGGCCGACAGATCCGTGTCGGCCGGAACCCAGACGTCGCCCTCCATCACCTTGAGGATGGCATCGCGCAGCGTCTCGACGCCGAATCGCTTCGGAATGAAGCCGGAGGCGCCGAAATCGAGTGAGCGGCGGATTGTCGCGCTGTCGTCGGACGCCGAGACGATCACGACCGGAATCGCCGGATATTGCGCGCGCAGGTAGATCAGGCCGGAAAAGCCGGAGATCCCGGGCATCGAGAGGTCGAGCAGGATCAGGTCGACGTCCGAGGTCTGCTCCAGAAGCTTGGTCAGATCCTCAAACGATCCGGCCTCATCGATCCTTGCCGAGGCCAGAACCCCGGCCACCGCCTGCCGCAGCGCGTCGCGAAACAGGGGATGGTCATCGGCGATGACGAGATGAGTCGAGGGAGCGTTCATCGTTCTCTTGCTATCGTTCGTGCCGACCCGCGCGCATATCCCGGGGTGCGTCAATTCTTCCCCGAGCCGCCGTGGCATGCAAGGGCACATTATCCCTTTGCCGCAATGGGGTTAATCACCTGCCTGATGACCTGCGCGCTAGTCCCAGATACCGCAACGTCAGCTGCGCGACAGTGCGCAAGGCCGAAAGTCGTATTGGGGCGGGTTTCACGCCGATGTTACCTTGTGGCCAAGACCTGGGTTGATCCGGCACGTCCGGACGCCCGGGGCGCGAGGGAAACGCATTTTTGGGGAGCGATTCAACATGTCGACAGTGGCTGTGTCTGATGCACGCGCGGGGGGGATGACGAAGGACGAACGGTTCGTCATTCTCGCCTCCTCGCTCGGTACCGTCTTCGAGTGGTACGACTTCTATCTCTATGGCTCGCTCGCCGGCATCATCGGCGCGCAGTTCTTCTCGGATTATCCGCCGGCCACTCGCGACATCTTCGCGCTGCTGGCGTTTGCCGCGGGCTTCCTGGTCCGTCCGTTCGGCGCCATCGTGTTCGGCCGTGTCGGCGACATCGTCGGCCGCAAATACACCTTCCTGGTCACCATCCTGATCATGGGCCTGTCGACTTTCATCGTCGGCCTGCTCCCCAATGCGGCCACCATCGGCATCGCCGCCCCGATCATCCTGATCGTGCTGCGCCTCGCCCAGGGCCTGGCGCTTGGTGGCGAATATGGCGGTGCGGCGACCTACGTCGCGGAGCACGCGCCGAACGGCAAGCGCGGCTACTACACATCGTTCATTCAGACCACGGCGACTCTCGGCCTGTTCCTGTCGCTGCTGGTGATCCTGTTCACCCGCACCGCAACCGGCGAGGCCGAGTTCGCGAAGTGGGGCTGGCGCATTCCGTTCCTGGTCTCGGTGGTTCTGCTCGGCATCTCCGTCTGGATCCGGCTACGCCTCAACGAATCGCCAATCTTCCAGAAGATGAAGGAAGAAGGTAAGGGCTCGAAGGCGCCGCTGACGGAAGCCTTCGGGAATTGGCAGAACGGCAAGCTCGTGCTGCTCGCTTTGCTCGGCGGCGTAATGGGCCAGGGCGTGGTCTGGTACACCGGCCAGTTCTATGCGCTGTTCTTCCTGCAATCGATCCTGAAGGTCGACGGCTACACCGCCAACCTCCTGGTCGCCTGGTCGCTGCTGCTCGGCACCGGCTTCTTCATCGTGTTCGGCATGCTTTCCGACAAGATCGGCCGCAAGCCGATCATCCTCGGCGGCTGCCTGATCGCGGCACTTACCTTCTTCCCGATCTTCAAGATGATCACCACCAATGCCAACCCGGCGCTGGAGAAGGCCATCGAGCAGGTCAAGGTCGAGGTGGTGGCCGATCAAGCGGGCTGCGGCGATCTGTTCAATCCGGTCGGCACCCGCGTCTTCACCGCGCCGTGCGATACCGCTCGCGCTTTCCTGTCACAGTCGTCGGTCAAGTACTCGACCACGCCAGCCCCGGCTGGCTCCGGCGTGAAGGTGATGGTCAACGGCAAGGAAGTTCCCTACACGAGCGCCAAGGACAGCAACCCGGCCGTCCTCGCCGCCGTGCAGGCAGCTGGCTATCCGAAGGCTGGTGACGCCGGCATCGTGAAGATGTCGCATCCGTTCGACGTCTTCCGCCCGCAGGTGGCAGCTGTCGTCGGGCTGCTGTTCGTCCTGGTGCTGTTCGTCACCATGGTGTACGGCCCGATCGCGGCAATGCTGGTCGAACTGTTCCCGACCCGCATCCGCTACACCTCGATGTCGCTGCCCTACCACATCGGCAACGGCTGGTTCGGCGGCTTGCTGCCGGCAACCGCCTTCGCCATCGTGGCCTCGACGGGCGACATCTATGCGGGCCTCTGGTACCCGATCATCTTCGCCTCGATCACCGTCGTCATCGGCTTCCTGTTCCTGCCGGAGACCAAGGACGTCGACATCAAGGCGAACTGATCGAAATCATCGATCGGCAACACGAACCGGCCGCGGACTCCGCGGCCGGTTTTGTTTTGAGTGCTTTACTGCAGGCTACCGATGAATTGCAGGACGATCTCACGGCGGTGCGGGCGGCTGCGATGCTCGATCAGATAGATCGCCTGCCAGGTGCCGAGCGCAAGCCTGCCGTTCAGGACCGGAACATGAAGCGAAGTCTGCGTCAGCATCGCCTTGATATGGGCGGGCATGTCGTCGGGCCCTTCCGCATCGTGCGTCCACCCGCCGTCTTCCGGCGCGAGCCGGGACAGCACGGTGGTGAGATCGACGAGCACGGAAGGATCGGCGTTCTCCTGGATCGTCAGCGAGGCAGAGGTGTGGCGAACGAAAAGGGTCAATGCGCCCTCGCCTGCGTGCACCTCGGCGACGAACTTTGCGGCTTCGCCGGTGAGATCGCTGAATCCGCGGCCCGGCGTCTGTACTGTCAGCAATGACGAAGCGATGGTGGAGGCTTGCACGGACGATGCTGCCGAGCGCGTGACGGATTTGGCTGATGTCATGAAAGGTCTCGATCGTTCGAACAAGCGACGTGCCCGCCATCCCCATTCCGTTGCGTCAGTTGGCGGGCACGTTGCGCCCCCCCAAAAGGCGGCTCGCGACGCGCTAGATTTTCCCCGACACGTCCTTCTGCACGCGGTTGGCCATGTCGATCAGCCGCCGCCAGGCCCTCTCGAGGAACGACATCACGCGATCGACGTCCTGATCGCTCGGCAACGGAATCTCGATCTTGCGCTCGCCCTCGGCGACCTTGGGTTCGGCCTTCTTCAGCGGGTCGGATTTCGGCAGCGCCTCGTCGATTTTGCCCGACACAGTCGGCCCTGCCGCCAGCTGTCCCTTCAGCCGTTCGACCTCGGCCTGGAGCCTTCCAATCTCGGCGTCGAGTGCGGTCCGCTCGTCCGGCACCGCGTAGCAGGCCCAGCCTGCGCCGCTTCTGGTGCAGGTCGCTACCGTGCCAGTGCGCGTGTCGAGCCGCAGCACGCCCTCGGGGATGGGCGTCATGCTGTAGCGGCCATTTTCGCCGTCTGGAGCAGATTGCGCGGCTACGGGGCTGCCGCTGACGACGAACACGGCGGCAACCACCGCTAGCCATGATGTTGTGGATGACGTCGCTGGTCTCATCGCTGTCTCCGCCCCGGCGGCTTTGCAATTCTACACCGGCATCGGGAATCCGTGGCCCAAAACCCACCACTGAAACCAACGAACGCCGTGGCTTCTTTGATCGCGGCAACCCGGCGAAAGCACGGCTACATCGGCCGAACATGAGCAGACCTGCTGCGGTGCGGCGTCACGCTGTGTGCAGCGCTGTCGCACATGCCAATATATTCATATAAATCAGCTACATAACTGAAGTAGACGCAATCGTGACTTGGCTTGACTTGATTATGGGCCATCAGTATGGTCCGCGCGGCTTTTGAGGGTGACGGGCGTAATTTCCATTCAGCCGCAGCGTTTCGGGTCTTCGTTGCATGACACAGGGCACGGGACACGGCGAGGATGGAGATCGCGATCGGTCGTCGGAGGAAGCTGCGCTTTCCGAACGGCTCGGGAGCCTGGATCAACGGTTGTCCGAGTTTCGCGACCGCCGGACCAGGACCGAGCAACCCGCAGGTGACGATGGAGACAGAGCGGCCAGAGCCTCGGCGATGGCGCTTGGTTTTCGGTTATCCTCGGAGTTGATCGCCGGGGTCGCTGTCGGGGCGGGGATTGGCTGGGGCTTCGACCACTTGCTGTCGACGTCGCCTTTCGGGTTCATCGTGTTCCTGTTGCTTGGCTTCGCCGCCGGCGTGGTGAATGTGGTGAGAACGGCAGGCGCCGGTCAGAACAGGCGCGGTGGTTCGTAACTGGCTTGGCCAGATTAACTGACGTGCCGCTCGCCGGCACGGCCGGCCGGCCGACCTTGATAGGTCGGCTCGTCCGGCAGACGAGAGATGCCGCGCGGATGAAAATCGACCCGATCCACCAGTTCAACGTCGAACCGCTCTTTACGATCGGCCGTATCGGCGATCACACGATCGCCTTCACCAATGCCTCTCTCTACATGTTTGTGGCGGTGGGGATCATTGCGCTGCTGCTGCTCACCAGCGGCAAGCAACTCGTTCCGGGGCGCCTGCAGTCGGTGTCGGAACTCTCCTATGAGTTCGTGGCCAGCATGATCCGGAGCACTGCGGGCGCGGACGGCATGCGGTTCTTCCCGCTGATCTTCTCGCTGTTCATGTTCATCTGCGTCTCGAACCTGGTCGGCATCGTTCCCTACACGTTCACTGTTACGAGCCACCTCATCGTCACCGCGGCGCTTGCGCTGCTGGTGTTCTTCACGGTCCTGATCTACGGCCTCTACAAGAACGGCCTGAAGTTCCTGAAAGTGTTCGTGCCCTCGGGCGTTCCGGGTTACATCCTGCCGCTGGTCATGGCGATCGAGGTGCTGTCGTTCTTCCTGCGCCCGGTCTCGCACAGCGTTCGACTGTTCGCGAACATGCTGGCCGGCCACATCGCGCTGAAGGTGTTCGCCGGCTTCGTCGCGATGCTCGGCGCCTCTCTTGGCGTGGTCGGCTGGATCGGCGGAGTGATGCCGCTGGCACTTGCCGTCGCGCTCACCGCGCTCGAATTGCTGGTCGCGTTCCTGCAAGCCTATGTGTTTGCGATCTTGACCTGTATCTACCTCAACGACGCCATTCACCCTGGACACTGAGTGATCCGGGTGCTTTTCCACCCACACCTGTCTTTCTTCGAAGGAGTCAAAAATGGATCCGCAAGCAGCGAAATTTCTCGGCGCGGGCATCGCGTGCATCGGCATGGGCGGCGCCGGCATCGGCGTGGCCTTCATCTTCGGCAATTACCTGTCCGCAGCGATGCGCAACCCGGCAGCTGCCCAGGGCCAGTTCGGCAACCTGATTTTCGGCTTCGCCGTGACCGAAGCGCTCGGCATCTTCTCGCTGCTGATCGCTCTGCTGCTGCTGTTCGTCCCGCTCTGAACGCGTTTCGCGCCGCTTCCTGGTGGGAGGCGGCGCGTCTGACAGCAACAGGAGAACTCCATGGCTGAGAGTCATGGCGGCGCCACGGGTACCGGCGCTCACACGGAGGCCGATGGCGGTCACCACGGCGGTGGCTTTCCGCCTTTCGAGAGCAGCACCTTTGCCTCGCAACTGGTGTCGCTCGCGATCGCCTTCGTCGCGCTGTATCTGATCGTCTCCCGGCTCGCGCTGCCGCGTGTCGGCGGTGCGATCGAGGCGCGTCAGAACAAGATCGAAGGCGATCTCGCCGAAGCGCAGAAGCTGAAGGATCAGTCCGAGGCCGCGCTCAAGGCCTATGAAGGTGAGCTCGCGGCGGCGCGCGCGCGTGCTCAGGCGATCGGCAACGAATCCCGCGAAAAGGCGAATGCGCAGGCGGACGCCGAACGCAAGACGCTGGAGCAGCAGCTGGCCGCCAAGCTCGCCGAGGCGGAGAAGACGATCGCCTCGACCCGCGCGACCGCCATGAGCAACGTGCGCGGCATCGCGGCTGATGCGGCCGGCACCATCGTTCAGCAGCTCACGGGCGTCGTTCCGGATGCAGCGTCGGTCAATGCCGCCGTTGACGCATCCTTGAAGGGTTAGTCGAGATGTTCTTCACACCTGAGTTCTGGGTCGCCGTCGCCTTCGTGATCCTGATGGTGATCTTCGGCTATGTCGGGGTGTTCAAGACTGCGATGTCGGCGCTCGATCATCGTGCCGCTCGCATCAAGGCCGAGCTGGACGAGGCGGCGCGCCTCAAGCAAGAGGCAGCCAAGGTGCTGGCCGATTACAAGGCGCGCACTGCATCGGCTGAACGCGAGGCCGCCGACATTATCGCCAACGCAAACGCCGAAGCAGAGCGAATCGCAGCCGAGGCCAAGGCGAAAATGGAAGACTTCGTTGCACGACGGACCAAGACCGCGGAGGGCAAGATCGCGCTCGCCGAGGCTCAGGCTCTCGCCGACGTCCGTGCCGCTGCCGCGGAAGCCGCCGTGCAGGCCGCTTCCGCGATCCTGTCGCAATCCGTCAGGGGCCAAGTCGCCGACGACCTGCTGGCCAAGGGCATCAACGAGGTTCGACAGAAGCTGAATTGAGGGCGAACGCCTTCCGAACAAAAAGGCCGGCGCGACGAGCGCCGGCTTTTTTGTTTGCTGGGTTGCCCGCCTTCGCCGGCAACGACGGCTGAGATTGCCGCAAGACCTCGCCTACTTCTTCTTCCGTCCCTTCGGCTCGGGCGAAAGCGCCTGCGGGTCGAAGCCGACATAGAAGATATAGTTGTCGGCGACCGCGGGTGACGGCATCGGATAGGCCAGGTCCTCGGCGACGAAAGTGAAGGGTACACTGCCGCCCTCCGACATCGAGACTGTGGTCCGGTAGGCCTTGGAGGCAATGACCTTCTCGCCGATGCCACCCTGCACGACCGCGACGCGCAAGGGGACCTCGACGGTCGCAGGCGCCCCGGCGGGGCCTGCGATGACGCGGCCCTGAATGCCGATCCGAGCGGTGATATCGCCGCCGTTCCGGGCACACTCGCGTGCCATCTTGGTGATCGTGGCCTGGAAGCGGATGTCGTTACCGACGGCCTGCTTGCCGCTCGCACCGACCGCATAGGTGGAGGCGCCGGAGCGCACGGTGACCTGCGGGCAATCCAAGTCATCTTCTTCGGCGGGCTGACCGGGCGCGGGCGCCGGAGTGGGCTGCGCCGACTCGTCGGACTTGCCGCCGAACAGGCTCTTGAAGCGGTCGGTTAAGGACTGGGCCGCCGCCGGGGAGACAGAGGCGAGCGCAGCCGACAGCATCAACGCGACCGCTGTTCCCCGCCGCGATGCATTCCGCGATGACCGAAGCTCCTTCACCATCGACCCCATAACTCCATCCGAACATCCGGCCGATCCACCGGCCGGCCCGCGCCGTTATATCGCCAAAATCGGCGAACCCAAGGCCAACAAACAGGGTGCGCGGACAAGGCAAGCGGACAGGGTAGCAACGAGGCCGGATCGTCGAGAATATGGCCGCACGGGAGATTGCAGCTCAGCCGCGGAAATCCTCGTGCAGCAGGCCGAACAGCAGATGATCCTGCCAGACTCCATTGATGCAGAGATAGCGGCGCGCCAGCCCCTCGCGTGAGAAGCCGCACTTCTCCAGCACCCGGATCGAGGGCGCATTGGTGGGAATGCAGGCGGCCTCGACCCGGTGCAGATTGAGCTCGCCGAACAGCGTCGGCAACAACACCCGCAGAGCCGACGTCATGTAGCCGCGATGGGCATACGGCTGGCCGACCCAGTAACCGATGGTGCCGGCCTGCACGATGCCACGCCGGACATTGGCGAGCGTGACTCCGCCTACTAGTGCGCCGTCGAGCTCACGGAACACCAGAAACGGATAGGAGCGGTCCGCGGCAATGTCCTCGGAATAGCGGCGCAGGCGGCGGCGGAAGCCGGACCGGGTGAGATCGTCGGAGGGCCAGATCGGCTCCCAGGGCGTGAGATAGTCACGGCTGGTTTCGCGCAGATGGGCCCATTGCAGGAAGTCGGACATTTGCGGGGCGCGCAGCAGCAGACCGTTGCCGCGCGGCGCGAGGGCGGCGGGTCCACTGGATGGCAGGCGAAAGAGAGCCATGGTGATGCTTCCGGGGGGCGGGCGCCCTTGGGCGGCTCCTAGTGCAGCCGCGCCTTGGCGCGCGCCCGGGTCAATCCTTCCGCGAAAGATACCGCGGTGTCCAGACCCCTGCCGCTGCCCAGTGCGACAACGGCGGGCCTGCTCCGCGACAGCAGCGCACGTGCCGCGTCCCTGGTCGATTCGATGCTGACGGCATCGATGCGAGTCACCAGTTCCTGCGCCGTCTGCGGCCGCCCGTAGGCGAGCACATGCCGGGCCAGTTGCTCGGCACGGGAGGAGCAGCTCTCCAGCGCCATCAGAAGGCCAGCCTTCATCTGCGCCTTGGCCCGGGCGATCTCGGCCTCGGTCAACGTCTCCACCGAATCGTTCATGATGTCGACCACGACTTCCATCATCTCCGGAGCGTCGGCTGGATCGGTGCCGGTGTAGAGGCCGAAGAAGCCGGTGTCGGTATAGGGCGCGTGGAACGAATAGATGGAGTAGCAGAGAGCGCGCTTCTCACGCACCTCCTGGAACAGGCGCGAGGACATTCCGCCGCCGAGGATATTGGTGAAGACCTGGAGCGAGAACAGCGACGGATCGGTCTGCGGCACGCCTTCCAGCGCCAGCGTCAGATGCGCCTGCTCGAGCTCGCGATGCACCACCTTGGTCCCGCCCTTGCCGAACTGAGCGGTCTGCGGCTTCGGCCCCGGCGTCCCCTCGAAGCTGGCAAAGCGCTTCTCGACCTCGGCGACCACCTCCTTGTGATCGACCGCGCCGGCCGCCGCCACCACCATGTCGGGCCCGCGATAATGCGTCGACAGATAGCCCTGCAGCATGTCGCGGTTGAAGGCGCGCAGCGTCTTGGCCGTGCCAAGCAGGGATCGGCCCATCGGCTGGTCGGGATAGCAGAGCTCGTTCAGGTGCTCGAACACGACATCGTCGGGCGTGTCCTGCGCGGCACCGATCTCCTGCACGATGACGTTCTTCTCGCGCTCCAGCTCGTCGGGCTCGAAGGCGGGATTGGCGAGGATGTCGGCGAGCACGTCGAGCGCGAGCGGCACGTCCGCCTTCAGCACCCGCGCGTAATAGGACGTGGTCTCGGTCGAGGTGCCGGCGTTGAGGTCGCCGCCAACCGCCTCGATCTCCTCGACGATCTCGCGCGAGGAGCGCTTGGTCGTGCCTTTGAATGCCATGTGCTCGAGCAAATGTGAGATGCCGTGCTCGTTCGGCTTTTCGTCGCGTCCCCCGACGCCGGCCCAGACGCCGAGCGCCGCGGTTTCAAGATGGGGCATCTCGTCGGTAACGACGGTCAGGCCGGAGGCAAGCTTGGAAATCTCGACGCTCATCCGGCAACTCCTTGCTTTGCGGCGCGGCTGACCGACAGCACGAACCGCTCGATCTCGGCCTGATCGTTCTTCATCACCCTCATGTGTTCGGATTTGGTCATCAAGCCGTCGAGCCAGGCCGGCAATTGCGGCCGCTGGCCGCAGGCCGCCTCGACAGCGTCGGGGAATTTGGCCGGGTGGGCGGTGGAGAGCACGATGCTCGGCACCCGCGTGTCGGTGGTGTCGCGGTCCGCGACGGCGAGCGCCACCGCCGTATGAGGGTCGACCAGTTCGCCTGCTTCGCGCCAGGCGGCGCGGATCGCGGCAGCCGTCTCGGTCTCGTCGGCGCGCCCTGCGTCGAACTCCTCGCGGATCGCGGCCAGCGTCGCATCGGGCAGCACGAAGCGACCGGACTGCTTGAGCGACTCCATCAAGCGGCGCACGCCAGCCGCATCGCGCCGGCCTGCCTCGAACAGCAGCCGCTCGAAATTCGACGAGATCTGGATGTCCATCGACGGCGACGCCGTCGCATGCACCTCGCGCACTTCGTAGATACCAGTCTTCAGCGTGCGCGCCAGGATGTCGTTGACGTTGGCGGCGATGCGCAGGGTCCGCACCGGCAGTCCCATGCGCTTGGCGACGTAGCCCGCGAAGATGTCGCCGAAATTCCCCGTCGGCACGACGAAATCGACCGCGCGCGCCGGCGCGCCGACGGCAACGGCAGAGGTGAAATAGTAGACCACCTGAGCGACGATACGCGCCCAGTTGATGGAGTTGACGCCTGACAACGAGGTCGCATCGCGGAAGCGATGATTGTTGAACATCGCTTTCACGAGCGCTTGGCAATCGTCAAAGTTGCCCTCGACCGCGAGCGCATGGACGTTGGCGGCACCCGTGGTCGTCATCATCCGCCGCTGCACCTCGGAGATGCGCCCGTGCGGAAACAGCACGATGAGATCGACATTCTCGAGCCCGGCAAAGGCTTCGACCGCGGCCCCGCCGGTATCGCCTGATGTCGCGACCACGATGGTGGTGCGCTGGCCGCGCTTGGCCAGTACATGGTCCATCAGCCGCGAGATCAGCTGCATGGCCACATCCTTGAAGGCGAGCGTTGGGCCGTGGAACAGCTCCAGCACGAACTGATGCGGCGACATCTGGCGCAGCGGCACCACTGCGGGATGGCGGAAGGTGGCATAGGCCTCGTTCGCCATCCGGCCGAGTTCAACGTCGGTGATCTCGCCGCCGGCGAAGGGGCGAATCACATCGACCGCGACCTCCCAATAGGGGCGGCCGAAGAAGGCGGCGATGGTCTCGGTCGGAAGCTGCGGCCATGTCGTCGGCACATAAAGGCCGCCGTCGCGGGCCAGCCCGGTCAGCATCACATCACAGAAGCCGAGTTCAGGGGCCTCCCCCCGGGTCGAGATATAACGAGTCAAACTGCCCTCCAAAGGCCGGCCGGGCCGCAACCCGACGCCTAAGCCTTTGATTTTACGAAGTTACTTGTTCAAAGCCAGAGGCTCGCCCACCATAAAGCGTTTTGCGGCATCGGCAAACCGCTTCCGGCCCACCCTCGCCCAGCGAAAAAGGGCTGCGGCATTGCCGCAGCCCTTCTCTTGGAAGGTCTGTCGTTGTGTGCAGACCGGTTGCCTGTCCGGGGTCGATGACCGCCGACCGTTTCGGCGAGCTTTCCTCGCCTGTCACGAAATCGTCAAGAGCCAAATCGCGCGCGCCGAAGAATGTTCCTATTTTTCCCGAGGCATCCCAAGGCACAAGGACTTCACACGCGGCGAGGCTCGACAGGAAATACCATTTTTTCCCGAAAAGTTTTCCTCTCGCAGGAACGAATGCAGCCTCGGCCCATTGTGTTTGCGGATGGGTGTCAGCCCGTTGCCCATGCATTGCCCGGCCAACGGCGGCGTCGATCCGTCGACCGAACCGCTGCATCCTGGAGCAGCCGGTTCGGTCGCTGGGCGGAAGCTCAGTTCATCCCGATTTCCACGGCAATCCGAATCAGGTCGGAGTGATTTTTGGCGCCCAGCTTCTGCTTGAGCAGAGACGTGGTGTTGGCGACGGTCTTGTAGGAGATGCCGAGCGCCTCGGCGACCTCGACGATCTTGTCGCCGCGTCCGAGCAGGCGGAGAATTTCGAGCTCCCGCGGCGTCATCTGCGAGGCCGGATTGGCCTTGATTGCCGCGCCGGAAAACGTGACGGCTTCCGCAAGCTGCGGCGAGATGAAATTGTCCCCCGCGACCACCTTGCGCACCGCTTTTAGCAGGAGCCTGGGATCATCGCCCTTGGAGACGTAGCCCTGGGCCCCAAGCTCCACGGCGCGCACCACGAAGGCGGGATCGTCGTTCATGCTGAACATGATGATCTTGGCGGCGGGATCGTCCTTGCGGATCCGTCGCATCAGCTCGAAGCCGGAGACATCGGGCAGGCTGATGTCGATCACGGTGACGTCGGGCCGCTTGCTGACATAGGCGCGATGCCCGGATTTGGCATCGGTCGCTTCGTCAATGCGTATCGACTGGTCGGAAGCGAACAAGGTCCGGCAACCGGACAGCACCACGGGATGGTCGTCGACGATCAGGACCCTGGTCGCCAGCTTGGCGGTATCTTGCATCGCGCACTCTCTCGTTTTTCGACTCATAGACCGACGGGAAGAAATGGAAAGAGTAAATTCCGCCGATGCGCGTTAGAATTGACCTAATGTGGCAGCGACTCTCGTTCAGGACGCAACTGTTTCTTCCGCTCGGCGCGAGCTTCCTGGCGGTGCTGATCCTGGGCGGCGTGCTGCTCCAGATATTCGCAACGGGCCAGCTGGCCGAGGAACGCGAGCCGGGAAGGCGATCGATCCAGGCCATCGCCACCGCGCTCAACAACACCTTGCGTGCATCGGACAATCCGCGGCAGACGCTCGACGCCTTTGTCCATTCCTTGGACACCTCCTCGGATATTCAATTCCGTGCCCTGGGAGCAGGTCCCACGCCGTCACCGAAGGACGACTCGCGCAAGTCGCATGGCGTGCCGCAATGGTTCATCCGCCTTCTCGCCATTCCCGAAATCGACGCGGCATCCCCGGTCATGATCGATGGCCAACGTGTCGGCGACATCGTCTTCCTGTCGGACATGTCGGCCGATCTGTTCGAGAAGTGGATCGGCTTTCTGGCGTTCACCGGCCTGGTGGCCGTGCTGATGGCTCTTACCGGCACGATCGCCTACGTCTTGTCGGGATCTGCCCTGCGCCCCATGCAGGATCTCGGCGAAGGTCTCACGCGAATACGACAGGGCGACTACACCAGGCCGATTCCGGTCAGGGGGCCGCCGGAGATCCGGCAGGGCTGCGAAGAGGCGAATGCGCTCGCTGCAACGCTGGCGCAATTGAGCCGGGACAATCGCGATCTGATGCACCGCCTGGTGTCGCTCCAGGACGACGAGCGACGCGATCTCGCCCGCGAATTGCACGACGAACTCGGGCCGCTGCTGTTCAGCATCCGCGCGGGCACGATCGCGCTCGTCGAGGCCTCACCGCCCGTGGGAAATCTCGGCAACCCGGCGCAGGATCTGCTGCAATCGGTCGAGGCACTCCAGCAAACCAACCGCCGTATCCTCGACCGGCTCCGACCGCTCTACATCGAGGAACTGGGCCTTTCGACCAGCGTGCAGACGCTGCTTCGGAACTTTCGCAAGCAGGCGCCGCATATCGTCCTGACGGACACGATCGACCCGGACCTGAACGTGATCGAGGGGCCGTCGGCACAGACCGTCTATCGGGTGACACAGGAGGCACTGACCAATGTGCTACGCCACGCCAAGGCAGGCAGCGCCCATGTGCAGGCGATCGTCACCGGTGAGACGGTCGTCATCGAGATTTCCGACGATGGCGCCGGTTTTCCGGCCGGCAACGTCTTCGGCCGGGGCCTGACCGGCATGCAAGAGCGCGTGCGCGCGCTCAGCGGATCGCTGTCCCTGCTGCGCATGAACGAACGGACTTATGTGCGCTGCCGCCTTCCGGCTAAGGCAAGTCGGGACCCGGCGTCATGAGGCCAGCCGGCACCAGCAGCCATCTCGCACGTTCTGCAGCGCCGGTTCGCACAGCGTGCTGCGGATCTTGCCTTCCGGGCTGAAGCGGAACGAGACGTGAATGCGCAACGCGCCGGCAACGGAGTATTCGAGGTCGACGCCGTCGGGTGCCGGATGAATCTCCTCAAGCCCGAAACCCGCCGCCGAGAAAGTGCTGAGCCGCGGCTGCCAATACGCCTCGAGCTCGCTTCGACCGCTATAGCGCTGGGTGCCGTTACACGTACATTCGGCCTGGGCGTCATCCGCGTAGAGGCCGAGCAACGTCATGAGGTCGCCCTTCCGGCAGGCGTCCACCCAGTCGACGACAATTCCCATCTGATCGAAGTCGCTCACGCCGCAATCCTGTCTGCCGCGAAGAATCGGCGGCGGCTTGGGACCACACTCGTGAATGTGCGCTGAATAATAAACCCCGGGCGATACCGGGTTCCACGGAAAATCTTCGGATGAGCTCAGCTCCGCCGGCGGCCTCTTGCCCACACGGCGAAGGCGATCAGCACGGCGCCCGCAAGCGTGAACCAGGTGATGGCGTATTGCAGGTGATCGTCCTTCAGATTCACGACGAGCGGCCCCGGACGCGGAATGCCATTCGCAGGTGCTGGCTGCTCGAGGTCAACATAGAACGGCGCAACAGCGCCCCAGCCGAGCGCGCTTGCCATTGCCAGATGATCGCGCACGAACCAGAGCCGCTTGGCGCGATTCTCCCCCGGCGTCAGCCAGCCTGGCGCCTCGGGAAAGCGCAGGTAGCCGGTGAGCGTGACCGGCTCACCCGTGACGAGCTTCTTCACCGCACGATCCTCGACATCGCGATCCTGCATCGTGTTCTCGATAAAGCCCGCATCGATCACGACGGTCTCGCCGCTCGGAAGCCGCGCCGGCAGGAACGCCCAGGTGCCGGGGCCGGAGGCGTCCTTGCGCACCGCGGAGCCCGCGGAATAGACCATCGCATCGGGCAGCGGCGCATACGTCGCCGTGAAGCTGACGCGCCGGAATTCGTCGCGGGCGGGATTGAGACCAGACCATAGCACCGGCAAAGGCAGCGCGCCGGGTGCCGCCGCAAGCCGCTCGGTGAGGGCCGCAATCAGCTCGTGCTTGGCTGTCCGACGCTGCAACTGCCAGACACCGAGCGCGACGCACACGGCTGTCAGGAACAGCGTGAACAGCGCGAAGCCGGCCACGCGGCCCTTGCGCGCGGCCTCGTTCATTTCGCGCGATCAACCAGCCGGCCGGGCGCCGCCTTGTGGTGGAATTGCAGCGCGATCAGCAGCGATTTCATCGCACGCAGCGGCAGCAGCGTGGTGGCGAGGATCAGCGGCAGCCAGAGCGCCGCATGGAGCCAGAACGGCGGCTGGTACTTGACCTCGACGACGAGCGCGCAGCCGACGACGATGGCGCCGGCGAGCATGATAATGAAGATTGCCGGGCCATCTCCGGTATCGATGAAGGCGTAGTCGAGACCGCAACGGTCGCAAGCGGGGGCGAGCGTCAGGAAGCCCGCATAAAGCTTGCCCTGGCCACAGCGCGGGCACTTGCAGGCAAGCCCGCGCATCGCGCTCTGCAGGACGGTGGTTTCGGACGGGGAGGTGCCGGCGGTGTCGTTCATGATGGTGGACTCTATCACACTTTCGGCCGAAACTTCCGGCGGCCGGAACGCGAAAGGGCGGCCCTGCGGCCGCCCTTTCTGGTCGTTCAATCTGGCTTAGTGGGCAGCGTGAGCCATGGTCTCGGCGCCGCGTCCCCAGACGTAGATGCAAAGGAACAGGAACAGCCAGACCACGTCAACGAAGTGCCAGTACCAGGCGGCGAATTCGAAGCCGAGATGCTGCTTCGGCGTGAAATGGCCGGCATAGGCGCGGAACAGGCAGACCAGCAGGAATATGGTGCCGACCAGCACATGGAAACCGTGGAAGCCCGTCGCCATGAAGAAGGTCGCACCGTAGACGTTGCCGGCGAAGGAGAACGCCGCATGGCTGTACTCGTAGGCCTGCACGCAGGTGAAGAGGGCTCCAAGTACGACCGTGAGGATCAGGCCGTATTTCAGGCCCTGGCGGTCGTTCTCGAGCAGCGCATGGTGCGCCCAGGTCACAGTGGTGCCTGAGGTGAGCAGGATCAGCGTGTTCAGGAGCGGCAGATGCCAGGGATCGAAAGTCTCGATGCCCTTCGGCGGCCAAGTGCCGGGGACCGAGCAGGCGCCAGCCTGGGTCCCGAGACCGCAGCCGAACACGGCGTCGCGGGTCGCCTGCACCGCGTCGGCCGGGAACAGCGCGGCGTTGAAATAGGCCCAGAACCAAGCGACGAAGAACATCACCTCGGAGGCGATGAAGAGGATCATGCCGTAGCGATGATGCAGCTGCACGACGCGGGTGTGGTCGCCCTTGTACTGGGCCTCCTTCATCACGTCCCCCCACCAGCTCGCCATGGTGTAGAGCACGCCGACGGTACCGACGCCGAACACGATCGGCGCCGCAGAGAACATGTGGTGCATCCAGGCGACCGCGCCGACGGCCATGATGAACGCCGAGAGCGAGCCGACCGCCGGCCAGGGAGAGGGATCGACCAGATGATAGTCGTGATGCTTGGTGTGCGCCGTAGCCATTCCGTCTCTCTCCTCAATCCCGTGCCTGGCAGGCACTTATCCCCTTGCTTCCGACATCCCGAGCGCGCGCCCGGCGGTCAGAGATTTCCCTTGCGCTTGTCGCCTTCGCCCGAAGCCAGCGGCTTCACCACCGGATCCCTCACCGGATAAAACGTGTAGGACAGCGTGATGGTGTTCAACGCATCATTCTCGCGGTCGTCGGCGATCGATGGATCGACGTAGAACACGACCGGCATCTCGCGCTTCTCGCCCGGAGCCATGGTCTGCTCGGTGAAGCAGAAGCAGTTGATCTTCTGGAAATATGAGCCGACCGTCAGCGGCGCGACATTGTACGCGGCCTGCGCGGCCGTTGTGCGCGCGGCCTGGTTGGTCACGGTGTAGAAGACGGTCACGACCTGGCCGATATTGACCTCGATCTCGCTCTGCTCCGGCTCGAACTTCCAGGGCAGGCCGGGCGCGACGTTGGAATCGAAGCGCACCGATATCTTCCGCGCGATCGGGCCGGAGGCCGGCGCAGAGGTCGCAACCTGCGTCGTGCCGTTGAAGCCGGTGGCACGGCAGAACCAGTTGTAGAACGGCACCGCCGCGTAGGAAGCACCGACCATCAGCGCGACCACGCCGCCGCAGATGGAAGCCACCACCACATCGCGCCGCAGCGCACGGCTCCCGGCCGGCTTACGATCGGCCGGCTTGGCGCTGACGTCCCGTGATATGATCGGCTCGTGATTCATGTTTCCTACATCGGCCGCACGAGTACCGCCGGTCCCTTGACCATGGTGACGGCGAAGAACAGCACCACGAGCACGCCGAGCGCGAGCGCGATTGCGATCGAACGCTGACGACGGCTCTTCCGCTGCGCCTCGGTGAGGACGATTCCGTCTGGCTCGGGTTTGTCGGCCATCGCTGTGATCATGCGCCCCCTGCCATCGGCACGAGCGCCCGGTACACGACCTCGGCCAGCAAGGTCGCGAACAGCGCGAACAGATACAGGATCGAGAATGCAAACAGCTTGCGGGTCGCGCGCAGCGACTGGCTGCGTTCGCGACGCAGGTAGACGTTGATCGCGAGCACCAGCATGCCAGCCCCCAGGATCAGCGAGACGATGCCGTAGACGGCGTCGAAATAGCCAAGCGCCCATGGCGCCGCGGCGACCGCGATCAGCACGACGGTGTAGAGCAGGATCTGGAGCCGCGTCGCGTCGGGACCGGCGACGTTGGGCAGCATCGGAATGCCGGCGCGCGCGTAGTCGTCGGAACGAAACAGCGCCAGCGCCCAGAAATGCGGCGGGGTCCAGAAGAAGATGATGGCGAACAGCAGCAGCGGTTCGACATCGACCGTGCCCGTGACCGAAGCCCAGGCCACCACCGGCGGCAGCGCGCCGGCGGCGCCGCCGATCACGATGTTCTGCGCGGTCCAGCGTTTCAAGCCGATCGTGTAGATCACGACGTAGAAGAAGATGGTGAAGGCGAGCAGCGCGCCCGCGACCCAATTGACGAGGATGCCGAGCGTCATCACCGAGAAGAAGGCGAGCGTCGTGCCGAACGCCATGGCTTCGGGACGTGTGATGCGGCCGCGCGGGATCGGGCGGTTTGCCGTGCGCGACATCTTGGCGTCGATGTCGCCCTCCAGCGCCATGTTGAGCGCCCCGGAGGCGCCGGCACCGACCGCGATGCAGAGCAGAGAGGTGATCGCCAGCACCGGGTGAAAGTGCCCTGGCGCCATCGCCATCCCGACCAGCGCGGTGAAGATCACCAGGGACATCACCCGCGGCTTGAGCAGCGCGATATAATCGCCAACCTCCGCTTCGGAGATGCGGGGATTGATGTCGATGGCGTTCTGGTCGAGGACGGACACTTAGATCTACTCGCTTCGTTATAGCGCCGCGGCGCCCGTCACGGGCGCCGCGGGAGATGGCTTACTGCACGCGGGGCAGCACTTCGAACTGGTGGAACGGCGGCGGCGAGGTCAGCGTCCATTCCAGCGTGGTCGCGCCCGCACCCCAGGGGTTGTCGGCAGCCGGCACCTTGCGGGCGAAAGCGTCGAACACGCAGTACAGGAAGATCAGCACGCCGAAACCGGAGATGTAGGAGCCGATCGACGAGACCAGATTCCAGCCCGCGAAGGCATCGGGATAGTCGATATAGCGGCGCGGCATGCCCGACAGACCGAGGAAGTGCTGCGGGAAAAACACCATATTGACGCCGACGAAGGTGACCCAGAAGTGCGCCTTGGCCAAAGTCTCGTTGTACATGTAGCCCGACATCTTCGGGAACCAGTAGTACCAGCCGGCGAAGATCGCGAACACCGCGCCGAGCGACAGCACGTAGTGGAAGTGCGCAACGACGTAGTAGGTGTCCTGGAGCACGCGGTCGACGCCCGCGTTCGCCAGCACGACGCCGGTGACACCGCCGATCGTGAACAGGAAGATGAAGCCCACCGCCCAAATCATCGGGGCGCGGAACTCGATCGAGCCGCCCCACATCGTTGCGACCCACGAGAAGATCTTCACGCCGGTCGGAACGGCGATGACCATCGTGGCCGCGACGAAGTAGGCCTGCGTCGCCGAGGACATGCCGACCGTGTACATGTGGTGCGCCCACACCACGAAGCCGATGCCGCCGATCGCGACCATCGCGTAGGCCATGCCGAGATAGCCGAACACGGGCTTGCGCGAGAAGGTGGAGACGATCTGGCTGATCATGCCGAAGCCCGGCAGGATCAGGATGTACACTTCGGGATGACCGAAGAACCAGAACAGATGCTGGAACAGCACCGGGTCGCCGCCGCCGTCAGGCGCGAAGAACGTCGTGCCGAAATTGCGGTCGGTGAGCAGCATGGTGATCGCGCCGGCGAGCACCGGAAGCGACAACAGCAGCAGGAACACCGTCACCAGGATAGACCACACGAACAGCGGCATCTTGTGCAGGGTCATGCCCGGCGCACGCATGTTGAAGATGGTGGTGATGAAGTTGATGGCGCCGAGAATCGACGAGGCGCCCGCAAGATGCAGCGCCAGGATCGCGAAATCGACGGCGGGCCCCGGATGGCCAGAGCTCGACAGCGGCACGTACATGGTCCAGCCGGCGCCGACACCGTTGGAGCCCGGCTCGCCCTCGACGAAGGTCGACATCAGCAGCAGCGCGAAGGACGCCGGCAGCAGCCAGAACGAGATGTTGTTCATGCGCGGGAAAGCCATGTCGGGCGCGCCGATCATCAGCGGCACGAACCAGTTGCCAAAGCCGCCGATCATCGCAGGCATGACCATGAAGAAGATCATGATCAGGCCGTGAGAGGTCACGAACACGTTGTAGGTGTGGGCCTCGTGGAAGATCTGCACGCCCGGATACATCAGCTCGACCCGGATCGCGATCGACATCGCGGCACCGATGATGCCGGCAATGACCGCGAAGATCAGGTACATCGTGCCGATGTCCTTGTGGTTGGTCGAATAGACGTAGCGCCGCCATCCGGTCGGATGGGCGTGCTCGTCATGTCCGTGGGCCTGCGCGTGATCGCCGTGTGCCGCTGCGCTCGTTGCCATTTTCAAATCCTGCCTTGCGTCCCGTTCGGACCTCTGGAGGTCCCGCCCTTTTGTCGCTTTCAGTCCCTCAAGCCGTCACCCGACGCCTACTGCGTCGGGCCAGCAGCGGAGGCGTAGGTGCTGGTGCCGCCGCTCGCATATTTCTTCTTCGCCGCTTCGACCCAGGAGGCGAACTCCTGATCGCTCACCACTCGCACGGCGATCGGCATGAAGGCGTGGTCCTTGCCGCAAAGCTCCGAGCACTGACCGTAGTACATGCCGGTCTTGGTGGCCTTGAACCAGGTCTCGTTCAGGCGGCCGGGAATGGCATCGATCTTGACGCCGAAAGCCGGCACCGCAAAGGCGTGGATGACATCGGCGCCGGTCGTCTGGACCCGAATCACCTTGTTGACCGGCACCACCATCTCGTTGTCGACGCCGAGCAGGCGGGGTTGCTTGTCCTGCGCCATCAGCGAGTCGAACTCGAATTTGCCGTTATCAGGATAGGCATAGGACCAGTACCACTGCTTGCCGGTCGCCTTGATGGTCAGGTCGGCCTTCGGCACGTCGAGCTCCAGGAACAGAAGCCGGAACGACGGCACCGAGATGCCGACCAAGATGAGCACCGGAACCAGTGTCCAGGCCACCTCGATCAGCGTGTTATGGGTGGTCCGCGACGGCACCGGATTGGCCCGCGCGTTGAACTTGACCACCACGATGACGAGCAGCGCCAGGACAAACAGTGTGATCAGGGTGATCAGCACGAACAGGAAGTTGTGGAACCAGATGATGTTGTCCATCACCGGGGAACCGGACTGCTGCAGCGTCCACTCCCACGGCGCCGGCTGCCCGAGCTCGGCGAATGCCGCACCACCCGTCGCCAGCATGATGCCAGCCACCGCCACGAAGATGGTGGCCAATCCCAGCAATTGCCGGCCCACCCGACCCATCGACATCCTCATGCCGTTCGCGCTCCCCTTACGAAATCACCCCAGATGCATCCCCCTGTTTGCGGGAAGCACTTATTCGATCCGCCGGTCTGACAAACCGCCACGCAAGAATACCTCTAAGAGGAACTGGGGCCAGATCGCTAGAACGCGAAATCAAGCCTCTCAAACCATAATTCTTGATCTATCGCAATGCAGTCTTGAGCTTCGTCTGTCAGCCATCACCCGCAAGATATTTCCTAGTAACATCAGACAAAAATACCGTTGGCCGGGATGCTGCGGCTTGACAGCGGAATTGCTCGCGGTAGGCACAGGCGAATGGCCGCGCAGCAGCCTGATTCGTGCGGGCGATGGCGGCGTGGGCGGCGCGGATTTTGCTTGGGAATCGCCTTCAAGACGCCGTCATTCCCGTATCAGTCCGCCGGATTGGTCCGCCAAGCACGAGCGAGCCAGGCGAGCAGAGGGACCGACCCGATGGGGCTTTCGAGATCGATGGCAAGGCCGGCCAACGGCCTCCCGGCGCTGGCCCTGCTGGCTTCGATCGTCCTGCCGGCGCTCCCGGGCCTCGCTCATGCGCAAGGCGCGGTCCGCTCCGTCCATGGCGACTGGCAGATCCGCTGCGACACCCCGCCCGGCGCCCAGACCGAGCAATGCGCCCTGATCCAGAGCGTGGTGGCGGAGGACCGTTCCAATGCCGGCCTGACCGTGATCGTGCTCAAGACCGCCGACCAGAAGAGCCGCTTGATGCGCGTGGTCGCCCCGCTCGGCGTGCTCCTGCCCTCCGGCCTCGGCCTCAAGCTCGACAACCAGGATGTCGGCCGCGCCGGCTTCGTCCGCTGCCTGCCCAATGGCTGCGTCGCCGAGGTCGTCCTGGAAGACAAGCTGCTGGGCCAGCTGCGCAGCGCCAAGACCGCGACCTTCATCATCTTCGAGACCCCCGAAGAAGGCATCGGCTTTCCGCTCAGTCTGAACGGGCTGGGTGAGGGATATGACAAGCTGCCGTAGCGTCGCGGGCAATCCTATTGTTTCCGTAATGTGAGGCTTCGCGCCCTCGCGGAACCGGCGCGAAATCATTATCTTGCCGTACATACCCCGGCTAATGGACGGACGCATGACCAACCCTGCCACAACCTCCCTGCTCGACCGCGCCAATCTCGACCGCGACCAGGTTCGCCACGAGATCGCGCGGGGGCTTTCGGGCGCCGACGACGGCGAGCTGTTCCTGGAGTACAGCCAGACCGAAGCCCTGATGTTCGACAATGGGCGGCTCAAGCAGGCGACCTACGACACCTCGCAGGGCTTCGGCTTGCGCGCCGTCAAGGACGATGCGGTCGGATATGCGCACTCCTCCGACGTGTCCCTGCCGGCGCTGATGCGCGCGGCGGATGCAGTTTCGGCCGTGCGCGGCGGCTATTCCGGCAGCTTCGCCGCGCCGCCCCCGCACACCAATGTGCGGCTCTATGGCGACGACAATCCGCTGGATGCGCCGGGCTTCGAGACCAAGGTCAAGCTGCTCGCCGAGATCGACGCCTATTTGCGCGACAAGGATCCGCGGGTGCGGCAGGTCAGCGTCAGCCTGGGCGCGACCTGGCAGGTCGTCGAGATCCTTCGCCCCGATGGCGAAAGCTATCGCGACATCCGTCCGCTGGTGCGCGTGAACATTTCCGTCGTCGCGGGCCAAGGCGACCGCCAGGAGAGCGGCAGCAAGGGTTATGGCGGCCGCGCCGGCTATGCCGAATTCATCGAGACGAAATCCTGGCGCGAGGCTGCCGATGGCGCGTTGCGCGAGGCGCTGGTCAATCTGGAATCGATCCCGGCCCCCGCGGGGGAAATGGACGTCGTGCTCGGTGCCGGCTGGCCCGGCGTGATGCTGCATGAAGCGGTCGGTCATGGACTCGAGGGCGACTTCAACCGCAAGAAGACGTCCGCCTTCGCAGGCCTGATGGGCCAGCAGGTTGCCGCGAAGGGCGTCACCGTGGTCGACGACGGCACGATCGCCTCGCGGCGCGGCTCGCTGTCGATCGACGACGAGGGCACGCCGACCAATCGTACCGTGCTGATCGAGGACGGCATCCTCGTCGGCTACATGCAGGACCGCCAGAACGCGCGGCTGATGAACATGAAGCCGACCGGCAACGGCCGCCGCCAGGGTTACGCCCACGTGCCGATGCCGCGCATGACCAACACCTACATGCTCGCCGGCGACCGCGATCCGGCCGAAATCCTTGCCTCCGTGAAGAACGGCGTGTTCGCCGCGAATTTCGGCGGCGGCCAGGTCGACATCACCTCGGGCAAGTACGTGTTCCAGTGCACGGAAGCCTACAAGATCGAGAACGGCAAGATCGGCGCCCCGTTGAAGGGCGCCATGCTGATCGGCAACGGCCCGACCGACCTGCATCGCATCCGCATGATCGGCAACGACCTTGCGCTCGACACCGGAATCGGAACCTGCGGCAAGAACGGCCAGGGCGTGCCCGTCGGCGTTGGCCAGCCGTCGCTGCTGATGGAACGCATTACCGTGGGTGGGACGGGCGCATGAGCGTTGAAGAGAAGGTCACTGCCACCCCCAAGCGGAAGAGCAGCGGCTGGGCCGGGCAACTTGCTCAGCTCGCCGGCATCGTCGCCGCGGTCTTCATCGCCAAGGGCGCGCTCGCCGAACCGTTCTATGTGCCGTCAGGCTCCATGGAGCCGACGCTCTTGATCGGCGATGCGCTGCTCGCCTCGAAATTCCCCTATGGTTACGGCACCTCGTCACTGCCGATCCAGATCAGCCTGCCCGAAAGCGGCCGCGTCTTCGCGGAAACACCGAAACTCGGTGACGTCGTGGTCTTCCGCTGGCCCGGCGATCGCTCGCAGGCCTGGGTCAAGCGCGTCGTGGGCTTGCCGGGCGATCGCATCCAGATGCGGCAGGGCCAGCTCTTCATCAACGACCGTCCGGCCGAGCTGAAGCCCGATGGCATCGGCACCGCCGAGGACGACCGTGGCCGAAGCGAACCCGCCTACCGCTATGTCGAGACGCTGCCGAACGGTGTTTCGCATTTGATCTTCAAGATGCGCGACAGCGGTCCGCTGGACAACACGCCTGAAGTGACCGTGCCGGCCGGCCATCTCTTCGTGCTGGGCGACAACCGCGACAATTCCGCCGACAGCCGTGTGCCGCTGCGGTCGGGCGGCGTCGGCCTGCTGCCGATCGACAACCTGATCGGTCGTGCGGACGCTGTGGTCGGCTCCTGGGATCTCGGCATGCGCAGCCAACCGGTGTGGACTTGGCTGTCCGGTTTCAGGCTGGCGCGGTTCTTCACCGCCGTGCATTGATCGAAGCGTCGATCATGGGATGGCAAGGCCCGAAGCGTACCCACTGCTTCTGTCGCAACGTTGAGAGATGGTGGCACGACGCCGGGCGCGCATCTTAGCCTACCCTGCGATTTCCAATGACCCGCGACGAATTCCTCGCGTTGGCGCTGCAGAATCCGGTCAACGCCGCGATCGTCGATGAACTCGATCGGCTCGCGCTGCCCGATGCGTGGCTTGTCGCAGGTTGCCTCGTGCAGACGGTTTGGAACGCGCTTACCGGCCGTGCGATCAGCCACGGCATCGCCGACTACGACGTGTTCTATTTTGACCCCGATACCTCGTGGGAAGCGGAAGACACTGTGATCCGCGGGCTGCATGCGCGTCTTGCGCATCTCGGCGCCAAGGTCGAGATCCGCAACCAGGCGCGAGTGCATTTATGGTACCCCGACAAGCATGGCCTGCCCTATCCGCCGCTGGCGCGCTCGACTGACGGTATCGACCGGTTCCTCACGGAGAATACGCAACTGGGGATCCGGCCCTCAGGTGGAGAGTTCGACGTCTATGCGCCCCACGGATTCGACGACATCGCAAAGCTGATCGTACGACCCAACCGGGCGCTGAATTTTTCCGCCGCCAATTACGCGGCGAAGGTCGCGCGATGGAAGGCGCTATGGCCGGAGCTGACGGTGATTGAGGCGGACGCATGAGCCGGGATCCATGACGCATCGAATCCGGCGCCGGGTGGACCGCGCTCTGCAACGCAGCTCGAAAAGCGCCGCGGCACGTACGGGGGACGAGACGACTAACGAACCACGCCCGACGTGAATCCCGCCTTGCGGCGCGGGGGCTTGATTTCCTTCTTCAGGAAACAGCGCGCTTCGCGCCCGGTGTAGCCGGGGCGGGCATAGGTGAAGGCGCGGCATTTGTTGTCGGCGGTGCATGCAGCCTTGCAGACCTCCACACCCTCCCCGTCCTTCAAGTCGAAGTTGCGCAGATCGCCGCCAGGGCGGTCGATCGAGGTTTCGACGCCCTCGATCCGCGGCTCAATCACGCCCGCACCGCGCACTCCGGAGATACAGCAACTCCCCGGCACGCGTGCGGGCACGGTGTTCTTGAGCCAGCAAACGGCAGACCCGCCTTCGACGTCGGGATAGCTGAAGCTCCAGGCGCGGCAGCGGCGGTCGCGCTCGCACAGCAGCGCGCAATCTTCGGGATCGCCCGAGGCGACCGGTGTGCTGAAGTAGTCGCCACCGGGCCGATCGAACGCCGTCTGGGCAAGCGCCGGCACGCCCGCAAATGCGAGCGAAAGCAGCGCGGCAGATGCCACGACGCTGGCCATGACGGCCCCGGATAGGCGGCCCTTGCGCATCGAAACAGCTTTCGAGTTATTGACGAAGCTCAGGTTTTTCGGCCGGTCATTTGATCGCCGCAAACCTGTACGGGCGATGAACGGCTCAAGTCCCGCTCGTTGGCCTATAGGTTGAGAGCATGATGCCGAGAAGTGTGCAGCGAGTTTCGGAGAAGATCATGCTCAAACAATAACCTGAGCCGCGATCACGATCCAATTCAGCGCCCTAGAACGCGTACTCCACATAGGCTGGTTCCACCGAACCCTTCCAGGGACCGTTGAATTTCTCCAGCATTTCCTCCGCGGGAGTTTTGCCGGAATCGACGATGCGATCGAGTGGCTCGAGGTGCCGGGTCTCGTCGCGGCCGAGCTGGTCGATCCGGCTGCGCCGCCGCAGGCCGGCATGAGCCAGAACGAGGCACTCCTTGGCGATCTCGAAGAGATAACGGTCCTTGATCCGCGCCTTGAAGCCGAGACGCGGCACGTCATCGCGCAGAGCCTGACGTTCATGTGCGGTCCAGTGCTTCACCAGGTCCCAGGCGGCATCGAGCGAAGCGTCGTCGTACAGGATTCCGACCCAGAAGGCGGGCAGCGCCGGCAAGCGGCCCCATGGCCCCCCGTCGGAGCCGCGCATCTCCAGATAGCGCTTGAGCCGCACTTCCGGGAAGATCGTCGAGAGATGATTGGCCCAGTCGGACAGCGTCGGACGCTCGCCGGGAAGATTGTTGTTGCGGCCCTCGAAGAACGCGCGGAACGAGGAGCCCGACACGTCGATGTACTCCTCGCCGCGCTTGACGAAATACATCGGCACGTCGAGCGCGTAGTCGACATAGCGCTCGAACCCCATGCCGTCCTCGAAAGCCCACGGCATCATGCCCGCGCGGGCGTTGTCGGTGTCGCGCCAGATCTCGGACCGGAAAGAGAGAAAGCCGTTCGGCTTGCCTTCGGTGAATGGCGAATTGGCGAACAGCGCAGTCGCGACCGGCTGGAGCGCGAGCGAGACGCGCAGCTTCTTGACCATGTCGGCTTCGGAGGAGAAGTCGAGATTGGTCTGCACGGTGCAGGTCCGGTACATCATGTCGAGGCCGTACTGACCGACCTTCGGCATGTAGTTGGTCATGATCTTGTAGCGGCCCTTGGGCATCACCGGGATGTCGGCGCGCGACCAGGTCGGCGTCATGCCAAGCCCGAGGAAGCCGATGCCGAGCGGCGTTGCGATCTCGCGCACCTGTGCAAGATGCGCCATCAACTCGCTCTGGGTCTGGTGCACGTTCTCGACCGGCGCGCCGGACAGCTCGAACTGTCCGCCGGGCTCGAGCGAGATCGCGCCACCGCCGGTGACGTCGTAGAGACCGATGATGTTGCCCTTCTCCATGATCGGCTCCCAACCGAGCAGGAGCTTCATGCCTTCGAGCAGCGCGCCGATTCCGCGTGCGCCTTCGTAGGGCACGGGACGGTGGCCTTCGAGCGTGAACGGCGTCTTCTCGTGCTCGGTGCCCATGCGGAATTCCGACGGGTCCTTGCAGCCGGCCTCGAACCACGCGACGAGTTCGTCGCGCGATTGCAGAGGCGTCATATCGATCTGGTCTCGCGCCATCTCAAACTCTATTCAAACGGCGCTTCGACCGAACGCGCGCGGGTGACAGGGATCGTCCGCGAACCCACCGGGTGCGCGGGCGAGCGGGTTTGCCGCGCGATCATCGCGACGGCATGCTTTCGTTGGCGCCCGCGGGCGGCAGTTTCATCTCGCCGCACGAGCAGCCCAGGCGGTCGAGCAGACCGCTGAGCTTGACGGCGTCGGCATCTGACAGTTTCGAACCGACATATTTTTCGATCGCAGCGGAATAGGCGCCCCACATCCGCTTCTGCAGCTCGCGGCCGGCTTCCGTGATCTCCACGAACTGGCCGCGCTTGTCGATCTTGCATTCGCGCCGCGAGGCAAGGCCCTCATCGACCAGGCGGTCGATCAGCCGCGATGTGGAATATTGGGGGATCAGCATCTGCCGCTCGAGTTCGACCGGGCGCAGTTCGCCCGAGGGCGCCCGCGACAATTCGAGCAGCGCGTCATACCAGGCCAGTGGTGGAAAGCCGGCTTTCTTCAAGTCCTGCTCGACGCAATCGAGCACGCGGCTCTGCACCCGCATCAGGCGGATCCAGGCGGCCGTTGCCTCGGTCGATGGTCTGCGTTTCATGGTCCCGCTCAAGCTCGTCGTCCGACTCTTACCTCATTTGATGCAGCTGCATCAATCTTGACTATCAAAGCAGGTGCATGTAGTTGCTCTTTCGGCCGAGAAAAGCCTCGGGCGCAAATACCGCGAACTCTCCCGTTCGCCCGGTGCCTGCTCGCTGTCCCCCACATTGCTGCTCTGGAAGCAGCATTGTCATATGAGCGGGGCGAGGTCGACAGAGGCGCATGAAGCTCGAAATCGCGGGGACGATCTGAAGCTGAAGTCCAGCGACCTGCTCCCGGCGCTGGGACTCGACAACGATCAAATCGTGACCGAAGGTCCGGTGATTGTCCAGATGAACGCCGATAGACCGCCCGTGACAGCGTGGGGCACAAGTTCCGGCCACGGCGACCTCATGGACCAGCAGTTGCGGCGGCCGACAGTTCATCAAGATACCGGCTTGAAAGATACCGACTTGAAGACCCGCGTCTCGGCGTGGCGATGTCAATTTGATACGCATTGTCCCGGTTAACAATAACCCCGCCTTGTCCGCTCCGCAGTCGTCACCATCCTTGTGAGAGCAATCTCGTTGGCTCAACTTCAGCTAGGAACCGCAACGCGGACTGCTGAATTGGGATTCTATCGTGACGATCGTACTACTTCTCTTGGTCGCGAGCGGAATCGCGGGACTTGCGACGGGACTGTTCTTTCGGGTCTGGGCTCTGTTGCTCGTTTCACCGGCGACTGCGATTGTTGCAGCAACCGTGCTCCAGAGCTCGGAGTTCGGATTTTGGGCGGGTATTCCGATCGTGACCGCTTGCCTCATGATGGGCCAGTTCGCCTACCTCGCAGCGACGTTTCATCTGTACAGAGGAGAACTCTCAATGCAGGACGAAACCAACGGCGAACCAGGCAAGCAAAGCCATAACCACATCGGCGGTCAAAACGAGTAAGGCCCAACCGATCCAGGACGGTATTTTTCTGCGCCGCCGCATGATTCTGGGACCTGCGCGCGGCCGATCGAGGACCAACATCGGAGAATATCTTGCGCGCACGCCGGCCGCACCATCCTGAAACGGTGTGAGGCTCATTGCGGGACACTTCCAATGCGAATGGTCATCTTGTGAATGCGTTAGCAAGCGGGATGCCAGTGCGGAGCGCCTGACGGCAGCGAGGATCTGCAGCGGCGCTGGTGCGGCAGGGAACCGGTTAGCAGGCGAAGGCCGGCACAACAGAAAGGCCGGATCGATGATCCGGCCTGCCTGTCGTTCCTGCGCCACCATGAAAGCGTGCAGCGCAATCCCCGCTACACGTGCTACTCAAGCCGCTGCCTTCTTCGGCGCGAAGCGACCATAGAAGGTCTCGCCCTTGGCTGCCATCTCCTCCAGCAGCTTCGGCGGCGTGAAGCGCGAGCCGTACTTGGCCTCGAGCTTTCGGCAGAGCTCGACGAACTTCTTCGTGCCCATGAAGTCGATATAGGACAGCGTGCCGCCGGTGAACGGCGCGAAGCCGAAGCCGAGGATCGAGCCGACATCCGCCTCGCGCGGATCGGTGATGACGTGGTCCTCCACCGTGCGCGCGGCTTCCACCGCCTGTACCACCAAAAAGCGCTGCTTCAGCTCCTCGACGTCGAGCGTGTCAGGGTCGAGTTGCTTCGGCTGCAGCGCTGACAAGCCCGGCCACAGGCTCTTCTGGCCCTTGCCCTTCTCAGGGTAATCGTAGAAGCCCTTGCCGTTCTTGCGGCCGAGGCGGCCCTGCTTCTCGACCATCTCCACCATCAGCTTCTTCTGGTCGGGATTGATGGCATTGGGGCCAAGATCGGCTTCCGTCGCCTTCATGATCTTGAGGCCGAGGTCGAGCGCGACCTCGTCCGAGAGCGAGAGCGGGCCGACAGGCATGCCGGCCATCTTGGCGCAGTTCTCGATCATCGCCGGCGGCACGCCTTCCAGGAACATCTCGTTGCCTTCGGCGACGTAGCGGCCGACGCAGCGGTTGGCGAAGAAGCCTCTGGAGTCGTTGACCACGATCGGCGTCTTGCCGATCTGGCGGACGTAATCGAGCGCGGTCGCGAGTGCGACGTCACCGGTGTTCTTGCCGAGGATGATCTCGACCAGCATCATCTTCTCGACGGGCGAGAAGAAGTGGATGCCGATGAACTTGCCCTGGTCCTTGAAGCTCTCGGCCAGCGAGGTGATCGGCAGCGTCGAGGTGTTGGAGGCGAAGATCACGTCGGGCTTGAGATATTGCTGCGCCTTGGCAAAGGTGTCCGCCTTGACCTTGCGGTCCTCGAACACGGCCTCGATGACGAGATCGACGTGCTTCAGCGCGGCGTAGTCCGCGGTCGGCGTGATCCGCGCGAGCAGTGCTTCGGCATCCGCAGGCTTGGCGCGGCCCTTCTTGATCTGCTCCTCGATCACCTTCTGCGCATGCGCCTTACCCTTGTCGGCGCTCTCCTGGTCGCGGTCGATCAGGACGACGTCGAGGCCGGCGCGGGCCGAGACGTAGCCGACGCTCGCGCCCATGAAGCCGGCGCCGATCACGGCGATCTTCTTCACCTTGGTCGGGGCCACGTCCTTCGGACGGCGCGCGCCCTTATTGAGCTCCTGCATCGACAGGAACAGGCTGCGGATCATCGCCGCCGCTTCCTTGGATCGCAGCACCGAAGTGAAGTAGCGCGACTCCACACGCAGTGCGGCATCGATCGGCAGCTGCAGGCCCTCATAGACGCAGCTCATGATCGCGCGAGCGGCCGGGTAATTGTCGTAAGTCTCGCGGCGATAGATGGCGTTGCCAGCCGGGAACATCATCATGCCGGCCTTGGAGAACACCGGACCGCCCGGAAGCTTGAAGCCTTTCTCGTCCCAGGGCGCGACGGCCTTGCCGCCACCCTTGATCCAGTCCTTCGCGGCCTTGACGAGATCGGCGGCGGGAACGACGGCGTGAATCAAATTCAGCGCCTTGGCCTTCTCCACCGTCACAGGATCGCCCTTGAGCAGGATCGTCATGGCGTCCTGCGGCGGCACAAGACGCGGCACCCGCTGCGTGCCGCCGGCGCCGGGGAACAAGCCGACCTTGACCTCGGGCAGGCCGAGGCGGGTCTTGGGATTCTCCGCCGCGACCCGATAGTGGCAGCACAGCGTGATCTCGAAGCCGCCACCGAGCGCGAGGCCGTTGATCGCGGCCGCCCAGGGCTTGCCTGAGGTTTCGATCGAGCGCAGCACCTGCGAGAAGCGCCGGCTCTGGTCGAACAGCATCTGGTTCGCCGCGGTCTCGCCCTGCTCCTTGAAGACTTTTGCGTAGGCCTGGTTCATGCCTTCGAGCATGGAGAGGTCCGCCCCGGCGCAGAAGGCCTCCTTGGCCGAGGTGATGACGACGCCCTTCACCGCAGCATCCGCCGTGGTCGCCTTGACGATCGCCTCGAGTTCGTTGGTGGAGGTCTCGTCGAGCACGTTCATCGAACGGCCCGGGATATCCCAGGTGACGAGCGCGATGCCGTCGGAATCGGTCTCAACCTTGAAGTTCTTGTACGACATGTTGGTTGCTCCCTGCCCTTACACGCGCTCGATGATGGTCGCGGTGCCCATGCCGCCGCCGATGCACAGCGTGACGAGGGCGGTGGACTTGTTGGTACGCTCGAGCTCGTCGAGCACGGTGCCGAGGATCATCGCGCCGGTTGCGCCGAGCGGATGGCCGAGGGCGATGGCGCCGCCATTGACGTTGATCTTGGCGTTGTCGATGTCGAAGGCCTGGATGTAGCGGAGCACGACGGATGCGAAAGCCTCGTTGAGCTCGAACAGATCGATGTCCGTCTTCTTCATGCCCGAACGCGCGAAGAGCTTCTCGGTGACGTCGACCGGACCGGTCAGCATCATCGCGGGCTCCGAGCCGATGTTGGCGAACGCACGGATCTTTGCGCGCGGCTTCAGGCCGTACTTGCTGCCGGCTTCCTTGCTGCCGAGCAGCACGGCGCCGGCGCCGTCGACGATGCCCGAGGAGTTGCCGGCATGGTGCACGTAATTGACGCGCTCGATCTCCGGGTGCGACTGCACTGCGACGCCGTCGAAGCCGCCCATCTGCGCCATCATCGTGAACGACGGCTGCAGCTGTGCCAGCGACTGCATCGTCGTCGAGGGACGCATGTGCTCGTCCTTGGCGAGGATGGTGAGGCCGTTGATGTCCTTCACCGGCACGACCGACTTGTCGAAGCGTCCCTCGTCCCAGGCCTTGGCCGCGCGCTGCTGGCTCTGCACGGCATAGGCGTCGACGTCGTCGCGCGAGAAGCCGTACTTGGTCGCGATCAGATCGGCCGAGACGCCCTGCGGCATGAAATATGCCGGCACCGCGATCGACGGGTCCATCGGCCAGGCGCCGCCTGAGGCGCCGATGCCGACGCGACTCATCGATTCGGCGCCGCCGCCGATCACGAGCTCATGCTGGCCGCTCATGATCTGTGCGGCAGCAAAGTTCACGGCGTCGAGGCCGGAGGCGCAGAAGCGGCTGATCTGCACGCCGGGCACGGCTTCGCCGAGACCGGCCTTCAGCGCGGCGAAGCGCGCGATGTCGGAACCCGCCTCGCCGACGGGATCGACCACGCCGAGCACGACGTCGTCGACCGAATCTTCCGGCAGGTTGTTACGGTCCTTCAGCGCCTTCAGCGGCACCGTGGCAAGTGCCAGCGCAGTGACTTCGTGCAGCGCGCCGTCCGCCTTGCCGCGGCCACGGGGGGTGCGAACGTGATCGTAGATGAATGCCTCAGGCATGACGCCCTCCTGATGTGATTTTCGAGACGATTGGGAGCAGGCAGCGGAAGCAGGCTCAGAACGCTTCCGCCGGCAATTCCATGATGGTGGCGCAGCCGGCCTGGATGCGCGCGAGATTGGCCGCGGTCTCCGGAAGCATCCGCTCCATGAAGAAACGGCCGGTGACGAGTTTCGTGGAGAGATAGGGCGTCGCCCCGCTCTCGGCAATCTTCGCATTCGTCACCTTCGCCATCTTCGCCCACATGTAGCCGAGCGCGACGAAGCCGAAGAGATGCAGGTAATCGGTTGCAGCGGCACCGGCATTATCCGGCTTCGCCATCGCGTTCTGCATCAGCCAGGTCGTCGCCTGCTGGAGATGGCCGAGCGAGGTCGACAGCGGGGCGATGAAGGGCTTGAGCGCCTCGTCGCCGCCGTTCTCCTTGGCAAAGGCCATGACCTCGCCGAAGAAGGCCATGATGGCGCGGCCGCCGTCGCGCGGCAGCTTGCGGCCGACGAGGTCCAGCGCCTGGATGCCGTTGGCGCCCTCATAGATCATCGCAATGCGGGCATCGCGCACGAACTGCTCCATGCCCTGCTCGGCGATGTAGCCGTGACCGCCATACATCTGCTGCGCCTGCACCGCGTTGGCGAAGCCGTAATCGGTGAGGAAGCCCTTCAGCACCGGCGTCATCAGGCCCATGTGGTCGTCGGCGGCCTGGCGGTCCTTCGGATCCTCGGAGCGATGGGCGACGTCGCTCTTCAGCGCGGTCCAGATCACGAAGGCCCGCGCGGCCTCGTTGAAGGCGCGGATCGAGAGCAGCGTGCGGCGCACGTCCGGATGCACGATGATCGGATCGGCCGGCTTGTCCGGCGCCTTCGCACCGGTCAGCGAACGGCCCTGGATGCGCTCGCGGGCATAGGCGACCGCGTTCTGATAGGCGACCTCGGACTGCGCGAGCCCCTGCACGCCGACGCCGAGGCGGGCCTCGTTCATCATCACGAACATGCCCTGCATGCCCTTGTTCTCTTCGCCGATCAGCCAGCCCGTGGCGTTGTCGTAGTTCATCACGCAGGTGGAATTGCCGTGGATGCCCATCTTGTGCTCGATCGAGCCGCAGACGACGCCGTTGCGTTGCCCCAGCGAACCGTCGGCATTGACCAGGAATTTCGGCACCACGAACAGCGAGACGCCCTTGATGCCGGCGGGCGCGCCCTCGATGCGGGCAAGCACGAGGTGGATGATGTTGTCGGCGAGATCATGCTCGCCGGCCGAGATGAAGATCTTGGTGCCCGTGATCTTGAAGCTGCCGTCCGCCTGCCGCACCGCCTTGGTGCGGAGCATGCCGAGATCGGTGCCGCAATGCGGCTCGGTCAGGTTCATGGTGCCGGTCCACTCACCCGCAATCATCTTCGGCACATAGGTCTTCTTCTGCTCCGGAGAGCCATGCACCAGCAGCGCCGCGGTCGCCCCCATGGTGAGGCCGCCATACATCGAGAACGCCATGTTGGCGGAGATCTGGAACTCGTTGACCGCCTGGGAGAGCGTCACCGGCAGGCCCTGCCCGCCATATTCGGTCGGCGCCGAGAGGCCGAGCCAGCCGCCCTCGGCGACCTGCTTGAACGCCTCCTTGAAGCCTTTCGGCGTGGTGACGCTGCCGTCCTCGGCGCGCTTGCAGCCTTCGAGGTCGCCGACGCGATTGAGCGGCTGCAGCACCTCTTCGGCGAGCTTGGCGGCTTCGCCGAGAATGGCTTCGCGCAAGTCGCTCGACGCGTCAGAGAACCCCGGCAGATTGTCGTAGCGGTCGATCTGGAAGACGTCGTTGAGCAGGAAGTTCACGTCTTCGACGGGGGCTTTATAGATCGGCATGGCGTTCTCCCGGCATGGGCCTTGTGGGGATGATGTTGGGCTTATGGTTGGGCGGCGGCAAGCTGGTCCGCCATCAGGCGGTGCAGCATGTTGATCGCCTTGAGCGGGCGCACCATCACCTTGAAATGGGTGATGCGTCCCTCGCTGTCGAAGCTGATGATGTCGACCCCGTTGATCTCGATGCCGTCGATCATGGTCTTGAATTCAAGCACGGCACCGCGCTCGTTCTTCCACTCGCCGACATAGGTGAAGCCGGGGCCGCCGAGCACCTTCTCGGCGCTGGAGAGATATTTGAAGGTGATGTCGCGCCCGCGCTGCGGTGAATGCACGACGGGGCTCTCGAACATGGCATCGGGATGCAGCAGGTCCCGGAGCGCGGCGCGGTCGTGGGACTTCATGTAGGCGTACCAGGAATCGAGGCCGGTCATTCTCAGGTGCCTCCCTAGGCCAAGGGCAAAGTGCGAAAACAACCCCATGCACAGTAGCGGGGGAGTTGATTGCGCTGGATTTTTCAGCCGGGCCTTCGGCCCGCCTGCATGCTGCCTCATATGCACATTGACGCATATGCGCCGATGCGCATAAAGTCAAGCAACTTGGTCGAACCGAAGAAGGAGGCCGATCATGGCACTGGGCGACGCAATCCTCGCATGCCTGACGGAACGTCCGATGACTGGCTACGAGCTCGCCAAGACCTTCGATTCCTCGATCGGCTTCTTCTGGAAGGCCGACCACCAGCAGATCTACCGCGAGCTCTCCAAGCTGCGCGACCGCGGCTACATCCAGGGCCGCGAGGTCGTGCAAACAGGCAAGCCCAACAAGCTCGTTTATACGCTGACGCCCGAGGGTAGAACAGCGCTGCGGCACTGGGCCGCGCGGCCAAGCACGCCAGCCTCGACCAAGGACGACCTGCTGGTGCGCCTGCACGCGCTCGACAGCATCGACATCGAGCCCCTGCGGACCGACCTGATGGCCCGCCTGGAGCACCATCGCGACCGCCATGCCAACTACGAGCGGATCCTGAAGAAGCGCTTTCCCGACGGCAGGGCAGAAGGCCGGCTCGACCTTGGCAACCTCTTGCTGCTCCGTCTCGGGGCCCGCCACGAGCAGATGGTGGCCGATTTCTGCGAGGAGGCGCTGGAGGCGCTGTCGGCGGAGAGTGGCAAGGGCACGGTGGTGCCGCTGGAGGATGGCAAGCGCGAGGGGAAGGGGTAGATCGGCGCCGGCGGTGCTGGTCAGCTCTCCCGCTTGCGGGAGAGATCGGCGCGAAGCGCCGGGTGAGGGGGCTTGTCCTCTTGCGGATTGCCCCGGGGCCGAAGCACCCTCTTCCCAGCCCCAGCCCTCCCCGCATGCAGGGCAGGCAGCGCACCGACCACTGGGCGAAGGCCGAACGCCAGGCCCCAAGTTCCCGCGGCCAACTTTAAGACACCGGGCCTGCATTCCTTAACCCGTTATTTACCGTAACAGGAAAAAGTCGGTTTTCGAGGCAGACGACCCGCGCCAAATTCGATTGTGTTTGCAACCGGCACGCGTGGGGAGGCTGGAGGCGCCGGGTGGGGCGCCGGAGTCGGAACCGGACAGAGTCATGAATTCGCGCGTATCGTGGAGTGCTGACGGCATCGATCCATCCGTCCGGGAGCGGGCCGAAGCTGCTGCGCGCAGGGCCGGCATGTCGCTCAACGACTGGCTGAACTCCACGCTCGGCGAGACTGCCCCGCCGAACTTTCGCGCGGCCTACGACCAGCGTCCGCAGCACATGCCGAGTCAGGAGAGCCGCGAAGTCGCCGACATTCACCAGCGGCTCGACGCGATTACCCAGCAGATCGAACGGATTTCGAAGCCCACGCCGCGCCAGGAGATCTCGCGCGAGCAGGGCGTCGCGCGCCAGCTCAACGACGCGATCTCGCGGCTCGACGCACGCCTGTCGCAAATCTCCCGTCCGCAACAGCCTCAGGCGCCGCGTCCGGCTCCTGCGGCCTCGCCCATCGAGGCGCGCCAGCGCCAGGCCGATGCGGTCGAGCGCGCGGCGGCTCAAGTCTATCGCAACTCCCCTCCCCTTAGTCCGGCTTCATTCGACGTCGCGGTCGCCGAGATCACCGCGCGCCAGAGCGAGCTCGATGGCTTTACGCCGAGGCAGATGCCGCCGCGCGCCGCGCCGCCGATTGCACCCACGGCGGCTCCTTACGCGCCTCCAGTGGCGCCGCCCGGCCCTGCCTACGCGCCGCCGCCGCCTCCGCAGCCGGGGCCGGATTTCTCCTCGCTCGAGCGCCATCTGCTCAAGATCACGAGCCAGATCGAGTCGCTGCAGCGTCCCGACAATACCGAGCAGGCGATCAACGCCTTCCGCAGCGAGCTTGCCGAAATCCGTGCCGCCATCACCGAGGCGATGCCGCGGCGCGCGATCGAATCGATCGAGAACGAGATCCGCTCGCTGCACCGTCGGATCGACGAGACGCGGTCCAACGGCACCGACGGCCAGGTGCTGTCGGGGATCGAGCACGCGCTGTCCGAGATCAAGCAGGTGCTGCGCACGCTGACGCCTGCCGAGCAGCTCACCGGCTATGACGAGGCGATCCGCAATCTCGGAGCCAAGCTCGACCTGATCCTGCGCGCGAATGACGATCCTTCGACCGTTCAGCAGCTCGAAGGCGCGATCTCCGCGCTGCGCGCCATCGTCTCCAATGTCGCCTCCAACGAAGCGCTCGCGCGGCTGTCCGAAGACGTGCAGCTGCTGTCGTCCAAGGTCGACCAGATCACCCGCGCCTCCGGCCAGGGTGACAGCTTTACGGTGCTGGAACAGCGCATTGCCGCGCTCACCGCCGCGCTCGAAACCCGCGAGCGGCCTCAGCCGTCCGAAAGCACCGAGCATCTCGAAGCCGCAATCCGCGCGCTGTCGGACCGCTTCGACCGCATGCAGGTCGGCAACGACTCGGCCTCCACCTTCGCCCATCTCGAGCAGCGCGTCTCGTATCTGCTGGAACGGATCGAGGCCGCCTCCGATCCGCGCAACGGCAACCTGAGCCGCGTCGAGGACGGGCTGCACGACATCCTCAGGCACCTGGAGCGGCAGCAGGCGACCTATGCCGCGCTGGCCGAAAGCCGCAACTCCGCGCCGGCCGCCGATCCCGACATGGTCGATCTCGTCAAGCGCGAGCTCTCCGACATCCGTTTCAGCCAGGCCGAGACCAACCGGCACACCCAGGATTCGCTCGAAGCCGTCCACAGCGCGCTGGGCCACGTCGTCGATCGCCTCTCGATGATCGAGGGCGATCTTCGCGGGGTGCGCACTGCGCCGCAGCCCGCCGCTCCGCAGCCGATGCCGTCCGCGGCTCCGATGGAGCCCGCGCCGATGGCGCGCGAGCCGCGGCCGCAAGCACAGCCGCCGAAATACGATCCGAAGCCAGAGCTGCCCAACCCCGCCGCCGCGCAAGCCGCACAGGCCGCCGCCTTCGTCGCCGCGCCGCGCGAATTCCATGCCGCCGCTCCCGCCGCGCCGCCCCCGGTACCGGCGATGCCCCCCATTCCGCCGCGCGCGATCAGCGAGATCCTGGAGCCGCATACGGCCCCGCCACGCGCCGCCCTGGCGCCGGAATTGCCGCCGGATCATCCGCTCGAGCCAGGCACACGGCCAGGCGGACGCGTCGCCACGCCATCGGAGCGCATCGCGGCGTCCGAGAGCGCGATCAGCGAAATTCCCGCCGGGCCGAAAGAGCCGGTGTCGTCATCGAGCTTCATCGCCGCCGCGCGCCGGGCCGCCCAGGCTGCCGCAGCCCAGCCGGAAAAGACCGGCCGCGCCGCCAAGGCGGGGACCGACCGTTCGAAGGAAACGGGCAAGGACGGCGGTTCGACCATCACCTCGAAGATCCGTTCGCTGCTGGTCGGCGCGAGCGTGGTCGTGATCGTGCTCGGTACCTTCAAGATGGCGATGAACCTGCTCGACGGCGACGGCCCGCCGCCGGCGCCGCAGGCGATGCAGAACATTCCGAGCGAGCCGGCGGCGCCCGCCCCGCCGCCTCCAGTCGAAACAAAGCCGGCAACACCGGAGCAGGTGACGCCGTCGATGACATCGCCGACGCCGATCGGACGGCAGTCCCAGAACAATGCCGCGCCGGCGCAAGCGGCCAATCCGGGCAGCGCGGCCTCGGTCGAAATCCCGCCCGCACCCGCCGCGGCTCCGCTGCCGCCGGCCGCCGGCGAAATCACCGGCGCGTTGTCGGGGACGAGCCGCGCCAAGCTCGGCCTGGTCCAGGTGCCGCCGAGCGAGAGATTGCCCGACGGAATCGGCGGCCCGGCCTTGCGCACCGCCGCGATGAAGGGCGATGCGACCGCGGCCTACGAAATCGGCCTGCGCTTCGCCGAAGGCAAGGGCGTCGCCACGAACTACGACGAAGCCGCCAAATGGTACGACCGCGCGGCGCAGGCCGGCGTGGTGCCCGCGATCTTCCGGCTCGGAACGCTGTACGAAAAGGGCCTCGGCGTGAAGAAGGACGCCGACATCGCCCGACGCTACTACACGCAGGCTGCGGAGCGCGGCAACGCGAAGGCGATGCACAACCTCGCGGTGCTCGATGCCGACGGCGGCGGACGCGGCGCGAACTACAAGAGCGCGGCCCAGTGGTTCCGCAAGGCGGCCGATCGCGGCGTCGCCGACAGCCAGTTCAACCTCGGCATTCTCTATGCCCGCGGCATCGGCGTCGAACAGAACCTCGCCGAGTCCTACAAATGGTTCAGCCTGGCGGCCGCGCAGGGCGATGCGGACGCCGCCGGCAAGCGCGACGACGTCGCCAAGCGCCTCGACCCGCAATCGCTCGCTGCGGCCAAGCTCGCGATCCAGACCTTCAGCGCCGAGCCCCAGCCCGACGACGCCGTCAACGTTGCGACGCCCGCCGGAGGCTGGGACAGCGCGCCGCAGGCGAACGCCAAGCCGGCGCCGAAGCAAGTCGCAACCAAGCGCTCGGCATCCGCGGCGCATTGAAATCTCTCCCCTCATGGTGAGGAGCGCGCCCTCGCGCGCGTCTCGAACCATGCAGGCCCGCCTCTCGGTCCGGGCCTCGCCCTTCGAGACGCCTGCTGCGCCGGCTCCTCGGGGTGAGGAGCAAAAGCGTCGATACCGCCGTCGCGCCCATTCACCACGCCCGAAATTCCCGGTCCCGCCGGCCGGCAAATTCCGCTATTGAAGGGCGCGGCAATCGTTCCGACCGTCCGGCGGGCATTCCGCGCAATCGATCCGTCTCGCCGGAGCGTGGTCCTTCGATGCAGCTCTACCTTCCGATCGCCGACCTCCCGGTCAACGTCTTCCTGGTGCTCGCCATGGGCGCGGCGGTCGGCTTCGTCTCGGGCATGTTCGGGATCGGCGGCGGTTTTCTGATGACGCCGCTGCTGATCTTCATCGGCATCACGCCGGCCGTCGCGGTCGCCTCCGTCGCCAGCCACATCGCGGCCTCGTCCTTTTCCGGCGCGCTCTCTTACTGGCGGCGGCGCGCGATCGATCCGGCGCTGGCGACCGTGCTGCTCTGCGGCGGGGTGACCGGCACGGCGCTCGGGGTTTGGGCGTTCACGCAGCTGCGCGCGCTCGGCCAGCTCGATCTGATGATTGCGCTGTCCTACGTCGTGCTGCTCACCACGGTCGGCGGCCTGATGTTCTACGAGGGCCTGCGCGCCTTGATGCGCACCCGACGCGGCGCGCTGCCGCCACGCCGCACGCACAACTGGATCCACGGCCTGCCGCTGAAGATGCGGTTCAAGCGCTCGAAGATCTATCTCTCGGTAATTCCGGTCGTGGTCGTCGGCATCGCGATCGGCTTCATCGGCGCCATCATGGGCATCGGCGGCGGCTTCATCCTGGTGCCGGTCATGATCTATCTGCTCAGAGTCCCGACCTCGACGGTGATCGGAACCTCGATGGTGCTGACGCTGGTCACGATGCTGTTCGCGACCATGCTGCACGCCGTGACCAATCACCTGGTCGACGCCGTGCTGGCGCTGATCCTGATGGTGGGCGGCGTTACCGGTGCGCAGTTCGGTGCCCGCGCCGGCCAGAAGATCCGCGGCGAGCAGCTGCGGCTGCTGCTCGGCCTCTTGATCCTCTCGGTCGGAATCCGCTTTGCGATCGAGCTGGTGATCCAGCCCTCGGACCTCTTCACCATCCGCGAGCTCGGAGTGAGCGGATGATTCGCGTGCTTCTCGCCATCGCTCTCGTCCTGCTGCTCGGCGGCGCCGCGCGGGCCGAGCGGCTGATCGTGTCAGTCTCCAACCATCGGGTCACGGTGACGCCGAACTATTCGGGCGAGGAGCTGGTGCTGTTCGGCTCGGTGGAAAAGGACGCCACGACGCCGGCCGACCGCACGGCCTACGATCTCGTGGTCACCGTGATGGGCCCGCGCGCGGACATGGTGACGCGGCGCAAGGAGCGCACCTTCGGGATCTGGATCAACACCGACTACCGGCAGTTCCTGCAGGTGCCGAGCTATCTCGCGCTGTTCGCCAACCGCCCCTTCGATGCGATCACCTCGCCCGAGATCGCGCGGCGACAGCAGATCGGGCTCAACAACGTGCTGCTGACGCAGCGAGTCGGCGGCGATTACGCCGACGTGGTGCCCCACGATGTGTTCCGCTCGGCCTTCATTCGCCTGCGCACCCAGCGCGGCCTCTACCGCGAGGATTCGAGCGCGGTGACGTTCCTGACGCCGACCCTGTTCCGGACCGGCATTCCACTGCCGGGAGAGGTCCCGATCGGCACCTATCAGGTCGAGATCAAGCTGTTTGCGAACGGGGCGTTCATCGGCAAGACCGACACCGCCTTCGAGATCGTCAAGGTCGGCTTCGAGCAGTTCGTCGCCAACAGTGCGCGGCACAACGGGTTGCTCTACGGCCTTGCAACAGTGGCGATGGCTCTGATGACGGGATGGATGGCGTCGATCGTGTTCCGGAAAGACTAGCCGGACGTTGGGGAGACAGCAGGGCTTTCTCAGCTTGCAGACGCCGCCGCCTTCGCCAGTCGCGTCACCAGATAGATGCCGAGCGCCACCGGGATGATTCCCAAGAGATCGCGCGCCTCGACATGCTCTCCGAGTACGACAAACGCGAACAGCATGCCGAGCGGTGGCATCAGGAAATGATAGGCGCTGGCAGCGGTGGCCCCACACACCTTCAGCAGATGAAACCAGAGCCAGTAGGCGAGGATCGAGCCGCCGAGCACGAGGAAGGCGAACGCGCCGATCAGACTCGGCGTGTAGTCGATCGCGTGGATATCGGCGAAGGTGAACGCGACCGGCGTCAGCACGATGCCGGCGGCGAGGTTCTGGACGCCGTTGCCGATCCACAACGACCCCTTCGGCGCGAGCAGCTTGAACAGGATGGTGCCGGCGACGATCGAAGCCAGCGAGGCCAGCGTGAAGAGGATGCCGTGCAGCGAGTCCGTGCCGACCGAGAGACGGTGCCAGACAATCGCCGTCACGCCGATCACGCCGAGCATGAGGCCGCCCGCCTTGCGCCAGGTCATGCCCTCGCCGAGGAGAAGCGCGGCGAGCGCGGCCGTGAACACCGGGTTCGCCGAGACGATCAGGCCACCAAGACCGGCGGAAACCGATTGCAGGCCGGTGTAGCCGAGCCCGAGATAGAGCGCGTTGTTGGCGATGCCGAGCACTGCGAAGACCGCAGCGTCGCGCCAGGACAGGGACCAATCATCGCCCCGTATCATCGTGGCGCCCAGGATCAGAATGCCTGCGAGCGAGAAGCGGGCGGCGAGCAGGATCAGCGGCGGGCAATGGGTGACGCCGATCTTGCCGGCGATGAAGGCGTAGCTCCAGAGCAGGCAGAACAGACCGATAGCGAGCGGCAGCGTGTTGAAACGGCTGCGAGGAACAGAAACCGAGGGAGCGAGCGACATGCGGCATTCTCCTGAGCCCTCGATCTAGGGAGATCGCTTGCCATTTGGAAATTAAATGATTAACTCCATATCAGTGGATTTTCGAATGGAGGCCGCAATGCTCGATCTGGAGCTGCTGCGCAGCTTCGTCTCGGTCGTCGAGGCCGGCGGCTTCACCCGCGCCGGCGCGCGCGTCCACCGCACGCAATCGACCGTGAGCCAGCAGATCAAGCGCCTGGAGGAGGATGTCGGTCAGGTGCTTCTGCATCGCGACGGCAAGGACGTGCGCCCGACCGAGGCGGGCGAGCGGCTGCTTTCCTATGCGCGCCGGCTGCTCTCGCTCGCCGAGGAGGCGCGCGACGTGTTGCGCCAGCCCGACGGCGAGGGCGCGATCCGGCTCGGTATTCCCGAGGATTTCGCGGCCTACCGCCTGGCGAAGCTGCTGGGCGCGTTCTCGCGCTCGCATCCACGCCTGCGCCTCGACGTGCGCGCGGGCCAGAGCAAGCACCTCGCCCACGATCTCGAACGCGGCGAGCTCGATCTTGCGCTCTACAAGCGGGAGGCCGGCGAGAAGGGCGCGGTCGCGGTGTGGCCGGAGCGGGTGCACTGGGTCACCAGCAAGAGCCATCCGGTCGACGTCGACGTGCCGTCCGTGCCGCTGATCGGCTTTCCGCTCGGCTGCATCTATCGCGCCGGCGCCATCCACGCGCTGGAAAGCGCGGGCCGCGCCTGGCACACCGCCTACACGTCATCGAGCCTCGCCGGCATCCAGGCCGCGGTCGCCGCCGGCATGGGGCTGAGCATCCTGTCGGAGATGTCGATCCTCTCAGACCACCGCGTGCTGACGGCGAAGGAAGGCTTTGCACCGATCAACAAGACCGAGCTCGCACTGATGGCCTCGCCCAATGCGAGTCCGGCAACGCTGCGGCTCGCCGATCGTCTGGCGCAGTTTTGCGATGCGGTGCAAACGAAGGCGGCTTGAGTCTGCTGAACCTTCGGCGCTCTCAGCTTGCTGCGGAGATCAATCTGTCACCGCACGCATTTGCGTAGAACTTGCCGCCACATTGGCGCTTGATCGCAGCGCAGCGAGCTGCGGGAGACGCCTTCTGCGGGACCGTGAAGCCGCAGCTGAGGCCGTCGGGGCTGCGGCCGGATTTGCCGGCGCCAAGCGCCGCGCTGGAGGCGCCAATGCAGACGACGAGGAGGGCAGTAGCGATTTCGATCAGCACTCGCGTGGGCGTTCTCATGAGGCGTCTCCATACTGATGGCTGAATCTTCCTTAATCTAGCACCGAATCCCGGTTTCTCCGTGCTCCCCCGGGTACCCAAGTCGGCCCGTTCCTTGCATAAATTTACGCCAGCGCAATGCACGACCGCACCGACGACAGTTCCGGTGCAAGGGCAGGACGCGTAGGGTTAGTTGAGAGCTCTTTCGACCCAGGAAGTGAAGGCTTTGCAGGATTCATCGTTCCAGCCCAATTATTCCGCCCCCGGACAGCCTATCGACGAACTCGCGCTGACCGAGATCAAGGGCGCCATCCTGGCAAAGCTGCGCCTTGCCATCGGCAAGGACGCGGGCATGGCGACAAAGCACGACTGGTACCAGGCCGCGGCGCTGGCGCTGCGCGACCGCATCGTGCATCGCTGGCTCACGGCCGAGAAGCACAGCTACGATACCGGGCGCAAGCGGGTCTATTATCTCTCGCTCGAATTCCTGATCGGTCGCCTGTTCACCGACGCGCTCAACAATATGGGCCTTCTGAAGATCTTCGAGCTCGCGCTCGGCGATCTCGGCGTCTCGCTGCCCGAGTTGCGCAAATGCGAGCCAGACGCCGCGCTCGGCAATGGCGGCCTCGGCCGGCTCGCGGCATGCTTCATGGAGAGCATGGCGACGCTGTCGATCCCCGCGATCGGCTACGGCATCCGCTACGATTACGGCCTGTTTCGCCAGATCATCAATCAGGGCTGGCAGCAGGAATATCCGGACGAGTGGCTGGGCTTCGGCAACCCCTGGGAGTTGCAGCGGCCCGAGGTGATCTACGACGTCAATTTCGGCGGCGGCGTCGAGCATGTCGACGACAAGGGCCGCGACCGCGCGATCTGGCATCCGGCCGAGACCGTGCAGGCCATCGCCTATGACACGCCGATCGTGGGCTGGCGCGGCCAGCACGTCAATGCGCTCCGGCTGTGGTCGGCCCGCTCGCCCGATCCGCTCAAGCTCGACGCGTTCAACAAGGGCGATTACGTCAGCGCCAGCGCCGAACAGGCGCGCGCGGAGGCGATCTGCAAGTTCCTCTATCCGAACGACGAGAGCCCGGCGGGCCGCGAGCTGCGGCTGCGCCAGGAATATTTCTTCGTCTCCGCCTCGCTTCAGGACCTGGTCAAGCGACATCTGTCGTCCGATGGGCAGTTGCGCAGCCTGGCAGGCAAGGTCGCGGTGCAGCTCAACGACACCCATCCGAGCCTCGCCGTAACCGAGCTGATGCGGATCCTCGTCGACCTCCACAATTTCCGCTGGGACGAGGCTTGGAAGATCACGGTCGCCACCCTCTCCTACACCAACCACACGCTGCTGCCCGAGGCGCTCGAGACCTGGCCGGTCGAGCTGTTCGAGCGGCTGCTGCCGCGGCATCTGGAGATCATCTACCGCATCAACGTGCAGCATCTGGCGCTCGCCGAAGCACGCTGCCCCGGCGACATCGACTTCCGCGCCTCGGTCTCGCTGATCGACGAGAAGAGCGGCCGCCGTGTGCGCATGGGGCAGCTCGCCTTCGTCGGCTCGCACCGCATCAACGGCGTCTCGGCGATGCATTCGGACCTGATGCGCGAGACCGTTTTCCACGACCTCAACCATCTCTATCCCGGCCGCATCACCAACAAGACCAACGGCATCACCTTCCGCCGCTGGCTGATGCTGGCGAACCCGAAGCTGACCGAGTTGTTGCGCGAGACCTGCGGCGATGCCGTGCTCGACGATCCGACCCAGCTCGGCCTGATCGAGGCGCGCGCGAGCGACGTCGAATTCCAGAAGAGATTCCGCAACGTCAAGCACCACAACAAGACGGCCCTGGCGCGCGTGATCGGCGAGCGGCTCGGCATCAAGGTCGATCCGAGCGCGCTGTTCGACGTGCAGATCAAGCGTATCCACGAGTACAAGCGCCAGCTGCTCAACATCATCGAGACGGTCGCGCTGTACCAGGCCATCAAGGACGATCCGAACGGCAACTGGGTGCCGCGGGTGAAGATCTTCGCCGGCAAGGCTGCGGCGAGCTATCGCTACGCCAAGCTCATCATCAAGCTGATCAACGACGTCGCCGAGATCGTCAACAACGATCCCGCAATCGACGGCAAGCTCAAGGTCGTGTTCCTGCCTGACTACAATGTCAGCCTCGCCGAGGTGATCATTCCCGCGGCCGACCTGTCCGAGCAGATCTCCACCGCCGGCATGGAAGCCTCCGGCACCGGAAACATGAAGCTGGCGCTCAACGGCGCCATCACGATCGGCACGCTCGACGGCGCCAATATCGAGATCCGCGACCATGTCGGCGCGGAGAACATCGCGATCTTCGGCATGGAAGCCGGCGACGTCATGATCCGGCGCAAGCAGGGGCTGGACGCATCGGACGTGATCCGCAATTCGCCGAAACTGCAGCGCGCCATCAATGCGATCGGCGCCGGCGAGTTCTCGCCCGGCGACCCCGGCCGCTTCGAATCGATCGCGCATGCGCTGCGCTATCTCGACCATTACATGGTCAGCGCCGATTTCGATTCCTATTACGAGGCGCAGCGCGCGGTCGATGCGCGCTGGCAGGTGATACCGGCCTGGACGCGGGCCTCCATCCTCAACGTCGCGCGCATGGCCTGGTTCTCCTCGGACCGCACCATCCGCGAATACGCCGAGGAGATCTGGAACGTGCCAGTCAATCCGACCACGCCGCTGCTGCCGAACCTGCGCGACGCCGCGGGCTGATTTTCCGCGGTGTGGAAGCGGGTTACCTGCGAGGTTATTGCATCCTCTGCAAGGGATGATGATATGATCGCCATCATCCCCAAGGCGGCACGGTGACACGACGCCGCAACCTCAACCGCCGTCATTGCGAGCGCAGCGAAGCAATCCAGACCGTCTCCGTGGAAAGAGCCCGGATTGCTTCGCTGCGCTGGCAATGACGGCTGTGGAGGCATCGAGGACCAACAATGCACTCCAAGCTCCCGCACCCCTTCGACGACGCCACCCGCATCACCGCCGGTGACTCAAGCTGGCAGGGGCACACCAGCGACGATTACTGGGCCTTCGTCGGTCCGTTCGGCGGCGCCACCGCCGCGACCATCCTGCGCGCGCTGATGGAGCACCCGCAACGCGCCGGCGATCCCTTGGCAATGACCGTCAATTACTGCGCGCCGATCGCCAAGGGAGCGTTCGATCTCGACGTGCGGCTGGTGAAGGCCAACCGCTCCAGCCAGCATTGGAGCGTGGAGCTGTCGCAGAACGGCGGCGAGGTCGCAACGCTCGCCACCGCCGTGTTCGCCGAGCGCCGGCCGTCCTGGGAGCACCGGGTGGTCGAGGTCCCCGACGCGACGCCGTTCGAACAGACGCTGCCGTTCCCGAAGATCTCGGCGGCGTGGGCCAACCAGTACGAATTCCGCTTCGTCGAGGGCGAGATGCGGATCGGCCCGCGGCAGGCCGACCCCGCCAGCACCTATTCGAAGCTCTGGATCAGCGACCGCACGCCGCGCAAGCTCGACATGCTGTCGCTGATGTCGATGTCGGACGCCTTCTTCGGCCGCGTCTTCCATGCGCGACGCGAGCTGGTGCCGTTCGGCACGGTGTCGCTGACGACCTACTTCCACACCACGAGCGAAAACCTCGCCGCCGAGGACACCACGCGCGTGCTGGCGACCGCGGACGCCAAGATCTTTCACCGGAGCTACGGCGATCAGCATGGCGAGCTGTGGTCGCCGAACGGCCGCCTGCTCGCGACCACGACGCAGATCGCGTACTTCAAGGCGTAGCTGCGTCCACGAACTCATCAAGGACGGCGGAAAGATTGTGCGACAAACAAAAAGGGCGGCCTTGCGGCCGCCCTTTGCATTGAAGGGAGAGCGATCACTCCGCCGCCAGCTTCACGTCCGGCGCGGCCGCACGCACTTCCGCGTCGACCTGGGCTTCGAACTTGGCAAAGTTCTTCTGGAACATGCCGACCAGCGCGCGGGCGGTCTTGTCGAACTCGTCCTTGTCCTTCCAGGTATTGACCGGGTTGAGGATCTCGTGAGGCACGCCCGGCAGCGCGGTGGGGACCGCGAAGCCGAAATACTTGTCGGTGCGGAATTCGACGTTGCGAAGCGAACCGTCGAGCGCTGCGGTGAGCAGCGCGCGCGTCACCTTGATCGGCATGCGCGAGCCGACACCGTACTTGCCGCCGGTCCACCCCGTATTGACCAGCCAGCAATCGACATTGTGCTGGGCGATGAGGTCGCGCAGCATGTTGCCGTAGACCGAGGGGTCGAGCGGCAGGAAGGGCGAGCCGAAGCAGGTGGAGAACTCCGGCTGCGGCTCGTTGCCGAGACCGCGCTCGGTGCCGGCGACCTTGGCGGTGTAGCCGGACAGGAAATGATACATCGCCTGCGCCGGCGAGAGCTTGGCGATCGGCGGCAGCACGCCGAAGGCGTCGGCGGCGAGCATCACCACGTTCTTGGGCTGCGGCGCACGGCCGGTGCGCGAGGCGTTCGGAATGAAGTCGAGCGGGTAGGCCGAGCGCGTGTTCTCGGTCTTGGAGCCGTCGTCGAAATCGACCACGCGTGTGTCCTCGTCGAGCACGCAGTTCTCGAGCACCGCGCCGAAGCGGGTCGATGCCGCATAAATCTCCGGCTCGGCTTCCTTCGACAGCTTGATGCACTTGGCGTAGCAGCCGCCCTCGAAATTGAACACGCCGTTCGGGCCCCAGCCGTGCTCGTCGTCGCCGATCAGCGTGCGATTGGGGTCGGCCGACAGCGTGGTCTTGCCGGTGCCGGACAGGCCGAAAAAGATCGCGGTGTCGCCCTTGGCCCCGACATTGGCCGAGCAGTGCATCGGCATCACGCCGCGCTCGGGCAGATAGTAGTTCAGCGTGGTGAAGACCGACTTCTTCATCTCGCCGGCATAATAAGACCCGCCGATCAGGACGATCTTGCGGGCGAAATCGATCGCGACGACGTTCTCCGAGCGCACGCCGTGGCGTTTGGGATCGGCGCGGAAGCTCGGCATGTCGATGATGGTGAGCTCCGGCACGAAGGTCGACAGCTCGATTGCCTCGGGGCGGATCAGAAGCGTGCGGATGAACAGCGAGTGCCAGGCGAGCTCGGTGAAGACGCGCGTCTTGATCCGATAGGCCGGATCGGCGCCGCCATAGAGGTCCTGCGCGAACAGCCGCTTGCCTTCGGCGTGCTTGAGGAAATCCTGATAGAGCGTCTCGAACTGCTCGGCGGTGATCGACTGGTTGCCGGCCCACCACATCTTCTTGTCGGTGGTGGCGTCACGCACCGTGAACTTGTCTTTCGGGCTGCGCCCGGTGAACTCGCCCGTGTCGGCACAGAGCGCGCCGTCCGAGGAGAGCACCGCCTCACCCGCAGCAAGCGAGTATTGATAGAGTTGCGGCGCACCCAGATTCCAGTGAACCTGCTTGAGATTCTTTAAGCCGAATTTGTCGGCGCCGAAGGCACCGTTGCGCACGCCCGTCTCTTGCACGAAAAAACCCTCCTAGAACCCGCGACACTTAGCGCGACCAAGTTTGCCGCCATCGCGGTCACCGTGATGAATGGGCCATTCGGCCTCGGCTGAACGACCTAATACTGATGAACGCTGGCGTTGCCAAGCTGATCCCGCAGGATTTGGTTTATTCAAGGACCACGCCAAACTTCGCGCATGTCAGCCCTGAGTAGACGCATGCAGAAACCACAATGATCGCGCAACCAAAGGCGTGGTTGCGCGTTATGTCTGGTTATTGCGACGCACAATTCCTCGTCGCGTCTTCTTATCTTACCTCGCGTTCGCCGATCAGTGCGAATGGCGCCCACATCGCCGGATAGGCGTTCTGGGGCGAGGAGGTGTCATCAACAAACGTTAACATCGCGCGGCGCAGGGCCTCGGCACGCCCGATCGCTGGTTCGTTCTTGAGCAGCGCGAACGTCGACGTGGTCAGGCGGGTGGCCGCTTCGGAATCCACCGCCCAATGCGAGACCAGCAATGCGCGCGCGCCGGCATAGAAGAACGAGCGCGCCAATCCCGACAGCGCTTCCGCGCCGGGTTTGTCCCCGGCGATGGTGTTGCAGGCGGACAGCACCACCCAATCGGCGTTGAGCTTGAGCTGGGCCACCTCACTCGCGGTCAGCAGGCCGTCGTCGAGCTCCGTTGGCTGGTCGGGAATGGAAAGTGCAAGCGAGGGCTCACCCAATCCCTTGACGTCGCCGGCAACGAGGCCATGGGTGGCAAAGTAGACGATGCCGTATTGGGCAAGCGCTGCACGCTTCAGCGTCGTTTCGCTGGCCTCGCGGCCGAGATGGATGTCGGCCGCGGCGGCACCGACGTCCCTCGCCACCGCGTTAAGCTCATCGGCGGTATCGGGCAGTTGCGGCAACGCCTGAGCCAGTCGAGCGCGATCGACACCGGCACCGCGCCAGAATTCGGCATAGGCAATCGTCGCGATGCTGCGCGCGGCGATCTTGCCGCCCGCGGCACGACGATCGGCGGGTCCTTCAGCAGGGTTGAACACGGGATCGCCGAAACCGGTCATCGGCTTGACGCCGTGGTCCCTGCGCGCAAAGGCCCGAAGGGATTTGAGGCTGACCACCGACGGTAGCACCGAGACCGCCTGACGCCGCAGCAGCCAGGTGGCATCGCGATAGCCTTCGAGCTTGTCCGGGATCGGAGCCTGCGGCTTCTCCGTGACCAGCAGATGGAACGGCAGCGCGGTCAGCGCCGCCGACGGCACGACCAGCAGGTTACGCTTGTCCTTCGTCAGCACCTCGACCGGGCCAAGCAGCGCGAGATAGAGCTCGTGCGCCAGCGCAAGATCGAACAGTCCCGATTTTCCGGAGCTGTCCCGCGCCTTGCCGACGTCGAGCCCCTTGCGAAAAGCAGACACCTTCTGCGCCAGCAGATCCGCTCCGACATTGATCTCCTTCCAGTCGACACCCTCGCGCGTGATCGCGACCACATAGCTCTGACCCTTGGTGACGGAATAGATCACCATCGCCTCGTCGGCCGAGAGCAACGGCTGGATGTCCTTCACGGCCAGCGGGAGCGGATTGGAGAGCGAGGAATATTCGGGAAACTCGACGGCGAGCGTCTTCTGCAGGGCCGCGCGTTCGTTCGCAATCGAAGCGATCCGCGTCCGGCTGCGCTGCTCGGCCCCAACATCGCGTTGCGCCGAGGACTTCGACACCGCAGCGACGATCGCCTTGTCGAGCGCTTCAGCTTCGGCCGCGAGATCCTGGTCCTTGCGCACGAGCTCGGCGAGCCGGTCGGTGCCGGCGGCAAGCCGCACCGCAAGCTTGTTCACGGCAGACGCTGCGGAGGATTGCGTGCCGCGCTGGATCGCTGCGAGCGCGTCATCGAGCGCCTTGTCGCTCGCCAGCAGCGATTGCTGGCGCGCAGCGAACAGGATCGGCAACACGACGGGCAGCTGCGCACGGTTCGCGCCGAGCGTCTTCTGCGCGAGCGGCAAAGCGTCGACCGTCCGTCCCGTCGCTTGCAGGAAATGAGCAAGATTGCTCGTCGAGGTCGCGACGTCAGGGTGATCGGCTCCGAGTGCATGCTCGCGTATCGCCAGGGCCCGGCGGTAAAGGGGCTCTGCCTCCGCATGGCGCTTCTGGTGCTCGTAGAGCCCGGCTAGATTGTTGAGCGAGCGGGCGACGTCGGGATGCTCCGGCCCCAGCACTTTCTCGCGAATCGCGAGCGAGCGCTTGATCGGCGCTTCGGCATTGGCGTCGCGATTGAGATCGCGATTGAGCTGACCGATGTTGTTCAGGACGGTTGCAACAGCGGGATGCTCGGGCCCGGCGGCTTGATGATAGATCGCGAGCGCCCGCTGAAACAGCGGCTCGGCGTCGGCAAAACGCTCTTGCTTCACATGGAGCGTGGCGAGATTGTTCAAAGCTCGGCCTATATCGGGATGCTCGCGCGACAGGCTCTTTTCGCTGACGGCGAGCGCGCGCTTGAACAGCGGCTCCGCTTCAGTGAAGCGGCCTTGCCGTTGATACAGTGCGGCAAGGTTGTTCAGTTCGGGCGCGATCAAGCCCGTGTCGAGGCCGAGCGACTTCTCCATCAACGCAATGGCGCGCTTGTAGACCGGCTCGGCCAGATCGTCGCGGCCCTGGCCGGCATAGACCTGGCCGAGATTGTTGAGCGCGGCGGACAGTTCGCGACCGTCGTTGGTCTTCTCCAGGCTCGCGACCATGGCCTGGGCGAGCGGAAGCGCTTCCGCATATTTGCCGGCGCTCATGAGCGCGCTGATCCGCGCACCTTGCGCGGCCGGACTGGCCTTCTGGGCGAGAGCGGCCGTGGCACATGAGGTGGCGATCGCGAGTGCTACACCCACCGCCAGTGCCAAACGTCGATGCGTCATAACTCCTCGCTGCCAACCGGACCGGTTACGGCTTGGGTCGCTGCGACGGGCGGCGGCGTTCAAGGCGTTGCGCCCTGCTCCACCTTCTTGCGCGCCTCACCAGCGAGGCGGACCAGCATCTTGCGCAGCCCTGTGCCGTCCGTGACCCGCTCCGGGAAGTCCAGCCGCAGCGTCGCCTGGCCGTGCTGCATATCGAGGCCTTCAGGGTCACAACCGGTGCAGCGCCAGTCGCCCGAGGCCGCACCGAGGAGCCTTGTCGCATAGAGGTTCATGGCGTCCCGATGGTCGGCATTCATGTGCTCGACCGCGCCCTCGTCTGCCGCCAGCAGGTCCTCGGCGCCGGTGAGATCCGTCAGGAATTGCTCAGGCTTGAGATCGACGATCCGGCCAAATCCGGCGACCAGGTGAGTTCCCGTCGGCCGGATCCGAAAGAAGGAAAAATCCGTAAAGGAAACAAAGCCTTCTGCCGACGGATGGGCAGCGAGATACCGCCGCTGAAGCAGATCCTTGTCTGCGCCCGCCTCTTCCGCCCGGCCTGCCAGCATGATCCGGGCCCCTTCCAGGGGATCGCCGGCCACGCGCTCGTCCAGCATCAGCGAGACCCGGCTGTCCGCGAGGATGTTTCTCGTGTGCACAGCGAGGCGCGAGATCAGCAGGATCGGCGAGCCGTCGGGGTGGCTGGCGAGATTGACGAGGGAACAATAGGGATCGCCGCTGCCGGTCATCAGCGTCGCCAGGGCGCCTTGCCGAGACCGCCTCAGCAGCGATTTGGCTAGCTTTCCAGGGTCGAAGTCGGGAGTCGGTTGCATCGGCTTTCTCGGATCAGGTGGTTGCGTGGGGGGCCTTTTTTCGGGTAAACGGGGGCCCGGTTATGGGTCGAGATGCGGCGAATCTGCCGTGTTTCGTGGAACTTGGTCACACTTCAGCCCAGCTTGCATTGCTCGGTGACAAGGTTCGAACGCCACTTCGGCACCCATGTATGCGGCGCATCACTGGATTGCTCGCCGTTTCAAGCCACGACCCAAACGGAAAGCAGAAAGCAGAGGCTCATGCCCACAATCGCTTTGGTCGACGACGACCGCAACATTCTCACATCCGTCTCGATCGCTTTGGAAGCCGAAGGCTACCGCATCATGACCTACACCGACGGCGCCTCCGCGCTCGACGGCTTCCGCACCACCCAGCCTGATCTCGCCATCCTCGACATCAAGATGCCGCGCATGGACGGCATGGAGACGCTGCGCCGTCTGAGGCAAAAGTCCGACCTGCCGGTGATCTTCCTGACCTCGAAGGACGAGGAGATCGACGAGTTGTTCGGCCTCAAGATGGGCGCCGACGACTTCATCCGCAAACCGTTCTCGCAGCGCCTCCTGGTCGAACGCGTCAAGGCGGTGCTGCGGCGCTCGGCGCCGAAGGATCCGACCGTTGCGCCGAAGGAGAACGACGCCAAGGCGCTCGACCGCGGCCTGTTGCGCATGGATCCGGAACGGCATACCTGCACCTGGAAGAACGAGCCGGTGACGCTCACCGTCACCGAATTCCTGATCCTGCAGGCGCTCGCGACCCGTCCCGGTGTGGTGAAGAGCCGCAACGCGCTGATGGACGCCGCCTATGACGACCAGGTCTATGTCGACGACCGCACCATCGACAGCCACATCAAGCGGTTGCGCAAGAAGTTCAAGGTGGTCGACAACGAGTTCGAGATGATCGAGACGCTCTACGGTGTCGGCTATCGTTTCAAGGAGGCCTGAGGCTCTGCAGCCTCACAAACGACCAGGAGCATCGCCGGGCCCGATTTCCATCGGGGCCGGGATCGCTCTAAAGCGCGATGAGAACGGGATGAAGCGTCTCGCGCTTTGGGTTATCGTTTGAGCATGGTCTGTTCGGAAAACCGCTGCACGCTTTTCCGGATCATGCTCTAGGGTGCGGGGACCTTCTCGACCACTTGTCCTAACGCGGGCGTAAGCATTGCTTGACCGAACGCAGCCTGATCCCAACCCGAGCGTCGGGGATAGCACCTCCAACGGCGTTCAGGAGCTCGTTGCCGAGGACAAGCCGTCAGGCTTCCGGCCGCTGAACTGGCTGAAGCGCGCCGGGCAGTTCTTCTTCGCTCTCTCCTTCTCGAGCCTGACCCGCCGCATCGTCTCCCTCAATCTCGCCGGCCTCGTGGCGCTGGTTGCGAGCATCCTCTATCTGTCGCAATTCCGCGCCGGCCTGATCGACGCGCGCGCGCAGAGCCTGTTGGTGCAGGCCGAGATCATCGCCGGGGCGATCGCGGCCTCCGCGACGGTGCAGACCAACGCCATCACCATCGACCCCGACAGGCTGCTCGACCTCAAGCCGGGCGAGACCTATGGCGGCCCGGACGAGTATTCGCCGCTGGACTTCCCGATCAATCCCGAGCGCGTCGCGCCGGTGCTGCGCACGCTGATCTCGCCGACCAAGACCCGCGCCCGCATCTACGATCCGAACGGCAGCCTGCTGCTCGACAGCCGAAACCTCGAGAACGTGCTCCGCTTCGATCTGCCGCCTCCGGCCGCCAAGCCCGGTTTCGTCGAGCGCGGCATGGTCGCAGTGCGCACCTGGCTGAATCGCGGCGACCTGCCGCTTTATCGGGAGCTCGGGCCCGAGAACGGCAATGGCTATGCGGAGGTGGGCGACGCGCTTCAAGGGCAGAAGCGCTCGATGGTGCGGGTGAATGCGCGCGGCGAGGTGATCGTCTCGGTCGCCGTCCCCGTGCTGCGCTCGCGGGCCATTCACGGCGCCTTGATGCTGTCGACGCAAGGCGACGACATCGATCAGATGGTCACCGCCGAGCGCCTCGCCATCCTGAAGGTCGGTGGTGTCGCCGCCGCCGTCATGATCATGCTCTCGCTCTTGCTCGCGAGCACCATCGCGGGCCCCGTGCGCCGGCTCGCCGACAGTGCCGAGCGCGTCCGCCGCCGCATCAAGGCCCGCATCGAGATTCCCGATTTCACCCGCCGCCGCGACGAGATCGGCCATCTCTCCGGCGCGCTGCGCGACATGACCAGCGCGCTCTACAGCCGCATCGAGGCGATCGAGATGTTCGCCGCCGACGTCGCCCATGAATTGAAGAACCCGCTGACCTCGCTGCGCTCGGCGGTCGAGACGCTGCCGCTCGCGCGCAATGAGAACAGCCGCGCACGCCTCCTCGAGGTGATCGAACACGACGTCAAGCGGCTCGACCGGCTGATCTCCGACATCTCCGACGCCAGCCGGCTCGATGCCGAGCTGCAGCGGCAGGATGCGGTCCCGGTCGATTTGCGCCGCCTGCTGACGACGCTGGTGTCGGTCGCCAACGAGACCAAGCTCGGCCACGACGTCGCGGTCGAGACCCGCTTCGAGGGCCGCAGCCCGACCGACACCTTCGCCGTGAGCGGCCACGATTCGCGACTCGGACAGGTCGTCTCCAACCTGCTCTCCAACGCACAATCGTTCTCCGAACGCGGCAGCAAGGTGCGCCTCACCTGCCGCCGGGTCCGCGGCGAGATCGAGATCGTGGTCGACGATGATGGTCCCGGCATTCGCGACGACGCGCTGGAGCGCATCTTCGAGCGCTTCTACACCGACCGACCGCATCAGGGATTTGGCCAGAACTCCGGCCTCGGCCTGTCGATCTCCAAGCAGATCGTCGACGCCCATGGCGGACGCATCTGGGCCGAGAACCGCGCAGGCCCGCCCGATGACGAAGGCGTCCCGACCGTATCAGGCGCGCGCTTCGTGGTGAGGCTGCCGGCGCTATGAGCGATGGGCCCAGCGTTCACGCCTCCGCCGTCATGGTCGGGACTTGTGCGGTGCTGATCCGCGGGCCCTCCGGCTCGGGCAAGTCGCGCCTCGCGTTTGATTTGATCATGGCGGGACGCGCCGGCCTGGTCGAAAGGACCGTTCTGGTCGGCGATGACCGTGTCCATCTGGCGACAGTCGGCCATGAAATTGAGGTCCGCCCCGCCGCGCCGCTGGTGGGACTGATCGAGATCCGGGGCCTCGGCATCCGCAGCTGCGACTTCGTGGAGCATGCGACCGTCGGTCTCGTCGTTGATCTGCATGCCGCGGACGCGGAGCGACTGCCCCCAGCCGAGTCCCTGAAAACCAGCATTTTGGGTGTCGAAATACCGCGAATCCCGGTGGCCCGCGACTATTCGCCCCTTCCCCTGGTTGTCGCGGCCTTGACCACTACCAAGAGTTCATCTTCCGTTAACCTTTCCGGCGATTGTTTGAAGGGAAATGGTAACCATATGAACCCCAGTATCGCGACCGAGTGACCGGCGCAGCTCCCCTTATCCATCCGTCTATATTCAGGGAGATACGCAACATCCCCTCTTGCGCGGGGGCTCTGGATGGTCAAAGTGGCGCGTTCGTGCGGTGCACCAAAAGCGCCCGCGAGGAGTTTTCCGATGATTGGTCTAGTACTTGTGACCCACGGGCGCCTTGCCGACGAATTCAAGGCGGCGCTTGAGCATGTCATGGGTCCGCAAAAACAAATCGAGGCGATCACGATCGGCGCCGAAGACGATTCCGATCTCTGCCGAAGCGACATCATCGAGGCGGTCAACCGCGTCGATTCCGGCGACGGCGTTGCCATCCTCACCGACATGTTCGGCGGCACGCCCTCGAACCTCGCAATATCCTGCATGAGCCGGCCAAAGGTCGAAGTGCTCGCCGGCATCAACCTGCCCATGCTGGTGAAGCTCGCCAAGGTGCGCGAGGAGCGGTCGCTGCCCGATGCGATCGCGATGGCCCAGGAAGCGGGCCGCAAATACGTCACCATCGCCAGCCGCGTGCTCGCCGGCAAATGAGCGACGAGGCGTCACAAGCGGGGACAGGCGTGCCCGCAGGCGCGATCTCCAAGGATCTTCTGATCGTCAACAAGCGCGGCCTGCATGCCCGCGCCTCCGCGAAGTTCGTCCAGGCGGTCGAGCGCTTCGATGCGCAGGTGTGGGTGACGCGCGGCGGCGAGACCGTCGGCGGCACCTCGATCATGGGCCTGATGATGCTCGCCGCAGGCCCCGGCACGACCATCACGGTATCCGCCGCCGGGAGCGATGCCGAAGCGGCGCTCGCGGCCATTACCGAGCTCGTCGAGAGCAAGTTCAACGAGGAAGGGGTTTAGGCCCGATCGTCATTCCGGGATGGTGCGAAGCATCACCTCCGGAATCTCGAGGTTCTCAGGTGCGCAATCGCGCACCGTATTCACGCGTCGCGCGTTGGGAACGACAGCAATCTCACTTCGCCGGCGGCGCGATGTAGATGTTCCAGCTCATGGCCGGGCCGGCCTTGCCGTGGGTGAAGCGGCGCGTCGTCATCACGATGCGCTCGGCGTTGGGCGCGACTTCCGACACCCATTTCTCGAACTTGGGCAGCCGGCCGTCGGTCGGATCGAACACGCCGATGAAGCCGTACGTCTTGGCGTCATCGCGCGAGGTCAACCCGGAATCCCAGGCCTCGAGCGGCAGCAATGCGGACGGATGATCCGGGCTGTAGAACACCATCGGCTGGATCGACTCCATGGTGCCGGCGACGACGGCCCAGCGCGAGGCAAAGCGCGCGTGCCAGGCCTGGGTCAGCTCGCGCGCCAGCTCCGAGCGCGCGCCGTAGGTCGCGGTGTTGCCGGAATTGGCCGCCATCTCGCGCGCGGCGATCCAGGGCGAGGCAGCGAGTGTCGCGACGCTGAGCACGAGCCAGATCGCGGCGATGTTGAACAGCACGGCGCCCTGCACGCGCAGCGTCGGGATCGCGACCAGGGCGAGCGGGACCAGGAAGAACAGCGAGATTCCCCAATCGGTCTTCATGTAGATGCTGAAGACCAGCGCGCCGAGCGGCGGGCCGAGGGCGACGACGACCTGGATGATCCAGACGTTCAACGCCTGCGAGACGTTGACGCCGGAATTGCCGCCGCGTGCCCAGGCACGCGTGACGATGCGCGAGGGGGCGCGCAGCAGCAGCCTGCCCCAAGGCGGCACCAGCGCCATAGCCAGCGCCGCGAGCGCCACCGGCAGGGCCAGCAGTCCGAGATTGTGCAGCACGTAGCCCGCGACGAGCTGGTGCACCTGAGCGCTGTCGGCGAGGCTGTAGGTGTCGCCGGCATAGGTCAGCGGCACGAAATGCGCATCTGCAAGCCACACGATGTGCGGGATCATCGCCGCGACCATCGTCATGATCGCGACCCACGGCGCAGGCGACGACAGGAAGCGCAGCCGCTCCGGATGGATCAGCGCGGCAAGACCGATGGCGCCGATCATGGTCAGCACCCAATACTTGGTCATCAGCGCCAGCGCGCCGGCCAGGCCGAGCAGGATTCCGGATTGCCAGCTCCGCCTCTCGAATGCGTTCAGATAAGCGAGCACCAACAGCGGCAGCGTGACGAGCTGCAACAGATCCGGGTTGTACTTGAATCCCTTGAAATTGAAGATCGGATAGAGCGCGATCATCACCACGACCAGGAACGCGCGGCGCGCATCCACCACGCGCAAGCTCACGAACCAGCAGATCACCATGCCGACGCTCACCGTCGTCATCGCGAGCGCATAGGTCGCCCAGTCCGCCGCCGGGAACGCGCTGAACCAGAGGCCGGCCACCCAGCCCGACAGCGGCGGGTGCTTGCCATAGCCCCAGAGGAATTTCTGGCCCCAGCCCCAGGCTTCTGCGACGTCCATGTGAACGTCCTGCGCCGCCTTGAGATTGATCAGGATGAAGGTCCAGAGCACCGCATGCAGGATGGCGAACTGGATCACCAGCCACAGGCGCGCCTCGGGGCGGACCGCGCAGGCAACCAGCCAGGCCCGGAAGCGGTCATAACTCACCCGGGTTCTGACGCGCGGTCGGGCAGAGGGAATCGAGGTGGTGGACATGAGCCTGGACATGGGCCGTGCGTAGCGCGTTTTGGCCCGTGTTGGAATCAGCTTGGCGTGAACAAAGACCCTGAAATTACAGCAATATGGTTGCCGCACGGGGATGTGAGTGGTATCCCGCGCCCATGACGACCGTCCCCATTTCCAACATCCGCAACTTCTCCATCGTCGCCCATATCGACCATGGCAAATCGACGCTGGCCGACCGCCTGATCCAGATGACGGGCGGCCTCTCCGACCGCGAGATGGCGGGCAAGGAGCAGGTGCTCGATTCCATGGACATCGAGCGCGAGCGCGGCATCACCATCAAGGCGCAGACGGTGCGCCTTCAGTACCGCGCCAAGGACGGCAAGGATTACATCTTCAACCTGATGGACACGCCCGGCCATGTCGACTTCGCCTACGAAGTCTCGCGGTCGCTGGCGGCGTGCGAGGGTTCCCTGCTCGTGGTCGACGCCAGCCAGGGCGTCGAAGCGCAGACGCTCGCCAACGTGTACCAGGCGCTCGACAACAATCACGAGATCGTTCCCGTCCTGAACAAGGTCGACCTGCCCGCCGCCGAGCCCGAGAAGGTCAAGCAGCAGATCGAGGACGTCATCGGCATCGACGCCTCGGATGCAGTGATGATCTCGGCCAAGACCGGCCTCGGCGTTCCCGACGTGCTGGAGGCTATCGTCACCCGCCTGCCGCCGCCGAAGGGCGATCGCGACGCGACGCTGAAGGCGCTCCTGGTCGACAGCTGGTACGACGTCTATCTCGGCGTCGTCGTGCTGGTGCGCATCGTCGACGGCACGATGCGGAAGGGCCAGCGCGTGCGCATGATGGGCACGGGCGCGGCTTACGACGTCGAGCGCGTCGGCTTCTTCACGCCGAAGATGCAGCAGGTCGAGGAGCTCGGCCCCGGCGAGATCGGCTTCATCACCGCCGCGATCAAGGAAGTCGCCGACACCCGCGTCGGCGACACCATCACCGACGACAGGAAGCCGGTCGCCGAGATGCTGCCGGGCTTCAAGCCCGCGATCCCCGTCGTGTTCTGCGGCCTGTTCCCGGTCGATGCCGACGACTTCGAGACGCTGCGCGCCGCGATGGGCAAGCTGCGCCTCAACGACGCCAGCTTCTCCTTCGAGATGGAGACCTCTGCCGCGCTCGGCTTCGGCTTCCGCTGCGGCTTCCTCGGGCTGCTGCACCTCGAGATCATCCAGGAGCGGCTGTCGCGCGAGTTCGACCTCAACCTGATCGCGACCGCGCCGAGCGTCATCTACAAGATGAAGCTCACCGACGGCCAGGAGATCGAGATCCACAATCCCGTCGACATGCCCGATGTGGTCAAGATCGCGGAGATCGACGAGCCCTGGATCGAGGCGACGATCCTGACGCCGGACGAATATCTCGGCAGCGTCCTGAAGCTGTGCCAGGACCGCCGCGGCTCCCAGAAGGAGCTCACCTATGTCGGCTCCCGCGCCATGGTGAAATACGACCTGCCGCTCAACGAGGTCGTGTTCGACTTCTACGACCGCCTGAAGTCGGTCTCCAAGGGCTACGCCTCGTTCGACTATCACCTCACCGACTACAAGCCGGCCGATCTGGTCAAGATGCAGATCCTGGTCAATGGCGAGCCGGTCGACGCGCTCTCGATGCTGGTCCATCGCACCCGCGCCGAGGGACGTGGCCGCGCCATGGTCGAGAAGATGAAGGAGCTGATCCCGCCGCACATGTTCCAGATCCCGATCCAGGCGGCGATCGGCGGCAAGGTGATCGCGCGCGAGACGGTGCGCGCGCTGCGCAAGGACGTCACCGCCAAGTGCTACGGCGGCGACATCACGCGCAAGCGCAAGCTTCTGGAGAAGCAGAAGGAAGGCAAGAAGAAGATGCGGCAGTTCGGCAAGGTCGACATCCCGCAGGAGGCCTTCATTGCCGCACTGAAGGTGGATAGCTGAGCAACGGGGCTTCACTCGTCGCGAACCGCCGTCATGCCCGGGCTCGTCCCGGGCATTCACGTTTCTGGAGCGACAAGAGCCGTAGATGGCCGGGCAAGCCCGACCATGACGACGATGTGGAGCAGAATTCGTCGCGGGACCGGTTCGGCCGACCCGTTCAGCACCCCGCGACACAAAACCGCGAAAACAACCCCATGCACAGTAGCCGCCCTCGTGGCGGGCTTGCGCTTTTTCGATTTTGCGAAGTTGGCTTGCTCCGTCGGGCAAAACAGGGGTACGGTGTCAGCATCGCAGGGTGTGTGATGCAGGCGCAGTCAGTGCGTCCGGCTCGCCGAACATTCACACCTTCTGCTTCGCCTCGACGTATCGCGCGAAATTATCGAGGATCGCCTGCCAACCGCCCCGCTGCTGCTCCTCTGAGTGCGTCGTTTCGGCATCGAAGACAACGCGGACGAGGACGCCATTCGCGCCGGGCACGAACTCGACCTCGGCCTTGCGGTCGCCGAACGCGTACTCGATCCGCTTGTGCTCCACGATCTTCGTGTAGGTGCCGGCGAAGTCGAAGCCCATGTTGCCGTCCTTGGCTTCCATTCGCGACGAGAAGGCCCCGCCCTCCCGCAGGTCGACCGTCGCCTTGGTCGTATGCCAGTCGTCGGACGCCGCATTCCACTTCACGATATCGGCAGGCGTCGTATAGGCGCGCCAGACCTGATCGATCGGGGCTGCTACGCTGGTTTCGACGGTGATCCTCATCGGTATTCTCCAGTTCAATTCATGCAGTCGAGGTGACGACATCCCGGGTGCCGGGCCATCCGCGGCAGGTCCGCGATTGTGGACCTAGGACGATCGAACCTCGCCTGCGCCGACACGGTGGTCGCAAATATCTGGGGTATATAAGGCGGCGTCAGGTCGTCATTGCCCGAGTTGCTGAAGCACGGCAGACCACAACGCGAGCGGCTCCCTGAGGCCTCCGGGCTCGGTCGGCTTCTTGCGAACGGCAGTGTGCACCATGACGAGCTTGGAGGCCGGATCGACCAGGATGACCTGACCGCGAATGCCGCGCAGAGCAAATCGGCGCTGCTCGCCCGGAAGAAGCCACACCTGATAGCCGTATCCGAAATAGGGCGTGGCCACGCGCGGAGCGAGATGGCGATCCTCGGGCCTGACGGTCGTGGCATCCAGAAGCCACTGCCGCGGGATCAGCTGCCGACCTTCCCACGCGCCGTCATGGGCGAGCAAGCGGGCCAGGCGCGCGTAGTCCCGCAAGGTTGCGTTGAAGCAGCAGAACGCGATCTCCTGCCCGCTACCGTCTATCGCCCACGACGCATCCGCTTCGGTGCCGATGGGGTCCCAGATCCGGTCGTGGAGATAGTCGGCGACCGGCGTGCCGGTGACGGAGCGCAGGACCAGGCCGAGTATCTCGGTCTCAACGCTTGCATAGTGCCATCTGGTCCCCGGTGGTGCGGTCCGGTTGTTGAATTGCGCGACGATCTCCGCGGGGTCTCTCGGCTCACCAGCAAACAGCGCCCGCCTCAGCCGGGCAATGTCATCTTTCCCATCATAGACTTCGGAAAACGCGACGCCCGACGACATGTTCAACAAAGCGCGGAGCGATGTGTTGCCATATTCCGTTCCTGCGAGGGCGGGCACGTAGGTCGAGACGACGTCGTCGATCGACTTGATCCGCCCCTCCGAGACCGAGATCCCGACCAGCATGGCCACCAGCGTCTTCGCCATGGACTGCGAGAGAAAGCGGTCGCGGTCGGTCCGCGAATATTGATAGTGCTCGTACAGGATGGTGTCGTCCCTGGCGATCAGGAGCCCCGTCACCGGGTTGCGCTTGAGATAGTCCCCGATGCTCAGCCGTTCGGTACCAAAGCTGTACGTTATCGATGGCTCAGGCGCGCGCTTGAAGTGCCACGGCGCCGCCGCGCGACGAACCGTGCGCGAGCGATGGATGTCGCCGAAACGGCTGTAGACGCCGACCAGCTTGTCGAGCTGAGTGGCTGTGGCCCGGGTGCCGACCGGATAACCCTCAGCCGCGCCGTAGAGTTCGGCGTCGGGACCGCTGTCCGAGAAGACCGGCCCCGGCTCGCGCAGCGAGCTTCTGCCGTCCTGTGCGCATGCCGGAGGTGCCGAGACCGCGACGGCGAAAACGACGGAAACGAACAGCCTGCGGCAATCGCGCAGCCTGCAGAGCGCTTCCCGCCTCATTGAACTTGTCTCCTCACACATTCCTGTGTGTGCGCTCATGAGAACAACCTCGCAGGCCGGGGACCAAGGCATGCTACCAAAGCGGACAGACAGTGTCAGCGTGCCGTTGCGGCCACCTTGCCCTCGCGCGGAAGTTAGGCCACCATCCCGCCGCGCACCACCAACAAGACAAACAGCGCGGGGAAACGCATGAGCAGGCCAGCACGCTTCGACTATGGCTGGGTCGTTGTCGCCGCGGGCGCACTGATGACCTGTGTCGGGTTCGGCACGATGCTGTCGCTCGCGGTGTTTCTGCAGCCGATCTCGGAAGCGATGGGCTGGTCGCGCGCCGGCGTCTCGGCGGCGGCGACGCTGGATTTCCTCTGCATGGGATTTGCCGCGTTCCTGTGGGGCACGTTGTCGGATCGTTTCGGCACCCGCATCGTGGTGCTCTCGGGAAGCCTGCTGCTGGGGCTCGGGCTGGTGACGGCGAGCCAGGCGACAACCCTGTGGCAGTTCCAGCTTTGCTTCGGCGTTCTGATCGGCATCGCCGTCGGCAGCTTCTATGCACCGATGATGGCGCTCGCGAGCGCCTGGATCGAGAAGAACCGCAGCCTTGCGGTGGCGCTGGTCTCCGCCGGCATGGGCGTTTCTCCGGTGACGATCGCGCCGGCCGCGAGCTGGCTGATCACGGCCTATGACTGGCGCACCGCGATGCTGGTGATCGGCATTGCCGCCTGGGCGCTGTTGATCCCCGCCTGCTTCCTGGTGCGTCCGGCGCCGGCGGCCCCCGCGCCGGCGACGGCGGACGAGGCAGCCGCCGTTGAGCTGACCGCAGCGCAGGCGCTGCGCACGCCGCAATTCATCGCACTCGCCGCGGCCCATTTCGCCTGTTGCGCCGCGCATTCCGGCCCGATCTTCCACATGGTGTCTTATGCGATGGTCTGTGGCATCGCCCCGCTCACGGCGGTGACGGTCTACAGCGTCGCCGGCGTCTCCGGCCTCGGAGGACGCCTGCTGCTGGGCGTGCTGGCCGATCGCATGGGCGCGAAGCCCGTGCTGGTCGGCGGGCTGTTCGTGCAGGCGATGTGCATCGCGACCTATCTCGCGGTGGCGCAACTCGGCGAGTTCTACGCGCTCTCGGTGGTGTTCGGCCTCGCCTATGGCGGGGTGATGCCGCTCTATGCGGTGCTGGTCCGCGAATACTTCGGCGCGCGCATCATGGGCACCGTGTTCGGCGCGGTGTCGGCCTTCGCCAGCCTCGGCATGGCGCTGGGGCCCTGGGCCGGCGGAATCGTGTTCGATAACTTCCAGCGCTACACTTGGCTGCACGCCGGCTCATTCGCGATCGGCCTCGCCGCCGTCGCAGTGGCGCTGAGCTTTCCGACCAGGCGCCGGCCGTCGCTCGATCTCGGTCGCGCCGCGGTCTGACATCTGCATGATGCGCCTGTGCGGTCGCGGTCGACCTACAATGGCCTGAGATTGGGCAAGACGCCGCGATCTATCGCGGCGAGCGACATCGCCAGGGCGCTCATCAGGACCAAGCCAAGCAGGGTGACCAGCGTCTGCGATGCCAGGCCGTTCGAGCCCAGGCTGAGCAGCGCATGGGCTGCAAAGGACAGCAGAACGCTGACGCAATAGATCGCGAGCGAATACTCGCCGCACCGTATCAGCGGCACCAGCGATCTGGCTTTCAAGATGCTGGCATTGCTCGGAAGAAAACGCCAACAGAGCAGCGCGAGCGCAGCAAAATGCAACAATCGCAGGATGTCGAGATTGGTCTTGTCGACGGGATAGATCAGACGCGACAGCCAGGCCGGCACATAGGCTTCGATCGCGTGGATCTGCCAGCCCAGAGTGATCACGAACGAGAACAGCACGTAGCCCGCCGCCAGGACGGCAAGCATCCGGGAGTTGAGAATGGCGAGCTGCCAATCACCGCGGTTCGCTCCCCACCAGATGCCGATCACGAACAGCAACTGCCAGTTCAGCGGATTGAAGTAGAGTTGCCCCTTTGGATAGGCCGGGATGTACCAGTCGAACAGGTGGGCGCAAACATAAAGAGCCACGGATCCGGCCAGGGCCAGCGGCCAGGCGCCGATCGTCAACGGCACGATGAGAACGAGCGCGAAGTGAAGTATGACCATCAGGAGCAGAGGATCCAGATTGACCGGCGTATATCGCAGCAGCGCGGCCTGCAGCAGTGTTTCCGCGGGCTGTTGCAGCAGGACGGCCAGGTTGGCGTGATCGAACATGTCGAGCTGCCATGCCGCGATGTAGGACACTTCCGCCAGCAACAGGACGACCGTCAAAATCTGCGCGATATAGATTTCGAACGAACGCCGCAACATGCGCAGGCTCGCCGCCGCAAAGCCGGAGCTGCGCAACAGATCGCCGTACACGATGCCGGACGCCAAGCCCGACAGAAACACGAGAATCTCTGCCGCATCGCTGAAGCCGAAATTCTTGGGCGTGAACCTGTTGAGATAAGTTTCCGGGATGTGATTGATATAGATCCACCATAGGGAAAGGCCCCGAAAGAGATCGATCCGAAGATCGCGCTCCTTCAGAGGTGCCGGTATGGTCGAATTCCAATTCACTCCCGCGCACTGCCTTTCGTCATCGGAGCACCGCCCCGTCGGCGCGCGCTTGCCCGATCGCCTCGCGGGACGTGGTCTTGCCGTATGGTCCGCCGGAGAAGGTACATTGCCGCTTTGCTATGGTCCAGAAAGCATCTCGCCGCGTTGCCCTCGTCGCTGAGATCCAGGAATGGTGGCGAGGCCCTCGCGTTCGAACGATGCTCCGGCGTCGAACGACGCATCGCCTGGTCCCATCAGCCAGATGGATCAACATCGGGCTTCGACCGCTCACGCCGGTTCCGCGACTTGCACTGGTCGCCTGCAGGAATGACTGCGCGCGTTGCCTTTGCTCGCGGCAAACCACCATGCGCCCGTTGCAGCGAGTCATGCAAAGGGATGACGGCGTCTCCGTTAAAACACGGGGGCCATCCGGCCTTATTGTTAAGCAATTTCTGCAACCATTCCCACCAAAGCAGAATTTGGAAATACCCGGGAATTGTTCATGTTCAAGATCAAGTCGATTGCCGCCCGCCTGATCCTCGCCATCGCACTCACAGTGGCAGTGGCCTGCGCCATCCTCTCCGGCTTCTCGATCACCCAGCAGCGGGCGCTGACGCGGATGGCGCTCGATCAGCAGCTCAAGCTGCAATATGAGAGCGTGATTGCGGCGATCGACTATGAAGGGCGTTCGGCACTGGCCGTCTCCGCCGTGATCGCGGCGCTGCCGCCGGTTGGCGATGCCATAGCGAAGGGCGACCGCGACAGCCTGGCCGCACTGCTCGGCGAGGCCAACAAATCGCTGAAAGCGCAGGGTATCCCACTCATCACCTTCCAGGTTCCGCCCGCGGTCGCATTTTACCGTGTACATGCTCCCAAGGTGTTCGGCGATGACGTCTCGGCGCGCCGGGAGACCGTGGTCGAGGCGATCAAGGGCGGCCGGCAGATCGTCGGCGTCGAGCCCGGCCGGGAGGCGCTTGGCATCTTCGGCATGACACCGATCGTGCGAGGCGGCAAAAGCCTTGCCAACGTTGATATCGGCGCAGCCTTCGGCAAGGAATTCGTCGACCGCGCCAAGAAGCGCTTTGGCATCGACCTCGCAGTCTACTCGCTCGACGGCAAGAACCTGAACAAGCTGTCGTCAACCTTTGGCGACACGGTCGTCACCACGCTGGATCAGCTGAAGAACGCAATCGACGGTTCGGTGGTCCGGCATGCGGCCGAGCTCGACGGTCATCCAGTCGAGGTCTATGCCGGACTTATCAAGAACTATGCGGGAGCGCCCGTCGGCGTGCTCGAGATCATCAAGGACACGAGCGAGTATGAGGCCGCGTTCGCCACAGCCGAGCGCAACCTGATCCTCGGCACGCTTGCGATCCTTGCCGTCACGATCGTGCTGGCCCTGCTGCTCGGGCGAGGCCTGTCGCGGCCGCTTACCGCGATCACTGCGGTCATGAACCGGCTGTCGAGCGGCGATACCAGCGTCACCATTCCCGGAAGCGAACGCACGGACGAACTCGGCACCATGGCCAAGGCGGTCGACGTGTTCCGCCGCAACATGCTCGAGGCGGGCGCCCTGCGCGAGGCGCAGGAAGCGGACAGGGCCAGGGCCGAGATCGAGAAGCAGGCACTCCAGCGCCAGATGGCCGACCGCTTCGAGGCCGACGTCAAGGGCGTGGTGGCCGCCGTGGCAAAGGCGACCGAGGGCATGCAGAGCGTGGCCGGCGAGATCACCACCAGCGTCAACGGCACCTCGCAGCGAGCTTCCGCCGCAGCGACGGCCTCCGAGGAAGCCTCGGCCAGCGTCAATGCCGTCGCGGCAGCGACGGAGGAGCTGGCCTCATCCGTTAACGAGATCGGCCGTCAGGTCACCCATTCCAGCGAGGTTGCGAGCGGCGCCGTCCGCAAGGCCGCGGAGACGACCGAGATGGTCACGAGCCTTGCCACCGCCGCCGAGCGCATCGGCGACGTGCTGCGGCTGATCAGCGAAATCGCCAGCCAGACCAACCTGCTCGCGCTCAACGCCACGATCGAGGCCGCCCGCGCGGGCGAAGCCGGCCGCGGCTTTGCCGTGGTCGCCGCCGAAGTGAAGGAGCTGGCGAGCCAGACCGCGAAGGCGACCGACGAGATCGCAAGCCAGGTCACCGCAATCCAGGCCGCCACCGGAAATTGCGTCACCGCAATCTCCGGCATCAGCGACACCATCCGCGAGATCAGCGGCATCGCCAACACGATCGCCGCCGCGGTCGAGGAACAGGGCTCGGCAACGCGGGAGATCGCCCGCAGCGTGCAGCAGGCCTCGGCCGGCACCACGGACGTCTCGGCCAATGTCGCCGGCGCCAGCCAGTCCGCCGACCAGTCCCGGGCGCTGGCCGGCGACGTCATGGTTGCCACGGGCGAGCTGGGACAACATGCCTCGGTGCTGATCCGAAGCGTGGATACGTTTCTGGCCGGACTGCGGGCAGCCTGAGATCTCTTCACCTCGCCCCTTGAAAGAGGGGCGAGGGAGTGCAGCACTCCCTTGCGGACGCGTTAACGGCTCACGCCACCAGGGCGGCGTCCTCGTTGCCGTCGATGCCGCGCTGCGCCGCCAGCAGGCTGACGATCTCCGCATGGGGCCGGGCCTTGCTGAACAGGAAGCCCTGGCCCTCATGGCAGCCTTCGGCGCGGAGACAGCTCAGCTCGGCCTCGGTCTCGACACCCTCGGCGGTGATGGTGACGCCCAAGCCCTTCCCGAGGCTGACGATGGAGCGAATGATCGCCTGGGCTTCGCGGTTGGAGCCGAGATCGCGCACGAAGGACTGGTCGATCTTGATCTTGTCGAACGGGAAGCTTCGCAAATAGCTGAGGCTGGAATAGCCGGTGCCGAAATCGTCCATCGAGATGCGCACCCCGAGCGCGCGCAGCGCATGCAGCGTCGCCAGGATCTGGGCGCTCTTCTCCAACAGCAGGGTCTCGGTGATCTCGAGCTCGAGCCGGCGCGGCGGCAAGCCGGAATGTTTCAGCGCGTCCGTCACCACCGAGAGCAGATTGCCGCTGCGGAACTGCAGCGGCGACAGGTTGACCGCGACGCGGACGTCGTCGGGCCAGGCCGCGGCATCCAGGCAGGCCCGGCGCAGCATCTGCCCGCCGAGCGGATTGATCAGGCCGGTGTCCTCGGCGACCGGGATGAACTCGGCCGGCGAGACCATGCCTCGCTCCGCATGCGGCCAGCGCACCAACGCCTCGAAGCCGGTGATGCGGCCGCTCTGGAGGTCGATCAGCGGCTGGTAATAGGGTCGCAGCACGTCGTTCTGGATCGCATCGCGCAGCTCGACCTCGATTTTGCGGCGGCTCTGCGCCTTGGCGTCGAGCGCGGCCTCGAAGAAGGCGAAGGTGCCGCGCGCGTCCAGCTTGGCGCGCGACAACGCCATGTCGGCGCTCTTGAGCAGCTTCTCGGAATCGTCGCCGTCGCCGGGCGCCATCGCAATGCCGATCGAGGCGCCGATGACCACGGAATGGCCGTCGAGCAGATAGGGATCGGCGATCGCCGCCAGGAGGCGCTTGGCCAGCATCACCGCGTCCTCGGGGCGCGTCAGCCCGCTTTGCACGATCGCGAACTCGTCGGAATTGAGCCGCGCCAGCGCGTCTTCCTCACGAAGGGTGGAACGCAACCGCTTCGCGACGCCGCGCAGGAGCTTGTCGCCGACCGCATGTCCGAGCGTGTCGTTGACGGCCTTGAAACTGTCGAGCCCCAGCATCAGGAGCGCGACCTTCTCGGGGCTGCGCCGCGTATGCAGCAGCATCTCGTCGACCTGCTGACGCAGCAGGCTGCGATTGGGCAGGCCGGTCAGACCGTCGTGCTGGGACATGAAGGCGAGCCGCGCCTCGGCGCGCTTGCGCTCGGTGATGTCCATCAGCGCGAGCAGCACCGCGGGCCGCTCGGCATAAGTCAGCTCGCGGGAATAGATCGCAAGGTCGATCAGCGCGCCGTCTGCCTTGACGTGCTTCCAGGTGCGGCCTGCCTGCTCCTCCCCGGTCACGTCGGCGGTCCAGGGCGGCTCGCTGTCAAAGGCCTGCAAGGAGCGGATCTTCAGCCGCTCGAACTCGGCGCGGCTGTAGCCGTAGTGCGCGACCGCGGCGTCGTTGACGGCGATGATGCGCTCGTCGTCCAGCGCGCAGACGATCATGGGCACGGGATTGCCCTCGAACAGCAGGCGGAACGAAGCCTCGCGCTGCTTCAACTCGGTAATGTCGACGCGCAGGCCGACGACGCCGCCGTCATCGGTCAGACGCTCGTCGATCAGGATGACGCGGCCGTCCGACAGCTTCTGCTCGTGGCGCGCACCGGGCTGATAGAGCTTTTGCAGGCGCTCGGAGATCCACTCGTCCTCGTTGCCGACGGCCTCGGGATAGTCGCCGCGGGCCACGCCGATGCGCAGCGTGTCCTCAAGGCGCGCTCCTTCCGCAAACAGGTCGGCGGTCTTGCTGTAGATCTCGGCGTACTTCTTGTTCCAGAGGACGTAGCGGCCTTCAGCATCGAGAAACACGATGCCCTGCGGCAGCATATCGATGGCCTGGCGCAGGCGTTCATGGGATTTGCGTGCTTCCGCGATCGCGGCTTCCGCCTCGGCACGGCTGCGCAGCACTTCGCTGCGCTCGGAAGGAACTCGCGACGCGACCGCAAAGCGCGGCTTGCGCGCCCTTTTGCCGACGCTTGCAAGCACGCTTTGCGTTCGCTTTCTTGTTCTTCGAGATTTCAAACTCAACTTCACGCGTCCCAGTGCGCCCGGCGGCCGCGAGTCTTGAGACAAGTGTCTGAAAAAAAAGTAATCTTGCCCGGTGGCGATCCGCGCGAGGCGGACCTTGCTGCCTGTTTGCGAGGCGCGGCTGCGACGGCAGGCACCGTCAAAATGGGTTCAGCGCCGCAATCAGGGATCGATCTGGCGCAAAATTGCGCGCGCACCTGAATCAGTTCCGAAATCGCACGCGATTGCATGCCAGGCCGCAGTTATTCCGCCCGCCGCGCACGTATTTTGGTCAATACGGGACAAGGTTATTGCACAGTTAAGAAACGGCAGTTCGAGGCGCGGTTTGACTGAGCTCCTGCGCCGCGAGCCTGCGGCCGGAACAGAAGCCTGAGTTCTTAACCCTGATGCGGCAATTGCGTTATAAGGACGACAGCATGAGTCGCCGCAGCATCACCCTCCTCCTGCTTGCATTGGCTCTCCCGGGCACCGGCGGCGCGCTGGCCCAGGACAAGGGCAGCGTCACCCCGAAGCCGCTGCCGCCGCTCGCCAATCCGAACGACCCCGATCTCGCCGCCAAGGAGCTGTTCGCGCGAAAGCTGCTGCCGTCGAAGGGGCCGGCCCATGTCATCGGCTCCTATACCAGGGGCTGCATCGGCGGCGCGGAGCCGATTCCGGTCAGCGGCGAGCATTGGCAGGTGATGCGCCTGTCGCGCAACCGCAGCTACGGCCACCCGGACATGATCGCGCTGATCAAGCGGCTCGCGGCGAAGGCCCACAGGGATGCGGGATGGCCGGGCATCCTGGTCGGCGACATCGCCCAGCCGCGCGGCGGGCCGGCGCTTTCGGGCCATGCCAGCCACCAGATCGGCCTCGATGCCGACATCTGGCTGACGCCGATGCCGAACCGCCGGCTCTCGCGCGAGGAGCGGGAGGAGATGTCGGCCGTGATGATGGTGCGGCCCGACCGGCTCGACGTCGATCCCAAGGTGTTCACGCCGGGCCATGTGCTGGTGTTGCGCGATGCGGCGCGGGAGCCCGCGGTGCAGCGCATCTTCGTCAACGCCGCGATCAAGAAGGCGGTGTGCCGCGAGGCCAAGGGTGATCGCGCATGGCTGTCGAAGATCCGCCCCTGGTGGGGCCACGACTATCACTTCCACATCCGCATGCGCTGCCCTGCCGGTGCCGGCGCATGCGAGGGCCAGCCGTCACAGGCCGAGGACGAAGGCTGCAAGCCCGCGGATCTCGCCTATTGGTTTTCCGACGCGGTGCTGCACCCCAAGCCGCCGCCGGAGCCGCCAAAGCCGAAGCCGCCGATGACGCTGGCCCAGATGCCGGCGGCCTGCAAAGCGGTGCTGCACGCCGGCGATGCGAAGCGGTAAGGTTGCGGCGGAAGGCAAGCTGCCGCCTCGCCCATCGCTGTCGTCCCGGGGGCGCGAAGCGAGCCCGGGATGACGCACCAGGTTTGACCTTCCGACCTGGCCTGCTATCTTCGCAATTGCGATATCCCTGCCGGTCGTAAGCCGTCGCAAGGCCACGTGGAACAGCGCGTCCGCCCGTCGCATCTGACCCAACCAACGCCAGATTGCGCGCCTCCTGCGCGCGCGAGCTCGCACGGAGCGCATCCATGTTTCGTCTGTCCCGGCTTCTCGCCGCCTTCGTGATCCTTGCCACCGCACCCCTCTCACCTGCGGTCGCCGAGGACAAGACCATCACCGTGTTCGCCGCGGCCTCCATGAAGAACGCGCTGGACGAGATCGACGCGGCCTATACCGCCAGGACCGGTGTCAAGTTCTCGGTCAGCTATGCCGCAAGCTCGGTGCTCGCCAAGCAGATCGAGCAGGGCGCGCCGGCCGACGTGTTCGTGTCCGCCGACACCGACTGGATGGACTACGCGATCTCCAAAAAGACCATCAACGAGCCTTCCAGAGTCAACCTGCTCGGCAACAGCATCGTGCTGATCGCGCCCAAGGATTCCAGGATCGACAACGTGACTGTCGCGCAAGGCTTCGATCTCGCCAGGCTCGCCGGCGACGGCAGGATCGCGACGGGCGACGTCAAATCTGTACCTGCCGGCAAATATGCCAAGGCTGCGCTTGAAAGGCTCGGCGCCTGGCAGGCCGCGGAGCCGAAATTCGCGATGGCAGAGAGCGTGCGCGCCGCGCTGACGCTGGTCGCACGCGGCGAGGCCGCGCTCGGGATCGTCTATTCCACCGACGCCAAGGTCGAGCCGGGCGTGAAGGTCGTCGGCACCTTTCCGGCGGATTCGCATCCCGCGATCATCTATCCGGTCGCCGCAACCACCACGGCAAAGTCCGAGACCAGCGGCTATCTGACCTTCCTGCGCTCCACGGCGGCCAAGTCCATTTTTGAGAAGTACGGCTTCAAGTTCCTGATCAGTCCCGTAACTTAGGTCTTGCGACGTGATAGCTGGGGCTCGATGACCGAGATTTCTCCCGCCGAATGGACGGCGATCCTGCTCTCGCTCAGGGTCGCCATCATCGCAACGCTGGTGGCGACGCCATTCGGCATTGCGCTGGCGTGGCTGCTGGCGCGGCGTGACTTCTGGGGCAAGTCGCTGCTCGATGCCCTCGTTCATCTGCCTCTGGTGCTGCCGCCGGTCGTGACCGGCTATCTGCTCCTGCTGACGTTCGGCCGCCGCGGCCTCGTTGGCGGCTTCCTCGCCGACCATCTCGGCATCGTGTTCTCGTTCCGCTGGACCGGCGCGGCGCTCGCCTGCGGCGTGATGTCGTTTCCGCTGCTGGTGCGCCCGATGCGGCTGTCGATCGAGGCGATCGACCGACGGCTCGAGCAGGCGGCAGAGACGCTTGGCGCGGCGCCGTGGAAAGTGTTCCTCACGGTGACGTTGCCGCTGGCGCTGCCCGGCGTGCTCGCCGGCATGGTGCTGGGCTTCGCCAAAGCGATCGGCGAGTTCGGCGCGACCATCACCTTCGTCTCCAATATCCCCGGCGAGACGCAGACGATCTCCTCGGCGATCTATTCGCTGATCCAGACGCCGGACGGCGATGCCGCTGCGGGACGGCTGGTGATCGTCTCGATCGTGCTGGCGCTCGGTGCACTCATCGCCGCCGAGTGGTTCGCCCGCCGCGCCACGCAGCGCCTGCACGGGAATTGACCATGCTGCGGGTCGACATCGAAAAGCAGCTCGGCGACTTCTCGCTGCATGCATCCTTCAGCAGCGAAGGGCGCGTCATCGGCCTGTTCGGCGCCTCCGGTGCCGGCAAGACATCGCTGGTCAACATGATCGCGGGGCTGTTGCGGCCGGATCGCGGCACCATCGTGATCGACGGCGAGACGGTGGACGACACCGCGGCCGGCATTCACGTGCCCACATACCGCCGCCGCATCGGCTATGTGTTCCAGGATGCGCGGCTGTTTCCGCATCTGAGCGTGGCGCAGAACCTCGACTACGGACGGCGGATGAACGGGCTTGCCTTCGATCCGGCGCAGCACAAGCGCATCATTGACCTCCTCGACATCGGCGCGCTGCAGGATCGCCGCCCCGGCAAGCTCTCCGGCGGCGAGCGCCAGCGCGTTGCGCTCGGGCGCGCGCTGCTGTCGAAGCCACGGCTGCTGCTGCTCGACGAGCCGCTGGGCGCGCTCGACGAGGGCCGCAAGCTCGAGATCCTGCCATATCTGGTGCGGCTGCGCGACGAGGCCAACGTGCCGATGGTCTATGTCAGCCACGACGTCGCCGAGCTGCGCCAGCTCGCCACGCAGATCGTGATGCTGAAGCAGGGGCGGGTGACGAGTCTCGGCGGCGTGAAGGTGCTGGCGTAGCCCCGTAAGCCCGACGTCCTCGCAAATGACGAGGAAAAGCTAGACCCCCGCCACCGAGGCCCACACATCCGCGAGCTTCTTCCGCAGCGCTTGCGCGCGCGTCAGCGGCGGCGGAGTCTCGTCCTCCTCGGGCAGGCGCAGGCCGACGACGTTGACGCGGCCGCCGGAGATGCTGCGCGCCACGAGGACGATGGTATCCAGGGCGAGCTCGGCGCCCTCCTTGGGCGCGTGGTCGAGATGCACGTCGAAATAATCGGCGAGCGTGAGCTTGCTCGCATCCTCGCTCACCATCACGCCGTAGATCTCGGCGAGCTCGGCCAGCGTATGCTCGCCGGACACCACGAAGTCGCCGAGCAGATGCGGATCTGGCGCCGAGCTCGGCTGCATGTCGACGAAGAACCGGTCGAGCGACTCGGCTTTTTCCGGCGGTGCCAGCAGATAGATGTAGTCGCCGGGCGCGACCGGGTCGGCTTCCGTCGGCGTCAGGATGTGCTCGTTGCGGATCACCAGCGTCGGCTTGGACCAGGACGGGATCAGGCCGCGGCGGAAATACAGGCTCTTGGGCCGCACCGGATAGCCGACGAGCTGCTGCTCGAGCTGGCCCGGCAGGTCCAGCTCGACGCGGCGCGGGCCGCGCTCGACGCGCGGCAGTGCCACGTGCAGCTTGCGCGCGGCGGCCGCCAGGGTCCAGCCCTGCAGCAACAGCGAGATGATGACGACCACGAAGGCGACGTCGAAATAAAGATAGGCCTTGGACAGGCCGACCAGCATGGGGATCGACGCCAGGAAGATCGCGACGGCGCCGCGCAGGCCCGTCCAGGCGATGAATATCCTTTCGCGCCAGTTGAAGCGGAACGGTGCAAGGCACAGGAACACCGCGAGCGGCCGCGCCACCAGCATCAGGACGAGCGCGACGGCGACCGCCGGCAATATGCTGGTGCCGAGCCGGCTCGGCGAGACCAAAAGGCCGAGCAGCACGAACATGACGATCTGCGCCAGCCAGGTTGCGGCATCGAGGAAGGTCACCACCGAATTATGCGCGCGCGTCGGCCGGTTGCCTATGATGATGCCGGCAAGATAGACCGCGAGAAAGCCGGAGGCGTGCATGATCTGCGAGCCGCCGAAGATGACGAGCGCTGCCGTGGCCACGAACGGCGCATGCAGCCCCTGCGGCAAGGCGACCTTGTTGAGCGCCATCACGACGAGGCGACCGCCGATGATGCCGACGATGGCGCCCAGCACCGCCTCCAGGACGAACTCCATCAGCACATGGCCGGGCGAGCTCGAGCCCAGCGAGATGTATTCCACCAGCATCAGCGTGAGGAAGATCGCGAACGGATCGTTTGTGCCGGATTCCACCTCCAGCGTCGCGCCGACGCGCGGGCGCAGGCGCAGGCCCTGGGTGTGCACCAGCAGGAACACGGCGGCCGCGTCGGTCGAGGCCACCACGGCGCCGACCAGCAGCGATTCCGACCAGTTGAGGTCGAGCGCATACTTCGCGAAGGGTGCCGTGATCAAAGCGGTCAGCAGCACGCCGATGGTCGCCAGCGCCACCGAGGGTGCCAGCACGGTGCGGATGCTGGCAAAGCGCGTCCGCAAGCCGCCGTCGAACAGGATCAGGGCCAGCGCGACCGAGCCGACCAAATAGGTGGTGCGGACGTCGTCGAACTGGAGCTGCCCCGGGCCGGAATCGCCGGCGAGCATGCCGATCGCAAGGAAGACCAGCAGCAGGGGCGCGCCGAAGCGCAGCGCAAGCAGGCTGGACAGGATGCCGGCCATGACGAGGACGGAGCCGAGCAATATGGCGAGACTGACGGAATCGAGGGAAGCCATCCACCTTCCGGGCAAAATTCGCTGGAATTGCATCCATATCGTCGGTGGACTCTCGCGCCAACCCATTTTCTGCGGCTCGCGGCAATCTGCCAGGTTTTTACGGCCTTAACGCGCTTCACTTGGCGGTGTATCGATGGCTCGGCCGTGCCCCTTGTGGGATTCTCCGGCCCCCTCGCATCAATCCCTCCTCCGCTTCCCTGACGAGACCGACGGACATGGACCTCAAAGACTTCATGGAGTTCGTGCAGACGACCGCACGCAGCGTCGGAGCGGAAATCTCCTCACCCTGGTTCTACCTGCAATTCGGTCTCATCCTGGCCGCGGCCGGTATCGCCTATGCGGCCGAAGCCGCCATTCGCAGCCGTCTCGACATGACCTCGCTGGCGATGCGGTGGCCGCTGCCGCTCCGGCACTTCGCGCGGGTGATGATCGCCAGCGCCTCCACGGCGGTGTTCACGTTGCTCGTGATCATCTCGCGGGTCGTGATGTACCATGCGACCTGGCCAAGCCGCAGCTATCTCCTGATGGTCGCAGCCAAGCTGGGCTTCGCCTGGCTGGTAATCCGGCTCGTCACCTCGGTGCTGCGCAACGCCTTCATCGTCAAGGTGGTGTCGGTCACGGCGTGGCTGGTCGCGGCGCTCTCCATCGTCGGTCAGCTCGATGCGACCGTCGACCTGCTTGATTCCTTCGCGATCGTGCTCGGCGGTCTCAGGTTGACCCCGCTCCTGGCGATCAAGGCCGGCGCCCTCCTCCTCATCGCGCTCTGGCTCACGAATATCGCGAGCAATTTCGCCGAGAGCCGCATCAACGCGACCACCGACCTGACGCCGTCGGTGCAGGTGCTGCTGATGAAGATCATCCGCATCGGGCTTCTGGCCGTCGCAATCGTCATTGCGCTCGGCGCCGTCGGCATCGATCTGTCGGCGCTCGCGGTGTTCTCCGGCGCGGTCGGCGTCGGCATCGGTATCGGCCTGCAGAAGATCGTCGCCAATTTCATCTCGGGCATCATCCTGCTCGCCGACAAGTCGGTGAAGCCCGGCGATCTCGTCACCATCGGCGACAATACCGGTCGCATCAGCGCGATGAAGACGCGATACATCTCCGTCGCCGCCGGCGACGGCCGCGAGTTCCTGGTCCCGAACGAGGATCTGGTGACGCAGAAGGTCGTCAACTGGACCTACACCGACAAGAACACGCTGGTGAAGATCGCCTTCGGCACCAATTACGACGCCGATCCGAAGCTGGTCTGCAAGCTCGCGGCCGAGATCGCCGCCGCTCATCCACGCGCCCAGAAGGGCAAGCCGCCGAACTGTATCCTGACCGAGTTTGCGGAGGCCGGGATGAAGTTCTCGCTGACCTTGTGGCTTGCGGATCCCGACGGCATGGACACCGTCAAGAGCGACGTGATGCTGGCGCTGTGGGACGCGTTCAAGCGCGAAGGCATCCGGGTTCCCTACCCCGTCCGCGAAATCCGCATCCGCGGCGGCGTCCTGCCGGTGGAAACCACCGTGGAAGTCCCGGATTAGGCTGCTTTCGCCCCCCCGGGCCGGCAAGGCCCCTGTTTTGACGCGTTTTCTTCGCGCGAACCGGTCGCCACTTCGCTCGAAAACGCCCTGCCTTGGCTTGCATGAAGGCCGCCAATCATTAGATTGGGGCCTGAAATCAAGCCTTTCCACCGAATCGAGATAAGACCCGGAAGACCTGACACGCATGAGCTACGTCGAAGCCACCGATACATCCCTGCGCAAGACCGGACAGATCAAGCTGCATGGGCCGAACGCCTTTGCAGGCATGCGCAAGGCGGGGGCGCTGGTGGCAAAATGCCTCGACGAGCTCACTGACATCGTCGGGCCGGGCGTGCCGACCTCGAAGATCGACGAATTCGTCCGCGACTTCGCCTTCAGCCACGGCGCCTATCCGGCGACGTTGATGTATCGCGGCTATCGCTACTCCACCTGCACCTCCCTCAATCACGTGGTCTGCCACGGCATGCCCGGCGACCGTCCGCTGAAGGAAGGCGACATCGTCAACATCGACGTCACCTTCATCGTCGACGGGTGGTATGGCGATTCCAGCCGGATGTATGCGATCGGCCCGATCGCGCGCAAGGCCGAGCGGCTGATCGAGGTCACCTATGAAGCGATGATGCGCGGCATCGCCGCGGTGAAGCCCGGCGCCACCACCGGCGACATCGGCCATGCCATCCAGAGCTTCGTCGAGCCGCAGGGCATGAGCGTGGTGCGCGACTTCTGCGGCCATGGCCTCGGGCGCATGTTCCACGACGAGCCGAACATCATCCATGTCGGCCGGCCCGGCGAGGGCGTTCAGCTCAAGCCCGGCATGTTCTTCACGATCGAGCCGATGATCAATCTCGGCAAGCCGCATGTGAAGATCCTCTCCGACGGCTGGACCGCGGTCACCCGCGACCGCTCGCTGTCGGCGCAGTTCGAGCACTCGGTCGGCGTCACGGCGACGGGCGTGGAGATCTTCACGCTGTCGGAGCGGCACGGCGAGAAGCTGTGGGCGGCAGCGTAAGCGCACGCTCTTTGTTGCAAATTGTTCTCAAGACCGCAGCCTGACTGCGTCATCTTGCCGTTCCCTGCACGACAATCGCCATGGAATAGGCCACGCATCCCGGTGTCGAACCATGGCGGGCGCATTCAACCCATGAAAAGCGCCGCCCGAGGATTCACTCAAAGGGAGCACCACAATGTTCGAGATTTCACGCCGGGATCTGGTCCTCGGAAGCACCGGGGCGGCACTGGTCTTCGGCCTCAACGGACCAGTGTCTTTCATCGGAGCCGCTTCTGCACAGCGCGCCGCCGACAGCCTCAAATACAAGGTCGGCGACATCGAGGTGTTCAGCCTCCATGAAGGCTCGATCGAACGGCCGGTGACCGAGGGCATGGTCAAGAATGCCGGGCTCGACGAGGTCAAGAAGGCGCTGACCGCAGCCGGCATCGGGCCCGACAAGATCGACAACCCCTTTACGGTCACCGCCATCCGTACCGGCGGCAAGGTCGTGCTGTTCGACGCCGGTTTCGGCGGCAACGGCCCCGCCAGCGTCGGCAAGCTTGCGAGCAACATGAAGGCTGCCGGACTCGATCCGGCGACGGTATCGACGGTGGTCATCTCGCATTTCCATCCGGATCACATTTCGGGCCTGTGGGTGAAGGAAACCGACGCGCAGGTATTTCCGAACGCGGAAATCATGATGCCCGAAGTGGAGTACAAGTTCTGGACCGATGCGGCCCTGGTGGAGAAAGTGCCCGAGGCCAATCGCCCCCACGTCAAGCGGATTCAGGCGACCTTCCCGACCTGGAAGAACATCAAGCAGTATGGCGACGGCGCCGACCTCGCGCCCGGCGTCAAGGCCATCGCCACGCCGGGTCACACGATCGGCCACATGTCCTTCCTGGTGGCCTCCGGCGGGCAGCAGCTCTTCATCCAGAGCGACGTCACCGGCATCTATCAGCTGTTCGTCAAGAACCCCGGCTGGTTCTCCGGCTTCGACAGCGACGGGCCGAAGGCGGAAGCCACGCGGCGCGCCTTCTTCGACCGCGTAATCGCCGAAAAGGGGATGATCGCCGGCTATCATTTCGGCTTTCCGAACGTCGGCACGCTGGCCAAGGACGGCAACGGCTACGCCTTCGCCGCCGTCAAGGCCTGATCGCGCCGCAAGCCGTGAATGCGAAAGGCTCCGTGTTCGCGCGGCGCCTGATTTCTCGCCGCCGCCGGACGTCGCGCAGCACTTCAGAGTTGCAAAAACCGCCCGGCGCGGCATCCTTGCGCCGATGCCCCGCAAGACCGACCAGCCAGACAATCCATCCGCCGAGGCGCCGCACTATCACGGCCATCGCGAGCGGCTGCGCGAGCGCTTCTACAGCGCGGGCGCGGATGCCCTCAGCGACTACGAGCTGCTGGAGATGGCGCTGTTTCCGGCGCTGCCGCGGCGCGACACCAAGCCGCTGGCGAAATCGCTGATCAAGACGTTCGGCTCGTTCGCCGAGGTCGTCCATGCCCCGGTGGCGCGCTTGCGCGAGGTCCACGGCGTCGGAGAGGCCGCGGTCAACCAGCTCAAGCTGATCGCCGCGGCGGCGCACCGCATCGCCAAGGGCGGCGTCAACAGCCGCAACGCGCTGTCGTCCTGGAACGAGGTGATCGATTATTGCCGCACCAGCATGGCCTTTGCCGACAAGGAGCAATTCCGCCTGCTCTTCCTCGACAAGCGCAACCAGCTGATTGCCGACGAGGTGCAGCAGACCGGCACCGTCGACCACACGCCGGTCTATCCGCGCGAGGTGATCAAGCGCGCGCTGGAGCTCTCCGCGACCGCGCTGATCCTGGTGCATAACCATCCAAGCGGCGATCCCTCGCCGTCGCAGGCCGACATCCAGATGACGAAGGCCATCATCGACATCGCCAAGCCGCTCGGCATTGCCGTGCACGACCACATCATCGTGGGCAAGAATGGCCACGCGAGCTTGCGTGGAATGCGGTTGATTTAGGCCAAATCAGAACACTTGGTTCCTGGCGGCTTTCAAATGGTCTTCCGCGGCTGTGATGCCGGCGAATGCCTTGAGCGTCAGGGCGGTCGGTCGCGGCTTCCATGCGGCAGCGAGTTTCTCGGCTTTCTCGAGCTCGGGCTTGGACAACATGGAAGCCATCTCGTTCACGTTCTTCGCCGGCGCCACCTTCGAGAGCTTGAAATAGGCATACGACAGTGACAAATCTCTCGGCGTTCCCTTTCCGGCCGAATAGGCGCGGGACAGGCTGAAGAGAGCCTCGGGAAGCCCCTGATCGCCCGCCAGCTTCCACCATTTCAGCGCTTCTTCCGGATTGCCTCGCCGGTCATATGTGAGAGCGACATCGTGCTGGGCACGCGCATAACCCGCATTGGCGGCAACGAGCTTGTACTTCAGTGCTTGATCCGCGTCGGTTGTGATGATGCCTGCGCCTTGTCCGTCATAGTAGCAGCCGAGCTTGTAGGCACCGAGGGGGTCGTTGGCGGCGGCCGATTTCTGAAACCACTCGAAGGCCCGACTGCGATCCTGCTGCGTGCCGATGCCGTTGTTGTACATCATGCCCACATGATATTGCGCCTCGGAATCTCCGCGATTGGCCAATGCGACCATCGCATTGAAGGTGCGGGTGTCATTCGCGCTGGCGGACACCGCGAAAAGCAGAAGACACGAGAAGGCCAGGGCAAACAGTTTCATGTCAAAGCCCGATCGAATTTGAGCGATTCCCGTCTTGGTCTCTCCAGATGCGAGAAAAGTTCGAACGGGAATTGCCTTGGCAGGCGATCTTCGGCCCATCCGAGTTCGTCCCCGTCGGGACCCGACCAAACGCGGCACGGCATCAACGTTATCAGCCGCCGCCTACTGCCGCAGCATGATCAGGGGATCGGCGGTGTCGGGGACACGACGCCATTGGGCGTGATCGTCGGCCTCGAATTGCCAGGCCTCACCCGATTTCGACATCAGGATGATCTGGCCGCGCTCGAGGCGCCATTGCGTCGGATTGAACTGCGCAACCGCCGCGTCGCATCTCGGCTTGAGGAAGACCTGGAAATTGTCCGGGTCCGCTTCGGTGTTGGTCAGCGTCAGCCCGCAGACCGGCTGGCCGTTGCCGCGCACCATCGACCAGTCGCCGATCATCTGGTCCATCGACTTCGCCATGGAACGCGCGGCGGCGAGATCCTGCAGGATGTAGACGCCTTCGCCCTGCCGCAAGCCCTCGAAGATGCCGGCCTCGACCTCGGTGAAGTCGATGACGGCCTCGCCGGCCGCATCCTGCAGGCGGACGATGTCGAGTCCCCTGACGCTCCAGGCGACGATGTCCTTGGTGAAGGGCAGCGCCGTCTTGCAGGCCGGCTCGAGCTCCAGCTTTAAGCCCTGGCCAGCGGCATCACCCTTCAGCGTGACGACGCAGGTCTTGCTGCGCTCGGTGGTCGAGAGCTCCCACTGACCCGGCATCTGCTTCTTCAGGCTCGTCGCATCCTGCGCACGCGCAGAACCCACCGCGGCTGCACATGCCATGATGGCGAATGCGAGGAGCCGAGGCGCGGTCATCAGCGCCCCTTGACCGGCGTTTCCGCGACCGGCGTCAACGGCGCCTTGCCGGCGAACCAGGCCTTGAGGTTGTCGACCACGAGCTGGTCCATCGCGTTGCGCGTCACCACCGAGGCCGAGCCGATATGCGGCAGCAGCACGACGTTCTGCATGGACTTGAGCTCGTCCGGCACGTTCGGCTCGGCCGCGAACACGTCGAGGCCGGCGGCGAGAATGGTGCCGGATTTCAGCGCCTGGATCAGCGCCGGCTCATCGACCACCGAGCCGCGCGCGACGTTGATCAGCACGCCGCGCGGGCCGAGCGCCTTCAGCACCTCGGCATTGATCATCTTGTTGGTCGAGGCGCCGCCGGGCACGATCACCATCAACGTGTCCACCGCCTTCGCCATCTCGATCAGATCGGGATAGTGCTTGTAGGAAACGTCCTTGGACGGATTGCGGGAGTGATAGACCACCGGCACCAGCGAGGCATCGAGCCGGCGCGCGATGGCCTGGCCGATCCGGCCCATGCCGACGATGCCCACCTTGCGGTCGCGCAGCGAACCGACGCTCAGCGGATAGTTCTGGGTCTGCCAGAGCCCGGAGCGGACATAGCGGTCGGCCTTGATGAACTCGCGCAGGGTGGCGATCAAGAGGCCCATCGCAACGTCGGCGACCTCCTCGGTCAGCACGTCGGGCGTGTTGGTGACGATGATGTCGTGTTCGGCCGCATATTTGGCATCGACATGGTCATAGCCGACACCAAAGCTCGCCACCATTTCCAGCTTGGGCAGCTGCGACAGCGAATCCCTGTCGGCGCGCACGGTGTGATAGGTCACCGCGACACCGCGGATCTTGTCGCGGACCGCCGGCGTCAGCCGCTCGAGATCGCCGCGCGTCTCCGCCTTGTGCACGACGAAATGATCGGAGAAGCCGTTTTCTAGGATCGGCCGCACCGGCCCATAGATCAGAAGGTCGATCTTCTCGGACGAAATCGAACCGGCGGTCATCAGTCTTCCTTTCCAAGCGCGCTCTCATGCCAGCGCCGCAAAACGAGGTGCGAAACTAGCGCCAGCACCCCATAGATGACAATCCCGGCGAGCGACAACAGAAGCAGCGCCGCGAACATGCGGGGTATGTTCAGGCGATATCCCGATTCCGCGATCCTGTAGGCGAGCCCGGAGCCGGCGCCCGCAGTTCCCGCCGCGATCTCGGCGACGACCGCGCCGATCAGCGACAGGCCGCCGGCGATGCGCAGGCCGCCAAGAATGTAGGGCAAGGCCGCGGGCAGCTTGAGAAAGCGCAGGGTCTGCTGCGGCGAGGCGCCATAGAGCTGGAACAGGCCGGCGAGGTTGCGATCGACCGAATTCAGCCCGAGCGTGGTGTTGGACAGCACCGGAAAGAAGGCAACGATGAAGGCGCACACCACGACCGCAGTCTGCTGCTCGAGATAGATCAGAAGCAGTGGCGCAATCGCGATGACGGGCGTCACCTGAAGCACGACTGCATAGGGGAACAGCGAGTACTCCACCCATTTCGATTGGTTGAACAGCAGCGCCAGCGCAATCCCGCCGATGCTGGCGGCGACAAAACCCTCCAGCGTGGTCAGCAGCGTGGTGGCCAGCGATTGCGAAAGCACGGCCCAGTCCTTTATCAGCGTCAGGACGATGACAGACGGCGCCGGCAACACATAGGGCGGGATCCCCTTGAGGCGGACCAGCAGCTCCCAGGCGATGAGCCCCGCCGCGAACACGATGAGGGGAAGCACGAAACGCATCGCGCGTCGTGCGCCGGACGGTTTTGCGGTGACGGCAGCTTGCGCGGTCATAGCGTCGACCGTCCCGCATAGGATGGCGCCAGCGCAGCCGACACTCTTCGGCAATAGTCCGAATAGGCGGCCGAGGTGCGAAACTCCTCGGCTCGCGGCTCGACGGTCTCGATGCGGATGTCGGCCTGGATCCGGCCGGGCCGCGCGGTCATCACGATGACGCGCTGTGACAGGTAGACGGATTCGAACACCGAATGGGTGACGAAGATGACGGTCTTGCCGAGCGCTCGCCATAGCGCCAGCAGATCGTTGTTGAGGCGGAAGCGCGTGATCTCGTCGAGCGCCGCGAACGGCTCGTCCATCAGCAGAATGTCGGGATCAGTGACGAGCGCGCGCGCGAGCGACACCCGCATCTTCATGCCGCCGGAGAGCTCGCGCGGATAGGCGTCGGCGAAATCGGCCAGCCCGACGCTGGCGAGCGCCGCGTCGGCACGCGCGCATGCCTCCGCCTTCGGAATCCGACCAAGCCTCAGAGGCAGCCTCACGTTCTCGCGCACGCTGGTCCAGGGCATCAGGGTCGGCTCCTGAAACACGAATCCGATGCCGTGGCCCGGCTGCATCTCGCCCTCCGGCCGCGCCACCCGCACCGTGCCTGAAGACGCCGCAGTGAGGCCTGCGATGATGCGCAGGGCCGTCGACTTGCCGCAGCCGGACGGCCCCAGCAGCGAGATGAAGTCGCCCTTGCGCACGGCAAGGTCGAGGGGGCCGAGCGCCATTACGCCGTTGTCATAGGCTTTCGTCACGCCGCGCAGGCTGACGGCGAGAGCCGTCAGCTTGGCCTCGACGGTGGGTGGCGTCGGATTCGCCATCATTGATGGGCGGCCGTTGTGGAGCTCGGTCGCGCCGCGTCTTTGACCTCTCCCCATCGGGCAGAGGTGGGCGACGCCGCTACACCGTGGATTGGTCCCGGCATGCGCTACGGCTTGTTGGGGCGCAGCTCGACGCCGACGCCCTTGTTGACGAAGCGCAGCGTATAGGATTTGCGGAAGTCGAGGTCCGCCTTCACGACGCCGGCCTTCACCATCTTGTTGAAGAAGGAAGTATAGCGCTCGTCGCTCATCGCGCCGATGCCGTTCTTCAGGCTGTCGCCGGAATCGACGATGCCGTGCTCCTTCATCTTGGCGACGGAATAGGCGAGCAGATCGTCGGTCATCTCCGGATTGAGCTTCTTGATCATGGCATTGCCGGCGGAGTTATCGCGGTAAAGGTAGTTGTACCAGCCGATCATGGAAGCATCGACGAAGCGCTGGACCAGGTCGGGCTTCTTCTCGACGATGTCACGGCGCGTCTCGATCAGGGTCGAATAGGTGTTGAAGCCGTAATCCGCAAGCAGCAGCACGTTGGGCTTGAAGCCGGCCGCCTTCTCGACCGCGAAAGGCTCGGAGGTGACGTAGCCCTGCATCGCGCTCTTGGGATTGGCGATGAAGGGCTGCGGATTGAAATTGTAGGGACGAACGTTCTTCTCGCCGAAACCGTATTCGGATTTCAGCCACTGGAAGTAGCTGGTCATGCCCTCCTTGGAGACGAACAGCGTCAGCGGCTTGAGGTCCTCGATCTTGCCGACCTTCGCGTCCGGATGCGTCAGCATCACCTGCGGATCCTTCTGGAAAATCGCGGCGATGGTGACGACAGGCACGTTGTTGGTGACCGCGTCGAACGACATCAGCGTGTTCGCGGCCATGAAGAAATCGATCTTGCCCGCGATCAGCAGCATGCGGTTGTTCTCGTTGGGGCCGCCCGGGACGATAGTGACGTCAAGCCCGTATTTCTTGTAGGTGCCGTCGGCGACCGCCTGGAAGAAGCCGCCATGCTCGGCCTCGGCGACCCAGTTGGTGCCGAAGGTGACCTTGTCCAGCGTCTCGGCGCGGGCCGGTGCAAGAGCGACCAGAGCGGCGATCAGGCCCGCCGTTAGCGCTCGCCGCAAATGAGAGGGGGTCATGATGGCACTCCGTCGATCGTGGCTGGCCGATATGAACGCGACGCGATAGAACCGCATGACGCCAGGGGACGCGAGCCGGCCGGGCCCGCGTCCCCTCATACCCCAAATTACGTGACAAATTCAGGCAGGGAAACCTTGATGACGCCGCCTCGCGACTGGATCGACATCGACTGGGCTCATGCGAGCCCCGCGGATGTGTCGCGATGGATCGCGGTGCTGCCGCTGGCTGCGACGGAGCAGCACGGCCCGCATCTGCCTGTGACAACCGACGTGCTGATCGCGGACGCCTATCTGGCGCGCGTACGCGAGTTGTTGCCGGCGTCCGTTCCGGCCTGTTTCCTGCCGGTCGAGACAATCGGGATCTCCACCGAGCATATCGACTTTCCGGGGACGCAGACGCTGCCGACCGAAACCGCGCTGAAGAAATGGACGGGGATCGGCGAGGACGTCGCACGCCGCGGCGTAAAGAAGCTCGTCATCGTCACCAGCCATGGCGGCAACAGCGCGGCCATGATGCTGGTGGCGCAGGATCTTCGCGCGCATCGGAAGCTGTTCGTGGTGACGACGTCGTGGTCGCGGCTCTCCGGCGCCGACAAGCTGTTCCCGGCCGATGAAGTACGCCACGGCATTCACGGCGGCGCGGTCGAGACCTCGATCATGCTGGCGCGCTATCCCGACCAGGTGCGCAAGAGCGCGATCGCGGATTTTCCCGCAAGCAGCATCGCGATGGAGCGGCAGTATCGCTGGCTGTCGACCCAGCGTCCGGCGCCGTTCGCCTGGCAGGCGCAGGATCTGAACGCCAGCGGTGCAGTCGGCAATGCGACGCTGGCGGTGGCCGAGAAAGGCGAGCAGCTGATCGATCAGGGCGCGACGGGCTTTTGCGAGCTGCTCGGCGAGGTCGATAACTTCGACGTGAACAGGCTGGCCAAAGGCCCCCTCGGTTAGCTCACATCCATCTGGATTCGTTCGGGAAAAGGGCGCGCACCAGCGCCTCATCCGCCGGATTCGAACCGGACGCGAAGAGGCTCCGTCCAATTGGGCACGCGGGCCACAACGGACCGCCTCAATCCGGATGGAGTTCTCATGTCGACCAGGACCAAGATTGCCGCCGTCGCCTTCGCTGCCCTCGCCGTCGCCGGCAGCATCGTGTCCACCACCTCCTCGGCTGAAGCCAAGCAGCCCGCCTGGGTCTGGGGTATGGGTGCCGGCCTCGCCACCGCCGCCGTCGTCGGCTCCGCGATGGCTGCCAGCAACGACCCCTATTACTACGGCTATCATCGCTGCGGCTGGGTCGCCCAATACAACGCCTTCGGCCAGTACGTCGGCCGCGTTCGTACCTGCTACTGATCTGAGTATCTGAGGCCGATCTCACGTGGATCCTGCGTCCGACACGGGCGCCTCATCCACCCCGTGTCGTGCCCCCGACCCCGTCCGGCTGTCCCCCCGGGCGGGGTCATCCATTTCCTGCGCCGGAGCCGTTGTTGCACTCCCGTCACAAAGCAGTGCGAAGCATCCACTTGCAACAATCCCCACATTTTGCAGTTGCGAATGGATTGCAATAAGGCTGCGGTAGCCGTGGGAACTTGGGGCTAAGTAGCATCGGTTCGCGTGGACGATCGAGGCTTGATGACAGGGCCCCCGCGAATCGGCAGGGATACTGCGGCGGGTGGAATAGACTTGCGTTTGGGGGCGTGCGTTTTGACGTTGAGAGGTCACCGTTACAGGTCCTTGCGGACGGCTGCGGCGATTGCCTGGGGCGCGCTGGCTTTTCCCGCCGCCGGCCAGGCGGCTGATCTGGTGCTGAAGGCCCCCGCCTTGAAAGCGGTCTACGACTGGGCCGGACTCTATATCGGCATGCACACCGGATTCACCCGCGGCACGTCCTCGGCCACGCTCGCCGATCCCACGGTCGCGACCGACAACCACGTGTTCAACGGCATGACCGGGGGCGTCCAGGCCGGCTACAATTGGCGCCTCAGCTCGGGGGTCCTGCTCGGCGTCGAAGGCGACATCTCGTTTCCGAACTACCTGCCCTCCAATCACGTCGTGTCATCGGCTGCGACCGGGCTGTCGAGCGCGGAGGAGCGCTGGGACTATGTCGCGAGCCTGCGCGCGCGGCTTGGCTACACCAGCGGCAACGGGCTCCTTTACGCGACCGGCGGGCTCGCCTTTGCCGGCGAGCGCTTTCTCTCAACGCCCATCAACGACGTCGAGGACAGGCGACTGCACACGAGACTCGGTTGGGCGGCTGGAGCCGGCCTCGAATACGGGTTTGCGCCGCACTGGACGGCACGGCTCGAATATCTCTATCAGGGTTTCGACCGCGCGGCGGTGAGCTTTCCGTCGGGCGTGAACTACGCATCGACGTTGGACATGCACGCCATCCGCCTCGGCCTCAATCGCAAGGTCGATTGGCCGGGCCTGCCGAGCTACAACCCGAAAAGCTCTCTTTTCGACACGGAATCCGATCGCTGGGAGATCCACGGCCAGAGCACCTATCTGCCGCAAGGCTATCCGTCATTTCCCGCGCTCTATAGCGGACCGAACTCGCTCTCGCCGTCGCGGCAGGCCAAGGCGACGTGGAGCAACAGCCTGTTCCTGAACGCACGGCTCTGGGACGGCGGCGAGGTCTATTACAATCCCGAACTGCTTCAGGGTTTTGGATTGAACGACACCGTCGGTGCAGCGGGCTTTCCCAACGGCGAGGCGCAGAAGTCGAACTTCCCTTACCCACATTACAACGCCTCGCGCCTGTTCGTGCGCCAGACGTTTGGATTTGGCGGCGAGCAGGAGGAGCTCGCGAGCGGCCAGCTGCAGCTCGCCCAGAAGGCCGACGTGTCACGCCTCACCCTGCAGGCCGGCAAGTTCGCGGTGGTGGACGTGTTCGACGGCAATGCCTATGCAAAGGACACCCGCCGGGATTTCATGAATTGGTCGATCTGGGCGCCCGGCGCCTTCGACTATTCCGCCGACAGAGTCGGCCTCACCTACGGCGTCACTGCCGAACTCAACCAGCGGCAATGGGCACTGCGCGGCGGCTATTTCCTGATGGTGGCGGAGTCCAATGGGAATCACTTCGACACCAGGGTCGGGGAGCGCGGGCAATACTTACTCGAGCTCGAGACCCGGTTTTCGCTGTTCGGCCGCCCCGGCAAGCTCAGGACCATAGGCTGGCTGGACAGCGCCAATATGGGCAGCTTCCGCGAGACGCTGGACAATCCCGGACTCAACCTCGACATCGCGCGGACCCGGCGCGGCCGCCTGAAGTACGGCTATGTGCTCAACGTCGAGCAGGCGATCACGGACGATGTCGGGCTGTTCGGCCGCTGGAGCTCGAACGACGGCAGGACCGAAACCCTCGCCTTCACCGACATTCATCGCAGCCTGTCCGGCGGCCTCTCGATCAGGGGCGCGGCATGGGGGCGCTCCGACGACGTGATCGGCATCGGCGGCGCCATCAACGCGATTTCTCGGGACTATCGCGACTTCCTCGCCGCCGGCGGCCTCGGCGTTCTCGTCGGCGACGGCGCGCTCAACTACCGCAAGGAGCGCATCCTCGAGACCTATTACGCCTACGCGCTGAACAAGAACCTCACCCTCACCGGCGACTACCAGCTCATCGTCAACCCCGCCTACAACGCCGATCGCGGACCCGTGTCGGTGTTCTCGGGGCGGCTGCACGGGGAGTTCTGAGCCTATTCAGCACGGGCTCGATGGTCGTTCACCTCTCCCCGGAGGGGAGAGGTGTTCTTGTCCTCGGCTTGCATCGAGCCAATATTCTGCGGCCTTTACGCCACCCGGATCGCGTCCAGGAATTTTCCGACCTCGGCCTTGAGACGGGTGCTCTCGCCGGACAGCGACTTCGCGGACGTCAGCACGTTGGCGGAGGCCGATCCGGTCTGGCTGGCGCCGCGCTGCACGTCGACGATGCTGGCGGAGACCTGCTGGGTGCCGCGCGCGGCCTGCTGAACGTTGCGAGAGATCTCCCGCGTCGCCGCGCCCTGCTCCTCGACCGCCGATGCGATGGCGGACGCGATCTCGGACATGCGCGTGATGGTGTCGCCGATCGCCTTGATGGCGCCGACGGAGTCCTCGGTCGCGGCCTGGATGCCGGAGATCTGCTGGCTGATCTCGCCGGTGGCCTTGGCGGTCTGCTCGGCCAGCGCCTTGACCTCGGAGGCGACGACGGCAAAGCCGCGGCCGGCCTCGCCGGCGCGCGCCGCCTCGATGGTGGCGTTGAGGGCCAGAAGATTGGTCTGGCCGGCGATCTGGCTGATGAGCTCGACGACGTCGCCGATGCGGCCCGCGGCCCTGGCGAGCTCGCCGACATGATCATTGGTGCGCGTCGCCTGCTGCACTGCCTCGCCGGCGATGCGCGCGGAATCCTGGACTTGACGGCTGATCTCGTCCACAGACGAGGCCATCTCCTCGGCCGCGGCGGCGACGGTCTGCACGTTGGTCGAGGCCTGCTCGGACGCGGCCGCCACCGTCGCGGTGACCTTTTCCGACTGCTCGGCCGTGCTCGTCAATGTTCCCGCCGACGCTTCCAGCTCCGAGGAGGCCGACGAGACGGTATTGATCACGTCGCCGATCATGGCTTCGAACTCGCGCGCGATCTGGTCCATGCGCTGGCTGCGCTTGAGCTTCGCTTCGGCTTCGGCCGCGGCGGCCTCGTCGGCGGCCTTCTTGGCGAGCAGCGAATCCTTGAAGTGCTGGAGCGAGCCCGCGACCTGGCCGATCTCGTCGTTGCGGCCCGTTGCAGGGATCTCGACCTCGTGCCGTCCTGCGGCGAGCACCCCGATCACGTCGGCGAGCTTCGCAAGCGGCGTCACCACGCGCCTGCGCAACATGATCGTCACGCCAGCGAGCGTCCCGAGCAGCGCCGTCACGACGACAGCGGCGAGCGCGAGCATCGCCAGCGCGCCGTCGCGCGCGGCGGAGGCGCGCTCGGCTGCTTCCGCCAGCGCGGCGTCACGCACGCCGTAGAACATCTGGATCGCCGGCACGATGACTTTCGCGAGCTCGTCCGCCGTGGCGCCGTACTTGCCGTCGCTCCGGGCCGCAGGAAGCTCCTTGTCCACGGCGACCGCTGCTTGTCCGAAGTAGGATTCCGTTGCCGCCTTCAGCGCGGCGGCGATGCGGGCGGGATTTCCAAGCTGGTCGACTCCGGCCTCGATACGCTCGCGATCGGCCTCCACGCGTCCCTGCATGCGGTCCATCAGCGACAGTTCAGCCGCGGTGAGCGGGCGGCGTGCGGAGAGCGCCGGGGACAGCGTGGCGGCGCGGCTGCCGGCCGAGACACGCAGATCCTGAGCCGTTCGCGCCAGGCTCAGGAGTGCGGCCAGCGAGGAATCGACATTGACGACCTTTGCCTCGAGACGGTTCATGACCGGTTCGATGTGGCCGATGACCTCGGCAACACCGGGCAGGAAGCCCTTTGTCGCCGCGCTGTCACGCGCCGCGAGCGGAACGCTCATCGCCCGATCGGCAGCGGTGGTGATATCCTTCAGTCGCCGTGCGGCCCGGTCGATATTCTCGGCGATGGCGGCCCCGTCATCCAGCACCAGGACAGCGCGCCGTGCCGCCTCGAAGCCCGCCTCGGCAGCTTTCGCAGCCTTCGTCGCAGCTTCGAGCTGCGCCTGCGTCGCAGCGCCTTCCTGGAAGATCGGTCCGATGTAGGGCGCGCGAAGGCTCGCGACGTGCTGGCTGGCCATCAGCGTCGCGCCAAAAGCGTCGACGGTTTTGATCGCGTCCGAGCGGTTCGTGAAGATGCGCGCCTGGGGTATCAGCACCTCTGCGCCGAGGATGACTGCAAATACCGTCACCGTCAGCATCGACAGTGCGAAGAGCTTCCCAATCCGCATCTTTCAGTCCCCAGCTAGATTTCTGCAATGTCGAAACCTAGCCGTCGGGCCACTAAGACCCCGTTAAGCAACGATCCGTAGTTCCGCGGAGCGTCAGGTCGTCGCGGCGGCCTGGATACCGCTGGCGGACGCGGGTTCCCTTCGATGCCAAATACGCAGAATTGCCCGCATTCTCCTCAGTAATACCTATATCAGTGACTGGCGCGCCGATGCGCGACACACTTATTTACCTCCGGAAGGTCAATGCTCTCACTCGAACTCGCTATCGTCGTCGTGCTGATCGTCATCAATGGCCTGCTCTCCATGTCCGAGCTGGCCGTGGTCTCGTCACGTCCGGCGCGTCTGTCGCTGCTCGCGGCCAAGGGCGTGCGCGGCGCCGAGCGGGCGCTGACGCTGGCCGCCGATCCCGGCAAGTTTCTCTCGACGGTGCAGATCGGCATCACCCTGGTCGGCGTGCTCTCCGGGGCGTTCTCGGGCGCGACACTCGGACAGCGGCTGACGCAATGGCTGCTCGAGCTCGGGCTGTCCAAGGGCATTGCCGACATCATCGGCGTCGGCATCGTCGTCACGCTCATCACCTACGCGACGCTGATCGTCGGCGAGCTGGTACCGAAGCAGGTCGCGCTTCGCGACCCCGAAAGCATCGCAGTCAGGGTCGCGCCCGCGATGCACGTGCTCGCGAAAATATCGCTGCCGCTCGTCTTTCTGCTCGACGTCTCGGGAAAGCTGATCCTCACGCTGCTCGGCCGCGGCGGCAAAGCGGACGAGAAGGTCTCGGAGGACGAGATCCATCACCTCGTCAGCGAGGCCGAGAGCGCGGGCGTGCTCGAGCCCGGCGAGAAAGAGATGATCGCGGGCGTGATGCGGCTCGGCGATCGGCCGGTCGGTGCGGTCATGACGCCGCGCACGGAGGTCGACGAGATCGACCTGAACGACGATCCGGCGGTCATCCAGGAAATCATCGCCAAGAGCCCGCATTCGCGCTTTCCCGTCTCCGACGGGGACCGCGACACGCCGATCGGCGTGCTCCAGGCCAAGGACCTGCTGGTCGCCTATATGAACAAGCGCGATCCTGACCTGCGCGCGCTGGTGCGCGAGGCGCCCGGCATCCCGGTGTCGGCTGATGCGCGCGACGTGCTGGCCATCCTGAAAGCTGCGCCGGTTCACGTCGGTTTCGTCTACGACGAATACGGTTCCTTCGAAGGCATGGTGACGGCTGCCGACATCCTCGAGTCCATTGTCGGGGCCTTCCATTCCGAGGCGGGACCGCCGGAGCCGGCCTATGTCAGGCGCGCCGACGACTCGCTCCTGATCTCCGGCTGGATGCCGGCCGACGAATTCGGCGAGCTGCTCGGCATCGAATTGCCGCCGCACCGCTACAACACGGTGGCCGGCCTCGTGCTGCAACAGTTCAACGTGCTGCCCAGCGCCGGCGATGCCTTCGACGTCGGCGGCTGGCGCATTGAGGTGGTCGATCTCGACGGGCGCAGGATCGACAAGATCCTGGCGACCCGGCGGAGCGAGCAGGCCGCGGCGTGAGTTCAGCACGCCTGTGTGGCCTTACCCGAACTTCACGCCGATCCGCCTTTCCTTGCGCCATACCACGGTACAGGCCCGGTGAGTTCCATCCGCCTGAACGAAGAGGGTGAAGCGCTCGGGGATGCCGACGGGGCTCGTGACATCGAGCGCCGCACCGGTGTCGGAAAGGTTGCGGACGGTGCAGTCGATCGCGCCGCCGCCGAACTCGATCGTTCCGGCCTTCAGCACGCGATGTCTCGCCCTGCTGCGTCGTTCGTCGCCCATGAGCCCAATTTACACCCAAAGTTGAAACAAACGTTAAGTGCGGGCTGAAGTCGGGATGAATCAGGCAGCCGGCATCCTACAGCGCCGGCTGAAACGTCTCCGGGCGCGCCATTCGCCAGGCGTCGCGAAATCGCGGGTCTTCAGTGCCTTCGAGCAGCTCGCCCGGGCGCAGCGCCGGATAGAGCTGCGCAAACGATTTCACGTCCGTCGTCGAGCTGCGCTGGGTGAAGTGGATCGGACGCAGCTGCTGCGGATGGTCGAGGCCGGCCGCGGCGATCAGCTCCGTCAGCGAGTGCAGCGTCGCGTGGTGATAATTGTACACGCGATCGATCTTGAGCGGCACGTAGAGCGCGCGGGCGCGCGTCGGATCCTGCGTCGCGACTCCGGTCGGGCAGCGGTCGGTGTGGCAGCTCAGCGACTGGATGCAGCCGAGCGAGAACATGAAGCCGCGCGCCGAGTTGCAGTAATCGGCGCCGATCGCCATCGCGCGCGCCATGTCGAAAGCGGTCGCGATCTTGCCCGAGGCGCCGATCTTGATGCGGTCGCGCGCATTGATGCCGACCAGCGCGTTGTGGACGAAATTGACGCCCTCGCGCATCGGCATGCCCAGATGATCCATGAATTCCAGCGGCGCGGCTCCGGTGCCGCCCTCATTGCCGTCAACGACGATGAAATCCGGATAGATGCCGGTCTGCAGCATCGCCTTGCAGATCGCCAGGAATTCCCAGGGGTGCCCGATGCACAGCTTGAAACCGGCCGGCTTGCCGCCGGAGAGGCGGCGCATCTCGGCGACGAACTGCATCATGCCGACCGGCGTGGAGAAGGCGCGGTGCGAGGCCGGCGAGATGCAGTCCTCACCCATCGCTACGCCTCGTATCTTGGAGATCTCCTCCGAGACCTTCGCCGCAGGCAGCACGCCGCCGTGGCCCGGCTTGGCGCCCTGGCTGACCTTGAGCTCGACCATCTTGATCTGGTCGTCGCTCGCGACGCGCGCGAACGCTTCGGGATCGAAGGTGCCGTCGAGATGGCGGCAGCCGAAATAGCCCGAGCCGATCTCCCAGATGATGTCGCCGCCCATCTCGCGGTGGTAGGGGCTGACGCCGCCCTCGCCGGTGTCGTGCGCGAAGCCGCCCTTCTTCGCGCCGGCATTCAGCGCCCGAACGGCGTTGGGGCTGAGTGCGCCAAAACTCATCGCGGAGATGTTGAACACCGAGGCGGAGTAGGGCTTTGCGCAATCCGGCCCGCCGATGACGACACGGAATTTTTCCGCGGCATGCGGCTTCGGCGACACCGAATGATGCATCCACTCGTAGCCTTCGCGGTAGACGTCCTCCTGGGTGCCGAACGGCCGCTTGTCCAGCTCCATCTTCGCGCGCTGATAGACCACCGCGCGGGTGTCGCGCGAGAACGGCATGCCGTCCTTCTCGCTCTCGAAGAAATACTGCCGCATCTCGGGCCGGATCTCTTCGAGCAGGAAGCGGATATGCGCGGAGATCGGGTAGTTGCGCAGCACCGCGTGGCTCTTCTGCAGGAGATCGCGCACCCCGAGCAGCGTCAGCGCGCCGAAGATCAGGATCGGGACCAGCATGATGTCGAAGATCTTGCGATCCGCCAGGCCGATGCCGATGAGAAGTGCGGTGACGATCGCGCAGATCGTCAGCACAATGAAGCGGGGCGAGAATGGAAGCAGCAGGGTCTCCATGATCCCCTCTTCCGCCAGCGGCAGACGTTTGGGAGATTGCTGCGTCTTGTTGTCCTCGGCCACGATCACATCCTCTCGCCAGAAGGCGCTACGATACGCCCGCGCCTGTCATACGGATATGACGCGGCCCTTGTTTCAGGCTAGCGAATTCGGCCGAGAGAAATCAATCAGCCCGATGGACCGGGTTGCGGTGCAGCAAGAGGATGGAAGAGCGACAGCCGCCACCAGACAGAGCTGCCGTCCCGGGCAAGCTTGAGCGGCAGAGCCGGGACGACGAGCTGAATGTGGCGCACGATCGCGCCACTTTCCAACCGAGCTTACCGCTCGACGAAGGCCTTCTCGATCACAAAATGGCCGGGCTTGTTGCCGGAGCCTTCCACGAAGTCGCGGCTCTCGAACATCGCCTTCAGCTCTTCGAGCATCGCCGGGCTGCCGCACATCATGATGCGGTCGGTTTCGATGTCGAGGGGCGACTGCCCGATGTCGTTGAATATCTGCTCGGAGCTGATGAGGTCGGTGATGCGACCGCGATTCCTGAACGGCTCGCGGGTCACGGTCGGATAATAGACGAGCTTGTCCGCGAGCAGCTCCCCGAACAGCTCGTCCTCGCGCAGGGTCGCGACGAGCTTCTCGCCATAGGCGAGCTCGGAGACCTGGCGGCAGCCGTGCACCAGCACGATGCTCTCGAACTGCTCATAGACCTCGGGATCCTTGATCAGGCTCGCGAAGGGCGCAAGGCCGGTGCCGGTCGACAGCAGCATCAGCCGCTTGCCGGGAAGCAGGTTGTCGGTGATCAGCGTGCCGGTCGCCTTGCGGCCGACCAGGATGGTGTCGCCTTCCTTGATCTTCTGCAGGCGCGACGTCAGCGGGCCGTCCTGAACCTTGATCGAGAAGAATTCCAGCTCTTCCTCGTGGTTGGCGCTCGCCATGCTGTAGGCCCGCAGCAGCGGACGACCGTCGACCTCGAGGCCGATCATGGCGAACTGGCCGTTCTGGAACCGGAAGCCGGTATCGCGCGTGGCGCGGAAGCTGAACAGCGTGTCGGTCCAATGGTGGACGGAAAGAACCTTCTCTCGGTAAAACGCGCTCATGATTCTCGATATTCCGAATAGTTGCGGCTTTCGGGCAAAAGCGTAGCCCGGCCCTGAAATGGGGGCGGACACCATTGCCATGGCGGAGGATTTCGCGTGTGTGATCTACGCCATTGCGACCAATAATCAACCTCGTTCCGGATGCAATTGATGCCGGTCAAACCGGCATTTGCGGCAGAACTGGCCACAGCATTAACGATTCCCCTCCCGAGCAGGCACGGCAGGCAATTTCCTTCCACTCAGCCGCGTGGTTGGAGCAGTTAATTTCTGCTGCGCTCGCGAGAAATTCATTAAGAATAGCTCTGATTTTCATCCCCGGCTGGCGCCCTTTCCGCGCATTTACGGCTTTTGGCGACAGAAACGAAAAGTATGGCGAGCGGCGAGCGAATCTTCGTTCAGGCGATCAGGCGCTATTGCGCGGAGCATGGCATCGCGGTCGATGTCCGCGCGGGTGGCTGGCTGATCGCGATGCGCCAGGGTGCGAAGCGTCACTTCGCCTTCGGCTACGACATCGGCCTCAACAGCGCCATCGCCCACCGCCTCGCCAATGACAAGTCGGCCACCGCCGAGGTGCTGACGCTGGCGGGCGTGCCGTGCGTTCCGCATCACCTGTTCCTCAATCCGAGCCTGGGCATTCACGTCGCCGGCACCGATTGGCGCCGGGAGATGCTGATGCTGCTCGCCCAGAATTCGCAAGGCGTCGTGGTGAAGCCGAACGAGGGCACCTCGGGCCGGGCCGTGTTCAAGGCGACGACGGAGGCGGAGCTCGACCGCGCGGTTCGCGACGTGTTTTCGATGAGCGCCGGACTCGTGATCTCGCCCTATGTCGCGATGGAGGACGAAGTCCGTGTGGTGCTGCTCGGTGATCTCCCGCTCGTCGTCTACAGCAAGCGGCGTGGCACAGATTGGCGGCACAATCTCGATGCCGGCGCAACGCCGATATTGCTCGGCGATGGCGAGGTTCGCGCGGCTTGCGTCAGACTCGCAAGCGCCGCCGCAAGCGCCATCGGGATCGCGTTCGCGTCCATCGACGTGGTCCGCGTCGGCGGCGAATGGAAAGTGCTCGAGATCAATTCCGGCGTGATGATGGAAGCACTGGGCAAGCTGCATCCGGAAATGGTGCATGCGGCGTATGAGGCGGCGCTGGACCGGATCTTCGAGGCAGAGCACTGAGCCGCCAGCGCTGACCGCCGATATCCTTCGACAGCCAATCGGCAAAATAGAACGAGGCCCGGAATTACCGAGCCTCGTTGCCATAGCAACTGCATCGGGGTTTCAGAGAGAGCCGCCAGGCTCCAAGACGCTATCGCGCATCTGGTCGTGTCAGTTGCGCCAGCGCAAACAATAACGAAATGCGCGGCGGCACGCCGCTCGCAAGACGGCATCGGCCTCTGACGGGCTCGCGGCCCGCTAGATCAGACAGGCGAGATAGACAACCGCCCCGCTAAGGACGGCTGCAACGGACCAGAACGCCGCGTCAAACGGCTTGTTGGCAATCCCGGCCTCAGTTCTGCTCATTCGCATCGGGGATCTCCGGGTCAGCGGACGGCGACGATGGCCGAACCGCTCAGAACCACCGCCTTGCTAGGCTTGAATACGGCGGCCCTCTCGACCGATACGGTTCTCACATCGGCGTGGCGGGAAACGGCAAGGCCGGCGACGGCCGCGGCAACCAGCAGCGCGACGATGACGATCCTCGAATGAGTGGCGCGGTCGGCGCTATAAATCGAATGATTCATTGGGCTCTCCGGACTCTGTTCCGCTAAGGCGTTGTTAAACGGAACCGCCGGGTCGCGCGATTGCGCGGCTTATCTTAGGGCGAGTCCCCTAAGTAGTCTGCCGGAGAGAATTCAACCTCTGAAGTTGCGCAACATCAACGTTGCACCGTCCTTTTGGCAGCTAAATCAGCAGTTTCCAGTCTTTCGAGCTGCGGACATGAATGAAGCGCACCAATTGGCTCTGGCGATGTTCGTGCTCGCCTGTGCGGCCGTGACACTGGTCGCGGGGCAGCTCTACATGCAGCAGAGCATGGATGCGCAGACTTTCACCGGCAGACACGTGCCGGCGCGATTGCTGGGCACTTCGCCGGCCACGGAGATGCGCGGTCACGCAAGACCGGATTTCAACGTGACGGGACGGCCCTGAGTCCGGTCAGACGGCAGCGAGCAGCTCGGCCGGCACACGCCACATCGAGATCACGCTCGGAGAGATGTGCTTGAGCGGCGCGTTGTCGCGCGCGCCACGCCGGAGAGCAGGATGTCGGCGTCCAGCCGTTGGCAGGATGTTCCCGTTGTGCAATGGAACGCTGCGATCTAGCCTTCGCACAGCGCACGGCGAATGCGGCTTCGCACGTTTGTTTGAACGCCGGCATCGATAATCAGACCATCGACGAGGGAATGTCCATGAGCAGCAACGTCAATCGCCAGATTCTGCTGGTGGAGAAGCCCAGCGGCAAGCTGGGCCCCGAGCATTTCAAGATGGTGGAGGGCGCCGTGCCGGAGCCGAAGGACGGCGAGGCCTTGCTGCGCGTCCGATACATCTCGCTCGATGCTGCGAACCGCGCCTGGATGCACGGTGCGACCTATCGCTCGGCTGTCGAAGCCAACAGCGTGATGGCCGGCGGCGCCATCGCCGAGGTCGTCAGCTCGAAGGCGCCCGAGCTTGCGCCCGGCGACATCGTATTCGGCGACACCGGGTGGCAGGAATATGCCGCGGTGCCGGCGAAGCATCTCACCAAGATGCCGAAGCTCGAGCCGATGACGCACCTGCTCAGCGTGTTCGGCATCGCCGGCCTCACCGCCTATTTCGGCCTGCTGGAGATCGGCAAGCCCAGGGAGGGCGAGACGGTCGTGGTCTCGGCGGCCGCGGGCTCGGTCGGCTCGATCGTCGGGCAGATCGCCAAGATCAAGGGATGCCGCGTCATCGGCATCGCCGGCGGGGCCGAGAAGTGCAACTGGCTGACCTCCGAGCTCGGCTTCGATGCCGCCGTCGATTACAAGGACGGCGCATTGTTCAAGGCGCTGCGCGCAGCCGCTCCGAAAGGCATCGACGTCTATTTCGACAATGTCGGCGGGGACATTCTCGAAGCCTGCCTGCCGCAGATGAACAATTACGGGCGCATCGCCTGCTGCGGCGCGATCTCGCAATATGACGGCGTCCCCGCAGCACACGGCCCGCGCGGCGTGCCTGGATTGATCGTGGTGAAGCGGCTGACCATGCAGGGCTTCATCGTGATGGACTACATGAAGGAGAGCCAGCGCGCACTCGCCGACCTGCAGGCATGGGTCAAGTCCGGCAAGCTGAGGGTGCAGGAGGACATCATCGCAGGCTTGGAGAACACGCCGAAGGCGCTGATCGGATTGCTCGCGGGCGAAAACCGCGGCAAGCGCATGATCAGGCTTTGACGAGGCAGGTTGCACCGGAATAATTGACCTTGCAGGTGGGGCTGAAGCGGCCAATGATATCGGTCGCGGGCACCACTCGCGACGATTGCAATCGCATCACATCTCAGGAAGCCGCCGGCGTTTGCCGACAGGGGCGGGAAAGCAGTCAGATGTTCAATACGTTGAAGCACACATCCGCGCGCGTGACCTTGCTGGCGGCAGCGCTCCTCGCAACGGCAACAGTGGCGATCGCGCAGACACCGACCGAGGCCCAGAAGAGCGCGATCCGCTCTGCATGTCGTTCGGACTTCATGGCACGTTGTTCGAGCGTAACGCCTGGCGGCGCGGAAGCGTTTCAATGCCTGCAGAAGAACATGTCCAGCCTGTCACCGGGATGCCAGACTGCCGTGCGCGCGCTCGAGCCTCCGGCGGCGCCGAAGGCTGAAGCCGCTCCGGCTGCACCCAAGACCGAGGCCGCGCCGGCGGCACTCGCAGCACCGAAGGCCCAGGCCGCGCCTGGTGTGCCTCCCGCAGAACCTGCAAAGCCGGCCACTGCCGCGGCGCCTAAGACTGCTCCCGCCAAGCAGCCGAGCACTGCCCAGGTCTCGACCATCAAGAGCGCTTGCCGCGGCGATTATCCCAAGGTCTGCGCCAGCGTGCCCCCGGGCGGAACGGCCGCGCTCGAATGCCTGGAGAAGAACAAGGCCAAGGTCTCTTCCTCCTGCCAAGCCGCGTTGGGCGCGGCATCCGGCACAGCGGCGACGGCTGCGCCCGCAGGCGCAGCTCCCGCGACAGCGCCCGCTGCGGCGCCGACCGTGCTCGTGCTTCGCCCGCTGCGGCCACGCGAGCAGCTGTTCGTCGCCCAATCGGCCTGCGGAGCCGACATCCGCACGATCTGCGCCGGCGTCGAGGCTGGCGGCGGCCGCATCATCCAGTGCCTCGCCAGCAATGCCGCATCGCTGTCACCGGCCTGCAGGGACGTGCTGGGGCGATTCGCCGCGCGATAGGCGAGGCAGGTCGCGATCCCCAGACCTGGTCCGGTCGTCCGCTGCCACCGGCGAGCCGGTGAATGGGGTTTGGGCTACAGCGTCCGCCTGACACTGCGGTGGCCATTCCGGAGTGGTTTGGCTATGGTTCTGACCAGACGATCTTGGACGCACGCCTATACGCATCCGAGGCCGAGGCCGAGGTGCCGCACGCAGGCTACCGATAATTCTGCTGGCGCCAGCGGCTGGAGCACATTAGTCTACCCCTAGATAGTAAGTATACTGTCAATTAAAGGGAGGCAGACGTTGCGGATCGCCGTGATCGGCGGGGGGCCCGGCGGGCTCTACTTCGCCTATCTCTGGAAGAAGCGTCACCCCGAGGATCAGGTCGATCTGTTCGAACAGAACCCGGCCGACGCGACCTGGGGCTTTGGCGTCGTGTTTTCCGATCAGGCCCTGGAGTTCCTGCGCGCCGACGACCCCGAAACGGTCGATGCGATCGCGCCGCACATGGAGAGCTGGGAGAACATCACGCTGCACCTGCACGGCGACAGCGTCGCCATCGATGGCGTCGGCTTCTCCTCGATCGGACGGCTCGAGCTCCTCAGATTCCTGCAGCAGCGTGCGCTCGGCGTCGGAGTGACGCCTCGCTTCGACACGCAGATCCACACCATCGACCAGCTCAACGGCCATGATTTGATCGTCGCCGCCGACGGGCTGAACTCGCTGGTGCGCCGCGCCTTCGAAGGCGATTTCGGCACCTCCCTGTCCTACTCCTCCAACAAGTTCGTCTGGTACGGTACGTCGAAACGCTTCGACACGCTGTCGCAGACCTTCGTGAAGACCGAGCGCGGCGCCTTCAACGCCCATCACTACCGTTATTCGTCCAGCATGAGCACCTTCCTGGTCGAATGCGATCACGCCACATGGCAGGCCTACGGTTTCGCCTACAAGGACGTCGAGCAATCCAAGGGAGTCTGCGAGGAGGTGTTCGCCGACACGCTCGGCGGCCATTGCCTTGTCTCCAACAAATCGATCTGGCGCAACTTTCCCTGGGTCTGGAACGAGCACTGGTCGTTCAAGAACATGGTGCTGCTCGGCGACGCCCTGCATTCGGCGCATTTCTCGATCGGCTCGGGCACGCGGCTCGCGATCGAGGACGCGATCGCGCTGGTCAAGGCGCTGGAATCCGACGCGCATCTTGCGACGGCGCTGCATCGCTATCAGGCCGCGCGCAAGCCCATCGTGCAGAAGCTCGTCAACGCCGCGCGCACGAGTGCGTTCTGGTACGAACACTTCGCCGAGCACATGAAGCTTCCCCTGCTGGATTTCGCCTACAGCTACATCACCCGCTCCGGCCGCATCGACGACGCACGCCTGCGCCACATGTCGCCGGCCTTCATGGCGCGCTACGAGGCCGCCAGGAATGCCGGGGATGCGGCATGAGCAACGAGATTCGCGACCAGGTGCCAGCCGACAGCGCGGGGGCACGCGAGATCGGCTTTGTCGTCCCCGACACCTACAATGCCAGCCGCGTGCTGTTCGACAATCTCGGCAAGGGCCGTGGTGAGAGATGCGCGCTCATGGGCCCGGCGGGTACGCGAACCTATGCCGAACTCTGCGCGGAAGCGTGCCGCTGGGGCAATGGCCTTGCCTCGCTCGGCCTGAAGCGCGGCGACCGCGTGCTCCTGTTCCTCGACGACACGCCGGCCTATCCGGCCGCGTTCTTCGGCGCGGTGCGGGCCGGCTTCGTGCCGCTCCTGATCAACACGCTGACGCCGCCGGACCTGCTGCAATTCTATCTCGCCGATTCCGGGGCGAGTGTCGCGGTCGCGGACGCGGAGTTCTGCGCGCGCTTCAATGCGGAAGCCTGCAAGGACACGCGGCTGCATACGCTGATCGCCGTCAACGGCGCGCCCGGCGACCACGCCGCACCGAGGGTGCTCGCGGCGGCAGACTGGCTTGCGCAATTCTCCACCCAGCTGAGGGAAGCGGACACCCATCGCAACGACATGGCGTTCTGGATGTACTCGTCGGGCTCGACCGGAAAGCCCAAGGGCATCGTGCATCTCCAGCACGACATGGCCTATAGCGATCTCGCCTTCGCGCAGAACATCCTGAAGCTGACGCCCGACGACATCTGCTTCTCGGTGCCGAAGATCTTCTTCGCCTACGGCTTCGGCAATTCCGTCACCTTCCCGTTCTCGGCCGGAGCGGCGACGCTGCTGCTGCCGGGTCAGCCGAAGCCTGCCGCGATCTTCGCCGCGATCGAGCGGTACAAGCCGACCGTGTTCTTCGGCCTGCCGACGCTCTACACATCGCTGACCAAGGCCGAAGGCGCGGACAAGACGGATTTCTCGTCATTGCGCATGTCCCTTTCGGCGGCCGAAGTGCTGTCGGCCGAGGTGTTCAACGGCTGGAAGACCCTGACCGGCCTCGAAATCGTCGAGGGTCTCGGCTCGACCGAGGTGCTGCACATCTATCTGTCCAACCGTCCGGAGCAGAAGAAGCTCGGCGCCGCCGGCCTGCGCGTGCCCGGCTACGAGGTCGCATTGCGCGACACGGACGGACGCGACGTCGGCGACAATGAGGAAGGCATCCTGTGGGTCCGCGGCGATTCCAATACGCCGCTGTACTGGAACCGGCCGGACAAGTCCGCCGAGACCATCCGCGACGGTGGCTGGATCTATACCGGCGACCGCTTCATCCGCGATGCCGACGGCTTCCATTTTTTCCGCGGCCGCGCCGACGACCTCATCAAGATCTCCGGCCAATGGGTCTACCCGCTCGAGGTCGAGCTGTGCCTCGCCGACCACCCCGACATCCGCGAATGCGCTGTGTTCGCCGCCGAACTGCCGGACCGCCGCATGACGCTGAAGGCGGTGGTGGTGATGAACAACCGCGCCGTTGACCAGGGCGAAACGACACGCCGGCTGCAGGACTATGTGAAGCGCAAGCTGCTGCCCTACAAATATCCGCGCGAGGTCATCTTCATCGACGAGCTGCCGAAGACCGGCACGGGGAAGATCGATCGGCAGGCGCTGCTCAGGTTGTAGCAACCACTGCCGAAGCACTGCTGGTGTCGTCCCGGGCTCGCGCTACGGCGCCCCGGACGACGGCGGAGATGACGCAACTGTATCGCCTCAAACTCCACTAGCCCGCCTTCCCCAGATGCTCCAGCGCATCCTCCGCCCGCAGCGGCACGCGCGACGCCTCGTTGTTGAGATCGACGAGCTGCCCGAGAAGGTCCATCAACACCTTGCGGTCGGCGGGCTTCAGCGGCTCCAGCATGCGCGCCTGGGCGCGCTCGACGGCGGGGATGATCTCGCGCAGGATCGCGGCGCCGGATCTGGTCAGGTGGAGCAGCTTGATGCGCTTGTCTTCCGGCGCCGGCTTGCGCTCGATGTAATCCTTGGCTTGGAGCCGTTCGATCACGCTGCCGAGCGTGGAGCGATCGAAGGCGACTACCGCCGAGAGGCGCGTGGCGTCGATGCCGGGATGGGTGTGAATGGCGATCAACGCGGCATATTGCACCGGCGTGAGATCGAATGCCTTGCACTCCTCCATGAAGATCGAGACCGCAATCTGCTGCATGCGCCGGAACAGATAACCCGGCGCGGCATAGACCGCGTCCATCGTGATCGGAGGAAGCGGCTTACTCGGCATCGGGCTGCTTCTCCGGCGCGGCATCCGCAAACGCTGGCAGCGCCTTCGCCGCGGCCTCGGCCTTGAGCAGGCGCGGATAGGCGGAGACATCGACGCCGAAGCGGCGCGCATTGGTGAGCTGCGGCACGAGGCAGAGATCGGCCAGGCTCGGCTCATCGCCGAAGCAAAACGGGCCCGGCTCGTCCCTGATCAGGGTCTCGCATGCCGACAGGCCCTCGCGATTGGCCCAGGCTGCCCAATCCTGGACCTTCTCCTCGGGCAGGCCCAGCTCGCGCAGCCGCGCCAGCACCTTCAGGTTCTGTACCGGATGGGTGTCGCAGGCGATTGCGAGCGCGAACGCCCTCACCTTGGCGCGGCGCAGCGGATCCTTGGGCAGCAGCGGCGGATTGGGGTGGGTCTCGTCGAGCCATTCGATGATCGCGACCGATTGGGTCAGCACGGCGCCGCCGTCGTTTTCGAGCGCCGGCACGAGGCCTTGCGGATTGATGGCAAGATAGGCGGGCGCGCATTGCTCGCCCTTGCGCAGATGGTGCGGCAGGTGCTCGGCGCCGAGGCCCTTGAGGTTCAGCGCGATCCTCACCCGGTAAGCGGCGCTGGAGCGGAAATAGCCGTGCAGCTTCATGTAGACCTCCCAATTTTCTGTCCTCCGGGCCTCGCGCAGCGAGAACCCGGAACCTCTAGATTCTCAGGCGCGCAAGTGCGCACCATAGTCCGATGCTAGCGCACGCCCCGGAATGACGGTGGCTTGTATGCCCTTCGTTACGTTGACGCTACCTAGATCGTCAGTATACTGTCAATCAACAAACGATCGGGAGCAGCGACCATGGAAGCCGTGGCCAAGACGCCGGAACGCGAGGCATTCTACAGAAAGATCGACGGCGAAAACCTCACCGCGCTGTGGACGGTGATGAGCGATCTCATCACGCCGGAGCCGAAGAGCGCCTGCCGGCCTCACCTCTGGAAATTCGACGTCATCCGCGATTACATGACGGAAGCCGGCAAGCTGATCACGGCCAAGGAGGCCGAGCGGCGCGTGCTGGTGCTGGAGAATCCCGGCCTGCGCGGGCAATCCAAGATCACGACGTCGCTCTACGCCGGCGTGCAGATGGTGGTGCCCGGCGACGTCGCGCCTGCGCACCGCCACAGCCAGTCGGCGCTGCGCTTCGTGCTCGAAGGCAAGGGCGCCCACACCGCGGTGGACGGCGAGCGCACCGCGATGGAGCCCGGCGACTTCATCATCACGCCCTCGATGACCTGGCACGATCATTCCAACGAAACCGATCAGCCGATGTTCTGGCTCGACGGTCTCGACATCCCCCTGGTGCAGTTCTTCGACTGCTCCTTCGCGGAAGGTTCGAAGGAGGATCAGCAGAAGATCACGAAGCCCGCCGGCGACAGCTTTGCGCGCTACGGCCACAACCTGTTGCCGGTCGATGTGAAGCGCAGCTCGAAGACCTCGCCGATCTTCAGCTATCCCTACGCCTACACCCGCGAGGCGCTGGAGAAGGCGCGCACGAGCCAGGAGTGGGACGCATGCCACGGCCTGAAGCTGAAGTTCAGCAATCCCGAGACCGGCGATTTCGCCATGCCGACCATCGGCACCTTCATCCAGCTGCTGCCGAAGGGCTTCAAGACCGCGCGCTATCGGTCGACCGATGCCACCGTGTTCTGCCCGATCGAAGGCAAGGGGCGCAGCCGCATCGGCGATGCCGTTTTCGAATGGGGCCCGCGCGACCTGTTCGTGGTGCCGAGCTGGCACTGGGTCACGCACGAGGCGGACGAGGACGCGGTGCTGTTCAGCTTCTCGGACCGCCCGGTGCAGCAGAAGCTGGATCTGTTCCGCGAGGACCGCGGCAACGCGTGAGATTCTGGTGCTAGCCAGATCGTCATTGCGGGCAGCCCTTGCGACGAAGCAATCCGGGCTGCCGCGGTGGAAAGAGTCTGGATTGCTTCGCCGCGCTCGCAATGACGGAGTAGGCTTCAGCGCCAGTGCAGCAGCCGCGTCTCCAGCCAGCCGATCACCTTGCCGACCGCGAGCCCGAACACCGACAGGATCACCACGCCCGCGAGCAGCTGATCCGTCTGCATCAAATTGCCGGCCTGCAAGACGAAGGCCCCGATCCCATATTGCGCGCCGATCATCTCGGCGCTGACGACGAGGAGCAGCGCGACCGATGCAGTGATGCGGAAGCCGGCAAGGATCGCGGGCAGCGCTCCCGGCCAGATCACCTTGCGCACGATGGTCGCGAACGGCACGTTGAAGCTCTGCGCCATGCGGATCAGGTTGCGCGGCACCGCATCAACGCCGCTATAGACCGAGATCGCGGTCGAGAAGAACACCCCGAGCGCGATGGTCGCGATCTTCGGCTCCTCGCCGATGCCCAGCCAAAGGATCAAAAGCGGCAGCAGCGCGATCTTCGGGATCGGGAACAGCGCCGAGATGAAGGTGATGCCGACGCTGCGCGCGAGCCGCGACAGGCCGATGGCGAAGCCGACGGCGACGCCGGCCGCAGTCCCGAGCAGCCAGCCGACACCGATGCGCAGGAGCGAAGCCGACAGATGCTGCCAGAGCGCACCGGAGATCGCGAGCTGGTAGATCGCGCGCGCGATCGCCGACGGCGGCGGCAGGAACAGCGGATTGGCAAGACCGGCGCTGCCGGCCGCCTGCCAGATTGCGACCGCGAGCGCGAGCGCGATCCAGCCGCCGAAGCGGCTCGACGCAGGCACGAAGCCGGCGCCGCGAAAGCGGACTCGGCGCGTCGCCTGATCAGTCGAAGGAGCTTCCGCGCGATCAAGCATGCTGGACCTCGCGCTCGGCATCGATGGCTTCGTTCCGGATCAGCGACCAGATCTGGCTCTGGATCGCCAATAGCTTCTCGCGCGCCGCAGTCTCGCCCCGTTCGGCCCGCGTCATCGGCACGGAGACGACCTCGCGGATGCGGCCCGGCCGGCGCGACAGCACCACGATGCGATCGGCGAGCCGCGACGCCTCTTCGAGATTGTGGGTGACATAGACCGCGCCCATGCTGCCATCGGCGAGCAGGCGGACGAAATCCTCCATCAAGAGCTCGCGCGTCTGCGAATCCAGCGCCGAGAGCGGCTCGTCCATCAGCAGGATCGCCGGCTTCACCGCAAGCGCGCGCGAAATGCCGACGCGCTGGCGCATGCCGCCGGAAAGCTGCTTCGGATAAGTGGTGCGAAATTCGGTCAGCCCGGTGCGGCGCAGGGCGTCGTCGACCAGCGCGCGCCGCCGCGTCGGCGAGAGCGCCGTGTGCAGCAGCGGGAATTCGACGTTCTCCTCGACGCTGGCCCAGGGCAGGAGCGCAAAATCCTGAAACACGAAGGTCAGCGGATTGAAACTGTCCGCCGGCGGGTCACCGCGCAGCTCGGGCGCGCCGGAGGTCGGCTGCAGGAGGCCGCCCAGGATGGACAGCAGCGTGCTCTTGCCGCAACCCGAGGGCCCGACGATCGCCACCACCTCGCCGGCGCTGACGGTGAAGGAGACGTCGTCGAGCACGGCGAGATCGCCGAAGCGATGGGAGATGTGGCTGGCAATCAGGTCCATGCTGCCTCGTCTATCCTGTTCTCCGTCGCTCCGGGATGATCCGAAGGATCAGACCTCAGGTGCGCACTTGCGTACCGGGGAACCTCGAGATTCTCAGGTGCGCAAGTGCGCACCGGAGCTCTCGCTTCCCGAGCCCTGGAATGACAGAAGCATCAATCCGCCTTCACGTATTCCTTGGCGATGATCGCGTCGGCATTGAACCCCTTGTCCGCAAATCCCTGCTCCTGGAGCCATTTGATCTGGTTGTCGACGTTCGTCACGTCGAGCTTGCCGTCGGGATCGATGTAGGCGCAGTTGCCGACCACCTGCTCGACCGGCAGGTTGGTGTATTTCGCGACGATCTCCAGCAGCGGCCTTGTCTGCTCGTTGATCGGCGCGACGCCGCCCTTCATGGCGGCGAGGATCACATCGTGATATTCACGGTCGGCTTTCGCCAGCGCTCCAAGCAGCTTCGTCACCGCCGCCCTGTTGGTCAGCGTCTTCGGCGAGGCGAACACCGCCCCCAATTGCCACGGCGTCTCGTCGCCGACCCAGCCCAGGAACTTCGCGCCGCCCTCGTCCATCAGCTTTCGCGCGGTGGAGACCGGCAGCAGCGCCGCATCGACGGTCTCGCCCTTCAGCGCAGCGGCCGCGTTCGACAGCGATTGCAGCGGCACGATCTTCACCTCGGCGAGCTTGAAGCCGTATTTGTCGGCGAGCAGGCCGAGCGAATAGTGAAAGCTAGATCCCACCTGTGTGACCGCCACGCGCTTGCCTGCAAGATCCTTCGGCGTCTTCAGGCCGGCGGCATAGGCCTTGTTGCTTGCGAAATAGCCGATCAGGGGATAGCCGGCCTTCTCGCGGCTCATCCCGCCGATCACCTTCAGCGTGCCCTTGCCGGCAAGATTGTAGAGACCGGCGGTGAAGGCGGTGATGCCGAAATCGACGTCGCCCGAGGTGGTGGCGACCGCGATCGGCTGCGCCGCATCGAAGAATTTCAGCTCGACCTCGAGGCCAGCGTCGCGGAAATAGCCCTTATCCTGCGCGATGAAGACGGGCGCGGAGGAGGACAGGCGGAGCACGCCGATCTTGGCCTTCAGGCCGTCCTCGGCCCGCGCCGTACCCATCACCATGATCGCCACCAGGCCCGCGAGCACGAGCCGCACCATCCCGATCATCCCGTTTCCTCTCGTGGTTGTCTTGCAGTCCGCTACAGGCCTTCAGGCAGCGCCTGGTCCCGCCCGATGAAGGCGCCCTGTTGTTTCAAGGTTTCCTGCAATTTTTCAATGGGGATGTCGCGCGGAATCCGATTTCCAGCGAGCGCGAGCGCGGCGGCGGAACCTGCGGCCTCGCCCATCGCGAAGCAGGCACCGGAGACCCGCGCGGCCGATTGGCCCTCATGTGTCATGGACGCGCAGCGGCCCGCAACCAGGAGATTGTCGACGCCTTCGGGCACCAGCATCCGGTAAGGCAGCTCGTTGTAGCCGCGCGAGTCCGGGATCGGCGGGAATGTAAAGACGACGTCGCCGGGAACATGCGCCTCGATCGGCCAGCCATTGACGCCGATAGAATCCTCGAACGAGGCGCAGCCGAGCACGTCCTCGCCGCTGAGCTGGTAGCCGCCCTTGATGCGGCGGGTCTCGCGGATGCCGAGCTGCGGCGGCAGGTCGACGATGTAGGATCTTTCGAAGCCCGGCACGGTACGCAGGAATTCGAACGCGGCCAGCGCCTGCTTGCGGCCCTCGATCTCGCCGCGGGTGAGATCGTCGGGCTCGACGCCGTTGATGGCGTGGCCGTCCTCGCGCGCGACCTGCGTGAAGTTCACCCGCCACTCGATGCCGGACTTTTGCGGCCGCACGATCACGCTCTTGCGCGGGAATGTGTGGGTGCCGGCCGCAAGGGCCTTGTCCATCAATTGCGGAATGGTGCGCCACGCATCGCCCGCCTTCTCCGGATCGATGCCGTTGAGGCGCAGCATCATCGAAGGGTAGAGCGGATGACCGTGCTCATCGCCGAGCTCGAACGGCGCGCCGGCCCACACGGCAAGATCGCCGTCGCCGGAGCAATCGATGAAGATCTCGGACCGCACCGCCTGCCGGCCAGCCTTGGTCTCGACCAGCAACGCGTCGATGCGGCGGTCATCGCCCATCACGACGCCGGCACCGAGCGCATGGAAAAGGATGTTCACCTGGTGACCGGCGAGCAGTTGATCGGCCGCGATCTTGTAGGCCGCGGTGTCGTAGGCCTGCGCATAGACCTTGCCGAGGATCAGATGCGGCGTGTTCAGGCCGTTCAAGCGATCGATCCGCGCCAGCAGCTCCGACGCCATGCCCTGCACCAGCCGCCGGTGCTCGCCATGGACATTGCCATGCAGGCCGCAGAAGTTGGTGACGCCGGCTGCGGTGCCCATGCCGCCGAGAAACCCGTAACGCTCGATCAGCAGCGTCTTCCGCCCGGCCCGCGAGGCCGAGGCCGCCGCCACGATGCCGGCCGGACCGCCGCCAAGCACGACCACTTCGTATTCGCCATAGAGCGGCACTTTCCGTGCCGGTTCTTCGATCATCCTGGGCCGCATGGCGCGTCCGCTCCCGGCATTTGTCTGGAGGGATGGAGGATTAGCCCGGCTCGCCCCACCATCGCAAGATCACGGTTGCTCCCACTCGCTGGACCTGAGACAAGGGCAGCCATGTATCGTATGGCCAAGAAATCCGCGCTCGTTGCCCTGGTCGCCTTCGTGCTCCCATCGGGCCATGCAGCGGCATTGGAGCAGAACTGCCGCTTCATCCGGGAAAAGCCTGACCGCGAAGCCTGCTACAAGCGGCAGGAGGATGAGCTTGCGGCCAAGCGCAGGCCCGAGCCGCCTCGCGAAAGTACCGCGCTCGAAACGCTCCGCGAGATGCGGCAGAACGACGACCCAGTCTATCGCAGCATCAACAACATCTGCCGCGGCTGCTGACGTTCAGCCCTTACCGCCGCCCCAATTCGCCGTCCGCTTCTCGGCGAACGACGCCAGCCCTTCCGCTGCCTCCGCGCTCTGTCGCTTGAGCGAATGCAGCTGCACGAGCCGGGTGTAGGCGGCATCGCCCACCGCCATGCCGCCGAACGAGCTCTCGAGCGCGAGACGCTTGGTCTCGGCCATCGCATCCGGTCCGTTGGCGAGCAATTGCTCGACCACCTTGCTGCCTGCGCCTTCGAGATCGGCGAGCGGCACCACCTCGTGGACGAGGCCGATGCGGCGGGCGTCCTCGGCGCCGAAACGTTCCCCGGTGAGCGCGTAGCGGCGGACCTGGCGTACACCAATGGCGTCGCAGAGCTGCGGGATGATGATCGCCGCCGTCAGCCCCCAGCGCACCTCGGTGATCGAGAACAACGCGTTATCCGCGGCAATCACGACGTCGCAGGCCGCGATCACGCCGGTGCCGCCGCCAAAACAGCCGCCCTGCACCAGCGCGACGGTGGGGATCGGCAGCGTGTTGAGCCGCTGCACAGCCTCGAACGTCGCCCGCGAGGCCGCTTCGTTGGCCTCAGCCGATTGCGGCCGCACGCTATTGATCCACTTGAGGTCAGCGCCGGCCTGGAAATGCTTGCCGTTGCCCCTGAGCACGACGACGCGCAGGTTCGGCTTCTTGGACAGATCGTCCATGGCCGCGAGCACGCCCGCGATCAGCGCGCCATCATAGGCGTTATTGACCTCCGGGCGGTTCAACGTGACGGTCGCAACCCCACGCTCATCTGATGTCCACAGGACGGGGTTGGCGGTCATCGGTGGTCCTCCGGTCGGTTTCTTTGCTGCGCACTATGGCCGACGCGGCGTGTCCTGATCCATATCTTTCCGGCGTGGGGCGGCCGCGTCCACCGCATGGCGGCTTGTGTCATGCTGGCTTCCGGGCGGCAAAGAGACAGGGACCGGACATCATCATGCGTATCTGCATTTTCGGTGCGGGCGCCGTCGGCAGCCACATTGCGGTACGGCTGGCGCGCGCCGGCAACGAGGTCTCGTGCGTGATGCGCGGCGCGCATCTCGAGGCCGCGCGCGCGGGCGGCCTCAAGCTGCGCGTCGGCGATTCCGAGGTCGGCGCCAAGGTGAACGCAACAGGCGATCCGGCCCAGCTCGGCCCGCAGGACGTGGTGATCTCGACGCTGAAGGCGACGGCGCTGCAGGGACTGGTCTCCAGCATCAAGCCGCTGCTCCAGGACGACACCGCCATCGTGTTCGCCCAGAACGGCATTCCCTGGTGGTACGGTATCGGCCTGCCGCCGCGGCATCCCGCCCCGCCCGACATTTCATTTCTCGACCCCGGCGGACGCTTGCGCGCCTGCATCCCGAAGGAGCGGATCATCGGAGGCGTCGTGTTCTCCTCCAACGAGGTGATCGCGCCGGGCGTGGTGCAGAACCTGACCCCGGACCGCAACCGGCTTCTGATCGGCGAATGCGACGACCGCAATTGCGAGCGCATCACGAAGCTCCGCAACGTCCTCAACGATGCCCGGCTGGAATCGCCGCCGGTGGCCGAGATCCGCGAGGCGATCTGGTCAAAGCTGCTGACCAACATGTCGCTCTCGGTGCTGTGCCTGCTCACCGGCCAGACCGCGCGTGGCGTGCGCGACGACCCGGCCTTCGCGGACGTGATTCCGCGCATGCTGAACGAGGCCAACGAGATTGCCCAGCATTTCATCCCAGAGGTCAAGCGCGTCACGCGCAGCGGCCCCGCCCCAAATCACAAGCCGTCGCTGCTGCAGGACTACGAACTCGGCCGCGCCATGGAGATCGACGTGCTGGTCAAGGCGCCGCAGGCCTTCGCGCGGACCGCCGGCCTGTCGACGCCGACGCTCGACCTGATCGCCGCACTGGCGATCCAGAAAGCGCGCGACAAGGGGCTCTATTCAGCCTGAGGTCAGGCGCGCTGGTCGATCCAGGCCGCGAGAGTATCAAGCACCTCCTTGAGCGCCTCGTCATTGCTGCGGCCGGACTTCTTCAGCACCGCGAAGGAGTGGTCGCCGCCTTCGACCTCATGCAGCGTCGCCTTCGCGCCCAGCATTTCGGTCACCGGCTTGAGATGGCCGAGATCGGCAAGCTCGTCGCGCGTGCCTTGCAGGAACAGCATCGGGATCGCGATGCCGGCGAGGTGCTCGGCGCGCTCGGACGACGGCTTCTTGGCGGCATGGAGGGGAAAGCCGAGGAAGGCGAGGCCCTTGACACCAGGGAGCGGTGCCTTCGACTGCGCTTGCGAGGTCATGCGCCCGCCGAACGATTTGCCGCCGGCAACAAGTTTCAGGCCAGGACACAGCCGCGCCGCCTCCTCGACTGCCGTGCGGATGGCGGCATGCGCAACAGCCGGCTGGTCGGGACGCCCTTGTTTCTTCTCCATGTAGGGAAAATTGAAGCGCAAGGTCGCGATGCCGCGGCTCGCGAGCCCCTCCGCGACCTTCTCCATGAAGGAATGCCGCATATCGGCGCCGGCGCCGTGCGCCAGCACGTAGCAGGCGCGCGCATGGTCCGGCCGCGTCAGGATCGCCGAGACCGTACCAATGCGTTCGATGTCGAGCTTGAGCTCGCGCGTCTCGACCAAGACCGAATGTTCCCGATGAATGCTCTCGATGGTACCTGCGCGACCGCGATCTGAAAACAGGAAACCTCGCACGTGTCCGCGAAGGCCCTAGCTGACCCGCCGTTCCCGCCCCTCCCAGAACGGCTTGCGCAGCTCGCGCTTGAGCACCTTGCCGGCGCCGGACAGCGGCAGCGGCGTTTCTGTGATCTCGATGCTGCGGGGACATTTATAACCGGCAATCAACGTCTTCGTGAACTCGATCAGCTCGCCGGGCGAAACCTCGACACCGCTGCGTTTGACCACGACGGCGTGGACCTGCTCTCCCCATTGCTCATTGGGAACGCCGATCACCGCGCATTGCAGCACCGAGGGATGCTGCGCCAGCGCGTTCTCGACCTCGACCGAGTACACATTTTCGCCGCCCGAGATGATCATGTCCTTCACGCGGTCGACGACATAGATGAAGCCCTCCTCGTCCATGTAGCCACCGTCGCCTGTGTGCATCCAGCCGTCGACGACGGCCCGCGCGGTCTCCTCCGGCCGCTCCCAATAGCCCATCATCACGGTGTCGCCGCGCACCACGATCTCGCCGACAGCGTCCGTGGGCAGGGGTTGATCGTTCTCGTCGACGATCCGCACCTCGCAGCCGAGCGTGGCGCGGCCCGCGCCGCGGTGACGTCCCTTCCTGCGCCCCTCCCCGACATGCTCGCTCGCATGCAGCAGCGTCGCGATCGGCGACAATTCGGTCATGCCGTAGGCTTGGGTGAAACGCACATGCGGCAGTGCGCGCGCAGCACGGTCGAGTACCGCCTCGCTGATGGGCGAGGCTCCATAGATGATGTGCTTGAGCGAGGACAGGTCGTAGTTCCCGATCGCGGGGTGATCGACCAGCATCTGGATCATGGTGGGCACCAGCAGCACGTCGGTGACACGCTCGCTCTGCATCGCGGCCATCACACCTTCGGGCGTGAAGCCCTGAACGATCACGTTGGAGCCGCCGGAGAGCAGCAGCGAATACATGGCCGCGCCGTTGGCGAGGTGAAACATCGGCGCCGCGTGCAGGTACATCGTGCTCGCCGGAAACAGTCCTTCGCCGAGAGCGTTGAGCGCATTGGCCATCAGGTTCTGGTGGCTGAGCATCACGCCCTTGGAACGCCCGGTGGTGCCGCCCGTGTAGAAGATGCCGGCGAGATCCTCGCCCTTGCGCATGGCATCGGCAACGGGCGCACTGCCCGCGACCATTTCCTCATAGCTCTCCATTCCGGCCGGCACCTCGCCGTCGTCGGCATAGATCAGCTCCAGACCCGGAATTGCGCCGGCGAGCTGCGCGCCGACCTGCGCAAAGGCCTTGTCGACCAGCAGAACGGAGGCACGGCAGTCGCGCATCGCATCCTCGTTTTCAAGGGCGCTCCAACGGATGTTGAGCGGCACGATCACGCCGCCCGCCCAGCCGGTCGCCAGGTAGAGCTCGAGGTAGCGATCCGAGTTGAAGGACAGCACGGCGACGCGATCGCCATCACTGACGCCGCGCGAGCGCAGCCCGCCGGCCAGCCTTGCAACGCGTTCGCCGAGCTCGCCCCAGCTGCGACGCCGCTGGCCATAGACGGTGGCGAGTCCCTTCGGGTTGATCTGCAGCGCGCGCCGCAGTCCGTGCGTGATGTTCATCGCGTTCCTCCTCCTGTACGCTTCTTCCCTGCCGTCGTGCGTCCTGAGTTGCGCCGTTGCGGCGCCCCCGGCGTCTTCTTTGTCATCTGCTGCCGGCTCTCGGTTGCGAGGCCCTCCGTCAGGCGAACCGTGAACTCGTCGGCGATTTCGCTCGGCGACAGCTCGCCGTCGCGGCGATACCAATGGCCGATCCAGTTGAGCGCGCCCGCGATCGCGAAGGCTGCAAGCTTGGGATCACAAGGCCTGATCGAGCCGTCGGCCGTGCCTGCGGCGATGTAGCGCCGGAAGGTGGCGTCGATCCGCTTCTTGGAGGCACGCGCGACGGCGGCGTTCCGCTCGGTCAGGTCGCGCAGGTCGAAACGCACCAGGCTCGCGCCGAAATCGGTCGCCATGAGCGCGGCATAGGCGTGCACCAGCTTGCGCAGCTTGGCGAGCCCCGAACCGCCGCCGCCGTTGATCTCCGTGATGACGCTGTCGACGAGCTCGGCGCCCATCGACCAGCATTCGAACAGGATCTCGTCCTTGCCGCGGAAATAATTGTACAGCGCGGGCTTGGTGATGTTCAGCCGCTCGGCGACCTCGTTCAGCGTCACGCGATGATAGCCCTGCTCCAGGAACAGCTGCACTGCGGCGCGCAGCACCGCCTCGCGCTTTTCGTCGCGGGCGCGGCGGCGGCTCTCGAACGGCAGCCAGGGCGAAGACGACGGCAATGAGGGCGGAACGGGCGGCGCTGAATCCATGCTCGGTCGGTTGACTCTCGTGGGCATCGACCGATATGTTACCCACGGGTAAGAAAAAGTCCAACGGGTAATTTATTTGGAGGAAGCGATGTCTGACGTCATCGTCGCAGGGGTCGGCATGATTCCCTTCGCCAAGCCGGGAGCCAGCGCGCCCTATCACGAGATGGGGACGGAAGCGGTCAAGCTGGCGCTCGCCGATGCGGGCCTCGGCTACGACAAGGTGCAGCAGGCCTACGCGGGCTACGTCTATGGCGATTCCACCTGCGGGCAGCGCGCGCTGTACCATGTCGGGATGACCGGCATCCCCATCGTCAACGTCAACAACAATTGCTCGACCGGCTCCACCGCGCTGTTCATGGCGCGGCAGATGATCGCGAGCGGAGCGCTGGATTGCGTGCTGGCGGTCGGCTTCGAGCAGATGAAGCCCGGCGCGCTCGGCAGCGTCTATACCGATCGTCCGAGCGCATTCGAGGAATTCGACGCGGCAGCGGACCAGCTGATCGACGCTCCCGGCATTCCGCTGGCGCTGCGCTATTTCGGCGGCGCCGGGCTGAGCCACATGAAGAAGTACGGCACTCCGCTCGACGCCTTCGCCAAGGTGCGCGCCAAGGCGAGCCGCCATGCCAAGAACAATCCGCTCGCACTGTTTCGCAAGGAGGTCACGGCGGACGACGTCATGAACGATCAGGTGATCTGGCCCGGCGTCATGACGCGCCTGATGGCGTGCCCGCCGACCTGCGGCGGCGCAGCCGCCGTGCTGGTCTCCGAGCGGTTTGCCGACAAGCACGGCATCGGCAAGGAGGTTCGCATCGCGGCGCAGGCCATGACCACCGACACGCCCTCGACCTTCAAGGCCGGCGACATGATGCAGCTGGTCGGCTACGACATGGCAAAAGAGGCGGCAGGCCGGGTTTATGAAAGCGCCGGCATCGGGCCCGACGATCTCGACGTGGTCGAGCTGCACGACTGCTTTGCCCACAACGAGCTGATCACCTACGAGGCGCTCGGCCTTTGCGGCGAGGGCGAAGCCGGCAAGTTCATCAATGACGCCGACAACACCTATGGCGGCCGGATCGTGACCAATCCGTCCGGCGGATTGCTGTCGAAGGGACATCCGCTCGGCGCCACCGGACTTGCGCAGTGCTACGAGCTGACGCGGCAGCTGCGTGGCACGGCCGGCTCCACGCAGGTCGAGGGTGCCAAGGTCGCGCTGCAGCACAATCTTGGCCTCGGCGGCGCCTGCGTCGTTACGCTCTACAAGCGGCACTGACAAACATGGTCGATCAGTCCGCCGTAGGGCGCAGCTTCACGCCCGTCACCGCGCGGGTGGAGCCGGGCCGCCTCCGCTATTTTCTCAATACACTGGGTGAAGAGAACCCGGTCTACCGCAACGCGGATGCGGCGCGGGCGGCCGGATTCGACGGCATGCCGGTGCCGCCGACCTACTTGTTCTGCCTGGAGATGATGGACGTCGACGACCCCTTCGAGATGTTCATCGCGCTCGGCATCGACCTTGCCCGCGTGCTGCATGGCGAGCAGAGCTTCGCCTATCACGCGCCGGTTCTGGTCGGAGACACCCTGACGTTCCGGCCGCGCGTGACCAGCGTGACGGACAAGAAGGGCGGCGCGATGACGCTGATCGGCATTCGATGCGAGGTGACCAACCAGGACGGCGTGCACGTTGCCGATACCACGCGCACCATCGTCGTCCGGAACGAGGTGACGTGATGACGGCATCCGGAGACATCAGGGCCGGCGACCGGATCGTCCACAAGGTCTTTCCGCCGATCACCCGCCACACGCTGGCGCTCTATTGCGGCGCTTCGGGCGACCACAATCCGATCCATGTCGATCTCGACTTCGCCAAGGCGGCCGGATTTCCGGATGTGTTCGCTCACGGCATGCTGGCGATGGCCTATCTCGGGCAGGCGCTGACGGATGCGGTGCCACCGTCGCGGCTACGCAGTTTCGCGACCCGGTTCGTCGCCATCACCCAGCTTGGCGCCAAGCTGACATGCGAAGGCACGGTGACCGAGCTCTTCGCCGAGGATGGCGAGCGCCGCGCAAGGCTTGCGCTCACCACCAGGGACGATCGCGGCGAGGTCAAGCTCGAAGGCAGCGCCGTCGTCGCGCTGTAACAGCAAGAGGACTTATTCAGAATGGCAAAACTGCAGGGAAAGGTCGCGCTCGTCACCGGCTCGGGCCGCGGCATCGGGCGCGCGATAGCACTCAAGCTCGCGCGTGAAGGCGCGCGCGTCGTCGTCAATGACCTCGATGCCGAACCGGGCGACGCCGTGGTCGCGGAGATCAGGGCGCTCGGCGGCGACGCCGTCGCCGTGAACGGCAGCGTCTCTGAGGCGGGTTTCGCCGACCGCTTCGTCGGAGCCGCGCTGGACAAGTTCGGCGGGCTCGACATCATCGTCAACAATGCCGGCTACACCTGGGACTCCACCATCCAGAAAATGACGGACGAGCAGTTTCAGGCCATGCTCGACGTCCACCTCGTCGCCCCGTTCCGCATCCTGCGCGCCGCCGCCGAGCCGATCCGCGTGTTCGCCAGGAAGGAAGCCGAGGAGGGGCGCGAGGTGTTCCGCAAGGTCGTGAACATCTCCTCGATCGCGGGCCTCTACGGCAATGCCGGTCAGGCGAGCTATTCCTCGGCCAAGGCCTCGCTGATCGGGCTGACCCGCACCATGTGCAAGGAGTGGGGCCGCTACAAGGTCAACGTCAATTGCGTCGCCTTCGGCCTCATCAACACCCGCCTGACCCAGCCGATCGAGGCGCAGCAGAAGACCATCGACGTCGCCGGCCGGGACATCAAGGTAGGGGTGCAGCCGCACATGCTGGAAGCCATGTCGCGCATGATCCCGCTCGGCCGCGGCGGCACGCCGGAAGAAGCAGCCGACGCCGTCTATCTGTTCTGCAGCCCGGAATCCAACTATATCAGCGGCCAGGTGGTCGTCGCCGGTGGCGGCCTGATTGTCTGAGAGCGAGGCGCTGATGCATTACCGATCGTCGTGGATGACCGAAGAGCTGGACACGTTCCGCGACCAGTTCCGCAAGTATCTCGCCAAGGACCTGGCCCCTCACGCCGAGAAATGGCGCGAGCAGAAGATGGTCGATCGCTTCGCCTGGCGCCGGCTCGGCGAGATGGGCGCACTTCTGGCCAGCGTGCCGGAGGAATATGGCGGGCTCGGCGCGACCTTCGCCTATGACGCCGCCGTGCTCGACGATCTCGAAAGCACCGTGCCGGAGCTGACGACCGGCGTCTCCGTGCATAGCGCCATCGTGGCCCACTACATCCTCAATTACGGCTCGGAGGAGCAGAAGAAGCGCTGGCTGCCCAAGATGGCCTCCGGCGAGATGGTCGGCGCCATCGCCATGACCGAGCCCGGCACCGGCTCGGATTTGCAGGCCGTGAAGACCACGGCGAAGAAGCAGGGCAATTCCTACGTCATCAACGGCCAGAAGACGTTCATCACCAACGGACAGGCCGCCGATCTCGTCATCGTGGTCGCGCGCACCGGCGATGCCGGTGCCAAGGGCATTTCGCTGATCGTGGTCGAGACCGCGGGCGCCGAGGGCTACAAGCGCGGGCGCAACCTCGACAAGATCGGGCTGCACGCCTCCGACACGTCGGAATTGTTCTTCGACAACGTCACCGTGCCGCCGGAAAACCTGCTCGGCAAGGAGGAAGGCCAGGGCTTCGTTCAGCTGATGCAGCAGCTGCCGCAGGAGCGCCTTGCGCTGGCGGTCGGCGCCGTCGCCTCGATGGAGCGCGCGGTCAAGCTCGCCACCGACTACACCAAGGAACGGAAAGCCTTCGGCAAGCCGCTGATGGAATTCCAGAACACCGCCTTCACGCTGGCCGAGCGCAAGACCGAGGCGATGATCGCGCGCGTCTTCGTCGACTGGTGCATTGAGCGCCTGATCGCAAAGGATCTCGATACGGTGACGGCGTCGATGGCGAAATATTGGTGCTCGGAAAAGCAGGTCGAGACGGCCGACGAATGCCTCCAGCTGTTCGGCGGCTACGGCTACATGCAGGAATATCCGATCTCCCGCATCTTCATCGATTCCCGCATCCAGAAGATCTACGGCGGCACCAACGAGATCATGAAGCTGCTGATTTCGAGGTCGCTTTAGATCATCGCGCACGCCAGTCGCGCGGCCGGCAGCCGAAGCGCTGCTTGAAGCGCCGCGTGAAGTGGGAGAGATCCGAGAAACCCCAGTCGAACGCGATGGCGCCGATCGCACGATCCGCCATCGCGGGATCCGCGAGATCCCTCGCCGCGCCGTCGAGCCGGCGGTCGATGATGTAGTCGGTGAAGCTGGAGCCCGATCGCGCCAGCAGCTTGTGCACATAGCGCTCGCTGATGCCCACGGCACCGGCGATATCGGCAACCGCAAGGCCGGGCTCGCGGAGCCGCCGGTGAATGGCGCGCTTCACCGCCAGCGCAGTTGCATCGGCGAGACTTTCAGATTCCGCTGCGCCTGCCCGGCTGCGCCGCGACAGGCTCACCGCGACGAGCTCGATCAACGCCCGGAACAGAAGCACGCCCTCCTCCTCGGAGATGCGCAAGGCCCCGTCGCTGAGCGTACGCGCGGTCTCGACGATGAGATGGCCGACATAGGGATCATCGGAGACGCGCGCCGCAGCGACGCCGAACGATGCCGGCAGGCATTCGCGCAAGGCCTCGGCCGGCACCCAGAACGAGGCGACGCGCAATTGCGGTCCGCGGTCGTGCAGAAGCGCAAACTGCCGATCGCTGTCGAAGATGCCGACCTGCCCGGGCGACAGGCTGACCTCGCGATCGCCCTGTTGAATGCGACAACGTCCGGCAAGCTTCAAATTGAGGTAGAAGCAGCTGCGCTCGGACGCCGCGATGTCGGCCGCCGAGCGCCGCACCACGTGCTCGGGAAAGCTGACGCGGTTGATCGCGGCATCGCCGAGACGGATGTGTTCGACGCTGGCAGGAAAGCCGGCTGCGGCCGCCGGCTCCGGCGTCAGATTCATGAAGGCCTGGCAGATCGCCTCGCGATAATAGGCGAACTGCTCCGCCGGCCGGACGCCCCCGGTGTCCCAGGCCGATTGGCGTGACGAAACGGCGCGCTCGATCAGCTGCATCGGTTCACTCCGAGACCAATCCGGTTCACTTCCAGCCAAGCGGCAGATCAGCCGCGCGTCCAGAATTGACGTGCGGCGGCGCCGCTCCGGTCAGAACGGCGCGGCCTCGATCTAACCACACCCTCGGGAGGAGCCACAACATGTCGACCTACGTTCTCGTCCACGGCGCCTGGCACACCGGTGCCGAGTTCGAGCCCGTCGCCGCACCGATCCGCGCGGCCGGCCACCAGGTCCACACCCCCACCATCAAGGGCAACCGTCCCGGCGATGCCAAGACGACCGGGCTGAAGGAGCCGATCCAGTCGATCGCCGACCACCTTGCCGAGAACAATCTGAAGGACGTCGTCCTGCTCGGCCATTCCTATGGCGGCATGATCATCACCGGCGTTGCCGACCTCGCGCCGGAGCGCATCCGCCGCCTGGTCTACTGGAATGCCTTCGTGCCCAACAACGGCGAATGCCTCAACGACATGGTGCCGCCGCACTATGTCGGGCTGTTCGACGCGATCGCAGCCGAGCGCGGCGACGGCTCCGTCGTCTTGCCCTTCCCGATCTGGCGCGAGGCTTTCATCAACGATGCCGACCTGGAGACGGCGCAACGCGCCTATGACGTCCTCAATCCGCACCCGCTCGCGACCTTCACCGACAAGATCGCGCTCAAGGCCAATCCGGCCGAGATGCCGCTGGCCAAATCCTACATCAACTGCACCGAGGACACCGCGCTGCCGCACAGCTATGGCTGGCATCCGCGTCTGTCGGAGAAGCTCGGCCTGTTCCGCCTGGTGCAGGTGCCGGGAAGCCACGAGCTGTGCTTCTCCGATCCGGCGCGGCTTGCCAGGGCGATCATGGAGGCGGGAAGGGACTGACAGGTGCGTCCAAGCCGTCGATCTTAGGGGGCGTACCCGATCGGCTTTCGCCGACGGGGGCGCACGGACGAGGACGCCGCAGCCCATGTCTTCGGGCTGGATACATGCCGAAGTGGCGATCCCGGGAAGACTCGAACTTCCGACCTACGGTTTAGGAAACCGCCGCTCTATCCGGCTGAGCTACGGGACCGCGGAACCCGGCCTTGCAGGTTCGGCCTTCTCATAGCAGAGGAGGATGCGGTTCGCCAGCCGCAACGCGGGTCATCTCAACGCGCAGAAGGAGCTGTACATTCAGCTCCAGATCCATTGCCGCGGAGCAGCCACATGATCGACAGCATCAGCGCCATCACGCTCGGCACCCATGACATGGCGCGCGCCGTGCATTTCTACCGCTCGCTGGGGTTCGAGCTCCTGTATGGCGGCGAGGCCGCGGCGTTCACGAGCTTTCGCGCCGGCACCGGCTATGTCAACCTGACGGCACAGCCCGATGACAGGCAGTGGTCCTGGTGGGGCCGAGTCATCTTTTATGTCGCCGACGTCGACGCCACCTATGAGCAGGCTCGCGCGGCCGGATGGCAGCCGTCGACCACGCCGCGCGATGCGGAATGGGGCGAGCGCTACTTTCATCTCACCGACCCCGATGGCCATGAGCTGAGCTTCGCCCGTCCGCTGCGCGGCGCGTGACGAGGCCGCCGGCTACGCCCTCATATTGTTGTCCTTCACCACCTTGCGCCAAGTGGCGACCTGCTTGTCGAAGAAGGTCTTGAAGGCGGCGCCGTCCTGGAGCAGCAGCGTCATGTGTTGCGTCTCCTTCAGCTGGGTGGCAGATTGCTCTGCAGCAGCCGCGCCATCGCATCGGTCGATCCGCCCGGCGGAAACGGCACCACCAGCGTGATTTTCGAGGCCCGGGCGCGCGCCGGTGCCATCGCGAGGATGGCGGGCACGGCCAGCAGCGCCCGTCGTGTGATCGTCACGGTCCCCCCCTCGTCGTTGCGCCCGGCTTTTTGCTATTTGGCGCTCGAGCACGATCGGAAAAAACGGTCAGCGGTTCTCCGGAAAGATCATGCCCCACATCAATACCTGAAGCGCGGAGCGCTTCAGGTCGTTCCGAAGCCCGACCCTGCTTTCCGGTATTCCGGCCGAGGCGGACTGAAGATGTCCAGCACGCGGGCGCCTTCGGGTCCGGCGCGCATGGTGTGCGGCACGTTACCCGGCGTGCGCCAGAAATCGCCCTTATTCACCGCGATTTCCTCATCGCCCTGAACGCGGATGGCCGAACCGTCGAGCAGCACGCCCCATTGCTCCTCGGGATGATGGTGCAGCGTGCCTTGCGCATGCGGGGCCAGCGTCACAACAGACAGCATCGCCTGCTCCCCGGAGAAGATGCGCGTCGTCACTCCGGCGGCCAGCTCGCGGAAAAGGCCATCGTTCGTATCGTCGATGTTGTGGAACTCGTCCTTCTGGCTCACGCCATCCTCCCCTTCGCTTCTCTGATCAGGACTTTCCGTAAGAGCCCTGGTAGCGGCCCTCGCGGATCGCCTTCAGCGTCTCCTCCTCGCGGCTCATCTGGGCACGGACCGCCTGCAGCAGCGCAGTTGCGCCGGCAGCGGGGAACGACACCACGCCATCCTCGTCGCCGACCACGATGTCGCCGGGCGAGATCACGCTGCCGCCGATGGTGACAGGCACGTTGATCTCACCCGGACCGTTCTTGTATGGGCCGCGATGGATCACCGCGCGGGCGAAGCACGGAAAGTCGTCGGCCGCGAAGGCTGCGACGTCGCGGATCGCGCCGTCGATGACATAGCCTTCGGCTTTGCGCCATTGCGCGATGTTCTTCATGATCTCGCCGACCAAAGCGCGCGTCTCATCGCCACCGCCATCGACGACGATGACGTCGCCGGGACCGACCAGTTCGAGCGCGCGATGGATGGCGAGATTGTCGCCGGGCCGCGTGCGCACGGTGAAGGCCGTGCCCACCAGCTTGGCGCCGCGATGAAAGGGCCTCAGCCCCACCGCGCCGGGCAGGCGGGAGAGATTGTCGGAGATGATCGAGGTCGGCGCGTCTCGAAAGCCCGCGATGATGTCGGCCGGCGGTTTCGGCACGCTGTTCGCTGCAATGGCGATCGTCATGTCAGTCCTTCCGTATCTGTCTCAGTCGGCATGCGCCCGCGCTCTCGCCGGCAGAATCCGGAAGGCGCGCCCTTCCTTCATCCATGCTGCGCGTTCGTCGCGCAAAAGCGTGCGCCGGACCTTCCCGGAGTCGTCGCGCGGCGGGGCGTTGACGAATTCGAAGCTCTCGGGATGCTTGTAGCGGCTAAGCCGGTCCTTCAGGAAATCCGCCATCCCGTCGGCGATGGCCTGGCCGTCCGCATCGGGCTCCGGCTCGATGATGGCATGCACACGCTGGCCCAGTTCCGGATCGGGCAGCCCAACCACGACGCAGGAGCGCACGCCGGGAGCCTCGGACACCGCGGCCTCGACCTCCGCCGGATAGATGTTGGCGCCGCCGCGCAGTACCATGTCGGCGAGGCGGTCGCCCAGATAGAGATAGCCCTCCGCATCCAGCCGGCCGATATCGCCGAGCGATTCCCAGCCGTCGGCGCGGCGCTTCGGCTCCGCGCCGAGGTAGTGATAGGTGGCGTCCTTGCCGTCGTTGTTGAGAAAGTAGATCTCCCCGGTCTCGCCGGGCGCGACGTCGTTGCCGTCCTCGCCGATGATGCGCAAGCGCGCCATGTCGCCGATCTTGCCGACCGAGCCCTTGTGCGTCAGCCATTCGGTACCGGAGATGATGCAGGCGCCCTGCCGCTCGGTGCCGCCATAGAGCTCCCAGATCCGCTCGGGTCCGAGCCAGGCGATCCAGTTTTCCTTCAGCCACGGCGGCATCGGGGCCGCCATGTGGAAGACCGTCTGCAGGCTCGACAGGTCGTAGGCGTTGCGCACGCTCTCCGGCAGGGCCCAGATCCGGTGCATCATCGTCGGCACGAAATTGACCCATTGCACGCGCTCGCGCTCGATCTGGCGCAGCGTTTCCTCGGCATCGAATTTGGTGAGCCCCGTGAGCATGCCGCCGACGAACAGCGCGTAGTGCGACACGATGAACGGGGCGTTGTGGTAGAGCGGGCCGGGATTGAGCAGCGAGACGCCGAAGGGAATATTGAGCGGCGGGGCGGCCGCGGTATCGGTCACCGCCGGCTGGTGGTCGAGGATCACCTTGGGACGGCCGGTCGAGCCGCCTGAGGTCATCGCTTTCCAGTAGCGCGCCACCGGCGGCGTCAGCGGCTCATCCGAGAAACCTTCCGGCACGAACTCGGCGGGCAACCGGTTCGGCGCATTCCAGTCGGCCTCGCCGCCGACCACGAGCGCAGGCCTGAGAATGTCGAGCACGGCGGCCGCTTCGCCGCGCGGCAGCCGCCATGACAGCGAGGTCGGCGTCGCCCCGCACTTCCAGACCGCAAATGACGTCTCGAAGAACGCGTTGCCGTTGGGCAATCCGATCGCGACGAAATCGCCGGGCTTGACGCCCTTGGCCGCAAACGCCCGCGCGCGCCGGTTGGCGCCGCGCTCGAGCTCGTCCCATGTCAGGGTGTCCTGCCCGTGACGAATGGCGATCGTGCCTTGCGGCTTGCGCTCGGCATACCAGCGCGGCACATCGGACAGGGGCAACAGCATCAGGCGTTTCCATTTTCTTGGCGGCACCTCGGCAGTGAGGGGCTGGCGGCACAAGTGTAACAGCATGCCGCCGCAGCGCTGTGACTCTCGCGCCACGTCAAGCACAAAATGTCAGCATCACAGCCATGAAATTCCCGGGTTCCACGGGTGACAAGGCGACGATAAAGGGGCAAAAATCCGACTCGACTCAGCTCGGGTTGAGTCTTGCAAGGAATGCTCTCGTAGAATGTCGACCGGAGATACATCGCGTCGTGCGGCGCTGCTTCCCGCGGCCGCAGCAGGATTTTTCCTGCTGATGCCTGCACACGCCGAGGCGCAATGGTGGAGACGCGCACCGGTCGATTTCGAGGAATGCGCTGACGCCGCCGAGAAAGCCGCAACCAAGGCGGAGAAGACGGCGGCCCTTGCCGATTGCAACGCCAAGTTTGCCGGCCGCCGCAAGCCGGGCGGCGGCTATTCCTACTACGACTTCCTCCAGGATCGCACCTTCGACATCGCCGGCCCCAATCCGACGCCGGAGGAACAGAAGAAGATCGACGAAGCCTATACCGCCTATCTCGCCAAGCAGCGCCGCAGCAATGAAGCGGCGCAAGCCACGGCCCGCCAGCAGCGCGAGCAACAAGAGCAACAGGTGCAGCAGCTTCAGCAGGTCGCGCTGCGAACCGAAGTCGAGCGCGTGCCGATCCCCGTCGGTCGGCCGAAGGTTCAGCAGGCCGCCATCGGCGATACGCGCGCGCGAGCGAAGGGCGCATGCACCAAGGGCTCCTTCTCCTGCGAATGGCCACGCCTGTCGGAAGGGTTGAACGATCTGAAGAAGCTGTTCAACCCGGCACCCAGCAAGCCGGCGAAGAAGGGTTGAGCCACGCCAGGCCGGAATAGCCTTGCAACAAAACGTAGTCGCGAAGCTGGAGCGCCCTCTGGCGCTGGCCCGGGACGATAGCGGAGGGATGGAGCGTCAGCGCGCGCGCTTCTTCTTGCTGCGCTTCGGTTTGACCACGGGCGGACTCGCAGGCTCCACTACCGTCGGCGAACTCCCCAGCTGCGACCTGCTCTCCTGCAATCGCCTGTCGTAGCCCGGAGAGTTCATCACCGTCGGCGGCCTCGCATGGGCTAGCGTCAGTGCACCGCAAAACGCGGTCAGCGCTAGCCCGATCACAAAACGACGCTTCATCCTGTTCTCCATTCCGCTCACGCGTTCCCGCGGATCTGCTGCGGTGTCAGGCGAAGGGGACCGCTGCCGGTCGCCTCGGCTTCCTTGATCAGCGCAACAATGCGGCGCATCAGCGGCACGCTGACATTGTTTTGCTCGGCGAGCGCGATCAGCGCACCCTGGAGATAGTCGATCTCGGTCTTGCGGCCCAGCTTGAGGTCCTGCCACATCGAGGAGCGTGCCTCGGGATCGATCTTCATCGTGCGCCCCAGGATCGCGTTGAAGATCGCATCCGGCAAGCGCAGCAGGGTCGGAGACCAGTTCATCGGGATCGGCGTCGACGACACCGGCACGATGCCGGCGGCCTTCAGCACGGCCAGCCCCTCGGCCATCTGGTCCGCGAACAGCCTGCGCCAGTCCCGGCTGGCCAGTTGCGCGGCGAGCGGCATGTCGGAGAGCGCGCTGAGCGCGTTGTTCAGGTTGATGATCAGCTTGCCCCATTGCACGCCGGTGATGTCACCGCTCGCGCGCACCGCGAGGCCGGCAACCGAGAGCGCAGCGGCCGTATTCTGTGGATCCTCTCCGACGTGGATATCGCCGGAGGTCGAGCGGTGGAAGCGGCCCTCGCCCATCGCGATCACGTTGAAGGGCACCATGCCGGCAAGCACGCGGCGGCCGCCGAGCCGCTCGCGCAGGACCGCGACATTGCCGATGCCGTTCTGAAGCGAGACGATGACCGCGTCCTGCGGCGCATGCTGCGCGATCTGCTCGGCGACAGCGGCGGTGTCGGCGCTCTTCACCGTGACCAGCACGAGGCCTGCGCTGTGCAAGATCGCGGGATCCTCTGCCAGCGTCAGCCGGCTCACATCGAGCTTCTTCTCGGAGCCGTCGAAATCGGTCAAATACAGTCCGAAGCGTTCGATCTCGGCCTTCACCCGGGGCCGCACCAGCAGCGCGACGCGGCGGTCTGCCGCCGCCAGCATGCCTCCGACGAAACAGCCGATGGCGCCCGCGCCGGCCACCACGATCGGTCGATCCGTCATCACTGAATTCGCTCCCTGAATGGCCGGCCTTCGATAGCAGAGGCAAAGGCCGCTGCCCATCGCGTCGCAGCCGCCTTGTAACCGTCATGAGCGCCTCATATGTTTTCGCCCGGGGGGCAGTCAGCGGCGAGCGCTCGCCGAACGAGACGCCAAAGGAGAGCACCATGGGTCTACTCGATGTCCTCAACGGCATGCAGAACGGCCCGCGCGGTCCGACCACAGCGAGCACCGACAAATCCTCCGGCGGCATGTCGCCGATGACCATGGCGCTGCTCGGCCTGCTGGCCTGGAAGGCATTCAAGCATTTCACCGGCAACCAGTCCGGCTCTGCGCCCCAACCGTCACCGGCGCCCGCACCTCCGCCTGTGAACGCAGGCACGGGTGGCGGTCTGAGCGACATGCTCAAGGGCGGCCTCGGCGGTCTGCTCGCCGGCGGTGCGGCCGGCAGCATTCTTAGCGGCGGGCTCGGCGATCTCCTCAACCAGTTGCAGCAAAGCGGCCACGCCGACACCGCCAATTCCTGGGTCGGCAAGGGCGAGAACAAGCCGATCGCGCCGGGCGATCTCGCCAGCGCACTCGGCGCCGACCAGATCGACAGCCTGTCCGCCCAGAGCGGCCTGTCACGCGAGGACCTGCTCTCCGGCCTCAGCCAATATCTGCCGCAGGTGGTCGATCAGCTGACGCCAGACGGGCGGCTGCCGACCGAAGACGAGCTCTCGGGCCGAATCTGAGGTTTTGGTCTGAGCATGATCTCTTCGGAGCACGGCGACACACGTCTCTGGATCATGCTCCAAGCGTTCTCAGGAAGGGGAGCACAATCATGAGCATGGGCGGCCTGTTGTGGATCATCGTCGTCGGCTTCGTCGCCGGCCTCATCGCGCGCTGGCTCGCACCGGGGCCGAACAATCCGAGCGGCTTCATCCTCACCACCATCCTCGGCATCGCCGGCGCGTTTCTCGCCACCTGGCTCGGCCAGGCCATCGGCCACTACAACCCCGACCAGGGCGCAGGCTTCATCACCGCAACCATCGGCGCGGTGGTGGTGCTGTTCATCTGGAATCGGCTGGTGGCGAGCGGCGTGATCAAGGGATAACAACTCGAAACGCCCAGAGACGGCGAACCGTCTCCACATCGTCATGCCCGGGCTTGCCCCGGGCATCCACGTCTTTCGATCCACGCGGCAACGCGTGGATCGCCCGGTCAAGCCGGGCCATGACGGGGAAAGAGCGCGCCAATCACGTCACTAAATGCATGCCCGCATCCATGCGCACGACTTCGCCGGTCATGTTGCTGGAGGCCGGCATTGCCAGGAAGCAGACGAGCTGGGCGATGTCTTCCGCTGTCGACGCGACCTTCAGCGGCACTTTGGCCACCACGCTGTCGCGCACCTGCTTGGCGCCGGCCTCGCCGCGGCCCTTGGTGAACCAGGGCGTGTCGATATAGCCGGGGCAGACCGTGTTGACGCGGATCAGCGGCGCCAGCGCGCGCGACAGTGACAGCGTCATGGTATTGAGCGCGCCCTTGCTCGCGGCGTAGGCGATCGACGAGCCGACGCCGCTGATGCCGGCGACCGAGGAGACGTTGACCACCGCGGACGGTCGCTCCGAAGCCTTGGCGCCGGCCTCGAGCAGGCTGCGCGCAGCGCGCACCATCTGGAACGGGCCGATGGTGTTGACGCCGTAGATCCGCTGGAAGTCCTCCGCTGACAATCCATCGAGATCGGCGTGAGCGACATGCTTGGTGGTGCCGGCATTGTTGACGAGGATATCCAGCCGGCCCCAGGGCGCAGCGGCAGCCACGATCTTGCGACAATCGTCATCCCTGGAGACGTCGCCCTGCGCGACCAGGACCTCCGCGGCGCCGGCCTTGCGGCAGAGCTCGGCCGTGGCCTCGGCCTCTTTCTGGCTCGACGAATAGTTGATGACGAGCCGCGCTCCGCTCCGGGCGAGAATTTCCGCAGTCGCCGCGCCGAGACCGGACGCCGACCCCGTCACGATTGCGCACAAGCCGTCCTTTGCCATCCTGAAATTCCTTCCCCTGTTCTGACGTCGGCATCCTGTTTAGCGAGTTTGCCGCGCCCTGCAAATCGAGCAAACTCCGCTAAGCGGAATTAGTCTTCTGCGGTCCTCGCGCCCATGCCCAGGCCGCAGGTTGATCTGCGATCAACGCTTGTCAGGGCCATGGCTTTTTCGGATCATCGGGCGCAAGAAGAGCCTGCGCGCCGCCCGAAGGGGCGCGCCAATGGGCAAAACACGGGGAACGCTGTGGCGGAGAGTGACAATATCGTCGTCGAGACCGCGGAGAAGATCTTCGCCGATCTCGCCGATCCGCAAACCATCAACAACGACAAGAAAGATTCATGGCAGGCGCCGCTGTGGCAGGCGCTGAGCGAAGCCGGCCTGCCGCTGGCCTGGGTGCCCGACGATCTCGGCGGCTCCGCTGCCAGCCTTGCCGATGGCTTTGCCTTGCTGAATGCCGCGGGGCGTTTCGCCGTCGCGGTTCCCCTGGCCGAGACCATGCTGGCAGGCTGGCTGCTGGCGCAGGCGAAGATCGCCTCGCCCGAAGGCGAGATGACGGTGCTGCCGGCCTCACCGAAGGACCGTGTAACGCTCGATGCCGACGGCGCGCTTTCCGGCCGCGCGCGCGGCGTGCCATTTGCCAAGGCGGCGAAGCACTTTGCGGTGCTGGTGCACAGCAAGGACGGCGTTTCCATCGCCCTGGTCGATGCGGCCAAGGTGCGCATCGAGGCGGGCCTCAACGTTGGCTATGACCACAGCGACACCGTGACGCTCGACAGGGTCCAGCCCGTCACCATCAAGCCTGCGCCGAAAGGCCTCGACCAGACCAATCTGATGCTGATGGGCGGCGTTGTACGCAGCCTTCAGATCGCGGGTGCGCTGGAGTCCATGCTCGACATCTCCGTGCGCTATTCCAACGAGCGCGTCGCTTTCGAGAAGAAGATCTCGAAATTCCAGGCCGTGCAGCACAATCTCGCGCGCCTTGCCGGCGAATCCGCCGCAGCGCTGGCCGCTGCAACATCCGCGGCCGACGCCATCGCGAATGCAAAGTCGTTCAACGACGAGGTCTATCTCGAAGCCGCCTCGGCCAAGATCCGCTGCGCCGAAGCCGCGGAGAGAGGCGGCGGCATCGCGCATCAGGTTCACGGCGCCATCGGCTTCACCATGGAGCACATCCTGCACCGTTATTCCCTGCGCGCGCTGGCCTGGCGCGACGATTTCGGCTCGGAAAGCTACTGGGCGGTCGAGCTCGGCAAGCTGGTCGCAAACCGCGGCGCCGACGAATTGTGGCCGCTCGTGGCGTCGCGCTGATCCGGGAGATACACAATGACCGCTGCCCTCCGTTTCGATCCGATCCGCCTCCCCGAGAAGTGCGAGCAATTGCGCAAGGAAGTGCGCGCCTTCCTTGCGGAGGAGATCGCCGCCGGCACCTTCGATCCGCACCAGCCCAACCGCGAAGACACCGATGCGCCGGAATTTTCCCGCCGGGTCGGCGCCAAAGGCTGGCTGGGGATGACCTGGCCGAAGAAATATGGCGGCCAGGAGCGCTCCTTCCTCGAACGCTATGTCGTGACCGAGGAAATGCGTGTCGCCAACGCGCCGACGCGGCGCTTCTTCGTGGCCGATCGTCAGAGCGGACCGGTGCTGCTGAAATATGCGCCCGAGCACATCAAGATGGACATCCTGCCCCGCATCTGCCGCGGCGAGATCTGTTTCGCCATCGGCATGAGCGAGCCGAACTCGGGCTCCGATTTGTTCGCCGCGAAGACGCGCGCGACCAAGACCGACGGCGGCTATCTCATCAACGGCACCAAGATCTGGACCTCGTCGGCGCACATCGCCGACTACATGATCGCGATCTTCCGGACCTCGCCGCCGACCAAGGAGAACCGCCGCCACGGCCTGACCCAATTTCTGGTCAAGATGAAGCAGCCGGGCATCAAGGTGAACCCGATCGGCCAGATCACCGGCCAGTACGAGTTCAACGAAGTCGTCTTCACCGATTACTTCATCCCCGATGATCACGTGCTCGGCGAGGTCGACGGTGCCTGGAAGCAGGCGACGAGCGAGCTCGCCTATGAACGTTCCGGCCCCGAGCGCTTCCTCGAGACCTATTACGTGCTCACCGAGCTCGTCCGCGCGGTCGGCCCCGATCCCGATACACGCAGCGCCGAGGGCATCGGGCGCCTCGTCGCGCAACTCCATACGATGCGGCGCATGTCGGTCTCCGTTGCCGGCATGCTGGAAGCGGGCAAGGAGCCGGTGGTGGAGGCCTCGATCGTCAAGGACATCGGCACCGTCTGGGAGCAGCAGCTGCCGCATCGCGTGCGCGATCTCGCCGCCTTCGTCGAGGAGACCGCGACCAACCGCGAGACCCTGGAGCGGCAGCTCGACTTCGCCATCAAGACCGCGCCGAAACTCACCATCCAGGGCGGCACCACGGAAGTGCTGCGCGGCATCATCGCCCGCGGACTTGGCCTGCGATAGATGGGATCGAAAGCTTCGCCCCGCGCTCCGTCCACCTCTCCCGTCGGGAGAGGTCGGCGCGTAGCGCCGGGTGAGGGGTTAGGGTCCCACGCTAAGCTGATCCCCTCACCCGATCTGCTGGCGCAAATCGACCTCTCCCGATGGGAGAGGTGGTTCTTCGCTACTGAGATACTGGAGACTAAAAATGAGCACCTATAAAGATATCGGCGTCGAGAAGGTCGGGCATGTCGGCACCATCGAGATCCGCCGCCCGCCGCTGAACTTCTTCGACATTTCGCTGATCAACCAGATCGCGGATGCGCTGGAGGAGTTCGACCGCGACATCGAGATCCGCGCTTCCGTTCTCTCCGCGCAGGGCAAGGCGTTCTGCGCCGGCGCCAATTTCGGCGATCCGGCGCGGCAGGCCCAGGAGGCTCAAGAGGCCGAGAAGAAGGGCGATCCGGCCGACAGTCTCGGCCCGATCAACCATCTCTACATCCAGGCCGTCCGCATCTTCCGCGCCAAGAAGCCGATCGTCGCGGCCGTGCAGGGCGCCGCCATTGGCGGCGGTCTGGGCCTGGCCGTCTCGGCGGATTTCCGCGTCACCTGTCCCGAAGCGCGCTTCTCCGCAAACTTCACCAAGCTCGGCTTCCATCCCGGCTTCGGCCTGACCGTGACGCTGCCGGAACTGATCGGCAAGAACAACGCCGAGCTGATGTTCTACACCAGCCGCCGCGTCACCGGCGAAGAGGCGGTGAAGTGGGGCCTCGCCAACGAGCTGGTGCCGCAGGATCAGGTGAAGGCGGCCGCGATGAAGCTCGCTGGCGAGATCGCCGAATGCTCCCCGCTCGGCCTGCTCTCGACTCGCGCCACCATGCGCGCCGGCCTCGCCGACCGCGTCATGGCCGCGACCAACCACGAGCTCGCCGAGCAGACGCGCCTGCGCGCCACGGAAGACTTCAAGGAAGGCGTGAAGGCGACCGAAGAGCGGCGGGTCGCGAACTTCAAGGGACGGTAGCGTCTCTTCTCGCCCCTGTTCCATCCCTGAGCGGCCGCGCCATCGGACCTTGGATCCTGAGGGCGCGGGCTGCACGGCGCACAGCACGTGCAGAGAGTCTCGAAGGATGAACGGCTCCGCCCGCAACGTCGCCCCTGAGACTCGCCGAAGAGGCGAGCGCCTCAGGGTGACGGATAACGATGAAGCGGCTCAAGCAACGCGAAACGTCGCACCGCCCAACAAGAACTCATTTCCGGTCACCGCAACGCCTTTCGCCCGCGCGGCATGCAGCACACGAGCAGCATCGGCGACCCGGAACTCCAGTGCGCTCATGATCTCGCTGCGGCCTTTGACGAAGCGGAAGGTGGCGTTCGGCAGCCTCAGTTCGGCATCGCCACTCGGCGCAACACCGATGATCTTGCCCCAGTGCTCCGCGAGCCCCGCCGGATCCGGGCTTTGCATCTCCACCGCCGTCAGCGCCTGCGTCACATCCTTGCGGATGAATTTCTGCCAGTCCGGTCCCGCCGGCGGATAGGCGCCGAGGATGTCGTCGCTGCCTTCGGTGTGGTTGAATTCGATGAAGGCGGCGCGGCAGTCGCGCGGGTGGAGCTGGACGCCGTGATAGGGCGCATGGTCGATGACATTGGCGGTGCGCACGCCCATCGCGTTGGCGTTGCGGCCGCGCTCGTCGGGATCGTTGCAGCAGAAGATCGCCATGTAGCCGCCGCGGCCGCCGGTCTTCTCGATGAAGCGGCCGGCCGTGGTGCCGTCCTTGAACGGCGCGACCACCTCCAGCAGGATCGTGTCGACCGGGAGCAGCGCATTCTCCAGGCCGTATTTTGCGACATTGCCATCGCGGTAGCAGACCGCAAGGCCCATGATCTCGGCGATGTCCGAGATGACGGGCTCGAGCTGCGGCGCAACCAGGCAGATCTGCCGCAGCCGCATATAGGGCGCCATCGTCATGCGCCCTTGAAGGTGGGCTTGCGCTTCTCGACGAAGGCCTTTGCGGCCTCCTTGTGGTCCTCGGTATCGCCGCAACGGGTGTGATGGATCGCTTCGCCGTCGAAGCAATCCTCCAGCGCCAGATGCTCGGCATTGTTGATGTTGCGCTTGATGAAGCCGAGCGCGATCGACGGGCCCTGCGCCAGCGACAGCGCCAGTTCGTGCGCGGCGGCGTCGATCTCGGCGTCGGGCATCACCTTCGTCACCATGCCGATCGCATGTGCTTCCTTCGCCGTCAGCACCGGCGACATCAGATAGAGCTCGCGCGCCCGGGCGCTGCCGAGCAGCTGCGTCAGGAAATAAGTCCCGCCGTAATCGCCGGAGAAGCCGACCTTGGCGAAGGCCGTGGTGATCTTGCAGGATTCGGAGGCGATGCGCAGGTCACAGGCCAGCGCCATCGACAGCCCCGCGCCGGCCGCCGCACCGTCGAGCTGGGCCACCACCGGCTTCGGCATCTGGTGCAGGATGCGCGAGACCTCCATGCCGCGGCGCAGGTTGGCCATTTTCACTTCGAACGGCAGCGGTGCGCGGCCTGCCGCCATCGACTTGACATCGCCGCCGACACAGAAGGAGCCGCCCGCACCCTTGAACAGCACCGCCCGCACCTCGGGATCGTCGGCTGCGCGTCGTGCCGCTTCGACCAGCCCGACGACCATCTCGGGGTTCAGCGCGTTCTTCCGCTCCGGGCGATTCATCGTGATGGTGAGCAGCCCGCCTTCGAGCTTTTGCAAGACCATGTCGTTGCTCACAGGACGTCTCCCTTGTTTTTTGATTTAGCTCTCACCACGCCGTCATTGCGAGGAGCGAAGCGACGAAGCAGTCCAGACCGTCTCTGCGGAAACGTCTCTGGCTTGCTTCGCTTCGCTCGCAACGACGAGGCTTATTTCTTCACCAGCGGGCAGCGCGACTGCTCCAGCGGCTGGAACGCCTCGGCGCCGGGCACGGTGGCAATCAGCTTGTAGTCATCCCAGCGGCCCTTCGACTCCGAGGGCTTCTTCACCTCGAACAGGTACATGTCGTGAATCATGCGGCCGTCCTCGCGGATCTTGCCATTCTTGGCGAAGAAGTCGTTGATCGGCGTCTCCTTCATCACCTTGATCACGGCCGCGGCGTCGGTGGTGCCGGCCGCCTTCACCGCCTTCAGGTAATGCGTGACCGAGGAATAGACCCCGGCCTGCGCCGAGGTCGGCACCCGCTTGGTGCGCTCCATGAAGCGCTTGGAGAATGCGCGCGTATCGTCGTTGAGGTCCCAGTAGAACGCTTCCGCAAGCAGCAAGCCCTGTGCGGTCTCCAGCCCGATCGAGTCGATATCGGTGACGAAGGCGAGCAACGGCGAGACCTTCTGGCCGCCCTTGGTGATGCCGAACTCCGCCGCCTGCTTGATGGCGTTGATAGTGTCGCCGCCGGCATTGGCGAGCCCGATCACCTTGGCCTTGGAAGCCTGGGCCTGGAGCAGGAAGGACGAGAAATCCGACGTGTTGAGCGGATGGCGCACGCTGCCGAGCACCTTGCCGCCGGTCTTGGTCACGACCGCGCTGGTGTCCTTCTCCAGATCCTGTCCGAAGGCGTAGTCGGCGGTAAGGAAGAACCAGCTGTCAAGGCCCGACTTCACGGCCGCAAGGCCGGTGACGTTGGCCTGACCGTAGGTGTCGAACACGTAGTGGATGGTGTAGGGGCCGCAGGCCTCGTTGGAGAGACGGATCGAGCCCGGACCGTTGAACATGATGATCTTGTTGCGCGCTTTCGCGATCTCGCCGGCGGCGAGCGCGGTCGCGGAGGCCGCCACGTCGTAGATCATCTCGACGCCCTGATTGTCGAGCATGTCGCGGGCGATGTTGGCGGACAGATCGGCCTTGTTGAGATGATCGGCTGCCAGCACCTGGATCTTGCGCCCCAGCACCTCACCGCCGAAATCCTCGACGGCCATCTTGGCCGCGGTCTCGCTGCCGGGACCCGTGATGTCGGCATAGAGGCTCGACATGTCGAGGATGCCGCCGATCTTCAGCGGCGGCTTGTCCTGGGCCTGCGCGGCGCTCGCATTGAGGGCAAACGCGGCGGCAAAAATGCCGGACAAAATCATCTTCATCGAAAACAACCTCCCTTATCGCGCCGTACTCTGATGGCGGCTTGGTATTGCTCTTGGCTATAGCAGATGGGTGTTTGCTATTGCCGCAATCATGCCGCATGCGCAACAGCGCAGCAAGCGCGAGGGGGTTGCGATAGCAGAATTGCCGCGCATGATTTCCGCAAAACGGAATGGCGAGTCGGCCACGAAGGTTTCCACGCGTCATTGCGAGCGCAGCGAAGCAATCCAGGATCTCACGATGGAATGAGTCTGGATTTGCTTCGCTGCGCTCGCAGTGACGGATGTGGGGCAACAGCGAGAGGTCACACAACCGTCTCTTCGCGATCCAGCACGCTTGAGCTATGATCGGCAGACAACGCAACCTCTCCGGTCACGTGACGCCACGGCTTCACCTCATCGTCGCATTTCTGCTCGTGGCCGGACATTGTGCGTTCGCCGCGCCCTGCCAGTTCGAAGCCATCGGCGAGGGCCGCGTTGCGGCGATCATCGATCCGCGCAGCGTGCGCCTCGCTGACGGGCGCGAGGTCCGCCTCGCCGGCATCGAGCCGACGGCGGCCACGAAGCAGGCGCTGGTGTCGCTGCTCGCCGGCCGTGACGTGACGCTGCGGAGTCCCGACGACATGCCCGATCGATACGGCCGCCAGGGCGCGCTGCTGTTCATCGGCGGAAGCGACACGTCGGTGCAGGCCATGCTGCTGGCCCAGGGCGATGCCATGGTCTCCGCCGAAATCGTGGACAGGGACTGCGCGGCAGTCTTGATGGCGTCCGAAGCCGCAGCGCGGCGCCAAAAAATGGGCAGCTGGGCTGACTCGTCGGCCATAAAAAACGCGGAAAGTCCGGACGATATTTTGGCGGAGATCGGGCGCTTTACGGTGGTCGAGGGCAAGGTCCTGTCGGTCCGGCAAGCTGGGGCAATGACCTACCTCAACTTCGGGCGAAACTGGACACGGAGCTTTGCGGCGACTATTTCAAGGCGCACGCTACCGGCATTCGAAAGCGCCGGAATCGCCCTTAAGTCCTTGGAGAATAAACGTATTCGAATTCGAGGCTGGGTCGAAGGGAACACGGGGCCGCGGATCGATATACGCCTCGTGGGACAGGTCGAGTTGCTGGGCGCAAACGAGCCGATAGGGGTAAGGCCTTAGATCAGGCCGGGCACGGGTTAAGCGACGTGAATGGGGTGCTAGAACGGCAGGGACGAGGTGAAGGCCGCCGGCTGCGGGCTGCGCCGGCCGTGCTGTGCCTTGCTCTGGGCACTGCGCTGGCGGGATGCGGCGATATGGGCCGGTTCCACACCGCGGCGACCCCGGCGGCCGTCGTGATGCCCAAGCCGAAGCCCGCAATCGCGCAAACGCCGGCCACCGAGAAGGAGCACGAGCGCATCCTGTCGAGCTATGGCGGGACCTATGACGATCCCAAGCTCGAGGCGCTCGTCAGCAAGACCGTCGACCGGCTGGTTGCGGCCTCCGACCGTCCGGACCAGGGCTACAAGGTCACCATTCTCAATTCCGGCGCGGTGAATGCCTTCGCGTTGCCGAACGGCCAGCTCTACGTCACGCGCGGACTCCTTGCGCTTGCGAGCGACACCTCGGAATTGGCCTCCGTGCTCAGCCACGAGATGGCCCATGTGCTGTCCAAGCATGCGGCGATGCGCGAGGACCAGGCCCGCCAGGCTGCAATCGTCACCCGCGTCGTCACGGACATGAGCAACGATCCCGATCTCACCGCCCTCGCGCTCGCCAAGACCAAGCTCACCATGGCGAGCTTCTCGCGCAAGCAGGAGATCGAGGCCGACGGCATCGGCGTCGGCATCTCCGCCAAGGCGCATTTCGACCCTTATGGAGCGGCGCGCTTCCTCTCCGCGATGGAGCGCAATGCCGAGCTGAAGGCCGGAAAGAACTCGCTCGATCCGCGCGCGCAGGATTTCACCTCCTCGCACCCGGCGACGCCCGAGCGGGTGCAGAACGCGCAGAACATCGCGCGGCAATACACTGCGCCGGAAGGCGCCGAGCGCGACCGCGAGAGCTATCTCGCCGCGGTCGACAACCTCGTCTATGGCGAAGACCCGAGCGAAGGTTTCGTCCGCGGCCGGCGCTTCCTGCATCCGAAGCTCGGCTTCACCTTCCAGGCACCCGAGAATTTCACGCTCGACAACACCGCGCAGGCCGTGATCGGCGTGCGCGAGGGCGGCGCGCAGGCGATGCGCTTCGATGTCGTGCGCGTGCCGGCCGAACAGTCGCTCGGCGAGTACCTGAACTCTGGCTGGATGGATGGCGTCGAGAAGGCCTCGACCGAGGACATCACCATCAACGGTTTTCCGGCGGCATCCGCCACCGCCAAGGGCGACCAGTGGCAGTTCAAGGTCTATGCGCTGCGCTTCGGGAGCGACGTGTACCGTTTCATCTTTGCGACACGGCAGAGGTCGACGGAAAGCGACCGCAATGCGCGCGAGACCGTCAATTCATTCCGCCGCCTGACACTCGACGAGATCCAGGCCGCGCGCCCGCTGCGGATCAAGGTCATCACCGTGCAGCCCGGCGATACCGTGGAATCGCTGTCCCACCGCATGGCCGGCGTCGACCGTCCCGCCGAGCGCTTCCGCGTGCTCAACGGTCTCGAACGCAACGCGCAAGTGAAGGTGCGCGATCGCGTGAAGATCGTGGCGGATTGAGGCTGGCACCAGGCGCACGCCGTGGCCCGGATGGAGCGTAGCGCAATCCGGGATTTGTATCGATGGCCCGTCTGTCCCGGCTTACGCCGATGCTCCATCCGGGCTACGAATCGCGTGCTGCTTGAGCCCTACCGCCCCGTGTCCATATCCCCCTTCTCGCGCTGGCCACTGAGCCAGAGCGCGAGCAAGGTCCAGAACGCGCCCGACAGGAGATACGCACCCGAGGCGATGACGCCGAGATTGGTGGCGAGAAGCAGCGCCACCAGCGGAGCGAAGCCGGCGCCGAACAGCCAGGCCATGTCCGAAGTCAACGCCGAAGCCGTGTAGCGGTACGTCTGCCGGAAGTTCGAGGCGATCGCGCCGGAAGACTGGCCGAAGGACAGGCCGAGCAGGATGAACCCGATCACCATGTAAATGGTCTCGCCGAATGCCCCGGCGTCGAGCAATTGCGGGGCGAAGCCGCTATAGATCGCGATCGCGATCGCCGATCCCATCAGCAGCGACTTGCGGCCGACGCGGTCGGCGATGATGCCGGACGCCACGATCGCGCCGACGCCGAACACGGCGGCCACGATCTCGATGATCAGGAAGCGAACCGGGCTTTCATGGGTGAAGAGGAACACCCAGGACAGCGGAAACACCGTGACCATGTGGAACAGCGCAAAGCTCGCCAGCGGCGCGAATGCGCCGAGCATGATGTTCTGGCCTTCGCGCGCGACGGTCTCGGAGATGCGCGACGGCTGCAATTCGCGACTTTCGAACAGCGAGGCGTATTCTTCCGTCGTCACCATGCGCAGGCGGGCAAACAGCGCCACGACGTTGATGGCGAAGGCGACGAAGAACGGATAGCGCCAGCCCCAGCCGAAGAAATCGTCGGCAGACAGATTGCCGGCAAAATAGGCGAACAGCGCGCTCGCCACGATCAGTCCGAGCGGGGCGCCCAACTGCGGTACCATCGCGTACCAGCCGCGCTGGGAAGGCGGGGCATTCAGCGCCAACAGCGAAGCCATGCCGTCCCAGGCGCCGCCCCAGGCAAGACCTTGTGCGATTCGCGCCAGCGCCAGCAGCCAGATCGCGGCGGCGCCGATCTCCGGATAGCCGGGCAAGAACGCGATCGCGACGGTGGCTGTGCCGAGCAGAAACAGCGCCGAGATCAGCTTGGCGGTCTTGCCGTAACTCCGGTCGATCGTCATGAAGATGACGGTGCCGATCGGCCGGGCCATGAAAGCCAGCGCGAAGATCATGAAAGAATAGAGCGTGCCGGTCAGTTCGCTCGCGAACGGGAATACCAGGCGCGGGAACACGATCACCGAGGCAATCGCGAAGACGAAGAAGTCGAAGAATTCCGAGGTGCGGCCGATGATGACGCCGATGGCGATCTCGCCGGGACTCGCCTGGTCGTGGCCGTGCTCGCCGGTGTGGAGGTCTGCCATTGCGGGGGTCTGTGCCGTCGCCATCCGTGCGCCTTCAACGTCCTGAAAACCAAAGCCGACCGCCCGGCGAGGCCAGGCGATCAGGCCCTGTCTGGTCCAACGCTCCGCACTGCAACATTGGGCAAATTGTCCAATGTCCGGCCTGTTGCGCCGCAGCTACCCGTCGGTCCCGCAAAGGAAACTCATTCTCAAAGGCCCGGCCCGTGTCCCGTCTCAAGATCCTGGCGCTGCTCCCTCTGGCTGCCGCTCTCGGCGGCTGCGACTACGTCGTGCTGGCGCCAGCCGGCGACATCGCCGCCCAGCAGCGCGACCTCGTGATCATCTCGACCGTCCTGATGCTCCTGATCGTGCTGCCCGTGATGGCGCTGACGGTGCTGTTCGCGTGGCGCTACCGCCAGTCCAACACCGACGCTCGCTATGAACCGGATTGGGATCATTCGACCGCTCTCGAGCTGGTGATCTGGTCGGCGCCGCTCCTGATCATCGTCTGCCTGGGCGCGCTGACCTGGATGGGCACGCATCTGCTCGATCCCTATCGCACGCTCGGCCGCATCCATGCCGAGCGCGCCGTGGACCAGTCCAAGGCTCCGCTCGAGGTCGATGTGGTCGCGCTCGATTGGAAGTGGCTCTTTATTTATCCGGGCTACGGCATTGCGACCGTCAACGAGTTGGCCGCGCCGGTCGATCGTCCGATCACCTTCCGCATCACCGCGTCCTCGGTCATGAACTCGTTCTACATCCCCGCGCTCGCCGGCCAGATCTATGCGATGCCGGGCATGGAGACCAAGCTGCACGCGGTCGTCAATCACGCCGGCACCTACAAGGGCTTCTCCGCGAACTACAGCGGCGCCGGCTTCTCCGGCATGCACTTCAACTTCCAGGGCCTGGATGACAGAGGCTTCGACGCCTGGATCGCCAGCGCCAAGTCCGCCGGCGGCACGCTCGGCCGCGCCGAGTATCTCCAGCTCGAAAAGCCCAGTCAGAACGAGCCGGTGCGGCGCTGGGGCACCGTCGATGCCGATCTCTATCGCCTGATCCTCAACATGTGCGTGGAGACCGGCAAGATGTGCCAGAGCGAGATGATGGCGATCGACGCCAGGGGCGGCGCCGGTCATCAGGGCCTCACCAACACCCTGCCGCTGGCCTACGACAAATACGCCCGCCGCGGCACCGCGCTTGGGCCTGAGCCGACCTTCGTCGCCGGCACCTGTACACCCGATGCGCCGCAGGGCAGGACCACCGCCTCGATCGCAGCACCCCTCGATACCGCGCCTCTGCTCGGCGCCGGCCTGAAGCGACCCTCGTTCATGCCGCTCAAATCCTCGTCCTTCTTCCTCGGACAGCGTCCGAAATCAGACTCCTAACGAGATCCCGCATGTCTCCTGATCTTCCCAAGCTCATCTTCGGCCGGCTCACCCTCGAGTCACTGCCGCTGCACGAGCCGATCGTCGTCGGCACTTTCGTGGTGGTCGCGCTCGGCGGCGCCGCGCTGCTCGGCGGCCTCACCTATTTCCGCCTCTGGGGCTATCTCTGGCGCGAGTGGTTCACCACCGTCGACCACAAGCGCATCGGCATCATGTACATGATCCTCGGCATCGTGATGCTGCTGCGCGGCTTCGCCGACGCGCTGATGATGCGCGGCCAGCAGATGCTCGCCTTTGGCGGCTCCGAAGGCTATCTCAATGCCCATCACTACGACCAGATCTTCACCGCTCACGGCGTGATCATGATCTTCTTCGTGGCGATGCCGCTGGTCACCGGCCTGATGAACTACGTCGTGCCGCTGCAGATCGGCGCCCGCGACGTGTCGTTCCCCTTCCTGAACAATTTCAGCTTCTGGATGACGGTCGGCGGTGCGGTGCTGGTGATGGCCTCGCTGTTCATCGGCGAGTTCGCCCGCACCGGCTGGCTGGCCTATCCGCCGCTGTCGAACATCGGCTACAGTCCGGATGTCGGCGTCGACTATTACATATGGGCGCTGCAGATCGCCGGCGTCGGAACGACGTTATCCGGCATCAACCTGATCTGCACCATCGTCAAGCTGCGATGCCCCGGCATGACGATGATGAAGATGCCGGTGTTCACCTGGACCTCGCTCTGCACCAACGTCCTGATCGTCGCCTCCTTCCCGGTCCTGACCGTCGTGCTCGCGCTGCTGTCGCTCGACCGCTACGTCGGCACCAATTTCTTCACGAACGATTTCGGCGGCAGCCCGATGATGTACGTGAACCTGATCTGGATCTGGGGCCACCCAGAGGTCTACATCCTTGTTCTCCCCGCCTTCGGCATCTTCTCGGAGGTCACCTCGACCTTCTCGGGCAAGCGGCTGTTCGGCTACACCTCGATGGTCTACGCCACGGTGGTCATCACCATCCTGTCGTACCTGGTGTGGTTGCACCACTTCTTCACGATGGGCTCGGGCGCCAGCGTCAACTCGTTCTTCGGCATCACCACGATGATCATCTCGATCCCGACGGGCGCGAAGATGTTCAACTGGCTGTTCACGATGTATCGCGGCCGCATCCGCTACGAGTTGCCGATGATGTGGACGGTCGCCTTCATGCTGACCTTCGTGATCGGCGGCATGACCGGCGTGCTGCTCGCGGTGCCTCCGGCCGATTTCGTGCTGCACAACAGCCTGTTCCTGATCGCGCACTTCCACAACGTGATCATCGGCGGCGTGGTGTTCGGTGCGTTCGCCGGCATCAACTACTGGTTCCCGAAGGCCTTCGGCTTCAAGCTCGATCCGTTCTGGGGCAAGATGTCGTTCTGGTTCTGGGTCACCGGGTTCTATCTCGCGTTCATGCCGCTCTATGTGCTCGGCCTGATGGGCGTGACCCGCCGCTTGCGCGTGTTCGACGACCCGTCACTGCAGATCTGGTTCGTCATCGCCGCGGTCGGAGCCCTCTTCATCTTCATCGGCATTCTCTCGATGCTCATGCAGTTCGCGGTCAGCCTGCTCCGGCGCGAGCAGCTCAAGGACGTCACCGGCGATCCCTGGGATGGACGCACGCTGGAATGGGCGACGTCCTCGCCGCCGCCGGACTACAACTTCGCCTTCACCCCCGTCGTTCACGACAACGACGCATGGTGGGACATGAAGCGCCGGGGCTACCAGCGTCCGCTCACCGGGTTCAAGCCGATCCATATGCCGAGCAGCACCGGCACGGGTATCATCATCGCCGGCCTTGCCACCGCGATGGGCTTTGCTCTCGTCTGGTACATGTGGTGGCTGGCAGCGGTGAGCTTCATCGCGATGGTCGCCGTCGGCATCGGCCACACCTTCAACTATCACCGCGACTTCGACATTCCGGCTGAAGACGTCATCCGGACCGAGGACGCGCGCACCAAGCTGCTCGCGGGAGTCAATTGAATGACCGTCGCTGTTCATCCCTCGCAGACCGGCGAGCCGGTTTTCTATCTCGCCGACGAGCACCCGCATCCGGAAGGCTGGAGCACGTCGCTCGGCTTCTGGATCTATCTGATGAGCGACTGCCTCATCTTCGCGATCCTGTTCGCCACCTACGGCGTGCTCGGCGGCAACTATGCGGCCGGACCTGCACCGAAGGACCTGTTCGACCTGAACCTGGTCGCGGTGAACACCTCGATGCTGCTGCTGTCGTCGATCACCTACGGCTTCGCCATGCTGACGATGCAGCAGAACAAGGTCGCACAGACCCAAGCGTGGCTTGCGATCACCGGCCTGTTCGGCTTGGCCTTCATCGGCATCGAGCTCTTTGAATTCGCCCACATGATCCATGAGGGCGCCACGCCCCAGCGCAGCGCCTTCCTGTCGGCCTTCTTCACCCTGGTCGGCACTCACGGCCTGCACGTCTCCTGCGGCCTGATCTGGCTGGTGACGCTGATGGTGCAGGTCCGAAAGTTCGGCCTGATCGAAGCCAACCGCCGCCGCCTGATGTGCCTGTCGATGTTCTGGCACTTTCTCGATGTGGTCTGGATCGGCGTCTTCACCTTCGTCTATCTCCTGGGAGTTCTGCGATGAGCACCGATACGAACGCCGCGCACGCTCACGGCCATCACCACGGCGACGGCCACGCCCACGGCACGTTCTCGAGCTACATGCTCGGTTTCGTGCTCTCGGTCGTGCTCACCGCAATTCCGTTCTGGCTGGTGATGAGCGGCACACTGCCGAGCAAGCAGATCACCGCGCTGGTCATCATGGCTTTCGCCATCGTGCAGATCGTCGTGCACATGATCTATTTCCTGCACATGAACGCGGCCTCCGAGAACGGCTGGACCCTGATGGCGCTGATCTTCACCATCGTGATGGTGGTGATTGCACTGTCCGGATCGCTGTGGGTGATGAGCCACCTGAACAGCAACATGATGCCGATGCACCAGATGAGCGGGATGAAGTGAGCATGACCCGGCCGGCGACGAGCGAGACAGGGATGCACAGCAAGGCTGTGCGTCCGCCCTCCTTGTGGTTCACGGTCCTCTCGCTCACCGCTCTTGTACTCCTGATCGCTCTGGGCGTCTGGCAGATCGAGCGCCGCGCCTGGAAGCTGGCTCTCATCGAACGTGTCGAGCAGCGCGTCCACGCTCCGGCCCAGCCGGTTCCCTCGGCCGCTTCATGGCCCATCATCAGCGCCGCAAACGACGAATACAGGCACGTCGGCCTCAGCGGCCGCTTCCTCCATGACCGCGAGACGCTGGTTCATGCCGTCACCGAGGAAGGCCCCGGCTATTGGGTGCTGACGCCGCTCCAGCGCGATGACGGCACGCAGGTGCTGATCAACCGCGGCTTCGTGCCGTCGGAGCGGCGCGACGCATCGACGCGCAGAGACGGCAATCCGGAGGGCCTGGTCGAGATCACCGGTCTTCTTCGCATCACCGAGCCGAAGGGTGGATTCCTCAGGAACAACGTGCCGCAGCACAACCGCTGGTACTCGCGGGACGTCGCCGCGATCGCGGCCGCGCGGGGTCTCCACGAGGTCGCGCCCTTCTTTGTCGATGCCGACGCCAGATCACAAATCGCTGGCGGGCCGATCGGCGGATTGACCGTGATCCGCTTTCCCAATAACCACCTGATCTACGCGCTGACGTGGTTTGCCCTGGCTTTCATGCTGGCCGGCCGACTGTTCGTCACATTCGGCGGCGGGCTGTTCCGCCGCAAACGCTTCGTCCACGACAAGGCCGGCGGCCCGAATGCCCTCGCCCGCAGGACGGGATCAGATGCTGGAACGATCGCCGAGCCCACCTGACGACGGGAAGACGCTTTCCCAGACGCTTGCGCGCGGCGGGCTGGTCACGCTGCAATCGCAGGCCGATGCGCGTAGCGAGCTGGTCGGGACGGCCCCGACCGATCACGAGACCAACCGCAAGAACATGGCGCTGCTCATCCAGCTGCGCTGGACGGCGGTGGTCGGCCAGATGGTGACCATCGGCGTCGTGCATTTTGGTCTCGGCATCCCGCTGCCTCTGGAACGGATGGGCGCCGTGATCGGCGCCCTGGTGCTGCTCAACGTCTCAAGCCTCGTGTGGGTGCGCCATCGCGCCGCGATCACCAATAACGAGCTGCTGGTCGCGTTGATGCTGGACGTCGCCGCGCTGACCGCGCAGCTCTACCTCTCCGGCGGCGCCACCAATCCCTTCACCTCGCTGTTCCTGCTCCAGGTCACGCTGGGCGCGGTGCTGCTCGATTCCCGCTCGACCTGGTCGCTGGTCGCCCTGACCTGCGCAAGCTTCGTCTGGCTGACATTGGCCTACCGCCCGCTCGATCTGCCGCCCAATCCCTTGAGCGAGACCTATAGTCTCACCGTGCTTGGCATGCTCCTGGGCTTCGTGCTCAACGCCGTGCTGCTGGTGGTCTTCGTCACCCGCATCAACAGGAATTTGCGCGAGCGTGACGCCAATCTGGCAGCGCTGCGCCAGCATGCCGCCGAGCAGGATCATATCGTGCGCATGGGCCTGCTCGCCTCCGGAGCGGCGCACGAGCTCGGCACGCCGCTCGCCTCGCTCTCGGTGATCCTCAGCGACTGGCGGCGCATGCCGGATCTCGCCGCCGATCAGGAGCTCGCCGAAGACCTTGCGGAGATGGAAACCTCGCTGCAGCGCTGCAAGTCGATCGTCACGGGGATCCTGGTCTCGGCGGGCGAAGCACGCGGCGAGGGCTCCTCGCCGACGACGGTGACAGCGTTCGTGACTGCGCTGGTCGAGGAGTGGCGCGACGCGCGCTCGGCCCGCACGCTCTACTTCGTCAACACCTTCGGCGAGGACGTCGCGATCGTCTCCGACGTCGCGCTGAAGCAGGTGATCTTCAACGTGCTCGACAACGCCTATGAGGTCTCGCGCGATTGGGTCGAGCTCGTGGCCGAGCGCGAGGACGACAATCTGGTGCTGTCGATCAGCGACCGCGGCGCCGGCTTTGCGCCGGAAATGCTCGCGCAGCTGGGAAAGCCCTACCAATCGAGCAAGGGCCGCACCGGCGGCGGCCTCGGCCTGTTCCTGGTCGTGAACGTGGTACGCAAGCTAGGTGGCACCGTGACCGCCAAGAACCACAGGAAGCGCGGGGCCACGGTGCGCCTGACGTTGCCGCTCGCAACGCTCGCGATCGGAGGGAATTTTGACGGCTGACCGTTCGCTCATCGTCGTCGAGGACGACGCCGGCTTTGCACGCACGCTGAAGCGCTCCTTTGAACGCCGAGGCTACGAGGTCGTGCTCGCCGCCTCGATCGAGGAGGTACGACAGGTGCTGGAGCAACGCTCCTTCAGCCATGCCGTGGTCGACCTCAAGCTGGGAGGAGCCTCGGGCCTCGCCTGCGTCGAGCTGCTGCACGCACACGATCCGGACATGCTGATCGTGGTGCTGACCGGTTTCGCCAGCATCTCCACCGCCGTCGAGGCGATCAAGCTGGGCGCCTGCCACTATCTCGCAAAGCCGTCGAACACCGACGACATCGAGGCTGCCTTCCACAAGGCCGAGGGCAATGCCGAGGTCGCCCTCGATGCGCGGCCCACTTCGATCAAGACGCTGGAATGGGAACGGATCCACCAGACGCTGATCGAAACGGAATTCAACATCTCGGAAACGGCTCGGCGGCTCGGGATGCACCGACGGACGCTCGCGAGAAAGCTCGAGAAGCGTCCGGTGAAGTAGGCGTGGCGCGATGCAGCCGCCTGCCGGTCACGATCAGCGACCGCCCGGAAGAAACTCTCTCTTGCAGATCGCGATGTTCTTGTCCCGTCCGGGATAGTTGGGCCCGAACGCCCCCATATATTTCAGGCAGTCCATGTATTTTCGATTGCCCATCCAGCTGTAGTCCGGGCCGAAAGCGCCTGCAGCGGCGGGCGAGTACGAGGCGGAGACTGCCAGCAGGCCGATTCCGACGGTGGCTGCAAAGGCGGACATAGCGAAACGAGGAAACTTCATGACCCTTCTCCCTTGGCTTGTGCGGCCGGGACATCCAGCGCGTGGCGGCACTCTGGATGAAAGCGAGACGGGAGAAAGTGTCCGGCGTCACACAACGCGGCCGGACGGCGACGGTGCAGTTCTTCATTGAGGCGAACGGCAGGCCAGCGGCCGCTCGAAGCGCCCCCTCCATCAATAAAAAGCCCGGCCAAGCGGCCGGGCTTTTGATCTGTTGCGGTCGAGGCAGCGAGGGGCTTACGCCGCCTCGTCGGCGACGGTGGTGTCGTCGCCATCGGTATCATCGGCATCGCCCTCGGCATCCGTGTCACCCTCGCCATCGGCGGCTTCCGCCTTGGCGTTGGCGCGACGCGGGCTCTTGGCGAGCTGGGCCTCGATCTCCTTGACCGCTTCGGTCTCGGTCGAGTGCTGCACCACCGCGATCTCGCGGGACAGACGGTCGAGCGCTGCCTCATAGAGCTGGCGTTCGCTGTAGGACTGCTCCGGCTGCGATTCCGAGCGGTAGAGATCACGCACGACTTCCGCGATCGCGACGATGTCGCCCGAATTGATCTTCGCTTCGTACTCCTGGGCACGGCGCGACCACATGGTCCGCTTGACGCGGGCGCGGCCCTTGAGCGTCTCCAGCGCCTTCTTGACCAGCGCCGGATCGGACAACTTGCGCATGCCGACATTGGCGACCTTGGCGGTCGGAACGCGCAGCGTCATCTTGTCCTTGATGAAGTTGATGACGAACAGCTCAAGCTTGGCCCCGGCGATCTCCTGCTCCTCGATGGCGAGGATCTGGCCGACGCCGTGAGCGGGATAGACGACGAATTCGTTGGCCTTGAAGCCCTGACGCTGGGTCACGACCTTCTTTTCCTCGACCTTCGGCGCGGCAGCGGGCTTGGTGACGGCGGGCGCCTTGGCAGGCGCAGCAGCAACAGGGGCCTTCGTCGCGGGCTTGGCAGCGGGAGCCTTGGCAGTCACGGGCTTGGCGGCAGCAGACTTCGCAGCGGCAGGCTTGGCGGCAGCAGGCTTGGCAGCGGTCGCTTTCGCGGCCGGTTTGGCAGTCTTGTTAGGCATTGCGCTTCTTTTGTTCTTCGAGGACTTTGCAGCCGGCGCCTTCGTCGCGGTCCGACCCTTGGATGCGCTACGGCTGGCCGCGGCGACTTTTTTGGCCTCCTTATGGGAAGCCCTCGCTGAAGTACTCTTTTTACGCGTTTTCTGTGACACAGCCTGCGCGCGGAAACTGCCACGCCCCTGTTCGACATTTGGTTTTCACGGGAACCCAGAGGGGCCAACGGGCTGACGGGGTTCGGCTTAATGTGCCCAATATAGCACATTTCCCGCAAAAATCAATGATTTAGGGGTCTTCAGGGCTGGTTTTCGGCGGAAGGGCCGCTATTAGGGTTAAGTTTGGGCCCGAATTAATCGCCGGAGCCCGGGTTCGGAGAAAAATATTTCTCGAACTTGCCCTCCATGCCGTCGAACTCCTTGGCGTCAGCAGGCGATTCTTTCTTCTGGGTGATGTTCGGCCAGCTCTTGGCGTACTCGGCATTGACCCCGAGCCACTTTTCCAGGCCCGGTTCCGTATCCGGCTTGATGGCGTCGGCAGGGCATTCCGGCTCGCACACGCCGCAATCGATGCACTCGTCGGGGTGGATGACGAGCATGTTGTCGCCCTCGTAGAAGCAATCGACCGGGCAGACCTCGACGCAGTCGGTGTACTTGCACTTGATGCAGTTTTCAGTGACGACGTAAGTCATCCAACGCTCCGAAAAGCTCTTTCAAAAGTCGCGGCTTGCGTAGCGCGGATGGCCCGGCGCCGCAAGATCGGGAAGGCCCGATCATGACGGCTTTGTGCGCTTGATCGACCAAGAAATGAATAAGAAGCGCAATTAATTGCGCGTCCCGAGCTCCTCATAGAGGACCCGCGCCGAGGCCGCATCGCCGCGGCGTTCGTTGAAGGCGATGACCTTCAGGACGCGGACGGTGCGATCGAGCGCGATGGTGAGGACGTCGCCGGCCTTGATCGCATGCCCGGGCGATGTCTCGCGCGCGCCGTTGACGCGGACGTGGCCGGTGACGACGAGCTCAGCGGCCGAGCTGCGCGCCTTCACCACACGGGCGTGCCACAGCCATTTGTCGATGCGCTGCCGCTCGGTCGTGGGCTACTCCTTCCGCCCCGAGAGCTGCTCCTTCAACGCGGCGAGCTTGGCGAAGGGCGAGTTCGGATCAGCCGGACGATCGCGCTCGCGCGGGTTCGCGCTCGAGGCGTAGGGACGCAGCGACGGACCGCCCTGGCGATCGCGCCCCTTGTCGCGGTCGCGGCCGCGATGCTCGCGGCCCTTGTCACGATCGCCGCCGAATTTGCCCTTGTTGTCGCGGTTGCGATCGCGATCCTTGTTGTCGCGATCCTTGCCCTGGAAGCTGCGATTGCGGTCGTCGCGGCGATCGCCGCCCTCGCCACCTTCGCGCCCCTTGCGGAAGTCCTTGCGATGTCCGCCATGGCGATGGCCCGGCTTCGCGCCTTCGGCCGCTTCACCGGGCGCGGCGCTCGCCGCACCGGGTGCAGCTCCAGTCTCAGCACCCGGCTGTGTGCGCGGCTGGTTGTGGTGACGCTGATGGCGATGGCGCTCGTGGCGCGGCTTGCGATCCTCGTGACGGCCGGCGGGACGCCAGACTTCGACGAGTTCGGGCTCTGCGGGCGCGGCCGGAGCCTCGGGCGCAGCAGCGTCGGGCGATGCGGCAGCTTCAACCGCGGCAGTCTCGGCAGCAGCGGCTTCGAGCCCGGCAGCCTCGGTGGACGCAGGAGCCTCTTCGGCCGGCGGCGCTATGCCGGGGGCATCTTCGGGCGTGACGGGAGCCTCGGGAGCCGCTTCGAGCGCCGGCTCCTCTTGAGCGGGCTCGTCGCGCGGCTCCATTCCGGGCGCGTCTTCGACCGTAACGGCTTCGACAGCGGCTTCGGTCGCGGGAGTCGTTTCCGCCGGCAGGCCGGCAACGGCCTCTGCCGCAGTCTCGGTCGAGGTCTCCGCGCTGCCTTCGACCGGCGGCGTCTCGGCCGCGACCGTCTCTGTAGCAACCGTTTCGGTAGCAACCGTCTCGGCCACGACAGGCTTCGGCGGCAGCGGCGGACGCTTCTCCATGCGATAGCCGAGCGCGCGCAGCACCGAGGCGAAGTCCTCGCCGGCCGAGCCGGTGAGCGAGGTCATCGCCTGTGTGACGACGAAGCTGCGGCCGTCGAACGCGCCGGCCGGCTTTTCGCCGGGCGAATTCTCGCGCCAGGCCAGCGCCGGGCGGATCAGATCGGCCAGCCGCTCCAGGATGTCGACGCGAACGGCGCGTTCGCCGGCCTGCTTGTAGCCGAGCACGCGATAGGCGTCGCGCGGCAGAGCCTTGTCGACCGGAAACGAGGTGCGGCCCGACGATGCCAGATGCTGCGCGCCCGAGAGCGCGGAGAGATCGACATTGTCCTGCTTCAGCGCCCACAACAGCGCTGCGAGCGCACGCGCGGCGGGCTTGAGCAGGCCGGGGAAATAGATGTGATAGGCGCCGAAGCGGACGCCGTATTTGCGCAACACGGCGCGCGAGGGCTGGTCGAGATCCTTCAGCTCGTTCGCGATCTTGGGCCGCTCCAGCACGCCGAGCGCCTCGACCAGCTGATAGGCGATGCCGCGGGCGATGCCGGTGACGTCCTCGGCCTTCGACAGCTCGAACATCGGCCCGAGCAGCTTCTCGATATGCGTCTTGAGCCAGAGCTCGAGCCGCGCCTGCACCTTGTCGCGAGGGGGACCGGTCAGGCGCTCGTCGGAGATGATGCGGATGCGCGGATGCAGCGCCTCGTCTGCGGCAGACAGTCGCGCCACGGCATCGCCGGTCCAGCGGATGATGCCTTCGGAGGTCAGCACGAACTGCTCGTCCGGGGCATTGCCCAGCTTTTCGGCGCGGGCGTTGATCTCGCCGGCGAGCACGGCTTGCGCTGCAGCCTGCAAGGCTTTCGCATCGGAGCCGGCTTCCGCCGCATCCGGTGCAAAGGTGAAGCCGTCGAGGCGGCCGATGACATGGCCTTCGACGATGACTTCGCCGGTCTTGCCGATTTCAGTATTCAAGCTCGTGTTCTCCCGCAGGCGGCGCATCAATACACTGGTCCGGCGATCAACGAAACGCTCAGTCAAGCGTTCATGGAGCGCATCCGATAATTTATTTTCGACTTCCCGCGTGATCCCCTGCCAGCGCTCGGGGTCTCTCAGCCAGTCCGGGCGGTTGGCCACGAAGGTCCAGGTGCGGATCTGCGCGATTCGGGCCGACAGCGTGTCGATGTCGCCGTCGATGCGGTCGGCCTGGGTGACCTGGGCCTCGAACCAGGAATCGGGGATGCATCCCTTCTGCATCAGGAAGCCGTACAGCGTCGTCACCAGCTCGGCATGGGCGGCCGGCGACAGCTTGCGATAGTCCGGGACCTGGCAGGCTTCCCACAGCCGCTCCACCGCAACCTTGCCATGCGCGATATCGCGCACCTCGCCGTCGCGGGCGGCGTGATCGAGCACGCGCATGTCCTCGGCGATCGGCGCGCGCGTCAGCGCCTCGTGGCCGGGAGCGAGGTTGAGCGACACCTGGAGCGCGCCGAGCGAGGAGAAATCCAGCCTGGCGTTGCGCCATTGCAGCACCTTCACGGGATCGAAGGTGTGGTTCTGCAGCGCGTTGACGAGCTCGGGCTCGAACGGCGCGCAGCGGCCCGTGGTGCCGAACGTGCCGTTGCGGGTGGCGCGGCCGGCGCGGCCGGCGATCTGCGCGAATTCGGACGGCGTGAGCCGGCGGAACTGGTAGCCGTCGAACTTGCGGTCGGAGGCGAAGGCGACGTGGTCGACGTCGAGATTGAGGCCCATGCCGACGGCGTCGGTGGCGACGAGATAATCGACGTCGCCGTTCTGGAACATCGCGACCTGCGCATTGCGCGTGCGCGGGCTGAGCGAGCCCAGCACCACGGCGGCGCCGCCGTGCTGGCGCCGGATCAGTTCGGCGATGGCGTAGACTTCATCGGCCGAGAACGCGACGATGGCGGTGCGGCGCGGCTGGCGCGTGATCTTGCGGTCGCCGGCGAATTCGAGCTGCGACAGCCGGGGCCGCGTGATCATGGAGACGCCCGGCAGCAGCCGCTCGATGATCGGCCGCATCGTGGCGGCCCCCAGCAGCAGCGTCTCGTCGCGGCCGCGGCGGTTGAGGATGCGATCGGTGAAGACGTGGCCGCGTTCGAGATCGGCGGCGATCTGCACCTCGTCGACGGCGAGGAAGGAGACGTCGAGGTCGCGCGGCATCGCCTCGACCGTCGAGACCCAATAGCGCGGGTTCTTCGGCTTGATCTTCTCTTCGCCGGTGACGAGCGCGACGCTGGCTTCACCGGCCCTGGCGGCGATCTTGTTGTAGACCTCGCGCGCGAGCAGGCGCAGCGGCAGGCCGATCATGCCGGAGGGATGCGCGAGCATCCGCTCGATGGCGAGATGGGTCTTGCCGGTGTTGGTCGGCCCGAGCACCGCGGTGACGCCCGCGCCAGGCACTCGATCGTGAAGGGCGCGCTCGGAAGCGAAGGGGGAGGAGGAAAAAGCCATGTGTGGGGATTAGGTAGTGCCGATTTGGGCGAATGTCAGTGCTGGATGGGGCGGTGTGGGGGCTTGGCAGTGTCAGCCATGCCGCCGAACGCCGGGCGGCCAGCCACGCGCTCCGCTGTCATGCCCCGGTGTGGGAACGCCCATCCCCCGAACCCCGCGCAACTGTTTCACTTTGCGACGCTTTTCCCGTTCGCTTTAAGCTTCGGAACGACTCTAGAACGAATCGCGGCCGAATCGCTGACTCCCGATTGAGTCCTGTTCCGTTCCCGCAACATGTCGCGGGACTCGCAATGGTTGCGCACTAGATGGAGTTTTGCGCAGGCGCACAAGCGGGCGAGACCGTTAAAACTGGGGACGGCCCCGAGTCGAATCAGAATCGGGCAGGAGTCAAATGGATTCCCGGCGCGCCATGCGCGGGCTTGGTCCGCCTCCATCGTCTTCGAAGCGGATGGATGGCCGGCCTTCCCAACCCATTTTGCAAAACAACCCCATGCACAGTAGGCAAGTCCTTGAAATCATTGGGGCCCGCTTCCGGACCCGATTTCGTTCGCCATTCCGTGGCGCGCCCCACTGGCGCGAGGCCGGAGTGACGCCGAGAGAGAGGGAGCTGCGCAGCGCGCCTACTGCGTCTTGGCGACGCGCGGAGGCTGGGCGGAGGTGACGAAGCTGGTGGCTTCCAGCATGGCCGGCCCCAGCGGCGTCGGCACCTTCAGCCAGAACGGGACCAGGATGCGCGTGCCGGCGATGGGGGCGAACGCGATCTCCATGTTGCGCTGGGCGGCGAGGTACTTGATCACGGGGCGATCGGGGATGTAGCCGGCGATCGGCACGAAATAGATCGAGCAGACCACGACCGGGCCCTTGTAGCCCTTTTCCGCCTTGACCGTGTCCATGCGCTTGAAATCGAGCTTGAGTTCGTAGCGCATGCGGCCGTCGAACACCGGCGCCGCGTTGCGGCAGGCTTCCGGCGAGACGGGATCGCCATTGCCGGGCACGCGCAGCAGCGAGGCGGTCATGGGGTCCCAGACGCCGCGGCGATGCGCCTCGGTGACGACGATGCGGTCAGGATCGACCGGCGGCTCCGGCAGGATGGAGAAATCCTTCACATTGCCCTTGTCGAGGGTGATGCGGATTTCCTCGGTCTTCTTCTGGGTGGTGGTGGAGGCCTGGTAGCCGGTCGCGACCAGCGCGCCATTGACGACGCGCCCCTGGCTGGCGCCGGTGCCGGCCCCGCCGGTGAACGACTTGAGCAGCCCCGAGGTGCCGCCGGAGGCGGCCGCCGAGAACACGTCGTCCTGGATATCGATGTTCCAGGCGCCCTTGCCGACGGGAATGCCGGCCAGCGAGGCCTCATATTGCGCCTCGAGCTTGCCCTGCGCCGCCGCCGGCGCCGCGCCGAACGCCAGGCCGAACCCGAGGCCCAGCGCGCAAAGCGCCACCAGCCTGCCGGCAAAACGCGGACGGACCGGGCGCAGCTCTTGCGCAAAATGAGGCGTTGTCGGCACGAAACAATCCAATCGGAGCGCGATACGCTGTTACTTAAGCCAAAAACCGCGGCAAGCAATGTAGTCGGGCCCGAAAGGGCCGGGAACTCCACTGCACTCATCAAGCGCGAATACGCCCTTTATGTGATGGTAAGGCGCGACAAACATTGCCGTTTTGATGATGGGGCGGCTGCCGCGGGCTCCTACCTCTCCCGCTCTCTCCGACGTCATGCCCCGGCTCGATCGGGGCATCCAGTACGGCGCGGCTCCTCTGGCCAGCCGCGCCGCCTCGGCGTAGTGGATCGCCCGGTCAAGCCCGGGCGATGACACCAGGGTGGCGGCACGAAAACCCGCGTCCCAACAGCCCCGAAAACTTGACGCAACGCCCCTTCCCCCCTATACGTCCGCCCGCTCCCTGCAAGGACGAAAGAATTTGCCCCCGTGGCGCCCAGAATGGCGGCCGCAGATCGTTGGGGGCTTAGATTGAGGATTTCTACCATGTCTCGCCGCTGCGAACTGACGGCCAAGGGCCCCCTCGTCGGCCACAAGGTCAGCCACTCCAACATCAAGACCAAGCGCCGCTTCCTGCCGAACCTCGTCAACGTGACGTTCCAGTCGGAAGCTCTCGGCCGCAACGTGCGCCTGCGCGTCTCCACCAATGCGGTCAAGAGCGTCGACCACAATGGCGGCCTCGACCCCTTCCTGCTCAAGGCCGACGCCGACAATTTGTCGCCGCGCGCCCTCGAGCTGAAGCGCGCCATCCAGAAGAAGGTCGGCCCGACGGCCGCGCCGGAAAAGAAGGCGAGCTGAGTTTTCAGAAATTGGGCGGGGGCTAGGTTGCGTCGCGTGGCGTAGGCTTAGCCGAGTAGAGTTTGTGTGGCGGCCGGATCGGAAGATCCGGCCGTTTTTGTCTCGGTCAGCCTCATTATACCTCCGCCTAACTTGCCCCGAATCTAATGCTCGCTATGATCGTGCAAAACGATAGTTCAACTAGGGGGCAATCGATTGGGGCTCGACATCACCGAGCTGCGGGCCATTGCGCAGCAGCGCGATAGATACCAAACACAGCTTAATCGGCTGAAGTCGCTAAGCAAGCAGACCTCATGCATTGAAGCAGCTGTTTCAAGCGCTTGCGATACTCTTAAGAGTGGCACCTCGTCATTTGTCATCTATGGAGAACCCCAGAGTGGCAAGACAGAGATGATGATCTGTCTTACGGCTAAACTCCTAGATGATGGTCATCGCGTGGTGGTCCACCTGCTGAACGACAGCGTTCAGCTACTTCAACAAAATCTGGACCGCTTCCAACGGTCGAAGCTTTCGCCCGCCGCCCGCAATTTCTCAGACGTTATAGATCCGGAATACTCCTTATCTACGGGATATCACGTCATCTTCTGCAAGAAGAATGCGAGCGACCTGACAAAGCTGAACCAGAAGTTGGAGCGCATCCGCGATAAGGTGATTATCGACGATGAAGCCGATTTCGCGACACCGAATGCGCTAATTAACAAGGGCGACGTCACCAAGATAAACGCGCTGATCAAAAAGCTTATCAGTCACGACGGTATCTACATTGGCGTGACGGCAACCCCCGCCCGGCTAGACCTTAACAACACGTTTGACAACGATAACGAGAAATGGGTCAACTTCCCACCGCATGATGCCTACACAGGCCAGGATATCTTCTTTCCTCTCCCAGCAATGCTCGCGCTGCGGGACCACGGTTAAGCTGACTCTTGGAAATGCAGTTCTTGAGTACGTGGTCTACAGCGGTCAGAAACTTGTTAAACGGCTTAATCGGAGCAAGATCGAATGCCTTATGAGGACGGCTGTGTGAGAGGTCCATCGCCAAGGATGCGCCAGCCTGTTTTGTTATGATGAGGCGGGAAAAGGCGCACCACAATGCGTCTCTGACGCGACGATCCTCAAGCCGATGGATTTCGTCGGCGACGCGCGAAAGCTACCTCTCGCGGACGGCAGTATCGATCTGGTTTTGACGTCACCGCCTTATCTCAATGCAATCGATTACATGCGCTGTAGCAAATTCTCTTTGATCTGGATGGGATATACAGTTGGCGAGCTTGGCGACATTCGTTCCGAAAGCGTAGGAACAGAATGCGGCGATCATGCCGCGCGCGAGGATGAGAATGTAAAGAGAATTATCCGTGACCTGAGGTTAACGCCAAAGCTGTCTCCTCGCCACGAGGCCATTCTTGCTCACTACATCAGCGATATGATGCAGTCCGTGCGCGAGTGCGCCCGGGTGTTGGTGCCCGAGGGCCGCGCTGCCTACGTGGTAGGAGAGAATACTATCCGAGGGACTTTCATCCCAAACGCCAAGATTGTTACGGCCGTACGGCGTAACACGAGAAGCGGAAGACCTTCTTTCAGGCCTAGGCATCAAGACAGTCCCTTTCTTACCAAGCCTAATTCAAGAGAAGGGGCTTGGGTTCGATGTAAGGTTTGACAAACCGGGCCTTGCGCTCCTTCTTCAGTTCAAACTTGGACAATCGGTAGAGAGATTTGTACGTACCGATAAACGTTTTCCAGCTCCAGCAGTTCAGAGACCGTTTTTCCGATTTTCAATAGATACTGCCGAACCTGATGGGCAATTTGAGACGCTTCTAAAGGCTGAAATGGACGGAGCCGAAGCATATTATGTGGCGCCTCGATTCGCCGATTGGCCTCAGTATGCTGACCTCTTTGAAAAGAAAGAGGTACTAAATCAGTCAATAGTGATCTCCCCGACCAGCATAAGGCAAGCACTGGTCGCAAAGAGCTCTCCAGACGGCATTCATCGGATCGTGTACGATCGATCATCCGTTCACGTTTGCTCTGAGCCATCTGAAATTGAGGAGATGCGCCTTGGATTGATAGAGAATAAAATTCGCGAACGGTTGAGCAGCGACGAACGACGCTTAGGAGACGCGGTTTGGCACGTCTATGAAGGTCTTGAGAGTCGATCGGAGATAAGGCGGCATCAGCTTCGGGAGGCAAGCGCATTCCTGAGTCATAAGGGCTCGTCGCGCACACCCGACGATCGCCGTCGCGCGCAGAGAAATGAACGACTTAACCGTCTTAAGGAGGAAGCGAGAAGCCCAGAGGATGCCGTCGGCGCTGCACTTGGACTCGAACTGTGGGCGTTAGGGATCCAATTGCTCTTAGTGAGTAACAGTGACGATTGATGACGCAGGGTAATGTTCGGCAAACACCCAATTCTCCGCTATACTCGCCCCGGTAGCATCCCTCGGAGGCGCACCTCATGGACCCTGCGCACACCACCGATCGCAAGCCCGAGCCGAAGCATCTCGTCATCTGCTGTGACGGCACCGGCAACGAGATCAGCGAGAACATCTCCAACGTCCTGAAGCTCTATCGCTGCCTGCGCAAGACGGACAGGACGCAGCCGCGGCAGTTGGTGTTCTACGATCCCGGGGTCGGCACGGTGACGGAGCCGACGACGTGGCACCGCTTCAAGGCCAACGTCAACATGGTGCTGGGGCTCGCCACCGGCTACGGGCTCGACGACAACGTGCTCTCGGCCTATTGCTTCCTGGTCCAGCATTACGCGCCCGGCGACAGGATCTACCTGTTCGGCTTCTCGCGCGGGGCCTACACGGTGCGCGTGCTGGCGGGGCTGATCCACAAGATCGGCCTGATCTCGCCGGAGCAGGCGAACCTCGCAGGCTCAGGGCTGATCGCCTACAAGCAATATTCCGGCACCGGGCACGGCAACGATGCCGCCGACGTCGAGGACGTCGCGTTCGACGAGAGCGGGCCGGTCCCTAAGGACAAGTTCGACCTCGCCGCGCAGTTCGCGCGCATCACCTCGACGCGGTGGCCGACCATCCACTTCGTCGGCGTATGGGACAGCGTGGCCAGCGTGATCGTGCCGCGCCCCGACCGCCTGTTCTTGCCGAGCCTGGAGGAGCTCGCCTTCACGCGGCGCAATCCCAGCGTCAGGACCTTCCGGCAGGCGATCGCGATCGACGAGCGCCGTCGCATGTTCCGCCTGAACACATATTGCGAGCCGCAGGAGTTCTGGAGCAACCGCTACGTGCCCGACGAGAAGAAGGTGGCGCAGGACATCCGGCAGGTGTGGTTCGCCGGCGTGCATGGCGACGTTGGCGGCGGCTATCCCGAGGCGGAGAGCGGGCAATCGAAATATCCGCTGCTGTGGATGATCGCGGAGGCCGCGAAGGCCGGGCTGAAGTTCAACCCGCGCACCGTGAACCAGCTCGCCTGGGGCGTCCAGCGCAAGAACTCGCCGTTCCACTACGTGGCGCCCGCCTTCACCGGCAAGACCGGCACGCTGCACGATTCCATGAACTGGGCCTGGCGCCTGCTGGAATATGTGCCGAAGCGCGCGACATACAGGGAATGGCCGGAGCGCAAGGTGGTGCTCGGCTTCTACATCCCCGACGCCGAGCCGCGCGTGATTCCCGATGGAGCGCATGTGCACGAGAGCGTGCTGAAGCGGATGGCGGTGGAGCCGGACTACCGGCCGGTGAACATGCCGAAGGACTACGTGACCGTGCCGATGCCGGTGGAGCCGGGGGCGGACCTGGCGGCGGGGGAGACGGCGGAGGCGTGAGGATCGCGGCACGCTGTCCCTTACCCTCCCCTGGCGGGTGGCCAGCTACCGCCGCTTTCCCGGTTCGCCGACACTTTTCATTAAAATTCTCCTCCGCGCCTTAGCCGGATCGCATCATCTCCTTGCGATCATTCGGCACGATCACCGCGAACCTGCGGACTTGGAGGAGACGTGCCACAGCATCCGCGCCGATTTACCCGCGTGAAGCCCGCAGGGCTGGTGTCGCGGCAGGCCAAGATCATCACCGACCCGCGCGCGCCGGTGATCCCCTGCACGCTGATCGACTATTCGCCCGGCGGAGCCTGCGTCGATCTCGGCGGCCAGGTGAAGATTCCCGATCGCTTCGAGCTCCTGCACGTCAACACCAAGAAGCGCTGCCGGATCGCGTGGAAGCGCGGCACGCGCGTGGGCGTGGTGTTCTAGAGCATTTTCGGTTCTGATTGAATCCGAACCGAAGCTCTGGATTGTTGTCTTGACGCGTTTTCTTTACGCAAACCGGTACCCACTTCGCTCGAAAACGCTCCAGGGGACATCGCTCTTCGAGCCTCCGAGCGCAGGTCGAGCCACGTGCTCCGCCCTGCTCCCTCCCCCCTTGTGGGGGAGGGTTGGGGAGGGGGGTGGCTCAGCAAACGGTGTTCGTCGCGTGCGAGCAGCGGCAACATGTCTCCCCGAACTCGATACAGCACGCCGGGTGGCTACCCCTCTCCCTAGCCCTCCCCCACAAGGGGGGAGGGAACGCAGTGTGCTCGCGGCGCGACCTCTCGCACCACGACCGCAGCTACTTCCGCATCCTCGCCTTTGCGCCGGCGACGATCTGCATGACCACGCCGGCGAGCCAGCCGGCGAACACCAGCCAGGTCCAGGTCATGTGCGGGTCGAGCCGGAGCACGATGACGACGACGGAGACGAAGGCGGTGAGCGTCGCAAACAGGGTGCCGGCGGCGCTCATGAACTCGGCGGCGTCGATCTGGCTGTGCGCATCGTCGAACGGCATCTGCGGCGTGTCGATGCCGAGATAGAAGCCGATGGCGCCGAGCAGCATCATCAGCAGCAGGAAGCCCTGCGTCGTCAGCATCGGTATAGCCGACCCGACATGGGCGCCGACGAACAGCCCGCAGGCGGCGCCCGCCATCGCAAGGCCGACGCGCTCGAAGATGTGAGCCGCTTTGCGGACAGGATAACGCATGGGCAGCCCCTCCATTGCCTCTGGTTTCGCGGAAGGTTAGGCCAGTTTGGCGGGCCGTGGAAGCTCGGGGGAGTTACGGAGGGGTGAAGAACACCTGAATCACCTTGTGCACGCCTGCCTGCTATTGTCATCGCGAGCCAACGGGTCGGCGCTTCGCGCGGCCCGATGACAGGCTCCGCGAAGCAATCCAGAGTCTTTCCGTGGAGGGATGCTGGATTGCTTCGCTGCGCTCGCAATGACGGGGGGCGGCAGCGCGCTGCCTACCTAGCGCCGAACGTGGTCTTGCCGAACAGCTCCTTCTGGGTCGAGGGCTGCGAGCGCCAGTATTGCGGCGGGGCTTCGACCTGGCCGCCGAGCTCGGCGGCGGCGTGCCAGGCCCAGCGCGGGTCGTAGAGCATGCCGCGGGCGAGCGCGACCATGTCCGCCTTGCCCGATGCGACGATCTCTTCGGCCTGCTTCGCTTCCGTGATCAGGCCGACGGCGATGGTGGGCAGGCCGGTCTCGCGCTTGATCGCGTCCGCGAACTGCACCTGGTAGCCGGGGCCGAGCGGGATCTTCTGCAGCGGCGAGACGCCGCCGGAGGACGCATCGATCCAGTCGACGCCGCGCGCCTTCAAGGCTTTCGCGAACGCGATGGTCTGCGCCAGGTCCCAGCCGCCCTCGACCCAGTCGGTCGACGACACCCGCATGCCGACCGGCTTGTCGGCGGGGAATGCCGCGCGGACCGCGTCGAACACTTCCAGCGGGAAGCGCATGCGGTTCTCGAGGCTGCCGCCATATTCGTCGGTGCGCCTGTTGGCGATCGGCGACAGGAATTGATGCAGGAGATAGCCGTGCGCGCCGTGCACCTCGATGGCGTCGATGCCGAGCCGCGCGGCGCGCCTGGCGGAATCGACGAAGGCCTCGCGGATGCGCTTCAGGCCCGCTTCATCGAGCGCGAGCGGGGCGGCCTCGCCCTCCTTGTGCGGCACCGCCGACGGGCCGACGGTCTGCCAGCCGCCCTCGCTCACCGGAATCAGCTGGCCGCCGTCCCACGGCCTGGCACTGCTGGCCTTGCGGCCGGCATGGGCGAGCTGCATCGCGATCGCGGTCGAGGAATATCTGCGCACCGAGTTGAGGATCGGCTTCAGCGCGGCTTCGCAGGCGTCGCTGTAGAGCCCGAGGCAGCCCGGGGTGATGCGGCCGATCGCCTCCACATGGGTCGCCTCGATGCAGAACATCGCCGCGCCCGACAGGCAGAGATTGTTGATGTGGGTGAAGTGCCAGTCATTGGCGACGCCGTCCTCGGCCGAATACTGGCACATCGGCGACACCACGAGACGGTTCTTCAGGGTCAGGCCGCGCAGCTTGATCGGGGAAAACAGGACGCTCATGCGGGGAGTTCCGGGGAAGGAGGATGATGCGGGAGAGTGTAGTGGGCGCGCGGCGGATTGCCAGCTGCGCGGCGGGAATGGGGGGTAGCCCGGGCGTGCATTTCCGCAATGGCGGTTTGAAGCAAGCCAGCGTCCCCACCGAGACAGACTGCCCTACTCCGTCAGCGTGAATTGCAGCAGCAGGGTCCGCTGCAGCATCGAGAAATTGTCGTCGGAGATCAGCGTCAGCACCGTCTCGCCTTCGCTCGTGACGTGGGCGTCGATGGCTTCCATGTTGTCGATCTCGTGACCGAGATCGGCGGCGAACAGCGCGGGACCGTCGACCAGCGCGCCCGGCGCGATCGATTTCAGCGGGATCGCGCGGATGCGGATGTTGACGCCGGTGAACCAGGAGAATTTGCGTTCGAGGATGAGCAGCTCGCCCGATGGCAGCAGCACGGCATCGCTGATGTCGTAGGTCTCCGTGCGCCGCACGCTGAACTGGCCGGGCGAGGCGCCGCCGATCAGGAAGGCGATGAGATTGCCGTCGGCATCGAGCGCGCGCTCGGAGAAGGCGATCAGGCTGCCCGCGAGCGGCAACTTCTGGTCTTTGCCTTTCGGCACGGCCACCATCGCCTCCAGCCCCTTGTTGTAGGGCAGCTTGCGCAGGGCCGGCGGGATGGCGATCGCCTCGCCGCGGGCGCGCGTGCCGCCCTTGGCGAAATCGTAACGCAGGATCTGGTTGACGCGCTCGAGCCCGACATAGACGAGATTGCCGTCGCGCGCGAGCGACTCGGTGTCGTACCAGAGCTTCTTCTCGGTGATCGGCCGGCCGTCGGGGCCCAGCACCGGCGCGGCCTCGACATCGGCAAGTCCGGTCATCTCGCGGCCGGAATAGCGGATGGCGCCGGTGAACCAGCCACCCTGGTCCGAGATGGCGAGGAAGCGCTCGCCCTTGCCGTCGAGGAAGCGGAGGCCGGACAGGCCGCCGAAGCCGCGATAGGGCGAGGTCAGCACCAGGCCGCTGCGATAGTCCAGCGAGCCGAAGCGCGTGCGCGAGCGGTCGCGCGGCTCGAAATTGGGAATGGGGCGCGCATTGACCTCGACGCTGACGGGCTCTGCGACCGCGTGCTCGACCTGAAGCGCGCGTTGAGCCGTTCTTGGCGGCGGCTCGGCCGCGGCCTGCGCCTGCGCGAGGCGGGAGACGGCGAGAGTGGAAAATCCCGCCGCGGCGTGCCCAAGGAAGCTGCGGCGGGACGAATGCGTGCTCACGAATGCAATTTGCGTCGCGGGCGACCGGGGGCTTGCGTGGGCGCCGTGTTGGTCTCGCTGAACAGCTCGGCGAGCTTCTCGGTGATGGCGCCGCCGAGCTCTTCGGCGTCCACGATCGTCACCGCGCGGCGATAATAGCGCGTCACGTCATGGCCGATGCCGATCGCGATCAGCTCGACCGGGGAGCGGGTCTCGATCTCCTCGATGATGTGGCGCAGGTGCCGCTCGAGATAATTGCCGGGATTGACCGACAGCGTGGAATCGTCGACCGGCGCGCCGTCCGAGATCATCATCAGGATCTTGCGCTGCTCGGGCCGGCCGAGCAGGCGCTTGTGCGCCCAGTCCAGCGCCTCGCCGTCGATGTTCTCCTTCAGCAGCCCCTCGCGCATCATCAGGCCGAGGTTCTTGCGCGCGCGGCGCCAGGGGGCATCGGCCGACTTGTAGATGATGTGGCGGAGATCGTTGAGGCGGCCGGGATTGGCCGGCTTGCCGGCGGCAAGCCACGCCTCGCGCGATTGCCCGCCCTTCCAGGCGCGCGTGGTGAAGCCGAGGATCTCGACCTTGACGCCGCAACGCTCCAGCGTGCGCGCGAGAATGTCGGCGCAGGTCGCGGCGACCGTGATCGGGCGGCCGCGCATCGAGCCGGAATTGTCGAGCAGCAGCGTCACCACGGTGTCGCGGAACGTCGCCTCCTTCTCGTGCATGAAGGACAGCGGGTGATAGGGATCGGTGACGACGCGCGACAGCCGCGCGGGATCGAGGATGCCCTCTTCGAGGTCGAACTCCCAGGCGCGGTTCTGCTGCGCCATCAGCTTGCGCTGCAGGCGGTTGGCGAGGCGGGCGACGATGCCCTGCAGGTGCGCGAGCTGTTTGTCGAGATAGGCGCGCAGGCGCTCCAGCTCGTCATGGTCGCAGAGGTCCTCGGCGGCGATGACCTCGTCGAACTTGGGCGCGAAGGCGTGGTATTCCGGCCCGCGCGGCTCGTTCTTGCCGTGCTGGTTCGGGCGCGTCGCCTCGCCCGGCGTCTCGTCGTCGCCGAGCTCGCCGTCGTCGAAGGTGTCGGAGGTCGAGGCCTGCGCGCTTTCCATCGCGCTCTCGCTCATCTCCTCGCTCGAGGCCTGCGCCTGGTCGGCGCTCATCTCCTGCGCGGCGTCGGAATCGGGCGAGCCCTCGGCGCCGGACTGGTCGTTGTCGCCGTCCTGGTTCTCGTCGTTCTCGTCGTTGTCCTCGCTGTCGGCGCTGCGCTCGTCGCCGAGCTCGAGCGCCGAGAGCAGGTCATGCACGGCATCGCCGAACTTGGACTGGTCCTCGAGCACGCCGTCGAGCCGGTCGAGCCGCTTGCCGATCTTGTCTTCGAGGATGGGACGCCAGAGGTCGACCATCTTCTTGGCCGCGGCCGGCGGCGCCATGCCGGTCAGGCGCTCGCGCACCAGCATCGCCAGCGCATCGGCGAGCGGCGCGTCGGCGCGGTCGGTGATCTCGTCGAACTTGCCGCGATGGAAATGGTCGTCGAGCATCGCGGTGAGGTTCTTGGCAACGCCGGCCATGCGGCGCGCGCCGATCGCCTCGACGCGGGCCTGCTCCACCGCCTCGAACACGCCGCGCGCCTGCGGATTGCCGGGCATCAGCTTGCGATGCACCTTGGGATCGTGACAGGCGATCTTGAGCGCGATGGAATCGGCATGGCCGCGCACGATCGCAGCGTCGCGCTTGGTCATCTTCCGCGCCGGCTCGGGCAGCCGCGCCTTGCCGGGCGCAAGGCCCGGGCGCTCGGCCGCGAAGGTGACGTCGAGCTCGGGCGCTTTCGCGATCGCCTTCAGGCAGGAGGCCACCGAGCGCTTGAACGGCTCGGTCGGCGCTTCCTTGGTGTTGCGGAATTTGGAGTTGGAGGTGGTGCTCATCTCGATCTCACCGTCGTCCCAGGCTCAACCCGAGCCGTCGTCCCCGCGAAGGCGGGGACCCATAACCACAGGGAGCAGTTAGTGAGGTACTGACGGCCCCGCTCTTCGCAAAACCACGGCCTGTGGTTATGGGTCCCGGATCTGCGCTGCGCTGGTCCGGGACGACATCCCACACCTCAGCTCAGCGCCACGTTCACCGCCGATTCCGGCAGCTCGGCGTTGAAGCAGCGCTGGTAGAATTCGGCGACCAGGGGACGCTCGAGCTCGTCGCACTTGTTGAGGAAGGTGACGCGGAAGGCAAAGCCGATATCACCGAAGATGTCGGCGTTTTCCGCCCAGGTGATCACCGTGCGCGGGCTCATCACCGTCGACAGGTCGCCGTTGGCGAAGGCGTTGCGGGTGAGGTCGGCCAGGCGCACCATCTTGTTGACGATGTCGCGGCCCTCCTGGGTGCGATAGTGCTTGGCCTTGGCCAGCACGATCTCCACTTCCTCGTCGTGGCTGAGATAGTTCAGCGTGGTGACGATCGACCAGCGGTCCATCTGGCCCTGGTTGATCTGCTGGGTGCCGTGATAGAGGCCCGAGGTATCGCCGAGGCCGACGGTGTTGGCGGTCGCGAACAGGCGGAACGCCGGATGCGGCTTGATCACCTTGTTCTGGTCGAGCAGCGTCAGGCGGCCGGAGACCTCCAGCACGCGCTGGATCACGAACATCACGTCCGGCCGGCCGGCGTCGTATTCGTCGAACACCAGCGCGACGTTGTGCTGCAGCGCCCAGGGCAGGATGCCGTCGCGGAATTCTGTGACCTGCTTGCCGTCGCGGACCACGATGGAGTCCTTGCCGACGAGATCGATGCGGCTGATGTGGCTGTCGAGGTTGACGCGCACGCAGGGCCAGTTCAGGCGGGCGGCGACCTGCTCGATATGGGTGGATTTGCCGGTGCCGTGATAGCCGGTCACCATGACGCGGCGGTTCTTGGCGAAGCCGGCGAGAATGGCGAGCGTGGTGGCGCGGTCGAAGCGGTAATCGGAATCGACTTCGGGCACGTGAGGATCGACTTCGGAATAGGCGGGCACTTCGAGATCGCTGTCGATCCCGAACACCTGGCGCACCGACACCTTCATGTCGGGCAGACCGGAAACTTCCTCAACTTTGGACAGGGCGGCGGTCGTCATCAATCCTCCGAGGTCCCGGGCGGTCCCGAAACCGGTTATTCGCACGTTGGCTGCGGCTGGGTGCTGGAAAGCAACCTATCAGAGACAACGAGCCGGCAGAAGCCCGGGCAACAATCAAAGTTCCGTTGTCTTTTCATTTAGATAGGTAAGGAACGCAGTTTTTGGAGGGCTGCCTTGCGAATCACGCCCAATTTCCCTGCGATTTGGGCGCAGCAGCCCGCGATGGCACTGTTGCGGCATGGGCCTGCCCATGTAGGGTCCGAACTCCAGCTCTCCAGCCGGCCGCAGAGACGACGTGACATCCTTCCTCGATCCCCTCATCGCCTTCGTCTCGGCCCATGCCTGGCTCGGCTATCTCACCCTGTTCCTGGCGGCGCTGCTCGAAGCCGTGCCGGTGGTGGGATCGGTGATCCCCGGTTCGACCATCATCCTGGCGCTGAGCGCGCTGGTCCCGGGCGGCGAGCTGCAGCTGCCATGGGTGCTGCTCGCGGCCGCAGCCGGCGCGCTGCTGGGAGACGGCTCGGCCTACTGGATCGGCCACCGGCGCCAGCGCGAGATCCTCAGCACCTGGCCGCTGACCAATTATCCCCGCGTGGTCGCCGAGAGCGAAAACTTCTTCAACCGCTTCGGCACGTGGGCCGTGTTCTTCGCCCGCTTCGTCCCGCCGATCCGCGCCTTCGTGCCCGTCACCGCCGGCGCCCTGGGCATGGCGCCCGCGAGATTCTACGCCGTGAACATCCCGGCGATCCTGGCCTGGGCCCCCGCGCATGTGCTGCCGGGCGTTCTCGCGGTCACCGCGCTGCACGATTATGCCGGGCTGCATCATCACCAGCATGTCGGCAAGCATATCTGGATGCTGACCGTGGTGGGCGTTGCGGTCACGGCGAGCGTCGGGATGTGGATCTATCGCCGTCGGCGGAACGGCGCTGCCGCCGTGGCCAAGCCGGGGGAGTAGGCTGCTGCGACGCCAAAGATGCCGTCCCTGCGAACGCGGGGACGACAGCCCGGCATCGAGCTTCTAACCAGCAGCTCCCGCCCGACGCCCCGGCGCAGGCCCCACATATCTCGCCCTCGGCCTGATCAACTTCCCGAACTGCAATTGCTCGCTGGCATGCGCGATCCAGCCGACGCTGCGCGCCATCGCGAACAGAGCGAGCTCGCTGCCGGCGGGCAGGCGCAGCGCGTGCACGAGGACGGCGAGCGCGTAGTCGATATTGACGAATTCGCCGGTGGCTTCGGCGATCCGCTCCGGCACCTCGCGGGTGAACTTTCGCGGCGCCCCGGCGCGCGACAGCGCATTGAGCAGCGATTGCGCGCGGGGGTCGCCCCGCTTGTAGACACCATGGCCGAAGCCGGCAAAGCGCTCGCCGAGCGCGACGCGCTCGCGCACCATCGGCTCGACATCGCGATCGACCAGCGCTTTCACCAGTTGCGAGGCCAGCACGCCGGCACCGCCATGCTTCGGGCCCTTGAGCGCGGCGAGCCCGGCGATGACGGAGTCGTAGAGGTTGAGGCCGGTCGAGGCGGCACAGCGTGCGGTGAAGGTCGAGGCGTTCAGCTCGTGATCGGCGAGCAGCACCAGCGCGCGGCGGATCAGGTCGGGCGCATGCTTGTTGTCGGCCACCCAGGCCCCGGCAATCTGCTGATGCAGCGGCTCGGCCGACGGCTCGGCGTTGAGCATGGTCGCAACCAGCAGGCGGACGATGCGCGCACCGACGAGCGCGCGGCCGTCGGGCGCTCGGGTGAAGGCGCGGGGATCGGCGCTCGCGGCCAGCGCGAGCACGGCGATGGCGCGGTCGATCGGCGCGGCCCGGCGCGCGGCTTGGCCGATCGCGCGCATCTCATCGGAAATCTCCGGCTGATTGTCCGGATCGAACGGATCGACGCCGGAGACGTCCCAGAGCAGCGTCGCCGTGTGCTCGAGCGTATCGCTCTCGGAAAGATCGACGCAATTGACGCCGCGGTAGATCGCACCCTCCTCGGTGATGGTCGAGATCTCGGTGTCCATCACCGGCAGGTCGGCATCGAAGCTACGCAGTCCGCGCGGCTCCGGCGACGGCACGCGGCGCTCCTTCAGCGCTCGGACGTCCTCGGCGCGGTAGCGGTTCTTCCTGGAGTCCGGCGTCGGCTCGGAGCGGATCAGGCCGCGGCTGACATAGGCGTAGAGGGTGGCCGGGGAAACCGCGAGCTCGGCGGCGGCTTCCCGGGCAGACAAGTAGAGCGCCGAAGAATTTTTCATGTTGATTTATGTAATCAAGATTGATCAATGTGTCGAGAGGCCTGACCTTTCCCCTGCGTGCAATGCAAAAGGGAGATTTGGGCCATGAACATCCACCTCACCAAAAGCCAGATCGGGCTGGACGGCGTTCCCGCCGCCGAGACCGTGCTCAGTCATGTCGACGGCGAGCGGGGCGAGCTGATCATCGCCGGCGAGCATGTCGGCCGGCTGGCAAGCCAGTCCAGCTTTGAAGGCGTCACTGCCCGGCTCTGGAACGGCGCCAGCAAGAGCAATCTCAGCGAAGCCAATGTGCGGGCAAGCCTGGGCACGGCGCGCGAGCGCGCCTTCGCACGGCTGGGCGACCTCCTGCCGGCGACGCGCGGCATGGGCATCGTCGACGGGTTTCGCGCAGGCGTCGCGGGGCTTCGTGCAGAGAACGGGCTGGCGCACGAGGCGACCATCGTCGGCGCGTTGCCGGTGATCGCGGGCGCGCTGGTTCGCCGCGCCAAGGGGCTCGAGCCGGTCGCGCCCGATCCGAATGCGAGCCATGCCGCCGATACGCTGCGGATGCTGCGCGGCTCCTCGCCGGAGCCGCGCGAGGTCGCGGCGCTCGACGCGTATCTCGTGACGGTCTGCGATCACGGCATGAATGCGTCCACCTTTACGACGCGTGTGGTGGCCTCGACTCAGGCCGACCTGTTCGCCGCCGTCACCGCCGGCTATTGCGCGCTCACCGGCCCGCTGCATGGCGGCGCGCCGGAGCCGGTGCTGGAAATGCTCGATGCGATCGGCTCAAGCGGTCGCATCCGGCCCTGGGTTGATGCAGCGCTCGCGCGCGGCGAACGGCTGATGGGCTTTGGCCATCGCGTCTATCGCGTGCGCGATCCGCGGGCCGACGTGCTCAAGGCTGCGATCGAGCGGCTCGCGGCGGACGGCGCCGACCTGCCCTTTGCCGGCGAGGTCGAGGCCTATATCCGCAGCGCACTGCGCAAGAAGAATCCGGATCGGCCGCTGGAGACCAATGTGGAGTTCTTCACCGCGATCCTGCTCGATGCGCTGGCAATTCCGAGGCAGGCGTTCACGCCGGTCTTCGCGGTCGCGCGCGCCGCAGGCTGGACCGCGCATGCGCGCGAGCAGCAGCGGACCGGGCGCCTGATCAGGCCGAGCTCGTCCTATGTGGGCGCGATGCCTGCGGACTGATCGCGAGCGACCTCCGGCCTGCCGAATCCATCACCGGGCTTTCTACGAGCATGCGACGAAGGTTTCAGCAGGCGATCCGGAACGATAACGCGCGCTGCGCATTCATGCTTGCCCCAACGAATGCCTTCTCAGGGGCAGGCAACAAAGGAACGATAATGAAGAAACTCTTCTACGCCCTCGCTGCAGGAACGCTGCTCGCTCTGTCGTCACTCGCAATGCCAGCCCATGCGCTGACGGCTCATCCGATCCCGGGCGCTGCGGTCTCGGCGGACATCGTGAACGCTCGCTATCATTACGCTCCGCGACGAGTCTGCACCGTACGCACGGTCGTCAAGCGCGGCTATCACGGGCGTCGCATCGTCAAGCGCGTCCGCGTCTGCCGGGTGAGGTGACGTTGATGGTGCCGTCCGCTTCCGGGCGGACGGCATTCATTATGAGCTTGGAAAGCATGCGTGGAAGCAAGGCGCCTGCCGCACCCTACGCCTCCCGCACCACCGTCTTCAGATAATTGTACGCCTTGATGATCTCGATCAGGCGATCTTCGGTGGAGCGGTCGCCGCCATTGGCGTCGGGGTGGTGCTGCTTGACCAGCGCCTTGTACTTCGTCTTGACGTCGGCGAGCGTGGCGCTGGGGCCGAGGCCCATGACCTGGAGCGCCTTGCGCTCGGCATTCATCACCTTGCGCGTCTCGGCCTTGGGCTGGGCTTCGGGACCCTTCCGCCAGTTGGCGCGGCCATTGATCTCCGAGAACATGCTGAACGGATCGGACGCCATGTCGATTTCGGCTTCCGCATTCTTCTTGCCGCCATTGGCGCCCATCTTCCAGGTCGGGCGGTGGCCCGTCAGCGCATCCTTCTGGTAGCGTGCGACGGCGTCGGCATTCATTCCGGAAAAGAAATTGTAGTTCTGGTTGTACTCGCGCACATGATCCAGGCAGAAATGCCAATACTCGCGCTGGTTCTCGCGCCCCTTGGGCGCCCGATGCGAGCCCTTGTTCGCGCAGCCCGCCCACTCGCAATTGACGGCGGTGTCGCGCGGCTTCACTTCCGGCTGCTTGCCGCGCGGCTTGACGCGGATGGAGTCGAAGAACTTTGATGAATCGATCGGCATGGCTGACTTTGACTACGCAATGCAAAAACCTTCAAGTCTTGACATTGCAATTCGCTGAGCACCCGGTCGCAATGACCTTGGACGTCCGGGTATTGACGGAGTGCGATCGCGCACCTTAATGGCACACATGGCTATGAAAGACACTATCAGCAACAAGTTGCAGGAAGCTTTCACGCCGGAAAGCCTGCAAGTCGTCGACGAGTCACATTTGCATGAGGGGCACGCCGGCCATCGGGCGGGCGGCGAGACGCACTTTCGCGTCTATATCGTGTCTGATGCCTTCAAAGGGAAGAGCCGGGTCGACCGACATCGCATGATAAATTCGGCGCTGGCCGCGGAACTCTCCGGCGGCGTGCATGCGCTCGCGATCCAGGCACAGGCGCCGGGGGAAGGCTGATGCTACCCTCCCGTCCCGGACGAGCTTGCACATAGTTGAAACGTTCGTCATGCAGTGGCTTGACCCGTGCCCCCCACGTTCATTCGCGCAACAGCGCAGACGTGGATGGTCGGGTCAGGCCCGGCCATGACGATGTGGAAACTCCGACGTCCAAATCTGCTGCGTCAAAACGACGTGCCGGCCCGCCTCGGCTTGGCCTCTTCCAGCTCGGTCTCGCGCGGCACCGGTGAAATACGGAGCGCGGTGATGCGGTTGCGCTCGCGGCGGAGGACACGGAAGCGGAAGCCGTGGAAGGTGAAGCTCTGGCCGCGGTCGGGGATCGATCGCGCCTCGTGAATGACGAGGCCGGCGACCGTCGTTGCCTCCTCATCGGGCAGATGCCAGTCGAGCGCGCGGTTGAGATCGCGAATCGGGACCGAGCCGTCGACCACGACAGAGCCATCGGGCTGGCGGCGCACGCCTGCGACCACGACATCGTGCTCGTCGGAGATATCGCCGACGATCTCCTCCAAGATGTCTTCGAGCGTCACGAGGCCCTCGACCTCGCCGTACTCGTCCACGACCAGCGCGAAATGCGTCTTGCGGCGGCGGAACGCCTTGAGCTGTTGGGAGATCGGCCGCATCTCCGGCACGAACCAGGGCGGCAGCATGATGGTGGTGACGTCGATGCGCGACGTGTCGCCCTCCGACGCGCGGATGGCCCGCAGCAGATCCTTGGCGTGCAGAATGCCGATGATGTTCTCCGACTTTTCGCGCCACAGCGGAATGCGTGTGTACTCGGTAGCCAGCACCTCCCGCACCAGCTCTTCCGGCGGCAGGTCGGCATTGATCATCACCATGGCGGTGCGGTGAACCATCACGTCGGACACGGTCAGCTCGCCGAGGCGGAAGACGTTGTGAATATACTCGGCCTCACCGCTCTCGATCTTGCCGTGCACGGCCGATTCCTCGACCAGGCCTTCGATTTCCGAATCCGTCAGGATCTCGTGCTGCGAAAACTCCTGGACTCCGATCAGACGCAGGATCGCGCCCGAGGCCGTGTTGAGGCACCAGCTCAGCGGATAGAACACGAGATAGGACACATGAAGCGGATACGCGATCCACTGCGACACCGGCATCGGCTCCCTGATCGCAAGCGTCTTCGGCACCTGCTCGCCGATGATGATGTGCAGCGAAGAGAAAACCAGGAAACCCGCCACGAACGAGGTGAAGTGCAGCGTGGCTTCCGACAGTCCGAGCGGGCTGAGGACCGGGCTCAGCAGCGCAGACACGGTCGGCTCGCCGATCCAGCCGAGCCCGAGGGAGGCCATGGTGATGCCGAGCTGGCAGCAGGCGAGATAGGATTCGATGTTTCCCATCATGGCCTGCAGCAGGTGCGCGCCGAAGCGGTTCTGCTCGACCATGGCCTTGACGCGGAAGCCGCGGCTCTTCACGAGTGCGAACTCCGCCGCCACGTAAAACGCGTTGGCAGCGAGCAAGAGGACCGCAAGCAGCAGATTGATCGAGATCGAACTCATGTTTGCCTCGCGACCGCCGTGACCGTCCGCCCTTCCGTGTGGGCGGCATGTCCGGACGATCCCGCCATCATTGCGACAGCTTCGATTTCAGGAAATCCCGCACCAGCGCCGGCTCGACGTCCTTCGCGATCACCGCGCGTCCCACCGCTTCGAGCAGGATGAAGGTGAGCTTGCCGCGCTTGACCTTCTTGTCCTGCGCCATCAGACCCATCAGCGCGTCGGCATCGGCGAGTCCTTCCTGCGCGAACCCCGCGATGTCCTGCAAGCGCGTCGGCAGCCCCGCCTCGATCAGATGACGCTCGACCCGCGCTGCGTCGGCTTCGCCGATCATGCCGAGCTTCGCCGAGAACTGTGCCGCCAGCGTCATGCCGATCGCGACACCCTCGCCGTGGAACAGGCGATCCGAGAAGCCGGTCGCAGCCTCCAGGGCATGACCGAAAGTGTGGCCCAGATTGAGCAGCGCGCGTTCGCCGGTCTCGCGCTCGTCGCGCGCGACGATCCCCGCCTTGGCACGGCACGAGGTCGCGATGGCGTGCTCGCGGGCCGCGCCGCCCTTGAAGATGTCGGAATGGTTCTTCTCCAGCCAGGTGAAGAAGGCCTCGTCGCCCAGCACGCCATACTTGGCGACCTCGGCGTAGCCGGCCCGGAATTGGCGCGGCGACAGCGTGTCGAGCACGGCGGTGTCGGCAATGACCAGCACCGGCTGGTGGAAGGCCCCGAGCAGGTTCTTGCCCTGCGGCGAGTTGATGCCGGTCTTGCCGCCGACGGATGAATCGACTTGCGCCAGCAGGGAGGTCGGCACCTGCACGAAATCGACGCCGCGGCGCAGGATCGCGGCCGCAAAGCCGGCGAGATCGCCGACCACTCCGCCGCCGAGCGCGATGACGAGATCGTTGCGCTCGATCTTCGCGGCGATCAGGGCCTCGCTGACCTTCTCGAGGCCGGCGTAGGTCTTGGAGATTTCGCCTTCCTCGACAACGATGCGTGAGGTCGGAATGCCGCTGGCGGCGAGCGAAGCTTCGGTCGGCTCGAGCCAGTGCTTCGCAACGGTGCGATCCGTCACGATCGCGGTGCGGACACCGGGGCGCAGGCGCGCGAGCCGTTCGCCGACCGAGGCCAGCACGCCGCGGCCGATGACGATGTCATAGGCGCGATCGCCGAGCGCGACGTCCACCTTGACCGGATCGGAATGTTTCAATGGCGCAGTCATCTTAACGCACTCGCAACGTCGGCAGGTGGTTGGGCGGCGTGTCCGCCGCAGAGGCGGGCGTGCAGCGCCTCGATGCATTCCTCGACGATCTTGTCGTGGGGCACGTCGCGCGAGGCGATGGTGAGGTCGGCATCGGCATAGACCGGCTCGCGCTCGGCGAGGAGGCGGGCCACGGTTCCTTCGGGGTCGGCGGTCTGGAGCAGCGGACGGTCGGCACGGCGGCGCACGCGGCGCATGATGACGTCGTGGTCCGCCCTCAGCCAGATCGAGATCGCTTTCGCCGCGATGCGCGTGCGCGTCTCCTCCCGCATGAACGCGCCGCCGCCGGTCGCCAGCACCACGGGTCCGCTCTCGAGCAGGCGCGCGATCACCCTCGCCTCGCCGTCGCGGAAATGCGGCTCGCCGTGGTGCTCGAAGATTTCCGGTATGGTCATGCCGGCTGCCGCCTCGATCTCGGTGTCGGCATCGACGAAGGGCAGCTTGAGGCGGGTCGCCAGGCGGCGGCCGATGGTGGATTTGCCCACCCCCATCATGCCGACGAGCACGATCGAGCGCGCACCGAGCGCCGACAGGATGTCGGCCTCGGGCGAAGCAGGAAGCGGCAACGCGGCGTCGGACATGTCTCGCTCGATCGGATCTCGCTCGATCTACCGCCAAAGGCAGCAGGCTTCGGCCACCTATACGACCCCACAAGGGCCCTCGCCAGAGGACTCTTGCCATGAAAGGACGAACATGTTGGATGATTTCATTGATTAATTTGTCCGTCCGGCCCCGTCTCCGAGATCTCGCCGATGCCCAGCCTGTTCCGCTTCCTGACGGTCGTCGCCGTGATCGCAGGCATCGTCTACGCCGCGGTTTTCGCGTTGGCGAATTTCGTCAGCCCCAAGTCGCGGGAGATGATCGTGACGATCCCGCCGGATAAGTTTCTCAAGAAATAGGAGCTAGCCTCCGGGGCATGCGCACCAAGCCCTCAGACACCAAGCTCATCGGCCTGTTCCTCGACATGCTCGCCGCGGAACAAGGTGCCGGGCCCAACACGCTCGATGCCTATCGCCGCGACCTCGCCGATTTCTCGGAGTTCCTGGGCCGAGCCGGCCACAATTTTGCGGATGCGGAGACGCAAACGCTGCGCGACTATCTTGCCCACCTCGACGCCCGCGGCTTCAAATCCACCAGCGTCGCACGTCGGCTGTCGGCGATGCGGCATCTCTATCGCTTCCTGCTGAACGAGCGCATCCGGACCGACGATCCCGCCGCGATCCTGTCCGGCCCCAAGCGCGGCCGCGGACTGCCAAAGGTGCTGTCGATCGCAGACGTCGATCGCATGCTTCGCCGCGCCAAGGAATTGAGCGAGGCGCAAGACGCCTCTCCATCGAAACGGATGCGAAGCTTGCGGCTCTATTGCCTGCTCGAGGTGCTCTATGCCACGGGCCTGCGCGTCTCCGAGCTGGTGGCGCTGCCGCGCTCGGCGGCCAAGCGTGATGCACGCATGATCGTGGTGCGCGGCAAGGGCAACAAGGAGCGGCTGGTGCCGCTGAACGAGGCCTCGCGCCAGGCGATGGCCGATTATCTCGCCGCGACGGAAGCCGCCAAGGGCGACAAGAAGAACAGCTTGGCCGCCTCGAAATGGCTATTCCCGTCCTTCGGCGAAAGCGGGCATCTGACGCGGCAGCATTTTGCCCGCGACCTCAAGGAGCTCGCGGTCGCATCGGGCCTGCAGGCCCGGCTGGTGTCTCCGCACGTGCTGCGCCACGCCTTTGCGAGCCATCTGCTGCACAATGGCGCGGACCTGCGCATCGTGCAGACCCTGCTCGGCCACACCGACATCTCCACGACCCAGATCTACACCCATGTGGTCGAGGAACGGCTGAAGAGCCTCGTGCGCGACCTGCACCCGCTGGCGGAGAAGTGAGTTTTCCGTAGCCCGGATGGAGCGCAGCGAAATCCGGGATTCTCACCTTGCGGGTAGACCCCCCGGGTTGCGCCGCGCTTCATCCGGGCCAGGGGCGACCCATGAAACCGCCTTGACTTCGGCCACTTCTCCGCAGAAAGAGCCGGGGCCTTTCGACTGATTGGCGGGCTCGCTCGCAGCGCACAGGTCAACCCATTGAAGAAGCTACACTTCTTTCCGACAATCTAAATCCGCTTCGCCGCCTCGCCCCGTCCTCCCTATATTGAGTTGATGCAAGACCAGATGCGCAGCTATCTCGACTTTGAAAAGCCCGTTGCCGAGCTCGATTCCAAGCTCGACGAGCTGCGGGCCATGGCAGCCTCCGGCACCGACATTGCCGAGGAAGTCTCGCGCATCGAGGACAAGGCGGCGCAGGCGCTGGCCGACCTCTATCAGAACCTGACGCCCTGGCAGAAGACGCTGGTGGCGCGGCATCCGCAGCGCCCGCATTTCAACGACTTCATCAAGGGCCTGATCACCGAATTCACCCCGCTCGCCGGCGACCGCAAGTTCGGCGAGGACGAGGCGCTGGTCGCCGGCTTCGGCCGTTTCCGTGGCGAGCCGATCTGCGTGATGGGCCAGGAAAAGGGCGATTCCACCGAGAGCCGCATCCGGCACAATTTCGGCATGGCCCGGCCGGAAGGCTATCGCAAATGCGTGCGGCTGATGGAGATGGCCGAGCGGTTCGGCCTGCCCGTGTTGTCGCTCGCCGATTCGGCAGGCGCCTATCCCGGCATCGGCGCCGAGGAGCGCGGCCAAGCCGAGGCGATCGCGCGCTCGACCGATGCGTGCCTGGCACTGACCGTGCCGAACGTTGCCATCATCACCGGCGAGGGCATGTCGGGCGGCGCCATCGCCATCACCACCGCCAACAAGGTGCTGATGCTGGAGCACGCCATCTACAGCGTGATCTCCCCCGAGGCCGCCTCCTCCATCCTCTGGCGCGACGGCACCAAGGCGCAGGAAGCCGCCAACAACATGAAGATCACCGCCCAGGACATGCTCCGCTTCGGGGTGATCGACGCCATCCTGAAGGAGCCGGTCGGCGGCGCCCACCGCGACCCCGCCGCCATGATCGCCACCACGGGCGATGCGATCGCCAAGGCCTTCGACGAGCTGCGCGGGCTTGATGGCGAGGCCATCCGCAAGCAGCGGCGGCAGAAATTCCTGGAGATCGGCCGGAAACTGGGCTGATTTGGCATTGGGCCGTCATTCCGGGCGTCCAAAGGGCGAAACCGGAATGTCGGGCCGGGCCAGGTAACCCCGCATTAACCCTTTTTTTGCCCAAATCGGCGATCTGAGTGGTGATGGGCCCGAAAAGCCCAAGTCCGGCCCAAAGTCGCGTCCATTCAGTCTTCGTTGACCATGCCACTGGGCCAACGCCCTCGTGATCCCCGCTCGGGTTGCGACCACATGACCCAGAGGTTAGAATTTTAATCAATGGCTTCAGGGCATAAGCGCTGGAGCGTGGTCTGAAAAACCCGTCCCAGGCGGGCCCGGTCATCCGGTCGGATCGTGCTCCAAACGATTGGGGTTTGCGCTCGCTGCCCGGCACGGTGTGGGGTCGATCTTGATTTCTCGTTCGCTTGCTCGCGCGCTCTTGGCTTCGGTTGCGCTGATGACGGCCGGCGTCCTGCTCTCGGGCTGCAACACCGACCAGGTCTCGCTCGCGACCAACGCCAAGGCCAACCAGCCGGTGCCGCCGAAGCTGATCGCCGCGATGGCCGAGAAGGACATGGACCTGCAATCGCCGATCCTGGTCCGGCTGTTCAAGCAGGAGGCCGAGCTCGAGATCTGGAAGCAGACACGGAGCGGCCAGTTCGCCCTGCTCAAGACCTATCCGATCTGCCGCTGGTCGGGCGACCTCGGACCGAAGGTGCGCGAAGGCGACCGGCAGGCGCCGGAGGGATTCTACTCGATCAATCCGAGCCAGATGAATCCGCAATCGGCCTATTACCTGTCGTTCAACACGGGTTACCCGAACGCGTTCGACAAGGCGCTGGGGCGCACCGGCTCGCAGCTGATGGTGCATGGCGATTGCTCCTCGCGCGGCTGCTACGCGATGACCGACGAGCAGATCGCGGAGATCTATTCGCTCGGGCGCGAATCCTTCTTCGGCGGCCAGAAGGCATTCCAGCTGCAGGCCTATCCGTTCAAGATGACTCCGGTGAACATGGCCAGGCACCGGAACAACCCGAACATGCCGTTCTGGAAGATGATCAAGGAAGGCTATGATCATTTCGAGGTGACGCGGCAGGAGCCGAAGGTCGATTTCTGCGAGAAGAAATACGTCTTCGATGCGGCAAAGCCTGCGGACGCCAAGCGTGACCCCGTGTTCGACGCCTCGGCGAAATGCCCGGCCTATGTGATCCCCGAGGAGATCGCCAGCGCTGTCCGCCAGAAGCAGGCGAAGGACGAGGCTGAATATGCAAGGCTTGTCGCCAAGGGCACGCCCGTGGCGCGCCTGAACACCGGCATCGACGGCGGCATGAACAAGGTGTTCGCCGCGAAGATTCCGGAAGGCTCGACCGGCCTGTCCGAGAGCGCCGAAGGCACCACGCTGCAGATGCTGGCGATGGCGAAGGCGCCCGGCACGATCCCCAGCCACGTCAACCCGCCCAAGCCGAATCTCGACGCCGTGGCATCCGCGCCTGCATCGCAGGAAGAGCCGGTCGTCGCGGTGAACGCGCCCGCCAGCACCCGCGTTGCCAATGCTGCGCTGGCGAATAAATCCCAGGAGAAATCACAAGGCGGCGGCTTCTTCTCCAATCTCGGACGCAAGATGGGCATCGGCTCGTCGGAGACGACGGCGACCACGCCGCCGGCGCAAACCACCGCCTCGGTCGCTCCGGCCACCACGACGCCGAATCCGCCAACCGCGGCGTCGCGGCTCAAAGCCGCCGTGACACGGTTCGTGCCCGGGCACGACAAGTCCAAGGATGCCGCGAAGGAGGCGCCGAAGCCGATCGTTGCGGCCAAGCCCGCCGAGCCGGCGAAGCCCGACACGCGTCTCGCCCAGACGCGCCCCGCGCTGAAGCCGTCGGTGAGCGATGGCGCGAGTGAAGCGACGCAGATCATGGGCGCCGCTCCGGTGGTGCAGTCGAACTCGTTCGAGAGCCGCTTTGGGGCGGTGAGGTAGCGGGCGACTTTCGGTTTCGCTCCACACTCGCACTGTCATCGCCCGCGAAGGCGGGCGATCAGCCTTCCAGAGACGCTTGTGGTTGAACCGAGAAGCCGCAGCGTACTGGGTGCCCCGCCATCGGCGGCATAACAGTCGAAGTGGGCAGCGAGCACAGCGGCTCACTCACGAACAACTGGCGCCTACGGCGCCAGATAGCGCATCAGCTCCGGATTGCTTCTCACCTCGCCCGCCTCGCCTTGCAGCGCGACCCGGCCGCGGTCGAGCACGTAGGCGTAGTCGGCGACGCGCAGCGCCAGGTCGAGGTGCTGCTCGACGATGATGACGGCGATCTCCTTGGCGAGATCGATCAGGCGTTCGGTGATCTCCTCGATGACGCCGATCCAGACGCCTTCGGTGGGCTCGTCCAGCAGCAGCAGCTTCGGATCGCCCAGCATGGCGCGGCCGATGGCGAGCATCTTGCGCTCGCCGCCCGAGAGCGTGCCGGCAGGCTGGTCGAGGCGCTGGCCGAGCTTGGGGAAAATCGTCAGCACGCGGTCGATGGCAGAGGCATCCTTGCGCGCGAGCGAGCCGACGGCGAGATTGTCGCGCACCGACAGGCGCGCGAACACCGAATGCTCCTGCGGCACGTAGCCGATGCCGGCGCGCACGCGCTCCTGGGTGGCGCGGCGGCTGATGTCGCGGCCGTCGAAGGCGACCTCGCCCTTCCACGCCGGCAATTCGCCGACGATGGTCTTCATCAGCGTGGTCTTGCCGGCGCCGTTGCGCCCGAGCACGGCGACGCCGCCGCGCCAGGGAATGCCGAGGTTGACGTCGAACAGGACCTGGCTGCGGCCGTAGCCGGCGTCGAGATGCTTGATATCCAAAAATTCAGGCACGGCGCAGATAGATCTCCTGGACGGACTTGTTGGCCTGGATCTCGGACACCGTGCCGGATGCCAGCACCTTGCCCTGGTCGAGCACGGTCAGCCGATCACAGATGTCGCGGATGAAATCGAGGTCGTGCTCGACGATGACGAGCGAGCAATGCTGCTTGATCGGCTGCAGCAATTCGCCGGTGACGCGGCGCTCCTCCAGGCTCATGCCGCCGGTCGGCTCGTCGAGCAGCAGCAGCTTCGGCTTGCCTGCCAACGCCATCGCGATCTCCAGCCATTGCTGCTGGCCGTGCGACAACGCCGCCGCCGCCTCGAAGGCGCGGTCGGCGAGCCGGAACTGGGTCAGCATGGTCATGACCTGGTCGTGCAGGAGCCCGCGCGTGCGCGAGAACACGAGATCGAGCAGCGAGCACTGCGCCTGCAGCGCGAGCAGGATGTTGTCGTAGAGCGTCAGCGACGGCAGCACGGAGGTGATCTGGAATTTCAGGCTCATGCCGGCGCGGGCGCGCTCGGTCGGCGTGAACTCGGTAATATCGGTGTTGACGAACGACACCTTGCCCTGCGTCGGCACCTCGGCGCCGGCGATGCACTTCATCAGCGTGCTCTTGCCGGAGCCGTTCGGGCCGATCAGGCCGTGGAATTCGTTCTCGCCGACGGTGAGCGAGGCGCCATCGAGCGCGGTCAGCTTGCCGAAGACTTTCTTGACGCCGGCGGCTTCAAGGAGCGGCATTGCGCTTCTCCTTCGGCTTGGCGCCAAAGCTGCCGACGCGCTCGCGCTCGCCGAGCACGAAGCTGATCAGGCCGAGCGGGCGGAACAGGATCACGAGCAGCAGCAGCAGACCGAGGATGATCGGCCAGATGTCGCGGTAATTGTCCGAGAGCCAGAAGCTGACGCCCTCGACGATGATGGCACCGATCACCGCGCCGATCAGCGTGCCGGAGCCGCCAAACAGAACGTAGAGCACGACCTGGGTCGAGACCACGACGCCGACCATGTTGGGCCAGACAAAGCCTTCGTGGAAGGCATAGAGGCTGCCGGCGAGACCGGCGACGGCCCCGCCGATGGTGAAGATGATCGCTTTAAGATGCTGCGCCTTGTAGCCGAAGAAGGCGATGCGCTGCTCGTTCTCGCGCAGGCCGGCGAGCGCAAGACCGAATTGCGAGCGCACCAGGAAACGGCACAGCAGATAGACCACGACGAGGATGCCGAGCACCAGATAGTAGAAGGCGGGGCCCTCGGTGAAATCATAGCTGCCGAGCGACATCGGCGCGATTGAGGGGATGCCGTTCTGGCCGCCGAGATAGTACCAGCCGCGCGCGAGGCGATCGGCGGCGTAGGAGCCGGTCAATGTGCCGAGCGAGACGAAGATGACGCTGGAGGGATGCCGTCCCAGCAGCAGGAAGCCGCCGAGCAGCAGCGCGAAGGTCAGGCCGATCAGCGTACCCGCCGGCAGCACCAGAAGGATGTTGGTGACGTTGAGGTCACGCGCGAGCAGCGCCACGCCGTAGCCGGCCGAGCCGAAGAACAGGGCCTGGCCGAAGCTCATGATGCCGGCATAGCCCCAGACCAGGTCGAACGACAATGCGAACAGTGCCAGGATGATGACGCGCGTCGCGAACACCGTGAGATAGTCCTGCAGCACCAGCGGCGCGAGCAGCGCCGCGACGAGCACGACGCCCTCGACGATAGGCAGGACTTTTCGTGTGGTCGGTCGCTCGGCCGGCACGCCTTCTGCCACCGAAACATCCGCCTCATCCGCGACGGCGGCGTGGATCGCTTGCTTGGCTGCACCCATGGACTTCAGCATTCCGAGTTAAAGCACCTTGCGGCGGGCACTGCACCTCTCCCCCGGGGGGAGAGGTGACGAGCGGCGCGCGTCAGCATTCCTTGGGATCGACGAGGCCGCTGCTGCGCGCAACGATCTCGTAGTTTCCGCCCTTGGCGACCGCGGTGTACATCTTCATCTTGCAGTGCCGCTTGCCCGGAACCATCTCGGCGGGTCCGCCGGGACCCTCGGCGATCTTGGCGTGATCGAGCGCGGCCGCGACCGATTCGCGGTCGATCTTGCCGGCCTCCTTGACCGCAGCTTCCCACAGCTTGAGACCGCGATAGGTGCCGGTGGCGGCACTGCCGGCAGCGAAGAGGAAGTTGCCGGGGAAGTCCTTCTCGTAAGCAGCCTGGATCTTGGCGTCGAACGGATTCTCCTTGGTCAGCACCTTGAAGTAATCGAGACAGCTGGCGAGGCCTTCGATCTCGGCGGCCTGGTTGATGTTGAGCGTGTTCTCGTCATAGTAGACGCAGGCGAGCCGCCCGCCGTTCTTGAGGAAGCCGGCTTCGTAGAGCTGCTTGAAGAACGGGCCGACGCCGGGCGGGATGACGGTGTTGAAGACCACGTCCACCTTGTTGGAGATGATGCGGTTGACGGTCGATGAGAAATCGACCTGGTCGAGCGGATAATATTCTTCGAACACGACCTCGCCGCCGTTGGATTCGATCACCTTGCGCGCGTAAACGTTGAGCGTGTGCGGCCAGACGTAGTTGGCGCTCGGCAGCGCGAACTTCTTGCCGCCGTTCTTGATCAGCCAGGGGATGAACTCGTCGCATTGCTGCGCCGGGGTCGGGCCGGTGCAGAACAGATAGGGCGTGCACTCCTTGCCCTCGTAGAGCTGCGGGTAGATGTAGAGCGTCTTGCCGCGCGCCACGATCGGGTCCTTGATCGCGTTGCGCATCGACGAGGTGATGCCGCCCAGCACCATGTCTACCTTGTCGCGCTGAATCAGCTTGCGCACGTTGCCGACCGCGACGGATTCGTTGGAGGCGGTATCCTCGATGTAGAGCTCGAGCGGACGGCCGAGCAGGCCGCCGGCGGCGTTGATCTCCTTGATCACCATCTTGGCGACGTTGGCGTCGGCGTTGCCGGCATAGGCGATCGGACCAGTGAGATCGGTGGCGATGCCGACCTTGATCGGGCCCTCGGCCGCGTTGGCCCAGGGCGCCGGGATCACCCAGCTGCCGACGCCGGTTGCGACGGCTCCGGAAGCAAATGCGAAATTGGAAAGAAAGCGACGTCGCGTGAGCTGAGTACGATCGAACATGTGATTAAACCCCTTTTCCAGCGATGAGGCCCTGCGGGCGGAATTTGATGAAGACGATGGCGAGGACGAAGACGAGGACGTCGGCGACGACGGGCGCCATCACCCAGGGCAGCGCGGCGCTGAGCGTGCCAATGACGCCGGCACCGGCAACCGGTCCGATGAACGAGCCGACACCACCGACCATGACCGCGACGAAGCCCTGGATCAGGAAGCGCAGGCCGAGATCGGCGAACAGGCTGAACACCGGCACGATCAGCGCGCCGGCAAGCCCGGCAAGCGCCGCACCGAAGGCGAAGGTCGCGCCGTAGATCAATGGCGTTGAGATGCCGGAGGCACGTGCCAGCGACGGATTCTCCAGCGTCGCCCGCACGCGCAGGCCAAAGCTCGTGCGCGACAGCAGCAGATAGCAGGCGCCCATCACCAGGAGCGTGATGACGATGATGGTGAAGCGCCAGGCCGAGATGTGCATGGCGCCGATATCGATCGAGCCGCCGATCGGCTCCGGCACGGTGAGATAAAAGCCGCCGATCAGGCCGCGCACGGATTCGCGGATGATCAGGCCGAGCGCATAGGTGCCGAGCATGGCGACAATCGGCGCGGCATAGAATCGTCGGATGATCAGCGCCTCCAGCACGAAGCCGAGCGCGCCGACCACGAAGGGCGCTGCGACCATGCCGGCCCAGATGGGCAGGCCCTTGGCATAGGCGAGATAGGTGATGTAGGCGCCGAGCAGGACGAACTCGCCCTGCGCGAAGTTGAAGATGCCCATCATGCTGGCGATGATCCCGAGCCCCAGCACGATCAGGACAATGATCGCGCCGAAGCTCAGGATCTCGAACGCCGCAACGAACGCGTTAGCCATGCGCTGCTGTTCCGCCCGTCTGCATTGATAGTCCGCTCACATCTTCTTCCAATCGCCGATCTTCTCGAAGGCGTGGGCGGCGCGGTAGATGGTGGACTCCTCGAACATGCGTCCGACCAGCATCAGGCCGACCGGCAGACCGTCAACCATTCCGCATGGCAGCGACATTGCCGGATGATGCGTGATGTCGAACGGCGCGGTGTTGGAGATCATCTCCAGCGCGCGCGCAACGTATTCCTCGCGACTGGCATTCGGCTCCGGCAGCTTGGTGGCCTTCATCGGCGTCGTCGGCAGCAGAAGCAGATCGTAATCCTTGAACGCCTTGTCGTAGGCCGCCGTCAGCCGGCGCGAGATGTTGAGGGCCTTGCCGTAGAAGCGCGGACCGAAATTGTTGTTGATGTAGGTGCCGAGCAGCATGAACAACTTGGTCGTCTCGGACAGCGAGTCCGCCTGCCGGCGCCAGCCACGATGGAAATCCATCAGCGAGGTCGAATAGAGATCGCCGCGGCTGAGGCCGTAACCGTCGCCGAACATCATGGTCTGGGTCAGGCCCTCGGTGCCGATCGGGGTCCAGATCGCGCCGCCCAGAAGATGCATCGGGACCGAGATGGTCTCCACGCTGGCGCCCAGATCCTTGAAGCGCTTTGCGGCCTCGCGGACGCTTTCGTTCACCGCGGCCTCTGCCGTCGGCTGCTCGAAGCCCTCCTTGAGGATACCGATCTTCATTCCCTTGACGCCCTGGCCGAGCGCCTTGGTGTACTCCTCGACCTTCGGCGCCTTGATGCGCGGATCGTAGCCGTCGTCGCCGGCGAGCACTTCAAGCAGCAGCGCGTTGTCTTCGACCGTTGCGGTCATCGGGCCGGTATGGTCGACGTAGATCTCGATCGGCATGATCCCGGTATAGGGCACGAGGCCCCAGGTCGGCTTCATGCCGTAGATGCCGCAGAACGAGGACGGCATGCGGATCGAGCCGCCCTGATCGCCGCCGATTGCCATGTCGACCTCGCCGAGCGCGACGACGACACCCGAGCCCGACGACGAGCCGCCGGCCGAATAGCCCATCTTGTGCGGATTGTGCACGGGTCCGTAGGAGCCGGTGTGACTGCCGCCGGAGAGGCAGAAGTGCTCGCAATGCACCTTGCCCTTGATCTCGGCGCCGGCATCCAGCATGCGCGTGACGATGGTGGCGTCGAAGTCGGGCACATAGCCTTCCAGCGTCGACGAGCCATTGGTCATGGGCACGCCGGCCAGCATGATGTTGTCCTTGAGCGCGACGGTCTTGCCCTTGAGCTTGCCGCTGGCCGCACCCTTCACGGTCGACTTGCGATACCAGGCATTGCGCGGATTCTCTTCAGCCGAAGGCCGATAGCCCGGCGTGCGCGGATATTTCACCTCCGGCAGCTCGTCCGGCATCGTGGCAACGAGGTTGTAGGCTTCGATCGAGCCTTGCATCAGGCCGCGGAACGAGGCGACGTCATCATCGGTGAGCGAAAGGCCGCATTGCTCGGCGACACTGCGAAGTTGGGCTGGCGTGGGAAGGGCAACTGTCACGGCGCTCTCCTTGAAGGCTTCTTGATCCCTGGCGTTGGTCGGAAGCCACATCTGCTCGCGCCTGCATGGCACGGCCCGATCGGCTTCGCGTCGTTACTAGAGACGGAAATATTTTCCTTTTCAAGTATTATTTCGAAGACCGCTGCGACGGATCAGCAGCCGCCTCTCAGAGCGCCTTGATGATCTTGAAGTCGAGACCGTCGGCTTCAGCGAGATACATCGGCATCTCGGCACGGCCATCGCGAAGAGTTACAGGACCACGGCCGGCCGAGTAGACGGTGTTGCGCGCGGCCTTCAGCAGCGGCCGAAACGCCAGCGAGCCGGCGCGATTGGCAACGGATTCGAGGAAACGCAGCCCCTCATAGTTCGACTGACCGACGGAGCCGACCGGCGGCGCGTTGGCGCCGAACATGGCCTGGTAGCCGCCGAGAAACTCGTCGTTGGCGCGCGAGGCCATGCAGTTGAAGTAGCCGGACGCACAGAACAGATTCTCGGTGTTGTCGGCGCCGATGCCGAGCAGCACCGTCTCGTCCATCGCGCCCGCAAGCCGCAGCGTCGACGTCGCCAGGCCCGCTTCCGCGAAGGCGCGGTTGAAGGTGATGCTGTCGGTGCCGATCAGCGAGATCAGCACCACGTCGGGTCTTGCCGCACGGATGCGGGCCAGATGCGGCTCATGATTGTCCTCGCCGACGGGCACGAACTCCTCGCCGACGACCTGGCCGCCCGCCTCCTTGATGTAGCGCTTGACCGCGCGATGCGATTGCCATGGCCAGACGTAGTCGCTGCCGATCAGATACCAGCGCGCCGCCTTCTTGACCTCGGCGAGCCAGTGGATCGACGGCCGGCTCTGCCACCGCGGCGTTTCGCCGATCGCCATGACGCCGGGCGTGCGCTCGCCGCCTTCGTAGACGGGCGTATAGATGTAGGGGATGCGGTTGCCGGTGACCTTGCGCAGCGCGACGCGGACCGCGCTGATGTGCGAGCCCATGATCAGGTCGACTTCATCGAGGGCGATCGCGTGCTCGGCCCGCCGCACCACGTCTTCGATCGGGCCGCCGGAATCGTAGATCGTGAGCTCGAGCTCGCGGCCCAGAATGCCGCCGCGCTTGTTGATCTCGGCGACCGCCAACATTGCGCTGTTGGTGGAGGTCGGCCCCCAGATTCCGGGCGAGCCGGTGAAAGTGAGGAAATTGCCGATGCGCAGCTTGTTGCGCGCGCCGCGGCGCTTCATGACCTGCGCGTCGAATGGCGACAGGTCGACATCCGCCGCCGGTGACGACAAATTCCTGAACAGCAATGACGGCGGCAACGCCGGACCGCCGTGAGCCGGGAAATTTACCGTCGCGCGCACGCCAACTCCTGCCTGGTACCAGACCTGAAAGCACATTCTTCGGGCGGCCGCGGCTTCCGCCCGTTTGTTGGGCAATGATCCTATTTTGGAAATATTGAATATTCAAGAATTGAAGTGCATATAGATGCAGCATCGATTGCAAGACATTCACTCATTTGGGTCAAGACGAAGTCTTAGCCGTGGCAAAACCGTCGAAAGAAAACACCCCGATCACCGAACATCTCGCCTACCTGCTCGCGCAAGCCAACCGGGAGATCAACCGGCAGCTCGAATTGCGGTTGAGCAAGGAGGGCGTGCCGGTCGAGCAATGGCGCATCCTGAAGGTGCTGTCGGATGGCAACGGCCATTCGATGGGCGAACTCGCGGATGCCGTGCTGCTCAACCATCCGACCCTGACGAAGATGATCGACCGCATGGTCTCCGACACGCTGGTCTATCGCGTGCAGGATCCCAACGATCGCCGCAAGGTGCTGATGTTCATCTCCGATCGCGGCAAGGTGCTCTGCAGGAAGCTCAACTCGCTCGCGGTGGACCAGGAGGAGCACATCCTGGAGAGCTACGGCGACAAGTCGACGAGCGAGCTCAAGCGGCTGCTGGAGAGCCTGATCGACAGTTCGAATTAGGCTTCGTGAGCTCGAGCGTGGCGCCTTGCGAGGCGGACACACTCACCTGCCGCTCTGTGCAGGGGAGAGTCACGCATCTCAATGTACGGAGCGAGTCCTTTCCGTCCAGCAAGTATGGCAACCCCGAGCAGGTGGAAGTTCTGCCGCTCGCAGCGATACATTTCAACTCCAACGCAACCAGTTGAAGGTAAGATTCAAGGTGCAGGGTTGCGACCGAGGAGCGGGGGAGTCTGGATTGTCATCCCAATGTACTCGCAGGTGGAACTTGTATCATCGCTCCCGCGGTCTCCTGAGCGGATAGGGCTGATCGGACGGCGCAACCTAGGCGGCTTCTTCAACCGACTTCGTCGTGCAGCGTTGCCTTCTTATTCAGCGCTTAGGGCTCGCCCGGGAGCCATGTGGAGGACGAGCAGGCCGCGCTTGATGCATCACCGCCAGCACGAGAGGGCATAGCGTTGGCCGTTCCAGGTCGTCCAGCCCACGGCCTTGTTGCTCACCGGTTTGGCCAGGTACCATTTATTGCCATCAGCGTGGTGGAAGTAGACGCCGCCCTGCGTTCCGCTGCGTGGATTTGTCAACTTCACCCATCGCGAGCCATTATCCGAGAAGCTGCCCGACCAGCGTACTCCCGAGCTGCTCGTGCAAGTGCCGCCGTTGCAGGTGGTCTGACTGTCATCAACTGCAACCCATTTCATCCGGGCCGACCGGCCGTCTATGTTACACGACCATGTTCCGCCCCACCATCCGACCACCTGACTCGCAGGGGCAGAACCGCAGGCTAAGAAACTGAGGGCAAGAGCACAGAAGGCAGTCGGCAGCGCGCGTTTGGGCATTGTCTGGTTTCCAATTTTCTGGACCGCGTATTGTGATTCAATCACAACACAGATTGAGCTCTGTTGAGGTGATTCAGATCACAAAGAGCAGCGGCGAAGATTGGATGCCTACCCGGATGCATCTCCGATGCTGCTGCGTCCGCAGACTGCCGGCGACCGTCGTCGGTCCAGCTGCGCAGCTGAAGGGCTTTCGACACCAGGAATGCCTATGCCCGAACCGCGAGACGTTCTCCCGAAGAACGCAGTCCGGAAGCATTCAACGCATGGCGAACTCGCGGGCCAAACAGCAACGCGAGTTCGCCAGGTCTTGAGATCACCGATCAGGCATACCGCCCGTGACAGTGCTTGTACTTCTTGCCTGAGCCGCACGGGCAATCCTCGTTGCGGCCGACCTTGCCCCAGCTGGCGGGGTTCTTGGGATCGCGCAGCGCGGCGTCGCTGGCCTGGGCGCCGAGCGAAACGCTGGCGAGCGCCATCTCGTCCTCGCCGGTGTTCGGATCGAACTTGTGCGCTTCCATCGGCGGCAGCGCCGGAGCTTCCTGCTCCGGCGGGACGATCTCGACCCGCATCAGCTGCGCCGTGACGGCCTCGCGCAAGTGAGCGCTCATCTCCTGGAAGAGATTGAAGGCTTCCGTCTTGTACTCCTGCAACGGATCGCGCTGGCCGTAACCGCGCAGGCCGATGACCTGGCGCAGATGGTCGAGCATGATCAGGTGCTCGCGCCAGAGATGGTCGAGGGTCTGGAGCAAAATGGTCTTCTCGACGTAGCGCATCACGTCGGGCCCCCATTGCGCGACCTTGGCGGCCATGTGCTCGTCGGCCTTGGTCTCGATGCGGGAGAGCAGCTCCTCGTCGGCGATGCCCTCTTCCTTGGCCCATTCGTCGACCGGCAGGTCGAGATCGAGCACGCGCTTCAATTCGTCCTTGAGCCCGGCAACATCCCACTGTTCGGCATAGGCATGCTCGGGCACGTGCTTGGCGACGAGATCGTCGATGAAGGCATGGCGCATGTCCGTGACGGTCTCGGCAACGCTCTCGTCCTTCATCAGCTCGATGCGCTGATCGAAGATCACCTTGCGCTGGTCGTTCTGGACGTTGTCGAACTTGAGCAGGTTCTTGCGGATGTCGAAGTTGCGCGCCTCGACCTTCTGCTGCGCCTTCTCCAGTGCCTTGTTGATCCAGGGATGGATGATGGCCTCGCCCTCCTGCAGGCCGAGACGCTGGAGCATGCTGTCGAGGCGGTCCGACCCGAAGATGCGCATCAGATCGTCTTCCAGCGACAGGAAGAACTTGGAGCGGCCGGGATCGCCCTGACGGCCGGAACGGCCGCGCAGCTGGTTGTCGATGCGGCGGGATTCGTGGCGCTCGGAGCCGATGATGTAGAGGCCGCCGGGCTTCTTCACGGTCTTGGCCGGCTTGGAGCCCTTCGCCGGCTCGAGCTCGACGGTCTCCTCGGCCTTCAGCACGATCTCGCGGAAATGCGCGATGTCGGCCTTGATCTGCTCGATCTTCCTGGCCTTCTCGGCCTCGTCCTCGATGCCTGCGGTCTCCTGCTGGATGCGCATCTCGAGCGAGCCGCCGAGCTTGATGTCGGTGCCGCGGCCGGCCATGTTGGTCGCAATCGTGATCGCGCCGGGCACGCCGGCTTCAGCGACGATATAGGCTTCCTGCTCGTGGAAGCGTGCGTTCAGCACCGCGAACAGCTTGGCCGGCTTGCCGGCGCGGGCCGCGGCATAGAGCTTGTCGAGCGCGTTCTCCTTGCCGAAATCGATCTGCTTGTAACCGTTCTTCTTGAGAAACTCGGCGAGCACCTCCGATTTCTCGATGGACGCCGTGCCGACCAGCACCGGCTGAAGCCGCGCATTCGCGCGCTCGATCTCGGCGAGGATCGCGCGGTATTTTTCCTGCTGGGTGCGGTAGACCTCATCGTCCTCGTCGAGGCGCGCGACCGGCAGGTTGGTCGGGATCTCCACGACCTCCAGCTTGTAGATGTCGAACAATTCGTCCGCTTCGGTCGCGGCCGTGCCGGTCATGCCGGCGAGCTTCTCGTACATGCGGAAGTAGTTCTGGAAGGTGATCGAGGCCAGCGTCTGGTTCTCGGGCTGAACCTGGACGTGCTCCTTGGCCTCCAGCGCCTGGTGCAGGCCTTCCGAATAGCGGCGGCCCGGCATCATGCGTCCGGTGAACTCGTCGATGATGACGACCTCGTTGTCGCGGACGATGTAGTCCTTGTCGCGCGTGAACAGCGTGTGGGCGCGAAGCGCCTGGTTGATGTGGTGCACGACGGAGACGTTCTCGACGTCGTAGAGCGACTCGCCCTTGAGCTGGCCGGCATCGCGCAGCAGCGTCTCGATCTTCTCCATGCCGCCTTCGGTGAGCGTCACGGTGCGCTGCTTCTCGTCGACGTCGTAGTCGGTCTTGTCGAGCTTGGGCAGGAAGCTGTCGATGGTGTTGTAGAAATCGGATCGGTCGTCGAGCGGACCGGAGATGATCAGCGGCGTGCGTGCTTCGTCGATCAGGATGGAGTCGACCTCGTCGACGATGGCGAAGTAATGCGGCCGCTGGACCATGTCCTCGAGCCGGTACTTCATGTTGTCGCGGAGATAATCGAAGCCGTATTCGTTGTTGGTGCCGTAGGTGATGTCGCAGGCATAAGCCGCCTTGCGCTCGGCGTCATCGAGGCCATGGACGATCACGCCCGTGGTCATGCCGAGGAAGCCGTAGATCTGCCCCATCCAGCCTGAGTCGCGGCGGGCGAGATAGTCGTTGACGGTGACGACGTGGACGCCCTTGCCGGCGAGCGCGTTGAGATAGACCGCGAGCGTTGCCACCAGCGTCTTGCCTTCGCCGGTCTTCATCTCGGCGATGTCGCCCTCGTGCAGCACCATGCCGCCGATCAGCTGGACGTCGAAATGGCGCTGGCCGAGCGTGCGCTTGGCCGCCTCGCGCACGGTGGCGAAGGCAGGCACCAGCAGGTCGTCGAGCGTCTTGCCGTTCGCGAGCTGCTGCTTGAATTCCGCGGTGCGGGCCTTGAGCGCCTCGTCAGAGAGCTTTGACAGCTCGGGCTCCAGCGCGTTGATCGCGTTGACGCGGGACTGATATCCCTTCACCCGCCGGTCGTTGGCGGAGCCGAAAAACTTGCGGGCGAGCGCGCCGATCATGCTTAGTTCCTGTGTTCGCGAATTAACCGCGTTGGCCTAAGAAGTTGTCACCCGCCTGCCTATCAACTCACCGTGACGCCTCGTGGCGTCAGAGCCCGGACTGCGGGGGTCGTCCGCCATATGGGTGGGAATTGGGCAAGTCTGGGTTCAACGGCCAAAAACGCAGCAAAATAAACGCTATCGCCATGGTCGCGACCGGCCAGAGATATGGCCCGGTCAGGGCCTTGTCAACGGCGGGCGCATTGCGGCTAATTCATCATTTTGACAGACTTTTCGCGTTGCCAAGCCCCCCTGAATTGGGCGAGTGTCCGCCCCGCTCGAGCAGCCCCCTGCTTCAACATAAGGATTTTCCATGACCACCTCGTTCCCGGTAACCACCGGCCAGCGCTTTCGCCATGCGTCCGCCCTGGCTGGGAGCCTCGCTCTGGCGCTGTCCCTGCTGGCGTTCGCGGGCCCGCTCCGGGCCGCCGATGATCCGGTGCTGGCGAAGGTCAATGGCGCGGAAATCAAGAAGAGCGACGTCACCATGGCCGAGGAGGAACTCGGGCCGAGCCTCGCCCAGATGGACCCGGCGACCAAGGACGAGAACGTCCTGTCCTTCCTGATCGACATGAAGATCGTCAGCAAGGCTGCCGAAGACAAGAAGATCGCCGACAGCGAGGAGTTCAAGAAGCGCCTCGCATTCGCCCGCAATCGCCTCCTGATGGACAGCCTGCTCGCCAGCGAGGGCAAGGCCGCCACCACGCCGGACGCCATGAAGAAGGTTTACGAGGAGGCCTCCAAGCAGATCAGCGGCGAGCAGGAGGTGCGCGCCCGCCACATCCTGGTCGAGACCGAGGACGAGGCCAAGGCGGTGAAGGCCGAACTCGAGAAGGGCGCCGATTTCGCCGAGCTCGCCAAGAAGAAGTCCAAGGACCCGGGCTCCGCCGATGGCGGCGACCTCGGCTTCTTCACAAAGGAGCAGATGGTGCCGGAGTTCTCGGCCGTGGCGTTCTCGCTCGAGCCCGGCAAGATCTCCGATCCGGTGAAGTCGCAGTTCGGCTGGCACGTCATCAAGGTCGAGGAAAAGCGCAACCGCAAGGCGCCCGATTTCGAGCAGGTCAAGGCCCAGATCGAGCAGTACGTGACCCGCAAGGCCCAGGCCGAATATGTCGCCAAGCTGCGCACCGAAGCCAAGGTCGAGCGGCTGAACCAGCCGGCGGCGGATGCGTCCAAGGACGCCAAGTCCGATGCGAAGCCGGCGGACACTGCCAAGCCGTCCGACAGCAAGATGGCGCCCCCGGCGAAGAAGTAAGAATTCGCTGTCACTTCGCGGACGCCAATAGTATCTAACGTCGCAATGGCCGGGGGATCCCCCGGCCATCTGCATGTCCAGACCCCACCAAGGCGCCCCGCGATGTCCTCCTCCGTCTCCCCGCTCGCCCCGAAGACCGTCCCCGACATGCCCGTGATCGCGGGCGTCCGTCTTGCGACGGCCGAGGCCGGCATCCGCTACAAGAACCGCACCGACGTGCTGCTGGCGGTGATGGACAAGGGCACGGCGGTCGCCGGCGTCTTCACCAAGTCGAAGTGTCCCTCGGCGCCGGTCGAATGGTGCCGCGCCAAGCTGAAAGGCGGCAAGGCGCGCGCGCTGGTGGTCAACTCCGGCAACGCCAATGCCTTCACCGGCAAGACCGGCCGCGCCTCGACCGCGCTGACCGCGAAGATCGCGGCCAAGGCGGTCGGGTGCAGCGAGAGCGAGATCTTCCTGGCCTCGACCGGCGTGATCGGCGAGCCGCTGGATGCGACCAAGTTCGACGGCGTGCTCGGCCGTCTCGCCGAGACCGCCGAGCCCGGCGACTATCTCGCCGCGGCCAAGGCGATCATGACCACCGACACTTTCCCGAAGGTCGCGACCGCGACCGTCAAGCTCGGCAAGGCCAAGGTCACCATCAACGGCATGGCCAAGGGCGCGGGCATGATCGCTCCCGACATGGCGACGATGCTGTCCTTCATCTTCACCGACGCGCCGATCGCGCCCGCGGCGCTGCAGGCGCTGCTCAAGGCCGGCGTCGAGGACACCTTCAATGCGGTGACGATCGACGGCGACACCTCGACCTCGGACACGTTGCTGGCGTTCGCGACCGGCTCGGCCGCCGAACACGGTGCGCCGCGGATCAGCCGCGCCAGCGACCCCAGGCTGAAGGCCTTCGTCAAGGCTTTCAACCAGATTCTGGCCAATCTCGCCGAGCAGGTGGCTCGCGACGGCGAAGGCGCGCGCAAGCTGGTCGAGATCACGGTCGAAGGCGCCAAGACCAAGGCCTCCGCACGCAAGATCGCGATGTCGATCGCCAACTCGCCGCTGGTGAAGACCGCGATCGCGGGCGAAGATGCCAATTGGGGCCGCGTGGTGATGGCGGTCGGCAAGGCCGGCGAGCCGGCCGATCGCGACAAGCTCTCGATCTCCTTCAACGGCATCCGCGTCGCCAAGAACGGCGCACGCGATCCGTCTTACGACGAAGCGCAGGTGTCGGAAGCGATGAAGGCGCCGGAGATCGCGATCAAGGTCTCGCTCGGGCTCGGCAAGGGCCGCGACCGCGTCATGACGTGCGACCTCACCAAGGAATATGTCGCGATCAACGGGGACTACCGGTCCTAGGCAGCATGGCCGATCTCAAACTGACATTGGTGGTGGCCTGCGCGCTCGTCGATGCCGACAAGCGCGTCCTGATCGCGCAGCGCCCAGAGGGCAAGGCGCTGGCCGGCCTCTGGGAATTTCCCGGCGGCAAGCTCGAGGCGGGCGAGCGGCCCGAGCAGAGCCTGATCCGCGAGCTCCACGAGGAGCTCGGCATCACCGTCGCCGAGCCCTGCCTGGCGCCACTGACGTTTGCGAGCTACGGCTATGAGACCTTTCACCTGTTGATGCCGCTCTACATCTGCCGGCGCTGGGAAGGGCAAGTTACGGCGCGCGAAGGCCAGACCCTGGCCTGGGTCCGCGCCAACAAGCTGCGCGACTATCCGATGCCGCCCGCGGACATACCGCTGATCCCGCACCTGATCGATCTGTTGATGTGAGCACGGGCTCACACGGCAAGAGCCGGGCCTGCATGGTTCGAGATGGCGCTTACGCGCCCCTCACCATGAGGATCACTCCTTCCCCGCCTTCTTCACCGCCTCCGCAAGACTCGCCTTCGCCGACCCCGGCTTCAGCGGCTGCTGCTGGCTGGCATGCGGCGCCCAGCCGGAGAGCCACACGATGTCGAATGTCGCGCGGATGCGGCCGTCGGCATCGGCGAAGCGCTCGGCGTAGATTTCGGCCATGCGCAGCAGCGTTGCGCGCCGCGTCGGCGTGCGACTCCGCTCGATCAGCACATTGGCCGCGCCCATGCGGCGGAGATCCTGCATCAAGGCGAACGCATTGCCATAGCGCACCACGACACGGTCGACGTCGGTGACCGGCAGCGCGAAGCCCGCCCGCTGCAACAGCGCGCCGACGTCGCGGAGGTCGGCGAACGGCGCCACGCGCGGCGACACCCCGCCCTCGCATTCAGCCTCCGCCGCGGCAAACGCCTGGCGCAGCTCAGTGAGGCTGTCGCCGCCGATCATCGCGGCGAGCAGCAGCCCGTCCGGCTTCAACGCCCGGCGAACCTGCGCAAGCACACCCGGGAGGTCATTGACGAATTGCAGCGCCAAAGCCGAAACGACGAGATCGAGGCTTTCCGGCGCGAACGGAAGCTCCTCCGCGCCACTCGCATCGGGCGCAATCCGTGTGATGGACGGAAGCGGTGTACGCAGCGCCGGCAGCCCGCTGCCGGGCGTCCAGAGGTCAGCCGGCGCCTGAAACTCGCGCATCACCGCCGCCAGCCGGTCCGACATGTCCTCGGCCACGCGATCGAGCAGGAATGTCACCTCGCCCAGCGCCTGCGCGCGCCGCTGCCGCGCGTTCAGCAAGGCGCGATCGAACAAGGCGGGCGGGGTTTGCGGGGTCTGAGCCATGCCGCTGGTTACGCCGATCTCCACGCTTCTGGCAATCCGCTGCGCGCAGCGCTAGCCTTGCCTCATGGAAACCGAAGCTGGCCCTACCCGTTCCATCGGCGCGCCGTTGCGGGCCGCGTGGACGGCTGGCCGACACGTGCTGTCGCGCGCGGCGCGGCTCGCGCTCGACATCGCGCTGCCGACACAATGCGTGTCCTGCCAGGAGCCGGTCGATGGCGAAGGCGTTTGCGCTTCGTGCTGGGGGCGGCTGTCGTTCATCGAACGGCCCTATTGCCCGCGGCTCGGCATTCCCTTTGTGTATGACCCCGGTCCCGACATGCTGTCGATGGAAGCGATCGCCAGCCCGCCGGCCTACCAGCGCGCCCGCGCGGCGGTGCGCTATGACGACGTCGCCCGCACCTTGGTGCATGCGCTGAAATACCAGGACCGCACCGATCTGGCGCCGGCCATGGGCCGCTGGATGGCGCGCGCCGGCAGCGAGCTGCTCACAGGCGCCGACATGCTGGTGCCCGTCCCCCTGCATTGGCGGCGAGCCTGGCGGCGCCGCTACAACCAGTCCGGAGCTCTGGCGCGTGTCATGGCCCTGCAGAGCGGAGTGAGGGTGCGAGGCGACGTGCTGCGCCGGGTGCGCGCCACCGAGCAGCAGATCGGCCTGTCGCGGGCCCAGCGCGCCACCAATGTGCAGGGCGCATTCCAGGTATCTCCAGAGCGTCAGGCCGAGGTCCAGGGCCGCCGCATTGTCCTCGTGGACGATGTCCTCACGTCAGGGGCGACGCTGGATGCCTGCGCGCGGGTCTTGCTCCGCGCCAGGGCCGCCCAGGTCGACGTGCTGGTCTTTGCCCGGGTTGTCGAGAGCAGCCCCCGTCCCATATAATTCAATGACTTCATGACATGAGAGCGCCAGACGAGATGACCGCTGCTGTCGAGATCTACACGAGGCCGGGCTGCGGCTATTGTTCCGCCGCCAAGTCGCTGCTGACCCGCAAGAAGGCGACCTTCACCGAATTCGACGTCGCCAAGAACTCGGCCTGGCGTCAGGAAATGTACGACCGCGCCGGTCAGGGCTCGACCTTCCCGCAGATCTGGATCGGCGGCACCCATGTCGGCGGCTGTGACGATCTCTATGCGCTCGACCGCGAAGGCAAGCTCGACGGCATGCTCCAAAGCGTCAAGGCGGTCTCATGAGCGAGGTCAGGACCTTCACCGCCGCCATGGTGCAGATGCGCACCGGCCTGATGCCCGGGCCGAGCCTCGAGCAGGCCACCAAGCTGATCCGCCAGGCTGCGGCCAATGGCGCCGACTACGTGCAGACGCCCGAAGTCAGCAACATGATGCAGCTGAACCGCAAGGCATTGTTCGAGCACCTCCAAAGCGAAGAGGACGACACCTCGCTGAAAGCCTATCGCGCACTCGCGGCGGAGCTGAAGATCCATCTCCATGTCGGCTCGCTGGCGCTGCGCTTCTCGGCTGAAAAGGCGGTCAACCGCTCCTTCCTGATCGGGCCCGAGGGCAATGTGCTCGCGAGCTACGACAAGATCCACATGTTCGACATCGAGCTGCCGGACGGCGAGAGCTATCGGGAATCCGCGAACTACCAGCCGGGCGAGACCGCCGTGATCTCCGATCTGCCCTGGGGCCGCATCGGGCTGACGATCTGCTACGATGTGCGCTTCCCCGCGCTCTATCGCGCACTCGCCGAAAGCGGAGCATATTTCATCACGGTGCCGTCGGCCTTCACCCGCAAGACCGGCGAAGCACATTGGCACGTGCTGCTGCGCGCCCGTGCGATCGAGACCGGCTGCTTCGTCTTCGCCGCGGCCCAGGCCGGCCTGCACGAGAACAAGCGCGAGACCTACGGCCATTCGCTGATCATCGATCCCTGGGGCGAAATCCTCGCCGAGGGCGATGTCGAGCCCGGTGTCATCATGGCCAAGATCGATCCGGCCAAGGTCGAGACCGCCCGGCGGGCAATCCCTTCGCTCCAGCATGGCCGCCGCTTCGGTGTCTCCGATCCGAAGGCGGGCCCGGATCACCTGCACCTTGTGCGGGGATCGGCATGATCCGCTACGCGCTTCGCTGCGACCGGAACCACGAGTTCGAGAGCTGGTTCCAGAGTTCGTCGGCCTATGATTCCCAGGTGAAGCGGAAGCTCGTGACCTGTCCGATCTGCGGCTCGGCCAAGGTCGACAAGGCGATCATGGCGCCGCGCATCGTCGGCAAGAAGGGCCGTGGCCCCGCGACGCCGCCACCGGAGCCAGTCGCGACGGCCGCGACACCCGACGCTGCGGCCTCAGGACCGACCTCGCTGCTGATGGCGCAGGAGCGCGAGTTGCGCGCCAAGCTCAAGGAGCTGCGCGATCACATCGTCAAGAACGCCGACAATGTCGGCGAGCGTTTTGCCAACGAAGCCCGCGCAATGCATTACGGCGACAAGGAGCATCGCCCGATCTATGGCGAGGCCTCGACAGAAGAGGCGAAGTCGCTGATCGAGGAAGGCATCGAGGTCTCGCCGCTGCCGACGCTGCCGGAAGACCGGAACTAGACGCCGACCAGCACCGCAACGCCAATCACGATCAGCGCGATGCCTGCAAGCTCGCGCGGCGCGATCGACTGCTTGAACGAGTAGTAGGCTACTCCTTGCGCGAACAGCACCTCGATCAGCGCGAGCGTGCGGACGTTGGCGGCCGCCGTCAGCGCGAACGCCAGGAACCAGAATTGCGACGCGAAAGCGCCCGTGAAGCCCGCGAGCATCGACGGGCGCCATAATTTGAGGATTCCCCGCAACACGTCAGGCGCGCGCCAGAGCAGATAGATCGTCAGCACCAGCGTCTGCACGAACAGGCCAAGCACCAGCGTGAACGAGGCCGCAGTCACGAAGGAGACGCCGGGAACGTTGATGATCGCGCCGCGAAAACCGACAGCGGAGAGCGCGAACGCCGCCGCCGCGACGAGGCCGGTGATGGTCGGCTTCAATTCGGCAAAGCTCTTCTCGCCGCCGGGCCGCAGCGCGGTGATGACCACGCCGATCGTCGCGATCACGATCGCCAGCACCTTCAGCCACGTCAGGTGATCGCCGAGGAAGACGAACCCGAAGATCGCGGTCTGGATCGCCTCGGTCTTCAGATACGCCGTCGTCACCACGAAGGAGCGGTCGTTCATCGCGAGCAGCATCAGGCCGGTGGCGACGATCTGGCTGAGCGCGCCGAGCAGCAGCCATGGCCAGAACACGGTCGGCGGCATGCCGAGATGATCGCCGGTGCCGATCAGCACCACGCCGAGAAACAGCAGCGAGAACGGAAAGCCGAACAGGAAGCGGATATTGGTCGCGCCCCAGGTCCCCAGCGGCTTCGTCAACGACCGCTGCATCGCATTGCGCGCGACCTGACCCAGCGCGGCAATGATCGTGAAAGGGATCCAGAGGCTGGCAATGGTGAGCATAGGGGCGGGGAACGGGCGCTAGCAGGAAATCAACGCGGCCAGCCTGCAAGTTGAACCCAACCCGGTCAACCGCACGGACGTCATGGGAGCGATGCTCTCGCAACAAATTCGGCGGCGTCCCTGCGCACGCAGGGACCCTTTACCCAAGGAGCCGTTTTGCGGCGGCCGCCAACCTGCACATCTCACACCATCCGCGTAACGACAGATCCGCGGTATGGGTCAATGCGACACTGCCCCGAGGGGTAAGAGCTCGCGCGCCACTCATTCCCCCTCACACCATCGCTTCCGCGACCACCATGTAGTTCACGTCCATGTCGGACGAGAGGGACCATTTATCAGCGAATGGGCTGTAGACCACGCCGGTCTGCTCGGTGATCACGAGACGGTTGTCGAGCAGGTGTTTTGCGAGCTCGTCGGGGGTGACGAACTTGTTCCACTCGTGGGTGCCGCGCGGCAGCCAGCGCAGCACGTATTCGGCGCCGACGATGGCGAGGGCGAAGCTCTTCCAGTTTCGGTTCAGCGTCGAGACCACCATCAGGCCGTTCGGCTTCAGCATCGAGGCGCAGCGCTTCAGGAAGACGCCGACGTCGGTGACGTGCTCGACCACCTCCATTGCCAGCACGATATCGAAGCGCTCGCGCGGGTCGACCTCCTCCACCGTTGTGCAGCGATAGTCGATCGCAAGATGGCTCTTGCCGGCGTGCAGCTTCGCCGCGGCGATGTTGCTTGCCGAAGGATCGATGCCGACAACCTGCGCACCCAGGCGCGACAGCGGCTCGCAGAGCAGGCCAGCGCCGCAGCCGATGTCGAGCACGCGCAAGGACCCGAGACAACTGAGGCTTCGCACGTTGCGTTCGAACTTGCGGCAGGCGGCGTCGCGGATGTAGCCGAGCCGCAGCGGGTTGATCCGGTGCAGCGGCGCCATCTTGCCCTTGGGGTCCCACCACTCCGCCGAGAGTTTCGAGAATTTTGCGATCTCGGTGGCATCGACGGTCGAGCCCGGCTGGGCAGAAAGGGAAGGATTTTGCTGCATGCTCATGGTGGCGCGCGGTCCTACCGCGTGGTGATCGAACTACGGAAGGCGAGCGGCGAGGCGATCGTCCGGATGGTTTCGCGACCTTCACCGACCCCGTTGATGGTCACATCGCCGTAGTTGAGAATACGTCCAAGAATCGTCTGGTTGACATCGACGCTCTCGACCTTGTCCAGCGCCATCTCGAAGGTGCGGCGCTGGATGAACCCGGTCTTGTGCACCACCCTGAGGTTGGTGACGTCGGTCTCGGTGGTGAAGCGATGGAACCAGCCCTTGATGGTCCAGTACAGTGCGGCCAGAGCCACGAGGCCGGCGCCTCCCAGGCAAAGCAGAAAGAGCCAGTCGACGGTCACCTGCCGCGACAGGATGAAGAGGGCCAGCGCCACGATCCAGGCCATGATGGCCGGAAAGTAGAAGATCCAGTGCGCATTGGTCGAATACAGCACCCGCTCGCCCGGTTGCAGGATCTCGTCGATGTAACGCGCCATGCCTCGGTTAACCCACTACCCCCGCGTCCTGCCTCCGCAGGAACCCGCTTGCCCCCGGCCCCGCCGCTCTGTATACGCGCGGTCGGTATCCGCGAGGCAGCCGTCCGGTGCGGGTCACCATACTGATCCTTATGAAGGAATGCACGCGTCGTCATGAGCCGCCTCGTGATGAAATTCGGCGGCACGTCCGTCGCCAATATCGAACGTATCCGCAACGTTGCACGCCATGTGAAGCGTGAGGTCGACGCCGGCCACGAAGTGGCCGTGGTCGTCTCGGCGATGGCCGGCAAGACCAACGAGCTGGTCGCCTGGTGCACCGAGGCCTCGCCGATGCATGACGCGCGCGAATACGACGCCGTGGTCGCCTCGGGCGAACAGGTGACCTCGGGCCTGCTTGCCATCGTGCTCCAGGGCATGGGCATCCAGGCTCGCTCCTGGCAGGGATGGCAGATCCCGATCAAGACCAGCGACGCCCATGCCTCGGCGCGGATCGAGGACATCGACGGCAGCGAGATCATCAAGCGCTTCCAGGAGCGCAAGGAGGTCGCGGTTATCGCCGGCTTCCAGGGCATCAACCCCGAGACCAATCGCATCACCACCCTCGGCCGCGGCGGATCCGACACGTCGGCCGTGGCGATCGCCGCCGCCGTCAAGGCGGATCGTTGCGACATCTATACCGACGTCGACGGCGTCTACACCACCGACCCGCGAATCGTGCCGAAGGCCAAGAGGCTCGACAAGATCGCATTCGAGGACATGCTGGAACTCGCCTCGCAGGGTGCAAAAGTGCTCCAGGTGCGCTCGGTGGAACTCGGCATGGTCCACAATATGCCGATTTTCGTCCGCTCGAGCTTCGACAAGCCCGAGGATATCGACCCGCATGCCAACCAGCCGCCCGGCACGCTGATCTGCAGCGAGGAGGAGATCATGGAAAGCCACGTCGTCACCGGCATCGCCTTTTCAAAGGACGAGGCCCAGATCTCGGTGCGCCACATCGAGGACAAGCCCGGCGTTGCGGCTTCGATCTTCGGCCCGCTGGCGGACGCCAACATCAACGTCGACATGATCGTGCAGAATGTTTCCGAGGACGGCAAGACCACCGACCTCACCTTCACGGTGCCGGCCGCCGACTATACCCGCGCAAAGGATACGATTACCGCCGCCAAGGGCAAGATCGGCTATGCGCGGCTCGATACCGCCACCGACGTCGCGAAGATCTCGGTGATCGGCAGCGGCATGCGCAGCCATGCCGGCGTCGCGGCCCAGGCGTTCTCGGCCCTCGCCGGACGGAACATCAACATCCGGGCCATCACAACCTCCGAGATCAAATTCTCTGTCTTGATCGATACCGCCTACACCGAGCTTGCGGTACGCACCCTGCACACGCTCTACGGCCTCGATCAAGCCTAAAGCACGACCCTCGTCGCGCTTCAGATTGTCCTTGAGCATGGCCTTTCCGGAAAATCGCGTCGCACTTTCCGGACCGTATCTAGGCTAATTTTCTCTTAGCGGTCGCAGCAAACGCGAAGGTGTACACACCTTCGCGTTTGGCAGGCGTTTTGCTTGGCAAAACAAGCCTCAATTCGCTATACGGCGAACAGGGTGGGCTGCCGCAGACTGTGTCCCAGTTCAGGCGGCGCTGATTCGGCGCAAGCGCTAGATCTCAAGTAGATTTCGGTTTGTGCCTGCGCCGGACGAACAATTTTGGTTGTTTTTCTGGAACTTTGGGTTAGCCGCCGGCCGATACCGCCGGGCCCGGCAGACGGAGGAGATTGACGGTTCATGCGGAGCGCGTCGGGAGGTCCCCGCGTCTTGTTGAGACGGCTCCGCGAGACCATGGCGGAGCAGGTCTCGGCCCAGGAGCGGCTGGACAAGATCGTGGTGCTGATCGCCGCCAACATGGTGGCCGAGGTGTGCTCGGTCTACGTGCTGCGCATCGACAACACGCTGGAGCTCTACGCCACCGAAGGTCTCAATCGCGAGGCCGTGCACCACACCGTGCTCAGCGCCCATGAGGGCCTGGTCGGCCTGGTCGCCAGCGAGGCGACGCCACTCAATCTGAGCGACGCACAGAGCCATCCGGCCTTCTCGTTCCGCCCCGAGACGGGCGAAGAGATCTACCACTCCTTCCTCGGCGTGCCGATCCTGCGGGCCGGCAACACCCTCGGCGTGCTGGTGGTGCAGAACCGCGCCAAGCGCAACTATGTCGAGGAGGAACTCGAGGCGCTGCAGACCACTGCGATGGTGCTGGCCGAGCTGATCGCCTCGGGCGAATTGTCGGCGCTGGCCCAGCCGGGCCAGGAGCCCGCTGCGCGCCATTCCGCGCAGAAGGTCGGCGCGATCCTGTCGGAGGGCATCGCGCTCGGCCATGTCGTGCTGCACGAGCCGCGCGTCGTCATCAAGGACTACATCGCCGAGGACCTGCCGAAGGAGATCAAGCGGCTCGACACCGCGCTCGCCAAGCTGCGCGCCGATCTCGATCGCATGCTGGAGCGCGGCGACGTCGCCGAAGGCGGCGAGCATCGCGAGGTGCTGGAAGCCTACCGCATGTTCGCCAACGACCAGGGCTGGTCGCACAAGCTGCACGAGGCCGTCGCCACGGGCCTTACCGCGGAAGCCGCCGTCGAGCGCGTGCAGTCCGACACCCGCGCGCGCATGCTGCGCTCCACTGACCCTTACTTGCGCGACCGCCTGCACGATCTGGAAGATCTCGGCTATCGCCTGATGCGGCAGCTCGTCGGGCAAGACCACGCGCCTTCGCGCGAGCAATTGCCCGACAACGCCATCGTCATCGCCCGCGCGATGGGCCCGGCGGCGCTGCTCGACTACGACCGCAAGCGCCTGCGGGGCATCGTGCTGGAGGAAGGCACCGCCAATTCGCACGTCTCCATCGTGGCGCGCGCGCTCGGAATCCCCGCAGTCGGCGAAGTGCCGAACGCGCCCGGCATCGCCGATCCCGGCGATGCCATCATCGTCGACGGCACCTCCGGCTCGATCTATGTGCGCCCGTCGCAGGAGGTCGAGGCGGCGTTCGCCGAGCGCGTGCGCTTTCGCGCCCGCCGCCAGGCGCAGTATCTGGCGCTACGCGACCGGCCCTGCGTCACCAAGGACGGCCAGAACGTCGAGCTGATGATCAACGCAGGTCTCGCCATCGACCTGCCGCATATCGAGGACACCGGCAGCGCCGGCATCGGCCTGTTCCGCACCGAGCTGCAATTCATGGTCGGCCAGAGCCTGCCGCGCACCAGCGATCAACTCGCGCTCTATCGCACCGTGCTGGACGCGGCGGGCAGCAAGCCCGTCACCTTCCGCACGCTCGATATCGGCGGCGACAAGGCGCTGCCCTATATGGAAGCGGTGATCGAGGAAAATCCTGCGCTCGGCTGGCGCGCGATCCGGCTCGGGCTGGATCGTCCGGGCCTGTTGCGCGGGCAGATCCGCGCATTGCTGCGGGCCGGCGGCGGCCGCGCGCTGCGCATCATGTTCCCGATGATCTCGGAGGTCGCCGAGTTCGACGCGGCGAAAGCGCTGGTCGAGCGCGAGCTCACATATCTGCGCCAGCACGGCCACACGCTGCCGGAACGTATCGACATCGGCACCATGGTCGAGGTGCCCGCCCTGCTTTACCAGCTCGACGAGCTCCTGAAGAAGGTCGATTTCATCTCGGTCGGCTCCAACGATCTGTTCCAGTTCCTGTTCGCGGTCGATCGCGGCAATGCCAAGGTCTCCGAGCGCTTCGACACCATGTCGGCGCCGATCCTGCGCGCGCTGCGCGATATCGCACGCAAGGCGCACGCGGCGAAGAAGTCGCTCTCGCTCTGCGGCGAGATGGCGTCGAAACCGATCGGCGCGCTGGCGCTGATCGCGCTGGGCTACCGTTCGCTGTCGCTCTCGGCAACCGCGCTCGGCCCCGTCAAGGCAATGGTGCTCGACCTCGACGCCAGGAAGGCCGAAGCCGTGCTCGGCCCGCTCCTGGACGCGCCGGCGGGCAGCGTCTCGATCCGGCAGAAGCTGACGGAATTTGCCGAAGCCGAGGGCCTGGCGTTGTAGCGAGCCTGTCGCCGCGTCCTGCCGCCTCGCTCCTTTCCGCTATTGAGACTGAACCGATGTCGTCACTTCCCGAAGCCAAACTGGACCTCCTGCTCGCGCATCACGCCTCGCTCGAGGCTGAATCGCTGGGACAGCTCACCTCCGAGCGGTACGTGCAGATCACGCGCGAGCTCGCCGAGATCACCCCGCTCGTCGAGGCGGTGAAGACCTATCGCTCCGCGGTCAAGGAGCTCGCCGATACCGAAGCCCTGATCGCCGATCCCGCCACCGATGCCGAGATGCGCAGCATGGCGGAGGCCGAGCGCGGCGAGTTGACGTCAAGAATCGAGGAGCTGGTCCAGAAGATCCGCGTCGCGCTGCTGCCGAAGGACGCCATGGACGACCGCAACGTGGTGCTGGAAATCCGCGCCGGCACCGGCGGCGACGAGGCTTCGTTGTTCGCCGGCGATTTGTTCCGGATGTACGAGCGCTTCGCCAGCCTTCAGGGCTGGAAGGTCGAGGTGATCTCCGCCAGTGAAGGCACCGTCGGCGGCTTCAAGGAAATCATCGCGGAGGTGCAGGGCCGTGGCGCCTTCTCCAAGCTCAAGTTCGAATCCGGCGTGCACCGCGTGCAGCGCGTGCCCGATACCGAGACGCAGGGACGCATCCACACGTCCGCGGCGACGGTCGCCGTGCTGCCGGAAGTCGAGGATGTCGACGTCGAGATCAAGAACGAGGACCTGCGCATCGAGACAATGCGCGCGCAAGGCGCGGGCGGCCAGCACGTCAACAAGACCGAATCGGCGATCCGCATCACGCACATCCCGACCGGCATCGTGGTGATGATGCAGGACAGCCGCTCGCAGCACAAGAACCGCGCCTCTGCCATGAACATTCTGCGGTCGCGCATCTACGACGCCGAGCGGCAACGGGTCGACGCCGCGCGCTCGGCCGAGCGCAAGGAGAAGGTCGGCTCCGGCGACCGCTCCGAGCGCATCCGCACGTACAATTTTCCGCAAGGCCGCGTCACCGATCACCGCATCAATCTAACGCTCTACAAGCTGCCGCAGGTGATCGCGGGCGAGGCGCTCGGCGAATTGATCGATGCGCTGACGACGGAGCACCAGGCCGCGCAGCTCGCTGCACAAGGCGCGGCGGCCTGAGGCGTGAGCAATCCCTTCACCGGACAATCCATCGAGGGCGCGCGGCGCGCGCTCGCTGCGCGACTGAGGTCGGCACAATTCGACGAGGCCGAGCTCGACGCACGCATCCTGATCAGTGCGGTACTCGGCCTCGACCTCACCGGCCTGATCACGCAGGCCGGCCGTCCTCTCACCGCGGCCGAAGCATCGCGGCTGGCGCAGCACGCAGAGCGCCGTATCGCCGGTGAGCCGGTGGCGCGCATTCTCGGGACACGCGAGTTCTGGGGTCTGCCATTCCGCCTGTCCGAGGCAACCCTGGTCCCGCGCCCCGATACCGAGACCGTGGTCGAGCTTGCGCTGGAAGTCTTTCGCGAGCGGCCGACGCCTCATCCGCGTATCGCCGATCTCGGCACCGGATCGGGCGCGATCCTGCTCGCGCTGCTGCACGAAATCCCCGATGCTTTCGGCGTCGGCACCGATCTCAGCCAGAACGCGCTCAGAACCGCCAGGGACAATGCCGCGGCGCTCGGCCTCGCCGACCGCGCCGCCTTCGTCGCCTGCTCCTACGCCGCGGCGCTCCGCGGCCCGTTCGACCTCATCGTGTCCAATCCCCCCTATATTCCCTCCGCCGAGATTCCGAAATTGAGCATCGAGGTCCGCGAGCACGATCCTCATCTGGCACTCGACGGCGGCAATGACGGCTACGACGCCTATCGCGCATTGATCCCTCAGGCCGCCGAGCGCCTCTCCCCGGCCGGCGCGGTGATCGTCGAGGCTGGCCAGGGCCAGGCCCAGAATATTGAAACCTTGATGAGGGGGGCCGCGTTGTCGATCGACAGGCCACCCAAGACCGACTTGGCCGGCATTCCCCGGGCCGTTTCGGCCCGAAAAATGCCCCCATAAAAGCCGGATTGAACTGCAAAAACCTCTTGGAATATCGCCTGGGAACGACTACGTTCCGTGCAACACATCGGTGCCGGCCCCGTAGACCTACGGGCGAAAGCCGGGCTCTCGGGCGAGAGCATTACTGATAAGGTTCCAAGCCGCAGGTCCTGTTGAGCGCGATGGCCAGTGGAGCTGCGCTGCTCTCCGACCGCAAAGTGAACGAAAGCCTGATATTGCGCTTGAACACTTACGCAAGACAGCTGGGCTTGTTTCGGCAAGCGAAATGAATGGGTTCGCTGGCACTGAATGCTGGCGGGTGGGGAACGCGTCTTTGTTGAACGCGACGGTCGACGAACATCGGCAGGGTTCGATCCGCTCTTGCACGCGGTGCGCGTGAGAGATGTGGGCCCATGTCACCCGATCACTCCTAGCAATCAGTAATGCGTGCAACCTTTAGGGCTGGAATTAAAGGCAGGACATGAGAAACGGTCAAAACAAGCAGCGGATGCGCAACCGCAACAACAATAACAACAACAACCGGCGCGGCCAGAATCCGATGACCCGGGTCTACGAGTCCAACGGACCGGACATCAAGATTCGCGGCACCGCCTCGCACATTGCCGAGAAATATCTCCAGCTTGCGCGTGACGCGCGCTCCTCCGGCGACCCCGTTGCGGCCGAGAACTATTACCAGCATGCCGAGCATTACTTCCGCCTGATCGCGGCGGCTCAGGAGCAGTTCCGGCAGAACCAGCAGCCGCGCGGCGATGAGCCGATCAGCAACAGCAGCGACGACGGCGAGGACGATGGCGAGAATTTCTCGGCCTTCGGCCAGGAGCCGGGCTTCGTCCCGCAGCCCCAGCAGCAGCCCTTCATGCGCGACCGCGACGGGCAGCGCGATCACCACCAGCGTGACCCTCAGCAGCGCGACAGCCAGCCGCCTTATCAGCGCGACAACCAGCAGCCCCGCGAGCACCGCGAGCGCGATCATCGTCCGCAGCCGCAATATCAGCCGCCGCCAGCTAACCAGCCGCAGCCCGTCATTGCCGATGCCGGCGGCGTCGACCGCTTGCCCTCCTTCATCACCGGCGCGCAGCCGCAGGTGAATGTCGGCGCGAATGGCGGCCAAGGTGGGTTCGAGGGCGGTGGTGGCGAGCGCTTTCCCCGGCGGCGTCGCCGTCCGCATGGCCCGCGCCCCGAGCGCGAAGCCGCCCCGGTCGCCTCCAGCGACGAGGTCGCCCCCGGCGAGTAGCCTCTTCCGATCTTCTGACCTGAATCGTCCCGGCTTCGCCGGGACGATTTGTTTCAGCTGCGTGTCGCCGTCGTCGAGGAGGGCACCAGCACGGGCTTGCCGAGCGAAGGAATGAGCCGTGCGCGCTCGCGCTTGGCGGGGATCGCGCGGTAGACCTGCTTGGTCGCCTCCACGATATGAACGCCGGCAAAGGGCAGCGACAACGCTGCTCCGGCGCGCTCCCACATCTGCGCCGATCTCAGCACCCAGCCGCCGGCATAGGGCGGCATGAACAGCGCCTCGCCCCAGCCGGTCGGCGTGAACCAGGTCTGGCGGAATAGCTCAGTGATCTGCGATCGCGAATAGGGCCGCCCGTGACCGAACGGCGTGTTGTCTGTGCGGGTCCACATTCCGCGCCGGTTCGGGATCACCGCGATCACGCGACCGGACGGCGATAGCACGCGCCACACCTCGCGCAGCAGCGCGGCCGGATCGTCCGACATCTCCAGCGCGTGCACCAGGAGGATGCGGTCGACCGCGGCGTCAGGAAGCGGCAGTGAGAATTCATCGACCAGCGAGGCCAGCGCCGGCCGTCCGGTAGGCCATTTCAGGACACCCTGGGCGGCCGGCATGAACGCAATGCAGCGCTCGGCATCCTCGCGGAACAACCCCAGATAAGGCGTGGGATAGCCGATGCCGAGCACGCGCTGGCCCTCGGCGCGGGGCCAACGCTCCCTGATGCCGCGATTGATCATCTGCCGCGCCACGATGCCGAGGCGGCGGGAATAGAACTCGCGGAGGTCGACGACGTCGATGGTCATGACGGGCAATGTATCATGCACGCGCCCGGCGCTGCGCGCGGAATATTGCATTGCCTGCGCGACGTTAACGCCATATTTGTCGGGCGGGGTAGCGCGATGGAGATGACATGGCCGCCGAAATTCGTACTTTCACCTGTTTAAACGACAATTTCGGTTACCTGATCCACGATGTGGAAACCAAGGCGACGGCGTCGATCGACGCACCGGAGGCCGGCCCGATCCTCGAGGCCCTGGAGCGCGAGGGCTGGCAGCTCACCGACATCCTGATCACCCATCATCATGGTGATCATGTCGGCGGGGTCGCTGAACTCAAGCAGAAATACAATTGCCGCGTCGTCGCGCCGCACGACAAGACGACGAAGATCGCCAACGTCGATCTGCGCGTCGCCAATGCCGACGTGGTCAAGATCGGCAATCTGCTGGCGCGCGTCGTGGAGACGCCGGGCCATACGCTCGACCACATCTCTTACGTGTTCGACACCGAGAAGGCGGTCTTCGCAGCCGACACGCTGTTCTCGATCGGCTGCGGCCGCGTCTTTGAGGGCACCTATCCCATGATGTGGGATTCGCTCCTGAAGCTGCGCGCCCTGCCCGACGACTTCAAGCTCTATTGCGGCCACGAATATACGGCGTCCAACGTCAGGTTCGCGCTCACCATCGAGCCGGACAATGCGGCGCTGCAGGCGCGCGCCGCGGAGGTGACGAAGCTCCGGGCCGAGAACAAGCCGACCATTCCCACCCTGCTCGGCGAGGAGAAGCGCGCCAACGTGTTCCTGCGCGCCGACGAACCCTCGGTCGCGGCCAAGCTGCACATGAAAGGCGCAGACCCCGCCTCGGTGTTCGGCGAGCTGCGCGAGCGCAAGAACAAGTCCTGAAGATCAGACGAACAAATCCTGGCGGGGATCGATGCCGACCGCAGCCGAGATCATCGCGCGCCTCGAACTCCGGCCGCATCCGGAAGGCGGGCATTACCGGGAGACGTTTCGCGACCAGGCCACCGACGCCAACGGGCGGTCGCGCTCGACCCTGATCTATTTCCTGCTCGCGCGCGGCGAACGCTCGCACTGGCACCGCGTCGATGCGGTCGAGACCTGGCATTATTACGCCGGCAATTCTTTGATCCTGCGCATCGCCCATGAGGGTTGCTCGCAACACGAGGTGCGGCTGGGCTCCGACCTCGTCGGCGGCGAGCGGCCGCAGGGTATCGTGCCTGCGAATGCCTGGCAGATGGCCGAAACCACGGGCGAGTGGACGCTGGTCGGCTGCACGGTGGCGCCCGCATTCGAGTTCGCAGGATTCGAGCTCGCACCGAACGGCTGGGAGCCGTAGCTCCCCTCACCTCTTCCGCAACACCATGTCCTTCGCCGCGATCAAGCCACCGCCCGCGATCAGGATTGCGGCAAGCGCGATGCTGGCGCTGGCCTTGGCAAAACCGGCTGCAATGAGGAATCCGGTCGAAAGCAGCGGCGTCGCGTAGGAGGCGGCGCCGAGCACGCGGATGTCGCCGCGCTTCATGCCGATGTCCCAGGCGTAGAAGGCGGCGCCGACGGGGCCGATCCCGAGTGCGATGACCGAAAGCCATTGCACCCTGGTCTCCGGCCACACCGTGGTCTCGAGCAGGCCATGCATCAGCGCGGCCAGCGCGGCCGTGGCAAGGCAGAAGCCCGCGACGGCGTCGGTCGGCACCGCCTTCAACCGGCGCGACAGCACCGAATAGGTCGCCCAGACGAAAGCTGCGATGAAGGCCGCGATCAATCCCGGCACCGCGCCCGGCGCGAAGCCGGAGGTGTTGCCGGCGAACAGCAGCACGGTGCCGACGAGGCCGAGCACGGCGCCGATGATGTGATGCGCAGCCAGACGCTCGCCGGGCAGGAATGACGAGAACAGCACGATCAAGAGCGGCCACAGGTAGTTCAGAAGGCCGGCTTCGGCCGGTGGCGCGAAGCGCAGCGCGAGAAAATACAGCGCGTGATAGCCGAACAGGCCGCCGACGCCGACGACCCAGACGACGAGCGGCTGGCGCAGGCTTTTCGTCGCCCCATTCCGCCCGATCCAGGTGAGCAGGCCGACGAGGCCGCCGATCGCAAACGTCATCGCGGCGAGTTGAAATGCCGGGATCTTCCCGGTCGCCACCGTCATTACCGACAGCAGCGACCACATGAGGATCGCGGTCAAGCCGATCAGTGTGGCGGTGCGGGGAGTCATCGGCCCAATGTTTCCGTCATGCCGGGCTTGTCCCGGCCATCCACGCTCTTCCGTGGCGACGGCTGTTGTAAGGCCGTGGATGCCCGGGACAAGCCCGGGCATGACGAGGCGGAAAATATCAGCCCGCGTGATGCGATCGCATCACACCATGTACTGGCCGCCGTTGACCGTCAGGGTCGAGCCGGTGATGAATCCGGCATCGTCGGCCGCGAGGAACACGACCGCGCGCGCAATCTCTTCGGGCTCGCCGAGACGGCTGGCCGGTATCTGCGGAATCACGTTCTTCTCCAGAACGTCCTTGGGGACCGCCTGCACCATTTCGGTGTTGATGTAGCCGGGGCAGATCGCGTTCACTGTGATGCCGCCCTTGGCGTTCTCGAGCGCGAGCGCCTTGGTGAAACCGATGTCGCCGGCCTTCGCCGCGGAATAGTTGACCTGCCCGAACTGCCCCTTCTGGCCGTTGATCGAAGAGATGGAGATGATGCGGCCGAACTTGCGCGCGCGCATGCCCTCGATGACCTGGCGCGTCATGTTGAACAGCGAGCCGAGATTGGTGTTGATGACGGCGTTCCACTGCTCGAGCGTCATCTTGTGGAAGGCGGTGTCACGGGTGATGCCGGCATTGTTGACCAGCACCTCGATCGGCCCGAGATCGGCCTCGACCTTCTTCACGCCCTCGGCGCAGGCATCGAAGCTGCTGACGTCCCATTTGTAGACCGCGATGCCGGTCTCGGCCTTGAACTTCTCGGCCGCCGCATCGTTGCCGGCATAGCTCGCCGCGACCTTGTAGCCGGCGGCTTTCAGCGCCTTGCTGATCGCAGCACCGATGCCCCGCGTACCACCCGTGACCAATGCAACACGTGCCATGTCGAAATTCCCTTCCCTTGGACTCTTCGGACGTTTCTGGAGCGATCGTTTTTAGCGTTGGATTATGCGGTTGGTTTGACGGACATCAAGAACAAAACGCCCGGCGTCGAGCCGGGCGTTTTTCTTTAGTCGAGGCTTGCGTGGTTGCGAAGAATATTTGATTTGCAGCCGCTGCCTTTTTAGTCGCGTGCGACGCACGCGCCGACGTGTGCGGCGCACGCGTCGGCTGCGTGCAAGCTCGCCGTCAGTCGCGCGCCAGGCACATGGCGATGCCCATGCCGCCGCCGATGCAGAGCGTGGCCAGACCCTTCTTCGAATCGCGCTTCTGCATCTCGTGCAGCAGCGTCACCAGCACGCGTGCGCCGGATGCGCCGACCGGATGGCCGATCGCGATCGCGCCGCCGTTGACATTGACCTTGGAGGTGTCCCAGCCGAGGTCCTTGTTGACGGCGCAGGCCTGCGCCGCGAAGGCCTCGTTGGCTTCGATGAGATCGAGATCGCCGACATTCCAGCCGGCCTTCTTCAGCGCGGCGCGCGAAGCCGGGATCGGACCCGAGCCCATGATCTTCGGATCGACGCCGGCCTGTGCCCACGACACGATGCGCGCGAGCGGCTTCTTGCCTTCCTTGGCCGCCTGCTTGGCAGTCATCAGCACCACGGCGGCAGCGCCGTCATTGATGCCGGACGCAGAGCCCGCTGTGACCGTGCCGTCCTTCTCGAAGGCGGGCTTGAGCTTGGCCATGGCATCGAGCGTGGCGCCATGACGCGGATATTCGTCCGCGCTGACGACGACGTCACCCTTGCGGGTCTTGATGGTGACAGGAACGATCTCGTCGTTGAACCTGCCCGCCTTCTGAGCGGCCTCCGCCTTCTGCTGCGAGGCGACGGCGAATTCGTCCTGCTGGGCGCGGGTGATCTGCCACTGCCGCGCGACGTTCTCGGCGGTATTGCCCATATGGTAGCCGTTGAAGGCATCCCACAGACCGTCCTTGATCATGGTGTCGACCAGTTCGAGGCCGCCCATCTTGACGCCGCCGCGCAGGTGCTGGGCGTGCGGGGCCATGCTCATCGATTCCTGGCCGCCGGCAACCACGATCTCGGAATCGCCGTTGAGCAGCGCCTGATAGCCGAGTGCGACGGTGCGCAGACCCGAGCCGCAAAGCTGGTTCACGCCCCAGGCCGGGCTTTCCACCGGAATGCCGGCGGCGATCGAAGCCTGACGTGCCGGGTTCTGGCCCTGGGCGGCGGTCAGGATCTGCCCCATGATGACCTCGGAGACGCGGCCGGGCTCGATGCCCGCGCGCTCCAGCGCGGCCTTGATGGCGACTGCGCCGAGGTCATGGGCGGGAAGGGTCGCGAACGCTCCGTTGAAGCTTCCGACCGGGGTGCGGGCGGCGCTGACGATGACGACATCGTCTGACATGGGCATCTCCTGGGTTTGAAATGGGGGCAGACGGGGCTGGGGAAAACGGCTCGCCAGTCTCGAATGGCATCCTGTTAACGTCGTTGAGGCATGTCAATCGGACGGTCTCCGAATTCATGCCGCAACGCATTCAAAATAGCGTTCTTGGCGCTTTCGCAAGCAGGATTTTGCTCTGCAATTAACCGTGCCGCACAAAACGGTAGCGTGAGCCCTTTGAAAATGCTTATTTTGTTGCGTTGCGTACTCTTCCCGCCCTGCGGCATTGCCCGTCAGGTTCCCGTTCTCCGCGTTTTGCAAGTGAGAGCCCATGGCGAAATCAGACCAACCCACCACCATCAAGAAATACGCGAACCGCCGGCTCTATAACACCGGGACGAGCACCTACGTGACGCTGGAAGACCTTGCCGCCATGGTCAAGGATGGCGAAGATTTCCTGGTCTATGACGCCAAGACCGGCGACGACATCACCCGCTCCGTGCTTGCCCAGATCATCTTCGAGCAGGAGAACAAGGCCGGCCAGAACCTGCTGCCGACCACCTTCCTCCGCCAGCTCATCCGCTTCTACGGCGACAGCATGCAGATGGTGGTGCCGAAATATCTGGAGCAGTCGATCGCGACCCTGACCCAGGAGCAGGAGAAGTTCCGCAAGCAGATCGCCAACACCCTGTCCGGCACTCCTTTTGCTCCCCTGGAGGAACAGGTCCGCCGCAACATGGAGCTGTTCCAGCAGACCTTCTCGATGTTCAAGCCGTTCGCAGCGCCCCGTTCGGCCACTACCCCGGAGCCCGACGCGAATGCCGAGGCGCCGAAGGACAGCAACATCGACGATCTGCGCCAGCAGATGAAGGAAATGCAGGAACGCCTCGAGCGGATGTCGAAAAAGGACGAGTAGGTCTTCTTTCAAGCCAGCCGCCCCAAGCCGAAAGGATGCGCCATGTCCGATCGAAGTGCGCATTGGGAGAACGTCTACCTCACCAAGGGCGAAGCCGAGGTCAGTTGGTTCCAGAACAGCCCGGCGACCTCGCTCGACCTGATCCGCGCTGCAACTCCCGACCATGGCGCAGCCATCATCGATATCGGCGGCGGAGCATCACGACTGGTCGATGCGCTGTTGCAGGACGGATATCGCGACGTCAGCGTGCTGGATCTTTCGGCGAATGCGCTTGACGCAGCAAAGAAGCGGATCGGCGGAGCAGCCTCGATGGTCGACTGGATCGTTGCCGACGCGACGACGTGGCAGCCGGCGAAGACCTACGAGGTCTGGCACGATCGCGCCGCGTTTCATTTCTTGACCGACCCGCGCGACAGGGCCGCCTATGTCGAGCGCCTTCGGTCGGCGGTCGCTCCCGGCGGCAACGTCATCATTGCGACGTTCGCGCCCGATGGTCCCGAGAAATGCAGCGGCCTGCCGGTGCAGCGGCATGACAGCGCGAGCCTTGCGGCGGCGCTCGGCCCGGAGTTCGAGCTCGTCGAGACGCGAAGCGAGACGCATCACACGCCATGGGATTCCACGCAGGCGTTTCAGTTCAGCCGGTTTCGGAGACGCGGCGCGTGAGCCACCGCCGCGCTCGCCATGATGGCGTTCGCGGAAACAGCTCGCGTCAAGCCGCCTGCTTCATCGCATGCGCAAAGTCCCAATACAGTTTGCGCGCTCTCGCATAGAACGGCCCCGGCTTCAGTTCGCGCTCGTCGATGCGGATCACGGGCGCGACCTTGGCGAAATTGCCGGTGGAGAAGATCTCGTCGGCGGCCAGGAAATCGGCATAGCGCAGCGTCCTCTCGACCACGGTGATGCCGTCGCCGCGAAGCAGGCTGATGACGCGCTGGCGCGTGATGCCGTTGAGGAAGGTGCCGTTCGGCACCGGCGTAAACACCACGCCGTCCTTGGCCATGAACACGTTGGAATTGCCAAACTCGGCCACGTTGCCGAGCATGTCGAGCATCAACGCGTTCTGGAAGCCGCGGGAAGCAGCTTCCGCTAGCGCACGCGAATTGTTCGGGTAGAGGCAAGCCGCCTTTGCCTCGACCGGCGCGCATTCGGCGGTGGGCCTTCGGAACGGCGACAGCGTGATGGCGTTGCCCACGGGTTTTGGCATCGGCGCCTCGTAGATGCACAGGCACCAATTGGTGGTTTCGGGGTCGAACAGCACGCCGCCGCCCGAACCGTTCTGCGCCCAATACATCGGACGGATATAGAGCTCGGCATAAGGTCCAAAGCGCGCAATGCCCTCGCGCGCGAGCGTGAGCCAGGTGTCGGTATCGACCACCGGCTTGAGGCCGAAGTTGAGCGCAGACTGGTTGGCGCGGGCGATGTGGCGGTCGAGGTCGGGGGCGACACCCTCGAACGCGCGCGCGCCGTCGAACACGATCGATCCGAGCCAGGCCGCATGCGTCCGCGGGCCCATGATCGGCACATTGCCGTCGTGCCATTTACCCTCGAAGAAGGTCCAACTCGGCGAATATTCAATGGGTTTCTTGATTTCGGCCATGACCGGGCCTCCCCTGGAACCATCCGGGCACTATTGTCCCAATTTCTAAACGATTTGCTGCGGGGGCTTCGTGAGTTACCCTTTTCCCTCGTGAGAGAAAGGAGAGATCGATGCCGCTCGATCCACTCGCAAAGCGTTTGTTGACCATGATGGCGGCGGCCGGGCCGCAGGCGCGGAGCAGACCGAGCGTGGAGGCGCGGCGGCAATCGCTGGCAAAGCTGATGCAGTTCGCGCGCGCCGAGGCGCCGGATGTGGCGACCTCCGATGGCACGCTGACTGGCCACGCCACTGAACTGGCCTATCGCCTCTACACGCCGGCAAGCGCCGAGGAGCTCGCGCCGGGCTTCGTGTTCTTCCATGGCGGCGGGCTCGTCGCCGGCAGCATTGCCACGCACGACCGTATCGCGGCCGCGCTGGCGCATGCCACCGGTTGCCGCCTCGTATCGGTCGAGTACCGGCTCGCCCCGGAGCACAGATTTCCCGCCGCCGTCGATGACGCGATCGCCGCCACCGAATGGGTGGCGCGCGAGGCCGCATCTCTCGGCATCGACGCGGATCGTCTGGTGATCGGCGGCGATTCCGCCGGAGCTACGCTCGCGGCGATCGTGTGCCAGGAGGCGGCGCAGACCGCCGGCCTCTCCATCGCCGCGCAATGCCTCATCTGCCCGGTGCTGGATTTCGAGGAGACCTCGCCCTCACGCGAAGCCTTTGCCGAGGGGCACCTGATCGATCGCGCCACGATCGAAGCCGATCTTTCCGACTATCTGCCTGACGACATCGATACCGCAGATCCGCGCGTCTCCCCGTTGCGCGCAACGCGGCTCACCGGACTGCCGACCGCGATCATCCACACCGCCGAGTACGACCCGATGCGCGACGAAGGCAACGCCTATGCCCGCAAGCTGCTCGCCGCGGGCGTCGCCGTCGAGCATGTCTGCCACGACGGCATGGTTCACAATTTCCACGCCATGGGCGCGATCCTGCCGCAGGCACAACTCGTGTTGTCGCAGATCGGAGAACAGGTGCGGAGGGCTGTGAAGAGGTGAGCACGCGAATCACACGCGTGCATCGAGAACCGCCCTGGCCGCGACAACGTATTCAGGCCAATGCGCGTCCGCATAACGCTCCGCCTGCCGCGCGCAATTGATGTCGGGCGCATGCGCGGCGGCGATCATGCGCGCAAAGCGTTCTTCGGCAACCGTCACATCATCGGCCGCCGACGCCGGTGTGGCCGTCACGGCAGTCGGAGCGGCGATGAGCCCCGCCATTCCGGCGAGCAGGATGCGGCGCGACGTGTTCATGGCTTCGTCCTCCATGGTCCGGCCCGAGCTATAGCCGGCGAGAGTCGGTGCGATCACGGCAGGGTAGCCGCGCGCATCGATGCAGTCCATCGTGCGGATAGCCCTTGACCTCAGGAACGATCGCGTTCCATTTAGCGGGCCGCTCGGTAACCAGAGTTCCGCGCATCGGATTGTCAGGTGTCAAGTCACAACCCATCGCATCGTCCGGATTTGCGCGCTGTTGCGATGGGGCTGGCCTGTCTTGCCATCTCGGCGAGCGCCGCTTTCGGCGAGGCCGACGACGATGAAACGGCAAAGCCGGCTATTCCGAACATCTACCTCGATCTGCGCACGAACTATGCGAAAATCCCGTCGGTCACCCTCGGACTCGGATTCGGAAACACCTCGCTATCAGCCGCACTCCAGGCCCTGGCGGTGCGTCGCGGCGCAACGCTGCCGCACGGCTTGCCGGCCACGACAGCGATTGCCATCGACCTGCCGTTGACCGTCGACGTCAGCGACCGCGTCTCGCTGTATGGCGGCGTGTCGGGCTCTACCATTGATATCGGCCGCGGCTGGTCCTCCTTCGACATCACGAGCTGGAACATTGGCGTGCAGGCCGACCTGTACCAGCAGAATGGCGGAACGATTCCGACCATCACGCTGCAGTCGACGCTGACGCAATCGGTCCCGAACGAACAGGGTATGACGAATTCGTTCAACAACATCCTGGAGTTCGACTACGCGCTCGACGAGGACGAGACGCGGGGCTGGCTGGCCGGCACGCAATACACCACCACCGCCATTGCCAGCCCATTCGCCAACATCGGAACGAACACGATCCTCTATGCCGGCGGCTACTACCAATGGCCGAGCAACTGGAAGTTCACCGGGCGCCTCGGCGTGCAGTCCTTCGGTGGCGCACAGCTCGCGGGGCGGACGATCGCGGAGTCCTTCACCCAGCCGATCCTGCGGCTCGACCTCGATCGCATGGACGACAACGACAACCGGCTGTTCGGTATCACCGCGCTGATCGCGTGGGCGCCGAAGCCGTCCTACCAGCTGACGTTACGAACGCCGCTCTACGCCGTGCGCAATTAGGCATAGCGCAGGATAGCCGCTCAAAACTCCAGCGGCGCGTTGTCGACGACTTCCTTCATAACGAAGAAGGTGCGGGTCTGGCGCACGCCGGGCAGCGCGATGAGCTGCTCGCCGTGGATGCGGTTGAAATCCTCCATGTCGCCGACGCGGATCTTGAGGAAATAGTCGAAATCGCCGGCGACGAGATGGCAGTCGAGCACGCATCTCAGCTTGGTAATGGCCTGTTCGAAGGAGGCAAAGCTCTCCGGTGTCGAGCGGTCGAGCACGACGCCGACCATCACGAGCGTGCCTTTCGCCACCTTCTTCGGCGCGACCATGGCGCGCACGGCGGCAATGAAGCCGTCCTCGAACAGTCGCTGGGTACGGCGATGGCATGTGGCGGGGCTGATTGCGACCGTCTCCGCCAGCTCGGCGTTGCTGAGCCGGCCGTTATTCTGAAGCAATCTCAACATCTTGAGATCGATTCGATCGAGCCGGGACGACATGGAAGAAGCTTTCTTTCAATGACAGCTCTGCGGAAGAAATCCTAGCAAATGACGTCCTTCTCGCAAGATATAGTGCAGCATTGCCGCACTATTCGAAAGCACATTTGCCCCGGCCAATGCTAGCTGCGTCCCCAGACCATTTGCCAATCGGGATGACCAATGATGCTGGAAAAATTCGCGCGCTATCCGCTGACCTTCGGCCCGACGCCGATCGAGAAGCTGGAGCGGCTGTCAAAACATCTCGGCGGTAACGTCGAAATCTACGCCAAGCGCGAGGACTGCAATTCCGGTCTCGCCTATGGCGGCAACAAGCTCCGCAAGCTTGAATATATCATCCCCGATGCCATCGCCTCGAATGCCGACACGCTGGTCTCGATCGGCGGCGTGCAGTCCAACCACACCCGCATGATCGCCGCGGTCGCGGCCAAGATCGGCATGAAGTGCCGCCTCGTGCAGGAGGCCTGGGTGCCGCACGAGGACGCGGTCTATGACCGCGTCGGCAACATCATGCTCTCGCGCATCATGGGCGCGGACGTGCGCCTGGTCGACGAGGGCTTCGACATCGGCATCCGAAAGAGCTGGGAGCAGGCGATCGAGGAGGTGAAGGCAGCGGGCGGCAAGCCCTATGCGATTCCCGCCGGCGCCTCCGTGCACAAGTTTGGCGGCCTCGGCTATGTCGGCTTCGCCGAGGAGGTGCGCAAGCAGGAAGCCGAGCTGGGCTTCAAGTTCGACTACATCATCGTCTGCACCGTCACCGGCTCCACCCATGCCGGCATGCTGGTCGGTTTTGCGGCGGATGGCCGTGCCCGCAAGGTGATCGGCATCGACGCCTCCTTTACGCCCGCGCAGACCAAGGCGCAGGTGCTCGAGATCGCGCAGAACACCGCTCAGCTCGTCGAGCTCGGCAAGGAGATCGTCGCCGGCGACGTCGTGCTGATCGAGGACTATGCCTATCCCGCCTATGGCGTGCCGTCGGAGGAGACCAAGAATGCCATCCGCCTCACCGCGCGTCTCGAAGGCATGATCACCGACCCCGTCTACGAGGGCAAGTCGATGCAGGGCCTGATCGATCTTGCGAAGAAGGGCCATTTCGAGAAAGGCGCGAAGATCCTCTACGCCCATCTCGGCGGTGCGCCGGCGCTGAACGGGTATGCCTATGCGTTCAGGAATGGGTGAGGCATCAGAAGGGCGGCTCTCGCTCTTGTCTTCGTCATTTCCTCTTACCGCGTCCTGATGATCTGCAGCAGCTCGTCGCCGTAATGCTCGAGCTTCTTGTCGCCGATCCCCGGCACGGTGCGGAGTTCGTCCAGCGTCGTCGGCCAGGCCCGGACGATACCGTCGATGGTGGTATCGTGCAGCACCACGTAGGCCGGCACGCCGCGTTCGCGGGCGACGTCTGAACGCCACGACCGCAGGCGCGCACGCAGCTCGGGATCGACATCGCCTTGCGGCGCGCCGGCCGCAGGCGCGAGATCGCCGCGGCGGGATCTAGCGCGGCTCGAACGGGTGCGGGTGCCGGTCGCTTCCTCGCGCAGCCACACCTCCGTTTCACCGCGCAGCACCCCGCGCGAGGACTCCGTCAGTTTCAGCGCTCCGAACGCTTCGCTGTCGCTCTGCAAATGGCCCATCGCCACGAGCTGCCGCAGCACCGTGCGCCACTGCTTTTCGTTGAGCTCGCGGCCGATGCCGAACACCGACAGCTTGTCGTGACCGAACTGCGTGACCTTCTCGGTCAGGCGCCCGACCAGCACGTCGATCAGATGCATCGCGCCGAAACGCTGGCCGGTGCGATAGGCGCAGGACAGCAGCTTCTGCGCCAGCACCTTGCCGTCGCGCATCTTGGGCGGCGTCAGGCAATTGTCGCAATTGCCGCAGCTCTCGCCCATCGCGATCTCGCCGAAATAGGCGAGCAGCCGCCGGCGCCGGCAATGCGGCGTCTCGGCAAGGCCGACCAGCGCATCGAGCTTGCCGATCGAGACCCGCTTGAACTCATCGGAGGCGCTGGACTCGTCGATCATGCGGCGCTGCTGCACGATGTCCGAGAGGCCATAGGCCATCCAGGCCGTCGACGGCTTGCCGTCGCGGCCCGCTCGCCCCGTCTCCTGGTAATAGGCCTCGATGCTCTTGGGCAGGTCGAGATGGGCAACGAAGCGCACGTCGGGCTTGTCGATGCCCATGCCGAACGCCACGGTCGCGACGATGACGATGCCGTCCTCGTTGAGGAAGCGGTCCTGGTTGCGCGATCGCACGCTGCCGTCGAGGCCGGCATGATAGGGCAGCGCCGCAATGCCGGCCTCCTGAAGCGCGGCGGCGACCTCCTCGACGCGGTTGCGTGACAGACAATAGACCACGCCGGCATCGCCGGCGTGGCGCTCGCGGATCAATTCCTTGAGCTGCGACACCGGGCTGCGCTTGTCCACGATCTCGTAGCGGATGTTGGGCCGGTCGAAGCTCGAGACGAATTGCGGCGCGCCGGTCAGATGAAGCCGTTCGACGATCTCCTTGCGGGTCAGCTCGTCGGCGGTCGCGGTCAGCGCGATGCGCGGCACGTCGGGAAACCGATCGGCGATGATGGAGAGCCCCACATACTCGGGACGGAAATCATGGCCCCATTGCGAGACGCAATGCGCCTCGTCGATCGCAAACAGCGCCACCTTCGCCTGCGCCAGCAGCGACAGGCAGCGCGGCGTGACCAGCCGTTCCGGCGCGACATAGAGCAGGTCGAGATCACCCGCGAGCAGGCGCCGCTCGATATCGGACGCCTCCTGCGGCGTCAGCGACGAGTTCAGGGCGGCGGCATTGACGCCGGCATCGATCAGCCCGGCGACCTGGTCGCGCATCAAGGCGATCAAGGGCGACACCACGATGCCGCAGCCTTCGCGCAGCAGTGAAGGGAGTTGATAGCACAGCGACTTGCCGCCGCCGGTCGGCATCAACACGAGGCAATTGCCGCCCTGGGTGACGTGACGGATGATCTCGCCCTGCGCGCCGCGGAAGTCCGGCAGGCCGAACACCGAATGCAGCACCGACAGCGCGTCGCGGCCGTTGGCCGGTACAGGGACGGTAGCGGTGGAGGGAGCGGACATGGGCGCGCTGGGAACAAGGCCGTGAGATTCGTCACGAGGCCAGTCGCATGCTGGCGGCGGCATGGCAAGTCTATCTTCCCGCCGCGCCAGGGGCGAGAGGCGGGAAGCTAGGCTCCGATCCGCCGCAACGCTTCTGCGACCGTGACGATCGGCATGTTGCGCTTGCCGGCTGCCGCCAGCGCATGCCGCATCAGGTCGGGCGTGCAGCCATAGGGGCTCGGCCGATCGGTGACGTCGTGGCCGTAGAAGATGAGCCAGCCGCCGCTTGCGACCGCCTCGTCGAAATAGCGATCAACTCCTGCCTTGTCGATCTCGCAATCGATCAAGGGCGAAGCACGCAGGAACTGGAGGTCGATGACATCGCTGTTGACGCCGGGAAGAATGCCACGCGCGGAACGGAAGGCCTTTGTGAGTTGCGGCTTGCGCCAGATCGAGGCGACCCCATAGGGATAGGCGAAGTTCTCCAGTGTGATCGAGGAATCGATGCCGCGGAAATAGGAGCGGTTCCGTTCGATCTCGCGAGCCATCGCGCCCTCGTCGAGAGTGGCGGAGTTCCGGTGCGAGTAGGTATGGCAGGCAATCTCGTGACCGGCGCGGTGGAGCCGCACGATCGCGTCATTCGACAAGCCGTGCCAATGCTCCGACGGCTGATCGATCAGACTGCCGGCGAGATAGAACGTCCCGCGGCCGCCATGCTTCTCCAGAAGCTCGGCGCCCTCGCTTGCCGCGCTATCGGGAGCATCGTCGAAGGTAAAGCTCACCATAGGCGCATGCGCGGGCAGTCGGTGCGGCGCGGCTCGGAAATGCCGAGCCAGCCGATTACTCACGCGTCCCTGGAGTGCCGACCACACGCTGCGTTTCCCGTGATTTCCCTGTTGGCGCTACTGAAACATTCGTGCGCTGGTTGCGGCAAGCCTAACGCTTGGGTAATCCTAACGCGGCACCAAGACGCCTACGCTAGCGTACCGCCGCAGACGCATCGGCGGCCGCGCCGAGATAGCGCAACCAGTTGCGGAATAGCACCGCCGCGGCGCTGCCAGCGCCGATATCGGCGCGCAAGTTCAGCCTGGGCAGCTCGTTGCTGAGCGCCGGATGGCGCTGATGTGCCGCCTTCTTCTCGAAGCGAGCCAGCTTCTCTTCCGTCGCTGCGTCAAAATAGCTCATCGGCAGGCGTGGATAGTTGTCGCGCTCGCGCGCGAGATAGCGGCCGATGTCGCGCAGATATTCTCGCTGGAGCGACAGCGCGTCGTATTCCGGATGGCCCTGGAAGAATACGAAGCGGCTGGCATATTGGCGGATGAAGACGTCGACGCCGGCTTGGGCCGAACGTGTCAGCACTTGATAACCGGCCTGCTCGAGGTCGCTCTCGGCGATCTCGTTCAGGCGGGAATGCGAGACCTTGAAAGGCGCGGGCGCGGCACGTGTCAGCGAGTCGGCCGTTACGACGTCGCAATCGAAAACGCCGTGACATTTGGCCGGCAACCGCCGCCGTTCGATGCCATCGAGGTGCAGCACCGCCGCATGGGCGGCAAGGCACGACCAGATCGTCGATCGCGTATTGATCTTCGCCCAGTCGATGAGGTTCGTGAGGTCGCGCCAGTAAGGCTCCTGATCGAGCTCGGGCGCGATCGGCTCTGCACCGGTCACGATCAACCCATCGAATTTGCCGCGCTCGAGATCGGAGAGGTCGGAGTACTCGCTCTCGATATGCCACTTCGCTTCCGGCGAGCGCTGTACGCTGGGAAGCGAGAAGCAGTAAAAGCGGATACGGCGCGGGCCTGCTGCGGCTTGGAGCAGCTTCATGAACTGGCGCTCGGTGGCCTTCAGCGCCGGATCCGGCATGTTGTTGACGAGCCCGATGGTGAGTTCGTCGCCGGCCTCGCGCGCGAGATCGTGCTCGGCCGGCACCAGCGCCGGGCCGGCGATGACTTGATCCTTGTCGATCAAGATCGTCATGGGCAGCGCCGCCTACTCCGCGGCCTCGAGACGGGCCGGCGAGCAGGCCCTTTCCAGCGCCTGGTCGATGTCCTCGATGATGTCCGAGACATGCTCGATGCCGATCGACAAACGGATGGTCTCCGGCAGCACGCCAGCGGCGCGCTGCTGCTCCGCCGACATTTGCCGGTGCGTGGTCGAAGCCGGATGACAGGCCAGCGACTTGGCGTCGCCGATATTGACGAGGCGAGTGATCAGCTTCAGTGCATCGTAGAAGGACTTGCCGGCTTCCATGCCGCCCTTGATGCCGAAGGTGAACAGGGAGGAGGCGTTGCCGTTCAGGTATTTCTGCACCAGCGGATAGTAAGGACTGTCAGGGAAACCGCTGTAATTGACCCAGGCGACACGAGGATCGCCGCGCAGGAATTCAGCAACCTTGCGCGCATTCTCGACGTGGCGCTCCATGCGCAACGCGACGGTCTCGATGCCCTGCAGCAGCAGGAAGGCATTGAACGGCGACAGCACCGAGCCCATGGTGCGCTGATAGACGCTGCGCGCGCGCTCGATATAGGCGGTGCGGCCGAAGCGCTCGGCATAGACGAGGCCGTGATAGGAGGCATCCGGCTTGTTGTAGGCCGGGAAGCGCTCGGCATATTTGGCCCAGGGGAAATTCCCGGAATCGACGATGGCGCCACCCAGCGTGGTGCCGTGGCCGCCCAGGAACTTGGTCAGCGAGTGCACGGCGATGTCGGCGCCGTAGTCGAACGGCTTGAGCAAGATCGGGGTTGCGACAGTGTTGTCGACGATCAGCGGCACGCCGTGCGCATGCGCGATCTTTGCCAGTGCTTCGATGTCGCAGACATTCCCGGCGGGATTGCCGATTGTCTCGGCGAAGACGGCGCGGGTGTTCTCGTCGATCAGCCTCGCCATCGCATCCGGCTTGTCGCTCTCGGCGAAGCGGCCGGTGATCCCCTGGCGCGGCAGGATGTGCGAGAGCAGCGTGTGCGTGGTGCCGTAGAGCTGCGGCACTGAAACGATGTTGCCGCCGTGATCGGCGACGTTGACGAAGGCGAAATGCAGCGCCGCCTGACCGGTCGCGACCGCGAGCGCGCCGACGCCGCCTTCGAGTTGGGCGATGCGCTTCTCCAGCACCGCGCTGGTCGGATTGGCGATACGGCTGTAGCGAAAGCCTTCGGTCTCGAGATTGAACAGGGCGGCGCCGTGATCGGCGCTGTCGAAGGCATAGGCCGCGGTCTGGTAGATCGGCACGGCCACCGCATGCGTGGTGGCTTCGGGCTCGTAGCCGGCGTGAATAGCAATCGTCTCGTTGCGCATTATGCCACCTCCGCGTGGGGCGGGCCGCACTTATTAGCCTGTATGAGGCATGTGCGTTGTCCGCCGCTCCTCTGTTAGAGGCGGGTGGTAAAGCGGACAATAATTCGCCTAGAGATCGAGGAAGTAACCCTAATGCTTGCCAGGGAATTGGCCGGCATTCGGGTTAATGCGGATTAACAAATTGCTGCGTCCTGCCGCGGCGGTTGCGTGCCTCTGCCCTCTCCCGGCTTGGAGAAGGCAGATCGACGCGGCATCAGGGAAGGTGCACCTACGACATTTGCTCCCACAGCTGGCGGGCGAGCACGCCGGCGCGTTTCTCGATCGCGGCCGCGGCATCGAGCGCGAGATCCTCGCGATAGCGTCCGGCAATCAGCTGCACGCCGATCGGCTTGCCGTCGTGCAGCGCCACCGGCACGACCGCGCCCGGGAGCCCCAGCACATTGATGGCGGAGATGAAGCGGATCTCGCCCCAGAAGATCTCGCGCACGCGCTCGGCGCTGATGGTGTCGTCACGCGGGCCTGGCGTCGGCTTCACCGTGGTCGGCGCCAGCACGACCGGATACTCCTCGAAGAACAACTGCCAGGCGCGGATATGGCCGTTGCGCGCGGCGGTCGCCTGCATCCAGCCCTTGAGATCGAGCACATTGGCCTTGGCCTTCATGCCGCCCCAGGCCTTGTGAAAATCCTCGGACGTGACCTTCAGCATGCCGGCTTCCTGCATCACCACGGTCTCGTTGGTGATGATGTCGCACCAGGTCTGCCAGACACCGTTGATGTCGGGCACCTCGACCTCGCTGACGCGATAGCCAGACCGCTCGAGATGGTCGGCGGCCTGGCGCAGCGCGGCGGAGACAGACGGATCAACGTCCATGTCCTCGGGGATTTTGGCCAGCGCGACCTTGATCGGTCCTTTCGGCCGTTCGCCGACCAGCGGTGCCGGCACCCACCAGGGGTCGCGCGGATCGCGCTGGCTCATGACCTCCAGCGCGAGGCGAACGTCGGCGACGTGGCGGGCGAGCGGCCCCTGCGCCGACATCAGATGTGCCAGCATCGGCCGCTCGGCCGTTGCGCTCTCGTTGAATGCGGGGATGCGGCCCTGCGTGGGCTTGATGGTGGCGACGCCGTTGCAATGCGCCGGCCAGCGCAGCGAGCCCCCGATGTCGTTGCCGTGGGCGATGGTGCCGATGCCGGCGGCGACCGCCGAGCCCGCTCCGCCCGAGGAGCCGCCGCAGGTGATGTCCGGATCCCAGGGATTCAGCGTCAACCCGTGCAGGGGATTGTCGGTGAAGCCCCGGAAGGAGAATTCCGGCGTGTTGGTCAGGCCGATGACGATCGCACCGGCCTTCTTCAGGTTGCGGACAACAGGCGCGTCGGAGGGGGCGATCAGGCCCTTGTTGGCCGGCACGCCGTTGAAGTTGGGCCGACCCTGGAAATCGACGTTTTCCTTGATCGTGATCGGCACGCCGTGCAGAAGGCCGAGATCGCCGCCCTTGGCACGCTGCTTGTCGGCCGCATGGGCCGCGGCAAGCGCCTCTTCCGAGAGATCGACGACGACGGCGTTCAGCTTCGGATTGACCGCGCGCATCCGTTCGAGATGGGCCTCGACCGTCGCGACCGCAGAGATGGCGCCGGAGCGGATGGCCGCGGCGGTCTCCACCGCCGACCATTGCCAGGCCGGTCCCTTGGGAAGACGCGGTGCGGCGGACCTGCGCGGCGCGGACTTCCTTGCCGGCTTCGCGACGGCACTCTTGCGGCCGGAGTTCGCCTTCTTCGCGGTCTTCGCCGCCTTCTTCGACGCACTCTTCTTCTTAGAAGCCTTCTTAGTCGCCGTCTTCGCCACGCCAGCATCTCCTTGAAATTGCGCAGCGGAGGTTACGGAGGAGATGCGGCCCTGTACAGGTGCGTTTCTGCATGGCGCATTGATAGAAGGTCTGCCACCCCGCGCCCGCGCGTTCATCGATTTCATCGCGGAGCCAGCGCGGGTAACCGATCCGACGCTAAAGCGAGCGGGGGATGGGAAGTGGAGGTCCTACGGTGAGGCGCGATGAAGTAGAGAGTGTCAGTCAATCCAGAATGTGAGATCAAAGGCAGCGTGGACCGGAATTTGACACGTTGGGCAAATCAGAGGCCCAATTTGCTTCTACCGAAACTCGCAGAATGACGGCGTGCGCGAGATTGACGCGACCATGTTCTGCGTGGCTGGATCCTTAATGACACCCGTCGTCGCTTGCGCGAGGGTGCCGAAACCACGAAAATCGCAAGCGCTCAGAACTTGTCAGGGGGGACTCCACACAAATGCAGTTTGATGACGTCATTCTCGGTCGCCGAAGCATCCGCGGCTACAAGTCCGATCCGGTCCCCAAGGAGCTGATTGCGGAGATCATTGGTTTGGCGATGCGCGCTCCATCATCGATGAACACCCAGCCCTGGAATTTCTATGTCATTACTGGCGAACCGCTGGATCGAATCCGCGCCGGCAACACCGAACGGATGCTGGCAGGCATCCCACAGTCGCGCGAGTTCCGCACGGGCCAGGCTTTTTCGGGCAAGCACCGCGACAGGCAGGTCGGCGTCGCCAAGCAATTATTCTCAGCAATGGGAATCGAGCGCGACAATATGGAGAAGCGCCAGGACTGGGTGCTGCGCGGCTTTCGCCAGTTCGACGCGCCCGTCTGCGTGATCATCACCTATGACCGCATGCTTGATGGTAGCGACGATACGCCCTTCGACTGCGGCGCCGTGGCGACGGCCCTGGTCAATGCCGCGTGGTCTCGCGGGCTCGGCGCCGTGATCAACAGCCAGGGCATCATGCAATCCCCCGTGGTGCGCGAGCACGCGGGCATAGCCGACGATCAGATCATCATGAAAAGCATTGCTCTTGGCTGGCCGGATGAAACTTTTCCTGCGAACGCAGTGGTGTCGGAGCGCAAGTCCGTTGAGGAAGCGACGGTCTTCGTTGGGTTTGAGACGTAGCGGCGCACGGTCGGAAAGGCTGGAGGCACAGTGGTGATCCGCGCCATGGTCCGACCTATCCTTGCGCTGGCGGCGGCTCTTGCCACTGCCTTGGCGCCTGTCATTTGTCTCGGCGAAAGCAGCAAGCCCTTGCCGGCCAAGGCAACGAGAGAACTACCCGCTGAGCTGCTCGCGCTGCTTGAGCAGAAGAAGATGCCGAAATATTCACCTATCGTCGTACGTATTTTCAAGGAGGAGGCCGAGCTCGAGGTCTGGAAACAGGACGCGACCGGCCGCTTCCAGATTCTCAAGACCTATCCGATCTGTCGGTGGTCGGGAGATCTCGGGCCGAAGCTGTACGAAGGCGACCGACAGGCTCCGGAAGGGTTCTATACGATTACACCTGAGTTGATGAATCCCAACTCTAACTTCTACCTTTCGATCAACCTGGGCTACCCCAACGCATTCGACAAGGCGCACAAGCGCAACGGCAGCTTCCTCATGATCCACGGCGACTGCTGGTCGAGCGGTTGCTATGCCATGACCGACGAACAGATCAGCGAAATCTATTCGTTGGCGCGCGACTCATTCCTCGGCGGCCGCCCGTCGTTCCAGGTCCAGGCCTATCCGTTCCGCCTGACGCCGGCAAATCTGGCGCGGCATCGAAACAGTCCCAACCTGACCTTCTGGAAAATGCTCAAGGTCGGCAACGATCATTTCGAGACGACGCGTCTCGAACCCAAGGTGGATGTATGCGACCGCCGTTATGTATTCGATGCGCAACCACCTCCAAGTTCGCGGCACCCTCTCGCATTCAGCGCAAACGAAAAATGCCCGCCCTTCGTCGTCAATCCCGAAATCGCGCGAGCGGCGTGGCAAAAGCAGCACGCCGACGAACGCGCATACGCGCAATTGGTCGAAGACAATGTGCCGGCGGCCCCGATCTACAGCGGACTCGACGGCGGCATGAACAAGGCTTTCCATGCGCGGTTTCCCGGCCGAGTAACGCTTGCGAAAGTGATGCCGTATGCGTCCTACCTGCCGCAGCTCCCACCGATCCCGTGGACCGACCGTGACGGCTCATTGACGAGCAAATGGTTTGGGAGTTCGTTCGCCGGGTCGGTCGTGTGTGATGCGGCTGCTGGCGGCTCGCCGTCGGGCCGCTGCTGAACAACAACGTGGTGGCGGAGAGAGTGGGATTCGAACCCACGGTACGGTTTCCCGCACACACGCTTTCCAAGCGTGCGCCTTAAGCCACTCGGCCATCTCTCCGGAGCGCCCTCTCTTGAAGGGGCGCCGATGATTTTGCAAGGGATCGCGGGGCAAATCGGGTTATTTTCCGCAACTTGTTGTTTTTTAAAGACAATGCCCAGCGCTACATGCACCTTGGCCCGCTTGCCGGCTGAACCTGAGGCGGGTTCGGCGCGACGATTCACGGGAAGCCCACCAGACCCGACCGAGCACATCATGCCCGTCAGCAAGACCATGGCCGCCCTGGGCCTGATTTTGACCCTCGGCTCCGTCCTCGCAGTACCCGCCGCCGCACAGGTCTGCAGCCGGCAAGGCGCCGACGTCAGCTGTGACGACGGCCGGCGCGGGATGCTCTCGGGCGATGCCATCCTCTGGCCGGATGGCACGCGCTCGAGCTCGACGCCGCATCAGAGCGTGATCATCGGCAACAAGAGCTCCGTGCATGTGGGCCCCGGCGTGTTCGTCGGCCAGGGCAAGGGCGTGGTGCCGCTGGACAATCCGAATGCGCCGAACAAGCGGCAATGCGCGATTCTGGATGGCGTATCGTATTGCTATTGAAGGCGGGCGCTATGGCTGTTTGTCGTCATGCCCGTGGCAGATGGCCGGGTCGAGCCCGGCCACGAGGGGTCGATAGACCCGAGAATAATCTCAGATCAACCGCACGCCAGAGATTGCCGACTTCAGCCAACGCAGCGCCTGCGGCGGTTGGGCTGCGAGCGGGGCAACGGCAGCCTTCTCGGTCCGGCACTTCTCGAGCTTGGCGACGAAATCGGCGGACCATTGCTGGATCGTGTGGCAACGCAGCTTCTTCATCATCGCGTCCCAGCGCATCTTGCGCTCGGTCAACGGCATGGATGCGGCGACCGCGATCGCGCGGGCCATGCCGTCGATGTCGTGCGGGTTGACCAGCAGTGCGGCGTCGAGCTCGTTGGCCGCGCCCGCGAACTTCGACAGTACCAGTACGCCGGGATCGGCCGGGTTCTGGGCGGCAACATACTCCTTGGCGACGAGATTCATGCCGTCGTGCAGGGGCGTCACCACGCCGATCTGCGCGGTGCGGTACAGACCCGCGAGCACGGCCTGGCTGAAGCCCTTGTTCAGATAGCGGATCGGCGTCCAGTCGACCTCGCCATGGCGGCCGTTGACGTCCGAGACGAGGCGGGCGACCTCGTTCTGGAGATTGCCATAGGCCTCGATGCCGCCGCGCGAGGGATTGGCGATCTGGAGCAGCGAGATGCCCCGCGCAAACTGCGGATGCTCGGTCCAGAGCCGGTCGAAAGCACTGATTCGGTTGAGGAGGCCCTTTGAATAGTCGAGCCGGTCGACGCCGATCGCGAGGCGCTCGCCATTGAGGCTGCGGCGCAGGCGCGATACGTCGGGATGGGAGGCCGACTTCGCGGCGTAGGCCGCAAACTTCTCCGCATCGATGCCGATCGGAAACACTTCGCAGCGGGTGCGCCCCTGCTGCGAGATCGCGACGCCGTCCTCGATCGCGAGGCCGAGCTCGCCGCCGACATAGCCGAGGAAGTTCTGGCGATCCTCCTCGGTCTGGAAGCCGAGCAGATCGTAGGCCAGCATCGCCGTGACCAGCTCGCGATGGTTCGGCACGCCCTGCATCACGGTGGTAACGGGCCACGGCGTATGCAGGAAGAAGCCGATCGGGTCATCAACGCCGAGGTCGCGCAGCTCGGCGCCGAGCGCGAGGAAATGGTAATCCTGCACCCAGAACGCAGTCTGTGGCTTGCGGAAACGCATCAAGGCCCTCGCCATGAAGGCGTTGACCTCGCGATAGCTGACATAATCGTCCCGCGAGACACGGATCAGATCGCTGCGGGAGTGCAGCGCCGGCCACAGCGCCGAATTGGCGAAGCCTTCGTAATAACCGCCGTAATGTGCCGCCGGCAAATCCAGCGTCGCGATTGCGCCCGTCCCGAGCGCCTCGATTTCGGCGAAAGGTTCTTTCTGGTGTCCATCCCGCACGCGCCCGGAGGAGCCCACCCAGATCGCACCCGAATGTTCCACAACTGGAAGCAAGGCTGCTGCAAGGCCGCCCGTCATGGGCTCGTTCGGCTTGCCGCGGGCGACGCGGTTTGAAACGACAACTAAGTTCACAGGTCGTCCCCTCCTGTTCATTCCACCCCGTTTAACTGCCGTTCATCAATATGGTTCCTGATCATCGTTTCAACCAATTGAAACCAAAATCAGGCGGGCGCGTTGGAACTGGTTTCGCTCGCGGAACCCACCCGATTCGCTTGGAAAAGCATCCCTTCGGGTCTCTCCCGCAGCACGCATGGCGCCGCGCGACGGCGCCGTGCTCGAAGACCTTTGTGTCTGCGGCGTGGCGCAGCCTTCATTTCACCTTGGATCGAGCAGGCGCGCGAGGAACGCACGGACGTCGGCTGGCGCATCGAAGTGACCGTTCACGCCCATGGCGCGGCGACCGACCGAGAACGCGAGCCCATCCATGTCGGGCATGATCGCGAACACGGTCTCGTCCGTGACATCATCGCCGATGAAGATCGGGCGACGTCCCTTGAAAGGCTCGTGCTTCATCAGCTCGCATACCCCGGTTGCCTTCGTGAAACCGGAATGCTTGATCTCGCAGACGAACTTGCCAGGCAGCACCTCGATCGGCGCATTGGGCAACTCTGCGCGGACCAGCGAAACGGCTTCGTAGATCGCCTTTTCCGCATGCGGCGCGAGGCGGTAATGCAGCGCCAGCGAATAGCCCTTGTCCTCGAGCAGAATGCCCGGACTGAGCTTGGCAAGCGCCGCGAGCCGCCGCTTCAGCTCCTTGTCCAACGGCGGCGCGTGCACGGCCTCCGCTTCATTGTCCGCCGACAGCCGCATCTCGGCGCCGTGACCGGCCACGGCGCGGAACACGTCGGGCGCAAAGATCAGGTCGATGTCGTTGAGGGAGCGACCGCTGACCAGCGCCAGCGCGCCGGAGGTGCGCTCGGTCAGATGCTTCAGCGTTTCCGACAGGCCCGGCGGCACCCATACCTCGCGCGGCGTCGGCATCAGATCGAGCAGCGTGCCGTCAATGTCGAGCAAAATGGCAAGTTCATCGAGATGCGGGACGAGCGCATGCGGCACCGGCACCGCATCCGGTGCATCCCCGTCCAGTATGGTGCGCTTCTGGTCCATCGCCATGTCCGCAAGTTCCGATTTCATCAGTCTACTCCATAAAGGCGAGCGGACGCGCGATCTGTTCGAGCGATTTGCGCTCCGCCGCCACGGCATAGCGCCCCGCCACGATCGCTGCCACGATCATCAGGGCCGCCCCCAGCAGATAGCCGGCGAACACGCTGTTGCGCGACCCCGTGTCGATCAGCGCACCGAACAGTGCCGGTCCGATCACGCCGCCGATGCCGGTGCCGACCGCATAGAACACCGCGATCGCCAGCGCACGCACCTCGAGGGGGAAGGTCTCGCTGACGGTGAGATAGGCCGCACTCGCGGCGGGTGAGGCGAAGAAGAAGATTACCATCCAGGCAATCGTCTGTCCCTGCGCGCTCAGCACACCAATCGAGAACAGATAGCCCGACAGCGCCAGCAACAGGCCCGACGCGCCATAGGTGAACATGATCATGGTGCGGCGGCCGAGCGTATCGAACAGGCGGCCGAGCAAGAGAGGCCCGAGGAAATTGCCGGCAGCGAAGGGCAGCAGGTACCAGCCTACGTGATCGGAGCGGATGCCGTAGAAATCGGTCAGCACCAGCGCGAAGGTGAAGAAGATGGCGTTGTAGAAGAACGCCTGTGCGCTCATCAGCACGAGGCCAACCAGCGCACGCTGACGATAGAGCGAGAACAGCGTGTGGAGAACCTCTGCAATCGGCGTGTGGTCACGCATCCTCAGCCGAATCTTGGTGAAGCGCCCGCCGCTCGTATCCTGATTGTGCCCGATCACCGAACGCTCGATGTCGCCGACGATGGCATGGGCCTCGTCGGGTCGTCCATGAATCATCAGCCAGCGCGGACTTTCCGGGATCCACATTCGCATCAGGAGCACGACAAGGCCGAGGGCCGCGCCGATGAGATAGGCGAGTCGCCAGCCGAGGTCGGGATCGATCACGGCGGGATCAAGCAGCACGATGGCGGCGACCGCGCCCATCGCGGCGCCGATCCAGAAGCTGCCGTTGATGACGAGATCCGTCCAGCCGCGATAGCGAGCCGGCACCAGCTCCTGGATGGTCGAGTTGATCGCGGTATACTCGCCGCCGATGCCCGCGCCGGTGAGGAATCGGAACAGCGCGTAGCTCGCGACATCCCATGACAGGGCCGTCGCGGCCGTCGCCGACAGGTAGAGCGCGAGCGTGATGAAGAACAATTTCTTGCGGCCGATGCGATCGGTGAGCCAGCCGAAGCCGAGAGCGCCTAGCACGGCGCCGGCGAGATAGGCGGAGTTCGCGATACCGAGATCGAGATTGGAGAAATGCAGCGAGTTGCTCTGCTTCAGCGCGCCGGAGAGCGCACCGGCCAATGTCACCTCAAGTCCGTCGAGTATCCAGGTAATGCCGAGCGCGAGCACGACGCGGGTGTGGAAACCGCTCCACGGCAGCGCATCGAGCCGCGAGGGAATGCTGGTCTCCACGATACGGTCGGCCGCCGTCGCCGCCGGGACTACGGGTGCATAGTTCAGCGCTGGACTTTGCTGCAATTCCATCGGTTGTTGCGTCTGATCAATGGAAGCAGCCCCGTCCCAGGTGACGTGGACGGGGTCGATCCGATCATGGGAGTGCGGCATTCTGCCTGCCACCTGCGACAACGCCTGCGAAGTGGCCGGGTTCCCGCGGGAAGGCCCGTCGACACCGCTCGATGCGATGGAGCCGCAAGGGCTCGATGCATGGCTCACGTCAGAAAGACGACACATTCACGGAAGACAGGCGCCCGGATCGGCGCTGTCGATGCTGACGTTCTGCAGGTGGCCCGAATCCCTGCCAAGCCCAATCCTGTGGGTATGAACCACTAATCCAAGCGCGCCGGAGAGCGCGCTTGCCCGGGGACGACAGCGGAGGGTGGTGCGATGGCGGTGAGCCTATCGCACGCCCCTACGCGGCCCTGATCGTCGCCATGAAGCGGTCGAGCTCGGCGCGCAGGCGGGTGCTCTCGCTCGACAGGGTCTTGGCCGAATTGAGCACCTCTTCCGAGGCAGATCCGGTCTCGGCGGCACCGCGGTTGACCTCGCCGATGTCAGTAGCCGCAGTCTGGGTGCCCTGCGCGACCGTCTGGACGCTGCGGGCGATCTCCTGCGTCGCCGCGCCCTGCTGCTCGACCGCGCTCGCGATCGACGTCGAGATCGACGAGATCTGGCC
>NZ_AUGD01000003.1 GCF_000426845.1 Bradyrhizobium sp. in8p8 | reverse complement strand
CTTGCCAGAACTACGACTTCTCTATTCGGGCCAATCGGATAGCGAGGCTTCCCGCGCGCTCCGCTGGCTCATTTACATACTATAGTTGATAAACTCAAAGTATGTAAATCACGATCCTCCTGCGCATGGATATGCGCAAATTGGTCGGCCGGAACTTCGCCCGCCTGCGTCGGGAGAAAGGCCTGACCCAGGAAGAGGTCGAAGCGCGCTCCGGTTTCAGTCAACAGTATCTCAGCAGCCTTGAACGCGGCCGGAGGAACCCGACCGTGATCACGCTTTATGAATTGGCTCAGGCCCTCGGCGTCAGCCACATGGAATTGGTCCGGCCCGACGATCAGCTTTGAGCCGTATTCCCGCGAGGATCATGCTTCTCTTCGTGGTCGGCACGAGGCCGCCACAGGATGGGATCAGAAGAGCCGGCGGAGCAATCTATAATGCGGCTTCGCGTTGGACATGCCGACGCTGCCAAGTCGTATTTGCGAACTCACCGTCCCTCGTCCCCTCGCAGGGAGACGCCTCAGTCAGACTTGCGCCTGACCGAACCTATGTCAGAGGAGCGGCGGCCTCTGGCCGCTTACCCCAGTCGAACTCAGTTCCATCCACCCACATGCGATGCAGTATGACACCGATGCGGCGAGCGAGGGCGACGATCGCCTTCTTGTGGCCTCGACGTCGCGAGACCTGAGCAGCCCAAGCCTTTAGGGTGGACCAGCGTTTTACGCGAGTCAGTAGCACCTGTGCTGCCTCGTAGAGCGCGCTGCGCGTCATGGCGTCACCCCATCTCGAAATGCGGCCGGTGCGATCCACTTCGCCGGATTGGTGCTTGCGCGGCGTCAGACCAAAATGGGCACCAACGGTTCGCGACCGAGTGAAGCGAGATGGGACATCGACCGTTGCCCGGAAGATGAGCGCTACGAGCGGGCCGACCCCCGGCACCGTCATAAACCGGCGCGAAACAGTGTCGTCCCGCGCGAGACGGACAAGCAAATCGTCCAACCGACCGAACTGCTCCCGCAGCGATCGCCGCGCCAACAGGAGCGTATCAGCGACTATGTGTAGGTCGCTTCCTGCGATCAGTTCCCGTACTCGCGGCTCGAAATCGCGCGCCGTGACTTTGCCGAGGTGATATCCGAAGTTTCGGATGAGACCACGGATTTCATTTTCAACATCCTGGAGCTTGTTTCGCAGGAGTTGGCGGGCCGTCAGGACGGTCCGAAGGCGCTGGCTTGTCGGCGTCTTGACGTGGACGGGTTTGAAGAGGCCGACGCGCATCATCTGCGCGATTCCGCGCGCATCATGCCGGTCGGTCTTGTTGAGTTGCGCGGAGAGAGCCGCCTTCATGTGCCGGGTCTCTACACACACGATGGGAATGCCGGCTTCGGCTAAATGCCCATAAATGTGCTGAGACAGCATCCCTGCTTCGAGACCGACGCGGACGACTGGAAGCGGGAGCGACAGGATATGCTGCGCAATCTCTTCCGGATTGGATGAAAGCTTTCGTTCATGCGCTACCTGCCCATCGGCGTTGACAACGCAGAGATTGATTGTTCGGGCGGAAACATCCAGCCCAATATAATAGCTTTGAGACATGCCGAACTCCTCCGAATCAAGAGTCGACACGTCTCATAACCAATCTACAGACCATTTTGTAAACTACGACTATTTCAGTCGTTCTCGGGACTAGACTGGCCCTTGGGCCGCGACGAGCCATCACCTATTGCATCGTGCGCCTCCTTCAGGATATTCCAGCCACCCTTGAGCACGATGCCGCCAACCAGCAACCCGATGATTAGGTCAGGCAGCGGGGACGCGAAGAACATGACCGCGGCACCCGACGCGACAATGCCGGCGTTCGCCAGCATATCGTTCGTCGTAAAGATCCAGGACGCTTTGAGATGCACACCTCGATCCCGATGCGACCGCAGCAGTTTTAAGCAAACTACATTAAGCGCGGCATTGGCGAGAGCCGTGACGATCATGGCGAGGCCGATTGGCTCGGCACCCACGAAGAAACGGCGAAGCACCTCCACGAACAATGCAAGTCCAAAGGCGATCAGAAGCAAACCCGAAAGACGCGCCACTCGCACCTTTGCCACGATCGTCCGGCCGACGGCATAAAGGCTGACGGCATAAACGCCGGCATCTCCCAAATTATCCAGGGCGGCACCCAAGAGACCTGTCGAGTCTGCGATAACGCCGACGACACCGGCCACGATCACCTGCAAGAAGTTTATGGCAAGAACCCAGATAAGAGTCCTGCGTTCGGCGGCATTGCTCGCGTCAAGCTCGATTTCACCTTCTTCTTGTTGTTTTTCACTCATACACGTTTCCGATATTTTGCATCTCAAGTGAAATAGCCCAAAGCAACCGCCCAGATGAGTACGATACCGAGAACACCTCGGTAAATAACAAACGGCCAGGCGGAAAAACGCTCGAGAACGCGCATCAGCCCCCAAATCGCACAGAACGCGGAAATAGAAGCCACGACGAGCCCGACAAGAAGTAGTGACCAGCCGTCGGCGGAAAGCTGCACTTTGTGGAGTTCCCAGAGCTCCTTGAAGCCAGCCAGGGCGATTGCCGGCAGGCCAAGAAGGAATGAGAACCGCGCCGCCTCATCTCGCTTCAGGCCGAGGGCGAGCGCCGCAGTCAAAGTCGAGCCTGAACGCGAAACGCCAGGAATCAGCGCTCCGATTTGAGCAATTCCCACGATCATTGCATCGATGGCCGATGTGTTCTCAAGCGTTCGTCGGTGCCGGGCAAAAATCTCCGCGAGCGCCAGGAGGACAGCCATGACGATGCACGCCCAGCCGATGACTTCGAGAGTACGAAGCGGCGAGCCGCACGCGTTCAACGCTCCAGACAAGGAAAGGCCGGCAATACCGATCGGGATCGTGGCAAGGAGAATTCCGACCGAGAAGCGGAAGTGTCGATCTCGGAAATCCCGATTTGCGACGGCACGCAGCGAATTGGTGGCTAGTTGGCTCACGTCGCTCCAGAAATAACTGACGACTGCAGTAAGCGCTGCAAGCTGCATGGCGGCTGAAAAGGCTGAGCCAGGATCCTGCCAACCGAGCAGCGCAGGCACGATCCGCATATGGGCGGTCGAAGAGATCGGTAGCAACTCGGTGATGCCTTGGACAAGTCCGAGCAGGGCGACCTTGCCATAGCCTAGCGCCACGAATCCGGTGTCGACGCCTTGAGTACACGCTCCCGTCATTCTGGCTCCCGGTTGTTGCGCGGCGCGGGCGCGCCCCGATGAATCACGCGCCAAAGTTCGGCGGGGGTTCTGAAGCCGACTGACGAGTCGCAGCAATTCGCGGCAGCCAGCGAGTCCCTCAACCGATCGCTCCCAGCATCGGAAACGTCATCAGCATCCAAATGGCGATCTCCTGCAACCTCCCGGTCATCATCAAAACGCCGACGCCGATCATGACCGCACCACCGCCGATGTTCAGCGCGGCACCGACGCGGCGCATGCGCTTCAATGCGGCTGCCGCGTTTCCCATGAAGAGGGCCGTGAGGAGAAACGGCACACCGAGGCCGAGGCCGTAAGTTCCGAGAAGAATCGCGCCGTTGCCTGATGACGTCGCGGTTACCGTGAGGATGGAGCCCAATACCGGGCCAATGCAGGGCGTCCAGCCGAAGGCAAAGGCGACACCCAGCAGGAAGGCGCCGACCGGTCCATTGACCTGGCGCGGTCCGTTCCATCGGCGGTCGGTCATGAGTATCGGGAGGCGAAGGAGCCCCGTCATCGCCAAACCGAAGACAATGACCAGAGCTCCGCCGATCAGGTTGGTTTCCATCTGGAAGCGTTGGAGAAGGCCGCCGAGGGCCATCGCGCTGACTCCAAGCAGCACGAATATGGTCGTGAACCCGAGCACGAACAGCAGCGCAGGGCGGAAGATGTGAAGCCGGGATACCGCATCACTGCTGCCGGTCGTGCCGGCGCCACCAGCGACATAGGACAGGTAGCCCGGCACGAGCGGCAGGACGCAGGGTGAAAGGAAGGAGATAGCGCCGGCAGCGGCCGCTGTCGCCAGCCCGAGCAACGATATTTCCAGCGCCGCCATGCTCAGCGCTTCCCGTTGCTAAGCGGCTCCTGCGTGCGAAGCACCGGTTGGGTCGAAAAAAGCGATCCAGCCAGGAGCAGCGCGACGCCAATGCTGATTGCAACATCCGCCATGTTGAAGGTCGGCCAATGCCAGTTGCCTATGTGAAAATCGAGAAAGTCTGTCACCGCGCCTTGATGCACGCGGTCAACGATGTTGCCGGCGGCGCCGCCGGCGATCAAACCGAGAGCCGTTGCTTCAATGGTCCTGCGGGTCCGCATTGCCCAAACGAGAAGACCGACCGTGATCGCCACTTTGATCCCGGCCAACACCAACGGATGCTCGAGGAAGACATCTTGGAACATCCCGAAGCTGACTCCGGTGTTGAAGCCGAGCGTCAGGTTGAAAAAGGGCACAACCTCGATCACGCGTGGCGGGACCATGACGGCATTTATGATCAACCACTTCGTAGCAACGTCGAAAAGAAGCGCGGCCACAAATGCGCCGCCAACCCATATCGCGATATTTCTAGCGGGACGTTCGGCCACGATGATTCCTTGTGTTCTTCGGGTTCTGATCGGCATTTCTGTCGTCAGCGGCCGCCCCAATACAGGGCGGCCGCTATTGGCTCAATGCGCAGTTGCAGGGCGAGCCACAGTGGAATGCTGGCGCTCCTGTGCTCGAACCTTTGCGCCGCCGACTGGGCCACCATCTCTCTGGCGCTGTTCCCGATTGAGGAGCCGCAAACCGTTGAGAACGACCAGCAGGGAGGCCCCAACATCGGCGGCGATCGCGCCCCAAAGGGATGCGAGACCGATCACCGTCAGCACTGTGAACAACAGCTTCACGGCGATCGAGAAGGCGATATTCTGCCGAATGACGGCGAGCGTGGCTCGTGAATGGCGCACGAGCCAGGGAAGTCTGGAGAGGTCGTCCGACATCAGGGCGACGTCTGCCGTTTCGATGGCTGCGTCGCTCCCCATTGCGCCCATGGCAATGCCGAGATTGGCGCGGCCCATGGCAGGGGCGTCATTGACCCCGTCACCCACCATGGCGACGACGCCATAGCGCCGAACCAGGTCCTCGACGGCCGTGACCTTGTCGCCGGGCAGAAGTTCCGCGCGAACTTCATCAATGCCGGTCTGCTTGGCAATCGCCTCGGCGGTGGCCCGATTGTCGCCTGTCAGCATCACCACTTTTTCCACGCCCGCCCGATGCAGCGCGGTGACGATATCCTTGGCTTCAGCCCTCACAGCATCGGCAACAGCGATCAGTCCCCAGACTTCCTGGCCGTCGCCAACGGCGACAATGGTCCGGCCAGCGCCGGAAAGTGTGTCGGCGCGTTCCAGGATGGCCGGTGAGCCGACCGCGCGTTCATCGAGGTAGCGGCGTGACCCAAGCCAGACTTCGCGACCGGAGACGCGGCCGGTCATGCCGCGACCCGTGATGGCCTGGACGGCCTCGGCCGGTTGTGCGGCAATGCCGTTTTCTGTTGCCCTCGCCAAAATAGCGCGGGCGATGGGGTGCTCGCTGCGCGCCTCGAGGGCTGCTGCTAACCGAAGAAGGTCATCCTCGTTTCGGCTGCCGAGCGCCAAGATCTCCACGACCTGAGGACGTCCTTCGGTGAGCGTCCCCGTCTTGTCCATGGCGATTGCTTTCAAGCGCGCCGGCGTCTCGAGATGGACGCCGCCTTTCACCAACACGCCCTGCTTCGCAGCTCCCGCAAGGGCAGCCACAATGGTCACGGGCGTCGAGATGACAAGGGCGCAGGGGCAGGCGATCACGAGCAATACGAGGGCGCGATAGAACCAAACCTCCCAGCCACCACCGAGCAACAGCGGCGGCACCAAAAAAACGGCTATCGCGAGCGCCATAACGACGGGCGTATAGACGCGTGCAAATTTCTCGACCCACTGCTCGCTGGGAGCCCGCCGGCCCTGCGCGGAGCCGACCATGCGGATGATCTGCGCGAGCGTGGTATCGCTTGACGCCTTGGTGGTCACGACGTCCAGCGCGCCTTCGCCGTTGATGGTGCCTGCAAAAACGTCGTCTCCTTCCGATTTGAAGACCGGGACGCTTTCGCCGGTGATCGGTGCCTGGTTGACCTCACTCTCTCCGGCGGCCACACGGCCGTCGAGCGGTACTTTATCGCCAGGTCGAATAATGATGTGCGAACCGACACGGACTTCGGCTGCCGGCACGTCTCTCTCCGTGCCGTCTTCAAGCATGATGCGCGCGGTCGGCGGCGCGAGCTCCATCAGGGCCGCCACGGCCCGCCGCGCTCGGCCGAGGCTCCAGGCCTCGAGAGCAAGGGCGAGCGCGAAGAAGAACGAAACCGTTGCGGCTTCGAACCAAGCGCCAATTCCGATCGCACCCACGACGGCGATCACCATCAGGAGGTTCATGTCGGGACGCAGGCGCCTGGCCGCGAGCCAAGCCTTCGGGGCCACGTAACGCACAGCACAAAGCGCGGCGAGCGTATAGAGAATGACGCTTAGCAGCGGCGTTGCACCTGCACCATGTTCGCCTGCCTCGAAGGCCGCGATGATTCCACCTCCGACCCAGGCGTGAACCGCAAATCCGATCGCGACGAACAGGCCGCTCGCAGCAGTCAGCCATGATTGAATGCGTCTGCGCCGCTCTTCTGCCCGTGCCCCTTCGCTGGTGGCGCCCTCGGTCCAGGGCTCCGCCTGCAGGCCGGCGCGTACAACGGCCTTCTCGATCTTGGCCTCCAAGGCGGCGTCAGGCGCCATGTCGATCGACATGCGGCCGTTAAGAAGGTCGAAAGCGAGCTTGTCCTCACCAACGAGCGGGCCGACTTCGCGCTTCAGGGCGGCGATCTCGTCGGCACAATCCATGCCATGGATTCGATAGACAACGCCGCCAGGCAGATTGATCGGCGGCGGGCTGAGGGCTTCCTTCACGTTGGTCGCGCAACCGCACGCGGATCCTGCGGCATCGCAGGTTGCCTGCTCAGCAACGGCCGGCGCTGTCCACAGCTCAGCCCGCATCCCGGTTCGCGCGACCGCCTGTTCGATCTCTTGGAGGGTTGTCCCGCTCTGAGGTGCAATGGTCATCGCACCCTGCGAAGTGTCGAAGGCGAGCTTATCCTCGCCAACGAGCGGTCCCAGTTCCCTGGTCAGAGCAGCCACCTCATTCTTGCAGTCGAGGCCGCGCACACGCAGGAGCATGGTTTCGGCCGAACCATCCTGGATGAGAGAGCCTGACATCCCGGTTCTTGAGATGCCGCTCACGAGTTCGTCGATCGAGGCACGGTGCTGAGGCGCGACCGTCATCAACCCCTTTGCTGTGTCGAAGGCGAGCCAGTCCTCACCGCCAACCAGAGGGCCGATTTCGCGCTTGAGCATCGCGACCTCGTTTTTGCAATCGAGGCCCTCGACCTTGAACAGCCACGCCGACGCGGAGGACTTATCCAGCTCAGCCAGCAATTGTGCCCTCATTCCAGTGGTAGCGACCGCCTGCTCAATGGTATCGAGTGCCGGAGCGGTCAGGCCCGCGACCTCCATGACACCGCCCTTGGTGTCGAACGACAACTTGTCCTCGCCACCGACGACGGGACCGACCGCGGCACGAAGCATCCGAACTTCGTTCTGACAATCCAAGCCCTCAACCTTGAAGCGTAACGTGCCTAAGGTGCTTCTAGCCTCGGCTTCAATAGTCATTGCGGTCTCCTAAATTTGCTTATTCTCTCGAGCCCGGCTCGAATCCTTTCACGCACCATACATTCTGTAGTGGCTACAGGAGCAAGAGGCCTTTCAATCGTTTTTTGCCGTCCAAGCGAGCGACAGACGTCAGCGTCCGGCGGCTATCAGCCCGACCACAATTCCATAGCTCGCGATTATTGAGGCGCCGGTGAGCGCCATGCCAAAAGCCCGGCCTGAGACTCGTTTGGCGTAGCCGAATGCAAAGGTGATGCGGCCAACCAGAAACAGAGCAACCAGCAGCGGTATGAGCACCAGTTCGGTTTCTCGCAGAAGCGCTGCTAGGGTCAGATGTGCGCCAAAAGCCAGTACTGTCTGCTCCAATGAATTCTGCAGCACCGCGGCACGCACGGCGATTGCCGGGCTGGGTTTGCCGAACGCCGAGCCCCGTATATCCGCCGGCGAATAGAACCTGCCTCTGCTCACCGCGCCGACGCAGCCGGCCAGCCAGAGAAACATGAGAATACTCGCCTTCAACGTGAACGCGATCCGCTCACCGAAGTCCATCTCTGGGCTGAGGCCGAACAATTCAGGAGGCAGCCAGGCATAGCCAACCACAAGGACGACCGCCGCGAAGGCGAGCGCGACGGCTGAGGCTCGGACAATGCCCACCTGGTCAGAACTGAGCCTCTTGAACACTGTCCTTGCTCCTTGTCGTCCTCCGCCGCCTGCCTGTGGTGATGAAAGACCGGGGGCGACCACTCATCGCGCGTGGGTTCACACGCCCCGATCATAGGTATATAAATCCTGTAGTAACTACAGAATCAACCCTTGCGAGGGGTCGAGGCCGTGACTGAACCCGGTCGCCGTAACAGCGGTCACGGCCACTTGGTGCCGAGATCGGGCACCGCAAGAACACGAGATGAGACCGGCGGATGAGCTTCTATTCGATTTATCAGCAGGGTTTCGTTCGCGTGGCTGCCTGTACACCGAAATGCGAAGTCGCCGATCCCAGCTACAATGTCGCTGAGACGCTCGCGCTCGCCCGCGACGGTGCGCGCCAGGGTGTTGCGCTGATGGTGTTCCCGGAATTGGGCCTCTGCGGTTACGCGATTGACGATCTTCTCGGCCAAGCCGCGTTGCTGCAGCGGGTGGAACAAGCGATCGAGGAAGTCGCGGCCGCGAGCCGCGAGCTTTCGCCGGTTCTGCTCATCGGCGCGCCGCTGGTGCGGGAAGGACGACTCTACAATTGCGCTGTCGCCGTCCATCGTGGGCGCATTTTGGGTGTTGTTCCCAAAGGACATCTGCCGAATTATCGGGAATTCTACGAAAAGCGTTGGTTCGCTTCGGGCCGAAACTTGAAAGGCGCTACCATCGAGATCGCTGGTCAGTCCGTCCCCTTCGGAATGGATATGATTTTAGCGGCCGAGGATTTGCCAGGCTTCGTCTTCCACGTCGAGCTGTGCGAGGACGTATGGGGACCGGCTCCGCCCAGCGACTTTGCCGCGCTCGCTGGCGCTCTCATCCTTACCAACCTCTCGGCCAGCAACATCACTGTCGGCAAGGCCGAAACCCGCCGGCTGCTCTGCGCAACCCAATCGGCGCGGTGCTGGGCTGCATACATCTATTCCGCGGCCGGTCCGGGCGAGTCGACGACGGACCTCGCTTGGGACGGTCAAGCCTGCATTTATGAACTCGGGCAGCTGCTGGCAGAGACCGAACGGTTCCCGCAGGACTCGCAAATGGCCATCGCCGATGTCGACGTTGATAGGCTCAGACTGGAGCGCCTGCGCACCGGCACCTTCAACGAGGCGGCCATCGCACAAGCTATGCCTGAAGACAGGTTCCGGCGTATCGGCTTCCGGTTCGAGCCGTCGATGACGGACCTCGGGCTGCGCAGGGCCGTCGCGCGCTTCCCCTATGCTCCAGCCGATCCGGCACGCCTCGACCAGGACTGTTATGAGGCCTACAGCATCCAGGTCCAGGGGTTGATGAAGCGCCTTCAGGCGACGGGCATCCGCCGCGTCTGCATCGGGGTCTCCGGTGGTCTGGACTCCACTCACGCGCTGATCGTGGCGGCGAAAGCGTTCGACCGGCTAGGCTGGCCCCGGTCCGACATTCTCGGCTTCACGATGCCGGGCTTCGCGACGGGGGAGGCCACCAAGGCAAATGCCTGGACGCTGATGCGTAGTCTCGGCGTCACCGCCGAGGAGATCGACATCAAGCCGTTGGCGCAGCAGATGCTGGCGTCACTTCAGCATCCGTTCGCGCAAGGCGAGCCGGTTTACGACGTGACGTTCGAGAACGTGCAGGCGGGCCTGCGCACGGACATCTTGTTCCGTGCAGCCAACCAGCGAGGCGCCATGGTGCTTGGCACTGGCGATCTGTCCGAAATCGCGCTCGGCTGGTCGACCTACGGTGTCGGCGACCATATGAGCCACTACAACGTCAACGCGTCGGTGCCGAAAACACTCATCCAGCATTTGATCCGCTGGGTGGCACAGTCAGCCGCCTTCGATGAGGCAACGAACGGCACGTTGCTCTCCATTCTTGACACTGTGATTTCGCCAGAACTCGTGCCGGCCGGCGAAGGCGGCGCCTTACAAAGTACGGAGGAGAAGATTGGGCCTTATGAACTGCAGGATTTTACCCTGTTTTATTTGACGCGCTATGGCCTGAAGCCGTCGAAGATCGCTTTCCTGGCCTTCCATGCCTGGCGTGACGCCACCGCCGGAGCTTGGCCTCCACAGTATCCGGAAGAGCGCCGTCGCGCATATGATCTGCCCACAATCAGATCGTGGATGGAGGTGTTCCTCTATCGCTTCTTCACGATCAGCCAGTTCAAGCGCTCGGCGTCGCCGAACGGCCCCAAAGTCACTGCTGGCGGCTCGCTGTCGCCGCGCGGCGATTGGCGCGCTCCGTCGGATGGCAACGCCCGCCTCTGGTTGGAGGAGTTGCGCGCTCACACGCCGTCGGAATGAACGTGCCCTGAGGGTTGGCGCTCAGCGGCCAACGGCAATCGGCGCACGGATGCCGATGACGCTTCCGCCCAGTTGTTATCCCTACTCGAACCACCGTTACGGAATGAATTCGCCATGATCACCATCGGAGCCTTGTCACAACGGACAGGCGTCAATATCGAGACAATCCGCTACTACGAGCGGATCAATCTCATCCCGCCGCCGCCCCGCACAGAGAGCAGGCGGCGCCTCTATGAAGCAGAGGATGTTCGGCGACTGACGTTCATACGCCATTCCAGGGATCTCGGCTTCGACATCCCGGCTATTAAGACGATGCTCGCTCTGCAGGAAAGGCCAGAGTCCTCTTGTGAGCAGGTGAGCCGAATTGCCACCGATCAGCTCGAAGCCGTCGAGGTGCGGATCCGACGCCTTCTCGGACTTAAGAGCGAGCTCACTCGGATGATCAAATCGTGCGACAATGGGAAAGTCGCATCGTGCCGGATCATAGAAGTTTTAGCTGACTCACCCAACTCGCATGATGCCCCCTGAATCGCTGAGGAATTCAGGAACATCCACGACTTTGTTGGCTAGGGAGTGCCCGAATACCCCATCTATAATAGTCGTTCTTTGCGCCCATTGCGAGGGTAATCGGCGTCTCAGGGCTGGCGGTGCCCTCGCCGGGCGGCCGAAGTGATTCGCGCTAGCAGTGGAAAGGCCCCGGCCTGTTCGGCCGGGGCCTTGCTCGGGGCTCAGTCGCCGCGGCGGGTCGGGCGGGACCAGATCAGCGAGTGGGTGTCGCCGTCCTCGTCGTCGAAGAGGTTGGCGTAGATGGGGGCGTTGAAGCTCGGATCGTCGAGCTTGAGGCCCAGATAGTCGCGGCCCTCGTTGGAGCGCTTGGACCAGGCGGCGCCGATTTCCGCGCGGCCGACCAGAACCCGGTGGCTGGGGGCGTTCTCGCCGGTGGCGCGGGTGTCGGGGACGATGCGCACGCCCTTGGCTTGGACGCTGAGGGTTACGATTTCGCCGGTGAACTCGTTCGAGCCGGTCTTCTTGAAGGTGCCGATGGTCGCCATTGTAAGTCTCCGTTTCGTTTTCGGGACCGCTCCATTGCGGCCTCGATGGCGATCGACAGGCCGGAGGCGACCGACGCCGCATCGCTTGCGACCGGAGCAACGCGGAGGATGGCAGGAACGACTTTGTTGTTTCGCGAGGAATGACGGCCTTGGCCGGCAGGGGAAGAAAGTCGGGACGCGCCGTTGCGGCATAGGCGGTCGAGGCGCAGCCGTCCTTCGGTCAGATCAGGCCATTGGAGAGGCCGTTCGGAGCGGTCTGGAGACAATCAGGAACGGAAGATCATGGCGACCCGGTCGCAACCAGCAGACGGCGCAAGCTGAAGATCATCTGCGACCCGTCCTCCCCTTGTACAGGCGAGGGTCGAGCTTTCGTTTCGAAGTCGGCCAGTGGAGATGACGCCCTCGACTTCGTGTTGCACCGTTCCCGCGCACAGAGGCGCCGAGCAGAAATCCGGGCGCTGTTGAGGCGGCCGCACGATGGGCTTCAGTCAGGTTCCGGTGACGCGGCTCCCTCTCCAACTGCACAACGCTGAGGGCTGAAACCCCCGACTGGTCGTCCCGGCGACGGTTCCGTCGTGGTGTCAGGCTGGTGCAATGCCCTGGCTGGACGGGCCGGTGCTTGCCATCCCAGCGACGCGCGCGAACGCGGTGACGCCGACCGCGACCGCACCGATGACGGAGAACACGAGCTGCCAGGTCTCCGACGGCATGGTGTGTTTCACGATGCCATGCGTGGCGTGGAAGCCGGCGATCGCCGCGGGTGCGACAAATGCCAGCGCGATCAGCAGGCGTGCCCAGAGCGGGCGGACAATTCCAAGCAAGAGCTGCCCCACGCCCAACGTCAGGCCGGCGCCGAGCATGCCGATAAGGATGGCGCCGAGCCAGCCCGCGCCAGTGTCATAGGCCCAGGTGCCGGCGGTCACGCCCGCGAAGAATGGCAGTGCGAACACCGCGAGCGTGAACAGCAACCAGCACAAGATGCCGATGGCTGCGAAGGATAGGACAATGCCGAGGATAATCATGGTGGTGTCTCCGAAAGAGCAAATTCTGACGGTCGCGCCTTCCACCACCACCACGGCGCATTCGGGAGCATAGCAAAAGCTGTGCTCCGTCGGGAGCGGAAACCGCAGGGGTCTCCGCGTCGCCTGGAAGGGTGGCGCGCCGTCATGGCGCGAAGGGATCGACCTCGTGGACGATCTCCGAGACGTCGCCGTCGTATTCGTTTGCGGGTGTCACCGAGAGAGTGCCGTCGCCCGCGCGGAAGATGACGATGACGGCCATCAGCGTGGTGGCGAGGCTGAAGGCGAAGGCGTGTGCGTCGGGGAAGGACATCGATCCGGCTCCTGTTTCGAGCGGAGGACCATCCCCCCGCTGACAGGCGCCCGATGTGTTCGGCCGATGGCCGCAATCACCGCGCAGGCAACGCCGGCGCGGCGGCACGCTATGCGTAGTCCGACCCTTTACGGGTTGATGGCGTCAGGCCATCGGCTGGACCAAGGACCAGCGCCATTCAGCGGGGAGTGGTCTTCTCCGGGCTGGGAGCCGAGTCGATGTGGCCGTGACGTTGGTGAAGCCGTACTGTCTGCGCGAGCTGCCGTGCGACCTCACCTGCGTCATCCGCAAAGCCTGGTGGCCATTTCCTCGACGGCTCGCGCTGAAACCCGCCACGCTGAAAATGCGGATGGAGGTGGCTGATAATCCACTCGATGCGTGAAGGAGGCACCAAGCCGGCTTGAGCCGAATAATGGAGTGCCTTGGCGAGATCGTGCCCGATGTTCGCGCGGTTCCAAACATCATCGGTCGCGACGTTAAGCAGATAGGATTTGAGGAGGAGTTCGATGGCAATTGCAATCGCATGAAGGGCTTGATTGTCGAATCCTTGATCCGCCGCCCATTCGGCGGCTGCAGCCTTCACGGTGGCATTCTCCAGGAAAACCGCAGCGAGAACGGCGTCCGAACGTGCCGGTTTCGGGAGTGGCTTCAGTCGCTGCATTCGTTGCGTTATGCCATAGGCTTGGCCGTTTAGCAGGTGCCCGATGCGGCGGCGCTTACGCGCCGCCGAATTTCCACACCGGGATGCCGAGCTTCTTGGCTTTGTCGGCGAGGTTGTCATTGATGCCGGTGCCGGGGAAGTGCAGCACGCCCTTCGGCAGGATTTGCAGCATCTCGTCATTGCGTTTGAAGGGTGCTGCCCGGCCGTGCTTCGTCCAGTCGGGTGCAAAGCCGATCTGTGGGACATTGCGATTCCTGGCCCAGAGAGAAGCGATCTTCTCGGCACCCTTCGGCGACTTGCCGTGGATCAGCACCATGTCGGGGTGCTTCTCGTGAACCTGGTCGAGCTTGGCCCAGATGAGGTGATGGTTGTCGAAATCGAGCCCGCCGGTGACGGCGATCTTCGGTCCAGGCGGCAGGAGCACTTCCTGCTCGGCACGCTTCTTCGCCATGATGAAGTCGCGGCTGTCGATCATCGCCGAGGTGAGGTTGCGATGATTGACCTTCGATCCTGACCGCGGGAGCCAGGCTTTGCCGACCTGGCGTTCGTAGTGCTCGGCGGCCTGGTCGCGCATCAGTTCGAAGGCGGTCTGGCGTTCGACCTGTGTCTTGCCCTCGGCGATCAGGCGCTCGAGATCGACCGACTTCACCTCGCTGCCGTCCTGTTCGCGTTGGGAGCGCTTTTGGGCCTGCTCGTTGTCGTCGAGCTCGCGGTTGATCCGTTCGGCGGCGCGATGAAAGACGTTCACGGTCGACCAGAGGAGATCGTCGAGGTCGGGTTCGAGGCGCGTGTCCTCCAGGGTCACGATCAGGGCGTCGAAGATGTCGGCGACCGCGCCCGCGACCGCGTTGCCGTCCGGCAGAAGCCGCTGATCGGGTTCGTCGGCGAAAGGCCGGTAGCCGTGGAGCTGCAATTCGTTGAGGACGTGGTCAGTCGGTGAGGATTCGTGGTGCGGTTCGTAGTCGTCGAGATCGCGCATCGGATGCTCCGTCGGATGGACCGCGACCGTCGCGGCCTTCATGGCGACGAAGCACACCGGCGGGGCGGCCCTGCACCCGGAGCGCGAGCGAGGGCCGGAGCGTCAGCGGAGGATGGCGGAGGCCGGCTATTTTGTTTCGCGATGGAAAGCGGCCCCTTGGGGCCGCGCCGGAAAATAGTCGGCCGCAGCCATTGCCGGGCCGGCCTGCCTGTGGGCCGATCGCCCTCTCGAAGGCCGAGGCGCGGTCCTCTCCGATCCGCTGCGTCTGAGCGAGTACGGCGGCGGGGCCGCTGCCGCTTCCTTACCGGCTATGCCGCCAGCGCCATGAAGCGTGCGACGTCCTGCGGCCCGAGCTGTACCCGAGTCTGACTGCGCAATGTCGCGATGCCGAGGGTGCGGAGATCCTCGTTGAAGTCCCCGAGCTGTGGAGAGATCACGATCGCCTCGATCCCGGCCGCGTTCGCCCGTTCGATCAGGCTGTCACGCGCACCATCGCCTGCCGGATCGTCATCGCGCAGGATGTAGAGCCGCCGCAGCGTGTCCGGGAACAGGATGGCGGCGAGATGTGCCGCGGAGAGCGCCGCCACCATCGGCATGTTGGGCACGACCTGGCGGATTGAAAGGACCGTCTCGATGCCTTCGCCGGCTGCCATCACTTCGCCACCAGCGCCAAAGCGGACCGCGTTGCCGAGGAGATCGCCCATCGCCCGGCGCGGGGTTTCGAATGGCGCCTTGTCGTGGCGTCGTGAGTCGAGCCAGGTGCGATGCGCCCCGGTGATCATGCCGTCGAGGTCAGTGACAGCGGCGATCATGGCCGGCCAAGTCTCGGTCGGCGCATGCTCGTCCGGGCGATAATAGCAGTGCGGGTGGAAATACAGATTTCCGGCTCCACGGAGATCCGTAATGCCGCGTTGCCGGAGATACGCCGCGACGATTGTGCCCGCAATCGGCTGCGACATGCGGATGAGGCGCCGTGCGGCTTCGGGCGATCCATGTGGTGCGGGCGCCAGCGGCTGGAAGGCGGAGGGTTCCGGCGCTGGTGGTGGCATGCTGAGGAAGAGCCGAGCCTCGTCGGCGACATCCTTGAAGTCGATGAGGCCGCAGCTCTCGCGGATGACGTCGAGGAGGTCTCCATGCTCGCCGGTAGCGGCGTCAGTCCATTTCCCGGCGGGGCCTTTGGGCGAGTCCTTGAGCCGGACGTACATCGAGCGGCCCTTAGTGTTACGGGCGTCGCCCACCTGCCAGTAGTTGCCCTGACGGTGGCCATTGCTGAGATAATGGCGGCACACCGCCTCGGCCTGTCGGCCGAGACGTTGCGCGAGATCGGATGCGTCGAGACGGGCCATCACGCTGCCTCCCGCTCGCCGACGCGCTGGATCGGGTAGGTGCCGATCAGCTTGCCGATGATGGTCGCGCCGTCCGCGCCGACGGGCACGAAGAAGCGGAGCTTCCACGAGATGATCTCGCTGAAGAGGCCAAAGGCGCGCAGGCGCTCGCGCATCGCGTCGGTGAAGCCGGAGAGTTCGATGCGATCGGCGCCCATGACGCGCACGCGACGGAGTTGGAGGCCTTCGGCGAGATCGAGGATTGTCTTGCCCTCGATGAGCGCGGCATAGGCATGGTCGGCGGACAGGTTCGTCGTTCCGACTGTCGTGGCGTTGGCGACCCATGCGGGCGACACGCGGCGGCCGATGATCCGTTCCCCGTCATCGGTCTGGAGCCGATAGACACGGCTCGACTCGTTGGGCAGCCGCTTCCAGATCGGCAGCAGCAGGCCAGCGACGATGTGGATCGTGGAATCGGAATAGGCTGGCACCTCCGCGATCTCGGCGTTCCAGGCGGCGGTGAACTCGGCGCGACTGGCGGCGATCCAATGGCTTTCGTCCATCATGCGGATGGAGGCGTGATGCTGCTCCATCGGCCGGATCAGCCGCACGCGGCGTTCGATCTCCCCGTCGTCGAGCATCAGCGAAGGCGCTGGAAGCTGAACCGCGGCGCGGTGGGAGCGCTCGTTGACCAGCAACTTGGCGACCGGATCGTCGAGCCAAGCCATCGCCTCCTCGGCGGTCATCGGCCGGTTGCGCTCGCGCTGTTGGATGGTCAGCAGGCTGGTTTCCGCGCCGGTGCCGGGATGGGTGTAGATGGTCTGGCGATCGGTGACGACGAAGCTCTCCGCGCGCAGCGTCTCCAGTCCGATGTCGTAGATGCCGGCGGCGATCGCGCCCTCGACCTTGGCGGTCAGAAGCTGCTCGAAGGCGGCGAACAGGACGTCCTGCAGGTCGATGGTGAGCGCGAGCAGGCGGTTGAGAAAGGTTGTGATCGGCGGGAGCTCGTCCTTGATGCCGTTGTCGTCCATCAGCTTCAGGCCGGTCGTGTCCTCGAACCGCTGGAGCGAGCACCCTTCGATCTTGCCGCGGACGATCAGGATGTAGAGCTGGCGAAGCGCATCGCGCGCATAGTGGCTCTCCAGATTGTCCTCGGGTCGGAACAGGCCCTGGCCGCCGGTCTGGCGCTGTCCGCGCGTGATCGCGCCCAGCGTGTCGAGCCGGCGCGCGATGGTCGATAGGAAGCGCTTCTCCGCCTTCACATTGGTCGCGATCGGACGGAAGAGCGGCGGCTGCGCCTGGTTGGTGCGGTGGGTGCGGCCGAGGCCTTGGATCGCGGCGTCGGCTTTCCAGCCCGGCTCAAGCAGATAGTGGACGCGAAGCCGCGTGTTCCGTGCCGACAGCTCCGCATGGTAGCTGCGGCCCGTACCGCCGGCATCGCTGAACACGAGCACGCGCTTCATGTCGTCCATGAAGGCCTGGGTCTCGGCGAGATTGGCGGACGCCGCGCGGGTCTCGACCACAAGGCGCTGTCCCTTGCGCACGATACGACGCGAGCGGCCGGTGACTTCGGCCACCACGTCCGCGCCGAAATGCTGGACGATCTGGTCGAGCGCGCCCGGCACCGGCGGAAGGCTCGCGAGTTTCTCGATCAGCTCGGTGCGGCGGGCGACCGCCTCGCGGCTCTCGACCGGCTGGCCGTCGCGAAAGACCGGACGCGAGGACATATTGCCCTCGCCGTCGCTGAAGGGCTCGTAGAGCTGCACCGGGAAGGAATGGGCGAGATAATCGAGGACATATTCGCGGGGCGTGATGTCGACGCGAATGTCATTCCACTCCTCGGTCGGAACTTCGGCCAAGCGCCGTTCCATCAGCGCCTCGCCGGTCGAGACGATCTGGATGACCGCGGAATGCCCGGCCTCCAGGTCCGCCGCGATCGAGCGGATCAACGTCGGCGTCTTCATCGATGTTAGCAGATGACCGAAGAAACGCTGCTTGGCGCTTTCGAAGGCGGAGCGCGCGGCGGATTTGGCCTGGCGGTTCAACGTCCCGGTCGAGCCGGTGATGTTGGCCGCCTGCATGGCCGCATCGAGATGGTTGTGGATGATGGCGAAGGCGCCGGCATAAGCATCGTAGATGCGCCGCTGCTCGGCGGTCAGCTCGTGCTCGACCAGCTCATATTCGACGCCGTCGAACGACAGCGATCGGGCGGTGTAGAGGCCGAGCGCGCGAAGGTCGCGGGCAAGCACCTCCATCGCCGCGACGCCGCCGGCCTCGATCGCCTCGACAAACTCGGCGCGGGTCGAGAAGGGAAAATCGTCGCCACCCCACAGACCGAGGCGCTGCGCGTAGGCAAGGTTCTGGACCGTGGTGGCGCCGGTGGCGGAGACATAGACGACGCGGGCATTGGGCAAGGCGTGCTGCAGGCGAAGCCCCGCGCGCCCTTGCTGCGAGGGCGTGACATCGCCCCGTTCTCCCTTGCCGCCGCCAGCGTTCTGCATCGCGTGCGCCTCGTCGAAAATGATCACTCCGTCGAAATCGGAGCCCAACCATTCGACGATCTGCTTGACCCGCGAAACCTTCTCGCCGCGGTCGTCGGAACGCAGCGTGGCATAGGTTGTAAATAGGACGCCTTCCGGCAGAGCGATCGGCTTGCCCCGCGGGAAGCGCGAGAGCGGCGTGACCAGCAGGCGCTCCATGCCGAGTGCGGACCAGTCGCGCTGCGCATCCTCAATCAGCTTGTCGGATTTGGAGATCCAGACCGCCTTGCGCCGGCCCTGCATCCAGTTGTCGAGCACGATGCTGGCCGACTCGCGCCCCTTTCCGACGCCGGTGCCGTCGCCGATGAAGAAGCCGCGGCGGAAGCGGACGACGCCGTTTGCATCATCGGCGGCGGCCGCCACGACATCGAAAGTGTCGTCGATGGTCCAGGAACCTGCGAGAAAATCGGAATGGGCTTCGCCCGCGAAGATCAGGGTTTCGAGCTGGGAGTCTGAGAGCGAGTCCATGATGGTCGCTGGCAGCGTCGGCCGATAGCTCGGCTTGGGCGGGGCGACCGAGGCCATGGCGGCGGATTGCACGAGCTTGGTGGGATGGGCCTGAGAGCCGGGAATACGGATCGTCTGCAATCCGTATTGCTCGTAGATCGCGTCGCTGAGGCGGGCGCCCTCGGCCGGGGTCCAGTCGACGGTCTCATAGGCGAGCGGCACGCCCTCGGGATCGGCGAGGCCCACGCGGGTCGCCGATGTCGCCGCGGTGCGCGCGAGATAGCCGCGAACGGTGCGCGGCGTGGCGCCGGTCGGCATGACCTGAACAGCAGGCGCGACAGCCAGGCGCGGCGGCACATGCTCGGCGATCCACGTCATCAGCGTGGCGATGTCGGGAGCGGTGCCGGGGGACGCCGGAAATGCGGATGGCTCGTCGGCCGGGATCTTGTCGATCACGGTCAGCCGGGTTTCGACGGTCGTGCCGTGCTTGGCATAGACTGAGCCATGGACGGCGGCGGTGAACACGACGCGGCCCCTCTCCTGCAGGCGGACGAAGGCGTCGCGCCAGGCCGGTATGTCGGGGCCGAAATTCGCGCCGGTGATCGCGACCAGGCGCCCGCCATCGGCGAGCCGCGCGAGCGCGGATGCGAGATGGCGATAGGCTGCGTCGGCGACACGCCCCTCGACATTGGCGAGGACCGAGAATGGCGGGTTCATCACCACGATTGTTGGGACGGTCGCCGGGTCGAGATGATCGTCGATCTGGGCTGCGTCGAAGCGGGTCACGGGAATGGCCGGAAAGAGGGAGGAGATGAGTGCGGCCCGGGTTTCGGCGAGTTCGTTGAGGACAAGCGTGCCGCCGGCGATCTCGGCGAGGATGGCGAGCAGGCCGGTGCCGGCCGATGGTTCGAGCACGCGATCGGCGGGTGTGATGGCGGCCGCAGTGATCGCGGCCAGGCCGAGCGGGATCGGCGTCGAGAATTGCTGGAAGGCCTGCGCCTCCTCGGAGCGGCGCGTGTGGGTGGGCAGAAGTCCCGCGATCTTGCCGAACAGAGGAACCGCCGCAGCCGGAGACCCGGCTTTGCGCAAAAGCGCCTTTCCGTATTTGCGGAGCATGAGGACGGTTGCGGCTTCGCAGGCGTCATAGGCGTCCTTCCAGTCCCAGGCGCCGGCAGTATCGGACGCGCCGAAGGCGGTCTCCATGGCGGTGCGCAAGACCGCGGCGTCGATGCGCTCGCCGCGCTCGATGTGAGGAAGGAGGAGAAGTGCCGCGGCATGGATGGCGGCAGCGTCGGTCGGCTGATCGGCGGCGGTCGGCAGCGCCGCCGCAAGGGTGTGAGCATTCATGGGAGACGTCCTCGGGAGAGCGGAGCGGGAAAGCCCGCCGGCGCTCTCTCTCGGACCGGACGGGCTCAAACCCGTCCCGGCCTTCCTCTCGCTCTCAAGGGGCGCGGCCCGGCCGCGCCATCAAGCGACAGACAATGGTCTCGATGATGTCAGGCACCATCGCCGCCATCGATCACCTCGGCGAGCCAACCGTTGGTATAGATCCACGCCACAGTTTCGCCGGTCGCGAGATCGAGGACATGCGCGCCGCCACCGAAGCCATCGAGACGCGGCCGGGAGCAGGTGTTGGCGTACTGAAAGCCCCATCGGCCGGTGAGGTGGAATTCGGCGGCGCAGCGTATGACGAACTGGATCAGCCGTTCGGGATCGCCGGTGACATCGTCGCGCATCCAGAGTTTGGAGCCGCCATGCTCGGGCTGGATGGACAGGAGGAAGCCATCGGACGGCGGTTCCTCGGATGCTCCGTCCTCGGACAGTTGGTTGTAGAGATCGAGCGCGCGGGCTGCGGTCTCGGGCGTGCCGACATCGAGCAGGCATGAGAAATGGGTGAAATAGTCGGCCATGAGGCCACTCCCGGAGAGCAGGGAACGGGAGAGCCGGCAGGCGCTCTCTCCTCCATGTCCGGCTCGCCACGTCCGGGCCAAACTCTCCCTCTCGATCGGCGCGCATGAAAAAAGCCCGACGCCCCCGAAGGGACGCCGGGCTCGTCAAGTCAGATGAGGACCGCCGTCACTCCGCGGCGGCGAGGTGCCGTTCCTCCTCATCATCGGTGTTGGTCTCCTCGTCATCGCCGTCGAGGAAGTCCGGCAACGCCTCGTCGCCCTCGCCAGAGTCCGCCTCGGTGCTTTCGGCATCGGCGCCGGAATTGCGCAGCGGTTCGGGCAGCCAGCCCGTCTCGGCGAGGAGACGTTCGGCTTCGGTCGCCATGTCGCCCTTCTTCAGATGTGCGATGAGTTGGGCGGCGCGCTCGCCGGCGCCTTCACGCACCGCTTCGAGGATGCGGGGCTTGGTGACGCGGCCGAGATAGTTGGCGACGGTCGGCCGCCACCCGGCTTCGGCCATGTCGAGCCCGACCGCCAGCGACAGGCGATCGGCTTCGGCGATGCGCTGTTCGACACTATGCGCCGAGACACGGCCACCGTAGCGATCGGCCCGCTCATAAAGCGCATTGACGCCGAACGAAGCGCAATGGGCGAAGAGTTCGGCCTGTTCGGGGCCAGTCAGTGCGGCCAGCCCATCCCAGAGATCAGCGACTTTGGCCGGGAGCCGTTTGCGCCAGCTATCGTGCCGGGCCTCGATCGCCTTGGCATAGACGCTGTCACGAAGCCCTTCGGGCTGCGAATGGAAGGTCGTGCCCCGCACGCTGACCTCCATCGCGAAGCCGTACTGGCTGCCGCCGTAGAACACGTCCTGGCAGAACTTGTGCAGGACGGCGACGAAGGCGACCGAGGGATCGGTGGCGAGCTTGTCGCGGAGCGCGAGGGTGCGATCGGCGGTCAGCTCCGTGATCAGTCGATCGGGGAGCGGCTTGATCGTGTCGTCCTCGTCCTCCTCCTCGGGCTCGGCAGGTTTGCCGCAGATGGTGATGACCGCGCGCTGGACCGAAGGCGACGCCGGATAGTCAGCGTCATCGTCGCCGCCATCCTGCTCTTCACCCTCGCCATCGCCCGCCTGGTTGGCGATCTCGTCCTCGGGTCGGACATAGCCGCGGTCGATCGACAGCGTGCCGTCGGCGTCCAGGCTGACGAAGACCCCGGCGATCGCGATGTCGGCGGGTTCGTAGTGGACCGGCCGCTCGTCGAAGCTGGCGAGCGCGGTTTCGATTTCGCCAAGGCGCTGATCGATCTCGTCCGGCAACTCGTCGGCGTTCTCATATTCGGCCTCCAGCTTGGCGCACTCGGCGTTGAGCGCCTCGATGGTCGCCTGTTCGTCAGCCGTCAGGTCGAGCGGCGTGCCCACGATCTCGCGCAGGCCGTGGGTGGCGCCATAGGGGAAGCTCATCGCCACCTCGATCCATTTCCAGCCTTCGCCGGCGATCGCTTCGGCGGAGGCTTTCAGCTTGTCGGCGACCAGGCGATCGAGCAGCGCAGGATCCTGCAGCCAGCCGCCGTCGTCATCCTGGAAGAGATCGCGCAGCACGCAGCCGCCGTTGGTTTCATAGGCATCGATGCCGACGAATACGGCCCGCTTGTCGGATGCGCGGACGGCGGTCTCGGTCAGCATGCGCCGGATCTGGTAGGGTTCCCTCTGCCAGCTATTGCGAACCGACTCCCAGACCTGCTCCTGACGCGCATGATCGTTGGTGACGGTGAAGGCCATGAGCTGTTCGAGCGTGATGCCGTCCTCGGCATAGATATCGAGCAATGACGGCGAGACGGCCGCGAGGCGAAGCCGCTGCTTCACGACCTGGACGGACGCGAAGAATGCAGCCGCAATCGCCTCCTCGGTCATGCCCTTCTCGCGCATCGCCTGGAACGCGCGGAACTGGTCGAGAGGATGCAGCGGGGCGCGTTCGATATTCTCGGCCAGCGACACCTCGTCGACGAGGATGTCGGCATTGGCGTCCGACACCACGCACGGCACCTTGGAGGTCTTGGTGAGGCGCTTCTGCTTGACGAGGAGCTGCAGCGCGCGGAAGCGACGCCCGCCCGCCGGCACTTCGTACATGCCGGTTTCCTGGCCGTCGGCATCGAGCACCGGCCGGACGTGGAGGGACTGGATGAGACCGCGCCGGGTGATCGACTCGGCCAGCTCGTCGATCGAGACGCCAGCCTTGACGCGGCGGACGTTCGACTGGCTCAGCACCAGCTTGTTGAAGGGGATGTCCTGCGCCGACGACAGGGTGATCTTCTGAATGGCAGTTGCCATGAGACTTACTCCGCGACGGGCGCCGAAAGCCTCTCTCTCGACCCTAAACCCGTCACGAAGCGAAGCACCGCCCTCTCACTCTAGGAGGGCAGCGACACCATCAAACGCCATCGGTAAGGTCACTGCCAGAACCGGCGATGATCCCGCGCCAGTCCTTCGTATTCGCCCATGACGGCTTGATGCCGCCCTAGAAATTCGAGCGCGGTTCGATGCCGAGGAAGCGGATCATGTTGTCGGGCGCGACGAAGTTGACACCCGAACCCAAGCTGCGGTCGCCTGTTGCGACGAGGCGGCGGAAAATCGCTACCTTGTCAGGATGCATGGGGGCGCCGCCCCACACAGCGTCCTGTACATATCGCGCGATGAAACCGGCGAGGACGTCGGCGACCTGAATGCCGATAGAATCGTGCGATCGCTGGAATTGCAGGTCGGCCGCCTGCGAGAATTCGAAGTCGGCCGTCTGCAGGGGCAATTTCACGCCAAGCTGCGCCAGGTCCTCTGCGAGCTTCTTGTTGTGCAGAAGAATGTCTCCGAACTGCAATTGCTCGTCGTGGAACAGCGTCACGCCGGAAACCTGCTTTCGCGCGAAGCGATTGATCCGGGCGTAGATGTTGGTGAACGATGTCAGGTTCGGCAGAACCCAGAGCAGCTTCCCGGCGGGATTCTTGTCGGGAATCGGTAATGCCCGCTCGACGGCCTTGGCTTTCGGCAGCTTGCGGAAGTCCTTCAAGCTGTCGCGCGCAAAACGGATGATCCCCGCCGCCACGTCAGTAGGCGGAACTCCGCTTCCCTGCGCCCACCGAATTATTTGCTTGTAAAGTTCGCGTATTTCCGCGTGGTCTCTGCTTTGGCAACATGCGGCAAAGGCGTGAGCCAGCTCGGGAGGTGCATATAGCGCCATGTAGTTCGCCATAACGCCCTTCATCCAAAGGGCGCCAGGTTGAGTGTCGCATTCCCCCACATAGGGCACCACCATTCGCTCGATGATGTTCACGACAACGAAGAAGTGCTTGTCGACAAGCTCGATAAAGATTGGGGCGCGGCGCGTCTCAAGGAGGTCCAGAAGATCAAAGATGAAGCGCGGCTTGTCATAAGCCTGTTTTGATTTGAGCTCCGACGACTGGATGCGGTGCGCCTTTTTTAGTGCGCCCAATTTATCGGTGAAGTCCTGGTCGAGCGTGCAGCCGAATGCAGCCAAGGCGAACATGCGCTGTTCGACGAAGTAGGAGTCGATTTTGACCGTGCTCAGGTCGCCGGTATTGCCGCTTTCATCGATGTAATATTCCGCAGGCGCCTGCTCTAGCATTCTGTATCCAGTCGCTCGTTTGGCGATTGTGCTCCATGCCGCACCACTGAATAGGTGACCTGGATCTGGGCCACAAGACAGCCCGGAAACAGTATGGCTAGGGGACGCAAAGCCGGAGACACGGACAACCGCATCTCCGGCATTGCGGGGATCAGGCGGCGCGATCGAGCAGCTTCTTGGCCTTGCCTTCGAGCTCGAGCCGCGCGTCCTGGTGGGGCTTGTCGCGCGCGACGGCGGTGATGCCCTGGACGAAATCGAAGATGCTTTCCGGCGGGCGGCCTTCCTCGGCCAGCACCGCGTCGATGATTTTGCCCGTCTCGGCTTTCGAGAAGCCGCGGCGGCGCAGGAATTCGGTGCGCTCTTCGTCCTTGTGCGCGACGATGCGTTCGCGCGCCGCCTTGATGCCGGTGATGAACGGCTGCGGTGAGGAGTCCGCGAAGCTGAGCAAGGCCGGCGCCGCCTCATGGGCGAAGCGCGAAGCGGCGTATTTGGAATGGCGGATGGAGATCTCCTCGAAATCTTCGACGCCCCACAAATTGCGATTCTGGCACACGGCCCTGAGATAGAAGGACGCGATACCAAGGGTCTTGGCGCCCACTTCGCTGTTCCAGGCATAGAAGCCCCTGAAATAGAGATCGGGCGATCCATCCGCGAGCTTGCCGGCTTCGATCGGATTCAGATCGTCGACGAGGAAAAGGAAGACGTCGCGATCGGAAGCGTAGAGCGTCGTGGTGTCCTTGGTGATGTCGACGCGCGGATTATAGACGCCGGTCGACCAGTCGAGGACACCGGGCACTTTCCAACGGGTGTCGCCGGTGCCGTTGCCGGCGATGCGCTGCACGGCTTCGACCAGCTCGTGGTCGTAGATCCGGCCGTAGTCGGGGCCGGTCACGGCGCGCAGCTCGACGCGGCCGTCGTCGGTCTCGAGGGTCTTGATCTGCTCGGCGCGGTGGGCGGTCAGCCCATATTGCAGGTTGATGCCGGCGAGCGCGGCGGGGAGCTGCCGCAGATAGGCGGCCGGCGCGCCGACCTGGCTCGCGAGCTGACCGAAACTCCAGTGCGTCGGAGCGATGGGCTTGTCGGCGCCTGGTAGGATCAGGGCAAGCCGTTCGGGATCGGTGCGGCTGGCTTCGACATGGATAAGCGCGGATTCGACAACGCGCGTTCGGCTGCGCTCGGTGCGCTCGCGGACGGTCCGGCCGAGTTCGGCGAGCGAGAGATAGCGCTCGTCGTCGGGTCGCGAGAACCACTCCGAGGAAACCCGACCGATGCGCTCGCCGCGGTTGATGTCCACCTTCCAGCCGCCACTCACGTCGCGCCGGGCATCGAGAACCTGCATGTTCATGGGATCAAACTCCATGACGGGCGCCGGAAGACTCTCTCCCGACCCTCAACCCGTCACGGAAATCCGGTCCACACTCTCACTCTAATGAGGGCGTTGCGGGGTCTCCCCGCAGAAGGGGTCGGCCGAGACCCTGGGCTCGGCCGCAGGGGAAGGCTTTCCCCTCCAGGCCCCCTCTCAATCGCTGGCCCTTCCAGTCGGTTTGGGGGAGATTGAAAACTGTCAGAAAACCGCATATATTTCTGACAGGAGAAGTGCCGTGCAACGACTGACCGAACAGATTCTGGCGCACACCGAGGGCTTGCCCGAGGGCGCTCCGATCGCGGCGAAGAGCCTGCTCCATCTCGGCAATCGCGCCGCGGTGGATCAAGCCTTGTCGCGACTGGCTGAACGTGGCCGGCTGATGCGTGCCGGGCGCGGCGTCTATCTGCGCCCGGTTTCGAGTCGGTTCGGCGTCCGCGCGCCCTCCGTCGAGAAGGCCGTCGAAGCCCTCGCGCTCCAGCGCGGCGAAACCATCGTGTCGAACGGTGCCGCGGCCGCTAACGCGCTCGGCCTCACGACACAGGTGCCGGTCCGGTCGGTCTATCTGACATCGGGCCGTAGCCGGACGATGAATCTGGGCCAGCAGGTCGTCGAGCTGCGGCATGCGCCGCGCTGGCAGTTGGCGCTGGCCGATCGGCCCGCCGGACAGGCGGTGCGAGCGCTCGCCTGGCTGGGGCCGGAAAAGGCAGAAGCCGCCTTGATGACGTTGAAGCGCAAGTTGCCGTCTTCCACGTTCGGCGAACTCGTCGCGGTCGCGCCCCAGCTACCGAGCTGGCTCGCCAGGACGGTCGGCAAAGTTGCATACGGCCGAAGGAGCCATTCTCAGGTGGGCGGCCTACCTATTTAGATTGTCCGAAATTTGTATATTTATTTCGGACAATCCACTTGGTTCGCGTCCGAAAAAGGACTACAATTTTCGGACATGAACACCGACTCGCCCGATCTGAAGAAAGCCATGCTCGAGCGCATCCGTGCGGATGCGCCACGCAAGGTCTGGACGCCCAGTGACTTCGTCGATCTCGCCTCGCGGGACGCGGTCGATAAGGCGTTGCAGCGGCTGACGAAGGTCGAAATCCTTAGGCGGATTGATCGTGGGCTCTACGATCAGCCTGGCTTCAACAAACTCACCCAGAAACCCAATCCGCCTGATCCGCGCTCAGTCATCGACGCCGTCGGGCGACGTGACCAAACCCGGATGCTTGTCGACGGCATGACCGCGGCGAACGATCTGGGCCTAACTGACGCCGTCCCCGCCAAAATCGTGGTGCACACCGACGCTCGGCGCCGCGCGATCAAGCTCGGCAACGTAACGATCACCTTCCGTCCAACCGCGGCCAGCAAGCTATTCTGGGCCGGACGACCAGCGATGCGCGTCGTCCAAGCGCTTCACTGGCTGCGCGATCTCCTGGTTCGTGAAGGAGAAAGTGATCAGGTTAGGCGCAAGCTCGCCAATCTTTTCGAAGATCCCACGGTGGGACCGCCCCTCAAAGCGGATCTCACTGCCGGTATGACAGCTCTTCCGACATGGATGTGGGTGTTTCTCAAGCCGCTCGTTGAAAGCGACGCCGGCGTTCGTCGTCGGCACGTCGATGATGATCGTGATGATGCTGATCATGATCGTCATCAACAAAGAACGGCGGACGATGCCGATGATCAGCGTCATGCTGCCGTCGCCCGGCCCAAGCGAAAGCCGCTCTCCCCGCAGAAGGCACAAACTGCCAAGCGCGGTGCAGCCCGGGCGGTGAAGACATGAATCCGGCTTTCGACGAGGTTCTCGCGGCCGGGTCGGACGCGATGTTGAGCGCCTTCGATACGACGGCGCTACGCCTCGGCACGGCGTCTCAGAATATCGAGAAGGACTTCTGGGTCTGCTGGACGCTGGATGCCTTGTTCAATGGCTTGAAAGAGGGCGGACCCCGCCTCCTCTTCAAAGGTGGAACCTCCCTGTCCAAAGGGTTTGGTTTGATCAATCGCTTCTCCGAAGACATTGATGTCACGGTGTTTCGGGACGACATCGGCGAGCCGGCGACCATCGAGGAGCTCGAAGCGCTGAGTAGCAAAAAGCGCCGGGCGCGCCTCGATGCGATCAAGGACGCCTGCCAAGCCTACATCAACGGCCCGCTGCGGGCTGAGTTGACGCAGATCCTGCAGGACCGGCTTCAGGCTGCCGGCCTCGATGCCGGCGCGGCCCGAGTGGAAGCCGATGACGCTGATCCCGACGGGCAGACGCTTCTGATCTGGTATCCCGCGGCGACGCCGCGATCGGATTATGTGCGGGCAGCGATCAAGATCGAGTCGGGCGCGAAATCCGCGCTCGATCCGAACAGCGAAGTGCCGATCAAACCCTATGTCGATGATGATCTGCCGGCGCTCGACCTGACCGTGCCGGCCGTCCGCACGGTCGATCCGGAACGTACCTTCTGGGACAAGGTTGTCATCCTCCATGGGCTGCGGCGCTGGTTCGACAAGCGCGGCGAGCTGCGCGGGGGCGGCCAACGCGTTTCCCGTCACTATTATGACCTGCACCAGCTCGCCGCGGCCCGCGTCGGCGCCGCCGCCATCGCTGATCCGGCGCTCGGTGCGGATTGCGTCGCGCACGCCCGGATGTTCTTCAATCGACCGGACTTCGATCTCGCGAGCGCTGCGCCTGGCTCGTTTGCACTCGCCCCGCATGACGCGATGATCGAGCAACTGCGCGTCGACTACAGGGCCATGCAGGGCATGATCTTTGGCGATCCACCGGATTTCGAGGCGGTGCTCGACAGCATCGGCTCGCTCGAGACGCGTCTCAACAAGAAGGGCGATACGGGAGGCGGGGCCGCGCGATGAACCAGTTGGAGGGAGCTTTCGACACCGGGCAAAAGGCAGACGCGCGTGGCGCGGGCGAAGCGATCGTAACCCCGCTGCGCAAACGCCGCCTCAGCGGCGAACTCTACGAGCGCGACCCGAAGATAGAAGCCCTCATCGCCGAATTGGCAGTCCTGCCGCGTGATGGCTTGATCGCCAGGGCGGAAATCACCAAGCGCTCGGACCCGGGCTACGTCCCGAGCGAATGTCTCGTTTACTTCATTCGCGCGAGCCGTCGCGACAACAACGAGGTGTGGTTCGAGCGCCTCTATCGGATCTTGACCGAACGGGTGCTGCGCAGTTTGCCCAGGGCGGAAAGCTCCGATGGAAAGACGGAATCGCTGACGCGCGGGGTCGTGCGCGACAAGGTGTTCGGCCGGTTCGTCGAGCTCTTTTCGGCGGACCGCGCCGCCTACGACGAAAAGGTCGACTACTTCGAGGTGCGCTTCGATGGCGCGCTAGCGAGCCTGCGGCGCGATGCGCAGGAAAAGGCCTGGCGCGACGAAAACCGTTCCCAGCCCCTCGAATATGACGAGGAGAGCGGAGAACTGTCACCGGAGGTCGAGGCGGCCGCAGGGACCCACGATCCCTTCGCCGTGTCGGATTTCGACGACCCGTCTTACCGGTCGCGCCTGGATGCAGCGATTGAAGCTCTACCGACAGAACAAAGCAGGATCATTCACATGTTGAGACAGGGCTTCCCCATCGACTCCAAGGAGCCGGACGTCATGACCATCGCCAAGGCTTTGGGCCGCTCCGAAAAGACCGTCCGAACCTACCGCGACAAGGCCTTCGCCGCCCTGCGAGCTGCCATGGCCGACGGAGACGAGCGGTGAGCCCCGGCGGCGGACGTCCATCCCGCGAGGCCGTGCTCGACGCGTTCGCGGTCGAGAGCGAGCCTGGCCGGTCGACCTTGGAACGCTATCTGCGGCTATACCCGGAATATGCCGGGGAGCTCATCGACCTCTCGCGCGAACTCAGCCGCGAGGCTTATGAAGATGCCGCACCCCTCTCTGCTACCGATCGGGCGCTGATCGACGCTGCCTGGTCGCAACACGCGAAGGTTATGCCGGCGGCAGCAGCCGACCCTTTCGCGGCGCTGACGGTCGATGACTGGCGCGCCGTCGCGCAGCGTCTGGACGTGCCCCGGCAGGTCGTGACCGCACTGCGCGAACGGCGGGTCTCTCTCGTCAGTATCCCGCGACGCTTCCTGGCGATATTGGCGGATGCGATGCGCAGCTCTGTCGCACAGTTGGAGTCGTCCTGGGGGCCAGCGCACCTGATTGTCGCGCGCAGCTATAAGGCCGACAGCAAACCGGTGGCCGGCGAGCAGGTCACCTTCGAGCAAGTGCTGATCGATGCCGGCGTCCCGGCCGAGAAGCGCGCCCGGCTGTTGGCGGAGGCGGACTGACATGGACAGTGTGGAGCTCGCCAGGCAAGTCGCCGCCGAGCTTCACGCTCGCCTCGTTGCATCCGGCGCCGATCCCTGGTCGCCCTATGACTTTGCTGTCGCCGAGGCCAAGCGGCGGGGGATTGATGTCGAACGGACTGCCGCCGGCGCAGCCGTCCTCAATGGCGGCCGCGCGACTTTCGTCGCCGCCGACGATCTGATTCTTCACGAGAATATGGGCTCTCCGTTCGAGCAAGCTTTCCTCGTGGCGCATGAGATCGGCCATGTCGAGCTGGGCGACGATCCTGGTGGCGAAGCGGCGCCGATGATTGATCCGGCACGCCCGGCCGAGCCCTCACCAGTCGGAATGGATCGGGTTGTCGATTATGGACGCCGGCAACGCCGCGAAGTCCAGATGGACCTGTTCGCGCGCGAACTGCTGCTTCCGCGCACCGTCGCGCGGGCGCTCCATGTCGACCAAGGGCTCGCCGCGTCCGCCATCGCCGCGAAGCTCGGCGCGCCGTTCGAGGTCGTCGCGCAGCAGTTGTTCGATGCTTTGCTGCTGCCGCCCGTGCCTCCCGCCGCGACTGCGGCGCATGTCGAACGGCCGCTCAATCCGCTGCAAGCGGCCGCTGCGGCGCATCGCGGCGAAGCCTATCTGCTTGAGGCGGGGCCTGGCACCGGCAAGACGCAGACGCTGATCGCGCGCGTCGAGGGCCTTCTAGGCGAGGGCGTCGATCCACGGCGCATACTGCTGTTGACCTTTTCGAACAAGGCAGCGGGCGAGATGGCCGAGCGGATCGCGCGCAAGCGGCCCGAGGCTGCGGCCGCGATGTGGATCGGCACGTTCCATGCCTTCGGCCTCGATATCATCCGTCGTTTCCATGCGGAGCTCGGCCTGCCGAAGGACCCGCGGATGATGGACCGGACCGAAGCGGTCGAACTCCTCGAGGGGGAGTTCCCGCGGCTTAGGCTCGCGTACTACCGCAATCTTTACGATCCGACCCAGATCATTGCCGACATGTTGGCCGCCGTATCGCGGGCGAAGGATGAGGTGGTCGACGCCGAAACCTACGCCGCGCTCGCCGACGCCATGCAGGCGAAAGCCCAGGACTCGGATGCGCGCGAGGCGGCGGAACGCGCCGGCGAGGTTGCCCGCGTCTACGCGGCCTACGAACAGCTCAAGCGCAACGCGCATTGCATCGACTTCGGCGATCTTGTCGCCTTGCCGGTGCAACTGCTCGAAAAGGAGGCGGCCATCTGCGCGGCGCTGCAGGCGCAATATGATCATGTCCTGGTGGATGAGTATCAGGACGTGAACCGCAGCAGCGTGCGGCTGCTGAGCGCACTGCGGCCCGACGGCCGCAATCTCTGGATGGTCGGCGACGCCAAGCAGTCGATCTACCGGTTTCGCGGTGCCTCATCCTTCAACATAACCCGGTTCGGCAAGGAGGACTTCGCCGGTGGCAATCGCGGTCGATTGAAGCGTAATTATCGTTCGGTGCCGGAGATTGTCGCCAGCTTCTCCAGTTTCGCGATCACGATGCGCGCCGGCGATGCGGATAGTGGCCTCGACGCGGACCGCGACGCCAATGGACATAGGCCCGAGTTGCGCACGGTCCAGCGCGCCGAGCAGCAGCAGGTCGCCCTGGCCGACGCTATCGAGGAGCTGCGGCGTGACGGCTACGCCTATCGTGACCAGGCGGTCCTGTGCACCGGCAACGAAAAGCTGTCGACGATCGGGCAGGACCTGGAACGGCTCGGCGTGCCGGTCCTCTTCCTGGGAAGTCTGTTCGAGCGGGGTGAGGTCAAGGATCTCCTGGCTCTCCTCTCGATCCTGGTCGATCGGCGCGCCATGGGCCTGGTGCGCATTGCCTGCTGGCGAGACTTCGCCACCTCCTTTGCCGATGTGGTCGCGGTCTTCGACCATCTGCGGGCGGCCGAGCACGCGCCGGCGGGCTGGCTGCGGCATGGCGAGGCGATCCCCGGTTTGAGCGACAGGGGGCGGCAGACCGTTGCCAAGCTCGCGACTGCGCTCGATGGTTTCGATCAGACGGCCTCGCCCTGGACCGTGCTCGCGACGCTGTTGCTCGATCGCACACGCATCGCCGCGCGCCTGGGCGCGTCGGAGGATCTCGCCGACCGCACACGGGGCATCGCGATCTGGCAATTCCTCAACTTTGTGCGGGTACAACCGGCCGGACGCGGGCTGCCCATCACGCGCCTGCTCGATCGTGTGCGCAGGCTCGTGCGGCTCGGCGACGACCGCGACCTGCGCCAATTGCCGGCGGCCGCCCAGCATCTCGACGCCGTGCGGCTGATGACCATCCATGGCGCCAAGGGCCTAGAGTTCGGTGGCGTCCATATTCCTGGGCTTAACAGCGACACGATCCCACGCACGCCGCCGGCGCCGCCCTGTCCGGCGCCCGACGGGATGATCGCGGGGGCGGAGGGCAGTGCGCTGGAGGCGTTCCGCGCAGGTCAGGCCGAGGAGCAGGAGTGCCTATTTTACGTGGCGCAGTCGCGCGCCCGCGATCGCCTGATCCTTTATGCGCCGACCGAGAAGAGTAACGGCCACAACCGACCGCTTTCGCCATTCCTCGACCGTCTCGGGGCGACCTTAACACGCCGTTCGCTCGTGCCGGCACGGCCGCTTCCCGTGGCCGCGGAAGCTCGGGATATCGATTTGGTGGTCGACGGACGGCTGCGGTTAGGCGCCCCGCAGATCGCTCTTTATGAATCCTGCCCGCGTCGCTTCTTCTACACGCATGTCCTGCAGGTCGGCGGCCGGCGAACCGCGACCGCCTTCATGCATCTGCATGAGGCGGTTCGCGTGGTGGTCGAGGCGGTGATCGCGTCGGATGGACCCGTGTCCGAGCAGGCGCTGCAAGATCGCATCGATGCGGCGCTCGCCGGCGAGGGGCTCGGCGAGCACGGCTATCGCGCGGAATTCCGCGATCTGGCGCTGGCAATGCTGCGCTTCTTCCTGGCGAACCGCGCCGAAGCAGTCCCCGAAGCGCCGGTCGCGCTCAGCCTCAGTTTCGGCGGCGAGGAGATCATCGTTCGGCCGGACGAGGTGCTGGTGCGGCCGGACGGCATCCGCGCCGTGCGCCGCATTCGCACGGGTCACATGCGGTCGGCCGAGGGCAAGGATGTCGGCGCGGCGGCGCTGATGCTGGCGGTCAGGCAGTCCTTTCCCGGCGCGGTCGCAGAGCTCGTCCATCTTTCCGACGGCGAGGCACATGCGCTTGCCTTGTCCGATCGGGAGCTGAAGGGGCGCAAGGACAAGCTCGCAAAGTTTCTCGGCGACATCCGCGCCGGACGGTTTCCGGCCGAGGTTTCGTCGCGCACCTGCCCGAACTGCCCGGCCTTCTTCATCTGCGGGCAGACCCCCGACGGCCCCTTGCAAAAAAAGTTCGTCTGACCTTACCGGTCGGCCTCCCTCGCTCCGATTGGACCCTTAGAGCCGCGGCGCTGCCTCGGCCGAACCTAAGGACCCAATCTTATGAACACCGAAGAACTTCTTGATTACGACGATCTCGGCGACGCCCTGCGCGAAGGCCGGGCGTTGCGTCCGGCGCGGGGGTATCGCTTTCTCCTCGCGCAGGGCGATCTCAACTTCCAGTCCCGTGTGGTGAGCGATCCCGTGCCGCTCGGCCGCCAGTTGCTGGAAGCCGCGGCACTCGACCCGCGGGACGGTTACAGCCTCATCGCGATCCTGCCCTCGGGCGATTTCGAGGATGTGAGGCTCAACGAGCCGTTCGACCTGCGTGAGCGCGGCGCCGAGCGGTTCATCGCCTTCCAGACCGACCGCGACTTCAAGCTGACCCTCAACGACCACGAGCTGCTCTGGGGCAAGCCGGTCATCAGCGGCACGGTGCTCTACGGCCTCGCCAAGCCCGGCGAGGGGGAGGCCGTCTTCCTCGAGGTTCCCGGCGGTGAAGATCGCCTGATCGAGCATGGCGAGCTGATCGATCTGGTCCAGCCCGGCATCGAGCGGTTCATCACCGCGCGGCTGACGTTCGAGATCATCGTCAATTCGCGGCCGCGCACGGTGAACGCCCGCACGGTGACGTTCGAACAGATCGTCCAGCTCGCCTTCCCGGGCCAGCACGAACCCAACGTCGTCTTCTCGATGACCTATCGGCACGCGGCGTCGACGCCGCCCGCCGGTGAGCTCGGGGTTGGCGGCTCCGTCGACGTCAAGAAGAAGGGCACGGTGTTCAATGTCACGCGCACTGTTCAGTCGTAATCCGGACCTCAAGCGGCTGCGGGACGAAGGCTACTTCGTCCAGCAGCAGGGCGGGTATCTCGTTATGCGCGAGGTGCCGTATGTCGATGCGCGCCGGGAGGTGCGCATCGGCACCCTCATCTCCAGCCTCACGCTGGCCGGAGATCAGACGCGCCCGCCCGACACCCATGTCATCCACTGGGACGGCGATTTCCCGTGCCACGCCGACGGCAGGCCCATCCAGGGCATCTCGCATGCGGCCGGCGCCTTCGATCTCGGCCACGGCCTGAAGGCGACGCACAGCTTCTCCAGCAAGCCAGACGGCGGCTACTCGGACTACCACCACAAGATGACGAGCTACGCGAATATCCTCGCGGGCCCGGCCGCAGTGCTGAAGTCCGGCGCGACGCCTCGCACCTTCCGCGAACCGGAAGAGGAGGAGGACAGCGTCTTCAACTATGTCGAGACCGCCTCCGACCGTGTCGGGATCGGCGTCCTGACCGAGCGACTCGTCAACGAGCGGGTCGCCATCATCGGCGTCGGGGGGACCGGCGGCTACATCCTGGATTTCGTCGCCAAGACGCCTGTCCGGGAAATCCGGCTGTTCGACAGCGACGAGTTCCTGACCCATAACGCGTTTCGCGCGCCGGGCGCTCCGAGCCTGGAGGAATTGCGGGAAGCGCCCAAGAAGGTCGAATACCTGAAGCGCATCTACAGCCGGATGCACCGGAACATCGTGGCGCACGATGTCGCGCTCGGCGTCGACAACATTCACCTTCTCGACGGCGTCACCTTCGCGTTCCTGTCCCTCGATGCGGGTGACGCTAAGCGGCTGATCGTAGAGAAGCTCGAGGCGATCGGCGCCGCGTTCGTCGATGTTGGCATGGGGCTCGAGCTCGACGAGGGGTCGCTGGGCGGCATCCTGCGCGTCACCGCCAGTACGCCGGAGAAGCGCGATCACGCGCGGCAGCGCATTTCCTTCGTCGGCGGCGGCGCCAAGGACATCTACGCCTCCAACATCCAGGTCGCGGATCTCAACGCCCTGAATGCTGTCCTCGCGGTCGTCAAGTGGAAGAAGATTCGCGGCTTCTACCGCGACCTCGAGCGCGAGCATCACTGCACCTACACCACCGACGGCAACATGCTGATCAACGGGGATCTCGCGTGATACGGCACAAGCGACTCGAACATCGTTTCGTCGAACACATCCCTGAGCGCCTTGAGGCAGGCATTCTCTATGTTTCGATGGAATATGCCACATCAGCCCACAGCTGCTGCTGCGGTTGCGGCGAGGAGGTCGTCGCCCCCTTCACGCCGACGGACTGGAAGATGACGTTCGATGGCGAGACCGTCTCCCTTCGGCCGTCGATCGGCAATTGGACGCTGAAATGCCGGTCACACTATGTGATCGACCGCAGCAAGGTGATCGAGGCCGGCCCCTGGAGTGACGAGCAGGTCGAAGCCGAGCGTCGTCGTGACCGCGCTGCCAAAGCGCGCTTCTACGGGCAGACGCCAGCGATCGAACTTGCCGTTCAGCCCGCTCCCGTCAAGGCGGCTCCCGGCTTCTGGCGCCGCGCCTGGCGTTGGCTATCTGGCAGATCGTGACGATAGGCCCGACGGCAGGTTGCCGTCGGGCTATCCCGCTTCGGAACGCAGCGCAGCCCTAAGAGACAAATCAAGAACATCTATCAGGAGCTTACACGGTCTTCGCCGAAATCCTTGTGCAAGGAATGACCGACACACCATATATTGATGTTAGGCATGGGGCGATCTCCTAGCACGTGCGCGTCTCCACTCATGGTGGTGGGGACGTGGGCGAGCTTCTTGCGACCTCCTCCGGTGCCTGGCGAGGACAGATAGGCATCGAGAAGGAGCGTGGAGAATGGATGCTACCGAATTCAAGCCCGGCGATCTTGTGCGGGTGAAGTCAGGCGGGCCGATCATGACGGTCGAGCAGGTCGGGAAGACGGCCATGCTGGAGGAGGATGCCGTCTGGTGTGTCTGGTTCGAGAAGGTGGGCAACAAGCAGGTCGCGCGGAAAGACACGTTCGCGCCGGTCGTGCTGGAGAAGGCTGAGAAGCCACGAGCCGCGTTCTCCGTCGGCGTCGTTCGGGCGTAGCGTGGTGCCTCATGCCGTTTCGCGGCCTGTTCATCGGCATCGACCGTTATAGCTCGACCGGCATTGATGAGCTGACCTGCGCGCGTCGCGACGCGACGGCGCTGGAGGCACTGTTCTTCGACACGCTGGGCGGCAGCACAGTCTTGCTGGCAGATGCGGAGGCCACGCGGCAGCGGATTGAGGACGCATTTGCCGACCTGGCCGGCTGCGGCCCCGAGGATACGGTGGTGATCGCGTTCTCCGGCCATGGGTCGGAGACACATGAGCTCGTCACCCACGACGCGAATCCAGATGATCTCGCCGGCTCCGCGATCCCGCTCGAGCTGTTGCAGGAATGGTTCTCGCGGATACCGGCAAAGCGCCTGATCCTGTTCCTCGACTGTTGTTTTTCCGGCGGCATTGGGGCGAAGGTTCTGCACGTCGATGCGAAGCCGCGCAGCCTTTTGTCCGCCGAAGCGCGCCTGGCTCAGCTTGGCGGCGCTGGTCGGATCATCTTCACCGCCTCCGCGGCGACCGAGCCCGCCTATGAGCACCGCCGGTTCGGGCACGGCTTTCTGACCCACTTTCTGCTTGAGGCGCTATGTGGCGCCGAGGAAGTCGTGAGCGGCGGCAAGCTCTCGCTCTACCGCCTCCTCGAGCATGTCACGAGCCGCGTCCGGGCGGCCGCGCTGCAGGGCGGCAAAGAGCAGAACCCGACCATGCGCGGGAGCATCGACGGCGATGTCGCGTGGCCCGTGTTCGTGCCGGGCGCTAAGTATCGGGCGGCCTTCCCGGCGCGTCTGCCTGCCAAGGTGACGTCCGATCTTGCCAGCCTCTCGTCGGCCGGTTTCCCCGACGCGCTTGTCACCGCCTGGGCTGGAGCGATCCCGTCCTTGAATGCGCTTCAGATCTCCGCCATCACCGACTTCGGCGTGCTGGACGGCGAGAACCTGGTGGTGTCGGCCCCGACATCCTCGGGCAAGACGATGGTGGGCGAGCTCGCGGCGCTCCGGAACGTGCTGGATCGCAAACGGGCTTTGTTTCTGCTGCCGCTTAAGGCCCTTGTGGCAGACAAGCGGCGGCACTTCGAGAGCGTCTATGGCGGTTTCGGGGTCCGCACGGTGGAAGCGACGGGCGAGACGGACGACATCGCGCCTCTGCTGCGGGGCCAATACGATGTCGGTCTCCTGACCTATGAGAAGTTCGCCGCGATCGCGCTGACATTCCCTCATGTGCTGGCGCAGGTCGGCGCGATCGTGATCGACGAAGCGCAGATGATCGCCGACCGTGGCCGCGGCGCGAATCTGGAGTTCATTTTGACGCTCATCCGGATGCGCCGGCGTGAGGGGATCGAGCCCCAACTGATCGCGCTTTCGGCTGTGATCGGGGACACGAACGGCCTTGAGCAATGGCTCGGCGCGCGGCTCTTGCGGCGCACGGAGCGGCCCGTTCCGCTTGAGGAGGGCTTGTTGCTCGGCACCGGGCATTTCCGCTTTCTTGACCCGGAGACTGGCAATGAGCAGGTTGAGGGGCCGCTCGTTCGGCGTCTTGTCGGCGGCAAAGGATCCAGCCAGGATTGGATCATCCCGCTGGTGCGCAAGCTTGTCGCCGAAGGCCAGCAGGTGATCGTGTTTCGCGAAACCAAGGGCGAAGCCCGCGGCTGCGCCAACTATCTCGCAGAGTCGCTCGGATTGCCTCCGGCTGCCGAGGCGCTGACGCAGATGCCCGGCGGCGATCCCTCGCAGGCCAGCGCCGACTTGCGGAGCGCGCTGGGGCGCGGCGTCGCTTTCCACAACTCGGATCTCGACCGCGAAGAGCGGCGCGTCATCGAGGAAGAATTTCGCCGTAGCGGCTCGGGCCTGCGCGTCATCGCAGCCACGACGACGCTGGCGATGGGCGTGAACACGCCCGCGTCATCGGTCATCATCGCCGGCTTGAATCATCCCGGCGACGAGCCCTATTCGGTAGCCGAATACAAGAACCTAGTCGGTCGCGCGGGAAGGCTTGGCTTCGCCGAGAAGGGAGCTTCGTATCTGCTGGCGCTCGATCCGCGCGCCGAGCATGATCTGTGGTCGCGATACGTGACCGCGGAGCCGGAAGACTTGGTGTCCCGCTTCCTCGACGGTACAACCGACCCACGCTCCCTGATTATCCGCGTCCTAGTCGCGGCACAACGAGCGGCCGGCGAAGGCGTGCCGAGCGAGGAGATTGTCGAATTTCTGGAATCGAGCTTCGGCGCGTTCCAAGCCCGGCGCGCCCATAGCGCGTGGCAGTGGAGCCGGCCGGATCTGCTTTCGGCCCTAGCGGATTTGGAACGCCACGGCCTGGTGCAGAAGAACGCTACAGGCGCGTATGAATTGACCAAGCTGGGCCGTCTCGCTGGCGAAAGCGCGGCAGAGGTCGGGTCCATCGTCGCGCTCGTAGATTGCCTCGGCTCGCTTCAGCCCCAAGAAATCAGCGATCCCGTCCTGATTGCCGCAGCTCAAACGACGGTCGAGGTCGATCAACTCCTTTTTCCGATCAACCGAAAAAGCACGCAGAAAGAGCCTCAGCTATGGCCCAACGAGCTGCAGAGGCAGAATGTGCCGTGGCACGTCCTGAACGCGCTTCAACGCGGGACAACAGAAGATCATCAGGCGACCCTGCGTGCGAAGAAGGCGGTCGCTTGTCTTTTGTTCGTGTCCGGTCGTGCCATGAGCGAGATCGAGCGCGTGCTGACGCAGTTCGGTGGTGCGTTTGGCGGCGCCGCCGGCCCCATACGCGCGGTCGCAGCGCGGACTTGCGATCTGATGCCGGTCGCGGCTCGCGTCGCCGAGATCCTGCACCCCACGCTCGATCTCGGTGACCGTGTGAGACGTCTGGCGATCCGGTTGACATATGGCGTGCCCAGCGCCGCCGTCGACCTCGCCCAATTCGCTGGAGCCGATTTGCTGCGGGGCGACTATTGCCGCTTGGCCGCCGCGCAGCTCTGTGAGCCCGAACAGATCGACGCCGCAACTGATGACCAAATTCTGGCATGCGTGGACAAGGACAGGCGCAAGCTTGCACTTGTCCGCGATGCGGCGAAGCGCGTTGCCAAGCGTCGGGCCGAAGCGGTGGCGCCTTCCGCCCCGATCCTTGAAGTATATGTGCCCTAAATTGCGCGCAACGGGGGCGTGAGGCGATTGCGTCAGATGCCCCCTCTGCGAGACGTTCCTGCCTCAGAAAGTCTCCAATGCTGGCGGAGCCAATGCGGCAGCGGGCGATCAAGCGGTCGAACGAGACAACGCGCCGCTACGGCTGCGCTCGGTGTGCAGGAGTGTCAGGATGGTCTGCCGGTTCGGAGCAAATGACCTGGTCGCCGATGGCGCCAAACCGAAGATCGTCGATTTCTTCAAAAAGCTTTTTCGACTGCATCGTGGGCGGCGATGAATTGCTCGCCGACCAGTGGCTGATCGCAAGCCTCAAGCTGCCAAGCGACGCTCCTCGTCCTCGGCTTCGTTCCCCGGCTCTCCAACCGCTTTGGTCAGGAAGAGGTCAAGCGCAGCTCGACGAGAATCACGATCCAATGCGTAGGCCGTCTGTTTGAATTCGATCCCCTCGAGTAGCCCTTGGATGTAACCGGAGATCGTGTCGGCGGCCATGATGAGCGCAGTGTCGAGCGTGTGAATGTATTTGCTCGTCACCGAGCCCTTGGAGTGGCCGACGAGCGCCGCGATGGTCACCTCGGTGAAACCGAGATCGTTGGCGATGCTGGCAAAGCTGTGACGCAGGACATGCGGGGTGACGCCGGCGAGCGGACTGTCGCTGAAAATCTGTTCCCAATGGTTCGGGAAGCTGCCGAACGCATGGTCCTCGCCCTGACCTGGGAAGACATAGGTGCCCGCTGCGGTCTTGCGCCGTTCCTCCAGATACTCGACGACGGGCAATCCGATTGGACGAATGGACTCACCTTCCTTGCTGTCCACCAGGCGCATGCAGCTCGCGTCGGTGTCAGCTTCGATCCACATTAGCGAGATCATTTCCGAGCGGCGGCAGCCGGTGAGCGCGATCTGCCGGATGATGTCCACGGTCATGGCGTATTTTTCGTTCGCCGCGGCATCGCGAAGCATTTGCCCGAGGGTGCGATACTCCGCCTCGGTCAGCCTACGATTCCGAACATTGTCCTTGGGCTTCTTGATGCCGTGCGCCGGATTGACCTCTATAATCCCAGCATCGACAGCGTAGGTGAGGATTCCGCCCAATAGGCCGACGGTGCGCGTGGCGGTGCCCGCGCCACCACGAACAATGGCCTTTCCTCGCAGCTTTTTCGTCTTGACGGCGACGCGCGTCTTGCCGGCCATGATGTCCTTCAAGACCTTGTTGATGTCGGCCTTGGTGAGATCCTTGACCCGGCGCGCGCCGATCAGCGGGATGATGTGCCGCTCGATACGGCCAGTGTCGGTGACGATGGTGGTGGGCTTTTTCGGTCGCCCGCCCTTACCCAGAATGAGGCCCGCGTTCAGATCAGCGGTATAGAGGGCGCAAAGCTCCTTGACCGTGATGGCCTTGTGATCGAGCTGACGTTCTTCGGAAGGGTTGTCGCCGCGCGCGACGCGCCCGAGTTGGACCTTCGCTTCTTGCCGGGCTGTCTCCGGCGTCCACACGCCATGCAGGCCGATGGTGTAGCGTCGCGTGCGTCCAACAGCGCGATATTGGATGAGGTAGCTGCGCTTGCCGGAGGCGAACACGCGGAGGCCGAAACCGGGCAGTTCGTCGTCCCAGATAAAATAGTCCTTCTCGCGAACATCGGCAGCGTCCACGATCCGCTTGGTCAGCTTTGCCATGAGGTGTTCCCCTCGCTAGTGAGGGGCTGCTTCCGCGGAAGCACCACGGAAGCAACCGGATGGATATCGGAGCGAAATTCTGGATAGACAGTTCGGCGCGGAAATACGAATTGTCTAGTATCTTCAGTTACATATCGCATTGTAGCGTGCCCTGTCGTGCATTTAGGATAGGCAGGCTAAATTGCTCCGAAGGCAAAGGTCACACGTTCGAATCGTGTCGGGTGCGCCAGTTGCCAGCCGTTCAGGCGCCGGCCCTCACGTCAGCATCGCAATGATCACGTGGAGCTGGTCGGACGCGGCCGTCACCAGTCCGTCATATGACGTCTGGCCGTGTGCGGCGGCGTGCAGGATGTATTCGGCGACGGCCGCCTTAAGGCCGAACACGGATTGATGGGCCGGAACGCTTGCCATCACGGTTTCCAGCGCTTGACGCATGGTGTGAATGAGCTCGGAGCTGTATTGCATGGGCTGTCCTCCCGCCGGCTCATATTGGATCGCGTGTCCATGCTTGCCACTCACAAGCCCGAGATTGTTTCTTGAATCGGTCGAGACTCAACGTCTCAGTTCAAACGCAAGATCGCCGCATTGAGCACGCCGGCAAACGCTACCCAGGCGGCGTAGGGCACGAACAAGGCGGCGGCCAGACGGTCGCGTGACAGCTCGAGACTGATGTAAGTCACGATCGCGACGAGCAGGCAGATGAGGATGACGAGCGCGGCCCCGATCTGGTGCATGGTGAACATGACCGGCGACCAGACGAAATTGAGCGCCATTTGCGCGGCCCAAGCCAGCATCGCCTTGCCCCGGGGCTCGCGACGAAATGTCCGCCAGCCCGCAATCGCGATCAGAACGTAGAGAATCGTCCAGGTTATCGGGAACACCCAGTTCGGCGGCACGAAGCCCGGCTTGGCAAGACCGGCATACCATTCCCCAGGCAGATTGGTTGCGCCGATGAGCCAACCGATGCCGACCACGCCTGCCACGAAGACCAACAAGTGAAACATCCATCACCTCGCGCTTCTCTTCACCCGATTGTATCATCTTTCCATGAGCGAATCCGACAGGGTGACCGGCAAAGCCTCGCGGGTGCGCAAGATCATCCATATCGACATGGATGCCTTCTATGCGTCGGTGGAGCAGCGCGACAATCCGGAGCTGCGCGGAAAGCCGGTCGCCGTCGGAGGCTCCGCGCAACGCGGCGTCGTCGCGGCCGCGAGCTACGAGGCCCGCAGGTTCGGTGTGCGCTCCGCCATGCCGTCCGTGACGGCGAAGCGGCAATGCCCCGATCTGATCTTCGTCAAGCCGCGCTTCGAGGTCTACAAGGCCATCAGCCGGCAGATCCGCGACATCTTTGCCGAGCACACACCGCTCATCGAGCCGCTGTCGCTCGACGAAGCGTATCTGGACGTGACGGAAAATCTCCAAGGCATTCCTCTGGCGCGGGACATCGCCCTGCGCATCCGCGAGAAGATCAAGGCCGAGACAGGTCTCAACGCGTCGGCCGGCATCTCCTACAACAAGTTCCTGGCCAAGCTCGCGTCGGACCATCGCAAGCCCAACGGCCAGTTCGTGATCTCGCCGGAGATGGGACCGGCCTTCGTCGAGACGCTCCCGGTCGGCAAGTTTCATGGCATAGGCCCCGCCACTGCCGCGAAGATGAACGCGCTAGGCATGTTCACCGGCCTCGACATGCGCAACCAGACACTGGAGTTCATGAACGCGACCTTCGGCAAGTCGGGCGCCTATTATTACTGGATCTCACGCGGCGTCGACGAGCGGCCAGTCCGCGCCAATCGGATCCGCAAATCCATCGGCGCGGAGAACACGTTCTCCGTCGATCTCGCCGAACTTGATGCGCTGGTCGGAGAGCTCAGGCCTCTCGTCGACAAGGTCTGGCGTCACTGCGAGGCGACCGGCAATCGCGGCCGCACCGTGACCTTGAAGATCAAGTTTGCCGACTTCGAGATCATCACGCGCAGCAGGTCCGTCGCAGCGGCCGTCGCAGGCCGGGACGAGCTGGAGCGGCTGGCCTGCGGCCTGCTCGAAGCCGAGATGCCGCTGCCCAAGCGCGTCCGGCTGCTCGGGGTCTCGCTGTCTTCGCTCAAGGCCGGCGACGCTCCGGAACCGCAGCTGACGCTGGGCATCTGAACCGGGCTGGCGCGTCCTTTCGGCGGACGCGGCAGGCGCGAGGTCTGACATCCACAACAGCCACTCCGCGCAAAGAGCGGACGCCGCGCCGCCGCTGATCCGGTTCATTCATCTCACGTCGCTCTACTCCGCCGAAGCAGTGATCTGTGCCGGCACTCTCCCTGTTCAGCTGAGCATGGAGGCGGTGGTCGTCCTGTTCACCATTGTCGCGATCGTTGGACTTGCAACGGCCGCAGCAACCGCGGCGAGAGGCGGCAGGACCAAGCCCGCAGAACGCAGCAATGGCAGGTCTTTGACCGCGCTGTGTGGCCTCGTGGCGCAGGGAACCCAGCGCGTCCTCGCGCTGTTACAAGCCTGCTCCGGCAGTTCGGCCGACACATGCCGAGATCCCGCAATGATCGACTGGTCCTCCATTCTCATTCCGCAGAATTCCATCGCCGAAGTCGTGTTGCGGGGGACGCTGATCTATTTCCTGCTCTTTTTCATCCTTCGCCTCTTCCTCAACAGACAGTCCGGTGCCGTCGGCATCCCGGACCTACTCGTGGTTGTCCTCATCGTCGAGGCGACGACGGATGCACTAGGGCGCAACGAATCGGTCACCGAAGCGGCGATCCTGATCTCCACGGTCATGTTCTGGAGCTACGGCCTGCAATGGCTCGCCTATCATGTGCCCGCCTTGGAGATCCTGACAACCTCTCCCAAGGTCAAACTGGTCGAGAGGGGTCGAATGCTGCGCCGTAATATGCGCAAAGAACTGGTGACGGAAGATGAGTTGAAATCGTTGCTCAGGACGCAGGGCGTAGAAGACCTCAACATGGTGAAACTCGCCTGTCTCGAAAGCAGCGGTGATATCAGCGTGATCACATACGACAAGGCTGAACCCGCTTCCGGTCGCTCGAGCAAGGCGAAGGAGCTTGCCTGATCTAGTTTGAAGACATTTCGGCCGACCACGATGTCGGCTCTTCGTACTTTGACGTCCCCATGGTACCGGCCTGGTCGCCGACCGCGTGAGGGCTGCTTGGGACGGCCGCAGCCCCCCTCTCGGCGGCGATGCGGTGCCTTAACGAGGCCCGAGAGACCAACCGACGCGACATCTTTATCCGCGACGCAGCTGCAATCCTGTCGTACAGACACCCATCACGACGTTTTCGCGATTGAGCTGGAATGCTTGGCTTATTGATCCGCCTCGGGCTGCGCTTCGAAGACCGCATCGAGGAGCGGCGGTTTGTCGACCAATACGTCCGAGGCAGCCTCGGCTGGACGCAGATCGCGATGCTGCTCGGCGCCGCCACCTATGCGGGCTACACGCTCTGGGATTGGGTGCTCTACCCCGAAGTGGTTCCGACGACGCTGGCCATCCGTGGCGGCACGGCGCTGTTCGTGCTGCTGCCGTTGACGGCGCTGTTGTCGCGACGATGGATGAAGCCGTGGGCCGAGACGATCTTTCTCGTCTATTGCGTCATTCCCGGCTGCATCCTGCCGAGCATTTATCTCGTGCTGCCGTCCGGCTTCACCTTTGCCGCGCCCGGCATGATGATGATCATCCTGTTCGTCTCGACCATGCTGCCATTGCGGATCGGCTCGCTTGCGATCTTCTGCCTGCTGTCATGGGTTGCGCTGCTGGTCGCCGAGTCGTTCGCGTTGACGATGCCGGCGGGCCTGAGATTCATCAATCATACCCTCGTCGGCAACGCCTCCGCATTGTCGCTCTACGCCGTGGCCGCGCGCGAGTACCGGGCGCGGAAGCAATTCCAAACCTCCGAAGCGCTGCAGCGGGAGAAGGAACGCTCCGAGAAATCGCTGCGCGATCTGCGCGCGACCCAGGAGCAACTCGTGCAGACGGAGAAACTCGCCTCGCTCGGGCAATTGGTCGCTGGAGTCGCTCACGAGGTCAGCACGCCGCTCGGCCTCGCCCTGACGACCTCCACCACCATGCAGACCGATCTGCAGACGATGGCAGATGCACTGGGCGGAGCATCCGTCCGGCGCTCCGACCTGACGAAAGGGATCGACCGGCTCAGGCAAGGTCTCGATCTGACCTTCGAAAATCTGCATCGCGCATCCGAGATGGTGCACAGCTTCAGGCAGGTCGCCGTCCATCAAGCCGATGAGGACCGGCGCGAGTTCGAACTCAAGGATTGGCTCTCGGAGTTGATGTCCAGGCTCGGGCCGCTGCTGTCGCACAATGGCCTGGCGGTCGAGGTCCAGTGCCCAGCGGGCATCAGGCTCAACAGCTACCCCGGAGCGCTTGCTCAGGTGATCAGCAATCTCGCCCTGAATACGGCAGGGCATGCGTATCCCGGCAAAAGAGGCGGCAGGTTTATCCTCACAGTCAGCCAGCCGGACCCGAAATCAGTCCGTCTGGTCTGCTCTGATGATGGCGTCGGCATCCCGGACGAATTGCAGGCGCGCATCTTCGATCCGTTCGTCACGACAAGTCGGGACAGTGGTCATTCCGGCCTCGGGCTCCACATCGCCTTCAATCTGGTCGCCTCATCGTTGAACGGCCGGCTGCGGCTCGAGCGCACGAAGCATCCGGGGACCCGGATCGCCATCGAGATCCCGCTCCAGGCATGATCCCGGCAGCTACGTTGGAGCCCTCAGCGCGCGCCGCACGGCTGACGGTGACGGATTCTCGGACCCCGCCACCATTGAGAGCGATTCGCCGGGCCGCTCAATGCCGCACGTGCTCGAACACAACGATCACGCCAGTCGGCTCGGGCTCGTGTGCCATCAGGCGCGTCAAATCGGAATCGCCCCAATCGGCCAGGCTGACGACCTCGCCGCTGTGGCGTTCGGTATCGGGCGATCCCGTCGGCTCGAGGACCTTGAGTCCCATCTCGTCGACGAAGAAGGTGTGCTCGCCGAACATGCTGTTGAGCTGCGGCATCGCGGGATGCTCGTCGGGCAGCACCTGAGCGCCGAGCTGGTTGACGGTCTGCTTCACCTGTTCGGATGTGAGCTTCATGAGCTGCTCCGTTTCTGTCGTGGCGGGTTTCCATTAAGCCGAGCCAGGACGGTGTTCCCTGCGACGGTATCTGCCTGGCTCACCTCCCGAACAGGTGCTGCGCACAAATGTTCCTGGGAAATGTATTTCGTGATAAGGGCGCGCCATCTGCCGCGTTCAAGGCACGGGATCGCCACAGGATGCCCATGATTCGCCGATGTCGCGCTATTCAGCAGCTTCGACGATCCGAATGTCGCGGTCGGCGCCGTCTCCGAGCAGATCGTGTGCCTTCTGATAGGCCGGGCTCGCATACGCCGCCTTGGCGCTCTCGACGCTGTCGAACTCGATGAGAACCACGCGCTCCATTTGGCCAAGCTCGAAGGCAGCGGCCGGCATTCCCCGCGCAAGCACGCGGCCACCAGCCGCTTCGATGGCCGGGCGCGACAGCTTGGCATAAGCCGCCATGGACTCGGGATCCTTGATCGCGCGATACGTGGCAACCCAATAGGCTTTTGCCATTCTCGTTCTCCTTGGTTTACTACTTGCCTTTGACCTCGCCGACGGACAGCGCGCAGATGCGCGAAAGATAAGTGTAAGGCAGGCCGGTCTCCTCGGCCCAGGCGTTGAACTGCGCCTGCACCTTGGCGAGATCGCCCTTCGACTTGACCTCTTCAGCGATATCGAGACCTGCATTGCGCAGGCACGCCACGACGTCCTTGGACGTCACGAAACCGTCCCAGCCGACGAAGCGCAGCAACATCTGGCCGGTGTTGCCTCCCAGCCGGCTGCCGCGCCTGGTGAGCAGATCGAGCAGGCCGATCTCGTCGGACGACGGCCACTTCGCCAGAAACTTGCCGAAGCTGCCGTGCTCCTTCGCGATGTCCTGCACGAAGGCGGCGTTGTCGCGCACGGACATGATCTTGGCGCCGTTGCGTACGATCCGCGCGTCGGCCAGCAGGCCCTCCCAATAGTCTTCGGGCTGGAAGGTGAGCGTGGCGGGTTGGAAATGCAGGAAGGCGTCTTCAAAGCCGTCCCATCTGGAATCAATCACGCTCCAGGCAAAACCGGCGCAGAACACCCGCTTGGTCATTTCGGCGAGGATGCGGTCATCGCCGAGCCTCGCCAACCGCTTGAGGTCAGGCTTTGCCGGCAGCAGTTTCTCGAGCGCCTTGGGCCCGCCCTTTCGTTTCTCGGCGCGGGCGCGAATGGTCTTGAAGGGAGTCATTGGGGGCACGAGCGGTTGAGGGTATGCAAGGACATCAGAGTTCGGCGATCCGGTCCAGCCCTCGCACTGCCTGAGCCTTGCCTGTGCCACGCGTCCAAGCATGCTGTCGCGCGGTGGAATGAGGAAGCGAGCAGTCGTATTGGTCTGCTTCTTGCTTTGTGTCGTTTGAAATTCCCGGACATTCTCGATCGCTCGCGGACGGTTCTCCAATGCGCTGCCTGGTCGTGGCCGACCTGCACTATTCGCTGCCTCAGCTCGACTGGCTGGTCAGCGCGGCGCCGCAATTCGACCTCGTGATCTTCGCCGGCGATGCGCTCGACATCGGCTCGATCGTGGATTTCCGCGCCCAAATCCTGGTGGTGAAGAAATACCTTGCGCTTCTCGCCGCGACGACCCGCGTGATCCTCTGCTCCGGCAATCACGACCTCGACGGGCGCAACGCGGAGGGCGAGAAGGTATCGCGCTGGATCTCGGAGATGCGCGAGCTCGGCATTGCCTGCGACGGCGACAGCTTCAGCATCGGCGACACAAGCTTCACGGTGTGCCCGTGGTGGGACGGACCGCTCGTCAAGCAACGGCTTGTCGAGCAGTTGCGCGATGCCGCCGCAGGCCGGAAGCAGCGCTGGATCTGGGCGCATCATGCGCCGCCGGCGGGTTCGCCGACAAGCTGGGGCGGCAAGCGCTTCTTCGGCGACGTCGAGCTGGTGCAGTGGATCAAGCAATATCAGCCGTCCATGGTGATCTCGGGTCATGTGCATCAATCGCCCTTCATCGGCGATGGATCGTGGTTCGACCGGCTGGGCCAGACATGGGTCTTCAACACCGGACTGCAACCCGGCCGCCCCCCGACCTACATCGTGCTGGACCTCGACGCGGACAAGGCGTTCTGGCTTGCGGCGGGTGAGGCGCAATGGATCGACCTGAATGCTCCGCTACAGCGCCCCGCCGCTGCCATCGAGGCGCCTCCGGCCTGGCTCACATTCTTGGATCGGATTGCCGATCCGAGCCTGGCGAGACCTCAAGCGGCGGCAGGTTGATCATGCTTTGAAGCACTTCCCCGACCATGGCCAGATGCGTGCCGTGGCCAGCATATTGGCGCTTGAGATCGGCGAGGTAGGTATTGGCGGCATTGAGGCGCTGCGCCAGCATCTTCGCGATCAGCAGCGCCACACCCGGCTCCCTCTCGAGGAAGGCGGCGGCATCCTCGAATTCGTAGACGACTGCGTCGGAGCAGGCTCGCACCGTTGCCGTATGCGGCTGGCCGAGCAGCACGGACATTTCACCCAGCACGGCGCCGGGTTCGGTGACGGTGGCGACCACCATCTCGCCCTTGAGCACCTCGAGCCTGCCTTGCATCAGCACGTAGAGATGGCCGGTGGTGCCGCCCTCTGCGACGATTGTCGTGCCGGCGGCAAGCTGCCGTTCCGTTCCGCCGGTGCAATAATCCAGAACCGCGCGCATCTTGCGAAGCTCCCATCGCTGCGGACACTCCATCGCGAGAGACTAGAGCACGATCCGTGCCACGCGGCAAATCAACGTGGCCGCGGCGGCCGCGACATCACACCCGAGAGAGCGAAGGCACCTCCTCCGGCACGATCGCCCGCAGGCCGCCGAAGCGGCGCTCGCGGCCATGGAAGGCGGCGAGCGCCTCGGCAAGATCACCTGCGTCGAATTCGGGCCACATCCGCTCGGTGAAGTGCAGCTCGGCATAGGCACCCTCCCAGAGCAGGAAGTCCGATAGACGCTTCTCGCCGGACGTGCGGATGATGAGATCGACATCGCGCAGGCCGGCCTCGCCGGTGACGAGCTGGGAGAAGGCTTCGCGGGTGAGGCTGGTGAGCGCAGCCGCCTTTGCCGCGGCATTGAGGATGGCGTCGCGCGCGGAATAATCGACGGCGATGCGCAAATGCAGCGTGCCACCATCGGCGGTGGCCTCCTCCGCGCGGGTGATCGCGGTGGCGATGCCCTCAGGCAAGCGATCGCGGCGGCCGATAACGGTGAGACGCACGCCGTTCTTGACCAGGCTCTGCACCTCGTTGGCGAGGTAGAAGCGCAGCAAGGTCATCAGCGCGGCGACCTCGGCCTTCGGCCTGCGCCAATTGTCGGTGGAGAACGCGTAAAGCGTCAGTGCGCCGATGCCCTGCTTGGGTGCTGCCTCGACGATCCGGCGGATGGTCTCGACGCCCGCCTCATGGCCGCGCACGCGCGACAGGCCGCGCCGCGTCGCCCATCTGCCGTTACCGTCCATGATGATGCCGACATGAAGCTTCTCGTGGCGGGACGTTGTTTCACTTTGCATTACAAAGTCTCCGGGCAAAAAAGGGGGATGATCAGGTCGATGCGATGCCGAGGCGCCCGAGCGGCGGCGCCTCGCGGCCGGCGGCTTTCGCTGCGTCGCGCACCAGCCGCTCAAGCACGGCGAGATAGTCGAGGAAGCGCCGGCGGCCGGCCTTGGTCAGGCGGCAGGTCGTGTGCGGTCGGTTGCCCTCGTAGCCCTTGGTCACCTCGACCAGACCGGCCTCCTGGAGCACGGCGAGGTGCCGGCTGAGATTGCCGTCGGTCAGGCCGCAGAGCTGCTTGAGATCGCCGAAGGCAAGCCCCTTGGGATGCGCCATCAGCGAGGTCAACAGGCCGAGCCTCGCCTTCTCGTGGATCACGCGATCGAGTCCTTCGTAAGAGAAGGGCGCGCTGTCAGTCTTCGGCATCGTCATCTCCGGACGCGACATGCAGAATGGCCGCCATCACCGCCTGCCCGATCACGAAGGGCAGCCCCATGGTCCATGGCGACAGCGTGTGGGTTTGGCTCGCGAGCACCACGACCGCGAAGCCGGACAGGAAATACCAGGCGCCGGCGAGCGCGACGGTGCGCGGCAACGAGCGGATCGAGGCAAAAATGCCGAGCGAAACCAGGATCTGCCACAGTCCCGGGAGCAGCCACAACGTCTCGCTGGCGAACTTCCACATCACGACCGCGAGCAGCACGCCGGCAACGCCGGCCGGCAGGAACTGCTCGACCGCCTGATGGATCATGGCATCGGCAAGGCCTGAATGGTGACGGCGCGAGCGCGCGCGCATCTCGATCCCGATCATCAGTGCCGAGAGCGCGGCCGCAACGAACCAGCCGAGAAAGAAGCCGAGCGGCTCGCCGGTGGGATCATCCAAGAGCCAGAATTGCAGGACCGCGGTGATGAGCGCGACGGCGCCGGTCGCCGCCATGGTCGCCGGGCCGTACCCGCGGAATGCAGTGCCCGCAGCGATCTGGCTGCGGATCGCAACGATGTCGGAAAGTGCCTTGTCGAGATCGCGCATTGGCAATGCCAAACCTCGTTCCGCCCCCGGCATTGCGGGATGCAGGTTACTTTGTAATGCAAAGTATATGGCGCGGCAAAGCAAAGGCAAGGCCGAATGTCGCGCCGGGCGGATCGAAATTGCAGTAACAACTGCAGGTTGCGCGTACCCCGCCCTGACGGATAAGATGAACCCAAGGGCGTTCTGGGGGCTGGTATGTGGCTGAGATCGTTTGTGGTTGCGTTCGTTTTGCAGGTGAGTGTCTCCGCGGCCAACGCGGCGGGTCCGTTCGGAACCGTCAATGTCGGCAACTGGATCGGCGGCGCTTTCAGCAATGATGAGACGGGCGCCTTCTCCCATTGCGCGGCGACGGCACCTTACGCCAACGGGGTGAGTCTCGTCGTTGCGCAGAATGCGGCAGGCTCATGGCTGCTAAGCTTTGCCAGCCCCAGCTTTCGCTTCAACAAGGGCGATACGGCGCCCATCGACTTCATCTTCGATGGGCAGGAGCAGGCCAGACTGTTCGCGACCTCCAATGCACCCAACATGGTGACGACCATCCTGCCCCTCAACGTCGCTCGCACCTTCCAGAAGGCAAGCCTGATGGTGGTGACGACCAATGGCAGCAAGCCGCTCCAATTCGTGCTGACATCGACGGCGCCCTTGGTCGCTGCGCTGGCGAATTGCGTCACGCGGGTGAAAGCCGATGGGCTCAACAAGGCGGGAGATTTCGCAAAGGGCAGTGCGAAGCCTGCGGCCACGGCGGACAAGGCGGCGTCACCGCCGGCCAGCAAGTCCGGCAAGTCCAGGAGTGGTACTGGGTTCGTGGTCAGCGGCAATGGACACGTCGTCACGAACCATCACGTGATCGACGGCTGCAGCGACCTCAAGGGCAATCTGACCGGCGAGGCCGCGGTTGCGTTGCGCGTTGTATCGATCGATGCAATCAACGATCTCGCCCTCCTGCAGGCGCCGTCGACGGCGACGTTCAGAGATTTTGCTCGAATCCGCGACCGCTCGATACGCTCTGGCGACTCGGTCGTCGCGATCGGCTTTCCCTACCGCGGACTGCTGAGCTCTGACTTCACCGTGACCACCGGGATCGTGAGTTCGCTCAGTGGCATGCGGAACGATTCGCGTTTCCTGCAGATCAGCGCGCCCGTGCAGCCCGGCAACAGCGGAGGCCCGCTGTTCGACACCACCGGCCAGATCGTCGGCGTGGTCACGGGAAAACTCGACAATCTGCGGATTGCAGTCGCGACCGGTAATATCCCCGAGAACATCAACTTCGCCATCAAGACGGGCGCGCTGCGTGACTTCCTCGACAATTCCGTAGTGCCCTACCAGACCGCAGAGCCGAAGGGCGAACTGAAAACCACCGAGATCGCTGCCAACGCCCGGGCCTACACAATGCTGATCTCATGCAATGGCACGGGACAAGCCGATGCCAAGCGGTAGGCCGTGATTCCCTCAGTATGGCGCGACGGCCCGCACGTGCCGGTGCGGCCGCGGCTGAGGCGGCCGATTCAGCCCGTAAGCGAAACGAGGATTGCGACCGCAGAACAGCAGCCGGCCCGACACGCTGGCCTGGCATTGCTCGTAGGTGCTGTAGGCGCATTCGCCGGGATAGTCGTACTCGCCGCCCTGGGCACACCAGGGATAGTCGCAGGCCGCGGCCGGCGTAAGGCCGGCAAAGGCTGGCAGACAGATGGCGGCCAGCGCCGCCAGAGCGCATTGAACCCTGCTCACGAGCCGTCCTTCAGTGCAACGAGGACAGAGCGTCCCCGTTTGCCAGGTCGCGTCAAGTCACTTTCTCCGGATCGTGGAGCCAGTCGCCTCCCTAATAGGGCGCGTAGTGATCATGCCGATGCCGGCGCACCGGCCGCTGCTGGTTGTACGCCGCGCGCGGATTGATCCCGCAGGTCAGCAGCCGCCCGGACACGCTCGCCTGACATTGTTGCAGGGTCCGGTAGGCACATTCACCGGGGTAACCGTAGCCTCTTCCCTGGGCACACCAGGGATAATCATAGGCCGCGGCTGGACCGGTGCCGGCGACGCTGCCGACTCCCAATCCAGCCAGCGCGATCATTGCGAGCATTGCCTTGCGCATCTGCGTGCTCCTTGCCGGACGCTTCACGAATGAGGTCTCCTCCGGAGAACGCCGGCAAGGCCGCCAGGTTGCTATCCGGCCTACTCGACCTTCAAGCCCGCGAACTCGACGACCTTCCGCCACTTCTCGGTCTCGGCCTTGATCTCCGCGCCGAACGCCTCGGGCGTCTGCGCCCGCGGCTCGCCGCCGAGCTCCACCAGACGCTTGGCCATGTCGGGCTCCTTGATCACCGCGTTGACCTCGGCATTGAGCTTGGCGATGATCTCCTTCGGCGTGTTCTTCGGCGCCCCCATGCCGAACAGCGCGCTCGCCTCGTAGCCCTTCACGGTGTCGGCGATCGGCTGCACGTCGGGCAGCTGCGGCGAGCGTTCCGTGGTGGTGACGCCGATGGCGCGCAACGCGCCGGAGCGGACGTGCTGGATGACCGACGGCATGTTGTCGAAGATCACCTGCACTTGGCCGGCGAGCATGTCGGTGAGCGCGGGAGCGGCGCCGCGATAGGGCACGTGCTGCATCTTGCAGCCGGTCATGGCCATGAACATCTCGCCGGACAGATGCACCGAGGTGCCGTTGCCGGACGAGGCCATGTTCACCTTGCCGGGGTTGGCCTTCACGTACTCGATGAACTCGGCGACAGTCTTCGCCGGCACGTCCTTGTTCACGGTCATCACGTTCGGCACGCGCTGGAACGAGGCGACCGGTGCCATATCCTGCACGAAGTTGAACTTGAGGTTCTTGTAGAGCGAGGCGTTGATGTAGTTGGCGGGGTTGACCAGCTGCAGCGTGTAGCCGTCCGGCTCGGCGTTGATGACCGATTCGGTCGCGATATTGTTCCCGGCGCCAGGCTTGTTCTCGACCACGAATTGCTGGCCGAGCCTTTCCGAGAGCCGCTGGCCGATCAGCCGCGCCAGGATGTCGGTGGCCCCGCCCGGCGGATAGCCGACCACCCATTTCACCGGACGGGCCGGATAATCGGCGGCCAGGGCCTTCGACAGCGGGGTGGCTGCAAGCGGACTGGCGGCAAGCAGGCCCAGCGCGGTACGGCGAGTGATCATCTCGAGGGTTCTCCCAGTGTTGTTCTTGAAGGCCGATTGGCTTGAAGGTCGCGTCGATGCGGTTGTAACAAAGCTCGCCGCGGGCGGAAAGTGCGCGCGGGCGCGTCATGACGAAAGGATGAGACATGCCGATCAAGGTTCATGCCCTGGATCATCTGGTGATCAATGTCAGCGATGTCGCGGTGACCGCTGAGTGGTACCGCAAGATTCTCGGCATGGAAGTCAAGCTGTTCGACCCCGGCGGCGGCAAAGCGCCGCGCACTTTCCTCGAGTTCGGTAACCAGAGGATCAACGTCCGGCAACGCGATGCCGACAAGGTGGACTGGTTCACCGCCGGCCACCCGACTACCGGCAGCGAGGATCTGTGCTTCCTCACCTCCGCGACACCGGATGAGGTGGTGGCGCATTTGCAGGCACATGGCGTTGCGATCGAGGCCGGGCCGGGCCCGAGACAAGGCGCCCGCGGCACGCTGCGCTCGGTCTATTGCCGCGATCCGGATGGCAGCTTGATCGAGATATCGTCATACGAGGGTTGAGGCACTCTGGCGCCACCCACCGTCATTGCGAGCGTAGCGAAGCAATCCAGACTGTCTTCGCTGAGCGAGGCTGGATTGCTTCGTCGCAAGGGCTCCTCGCAATGACGGGGGAGATAGGGTGTGCCCCGCGATTGCGCCCCGGGCCATCCGGTGGCAGGAAGACGCAATAATCGATAGACAGCCCGCAGCAAGATGCAGGGCCGCACCGGGAGGAGCCATGCCAGTTCAACAGACCGCCGCCGGAATCGTGAGCCCGTTCGACGGGCTCGACGTGCCCTGGCTGCTCAAGCTGCGCGCCGAGGTCCGGCGTGATCATCCGTTCCTGATCTGGGCTCCGTTCGACGCGCCGGCGCGACGCTGGAGCTACGGCGAATTTCACGAGCGGGTCGGTGCGCTCGCGGCGGGGCTGGCCAGGCGCGGCGTCAAGCCGGGCCAATACGTGCTCATTCATCTCGACAATTGCATCGAGGCGATGCTGGCCTGGTTTGCCTGTGTCGAATTAGGGGCGATCGCGGTCACCACCAACACGCGGTCGGCGCCGGCCGAGATCGAGTACTTTGCCGATCATTGCGGCGCGGTCGCCGCGATCACGCAGCCGTCCTATGCGGACCTCGTTGCGCAGAACTGCCGCAACATCCGATGGATGGCGGTGATCGCGCATGACGCAGGCGCTGCGCCGGCGCAAGCGGTCTCGCGCGGTGACAGTTTCGAATCCCTGTTCGCCGACAGCGCCGACCGACCCAGGCGCGCGACTGATCCGCTGGCGCCGTGCAGCGTGCAATACACGTCGGGAACGACGTCGCGGCCGAAGGCGGTGCTGTGGACCCATGCCAATGCGCTGTGGGGCGCCAAGATCAATGCCGCGCATGAGGATCTGCATGCGAGCGACGTGCACCAGACCTATCTGCCGCTGTTCCACACCAATGCGCTGGCCTACTCCATGCTGGCGACGCTGTGGGTCGGGGCGACTTGCGTGATCCAACCGCGCTTCTCCGCCAGCCGGTTCTGGAGCGTCGCGCGCGAGCACGGCGCGACCTGGACCTCCACGATCCCGTTCTGCATGAAAGCGCTGCTCGAGCAGGAGATCCCGAACGACCACAAGTTCCGGCTGTGGGGCACGGCGATCAACGAGCCGCCGGCCTTCGCCGCCTTCGGCATCAAGATGATCGGCTGGTGGGGCATGACCGAAACCATCACCCACGGCATCGTCGGCGAGATCGACCAGCCCAACATCCCGATGTCGATCGGCCGGGCCGCGCCGGAATATCAGATCCGCATCACCGACGACGACGGCCGGCCGACGGAAGTCGGCGGCACCGGCAATCTCGCGATCAAGGGTATTCCCGGTCTGTCGCTGTTCGCCGAGTACCTGCACAACGAGAAGGCGACGCGCGAGAGCTTTGACGAGCACGGCTTCTTCCTCACGGGCGATCGGGTCGAGCGGCTTCAGAACGGCTTCATCAAGTTCGGCGACCGCGCCAAGGACATGCTGAAGGTCGGCGGCGAGAACGTCGCGGCCTCCGAGATCGAGCAGGTGATCGCGGTGGTGCCTGGCGTGCGCGAGGCGGCCGTAGTGGCGAAGACGCATCCGATGCTGGACGAGGTGCCTGTCGTCTTCATCATCCCGCAGGGCGGCGTCGCGGGCGCTGCGCCGGATCTGCATGATCGTGTGATGGCGGCCTGCCGCGCAGGCCTCGCCGACTTCAAGGTGCCGCGCGAGATCAGGCTCGTCGACGACATGCCCCGTTCCACGCTGGAGAAGGTGGCGAAGGCGGAGCTTCGGAAGATGCTGGGGTAGCCACAGTCGTTCCGGGGCGATGCGAAGCATCGAACCCGGAACCTCGAGATTCCGGGTTCGCGCTTCGTGCGCCCCGGAATGACGGATTAGATTGTCAGAACGATCCCAGTGCCACCGGCCGGAACGCCTGCAGCAGCTGCTGATCGAGCTTGCCGCCCATGCCTTCCATCATCGTGAAGGCGCGAGAGTGGGTGAAGGGCATGCGGTAGGCGCGCTTCTCCACCAGCGCGGCGTAGATATCGACGATCGTGGTGAGGCGCACGATGTCGCTGATCTGGTTCGACGACAGGCCGTTCGGATAGCCGGAGCCGTCGAGGAATTCGTGATGATGCAGCACGACGTCGAGCATTTCCGGCGGGAAACCGCCTTGCTCGGCAAGCGCCTCATAGCCGCGCCGCGGATGCTGGCGGACCTCGGCCATCTCCTCGTCGGTGAGCTTGCCCGGCTTGTCGAGCAGCCAGGCCGGAACGAAGGCCTTGCCGACATCGTGCAGCAGCGCGGCGCGGGTCAGGCGGCGCTGGTCGTCCTCGCGCATGCCGAGATGCTGGGCGAAGGCGACCGCGAAGCCGGTGACGAACAGGCAATGACGATAGCTGCCGACATGGTGGCAACCGACCGTGGTGAGCCATTCGCGCAGCGAGGAATGCTTGATCGCCTTCAGGATCTTGCTCTCGGCTGCAATGACGTCGTCGAAGGTCAGCGGCACCCCGAGCGGCAGCTTCTCGAACATCTTGGTGAGCACCGCGTGCGCCGCCTCGACGCCGCGGTTGAGCGTCTTGCCGCGATCGGTCGCGTCATAGGCGGCGGTGTCCGGGAAGGCGGCGCGAATGCGCTGCAGGATGGCCTCGGCCTGAAGCGGCCGCGAGATGGTATCGGTGGCCCCCAGCGCCCAGGCCTGCATGGTGCCATGATGCAGGGCGTCCGCGAGCACGAACAGCCGCGGCATCGAACGGTAGGCATCGCCGCGCAGCTTGTTGCGAACCCGCTGCACGCTATCGGGCGAGCGCAGGTTGATGTCGACGACGAGGCCGGAGAGATCGCGCGCCGGCTGGGCGGGGATGTCTTCCGTCTTCACCGTGGAGACGTCGCCGACCGCCGTCAGAATGCTGGCGAGCTCGCTGCTTCCGTCGCTGCGATCGGAGGCGAGAAGAAGCCGACGTTTGGCGGCGGGTTTGGCTGCGGCGTTCATGACTTCCCCAAGGCACGGGACGGGATTTGCCAGCAGCCTAAGACGGATCAGGTTCTCCGGGTCTTAAGAGGCGTGCTCAATGGAACCTTGGGGGATTGTGCTCAATTTTAGGGAATTCTGGTCCCGCAGCAGGGGGTCCGAACCAAGGCGCGAAAACAACCCCATGCACAGTAGAACTGGCACTGATAACAAAGGGGAATTTTGGATGCTCTCGGCACACCCTCCGCTGTCGTCGCCCGGCTTGACCGGGCGACCCAATACGCCGAGCTGGCACGGCTGGACCCGAAAGGCCGCGGCGTACTGGATGCCCCGCTTTCGCGGAGCATGACAGTGAGGGTGGGACTGTCACCGCGCCAAAGAACAATCCGCCGGAGGTTGGCCCTCCGGCGGATCGTCTCAAGCAGCCTTCATCAGCCTTACGCCCTCATGCTCGCCTTCACCGCCTCTGCCGTGATCGGCAGCGCCCGGACGCGGGCGCCTGAGGCGTTGAAGATGGCGTTGCCGATGGCGGGGGCGACCACCGTCACCGCGGGCTCGCCGACCCCGGTTGCCTTCTCGCCGTTGGCGATCACGGCCACCGCGATCTCGGGCGTCTGGCTCATGCGCAAGGGCGTATAGCCATCGAAATTGGTCTGCTCGATGCCACCGTCCTTGAGCGTCGCTTTCTCGTACATCGCCAGCGACAGGCCCCACAGCGCCGCGCCCTCGACCTGGGCGCGGATGTTGTCGGGATGCACCTGGGTGCCGACGTCGGTTGCGACCGTGAGCTTCTTCACGGTCACCGCGCCCGACGGCGCGACAGCGACATGAGCGACGCAGGCCGTCCAGCTCGCGCTGGCGCGCTCCTGCGACGACACGCAGGCAACGCCCATGCCCTCGCCTTTCGGCAATTGCCTGGTGCCGTAGCCCGACAGCCCCATCGCGGCGAGCAGCGTGTTGCGCAGCCGCTGCGCGCCGCCGTCGTTCTTGCCGGCGCCGTCGAGCAGCGAGATGCGGAATTGCGCCGGATCCTTGCCGGTCGCGGCCGCGATCTCGTCGATCATGCTTTCGACCGCCCAGAAGGTCCAGCCCGGCGCCACCGACCTGAGCTGGCCGGACGGCGTGGCGTTGTGCGCGAGTTCGTTCTTGATCGCGCGCACATAATGGTTGGGCACGGTGTAGAAGAAGTCCGCCCCGTTCACCGTGAAGGAATCAAGCGGCCCCTTCTTGTCGACCGAGGGCGTCAGGAAATCGGGGATTCCCCAGCGCGCGGTCGGCCAGGCCGAGACCACGTCGTGGCTGATCGCAATGAGCTTGCCGTCGCCGTCCACGCCGGCCTTGACCTTCTGGTAGGTGAGCGGACGCGAGAAATCCATCGTCATGTCGTTCTCGCGCGAGTAGATCACCTTGACCGGCTTGCCGACCGCCTTGGCCGCCTGCACGGCGGGAATCATCATGTCGGCATCGAGACGCCGGCCGAAGCCGCCGCCAAGCCAATGCTGATGCATGACCACGAACTTCGGATCGATCCCAGCCGCACCTGCGGCGATCGCGCCGGAGCGCGTCGCGAACTGGTTGCCGGAATAGACGTGCAGGATGTCGCCCCTGAACTCCGCGGTGGCGTTCATCGGCTCCAGCGGCGCGTGGATGTTGATGCTGGTGGTGTACTCGGCCTCCACCACCTTGGCCGCCGACCCGAAGGCTGCATTGGGATCGCCGTCCTTGACGAAGAACTGGCCGGAATCCTCGAGCTTCTGAAGCCGCTTGGCTTCGTCGAGCAGTGACTGGCTCGACACCTTGGCGTTCGGACCCGCGTCATAGGCGATCTTCAGCGCCTGCGCCGCCTTCCTGGCGTTGGCGTAGGTGCTGGCGACGGCGACGACCCATCCCGACGTCGTGCCGGTCTTGTCGTCGAGCGTGACTGCCTTGATGAAGCCCGGCACCTTCTTCGCCGCGCTGTCGTCGACCGATTTCACGGTGGCGCCGAACCGCACCGGCGGCGTGACCAACGCGCCATAGGCCATGCCGGGCAGCATCACATCGATGCCGTACTTGGCCGTGCCGTTGGTCTTGGAGGGAATATCAAGCTGCGGCACCGAGACGCCGATCATGGTGTATTGGTCGGGCGTCTTCAGCTTGATCGCCTTCAGCTCATCGGGCGTGAAGGTCTTGGTCGCCTTGCCGCTCTTGACGATCTCGGCGAACGACATCTGCTTCTTCGATTTCGGATGCACGATCATGGAATCGCGCACCACGAGCTCCGACGCCGGCACGCCCATTGCGGCGGCCGCACCTTCCGTCAGTGCCATGCGGCCGGCGGCGCCCGCGCGGCTCATGGCATCAAAATTCATCATGGTCGACCAGCTGCCGCCGGTGATCTGCGCGCCCAGGACGGGATCGTTGAACTTGGGGTCGTTGGAGGCGAGCGATACGCGCATGTCGCTCCATTTCGCGCCCAGCTCCTCGCAGACGAGCTGCGCCATGGTGGAGGCGATGTGCTGGCCCATATCGGCCTTGCCGCAGGTCACGGTGACGAGACCGTCCGGCGAGATCGCGTACCACACGCTCGGCTCGAAACTGGCCGGTGCCGCGGCAGCCGCAGCATCGATGCCGGGCAGCGCGGCATAGCCGAGCACGAGGCCGGTCGCGGCGGTGCCGACCAGGAAGGAGCGGCGGCTGAGATCGGTCGTCGCGGGGACGACGTTCTTCACGTGCTCGTTCATGTGGGCCTCCGCTCGCCGGAGGTGGCGGACGCGGTACGCATCTCGGATGCGGCGCGCATGATCGCCTTCTGGATTCGCGAATAGGTCATGCAGCGGCAGAGATTGCCGTCCATATGCGCGACCACTTCCTCCTTGGTCGGGTTGGGATTCCTGGCGAGCAGCGAGGCTGCCTGCATGATCTGCCCGGACTGGCAATAGCCGCATTGCGGCACCTGCTCGGCGATCCACGCCTTCTGCAAGGGATGATCGCCCTTGGCGGAAAGGCCTTCGATGGTGGTGATCTTCTTGCCGGCGACATCGCCGACCATGGTCTGGCACGAGCGCACGGCTTCGCCGTTGACGTGCACGGTGCAGGCCCCGCACAGCCCGGCACCGCAGCCGAACTTGGTGCCGGTCATCTGCAATTGCTCGCGGATCGCCCAGAGGAGCGGCGTGTCGTTCGCCGCATCCACGGACAGACTCCGCCCGTTGATGGTGAGTGTTGGCATAGGCGTCTTCCCCTGCCGGTGCATGAAGCCGCTTACGGCGGCGACTTGTACGGCGGACGCCCACCGGGCTGGCGTCAGCCTTGCCCGCGAGAATGATCGCGTTCAGGCGCGGAGGCAAATGCAAATTGGAACGAGTCGAAAGCAACGCGGCGCGGACAGGTTGTGCATTGCAAGAGCGGGGCTTGATGCAGCGACTGGACGCAACAGAGAGCGTTGGCGAACATGCGTGCCATCGTATCGAGGCAGTTTCTTTGAGGTAACTTGGCGCGTTAGAGTACAACCGCCGCCGCGGGCACGTCCCTTCTCCCTTGTGGGAGAAGGTCCAGCGGTGTCGCGGCGAGAAAAGAAGGGCGGAAGCAATGCCGAGGATCGATCGGGACGGCGTCGGAATCCACTACGAGGTTCATGGCGAGGGGCCACCGCTGCTGCTGACCCATGGCTATTCCTCGACATCGGCGATGTGGCATGAGCAGATCGAGGCGCTCGCGAAAGACCACAGGCTGATCTTGTGGGACATGCGCGGACACGGCCAGTCCGATTATCCCGACGATCCCGGCGCGTACAGCGAAGCGCTCACGGTCGGCGACATGGCGGCGATCCTCGATGCGGTCGGCGCAGAGCGCGCCATCATCGGCGGACTCTCGCTCGGCGGTTACATGTCGCTGGCGTTCTACCGCGCGCATCCGGAGCGCACCCGCGCGCTCTTGATCATCGACACCGGCCCCGGTTTCAAGAAGGACGACGCACGCGAGACCTGGAACGCAAGGGCACTTGCCACTGCCGACAGGCTCGATCGCGAAGGTCTCGATGTCCTGAAGGCGGCGACGCGCGAGCGCGCCACCGCCAGCCATCGCGACGCCAAGGGTCTCGCGCTCGCTGCGCGCGGCATGCTGACCCAGCGCGATGCGCGCGTGATCGAGCTGCTCCCCGAAATCAAGGTGCCCTCCCTGATCGTGGTCGGCGCCGACGACACGCCGTTCCTCGCGGCGTCCGACTACATGGCGGCCAAGATCCCCGGCGCACAAAAGGTCGTGATCCCCGCGGCCGGGCACGCCGTCAACATCGACCAGCCCCAGGCTTTTGTTGACGCGGTCGTGCCTTTCCTGAAGAACTTGCCGGCATAGGTCGATCAAGCAAGGGCATTGGCGATGAAGCGGGCGATACTGGCAGCGGGCGCGACGTTGCTGTCGATATCTGCGCAGGCCGAACCGTTCGGCGCCATGCCGCCGCGCCAGCCCTTCGTCACGACCTTGTCGAACAACACGCCGCTCGCCTTCGGCATGGATGCCGGAGAGACCGCGCGTGCCCTCGGCCAGCCCCTTCAATATGTGCGTGGCCGTCCCGGCAACGAAATCTATCTCGCGCTGCGCAACATCGGCGGCAGCGGATTGCTTCCCCACCGCCACCGCCTGTTCCTGCAGTTCCGTCATGGACGGCTGGCAGGATGGAAGGAGGATTACGGCGAGAACTGGATGTGGGAGTGAGGTGCCGCCCCTCATCTGAGGAGCTTGCGCAGCAAGCGTCTCGATGATGAAGGCCCGGCTCTGCCGTCTCGGCCTTACATCCTTCGAGACGCGCGCAGGTGCGCGCTCCTCAGGATGAGGGGAAAGAGACAGGTTCGTAACAACTGGAAGGATACCCCGTGGGACAGGACATCAAGCTGACGGCCTCCGACAATTTCCAGCTCGGCGCCTATCGCGCTGATCCCGCAGGCAGCGCGAAGGGCGCCGTCGTGGTGATCCAGGAGATCTTCGGGGTCAATCACCACATCCGCTCGGTCTGCGACCGCCTCGCCAAGGAGGGCTATGTCGCGATCGCACCGTCGATCTTCGACCGGACGTCGCCGAACTTCCAGTCGGGCTATTCGCCCGACGAGATTGCGGAGGCCCGCAAGTTCGTCGCCAATCCGGACTGGGCCGCGATGCTGCGCGACACGCAAGCCGCGATCGATGCCGCGAGGAGCGTCGGCCCCGTCGGCATCATCGGCTTCTGTCTCGGCGGCAGCATCGCCTTCCTCGCGGCAACGCGGCTCTCGGGGCTGAAGGCCGCGATCGGTTATTACGGCGGCGCGGTGGTGCGCTTTGCCGACGAGACGCCGAAGGCGCCGACGCAGCTGCACTTCGGCGAGAAGGATGCCGGCATCCCCTTGACCGACGTGGAGACCATCAAGTCGAAGCGGCCGGATGTGGAGGTCTTCGTCTATCCGGGTGCCCAGCACGGCTTCCATTGCGACGAGCGCGCCAGCTACGACAAGGCCAGCGCCGACGTCGCCTGGCCGCGCAGCATGGCGTTCTTCGCGAAGCATTTGAGATAGGCGGACACGCTCGCTCCGGCCGTCATTCCGGGGCGTGCGCAGCGCGACCGCGGAATGACGAAGGTGACAGGCGATCTGAAACCTTAAAACCAGCGCTCGCCGACGAACACGGTGTCGCCGGGGGCGAGGGGCGTGCCGAGCGGCACCACGGCGCGCATCGAGGCGCCGTTCTCGCTGTGCGTGACGGTGACCATGTCGCGCTTGGCGCGCGGCGAGAAGCCGCCGGCGATGGCGACCGCACTCTCGACGGTCATGTTCGGCACGTAAGGATACTGGCCGGGCGCGAGGACCTCGCCGAGGATAAAGAAGGGACGATAGGTCTCGATCTCCACCGCCACCGAAGGCTCGCGGATGTAGCCGTTGCGCAGGCGCGCGGCGATCTCGCCGGCCAGCCCCGCCGTGGTGCGGCCGCGCGCCGGCACCGCGCCGATCAGCGGCATGGTGATGGAGCCGCCGGCGTCGATCGCATAGCTGTTGGTGAGACCTTCCTGGCCGTAGACGACGACGCGAAGCTTGTCGCCGGCGTCGAGATGATAGGATGCGCCTTGGCGCACCGTCATGGGCGCGGAGTAGCCGACCGGCATGGGTGCGGGCGAAGCTGCAAAGGAGTTGCTCAGCGCCGCGATGGCGCCACCGCCGTTGTTGGCAACGACGACCGGCTGCGGCGCATTGTAAGGCTGGCCATAGGCCATGGAGTCGAGATCGGGACGCGGCTGCATCACCGCGACGGGACCGGTCGTCTGCACGCAGCCGCCAAGGGCAAGCGCGGCGGACGCTGCCAAGGACGCCAAGTTCGACCATCGAAACGCGCGTGCAACCGGCACCGGACCTATCCCTCGAAACGAGACAGCTTCAGTGATGCACCGGTTATGGTTAATAAAGCGTTGAGTGAGGCTGCTCTGCAAGCAGGGCGGTGCGCCCCTCTCCCGCTTGCGGGAGAGGGTTGGGGAAAGGGCATCTCCCCAAAGGGACTATCCCCTGGAGGAAAGAACCCTCACCCGCATTGCATCTCACGATGCGATGCGACCTCTCCCGCAAGCGGGAGAGGTGCGGCGAGCCCGGAGCCGACTTACGCGCTCACACCGACGCCAATCGGGCAGGACACACCGGTGCCGCCCAGGCCGCAATAGCCGGCCGGATTCTTCGCCAGATATTGCTGGTGATAGTCCTCGGCGAAGTAGAACGCGCCTGCGGGCGCGATATCGGTCGTGATGGCACCAAGGCCTTTTGCAGCAAGCGCCTTCTGGTAGAGCGCCTTGGATTCCTCGGCCGCTTTCTTCTGTGCATCTGAATAGGTGTAGATCGCGCTTCGATATTGCGTTCCGATATCGTTGCCCTGACGCATGCCCTGCGTCGGATTGTGGCTCTCCCAGAACGTCTTCAGGAGCTTGTCGTAGGAGATCTTATTCGGATCGAACACGACCAGCACCACTTCGGTATGAGCGGTGCGGCCCGAGCAGACTTCCTCATAGGTCGGGTTCGGCGTGTGACCGCCGGCGTAGCCGACGGCAGTCACGTGGACGCCGTCACCAAGCTCCCAGAACTTGCGCTCGGCGCCCCAGAAGCAGCCGAGCCCGAACACCGCCTGCTCGAGACCGGCCGGATGAGGCGGCTTGAGCTTGGCGCCGTTGACGAAATGGGTGGTCGCGGTGGGGATGGCCTGTGCACGGCCCGGCAGCGCTTCGGTTGCGCTCGGCAATGCGGTGGTCTTGCGCATGAACAGCATGACGGATCTCCGAGACGAGCTGTCCGTCGCGTGAGCCAGACACTCAGGCGGCGCGCTCGCGATCAGGTGGGAATATAGGCATCTACGCAGCAAGGGGCAGCCGTGTTACGCGGCTGCCAGCTCGGAGGGCTCAGTCCCGGCGATAGATTGAGATCAATCCCGGCGGAATTGAAGATCAATCCCGGGAATAGCCGATCAACGGCTTGCGCGGCCGGAACAGGATCATCAGCAGGATGCCGAGAATGCCTAGGACGGCGAAGACCGGCTGATCCAGCACGAGGCGGATCACCGAGGTCCATAGCCAGGGCGCCTTGGCCTCGACCCAGGTGCGGAATGCCGCCTGGCTGGCCTGATTGATGTCGTTCCAGAACTGGCCGAACCGGGTGAACTGGAGGGTCTGGTCGGCCACCCAGCGGGCGCCATCATAGACCATGAAGATGAACCCGCCGGCGAGCAGCAAGAGCCCAATCAGTCGGAAAAAGCCGCGGATCATGCCTCACCTGCGATGGTCGTCCGATCGGACAACCTTTTCGGAACGTTGCCAGCCAATAACCGGGCGACGGCAGAAATTCAACCTCTTCAGGGCGTTAGGGCGCGCGCCAAGCCGCCAAAGGCAGGATTTCCAGCTCCCGAAAGCGTTGACGGTGCCGAAGACCCTGACTATAAGGGCGCCGACTGGCGGTGGGCGCAATCCTGCCGCCGCTGTTCTTTGAGCAGTTGCAGGCGCCTTGAGCTTCAAGACTCTCTTGGGCTTGAAACTCTTTGGAGCCTCAGAGACAGCCGCAAGGCCGTCGCTCATGTTCCGGGAACGGCCCAGCAACCGAACACCCTAAATCCGAGCGTCGATTACGCGGTCAAGCAAGCCGGCGCTACCCGACCAAGACGCGACCGGTACCCGCAAAGGACATTGAGACCATGGCCAATACCACTTCCGCCAAGAAGGCGACGCGCAAGATCGCCCGCCGCACCGCAGTCAACAAGTCGCGCCGCACCCAGATGCGCGGTGCCGTGCGCACCGTCGAGGAAGCCATCAAGAGCGGCGATCGCGCCGCTGCCGTGAAGGCACTCGCGACTGCCGAACCCGCCTTGATGCGCGCCGCCCAGCGCAACATCATTCACAAGAACAACGCCAGCCGCAAAGTCTCGCGCCTCACCGCGCAGATCGCCAAGCTCGCGAAGTGATTTCGCCAAATCATCTCGCGGCTCTCATCTGATCGGTCGATCCGGTCAGCGCGTCAAATAGCCCGGCATCGCGCCGGGCTTTTTTGTTGACTGTCATATGCAGGCAAGCAGTCGCGCCAGGCCTGATGCTCGCTTGGGCGATTTGCTGCGTTATTCTTCTTCCGTACTTCTACCTGCCGACATTCTGCAACAGTGGAAACTTCACTGCGTTGCAAAACCCCTGTGCTGCGAGCTCGAATTGAAGCGGCGGCCGACGAGAGTTCTGCACACCGTGAATTCACCGGAACGCGTGTGGCGCTGGAGTTACCCTGCAAAACGAGTCTCGAAAACCGATGACTCAATAATCACTTATCAACATAGCAGCGACAAGCACTTGGAAAATACGTCCGCACGTCGGGCGCGTGACGGTTTTTTGAAAAAAAGTCGGCGGTGACTGAGAATTGTCACACGATGCGCGGCCTTCTCGATTCTGTGCACGGATTCAAAAACATACCTTGCGGCCTGTGAACAACTCGCGCGCGGCGTTAACCGACGTCAAGTTTTTTTGGTGGCTCAACAGTGAATCAATTCGTTGCGAGTCTTTCCGCTTAGTGTATTCCTTAGGTCGTCAGCGGCGCCCACGATCTTCAGACCAGCGCGGTTTAGGAAACGGGGCGAGCGTGCAAATCGGCGGCGGTGTGCACGTAGGCGACGCTTCAACAAGCGATGGCGGTTCAAAACCCATAGCAATATGGGAATGGTAGCTCTTTGTCTGAATGTCTCCAAGCGGGATCTTCCCGCTCGCGCCAAGCGCGCACAGGAGAGACATCGCAACGCTACCCCGGCACGCAAGGCGGCGAAGCCGAGCGGACGACTAGTACATTGGGCAGGCATCCGCGACAGGAGTACGGCGCGGTTGTCTTCAGGACACGCAGGACCTTGTCGTGAGTGATCACGGCAGGACGGGGAGGTATCATGTCTTACGGACTCAACGCGGTATTGAAGCACGTTTCCTATTCCAACGATGCCGTTCCAGCTCCGTCTGATCTCCAGCCTCCCGCGTGCGACGGAGCGCCGAGTACGCGCTGACCTCGCGACCCCTCCATCTCCGACATCGCTGATCTGACCCGCGGCGCTCGCGCCGAACGGTCGAGCCATGCCAGACGATGGAATCGCTCGAGGTCGCGCCAGTTCAGGGCCGTGGCAGGGACCCTGCATGGCGCTCACAACGCAACTATATCTCTCAAGAGAAGTTTTCTGACGATGACAATGGAACAGGATCGCTGGTCACGCGTGAAGGGTCGGCTGCGCTCGAGCGTTGGCGAGGACGTGTACACGAGCTGGTTTGCACGCATGGATCTGGAAGGCGTGCAGGACGAGAGCGTGCGGCTCTCGGTGCCGACGCGGTTCCTGAAGAGCTGGATCCAGGCCCACTATGCCGAGCGCGTGCTGTCGTGCTGGCAGGCCGAGATGCCGGAGGTGCATCGCATCGACCTGACGGTCCGATCCGCCGTGCGCCCGGCCGCGCAGCCGAAGGAAACGCCGGCGCCGATCGAAGCACGCCGCGCGCCGACGCCGGAATTGCGCTCGACCGCGACCGCGCCGGTCTCGGCCAACCACGACGCGCTCGGCGGCTCGCCGCTCGATCCGCGCCTGACCTTCGCGAGCTTCGTCGTCGGCCGCTCCAACACGCTGGCACATGCTGCTGCCCGCCAGGTCGCCGAAGGGCGCCGCGGCGATCCCGTCATGTTCAACCCGCTCTACATCCATGCCGGCGTCGGCCTCGGCAAGACGCATCTGCTCCAGGCGGTGACCTGGGCCGGCAACTCCGGCAGCGAGCGCAAGGTGCTTTATCTCACGGCCGAAAAATTCATGTACGGCTTCGTCGCTGCGCTGAAGACGCAGACCGCGCTGGCGTTCAAGGAAGCGTTGCGCGGCATCGACGTGCTCGTGATCGACGATCTCCAGTTCCTGCAGGGCAAGTCGACCCAGGCCGAGTTCTGCCACACGCTGAATGCGCTGATCGACGCCGGCCGCCAGGTCGTGATCGCAGCCGACCGTCCGCCGTCCGATCTCGAAAGCCTCGACGATCGCGTGCGCTCGCGGCTCGCGGGCGGGCTCGTGGTCGAGATGGGCTCGCTCGGCGAGGAGCTGCGCCACGGCATTCTCAAGTCGCGCGTCGCAGCGGCCCGCGCCCATCATGCGACGTTCGAGGTGCCCGAGGAGGTGCTGCTTTATCTGGCGCGCACCATCACCCATAACGGCCGCGACCTCGAAGGCGCGATCAACCGTCTGCTCGCGCATTCCAAGCTCAACAACCGTCCGGTGACGCTGGAGATGGCGGAGCACGAGGTCCGCGACCTGGTCCGGCCGCAGGAGCCCAAGCGGATCAAGATCGAGGACATCCAGCGCGTGGTGGCGCGGCAGTATAATGTGAGCCGCTCCGACCTGCTCTCCTCGCGCCGCACCGCCAATGTGGTCCGCCCGCGCCAGGTGGCGATGTATCTCGCCAAGACGCTGACACTGCGCTCGCTGCCGGAGATCGGCCGCCGCTTCGGCGGACGCGATCACACCACCGTGCTGCATGCGGTGCGCAAGATCGAGGCACTGGTCTCCAAGGATACCGCGCTCTCCGAGGAAGTGGAGTCGCTGAAGCGCCAGCTTCAGGAATAAAGGCCCAGGCTTCCGCCATTCTCCCGCCGCTCCGGCTTGCCCGGGCGGCGGTCTTCGTTCCGGGCGGTAAATCGTGGGGGAACTGCCCTCCATCCCTTGAATCCGTGGGCCATCCGGGCCACCTTGTGCGGCCCTGACAGCTTTGGTCATATCGGCTGGATGATCCGGCTTGGTCGGGGTCTTCGGTGCCGTGGCGCGCGTCCCGCCGCCCGGCCTTCTCAACGCTGTGTTTTCCTTGGGGATCGGGCGAGTAGTGCAATGAAGGTTACGGTCGAACGCGCGCAACTGTTGAAGTCGCTGGGCCATGTCCACCGCGTGGTCGAGCGCCGCAACACGATCCCGATCCTCGGCAACGTGCTGGTGCGCGCCGAGAACGCGAAACTGTCGCTGAAGGCGACCGACCTCGACCTCGAGGTGACGGAGACGCTGCCGGCGGAAACCGCGACGGCCGGCTCCACCACCGTGCCGGCGCACATGTTCTACGACATCGTGCGCAAGCTGCCCGACGGATCCCAGATCGTGCTGGAGGCGGACGGCGACCGCGCGGTGCTGGCGATCCGTGCCGGCCGCTCGCGCTTCACCCTGCAGACGCTGCCAGAGAACGATTTCCCGGACCTGGCCGCCGGCGACATGTCGCATTCGTTCTCGCTCGCCGCCAAGGACGTCAAGCGGCTGATCGACCGTACCCAGTTCGCGATCTCGACCGAGGAGACGCGCTACTACCTCAACGGCATCTATCTGCACGCCGCCGGCACGCCCAAGGCCGCAACCCTGCGCGGCGTCGCGACCGATGGTCACCGCCTCGCCCAGCTCGACCTGGTGCAGCCCAAGGGCGCCGAGGGCATGCCCGGCGTGATCGTGCCGCGCAAGACCGTCGGCGAGGTGCAGCGCCTGATCGAGGACACCGAGGCAGAGATGACGATCGAGCTGTCGCAGGCCAAGATCCGCTTCACGATCGGCAACGTCGTGCTGACCTCGAAACTGATCGACGGCACCTTCCCCGATTACGGCCGCGTCATCCCGCAGAACAACGACAAGGAGCTCGTCGTCGACAAGAAGGATTTCGAGAACGCGGTCGATCGCGTCTCGACCATCTCCAGCGAGCGCGGCCGCGCGGTGAAGCTGTCGCTGTCGGCCGGCAAGCTGGTGCTGTCGGTGACCAACCCGGATTCAGGCAGCGCGACCGAAGAGCTCGAGGTCGAATACGCCTCCGACGCCCTCGATATCGGCTTCAACTCCCGCTACCTGCTCGACATCGCCGCCCAGATCGAAGGCGACGTGGCCGTCCTGAAGCTCGCCGACCCCGGCTCGCCGACCCTGGTGCAAGACCGCGACGACAAGAGCGCGCTCTACGTGCTGATGCCGATGCGGGTGTGAGGGGCGTGGTCCCTTCCCGGCGGAGACTGCCTTTAGAATCGAACGCGATGCTCGTTGATGCGCCCTCTCCCCCTGCGGGAGAGGGCATCTCCGCTATCGGCCAAGACATCACTCGGGTGAGGGGTCCTCTCGCGGCACCTTCTATGTGGAGGCAACCCCTCCCCCGCCGCCGCTTCGCGTCGGCACCCTCTCCCGCAAGGGGAGAGGGTGAAGGCACCGCGCCCCAACACCTTTCAGAATGAACACCCGATGCCGAATGACCCGCATCATCGGCCGATTGCCAATCATCTTCGCCAGTTCGCGAAGAACATGCGGCACGAGCCTACGGACGCGGAAGCGGCTATGTGGCGATTGCTGAGGGATCGCCGGCTATCGGCTTACAAATTCCGCCGACAGGTCCCGATCGAGAACTACATCCTCGATTTCGTCTGCTTCGAGAAACGCCTCGTGATCGAGATCGACGGCAGTCAGCACGCGGAATCGCAGCGCGACGCAGTTCGAGACGCAGCACTTTCCGCTGAAGGTTTCTCAATCGCCCGCTACTGGAACAATGACGTGCTGCAACAGCCCGCTTCTGTGTTGGAGGATCTCCTTGCAAAGCTCGGCGCGCGGTAAGATACCCCTCACCCGTCGCCTCACTTCGTGAGGCGCCACCCTCTCCCACAAGGGGAGAGGGGAAGAATCGCGTTCATGATAAAGAACTGATGACCCCCTCCCGCATTCATCGCCTGACGCTGACGCATTTTCGCAATTATCGGGCGGCGGGGCTCGAGACGGCGGCTGACATGGTGGCGCTGGTCGGGCCGAACGGGGCGGGCAAGACCAATTGCATCGAGGCGATCTCGTTCCTGTCGCCGGGACGCGGCTTGCGGCGGGCGACGCTGGAAGACGTCGCCGACAATCAGGGCGACGGCTCCTGGGCTGTCTCCGCGCAGGTCGAGGGCGCGCTGGGGCTCGCGACGCTCGGCACCGGCATCGACGCCCCGCGCGCCGATACCGCGGCCAGCCGGCGCTGCCGCATCGACCGCGAGCCGGTAGGTTCCGCCAGCGCCTTCGGCGACCATATCCGCATGGTCTGGCTGACGCCCGCGATGGACGGGCTGTTCATGGGGGCTGCGTCGGAACGGCGGCGCTTCTTCGACCGCCTGGTGCTCGCGATCGACAGCGAGCATTCCAGCCGGATCAACGCACTCGAGCGTTCCCTGCGTTCGCGCAACCGCCTGCTCGAGACACGCAATTACGACGACCATTGGTGCGGCGCGATCGAGCGCGAGACCGCCGAGCTTGCGGTCGCGGTCGCGGCAACGCGCGGCCAGACTGCTGCGCGTCTCACCGGCATGCTCAACGCGCGCGCGCAACAATCCGCCTTCCCATCTGCCCAGATCGCGCTCGACGGCTGGATGGAGAACGCGCTGCTGACGGAGACCGCGACCTCGGTCGAGGACCGCTACCGCCAGATCCTGCGCGACAATCGCCCGCGCGATGCGATTGCCGGCCGCACCACCGACGGTCCGCATCTCACCGACCTCCAGGTCGTCTATGCGCCGAAGGGCATGCCGGCGCGCGATGCCTCCACCGGCGAGCAGAAGGCGCTGCTGATCGGCCTCGTGCTGGCGCATGCGACGTTGGTGGCGGAAATGACCGGCATCGTGCCGCTGCTGCTTCTCGACGAGGTGGTCGCGCATCTCGATCCGAGCCGCCGTGCCGCGCTGTTCGATGAGCTGAAGAAGCTCGGCGCGCAGGTGTGGCTGACCGGTGCGGACCCTGTCGCCTTCGCCGAGATTGGCGCGGGCGGCGAAGTGTTTGACGTCGAGAGCGGACGAGTCTCGGCCCGCAGATAGGCCCTTGCGTTGAACCCGCTTGTTGACGGCCGCGACTAGCTGGTTGAGGCCGCGAGCAGCGGTCATCGCGCTGGATGTCGGACAGCGCGACATCCTTGGAGCATGAGCATGGCGGCGGTGGGGCGTGGAGCGCAAGCTCCGGCACGATGGCAACTTGTTGCGTGCGGCCTTGCGCTCCTCGCAAGCTGCCTGCTTGCGGCCAGCGCCGGCGCCTTCGTGTCGAATCTGCCGCCGCTGTTTTCGGCCGCGCTCACGCGCGATCCCGATGCCAGGTTGCCCGCGCCGACCCGCTACAGCTATCGAGGGATCCACACCACGGTGATACCCGGCATCGAAGCTCCGCTCCGGACCAGGCTCGAAGCCCGCGTGCCCGCAACGCTCGGTGACGTCCTCGCCTTCTACCGTGCCGAGCTTGGAAAGCTCGGCTGGCAGGAGCAGCAGGACGTCGCATGGGTCGGCGCCGATCATGCGCGTCTCGCCTTCGTCTCTCCGATCGGGCCGGCGGCACTGGAGCTGGCGCGCAAGGACGGCGGCACGGCGGTGCAGCTCGTGCAGAAGAATTCGGAGGTCGCGACGCGCGCGAACGTGCTGCCCGAGCCCGGCCGGGCCAAGCTGGTGTTCAGCAATATCGGCGAAAAGGAAGCCGTGCTCACGATCGACGAACGATCCATCTCGCGCCAGGCCGGCGCCAACGCCGTCGCGCTGGACCTGCCGCCCGGCAGATACGCCTACGGCGTGAGCGTGCCCGGCCGCCCCGCCAGCACGAACATGCTTGACGTCGCAGCCGGCGATACCTGGGAGCTCACGGTCGGGCGCGCCGGCGAGCCGTGGCCGCCGCTCCAGCTGTATTGAGCCTGAGCCGCGCTTCTGTCCACGCCCGGCACTGGCCGGACGCCCTGTTGAACCTCTCCGGTTCCCGCCGCGACTTCTCGTCTGAGGCCGCGCGCCGCAGCGCCGCAGCCCGCCAATGCGCAGGGCATGACCCGCGCGAACATCCAGGAGTTTCGACGATGCCGATGATCCGGCGCGGGACGCAAGTCCCGGCAAGATGGCTGCTGCTTGCCTGCGGCATTCTCGCGATGGCGGGCGCATCAGGTCCCGCGCGCGGGGCCGACGAAGGCATCGTCGACGTCCATAAGCTGCCGCGGCTCGAAGGCGCAACGGAAGACACTTCGCGCGCCGATCCCCATCGCGTGGTCTATTCCGTACCGACCGCCGTGACCGTTACGTCTGACGCGGCCAGGAAGCTGCTGAGCGTCGAGGGCTGGGTGCCCTATGTCTATCCGCTGGACGAGAAAAGCACATCGCTGAGCTTCAAGAAGGGACGGCAGGGGCTGCGCGTCTCCTTCACGCAGACGCGCGGCCGTCCCGATCAGTCCGCCGTGTCCTACACGCCGAACCGGATCTATTCCAACGTGCCGTTTCCGGACGGTGCGACCGAACTCGTGTTCGACGAGACGCGGCCCTATCTCGGCTGCATCGCGCCCGGCACGCTCGATGCGACAGCGGCCTTCTTCACCAGGGAGATGGCGACAATCGGCTGGCGCAAGCTGACGCTAGAAGCGGCGGCACGCTGGCCGAATGCGAATCTCGGCGAGACAGTGCCGAACGGGGTGCGCGTCTTCTACGAGCATCCCGGCGGCGACACGACGCAATTCTACAAGCAGAAGCCGGTGATGCTGACACTGACGCGGCGCGAGGACGGTCGCACCAATGTCGAAATCCGGGTGGCGCCGTTTGCGTTGCCCGAGGTGCTCGAGGCCGATGACGACATGGCCGGCCTGCCGCGACCCAAGCCGACCAGATCTGCGAGGGGACTTGGCAGCACGAACTCCAACAAGCGCGAGATGTCGGCCGCAGCGATGGCCGAGCTGCCCGCCGTGCTCGCCTTCTATCGCCGTGAGCTCGCGGCGCGCGGCTGGCAGGAGGACGGCAACGCCCCGCTCGCGCCCGGCGACGAGGTCGCGGTCAGGATCTCCTCGGCGGAGGAAACCGGCATGCTACGGCTTGGCCGCAAGTATGATTTCACCATGATCAACGTGACCGCCCAGGTGAAGGAATCAGCGCTCGCCGCCCGCGCCAGGGCCAAGAAGGAGGCCGACGCGAGATTCCTCGGCGATGCCTTGAGTGCGGCCCAGCAGCTCATCGCCGCCGACGAGAGCAGGCGCAAGGCACAATCCGCTTCCCTGTCGGATGCGCCTCTCAATGCACTATCCGACAGCAAGACGCCGGTGCCGCTGCCCGAGAACGCCGAAAGCGTGAACTTCGAGGGCGGCAACGGCCGGCTGGAGTTCTCCTCGGCTTCGAGCGTGAAGGCACTCAGCACCTTCTATCGCTCGGCGTTGAAGAGCTCGGGCTGGAGGGAGCAGCCCTCCGTCATCAACCAGCCCAACATGGCGGTGATGGCCTTCTCCAAAGGCGGCAAGTCGATCTCGATGACCGTGATGCAGATGGGCCCGAAGGTGAAGGTCCGCGCCGACGGATCGGGCCTGGTGACCGAAGCGGCCAAAGCTGCGAGCAGCGCCGAGGCGCAGGCCAAGCCCTCCGAGCCCCTCAAGCCCGACTCCGAATCACCACTTCCAGTACCGACGCAGCGTTCGTCGAAATCGCTTGGGACTTCGAAGATTCCGGGCAGCGATGCGCCGCTCCGCCGCGAGCTGACCGCCAGCATCCCGGCGCCGCTCGACGACGTCCTTGCCTTCTACCGTGCAGAACTGTCCAAGCTGGGCTGGCAGGAAAAGACCAACGGCGCGGCCGCCTCTGCAGAGCATGCGCAGATCGACTACACCTCGCCGCAAGGCCCGGCGGTGCTCAAGCTTGGCCGCGCCAAGGGCGAGACCACGGTCACTCTGGTGCAGAAGAACGCGGATGCCGCGGCCAAGGCCGACATGATGCCAAAGCCGGGCCAGGCCAGGCTCATGTTCGGAAATATGGGACCGAAAGAGGCGTCGCTGACGATCAACAGGCAGACTGTGAAGATCGCGGCCGGCGCCGGCGGCCCGCAATCGCCGAAGGGTCCGATTCTCGACCTGCCGCCAGGCAAGTACCAGTACGCCCTGCGCGTGGACGGGCACCCGGCCCGCACCGAGACCCTCGCCGTGGCCGCCGGCGAGGCCTGGGGCCTCCTGGTCGGGCCGAGCGGAGACGTGCTGCCGCTTCAGATGTATTGAGCCGCGACCAACAACGTGCACTCCCTCACCCGCCGGCGGGCGAGGGAGCGGGGTACGAAGCAGCTCCCCAGGCACTTCGGAACCTGCCTTTCCGCCCCGCTGAATCCACGTTTTTCGACGCCTCGGGCGAGCCGTCGAATCGCGCTTTTTGCAGCGCCCAGAAACGGCTTTCCAAAGCCTTGAAAACCGGCCTAAAACCCCTATCTGATCAAGGGGTTGCGGGCGGATACTTTACGCTAGGCGCAATCCTCCTTTCGTGGCACAAACAGCCCTGCAAATCAGCGCCTTTTGCGCCGCTGATTCGGGCGACATCTCGAAGGCCTCTCATGACAGAACCTGCTCGGCAGCCGCTTGCCGAAAACGAGCCCTCCACCGCGAGCGAATACGGCGCGGAATCGATCCGCGTGCTCAAGGGTCTCGACGCCGTCCGCAAGCGCCCGGGCATGTATATCGGTGACACCGACGACGGCTCGGGCCTGCACCACATGGTCTACGAAGTCGTAGACAACGCCATCGACGAAGCGCTCGCGGGCCATGCCACGCGCGTCGACGTCATCCTCAACGCCGACAATTCCGTCACCGTGCGCGACGATGGCCGCGGCATTCCCGTCGACATCCACAAGGGCGAAGGCATCTCGGCGGCCGAGGTCATCATGACCCAACTGCACGCCGGCGGAAAGTTCGACCAGAACTCCTACAAGGTCTCCGGCGGCCTGCACGGCGTCGGCGTCTCCGTGGTCAACGCGCTGTCGAGCAAGCTGATGCTTCGCATCTGGCGCGACAACAAGGAACACTACATCGAGTTCGCCCACGGCGATTCCGTGGCGCCGCTGAAGGTGGTCGGCGATGCCCCGGGCAAGCGCGGCACCGAGGTGACGTTCCTGGCCTCGACGGAAACCTTCAAGAACATCGAGTATGATTTTGCCACGCTCGAGCACCGGCTGCGCGAGCTCGCCTTCCTCAATTCCGGGGTCCACATCGCCCTCTCCGACATGCGGCATGCGGTCGAGAAGCGCGAGGAGATGCACTATTCCGGCGGCGTCGAGGAGTTCGTCAAATATCTCGACCGCAACAAGAGCCCGATCGTGCCGGCGCCGATCATGGTGCGCGCGGAAGCCAACGGCATTGGGGTCGAGGCCGCGCTGTGGTGGAACGACAGCTACCACGAGAACGTGCTGTGCTTCACCAACAACATCCCGCAGCGGGACGGCGGCACGCATCTGGCCGGTTTCCGCGGCGCGCTGACGCGCCAGGTCAACGGCTATGCCGAGGCCAACGCCAAGAAGGAAAAGATCGCGCTGACCGGCGACGACTGCCGCGAAGGCCTCACGGCCGTTCTCTCGGTGAAGGTGCCCGATCCGAAGTTCTCGTCGCAGACCAAGGACAAGCTGGTGTCCTCGGAAGTGCGCCCCGTGGTCGAGAACGTCCTCAACGAAGCGCTGCAGGCGTGGTTCGAGGAGCACCCCTCCGAAGCCAAGATGATCGTCGGCAAGGTGATCCAGGCGGCGGCGGCCCGCGAAGCTGCGCGAAAAGCACGCGAGCTGACGCGCAAGAGTCCGCTGTCGGTCTCCTCGCTGCCCGGTAAGCTCGCCGACTGCCAGGAAAAGGATCCCGCCAAGTCCGAACTGTTCATCGTCGAGGGCGACTCGGCGGGCGGCAGCGCCAAGCAGGGCCGCAATCGCGAATTCCAGGCGGTGCTGCCGCTGCGCGGCAAGATCCTCAACGTCGAACGCGTCCGTCCCGACAAGATGCTGTCGTCGGAACAGATCGGCACGCTGATCACCGCGCTGGGTACCGGCATCAGCGACGAGTTCTCGATCGAGAAGCTGCGCTATCACAAGATCATCGTGATGACGGACGCCGATGTCGACGGCGCCCACATCCGCACGCTGCTGCTCACCTTCTTCTACCGGCAGATGCGCGACATCATCGACGGCGGCTATCTCTATATCGCCCAACCGCCGCTCTATAAGGTCTCACGCGGCAAGTCCGAGCAATATCTGAAGGACGAGCGGGCGCTGGAGGATTATCTGATCGACGCCGGCCTCGACGACTGCGTCTTCATTCCCGGCACGGGTGGCGATCGCACCGGCCGCGACCTGCGGGCGCTGGTCGACGATGCCCGCGTGGTCCGCAGCATCTTGCGCAACCTGCACAGCCGCTACAATCGCAAGGTCATCGAGCAGGCCGCCATCACCGGTGTGCTGAACAAGGCGATCTACGGCGACCCCGAAAAGGCTGCGGCTGCGGCGCAATACATCGCGAGCCGGCTGGACAACCAGGCCGAGGAGGTCGAGCGCGGCTGGGTCGGACAGTATGCCGAGGGCCAGGGCTTCCAGTTCGAGCGTACCGTGCGCGGCGTCAAGGAAGCCGCTATTATCGACGATGCCTTCCTTGGATCCGCGGAGGCGCGCAAGCTCGACGAGTACACCGTCAAGCTCCAGGACGTGTATGCCCGCCCCGGCAAGCTGCGGCGCAAGGATGTCGAGCACATGGTCTACGGACCGGCCGATCTGTTCGAAGCCGTCACCGACGCGGGCCGCAAGGGCATCACGTTGCAGCGCTATAAAGGCCTCGGCGAGATGAACCCGGAGCAGCTCTGGGAGACGACCTTGGACACCGAGGCGCGCTCGCTCCTGCAGGTGAAGGTCAAGGAGGTCGACCAGGCCGACGACATCTTTACCAAGCTGATGGGCGACGTGGTCGAGCCGCGCCGCGATTTCATCCAGGAACACTCGCTGAGCGCGACGATCGATATCTGAGGGGTTGGCTCTGGGCTTCGTCTCCATAGCGGCCGGCGCCGTCACCTCTCCCGCAGGGAGAGGTAAGGACACCCTGAACCTCCCCTCGCTCGATCGCGACGAATTGGCATGAACCCGTTGGCCCATTCCGGCCGGGAAGCCTCACGTCATGATCGCCTCCGCAACGCCCAGTTCCGCTGCGCCCTCACGCCGCCTCGGCATCATCGGCAGCATTGTCGGCGTTCTCGCGCTGATGGCGGCGGTGCTGCCGCACTGGGTCGTGCCGATCGTGTTCCCGCCGCCGCCGGCGGACAAGGTGATCGTCGACACCGGGTACCGCATCAAGGACCGCATTGTCGCGAAAGTGAAGGGCGTGGAGTATCAGGCTCCCAGGTCCGAGAAATCGGCTGGAGGAAGCTGGAGTGAAGCCGCGTCGGTCACCGCGATCTCGCTCGGCCTGCTCGCCATCCTGCTTTCGGTGCTCTCCCTGATCTTCCGGGAAGAACGGCTTCTCGCCGCCGTCGCTGCCACGCTGGGCACCGGAGCCATCGCGATCGAAATCTCCTTCTTCATGATCGGCGCGCTGATCCTGATCGCACTCCTCTATGTGATCGGGAATATCATCGGGCTGTTTTGAGGGCCGCTTGCCACAAGCTCCCGTCCTCGTCCTGACGGGCCCCGCGGAAGCGGGCGTGTCGAAGGACGGCCGCCGGCGAGATGGGGCCTGCATGGTTCGAGACGCGCGTTCCGCGCTCTTACCATGAGGGATCAGCAGCCTCGCCCGGGCTCGCGGACCGGCCACGAACCACCGCCCGCTACAATTGCTCCCGCGCGCAATTCTCTGTAGTTTCCGCCCGAATAGCCCGCCCAGCAACAGGACAGCGAGAACCACGTGGCGCCCATCCAATACATCGTCGAGGGCGGTCACCGGCTCTCGGGCTCGATCGAACCGTCCGGCAACAAGAATTCGGCACTGCCGATCATCGCCGCCGCGCTGCTCACGGAGCATCCGGTCACGCTGGAGAACGTGCCGCGCATCCGCGACACCGAGACGCTGGTCGAACTGATCCGCTCGGTCGGTGCGTCGGCGGAATGGAGTGCCCGCAATACGCTGCAGATCCATGCCAAGAGCATCCGCGCGGCCGACCTCGACCCAGAGCTCTGCGTGCGCATCCGCGCCTCCATCCTGCTCGCCGGACCCCTGCTCGCGCGCTGCGGCGAGGTGATGCTGCCGCCGCCCGGCGGCGACGTCATCGGGCGCCGCCGGCTCGATACGCATGTGCTGGCGCTGGAGCAGCTTGGAGCAAAGGTCACCGCGACCGACCGGCTCGAATTCCGCGCGCCCAGGCTCGCGGGTGCGGACGTATTCCTGGACGAGCCGAGCGTCACCGCAACCGAGAATGCACTGGTCGCGGCGGTCGCCGCGGACGGCGTCACCTATTTGCGCAACGCGGCCTCCGAGCCGCACGTGCAGGACCTCGCCAATTTCCTGGTCGCGCTCGGCGCCAGAATCGAAGGCATCGGCACCAACACCATGATCGTGCACGGGCCGGCGACGCTGGGAGAGGCGACCTACAGGATCCAGCCCGATCACATCGAGGTCGGCTCGCTGATCGGACTTGCCGCCGTGACGCGATCACCGCTGCGCATCACGCGGGCCGGCGTCGAGCATCTGCGCTCGATCCGCATGGGTTTCGAGCGGCTCGGCATCATCTGCCGCGTCGAAGGCGACGACCTCATCGTGCCCTCGAACCAGACGCTGAAGATCCAGGACGATTTCGGTGGCCATGTGCCGAAGCTCGAGGACCAGCCCTGGCCGGCCTTCCCGGCCGATCTGATGTCGATCGCGATCGTCACCGCCACGCAATGCGAGGGGGTGATCCTGATGTTCGAGAAGATGTTCGAATCCAGGATGTTCTTCGTCGACAAGCTGATCGCGATGGGCGCGCGCATCGTGCTGTGCGACCCGCACCGCGCCATCATCGCCGGGCCGAGCCGCCTGCACGGCGCGACCATGACCTCGCCGGACATCCGCGCCGGCATGGCGATGCTGCTCGCGGCGGTCTGCGCCGAAGGCACCTCGACCATCAACAACGCCGACCAGATCGAGCGCGGCTATGAGCGCATCGAGGAGCGGCTGAACGCGCTTGGTGCGAAGATCAATCGCGTGCCGGCGCGGAGCTAGCCCGCCCTATTTCGGCGGACGTGCATCGAGGGCCTGTTTGCAGGCCGCCGACAAGCCCCCGTAATTGTCGCTGAGGCATTTGCGAATGCGGCCGCCTCCGGGCATCGTTCCCGCGCAGAGGCGCGAATAATCCGCCTTGCAGGCCTGCTTCGCTTCGTTCCGTGTATCCTCCGCGGAAGCTTGCGACAGGAACAGCACTAGAAGTGCGATCAAACTCGCAGCTGCAAGAGCCGCACGCACATAGACGGCGGCCCGCCGCGAGAAGCTCACTACCGTCCCGCTTGCCGTCCTGCCAAATCGTTGCACCATATCATCTCCACCAATTCGCAGACATCGATGTAGGTGATACGTCTGGACGGACCGAATCCCTCGTTCACTCTGCGCGGCTCAGCGAAAATAGCCGCCGACGAGTTGGCGGCGTCCTTTCGGTGAAATTCGTTCCAGCATCTCGACGAAGGTTGCGACGACGAGGTCGCCTATCTTCACGCGCTTGTCGCGGGCCTCCTTCACGGCCGCTTCCAGTTCCGCCTTGTCCAGGTTCGTCTGTGCCGCCGTCTTCATGGCCTTGATCAGCGCGAGCCGGTATTCGGACTGCAGCGGCAGCAGCTCGGCCTCCTTGCCGCGATAGATGCTCCACAGGATCTCTGCGTCTTCCGCCGGCAATCTCTCGGCGACACGCTCGATCATGCGGATCGGCACGCCCGCGCCAGGCCTGAAGCCGCCGGGCAGCAGCCATTGCACCGAGACATAGGTGAAAAGGATGACATTGACGCACAGCGACAGCAGCATGAGCGCGCGCCAGGGAGTGGACCATTCTCGCCAGAACTTCATTGCACCGATCCATAGCCGATTGCGTAGACGTCGAAGACGCCGCTCATGACGGAGAACGCATCCGACGGCGCCTGGACATAGGGCATGGCCCCGGCCAGCCACACGCCCACCATCACCGAGCAGGCGAGACTTGCGGCGGGAACGAGCGCCGGCCAGCGCAACAGGCGCTGATGCCATGCCGGCCGATGCTGCGGCGGGACGGCGGCGAGCCTCTGCAGGACAAGAAAGCTCGAACGGTCCGCCCGCGCCGTCTCGATCTCCGGGGCGACAGCGAGCAGGCGGTCGAGGCGGCCCTGCTTAGCCAGCACGGCGGCGCCTTCCGCGCTCGCCGCAAATCGCCGCGCGGCCTCGCGCGTTGCCGCCGGCCAGCGCTCGACATCGCCTCCCCATGTCTCGGCCAATTCCCTGAACTGATCGGGCGTCATGCGTAGCTCCCCGTGTCTTGTATTTTCTGAACATTTGCCTTCAGCGCCGCGCGGGCGCGACCCAGCAGCGATTCGAACGCCTTGGCGCTGAGATTCATCGCCTTCGCCGCTTCCTCTCCGCTCAATCCCTCCATGTGGAAGAGCGCGATCGCGCCGCGCTGCCGGTCCGACAGGCCGGCCATCGCGCGGTTGAGAAGGCTGAGCTCCTCATCGGCGATCAACCGCTCGACGGCGTGCGGTCCCGTATCGGGCACCTCGCCGGCTTCTTCGAGAGGCTGAAACGTTCGGCGCCGCGTGCGGTCGAACGTCAGGTTGAGGACGATGCGGTAGAGCCAGGTCGTGAATTTCGCAACCTTCGGATCGAACGAGGCCGCGTGGGTCCAGACACGCATGAACGCTTCCTGGCCGATGTCATCGGCCTCGGCCGGATCGCGAACGATCCGCTCCGCGACCCGCAGCGCGCGGGGCATGTGACGCCGCATCAGGATGCGAAACGCGTGCTGCCGCTGCGCCGAAACCTTCGACATCAAGGCCTCGTCCGATGGTTCTTCCATCATCTCGATCTGCTGCCTTGGACTGCGGCCATGATGGCTATGCGGTACGAGCCGGTCCCGGTCATGAGGATATGCCGCATCTCCGGAATGCGGCACCGCCTCAATTGCATCATCCGCGGCAACAAGTCGCGACAACCGGTCAAAAGCGCCAGTAGACGCCTGCTCGAACGGTATGGGTATCGAGCCTGGACGCGCGTTCGGTGAAACTGACGGCTCCAACCGTCTGGCTTCCGAGGGTTCTTGAGCCGTAATTGTCATAGAGATATTCGAGCCGGGCGGACGCGTTCGGTGCGAAGCGGAATTCACTGCCTGCTCCGATCGACCAGCCGACACGGGTATCGGTCCAGTTGGCGACCGCCCCGCTCGCATTGTCGAACGCTTTGCTTTCGACCCCCGCAACGGCGAGGCCCCCGCTGGCAAACAGCATCGTCCGGCCGAAGGCGTAGCCGACGCGTCCACGCAGATGGCTATTCCAATTGACCGCGGACTGAAGCTGGGTGACGGAAGGGGTCGGGGCAAAGCCGGTGTCGACCGTCGCCCGCGCATCGACAAAGTTCACGTCGCCCTCGATACCGGCGACGATACGGCCCCATTGCGCGGAGAAGCCTGCCGTTGCACCTACGGTCGCCCCCTTGGGATCGACGAAGTGAAATTCCCCGGTGGCGGGAAACGAGGTCTCAGTGCGGCCCGACAGGTAGCCGGCCTGCACGCCGAGATAGGGCCCCGCCCAGCTGAAGAGAGCCGCAGATGCGGCCTGGGCTTGCGGGGGCGGCGATGCGGGCAACCTCAGGTCGGCCGCTGCAGCGGCGCCGGCGCCCGTGAGGGCAGACCCGATGAGCAGCGCGGCGAACGTCATTCTGAATCTCGTTGTCATGCTCGGCTTCCCCCATGTGAGACCGGCGCCAGACGCGCACATGAGGAATACGGTCCAAGCCGAACTTTCCTTCGCCTGCGCACGCACTTTTTTTGGCAAGACCAGCCCTCACGCTTCTTTGCCGTTACTTCGCCGATCGAGGCTGCTATGGCCTTGCCATGACTGAACTTCTGGACACCGAACAGCCGGGCCACGCACGCTCGGATGCACCGCCGAACCATCTCGCCGAGGAGTTGGCCGAGACGCTGCGCCTCGCCGTGCCGTTGATGCTGACGCAGCTCGGGCAGATCGCAATGATCACCACCGACCTGGCGATGATCGGCCGGCTCGGCGAGGACGCCGTGGCCGCTGCGGCGCTGGCCCATACGGTCTACTTCGTCAGCTTCACCTTCGGGCTCGGATTGACGTCCGCGGTGTCCCCGCTGGCGGCGCAGGCGTTCGGTGCCGGCGACGTCAGGCTGATCCGCCGCTCCTTGCGCGTCGGCCTGTGGGTTGCGCTCCTGATCTCGCTGCCGATGATGGCCTCGCCGCTCTACGGCGAGCAGATCCTGCTCGCGCTCGGCCAGGCGCCGCAATCGGCGGCGCTGGCGCAGCGCTACCTGAACGGCCTCGCCTGGGGCGTCGCGCCGGCGCTCGGCTTCATCGCGCTGCGCGGCATGATGAGCGCGGTGAACCGGCCACAGGCGCCCCTATGGATCACCGTGGCGGCGATCCCGATCAATGCCGCGCTGGTCTATGCCCTGATCCACGGCCTGTTCGGCCTGCCGGAGCTCGGGCTGTTCGGCGCAGGACTCGCGACCACGCTGGTCAATCTCGGCACCTTCCTCGCCGCGCTCGCGATCGCGGCGCTGCGCGAGCCGTTTGCGGATTACCATCCGCTCGCGCGCCTGTGGCGGATCGACTGGCCCTTGATGCGCCAGCTCATTGCGATCGGCGCGCCGATCTCGTTCTCGCTGCTGCTGGAATACGGCCTGTTCTCCTCGGCGGCGCTGCTGATGGGATTGATCTCGACCACTGCGATTGCCGCGCACCAGATCGCGCTCCAGGTCACGGCGGTGCTGTTCATGGTGCCGCTCGGCATCGGCATGGCAGCGACGGTGCGGGTTGGCCATGCCTTCGGCCGCAATGATCCGGCGGCAGTGAAGCGCGCGGGGCTGGTCGCTGCCGTGCTCGGCCTCGCGCTGGTCTCAGCGCTGACCATCGCCATCATCATCGGCCGCTACCAGCTCGGCCGGCTGTTTTTCGGCGGCGGCGCCGAAAGCGCGGCGACGGTCGAACTGACCGGGACTCTGCTGCTGGTCGGCGCCAGCTTCTTCATCGCCGACGGCCTCCAGACCATCATGGGCGGCGCGCTGCGCGGCATCAACGACACCAGGATGACATTGCTGTTCGCGGCGATCGGCTATTGGTGCGTCGCCTTTCCGATCGGCTGGGTGCTGGCGTTCCACACAAGGTTGGGCGCGATCGGTGTCTGGATCGGATTCTCGGTCGGTACGTTCGTCTATGCCGGTCTCCTGATCTTGCGCTTCCGGATGCTCGCGCGCAGATTGGCGGCATGAACGGGACAGTTCGCGAAATCACTCCCAATGTCGATGTCGAAACGGTGCTGGCAGGCGCGCAGTTCATCGACGCGTTTCGCGTGGAGATCGGCGCGGCGGCGCTCGATGCCCGCGAAGCCTGCACCAGGATGGTGCTCCACGGGCCGCGCTGGACCGACGCGCTGCTGCGCCTGCGCAACATTCTGGTGAAACCGTTCGGACTGAGGACATCGGGCGAAGGCGCTCCGGCGCCGCACGGGTTGATCGGCCTGTTTCCGGTGCTCAGCGAAACGCCCGAACGGCTGGTCGCTGGTTTCAACGACTACCATCTCGATTTTCGCATCGTGGCCGATGTCGCAGGCCCGGCGGCGGACCGCGAGGTGACGTCAACCACGCTGGTGCGCACGCACAATCTGCTCGGCCGCACCTATCTCATGCTGATCATGCCCTTCCACAAGCTCGTGGTCCGCAGCATGATGGGGCGGATTGTGGAGCCAGCACGATGACCCTCGCCGTCGACCTCTTCTTCTCCTTCCGCAGCCCCTACAGCTATCTGGCGCTGCCCAAGACGCAAAAACTCGTCGAAGACTACGATCTGACCGTGAACCTGCGGCCGGTCTATCCGCTCGCGGTGCGCGTGCCCGGCTTCTTCAAGAAGGCCAACCCGCAGTTTGCGCGCTACGTCGTTCGCGATTCCATCCGCGTGGCGGAATACGAGGGCATCCCGTTCCGTTTTCCGCGACCCGATCCGATCGTGCAGGACATGACGACGCTGGAGGTCGCGGCCGAGCAGCCCTACATCCACCGCCTGACGCGGCTGGGTGCCATGGCGCAGCTCGAAGGCCGCTCGCTCGCATTCACCTGCGCGATCGCCCGCGTGCTTTGGGACGGCTCGGTCGCCGGATGGAACGAAGGCGATCATCTCGCGCGGGCGGCCGAGAAAGCCGGCTTCGATCTCGCTGCAATGGATGCGGCGATCACAGCCGACCCGGATCGCTACGAGCAGGTGATCGCTGAGAACGAGACGGACCACGCGGCGTCAGGCCATTGGGGCGTGCCGACCTTCGTATTCGAGAACGAGCCGTTCTTCGGCCAGGACCGCGTCGATCTCCTGGTCTGGCGCATGCAGAGCAAGGGCCTGACGCGGCGGTAAGACCGCCGACCTGAACCCAAGTCTTCGAGCCGACGACTGAGACGAGGCGCCCCGCACCAATACCGGCGGCGCGTCCGGAGGTCGCATGCATCTGGCAAAATTCTTCCATCGCGCACCGGGCGACGACGATCGCGAGCTGATGCTGATCCCGGGCAGCGAGCCCATGGTGATCGGCATCCGCATGAACCGGGACGACGAACCCGGATCGGATCAATATCTGCGCGAGGAATTTCCGGACATTGCCGAGGCCGCCGCAGCCTTCCGTCGCCATGCCGCCGAACTGGTAGCGCACGGTTACGTCGAGACCCACCACACGCGTTATACGTTGCGCAATCTCCTGCCCGATCCGCAGGCAAAGCCGGACTGGCAAAAAGGACTCGACGAGCTGATGATGCTGGCGCTCAGCGGCCCACTCGCGGAGCAGGCAAAGCAACTCGACCTGCTCAAGGGCACGCCGGCCGAGCACGAGCCGCTGTATCTCTGGCACGCCGCACGCCGCGATTACGCTGCCGGAGACGACCCGGCCGGGGCGGTGCGCCTTGCTGAACAGGCACACAATGAAATCCGCGCGCGGCGCGCATCCGGACAGCCGCACTATGCGTGGTCCATCTCCGAGAACGACCTCGAGGAGCGCATTCTCGAGCTGCTGTGCGACGCCTATCTCTATGCCGACGATGCAGATGCGGCGCTGAAGACCGCCGAGCACCTGTGCAGGACCGCCCCGAACCATGAACACATCCTCAAGCGCGCGGAGATTGTCTGCGGATATTTCCCCGAGCGGCGGGAAGAAGCCTTAGACGATGCCTATCAATGGTCGCGCTTCGGCGGCTACGAGGACATCATTGCGTTTCCCGGCTATGCTGAGTACGAAAGCCGGCGCAAGGCGGGATCGGCCAGGAGCTGGCGCTGGAGGCCCGGCACGCCAGCGAGCGAAGCCGATGTGAGTGCGGCGCAGCGGGCCCTCGGAGTCAGACTGCCCGATGATTATCGCGACTTCCTGCTGACCCGCGGCGAGACGGAGCTGCTGGTGCGGCTGCCCGAGTCCTCCTCCGAGCTTCGCTTCTATGGACCGGATGAGCTTGCCACGCAGCATCGAAGCCTGCTCGATTTCATCGCCTATTCCGAGGAAGTGCTCGAGGAAGCCTGCGCCCATTTTCGCAAGCAATACGGCGTGTCGCTAAAGCACCTGGTGCCGATTGCGGAACCATCGCAGCTCAGCCGTTGTCTCCTCCTCCATGTCGAGCCCGGAACGCGCTATGGTCAGTGTTTTCAATGGGACCATGACGGGGCGTGGGAACTGGAGCAACCTCAGCCAAGCTTCGATGCCGCATTGAACGCGCTGACCGAGGGCATAGAGCGGCGCGATGCGACGCAGCTCGCGTTCTTCGATCTGTAACACCATTCAGTCTGCAATGCGCGCGGACTTGCTCGCCGCCTCTGACCATTCGCCGACGACACGATCGAGATCGCACAGATTCTGGTGCATCTGCTCCAGGGAGAAACCGAGTGCGAAGAAGCGCTCGGCGGTGTCGCCTGGATAGCCGCGAATCAGGCCGTCCTGCCGCACGGACGCGACCGCTTCGGCGTAGTGCTGGAGCGCGACGTGGACCGGATGGATCGGCGGCGCGCCTGCGCCTTCGCGCAAGGCCGAGGCGGCCGAACGCAGGAAACGGGCGATCACCGTCGAGACCTCCGTCAACGGGCCGGCCAGCCGCGTCTGCACCTCGATCGGCAGCGGCACCACCGTGGCCCGGCCGATCATCACGACGTCATGGCGCAGCCGCAGGATCGTGCGCAGCAAGGGGCCGGTGTCCGGGCCGCTCGACAGATGCGCGGCGCGCTCGCGCTCGGCTTCGGAGCCGATCGCGTTGAGATCGACCATCGCAGTGCCGATCCCGTCCTGAATCCGGTGCAGCGCATCGTTGTCACGGCCGCGCGTCAGGCCCGCAAGCAGCTCGGTGAAAGCGTCGGCGATCAATTCAAGCAGCTTGGCCGCGCTGGCGCGGATCTGCCGCACCGCGCGCGAGGGCAGCACCAGGAAGGACACCAGCAATCCCGTGACCGCCCCGACCGCGACCTCACTCACCCGATCGATCGCCGAGGCCAGGGGATCGGAATGGTGCATGGTCGGAACCAGCAGCACGATCACCGCGGTCACCGTGGCGGCACTGAGGCTCGGATTGATCGCGGCGATGAACGCAAGCGGGGCGACCGAGAGGACCAGGAGCCCCAACAGGCCCGCTTCGCTGGAATAGGGTATCAGGATCGCGATGGCACCGCCGTAAACGGCGCCGCCGATCGTGCCCAGCATGTAGTCGCGCGTCGCCTTGAGCGAGCGGCCGACACTCATCTGCGTCACGATCAGCGAGGTCAGCACCGCCCAGAGCGGCAGCAAGAGGTGCAGCGCGGTGGCGATCGCGTAGGCGGCGGTCGCCGCCACCGTGACCCGGATCGCGAGCCCCAGCTGCGTCCTTCGCGCCCGGATCCTGTCGAACAGCTGTCCTGCGAGTGCCATCGTCAACGTCCCGATCCGGTCGAAGCTGCCAGGAGCATAGCTGATGCCCGCGGCCGCAAGGCCGCTTGAAAGGCGAAATGAGCCCGCCTAACTTGCCGGCCAAAACGAGGAAACACGATGGCCTTTGAAACCGCAACGCTCGCAGCCTATGTCTCCAATCTGAAGTACCAGGATATTCCGGCAGAGGTGCTGGAGCGCGCCAAAGTGCTGACGCTCGACTTTCTCGGCAGCGCGATCCGGGCAAGGCGCGAGGCGGAATCGACCCCGTCGATGCTGAAGATGCTGGAGGCGCTCGCGCTCGACACCAAGGGCGAATCCACCGTGTTCGGCGATACCAAGACCTGGACTCCGGCAGTCGCGGCCCTGCTCAACGGCGCGCTGGGGCATTCCCTGGATTTCGACGACACGCACGCCGATTCCTCGCTGCATCCGAGCGCCCCGGTGGTTCCTGCGGCCTTCGCCGTCGGCGAGATGGTCGGCGCGTCCGGCCGCGACGTGCTGACGGCGATCGTCGCGGGCTATGAGGTCTGCTGCCGCCTCGGCAACGCACTCGATCCGACCTCGCATTATGCACGCGGCTTCCATCCGACCGCGACGGCTGGCACCTATGGCGCTGCCGCAGCGGCCGGAAAACTGTTTGGCCTCAGCGAGAAGCAGCTGATCGCGGCCTTCGGCGTGTCCGGCAGCCAGGCCGCGGGTTCGCTGCAATTCCTGGTCAACGGCGCCTGGAACAAGCGCTACCAGGTCGGCGCGGCCGCGATGAACGGCGTGATCGCCGCGACGCTCGCCCGCAACGATTTCGTCGGCGCGACCGAATCGATCGAGGGCAAGCACGGCCTGCTCGCCGGCTACACCGACGACGCGCATCCGGACAAAGCGGTCGCCGAGCTTGGCAAGACCTACGAGACGATGAAGATCGGCGTGAAACCCTATCCGAGCTGCCGCTACACTCATGCCGCGATCGACGCCCTGATCGCCATGCGGCGCGAGCACAATCTGACTCCCGACCAAGTCAAGCGAGTCGAGATCGGCTTGCACCGCAACGGCATCACGCTCACCGGAGATGCCGCGACCAAGCGCCATCCGCGCTCGATCGTGGGCGGCCAGTTCTCGATGTTCTTCACCGGCGCGCTCGCGCTTGACCAGGGCTCGTTCGGCTGGGACGACTACAACCGGCTTGGCGATGCCGCGATCGACGCGCTCGCGGACAAGTTCGACGTGGTGCAGGACGACCGGCTCGAGATCGGCCGCACCCACCCGTTCGGGGCGCGCGTCAGCATCACCACCGACGACGGCGTGCATGAGCGGCTCTATGCCGATCCCTCCGGCGAGCCGACCTCGTTCCCGGACGCGCAGGCCATGCAGCAGAAATTCCTGACGCTGGCCCGCCCCGTGCTGAACGCGCGGGCGGAGAAATTCGCGGACGCGATCATGACGCTGGAGCGCTTCGACCGCGTGGCGCAGGCGACCGAGCTGGGACGTCAGTAACCATCCGTTTGCCGCTGCCCGTATGCTGCGCCATGCATGACCGGCTTGTCCCGGCATGGCGACCGCTGCGACATATCGAACATTCCCAAGTCACAAGCGCATGAGGTCGGGCTTTGCCGCGACTGCGGCATGGTATCCTGCTACAATCAGGCTCGCGAAATACACAAGGAGTCCCCCATGAGCTGGCAGCCCTCGAACGATCCCGTGCTCGGCGATCCCATGTCCTGCGATGCGCTCGATCTCGTCATCGTGCCGCGGACGCGCGATCTCGGCGACGGCTTCGCGGTGCGCCGGGCGCTGCCGCACGGCAAGCGGCAGATGGTCGGGCCCTTCATCTTCTTCGACCATTTCGGACCGGTGCAGTTCGTCTCCGGAAAAGGCATGGACGTGCGGCCGCATCCGCATATCGGGCTCGCCACCGTCACCTATCTGTTCGACGGCGCGATCATGCATCGCGACAGCGAAGGCAACGTCCAGGAGATCGCGCCGGGGGCGATGAACCTGATGACGGCCGGCCGCGGCATCGCCCATTCCGAGCGCACGCCGGATGCACAGCGTGCCTCGGGCCAGAAGATGCTGGGCCTGCAAAGCTGGATCGCGCTGCCGGCCGGATCGGAAGAAATCGCGCCGTCGTTCCAACACTACGGGGCGGGCGACCTGCCGATGATCACCGAACGCGATTTCACCGCGCGCGTGATCGCGGGATCCTCGTTCGGCATCACCTCGCCCGTATCGATGGTGTCGCCCTGGTTCTACGCCGAGGTGACTGCCCTCGCCGGCGCGAGCGTGCCGCTCGATCCCGATCACGAGGAGCGCGCGATTTATGTCGTCGACGGCGAGGTCGAGATCGCGAACGAGCGCTATGAAGGGCCGCGGCTCCTCATTTTCCGCCCCGGCGACCGCATTACGGTGAAGGCGCTCAAGGCGACCCGGATGATGTTTCTTGGCGGCGATGCGCTGGAAGGTCCACGCCATGTCTGGTGGAATTTCGTTTCATCCAGCAAGGAGCGGATCGAGCAAGCCAAGCAGGACTGGAAAACCGGCCGTTTCGCGCCAGTTCCGCAGGAACATGAGTTCATTCCGCTGCCGGAATAGGCTAATCCGGTCTCCGGCCAATGCCATCAGGCACGGCCGGATGCCTGCCTGAAAGCCTGCGAAAGCCTTGCCCATGACCACCATGCTCTCCAGCGACCTGCCGCTTCCCAAGATCGGACGCGGCAAGGTGCGCGATATCTATGCCGTCGACGATGAGCGCCTGCTGCTCGTCACCACCGACCGCATCAGCGCTTTCGATGTGGTGATGGGCGAAACCATTCCGATGAAGGGCGCGGTGCTGACGCAAATCAGCGCGTGGTGGTTCAATGAGCTCGAAGGCGTGGTGCCGCATCACATGATCAGCGCGGACACCGACGAGATCATTGCGGCCGTGCCGGCACTGAAGCCGCACCGCGCCGAGATCCTCGGCCGCGCCATGCTGTGCAAGCGCACCACCGTGTTTCCGATCGAATGCGTGATCCGCGGTTATCTCTCGGGCTCCGCCTGGAAGGAATATGCCGCCAGCGGCACGCTCGCCGGCGAGAAGCTGAAGGCCGGGCTTGTCGAGAGCGAGAAGCTGGAGCCTGCGATCTTCAGCCCCGCCACCAAGGCCGAGAGTGGCCATGACGAGAACATCACGATCGCGAAGATGCGCGAAGTGGTCGGCGACGAGGTCGCCTATACGCTGGAAAGCATGACGCGCGCGATCTACACGCTCGGCGAGGAGCTGGCGCGCGAACAGGGCATCATCATCGCGGATACAAAGTTCGAGTTCGGCCGCGACAGGGACGACCGCATCATTCTGATCGACGAGGTGATGACGCCGGATTCCTCGCGCTTCTGGGCGGTCGACACCTACAAGCCCGGCCAGCCGCAGGCGAGCTTCGACAAGCAGCCATTGCGCGACTATCTCGACGCCGAGCGCCGCGCCGGCCGCTGGAACGGCGACGCCCCGCCGCCACCATTGCCGGCGAGCGTCGTCGAAGCGACCAGCAAGCGATATCTGGAAGCGTACCGGCGCGTGACGGGAACGGAGTTGAAGATTTAGCCTCGACTGTCGCGTCTCGCTCCGTCATTGCGAGCGTCGCGAAGCAATCCAGAGTCCCTCCGCGGAGATCGTCTGGATTGCTTCGCTTCGCAATGACGTGGAGAGATAATGGTGCCTCACACCCCCGCCATCATCACGTATTTGATCTCGAGATATTCTTCCATGCCGTGACGCGAGCCTTCGCGCCCCAGGCCGCTTTCCTTGACGCCGCCGAAGGGGGCGACTTCCGTGGTGATGAGGCCGGTGTTGACGCCGACCATGCCCGATTCCAGCGCTTCGGCGACGCGCCAGACGCGGCCCAGATCGCGGGAGTAGAAGTACGAGGCCAGGCCGAATGGCGAGGCGTTGCACATCGCGATGACGTCTGCCTCGTCCTTGAAGCGGATCACCGGGGCAAGCGGGCCAAAGGTCTCCTCCTGCGACACCAGCGAATCCGGCTTGACGTCGGCCAGCACGGTCGGCTCGAAGAAGGAGCGGCCGAGCTCGCTGCGCTTGCCGCCGGTGACGACCTTGGCACCGCGCTTGACGGCATCGGCGATGTGGCGCTCGACCTTGTCGACCGCCTTCATGTTGATCAAGGGTCCTTGCGTGACGCCGCTCTCGGTGCCGTCGCCGATCTTCATCGCCGCGACCTTCTTCGACAGCTTCTGCACGAACTCGTCGTAGATCTTGTCCTGGGCATAGAGGCGGTTGGCGCAAACGCAGGTCTGGCCCATGTTGCGGTATTTCGAGACGATCGCGCCTTCGACCGCAGCGTCAATGTCGGCGTCGTCGAACACCACGAACGGTGCGTTGCCGCCGAGCTCGAGGCCGAGCCGCTTCACGCCGACGGCGGCCTGCTGGTAGAGGATCTTGCCGACGGCGGTCGAGCCGGTGAAGCCGACGAAGCGCACGGCCGGATGCTCACACAGCACCTTGCCGATCGGCGGTGCGTCACCCGTGATGATGTTGAGCACGCCCTTGGGAATGCCCGCCTTCTCGGCGAGCACGGCGAGCGCCAGCGCCGACAGCGGCGTCTCATTGGCGGGCTTCAGCACCACGGTGCAGCCGGCGGCCAGCGCCGGCGAGACCTTTCGCGTGATCATCGAGTTCGGGAAATTCCAGGGCGTGATGGCGCCGCAGACGCCGATCGGCTGCTTGATCGCGAGCAGGCGCGCATCGGGCCGCTGCGTCGGGATGGTCTCACCATAGACGCGGCGGGCTTCCTCGGCAAAGAACTCGATGTAGGCGGCGCCGATATCGACCTCGCCCAGAGCCTCGGTAAGCGGCTTGCCCTGTTCGGAGGTGAGGATCAGCGCGAGGTCCTCGCGGTTGGCGATGATCAGCTCGAACCATTTGCGCAGGATGTTGGAGCGCTGCTTTGCCGTGTGCTTGGCCCAGCCCGGAAAGGCGCGCTCGGCCGCTTCGACCGCCTTGGTCGTGTCGTCCGCGCCAAGCTGCGGGACTTTTGCCAGCTCCACGCCGGTCGCGGGATTGTTGACGGCGAATACCGGCGTGCCGACCCAGGCGCCGTCGATATAACAGGCCTCCTTCAGGAGCGACGGGTCCTTCAGCCGGTCGCGCAGATTGGAGGTGGCTTGCGGAGCGCGAGCGGCGGCGGTCTGGGTCATTGGCGTTTCTCCCTGGCGGCGATCGGATCGGCCGCAATATAGAGACAGACGGCGCGCAATGCACCGCCCCGCAAACGCACGTCAGGTGGCAGCTAAACTGGCAGCGGCCTCAGGCCGCGCCGCTCATATAGGTCTCGCGACGGCCGATCATCCGCTCGGCCGCGGCCTTGGCGTCGGCCTTCGAGGAGGTCGCGCAGGTCCGGTATTCGAGATCGGGAACATGAGAGGTGTCGCGGCGGCCGAACCATGACTTCGAGCCGACCGGCAACAGCGACAGCGCCTGCGCCAGATTGTCCACCGCCCCGAACGAGTAGAGTGCGCCGGTGCCGGCGACGCGCACCTCATAGATCCCCGGCGAAATCGGCGCCTCCAGGTTCTCGCCGCGTCCCGGACGGGGATAGCGCTTCCATTCGCTCCAGGTCGAAATCATCCGAGGCCCCCTCGCCGCCCATCCACACGGCCGGCAACATTTGCATCAAGTCTTATCGGCCCCTCGATCGGGACCGGGTGCTGAACGCGGCAGCTCACGAAATGTTTCAAGGGTTCGAAAACCACGAAGCATATCGGCCTGAAGCCCGTCCAAGGTGAGGGCGAGGCACGTCGATCCACCGCAGATTGTGAAAGAGCGTAGGCGCTCAGCCGCGTTGTCGTCCTGCGCTAGATCAAGACCGTCAAGTCACGACATCGCGACCGGTTCAGGTACATAGATGCGCTTGCCGCGCCGGCTATCCGGGAGGACAATCGGCTGCTTCCAACAATAATCAAACCTGAGGAAACGCCATGCAAAGCAAAGCTGACATCGACGAGATTCTGCGTCAGAAGAGCGAGACCAAGGAGATTCCGGGCGTCGTCGCCATCGCCGCGAGCGGCAACGACGTGCTGTATCAGGGCGCGTTCGGCAAGCGCGACCTGTCCAGGCCGGATGCGATGACCGACGACAGCGTGTTCTGGATCGCCTCGATGACGAAGGCGGTGACCACGGCGGGCGCGATGCAGCTGGTCGAGCAGGGCAAGCTGTCGCTGGATGCGCCGATCGGCGATGTATTGCCCGATCTCGCCAATCCGCAGGTGCTCGAAGGTTTCGACGCCAATGGAGAGGCAAAGCTGCGCCCCGCCAAGGGCCCGATCACGCTGCGCCAGCTCATGACCCACACTGCCGGCTTCTGCTACAATATGTGGAACGGCGATCTCGCGGTCTATCTGGACAAGAACGGCATTCCCGCCATCACCACCTGCCAGAACGCGGCGCTGAAGACCCCGATCATGACCGACCCCGGCACGCGCTGGGAATATGGCACCAACATCGATTTCGTCGGCAAGGCCGTGGAGGCTACCAGCGGCAAGCGATTGGACGCCTATCTGCGCGACAATCTGTTCAACCCTCTCGGCATGAGCAACACGGCGTTCAAGATCACCGACGACATGCGCAAGCGCCTGGTCGGCATGCACGCGCGCGGCGAGGACGGCCAGCTGGCCGCCATCCCGTTCGAGCTCGAGCAGGAGCCGGAATTCCACATGGGTGGCGGCGGCCTCTATTCGACGGCAGCGGACTACATCAGGTTTACCCAGATGATCCTGAACAAGGGCCGCGGCAACGGCAACCAGGTGTTGAAGGCCGAGACCGTCGCAATGATGGGGCAGAACCACATCGGCGATCTCGCCATGGGCAAGATGACGACGGCCGCCCCGATGTACACCAACGACGTCGATCTGTATCCGGAGCAGGTGAAGAAGTGGGGCCTCAGCTTCATGATCAACACCGCCAAGACCGCCGAGGGCCGTAGCGCCGGCAGCCTCGCCTGGGCGGGGCTCGCCAACACCTATTACTGGATCGATCCTGCACGCGACGTCACCGGCGTGATCCTGATGCAGCTTCTGCCGTTCGCCGATGCGAAATGCCTGGAGGCGTTCGCGGGATTCGAGCGCGGTGTCTATGCCGGGCTCGATGCTGCCGGGAGCGGGCAGAAGGCGGCCTAAGGGGCGCGACTCTCATCACCCGTCATGGCCGGGCTTGTTGTCCGGGCCGTCCACGTGCAGCCGCAGGCGCCAAAGACGTGGATGCCCGGGTCAAGCCCGGGCATGGCGACTGAAAGACCATGCTGGGTATTTTGACGAGAGGATTTCGACTTGGCTGACAATTTGGCTGACAAGGCGGACAGCTACGTCTGCGGTATCTCGGACACGCCACTGCTCGGCGAGACGATCGGTCGAAGCCTGGACCATGCGGTGCGGCGCTGGGGCGATCGCGAGGCGCTCGTCTCGCCCAGCCACGGCGTCAGATGGACCTGGAAAGAGTTCGCCGAGCGGGTCGACGCGCTCGCCGCGGGCTTTCTCGCGCTCGGGCTCGAACGGGGGGAGCGGATCGGCATATGGTCGCTGAACCGGCCGGAATGGACGCTGACCCAGTTCGCCGCCGCCAAAGCCGGCCTGATCCTGGTGACGATCAACCCCGCCTACCGGCTCAGCGAGCTGGAATTCGCCCTCAAGAAGGTCGGCTGCGCGGCGATCGTCACCGCCACCGCGTTCAAGACCAGCAATTACATGGAGATGCTCAACACGCTGCTTCCGGAGCTGGCGCGGGCGAAACCTGGACATTTGCAGGCAGCGCGGTTGCCGGCTTTGCGGATGGTGATCCAGATCGGCGGCCCGGCGGCCCCAGGCACGATCCCCTTCGACAACGTCGCACGCATGAGCGGAGCGGAGCATCGTCAGCAGCTTGCCGCGCTCGGCGCCGCGCTGCAGTTCGACGACCCTGTCAACATCCAGTTCACCAGCGGCACCACGGGTTCGCCGAAAGGCGTCACGCTGACCCACCACAACATCCTCAACAACGGCTACTTCACGGGACGAGCGATGCGCCTGACGGAGCAGGACCGCATCTGCATTCCGGTGCCGCTCTATCATTGCTTCGGCATGGTGATGGGCAACCTGGCCTCCGTCACGCTCGGCGCCGCCATGGTCTATCCGGGCGAGGGCTTTGATCCGCTCGCGACGCTGCGCGTGGTCGAGCAGGAGAAATGCACCGCGCTGTACGGCGTGCCGACCATGTTCATCGCCGAACTCGATCACCCCGAGTTCAAGAACTTCGATCTGAAATCGCTGCGCACCGGTATCATGGCCGGCGCGCCCTGCCCGATCGAGGTCATGAAGCGGGTCAACACCGAGATGAACATGCGCGAGGTCACGATAGCCTATGGCATGACCGAGACCAGTCCCGTCAGCTTCCAGAGCGCAGTGGACGACCCGCTGGAGCGCCGCGTCTCCACGGTCGGAAGAATCCATCCGCATGTGGAGGTCAAGATCGTCGATCTCGAGGGAAAGATCGTCAAGCGCGGCGAACGCGGCGAGCTCTGCACGCGCGGCTACAGCGTCATGCTGGGCTATTGGGAAGAGAAGGAAAAGACGGCCGATGTGCTCGATGCCCATGGCTGGATGCACACCGGCGACCTCGCCACCATCGACGACGAGGGCTATTGCAACATCGTTGGACGCATCAAGGATCTGGTGATCCGCGGCGGCGAGAACCTCTACCCGCGCGAGATCGAGGAGTTTCTGTACCGTCACCCCAAGATCCAGGACGTGCAGATTTTCGGCGTCGCGGACACCCGCTACGGCGAGGAGCTCTGCGCATGGATCCGCGTCAGGCCGGGCGAAACGCTGACGGCCGAGGAGGTCCGCGCCTTCTGCGACGGCCAGATCGCCCACAACAAGATCCCTCGCTACGTGGAGTTCGTCGACGAGTTTCCGATGACAGTGACGGGAAAGATCCAGAAGTTCGTGATGCGGGATGCGGTGGAGCAGCGACTGGGATTGAAGGCGGCGAAGACGGCGTGAGCTACACCGTCATTGCGAGCCTAGCGAAGCAATCCAGAGTCTTTGCGCTGAGACAGACTGGATTGCTTCGCTGAGCCCGTCATCGGGCCGCGCTTCGCGCGGACCCGTTGGCTCGAAATGACGGAAAGAGTGGCGAGAGCCTTACGCCGTCAGCCCACGCTGCTCCGCCAGCTCCTTCAGCGACACTTGCGGCCGCGCGCCGATGTGCTGGATTACTTCGGCAGCCGCAAGCGCACCGAGCTCGCCGCACTGCTTGTAGGCAAGATTGCGCGCCAAACCATACAGGAATCCTGCAGCGAAGAGATCGCCGGCGCCGGTCGTGTCGACCACCTTGTCGACCGGGAATGCGGGCGCGGCAACCGCGTCTTCCACCGACACCACCATGCAGCCCTTCTCGCTGCGGGTGACGACGCCGAGATTGACGTCGTTGCGCAGCTGCTTCAGCGCGGTGTCGAAATCCGAGGTCATGTAGAGCGAGTGCAGCTCGGACTCGTTGGCGAAGACGATGTCGACGGTGCCGTTGCGCATCAAGGAGAGAAATTCGTCGCGATAGCGGTCGACACAGAAGGAATCCGAGAGCGTGAGCGCCACCTTGCGCTTGGCGTCATGGGCGATCTTGGCCGCCTTGACGAAGGCGTCCTTGGCGTTCTTGGGGTCCCAGAGATAGCCCTCCAGATAGACGATGCCGGCTGCCGCGATCTCGGCCGGGTCGATGTCGGCGGGCGACAGATCCTGCGCCGCGCCGAGATAGGTGTTCATGGTGCGCTCACCGTCGCCGGTGACCAGGATGTAGGAGCAGCCGGTGGCGGGGCCATCCTTGGCAGCGGGCGTGTCGAAGGCGACGCCGGCGGCGCGGATGTCATGGACATAGAGCTTGCCGATCTGGTCGTCCTTGACCTTGCCGACATAGGCGGCGCGTGCCCCCAGGCTGCCGATGCCGACGATGGTGTTGGCGGCCGAGCCGCCCGAGACTTCCGTGGCCGGCCCCATGTCCTTGTAGATGGCGGCCGCGCGCGCCTCGTCGATCAGGGACATGCTGCCCTTGGTCATGCCATGCTTGGCCAGAAAGGCCTCGTCGGTCCTGACCAGCACGTCGAACAGCGCGTTGCCGATGCCGAGAACGTCGTATTTCACGTCAGCCATTCACCTTGATCCTGTTTGGCGGATTGCGATACCCGCGAAAATCCGCTTCCTGTGCGCCTGAAATCCGGCTCGCGGCCTATCACGATCGGGCCGGCACGAGCAAGCAACGGTATTCTCGACGGCAATGATCCGCTCCTTCCTGACCGTCTCGACGGGAACATTGGCCTCGCGGCTGCTGGGTTTTGCCCGCGATTCCCTGATTGCGGCGCTGCTCGGGACCGGCGCCGTGGCGGACGCGTTTCTGGCGGCGTTTCAGCTCGTCAACGTGGTCCGGCGGCTTCTCAGCGAAGGCGCGCTGAACGCGGCGCTGATCCCGGCCTGGCTCCGTATCCGCGACCATGACGGGCAGCGGGCTGCCGCGGCATTCGCGGGGCGCGTGCTCGGCACGGTCAGCGCGGCCCTGATCGCGATCTCGATCGTCATCGCACTTCTGATGCCTCTGGTCATCACGGTGATCGCGCCGGGATTCCTCGGCAGCGGCACGCTCGATCTCGCCGTCGCGAATGCGCGGCTGATGCTGCCCTACCTTGCCTTTGCCGGTCCGGTCACGGTGCTGATGGGACTGCTCAATGCGCAAGGGCGCTTTGCCCTCACCGCGTTCTCGCCGCTGCTGTTCAACATCGCGCTGATCGCCGCGATCGCAGTGCTGCTGCTGGACCGCGCAGATGCAAGCTTCGCCGCGTGGATCCTGGCGGCCAGCGTCGGCATCGCCGGCCTGCTGCAGCTTCTGATGCTGCTGTCGCAGCGAAGCGCGCGTCTTGCGACGCCGCTGCGCGCCAGCTTCGACAAGGAGATGCGCGGCTTCTTCGCCAAGGCCATCCCCGGCATGCTGGCAAGCTCGGGCCCGCAATGGCTGATGGTCGCAGGCGCGATCATCGCCTCGGCGACGCCCTCCGCGGTGTCCTGGCTCTATTTCGCCAACCGGCTGATCGAGCTGCCGCTCGGTATCGTCGGCGTCGCCATGGGAACGGTGCTGGTGCCGGAGCTGACGCGTGCCGTGCGCAGCGGAGATCGCGACGCGGTGGCGCACGCCGAATCGCGCGCGCTGGAGCTTGCGACCGGGCTGACGCTGCCGGCGACCCTCGGCCTGATCGTACTGGCCGAGCCGATCGTGCGGCTGTTGTTCGAGCATGGCGCTTTCGGCGCACAGGACAGCGCGGCGACGGCGAACGCCCTGATTTGGCTGGCGCTCGGCCTGCCGGCGCATGTGCTGATCAAGGCGCTGTCGCCGGCGTTCTATGCCCGCAGCGACACGATGGCGCCGCTGCTGGCCACGGCCCAGGGCTTCGTGGTGACGGTCGTGCTCGCGCTTCTGCTCGGCCATGTCTTCGGCGCGAGCGGGATCGCCGCAAGCATCGCGGCCGGCGCCTGGAGCAGCGCGCTCGCGCTGCTCCGCAAGGGCACGAGCGAGTTCGGCTTCGCGGTCGATGCGAGCGCCCGCACGCGGCTGCCGCGGATCGCGCTGGCCGCGATCGCGATGGGCGGCCTGCTCTGGCTGACCACAGGTCTGGTGCCTGCCGAGAGCCAAGGCTTCATCAAGTTCGTCGCGCTGGGTGCGCAGATCGCGGCGGGGATCGCCGTCTATGGCCTGCTCCTGCGGATCCTCGGCGTCACCTCCTGGCATGAGGCGGTCGGCGCGTTGAAACGGCCCCGCTAAACCACGAGGCCCGGCGAAATACCCTTGACGGGGCAGCGCCGCTGTTGGAAACGACGGCGCGAATACCTATGGGAAGGCTGACCATGCCATTCGTTGAACGGGTCTTTTCGGGCGTCCAGCCGACAGGCAATCTGCACCTCGGCAATTATCTCGGCGCGATCGTCAACTTCGTGAAGATGCAGGAAACCCACAACTGCATCTATTGCGTCGTCGACATGCACGCGATCACGCAGGGCGTCGACGTCTGGGGCGGACCGGCCGAGCTCACGCGCAACACCCGCGAGGTCACGGCTGCGTTCATCGCTGCCGGCATCGATCCGAAGAAGCACATCGTGTTCAACCAGAGTCAGGTCTCGGGCCATGCCGAGCTCGCCTGGATCTTCAACTGCGTCGCGCGCATGGGCTGGCTCGGCCGCATGACCCAGTTCAAGGAGAAGGCCGGCAAGGACCGCGAGAACGCGTCGGTCGGGTTGTTCGACTATCCCGTGCTGATGGCGGCCGACATCCTGCTGTACCGCGCCACTCACGTGCCGGTCGGTGAGGACCAGAAGCAGCATCTCGAGCTTTCGCGCGACATCGCGCAGAAGTTCAACAACGATTTCGGCGATTCCATTCGTGCCCAGGGCGCCAGTGACGGCCTGTTCTTCCCGCTGCCCGAGCCCCTGATCACGGGACCGGCGACGCGCGTGATGAGCTTGCGGGACGGCACCAAGAAGATGTCGAAGTCGGATGCCTCCGACAATTCGCGCATCAACCTCACCGACGATGCCGACACCATCGCGCAGAAGATCCGCAAGGCGAAGACCGATCCGGAACCGTTGCCGACCGAGGAAAAGGGCCTGGAAGCCCGCCCCGAGGCCGACAACCTCGTCGGCATTTTCGCCGCGCTCTCCGGCCGCTCCAAAGCCGATGTGCTGCGCGATTTCGGCGGCGGCCAGTTCTCGAGCTTCAAGAACGCGCTGGCGGAGCTGTGCGTCACCAAGCTCGCGCCGATCGCCGGTGAGATGAAGCGCCTCGTCGCCGACCCCGGCCATATCGACGCGATCCTGAACGACGGCTCCGACCGTGCCCGCGCCATCGCCGACGAGACCATGAAGCTCTCGAAGGACATCGTCGGCTTCATCCGCCGGCGCTGACCTTCGCTCTCGTGACGCCGGCCGGCGCCCCCTCTCCCAAAGCGAAGGCGAGTGTGGCAGCATGCCGGCCGTGCACATTCTGGGACATGCATGACCAGCAAGCGACTTTGCTACGAGTCGGGCCACAAGCCCAAATGCCTCGTCATCGTCGATGACACCGCCGAATGGGATCGCGCGGTGTATTACGCCAGCCGCTGGGCGATTCGGGCCGGGGGCGGCGTGGTGATGCTTCGCATCATCGAGCCCGAACAGCAGAGCCAGGAATGGCTTGGCGTTGCCGACATCATGCGCGCGGAAGCGCAGGAGGCCGCCGAAGCCGCACTCGACCGCGCCGCCGGCAGGGCCAATGGCATCGCCGCAATCACCCCGGAGCGGGTGATCCGGGAGGGCGCGCCGATGGAACAGCTGCTCGCGGTGATCGACGAGGATCCCGATATCGCCATGCTGGTGCTTGCCGCCAATCCCGGCCCGGAAGGGCCGGGACCGCTGGTCGCGATGCTCGCGCAGGCGGTCGGAACCTTTCCAATACCGGTGACGATCATCTCGGGGGCGCTGAGCGACCAGAGCGTGGATCTGCTGTCGTAGCGCGGTGCCTCCTACCCTTCCCTGGAGGGCCCCATCCAGGGAAGGGCAATCTAGTGCCTAAGCCTCTGATCTGGCTTTGAAATGCTCGCCCTGCCCCTTGATCGTGCGTTCCCCCTCGCCATCTGCTAGTGGATAGGTACGCGCCGGCCTTGAACCGGCGACGTCTGGAGAAAGCCATGTTCATTCAAACCGAAGCCACTCCCAATCCCGCCACGCTGAAGTTCATTCCCGGCCGCGTCGTGGTCGACGGCAACCCGATGGAGTTTTCGAGCCGCGAATCAGCCGCGCGCTCGCCGCTGGCTGAAAAGCTGTTCGACGTGCCCGGCGTCACCGGCGTGTTCTACGGATCGGATTTCATCACCGTGACCAAGGCGAACGGTGAATGGCAGCAGCTCAAGCCCGCGATCCTGGGTGCCATCATGGAGCACTATATGTCGGGCGCGCCGCTGCTTGCCGACGGCACAGCGCAAGGCGATGCCGATCTCGACGACGAGGACGAGTTCTTCGATGAGGCCGACGCCGAGACGGTCGACATGATCAAGGACCTGATCGAGACCCGGGTGCGGCCGGCGGTCGCCAATGACGGCGGCGACATCACCTTCCGCGGCTTCAAGGACGGCATCGTCTATCTCAACATGAAGGGTTCTTGCGCCGGCTGCCCGTCGTCGACGGCCACGCTCCAGCACGGCATCCAGAACTTGCTGAAACACTTCGTTCCGGACGTGGTCGAAGTCCGGCCGATGTGATTGGAGCGCGAATGGCGAGCAAGCGAATGGCGAATGGAACTCGGATCGGCTAGACTGTCCGCTATTCGCCACCCGCCATTCGCTTTTTCATGCTGATCCTCGCCATCGATACTGCGCTCGACGCCTGCGCAGCCGCCGTGCTCGACACCGAAACGGCCGAGCTGCGCGCGCATGAATCGCTGCCGATGAAGCGCGGCCATGCCGAAGCCCTGATGCCGCTGATCGCGCGGGTGATGCAATCGGCCGAGCTCGGCTTCACCGCGCTCGACCGCATCGCCGTCACCACCGGGCCCGGCAGCTTCACCGGATTGCGCGTCGGCATCTCGGCCGCACGCGGACTGGCGCTTGCCTCCGGCAAGCCCGCGGTGGGATTGACGACACTGTCGGCCTATGCCGCGGCCATCGTCAGCCAGAACAAGTCGGCGCCCGTGCTCTCCGCAATCGATGCGCGGCACGACCATGTCTATTTCCAGATTGTGGCCGGGGACGGCAGCCAGCTGGTGCGACCGGGTGTCGCCTCGATCGACGAGGCGATCGCCGCCTCGCAATTCGGCGCGCCGCATCTGGTCGGCAATGCCGCAAGCATCCTCGCCGATCGCTGGCCCAAGGATGGACCGCAGCCTGTCGCGGTCGACGCGCAACCTGCGCCCGACATCGGCTGGATCGCCTGGCTTGGTGCAGCTGCCAATCCCGACACCACCCCGGCGCGGCCGTTCTATCTGAAGGCGCCGGACGCAAAGCCGGCGGCGCAGAAGCACCTCGCAGCACAAGCCGCGACCTCATGATGGGATGGCTGTCCGAATGGTGGCGCGGCGGCAGCGCCGTCGTCGAGCCTGCGACCTTGCGCGATGCCGCGCGGCTCGCGCAGCTGCACGGCGCGTCCTTCGCGCGCGGCTGGGGCGAAGGCGAGTTCGAGAGCATGATCGGCGAGCGCAACACGCTGGTGCATCGCTTGCGTCTGGGCGGAAAGACGATCGGCTTTGCGGTGTCGCGGGTCGGCGCGGACGAAGCGGAGATTCTCTCGATCGCGGTCGACGCGGCTTATCGCGGCCGCGGCCTCTCCCGCACGCTGTTGATGACCCATCTCGGCCATCTCGCCGGACGCGGCATTCGCACAATATTTCTCGAGGTCGAGGAAAATAACCAGCCGGCGCGGCGGCTCTACGAGCGGGCCGGATTCACGGTGGTCGGACGCCGCGAACGCTACTATAAGCAGCCGAACGGGGAACAATTGAACGCCCTTCTGATGCGGCGTGACTTGTCGTAACATTGGTGGCAGAAAACGCCTCCGCCAGGCAGACAAACCTATGACCGCATTGAAACCCTCCTCCACATCCAAAGCGTCCGATATCGAGGCGCGCTGCGCTGCCACGGGCATGCGCATGACCGAGCAGCGCCGGGTCATTGCCCGCGTGCTCGCGGAGGCTGCCGACCATCCGGATGTCGAGGAATTGTACCGCCGCTGCGTCGCCGTTGACGACAAGATATCGATCTCGACCGTGTATCGCACCGTGAAGCTGTTCGAGGATGCCGGCATCATCGAACGCCACGATTTTCGCGAGGGCCGCGCGCGTTACGAGCAGATGCGCGACAGTCACCACGACCACCTCATCAATCTGCGCGACGGCAAGGTGATCGAGTTCACCTCCGAGGAGATCGAGAAGCTTCAGGCGGAAATCGCCCGCAAGCTCGGCTACAAGCTGGTCGATCACCGGCTCGAGCTTTATTGCGTCCCGCTCGACGACGACAAGCCGACGTCCTGATTTGGTGCCGATAGACCTCATCATCTTCGATTGCGACGGCGTACTCGTGGACAGCGAGGTGATCTCCTGTCGCGCGCATGCCGACGTGCTGACGCGGCACGGCTATCCGATCACCTCGGAGCAGGTGTTCGAACGATTCCTGGGACGCTCGACGCGGCAGGCCAATCTCGAGATCGAGACCGAGCTCGGCCGCAAGCTGCCCGAGGCCTATCACGGCGATCTTCAGGACGAGCTGTTCCGCTCGTTCGAGGCCGACCTCGAAGCGATCCGCGGCATTCGCGACGTGCTCGATGTCGTTACGCAAGCTGTCTGCGTCGCCTCGAGCGGCTCGCACCAGCGTATGCGCGTGAGCCTGGGAAGTACCGGTCTCTACGAGCGCCTGGCGCCGAACATCTTCTCGGCCTCGCAGGTGAAGAACGGCAAGCCGGCGCCGGACCTGTTTCTGCTGGCGGCGAGCGAAATGGGCGTGGCGCCCGAGCGCTGCGTCGTGATCGAGGACAGCCTGGCCGGCATCGCCGGCGCCCGGGCCGCGGGCATGACGGTGTTCGGCTTCTACGGGGGCAGCCATTGCCGGCCCGGTTATGCCGAAACGCTGCGCGAGGCTGGCGCCGACCTGATTTTTGCCGACATGCATCAGCTGCCGGAGCTGGTCCGGCGTGCGGGAGCGAAGGCCCTGGCGGGCTAATTCCGCTCTTTGTGTCACTCCGGGGCACGCGCGGAGCGCGTGAACCCGGAATCCAGAGGTTTTGGCGCGAGATTCCGGGCTCGCGACTGCGCGCACCCCGGATCACGATCCAAATGCCTCCATTCGCTGGATTTTCCCCCCTGCAGCCTATATCTGAGGGCCGTCTTCCACCGCCATTTCAGGTTCCATGACGCCGCCGCGCAAGCTGCACATCAAATCATATGGCTGCCAGATGAACGTCTACGATGCGCAGCGCATGGTGGATACGCTGGCGCCGGAAGGATTCGTGGAGACGGCGAGCGCGGAGGATGCCGACCTCGTCATCCTCAATACCTGCCACATTCGGGAGAAGGCCTCGGAAAAGGTCTATTCCGAGCTCGGCCGGTTGCGCGTCGCCAAGGACGAAGCCGCGCGCGCGGGCCGCGCGATGCAGATCGCCGTCGCGGGCTGCGTGGCGCAGGCCGAGGGCGAGGAGATCGTACGCCGCGCGCCGGTGGTCGACGTCGTGGTCGGGCCACAGAGCTATCATCATCTGCCGGAGCTGTTGAAACGCGCCGGCAGTGAAGGCCGTGCGATCGAGACCGAATTCCCTGCGGCAGACAAGTTCGGCTTCCTGGCCCAGCCCAAGCCAGACGCCATCCGCGCGCGCGGGATTTCCGCCTTCGTCACGGTGCAGGAAGGCTGTGATAAGTTCTGCACCTTCTGCGTCGTTCCCTATACGCGCGGCGCCGAGGTGTCGCGTCCCGTGGCGAAAATCGTCAATGACGTGAAGCGTCTTGCCGACAACGGCGTGCGCGAGCTCACGCTGATCGGGCAGAACGTCAACGCCTATCACGGCGAGGGTCCGGACGGGAAAACCTGGTCGCTCGGCCGGCTGCTCGAACATCTGGCGGCCATTCCCGGCATCGCGCGGCTGCGCTATTCGACCAGCCATCCGCGCGACGTCGACGACAGCCTCATCGCAGCCCATCGCGATCTCGATGCCCTGATGCCGTTCGTGCACCTGCCGGTGCAATCGGGCTCGGACCGCATACTGGCCGCCATGAACCGGAAACATACCGCCGATGATTACCGGCGCGTCGTCGACCGTTTCCGTGCTGCACGCCAAGACATTGCTTTTTCATCAGATTTTATCGTCGGCTTCCCCGGCGAGAGCGAGCAAGATTTTCTCGCCACCCTCGCACTCGTCGCGCAAATCGGCTACGCTGCAGCCTATTCGTTCAAATACTCCGCCCGGCCGGGAACGCCGGCGGCGGACATGCAGGAGACGGTATCCCCCGCCGAGATGGACCAGCGATTGGAGCGGCTCCAGGAACTGATCGACAGCCAGCAATCGGCCTTCAACAAGGCTGCGATCGGCTCGACGGTCGACGTGCTGTTCGAGCGTCCGGCCCGCAAGGAGGGCCAGATCGTCGGCCGCACCGCCTACCTCCAGCCGGCGCATGTGATGGCTTCGCCCGACATCATCGGACAAATCCTGCCGGTGCGCATCGACCGCCTCGAGCGCTACAGTTTTCTCGGCGAACTCGTGACGCCGCGTGGCGCGCGCGAGCACGCTTTATCGCAAGCCACTGGAGCCTGAACCCTTGCCAAAAAGCGCATCGGATTCGTCTTCGTTCGCTCCCAGCCGCAAATTTGATCGCGACATGCAAGTTCCGCCCGAGACCCAGGTCGTCATCGACTTCGACGACAACCGCGCCGCTTCCGCGCTGGTCGGCCCCTACGGCCAGCACCTCGCGCAGATCGAGCGGCGGCTCGGCGTCGTCGTCGATTCCAAGGGCAACCACATCACCATCGGCGGCAGCCGCGACGGCTGCGACGCCGCGCGCCGCGTGCTGGAGATGCTCTATGCGCAGGCGGCGAAGGGACAGGATCTCGACCAGGGCGAGGTCGAGGGCGCGATCCGCGCCGTGATCGCCCAGGGCTCGCTGTTCGAGTTCGACGCCAAGTCCGCCAAATCGGCGTTCGACAGCATCAATCTGCGCAAGCGCCCCGTTCGCGCGCGCACGGCCGCGCAGGACTCTTACATCCGTGCGCTGAAGCGGCACGAGCTGGTGTTCGGCGTCGGCCCGGCCGGCACCGGCAAGACCTGGCTCGCCGTCGCCCACGCCGCGCAGCTGTTCGAGCGCAAGGAGGTCGACCGTATCATCCTGTCGCGTCCGGCAGTGGAAGCCGGCGAGCGGCTCGGCTTCCTGCCCGGCGATCTCCGCGAGAAGGTCGACCCCTATCTGCGGCCGATCTACGATGCGCTGTACGACCTCATGGACGCGCGTATCGTCGAGCGTGCGCTCCAGACCGGCGAGATCGAGATCGCGCCGCTCGCCTTCATGCGCGGCCGCACCCTCACCAATGCCGCCATCATCCTGGACGAAGCCCAGAACACCACATCGATGCAGATGAAGATGTTCCTGACGCGTCTCGGCGAGAACAGCCGCATGATCGTGACCGGCGATCCCTCGCAGATCGACCTGCCGAACGGCCAGACCTCGGGTCTGGCGGAGGCAACGCGTCTTCTGAACGGCGTCGAAGGCATTGCTCAGGTTCATTTCAGGGCCGAGGACGTGATCCGCCACGAACTCGTGGCGCGGATTGTCGCCGCCTACGAAGGGCCGCCGCAGCGGCCGACCACCGGTCAATCCTGACGAGGCAACACCGGACTCCAGAGGTCGCGACCACGGCGCCCCTCGTCCCAGACAACACAATGTCCCATCCCAATCTTCCCATGACCGAGGTCCTCGTCGTCGCCGATTGCTGGCAGCGCGAGCCCGATTCCGAAGCCGTGATCCAGCGAGCGGTGGCCGCTGCCGCCGAGAGCATTCACGAGGACGTTGCCGATGCGGAAGTGGCTGTGATGCTGACCGATGATGCCGGCATCCGCACCCTCAACAGCAACTGGCGCGGCATCGACAAGCCGACCAACGTGCTGTCGTTCCCCGCGCTTCAGCAGGAGGGCGACCGGAAGCCGGGCGATGCGCCGCGCATGCTCGGCGACATCGCGATCGCCTATGAGACCATGCGGCGCGAGGCGGACGAGGAACACAAGCCGTTCGATCACCATCTGAGCCATCTCGCCGTGCACGGCTTCCTGCACCTGATCGGCTACGATCACGAGAACGACGACGACGCCGAGGAGATGGAAGCGCTGGAAACGCAGATCCTGGCGCATCTCGGCATCCCTGATCCCTATGCAGACCGCGCGGGGACACACTGATATGCCGGATTCCGATCCAATCCAGGACAACCCGCGCAACACGGCCAATTTGCCGGTCGTGGTGACACAAGGCGAGGTGATGCGTCCGACGGCGGACGGCTGGCTGCTGCGCGCCATCCGGACGCTGTTCGGCTGGAAGGCGGGATCGGTCCGCGACGACCTCAAGGTCGTGCTCGACGCAACGAGGCCCGACGACACCGGCTTCTCGGCCGTCGAGCGCACCATGCTGCGCAACATTCTCGGCCTGCATGAGCGCCGCATCGCCGATGTCATGGTGCACCGCGCTGACATCGTCGCAGTGAAGCAAGACATCCCGCTCGGCGAGTTGATGGACCGCTTCGAGAGCGCCGGCCACTCCCGCCTCGTGGTCTACAACGAGACGCTCGACGATCCCGTCGGCATCGTCCATATCCGCGACCTGCTCGCCTTCATGACCGCGCGCGCCCGGGTGTCGGAAGTCACCAAGACCAAGCGCAAGAAGCCGCTGCCGGCAGGGCTCGACCTGCGTGCCGTCGATCTCGCGCTGCCGCTTCATGAAGCGCGTATCATCCGCAAGCTGCTCTACGTGCCGCCCTCGATGCGGGCTATTGACCTGCTCGCGCAGATGCAGGCCACGCGCATCCATCTGGCGCTGGTGGTCGACGAGTATGGCGGCAGCGACGGGCTGGTCTCGATCGAGGACATCGTCGAGCAGATCGTCGGCGAGATCGACGACGAGCACGACAGCGACGAGCCACCCTCGATCGTGCGCCTGCCCGACAACGCCTTCATCGCCGACGCCCGCGCCCGCCTCGACGATGTCCGCTCGGTGATCGGCGAAGACTTCCTAACCGGCGAGGCCGGCGAGGAGGTGGAGACGCTGGGCGGCTATCTGGTCAGCTTCGTGGGGCGCCTGCCGGTGCGCGGCGAGGTGATCTCGGGCCCCGGCACCTACGAGGTCGAGGTGCTCGACGCCGATCCGCGCCGGGTCAAGCGGCTGCGTATCTCGACGCGGAAGGAGCGCCCCGCGCCGCGCGCCCAGCGCGAGAGAAGCCGCCGCGAGGCGGCCCCCGACGCAGGTCAGCCGCCGGCGGGCGAAACGCCCACGTCGCCGAGCGACGGGACCAGCCAACAGTGAGTCCATTGCAGCGACTCCGGCAGATCGCGCTTGCCATCATCCTCACCTGGGGATGGAAGCGCGCGGTGATCGCCATGGCGGCGGGGGCGCTGTCGGTGCTGGCGCTGGCGCCGTTCAACCTCTTCCCGGTGCTGTTCATCACCTTCCCGGTAATGGTCTGGCTGATCGACGGCGCCGGGGCCGGCCGACATGGCGGCGTCCCCGCCGCCGCATTGACCGGCTACTGGTTCGGGCTGGGCTATTTCGTCCCCGGCCTCTACTGGATCGGCTATGCCTTCTTCGTCGACGCCGATGTGTTCGCCTGGCTGACGCCGTTCGCTGTGCTCGGCCTGCCTGCCTATCTGTCCATCTTCACGGCCATCGGCTTTGCACTGGCGCGCCTGCTCTGGACCAAGAACGCCACGCGTGTGCTGGCGCTCGCCGCGAGCCTCACCATCAGCGAGTGGCTGCGCGGTCATGCGCTGACCGGCTTTCCCTGGAACACGTTCGGCTACGCGCTGTCCGAGCCGCTGCCGCTGGCACAGACGGCGTCGCTGATCGGCCTATGGGGCATGACGTTCCTGACCGTCGCGATCTTCGCAAGCCCGGCGACGCTGATCGACCGCACGCCCGACCGCCGCCCGCAATGGCGCGTGCCAAGCGCCGCCGTCGCACTTCTGATCGTCATGAGCATCTTCGGCGCAATCCGCCTGTCGCTCCATCCGACCGCGATGGTCTCAGGCGCCAAGCTGCGCCTGATGCAGCCGAACCTGCAGCAGGACGCCAAATTCAACTACGCCGCCAAGGCGGAGGTGATGAAGAAATACCTTGCGCTGTCGGACCGCGCCTCCGGCCCGCAATCGACCGGCGTGCGCGATGCCACCATCCTGATCTGGCCGGAATCCGCCTTTCCGTTCTTCCTGACCCGCGAAGCCGGCGCGATGGCGCAGATCGCCGACCTCCTGCCCAAGGGCACCGTGCTGATCACGGGCTCGGTCCGCGCGCCCGACCTGCCGCGCGGCACGCCGATCACGCGCGCCTACAACTCGATCTACGTGATCGATCACGACGGCAGTGTGCTCGCAGTGTACGACAAGCTGCATTTGGTACCGTTCGGTGAATTTCTCCCATATCAGGCATTGATGGAGAAGCTCGGTTTCGAGCAGCTGACGCGTGTGCGCGGCGGCTTCATTCCCGGCACCGTGCGGCATGCGTTGCCGGTCGCCGGCGCGCCGCCTGCGCTGCCGTTGATTTGTTACGAAGCGATCTTTCCCGGCGAGGTGGCAGGGCGCAACGAACGTCCGGGCTGGATCGTGAACCTCACCAATGACGGGTGGTTCGGCATTTCGACCGGTCCTTATCAGCATCTCGAGCAATCGCGGATGCGCGCGATCGAGCTTGGTTTGCCGCTCGTGCGCTCCGCCAACACCGGCATCTCCGCGGTGATTGATCCGGTCGGGCGCACCATCGCCAGCCTCGGTCTCGGCATCGAAGGCATCTTGGATGCAAACCTGCCGGCCGCACTGCCGCCGACCGTCTATGCGCGCGTCGGCGATGCGCCTGCAGCCATGCTCGTTGCGCTCGCAGTGATTGTGGCGGTCCGGCGGCGCGTCGCCAAGCGGCACACCTGATCGCGCCATGTCCGCGCTCGCGGCCAGAATCCTTTGACAACCGTAGTCTCACGGTTGACAGACTGCACATGGCCTCCTCATTCTGCACCCGCTGCAAAAGACAGTGGGCATTGCTAAATTTCTCCGCAATGTTTCCCAATAACAGGGTTTGATTTTGACGATGCTGCACCCGAGGCATTCGCGATGATTGCGCCGAGGGTGATGTTTGGAGGGCTGAGGAAATGTCAAAAGCGCCCAACCCTGTTGACAAATATGTCGGCAGTCGCGTGCGCATGCGCCGCATCATGTTGGGCATGAGTCAGGAAAAGCTCGGTGAAGCTTTGGGCCTGACTTTCCAGCAGATTCAGAAATACGAGAAGGGCACGAACCGGGTCGGCGCGAGCCGAATCCAGCAGATCGCCGAAATTCTCCAGGTGCCGGTCTCATTCCTGTTCGAGGGCGGCCCGAGCGGCGTGCCGGGTCCGGAAGGCTTCAGCGAAGGCGCCTCGCCCTCTTACGTCTCGGACTTTCTCGCGACCTCCGAAGGGCTCGCCTTGACCAAGGCGTTCACGCGAATCACCGATTCGAAGATGCGCCGCTCGATCGTCGATCTCGTCGAGCAGATCGCGGCCCGCGAAGGTCCCGACAAGCGCTGAAGGGCCGTCTCAAGCGCGATTTGAGACTGCGTCAAATCTGGCCTATGTCGTCATTTGCGACCGCGCATTGATGCACCTCCGCTTCGATGATGCGATTCAAAGGCACAGATGCATCCATGACCAGCTCCAATTGGTTCGATTCCCAAACCATTCTCGACGGCATCCGCCGCTGGGTGGAGATCGAGACGCCGACGGAATCACCTGAGCAAGTCAACGAGCTGGTCTCCTTGGTCGCGGAGCAATACCGCGGCCTGCCCGTCACCCTCGAGCGCGTCGCCGGCGTGGCTGGCTGCGGCGATCATCTTGTGGCGCGCACGAATTGGGGTCAGGACCGGCCAGGCATCCTGGTGCTGAGCCACCTCGATACCGTTCATCCCGTCGGATTCATCGAGCGCCTGCCGTTCAAGGTCGAAGGCGACGTCGCGTTTGGACCCGGCATCTACGACATGAAGGGCGGCGCCTACATCGCCCATCATGCCTTTGGCGCGCTCTGCGCCACCGGCGATCGCTCGCCGCTCGGCATCACGCACCTGTTCACCTCCGACGAGGAGATCGGCAGCCCGACGTCACGTGCGCTGATTGAGAAGGAAGGGCGCAAGGCCAAATATGTGCTGGTGACCGAGCCGGCACGCGACGGCGGCAAGATCGTCACCGGACGCAAGGGCGTTGGTCGCTTCCAGGTGCACATCAAGGGTGTGCCCGCGCATGCCGGCTCCCGGCCCGAAGACGGCCGCAGCGCCGTCCGCGAGCTCGGCCACGTCATCCTGGCGCTTGAAGGAATGAATGATCCCGCGCGCGGCGTCACAGTCAATGTCGGCCTCGTGCGCGGGGGCACGCGCCCCAACGTCACGCCGGAAGAGGCTTACGCCGAAGTCGATCTGCGCGTCGTGAGCCTGAAGGACGCGGACGAGTACGTCGACAGGATTCTCGCCCTGACAGCGAAGACCGACGGCGTCACCGTCAGGGTCGCCGGCGGGCTCAATCGTCCGCCCTACGAGAAGAGCAACGCGGGGGCCTCCCTGTACGAACATGCGAGGTTGCTCGCCAGGGAGATCGGATTCGAGCTGATCGACACCCATACCGGCGGCGGCTCGGATGGCAATTTCACCGCCGCGCACACCGCGACGCTCGACGGGCTCGGCGTCGACGGCAAGGGCGCACACACTCATTTCGAGCAGCTCTACGTCTCGTCGCTCGCGCCACGCGCGCGGCTGCTCCATCGGCTGTATCAGACCCTGCGATGAGCGAACGCAAATCAGATCCCGGTCGCGACGACAGCGAGCGCGCCTTCTTCGGGCGCCGCAAGGGTCACAAGCTCCGGCAGCATCAGGCCGAGCTGATCGACCATCTGCTGCCGCATCTCGCGCTCGACATCAACGGCGAGGCGCCGGTGGATGCCCGCGCGATCTTCGCTCCCGCAGCCGACGACGTACGGCTCGAGATCGGCTTCGGCGGAGGCGAGCATCTTGCTGCCGAGGCGCAGAACTTCCCCACGACCGGCTTCATCGGCTGCGAGCCCTATGTCAACGGCATGGCGAAGATCCTCGCGCAGATCGAGGCCGCCAACATCGGCAACATCCGCCTGTTCGCGGGCGATGCCGCAGAGCTCTTGGCCTGGTTGCCGAAGGGGGCGCTGTCGCGGATCGACCTGATCCATCCCGATCCCTGGCCGAAGCGGCGGCACTGGAAGCGGCGCTTCGTCCAGGACAGGACCATCGCCGCGATGGCGCGCGTGCTGAAGCCTGGCGGCGAATTTCGCTTCGTCTGCGACATCGACGATTACTGCGCCTGGACGCTGTCGCATCTTGCACGCTCGCAGGACTTCGTGTGGCTTGCCGAACGCGCCGACGATTTCCGGCAGCCATGGCCGGGCTACACCATGACACGCTACGGACGGAAGGCCGCGCGAGAAGGACGCAAGGCGGCTTATTTGCGGTTCAGGCGGATATGATTGTCGTTCGGAACGCGCGAAAGCGCGAACCGGAATCTCGAGCTTCTCAGGTGCGCAAGTGCGCACCATGGTTCGATGCTGCGGATCGCCCCGAAACGACAAGCGAGAGATTCAGATCGTCTGCCGGTTGCGCCAGAAATGCACGACGCGCTCGGCGGTCGTCGGCATCAGTCGCGTGAAGTTCACGCGCGCGGTCTCGATGTCGGCGTCGGCGGGCGCGCGTTGCGGGCCATACCAGAGCCGGATCAGCGCGCGCACCGTGGGCCAGCCGAGATTCAGCACGCGGCCCAAGATCAAGATCGGATCGTAGCGATCGCCCGCGATCAGGCGGTCGAGCACCGAGAGGCGAACGCCGGACATGGCCGAGAGAGCGGCGATCGATTCCTCGTATTTGTTCGCCTTGGCGAAGCCAAGCAACGCGCTCTCGCCAAGATGGCCTTCGCGGTACAGCGCCAGCACGGTGCGCTGTGCTGCCGAGTAATCACGGCGCGGTCCCGGCGGCCGGGCAGCCTCCTCGATCGCCGCCATCGCGCGCTTGATTTCGGCTTGGCGCGCGGGGTTGACCACGCTGGAGAGGCGGCGGCGGATGACGTCGAGCGTGCCGTCGAGCAGCTGCTTCAGGTGCTCGCCGGAAAGGTCGTTGCGCTGGCCGATCTTGAGCGTCAACACACCGTCCTGCGCGGCGCGCTTGATCAGCTCGGAATAGCTGCTTGGCGAGAACGCGGCACCGGCATTGCTTGCGGCACGGCGCACCACGTCGCGATCGCCGCGCTCGACCAGCACGTCGGTGACGACGGGCGACAAGGCGGGACGTTCCGTCATGGCCAGGAGATGGCCCTGGCCCTTCAAACGCGCGATCTCGACCAGGGCCGCATCGTCGAGCACAGGCGAGCGGCGCAGCACGGGACCCGCCACGGAAATCTCGTTTTCCCGCGCGAGCTGGTTGACGAGGTGCGGTGGCGCGTTGTTGAGGCGTGAGAAGCGCTCGGCGAGATCGACGCGCGAGGCCAGCTCGGCATGCGGAACGAGATCGATCAGAACATTGTCGAAGAGGGCGACCAATTCGGGGCGGAGCTTCTCCGCATCCTGGAGAAACAACTGTGCGACAGCGCGCGCGATCTCGCCGCGTCGCCGCGGATCGCCGCGCCTGACAATATCGTCCAGTCCTGGGATGAGCGACGTGGCAACGGTCATGAAAACGCAACTCGAACGGGGCACGCCGCGGGTGCGCCTTGGTTCAAGCCGCCCCACAATCCAGAAATCTAGGCTTGCTTGATGAAGGAAGCGTTGCGCGGGGTCCGCGGCCGCGCAAAAAGGCCCCATTCCCGCTGCAATGGGCCTTGTCCGGGGGTGCGGAAAGCGCTATATCAGCGCTAATTCATCTTCTCATACGATCCGCGTAGTGAGAGTGGGCCCGCAAGGACCCGCTCTTTTTTGTTACCTGAAGCGGCTTGGCGAGAGATGCGGCCCGACACTGTCGGGAGAGTTCCGAAGCGGGCTTGAAACGTAAACGAGCCTTAACCATCGAGCGCCCTGACCCTGGACATGACTGAGCCGACCCCTGGTTCCACGGATGCCGAACTGCTGGCCGAGCCGCGGCTCGTGGTCGAGCCTGGCGTCGCGGCACGGGTGTCGGCGGTGGCTGCTCCGGTGCTTCAGGGCATGGGCTATCGCCTGGTGCGAATCCGCATTTCCGGCGAGGCCGGCTGCACCGTGCAGATCATGGCCGAGCGGCCGGACGGCTCGATGCAGATCGAGGATTGCGAGGCGATCTCGCGGGCATTGTCGCCGGTGCTCGACGTCGCCGATCCCATCGATCGCGCCTACCGGCTGGAGATCTCCTCTCCGGGCATCGACCGTCCGCTGGTGCGCCGCTCCGATTTCGAGCGCTATGCCGGCCATCTGGTGAAAATCGAGATGGCGGTCGCCCATGAGGGGCGCAAGCGCTTCCGCGGCACGCTCGGTCCAGTCGAAGGCGATCGCGTCCATCTGCATCGCGACGACGTCAAGCCGGGCGACGAAGCCGACATTCTCCTGACCATGGAGGATATCGGCGAGGCGCGCCTGGTGCTGACCGACGAGCTGATCGCGGAATCCATGCGCCGCGGCAAGGCCGAGGAGCGCAAGATGCGCAGGGATCTCGGACTGGAGCCGCCGGCTGCACCGCACGCAGAGATCAGTGCGAAGATCACAAAGAACACCAAGCCGAAAAAGAAGCCGGCACCGACCAACACGAAGAAACATCGCCTTGCCGCCGAACGCGCGCGGCGCGGCGAGACCGAGCCTGACCAAGGAGACTAGCCATGGCAGTCAGCGCCAATCGACTCGAATTGCTTCAGATCGCGGACGCCGTCGCACGCGAAAAGTCCATCGACCGCGGCATCGTCATCGCGGCGATGGAGGACGCCATCGCCAAGGCGGCGCGGGCCCGTTACGGCAGCGAAACCGACGTTCATGCCGAGATCGATCCGAAGAAGGGCGAGCTGCGGCTGTCGCGCCACATGCTGGTGGTCGACAAGGTCGAAAACCCTTCCAACCAGATCTCGCTGGTGGATGCGCAGCGCGCCAATCCCGGTGCCCAGGTCGGCGACACCATCGCCGACACCCTGCCGCCGCTGGAATATGGCCGTATCGCCGCCCAATCGGCCAAGCAGGTGATCGTGCAGAAGGTGCGCGAGGCCGAGCGCGACCGACAGTACCAGGAGTTCAAGGACCGCATCGGCGACATCGTCAACGGCGTCGTCAAGCGCGTCGAATATGGCAGCGTGATCGTCGATCTCGGCCGTGGCGAAGCCATCATCCGCCGCGACGAAATGCTGCCGCGCGAAGTGTTCCGCAACGGCGACCGCGTCCGCGCCTACATCTTCGACGTCCGCCGCGAGACACGCGGCCCGCAGATATTCCTGTCCCGTACGCATCCGCAGTTCATGGCAAAGCTGTTCGCGCAGGAGGTGCCGGAGATCTATGACGGCATCGTCGAGATCAAGGCGGTCGCCCGCGATCCCGGCTCGCGCGCGAAGATCGGCGTGATTTCCCGCGATTCGTCGGTCGACCCGGTCGGCGCCTGCGTCGGCATGCGCGGCTCGCGGGTGCAGGCCGTGGTGAACGAGCTGCAAGGCGAGAAGATCGATATCATTCCCTGGTCGCCCGACATCGCGACCTTCGTAGTCAATGCGCTGGCGCCGGCCGAGGTTTCCAAGGTCGTCATCGACGAGGACCGGGAGCGCATCGAGGTGGTGGTGCCTGATACCAACAACCAGCTTTCGCTTGCGATCGGCCGCCGCGGCCAGAACGTGCGTCTGGCCTCGCAGCTCACCGGCTGGGACATCGACATCCTGACCGAGCAGGAGGAATCGGAGCGCCGCCAGGCCGACTTCGAGAACTCCACCCGCGTCTTCATGGAATCGCTCAACGTGGACGAAGTCGTCGGCCAGCTGCTGGCGTCCGAGGGCTTCACCTCGGTCGAGGAACTCGCCATGGTGGACGTCAAGGAACTCGCCGGCATCGAGGGTTTCGACGAGGAAACCGCACAAGAGCTGCAGAACCGCGCCCGGGAATATCTGGAACAGCAGGAGGCCGAGCTCGAAGCCCGGCGCAAGGAGCTTGGCGTGGAAGACGCGCTCAAGGACGTGCCCGGCGTGACCTCGAAGATGCTGGTGAAGTTCGGCGAGAACGACATCAAGACGGTCGACGACCTCGCCGGCTGCGCCACCGACGATCTGGTCGGCTGGACCGAGCGCAAGGAAGGCAGCGAGCCGACCAAGCACGCCGGCGCGCTCGACGGCATCGACATCTCCCGTGACGATGCCGAAGCGATGATCATGCAGGCTCGCGTCAAGGCTGGCTGGATCACCGAGGCCGATCTCGCCAAGCCCGAGGAGGCCGCGGCGGCCGAAGACCAGCCGGCGTAACGCGCGTTCGGCACGCGTGGAGAGCGGCTTTGCGTAAAGAACGCGCGATTTAGAAGGCCAAGGAGGATGTCGCCCGGATGCTCGCCAGCACTGACAGCGAACTCGACCATGGGCCGCGGACCGAAAGGTCCGCGACCATGCGGATGTGCGCGGTCAGCCGGGAGGTTCGGCCGATCGACGAGCTGATCCGCTTCGTCGTCTCGCCGCAGGGCGAGGTGGTTCCCGACCTCAAGCGCAAGCTGCCGGGACGGGGCATGTGGCTCACCGCCTCGCGCCAGGTGGTTGCGGAAGCCGTGCGGCGTCACCAATTTAGCAAGACCTTCAAGCGCGAGCTGCGCCCCCCTCAGACGCTTTCCACCGATATCGAGGCGCTCTTGGTTCGGAGCGTGATGGAAGCGCTTGGGATCGCCGCCAAGGCGCGTCAGGTCTTGACCGGTTTCGGCAAGGTCGAGAGCGCCCTTCGGGAAGGTACGGTCGAGGTCCTGATCCACGCCAGCGACGGGGCCGCGGACGGAATCCGCAAATTGGACATGCTGGCGCGTCAAAATGCCGGAAATGGCGGTGCCAAGCCGCAGATTCCCGTCATCACCGTACTGAAATCGATAGAATTGGATTTGGCACTGACCCGGTCAAATGTGATACATGCTGCGCTGCTCGCGGGCCCGGCGAGCAAGTCATTCCTGTCACGTAGCCAGATGCTGGTCCGATACCGGATGGCGGACGATGACAAGACTGCCGAAAAGCCCGGCCAGGATTTCTGAGAGACACGACGACCCGATTGGACGGTGCGGCAACGCACAACACTGACAAATCAGGATTAGGACTGCTGAATGGTTGATACCAAGACCCCTGGCGACAAGAAGCTGAGCGTTCCGAGCAAGACGCTATCGCTCAAGCCGCGCGTCGAAACGGGCACTGTGCGCCAAAGCTTCAGCCATGGCCGCAGCAAGCAGGTCGTGGTCGAGAAGCGCGGCAAGCGCCGGATCGACGGCACTCCCGAGCCGCAGGCTGCCGAGGTCGCGAAGCCCGCGCCGGCTGCTCCCGCTGCGGCGCCGCGTCCCGCTCCGAAAGCTGCTCCGCCCCGCAACGCCGGTTCCGGCGTGGTGCTCCGCACGCTCACAGAGGACGAGCGGTCGGCCCGCGCCAGCGCGCTGGCGGACGCCAAGCTGCGTGAAGTCGAGGAGCGCCGCCAGGCCGAGGAAGAGGCCCAGCGCCGCGCTGTCCGCGAGGCCGCCGAACGTGCCGAGCGCGAGGCCGCCGAAGCCCGTCGCAAGGCCGAGGAAGAGCGCCATCGCCATGAGGACGAGGCCAAGCGGAAGGCCGAGACCGAGGCCAAGAAGCGCTTTGGGGAAGGCGAGCAGCCTGCTGTCGCGCGCCCGGCAACGGCAGCTCCGGCGACCAGCGCTCCGCGTTCCGCGCCGAGCACGGCGCGACCTGCGGCGACCACCACTGCACGTCCGACAACGACCCCGCAGCGGCCGGCGGGCCCTGCAGGGCGCGCTCCCGCAATTGCGGCCGGCCCTGACGAGGACGACGGTCCGCGCCAGATCCGTCGCGGTCCCGGCGGCGCCGCGCGTCCTGCGGCAGCCCCCAAGACCACCCACAAGCCCGGCCCGCAGAAAGAGCGCGGTCGCCTGACGGTCGTCACGGCGCTCAATGCCGACGAGGTCCGCGAGCGGTCGATCGCGTCGTTCCGCCGCCGCACGCAGCGCCTGAAGGGCCACGCCTCGAACGAGCCGAAGGAGAAGCTGATCCGCGAAGTGACGATCCCGGAAGCGATCACCATCCAGGAACTCGCCAACCGCATGTCCGAGCGCGCGGTCGACGTCATCCGCATGCTGATGAAGCAGGGCGCGATGCACAAGATCACCGACGTGATCGACGCCGACACCGCGCAGCTGATCGCCGAGGAGCTCGGCCACACCGTCAAGCGCGTTGCCGCGTCGGACGTCGAGGAAGGCCTGTTCGACACCGTTGACGATTCCACCGACACCGAGACGCGTTCGCCCGTCGTGACCGTGATGGGTCACGTCGACCACGGCAAGACGTCGCTGCTCGATGCGCTCCGCCACGCCAATGTCGTCTCCGGCGAGGCCGGCGGCATCACCCAGCACATCGGCGCCTACCAGGTGGTGTCGCCCGAAAGCGGCAAGAAGATCACCTTCATCGATACGCCCGGCCACGCCGCGTTCACCGCGATGCGCGCCCGCGGCGCCAAGGTCACCGACATCGTCGTGCTCGTGGTCGCGGCGGATGACGGCGTGATGCCGCAGACGGTCGAGGCCATCAACCACGCCAAGGCGGCGCGGGTGCCGATCATCGTGGCCATCAACAAGATCGACAAGCCCGATGCCAAGCCCGAGCGCGTGCGCACCGAGCTGCTCCAGCATGAGGTGCAGGTGGAGTCCTTCGGCGGCGAGGTCGTCGACGTCGAGGTATCCGCCAAGAACAAGACCAATCTCGACAAGCTGCTCGAGATGATCGCCCTCCAGGCCGAAATCCTAGACCTGAAGACCAATTCGCAGCGTCCGGCCGAAGGCACCGTGATCGAGGCCAAGCTCGACCGCGGCCGTGGTCCGGTCGCGACCGTGCTGGTGCAGCGCGGCACCCTTCGCGTCGGAGACATCATCGTCGCCGGCGCCGAAATGGGCCGTGTGCGCGCGCTGATCTCGGATCAGGGCGAGACGGTGCAGGAGGCCGGCCCCTCGGTGCCGGTCGAAGTGCTCGGCTTCAACGGTCCGCCCGAGGCCGGCGATCGTCTCGCGGTGGTCGAGAACGAAGCCCGCGCCCGTCAGGTCACCAGCTACCGTGCGCACCAGAAGCGTGAGAACGCGGCGGCCTCGATCTCGGGCATGCGCGGCTCGCTCGAGCAGATGATGTCGCAATTGAAGACGGCGGGCCGCAAGGAATTCCCGCTGATCGTCAAGGCCGACGTGCAGGGCTCGCTGGAAGCGATCCTCGGCTCGCTGGAGAAGCTCGGTACCGACGAAGTGGCGGCCCGTATTCTGCATGCCGGCGTCGGCGGCATCTCGGAATCCGACGTGACGCTGGCCGAAGGCTTCAACGCCGCGATCATCGGCTTCTCGGTCCGTGCCAACAAGGAGGCCGCTGCGGCCGCCAAGCGCAACGGCATCGAGATCCGCTACTACAACATCATCTACGACCTCGTGGACGACGTGAAGAAGGCGATGAGCGGCCTGCTCGCGCCGACCTTGCGCGAAACCATGCTGGGCAATGCCGAGATCCTGGAGATCTTCAACATCTCCAAGGTCGGCAAGGTCGCCGGCTGCCGCGTCACCGACGGCACTGTGGAACGCGGCGCCAATGTGCGCCTGATCCGCGACAACGTTGTGGTGCACGAAGGCAAGCTGTCGACGCTCAAGCGCTTCAAGGACGAAGTGAAGGAAGTCCAGTCCGGTCAGGAATGCGGCATGGCCTTCGAAAACTATCACGACATGCGTGCCGGTGACGTGATCGAGTGTTATCGCGTGGAGACGATCCAGCGCTCCCTGTAAGTCCAAATCTTACCGAAGCGTTCGGACCTTTTTGAACTGAAATTGCGGGAGTGCGATGGCCGGATTATTCCGGCCATCCACCCCTCTTCGTTTCAACAGGACAAATGACGATGCCCGCGCTCCAGGCACGGGCATGACGAGGTGATTTTCGAGAATGCCACGCCATCATCAGAAGAAGAGTTCCGCAGCCGGCGGAGGCTCGCAACGTCAGTTGCGCGTGGGCGAGCAGGTTCGCCACGCGATGGCCGATATTCTGGCGCAAGGCAACGTGCATGATGCGGATCTCGAAGGTCACATCATCACCGTGCCGGAGGTGCGGATGTCGCCCGACCTGAAGCTCGCGACGGTCTACGTGATGCCGCTCGGCGGCCGCGACACCGAGATCGTGATCGCTGCGCTCGAGCGCAACAAGAAGTTCCTGCGTGGCGAAGTCGCGCGACGCGTTAACCTGAAATTTGCACCTGACATTCGCTTCCGCGTCGACGAACGATTCGACGAAGCGGAACGGATCGAGAAGCTTTTGCGAACACCTGCGGTGCAGAAGGACCTGGAACAGAATCCGGCTTCGGATCGGGAAGAAGAGCAATGACGATGGACCCCGCTCACGGCACGATCGACAGCAACGAGGCCGATCAGCGCGATGTGCAGACGAATGATTTCGCGGATTCGGGAAGCAACGCGCGGCCGCCTCAGGAGCCGCGCCGCGTCAACAACGATCCACGCGCCAAGCAGCAGAAGGGCAACCAGGTTCGCCGCGACCGCCGCGACGTCCATGGCTGGGTCGTGCTCGACAAGCCGATCGGCATGACGTCGACGCAGGCCGTTGCCGTGCTCAAGCGCCTGTTCAACGCCAAGCGCGCCGGCCATGCCGGCACGCTCGATCCGCTCGCCTCGGGCGGGTTGCCGATCGCCCTCGGGGAAGCCACCAAGACCGTTCCCTTCGTCATGGACGGCCGCAAGCGCTACCAGTTCACCGTCTGCTGGGGCGAGGAGCGCGATACCGACGACATCGAGGGCCGGGTGACCGCGACCTCCGACCAGCGTCCGACCCGGGAGGCGATTCTCGCCCTCCTGCCCCGCTTCACCGGGGTGATCGAGCAGATCCCGCCGCGCTATTCCGCAATCAAGGTGCAGGGCGAGCGGGCCTATGACCTTGCCCGCGACGGCGAGGTCGTGGAACTGGCCCCCCGTCCGGTCGAGATTCACCACTTAACCCTTGTGGATCAACCGGATAACGACCGTGCCGTGTTCGAGGCCGAATGCGGCAAGGGCACCTATGTGCGGGCGCTGGCCCGCGACATGGGCCGAATTCTCGGCACTTTCGGCCATATTTGCGCGCTGCGGCGCACCCTGGTCGGCCCATTTGGCGAAAACGACATGATTCCGCTGGATCAGTTGGAGGCTTTGTGCGATAGAGCCGCGTCCGGCGAGGGCAGCCTCGCCGACGCGCTTTTGCCCGTTGAGACCGCGCTGGACGACATCCCGGCACTGGCCGTCACTCGGGCTGATGCGGCAAGGCTCCATCGGGGTCAGGCCGTTTTGTTGCGCGGACGGGATGCGCCCACTTGTAGCGGCACAGTCTATGTCACGGTGGCAGGCCGTCTTTTGGCGCTTGCTGAAGTTGGCAATGGCGAAATCATCCCCAAGCGTGTGTTCAACCTGACCGGCCTGACTGCCAGTGCCGGTCGCAACGAGAGAAACTGACGATGTCGATTGCCGCAGAACGCAAAGCGGAAGTCATCAAGACGAATGCCACCAAGGCCGGCGACACCGGCTCGCCCGAGGTTCAGGTCGCGATCCTTTCGGAACGCATCAACAACCTCACCAATCATTTCAAGACCCACGTGAAGGACAACCATTCGCGTCGCGGGCTCTTGAAGCTGGTCTCCACCCGCCGCTCGCTCCTCGACTACCTCAAGAAGAAGGACGAGGCGCGGTACAAGGCGCTGCTCGAAAAGCACAATATTCGCCGTTAATGTTTATGCGCGCGCCACTGGCGCGCGTTTTCGCGTGTGGTTTCGAACGAAAGCGCTTCCTTAAAGGTTTTTTGATCGAAGCTGCGTGCGCGTCGGATGCGATCCGTTGACGGATCTGCATCCGGGCATGAAGAGCGAACACCGCGGTTCGGTGCTCGCGTTCGTGCCGACTGACAGTCCAGCAGCAATCCGGCGGCTGGGCACAACGGGCAAGGCGCCCGTATGACCCGAAAGGATGGACGCCATCCGAAATCCAAAAACCATGGCAGGATCGCAGGACGCTGATCATCCGCTCCGATCAGCGTCCCGCAATCTTGCGCATGGTTTTTGTTTTTCGAAGCGTCCCTTCTTTCGAGAACCCATGAAAGAAGACCTCTATGTTCAATAAGCATTCAGTCGAGATCGACTGGGGCGGACGCCCACTCAAGCTCGAAACCGGCAAGATCGCCCGCCAGGCCGACGGCGCCGTCGTCGCCACCTATGGCGAGACCGTGGTGCTCGCCACCGTCGTCGCGGCGAAGGCGCCGCGCGAAGGTGTCGACTTCCTGCCCCTCACCGTCGACTATCAGGAAAAGACCTACGCCGCGGGCCGCATTCCCGGCGGCTATTTCAAGCGCGAGGGCCGTCCGACCGAGAAGGAGACGCTGGTCTCCCGCCTGATCGACCGTCCGATCCGTCCGCTGTTCGTCGACGGCTGGCGCAACGAGACCCAGGTGATCGCCACGGTGCTGTCGCACGACATGGAAAACGACCCTGACATCGTCGCGCTGGTGGCTTCGTCGGCGGCGCTGACCTTGTCGGGTGCTCCGTTCAAGGGCCCGATCGGCGCAGCCCGCGTCGGCTTCGTCAATGACGAATATGTGCTCAATCCGACGCTCGACGAGATGGTCGACACCCAGCTCGACCTCGTCGTCGCCGGCACCGCCGACGCCGTGCTGATGGTGGAATCGGAGGCCAAGGAGCTGAACGAAGACATCATGCTCGGCGCAGTGATGTTCGGCCACCGTCACTTCCAGCCGGTCATCAACGCCATCATCGAGCTCGCCGAGAAGGCCGCGAAGGAGCCGCGCGAAGTCACCGTGATCGACAATGCCGCGCTCGAGAAGGAAATGCTCGGCATCGTCGAGCAGGAGCTGCGCGCCGCCTACGCCATTCCGATCAAGCAGGAACGCTACGCCGCGGTCGGCAAGGTCAAGGAAAAGGTGATCGCCCATTACTTCCCGGAAGGGCAGGAGCCGAAATACGACAAGCTGCGCATCGCAGCCGTGTTCAAGGAACTGGAAGCCAAGATCGTTCGCTGGAACATCCTCGACACCGGCAAGCGCATCGACGGCCGCGACAGCAAGACCGTGCGCAACATCGTCGCCGAAGTCGGCGTGCTGCCGCGCGCCCACGGCTCGGCGCTGTTCACCCGCGGCGAGACCCAGGCGATGGTCGTGACCACGCTCGGTACCGGCGAGGACGAGCAATATATCGACGCGCTGTCGGGAACGTACAAAGAGACGTTCCTGCTGCACTACAATTTCCCGCCCTACTCGGTCGGCGAGACCGGCCGCCTCGGCGGCACCAAGCGCCGCGAGATCGGCCACGGCAAGCTGGCCTGGCGCGCGATCCATCCGGTGCTGCCGCCGCACCATGAATTCCCCTACACGGTGCGCGTGGTCTCGGAGATCACCGAGTCGAACGGCTCCTCGTCGATGGCCTCGGTCTGCGGCGCCTCGCTGGCACTGATGGATGCGGGCGTGCCGTTGAAGCGGCCGACGGCGGGCATCGCGATGGGCCTGATCCTCGAAGACAAGCGCTTTGCGGTTCTCTCGGACATCCTCGGTGACGAGGACCATCTCGGCGACATGGACTTCAAGGTCGCCGGCACGGAAGCGGGCATCACCTCGCTCCAGATGGACATCAAGATCGAGGGCATCACCGAAGAGATCATGCGCGTCGCCCTTGGCCAGGCCAAGGAAGGCCGCATCCACATCCTCGGGGAGATGGCCAAGGCCCTCACCAATGCTCGCGCCGAGCTCGGCGAGTACGCGCCGCGCATCGAGACCTTCAAGATCCCGACCGACAAGATCCGCGAAGTGATCGGCACCGGCGGCAAGGTGATCCGCGAGATCGTCGAGAAGACCGGAGCCAAGGTCAACATCGAGGACGACGGCACCGTGAAGGTCGCCTCCAGCGACGGCGAAGCCATGAAGGCCGCGATCAAGTGGATCAAGTCGATCGCGTCCGAGCCGGAAGTCGGCCAGATCTATGACGGCACGGTCGTCAAGGTCATGGAGTTCGGCGCGTTCGTGAACTTCTTCGGCTCGAAGGACGGCCTCGTCCACATCAGCCAGCTCGCGGCGAACCGCGTGCAGAAGACCTCCGACGTCGTCAAGGAAGGCGACAAGGTCAAGGTCAAGCTGCTCGGCTTCGACGACCGCGGCAAGACCCGCCTGTCGATGAAGGTGGTCGATCAGACCACGGGCGAAGACCTCGAGGCCAAGGAGAAGGCCGCCGAGGGCGAGAAGGCCCCGCGCGAAGCAGCGGGCGAGTAGCTCTCGGAACATCTGAACACCAAGGGCGGCCGAGGGGCCGCCCTTTTCATTTGTCGACCGTGAGGATTCCTGCTTTCAGCTCGGATTGAGCAGCGGCCGGACGAAGAGATTGGCAGGCTCGGCGTTGTCGGCATCGCCGTGCTTGAACCAGAGGTAGTTTGCGACCATGCGGTCCTCGGCCTTGAGATGGTCGATGACAGGCTCGATGGCGGCCGCCATGGGGATTGCAGGAGCAGCGCCTTCGCATGGGTGCGACCTGGCCTCGGCGGCCGAGGGCGCCGGATGGGGCACACAATGATCATGTCGTCTGGCTCGACAGGAAGGCGACGAAGGCATGCGCGAGCGATGTCCCGGGAACTTCCGCCTGTAGACCTACCTGCAGACTCTTGTAGAATTCGGCATCCTCGAGCTCGATGCTGACGAGCGAGCCGAACGCGACATCCTCGGAGACGGAATAGGCGAGGACGATCGAAATGCCGAGGTTGGCCTTCACGGCCTCCTTGACGGCAGCGGTGCTACCGAGCTGCATCCCCTTCATCAGTCGGTCGACGTCCTTTCCGAGGAAGTCGCGGATGATCCGACCTGTGCCGGTACCGGTCTCTCCGCCCAGCATTGGAAAGTCCAGCAGTCTCTGCCTTGGCACCCGACGTTCGCTCGCGAGCGGATGATCGGGACTGACAATAACGACGAGCTTCTCGCGTCGCCAGGCGTGCCAACGCACGTTGCCGTGCGGCTCCGACCATTCAGTCAACGCCACGTCTGCCTCGCCGCTAAGCAGCGAATCGATGGTCTCTCGATTGGTGCCGATCTTCAGTGCAATCTCGGCATCGTCGGCGTGTACCGTGTTGAATCCGGTCAGCAGGCGCGGGGCCAGATACACGCCGATGTTGCTGCTCGCGGCCACGGTGAACCGCCGTTGCCGCAGGCGATCGCGTGCGCGGCCTGCTGAAGCGACGAGTGCCCGCGCATGCGGCAGGAACATCTCGCCATCGCGGGTTAGAATCGAGCGCGATTTGTTGCGTGCGATCAGCTGCACGCCAAGGAATTCTTCAAGCTTGCGGACCTGCAACGAGATCGTCGGCTGCGAATAGTCGAGCCGTTCTGCCGCGGTCTGGAAGCTGCCCTCGTCGACGACCGCAAGGAACGATTGGACCTGGGAAAGGTTTAGCATGGCTCCACCATCGTGAACTCTCGCCTCGCCGGACGATTGATGGCGCCGCGCGGCGTTCTGCCGTCGGCGAGTTCGATGATGTTGAGCGCGGCCTCTAACTCGATGGCGCGACGCACATCGGCTACCGCCGAACCAAGGTGCGGCGTGAACAAAGTGAGGTCCGTCAGCCCTAGCAGCGCGGGGTCGATCTCGCGCGGCCGGTCCGGGATCGCCCAGTCCTCAAGCTCGAAGACGTCCGCCGCGTAGCCTCCGAGCGTGCCTGTCTTCAGCGCCTCTGCGACGTCCCGCTCGCAAACGAGAGACCCGCGCGCAATATTCACCAGATAAGCGCCGCGCTTGAAGGTGGCGAGACGGGACGTATCGATCAGATGATGCGTGGCCGGCGTCAGAGGCAATGCAAGCATCACGATGTCGGAGCGACTGACCATGACGTCGAGCGGAGCAAAAGTGCAGCCGAGCCTTCGTTCTTCCGTGACCGTCAGAGGCGTCGCGTCAGCGTAGAGGATTGTTGCATCAAATCCTGACAAGCGCTGCGCTATTGCGCGGCCGACCAGCCCCATGCCCACGATTCCGATGGTCGCGCCGGTGAGCGTGCCGCCGTACAAGATCGGCCGCCAGCCGGAGAAATGTCCGGTTCGGATCAGCCGGTCGCCCGCGGCGACTTTGCGGACGAGACCGATGGCGAGGCCGACGGCAAGCTCCGCACTCGGCGCGGTCAGGTGATTGGGGACGATCGCCAGCCAGACGCCGCATCGTGTGCAGGCCTCGACATCGAAATTATCGAATCCCTTCAGCGCGCCGGCCACGATCCTCAGGTTCGGCGCGGCATCGAGCAATTCGGCATCGATCGTGTCGGTCATGAAGGCCAGCATGGCGTCGGCCGATCGCAGCCGGGCGCTGATCTCCTGACGGGTCCATGGCTCAGGCCGGTCGTTGCAGATCAGATCGAATCTCGACGCCAGCAGATTGCGGGTGTCATCGTGAACCATTCCGGTGATCAGGACGGTGCGGATCGGAGAAGGCGCGTGCATGGCGACTTTTTGCCCAAGGTTTGAAATCAAAGATGTATTATGAAAATTTATCAAATTCGCAATACATAGGTCATGTCTCGCTCCTGATTTTTCACACGTCGCGTGTTGCGGGATGCTAATAGGCGCACAAGAGTTGTGGCCCGCGTATCATTCGTCAGTCTTGGTCGTCAAGGCCATGTATTATTATTTCAAATGTCATTCTCTTGTCATCGACTTTGCTAATTAATCCTCTTCGCCGCTCACGGATGAGAGGGGCTGCCCAACAAGAGGATCTGTTCGATGATTACGCGACGTTATTTCGGGGGGCTCGCTGCCGCAGGCGTCGGCGCAGCCGCTTTCGGGCTTTCACAGCCGGGACGAGCCCAAGAGAGGCGCGGCGGCAAGATTCATCTGCGCTGCGCCATCGCGCCATTGCGGCCGACCCCCGCCATCACGGTCAAGGAGTTCGAGCCCGTCTTCGCCCATGTGGCGAACGAGATCGGCGCCACCTATTCACTGGTTTCACCCGAAAGCTGGGCGGCAATCTCCGTCGCAATGTCGAACGGTCATATCGATCTCGGCTGGCTGGGCCCCTGGGGCTACGTTCTCGCTCATCACCGTTCCGGCGTCGAAGTCGTCGCAACCGCCAAGTACCGCGGCAAGCCGATCTACCACGCGATCGTCGAGGGTCGTCCCGGCCTGCCGATCAAACGTTTCCCGCAGGATGCCAAGGGCCTGAAACTCTCGTTGAGTGACCAGGGCAACACGTCGGGTTGGCTCATCCCTTATGCGCATCTCTTGAAAGAGGGCGTGGACCCGCGCAGCTTCTTCCAGCTGCGCGAAGGCGCGACGTTCGGCAACAACGTGATGATGATCCAGCAGGGTCTGGTCGATCTCGGCTCCAACATGGACCGCGGCCGCTACGGCATGATCGAGGCCGGCGAGATGGATCCGAACAAGGTGCAGGTCTATTGGACGTCGGATCCTCTGCCGAACGACGCTATCTGCGTGCCGAAGGGCTTCGATCCGACCCTCAAAACCCGCATTCGCGACATCATGGTCGGACTCAGCGAAGACAAGGCGCAATCATTGATGGGCAGTGGATACAACGGCTTCGTTGCCGCAACCCACGCCGACTACAAGATCATTGAGGATGCTGGCCAGATCACCGGCAAGCTCAAGGTCTGATCCATGCGCGGGGCACGCCTTCGCGTGCCCCGCCTTTGTCCACCACAATCGGAGTAGAGCCGTGAGGATGACCTCCTACACGGCGGGCCGGCGATATATCGAGCCGCACCCGTCGCCGTTCGTCGTATCGCGCTTGGCGCGCGCCGCGGGTTTCACGTTGCTCCTTGTCTTTCTCGCGGCGACGTTCATGTCGGTCGACATCGATATCACAAGGCTGATCACCGGCCTGCCGAAGGTTGCCGGCTGGTTCGGCCAGATGTTTCCTCCCGACTTCAGCGAGATCGACCGCATTCTGCGTGATGCATTCCAGACGCTTGCGATGGCGACCGTCGGAACGGTCTTGGCATTGGTCGTGGCCGGCGCGCTTGCGCCGCTCGCGGCCCGCAACACGACACCGCATCCTGTCGTCTACCGCGCGGTTCGCGCCGTGTTTTCGCTGCTCCGTGGCACCGAAATCCTGGTATTCGCCTTGATCTTTGTCGCTGCCGTGGGTTTCGGTCCGTTCACCGGCGTCCTCGCCATCGCGTTCAATATGACGGGTGCGCTAGGCAAGCTGCTGACCGAAGTCATCGAGCCCGCTGATCCCGGACCGATCGAGGCCATCAAGCTCACGGGCGCTGGACCGGTCAAGACGTTCCGATATGCGCTCCTTCCCGACGTGTTTCCGAACATCGTCGCGGTGATCCTCTACATCTGGGAATTCAACGTCCGCGCCTCGACGGTGCTCGGCATCGTTGGCGCCGGCGGTATCGGCCAGACCCTGAAAGACTCGATCGATCTCCTCGATTTCCCGAAGCTGCTCACGGTTCTCGGTGTGATCCTGATTATGGTGGTTGCCATCGACACCCTGAGTGGCTGGCTGCGCCGCATGGTGCTCAGTCCCGAGAGTGCCCGCGCCCGGCCGCTGCCGGTCGCCCGTCGCGTCGAACAAGCCTGAGGAGGCTGCATCATGAATACCCTGGTGAAGGTCGACGCTTCGGCGAGACCGGTCGCGATCGCACCGGTACGTCGAGCGATCCGCGTCGACAGCGTATGTAAGCGTTTCGGCGAGCGCCAGATCTTGGATCAGGTGAGCTTCGACGTCGGCGAGGGAGAATTCGTGGTACTGCTTGGTCCGAGCGGTTGCGGCAAGTCGACCCTGTTCCGCTGCCTGACGCGGCTGATCGAACCCGATTCGGGGCATGTTCTCATCGACGGTGTCGAGGTCACGACGTTGACGCGGCGGCAGCTTATTCAATTCCGCCGCCAGATCGGCTTCGTATTCCAGCAATTCAACCTGGTGAAGCGGCTAAAGGCGATCGACAATGTGCTGGCCGCACGGCTCGCGTCCACCCCTTTGTGGCGGGCGTTGCTCCGCCGCTTCAGCGCTGAGGATCGCCAGCTTGCGCTCGCCTGTCTCGACAGTGTCGGGCTGCTCGACCAGGCTTACCAGCGTGCGGAGCGCCTGTCGGGAGGCCAGCAGCAACGGGTGGCGTTCGCGCGCGCGCTTGCCCAGCAAGGCGACGTCATCCTCGCCGATGAGCCGATCTCCAGTCTCGATCCGGAATCGGCCGAGAACGTGCTGCAGATCATGCAGCACAGTGCCATGGAGCATGGAATCACGGTGCTGTGCAGCCTTCACCAGGTCGACCTGGCAGTGCGCTACGCCAACCGCATCATTGCCCTCAAGGCGGGGCGGGTTTTCTTCGATGGCCCGCCTTCCGAATTCGGACGTGACGTCCGCGATCGGCTCTACGCATATTGATTCCGACTGCGGATACCTGGGCATGACTGAGCCAACCGTGATGCTGCGCATCGACGATCACATGGTCGACGCCTCCGTTGGAACAAGCTTGCTTGAGGCGGCGCGGCGCTGTGGCATCATCATTCCGTCCGTCTGCGTGTGTGGCCGCGAAGGCTATGAGGCCGAGGCCTCCTGTCGTTTCTGCCTGGTCGAGATCGAAGGCGAGAACAAGCTCGCGCCCGCCTGCCGCCGCGAGGTCGCCGAAGGTCTCGTCGTGCGCACGTCGAGCGAACGTGCGCTGCAGGCGCGCAGGGTGGTCGCGGAGCTGACGCTGTCTGAACAAGGGGCGGGTGCGTTGCGGCCCGGCTCTCGTCTCGCCGAGGCGCTCGCCCAGATTGGTGTCGGCGCAACGCGCTTTGGCCATCGGCCGGCGATCGAGCCGACAGTGCCGCCGCATCCAGCGATCGTCGTCGACTTCGACGCTTGCATCCGCTGCGGCCTGTGCCGCACAGCATGTCAGGATGTTCAGGTGAACGGCGTCATCGGGATGAGCGGCCGGGGGAACGGCGCCCGGATCGTGTTCGATGCCGACGTGTCTCTGAGCGCCAGTTCCTGCGTGGCCTGCGGGGAGTGCGCCCAGGTCTGTCCGACCGGCGCGCTGGCAACGGTCTCGTCCGAGCCGGCCGTCGCGAGGTCGGTGCCGGCGACCACGGCAGACACGATCTGTCCGTTCTGCAGCGTCGGCTGTCGCGTGGAATTGACGGTTTCATGTGACCGCGTCGTGCAGGCGGCTGGCGCCGACGGTCCGGCCAACCATGGGCGGCTATGCGTCAAGGGACGCTTCGGGTTCGACTTCCTGCACCATCCCGATCGTCTCAAAGTGCCGCTGATCCGGCGTGACGACGCACCCAAGCGCGCGATGCCGGTGCCCGGCCCCGCCGCGGTGACCGAATTCTTCCGTCCGGCTTCGTGGGATGAGGCGCTCGATCGCGCTGCGGCGGGGCTCAGAGCCGTTGCCGAACGGCACGGCACCGATGCACTCGCCGTGCTTGGCTCTGCCAAGACCACCAATGAGGACGCCTATATTCTGCAAAAGATGGCGCGGTCGGTGCTCGGCACGCAGCATATCGATCATTGCACGCGCCTGTGCGCGTCCGTGCCGCCACTCGGCGAGGCGATCGGTTATTCGGCGGTGACGGCACCGATCGAGGAGATCGAACACGCCGATGTCGCGCTGATGGTCGGGTCAAATCCGGAGGTCAACCATCCGGTCGCCGCGACCATCATGAAGAATGCCGTGCATCGCGGCACCAAGTTGATCCTGGTCGATCCGTATCACCAGCCGTTCGCGCGCCACGCCACTCATTTCCTCGCCCTCCGACCGGGCTCAGACGTCGCGCTCTTGTCTGCAATGCTCCACGTGGTGATTGCAGAAGGGCTCTACGACCGTGATTTCGTCCGCGACCGAATCCACGGCTTCGATGACCTCGCTGCGCGCGTGCGCGGGATGACGCCGAGCCTCGCCGAGCGGCTCACCGGCGTCGATGCCGGCCGGATTGCCGCGGCGGCACGTCTGTTTGCGACCGCCGACCGCGCGATGTGCTTCTGGGGCATGGGCGCGTCGCAGCATGTGCACGGTGCGGATAACATCCGCTGCGTTATCGCGCTGGCGTTGATCTGCGGCCATGTCGGCAAGCCCGGCTCCGGCCTACACCCGCTGCGGGGCCAGAACAACGTTCAGGGATCTTGCGACGCGGGCCTGATTCCGTCGTCATTTCCCGGCTATGCGTCGGTCGGCGATCCACAGGCACGGACGAGGCTGTCGAAATTGTGGGGCGCTGATCTGCCGGCGTCGCCGGGGCTCACGCAGGTCGAGATTCTGGAAGCCGCGCATGCCGGAAGGATTCGCGGGCTTTATGTGGCCGGAGGCAATCCAGCCATGGCCAATCCCGATCTGACACGGACCCGAGAGGCGCTGGCGCGGCTCGACCATCTCGTCGTCCAGGACATTTTCCCAACCGAGACGGCGGCCTTCGCAGACGTGATCTTGCCGGCCACGGCGCTCGCCGAGCGGAGCGGCTCGGTCACCAACACCGACAGGGTCGTACAACTGCTTGCCCCCGCGGTTCCAGCGCCCGGAGATGCACGTCCTGATTGGTGGATCACCTCCACGCTGGCGAAGCACCTCGGTGCACCATGGCGCCACGATCGTCTCTCCGAGCTGTTCGACGAAATGGCGGCCGTAGTACCGATGCTGGCGGGCACGAGCTGGTCGATGCTGGAACGCGAGAAGGCAATCGCGCTGCCGCTTGGGCACGCTCGAAGCCTGTTCGCCGAACGCTTTCCGACCCCAAGCGGGCGCGGCCGTCTCGTCGCGCTCCAGGGGCGAGGCCCTGCGGAAGAGCCGGACGCGGACTATCCACTGACCCTGGTAACCGGCCGGCTCCTTGAACACTGGCATACGGGCTCGATGACGCGTCGCGCGCCAGTGCTGGACGCTCTCGCGCCGGAACCGGTCGTCAACGTCGCACCCGACGTCTTCGACTCCCTTGGACTTGAGTATGCCGCACGTGTCCGCGTCGTAACCCGGCGGGGTGGCGTCAGTGTCGCGCCGCGCCTCGACACCGGCTTGCAGGCGGGCGTGATCTGGATGCCATTCGCCTATTTCGAGGCCGCGGCCAACGACTTGACGAATTCGGCACTCGACGCGACCACGCGGGTGCCGGAGTACAAGTATTGCGCCGCGCGGATCATCGCCGAGCCAGAAGGCTGACGGCCGAAAGCTGGGCAAAGGTCGTGCCGGCGCACATCGGTTCGAGATGCCCGACCGGCAATTGAATGCGTGATCCGCAGCAAACCCGCGCCGGCCATGTGGGGAGAAGCCGATCGTACACCACACGCCACCCACGTCTTGCAGCCACGCTGCGTCACGCGTGTATCTGATCTTCGCAGACGTGCGCACAAGTCCATTTGGCGCTTCGTTCCTTCAGGCGCGCTGCTCTTCGCCGCTCCCCAGCGGGAAGAGCTCGATCCGAGAAGAAAATCGGGTGAGGGGCTTGGTCCCACCAGAGATTGGAGCCCCTCACCCGGCGCTGCTCACCGACCTCTCCCTATGGGAGAGGCGAACCTGAGCCTCACGCCGCGAGATCGTAGCGGTCGAGGTTCATCACCTTGGTCCAGGCCTTGGCGAAGTCCTTGACGAACTTCTCCTTGGAGTCGGAGGCCGCGTAGACTTCGGCGAAGGCGCGGAGCTGGGAGTGGGCGCCGAAGATCAGGTCGACGCGCGTGCCGGTCCACTTCACCGCGTTGGTCTTGCGGTCGCGTCCCTCATAGCTGCCGTCCGCCGCGGGCGTCCACTGCGTGCTCATGTCGAGAAGGTTGACGAAGAAGTCGTTGCTGAGCGTTCCCACCTTGCTGGTGAGCACGCCGTGCTTCGAACCGTTCGCGTTGGCGCCGAGCACACGCAGGCCGCCGACCAGCACCGTCATCTCAGGACCGGTCAGTCTCAGCAGCTGGGCACGATCGACGAGAGCTTCCTCCTGCTGCATGAACTGATGCCGTTTGCCGATGTAGTTGCGGAAACCATCGGCCCGCGGCTCCAGCGGCGCAAAGGAGGCCGCATCCGTCTGCTCCTGCGAGGCATCCATGCGGCCCGGCGTGAAGCCGACCTTCACGTCGACGCCGGCGTCCTTGGCAGCCTTCTCGACTGCGGCGGTGCCGCCGAGCACGATCAGGTCCGCCAGCGAGACCTTCTTCGCGCCGGATGACGCGTTGAAGTCCTTCTGGATCGCTTCGAGCTTGCCGAGCACCTTGGAGAGCTGGGCCGGCTCGTTCACCTCCCAGTCCTTCTGCGGGGCAAGGCGGATGCGCGCACCATTGGCGCCGCCGCGCTTGTCCGAGCCGCGGAACGTCGAAGCCGACGCCCAGGCGGTCGAGACCAGCTCCGGCACCGTGAGGCCCGAGGCCAGGATCTTCGACTTGAGAGCAGCGATGTCCTGCTCGCCGACCAGCTCATGATCCACTGCGGGAATCGGATCCTGCCAGATCAACGTCTCTTTCGGCACGAGCGGTCCCAGATAGCGATGGATCGGGCCCATGTCGCGGTGGGTGAGCTTGAACCAGGCGCGGGCGAAAGCGTCCGCGAACTGATCCGGGTGCTCCAGGAAACGCCGCGAGATTTTCTCGTAGGCGGGATCGAAGCGCAGGGAGAGGTCGGTCGTGAGCATGGTCGGGACATGCTTCTTCGACGGGTCGAACGCATCCGGGATGGACGGCTCGGCGTTCTTCGCCCTCCACTGCTGTGCGCCGGCCGGGCTCTTCGTCAGCTCCCATTCGTACTTGAACAGGTTCTCGAAGAAGTGATTGCTCCACTTGGTCGGCGTCTGCGACCAGGTCACCTCGAGGCCGCTGGTGATGGAATCGCCACCCAGTCCCGACGCGTGCTTGCTCTTCCAGCCGAGGCCCTGATCCTCGAGCGCACCGGCTTCCGGCTCCGGACCGACCAGCGACGGATCGCCCGCGCCGTGGGTCTTGCCGAAGGTGTGGCCGCCCGCGATCAGCGCGACGGTTTCCTCATCGTTCATCGCCATGCGGAAGAAGGTCTCGCGGATGTCCTTCGCCGCGGCGACGGGATCCGGCTTGCCGTTCGGGCCTTCCGGATTGACATAGATGAGGCCCATCTGCACGGCGCCGAGCGGCTCGGAGAGCTGGCGTTCTCCGCTGTAGCGTTCATCGCCCAGCCAGGTGCCTTCGGGTCCCCAATAGAGCTCTTCCGGCTCCCAGACGTCGACGCGGCCGCCGGCGAAACCAAAGGTCTTGAAGCCCATCGATTCCAGCGCGACGTTGCCGGCGAGCACCATCAGGTCGGCCCAGGAGATCTTGCGGCCATATTTCTGCTTGATCGGCCACAGCAGACGGCGCGCCTTGTCGAGGTTGGCGTTGTCGGGCCAGCTGTTGAGGGGTGCGAAACGCTGCTGACCCGCACCGGCGCCACCGCGACCGTCGGTCGTGCGGTACGTGCCCGCGCTGTGCCAGGCCATGCGGATCATGAGGCCACCGTAATGACCGAAATCGGCGGGCCACCATTCCTGCGAATTCGTCATCAACGCGGTCAGGTCCTTGATGACCGCGTTGAGGTCGAGCGACTTGAATTCCTTGGCATAGTTGAAATCCTCGTCCATCGGATCGGATTTCTCGGAGTTCTTGTGCAGCACCTCGATATCGAGCTGCGTCGGCCACCAATCGCGGTTTGAGCGCGTGCGTTTTCCGCCCGAAAACGGGCACTTCGAAGTGTCGTCCATGAATACCTCCTCTGGTGGGCGTCGAACTCGCGCCTTTGACCAGGTAGAACCACTCTAAGCGCGAGGTTCGATCAGGTAAAGTTGACTTTGGTGATCGCTGCGATAGGATTTTCTGATGCTCAACGTGACGCTACGCCAGCTCCGGTACTTCGATGCGCTGGCCCGTCATGGTCACTTCGGCCGCGCGGCCGAGGCCTGCTCGATCTCGCAGCCGGCCCTGTCGATGCAGATCAAGGAGCTGGAGGAGACCCTTGGCGGCCTGCTGCTGGAGCGCAGCGCGCGCCAGGTGGCGCTGACCCGGTTCGGCGAGGAGCTCGCCCAGCGCGTCCGCGACATTCTGCGCTCGGTCGACGAGCTCGGCGATTTCGCCCGCGCCTCGCAGGACCGCTTCGCCGGCCGCCTGCGCATCGGCATGATCCCGACCATCGCGCCCTATCTGCTGCCGACCATCACCAAGAATCTCACGCGCATGCACCCGGAGCTCGACATCCGCGTGCGCGAGACGATGACCCCGCGGCTGATCCAGGAGCTGGTGGAGGGCCGCCTCGACACCGCCATCGTGGCGCTGCCGGTGTCGGAGCCCTCGCTCACCGAGGTCGCCCTGTTCGAGGAGAAATTCCTGCTGGTGCGGCCAAGCGCGGATGAAGGCACACCGGCGCCGTCACGCGAGATGATGCGCGAGATGCGGCTTCTGCTGCTCGAGGAGGGGCACTGCTTCCGCGACCAGGCGCTCTCCTTCTGCAACATGCAGTCGGCGCCGCCGCGCGAGATGCTGGATGCGAACTCGCTGTCCACGCTGGTGCAGATGGTCAGCGCCGGGATCGGCGTCACGTTGATCCCGGAGATGGCGGTGCCGGTCGAGACGCGATCGGCCTCGGTCTCGCTGGCGCGCTTCCGCGACCCAGAACCCTCGCGCACCATCGGCATGGTCTGGCGCAAGACCAGTCCGCTGGCGCGGCAGCTGCTGCAGATCTCCGAGGTGGTGTGCCTGTCGGCCGGCAAGGTTCGGGCTGGTCACAGCGTGCGCAGCTCGCGAAGTTAACAGATCAAGGGAAACACCTCATGATCAAGCTATACTGGTCGCCCCGTTCGCGCTCGTTCACGACGCTCTGGCTGATGGAGGAGAGCGGCCTGCCTTACGAGCGCGTGCTGACCGACATTTCGACGGGAGCGCAGAAGGCGCCGGACTTTCTCAAGATCAATCCGATGGGGAAGGTGCCGGCGCTGACCGACGGCGATGCCGCGCTCGGGGAAGCCGCGGCGATCTGCGCCTACATCGCCGACCGCTATCCCGAAACCAAGCTGGCGCCTGCCGTGACCGATCCGCGCCGCGCGCGCTATCTGCAATGGCTGTTCTTCTCACCGGGCTGCATCGAGCCCGCGATCATCCAGATCTTCACCAAGATCGAGATCCCGACCTCGACCGCGGCGTGGGGCAGCGCGACGCAGGTGTTCGACGTGCTGGAAGCCGCGCTCGAGAAGGGACCGTGGATTCTCGGCGACGAATTCTCCGCAGCCGACATCGCAATCGGCTCGGGCCTGAATTTTGCGGTACGCCTGTTCAAGATGGTGCCGTCGCGGCCGGCCTTCGACGCTTATCTCGCGCGCTGCATGGCGCGGCCGGCGTTCCAGCGCGCGGAGAAGATCGCGGCCGGTTGAGACGACGCGCTCAAAGCTTGATCTTGAGAACTGCAAGCCCGGACTGCTGGAGCAGCCCGGAAGACGTGGCCGCAACGCCGTAGCGGATGCCGAGATCAAGGCCTTTGCCGTCGGCGGCGGCCAGGCCCAGCGCGGTCGAGTAGATCCAGGGCGACAACGCAAGACCGTTGGTGACGAACGCTTCGCCGCCGCCGGCAAAGGCCGACTTGATCTGAAGTCCCTGATTCAGCGTGTTGTAACCGATGCCGACATCGCCTGTGAGATACACCTGCTTCGCGACCCTGTAGGCGCTCTTCAGTCCTGCCGTCAGCGTCAGCTCACGATAGATCTGCGAATCCACGTTGAGGCTGAAGCCGCCGGCGCCGCCCTCCTGATAGGCCGGCGAGCGAAGCTGCCCATAATCCAGCCGCAGCGACGGCGCGACCGTCAGGTCCGGCTTGATCGGCATCAGCTTGCGGACGCCAACGCCCGCGTGACCGCCATACGATCGATAGCCGGCGCCGGCCTTGCCGTTGATGAAGGTGAGCGACCGGCTCTCGCCATTGTCGTTCAACGCGCCATCGAGCTGGCCATCGACCTGAACGCCCCGACCGAGAGCATAGGCGCCGTAAAGCCCCGCCTGATAGGAATCTACGGCCAGCCTGTTCGGAACGGCATCCTCGCTTCCGGCGATGCTTTGATGCGAGTAGGCGAACACGCCGCCGAGCCTCGCGCGCGCGGAGATCATCGCGTCTGCACCGACGGCGATGCCGCCGCCGGAGGCGTGATAGCCGGGGACGCCATCGACACTGCCCTGCCGGAGGGCACCGCCGAGCGGCTTCATCCAGAAGTTCCGCTCGCGTGTCGCGGCCCCATTCAGCCCGAACACATCATCCAATCGCCCCGTCATCGCCTGTTGGAAGGCGCGCTGCGTGGCATAAGTCGCCTGCGATGCAGCTCCCGTCAGAACAGGCAGGGTCTGGTTGATCGCGTTGACGAGACCGGAACCGCCGAGATTGTCGAGCGCGGTGAAACCGGTCGCCATGCTGCCGGTCCAGCCGAGCGGCGTCGCAGACAGGCGATACAGCATGTCGGCTGCGCCCCAGCCGACGCGGCTATTCTGGGCCTGGAGCGTTTCGGCGTAGGGCCGCACCAGTGAGAGATAGGCGACGCCGCCGGTCGGATTGCCCGATAGATCGTAGGTGCTGACGAGCATCTGCGCGCCCGATGCATTGCCGCTGGCCGCGCCATAGAGACTTGCGAGCGTGCCGCGCGAGAGCGTGTTGAAGAGAACGCTGCCCTCGGGCGTCACCGAGCCCAGCAGGGTGAAATTGGCGGCGCTGCTCCCAGCCGGCGCGATGCCTGCCCCCCAGAAATATCCGTTCTTGTAGTCGGTGATGACGAAACGCCCGGGAGCCGACGTACCGAACAAGGAGTTGCTGGAAATCCGCCAGGGCGTTCCGGCCGTCCACTCCCATTGCGGCACGGAGTTGGCGGGAACGGGCTGCGAAGCGGGCGGGGTGAAGGTCGCGGGATCGTAAGGAAGCATGTATGCCCAATGCGTCACGAGCACGCTGTCGCCCGTGATCATCTGCATCTCCATCGAGGTCACGCCGCCAACCGTCCGCATGTGGCCGAGGCCCACGGTCACTGTGCCGCCGGAAGTCGGCGTGAACAGCATCGTGATCTGGCCCGCGGTGTTTACGAATCCTTGGATCGTGGACGTGTCGGTCAGAAGCGCGGGCCCGATCTTGAGCTGTGCCACGCTCGTGCCGGTGAAGGAGCCGTTGGTCGCGCTCGCGAGCGACCACAGGGTCTGGTCGCCGATCGGGATGGGATTGGAAAAACCGGTTCTCGGTGCAGCATAGGCGAGCAGTTGCGCAGTCGGAACATACCAGTTCGTGTTGGAAAGGGTCGAATCCCACACCGTCGACTGGGCAAGGGCACGAGAGCCTCCACAGAGCAGCATCGCGCCGGCAACGAACGCCAGCGCGCTCGCGCGGCACATCGCATGCACCATCGGAACGATCACTCCTCCCCAACCGCAGAGGGTACGACCCCGCTGCGCCATCTGGGAGCAGGATGCATGATTCTATCGCCGAGTCAGCCCCATGATCGTGGGGCGGGAGAAAACGACGCGGCGTTTGACCATTGCCAGCGCGTGGTGGGGATGGTTCGAAGGGGTGCGCCTTTCGGCGCTGTTCGCGCTACTCCGACGCCTTCAAATCGTCCGGCCTCGGCATCAGGACGATGTTGTAGCCGGAATCCACGTAATGGATCTCGCCGGTGACGCCGCCGGAAAGGTCCGACAGCAGATACAGCGCCGAGCCGCCGAGGTCGTCGAGCGTAACGCCACGGCGGAGCGGCGAATGCTTCTGCATGAAGGCGAACATCGCACGCGCCTCGCCGATACCGGAGCCCGCGAGCGTCCGGATCGGGCCTGCGGAGATCGCGTTGACGCGGATGCCGCGCGGTCCGAAATCGGCAGCGAGGTAGCGCACCGAGGCTTCCAGCGCCGCCTTGGCCACGCCCATCACGTTGTAATTCGGCATCGCGCGCTCCGACGCGCCGAAGGTCAGCGTGATCATGCTGCCGCCTTCCGTCATCAGCTCGGCGGCGCGTTTTGCCACCTCCGTAAAAGAGAAGCAGGAGATCACCATCGTGCGCGAAAAATTCTCGCGGCTGGTGTCCGCGTAGCGGCCTTTGAGCTCGTTCTTGTCGGCAAAGCCGATCGCATGGATGACGAAGTCGAGGCGCCCCCATTTCTCGCGAAGCGCAGCGAAGGTGGCATCGACACTGGCGATGTCCTCGACGTCGCAAGGCAGAACCAGATCGACGCCGAGCTGCTCGGCCAGCGGCTTGACGCGCTTGCCGAGAGCCTCGCCCTGAAAGGTGAAGGCCAGCTCGGCGCCATGGGCATGCAACGTCCTCGCCATGCCCCAGGCGATCGAGTGATCATTGGCGATGCCCATGATCAGACCGCGCTTGCCTTTCATCAATCCGTCCATGTCGCGATTACTCTCCGCTGTCCGTCATGCCCGGGCTCGTCCCGGGCATCCACGTTCTTCCGGCACCAATAGCAAAGACGTGGATGGCCGGACATCATTCGCGAAGACGCGCTTCGCGCTTTTGCCCGGCCATGACGAAAAACTACCGGCGCGTCCGCAAGGACGTCACACGTCCAGCCGGCTGAACACCAGCGTGGCGTTGGTGCCGCCGAAGCCGAAGGAGTTCGACAGCACGGTGCCGATCTTGACGTTGTCGATGCGCTTGCGCACGATCGGCATGTCGGCGAACACGGGATCGAGCTCCTGGATGTGCGCGCTCTCGCAGATGAAACCGTTGTTCATCATCAGCAGGGAATAAATCGCTTCCTGCACGCCGGTGGCGCCCAGCGAGTGGCCGGTCAGGGCCTTGGTCGCCGAGATTGGCGGGCACTTCTCGCCGACGCCGAACACCTTCCGGATCGCCTCGATCTCCGGCGGATCGCCGGCCGGCGTCGAGGTCGCATGCGGATTGATGTAGTCGACCTTGGTCTTCACCGTCGACATCGCCATGCGCATGCAGCGCTCGGCGCCTTCGCCCGACGGCGCCACCATGTCGTGGCCGTCCGAGGTCGCGCCATAGCCGACGATCTCGCCGTAAATGCGCGCGCCGCGCGCCTTGGCATGTTCGAGCTCTTCCAGCACCAGGACGCCGGCGCCGCCGGCGATGACGAAGCCGTCGCGGTTGACGTCGTAGGGACGCGAGGCCGTGGCCGGCGTGTCGTTGTACCTCGAGGACATCGCACCCATGGCGTCGAACAGCACCGAGAGCGTCCAGTCCAGTTCCTCGCAGCCGCCGGCGAAGATGACGTCCTGCTTGCCGATCTGGATCGTCTCATAGGCGTTGCCGACGCAATGGTTCGACGTCGCGCAGGCCGAGGAAATCGAATAGTTCACGCCCTTGATCTTGAACCAGGTCGCGAGCGTCGCGGAGGCCGTGGAGGACATCGCCTTCGGCACCGCAAACGGGCCGACGCGCTTCGGACCCTTGGAGCGGGTGATGTCGGCAGCCTCGACGATGGTGCGCGCCGAGGGACCGCCGGAGCCCATGATGATGCCGGTGCGGATGTTGGAGACTTCGTCAGGCGAGAGGCCGGAGTCCTGGATCGCCTGCTCCATCGCGATGTGATTCCACGCCGCACCCTGGCCCAGGAAACGCATTGCACGGCGATCGACAACCGTCGAAGGATCGAGCGTCGGCTCACCTTGCACCTGCGAACGGAAGCCGAGCTCGGCATATTTTTCAGCCCGCGAAATGCCAGACTTCGCCTCGTGAAGGCTCGCAAGCACTTCCTGGGTGTTGTTTCCGATGGACGAGACGATGCCCATTCCGGTGACCACAACCCGCCTCATGACAGCCTCGCCCTGCTCGTTGTCTTCTTGCTCGTTGTCTCGTGGTGATGCGCTCAGCCCAGGCTCGTGCCCTGCTTGAACAGGCCGACCTTCAGGTCCTTGGCGCGATAAATAATCTGGCCGTCGACCGAAAGCCACCCGTCGGCGATACCGAGCACGAGCTTTGAACGCATCACGCGTTTGATATCGACGTTGTACACAACCTTGCGAGCCTCGGTCAGCACCTGTCCCCCGAACTTCAGCTCGCTCAGGCCGAGCGCCCGGCCCCGGCCTTCGCCGCCGACCCAGCCGAGATAGAAGCCGACCATTTGCCACAATGCGTCGAGGCCGAGGCAGCCGGGCATCACCGGGTCGTTCTTGAAATGGCAGGCAAAGAACCAAAGGTCGGGCTTTACGTCGAGCTCGGCGCGCACGAGGCCCTTGCCGAACTCGCCGCCATCGTCGGTGATTTCCGTGATGCGGTCGAACATCAGCATCGGCGGCAGCGGCAGCTGGGCATTGCCCGGGCCAAACATCTCGCCGCGGGCACAGGCCAGCAGATCTTCGTATTCATAACCGTTGCGCCTGTTCAGCATTCACGAGCCTCTGTTCAAATGCCGATTGAGCGGCGTTTCCTGGCGAAATGGGCCCCGTTCGATCGAAGAGCAACGCTAACTGCCACCGTCAGGCGCAACTCCCGCAAGCCCCGGATGACCCCAGCCTTCATACTCGGCTGCGTCAGAGTCGGGTAAGCGGAACCGCGGGCTCTCTAACACAGGCCATTTCGGGTAGCAAAGCGCGTCCATGAAGGTAAAATGACGCGATCCCCACGCGGTTCCAGACCTGATTAGAACCTCTCTAGTTGCGAGATACTTGCATCTGCATCTTTCTGTTCTTATGTTACAGAGAGATATTGTTCACGCGTGCCCGAAATCTGGAAATGAACGAGAATACCGCGTCCCATCACGACGACGACGTCCATGCCGCGGCCCCCTTGTCCGGCCGCCAGCCGGCGCTGACCGGCTGCCCCTGGCACGACGTCAACGAAATGCTCCAGTCCGCTGGGCTCCGCCCGACGCGCCAGAGGATGGCGCTGGGCTGGCTGCTGTTCGGCAAGGGGGCGCGGCACCTCACGGCTGAAATGCTCTACGAGGAAGCGACGCTGGCCAAGGTTCCGGTATCGCTGGCGACCGTCTACAACACGCTGAACCAGCTCACCGATGCCGGCTTGCTCCGCCAGGTCAGTGTCGACGGCACCAAGACGTATTTCGACACCAACGTCACCACCCACCACCACTACTACCTTGAGAACAGCCACGAGCTGGTCGACATCGAGGATCCGCACCTGGTGCTATCCAAGATGCCTGAGGTACCCGAGGGTTACGAGATCTCTCGGATCGACATGGTGGTGCGACTGCGCAAGAAGCGCTGAGATCCATTTAAGATCGAACTGGGATCGTCATGGCCGGGCTCGTCCCGGCCATCGTCTTTTGGACCGTCATCCCGGAGCGGTGTGCAGCGCCGAGCTAGGGTGCGCACTCCCGCACCCGAATCTCGATGTCCCTGATTCGATGCTTCGCATCGCTCTGGGTGACCCTTCGGGTCAATTCACCTGCTCGTCCGAATAGACGCCCCAGAGGCGCTCCTGCTGAATCCAGCCGTCAAAGCCGTTTCCGATAACGCGGCACCAGTTTGCAGCGCACTTCTTCACCTGCGTGACGACGCCGGCCTGGAGCTTTGCAGCCACCGCGCTGTCGGGATCGGGCCGGTCATAGATCGGGGCGAACTCGTCCTTGTGCTTCATGGTGACGACCGCGGTGCGGCGGCCGGACAATAGCGAGTGATAGACCCAGCCCTCGGCACCCTCGGAATCGCGCACCCGGCGCCAGTTCTCGAACTCGGCGGTAATTTCGACCGGCAGGCCGGCGCGGGTGTAGACCCAGGCGACGTCATTGTCCTTGGTTGGGCCGGCGCGGACGTTCACGTGGTCCGATTTGAGGCTGACATAGCGCGGCACCGGCAAGCCGCTGGCAGTCTGCGGGGTATCCTTCGCCGAATGCGAGGGGCTGACCGAGGCGCTCAACCAGGTGCAAACAAGCGCCATCACCGAACAGAACCGCCCCAACGCCATCAACCCGTCTCCTGTCGAAGACCCGGACGAACCGGATCCTCACCCCAATTCCAAAACGCTGCTGCGTCCGCCCCTCCCGTCCCATGCGGGTGTTCCCGAAGCCTTGACCCGTGGTTCTTGTCTTGGCCCGGCCTTCTGCTAGAGAGGACGGGCATTTGAACAACCAGTTTGCCCCGATTTTCCGGCCGGAAATGTCGGGAGAGCTTGGAGGAAACGCCGGGGACGGACACGGCAAGGGCAGTGTCGAACAACCGGGTTAATGAGGCCTCAACGACCGGCCTTTGGCGACAGAGGCGGCCTGCGACGCCTCATGAGAGCAGGACATGTCGGTGAAGAAAAAGCCCCTCGTCGTGGTGACGCGCAAGCTGCCGGATTCGATCGAGACGCGCATGCGCGAATTGTTCGACGCGCGGATCAATCTCGAGGACACGCCGATGTCGGCCGAGCAGATCGCGGAAGCGGCGAGAACCGCCGACGTGCTGGTTCCGACGGTAACCGATCACATCAGCGCCGAGGTCGTGAACCAGCCCGACTGCAAGCTGCGGCTGATCGCCAATTTCGGCAACGGCGTCGACAATATCGACGTCGCAGCCGCCCATGCCCGCGGCATCACCGTCACCAACACGCCGAAGGTTCTGACCGAAGACACCGCCGACATGACCATGGCGCTGATCCTCGCGGTGCCCAGGCGGATGATCGAGGGCGCCTCGATCCTGACCGAAGGAAAACCCTGGGCGGGCTGGTCGCCGACCTGGATGCTCGGCCACCGCATCGGCGGCAAGCGCCTCGGCATCATCGGCATGGGGCGCATCGGCCAGGCCGTCGCGCGTCGCGCCCGCGCCTTCGGCCTGCAGATCCACTATCACAATCGGCGCCCAGTGGCGCCCGTCATCGCCGAAGAGCTGGGTGCGACTTACTGGGAGAGCCTCGACCAGATGCTGGCGCGGATGGACATCATCTCGGTGAACTGTCCGCACACGCCCGCAACCTATCACCTGCTGTCGGCACGGCGGCTGAAGCTGATCCGCAAAGATGCCTACATCGTCAACACCGCGCGTGGCGAGGTGACGGACGAGGATACGCTGATCAAGCTGATCGAGGGCGGCGAGATTGCCGGCGCAGGCCTCGACGTCTACGAGCACGAGCCCGCGGTCAACCCGAAGCTGGTACGGCTCGCCAAGGCCGGCAAGGTGACGCTGTTGCCGCATATGGGTTCCGCCACGATCGAAGGCCGCGTCGAGATGGGCGAGAAGGTGATCATCAACATCCGCACCTTCCTCGACGCTCACAAGCCGCCGGATCGCGTGCTGCCGAGCATGCTCTGAGTTCTACTGCCCGCGCTTGTCGCGCTTGCGCCAATCGGCGACGAAATCGATGAAAGCGCGCAGCGCAGGCGGCGTTTGGCGCCGGCTCGGATAATAGAGGAAGGAGCCGGGAAACGGCTCGCACTAATCTTCCATGAGGCTGACGAGCGCGCCGGACTTCAGCGCTTCGTCGGCATAGCCGTCGAGCGTCGCCCAGATGCCGACACCGTCGCGCGCGGCGCGCATCGCAAGGCTCATGTTGGTCGAGATCGCGAGGTGCTCGCCATAGCGCACACCGGCGTCAAAGCCGGCGCTGACGATATCGACGAAGCCGCTCTCGGAGACGATGTCGAGATCGACCTGTGGATGCGCGGTGAGAAACGGGCCGACCATCGGCGCCAGCACCAGATCGACCGCCGGCGGCGGTGCGTTGATGCGCAGGCGGCCCGCAGCGACCTCGCGCAGGCCCCGCACCTGGTCCAGCGCATCGCCCACGTCACGCAGCGCTGGCGCCACGCGCGACAGCAGCAATTCCCCGCCTCGGTCAGCGCGACGCTGCGGGTGGTGGCCGAGCAGATGGCCCATCTCGACAGCGAGAAGCCGGCCACCAGGTAGCGGCTCCGATCAGGTGCGATGGGCGCTGAGATCGCTGATCACGGGCCCGTCGCCATTGAGGGGATTGGCGGGATCGCGGGCGTAGCGCAGAGTCTCGAAGCGCATTGCGCGCGCATCGATCATGAGGAGGCGGCCGACGAGGCCGTCGCCGAAGCCGACGATCTCGCGGATCGCCTCCAGCGCCATCATCGAACCGAGCACGCCGGCGAGCGCGCCCATGACCCCGGCCTCCGCACAGGCCGGCACCGTGCCGGGCGGCGGCGGTTCCGGAAACAGGCAGCGATAGGTCGGGTTGAACTCGCCCTGCTCGTTCGTCTCATGGGCACGGATGGTGGTGAGCGAGCCGTCGAAGGTGCCGAGCGCCGCCGTGATCAGCGGCCGCTTCGCGAAGAAGCAGGCGTCGGAGACGAGATATCGCGTCGAGAAATTGTCGGAGCCGTCGAGCACGAGGTCGTAGTCGCCGATCAGGCCGAGTGCATTGTCAGCGTTGAGCCAGGTGGCATGACCGACGAAGCGGACATGCGGATTGAGGGCCGATATCCGCTCGGCGGCGCTCTCGACCTTGTGCCGGCCGATATCGGGCGTGGTGTGGATCACCTGGCGCTGAAGGTTGGACAGCGACACCACGTCGTCATCGACGACGCCGAGCGTGCCGATACCGGCGGCGGCCAGATACATCAGCGCGGGCGCGCCGAGCCCGCCGGCACCGATCACCAGCACCGCGGCCCGCTTCAACGCGGCCTGCCCGGGACCGCCGACATCGCGCAGGACGATATGGCGGGCATAGCGTTCGAGTTCGTCCGGGCTGAGCATCGTCGCACGTCTCTCCTACCGAGCCATCGCGCCCGCTCCTCAGGATGACGGCCTGAGTTCGCGGCTCGACCTCGGACCTGAACCACCCCAACATTGTTCGCGACCAACGAGATGTGCTTCAATGGCACTGCGTTCAATGGGCTGGTTGGATTTGTCATGAGATCGATGCTTGCGGCAACCTTGATGTTTGCGGCCGCCACCGGCGCACACGCCCAGACGACGGCGCCACAGGTGCCCGGCACCAAGCCGAAGACGGTCCAGACCGTGCCGATCCAGCCTCCCGCAACGCAGACGCCCTCGGCGACCGCCGATGCCATGTCAAAAGCAGAGCGACTGGCGCTCCAATCCGATCTCGCCTGGGCCGGCCGATACAACGGCGCGATTACCGGAGACGTCAGCGAACGCATGGTCAACGCCATCAAGGAGTACCAGAAGGCCAAGGGCGGCAAGCCGACCGGCGCGCTCAATCCGCAGGAGCGCGCTGCGCTCGCCGAAGCGGCCCGCAAGAAGCAGGAGAGCGTCGGCTGGAAGATCGTGACGGAGCCGACCAGCGGCGCGCGGCTCGGCATTCCCACCAAGCTGGTGCCGCAGCAGGCAAGCGACGCCAACGGCTCGAAATGGACCTCGCCGACCGGAACCGTGCAGGTGCTGCTCAGCCGCCGCAAGGAGGTGAACCCGACCTCGGCGAAGCTCGCCGATCTGGAGAAGGAGCCGTCCGGACGCAAGATCGACTACACCGTGGTGAAGCCTGACTTCTTCGTGCTCTCGGGATTGCAGGGCCTGAAGAAATTCTACGTGCGCGGCACCTTCAAGGGCGACGAGGTCCGCACCATGACGATCCTCTACGACCAGGCGACCGAGAACGTCGTCGAGCCGGTGGTGATCGCGATGTCGAGCGCGTTCAATGCGTTCCCGTCGGGACCGCTGGCCGGACCGCCGCCGCGCAAGACGGTGGAATACGGGACCGGCGTCGTCGTCAGCGACGACGGTGCGATCGTCACCGATCGCCTCGTCGCCGATGGCTGCCTTGCGATCACGATCGCAGGTCATGGCCGCGCCGACAGACTCGCTGAAGACAAGCAACACGATCTCGCGCTGCTGCACATCTACGGCGCCCGCGGACTGAAGCCGCTCAGCCTCGCTGGCGGTGCAGCGAAGACGAACGTCGACGTCATCGGCATCGCCGATCCGCAGAGCCAGGGCGGTGCCGCCGGCGTGTCGAGCATCAAGGCGACGCTGGCGCTAGGCCCATCGGGCGATTCCGCACTGTCTCCCCCGCCGTCGGTCGGCTTCTCCGGCAGCCCGGCCGTTGACGCCGACGGCAAGTTCGCCGGCATTGCGCTGCTGAAGCCGGCAATGGTGGCGGGTCCTGCGACCTCGGTGCCGGCCTCGCAGGCCGTGATGGTATCGGCGGATGCGGTGCGTGATTTCCTAAAGACCAGGCAGATCACGGCGAACGGCACGTCGACCGATGCCAAAGCCGCCGTCGTACGCGTGATCTGCGTGCGGAAGTAGCATGTTGCGGTGTCTCGTCTCTCTGTCCCCGACGGTAGCGGCTGCGCTGCTGAGCTTTTCGGCTTGGGCACAATCGCCGGCGCTGCCGACGCCGAAAGTGGAGGAGGTGATGGTGAAAGTGGCGCTGCTGACGCTCAACGACGCCAACCTCACCGGCAACTACAGTGTCCTCCATGCAAAGATGGCGAGACCGTTTCGCGAACGCTTTTCAGCCGCCACGCTGAAGCAGGCATTCGCGACCTTTGCCGGACATCACATCGACGCAATTGCCGGCATGCCGATCATAAGCACGGAAGCCCCGAGGATCGGCGACAACGGCGCGCTGTTGTTGCGCGGCCATTTCGAAACGGCACCGTCGCAGCTGAGCTACGCGCTGGACTACGCCGTGTCCGAGGGCGAATGGAAGTTGATCGCGATCGACGTCAAGGTCCGATCGCTGCAGACCAATGCGGGCGCAGCAGACCTGGTCGCGCGCGCCGCCGCGGACATGGCGGGCAGCGGCGCTCAGAAATGAGAGCAGTCAGGCGAGCCTGAACCTGATCCCGCTCTTCGCAAGACCGCCGGAGATGCCGATCGGCGTACCGTCGGCGCGCCAGCAGGCGGCGCCAATCATGGTGCCGTCGTCCTGGAAGGCGATTCCGTTCATGCCGCCCGCGACGGTCGAGACCGGCTGCACCTCGTGGCCAAGCGCCGCGAGCTGCACGCGCACGCTCTCCGGCACAGTCTGCTCCACCTCGAGCGCGTTGCCCTCGGTCCAGACCCTCGGAGCCTCGACGGCCTCCTGCAGGCTCATGCCGTGGTCGATCAGATTGACCAGCGCCTGCATCGCGCTCGGAAAGATGCGCTTGCCTCCGGGCAAGCCGAGCGCATAGCGCAGCTTGCCGCCATTCAGCGCCATCATCGGAGACATCGAGGTGGTGACACGCTTGCCCGGCGCCAGCGAGAGCGCGTGGCCCGGTCGCGGATCGAACAGGTTCATGTAGTTGTTGGCGATGGCCCCCAGGCCCGGGATCATGATCTTGGCGCCGAATAGACTGTTGATGGTCTGCGTGGTCGCAACCACGTTCCCGAAGCTGTCCGCCGCCGTCACATGCGTGGTGTGCGCGCCTTCGAGCTGCGACACGCCCGCACTCCACGCCTGCGCCCGTGCTGGATCGATGGCGCGGCGGCGCTCCTCGGCATAGGCCTTCGAGGTCAACTTCTCCACGGGCACGCCGACATAATCCGGATCGCCGCTGGCGGCGGCGCGGTCGGCGAAGGCAATCTTCAGCACTTCGGCGAGATGGTGGATGGCCTCCGACGTCCCGAAGCCGAGCCCGCCGATGTCGTAACCCTCCAGAATGTTGAGCATCTGCGCGATATGCACGCCGGACGCGGCGGGCGGCGGCGGACCGAGGATAGTCCATCCGCGATAGTCGGCGCGGATCGGCTGCCGTTCGACCGTCTTGTAGTTCGTGAGATCGTTGCGGCGGATGAAGCCGCCGGCCCTCTCCATGTAGTCGACGAGGACATCGCCGAGAGCCCCCTCGTAGAGCGCCTTCTCGCCGTGTTCGGCGATGTAGAGAAGCGTGTCCGCATATTCGGCCTGCACCACGCGCTCGCCGACCTTCAGTGGCTCGCCATCAGGCAGGAAGATCGACGCGATCGTCCTGTCCTTGCTCATCTCGTCTGCGCTCTCGCTGATGCATTCATGCAGATAGGGGGTCGTCGCATAGCCACGTGCGGCATGCTTGATCGCAGGTTGCATCACGTCGGAAAGCGACATGGTGCCGAACCGGCGCAGCGTCTCGCACCAGGCCTTCAGCGAGCCCGGCACCGCGACGGCCTTCGGTCCGTTGAGGTTCTCGTTGCCGACGGTGTCGAAAACGTCATGCGCCGAGCCGGGCTTCGAGAGGTAGGTGGTGTCGCGCACAGCCGCGGGCACGGTGCTCTGCCCGTCGATGAAGCGGTGGCTGCCATCGGCGAGCCGGATATGTGCCATGCCGCCACCGATGATGCCGACCATCATCGGCTCGACCACCGTCAACGTGAACAGGGCCGCGATCGCGGCATCGATTGCGTTGCCGCCGGCCGCCAGCATCTCGGCACCGGCACTGGAGGCCAACGGATGATTGCTGACCACCATGCCGCGGCTCGAGACCGCCGGCATCTTCTGGCAGTCAAAAGTGGTTGCCGTCCGGTCGCGCCAGTTTCCGCCCATGCCGCCTGCCCTTCTTGTTTCACGGCGGAGAGCACATCATACGCACGATTACGGGTCCAGTATTGGTACGGATTAGCTGACATTCCCAATTCTGCCACCATCGCCTTGGTTGATTCGGACATCCGCGGTCCCCTTTGGATCGGGCAGGGCACGTCCTGAGCGAGAAGAGCTCAGCATCGAGAACCGATGCACGTTCGCGTGGCGTTACCCAAGATCCCAGGCACTCCAAAGGATTGATCCACAATGCACACGATCGTACTGGCCACCCAAAAGGGCGGCAGTGGCAAGAGCACGCTCGCTATCGGCCTCGCGCTGGCGGCCAAGCAGGCCGGCTTCACTGTCCGCCTGATCGAGACCGACCCGCAGGGCACCCTCTCCAACTGGCAGCGCCGCCGCAACAATGACGACGTCGTCGTCGAGCCGATCTATCAAGCCGCCAACATCGAGCCGCGCCTGAAGATGCTGGCCGACAGCGGCCTGGAGCTCGCGATCGTCGACACTGCGGCCGGCCTCAGCGCGGCAACCACCGCCGCAATCCGCCATTCCGACTTCTGCCTGATCCCGGCCCGCCCGACCGTCGCCGATATCGAGGCGACCGTCTCGACTCTCAACGTCGCTCGCGCCTGGAAGCGGCCGTACAGCTTCGTATTGAACCAGGCGCCGATCCGCGGCCAGCGCATCGACAACGCCGCCAATACCCTCGCCGAGGAAGCCGCGCTCGACCTTGCTGATGTACTCGCCCGACCGCTGATCGCAATCCGCAACGACCACCAGGACGCGCTGGCGAAAGGTCTCGCGGTGAGCGAATTCGCACCGAACGGCAAGTCGGCCGACGAGATCCGCAGGCTCTGGCGCTGGATCGAGACGCGGCTAGAGCTCGAAGCCAAGACCCATCTGCTGATCGACCAGGTGATGTCGGCTGCCGACGGCATGTTGCATCTCGCCGCCGACCTTGCCGCGGACGAGACCACCACAATCGCGTCCTGAGCGGGGCAATCGCTCAGACGCCATCCGGGCTCTTCGCTGTCCGGTGGAAGAGCCCGGGCGACGAAGCAATCCGGTCACCAGCCCGGCCGGATTGCTTCGCTTCGCGTTAGATCGCTCCTATTCATCCGTCATTGCGAGCGCAGCGAAGCAATCCAGGCCTTCACCGCGGAAGAGCTATTGATTGCTTCGTCGCAAGGGCTCCCTGCAATGACCTGCAGGGCTCGTGGCCTCGCCGCGGCTCACGACTTCCCGGCTGCGAGCCTTCTCACTTCTGACATTTCGGGCACCAGAACGTCGACCGGCCATTCTGCGTGAACCGCTTGACCGTGCCGCCGCAGCGCGGCGTCGTGCACGTCTCGCCTTCGCGGTCATACACCTTGAATGAATGCTGGAAATAGCCGAGCTCGCCGGAGGTCTGGCGATGGTCGCGCAAGCTGGAGCCGCCGGCCTTGATCGCGTCGTTCAGCACGGTGTGGATCGCACCGACCAATCGTTTTGCGTGGTCCGTTGCCTCGCCCTTCTTGGTCGACAATGTTGCAGCAATGCGCCGCGGCGACAGATGCGAGCGATGCAGCGCCTCGCAAACATAGATGTTGCCGAGCCCGGCCACCACGCGCTGGTCGAGCAGCGCCGCCTTCAGGCTGGTGGTCTTGCCGGCGCAGGAGCGCGCCAGCATCGCGGCGTCGAATTCGTTGCCGAGCGGCTCGGGGCCGAGCCCGCGCAGCAGCGGCTCGTCTTCGAGCGCATTGCGCGCGATCACCTTCATGTAGCCGAAGCGGCGCGGATCGTTGAACACGATGTCGGCGCCGGAGGACATCCGAAACAGGACGTGATCATGCGCGGAGTCCTTTCCCCTGGGATAGTGAAACTCGCCGGGCTGCAGGCTGTTGTCCGGCTTGATGACACGGAACGAGCCCGACATGCCCAGGTGCATCAAGAGCACGTCGCCTGAGGCGAGATCGGCCATGAGATATTTTGCGCGGCGGCCGAGCCCGGTGACCACCTGCCCCTTGAGCCGCGCCACGAAGTCGGGCTGGAACGGAAAGCGCAGATCCGGCCGGCGGGCCTCCGCAGCGAGGATTTTCGCACCTTCCATGACGGGCTGAAGGCCGCGGCGGACGGTCTCGACTTCGGGCAATTCAGGCATGGTCAGGCATTCACCTTATGAGGGCGGTGTGATAGCGCCATTGCGGCGGGCGCGCTATGGTCCGCCCAGTGGAGTAGAGTAATGGATCGGCCGGGCGAAACCACGCATTTTGGCTTCAGGAACGTTCCCCTCGGGGACAAGCAGACGCTGGTGAACGACGTGTTTCACAGCGTGGCCTCGCGCTATGATCTGATGAACGACCTGATGTCCGGTGGCCTGCACCGGGTCTGGAAGGACATCATGATCACGGCACTCGACCCGCCGAGGGGCGATCGGCCGTTCGCCCTGCTCGACGTTGCCGGTGGCACCGGCGACATCGCGTTCCGCGCCGCCAGAGCGGCCGGCCCCGGCTTCCATGCCACGGTCTGCGACATCAATTCCGACATGCTCGCGGTCGGCCGCGAGCGCGCCGCCAAACAGCATCTCGACACCCGGGTCGATTTCGTCGAGGGTAATGCCGAAGCGCTCGGCTTCGCCGACCGCAGCTTCGACGCATATACGATCGCGTTCGGCATTCGCAATGTGCCGCAGATCGATCTGGCGCTGCGCGAGGCCTATCGCGTGTTGAAGCCCGGCAGCCGCTTTCTCTGCCTGGAATTCTCCACCGTCGAGATGCCCGGGCTCGACAAGCTCTATGATCTGTTCTCGTTCAAGGTGATCCCGCCGCTCGGCCGCATGGTCACCGGCGACGCCGAATCCTACCAATATCTCGTCGAGTCCATCCGCAAGTTTCCAAGGCCCGCTGCGTTCGCCGACATGATCCGCGAGGCCGGCTTTGCCCGCGTTAGCTGGCAGACGCTCTCCGGCGGCATCGTCGCACTGCATTCGGGCTGGCGTTTGTGATCTCTGCCTTCACCCACATTGCGCGCCTGATCCGCGCCGCGTTCGTGTTCGCGCGCGAGGGCGTGTTCGGCTCGGTCGATCCGAGCCTGGTGCCGCCGCCGGGACAGCTCGCGCTGAAGCTGGCGCGACTCGTCGAACGCCGCGGCACCAAGCACGGCCCGCGGATCGCGCGCGCGCTGACGCGGATGGGCCCGGCCTATCTCAAGCTCGGGCAGTTCCTGGCCACGCGCCCCGACGTGGTCGGCGTCATCATGGCGCGCGACCTCGAAAGCCTCCAGGATCGCCTGCCGCCGTTCTCGCAGGCCGAAGCGGAAGCTGCGATCACGACGTCGCTGGAGCGTCCGCTGACGGACATCTTCGCAAGCTTCGGCCCGCCGGTCGCGGCGGCCTCGATCGCCCAGGTGCACCGCGGCGAGGTGTTGCGCGACGGCGTTCGCAGGTCGGTCGCGATCAAGGTGCTCAGGCCCAACGTCGCCACGCGCTTCCGCCGCGATCTCTCGGATTTCTTCTTCGTCGCGCACAAGGCCGAAGCCTATTCCTCCGAAGCGCGGCGTCTGCGCCTGATCGAAGTCATCAACACCATGTCGCGCTCGGTCGCGATGGAGATGGACCTGCGGCTCGAGGCCGCAGCACTGTCGGAGATGGCGGAAAACACGCGCGACGATCCTGATTTCCGCGTGCCCGATGTCGACTGGGATCGCACCACCCACAACGTGCTGACGATGGAGTGGATCGACGGCATCGCGCTGAACGACCACAAGCGCCTTGCAGCGGCGCAAGTCGACCTGCCCGATCTCGGCCGCAAGGTGATCCAGAGCTTCCTGCGGCACGCGCTGCGCGACGGCTTCTTCCACGCGGACATGCATCCGGGCAATCTGTTCCTCGATGATGCCGGCCGCCTGGTCGCGGTCGATTTCGGCATCATGGGCCGGCTTGGGATGAAGGAGCGGCGCTTCCTCGCCGAAATCCTGCTCGGCTTCATCACCCGCGACTATCGCCGCGTGGCGGAGGTGCATTTCGAGGCTGGCTACGTGCCCGCGCATCATTCGGTCGAGAATTTCGCGCAAGCGATCCGCGCCATCGGCGAGCCGATTCACAATCGAACGGCGGAAGAGATCTCGATGGCACGGCTGTTGACGCTGCTGCTCGAGGTCACCGGCCTGTTCGACATGACCACGCGGCCCGAGCTGATCCTGCTGCAGAAGACCATGGTGGTGGTCGAGGGTGTGGCGCGCGGCTTCGACCCCAAGCTCGACATCTGGAAAATTGCCGACCCCGTGGTACGCGAATGGATCGAGCGCAATCTCGGACCCATCGGCCGGGTACAGGGCGCGCTCGCCGGAACCGGGGACATTGCACGGGTCCTGATGCGCCTGCCGGAGATCGCCGAACGGTCGGTGAAGGTGCTCGAGCAGCTCGAGACCATGACCCGGGACGGCATAAGGCTGTCGCCGGAGAGCATCGCGGCGATGGGCCGCAGCGAGGGCCGCAAGAATCGCTGGCGCACCGTGGCGCTCTGGATCATCGCCGCGACCTTCATAGGCATCCTGATCGCCGTCCGGAATCTATGATTGCATTGCAATCATGTGAATGATAGCATCGCCATCATTCCGCGCTGGAGGGGCGTCATGGCAAGCCTGACCATCCGCAAGCTCGACGACGCCGTCAAAACCTATTTGCGGCTGCGCTCGGCCAAGAACCGCAGATCGGTGGAGGAGGAGGTCCGGGTCATCCTGCGGGAGCTGATCGAGGGCCGCGAGGAACCGCTGACGCCATTTGCGGTCCCGCCAGCAGCGTCCGCCGCCCCGACGCCTCTGCGCAGCGGCGCCCTCCCCGAAGCCAGCGTCACCCTGATCATCGGCGGCGGCATCGCAGGCTACAAATCGCTCGACCTGATCCGCAGGCTGAAGGAGCGCCGCATCGAGGTGCGCTGCGTGCTGACCAAGGCGGCGCAGCAATTCGTGACCCCGCTGGCGGTCAGCGCACTTTCCCACGAGCGCGTCTACACCGACCTTTTCGACCCTCAGAGCGAGTTCGACGCCGGACACATCCGCCTCGCGCGCGACTGCGACCTGATCGTGGTGGCGCCTGCGACCGCAGATCTGATGGCCAAGATGGCGAACGGCCATGCCGACGATCTCGCCAGCGCCATCCTGCTCGCGACCAACCGCAAGGTGCTGCTGGCACCGGCGATGAACCCGCTGATGTGGAGCAACGCAGCAACGCGCCGCAACGTCGCGCAGCTCCAGCGCGATGGCGCGGTCCTGATCGGGCCGAACTCGGGCGAAATGGCGGAAGCGGGTGAAGCGGGCATCGGCCGCATGTCGGAAGCGATCGAGATCGCCAATGCTGCCGAGCGGCTGCTGCGACCGCCGGTGCCGAAGCCGCTTGCCGGCAAACGCGTGCTGATCACCGCAGGCCCCACGCACGAGGCGATCGATCCCGTCCGCTACATCGCCAACCGCTCCTCAGGCAAGCAGGGCTTTGCCATTGCAGCCGCGGCGCAGGCGGCAGGCGCCGAGGTGATTCTGGTCAGCGGCCCGGTCGATCTCGACGATCCCCCCGGCGTGACGGTGAAGCACGTCGAATCGGCGCGGCAAATGCTGGAGCAGGTGCAGGCCGCGCTTCCTGCCGACGTCGCGATCTTCGCCGCCGCGGTCGCCGACTGGCGCGTCGCCAACGAGGGCGAACAGAAGCTGAAGAAGACCGCAGGCAGCATGCCGCCGCTTCAGCTGGTCGAGAACCCGGACATCCTCGCCACGATCTCGAAGCTGACCGACAGGCGCCCGCCACTGGTGATCGGATTTGCCGCCGAGACCGAACACCTCATCGACAACGCCAAAGCGAAATTCGCCCGCAAGGGCTGCGACTGGATCGTCGCCAATGACGTCTCGCCGGCGACTGGCGTGATGGGCGGCGACCGCAACACGGTCCACCTCCTCAGCCGCAAGAACGATGCGAAGAACGGCGAGATTGCGGTTGATTCCTGGCCGGTAATGACAAAGGAACAGGTCGCTATCGAGCTGGTCGCGCATATCGCAAGGAGCGTGACCGACAAATCCCGGGAGCCGGCATCTTGAGCACGACGGTCACGGTCGAACTGCAGCACCTCGCCCACGCCGAAGGTCTGCCGCTGCCGGCCTATCAGACGGCGGAGGCTGCCGGTCTCGACCTGATGGCCGCCGTGCCGGAGAATGAGCCGATGACGCTCGCCCCCGGCCAGTATGCGCTGGTGCCGACGGGCCTTGCGATCGCATTGCCCGCCGGGCACGAGGCCCAGGTTCGGCCGCGCTCCGGCCTGGCGGCCAAGCACGGCGTTACCGTGCTGAACTCGCCGGGCACGATCGATGCGGACTACCGCGGCGAGATCAAGGTGATCCTGATCAATCACGGCGCGGCGCCCTTCGTGATCAAGCGCGGCGAGCGCATCGCCCAAATGGTGATCGCGCCGGCGATGCAGGCCGCGCTGGTTCCCGTAGCCACCTTGTCGACGACCGATCGTGGCGCCGGCGGCTTCGGCTCGACCGGCCGCTAACCCAGCACGATTCCAGCCGAATCATCCCAGAGAACGACGTGTGTTGGAACAACGCGCCCGGCATTTTTGTGGGGCCGCCTTTGCGTTCACGATCTGGACTCTTACCGGCGGAGTCGCGGTGAGGGTATTGTCCTTTGATTCGCGCGCGACGGGGGTCGCCGCGCGCAGATTCGTGCGGTCTTGGGGCAACTATGTCAGGCGTGATCGTGTCGATGCGTCGGACGCTGTTGTCGTGCACATCGTTGGCGCGCAACGGCTTGGTGGGTGGCGCTCTCGCGGCGCTGCTGCCGGCTGCGCCGGCTCAGGCCGCCGACCTCATCGACACTCTCTCCGTCATGCTGGATTTCAACCGGCAGGAACTCGCGGTGCTCGCCACCGCGCTGGCTCTGCTCGGCTTCTCGGTCATGGCCGCGATCCTCTTGATGCGCACGCGCGTGCGCACGGCAAACAGCGAGGCGCGGCTGCGTGCCCGAATCGGGGAACTGCAGCTCCAGGCCGACCGCTTCGGCGCGCTGCTGTTCGCGGAGCCGCAGATCCTGATCTCCTGGCCGGCGGGCGACAACCGTGCGCAGATTTCCGGCGACATCTCGATGGTGCTGCCGCGTGATTCCTCGCCGCAGCGCGTGCTCGCGTTCGGAACCTGGCTGCCGCCGGAGCCCGCGTTCCTGATGGACCATGCGGTCGACGCGTTGCGCGATCGTGGGGACGGGTTCCAGCTGACCTTGACCACCGCGCACGGCCATACGCTGGAGGCGATCGGCCGCGCCATCGGCGGCCAGGCCATCGTCCGGATTCGCGAGCTCTCCGGCCTCCGCCGCGACCTAGCCGAGACCAATCTGCGCTACAAGGCACTCTCCGACGAAACCGAGATGCTGCGCGGCTTTGCCGCCGCCGCACCCTGGCCGATCTGGGCCAAGGGCGAGAATGGCGCACTGACCTACGCCAACCCGGCCTATGTGCGCGCCACCGAGGCGAACAGCGTCACCGATGCCCAGGAGCGCAAGCTCGAGCTGCTCGACAGCGCCGACCGCACCGCGATGGAGCGGGGGCTGAAGGACGCCGCCAACTTCACTTCGCGGCTGCCGATCGTGATCGGCGGCGAGCGGCGCATCTTCGACGTGCGCGCCGTCAATGTCGGCCGCGGCAGCGTCGGCATCGCGATCGACGCCAGCGAGGCGGAGGCGCTGAGCTCGGCGCTGGTGCGAATGGCGGAGGCGCACCGCCGTACGCTCGACCAGCTCTCTTCCGGCGTTGCCGTGTTCGACGGCCAGCGCCGCCTCGCCTTCTACAACGATTCCTATCGGCGGCTGTGGGACCTCGACCGCACCTTCCTCGACGCCAATCCCGACGATTCCAGCGTGCTCGACCAGCTCCGCGCGGCGCGCAAATTGCCGGAGCAGCCTGACTTCCGCGCCTGGAAAGCCAAGCTGCACGAAGCCTATCGCGCAGTCGAGACCGCCAAGGACACTTGGTTCCTGCCCGACGGCCGCGCGCTTTCGGTGGTCACCACGCCGAATCCGGAAGGGGGCGTCACCTATCTCTTCGACGACGTCACCGAAAGCCTCGACCTCGCCCGCCGCTTCGACGGCCTGATCCGGGTTCAGCGCGAGACGCTGGACAGCCTCGCCGAGGGCGTTGCGGTGTTCGGCAGCAACGGCAAGGCGCAGCTGTTCAATCCGGCCTTCGTCCGGATGTGGAAGCTCTCGAGCGATGCCATGCGCGACGAGCCGCACATCCAGACAGTGGAAGGCTGGTGCCATCAGCTCTACGACGATCCCGTCGTCTGGCGTCAGATCCGCGAGGCCGTCACCTCGATCGAGAACCGCGCCGACGTGCCGCTGAAGCTGGAGCGCAAGGACGGCAGCGTGCTCGACGGCATGATCCGGCCGCTGCCCGACGGCGCCACCATGCTGACGTTCCAGGACATCACCGACACCGAGAATGTCGAGCGGGCGCTGCGCGAGCGCAATGAGGCGCTGGAGGCTGCCGACCAGATGAAGGTGGATTTCGTCCACCACGTCTCCTACGAGCTGCGCTCGCCGCTCACCACCATCATCGGCTTTGCGCATTTCCTCAGCGATCCCTCGACCGGGCCGCTGACGCCGAAGCAGGCCGAATATCTCGACTACGTCACCAAATCGACCAACGCGCTGCTCGCGCTCACCAACAACATCCTCGATCTCGCCACCATCGACGCCGGCGCGATGAAGCTGGAACTCGGGCAGGTCGACGTCAGCAAGGCCATCGAGCTCGCCGCCGAGGGTATCCAGGACCGGCTCGCCACCGACCGTATCCGTCTCAAGGTCGAGATCGCGCCGGATGTCGGCAGCTTCACCGGCGACGAGAAGCGTGTGGTGCAGGTGCTCTATAACCTCCTTGCCAATGCCGTCGGGTTCTCTCCACAGGATTCCACGGTCGGGATCAGCGCGCGGCGCACCGAACACAGCGTGGTCTTCACCGTGACAGATTCAGGCCCTGGAATACCGGCCGACATGAAGGACAAGGTGTTCAACTGGTTCGAAAGCCGCTCGCAGGGCTCGCGTCACCGCGGCGCCGGGCTCGGCCTGTCGCTGGTGCGCTCCTTCGTCGAGTTGCACGGCGGCAAGGTGCGGGTGGATTCGACGGTCGGCCGGGGCACGGTCGTGATCTGCGACTTCCCAACCGACCAGGCGGCGCATCGCGACGCCGCCGAATGAGCGAGCCCATCACATTCTCGGTCGCGCTCCACAACGAGACGGCGACTGCGCAATTGATGGCCGATCTCGCGCTGCTGATCGGCCCCGGCGACGTCATCACTCTCACCGGCGACCTCGGTGCCGGCAAGACCGCGGCGGCGCGCAGCCTGATCCGCTATCTCGCCGGCGACGAGGAGCTGGAAGTGCCGAGCCCGACCTTTACGCTGGTTCAGGGCTACGAGCTGCCGCCCTTCCCGGTGCTGCATGCCGATCTCTACCGGGTCGAGGACGGGAGCGAGCTCGAGGAGATCGGGCTGTCGCCGCTCCCCGATGCCACGCTGCTGCTGATCGAATGGCCCGAGCGGGCGCCGTCGGCGATGCCTGAGGACCGCATCGACATCGCACTGACGCACCGGCCGGCACTGGGCTCGAATGCACGCGCCGCCGACATCACCGGCCATGGCAGGTGCGCCGCGCAAGTCGCGCGGCTGAAGGCGCTGCGGGAATTCCTCGATGCATCCGGCTATATGGATGCGACACGCAGGCGCATGGCCGGGGACGCCTCGACCCGCTCCTATGCGCGGCTGCTGCGCGAGGGCGAAACCGTCATTCTCATGAACTTTCCGCAGCGGCCCGACGGCGCGGCCCTCTACAACGGAAAATCCTACAGCGCCGCCGTGCATCTCGCCGAGAATGTCAGACCCTTCGTCGCGATCGCCGAAGGCCTGCGCGCGCAAGGCATCTCCGCGCCCGCGATCCATCATTCCGATCTCGATCATGGCTTCCTGATCACCGAGGATTTCGGCAGTGAAGGCGTCATCGAGGGCGATCCTCCGCGCCCGATCGCGGAGCGCTACGAGGCCGCGACCGATGTGCTGGCCACGCTCCATGGCAAGACGCTGCCGGCAACATTGCCGCTCGCGGATCAGACCTATGCCATTCCCGTCTTCGACACCGAGGCGCTGCTTGTCGAGATCGGGCTGATGCTGGAATGGTATCTGCCCGATCGCAACGCACCGCTGAGCGATGAGGCGCGCTCCGAGTTCTTCACGATGTGGCGCGAGTTGCTCGTGAAGCCGCTGTCGGCGCCGAAGACCTGGGTCATTCGCGACTACCACTCGCCCAACCTGATCTGGCTCGAAGATCGCACCGGCATCGAGCGGGTCGGCGTGATCGACTTCCAGGACACCGTGCTCGGACCGCAATCCTACGACGTGGTGTCGCTGCTGCAGGACGCCCGCATCGACGTGCCCGAGACCATCGAGCTGACGCTGCTGTCGCGCTACATCAAGGCACGGCGTGCGCAGGACACGGGCTTCGATGCCGCCGGCTTCGCCGAACTTTATGCCATCATGTCGGCGCAGCGGAACACGCGCCTGCTCGGCACCTTCGCCCGGCTCAACCGCCGCGACGGCAAGCCGCATTATCTGCGTCACCAACCGCGAATCTGGACCTATCTCCAGCGCTCGCTGGCGCACCCCGCGCTCGGAACCTTGCGCGCCTGGTATCTCGCCAACGTCCCCCCGCCTCAAGCCTGATTCAGGGCCCGATTTACCACCCGTTAGCCAAGACACTGATATTCTGGCGGCGAGGGAGCCGGAGAATTACGGGGCTGGAGCGGGCAGATGGCGGTAAAGACGGACCAGCGCGGCAACAGCCGGGTTGTTTTCGAACGCGGGATTCCGGCCCAGATGATGGGAATCGACGGCACCTGGCGGCGCGACTGCACCATGGAGGACGTCTCCGACAGCGGTGCCAAGCTGACCATCGACGGTTCGGTCGAAGGCCTGCACCTCAAGGAATTCTTTCTCCTGTTGTCGTCGACCGGGCTCGCCTATCGGCGCTGCGAGCTTGCCTGGGTCAATGGCGACCAGATCGGCGTCAATTTCCTCAAGGTGGGCGACAAGAAGAAAAAGGCGCGTTCCACAGCCGTTGGAGCGTGACGGCAACACCCGTCGTACAACCGTCACGGCGGCTGGCTAAGGCGGTCGAGATGCCGTGCGGCTGATCGAGCCTCGTGTTAGGGTTGCTGCGAAGGCGAAAGGTCTGAGAAAGCGAAGGATGCCCGTCAAACCGACCAAGGCCATGGTGCTCGCCGCAGGGTTTGGCCTGCGCATGCGTCCGCTGACGGACAAGATGCCGAAGCCGATGGTGCCGGTGGCCGGCCAACCGCTGCTCGACCACGTGCTCGACAAGCTCGGCAGGGCAGGCGTGACCGAGGCCGTGGTCAATGTCCATTACCTGCCGGACCAGATCATCAATCACACCGCATCGCGCCAGCATCCGCGCGTGATCATCTCCGACGAGCGCGACCAGGTGCTCGGCACCGGCGGCGGCGTGGTCAAGGCGCTGCCGCTGCTCGGCCACGCGCCGTTCTTCCACGTCAATTCCGACACGCTATGGATCGACGGTGTGCGCCCGAATCTTTCACGGCTTGCCGAAACCTTTGACCCCGCGCGCATGGACATCCTGCTCCTGATGGCACCGACCGCGACCAGCATCGGCTATAGCGGCCGCGGCGACTACGGCATGCTGCCGGATGGCGCCCTGCGCAAGCGCAAGGAGAAGGAAGTCGTTCCGTTCGTCTATGCCGGCGCGGCGATCCTGTCCCCGTCGATCTTTGCCGATGCGCCCGGGGGCGAATTCTCGCTGACGAGAATGTTCGATCGCGCCAACGAGCAGGAGCGGCTGTTCGGCCTTCGCCTCGACGGCGTCTGGATGCATGTCGGCACGCCTGATGCCGTGCATGCGGCAGAGGAGGCGTTTCTCGAGAGCGTGGTGTAGCCACTTCTGTCATTCCGGGGCGCGCGCAAGTGCGAACCCGGAATCTCGAGATTCCGGGTTCGATGCTCCGCATCGCCCCGGAATGACAACAGGAGAGTGGGGACGATTCCTCCCGCACCCATGACCATTCGACCTCGCCTGCTTATATTGCCTGATCCTTCGAATCAGGCAGTCCATGCGCGTTTTCAGCGTCCCCATCTCAGTTCCGTTCCTGCGCACGGTCGTCTCGGCCCTGCTCGACGGCCGGCTGGTCGAGGGCTTTCAGGCCCGCAATGAACCTGCGCGGCTGGCGGATGCCACGCTGTACCTGCCGACGCGACGCGCAATGCGCGTCGTCCGCGAGATCTTTCTCGACGAGATGAAGGCAGACGCCGTCGTGCTGCCGCGCATCGTCGCGCTCGGCGACATCGACGAGGACGAGCTCGCCTTCGCCGATGAAGGCGAGCGGTTCTCCGGCGCGACGCCGCTGGACATTCCGCCGCGGCTCGGCGAGCTCGAACGCCGGCTGACGCTGGCGCAGCTGGTCGCGGCCTGGGCCAAGGGCCCGGTGCTGTCCCCATTGGTCGTCGGCGGTCCTGCATCGACGCTTGCGCTGGCCGGAGATCTCGCGCGCCTGATCGACGACATGGTCACGCGCGGCGTCGACTGGAGCACGCTCGATGGGCTCGTGCCCGACAACCTCGATCGTTATTGGCAGCACTCGCTCGAGTTTCTGCGGATCGCGCGGATCGCCTGGCCCAGTCATCTCGCCGAGATCAACCGGATCGAGCCGGCGGCGCGGCGCGATCTCCTGATCGCGGCCGAAGCCCGGCGCCTGACCGCGCATCCGAACGGACCGGTGATCGCGGCGGGTTCGACCGGCTCGATGCCCGCCACCGCGAAATTCCTCCACGCGGTCGCATCGCTGCCGCATGGAGCGGTGGTGCTGCCGGGGCTCGACACCGATCTCGACGACGATGCCTGGCGCAGCATCGGCGGCGTGCGCGATGCGCTCGGCAAATTCGCGGAGCATCCGGCCTCAAACCATCCGCAATACGCCATGCATGCACTGCTGGATCGCTTCGGCATCAAGCGCAGCGATGTCGAGATTCTTCAGCCGCCGGCCAAAGGTGGCCGCGATCTGCTCGCCTCGGAATCGATGCGACCGTCGGCCAAGACGGAGGTCTGGCACGACCGGCTGAAGCAGCCTGATGTCGCCGCGAGGATCGCCGCCGGCATGACGAACCTTGCGGTCGTCGAAGCCCCCAACCCCGAGATGGAGGCGCTCGCCATCGCCATCGCCATGCGCGAGGCGCGCCATCTCGACAAATCGGCGGCGCTGGTGACGCCGGATCGCGCATTGGCGCGGCGGGTGATGGCGGCGCTCACCCGATGGGATCTCGCTTTCGATGATTCCGGCGGCGATGTGTTGATGGAAACGTCGGCCGGCGTCTTTGCTCGCCTCGCTGCGGAGGCCGCGACCAAGGGCCTGGAGCCGCCGACACTGTTGGCGATGCTGAAGCATCCGCTGTGCCGGCTCGGCCGCGCGCCCGGCGCATGGAAGGCGGCGATCGAGGGAATCGAGCTCGCGCTGTTGCGCGGCACGCGCCCACCCGCGGGCACCGCAGGCCTCCTGCGCGAATTCCGTCGCTTTGGCGAGGAGCTGGCAAAGCTGTGGCGCAGCGAGATGTCCGCGCTGCATAAGGCCGAGCCACGCGCGCGCCTCAAGGCGGAGGATCTTGATCGCATCCAGGCGCTCATCGAGGTCTTGCAGAAGGCGCTGGCGCCGGTCGAGAGCCTCCCCTCATCGAGATCATACGACTTCGCCGAGATTGCGCATCGGCATCGCGAGGTCATGATCGAGCTGTCCCGCGACGAGCAGGGGATTCCTTTCGCCTTCGAGCATCGCGATGGTCTCGCACTCGCGAATGCCTTCGACGACCTCCTGCGCGGGGGCACGACCAGCGGATTGATGGTGCCGCTGCCCGATTACCCCGACGTCTTCCAGACGGCGTTCAGCGACCGCGCGGTGCGCCGGCGCGACAGACCGGGCGCGCGCTTGCAGATCTACGGCCCGCTGGAATCCCGCCTGATGCAGGCCGACCGCATCATCATCGGTGGCCTGATCGAAGGTGTCTGGCCGCCGGCCCCGCGCATCGATCCCTGGCTCAGCCGGCCGATGCGGCACGAACTGGGGCTCGACCTGCCGGAGCGCCGCATCGGCCTGTCCGCGCATGATTTCGCGCAGTTGCTCGGCGGCGACGAGGTGATCCTCACCCATTCCGCCAAGGCCGGCGGCGCACCGGCCGTGGCTTCGCGCTTCCTGCACCGGCTGGAAGCGGTGGCAGGCGACGACCTCTGGATGGCGGCCATTCGCGCCGGCGAGAAATACGTGCAGTTCGCCACCGCGCTGGACCAGCCCGCCAAGGTCGAGCCGATCAAGCAACCCGAGCCGCGGCCACCACGCGCAACGCGGCCGACAAGCATGTCGGTCACCGCGGTCGAGGACTGGCTGCGCGATCCCTACACGATCTACGCAAAGTTCATCTTGCGTCTCGCTGCGCTCGATCCTGTCGACATGCCGCTCTCGGCCGCCGATCGCGGTTCCGCCATCCACGAGGCTCTTGGCGAGTTCACCAAGACTTATGCCGGGCGTTTGCCCGACGATCCCGCCCGTGTGCTGCGCGCCATCGGCGAGAAGCACTTTATGCCGCTGATGGAGCGCCCCGAGGCACGGGCGCTATGGTGGCCGCGCTTCCAGCGCATCGCGCGCTGGTTCGGCGAATGGGAGACCGCGCGGCGCGATGCGATCGAGACCATCGCGGCTGAGACACGCGGCGAGATCTCGATCGCGCTCGACAATAACCGCAGCTTCCGCCTTTCTGCCGTCGCCGACCGCATCGAGCGGCGGAAGGGTGGCTCCTATGCCATCCTCGACTACAAAACCGGACAGCCACCAAGCGACAAGCAGGTTCGCGTGGGGCTGTCGCCGCAATTGACGTTGGAGGCTGCAATCCTGCGCGAAGGCGGTTTCCCTGATATCGACGCCGGTTCATCGGTAAGTCAGCTCGTCTATGTCCGTCTCAGCGGCAACAATCCGCCGGGCGAAGAGCGGATCGTCCAGCTCAAGATAAATAAAGGTGACGAGCCGATCCCCCCGGATACGGCCGCCGCCGAAGCGCGGGCCAAGCTGGAAGCGCTGGTCCGCGCCTTCGAGGACGAGAGCCAACCCTATACCTCGCTGAACCTGCCGATGTGGACGAACCGCTACGGCACCTATGACGACCTCGCCCGCATCAAGGAGTGGTCGGCGGCCGGCGGATTGGGGATCGAGGAATGGTGAAGGCGCCCCGACCCATCCCGGACGAGGTGCGTGCGCGGCAGGCGCGCGCGTCGGATCCGACCGCCTCGGCTTTCGTGTCGGCCAATGCCGGCTCGGGCAAGACCCATGTGCTGGTGCAGCGCGTGATCCGCCTGCTGCTGTCGGGCGTACCGCCGGAAAAGATCCTCTGCATCACCTTCACCAAGGCCGCCGCCGCCAACATGGCCGAGCGCGTGTTCACCACGCTCGGGCATTGGGTGACGCTGGACGATTCCGCGCTCGATGCGGCAATCCGAGCCGTCGGCATCCCCCACCCGAGCGCAAAACTGCGGCGCGATGCGCGAAAGCTGTTCGCCTGCGCGCTGGAGACGCCGGGCGGGCTGAAGGTGCAGACCATCCACGCCCTGTGCACGCGCCTGCTCCAGCAATTTCCGTTCGAGGCCAACGTGCCGGCGCGCTTTGCCGTGATCGACGAACGCGACCAGACCGACATGATGGAACGCGCCAATCTGAAGGTGCTGCTGGAGGCCGCACGCGCCCCTGATAGCGTCACCGGCCGCGCGCTGCTGACGGCGATGGCGAGCGCCGCGGATGTCACCTTCAAGGAGGTCGTGCGGGAAGCGTGTCTCAGCCGCGATCATTTCATGGCCTGGACCGACGAGGCTGGTAACGCAGAGGCCGCGGCGGCGCAAATGGCAGCCGTCCTGGGTGCCGACAGCGGCGATCGCATCGAGGACGTCGAGACAGAGATTCTCGACGGCCCGTTCCTGCCCCGATCGCGCTGGGACGACATCGCCGCTGCGCTGGAAGACGGCAGCAAGTCGGACAATGACCAGGCTGCCCGGCTGCGCGAGGCAAAGGTCTTTTCCGGCAGCGCTCAGGTCGATGCCTATCTCTGCGTCTTCCTCACCGACGAGAAACTCCCGCGCAAAGCGGTGCTGACGAAGAAGCTTTGCGACCACAACCCGTCCGTCGCGCGCCTGTTCGAAGCGGAAGTCCAGCGCCTTGCAGGATTGATCGAGAAGCGCCGCGCGGTAACCATGCGCGACCGTACCGCGGCCCTGCTGCATATCGCGACCGCCGCTGCCGCGAACTACCGCCGCGAGAAGCAGGAGCGCGGGCTGCTCGACTATGACGATCTGATCGACAAGACGCTGGCGATGCTGAACCGCGTCGCCTCGGGCTGGGTGCATTACAAGCTCGATCGCGGCGTCGACCACGTCCTGATCGACGAAGCCCAGGATACGAGCCCGCGGCAATGGGACATCGTGGCGCACATCATCTCGGAGTTCACGGCCGGCGAAGGCGCGCGCGAGGGGTTGAACCGCACCATCTTCGCGGTCGGCGATGAGAAGCAGTCGATCTTCTCGTTCCAGGGCGCCGCGCCCCACGAATTCGACGCGCGACGGCGCGAGCTGCATCGCAGGTTCACGGCGGCCGGGCTAAAATTCGATCCGGTCGCCTTCACCTATTCGTTCCGTTCGGGCGCGACGATCCTGCATTCAGTGGATCACGTCTTCCGCGATCCCCAGATCTACAAGAGCATCCATTCGGTCGACATCGGCCATCCCCTGCACAATGCGCTAGCCGATGCAGGGCCGAGCGTGATCGAGCTGTGGGATCTCGCAGAGGCCGATGAGAGGCAGGACATCGAGGGCTGGCGCGCGCCGTTCGACGGCGTCGCGGTCACCAGCCCTGAAGTCAAGCTCGCGCGCCGCATCATGACCGAGATCAAGCGGCTGGTCGAGAGCGGCACGCTGACGGGACACGAAGGCGAGCGCCGCCCGCTGCGCTATGGCGATATGCTGATCCTGGTGCGTCGGCGCGGCAACGCCTTCGATGCCGTGATCCAGGCGTTGAAGCATGCTGGCGTTCCGGTCGCGGGCGCCGACCGCCTCAAGCTCACCGAGCATATCGCCATCATCGACCTGATGAACCTCGCCGACGCGCTGCTGTTGCCTCAGGACGACCTCGCGCTCGCGGTTGCGCTGAAGAGCCCGCTGTTCGGGCTCGACGACGACGACCTGTTCACGCTGGCCTGGGACCGCAAAGGCTCGCTGCGCCGCGCGCTCGGCGAACATGCGGGCACAAGCGAGAAGTTCGCCGCGGCGTTGCGGCGCCTGGAAGCCTGCGAGATCCGTGCCCGCGAGGAGACGCCGTTCGCGTTCTATGCATGGTTGCTCGGCGGGGACGGCGGGCGCGCGCGCATCCTGCGCCGGCTCGGGCACGAGGCCAATGATGCGCTCGACGAATTCCTGGAGCTCGCGCTGAACTACGAGCGCAAGGCGCCGGCCTCACTGCAGGGCTTCATGGCCTGGCTGCGCTCGGCCGACACCGAGGTGAAGCGCGACATGGAGATCTCGCGCGACGAGGTGCGGGTGATGACCGTGCACGGCGCCAAGGGCCTGGAGGCGTCCGTCGTGTTCATGGTCGACACCACATCCTCGCCCGCGGATTCGCAGCGGCTGCGCCTGATCCACGTGCCGCGCGGCAATGGCGGCAAGGTCGTGGTCTGGGCCGGGCGCAAGGCCGATGATCCCAAGCCGGTCGCCGAGGCGCGCAAGGCGATGCTCGAGGAGACCGAGGACGAATACCGCCGCCTGCTCTATGTCGCGATGACGCGCGCGGCCGACCGGCTGATCGTCGGCGGCTGCATGCCCGGCAACATGAAGACGGTCCGCAAGCTGAGCTGGTACGATCTCGTCAACACCGGGCTCGCCGGCTCGGGACTGGACAAGCAGGTCATCGAGACGCCGCTGGGCAAGGCGACCCGATTCGCCCGGCCGGAGGATGTCGCAGCGCTGGGCACGCCCGCGCCATCAATGCACCAGACCATCGCGTTGCCGGACTGGCTGCGGACAACGGCTCCGCGCGAGACCATCGACGATGATCCCGTGCGCCCCTCGGGCCAGTCCGCCGAGGAAGGCCGCAGCGTGAGATCAGGCGAATCAATCCAGTCGCGCGCACTGGCGCTGCAGCGCGGCACATTGGTGCACCGGCTGCTGCAATCCCTGCCCGACATCGCCGTCGCGCGCCGGCGCGAGGCCGCGCTCGGCTTCATGGCCCGCAACGCCTCGGACTGGCCGGAGGCCGACCGCACCGCGCTGGCCGACAAGGTGCTCGCCTTGATCGCTGAACCGCGTTTCGCCGCAGTCTTCGGCCCCGGCAGCCGGGCGGAGGTCGCCATCGCGGGCAGGCTGGAGCGACCGGGTCGCCCCCCGGCCTTGGTATCGGGGCAGATCGACCGGCTGGTCGTTCGCTCCGATGAGGTGCTGATCGTCGACTTCAAGACCAACCAGGCGGCTCCAAGGAGCGCCGCCGAGGCGCCGCCGGCCTACGTCCGCCAGCTTGCGCTGTACCGGGCGGTGCTGTCGCAGCTTTATCCCCAAACCCCGATCAGGGCCGTTCTGCTCTGGACCGAGGCCCTTGAATACATGGAGATTTCGGCCCCCGCGCTGGACGCGGCGCTGGCATCCCTTCATCTCGGCGTGAGCCTCCTTGACCCGGCAAGAGGCCGTTCATAGGTTGGATCCATGATCCCGGGCGCGATTCCAGGTCGCGCCGCTTCTTTCAACCGAGTGAGGTACTCCCAATGGCCGTTGGCAAGGTTTCCGACGCGGATTTCGAAACCGAAGTGCTCAAGGCGAACGGCCCCGTGGTCGTCGATTTCTGGGCCGAATGGTGCGGCCCCTGCCGCATGATCGCGCCCGCCCTCGATGAGATCGCCGGCGCTATGGGCGACAAGGTGAAGATCGTCAAGCTCAACGTCGATGAGAGCCCGAAGACCGCGTCCAAGTACGGCGTGATGTCGATCCCGACCCTGATGATCTTCAAGGGCGGCGAGATGGCCTCCCGCCAGGTGGGCGCTGCGCCGAAGGCGAAGCTGCAGCAGTGGATCACCTCCGCGGTCTGATCCACCTCGAAGATTATTTTCGAAACGGCCGGCCAAAGCCGGCCGTTTTGCGTTGATGGGGCGTATTCAGCGTATGACGAGTCCCGCCCTTGCCAGCCCCACCCGCGAAGCGCGCCCGAAGATCGGCCTCTCTCGTTGCGATGGAGGCGCGCTCGGTCGATGAAATCCCGCGCGGCAAGGAATGGCAGTACGAGCCGAAATGGGATGGCTTCCGCTGCCTGCTGTCGCGCAACGGCGGCAACGTCGATCTGCGCTCGAAGTCGGGCGAGGACCTCGCACGCTACTTCCCGGAAGTCGTCGCCGCCGCCTCAGGGCTGAAGGCGGACCACTTCACGCTCGACGGCGAGCTCGTGGTGCCGCACGGCAAAAGCTTTTCCTTCGACGCGCTGCTGCAGCGGATTCATCCGGCTGCGAGCCGCGTGAAGAGGCTCTCGGTGGAGACGCCGGCGCTCTATCTCGCCTTCGATCTGCTCGCGACGGCCCGCGACAAAGGGCTGGCTGAAAAGACGCTGCGCGAGCGACGGCCGGCCCTGGACGCTTTTGCGGAATCCTACCTCAAGGACAGCATTTTCCGGCTGTCTCCCGCGACAGCGAGTTACGCCACCGCCAGGAAATGGCTGGCACAATCCGGCGGCGGCTCCGATGGAATCATCGCCAAGCGCACCGACCTGCCCTACCAGGCGGGAAATCGCGACGGGATGCAGAAGATCAAGAAATTCCGCAGCGCCGATTGCGTCATTGGCGGCTTCCGCTACGCCACGAACAGGATCGCCGGACGCAAGGTGGTCGGCTCCCTGCTGCTCGGGCTCTACGACGATGGCGGCTTGCTGCACCATGTCGGCTTTACCTCGGCCATCAAGGCGGAGGCGAAACCAGCCCTGACCGACCGGCTCGAAGCGTTGATCGGCGAGCCCGGGTTCACCGGCAACGCGCCGGGCGGACCAAGCCGCTGGTCGACGGAGCGCTCGGCGAAATGGTGCCCGCTGAAGCCGAAGCTCGTGCTCGAGGTCTGCTACGACCATTTCAGCGGCGAGCGGTTTCGCCACGGCACCTCGATCCTGCGCTGGCGTCCCGACAAGGCGCCGCGACAATGCACGTTCGAGCAGCTGAAGCAGAAGGTGGCCGATCCGATGAAGCTGTTGAAGCGTCCGTAGTGAACAGCTACTTGATCCATCCCGTCGCCAGCGCGTTCGCCAATTCCGGCTGGCCGTTGCGACGCGCCAGCGCGGCCATCGCCTCGTGATCATACACGACATGGCGGAACGTCACCTGCCACGCTGCATCGACAAGTTCGAGGACGGCATAGCGGGCGTGCGGCGTGCCGGCTTCGACGACATGCGGGAATGGATGCTTGTCGCGAAAACCGGGACTGCCAACGCTGCCGGGATTGACGATCACGCGGCCGTCGCGCAGGCGGACGGCGCGGGCGAGATGGGTGTGGGCGCAGAGGATGAGCGACTGCGTGATCCCTCCCGCAAACTGCTCGATGCGATCGAGCGGCGACAGCGCCACCGCGCCGTCGGGATGCACAGTGTCGAGCCAATAGACCTCATCGTGCTCGGGTGTTGCGTGGCAGAGAAACACCCGATCGCGGAACACGCGTGTCATCGGCTGCGCGCGCAGCCAGTCGAGCTGCGCGGCGTCGAGCGCTGCATGGGCGGGACGATCCCACGAGCCCATCTTTTCCGGAACGCGGTCGATCAGATAGCGATCGTGATTGCCGAGCACGTGCACGGCGTCGAGCTGCATGAGGATCTCGATGGTTCGCCGCGCATCGAGCGGACCGCTCAGCATGTCTCCGAGGTTGACGATATCGCTGATGCCCTGAGCACGGATGTCCGCGAGGACTGATTCCAGAGCGAGGTAGTTTCCGTGGATGTCGGCAATCGCAGCAAAACGCATGGGCACGCACCATACCCCCGGATGGAGCGCAGCGCAGTCCGGGATTTTGACAGTCGTGGAAAGATACCCGGATTGCGCTGCGCTCCATCCGGGCTGCGCAGGCTCATGCAGGAGGCGTGCCGTTGATCGCAAGCACGTGGCCGGCGAGATATAGCGAGCCGGTGATCAGGATGCGCGGCGGCGCCTCGTAGGCGAGCTTTGCCAATGCACGCAGGGCCGCTTCGATTCCCGGCGCGGGCTCCACGCGCATGCCGAGGCTGCGCGCGGCATCCGCCAGACGGTCGACCGGCATCGCGTTTTCGGTATCGGGAATCGGCACTGCGATGATGTGACGGGTGAGGCCGGCGAAGTTGGCCAGAAAGCCCTTCGCGTCCTTGTTGGCCATCATGCCCGCGATGACCACCAGCGGCCGCGACACCCGCTCTTCGAGATCGCCGAGCGCCGCCGCCGCGACGCGCCCGCCCTCGGCATTGTGGCCGCCGTCGAGCCAGATCTCCGAGCCCTGCGGGCCCCAGGACAGCAGCTCGCCGGAGGCGAGGCGCTGCATCCGCGCCGGCCATTCGGCGCCGACGATGCCGGCCTCGAACGCTGCGTGGTTGACCTTGAAGCCCGGAACGGCACGCAGCGTTGCGATGGCAAGGCCGGCATTGGCGAATTGGTGACGGCCGAACAGGCGCGGCGCCGGCAGATCCATCAAGCCGCGATCGTCGGAATAAACCAGACGCCCGCGCTCGACGTTGACGTGCCAGCTCTCGTTTGCGGCGAACAGCGGCGCGCGCATGCGCTTCGCCTGCGCCTCGATCACTTCCATTGCCTCCGGCATCTGCTCGGCGCAAACCACGGGGACGCCGCGCTTGATGATCGCGGCCTTCTCGCCGGCGATCGATGCGAGCGTATCGCCGAGGAAGTCCATGTGGTCCATGCTGACGGGCGTGATCACGCAGGCGGCCGGTGCATCGATCACGTTGGTCGAATCGAGCCGGCCGCCGAGGCCGACTTCGAGCAGCACCACGTCTGCCGGGTTCTGCGCGAACAGCAGGAAAGCGGCGGCCGTCTTCAACTCGAACAATGTCGCAGGCTCGCCGGCATTGACCCGTTCGACCTCTTCCAGCGCGACGCGCAGCGCCTCGTCGTCGACGAGCACACCGCCGCCCACGCGGCCGAGCCGGAAGCATTCGTTGATGCGGACGAGATAGGGCGAGGTATAGGCGTGGACGCGCAGGCCAGCCGCCTCCAGCGTCGCGCGCAGATAGGCGAGCGTCGAGCCCTTGCCGTTGGTGCCGGCGATATGGATCACCGGCGGCAGCTGACGTTCGGGGTGGCCGAGCCGCTCGAGCAGGCGGTGCATCCGCTCGAGCCCGAGATCGATGCGTTTCTGATGCAGGGCAGACAGCCGCGCGATCAATTCGTGGAGCGGTGTCTTTCCGCTGTCAGCGGACGCGTTCACGCGTGCGGCGCAGCCGGCGCCGTCTCGGCAGCCGATACGATCTGCGCCGGGCTAGCGACCGGCTGCACCGGCTTCGATGCGCTGTCCTGCGCCGGCGCCTTGGTCAGCAGGCGGCATAGCCGCGCCAGGGTGGGGCGCAATTCGTGCCGATGCACGACCATGTCGACCATGCCGTGCTCCTTCAGGTACTCGGCGCGCTGGAAACCCTCGGGCAACTTCTCGCGGATGGTCTGCTCGATCACGCGGGCACCGGCAAAGCCGATCAGCGCGCCGGGCTCGGCGATCTGCACATCGCCGAGCATCGCGTAGGATGCGGTGACGCCACCGGTGGTCGGATTGGTCAGCACGACGATGTAGGGCAGCTTTGCCTCTCGCAGCATCTGCACCGCCACCGTGGTGCGCGGCATTTGCATCAGCGACAGGATGCCCTCCTGCATGCGCGCGCCGCCAGATGCAGCGAACATGATGAAGGGCGACTTCTTCTCGACCGCGAGCTCCATTCCGCGCACGATCGCTTCGCCCGCGGCCATGCCGAGCGAACCGCCCATGAAGTCGAAGTCCTGCGCGGCGACGACGACCGCTGCGCCTTCGAGCTTGCCGTAGCCGATCTTGACCGCATCGTTGAGATTGGTGCGCGCCCGCGCATCCTTGATGCGGTCGACATACTTCTTCTCGTCACGGAACTTGAGCGGATCGGGCGTGACCTCAGGCAGCGCAACATCGAACCAGGTCTCGTTGTCGAAGATCGACTTCAACCGCGCCACCGCGCCCATGCGCATGTGGTAGTTCGAGCCGGGAATGACGAACTGGTTGGCCTCGACGTCCTTGTAGAACACGAGCTGTCCGGAATCCGGGCACTTGATCCACAGGTTCTCCGGCGTCTCCCGCCGCAGCATGTTGCGGATCTTCGGCCGGACCACGTTGGTAAGCCAGTTCATGGTTTGCTCCGATGTGCGAACCCGCCTCGCGGATCGCCTGAAGGGATATATGGCGGCCGGGCCGCTGCCCGGCAAGCCGCCGTGTCGCCCGCCTCAAGAGCGGAATTATGGCCTATTCCGCCGCCTGTTGCGCGCCCTTGACGCCCTGGGCCAGGGCCGCGGTCAATTCCGCGACCGCGTTTACGGTTCTTGCGGTTGCCCGTCCTTCGGCGTCGAGGCTGTTCTTGAGCGCATCGACGAGCGCGGTGCCGACCACCGCGCCGTTGGCATGCGAGGCAATAGCGCGCGCCGTCTCCGGCGTGCGGATGCCGAAGCCGACGCACACGGGCAGCCTGGTATGTCGCTTGATGCGGGCCACGGCCTCACTGACAGCGGTGGAGTCCGCGGCTGCCGCTCCGGTGATGCCGGTGATCGAGACGTAGTAGACGAACCCCGAGGTGTTGGCGAGCACGGCCGGCAGGCGCTTGTCGTCGGTCGTCGGCGTCGCCAGGCGGATGAAGTTGAGGCCGGCCTTCAGCGCGGGCAGGCAGAGTTCGTCGTCCTCCTCCGGCGGCAGATCGACGATGATGAGACCATCGACACCAGCGCTCTTCGCATCGACCAGGAACTTGTCGACGCCGTAGATGTAGATCGGGTTGTAATAGCCCATCAGCACGATTGGCGTCGCGTTGTCGTCCTTGCGGAAGCCGCGCACGAGCTCGAGCGTCTTCTTCAGCGTCATGCCGGCCTTGAGCGCGCGCAGACCGGCGGCCTGGATCGACGGGCCATCGGCCATCGGGTCGGTGAAAGGCATGCCGATCTCGATCACGTCCGCGCCGGACTTCGGCAGCGCCTTGATGATCTCGAGCGAGGTCGCCGGATCCGGATCGCCGGCCATCAGGAAGGTCACGAAGGCGGGGCGGCCTTGCTTGGCAAGCTCGGCAAAACGGGTGTCAATACGCGTGGTCACTTCTTGCCCCTCAGGATGTCGCCGACTTGCGGGACGTCCTTGTCGCCGCGGCCGGAGAGGTTGACGACCATCAGGTGATCCCTGGGCCGCTTCGGCGCGAGCTCCACCACCTTGGCGATGGCGTGCGCGGGCTCGAGCGCGGGGATGATGCCTTCGAGCTTCGACAGCAGTTGGAATGCGGCGAGCGCTTCGTCATCGGTCGCGGAGAGATAGGTCACGCGGCCGACCTCGTGCAGCCAGGAATGCTCGGGCCCGATACCGGGATAGTCGAGGCCGGCCGAGATCGAATGCGCGTCCTGGATCTGGCCGTCGGCATCCATCAAGAGATACGTACGGTTGCCGTGCAGCACGCCCGGACGGCCACCTGCGATCGAGGCCGCGTGAAGCTGCGTCAGCCCGTGGCCCGCGGCCTCGACGCCGAAGATCTCGACGGCGGGGTCGTCGAGGAACGGATGAAACAAGCCCATGGCATTCGAACCGCCGCCGATGCAGGCGATCAGCGAATCCGGCAGGCGCCCCTCGATCTCCTGCATCTGCGCCTTCGTCTCGTTACCTATGATCGACTGGAAGTCGCGCACCAGCGCCGGATAGGGGTGGGGACCGGCCACCGTGCCGATGCAATAGAACGTGTTGTGCACGTTGGTGACCCAGTCGCGCAGTGCCTCGTTCATGGCGTCCTTGAGCGTGCGCGTGCCCGACTGGACCGGCATCACCTTGGCGCCCAGCATCTCCATGCGGATGACGTTGGGCTGCTGCCGCTCGACGTCGACGGCGCCCATATAGACCACGCATTCGAGGCCGAAGCGCGCGCACAGTGTCGCCGTGGCGACACCGTGCTGGCCGGCGCCGGTCTCGGCGATGATGCGCTTCTTGCCCATGCGCCGCGCCAGCATGATCTGGCCGAGCACGTTATTCACCTTGTGCGAGCCGGTATGGTTGAGCTCTTCGCGCTTGAGGTAGATCTTGGCGCCGCCGAGATGCTCGGTGAGACGCTCGGCGAAATAGAGCGGCGAGGGGCGGCCGACATAGTTCTTGAGGTAGCCGTTCATCTCGGCCTGGAATGCCGGGTCGGCCTTTGCTTCGCTGTAGGCTTTCTCCAGCTCAAGGATCAGCGGCATCAGGGTTTCGGCGACGAAGCGGCCGCCGAAAATGCCGAAATGGCCGCGCTCGTCGGGGCCACTGCGATAGGAGTTTGGTTTGGCGATGTTCATCGGGCGCTCGATTCTTGACTTGCATCTTGGCTTGCGCGCGCGGCGCGGATGAAGGCCTTGATCATCTCGGGGTCCTTGACGCCGGGGGCGCTCTCGACCCCCGAAGAGACATCGACGCCGCGGGCGCGGGTAACGCGCAGGGCCTCGGCGAGGTTGTCAGCGCGCAATCCGCCAGAGACCATGTAGGGCAATTTGAGATCGAGCTTTTCCAGGAGGTGCCAGTCGAACGGCTCCCCCAGCCCGCCGGGGCGCGTCGCATCCTTCGGCGCGCGCGCATCGAACAGGATGCGGTCGGCGACCGCGGCATAGCCCGGCAGCACGGCGAGATCGGCTGCTGTCGCAACCGGGACCACCTTCATCACCGGGCGGCCGAACCGCTGCTTGATGTCACGCAGCCGCGCCACGCTCTCCTTGCCGTGGAGCTGGAGAACATCTGGCGACAACGCGTCCATGATGTTGTCGAGCGTCGCATCGTCGGCATCGACGGTAAGCGCCACCTTTAGCGCGCGCCCTTTCACCTGGCGGCCGAGCTCACGGCCGAGTTCCAGGGAGAGATGCCGCGGCGACGGTGGAAAGAACACGAGCCCCACCATGTCGGCGCCCGCGTCGAGCGCGACGTCGAGCGTCTCGCGTGTCGACAGGCCACAGATTTTGACGAGCAGGGACATGGTCACAAAGCAAATGGAGGCCGCAGGTCAGCGGCCGGAAATCGGGCTTTCGGTTGCGGCCGCTTCTACAACGTCGCGCGCTGCTTGTCTCGCCCGATGGGCCCGTACAGGCCCACCCCCGAGGGAACGGGAAGGCGCTCGGAGTCGGGCTTCGCTGCGGTCGCCTGGGCACGCAGCCCGGCCAGTTCGGCCCGGGCCGCCCGAGCCTCCGCATCATTCCGCCGTGCCGCGCGCCGCCAGCGCCGCTGGCCGAACCAGACGGCAGAGCCTCCCGCGAAGACCCCAATGGCCGCCACCAGGATCAGCAGCAGGAACAGCGGCAACGTGATCGACAGTGACGGATCTTCGGAAATGAAGGGGTCGAAAGAAACCGTAACGAAATGCCGGTTGGCGACGGCGAACGCCACCAGGATCACGCCCAGCGGAATCACGATCAGCGCGGTCAGGAACTTTCGCATCTCGCTTCGCTCGCCTACATCAAGCTCGCCGCCGCATCATGCGCGACCGCGGGAAACCCTGAGGCCGTCCCTGGAGCATGATCCGCAAAAGTGCGCAGCAGTTTTCCATGCTCAAACATGAACTAAAGCGCGAACATGGCGCTTTAGTCGGCCGCCCCCGGATCCGGATGGCCGCGGTTCAGCCGCTCTCGCATTTCCTTTCCGGTCTTGAAGAACGGAACGCTCTTCTGATCGACCGGAACATGAGCGCCCGTGCGTGGATTGCGCCCTGCACGAGCTGGGCGATGCTTGACCGAGAAGGCACCGAAGCCACGCAGCTCGACGCGATCACCGCGTGCGAGGGCCGCTACGATCTCTTCGAGAATCGCATTCACAATGTTCTCGACATCCCGCTGGTACAGATGCGGGTTGTGCTCGGCGATACGCTGAACAAGTTCGGATTTGATCATCGAGAGATAGGACCCGGAAGCGTGCGGATGACCATTTCCGTGAAAATACCTTGATCTGTCAAGACGCTAAATCAAGGCTGAGTGTCGTGAAAATGCGTGACAAATGCCGAAAAAGCGGGCTGCCCCGGCACGCGTCAGACGGGAAAAATCTCCGAAACTCGCCTGCCGCCGGTCAGTTTGACGCAGCCGGCTGCCACAGCGCCAGCATTCCATCCATTCCGAGGCGATCGACCGCCTGTACGAGGCCGGTTTGCCCGATTTGATGCGCAATCGAACCCAAACCGATCGCTTCCAGCATTACGGCGGCGGCCGTCTTGAGGAACGGCAGGTCGCCAAAACGCGGCTGGAGCTTGTAATCGCGCACCGGAAGCCCCTTCTTGACGCCCTTGTGCTCGACCAGCCAGGTCACCGCCGTCTTCTCGTCGCCGATCTGGTCGATCAGCTTGAGATCGATCGCCTGGCGCCCGGTGAAGACGCGTCCATCAGCGACTTTTTCCAGCTGCGTGTCATCCATGCCACGCCGCTCCTTCACCATTCCCTTGAACCAGGCGTAGGAATCCTTGACCAGCGCGTCGAGCGCGGCACGCGCCTCGGGACTGGTCGGCTCGAATCCGTTGGGCGCAGCCTTCAGCGGCGAGGACTTCACCTCCTCGACCTTGACGCCGATGGTCTTCAGGAGCTCGGAAACATTCGGATATTGGAACAGGACGCCGATCGAGCCGACCAGCGAACTCTGCTGCGCGATGATGTGGTCGCTCGCGATCGCCGTGATGTAGCCCCCGGAGGCGGCCAAGCCCTCCACCACCACGACGAGCGGCTTCTTCGCCTTCAGCCGGACGAGCGAGTCGTAGAGCTGCTCGGAGCCGGCGGTGGTGCCGCCCGGCGAGTTGATATGAACGATGACGGCGGCAGCCTGGGAATTCTCAAGGCGCTCCAGCGCCTGCGTGCGATCGGAATCGCTCCGGATCAATCCATCGATATGAACGCGCGCGATCGAGCCGACGGACGCGAACGTGCCGCGCGCACCCGGTGTCGCGATCAGCGCAAAGCTTGCAATCGCCGCAACCGCGATCAGCGCAGCCATCACGCGCCAGAACGTCAGCTTGCGGCGGATCCTGCGGCGATCGACGATGATGTCCGAATCGAGCGACATCGGAATATCTCCAAATGAAAGGCTGGGCGCGTTGTGCCGTCACAGCGTGACCATTGGCTTATCTGGATACATCAATTGCGGCGCAATTTGAACAAAACAAGGCCTGCGACTGCGTAGCCCGGATGGAGCGCAGCGCAATCCGGGATTCGTGCCACGCTTGGAGCGGCCCCGGATTTTCGCTGCGCTCCATCCGGGCAACGAGAACGACGAGCACAACAAAAAAGCCCCGGCTTGCGCCGGGGCTCCAATGTCAGCGAGACCAACGTTCGCTTACTTGCTGTCGCGGTTCTTGAGCGCGGTGCCCAGGATGTCGCCGAGCGTCGCACCCGAATCGGAGGAGCCGTACTGCGCGATGGCTTCCTTCTCTTCGGCGACTTCGAGCGCCTTGATCGACACCTGGACCTTGCGGGCCTTCTTGTCGAACTGGATCACGCGGGCATCGACCTTCTCGCCGACGGCGAAGCGCTCGGCGCGCTGGTCGTTGCGGTCACGCGCGAGCTCGGAGCGCTTGATGAAGGTGGTGAAGTCGGTACCGGCGATCTTCACCTCGATACCGCTTTCCTTCACTTCGAGCACTTCGCAGGTCACGACCGCACCCTTCTTGACATCGCCCGGCTCGGCGAAGGGGTCGCCTTCGAGCTGCTTGATGCCGAGCGAGATGCGCTCCTTCTCGACATCCACGTCGAGCACCACGGCCTTCACCATGTCGCCCTTCTTGTAGTTGTCGATCACCTGCTCGCCCGGAAGCTTCCAGTCGAGGTCGGAGAGGTGGACCATGCCGTCGACGTCGCCTTCGAGACCCAGGAACAGACCGAACTCGGTCTTGTTCTTGACCTCGCCCTCGACCACCGAACCGGTCGGGTGACTTTCGACGAAGACCTCCCAGGGGTTGCGCATGGTCTGCTTGAGGCCGAGCGAGATGCGGCGCTTGACGGAATCGACTTCCAGCACCTGCACATCGACTTCCTGCGAGGTCGACACGATCTTGCCGGGGTGCATGTTCTTCTTGGTCCACGACATCTCGGAGACGTGGATCAGGCCCTCGATGCCTGGCTCGAGCTCGACGAACGCACCGTAGTCGGTGATGTTGGTGACGCGGCCGGTGAAGCGGGCACCCAGCGGGTACTTGGCTTCGATGCCCTGCCACGGATCGTCCAGCAGCTGCTTCATGCCCAGCGAGATGCGGTGCGTCTCGTGGTTGATCTTGATGATCTTGACCTTCACGGTCTGGCCGATTGAGAGCACCTCGGTCGGATGGTTGACGCGGCGCCACGCGATATCGGTCACGTGGAGCAGACCGTCGATGCCGCCGAGGTCGACGAACGCACCGTAATCGGTGATGTTCTTGACCACGCCGTCGATGACCTGACCCTCTTCGAGGTTCTGCACCAGTTCCTGGCGCTGCTCGGCGCGCGTCTCTTCCAGCACCGTGCGGCGGGAGACGACGATGTTGCCGCGGCGGCGGTCCATCTTGAGGATCTGGAACGGCTGCGAATTGTTCATCAGCGGCGCAACGTCGCGGATCGGACGGATGTCGACCTGCGAGCGCGGCAGGAACGCCACGGCACCGTCGAGGTCGACGGTGAAGCCGCCCTTGACCTGGTTGAAGATGACGCCGTTGACCTTCTCGTTATTCTGGAAAGCCTTCTCCAGCTTGCCCCAGCTCTCTTCGCGGCGCGCCTTGTCGCGCGACAGCACGGCCTCGCCGAGGGCGTTCTCGATGCGATCGAGGAACACTTCCACCTCGTCGCCGACCTTGAGGTCGCTTTCACGGCCGGGGCCGGAAAATTCGCGCAGCGCGACACGGCCCTCGGTCTTCAGGCCGACGTCGATGACGGCCATGTCCTTTTCAATTGCAACCACCTTGCCCTTGATGACGGAGCTTTCCTGCAGGTTGCCGCCTGCGAAGGACTCGTCGAGCATCGCGGCGAAATCGTCGCGCGAGGGGCTATAGGTATCAGCAGTAGTCGAAGCCATTTGTTCTCCAGTTGCGGATGTCTTGCCGGCCGTTGGGTTCATGGGCGCATCGCACACGCAGTGTCGGAAGGTCCGCAAAACCTTCGAGCGACCGCTCGTTGCCCCGGCCTTGCGACCAGAACAGCGGAAGCGGGCCGGCAGAGGCCCGCGCGTTCGATACGTGGAAATCTTTGTCCGGAGCCTGGATCGCGCCGGTCCCGAAAGCAGGGGACCGAAGGTATCGACCTCAAAGAAGCGGGAGCGGGCACTTCCTCCAATGACGGCTGCGGCTTACCCCCGCGACCGGCCCGCTCGGACGGCCTCGATAATGTCGATGGCGGCCCGGACACCGCCTTCTATATCCAGTTGGGAGTTGTCTAGCAAGTAAGCATCCGGGGCCGGTTTCAAAGGCGCGATCGGCCGGTTCTTGTCGCGCTCGTCGCGCTGGATGATGTCGGCGAGCACGGCGGCCTCGTCCGCCTCCTCGCCCCTGGCCCTGGCTTCCACGGTCCGGCGGCGAGCCCGGACCTTGGGGTCGGCGACGACGAATATCTTCACGTCGGCATGGGGACAGATCACGGTTCCAATGTCACGGCCGTCCAGTACCGCCCCCGGCGGATCGGCAGCGAATTGCCGCTGGAAATTGACCAGGACCTCGCGGACGCGCGGAATCGCGGAGACGATCGAGGCGCCCTCGCCGGCTTTCTGGGTCTTCAGGGCGGGATTGCCGAACTTTTCGGGATCGAGCTGCAAAGCAGCCTGCACCGCAGCCGCCTCGTCATTGAGATCGTGCCCGGACTGCATCAACGCATAAGCCACCGCGCGGTAGATCACGCCGGTATCGAGATGACGATAGCCGTAATGCTGGGCGAGTCGCTTGCCGAGCGTCCCCTTGCCCGAGGCTGCCGGCCCGTCGATGGCAATGATCATGAAAACTCGGCCCCTAGCGAACGCATCATCGGAATGAAGTCCGGGAAACTGGTGGCGATGAAGGCGGTGTCGTCGACGCTCACCGGCCGATCGGAGGCACAGCCCATCACCAGCGCGGACATGGCGATGCGATGGTCCATGTGGGTCGCGACAACGCCGCCGCCTGGCACGTGGCCGCGGCCTTCCACGATCAGATCGTCGCCGGCAACCTCGACCTTGACGCCGTTGACGCGGAGCATGTCGGCGGTGGCTTCCAGCCGGTCGGATTCCTTGACGCGCAGCTCCTGCAGGCCGCGCATGATCGTCGTGCCTTCGGCGAAGGACGCCGCCACCGCCAGCACCAGATATTCGTCGATCATCGACGGCGCGCGCTCCGGCGGCACCTCGACGCCGCGCAATTTCGACGCACGCACGCGCAAGCGCGCCATGGGCTCGCCGGCGTCGCCGCGCACCTCACTCTCCTCGATCGACGCGCCCATTTCGCGCAGCGTGGTGAACAGGCCGGTGCGCAGCGGATTGGTCATCACGTCCGGCAGCACGACATCGGATCCCTCGACGATCAGCGCCGCGACGACCGGAAAGGCGGCCGAGGAGGGATCGGCCGGCACAACGACGCTGGCGCCATACAGCTCGGGCTGACCCACCAGCGTGATGCGGCGGCCGTGCGGACCTTCCCGCGTTGAGGTGATATCGGCACCAAAATGCTTCAGCATCAGTTCGGTGTGGTCGCGGCTGGCCTCGGTCTCGACCACCGTGGTGGTACCCGGCGCGGCCAGGCCCGCCAGCAGCACGGCCGATTTGATCTGGGCCGAAGCGACCGGGGTCTTGTACACGATCGGCAGCGGATCGCGCGCGCCCTGGAGGGTCAGCGGCAGACGGCCACCCTCGCCGCCGGCGATGACCTTGGCGCCCATCTTTTCGAGAGGATCGAGGATCCGGCGCATCGGGCGGCTGCGCAGTGAGGCGTCGCCATCGAAAACCGCCGAAATCGGGCAGCCCGCGACGGCGCCCATGACCAGGCGGCAGCCAGTGCCGGAGTTGCCGAAATCCAGCGCCGCCTTGGGCTGGGCGAAGCCGCCAACGCCCACGCCGTTCACCTTCCAGGCGAAATCGCCGGTTCGCTCGACCCTGGCGCCCAGCGACTGCATGGATTTCGCCGTGTTGAGGACGTCCTCGCCCTCGAGGAGGCCTGAAATCCTGGTCTCGCCGACCGCGAGCGCGCCAAGGATGAGGGCCCGGTGGGAGATCGACTTGTCCCCGGGCACCCGTGCTGTCCCGGTCAAGGGACCGCTGGCGCGAGACTGGAGCGGCCTCGGTTGGTCGGAATGGGTCAAGATTGCGTCCTTGGATAGGCCCGAAGGCTCGGGGGCAGGTACCACATGGTCCCCGCCCCGTCACGGGCATGTCGTTCTCCTGTAATGCGCTATTGACAGCCGGCCGCCAACTAGCCAAGTGAAGCACCGCTTTTCAGACATTCCCAGGATTCCTGCCGTGGCCAAGTCCGAACTCGGAACCAAACGTATTTGCCCGACCACGGGCAAGAAGTTCTATGACCTCAACAAGAATCCGGTGATCTCGCCCTATACCGGCGAGGTGGTGCCGATCGCCCCGATCGCACCCGCACGCGCGTCCCGCGGCGCCGAGGCCCGCAACATGGCCCAGGACACCACGCCCGAGCCGGCCGAGGCCGAAGAGTTGGTGTCGCTCGAGGAAGCCGATGCCGAGGAGAACACGGGCAAGGTCAAGGCCATCGTGCCCGAATCCGAGGACGACATCGAGGTCGACGAGACCCTCGACGACGACGATGACGACGATTCGACCTTCATTGCCGACGAGGAAGAGGGCGATGAGGACGTGACCGACATCATTGGTGATGTCGGAGGTGATGAAGAGACTTGAGATCGATCCTGATCTGTGAAAAAGGGTGCACCGCGCGAGTCGCCTAGGACTCGGCGGTTGGGGTGATCCACCAGATTCACCTCGTCCAGGGTTAAGGGGCCATAGCTCAGCTGGGAGAGCGCTTGCATGGCATGCAAGAGGTCGGCGGTTCGATCCCGCCTGGCTCCACCACGCTTCGTCCTTCGAGCTACGCTTGGCGCAGCCGCGCGGGGAACATATCGGAAGTCGCACTCGGGGCGAGCCTTCTCGAAGAAGCGGCTCTGCTAACCCCTACTCCTCGATCACCGCATTCAGCCTGTCCCGCAGCGCGACGATCTCGTCCTTCATCGCCACCAGTTCCGACACCGAGCAATTCGACGCCGCCAAAATCGACTGCGGCACGGCCCGCGCCTTTTCCTTCAGCGCCTGGCCCTGCGGGGTCAGGGAGATCAGCACCTGTCGCTCGTCCTCGCGCGAGCGGGTCCGCTTGACGAGATGGGCGGCCTCGAGCCGCTTGAGCAGCGGCGTCAGCGTGCCCGAATCCAGAAACAGCCTTTCGCCGATCTCCTTGACCGGCACGTCGTCGCGTTCCCACAGCACGAGCATGACCAGATATTGCGGATAGGTCAGGCCGAGCCGGTCGAGGAGCGGCTTGTAGACGCGGTTGAAGGCGTGCGCGGCGGAATAAACCGCGAAGCAGATCTGGTTGTCGAGCCGCAGCGGGGCGTCCGCTGCCGAATGCTTCCGGGCCATGGCGAACCTCACGAGGTTTGACGCCATTGTGGTGCCGGGCGACCGCAGATTCAATTGCGAACAATTAAATGTGAGGCATGGGAATTTCAATTGCGCACAATCTAATTGGAGGCAATATAGGTCGCACTCGCTCCAACACCAGGGAGATCAAGATGTCCGTGAACGTCCTCTACAAGACCAGCGCCAAGGCCACCGGCGGCCGCGACGGCCATGCCGCGACCCTCGACGGCGCGCTCGACGTCAAGCTGACGACGCCGAAGGAACTCGGCGGCGGTGGCGGCGCCGGCAACAATCCCGAGCAGCTTTTCGCGGCGGGCTATGCCGCCTGCTTCATCGGCGCAATGAAGTTCGTGGCTTCGCAGGGCGGCCCCAAGGTTCCGGCCGATGCCTCGGTCACCTCTACGGTCGGCATCGGCCCGCGCTCGGAAGGCGGTTTCGGCCTCGACATCGACCTCGCCGTCTCGCTGCCGGGTCTTGCCCGCGCCGAGGCCGAGGCACTGGTTCAGAAGGCGCACCAGGTGTGCCCTTACTCCAATGCCACGCGCGGCAACGTCGACGTTCGCCTGACGGTCGTCTGATCACGAGCGGATCGGCTGGCCCGGGATCCCCCTCGGGCTGGCCGCTTCCGTGATTTGCCACGTCACGGGATGACGCGGCGGCGCATACGGCCCCACGCGCGGCGCCATTGCTGGCGCAAAAAAACCTCGCTAGGCCTGTGATCGAACGCCGACACAGGAGAAGCGAAGGCATGAGTTCTGAAGCCGCGGGTTCTGAAGCCGCCCCAGGTGCCATGAGCGGACTGCGCGTCATCGATCTCACGCGCGTGCTCGGCGGACCGTACTGTACCCAGATCCTCGCTGACCACGGCGCCGACGTGATCAAGGTCGAGCCGCCCGCAGGCGACGAGGTGCGCGACTGGGGCCCTCCCTTCCACGAGGAGGACGCGGCCTATTTCATCGGCATCAACCGCAACAAGCGCTCGATCGGCCTCGACCTCGCCTCCGAGGGCGGCCGTGCCGTGCTGCTGAAGATGCTGGAGACCGCCGACGTCCTGATCGAAAATTTCAAGCCGGGCACGCTGGAGAAGTGGGGCATCGGCAACGAGACCTTGCGCGACAAATTCCCGCGCCTCGTGCATTGCCGGATCTGCGGCTTCGGCGCCGACGGCCCGCGCGGCGGCAATCCGGGCTATGACGCCATCATCCAGGCCATGACCGGCATGATCGCCGCGACCGGCTCGCCCGAGAGCGGTCCGATGCGGATTGGCGTGCCCTTGGTCGACATCGGCACCGGGCTCTATGCGGCGATCGGCATCCTGATGGCGCTGTCGGAACGTCAGCGCTCGGGCAAGGGCCAGTTCCTGGAGACGACGCTGTACGAGACCGGCCTTGCCATCATGCATCCGCACACCGCGAACTATTTCATGCATGGGAAGCCGCCGAGCCTCACCGGCAACGAGCACCCGAACCTTGTGCCTTACGCGATCTTCCCGACCAAGACCGACAACATCTTCATCGGCGTCGGCAATGACGGCACCTTCCGCAAGCTCTGCAAGGAGATCGGCAAGCCGGAGCTGGGCACCGATCCGCGCTTTGCGCGCAACAAGGACCGCATCGCCAACCGGGAGGCGCTGCGTGCCGAGCTTGCCGCGGTGTTCAGCCAGCACGAGGCCGAGCCGCTGTGCGATCGCCTGCTCGCTGCGGGCCTGCCCGCAGGTCCCGTCCAGAAGATCGACCAGGCGTTGACCAATCCGCACACGATCTACCGCGGCGATATTATCGAGAAGGACTGGTACAAGGGCGTTGCCTCGCCGATCCGGCTCGACCGCTCAAAGCCGAGCCTGCGCCGCCTGCCGCCCAAGTTCAGCCAGCACTCCCGGGAGGTGCTGGGCGAGTTCGGCTACTCCAAGGCCGAGATCGACGCGATGGTGGCCAAGGGCACGGTCTGCGGCCCCGAGCGCAAGCGTTGAGATAAGACGAGCTTCAATTGCAATGCACGCCCTCTTCCGCTTGCGGGGGAGGGGTTGGGAGAGGTGTCTCCGCAACGGGATAATCTCCCAGAGGACAGAGCCCTCACCCGCGCCTTCGGCGCGACCGCTCCCGCAAGCGGGAGAGGTTTTCGGGCCCGCGACCTGTTCTTTCGGTGCTCATGATCTGATGCCGCGCTGCGGCGCGGGCACGATAGTGCAGCGCGAACGGGAAAAGCTGCCCGATCCGTCTTCGCCTATTTGACGAGCAGCGCTTGCCGCTTTCGTTTCGGCCGCTTACACAGTCATGTGAACGTCATATGGCGCTGCTAGCGCAAGCGCTTCTTCATTGACGGGCAAGGGAGGTTTTCTTGATGGCTCTTCGACATTTTGGTGCGGCTGCTGCTGTTGCACTCACGGTTGGTTTCGGCGCCTCGCCGGCACTCGCCGTGACCGAAATCCAGTGGTGGCACGCGATGACCGGCGCCAACAACGACGTCATCGTCAAGCTCGCCAACGACTTCAACGCCTCGCAGGGCGATTTCAAGGTGATCCCGACCTACAAGGGCAACTACGCCGACACGATGAACGCCGGCATCGCCGCGTTCCGTGCCGGCAATGCGCCGCACATCATGCAGGTGTTCGAGGTCGGCACCGCCACCATGATGGCCGCGACCGGCGCCGTGAAGCCGGTCTACAAGCTGATGGCCGAGACCGGCGAGAAGTTCGATCCCAAGGCCTATCTGCCCGCGATCACCGGCTATTATTCGACCTCGAAGGGCGAGATGCTGTCCTTTCCCTTCAACTCGTCGTCGACGGTGATGTGGGTCAATCTCGACGCACTGAAGAAGGCCAATGTCGAGATCCCGAAGACCTGGCCCGAAGTGTTCGACGCGGCCAAGAAGCTGAAGGCGGCCGGCCACGCGACGTGCGGCTTCTCCAACTCCTGGGTCACCTGGGTCAATCTCGAGCAGCTCTCCGCCTGGCACAACGTGCCGCTGTCGACCAAAGCCAACGGCCTCGACGGCTTCGATACCGTGCTCTCGTTCAACGGACCGCTCCAGGTCAAGCATCTGGAGAACCTCGTCGAGCTCCAGAAGGACAAGACCTACGACTATGCCGGCCGGACCAACACCGGCGAAGGCCGCTTCACGTCGGGCGAATGCCCCCTCTACCTGACCTCGTCGGCGTTCTTCGGCAACGTCAAGGCGCAGGCCAAGTTCGCCTTCACCGCGGTGCCGATGCCCTACTATCCCGACGTGAAGGGCGCACCGCAGAATTCGATCATCGGCGGCGCCTCGCTCTGGATCATGGGTGGCAAGTCGGCCGAGGAGTACAAGGGTGTAGCGAAGTTCCTGACCTTCCTGTCCGATACGGATCGCCAGGTCTATATCCACAAATCGTCGGGCTATCTGCCGATCACCAAGGCGGCCTATGAGAAGGCCAAGGCGGAAGGCTTCTACAAGGATCAGCCTTATCTCGAGACCCCGCTGCTCGAGCTGACCAACAAGGAGCCGACCGAGAACTCGCGCGGCCTGCGCCTCGGCAACATGGTGCAGCTCCGCGACGTCTGGTCGGAAGAGATCGAGCAGGCCCTGGCCGGCAAGAAGACCGCCAAGCAGGCGCTGGATTCGGCCGTGGAGCGCGGCAACACCATGCTGCGCCAGTTCGAAAAGACCGCCGTCAAGTAAGGCGACAAGCGGCAGGCCGGTCAGCCGGCCTGCCGCTCCCGCGGGCATCATGCAAAAGCAAGCCATTTTCCAGTCGAAGCTATTGCCCTACGCGCTGGTTGCACCGCAGCTCGCGATCGTCCTGGTTTTCTTCTACTGGCCGGCCTTGCAGGCGATGATCCAGTCGTTCCTGCTCCAAGATGCCTTCGGCCTTTCGACCAGCTTCGTCTGGTTCGAAAATTACATCGATCTGTTCAAGGAGCCCGCCTATTTCGAGGCGATCCTGCGCACCTTCTTCTTCTCGTTTGCGATCGCGGTGTCGTCGCTGTCTTTTGCGCTGCTGCTCGCGGTGATGGCGGACAAGCCGCTGCGCGGCTCGATGCTCTACCGCACGCTCCTGATCTGGCCCTATGCGGTGGCTCCGCCGGTCGTCGGCGTGCTCTGGATCTTCATGCTGCATCCCTCGCTCGGCGTGCTCTCGCGCTATCTGCGCGCGCTCGGCGTCGACTGGAATCCGCTGCTCGACGGCGACCAGGCCGCAGCGCTGATCATCCTCGCCGCCGCCTGGAAGCAGATCTCCTACAATTTCCTGTTCTTCCTCGCCGGCCTGCAGAGCATCCCCAAAAGCGTGCTCGAAGCCGCCGCGATCGACGGCGCCCGGCCGATGCGGCGGTTCTGGACCGTGACGTTCCCGCTGCTGTCGCCGACCATCTTCTTCCTCCTGGTCGTGAACATCGTCTACGCCTTCTTCGACACGTTCGGCATCATCGACACCATGACCCGCGGCGGTCCCGGCAAGTCGACGGAGACGCTGGTCTACAAGGTCTATACCGACGGCCTGCTCGGCGGAAACCTCGGCAGCTCGGCTGCGCAATCGGTGATCCTGATGATCATGGTCATCGTGCTGACCGGAATCCAGTTCCGCTTCGTCGAACGCAAGGTGACCTACTGATGGTCGAGGAAGAAGGCTTCCGGCGCTACATCGCCCACATCATCCTCTGGATCGGGATCGCGATCGTCGCCTTCCCGGTCTATCTCGCAATCATCGCGTCGTCCCAGGACAACGCGGTGATCGCGAACGGCCAGATGTCGCTGCTGCCCGGCGGTCATTTCTTCGAGACCTACTACCAGACGATCTTCGTCGGCACGAGCGGCTCGACCCGCGAGCCGGTCGGCAACATGATGCTGAACTCGCTGGTGATGGCGCTCCTGATCGCGATCGGCAAGATCGCGATCTCGATCATCTCGGCCTATGCGATCGTGTATTTCCGCTTTCCGTTCCGGATGGCGATCTTCTGGCTGATCTTCATCACGCTGATGCTGCCGGTCGAGGTGCGCATCTATCCGACCTACAAGATCGTCGCCGATCTGCACATGCTCGACAGCTATGCCGGCCTGTCGCTGCCGCTGATCGCATCCGCCACCGCGACGCTGCTGTTCCGCCAGTTCTTCATGACCGTGCCGGACGAATTGCTGGAGGCCTCGCGCATCGACGGCGCAGGCCCCTTCCGCTTCTTCTGGGATACGCTGCTGCCGCTGTCGCGCACCAACATGGCGGCGCTGTTCGTGATCCTGTTCATCCTCGGCTGGAATCAATATCTCTGGCCGCTGCTGATCACGACGCGCGACGACATGCAGACGATCCAGATCGGCATCCGCAAGATGATCACCACCACCGACGCGCTGACCGAATGGCCGATCGTGATGGCAACCGCCGTGCTGGCCATGCTGCCGCCGGTGTTCGTCGTCGTCGTCATGCAGAAGCTGTTCGTGCGCGGCCTGGTCGAGACTGAAAAGTGAGAGGGGCGAATAGTGAGTAGCGAATGGCGAATCGTACGCCGACGATCGAACGGGCGTTGCATTCCAAGCAGATCAACTACTCGCCACTCACGATCCGCCACTCGCCCGAGCGGAGCTCGCAATGGCTAACGTCACCCTGCGCAACGTCCGCAAGACCTATCCCGGCGGCTTCGAGGCCATCAAGGGCGTCGACGTCGATGTCGGCGACGGACAATTCTGCGTGCTGGTCGGTCCCTCCGGCTGCGGCAAGTCCACGCTCCTGCGCATGGTCGCGGGCCTCGAGACCGTCACCGGCGGCGAGATCGACATCGGCGGCCGTGTCGTCAACGGAATCGAACCCGCCGATCGCGATATCGCGATGGTGTTCCAGAACTACGCGCTCTATCCGCATATGAGCGTCTACAACAACATGGCCTATGGCCTGCGCAACCGCGGCATGGCCGAAGCCGAGATCAAGACCCGCGTCGAGGAAGCCGCGCGCGTGCTCGAGCTCTCCGCGATGCTGGACCGCAAGCCGCGCCAGCTCTCCGGCGGTCAGCGCCAGCGCGTCGCCATGGGTCGCGCCATCGTGCGCCAGCCGAAGGTATTCCTGTTCGACGAGCCGCTCTCCAACCTCGACGCCAAGCTGCGCATCGCGATGCGCGTCGAGATCCGCAGACTGCAGCGCCGACTCAACACCACGTCGATCTACGTCACCCATGACCAGCTCGAGGCGATGACGCTCGCCGACATTCTCGTCGTGATGAACGGGGGGCAGGTCGAGCAGGTCGGTAATCCCCTGGCGATCTACGAAAAGCCGGCGACCACCTTCGTCGCCTCCTTCATCGGCGCACCGCCGATGAACTTGATGTCGACGCGTCCCGAGGAGATCCGGTCGCAGCTGGCGGGCAGCGCGGCGGCCGACGCCGGCGTCCTCGGCATCCGCCCGGAGGATTTCGTCATCACCGACCAGACCCCGGACGGCGGCGTCGCGCTGCCGCTCACCGTGGAAGCGATCGAGCGCGTCGGCGCGGAAACCTTCGTCTACGGCTCCCGTGAGCAGGAGGAGAAGCACGTCGCCGCCACCCCCGGCGAGCTGCCGCCCGGCGAGATCATCGTCCGCATTCCCGGAACCGAAGCCCCCGCGATCGGCGCGAGGATCCGCGTCGCCGCACGACCGGCGAAGCTGCATCTGTTCAGCGGCGACGGGCGCAAGCGGCTCGAGGCCTGAGGGGTTCCGGCCCCCGACAACCCGAGCGCAAAAACAACCCCATGCACAGTAGAAGACGCCATGTTTTCGCTGGGGTATTCGCCCGCAACTTCGTCGTGCCCGGGCTTGTCCCGGGCATGACGTCCGGCAGCACCTGACGGCCGGGCGACCATCCACAGCCCCCCGCTACGTGCTTGAACCCACAGCAGAACGTGCCCATATTGCTGGGCAAGGGGTGCCACTACGGGCCCCGACACACCAAAGTCGCTTCCGCGAGGACTTTGTAAACTATGTCTCGTGTTCCAACGCTCTCCAGTCCCTTCCTGCTGGGCTTCGACGAGATCGAGCGCGTGCTCGACCGCGTCGTCAAAGGCGCCGACGGCTACCCTCCCTACAATATCGAGAGGTGTGACCGCACGGACGGCCAGCCCGAGCGTTTGCGCATCACGCTGGCGGTTGCCGGATTCACCCGCGACCAACTCGATGTAACCATTGAGGAAAACCAGCTCGTGATCCGCGGGCGGCAGCAGGACGACAAGACCCGGCAATACATCCATCGCGGCATCGCCGCGCGCCACTTCCAGCGCACCTTCGTGCTGGCGGAAGGGATGCTGGTGCTGGGTGCGGATCTGAAGAACGGGTTGTTGTCGATCGATCTGGCCCGGCCTGAGCCGGAGAGGATCGTTAAGACAATCGCTATCAATGAGCACGAATAATGGAACGAGTAGCGGACTCGACCGCTTAGTGTTCCAGAGGAGTCGAGACCATGAGTGAAGGTCACGTTGCGTTCGAATACGAAGCCAAGAACGTCTCTCCGGAGACGCTGGCAACTCTGGGCGAAGGCCATATCGCCTATGTGAAGCAGATCCGCTCCGAAGACGTGCCGGGCCTGTTTCCGGAGGCGCCGAAAATCGCGCCGGGCCTCAAGCTGTTCGCGCTTCATGCCGCCGACGGCACGCCGATCATGCTGACCGACAGCCGCGAAGCCGCGGTCGCCAACGCCTGGAGCAACGAGCTGCAAGCCGTCAGCGTGCACTGAGCACGCGCGTCGTACGAAGAGAGTTTTGAGCGGGCATGCCTTCGAGCGAAGGCGTGCCCGTTTTCATTTTGAGTGATGATATGCGCATCATCATTCGGAGCCGACGGGTTCGCGCAAAGCGCGGCCGATGAGGCTTCGAGACGCAATCCAGATCCTCGCGCGGAGGGACTCTGGATTGCTTCGTCGCAAGGCTCCTCGCAATGACGGTGTCGAGAGCTAGGCACGAAAGGCGGATGTTGCCGCAGTTGCGCCTCGCGATGAGGCTCAGGCCGCCGTCGCCGGCGGCAGAGCCAGCACCGAATAGATCGCCTGGGCATCGCGCGAGGCGCGGAGCTTCTTGGCGATGTCCTGGTCGCGCAAGAGGCGGGCGATGCGGGCGAGCGCCTTCAAATGATCGGCGCCGGCGCCTTCGGGCGCGAGCAGCAGGAAGACGAGATCGACCGGCTGGCCGTCCATCGCCTCGAAATCGATCGGGCGATCGAGGCGCGCGAACAGGCCGAAGATCTTTTCCAGCTTGGGCAGCTTGCCGTGCGGAATGGCGACGCCATAGCCGACCGCGGTGGTGCCGAGCTTCTCCCGTTGCAGCAGCACCTCGAACACGGAGCGCTCGTTCTGCCCGGTCAGCTCGGCGGCCTTGGCGGCGAGCTCCTGCAGGGCCTGCTTCTTGCTGTTGACCTTCAATGCCGGGAGAATCGCCTCGGGTGCGACCAGATCGGTAATCGGCATGGAGGGTTTCCGAGGTGAATGAAGCCGTCAGGTTCCGAATTGGCCCGCTTGATAGACCAAGCTGAGCCGGCGTCAATAACATGAAGCAGGAGGCGGACTTAGCCCAAGTCCCGTTAGGTCCTGATGTGGGGGGCTTCTACTCCAACGCAATCCCGGTGCCAACTCCCGCGTGCGGCTTTGCCACGGCCATTGTTAAGGGCCGGAATGGTACGGGTGCCGGTCCCCCGGCCTAACCGTCCGACTTGCCGTCGACCTTGGCTTCCGGCGGATCAATCCAGCCGACATTGCCGTCCGCGCGGCGGTAAATGATGTTCACCCGGCCGGACGAACCATGCTGGAATACCAGGCACGGAGCTCCGCTGAGGTCGAGTTCCATCACTGCCTCGCTGACCGAGAGCCGCTTCAGCGAGGTGGTTTGCTCGGCGATGATGACGGGGCTGTAGCCGGTGACTTCCTCCTCGTCCTCTCCGGGCGCTTCCAGCACATAGCTGGTGGCGTCGAGTGCAGCCATCGCCTCGGAGGCGGCATGGGCCTTGCGGGCGGAGCGGTCCTTGAGGCGGTTCTTGTAGCGACGCAGCCGCCTCTCGATCATCACCAGCGCCTGGTCGGCACTGGCATAGGCATCCGGCGCGTTCGAATCAGCTTCCAGCGTGATTCCGGAATCGAGATGCAGCGCGCAATCGGTGCGAAAGCCGAAGCCGTCCTTGCTGAGCGTGATGTGGCCGGAATAATTGCCGTCGAAATATTTGCGCAGCACCTCTTCGGTGCGCTCGGCAACGCGGCCGCGCAGGGCCTCGCCGACGCTGATGCTCTTTCCCGAAACCCGGAGAGTCATTTGATGCCTCGCTTGGTTTGATTGCCCAGCTTGGATCGATCGCGAAAGGGAGATGAGAGTAGCGCGATTTCGCGCCAGCGCAATCAGGCCGGCTCGGTGTTGCGGGAGCGATCAGACAATGCGGTGGAGAGGACGTTACCAAGAGCGCTCTGCTTGTCGCGGCGGCGTTGCACCGAGGAGGGTATGCGCATGGCTTCGCGGTACTTCGCGACCGTGCGGCGGGCAATATCAATGCCCGAGGCGCGCAAGCGTTCCACGATGGTGTCATCCGACAAGATCGCCGAGGGCTCCTCGGAATCGATCAGCTGCTTGATATGGTGACGCACGGCTTCGGCCGAATGCGCCTCGCCGCCATCGGCCGAGGCGATCGAGGCCGTGAAGAAATATTTCAGCTCGAACGTGCCGCGGTTGGTCGCCATGTACTTGTTGGCGGTCACGCGCGACACCGTGGATTCATGCATCTGGATGGCGTCGGCGACGGCCTTCAGATTGAGCGGCCGCAAGTGAGCCACGCCATGGGTGAAGAAGCCGTCCTGCTGCCGCACGATCTCGGTTGCGACTTTCAGGATGGTGCGGGCGCGTTGGTCGAGCGCGCGCACGAGCCAGGTCGCGTTCTGGAGCGCGTCGGTGAAATAGGACTTGTCGCCATCCTTGCCGATCTTCTTCGACAGCTCGGAATAGTAGGTCTGGTTGACCAGCACACGCGGCAACGTGTCGCTGTTGAGCTCGACATGCCAGCCGCCGTCGGGGCCCGGACGGACATAGACGTCGGGCACCATGGTCTGCAGGCGCGCCGAGCCGAACTTCATGCCGGGCTTGGGATTGAGACGGCGGATTTCGCCGATCATGTCGGCGATGTCCTCGTCGTCGACGCCGCACAGCTTGCGCAAGGACGCAATGTCGCGCTTGGCGAGGAGATCGAGATGCTCGACGAGAGCCTGCATCGCCGGGTCGTAGCGGTCGAGCTCGCGGAGCTGGATCGCCAGGCATTCACTCAAAGAACGCGCGCAGACGCCGGGCGGATCGAATTTCTGCAGCACCGCGAGGACGGCTTCGACGTCCTGTTGCGACGCGCCGAGCCGCTCGGCGGCCTGGCCGAGATCGGGCGGCAGGTAGCCGGCCTCGTCGACGAGGTCGATCAGGTATTGGCCGATCATGCGCTGGGCGGGTGCGGCGAAGGCGACCGACAGCTGCTCGGCGAGATGATCCGACAAGGTTGTCTCGGCCGCGACAAAGGCTTCGAGATTGTAATCTTCGTCACCAGAGGCGCCGCCACCCCATTCGGTATAGGTGGTCGGCGCGGCGTCCTGGGCGGTGCGGGCCGCAGCCTCGGCAGGCTCCTCGGAGAAGACGTTGTCCAGACCGGTATCCAGGGTCTGCTCGATCTCGGCGCGGGTGCCGAGATCCTTGCTCATCCATTCTTCCTGGCCGGGCTCGAAACCGTCGCCGCTGCCGCCGAATCCGTCCTCGCCCGGACCGTCGCCGTGGCCATCCCCCTGGCCACCCTCGGAATCGCCGTAACTTCCGACCTCGGCCGGGGACTCGCCCGCCGGGCCCTCGTCACTGGCCCGTTCCAGCAGCGGATTGCGCTCAAGCTCCTCTTCCACAAAGGTCGTGAGATCGAGATTGGACAATTGCAGCAGCTTGATCGCCTGCATCAGCTGCGGCGTCATGACCAGCGACTGCGACTGCCGGAACTCTAATCTCTGCGTGAGGGCCATGAAGCAAGAACCGATCCCTAAATTGGTCCGATTTTTGCTTATCCTAGTCTGAGCCCGATGTACACGTCTTGACGAAACGCAAAAACGGGCTAGAGGCGGAATTCCTCGCCAAGGTAAAGACGACGAACGTCCGGATCCGCGACGATCTCATCCGGGGTTCCCTCGGTCAAGATTTCCCCGGCATAGACGATATAGGCGCGATCGGTGAGACCGAGCGTCTCGCGGACGTTGTGGTCGGTGATGAGCACGCCGATGCCGCGATTGGTGAGGTGGCGGACCAGATCCTGGATGTCACCGACCGCGATCGGGTCGATGCCGGCGAAGGGCTCGTCGAGCAGCATGTAGTTCGGCCGCGTCGCCAGCGCGCGTGCGATCTCGACGCGGCGCCGCTCACCGCCTGACAGCGCGATCGAAGGCGATTTGCGCAGGCGGGTGATGTTGAACTCGTCGAGCAGCGAATCGAGCTGCTGCTCGCGCTTCTTGCGCGAGGGCTCCACCACTTCGAGCACGGCGCGGATATTCTGCTCGACGGTGAGGCCGCGGAAGATCGAGGCTTCCTGCGGCAGATACCCGATGCCGAGCCGCGCACGCTGATACATCGGCAGCTTGGTGACGTCGTGGCCGTCGAGCTCGATCGCGCCGTGGTCGGCCTTGATCAGCCCGGTGATCATGTAGAACACGGTGGTCTTGCCGGCGCCGTTCGGCCCGAGCAGGCCGACCGCTTCGCCGCGCCGCACATAAATACTGACGCCGCGCACGACCTGACGGCTGCCGAAGGACTTTTTCACGCCATGCACGGCCAGGAAGCCCGGCCGCTTCAGCAGCTGAGGACCGCCGCCATTGGACGCGGCGGCGCTTCTCAGGGGGTGAACAGCCTGCGGGCGCGGCGGCTCGACCTGATAGTCACCCTGGAACGGATCGGGCGCGCGCATCGGCTGATCCCGGGCGATCGGCGGTGCGTCGCGGACAGGACTGGGCACGAGGCCACCGACGCTGTCACCGAGCGCGGTGATGTCCTGGCGCGCAAATCCTGGCCGGCCGCGCTTGGCGGGGCGCCGACGGAACATGCTGAAGAGATCGACCATCCCCGCCTTCTAGCGTTGCGCGTGCTCTTTGCGCGACTTTTGCGCGATCTGCCGCGCCAGCCTGACCAATCCGCTGACGCAACTGGGTGAAGGGATGTCTCATGCCCAGTGAAACACGCCCGAAAAGCGGCGGCCCCGCTTCGAAAGCCCTGCGCGCTAGATACAGTCTCGCCAGCCAAGCTTCAACCTTGGATCGGGCGCACCCGAAGCAAGTGGTTGGACTTACTTTTGTTTACTTGCACCGGGCAATTGCAGAGGCGGCGCCGCGCCGGGTTTGGCACCCTGCCCCGCTGGGCCGCAATCGCTGCCGCCGCCCTGCGGCAGCAGCGCCTGAACCCGGCCGCTGTCGGATTCCACACGCGAGACGCCGGTCGTCATGTCGACCATCAGGCGGTCACCGCGCAGGACGTTCTTGCATTGCGTCAAGACCACGCCTCCGAGCATGGTGATGAGGTTGGTCCTGGTGTCGAACACGGCGGTCTCGCCCGTCACCACCTGATCCTTCTGGGTGACCACGACATTGCCGCGTGCCTCCAGCCGCTTGATCGAGGAGCTGCCTCCGGGTCCCGGCGTCGCCGATTGCATCGGAGCCGATTTCGCGCCCTTCGCCGCGGGCTGCGGCGCGGCCGGCTTTTCGCCACCGCCGGAATCGTAGAACACCACGAGCGTCTTCGAGGTCATCGTGGTGTCCCCCTGCACCACCTTCACATTGCCGGCGAAGGTCGCCTCCTTCTTCTTGTCGCGCATCTCGAGCGAGGCCGCCTCGATCTGGATCGGCTGATCGCGGTTCTGCGAAAAGCCCTGCATCGCATTGGGCACGCCCTGCATCGTGCTCTGCGCGACGGCCGCACCGGTGACGAGCAGCGCGAGGCCGGCGGCGAGCGCGGCTGCGCCAGAGATGCCGCACCGCTTGCCGGCGCCACGCGAAAGAATCCTGGTCATCAAAATCATCTTGAACTGGCGGCCTTGTTCTGAGGCGTACGTGGCTTTGCCGGCGGGGCAGGGTCTGCAGGCGCAGGCTGTGCGGCGGCAGGATCATCCAGCTTTTCCAGATGCATCACCACATTGCCCTCGAAGCGGATGAGTTCGCCGCCTTCGGTGATGCGCAGCCTGTCTGCGGTCAGCGTGCCGTTGGTGAGCTTGACGTCGACACGCTCGTCCGAGGAGACCGTGCCCTTGCCCATGTCGACAAAGGCGGAGTTCAGCCGCGCCTCATAGCCGGCCGAGGTGCGCAGGAAGATGTCCTTGCGCAGCTCGAGCTGCTGCTGCTTGTTGTCGAAGCGGCCGGTGCGGGCATCGAGCAACAGGGTGGATTGGTCCTCCATCAGCACCTTTGCGCGCACATCGGAGAGATCGACATGATCCGGGTCGGTGATGTCCTGGGTCGCGGTCTTGGCCCAGAGCTCGTAGGGCCGCTGGTCCGGCGTGAAGCCGGCCAGATGCGGCGATTCCATCGTGATCTTGGTGCCCGAGACCACCAGGTTCCCGGAATCGAGCGGCAGCTTCGGCATCAGCATGCGGAACGGGTTGAAGATCGACACGCCGACAATGACCGCCATGGACAGCAGCACCGCCCCCGGCACGGCCACGCGCAGGATCCGCACCAGGCGGCTGTGGCGCGCCGCGCTGGCAAACTTCGCCGCGAGCGCGGCGTCGTAGGTCGGATTCTGGGCCGAATTCACCTGGGCTCCTGAGTCAACCTGGGCTCCTGAGATATGCCTCGCCTTGTCCGGTTGAAGGACGTTCCACTCTATCCCGGGCCGGCCAAATATGCAGCCGGCGACAGGCGGTTACGAAAGTGTCCGAAACGGGGCGGCAAGCTCGGGCCAACTGCCGCGCAGGGCCTTCAGGAATGCGCGAAGATGTCCTCTTCCGACCAGCCCTGGAGGTCGAGCAATGCCCGGGTCGGCAGGAAGTCGAAACAGGCCTGGGCGAGCTTGCTGCGGCCTTCCCGGACCAGCATGGTGTCGAGCCGCTCGCGCAAGCCATGCAGATGCAGCACGTCGGAGGCGGCATAGGCGAGCTGCGGCTCGGTCAGGTTGTCGGAACCCCAGTCGCTGGACTGCTGCTGCTTGGAAAGGTCGATGTTGAGGACCTCGCGCACGAGATCCTTGAGACCATGGCGGTCGGTATAGGTGCGGGTCAGGCGGGAGGCGATCTTGGTGCAATAGATCGGCCCGGTCATGACGCCGAAGGTCTGGTAAAGCACCGCGACGTCGAACCGCGCGAAGTGGAAGATCTTGGTCACCGCCGGATCGGCGAGCAGCGCCTTCAGGTTCGGCGCGTCGGTGTGCCCCTTGGGGATCTGCACCACGTCGGCGCTGCCGTCGCCGGGCGAGAGCTGCACCACGCAGAGCCGGTCGCGATGCGGGTTCAGCCCCATGGTCTCGGTGTCGATCGCCACCGCTCCGGTGTAGCGGGACAGGTCGGGCAAGTCGCCGCGGTGCAGGCGTACGGTCATGGCGTGTCAAAACCTCGGATCGATTCGGTGCGCGATATCATAGGCTAATCGGATGGACCGCGATGTAGCCAGTGGCGGCAGGTGACGCAAGCGGCGGCCGTGACTTACGGGCGGTCAGATCGCGGCGAGCATGATGCAGATCATCGCCGCGACCGCGATGCGGCTGGGCCCATCCCGGAACGCGTACAGGATCGGATCGTCCGGCATCTCGCGGCGATGCGCCATCATCAGGGCGCGGCCGAACCAGTACAGCAGCAGCGGGGTGAGCAGCCACAGCATCCAGGGACGGCTGTAGAGCGGCGTCACCGCAGACGAGGAGACATAGAGTGAGAACACCGTCACCGCGTTCATCGCACTCGCCGCCGCCATCGCGGCGATGACGTGCAAATCGGTGATCCTGTAGTCTCGATTGGAGGGATCGGCGAGCCCTGCGCTCTCGCGCATGCTGAGTTCGCTGAAGCGCTTGATCAGCGCCAGCGAGGTGAACACGAACAGCGAGAAGATCAAGAGCCATTCCGACAGCACCACGCCGACACCGACGGCGCCGGCGACGATGCGGAGCGTGTAGAGAGCGGCGAGGGTGACGATGTCGACCAGCATCTTGCGCTTGAGCACGAGCGAATAGGCGATCGTGGTGGCGAGATAGGCGCCGAGCACAGCGAGGAAGAGGGGCGAGATGCAGAGGCTAGCTCCGACCGCAAGCAACCACAACACGGGGATCGCCGCCAGCGCCGACGAGATCGGCAATTCGCCGGCGGCGAGCGCGCGATGGCGCTTGGTCGGATGCTGCCGGTCCGCGGCGAGATCGAGCAGATCGTTCATCAGATAGGCGCCCGACGCGCAGGCCGAGAACGCCAGAAAAGCGAGCAGCGCGTAGCCGAGCGTCTGGAAGTTCAGCTGATGCGCGGTGATGACCGGCACGAATACCAGCGTGTTCTTGGCGTATTGGTAGACGCGCAGCGCCTTCGCCCAGGTCTTGAGGCCGGGCCTCGGGGTGCCGCGACGTTCGATCCGCTCGATCGCGGCGCGGTCGAACGGCAGGCCGCCCGCAGCGAGCTCGGCCGGCGTGACGATGCCGTCAAAGCCGAGATGCGTCGCGATGCCGGCGGCATGACCGGCAAAGCGATCCGCGACGAGATAGATCTTCTCACCTCGCGCCCGCGCCGCCAGCGCCCGGTTCAGCACGTCGGAATCATAGGGCAGATGGGCATAGTCGATCTCGGCCCGCGCCAGGACATCCGTGAGCGCCGCCATGCCGGCGCGTCCGCCGGCGCCGAAGCGGGCCAGCATGCGTCCGGGACTGGAGAACAGCGCCTCCATCAGCAGCTCGGAACGCAGCAGGGCGCCTTCGAGATCGATGACGAGCGTCCGGTCCGCCGCCGGGCTTGCTGCCGGCTCGGACACGCCAGGATCGTAGTGCCGGGCAGGCTGCTCCATCCGAAAACGCTCTGAATTACCGCAACATGACCGGCATTCGGCCGGGGAGCAGGGAAATGGAAGGTCAGGACATTAGCGGAGCATTCGCTAAAGGCGGCTTAATCGGCGGACCAGGGCAGCGGTACGAACCTCGATCGGGCTGCAGGACTGTTGCAGGGATCCCACAACCTTCAGGGATCCCGTATTCCGGCACAATGTGCGCCGTGCGGCCCGTGGAAATCGTGCTTGCTCACCCCATCTGCCAGTTCCCCCTCCCCTTCGCCCTCAACCAGGTGCCAATGACCGAACAGACGCTCGCAGCGCCCGTCGACGATCCACAGCAACGCCAGCGCGGCTTCTCGCGCTACCAGATGCTGCTCATCGCGCTGCTCGCGTTCACGCAGTTCACGATCATTCTCGACTTCATCATCATGTCGCCGCTCGGCGCGATCCTGATGCCCGCACTCGACATCACGGCGGGGCAGTTCGGCGTCGCGGTATCGGCCTACGCGTTCAGTGCGGGACTCTCGGGCATTCTCGCCGCCGGCTTTGCCGATCGCTTCGATCGCAAGCGCCTCTTGCTGTTCTTCTATGTCGGCTTCACGCTCGGAACGGCGCTATGCGCCGCCGCGCAGAACTATCACGTGCTGCTGCTCGGCCGGATCGTGACCGGATTGTTCGGCGGCGTGATCGGCGCGGTCGTGCTGGCCATCATCACCGACCTGTTCCCGCTGCATCAGCGCGGCCGCGTGATGGGTTTCATCCAGACGGCGTTTGCCGCGAGCCAGGTGCTCGGCATTCCCGCCGGGCTGTTTCTCGCCAATTACTGGAACTGGCATGTCTGCTTCGTTGCGATCGTCGCGCTGTCGATCGCGGCAATCGCCATCATCGCCTTTGCCATGGAGCCGGTCGACGCGCATCTGAAGCTGAAGCAGGACAGAAACCCGTTCCACCATCTGGTCGCGACCATCGGTCAGCCGCGCTATACGCTCGCCTTCCTCGTCACGACGCTGCTGGCGACGGGCGGTTACATGCTGATGCCGTTCTCCAGCGCCTATACCGTGCACAATCTCGGCATCGACATCGCGCATCTGCCGACGATCTATCTCGTCTCCGGGCTGTTCAGCATCGTCACGGGACCGCTGGTCGGCCGCGCCAGCGACGCCTTCGGCAAGTATCCGACCTTCGTGTTCGGATGCGCGATGACCGTGGTCATGGTGCTGATCTACACAAACCTCGGCCACGTCTCGCTCGCGACTGCGATTCTAGTCAACGTCCTGATGTTCGTCGGCATCTTCTCGCGCATGATCCCGTCGCAGGCGGTGATGTCCGCGATCCCCGATGCGAGCCAGCGCGGCTCGTTCAGCGCGGTGAGCGCCTCGCTCCAGCAGCTCTCCGGGGGTATCGGCGCGGTGCTCGCCGGCGCAATCATCGCGCAAGCGCCCGATGGCGCGCTGATCCATTTCGACCGGATCGGCTACGTCGTCGTCGCGACGACGATCATCACGCTGGTGGCGATGTATTTCGTGCAGAAGGCCGTGGCGGAGCGGACGGGGAAACTGGTGGTGTAAGGGCACCATGCAGCAGCAGCAGCCCGGCTCGTCGATCAGCCGCCACCGAACTTGGATGGATCGTCATAAGCTGGAGGGTCGTCGTGGTCGGTCCGCAGACCGCCGGGAACGGAGTCGTCGCGATAGATGCGCACACCATTCGGAGTGACGTAGACTGGCACCACGGCCTGGCCCGGCCGAACGACGACATGTTGCGACTTGTGATGCCCTCGTGCGGCGGCCTTCGCGGAAACGCACGGACCGATGAGGAGGCAAAGGCCCAAGACGCTCGATCCCAAGACACTCGATCCCAAGACGCACCATCCAGAGACGCCGCGCATTGCACCTACTCCGATGAATCAGCCGAGCTCCCAACCGGCAGCACGGGTTGCATCAGCTAACGATGGCTGTATCTCCATTGCAAAGAGGGCACCGCCGTCGGCCTAAGGCCCGATACCATCGCAACACTCTGAAAGGGCTTATCTATCTGGATCTGCTTGCGATCCAGGAAAGCATGGTGCCCAGGAAAGGACTCGAACCTTCACGGCCGTTAAGCCACTGGCACCTGAAGCCAGCGCGTCTACCAATTCCACCACCTGGGCATGCCGTTTGGGGCACGGAGGCGGTTACTACGGTTCGGTGACGCCGTTGTCAATTCATGCTTGAGGCCCGGTTCGGGATGCCGATTGCGCATCGCAAACCGGCCCGATACAAGCCTGACAAGACGCACTCTTTCGGCAGGACGGGACCCCTCATGGCATCGAATCTGGACACGCTCGTCACGGTTTTCGGCGGATCGGGGTTTTTGGGCCGCAGCGTCGTCCGCGCCCTGTGCAAGAGGGATTACCGGGTCCGGGTGGCGGTCCGGCGGCCGGAACTCGCCGGGCATCTCCAGCCGCTCGGCCGCGTCGGGCAGATCCACAGCGTACAGGCGAATCTGCGCTATCCGGCCTCGGTCCAGGCCGCGCTGCGTGATTCGCATGTCGCGATCAATCTCGTCGGCGTCCTCACCGAGGGCGGCGCGCAAACCTTCGACGCCGTCCAGGCCAGGGGTGCCGAGACCGTTGCCAAGGCGGCCGCCGCCGCTGGGGCACAGCTGGTGCATGTTTCAGCAATCGGCGCCGATGCCGAATCGCCCTCGCGCTACGCCAGGGCCAAGGCGGCCGGCGAGGCCGCGGCCCTGGCCGCGGTGCCGTCGGCGACGATCTTCCGTCCCTCCGTGATATTCGGCCCCGAGGACCAGTTCACCAACCGCTTTGCCGCGCTTGCCCGGATGTCGCCGGTGCTGCCGCTGATCGGCGGCGAAACGAAGATGCAGCCGGTCTATGTCGGCGACGTCGCCACCGCGATTGCGGACGCCGTCGACGGCAAGACCAAGGCGGGCGGCACCTACGAGCTCGGCGGGCCGGAAGTGCTGACCATGCGCGAGATCATCCAGACCATCCTTGAGATCACCGATCGCGAGCGAATGCTGATCCCGCTGCCGTTCGGCCTCGCCCGGTTCAAGGCGGCCTTCCTGCAATTCGCGCCGGGCGCTTTCAAGCTGACGCCGGACCAGGTCACGCTGCTCGAGCGCGACAATGTCGTCTCGGAGGCGGCGAAGGCGGCCGGCCTGACGCTGGAAGGCCTCGGCATCACCCCGGATTCGCTGGAAGCAATCGCCCCGCAATATCTCTGGCGTTTCCGCGCAGCCGGTCAATTCCAGCGCAAGAGCGCGTAAAGCGTCATTGCTCTGGGCTGGGCAGAGAGCGTACCGTCAGCGCGGCAGCGTTCAGAACTTCAGCTTCTTGAACACCGCTTCCGGCAGCGTCTTGATGATCAGCATCACGAGGCGCCATTTGCCGCTGACATAGACGACGTCGGTCTTTCTCTCGACCGCCTGAAGAATTGCATCGCCCACCACGCTCGCCTCGACGGTGAGCGGGCCGATCAGCTTCATGCCTTCGGTCATCCTGGTGCGGACGAAGCCGGGCTTCACCGTGACCACGTGAACGCCGCCACGGCTGGAGCGGGCGCGCAGGCCGGACAGGAAGGCGGAGAAGCCGGCCTTGGCCGATCCATAGACATAGTTCGAGGCACGGCCGCGATCGCCCGCGACCGAGGACACGCCGACGAGCGTACCGCTCCCGCGTGCCAAGAACTTCTCCGCGAACAGGCCGAGGATCAGCGACGGCCCCTCGTAGTTGGAGCGCATGATCGCGGTGGCGTGGGCGAGATCGCTCTCGGCATTCTGCTGCACGCCGAGCAGGCCGACGATGGAAATCACGACGTCGGGCAGCGCCGAAAGGGACCCGGCAAAGGCGTCGAATGAAGCCGTGTCGAGCACGTCGAACCTGGCGAGACTGACGTCGATATCGTAGCGCGCGCGCAGATCGGCGGCATCCGGCTCGAGCGCGGCGACGTCGCGGCCGGCAAGCACCACATCGTATCCCGCCTTGGCAAAGGCGCGCGCCGCGGCGCGGCCGATGTCGGAGGAGCCACCGAGCACCAATACAGTCTTGCGTGACGTCATGGCCTAGACCTCATCGAAGAGACGTTGCGACAATTTCGAGCGGATATTGCCAGCGGGATCGAGCGATTTGCGAATGGCGTTGAAGCGCGACAGAGCGGGATAGCCCGCCGCGAACGTCGCACGCGACTGGCGCGCATCCTTGGCGAGGTAGAGACGTCCGCCGGCGGCGACGACGAGACGATCGATCTCGTCGAGAAAATTCAGGATGTCGCCCCTCAACGGGAAATCCAGCGCCAGCGTATAGCCGGGCAGCGGAAACGACAGGATGCCGTCGCCCTGGCCGAGCCTCTTCAGCACCGCCAGGAACGAGGCATCGCCGCGTCGCGCGACTCGATCGAGGAGGTCGCCGAGCACATCGCGCGCACCGGTTTCGGGAACGACGCATTGATGCTGCAGGAAGCCGCGCTTGCCATAGATGCGATTCCAGTCCTTGAGACTGTCGAGCGGAAAGAAATAGGGATAGAGCGAAACCACGCGGCCGCCGCCGGCGCGCCGCGCGCCCATGCGGTAGTACAGCTCGTTGAAGGCGCGGATGCTGAAGCGGTTCAGCGTCATCGAGGGCAGGTCGACGGGCACACCAAGGCCGGGATCTTTGCCGACGGGAAATGCGGCGGCGCCGGCAGGGAGTTCGTCCCTTGCCGCCTGCTCGCCGAGATAGATCAGCGAGCGGCCGAGATCACGCCCACGCGCGGCGCAATCAATCCACGCCACCGAATAGGTCGCAGAATCGCTCATCTCGAGCGCGCGCATCGCGGCGTCGAGATCGGATGCCGAAATCACGCGCTCCCGGATCCACCCCGTTTCGACCTGCCGCAGCCGCAACGTCGCTTCGAGGATGATTCCGGTCAGTCCCATGCCGCCGATGGTGGCGAAGAACGCATCGGAATTCTGCTCGCGCGAGGCTTCGATGGTCTCGCCCTGTCCCGTGCGCAGCAGGATGCTATCGACATAGCGGCCGAAGCCGCCTTCGCAATGATGGTTCTTGCCGTGCACGTCGGCCGCGATGGCGCCGCCGATCGACACGAAACGCGTGCCGGGCACGACGAAGGGCAGGAAACCGCGCGGGCCGAAGGTGTCGATCAGGTCCGAGAGCAGCACGCCGGCCTCCAGGCGGATGCGCCCGCTCGCCGGATCGAACGACCTGACCCGGTCGAAGCCCGTCATCGTCACGGTCCTGAGGGCGCCGATCGCGGCATCGCCGTAGGCGCGGCCATTGCCGCGCGCGATGCTGCCGGCCGAGACGGCCTCGCCGACCGCTGCGAACGAACGCGGACGCAGCACTTCGCTATCGACGACCGGGAAACGGCCCCAGCCGCTGACGAGGGTCATGGCTCAGCTCCTGTGTCGGGCGCGCCGCCCGGCTTTGGAAACTGACTACCGATCAAAAGCTTATTTTGGGTTGAGGCGCAGGAGGAGCGTAGCCTGGATGGAGCGCCAGCTTGATCCGGGATCGCGCCCCAAGTGATACCGGCCCCGGGTTACGCTTCACTGCATCCGGACCACCGGCCCGAAATCTACCGTCCCAGCGCCAGCGCGATCAGGCCGAGCGTGCCGACGATGACGCGCCACCAGGCGAACACCACGAAGCCGTGGCGGGTGACATAGGTCAGGAACGTCTTCACCACGATGATGGCGGTGATGAACGACACCACGAAGCCGATCGCGACGATGTTGATGTGGTCCATCGTCATCTCGGCCCGGCTCTTGTAGAAGTCGTAGGCGAAGGCGCCGATCATGGTGGGGATGGCAAGGAAGAACGAGAACTCCGCCGCTGCGCGCTTGTCGGCCCCGAGCAGCATTGCCGCAACGATGCTGGCGCCGGAGCGCGACACGCCAGGGATCATCGCCACGCACTGCGCGATGCCGATATAGAGATACGTCAGCAGAGGAAACTTGGTGGCGTCATGCTCGCGCGGCTTGAGGTCGAGCTTGTCGACCCAGAGCAGGACGGCGCCGCCGACGATCAGCGTGAAGCAGATGACCCACGGATTGAACAGCAGGCTCTTGATGTACTTGCCGGCGACGAGGCCGACGATCACGGCGGGCAGAAACGCCACCAGCACACCGATCACGAAGCGCCGCGCATAGGCATCGCCGGTAAACAGACCGATCGCAACGTCCCACAGCTTCCTGAAATACAAACCGACGATCGCGAGAATCGCGCCGAGCTGGATCAGAACCGTAAACGAATCCCAGAACGCGCCCTCGCCGAGATGAAAGAAGCGCTCCGCCAGCAAGAGGTGACCGGTCGAAGATACGGGAAGGAACTCGGTCACACCCTCTATGATGCCGAGGATCACTGCCCGTATTGCGTCTGACATATTTACGGTCCATTTCGGCTGGAAAAGCGGGGCTCTTCTCGCCCATTCGTTCCCACGCTGCAATCGCAAAATGCGAAATCACGCCCTTGCTTCGCGGTTTTGAGGGACTAGTGTGGCGCCGCACAAACATTGATGGATTCTTAAGCACCATCAAATAGTCAAAGGCTTCATGTTTACGCTGTATCATCATCCGTTCTGTCCGCATTCGCGCTTCGTCCGCTTGATCGCGGGCGAATACGGGTTCGACCTGAAGCTGATCGAAGAGCGCAGCTGGGAACGGCGCGAGGCATTTCTGCTGCTCAATGCGGCCGGCACCACGCCTGTCGTGGTGGATGACGAGCAGCCGCCGATCCCGGGCGCGGCGATCATCGCCGAATATGTCGACGAGGCCTATGGCGCCGAGATGGGGCCAAAGCGCCTGATGCCGGAAACGCTTGCCGGGCGCGTCGAGGTGCGCCGGCTGATGGCCTGGTTCAATGAAAAATTCTTCGAGGAGGTCTCGCACCCGCTCGTCACCGAGCGCATCTACAAGCGCTTCATGAGCGAGGAGAACGGCGGCGGCCCGCCTTCGGCCGACGTGATGCGCGCAGCAAAAGCCAATGTGCGCTATCATCTGGCCTATATCGGCTGGCTGGCACAGACCCGCAATTTCCTCGCCGGCGACCGGCTCACCTACGCGGATCTCGCCGCCGCGGCCCATCTTTCGGCGATCGACTATCTGGGCGACGTGCCATGGAGCGAGGACGACGCAGCAAAGGCGTGGTACGCGCGGGTGAAGTCCCGCCCGTCGTTCCGTCCGCTGCTGAGCGAATGGCTGGCGGGCGTGCCGGCGTCGCGGACCTACGTGGACCTGGATTTCTGAGCTCCGATCCGACTGAACTGAAGACCGCGCTTGGCCGCGAAGCGCGCGCGCTCGGCTTCGACTGCATCGGCGTCACCGCGCCGGGCACGATCGAGAGCGCCGGGAACTACTTCCTCGAATTCATCGCATCGGGCGGCCATGGCGACATGGACTGGCTCGCAGCCCAGCCCGAGCGCCGCGTCGATCCGCGCGGGCTGTGGAGCGACGTGCGCAGCGTGATCATGCTCGGCGTCAATTACGGCCCCGACCGGGATCCGCTGGCGGTTCTGAGGCAGCGCACGCGCGCTGCGATCTCGGTCTATGCGCAGGGCGACGACTATCACGACCTGATCAAGAAGCGGCTGAAGGCGCTGGCGCGCTGGCTGGTCGCGACCGCCCCCAGCGAGGTGAAGGTATTCGTCGACACCGCCGCCGTGATGGAGAAGCCGCTCGCCCAGGCCGCGCATCTGGGCTGGCAGGGCAAGCACACCAATCTGGTCTCGCGCGAGTTCGGCTCGTGGCTTTTTCTCGGCGCGATCTACACCACGCTCGAGCTGCCGCGCGACGATGCGGAGATCGATCATTGCGGCTCCTGCCGGGCCTGCCTCGACATCTGCCCGACGGCGGCATTCCCCGCGCCATACAAGCTCGATGCGCGGCGCTGCATCTCTTATCTCACCATAGAGAACAAGGGGCCGATCCCGCGCGAATTCCGCAAAGCGATCGGCAATCGCATCTATGGCTGCGATGATTGTCTTGCCGCATGTCCCTGGAACAAGTTCGCACGGGAGGGGCGCGAGGAGAAGCTCGCGGCCCGGGACGAGTTGCGCGCGCCTGCGCTCGCCGAACTGGCACGGCTCGACGATGCGGCGTTTCGCGCGCTGTTCACGAAATCACCGGTCAAGCGCATCGGCCGCGACCGGTTCTTGCGCAACGTGCTGATTGCGATCGGCAACTCGGGTGACGTGTCCCTGGCGGACGAGGCGCGACGATTGCTGGACGATGAGAATCCGCTGGTGCGCGGGGCTGCGGTGTGGGCGCTGCGGCAGCTGGTCGCGCGGGAGGAGTTCGAGGTGCTGAGGCTGCACGCTCTCGAACTCGAGCACGACGAGAGCGTTCGCGAGGAGTGGCAAGCAGAAAGCACTGCCGGCTCCTCGCCATGAGGATCGTGGACCTTGATTTCCCCATCCATTCCCGCAATCTCGCACGCATGACAAACATGCCTTTCTTCACCCGCGACGGCGACACATTCCATCCGACGGAAGTCGCCAATGGTCCCTGGGATCCGACATCGCTGCATGGGCGCGTCATCATCGGGCTGCTCGGCTTCGTCATCGAAGAGCGCCATTCCGGTCCTGAATTCGTGCCGGCGCGGCTCACCGTCGACATGTTTCGGCTGCCGACCATCGATAAGCCGATCGAAGTGACGACGCGCCTGGTCCGCGACGGACTGCGAATACGCGTGGTGGAAGCGGAATTCTTTTCCGGCGGGGTCGGCATGGCGCGCGCCTCGTGCCAGTTGCTGCGCAAGACACAAAATCCCGAAGGCAATGTCTGGTCGCCGCCGAACTGGGACGCGCCGAAGCCGGCCGAGATTCCCAAGCCAACCGATCCCAGGCTCGGCATGAACGGCAAATGGGCAACGCGCCCCATCATCGGCCATATGGGCTCGCTCGGACCTCGCCGGCTCTGGATGAGCGAGGTGCGCGAGCTCGTTGCGGGCGTGCCGATGACCCCGTTCGTCCATGTCGCAACCGGCGCCGATTTCGCCAGCCCGTTTGCGAATGCGGGCGACAAGGGGCTCGGCTACATCAACAGCGACGTCACGATCTATCTGCACCGCCTGCCGGTCACTGAATGGATCGGCTTCGAGGTCGTGAACCACCACGCCACCGATGGCGTCGCGATCGGCGAATGCTGGCTCTATGACGAACAGGGCCCGATCGGCACGGCCACGGTCGCCGCGCTGGCGCAGCGCAAGCCGATGGCAAATCCGTCGAAGCGATAACTCACCGTCGTCATTCCGGGGTACGCGTAGCGTGAGCCCCGGAATGACGAGTGGAGAGACCCTAACCCAGATGCCGCTGCATCTCCGGGCGCGCCTTCAGTTCGGCGCCTTGCTTGGCCACGATCTTCGCAATCCGTTCCGGTGCGAATTTCAAGTCGACGAACGCCGGCGCGGTGTTGGCGACCTCGTGATAGCTCGCAATCTTTCCGTCGCGCAGCGTCATGATCGCCACGCCCTCGAACATCGCGCGCGCGCCGTTCGCCTCCGGCAGGGTTGACTTGTAGCTGAACGTGTAGCGCGCATAGAGCGTGGTGCCGTCGGTGACGGGGTGGTGCATGTCCCAGCGGAAGTCGGTCGCCGTGCGGTAGAACCAGTCGTCGATCATCGCGGCGATCTTCTCGCGGCCTTCGAAGGCGCCGTAGAAGACGTCGTGATAGACGCCGTCCTCGGTGAAGAGTTCGGCAAAGGCGCGGCCGTTGCGCTGCTCGACCGCATCGCAGAAGGCGCGCAGCAGGGCGGTGGTGGTCATTAGCTTGCCTCCCAGTGCTTCTTTTTGTGTTTTTGTGCCCTCTCCCCTTTTGGGAGAGGGCAGCTCCGCTCGTCGAAACACATTCGCTCGGGAGGTTTATCTCACCCGATCTCCGCCACCGCCGCAAGGATGCGCGCGATATCCTGCGGGCGGGAGAGGCGGTGATCGCCGTCCTGAATCATGGTCAGTACGACGTCGTCAGCGGGCAGACGGTGCGTCAATGCGAAAGCGTGCTGCCAGGGCACGTCCGGATCCCTTGCGCCTTGCAGGATGCGGACAGGGCAACCGAGATCGATGGCGCTACCGAGCACGAGGTGGTTGCGGCCCTCCTCGATCAGGTTCCGCGTGATCGGATAGGGCGAGCCGTCGTCGTATTCCGACGGCCGCAGCCAGACGCCCTTGGTCTCGATCTCCTTCTTCACCGCCGGCGGAAAAGTCTTCCACATCAGTTCCTCGGTGAAGTCGGGCGCAGGCGCGATCAGCACGAGCCCGGCCAGCGACGCCTTGGCAGGACGTTTCTTGATTTCGCGCGCGAGCAGCAGCGCCATCCAGCCGCCCATGGAGGAGCCGATCAGGACCTGCGGGCCCTCGCAGAAGCGCTCGAACACCGCAACGCTATCTTCGAGCCAGCGTCCAATGGTTCCATCGACGAAGTCGCCGCCGGATTCGCCGTGGCCCGAATAGTCGAACCGGACCATGGCGCGGCCGTGATCCCTGGCCCAGGCATCCAGCGCCAAGGCCTTGCTACCCTGCATGTCCGACTTGAAGCCGCCGAGCCAGAACAGTCCGGGCCCCTGTCCACGCCGACTGCGCACGGCGATCCTGCGTGTGCACGGGCCCTCGCCCACATCGATGAAGTCGAGCACGGCATCTGGAATTATATCCGTCATGGAACGTTTACTCTGGCTATGCGGTTTGAACTGAACCGGGCGTGCCGCCACGACGCAGCCCGATGCCGACATTGGCCGTTTGGGACGCTTGCGGAACAGAAGCAAGGTGTCTATGTCGTCAGCGTGCCCAGGCGTGGCCAAAATGCCTCGCATTTGAGGGTTTTTCGCGCCTCGCATGAGCGACTTGCTTGCCGGCAAACGCATCTTCCTTCAAGATAGCCGCTTCCTTCACAACTTTGGAGAACCACCCATTCGCCGTCCTAATAAAGCTCCGCCCGCTGCCAGCAAAGACGGGCCGCGCATCAATGATGATATCCGCAATGCGCAGATCCAGCTGATCGACCAGACCGGTGAGAACAAGGGCACGGTCGAGACCGTCCTCGCCATCCGGATGGCTCAGGAAGTCGGCATGGATCTGGTCGAGATTTCGCCGAATGCCAGCCCTCCCGTCTGCAAGATCATGGACTACGGGAAGTACAAGTATTCCGCTCAAAAGAAAGCCGCGGAAGCCCGCAAGCGGCAGAAGACCGTCGAGATCAAGGAGATCAAGCTCCGCCCGATGATCGACGACCACGATTACGACGTGAAGATGCGCGCGATGCAGCGATTCTTCGAAGAGGGCGACAAGGTCAAGATCACGTTGCGCTATCGCGGCCGCGAAATGGCGCACCAGGAGATCGGCACCAAGCTGCTGGACAAGATCAAGACCGACGTCGCCGAGCTCGCCAAGGTCGAGCAGGACGCGCGGTTTGAAGGCCGCCAGGTCGTCATGGTGCTCGCGCCGCGCTGACGCCGGTGTGTTGGGACTGAGAGTTCAACGGCCCGTCCGGATCTCCGGCGGGCCGTTTTGTTGTTCACCTCTCCCGCTCCCGAGAGAGGTCGCGCCCAAGGCGTGGGGGAAGGTTCTTACCCCTCCGGGCTCTCGCTTGCGAGACACCCTCTGCCCAGCCATCCTCGCAAGCGGAGGAGGGAGCGCACCAGCTTCCTGGCGACTACGTGCGCGTTGCCTGCCAGGTGCCACTGCACTGGTCGCCGGAAATGACGCCTTTCCACGATCCCGTGCCGTTCATGCCACCGAGGCGGCCGCCGCCGCTGGCATGGGAGGCGCCGACCGAGACCTGGACGGCGACGGCGCCGGAACGATTGACCCTGCCCGAGACGCGGCCGCCGCCGGCGGACGAGACGCGGCTGCCGGTTACCGTGAAGGGGACGCTGTAGCCCGAGCTGCAATTTCCCCGCGTGGTGGCGAAGGTGACGTTCCAGATGCCGTCATAGCCGCGGACACGGGCATCGGCGGTCGACGGCAGCGCGGCCGCGGCAAGCACGGCGAGCAGCGCCAGGCGACGCGGGCGGCCAAGGGTCGGCAAAGAGGAGATCGATTGCGGGAAATGGGCCATTTTGGTCCTGCTCCGGGTGCGACTGGGGGCATGAGGTGGCGACAGCCGATAGTCTCCGGGCCTGTTCCGCGGGTTCATCGTTGCCATTTCGCCGATCCTCTGTCATAAGCCCAGCCTTCATCGCCCGGCTGATTAAGGGCTGCCGTGGCGGTGTCTCGTGCGGGGTTTCGCGCTCGTTCGCAAAACCTAAGCACAATCAACGCTCTAACGAGCATTTTTGACGGTCCAGCCGCCTTCGCGGGCGGATCCCTGTGGCCATTAGGAGAGCCAAATGCCCAAGCTGAAGACCAAATCGGGCGCTAAAAAGCGCTTCAAGGTGACTGCCACCGGCAAAGTGATGCACGCCCAGCGCGGCAAGCGTCACGGCATGATCAAGCGGACGAAGAAGCAGATCCGTCAGCTCCGCGGCACCCGCGTGCTGTTCAAGACCGACGGCGACAACGTCAAGAAGTACTTCTTGCCGAACGCCTGATCGCGTCCACGATCACTGCCACTCTGCCGCGCATCCCGCGGCAATCCGATAACCAAAGTCATCTCTGAAGGATTTCGTCATGTCTCGCGTCAAACGCGGTGTGACCGCCCACGCCAAGCACAAGAAAGTCTACAAGGCCGCCAAGGGTTTCTACGGCCGCCGCAAGAACACCATCCGCGCCGCCAAGCCGGCCGTCGAGAAGGCGATGCAATATGCCTTCCGTGACCGCAAGCGCAAGAAGCGGACGTTCCGCGCGCTCTGGATCCAGCGCATCAACGCGGCAGTCCGTCCGTTCGGCCTGACCTACAGCCGATTTATCGACGGCATGGCCAAGTCCGGGATCACCGTGGACCGCAAGGTGCTGTCGGATCTCGCGGTTCGCGAGCCCGCCGCGTTCCAGGCGATCGCCGAGAAGGCCAAGGCCGCGTTGGCGGCGTAAGCCGTCCTCCACTGTGCTCTGCGCAGCATTCGGCTTGTGATGGCCCGGGCAGAGGTGCATCTCGCGCCTTAAAGCCCCGGCCGTCATTTCTTGCGCAAACACACTTCTCCGACGTGGATGCCCGGCGAATCTAACGCGAAGACGCGCTTCGCGCTTTTGGGCCGGGCGTGACGGGCTAGGATCATCGGCTCAGCATCCTGGCCAAAAGGGATTGCCATGACCGATCTTGTCCAACTTCAAGCCCAGATCATCGCCGACATCGCCGCGGCCGCCGACGAGGCGGCGTTGGAAGCCGTGCGCGTCGCAGCCCTCGGCAAGAAGGGTTCGATCTCCGCACTGCTCGCCACGCTCGGCAAGATGTCGCCGGACGAGCGCAAGACGCAGGGCGCCGCGATCAACCAGGCCAAGGACGAGGTCACCACGGCGCTCGCCGCGCGCCGCGACGTGCTGAAGTCGGCCGCGCTCGACGCGCGGCTCGCCGCCGAGACTGTCGACGTCACCCTGCCCCTGCGTGATGCGCCGGCCGAGGCCGGCCGTATCCATCCTCTGAGCCAGGTCTGGGACGAGCTGACCACGATCTTCGCGGACATGGGATTCTCTGTCGCCGAAGGCCCGGATATCGAGACCGACGACTACAACTTCACCAAGCTGAATTTCCCGGAAGGCCATCCGGCGCGCGAGATGCACGACACGTTCTTCTTCCATCCGAAGGAGGACGGCTCGCGCATGCTGCTGCGAACCCACACCTCGCCGGTGCAGGTGCGCACCATGCTCAGCCAGAAGCCGCCGATCCGCGTGATCTGCCCGGGCCGCACCTACCGCATCGATTCGGACGCGACCCACACGCCGCAATTCCACCAGGTCGAAGGCCTCGTCATCGACAAGAGCTCGCATCTCGGCCACCTCAAATGGATCCTGCACGAGTTCTGCAAGGCGTTCTTCGAGGTCGACCACATCAACATGCGCTTCCGGCCGTCGTTCTTCCCGTTCACCGAGCCGTCGCTGGAAGTCGACATCCAGTGCCGCCGCGACAAGGGCGAGATCCGCTTCGGCGAGGGCGAGGACTGGCTCGAGATTCTCGGCTGCGGCATGGTGCATCCGAACGTGCTGCGCGCCTGCGGCATCGATCCGGACGAGTACCAGGGCTTTGCCTGGGGCATGGGCATCGACCGCATCGCCATGCTGAAATACGGCATCGCCGACCTGCGCCAGCTGTTCGACAGCGACGTCCGCTGGCTGGGCCACTATGGCTTCAGGCCGCTCGAAGTGCCGACGCTTGCCGGAGGGCTGAGCTCGTGAGGGCGGTGATCCAATGTGAGATTGCGCAGACTCTCTCCGTTCCCTCCCCCCTTGTGGGGGAGGGTCAGGGAGGGGGGTAGCCGCGGATGCCGCACGCAGTTGTGAGCGAGCGTCAACGCAGCAAGGCGAAGCAGCTTCGCCGAGCGATGACGCACGATGAAACACTGCTGTGGCGCTACCTGAAAGCCAATCGCATGGATGGTGTCGGCATCCGGCGGCAAACGCCGATCGGAAACTACATCGCTGACTTTGTGTGCTTCTCCTCTAAGCTCATCATTGAGCTCGACGGAGAATCCCACGATTTCGAGGAGCGTCAGAAGAAGGATGAGCGTCGCGACGCCTTCTTCGCCGCCGAGGGTTTTCAGGTTCTGCGCTTCACCAACGATCAGGTGATGACGAACCTCGAGGGAGTTGTTGAGGCAATCCGCCAGGCAGCTTCCGCCGGCGCCCGCGGCTCACCCCCCTCCCTTACCCTCCCCCACAAGGGGGGAGAGTACACTGACATCGACCAAGATCAATTCTTAGACACAGACAAGAGCCGAGGCGCACAGCCATGAAATTCACCCTCTCCTGGCTGAAAGACCATCTCGACACCGACGAGCCCCTGGAAAAGCTCGCCGACAAGCTCACCATGATCGGTCTCGAGGTGGAGAACATCGAGGACAAGGCGAAGGCGCTGAAGCCTTTCACCATTGCGAGAGTGATCTCGGCCGAACAGCATCCGAATGCGGATCGCCTGCGGGTCTGCATGGTCGACACCGGCGACGGCGGCGCGCCGGTGCAGGTGGTGTGCGGTGCGCCGAATGCGCGCGCAGGCCTCGTCAGCGTGTTCTCGCCGCCCGGCACCTACATTCCCGGCAAGGATATCACGCTCGGTGTCGGCACCATCCGCGGCGTCGAGAGCCGCGGCATGCTGTGCTCGGCGGCCGAATTGCAGGTCTCCAATGACCATGACGGCATCATGGAATTGCCGGCGGATGCACCGATCGGGGCCGGCTATGCCGAATGGGCGGCGCTCGGCGATCCCGTGGTCGAGATCAACCTGACGCCGAACCGGCAGGACTGCACCGGCGTGCACGGCATCGCGCGCGACCTCGCCGCCGCCGACATGGGCAAGTTCAAGGACCCCACGATCAAGCCGATCAAGGGCGAATTCCCCTGCCCGGTGAAGGTGACGGTCGAGGATGCCACCTTGTGTCCCGGCTTCGCGCTGCGCCTCGTGCGCGGCGTCAAGAACGGACCGTCGCCGGAATGGCTGCAGAAGCGGCTGACCGCGATCGGGCTGCGCCCGATCAACGCGCTGGTCGACATCACCAACTTCATGACCTTCGACCGCGCGCGGCCGCTGCATGTGTTCGACGCCAAGAAGGTGAAGGGCAATCTCGTCGTGCGCCGGGCCCGCGAGGGCGAGAGCCTGCTCGCGCTTGACGGCCGCACCTACAATCTCGATCCCTCGATCTGCGTGATTGCCGACGAGCATGGCGTCGAGTCGCTCGCCGGCATCATGGGCGGCGAGGCCTCGGGCTGCGACGAAGACACCACCGACGTGCTGATCGAATCGGCGCTGTGGAACGAGATCAACATCGCGCAGACCGGCCGCAAGCTCGGCATCAATTCCGACGCGCGCTACCGTTTCGAGCGGGGCGTCGATCCGGCCTTCATGGTGCCGGGGATCGAGCTCGCGACCAAGCTGGTGATGGAGATGTGCGGCGGCGCGCCGTCCGAGACCGTTGTGGTCGGCAAGGCCTTTGGCGACGATCGCCTGATCGAATTCCCGATCACCGAGGTCAAGCGCCTGTCGGGCATCGAGGTGCCGCAGGCCGAGATGAAGCGCATCCTGACCCATCTCGGTTTCATGATGGCGGGCCCCGGCCCGGTGGTGAAGGTCGCGGTTCCGTCCTGGCGTTCCGACGTGCACGGCAAGGCCGACATCGTCGAGGAGATCGTCCGCATCTTCGGCGTCGACAAGGTGCCGATGACGCCGTTCGAGCGCGGCGATGACGCACGCAAGCCGGTGCTGACCCCGCTCCAGCTTCGCACCCGCCGCGCGCGGCGCGCGCTCGCAAGCCGCGGCATGGTCGAGGCGGTGACGTGGTCGTTCATCGCCAAGCCCGCCGCCGAGCTGTTCGGCGGCGGCCAGCGCGCGCTCGAAGTGGCCAACCCGATCGCCTCGGATCTCTCCGACATGCGTCCGACCCTGCTCGCCGGCCTGATCGCGGCGGCACAGGCCAATGCCGATCGCGGTTTTGGCGATGTCGCCCTGTTCGAGGTCGGCCAGCTGTTCAAGGGCGATCGCCCGCAGGACCAGTTCATGGCGGCGAGCGGCGTCCGCCGCGGCCTTGCGTCGTCCGAAGGTCTGGGACGGCATTGGTCGGGTTCGGCGCAGGCTGACGTGTTCGATGCCAAGGCCGACGCGCTGGCGGTGCTGGCCGCCAGCGGTGCGCCGATGCAGGCGCTTCAGATCGTGGCCGGCGGTCCTGGCTGGCTGCACCCGGGCCGCTCCGGCACGATCCAGATCGGACCGCAGAACGTGCTGGGCTATTTCGGCGAGATGCATCCGCGCGCGCTGGAGACGCTGGGTGCCGACGGGCCGCTGATGGTGTTCGAGGTGATCCTCGACCGCATTCCAGAGGCGAAGAAGAAGCCGACCCGCGCCAAGCCCTTGATCGAGCTGTCGGCATTCCAGCCTGTATCACGCGACTTTGCCTTCATCGTCGACCGCAGCGTGAAGGCAGGCGACATCGTGCGCGCGGCGCAGGGCATCGACAAGAAGCTGATCACCGGCGTGAATGTCTTCGACGTCTACGAGGGCAAGGGCATCGATGATGGCAAGAAGTCGATTGCGATCGCGGTCACGCTGCAGCCGCGTGAGAAAACCCTCACCGACCAGGAGATCGAGGCCGTCGGCGCCAAGATCGTGGCCGAGGTCACGAAGAAGACGGGCGGCACTCTGAGAGCATGACATCGGAAAGCGTGAAGCGGTCTTCGGACAGCATCATGCTCCAGAATGACAGAGCATGAGTCTCGCCGACTTTCTCCCGAAGGATGTCAGCTTCGCCATCGCGATGGCGCTTTGCGCCGTCGCCTTCGTTTCGGGCACCGCGCGCGGCTTCTCCGGCTTCGGCTCGGCGCTGATCTTCATGCCGCTGGCGAGCAGCATCGCCGCCCCGCGGCTCGTTGCCGCCCTGCTGCTCGTGATCGATTTTGTCGCGGCGGCGCCGCTGCTGCCCGACGCCTGGCGCAAGGCGGACCGCAAGGCCACGGCGGTGATCGTGCTCGGCGCGCTGATCGGCGTACCCGTCGGCACCTATTTCCTCAGCGTGCTCGAGCCCGTCACCACGCGCTGGATCATCTCCTGTTTCGTCGCAGCGCTCTTGCTCCTACTGCTGTCGGGCTGGCGCTATCGCGGCAAGGACCACGCCTGGCTCTCGGTCGGCATCGGCGGCCTCTCCGGCTTCTGCAGCGGGCTCGCACAGACCGGCGGCCCGCCGATCGTCGGCTATTGGCTCGGCCGCCCCATCCCACCGATCGTCGCGCGCGCCAACATCGTGCTGTTCTTCGGCGCGTCGGATTTCTTTTCCATGGTCAGCTATGCGGCCACCGGTCTGATCAGCCGTGAGTCTCTGGTGCTCTCCCTGATCGTCGGCCCGGTCTATGCGCTTGGCGTCGCCTTCGGCGCCTCGCTGTTCGGCCGCGCCAGCGAGAAAGTGTTTCGCGGCATTTGCTACGCCCTGATCGCCATGGCTGTGATTGCCGGGCTGCCGGTGCTGGACGGGATCTTGCGGTAAACCACCGCCTCACCGTCGAGGCGCTCTGCGCTTCTTCGTCGACTGGGTCGGCACATCGGCGGGCTCGCTCTTCAGCGCGCCGATCTTCCGCAAGGCCGCCTCAGCGGCGCGCTCGCCGCTTTCCCAGGCGCCATCCACCGTGCCCCACAAGGTCTCGTGGGTGGCTTCGCCGGCGAGAAACACGTTGCCAACAGGCTCGCTCAGGATCTTTCGCGAGAGCTGGCCGCCGGGCGATGCTGCCGACATCGCACCCATGACATAGGGCGAGGCATTCCAGCGCGTGGCGCTGGTCTTCTGCACCGCGGCCGCGGCCTCGCTGCCGAACAGCTTCGTGATCCACTCCTTCGAGAAGGCAACCATCGCGCTCTCGCCCTGCTGGGAGAGATCGCGGCCGAACGAGCCGCCGACATCGATCGAGCACAGCGACGAGCCGCCGATATTCGCAAACAGCAGCGCCGTGCGCGTCGAATTGCTTTGCTCGACGAGGATATCGTCGCGCGAGAGGCCGAGCGGATTGCCCGGCAATTGCAGCACGATGCGATCGTAGCTGCCGAGGCCCAGCTTGGATGCAGCGTCCAGCGTGCGCTTCGGGATGTCGGGCGCGAACCTGATCGCACCCGATGTCAGCACGTTGGTGGAGACTGTGACGATGGCGGCGCGCGCGCCGATCTTGCCGGCTTGTGTCTCCACGCTGACGTCGCGGCTGCTCCACGCGATGCGGCTCGCCGGCGTTGCCAGCGCCACCGGCACCTGCTCGCCAAGCTTCGTGATCAGCGTGCCGAGACCCTGGCGGCAGGCGATCGCGGCGTTGCGGTCCTGCGCGCGGCCCTTGTCGATCGCGGACAGTTCCTTGAGGTCCTTGCCGGCGAAGCTCGCGCCCAGCATGAACTCGGCCGCGCCGGCCCAGTCGCCGAGATCCTTCGGCAGCACCGATGCGCAGGACGTATCGAGCTTGGCGCGCGCGGCCTCATCGATGGCGCGGTTGGCGCGCACCAGCGCCGCCAGGAACTGCTCGGTCTCGCCCGCGCGCGCGTTGCGGCGGCCGATACGCATCTTCTGGCCCGATGGCGCCGGCAGCACGTCGAGCCCAACGCTGCGAGCCAGCCGGATCATCGGATTGGTATCGGGGTTGTACATCCAGCGCGCACCGCGCTCGAACGGCGTGTCGAACGTCGTGCTGTCGGTGACGCAGCGGCCGCCGACTTGGGATGCCGCTTCCAACACCACGACCTTGCGGCCCGTCGCCATGATACGCCGCGCTGCGGCAATTCCCGCAGCCCCCGCCCCGATCACGACAATGTCGGCCTCCCGCGGCAGGGGCGCTGCGGTGGCGCGCAGGACCGGCAGCGCGGCAAAACCCGCTGACGCGACAAGGAAACCGCGGCGCGTGATTGTCATGTCATGGTTTCCGGAGACTTGCGGCGAACGGGAACAGCCAGCGAACCTTGCCGCATCTGATGTTGCACGGCAACCATCATGGTGAATCAATCGTGCTTGACCTCACGGAGTGATGAACCGAATTGCAACACGTTTCGACCATGATAGAGATGGGAAAAAGACGGCCGGAAAAGGCCGTGGGGGGAGTTTGACATGGGGACGGTCCTGGATTCGGTCGGCAAGCTGATTGCCACGTACCTCTCGAAGGAGGTGCCGGGCTATGAGCCGTTCACGCCGAGCGACCCCGAGCATCTGCGCGGCGTCATCGAGCCCGGCGACGTTCTGCTGGTCGAGGGCAACAACCGCATCTCCGGCATCATCAAGTATCTGACGCAGTCGACCTGGTCGCATGCCGCGCTCTATGTCGGCCCTGTCGCGGGCGCGGAGGAGCCGGACGGCGAGCCGCATGTGCTGATCGAGGCCAATATCGGCGAAGGCGTCACCTCCGCGCCGCTGTCGAAATACTTCCCCTACCACACCCGCGTCTGCCGCCCGGTCGGCCTGTCCTATGAAGACCGCACCACGGTCTGCCGCTATGCGATCAACCGCATCGGCTTCGGCTACGACACCAAGAACATCGTCGACCTGATGCGCTACCTGTTCCCGCTGCCGGTACCGCAACGCTGGCGGCGGCGCATGATCGCCATTGGCTCGGGCGACCCGACCAAAATCATCTGCTCGGCGCTGATCGCGCAGGCCTTCGACGCCGTGCGCTATCCGATCCTGCCGAAGATCACCAAGGCCGGCAGCCGCTCCGCCCGCCGCGAGATCCTGCACATCCGCGATTCGTCGCTGTACATGCCCCGCGACTTCGACATCTCGCCCTATTTCGAAGTCGTCAAACCCACCATCGTGCACGGGTTCGACTACACCGCCCTGCACTGGGCCGACAAGCAGAAGCCGCTCGAGGAGGTAGCGGGCTCGTTCAGTGTGTTTCCAGAAACGTTCGTGGCGCCGCCGCTCGTTCCTGAAGCGAGTGACGAAGAGGCGTCGGCTCAAATTCCCGCTGAAGAAGTGAGCGCGCGGCTTGCGGAGACGGGCACCACGTTTTCCGCGCATTTCGTGCAACTGAGCGAACACGCGACCTACCGCGCACGGCGCCGCGGAGACGTATGCGAGGTCGCGGCATAACACTGCTGTCGTCCCTGCGAACGCAGGGGCGACAGGCGTGAGTGGGGCGCGAGCCATCCACAACACTCGTCATTGCGAGCGCAGAGAAGCAATCCAGGCTGTCACCACGGTGGCAGTCCGGCTTGCTTCGTCGCAAGAGCTCCTCGCAATGACGGTGGAGAGATCGTGCGCTACCGCTCCGCCCGTCCGATCACCGCCATCAACTCCGCGATCTTCTCGCGCTGGTCGGCCTTGTCGCCGCTCGCGATGGCGTGCTCGACGCAATGGGCGACGTGATCCTTCAGGATTTCCTCCTCGACCCGACGCAGCGCGGCGCGCACCGCCGAGATCTGCGTGACGATGTCGATGCAATAGCGGTCTTCCTCTACCATTTTCGACAGGCCACGAACCTGGCCCTCGATCCGGCCGAGACGTTTTCCGACAGATGCCTTGATGTCCTTGCGCATGCGGTTTATATACCCCTACCGGGTATGGGTTGCAAGACCGAAACTGAGATCGGAGCAGCGCGATGACAAGCAGCGAGCATGAGCATCAACATCACGTGGACGGACATTCCGGCTGCGGTTGTTCCGCCAAGGCCGCACCAGCCACGCCGAAGCCAGCGTCCTCGTGTTGTGGCGGGCACGGGGACCATGCCGGCCATGCCCATCATCACGCGCATGTCTCCGGTGATGACGCGGCGAAGGTCCTCGATCCCGTTTGCGGCATGACGGTAGATCCTGCGACATCCAAGCACCGGTTCGAGCATCACGGTGAGACCTTCCATTTCTGCTCGGCCGGATGCCGCACCAAGTTTGCCGCCGATCCCGCCAAATACCTTGCGAAGGAGAGGGCGCCCGAGCCGGAGATGCCCGCGGGCACGATCTATACCTGCCCGATGCATCCCGAGATCCGCCAGGTCGGCCCTGGCAGCTGCCCGATCTGCGGCATGGCACTGGAGCCGGAAGTCGCAAGCCTGGAGACCGGCCCCAATCCGGAACTCGCCGACATGACGCGGCGGTTCTGGATCGGCGGCCTGCTGTCGCTGCCGCCGGTGGTGCTGGAGATGGGCGGCCATCTGGCGGGCCCCCACAGCTGGATCGATCCGACGCTGTCGAACTGGATCCAGCTCGTGTTCGCAACGCCGGTGGTCCTGTGGGCCGGCTGGCCGTTCTTCGTCCGCGGCTGGCAGTCGCTGCTGACGCGCAACCTCAACATGTTCACGCTGATCGCGATGGGCACGGGTGTCGCTTACGTCTACAGCCTCATAGGCACCCTCGCGCCGCAAATCTTCCCCGCCACGTTCCGCGGCCATGAAGGCGCGGTCGCGGTCTATTTCGAGGCCGCTGCTGTCATCACCGTGCTGGTGCTGCTGGGCCAGGTGCTCGAGCTGCGCGCCCGCGATGCGACGTCGGGTGCGATCAAGGCGCTGCTCCAGCTTGCGCCGAAGACCGCCCGGCGTGTGGACGCAGATGGCAGCGAGCATGAGGTCGAGATCGACACGCTCCATGCCGGTGAGTCCTTGCGCGTTCGTCCCGGAGAGAAGGTGCCGGTCGATGGCACCATCCTGGAGGGACGCTCTTCGCTCGATGAATCCCTGGTCACGGGCGAGTCCATGCCTGTCACCAAGGAGACCGGCGCCAGGGTCATCGCCGGCACGCTGAATCAATCGGGCAGCTTCATCATGCGTGCCGACAAGGTCGGACGCGAGACGCTGCTGTCGCAGATCGTGCAGATGGTTGCGGACGCGCAGCGCTCGCGTGCGCCGATCCAGCGGTTGGCCGACCAGGTTTCCGGCTGGTTCGTGCCGACGGTCATCGTCGTCGCGCTCGCTGCTTTCGGCGCCTGGGCCTGGTTCGGACCGGAGCCGCGGCTGGCTTTCGGCCTCGTCGCCGCGGTCAGCGTGCTGATCATCGCCTGCCCGTGCGCGCTCGGCCTTGCCACTCCCATGTCGATCATGGTCGGCGTCGGCCGAGGCGCGCAAGGCGGCGTGCTGATCAAGAATGCCGAGGCGCTGGAGAGGATGGAGAAGATCGATACGCTCGTGGTCGACAAGACCGGCACGCTGACCGAGGGCAAGCCCAAGGTGGTCGCGACCGTGCCGGCGGCCGGCTTCGCGGAAGACGACATTCTTCGGCTCGCCGCCAGCGTCGAGCGCGCCAGCGAGCATCCCCTGGCGGACGCCATCGTGCGCGCGGCGAAGGAGAAGCAGATCAGCATTGGCCAAGTCGAGCAATTCGATTCGCCGACGGGCAAAGGCGCGACCGGAAAGGTCGACGGCAAGACCATCGTGCTCGGCAATGCAAAATACCTGACCTCGATCGGCATCGATACCAAATCGCTCGACGCCGAGGCCGAACGGCTGCGTGGTGACGGCGCGACCGTGATCAATATGGCTGTGGATGGCCGGCTTGCCGGCCTGTTCGCGATCGCCGACCCGGTCAAGGCCTCGACTCCGGAGGCGCTGAAGGCGCTCGCGGCCGAAGGCATCAAGGTCATCATGCTGACTGGCGACAACCGCACCACGGCACAAGCCGTGGCCCGCCGGCTCGGCATTGCCGAGGTCGAAGCCGAGGTGCTGCCGGATCAGAAGAGCGCTGTGGTCACGAAGCTGCAGAAGGCCGGGCGCAGCGTCGCGATGGCCGGCGACGGCGTCAACGACGCACCGGCGCTGGCCGCCGCCGAGGTCGGCATCGCCATGGGCACCGGCACCGACGTGGCGATGGAGAGCGCCGGCGTCACCCTGCTCAAGGGTGACCTCACCGGCATCGTGCGCGCGCGAAAACTGTCGCAGGCGACGATGAGCAACATCCGCCAGAACCTGTTCTTCGCCTTCATCTACAACGCCGCAGGCATTCCGATCGCAGCCGGCGTGCTCTATCCCGCCTTTGGCCTGCTGCTCTCCCCGATCATCGCCGCCGCGGCGATGGCGTTGTCCTCGGTGAGCGTCGTCGGCAATGCGCTGCGGCTTCGTACGACGCGGCTGTAGGGACACCGTAGCCCGGACGGAGCGAAGCGCATCCGGGTGCATGCCCACACATCGGCCCGTCCCGGATTGCGCTCCGCTCCATCCGGGCTACGGTTCACCGGACCGGCGAGACGTATGAGGAGCATCTGATGCAGCGAATTACGATCACCATCGAGGACGATCTGTTGGCGGAGATCGACGCCGCGGCGGAGGCGCGCGGCTATCAGAATCGCTCCGAGATCATCCGCGATCTCGCCCGCGCCGGGCTTCAGCAATCCAGCGAAGACACGGCACAGACCGGCCCCTGCGTCGCCGGCCTCGTCTATGTCTACGACCATGCCGCCCGCGATCTCTCAAAACGCCTGGTGCAGGAATTCCATGGCCATCACGACCTCGCGCTGGCGACGCTGCATGTCCATCTCGACGACAACAATTGCATGGAGATGACGGCGCTGAAGGGGTCGGCGGACGAGGTCAGGCATTTCGCCGACCATATCATCGCCGAGCGCGGCGTGCGCTACGGCCGGGTGGTGATGATTCCAACCGGGGAAGGGAAGCCGACGAAGGGGCGGAAACACGGGCACGGCCATCGGCATGAGTAGGCTGGATTGACCCTCCCCTGGAGGGTGAGGGTCAGCAGGAGATGGCGCCACCTTTGCCGCGGCCCACTCCTCCCTTGCCGAGACGACATCGGGTGTCTACCTCTCGCGAAGTGTTGACCTCAGAGGGTGCCCCCATGCTGGATGCCGCCGTCAAGGCGCTGTCGCAAATGATCTCTCCGCCGATGCGCTCGATCCTGTGGCGATCGATCGGGCTGGCGCTGGTGTTGATCACCGTGCTGGCGATTGGCTTGCAACGGCTCCTCAGCTGGTTTGCGACCCATGGCGCGGTCTGGCTGGAGGGCCTGCTTGGGGCGGGCTGGCATTCTTCGATCGAAATCCTCTCGTGGATCGTCTCGATCGCGGCGGGCTTCGGCGTCGTGTTCGGCGGCGTCTTCCTGATGCCCGCGATCACCTCGCTGGTAGCGAGCCTGTTCGTCGACGATGTCGCCGACATCGTCGAGCGTGAGCATTACCCCGCTGAGCGGCCGGGCGTGGCCCTGCCGTTCAGCCAGGCGATCCTCGAAGGCATCAAAACCGCCTTTTTGACGATCCTGATCTATCTCGTAGCGCTGCCTCTGGTGCTGTTCGCGGGCGCGGGTTTTCTGATCTTCTTCCTCGCCGCCGCCTGGCTGCTCGGCCGCGAATATTTCGAACTGGCGGCCATGCGCTTCCGTCCGCCGGAGGAGGCCAAGGCGATGCGGCGCGACAACGCCGCGACGATCTTCACGGCCGGCCTGTTCATCGCCGCCTTCGTCTCGATCCCGATCGTCAATCTGGCGACGCCGATCTTCGGGATGGCCTTGATGGTCCACATGCACAAGCGCCTGTCAGGCCCGCGGCCCGAGCTGATCGAGCCGGCGCGGCAGGTGCGGTGACGGCGCCCGGCTCGACGCTGTCTCACACCGTCTTCTCCGGCCACCGACAGAGATCGTTGATCAGGCATACCTCGCAGCGCGGCTTGCGGGCGAGGCAAGTATAGCGGCCGTGCAGGATCAACCAATGATGGGCATGCAGCATGAACTCGGCCGGGATCACCTTTTCGAGTCCGAGCTCGACCTCGAGCGGCGTCCTGCCCGGCGCAAGTCCGGTCCGATTCCCGACGCGGAAGACGTGCGTGTCGACCGCCATGGTGTGCTCCCCAAAAGCCATGTTGAGCACGACGTTGGCCGTCTTGCGTCCTGCACCAGGCAGCGACTCGATTTCCGCGCGCGTGCGCGGCACTTGGCCACCGAACTCGCTGAGCAGCTTTGCCGACAGCGCAATCACGTTCTTGGCCTTGGTGCGGTAGAGGCCGATCGTCTTGATATACTCGCGCAGCCGCTCCTCGCCGAGATCGACCATCTTCTGCGGGGTGTCGGCGACTTCGAACAAGGCGCGCGTGGCCTTGTTGACGCCGGCATCGGTCGCTTGAGCCGACAGCACCACGGCGACCAGGAGCGTGAACGGATTAACGTGTTCGAGCTCGCCCTTCGGCTCCGGATTGGCCTTGCGGAAACGGCTGAAGGCCTCATGGACCTCAGCCGGGGTCCAACGCCTTATCGCCTTCAGCGTCTTCCTGGCGGGGGCGTTGGGCTTCGCGACCACCGCTTTTGCCTTTTTCTTCGGCACGGCCGCTTTGCGCGTGACCGGCTTGCGGGTGATTTTCGCCATGATCGGGATATACTGATGGATGATGAACACAGGCAACGAAATTGAGCGCAGCGCTTCTGGGGATCCGCGTGACGTGCAAATATTCTCGGCGCTGCTGACGCCGCACCGCTCGCTGAACCGCACCGGCTTTCTCGCCGTGATGCTGTTCCTGAGCGTCGTCAGTTTCGTCACCGGCCTCGCTTTTTTGATGATGGGTGCGTGGCCGGTGTTCGGCTTCTTCGGCCTTGATGTTCTCGTGATCTGGTGGGCCTTCAAGGCCAATTTCCGCGCCGCGCGGGCCCGCGAGGAAATCGTGGTGACCCCTTCCGAATTGCGGGTTCGCCGTGTCAGCCACCGCGGCCAAGTCGCCGAATGGACGTTCAATCCGCTCTGGGTCCGGCTCGACCAGGAGGTCGACGAGGAATACGGCATCGAGCATCTCTATCTGGTTTCGCGCGGTCACCAGATCCAGATCGCCCGTTTTCTTGGTCCTGAGGAAAAAGCAAGCTTTTACAAAAGCTTGGTTGAGGCTCTGAATGCCGCGAGGCGTGGACCGACCTATAATCCGATCACCTGAATCCCGGTCGGAAATCGGGTGGCTCCAAACCCTTCGCTCTCCTACATTCCCGGTCATGATGACCCTTGCGATACATGACCAGCGCTTGGCCAGGCCGGGCACACAGAACGCCGCGTTGCGCGATTACGATTCGGTGCGGCGGGCGATCGCCTTCATCTCGGCGAACTGGCGCGCCCAGCCGACCATCGAGGCGATGGCGGATGCGGCCGGGGTCACGCCGGACGAGCTGCACCATCTGTTCCGCCGCTGGGCTTCGATCACGCCGAAGGCGTTCATGCAAGCGCTCACGCTCGATCATGCCAAGAACCTGCTCAGGGACTCCGCCAGCATTCTTGACGCGGCGCTCGATTCCGGGCTGTCCGGGCCGGGCCGGCTGCACGATCTCTTCGTCACCCACGAAGCGATGTCGCCGGGCGAATGGAAGAACGGCGGTGCCGGTTTGACGCTACGCTACGGCTTCCATCCATCGCCGTTCGGCACCGCGATCGTGATCGCCACGGATCGCGGGTTGTCCGGACTTGCCTTCGCCGATCACGGCGAGGAGAAGATCGCGCTCGCCGACATGACGCGGCGGTGGCCCAACGCCACCTATGTGGAAGATCACGACGGCACCGCGCAGCTCGCAACGCGCATCTTCGACCCAAAGCTGTGGCGGCCGGATCAGCCGCTGCGCGTTGTCCTGATCGGCACCGATTTCGAGGTGCGGGTGTGGGAGACGCTTCTGAAAATTCCGATGGGACGCGCCGTGTCCTATTCCGACATCGCCTGCAACATCAAGAGCCCGAAGGCCTCACGCGCGGTCGGCGCCGCGGTCGGCAAGAACCCGGTCTCGTTCGTCGTCCCCTGTCATCGCGCACTTGGCAAGAGCGGCACGCTCACCGGCTACCATTGGGGCATCACCCGCAAGCAGGCGATGCTGGGTTGGGAAGCCGGGCAGCTGGGGATGCAGTGAAGGACCACAGTCATTCCGGGGCAGTGCGTCAACACTGAACCCGGAATGACGCAACCAGGATTACCCCGCCAGATCCAGCTTCGAGGCGACCGTCGAATCCGCATTGAGCCGATAGATGATCGGCACGCCGGTGGCGAGCTCGCGCTTCAGGATGCCTTCGGGCGAAAGCTTCTCCAGCACCATGATCAGCGCGCGCAGGGAATTGCCGTGGGCGGCGACGAGCGTGCGCTTGCCATTGAGCACGCCGGGCAGGATCTCCTGCACGTAGTACGGCAGCGCGCGCGCGAGCGTATCCTTCAGGCTTTCGCCGCCGGGCGGCGGCACGTCGTAGGAGCGGCGCCAGATCAGCACCTGCTCCTCGCCCCATTTCTTGCGCGCATCGTCCTTGTTCAGGCCGGAGAGATCGCCGTAATCGCGTTCGTTGAGCGCGAGGTTCTTGGTGATCGGCAGTCCCTTCTGCCCGAGCTCGTCGAGGATGAGATCAAGCGTGTGCTGCGCGCGCGTCAGGACCGAGGTGAAGGCGACGTCGAACACGAGACCCTGCGCCTTCAGCTTGCGGCCGGCTTCCTTGGCTTCGTTCACGCCGAGCTCGGTGAGGTCGGGGTCCTTCCAACCCGTGAACAGGTTCTTCAGATTCCATTCGCTCTGGCCGTGGCGCACGAGCACGAGAAGACGTTCGCTCATCAACTGCTTTCCGTTTGGTTTCATGTTCTGAGCATGACCTTGTCGGAAACCGCGTCACGCTTTTCCGGGTCATGCTCGGTGTTCAGATGTCGGACAGGCCGAGCACGTCGGCCATGGAATAGTGCCCCGGCTGCTTGCCGTGCGCCCACAGCGCCGCCTTCAGCGCCCCATGGGCGAACAGCATGCGATCCTCGGCCTGATGCGACAGCGTCAGGCGCTCGAACGGACCGAGGAAAGTGACGCTGTGATCGCCAGCCACGGTGCCGCCGCGCAAGGAGGCGAAACCGATATTGCCCGGCCTGCGGGCACCGGTGATGCCGTCACGCCCACGCTCGGAATGGTCGTCGAGCGTGACGCCGCGGCCGCTGGCTGCGGCCTGGCCGAGCATCAGCGCCGTGCCCGAGGGCGCGTCGACCTTCATGCGGTGATGTGTTTCGACGATCTCGATGTCGAAGTTCTGATCGAGCGCCTTGGCGACGCGCTTGACCACCGCAGCGAGCAGGTTGACACCGAGGCTCATATTGCCGGATTGCACCACCACCGCGCGGTTCGTGACGCTCTTGATCACCGCATTGTCGGAGCCGGACAGCCCGGTCGTGCCGATGACATGCACGATGCCGCGCTCGGCCGCGATCGCGACATTGGCGATCGTCGCCGCCGGTATGGTGAAGTCGAGGATGCCGTCGGCCTCCCTGGACATGGCCCAGAGATCGGCGGACAGCTTGATGCCGTTGGCCGGCAGGCCTGCGAGCACGCCGGCATCCTTGCCGAGCAGCTCCGAGCCCGGCGCTTCCAGCGCACCGGCCAGCACCGCGCCCTTGCTCTCGGCAATCGCCCGCACCAGCGCCCGGCCCATCCGGCCGCCGGCCCCAGCAACAATCAAGCGCATGTCGGACATGGTGTGATCCTCTTCGGAGCCGTTGTAGCGGGGGCAGGCAGTTCCGGCAACCGAGGGGAATCAAACGCAAATGGTCATTCCGGGGCGATGCGCAGCATCGAACCCGAAATCTGGAGAGTCCCCGGTGCGCGATGCGCACCTGAAGTCTGGTCCTTCGGACCATCCCGAAATGACAGGATGCCTCAGCCGTCCTGCGGCTGCGGGCCGTCATAGCCCTCGATGATGATGAGGTCGGCGATCGAGTGCGGCTGGCGCACCTTGATGTTGGCCTGGTATTCCGGCGAGTTGTAGCAGGCCAGCGCGGTCTCGTAGTCCGGGAATTCGATCACGACGTTACGGGTGCGGCTGGCGCCTTCGACGGTGGTGAACTTGCCGGCGCGGACAACGAAACGGCCGCCCCATTTCTTGAAGATCGGACCGTTGGCGACCGCGTAGGGCTTGTAGCCTTCGTCATTGCTCACGTCGACACGCCCGATCCAGTAGCCCTTTGCCATCGTTCTTCTCCCTGTTGTGTTGGAGGTTAGCCGAGCGCCTCGGCGATCTCTTCTTGGATAGCTTCAGCGGCCGCCTTTGGGTCCGCCGCTTCCACCACCGGGCGCCCGACGACGAGATAATCCGCCCCCGCAGTGATCGCACGGCCCGGTGTCATGATGCGCTTCTGGTCGCCGCTGGCTGCGCCGGCCGGACGAATGCCGGGGGTGACGAGGCTCATCTGGTGACCGACGATCTTGCGCAGGCTCCCGACCTCCTCTGGCGAGGACACCAGGCCGTCGACGCCGAGCACCTGAGCCTGCTGCGCGCGTGCCTCGACCAGCTCCGACACGCTGAGCCGATAGCCGGCCGCATGCAAATCGTCGTCGTTGTAGGACGTCAGCACCGTGACGGCGAGGATCTTCAGGGCGGCGCCGCCGCGGCCTTCGACGGCGCCCTTCATGGTCTGCGGATAGGCGTGCACGGTGACGAAGGTGGCGCCCAGCTTGGCCACGCTCTCCACGCCGCGTGTCACCGTATTGCCGATGTCGTGCATCTTGAGATCGGCAAACACCTTCTTGCCCCTGTCGGCGAGCTTGCCGATCAGCGGCAGGCCGCCGGCATAAGCGAGCTGATAGCCGATCTTGTAGAACGAGACGCTGTCGCCGAGCTTCGCTATCATCGCCTCCGCGGCATCAACGCTCGGCAGATCGAGCGCAACGATCAGGCGGTCCTTGGGGACGATCTCGGCTGGCCTCATGTCACCTCACATCATGCGTTGGGAAACGTCGATCAATTGTCGCACAAGCTCCTTCAGCGCGGCGATATCGTTCTCGTTCTTCAGCCTGTCCATATCGTCATAGGCCTGGTCGGCAAAGGCGAGCGTGAGCTGGCTGGCAATCACGTTGGCTTGGCAGGAGGAGAGGATCAGCCGCAAGGCCTGGAGCGCGCGGGCTGCTCCAAGCCGGCTCTGTGACGCGCCGGCGAGCGCGAAGACGCGGTTGCGGAACACCTCGCCGCGCGCCTCGTGCAGCTCGTGCACGCGGCTGACCCAGTCGATCGCATTCTTGAGTAGCGGCGGCACCGAGGCGTTGTATTCCGGCGTGACGAACAGCACCCCATGATGGGCGCCGATCATGCGCTTGAGATTGATGGCGTGCTTGGGCACGCCGGATTTGGCTTGAAGATCGCCGTCATAGATCGGCAGCGGAAAATCGGCGAGCGAAATGCGGGTGACGTCGACGCCGGCCTGAGCGAATTCATAGGCGGCAACGGCTGCAAGCTTCGCATTGTGCGAGCCGGTGCGCAGCGAGCCGGGAATGATCAGGATCTTGGGAGCCGACATCCAATCCCACGCGTTCGGCGAAACGAGCCCGCCGTGCAAGGAAGGCCGCCGGCGGAATTAGTCCTTGCGATACACCCAGACGCGCGCGGGCGGAAGGTTCATCCAGATCCGTTCCGACGCCTCTGTGGACACGCCGGGCAGCGATTTCGGGATGGGCGGCACCACCGCATAAGTAAATTGGATGAACGGCGCACCGGGCGCGAGCGCCGCGAAGGCGTCGCGGATGAGCCGCAACCGCGTCAGCATCGGCTTTGTGACGAGCGGCAGGCCCGAAACGACCGCGCCAGCCGGCGCACTCAAGACGTTCCAGAGCGTGTCGCGCAGGCGGTAGGCGTCGCCCTGCACAACCTTGGCCTGCGGGTAGCGGTCGCGCAGCAGCGCGCAAAAGCCGGGATTGTATTCGACGAGGACGAGACGCTTCTGGTCCACGCCGCGCTCGATCAGCGCGGAGGTGATGGCGCCGGTACCGGGTCCGAGCTCGACGACCGGTGCGTCGGAGTCGACATCGACGTAGTGAGCCATGGTCCGCGCCAGCAGCTTGCCTGACGGCATCACTGCGCCCATGTGCAGCGGCTTTTCGATCCACGACCTGAGAAAGCGCACCTCGTCATCAAGACGAGGCTTCTTCAACGCACGCGCGGACGATGGCAATGGCATGTCGGGACCGGACGGGACCGCGGGACCGCGGCGTGTCAGAAAATGGTCATAAAGACGTATAGGCCGAAGGCGGCACGGTCAAGACGAGTCAGTTTGCCCGATTACCGAAGAAATCCTTGACCTTGGCGAAGAAGCCCTCGGATTCCGGCTGCGTATTGCCGGAGGAGAGTTTCTCGAATTCGGCCAGCAATTCCTGCTGCTTCTTGGTGAGGTTCTGCGGGGTCTCGACCACGACCTGAACGTACATGTCGCCCATCTGGCGCGAGCGCAGCACCGGCATGCCCTTTGATGCGATGCGGAATCGGCGACCCGATTGGGTTCCTGGCGGCACCTTGACCTTCGTCTTGCTCTTCTCGATCGTCGGCACCTCGAATTCGCCGCCGAGAGCGGCGGTCACCATCGAGATCGGCACACGGCAATGCAGATCGGCGCCGTCGCGCTGGAAGAACTGGTGCTGGGCCAGCGAGAGGAAGATGTAGAGATCGCCGGGCGGTCCGCCGCGGACGCCGGCCTCGCCCTCGCCGGCGAGCCTGATCCGCGTGCCGTCCTCGACGCCCTGGGGAATGTTGACCGACAGCGTACGCTCGCGCGTGACGCGTCCCTGGCCCGCGCAGGACGGGCAGGCATCCTCGATCATCTGGCCGCGCCCCTGGCAACCGGGACACGTACGCTCCAGCGTGAAGAAGCCCTGCGACTGCCGCACGCGGCCCGCGCCGCCGCAGGTCGAGCAAGTCTTCGGCTTGGTGCCGGCCTTGGCACCGGTGCCTGAACAAGCCTCGCAGGTGACCGAGACTGGAATCTCGATCTGCGCAGTCTTGCCGCCAAAGGCTTCCTCGAGCGTGATTTCCATGTTGTAGCGCAGGTCGGCCCCGCGCTCGCGGCCGCCGCGGCCGCGCTGTCCGGCCATGCCGAACAGGTCTTCGAAAATGTCGGAGAAAGAGGAGGCGAAGCCCGCGCCGAAACCTGCAGCGCCGCCAAAACCGCCGCCCTGCTCGAACGCGGCATGGCCGTAGCGGTCATAGGCGGCGCGCTTGTCCTTGTCCTTCAGGACCTCGTAGGCCTCGTTGATTTCCTTGAACTTGACCTCGCTGGTCTCATCCCCCGGATTGCGGTCGGGATGGAATTTCATCGCCAGCTTGCGGAACGACGATTTCAGCTTGCCTTCATCGGCATCGCGTTCGACTTCCAGGGTCTCGTAATAGCAGCGCTTGGTGGACGTGGACATGTTGAGCTCGGTCTATCCAATCGCGATTTCAAGTCGGAGCGAAACGACGTCGCCACGCGGCTATATGGGCAGCCTCCTGCCTTGCGGCAGAGGACAGCATGGCGGCGTCCAGCATTACGATGGGGAATTGATCGGTCGCAACGGGCACTCGTCCCGAGCCCGACACGGTGGCCTCCCCCGCGAGGGAGGAGGCCGATAGCGCGTGTGGGGTCCAAGCCGCCCGCATGATCACCCTCTCGGGGCTTAAGCGGACTTCTTGTTGTTCTTGTCGTCGTCGACTTCGGTGAATTCCGCGTCGACGACGTCGTCCTGGGCCGCATCCTTCTTGGCGTCGGCTTCGGCCTGCTGCTTGTACATGGCCTCGCCGAGCTTCATCGAAGCCTGGGCCAGCGTCTGGGTCTTGGCCTTGATCGCCTCGGCGTCGTCGCCCTTCAGCGCTTCCTTGAGATCGCTGACGGCGTCCTCGATGGCGCGGCGCTCGCTCTCGGCGACCTTCGAACCGTGCTCGGCAAGCGCCTTCTCGGTCGAATGCACCAGGCCATCGGCCTCGTTCTTGGCGGTCACGGCCTCGCGGCGCTTCTTGTCCGCCTCGGCATTGGCCTCGGCGTCCTTGACCATCTTCTCGATGTCGGCTTCCGACAGACCACCGGAGGCCTGGATGCGGATCTGCTGCTCCTTGCCCGTGGCCTTGTCCTTGGCCGAGACGTTGACGATGCCGTTGGCGTCGATGTCGAAGGTCACCTCGATCTGCGGCATGCCGCGCGGGGCCGGCGGAATGCCCATCAGATCGAACTGGCCGAGCATCTTGTTGTCGGCCGCCATCTCACGCTCGCCCTGGAAGACGCGGATGGTGACGGCATTCTGATTGTCTTCAGCCGTCGAGAACACCTGGCTCTTCTTGGTCGGGATCGTGGTGTTGCGGTCGATGATGCGGGTGAACACGCCGCCCAGCGTCTCGATGCCCAGCGACAGCGGGGTCACGTCGAGCAGCAGAACGTCCTTGACGTCGCCCTGGAGCACGCCGGCCTGGATCGCAGCGCCGATCGCCACGACCTCGTCCGGGTTGACACCCTTGTGCGGCTCCTTGCCGAACAGCTGCTTCACGACCTCCTGGACCTTCGGCATGCGCGACATGCCGCCGACCAGAACGACCTCGCCGATCTCACCGGCGGTGACGCCGGCATCCTTCAGCGCTTTGCGGCAGGGCTCGACGGTCTTCTGGATGAGGTCATCGACCAGCGCCTCGAACTTGGCGCGGGTGAGCTTCATCGTCAGATGCTTCGGGCCGGTCTGGTCCGCGGTGATGAAGGGCAGGTTGATCTCGGTCTGCGTCGTCGAGGACAGCTCGATCTTGGCCTTTTCAGCGGCTTCCTTCAGACGCTGCAAGGCGAGCTTGTCGTTGCGCAGGTTGATGCCCTGCTCCTTCTGGAATTCATCGGCGAGATAGCCCACGAGGCGCATGTCGAAATCTTCGCCGCCGAGGAAGGTGTCGCCGTTGGTCGACTTCACCTCGAACACGCCGTCGCCGATCTCGAGGATGGAGATATCGAAGGTGCCGCCGCCGAGGTCATAGACGGCGATCGTGCCGGCCTTGGTCTTGTCCAGGCCATAGGCGAGCGCAGCCGCGGTCGGCTCGTTGATGATGCGCAGCACTTCGAGGCCCGCGATCTTGCCGGCGTCTTTCGTCGCCTGGCGCTGGGCGTCGTTGAAGTAGGCGGGAACGGTGATGACGGCCTGGTCGACCTTCTGGCCGAGATGGGCCTCCGCGGTCTCCTTCATCTTCTGCAGGATGAACGCCGAGACCTGCGAGGGCGAGTAGGTCTGGCCGTCGGCCTCGACCCAGGCATCGCCGTTGGAAGCCTTCACGATCTTGTACGGGACGAGCTTCTTGTCCTTCTCGACCATCGGGTCGTCGTAGCGGCGGCCGATGAGGCGCTTCACGGCGAAGAAGGTGCGCTCGGGATTGGTGACGGCCTGGCGCTTGGCCGGCTGGCCGACGAGGCGCTCACCGTCATCGGTGACGGCGACGATCGACGGCGTCGTGCGCATGCCTTCGGAATTCTCGATGACTTTGGCGTTCTTGCCATCCATCACGGCGACGCACGAATTCGTGGTGCCGAGGTCGATCCCAATGACCTTTCCCATGGTCCTGATATCCTTCTTTTTGCGGCAGGTTGGCTGGGCCCAGAAGGCACCCGAACCGAAACCCCCTAAGATCAAACATCCGCGATATTGCGATGATTGAGGCTCATATAGGAGGGGGGTAGGGGCCCGCAAGGACCGAACCTACGTTTGTGCCGCGAAAACATCGGGTTTTGGAAGATGATATCCGGGCTCCACCGCCCTTGCGGGTGAGGAATTATTAACAGGTTCGCCCTTCGGCAAGCCCCCGCTACCGCAACCGGCCCGCCCTGTCGCGGCGAGGCCAAACCCGCTAAAAGGCGGACCGGCCGGAGAACCGGTGCAGCTGCTTCGCGCGACAAAGCGGCCCGGTAGCCGACCATCGAACGGCCTCAATGTGAACCAATCAGAGTGCCCATGAAGCTGATCCGCCCCCTCGCCGCGCTCGCCCTCCTCGCCGCAACAGCGTTTCCGGCCTTCGCCGCCGACGCCGTCTTCCCGCCCGGCTTGCGTCTCGGCATGGTGCCGTTGATCGGGCTCAGCACGGCCAAGAGCTTTCCGGGCTTCGAGAGCGAGGACGGCAGCGTCAAAGTGCTGATCACCGAGTTGCCGCCGGCGGCCTATGGCGAGGTCGCGAGCGCCTTCAACTCCGGTCCCGCCGGCGTCAATGGCGTCAAGCAGGACAAGATCGAAACGCCCGCGGGCCTGGCCTATTTCACCACCGAGAGTGGTAAGGCCGGCGATACTCCGGTGAAGCGCTATTCGATGATCGTGCCGGGCGCCGGGTTCTCCGGTTATGTCGCGGTGCAAATTCCGGAGAATGCGACCAAGATCTACACGGATGAAGCGGTGCGGCAGATGTTCGCGAGCACCGTCACCCGCAGGCAGGTCTCGGCGGAAGAGCAGATCGCGCTGATGCCGTTCAAGATCACCGATCTGGCCGACTTCAAGGATATCCGGACGCTCGCGCCGGGCTCGAGCATCATCCTGGCCGACGGCGATGAGAGCATCGGTTACGAGTCGAAGCCGTTCATGATTCTAGGCGTGATCGGCGCGACCCCGCAGCAGCCCGACGACCGCGCCCGCTTCGCGCAGGAGGCGGCACTGCAGATTCCCGGCGTGCGCGAATCGCGCATCACCATGTCCGAGCCGATCCGCATCAACGGCCAGCAGGGCTTCGAGACCCGGATCGACGGCGTCAGCGGCAAGGACAAGATCCCCGTGACCGTGGTGCAGTGGATCCGCTTCTCGAGCGGCGGCGCCTCGCTGCGCATCATCGCCAGCGCCCCGCGCGAGCAGTGGCTGCCCGCCTTCACCCGATTCCGCGCCGTGCGCGACGGGATTCAGCCGAAAGGATAACCCTTCGGGACGCGCGCCGCGCTAACGCGCGGCTCCTCACCATCGGGATCCGAGACTCAGTTCGGCGCGCCGCTCGACTCATTGTTGTTGGCCGCGGGCGCCGCCTTCGCGCCGCCCTTGGCAACGCCGACCAGCGCCGGGCGCAGCACGCGCTCGCCGATCGTGTAGCCGGCCTGCATGATCTGCACGACGGTGCCCGACGGCACCGAGGCATCAGGCACTTCGAACATCGCCTGATGGAAATTCGGATCGAACTTCTGCCCCTGGGGATCGAGTTTCTTGACACCGTGCTTCTCGAGCGCGCTGTGCAGCGAGCGCTCGGTGAGCTCGACGCCTTCGATCAGCCCCTTCAGGCCGGCATCGGCATTGGCGCGCGCCTCCGCCGGGACGGCATCGAGCGCGCGCTGGAGATTGTCGGCGATGTCGAGCACGTCGCGGGCAAAGCCGGTGATGCCGTAGAGGCGGGCGTCGGCGACTTCCTTGCTGGTGCGCTTGCGCAGATTTTCCATCTCGGCCAGCGTCCGCAGCATGCGGTCGCGCGCTTCAGCCGCTTCCTTCTGCAACGTCTCGACCGAACCGGGCTCGGGATCGTCCGGCATGATGTAGGGTTTCGACACCACGGGCTCGCCGGTCGCTGCAGTCGTGTCTTGAGGTTGCCGGTCTTGCTCGGTCATCGGCTCTAATCTCGAACTGTTTCAGGGATGTTGGCCCGGATATCGTGCCTAAACTCGCGAAAATCAAGCGCCCGTGATCGGCGGAAACGCCGGTCAGCCCCCCAGAAGGCGGCTGACGATCCGTGCGGCGTAGTCCACGGTCGGGATCACGCGGGCATAATTCAGTCGCGTCGGGCCAATCACGCCGAGGACGCCGACGATGTGGCCGGCGGCATCCCGATAGGGCGAGATGATGGTGGACGATCCCGACAGCGAGAACAGCTTGTTCTCGCTGCCGATGAAGATGCGCACACCCTCAGCGGTTTCGGCCCGGCCGAGCAGGTCGATGACGCCGCGCTTGGTCTCGAGATCGTCGAACAGCAGGCGCACCCGCTCCAGGTCCTCCAGCGCGTGCAGATCTTCGAGCAGATTGGCATGGCCGCGGACGATGAGCTGGCGATCCTCGTTCTCGCCGCCGGACCAGCTGGCGATGCCGGCCGAGATCACTTTTTGCGTCAGCTGATCCAGCTCGGCGCGCGCCGCGCCGAGAGCAGTCTCGAGCTCGAGCCGCGCCTCGGCCAGCGTGCGGCCGCGGATGCGGGAATTGAGGAAATTGCCGGCCTCGGCGAGTGCCGAGGAGGGAACTCCGGGCGGCAGCGTCAGCACGCGGTTTTCGACCTGGCCGTCCTCGCCGACGAGGATCACCAGCGCCTTCTCCGGTTCCAGGCGGACGAACTCGATATGCTTCAGCCGCGCATTGGATTTTGGCGTCAACACGACGGCTGCGGCGCGGGTCAGGCCCGACAGCCGCATCAGGGCCTGGTCCAGCGCCGCCTCGACCGACTGCGCCTCGCCGACGGAGGAGAGCTGGCTCTGGATCGACTGCCGCTCGGCCTCGTTGAGGTCGCCGACCTGCATCAGGGCGTCGACGAAGAAGCGCAGCCCCAATTCCGTCGGCAGCCGGCCGGCGGAGGTGTGGGGCGCATAGATCAGGCCGAGCTGTTCCAGATCGGCCATGACGTTGCGGACCGAGGCCGGCGACAGCGGCATGGCGATCAGGCGGGAAATATTGCGCGAGCCCACCGGCTCGCCGGTCGCGAGATAGCTTTCGACAATTTGACGAAAGATGTCGCGGGAACGCTCGTTGAGCTGGGCAAGGCCTGCGCGCGGCGCGATCAGATGGATCGGATCGTGATGGGCCACAGACGGCAACTCCTCTCAGGTGCTCGTAATTTGTCCATCCGGACCGCTTCTGACAAGCGCGGCGTTTGCGGCCTCCAGGGGTGAAAAAGCCTTGCCGCCCATCCCTGCCGCACCTACAAGCACCGCCAGCAGCCTTTCCCGCGAGTTTTGGAGGATTCCCATGCGGCCAAGCCGCCGTGCGCCCGACGAACTGCGCCCCGTGACGCTGGAGCGGGGCGTGGTCAAATATGCGGAAGGTTCCTGCCTGGTGAAGTTCGGCGACACCCATGTGCTGGTCACCGCCACGCTGGAGGACCGCCTGCCGCCGTGGCTGAAAGGCCAGGGGCGCGGCTGGGTCACCGCCGAATACGGCATGCTGCCGCGCGCGACCTCGGAGCGCACCCGCCGCGAGGCCTCCGCCGGCAAGCAAAGCGGCCGCACGGTCGAGATCCAGCGCCTGATCGGCCGCTCGCTTCGCACCATCATCAATCTCGAAGCGCTCGGCGAGCGCCAGGTCACGGTCGATTGCGACGTGCTTCAGGCCGACGGCGGCACCCGCACGGCCTCGATCACCGGCGCATGGGTCGCGCTTGCCGACTGCATCAACTGGATGAAGGCGCGCAACATGGTCAAGGCCAACGTGCTGCGCGACAACGTCGCCGCGATCTCCTGCGGCATCTACAACGGCACGCCGGTGCTCGATCTCGACTATGCCGAGGATTCGGAAGCCGAGACGGACGCCAATTTCGTGATGACGGGCGATGGCCGCATCATCGAGGTGCAGGGTACCGCGGAACGCGAACCGTTCACGGAAGCCGAGCTCCTGGCGCTCATGGCGCTGGCCCGCAAGGGCGTCGCGCGTCTGGTGGACTTGCAGAAACTGGCTGTGGCGTAGTCAATAGGCCATGCACCGCCGAATCACGGACAAGCTCGTCATCGCGACCCACAATCCCGGCAAGCTCGCCGAGATGAAGGAGCTGCTTGCGCCGTACGGTATCGCGGCGGTATCGGCCGGCGAGCTCGGCCTGACCGAGCCCGAAGAGACCGGCAACGATTTCCGCAGCAACGCCGCGATCAAGGCGATCGCGGCGGCGCAGGCAACCAAGCTTCCCGCCTTCGCCGATGATTCCGGCATCGTCGTCGACGCGCTCGACGGCGCGCCCGGAATCTACAGCGCGCGCTGGGCCGGCCCCTCCAAGGATTTCAACGCGGCGATGGCGCAGATCGAGCGCCTGTTGCAGGAGCGCGGCGCCACCACGCCGGACAAGCGCACGGCGCACTTCGTTTCCGCGCTCTGCGTCGCCTGGCCCGACGACCACCTCGAAGAGGTCGAGGCCCGCGTCGACGGAACGCTGATCTGGCCGCCGCGCGGAAATGCCGGATTTGGTTATGACCCGATGTTTCTGCCCGATGGTCACACGCGCACCTTTGGCGAGATGACCAGCATCGAAAAGCACGGCCTGCCGCCGCTCGGTCTCGGCCTTTCGCACCGCGCCCGCGCCTTCGTCAAACTGGCGGAGATCTGCCTTGAGCCGCGCTAGAGCGTTTTCGAGCGAAGTGGATACCGGTTCGCGCCAGGAAAACGCGTCGAAACAAGGATCCGAGGCCTTCGGCGTCTACGTGCACTGGCCGTTCTGCCTGTCGAAGTGCCCCTATTGCGACTTCAACAGCCATGTCCGCCACGCCGCGATCGACGAGGCGAGGTTCGCCTCCGCTTTTGCTCGCGAGATCGCAACGACCGCCGAGCGTGCGCCCGGCCGCCAAGTCACCTCGATCTTCCTCGGCGGCGGCACGCCGTCCTTGATGCAGCCTGCAACGGTCGGCGCGGTGCTCGACGCGATCGGCAAGCACTGGACCGTCGCCAGCGACGTCGAAGTGACGCTGGAGGCGAACCCGACCAGCGTCGAGGCCACGCGCTTCGCAGGCTATCGCAGCGCCGGCGTCAATCGCGTGTCGCTCGGCGTCCAGGCACTCGACGATGCCTCGCTGAAGGCGCTGGGTCGCATGCACAGCGCGCGAGAGGCGCTGGATGCCGTCGCCATCGCGCGCCGCTCGTTCGACCGCTATTCGTTCGACCTGATCTACGCCCGCCCCGACCAGACGCCGGCGATGTGGGCCGACGAGCTGCGTCTTGCGATGGATGAAGCGGCCGAGCACCTGTCGCTCTACCAATTGACGATCGAGGAAGGCACGCCGTTCTTCGGCCTGCACAAGGCCGGTAAATTGAAGACGCCGGACGAGGCGGTCGCGCGCGCGCTCTACGACGTCACGCAGGAGACCTGCGACAAGCTCGGTCTGCCAGCCTACGAGATCTCCAACCACGCCCGCCGAGGCGCCGAGTGCCGGCACAATCTGGTCTACTGGCGCGGCGAGGAATATGCCGGCATCGGCCCCGGCGCGCACGGCCGCCTCGACATCGAGGGCGTGCGGCACGCCATCGCCACCGAGAAGCGCCCCGAAGCCTGGCTGATGCGGGTCGAGACCGGTGGCCATGGCATCGTCACCGACGAGCTGCTCAACAGCGAGGAGCGCGCCGACGAATTCCTGCTGATGGGGTTGCGCCTCGCTGAAGGCATCGACCCCGAGCGCTACAAGGCCCTTTCGGGTCGCCCGCTCGACCCCAAGCGCATCGCGCTGCTGCGCGAGGAAGGCGCGATCACGGTGGACCCGACGGGCCGCCTGCGCGTGACCAGCAGCGGATTCCCGGTGCTGGATGCGGTGGTCGCGGATCTGGCGGCGTAAGCCTGAGCGCCTAAATCAGCGCTCCCTCGCCCGCTTGCGGGAGAGGTAAACCATCACGCCCCAAAGCTCTTCGGTGAGCCCGCGACCGCAACACCGCCACCTTGCGTCACCTTCATCACCGCGAGCCCGCGCTCGTTCGTGCCGTCGGCGCGGAAGCGGAACAGGCCGTCGATGCCGGCGAAGCCGGAAGGATTGGTGAGCACGTCGGACGAGAAGCGCGTGGTGCCTTGCGTGCGCGCGAGCGCGGCGACGAGAGCGACCGCGTCATAGGCGAGCGTCGCGGTGCGGATCGGCTCTGCGCCGTATTTGGTACGGTAGCGGCCCGAGAAGGCGCGGAAGCCGGCCGGGTCGGGCGCGGCGTAGAGGCCGCCCTGAAGCGCCGGGCTCGCATAGACGCGCGGATTGTCCCACAGCCCGGTACCGAGCAGCTGGATGTTGCGCAGGTTTGAGCCTGCCGCCGTCATGGCATCCGCCACCGTCACGACGGCATCGCCGTCGTCGGCGATGAACAGCGCATCCGCGCTGCCAAGCTGCTGCGCCACGGTGCGCGCCGGGGTGGCGCGGTCGGCGCCATATCTCTCGAACGCGACGATGCGCCCGCCGCGCCGCGGCACTGCCGCCTTCACCGCGGCCTCGACGACATTGCCATAGGCATTGTCGGGCACCAGCACGGCGACGGATCGCTTTCCGATGCTGGCGGAATATTCGATAATGCGGTTGACGTCGGACTCCGGCAGGAAGCTCAGGAGATAGACACCGCGTCCGGCGATGCTGGAATCGGTCGAGAAGGCGATGACGGAAATGCCGCGCGTGCGCGCGACCTGCGCCACGGCCGGCACGGACTGTGCAAACAGCGGCCCCAGGATGATCTCGGCGCCTTCGTCGACCGCCTGCTGCGCACCGGCTTGCGCGCCTTGGGGGCTGCCATTGTCGTCCTTGATCAGGAGCTGGATGTTCGGATTCTGGAACTCGGCCAGAGCCATCTCGGCGGCGTTGCGCATGGATTGCGCGGCGAGGCCGGCATTGCCGGCCGCCGAGAGCGGCAGGATCAGGCCGACCTTCACGCCGCCGGTGCCGGCGGTCGTGGCCTGTTGCTGCGGACCTGCCGGCTGGGCCGGCGGCGCGGAACTCGAGAACGGATTGGAGAATTGGCTGAGGCTTTGCTGCACGCCGGCGCAGGCCGACAGCACGGGCGCGCCGAGCAACAGGCCGAGCGCACTCCGCCGGGTCGCTCCCGACGAGCGGAACCCCGGAACGGGAGACTTTGGATGACGCGGGCCCACCATGGCAGCTTCTCTTCTGACCGGCCGTCGCCAGCCGCTCATGACATTCCTTCCGCGACACAGGCCGCGGATTCAGGCATATAGTCGGCGAATAGTTAACCGAAACAAAAGGATAATAACCGCTTAACGCGGAAGCCTCCCCGTCCCGGCAACTGCTCGCCGTCTTCGTTCAGCATCAAGGCGGCGTTTCCGTCGTGAATATGGCGCGAAGGTCCCCATTCCCGCCCCGCGTGATCTTGATCGATCACATTCCCGTCCGTTATCCGCCCCACCTCGGCACCATCTTTTTCAGCCAGCCGGTTCCCAGCCCTGCGGATCATGCCTAAGTTGACCCATTATGCGCGCAAACCCGGCTCCGATAAATACGTCAGAAGCTCAGGACGCCGCCCCGCGCGGTTTCTCCATCGATGCCCATCGGCTCACGGCGTCGAAGGCCGCACCGGGCCTCCACCTGGTCGCAACCCCCATCGGCAATCTCGGCGACATCACGCTGCGCGCGCTGCAGACGCTCGCCGGCGTCGATGTCATCTTCTGCGAGGACACCCGCATCACGCGGCGCCTGACGGAGCGCTACGCCATTGCGGCCCAGCTCAAGCAATATCACGAGCACAACGCCGAAGCCGCGCGACCAAAGATTCTGGAAGCGCTCGCGGCTGGCGGCTCGGTCGCGCTGGTCTCCGACGCGGGCACGCCTCTGATTTCCGATCCCGGTTTCAAGCTGGTGCGCGAGGTCTGCGCCGCCGGCCATGCGGTGCATGCGCTGCCCGGCCCGTCCTCGGTGCTGGCAGCCCTGTCGGTCGCCGCGCTGCCGACCGATCGCTTTTTCTTCGAGGGCTTCTTGCCGGCGAAATCCGCCGCGCGCCGCGCTCGCCTGGCCGAGCTTGCACGTATCGACGCCACGCTGGTGATGTTCGAATCGGGCAATCGGATGCAGGCCACCCTGACCGACCTCGCCGAGATCATGGGCGAGCGGGAAGCCGCAGTCTGCCGCGAGCTGACGAAATTGCACGAAGAGGTCAGGCGTGCGCCTCTGGCCGAATTCGCGCGGCAGGCCGACGCGCCTGAGACGCGCGGCGAATTCGTCCTGGTGATCGGCCCGCCTGCAGCCGACGCCGAGGTGCTGGCATCGGACGCACTCGACGATCTCTTGCGCGAGCAGCTTGCCGCTCACACCGTGAAGGACGCCGTGGCGCACGCGGTGGCGCTCTCGGGGCGGCCGCGCCGCGAGGTCTATGCCCGCGCGCTCGAGCTCGCGAAGGATCTGCGAGGCGGCGATGGCGAAGACTGAGAACCCCCGGGAACCAAAGGTCGCCTCGCCCGAGCGCGTCGCCGCGTTTCGCACCGGCATCTCCGCCGAGAGCCGCGCCGCGGCCTATCTGATGGCCAAGGGCTACCGCATCCTCGCCAAGCGCTACCGCACCCCGCATGGCGAGATCGACATCGTGGCGCGCCGACGCAATTTGATCGCCTTCGTCGAGGTCAAGGCGCGGGCGAGCCTGGACGACGCCGCGTTCGCCGTGACGCCCCGCCAGCAGCAGCGCATCATCGACGCCGCGCAAGGCTGGCTCGTGGCGCATCCCGAGCATGCCGAATTCGAATTGCGATTCGACGCCATGCTGATTGCGCCGCGCTCGCTTCCGCGCCATGTGTTGGCGGCATTCGACGCCTCGACCTGAAAGGCAGACCATGAAGCTCAACGTCGCCGTCCAGATGGACCCCATTGCCCGCATCAACATCAAGGGCGATTCCACCTTTGCGCTGCTTCTGGAGGCGCAGAAGCGCGGTCATGGCCTGTCCTATTACACGCCCGACAAGCTCTCGATGGTCGGCGATGAACTGGTCGCACCGGTTCAGCTCCTGACCGTGCGCGACGAGCCCGGCAATCACTTCACTCTCGGAGAGCCCAGGCGCGAAGCGCTGAACGGCTTCGACGTGGTGCTGCTGCGCCAGGACCCGCCGTTCGACCTCGCCTACATCACCTCGACGCATTTCCTGGAGCGCATCCATCCGAAGACGCTGGTGGTCAACGATCCCGCCTCGGTGCGCAACGCGCCGGAGAAGCTGTTCGTGATGAATTTTCCGCAGCTGATGCCGCCGACGCTGATCTCGCGCGACCTCGACGAGATCAATGCGTTTCGCGACAGGCACGGCGCCGTCGTGATGAAGCCGCTGCACGGACATGGCGGCGCGGCGGTGTTCCGCGTGATGCCGCAGGACATGAATTTCGGCTCGCTGTTCGACATGTTCTCGGTCACTTTCAAGGAGCCCTGGGTGATCCAGCAATTCATCCCGGAGGTGAAGCACGGGGACAAGCGCATCATCCTGGTCGACGGCGAGTTCGCCGGCGCGGTGAACCGCGTGCCGGCCACTGACGACCTGCGCTCCAACATGGTGCGCGGTGGGGCGGCACAGGAGACCGAGCTCACGCCGCGCGAACGCGAGATCTGTGCGACGCTCGGCCCGGCGCTGCGCCAGCGCGGCCTGTTGTTCGTCGGCATCGACGTCATCAACGGCAACCTCACCGAGATCAACGTGACCTCACCGACGGGCATCCGCGCCATCGCGCGGCTCGGCGGCCCCGACGTCGCGGCGAAGATCTGGGACGTGATCGAGCACAAGCGTAAGAAGTAGCTTCTTGCGGCCCGGATGCGCGCGGCGACCTCGCGCTGCGCGCTAACCACCCGTTCACCATGGTGCCCCCGCGCCTCACGCGGACGCGCGTGTCAAACTGCGTTAAACTACGGAGCCGCGGGCCGGTCGAATAACGCCGCGTTCACCATCTGCCGAAATCCGGCATCGCGACTGACGCGCGCGTTCCGCCTCGCAACACCCCTTATACTTTTACTCCCTACTCATCGACACGGGGGAACACGCCAGGTGCGGTTCGAGTACCCCGCGTAAGAGTAGAAGAGTATGAATACCGCACGCATTGTCGTTCTCGTCATTGCGCTGGGCGCCGGCGGCGTCGCTGCGTATCTGGCGAGCGGCTACCAGAACGCGCCCGCGCCTGTCCTGTCCGTTGCCGAGAAGCTGCCGACGGTCGAGGTCCTCGTCGCGAAGAACGACATCCAGCTTGGCCAAGCCGTCAAGCCCGACGACCTGCAATGGCAGGCCTGGCCGGCGGCGACCGCGAGCAGCGCCTTCATCCGCCGCGACAGCAGGCCGGAGGCGCAGACCCAGATCGCCGGCTCGATCGCACGCGTGCCTCTGATGCAGGGCGAGCCGATCCGCGAGCAGAAGCTGGTCAGGGCCGAGGGCTCCGGCTTCATGGCCGCAATTCTGCCGTCCGGAATGCGCGCCGTTTCCACCGAGATTTCCGCCGAAACCGGCGCAGGCGGCTTCATCCTTCCGAATGACCGCGTCGACATCGTGCTGACCCGCCGCCTGAAGAATCCGGATGGCGACAACGGTCCGACCGGCGGCAACGACCTCGTTTTGTCCGAGGTCATCCTCACCAATATCCGCGTGCTCGCGATCGACCAGGCGCCGAAGGAAAAGGACGGCCAGAACGCCGTGGTCGGCAAGACCGTCACGCTCGAGCTCCGGCCCGACCAGGTCGCCACGCTCTCGGCCGCACGCCAGGGCGGGACGCTGACGCTCGCGCTGCGCAGCATCGTCGATGCCAACGCGGTCGACGGCACGCCCGAGGATCAGGCGATCAGGCGAACGGGCGGCGTGAACGTGATCCGCTACGGCGTGCAGGCACGGCAACTGACGTCACAGAAGTGATGGGGACAGCATGAACTACGGGGGTGAAAGGTCGGGCATGCGCATTCGGGGGAAGCGCGCGCGCTCGTTCCTGGCGGGGACGGTGTTGATGCTGGGGCTGCTCGCGGCTTCCGATGTCGTCAGCGCCGCGGATGCGCCGGTCGGCGACCAGGCGCCGATGCAGGCGTCGGACCTTGGCCTGTCGCCGGTCGCGACCGTCGCCCCGGCGAGGACGCGCTTCCTGTCGCTCGGCGTCGGCAAATCCGTCGTCATCGACCTGCCGCGCGAGGTCAAGGACGTGCTGGTGGCCGATCCCAAGATCGCCAACGCGGTGATTCGCTCGGCCCAGCGCGCCTACATCATCGGCGGCCAGGTCGGCCAGACCAACGTGGTGTTCTTCACTGCCGACGGGCAGCAGGTCGCCTCCTACGACATCGCTGTGAAGCGCGATCTCAACGGCATGCGCACGGCGCTGCGCCAGTCCCTGCCAGGCGTGCAGATCGAAGGCGTCGGCGACAGCGTGATGCTGACCGGCTCGGTGTCGAGCCCGGTCGAGGCCCAGCAGGCCGGCGACGTCGCTGCAAAGCTCGTCGGCGGCTCGGACAAGGTCGTCAACAACATCGTCGTGCGCGGCCGCGACCAGGTCATGCTCAAGGTCGTGGTCGGCGAAGTCCGCCGCGATATCGTCAAGCAGCTGGGCGTCGATCTCAGCGCCAGCCTCAACGCCGGCACGGCGGTGGTGAATTTCAACAATTCCAACCCGTTCTCGGTGGCTGGCGGGCCGATCGTCGGCAGCAATGGCCTCGGCCTCGCCGGCGTTTCCAAGGGCGTCGCCACGGTCAGTGCCACGATGCGGGCGATGGAAAGCGCCGGTGTCATGCGCACGCTGGCCGAACCGAGCCTCACCGCGATCTCGGGCGAATCCGCAACCTTCATCGCCGGCGGCGAATTCCCGATTCCCGCAGGCTATTCCTGCGACCCGGTCACCCACGTCTGTACCACCCAGATCAGCTACAAGAAGTTCGGCATCTCGCTCAACTTCACCCCGGTCGTGCTCAGCGAGGGCCGCATCAGCCTGCGCGTGATGACCGAGGTCTCGGAGCTGTCGAATACGAACTCGATCACGTTGACGCAGGCGGTGTCCGCGACATCGAGCAACTCGATCACCATCCCTTCGATTCAGACGCGCCGCGCCGAGACGACGCTGGAAATTCCCTCGGGCGGCTCGATGGCAATGGCCGGCCTGATCCAGCAGCAGACCAAGCAGGCGATCAACGGCCTGCCCGGCATCGACCAGGTGCCGATCATCGGCGCGCTGTTCCGCAGCCGGGACTTCGTCAACAACGAGACCGAGCTGATGGTGATCGTGACGCCCTATGTGGTGCGCGCGGTCGCCCAGAAGGAATTGTCGCGTCCCGACGACGGCTTCGCACCGGCATCGGATGCGCAGACGGCGCTGCTCGGCCGCATGAACCGCCTCTATGGCGTCGCGCGCCGCGTCGATCCGATCAACGGCGCGCCCGATGATTTCGGCTTCATCATCGACTGAAACGAACGGTTTGGGGACCGGCAGGAACGGGGCAAGAGGGGACCAGGCGATGATGACAACATCAGCCGATCGACGTCGCAACCGACGGATCGCGCTGGCATTGACGGCCCTGTCCGTCATGCTCGGCGCCTGCAACACCACGGAGATCGTCACCCAGACGGTTCCGACCGACTATCGCCAGCGCCACCCGATCGCGGTGCAGGAAGGCAAGAAGTCGATCGTGATCTTCGTCGGCAAGGCGAGGGGCGGCCTCTCGGCCGCACAGCATTCGGACGTCGCCGGCATTGCCCGGGAATGGTTGCACGAAGGCACCGGCTCGATCGTCGTCGACGTTCCCGTCGACACCGCCAATTCGCGCGCGGCGGCCGCGACCTTTCAGGAGATCCGGTCCGTGCTCACGTCCGCAGGCGTGCCATCGCGTGCCGTCGTCCAGCATCCGTATCGCCCCGAGGACCCCGGGCTGCTGCCCACCATCCGCTTGAGCTATTCCAAGATCAAGGCAGTCGCGGGCCCCTGCGGGCTGTGGCCTGAAGACATCGGCCCCAACATCCTCGACCCCGGCTATAACGAGAACCGGCCCTATTTCAACCTGGGTTGCGCCAGCCAGCGCAATCTCGCAGCGATGATCGACAATCCGGCCGACCTCGAGCAGCCGCGCGGCGAGACGCCCGCCTATACCGCACGGCGCAACATCGCCTTCGAGCGCTACCGCAAGGGCACGCCGATCGCGACGCCCTCACCCGACGCCGACAAGGCCAAACTCAGCGATACCGGCAAATGACAGGCATCCACGAAGACGCGGACGATCCGCGGCACCCCGAGGAACATATCGCACCGGTTCCCCGTATTTCGGTGCAAGCCTTTTGCGAGACCGAGCAGACGCTCACTGCGGTGACCGCGGCGGGTCAGGATCGCCGGCTTGCCAAGGCCCACCTCACCGCGAAGGAGGGCGGCCTCGCCGCGGCGATCGAGGTCTATGAATCGATGCCGACCCCGAACGTGATCGTCATCGAATCCGACGGCACGCGCGACATCCTCGAGGGGCTCGACGACCTCGCCGGCGTCTGCGATCCCGGCACGCGCGTGGTGGTGATCGGCAACCCCAACGACACCGCGCCCTATCGCGAGCTGGTACGCCGCGGCGTCAACGATTACGTGGTCGGACCGGTCGAGACCCTCGATGTCGTCCGCTCGATCTGCAGCCTGTTCTCGGCCTCCGAGGCCATCATCACCGGCCGCGTGATCGCGGTGGTCGGCGCCAAGGGTGGTGTCGGTGCGTCCACCGTCGCGCATAATGTGGCCTGGACCATCGCCCGAGACCTTTCGCTCGATTCAGTCGTGATCGACCTCGACCTCGCCTTCGGCACCGCCGGCCTCGACTACAACCAGGATCCGGTGCAGGGCATCGCCAACGCGGTGCTGTCGCAGGACCGGCCGGATACCGCGCTGATGGAGCGGCTGCTCGCCAAATGCACCGATCGTCTCAGCCTCCTGGCAGCGCCCGCCACGCTCGACCGGGTCTACGATTTCGGCGCCGAGGCTTTTGACGCGGTGTTCGACACGCTGCGCATGACCACGCCCTGCATCGTGCTCGACGTTCCCCATCAATGGTCCGGCTGGACACGGCGCGCGCTGGTCAACGCCGACGACATCGTGATCGTGGCCGAGCCCGACCTCGCGAACCTGCGCAACACCAAGAACATGCTGAGCGTGCTGAAGGCAGCGCGCCCCAACGACCGGCCGCCGCTGTACTGCCTCAACCAGGTTGGCATGCCCAAGCGCGCGGAGATCGAGGTCAAGGCGTTCGCCAAGACCATGGAGAGCCAGCCGATCGCGGTGATCCCGTTCGACTCGAAACTGTTCTCGACCGCAGCCAACAACGGCCAGATGATCGCGGAGGTCGCCAAGAACCATCGCACCACTCTTCTGTTCCAGAACATGGCGAACCGTCTCGCCGGCCGCGGCGAGGTGAAGAAGCCGAAGCGCTCGCTGCTCGAGCCGCTGCTGAAAAAGCTGAAAGGCAGGCCGGGGCGTGGATCAGCGCCACATCGCAAGGCGTCGTAAGCGCACACCAAAAAGGCGGATTACCTGTCCGCCCGCTGCTGCTTCTTGGCCAGCAGCTGCCGCAGCGCGGTGACCTTGGCCGCTGCCTGGTCCGGCGGCAGATCGGCTTTCACGAGGATTTCGGCCTCGGCCTCGCGGCCCTGCAATCCCAGCACGAGCGCGAGATTGGCGCGGACCCGCACATCGCTCTGATTGCGCTGATAAGCGCGGCCGAGCACCTGTTCGGCCTTCGCCAGATTGTTTTGCAGCATATAGGATAGGCCGAGATTGGACAGCACGGTCGGCTCGTCCGGCACGATCTTCAACGCCGCGGCGTAATATTGCTGCGCCTCCTCGTTGCGGCCGAGCTGATCGAGCGCTGCGCCCTGCGCCGACAGGATTCGCCAGTCCGGATCCTCAGGCGCATGCGCACGGCCGAGCACGTCGAAGGCCCGCTGGAAGTTGCCGCTGTCGGCGAGCGCGCGGCCATAGCCGGCGAGCAGCGCCTTGTTGTTGGGATGGGCAAGCACGGCCTGCTCCAGCACCGCGACGGCCTGCGCGCGCTGGCCGGTGTCGCGCAGCGCCTTGCCATAGGCGAGCGCGACGCCGGGATCGCTCGGCTTGGCACGATAGCGCTCGCGCAACGCGTCCAGCTCCGGCTTGGCGTCGGACCTGGCAGCCGTTTCCGATTTGGCGCCGAGCGCGCCGGTCACATCCTCTATGCCATTGGTCTGGCAGCCGCCGAGGACAAGGACCAAGAACGCAGGAAGCAGGAATCTCGCCGAAGCAAGGGCGGGGTACGGACGCTTGGACATACTCTGATCACTCGGCGACTGATCAGAGATGCTGACCGATTAACGCTAAAGCCTCGTTAAAGAGGCGGTGCTCAAGACCTTAATCGACGAACTCGGCGCCGAACTCGCAGCCGATGCGCCAGCGGAGGCGGCATTGGCGGGAATAGTCGGGCGCGAAGATGATGGTGAACTGCGGCGGCACTTCCAGGAATTCCGCCACCACTTTCACGCCGCCATCCGAAATATCCGTGATCGTGCAATCCCGCGGCAGCGAGCCCGCGCCAAAATGGATCTTGGCGAGCCGGCTGCACACCCGACGTTCGCTTCTCCGGCGATTTACCAGCATGTTGCTACTTCACTTGTTAGACCACGGCCCATCCCGCACCCTCAGCAGTAGCGGACATTCGTTGGAATGTGCTGAGGACAGAAGCCCGCATTCGAAACGTAGTCTCCGCGACGCGTTTACGATTGGTTAGGACTTGCATGGCTACGGCGAATTGTTCCCGTATTGTTCTTGCGAGGCGGGGGTGGTGCCTCAGTTTGAAATTGTTGTTACCGGACTACTCCGTAAAAAGTGATTCGGCTCAATAGGTTAGTAACCTATTGATTTTTCGGTAGGAATCGATTATGTTTCCCTCAATCCGGCGTGAGTCCGAAAAGGCTGGCCCCAAGTAAGAATTTCTGTCGGAGGGAGAGGGTGTTTCGCCCTCGTCGGGGGCCTTGGGCCCCCGGTTTCCGTTTAGGGAAGGCGCTTTATCCCCCAACCCATAATGACCCCGTTCCAAGGATTTCGCCGATAGCGATCCTTTGTGAGTATTTCGACCACCTTCAACCCAAAGGGTGCAGTCATTGGGGGCTGATTTGCATATCCCTCGCGCACGTTGTGGTGGCTCGGGTGAGCAATCATATCGACAAGCTGCAACCCGCAGATGTTGTTCTCTTTCGGATCAAACTTCAGTTCGTGGGAAGTAAGCCGCTTTTGAACTGTCGCGGCCGGAATGTTGGTCGTGCCATTCATGTGAATGTATTTGAAGGCAGCCTTTAGTTTTTTGTCTACGCGCCTGAATCTCGGCTCCGCAACTACGTCACCAACTTGGTCGTGGCTGTTGAGCCAAAGCACATAGCGTTCAACAAGAGCAGTCAGACAATAATGGTACGGGTTGAAGTGCCATACCTGGTATCTATTCAAATGCTCAATCTTGTCGATCATTACTGTGATCGCGATGTAGGGGAGACTTTTAATTAAGCCCAAGATTCGAGTTTCCCACTCGGTATTTACAGCTGGAATCCAGAGTGCGTCGAAGGGCTTTTCTTTTCGAACGATTTCGCGACGATGCAGGATCACCGGATTTGTGACGGGATGGTGCGCAAACAGGTCAGTCTTTAACTTCTCAATCTCTGGGGTAATTACGTGGTCGTGACCATGAAGTTTGGTAATAATACCCGTGAGACTTAGAAACCGCTCGCTTTCAGGCGGGTTCATGTCCTCATTACCGACCTCGTCGATGTACAAACGGCACGTCATAGCAACGCTGCAAGGCTCTTTTTGTAAGGCCCTCGCTTCTTTGGAGGGCCTTCGCGCCGATCAATTAGCGTAACGATGTCGCTCATTTCCAGCGGTGACGAGACGAGCCCAGCCGCCATGGCTGGCGTGCTCCCCTTGAGCGCTTTGTGCGACCGAACGAAATTATACCAGACGAAATAGAGTGACAGCGCGTGGTAGTGGTTCTCCACCTTTTTTGAGAAGGCATTGGTAAGCCGGGTAAAGCGGCGCATCGACATGCGCATCGTAAGGTTCTGGCGCTCCACAAACGACGTAGAGACATGCGCGATGTCAGGCGAACCAAGGATTAGATCCTTTTCGATGCCAATCAGCTTCGCGGGGCTGTAACGCCTCTGTGGCTGCGGATCGCTGCCGTACAGCTTCACCAGCATTCCATAGTCCACGCCATCCGGACCAAACTCCTGGCTGACTGCATGGAGGTAAGCCTTGTGGCCGTCCGTCGTGAGCTGGATGCGGTTGGCGAGGCGCGGCTTAAGGTCGGCAATGAAGGCGTTGGCCGCGCTCGCGTCGCGATCTCCGACAAGCCAAGTCAGGATCAGCTTGGAGTCGGCATCGATAGCGGTCCACGTCCACACGTCGCCGGAGCCGATCGGCGCAGCCTTGGCACTCGCGACGTTCTTTGCCTTGGCATAGGCGAAGCTCCAGATTTCATCGCATTGAATGCGCTCGGACTTCACGTTGCGGACGGTGGCGTCATGGAAGGCGGCGCAAGCACTGCCGGCATCGACCAAGAGCTTCGTGACAGTGTTTAGGGAAACGTCGGTAACCCGCGAGATGGAGCGCATAGAAGAACCCTCGCAGAGCATCTGGAGGATTTGGGCGCGCTTCTCGGTGGGGAGCTTGTTCATGCCCCCAGAATGCAATCATGATTGCTTTTTGTCAAGCATTTTGTTCATTTTGATTCCTTCAAGCATAAGTCATTGATTCATTTTGAGAAAGCCTCAAAATGATATTGCAGGTACCTGCAATGTGTGCTTAAAAGAACGTGGCCCCGCCGGGACTAGAACCCGGAACCTACCGATTAGCAATCGGTCGCTCTGTCCAGTTGAGCTACGAGGCCGACGTACCGGTGGAGCCGGAACCGGCGAGGTGTAGCGACCTCAACCAGCCCGACCCGGCATCACGGTATTTCACGGACGATGAGCCACATCGCGCTTGTCTCCTTTCTTGATCAGAACCGTCTTACGAACTGCCCCGGCGTCTCACCGCCGGGGTTCTTCGTTTCGCCCTTAGGCTCGACGAAGAACCACAAGCGCCCATCACGCCTTGCCAAATCATCTTTCGAAAGGCGGTAGAGCGTCATTCCGATTGTTTTGTCGTGAAGCTTTACATTCCGGGAGGACTCGTAGGCTTGGCGGATATCCGCAGCCTTAATCCCAGTTTCACCTGCCACCCTAAGAGCGTCGATCGTGAACTCGCGCACGCTTTGGGTGGGCTCGCCGAGCCCCGCGAACGTTGTCTGTTCGAAATCCTCCCCGTCTTCCGCCGCGCCATTCTCGCTATCTTCCTCCTCACCCTCTTCCTGCTGCCGAGTTGGCGGCGGAGGAGGAGGCAATGGAGGCGGAGGGGCCATAATCGATGACTTGTCTACCAGGACAACGGCTTGCCTCTCGGCCTCCGCTAGCCCGTCCCTGATGGCGCTATTGTAGAGATCAGCTCCGATGCGGGCTGTGACGCTCTTCCACACCTCTTCCTGTGCGGTGTCGATGTCATAGAGAGAAAAAGCGACCTTTAGATTTGCCAGCGCTAGATTTGCTTGCTGGATACGCTCCATTACGCGAGCGTTGATCTCCTGCGCAGCTTTGCGGGTCTCAAACGCCTTAACATAGCGTGTGAGCAACGATGCGATGGCTGAATTGTCGAGGTCGTTAACCATGATGCCGTTCCGGTGCAGTCCGGAACAGGTAACACAATTCAGGTAGTCAACGCAACCCCATCATATTTGGTAGTCAACGCTTTGTTGACCACCTTGATTCCGCAGCTTTTTTTGCCGACGCTTTTCTATCTTCAGCTGAAAGCCGCGCCGCCCGGACCTTCCCGCCGATCTTTCCACCCTTCGCCCGATTCGGCGCCCTGCTGGGGGCGTCCTCGACTTCGCCGGTGGCGATCCTGCCGATCAGCATGGCGTTCTGTACGGTGTCGGCGTGGCGCTTCTCGCCCTTGGGGCCTTTAGGCATGGTTAGGCCTTCTCGAATTTGAAGGTTACGTCCTCATCATAGAGCGAAGTATCCGGATTTAGCCGCCGAAACTCGCTAAAAGCGATCTCGATTCCGGCTTTCACGTCTGCCGTATAAAACGGGTACTCAAAGAAGGGCTGGCCTTTTTTCAGGGCCACCATTTTCATGACTTCCATCGCTCACCTCACCGCCTAGGCCCCTATCCTACCATAGGCGGGGCGCCATCTTAGCTGGCGTCAAGGCTGGCCAATTTCAAACTGAGGCACCACCGAGGCGGGGCGCTTGCTGCTACCCTCGATTGTGAAAGAACGGGCAGGCTGGTTCGAGCATGGTTCAGCGGGTTTCCACCGTCGCCTTTGAGGGGATCGAGGCCCGCGCGGTCGATGTGCAGGTTCAGGTCGCCCCCGGCCTGCCGGCCTTTGCCATCGTCGGCCTGCCGGACAAGGCGGTGTCGGAGGCGCGCGAGCGGGTGCGCGCGGCGCTGATCGCCTCGGGGCTGGCACTGCCGGCGCGGCGGATCATCGTCAATCTGGCCCCGGCCGACCTGCCCAAGGAAGGCAGCCATTACGACCTGCCGATCGCGCTCGGGCTGATGGCGGCGATCGGCGCCATCCCGCCGGATGCGCTGGCCGGCTTCACCGTGCTCGGCGAGCTCGGTCTCGACGGCTCGATCGCGCCGGTGGCCGGCGTTCTTCCCGCGGCAATCGGCGCCAATTCGCGCGAGGAAGGGCTGATCTGCCCCGCGGCCTGCGGCTCCGAGGCGGCGTGGGCGAGCCCGGACATCCAGATCATCGCGGCGAGTTCGCTGATCCAGATCGCCAACCATTTCAAGGGCACGCAGGTGCTGTCGCGGCCCTCGCCGAAGGTGCACGAGGCCGCCGCCTCCACGCTCGACCTGCGCGACATCAAGGGCCAGGAGAGTGCCAAGCGGGCGCTGGAGATCGCAGCCGCCGGCGGGCATCATTTGCTCATGATCGGCGCGCCAGGGGCCGGCAAGTCGATGCTGGCGGCGCGGCTGCCCTCGATCCTGCCGCCGCTGTCGCCGGGCGAGCTGCTCGAAGTCTCCATGATCGCCTCCGTGGCCGGCGAGATCGAGGGCGGCGCGCTGACGGCCCGGCGGCCGTTCCGCTCGCCGCATCATTCCGCCAGCATGGCCGCGCTCACCGGCGGCGGCATGCGCGCCAGGCCCGGCGAGATCTCGCTGGCACATCAGGGCGTGCTGTTCCTCGACGAATTGCCGGAGTTCGATCCGCGCGTGCTGGATTCGCTGCGCCAGCCGCTGGAGAACGGCGAGGTCGCGGTGTCGCGCGCCAATCACCGCGTGACCTACCCCGCCCGCTTCATGCTGGTCGCCGCGATGAATCCCTGCCGCTGCGGCAATGCGTTCGAGCCCGGCTATGCCTGCAAGCGCGGCCGCATCGACCGCTGCACCGGCGACTACCAGGCGCGCATCTCCGGTCCGCTGATGGACCGCATTGACCTGCGCATCGAGGTGCCGGCCGTGACCGCGGCCGACCTGATCCTGCCGCCGCCGGCCGAAGGATCAGCCGAGGTCGCCGCGCGCGTGGCGGCGGCGCGCGACATCCAGCTCGCGCGCTATGCGGATGCGGGCCTGCCCCACATTCGCACCAATGCCGAGGCGCCCGCCTCCGTGCTGGAGGAGATCGCAAGGCCGGATGCGCAAGGCCAAAAGCTGCTGCGCGACGCCGCCGAAACCATGCGCCTGTCGGCACGCGGCTATCACCGCGTGCTGCGGGTGGCGCGCACCCTGGCGGACCTCGATCATTCCGACAAGATCGGCCGACTGCACCTCGCCGAAGCCTTGTCCTACCGCGCGCTCGCGGAGGATGTGCGGCAGATGGCTTGAGCGCCTTGCGCATCAACCCGGCGGTAACGAGTTTCCTTTACGCTCTGCAAACCATAAGGCCCAACGCGTTTCGGTCGTAAGTTCACAAGGGCCCGGCGAGTACAGCGTCATGTTGCGTTTCAAGTTCCTGGCCTCGGTCGTTCCCCTGTTGGCCGCTGCGGTGTTCGCCCGCGCAGAGATCGGGTCGGTTTCGCATCCCTGCATCGCGCTTGGCGAAACAACGGTGGAGCTCACGCCCCTGTTCTGGACTGCTGGCGTGCATGTCGCCTTCACCGACGATCCCGCGCGAGCCACGGTGCGGGTCCAGATCACCGACGACGCGGACACGGCGGACTTCACCGTGGTGGACGGCCTTGGTTCCGAGCCGGACTCCTGCCAGGCCAATCCGTCGACGCGACTCGTCTCGATTGCTGCCCAGCCCGTCGATGGCGGCCAGGTGATCTATCTCTCCAGCGAAGGACCGGCGGATTACCGCATCTATGTGCGCTCGAAGACGTTCTCGCAGCGCGAGGCGGCGGCACTGATCGTCGGCGCTCGCGGCGGCCAGCGTCATCTCCAGGCGGCCTCGCTGTAAAGCCGTTAACATCTCGTCAACCCTGTTTGGAGGCAGTGCGAAGGCCTCAAGTTGTTCGCAAGGTCGGCGCGCCATCGTCGCCCGCGGCAGCGGGGTTTCAGGCGAGAGTCGGGGTCGATGGCGATGGGTCGGACGTTCCGGATCAAGGTGCGCATGCGCCGCTTCAGGCGCCAGCATCCCAGACTAGCCTTCGCGATCCGCTCCTTCCTGATTTTCTCGGCGACGTTCGGCGGCGCTTACGGCTTCGTGTCCGGCAGCCGGTCCGAGAACGCCGGTTACGATCCGCACGCATTTGCGATCGGTGCGAGCTTCCTGTTCGCGCTCGCCTGCCTCGGCCTTGCGACGCTGAGCATACGTCTGCGCTTCGTCAACAAACGGCTGCGAACGCTCGCCGCCCACAATGAGGCGTTGATCGACCGCAATTGGGAGCTGAAGGAAGCGGAAGAACGAGCGCGCAGCCTGTTCGAGCAGCAGGGCGATCTCATCGTGCTGCGCGATACCAGCGGCCGCATCACCTTTGCCAACGAGGCCTATTGCGCACTCGCAGGACAGGCGCGCAGCGCGTTGGTCGGCACGCGGTTCGATTTCGACGTGCTGGAGCAGGGCGACAGTGCGCGCGAGAGCAACGGCACGCGCATCCACGACCAGAAGATCGCGACCCCGCTCGGCGCGCGCTGGATCGCCTGGCGCGAGGGCTATGTCCGCGCCGATGCCGGACAGCCCGCCGAACTGCAGAGCGTGGGGCGCGACGTCACCGACCGGACCGAGAGCGAACGCGCATTGTCCGACGCGCGCGACCAGGCCGATGCAGCCAACCGGGCCAAATCGCGCTTCCTCGCAATGGCCTCGCACGAGATCCGCACGCCCCTGAATGGCATCATCGGCATGGGCGGCCTCCTGCTCGACACCAATCTGACACCGGAGCAGGCGACCTATGCCAGGGCGGTGAAGACCTCGGGCGAGGCCCTGATGGCACTGATCGAGGAACTACTCGACTATTCCAAGATCGAGGCCGGCAAGCTCGACCTCGACCAACGTCCCTTCGGCCTCTCGAGTTTGGTCGAGGAGATCACCGAGCTGCTCGCGCCCCGCGCGCAGGCGAAGTCCCTCGAGATCGCAGCCTATGTCGACGAGCGCCTCCCGCTGGAGGTGGTCGGCGACGCCGCGCGGCTGCGCCAGGTGCTGCTCAACCTCGCAGGCAATGCCATCAAGTTCACCGCAAGCGGCGGCGTTGCGCTGATCGTCGAGCCAGGCATCTGGCCGAACGAGATCAGCTTCCTGGTCCGCGACACCGGCATCGGCATCGCAGCCGAGGCCCAGCAGCGCATCTTCCGCGAGTTCGAGCAGGCCGACGAGCGGGTCGCCCGCACCTATGGCGGCACCGGGCTCGGGCTTTCCATCAGCGAGCGCATCGTCAAGCGCATGGGCGGCCGGATCACGCTCGAAAGCGAACCGGGCAAGGGCTCGACCTTCGAGGTCGCGGTGCCGCTGCCGTCCTCGCAGGCCAACGCCGCGCAGACGGCTTTTCCCAGCCCCGACCTCTCCGGCAAGTCAATCCTCCTCGTCGCCGCCGGCATCGAGGCATCCTTGATCGCGCGGCGGCTCGAGCGCTGGGGCGGCCAGACCTGCATGGTTGCAGATGCGGCGGTCGCCGACGCATTGCTGCCGGAACGCTCATGGCATGCGGTGCTGATCGATCGCGAGATCGGTCCTGCCGTTGCCGACCGTCTGGGTGAGGCGGCCCGCGCGCATGCTCTGCAGCGCCTCGTGCTGCTGACGCCGAGCTCGCGCCACGAGAAGCTGTCGCCGGCGTTCACCGGCTTCCTGGTGAAGCCGCTGCGCGCGGCCTCGCTTGCCGCACGCCTCGCCCTGACGCCTGAGGTCGCCTCGCCCGATCTCGCGCCGGAACCGCCGGCGGCGTCCGCCGGCGCAGCACCGGCGAAAGGCCTGGCGATCCTCGTCGCCGAAGACAACGAGATCAACGCATTGCTGATGCGCTCGCTGCTGACCAAGCTCGGCCACCGCGTCGTCATTGCGATCAACGGCGAGACCACGCTGGAATCCTGGCTCGCTGCCTCGTCCGCCGGCACGCCCTACGATCTCGTGCTGATGGACATTCAGATGCCGCAGCTCGACGGCATCGAGGCCACAAAACGCATCCGGGCCCAGGAGGCCGCCACCGGCGGCCACCAAACACCGATCCTGGCGCTCACCGCCAACACGCTCGTGGAGGATCGCTATGCCTGCTTCGAGGCCGGCATGAACGGGTTCCTGATCAAGCCGCTCGATCGCGAAAAGCTCGAGGAGGCGCTGGCGGGGCTGGCCGCGTCCCGGCCGGTGGCGGTCCCGAGTCCGACGGGAACCTGATCTCGACCGACAATCCATAATTGAAATCGGCCACGTTGCGCGTCAACATCCTCCGGGGCATTTTGCAATAGAGGATATTGCGCATGAACGTGCTTTGCCGCCTCGCACTCATTGCTCTCTTCGCCGGCATCTCCCAACACGCCGCAGCCGATACGCCGGAACTCATCTCTTCCCTCAAGCAAGGCGGCTACGTCCTGATCTTCCGGCACACGGCGACCGACGACAGCCAGAAGGATGTCTACCCCTTCAAGTTCGACGACATGAGCGCCCAGCGTCAGCTCAGCGACAAGGGCAGGGACATGGCGCGCCAGATCGGAACAGCTATCAAGGACCTCGCGATCCCGGTCGGCGATGTCTACACCAGCAGGCTCAACCGCGCGGTCGAGGCCGGCAAGCTGATCTCGGGCCGGGAGGTCAAGCCGGTGGATGCACTCACGGACAGCAGCAACGCCAGCGCATCCGGAATGGCAAACCCGACTGGCGCCAATGCTAAGGCCGGGCAGGCCGTGCGCCAGCTCGTCGATGCACCGCCGAAGCCAGGCACCAACACATTCCTGGTCACCCACAAGACGAACATTGCCGACGCCTTCGGCAAGGAGGCCGGCAACGTGCAGGAAGGCGAAGCTTTCGTCTACAAGGCCAGCGATTCCGGGCCCGCCGGCTTTGCGGGACGCATCAAGATCGTGGATTGGACCGCGAAGCCCGGCCAGTGATGGGCGGCGTAGCTCCGCCCGAACGGCCGGCGCGAAGGAAAGTCCGGACCATCTCACGGCCGATCGCCGCAAGGACGTTCTGACGCACTGTCAGAGCTGGCGGGCTGGCGGCCAGCACCGGGCGGGTTCACGAGCGAATGTTCCGGCCAGATCTCGGCAAACCGGTGCCCAAACGCCGCGGCGACGCAGCGGAACAATCGGGCCGGCGTGACTTGCCGCTCCGCCACGATGCTGTGATACGGACGTGTCATGACGAGCGACCGAAAGGCTGGCGACCACGTGAGAACCTCAGAAGACCGTTCATTCCTCATCTTGCTGGCGGCGATCTCCGTTGCTTTCGGGTGGGTGCTCTGGCCATTCTCCGGCGCATTGCTATGGGCCACGCTGCTGGCCATCATTTTCGCTCCGCTTTATCGACGCGTGCTGGAAACCCTCCCGGGAAGGAACAATCTCGCGGCGTTGTTCACGGTCATCGTCGTCATCGTGATGGTCCTGATACCTGTGGCGATCGTGGTCGCTTCGCTCGTCGACCAGGGAGCGGAGCTGTATCAGCGCATCCAAAGCGGGGAGATCAGTTTCGCTCATCCCCTGCAGCAGCTGAAATCCGCGCTGCCGGGCTGGGCTGCTTCCCTGTCGGATCGTCTGGTCGGCATTGATTTTTCGGCCCTTAGGGAACGCCTGTCGGGTCTGGTCGTCCCAGCCGGGCAACAGCTTGCCGGGCATGCGCTCAACATCGGACAGTTGACGGTGGAGTTCGTCGCAAGCCTGCTCGTGATGTTGTATCTGCTGTTTTTCCTGCTGCGTGACGGTGAAGAGCTCAACGCACGCATTCGCGACGCACTTCCGCTCCGCCCAGGCCACACCAACGAGATTCTCGATGCCTTCACCCTCGCGGTTCGCGGAACGATCAAGGGGATCGTTCTCGTCGCCCTCATTCAGGGTGCGCTGGGCGGGCTCATCTTCTGGCTGCTCGGGTTGACTGCGCCGCTGCTGGCCGGCGCGCTCATGGCGCTGGTCTCGCTGCTGCCCGTGCTCGGGTCCGCCCTGGTCTGGGTTCCGGTCGCGCTCTACCTGCTCGTGTCGGGGGCAGTCACGAAGGGTCTCATCCTGCTCGCTTTCGGCACCTTCGTGATTGGCCTTGCGGATAATTTTCTCCGCCCGATCCTGGTCGGCCAGTCGATCCAGATGCCGAGCTACGTCGTTCTGCTTGCCACCTTGGGCGGCCTTGCGAGTTTCGGCGCGAACGGCTTCGTCATCGGCCCGCTCGTCGCCGCGATGTTCCTGACGGCGTGGCACATCTATGTCGGCTCGAAAGTGCCGCAGGAGGCCCGGAAGTGACCGTCATTCCGCGGCGCGAACGGACGCTCGGCACCAGCCGGGTTTGGGATCCGCCCGATCCGGAATGATCTGGCGTTGGCGATAAACCGGGGCGCGGACAGCTTGTCGGGCGGCGCCTGGCTTCCTCGGAAGATGGTGTCTGCCTGCGCCGCGCGCTTGCAGTGCGGGCACACGAAGAGATGCGCGATGACCGGGGTTGGCTCGTCTGCGAGCAGTTCCGAGCGGAACCACTTCATCTCCACATGGCAGTCTGGGCAGGTCGGGGCTTCCAGCTGCTCCGCAGCGCTCCTGAGACGATCAACCATGGTGTCCTCCCCGCCGTTTTGCGAGAGTTAGCGGAATACCGTTGGCCGGTCTGCATCAAAAGATACTCTGACTGAACTGCCAAGACCCACATTCATCGCCGTGAATTACAGCCGCCTGAGCGCCACGCTCTCGACCGTGTGGTCGGCGCCCTTCTTGAGAATCAGCGTCGCGCGTGGGCGGGTCGGCAGGATGTTGTCCTCGAGATTGGCGAGGTTGGTGCGCTCCCAGATCGCGATCGCGGTGGCGGTGGCTTCCTCGTCCGACAGCAGCGCGTAACGGTTGAAATAGGATTTCGGATCGGTGAAAGCGGTGTCGCGCAGGGCCAGGAAGCGCTTGATGTACCATTGCCGCAGCGCCACTTCGTCGGCGTCGATATAGACCGAGAAGTCGAAGAAGTCGGAGACGACAGGCACCGCCTTGCCGTCACGCGGCAGCTTGCCGGTTTGCAGCACGTTGACGCCCTCGACGATCAGGATGTCGGGCTGGTCGATCTCGGCCCACTGGTTGGGCACGATGTCATAGGTCAGATGCGAATAGACCGGCGCGCGCACATGGCGGCGCCCGGCCTTGATGTCGGAGAGGAAGCTGAGCAGCAGCGGCAGATCGTAGCTCTCCGGAAAGCCCTTCTTCTGCATCATGCCGTGCCGCTCCAGCACCGCATTGGGATAGAGAAATCCGTCAGTGGTGATCAGCTCGACCTTCGGACGCGGCGACCAGCGCGCCAGCAGCGCCTGGAGCACGCGGGCGGTGGTGGACTTTCCGACCGCGACCGAGCCGGCGACGCCGATGATGTAGGGCACCTTGCGGTCGCGGATGTTGAGGAACTGGCGCTCTGCGTAATACAGGCGCTGCATCGCATCGACATAGATCGACAACAAGCGCGACAGCGGAAGATAGATGTCCTCGACCTCCTGGAGGTCGAGGCGATCGTGCAGCGAGCGCAGCCGGTCGAACTCGCCCGGCTCCAGCGTCATCGGCGTATCATCGCGCAAGCGCGCCCACTGCTCGCGCGTGTAGACGCGGTACGGATTATACTGCTGCTCGGGTGCGCGGATATCCATGACGCGGTCTTTCCGTTGCGAACTGTTCGCCCTAGCCTAGCCGCCCTTGCGCGACGCTTTCTCTTCCAACCCCGACATCGAGGTCCGCTTCTCCAGCGCGGCCTCGACCTCCTCCAGCTTTATGCCGCGTGCCTTCAACAGCACAAGGAAATGATAGAGCAGATCGGCACTTTCAGCGATCAGATGCGCGCGATCGTTTTCGACTGCAGCGATTACAGTTTCGACTGCTTCCTCGCCGAACTTCTTGGCGCAATGCTCGGCGCCCTTGTCGAGGAGCTTGCGGGTATAGGACGCTTCGCCGCCGGAAGCCGCGCGGGCATCGATGGTCTCGGCCAGATCATGAATTGTGAAACGCTGCATCGGACTTACTCAAAAACACACGGGACCACGGCGGCCGTTCGCGGCTGCGAGCGTAGCATTCTTATGAACCGGAGTCGTCAGGCATCGAGGCGCATCGGCAGTCCCCGTCGCGCCATGTGCTCCTTGGCTTCGCGGATGGTGAATTCCCCGAAATGGAAGATCGAGGCGGCGAGCACCGCGGTGGCGTGCCCGTCGCGGATACCGTCGACGAGATGATCGAGATTGCCGACGCCGCCAGAGGCAATGACGGGAACGGGAATGCTGTCGGCGATCGCCCGGGTCAGCGGGATGTCGAATCCCTGCCTGGTGCCGTCGCGGTCCATCGACGTGAGCAGGATCTCGCCGGCGCCGAGCGAGACCACTTCCTGGGCATATTCGACCGCGTCGATGCCGGTCGAGTTGCGGCCGCCATGGGTGAAGATCTCCCAGCGGTCGCCGCCGGGGCGCTTGACGCGCTTGGCGTCGATCGCGACCACCACGCACTGCTCGCCGAATTTCTCGGCGGCTTCCTTGACGAACTCGCGTCGCGACACCGCCGCGCTGTTGATCGAGACCTTGTCGGCGCCGGCGCGCAGCAGCGTCTTGATGTCGTTGACCTCGCGCACACCGCCGCCGACCGTGACGGGCATGAAGCAGGCTTCCGCCGTGCGCCGGACCACATCGAGCATGATGCCGCGGTTCTCATGGGTCGCTGTGATGTCGAGGAAGGTGAGCTCGTCGGCACCGGCGGCGTCATAGGCGATCGCGGCCTCGACGGGATCGCCGGCGTCCCTGAGATCGACGAAGTTGACGCCCTTGACGACGCGGCCGTCCTTGACGTCGAGGCAGGGGATCACGCGCACCTTGAACATCGGATGTCTCCTAGGCGGCGCGCGCGTCGCGGATCAGAGTGAGGGCGGCGGCGGGATCGAGCCGGCCGTCATAGAGCGCGCGCCCGGCGATCGCGCCGGCGAGCTTTTTCGCGCGCGGCATCAGCATGGCTTTCACGTCTTCGATCGAGGCGAGACCGCCGGAGGCGATCACGGGAATGGAGATGGCGTCGGCCAGCGCAATTGTCGCATCGAGGTTCAGCCCCTTGAGCAGGCCATCGCGCGCGATGTCGGTGAAGATGATGGCGGCGACGCCGGCGTCCTCGAACCGCTGCGCGATCTCGAGCACCGTCACCTGAGAGGTCTCGGCCCAGCCTTCGACCGCGACCTTCCCGTCGCGCGCGTCGAGCCCGACCGCGACGCGGCCGGGAAATTTCTTCGCCGCAGACTTCACCAACTCCGGATCGCGCACCGCGGCGGTACCGATGATGACGCGGGTGATGCCCTTGTCGAGCCAGGCTTCGACGGTCTTCAGATCGCGGATGCCGCCGCCGAGCTGAACCGGAATCTTGATCGTCTTCAGCATCGCCTCGACGGCTTGCGCGTTCACCGGCTTGCCGGCGAAGGCGCCATCGAGGTCGACGACGTGGAGATACTCGAAGCCCTGCTCGACGAAGCTCTGCGCCTGCGCGGCCGGGTTGAGATTGAACACGGTCGCGCGTGCCATGTCGCCTTGCTCGAGACGCACGCACTGGCCGTTCTTGAGATCGATCGCGGGAAAGAGGATCATGTCATACCTTTTGCCGTTCTCCTCGAGAGAACGGCGCTGCCACCCATGCACCCCGTGGAAGGCGTCGTAGTCGTCACGGTTTCCATCGCAGGAAGTTCGAGATCAGGGCCAGCCCGAACCGCTGGCTCTTCTCGGGGTGGAATTGCGTACCGATCGCCGTGTCCTTGCCGACGATGGCGGTCACGGGCCCACCATAATCGGCGCGCGCGAGCACGTCCGCCTCGCTGGCGGCATTGAGGTGATATGAGTGCACGAAATAAGCGTGCTGGCCCTTCGGGCCGAGCGGCAGCTTGTTCAGAACCGGATGCTCCTGCAGCACCTCCAGCGTATTCCAGCCCATGTGCGGGATCTTCAGGCTCTCGTCCCGCGGCCTGATCTTCTCGACGTCGCCGCCGATCCAGTTCAGGCCTTCGGTGATGACGTGCTCCTTGCCGCGGCTTGCCATCAGCTGCATGCCGACGCAGATGCCGAAGAACGGCCGCGCCTTGACGCGCACCGCCTCGTTGATCGCCTCGACCATGCCGTTGACGGCATCCAGCCCCCGCCGGCAATCGGCGAAGGCGCCGACGCCCGGCAGCACCAGGCGGTCGGCCTCGTAAGCCTGATCGGGATCGCTGGTGACGAAGACCTTTTGCGGGCTCTCCAGGCTGCGCGCGGCGCGCTCGAAGGCCTTCGCGGCGGAATGCAGATTGCCGGAACCGTAATCGATGATGGCAACGCTCATCTTGATCCTCCCGGTTCCGGAAACAATCCGATGATGCCGCCGGCCGGAATCGGCGGCGGGTTCGAGAATTGCTGACCCGGCGTGCTGCGGGTCGGCGGCGGGCCGCCGCGGTCGACGGCCCATTGGTCGTTGACGATGCCGTGCTGCTTCTGGCTCCAGCGCTCGAAGAAGCGGCGTTCGGCGGTGTCGCCGTTGTCGGCAATCACGACATCGAGCTGCCGCCACTTGCCGCGCGACAACGTCCAGCGGCGCAGGCTCGATGCCTCGAAGCCCATCAGCAGCGCGACCACGAGATTGGCAAAGACGATCGAGCTGCGGCCGATCCCGAGGCTGGACAGACCCGCGCTGAACGCGGCGGTGAAAAGCACCCAGCCAATCAGCGCCAGCCAGAGCCGGTTCCACAGCAGCCAGAACGGGCCGAAGATCATCGCCCAGAAATGGAAGCCGTCGCGCACGAACACGAACTTGTCGGTCGCGCGCAGATCGGCTCCGCCAGGGGAGGGAGCATGAACTGTGTAGACAGGCATGGTGATGCCCCGTTCTGAAGAAAATCAGTGATCCGCCGGCAGCGTTTCGTCAACCGGCGGAGGTTCAGCCGCCGAGCGAGCCCTTGGTGGACGGGATTTCGCCCGCCGCCTTCGGATCGATCGCAACGGCGGTGCGCAGCGCCCGCGCCAGGCCCTTGAAGCAGGACTCGGCGATATGGTGGCTGTTATCGCCATATAGGGTCTCGACGTGGAGAGTCACGCCGGCGTTGATGGCGAAGGCCTGGAACCACTCGCGCACCAGCTCGGTGTCGAACTCACCGATCTTGTCGCGGGGGAAGTCGGCCTTGAACACCAGGAACGGGCGGCCCGAGATGTCGATGACCACGCGCGTGAGCGTCTCGTCCATGGGCATGTGCACGCCGGCATAGCGCGTGATGCCCGCCATGTTGCCGAGCGCCTGCTTGACCGCCTGGCCGAGCGCGATGCCGGTGTCTTCGGTGGTATGGTGATGATCAATGTGCAGGTCGCCCACCGCCTTGACCGTGAGGTCGATGCGGGAATGGCGGGCAAGGAGATCGAGCATGTGGTCGAAAAAGCCGATGCCGGTCGCGATGTTGGCCACGCCGGTGCCATCGAGGTTCACGGTGACCTCGATGTCGGTTTCCTTGGTCTTGCGCTTGATCGTCGCGGTGCGCATTGAAAGCTGGCTTTCATCCTAGCTAGGGAGCCGAAAACGGCGGTCTTTTAACAGCCAAATGACGCCTTCGCTACTGCGGGAACGCTGCGGCAGGCCGGCACTTGCGCCTATGGTGAGCGAAATCTAGGGCCGGAACGGCCCGTTGTGCCCGTGGCCCCCACCGCCTAAATCAGGCCGGACAACGAGGATCATTCATGCAGGCTTCCCAGAACAGCTCGCCCGTCTGGCACGGCACCACGATCTTGACGGTCCGCAAGGGCGGCAGGGTGGTGGTCGGAGGCGACGGCCAGGTCTCGATCGGCCAGACCGTCATCAAGTCCAATGCTAAGAAAGTCCGCAAGCTCGGCAAGGGCGACGTCATCGGCGGCTTTGCCGGCGCCACCGCCGACGCCTTCACCCTGTTCGAGCGGCTGGAGTCCAAGCTCGAGCAATATCCGGGGCAACTGACCCGGGCGGCCGTGGAGCTCGCCAAGGACTGGCGCACCGACCGTTACCTGCGGCGGCTGGAGGCGATGATGATCGTCGCCGACAAGGACGTCTCCCTGGTGCTGACGGGCACCGGCGACGTGCTCGAGCCCGAGGCTGGCGTGATGGCGATCGGCTCCGGCGGCAATTACGCGCTGGCCGCGGCTCGGGCCCTGCTCGATACCGACAAGGACGCCGAGACCATCGTCCGCCGCTCCCTCGACATCGCCGCCGACATCTGCGTCTACACCAACCGGAATCTGACCATCGAGAGCCTGGCAACGGGGTAGGGGCTGTGGCCGGACAGCGGAGCTCCGAACTGCCTGCAACCTCTCCCGCTTGCAAGCGGGAGAGGGGGCACAGCACGGCTGTGGTCGCTAGATGATTCAAAGCTACACCTTCCGCCCGATGACCTTGGCCGACATGCCGCTGATCCGGCGCTGGCTGGACGCCCCGCATGTCGCCGAATGGTGGCACGACCCGGAGACGCTCGAATCATCGGCGGCGATCTCGATCACCCCGACCTCGCGCAGTTCATCGTCAGCCACAACGATCGGCCCCTGGCCTATCTGCAGTGCTACCAGCTCGGCGAATGGCACGTCAGCTTCGGTCCGCACCCGGCTGGCACGCGTGGCCTCGACCAGTTCGTCGGCGAGGCTGACATGCTCGGATGCGGTCACGGCTCCGCTTTCATCCGCGCCTTCATCGACCATCTCTTCGCGCGCGGCGTGCCGCGCATCGTGATAGACCCGAGTCCGTCCAATACACGCGCGATTCGTGCCTATGAGAAAGCTGGATTCGTGCCGCAGCACGAAATCGTCACGCCGGATGGTCCCGCGCTCCTGATGATCCGAGACCCATGACGCTCGCCGCAAGCCCCGCCGCCAGGACCGCATTTCCGCCGCTCGCCTGGGTCGGCATCGCGCTGCTGCTGCTGGCGCTGCAGGCCTCGATCCTGCTCTTGATGGGACGCGTGCCGATCTGCACCTGCGGCACCATCAAGCTGTGGCACGGCGTGGTGAACAGCTCGGAGAATTCGCAGCACGTCGCGGACTGGTACACATTCTCGCACGTCCTGCATGGCTTCCTGTTCTACGGCCTGACCTGGCTGCTGTTCGTGCGGCTGCCGTTCCTGCCCTTGTCCTGGCCCGTCCGGCTGATCATCGCCATGCTGATCGAGGGAGCCTGGGAGATCGTCGAGAACTCACCTTTCATCATCGAACGCTATCGCGCCGGCACGATCTCGCTGGATTATTACGGCGACAGCATCGTCAATTCGGTCTCGGACAATCTGGCCATGATCCTGGGGTTCCTTGCCGCCCGCGCGCTGCCTGCCAGTGCGACCGTGCTGCTTGGACTTGCCTTCGAGATGGTGCTGGCGCTCCACATTCGCGACAATCTGACGCTCAACATCCTGATGTTGGTCCATCCGATCGAGGCTGTGAAGCAATGGCAATCCGGGCCCCCGATCATCTGACCCAAAATGCGGCTTGTCCCAGGCCGCCTCCCGCCCTAGCTAAGCAGACATGACAGACTTCTCCCCCCGCGAAATCGTTTCCGAACTCGACCGTTTCATCGTCGGCCAGGGCGACGCCAAGCGCGCCGTCTCGATCGCGCTGCGCAACCGCTGGCGGCGCCAGCAGCTCACCGGCTCGCTTCGCGAGGAGGTGCTGCCGAAGAACATCCTGATGATCGGGCCGACCGGCGTCGGCAAGACCGAGATCGCGCGGCGGCTGGCCAAGCTCGCGAACGCACCGTTCCTGAAGGTGGAAGCGACCAAGTTCACCGAGGTCGGCTATGTCGGGCGCGATGTCGAGCAGATCATCCGCGATCTCGTCGAGGTCGCGATCGCGCAGGTGCGCGAGCGCAAGCGCAAGGACGTGCAGGCGCGCGCCCAGCTTGCCGCCGAGGAGCGCGTGCTCGACGCGCTGGTCGGCGCCAACGCGAGCTCCGCCACGCGCGAATCCTTCCGCAAGAAGCTCCGCGCCGGCGAGCTCAACGACAAGGAAATCGAGATCGAGACGCAGTCGTCCGGCGGCGGCATGCCGATGTTCGAGATTCCGGGCATGCCGGGCGCGCAGATGGGCGCCATCTCGATCGGCGACATCTTCGGCAAGCTCGGCGGCCGCAGCAAGACACGACGGCTGACGGTGGAAAGCTCGCATGAGATCCTGGTGAACGAGGAATCCGACAAGCTGCTGGACACCGAGCAGCTCACGCTGGAGGCCATCAGCGCGGTCGAGAACAACGGGATCGTGTTCCTCGACGAGATCGACAAGATCTGCGCTCGCGACGGCCGCGTCGGCGGCGACGTCTCGCGCGAAGGCGTGCAACGCGACCTCCTGCCTCTGATCGAGGGCACCACGGTCTCGACCAAGCACGGCGCGGTCAAGACCGACCACATCCTGTTTATCGCCTCCGGCGCCTTCCACGTCGCAAAGCCGTCCGACCTGTTGCCGGAATTGCAGGGGCGCCTGCCGATCCGGGTCGAGCTGCAGGCGCTGACCCGCGACGACATGCGCCGCATCCTGACCGAGCCCGAGGCCTCGCTGATCAAGCAATATGTCGCCTTGATGCAGACCGAAGGCGTGACGCTCGACATCACCGACGCCGCGATCGACGCGCTCGCCGACGTCGCGGTCGCCGTCAACTCCACGGTCGAGAACATCGGGGCGCGGCGGCTGCAGACCGTGATGGAGCGGGTGCTGGACGAGATCTCCTTCACCGCTCCGGACCGCAGCGGCGAGACGGTCAAGGTGGATGCCGATTTCGTGCAGAGGCACGTCGGCGACCTCGCCAAGAACGCGGACCTGAGCCGGTTCATTTTGTGATTTGGGACGGTCACGCTATTGATGCGGCGTGACCGTACCCATCGTGCAAAATCCCTGGCGGCTTCTGCTCGCGATCAACGCGGCGGTCATCGTTGGCGTCTTCATCCACAAGATCCAGCTGCCACCTTACGTCCCCTATATCCACCTCCTCGTCGACTATCATTTCGGCTTCATCAAGCGCGCGTTGATCGGCGCAGTGGTCGCGCTATTCACCGACGAGGTGCCGGTCTGGCTGGTGTTCGCGCTCGGCGGGGCGACGTGGCTGGTGACGCTCGGGCTATATGCCAAGCTGTTCCAGAAGACCTTCGGCTTCACCGCAGGAACGCTGCCGCTGTTCGCCTTCACCGCGGGCTCGCCGTTCTTTTTGAAGAACTTCATGCACACGCTCGGCCATTTCGACATCTTTGGCTGCGCGCTGGCGATCGTGCTGCTGCTGATGCCGGCGGGCTCGCTGCTGTTCGTGGCGACGGCCGCGCTGTTCTCTATCGTTCTCGTCCTGATCCACCACATTCATCTCCTGATGTATGTGCCGACGATCGTCACCATCGTCGTGATCAGGCATTATCTCGCCTGCGGCTGCAATCGCAGCAACGTCGCGTTCGGCGCGACCGCGCTCGCCGTCGTGTCAGCACTCTTCTTTGCGGCGCAGTTCCTGGGGACGATGCCGGTCCCCGAAGCGGACTTCGTGGCTTATCTGAAAACCCGGATGGTCGATCCGTCGCGAACCGACCTGCTGCAGTTCAGCTACATCTGGTACCAGCCACTCGCGAAGGAGATCGCCGACACCTGGGGCCGCCTGCCGCACAACAGTCTCGGCGTGCCGGTGTTCGCCCTGCTGATCTGGCTGCACACGCCGCTGTGGCGTTATCTTGCGCGCCTGATCGGCGCGCTCGCGAGCGAGACACACCGCCGCCTCGTCGTCGCGGCGCTGATCGGCATCAGCCTCGCCTATGTCGTGATGTTCGCGATGGTGTTCGACTATTCGCGCTGGATCTCGAACTGGGCGGTCTGCATGTTCCTGATCCTGCATGCGGCGAAGATGCTGCCGGCAAAGCAGGAAGCTGCGCTGATCCCGGCGGAGGACCGGAAGACGAGCATCTTCGGAGTGATCATCACGCTGATCCCGCGCGTCGGAATCATCCGGCCGTTTTAGGCGAGGCTCAGTCGCAACCTCGGGGAAGGTGCGCTCCCCCGCGTGCAGGAGAGGGTCGGGGAGAGGGCTTTCTCCGCGATCAGAACCCCGAGGGGAGAGAACCCTCACCCGCCGCGCTTCGCGCGACGGCCTCTCCCGCAAGCGGGAGAGGCGAGAGAGCCCGGAGAGCTCGGCTCATTCCTAAATCCTCGCCCGCCGGATCCGCACATACAGCGCGCCCTCGCCGCCATGGCCGATCGCGGCTTGCTCGAAGCCGACGACGAAGGCGCGGAATTCCGGCAGGCTGAGCCATTCCGGCACCTGACGGCGCAGCACGCCGCTTTCGCCGCCGCTGCGGCCCTTGCCGGTGATGACGAGCACGAAGGTCAGGCCATCATGATGGGCGCGGTGGAGAAAGCCGGACAAGGCGCGATGGGCACGCATCTGCGTCATGCCGTGCAGATCGAGCCGCGCCTCGATCTCGCTGCGGCCGCGCGACAGCCGTGTCCGCTCGCGCTTGCCGATCGGCGCAAGCGGCGGGACAGACGGTTTTGGCAGGCGCGGCGCCGGGGCAGCGGCGACCGACCGTGGCGACGACGCGGATCGCATGGCAGGCGCGGTGGGCGGCAATTCGGCGCGCGGCGCGGCATGCGCCTTTGCAGCGCGGTGCTTCTTCAGCGGCTTGACCTGCTTTGCCACGAGGTCCCACAGCTCGCGATCCTCCTCGCTCAGCGCGCGGCGACGCGGCGAGGGGCGAGGCTCCAGCGCGGGCGGACGGGACGACCGTTTCATTGCTGCCGATGCGGGCGATTCTTCACGGGCCGGCGCGGCTCTGGAGCCGACTCGATGGCGGGACGCGGCACCGGTAGCGGGACGGGACCGGCGATGGCAACCGTTTCGTTCTTGTCTTGGGACCCGGCGGCCGCAGGCGTTGCCGCCTTGGCCGGGAGGGTTTGCGGAAACAGCTTCGCAATCTTCTCGGAGGGCCGGGGGTCCGGGACCGGCAGCTTCGCGGCGCGCGGGGCAGGATCGAGGCTCTTCGGCACCAGCATCACGAATTGCATGGGATGGCGCAGCCGGCCGGAAATGCGGCCGGCTTCCGCGCCGGCGCCGAAAAACAGATCGGCGCGCGCGGGCCCGATGATGGCGGAGCCAGTGTCCTGCGCGATCATCAGCCGGCGGAACGGGGTCTTGGCGCGGTCGGACTCGATCGGCAGCTCGCCCTCGATGAAGAACGGCGTGCCGTAAACGTGCAGCGCCTTATCGACCGCGATCGAGCGTCCCGCCGTCAGCGGAATGCCCTGCGCGCCCACCGCCTCGTCCTTGTCGGACAGGTTGACCTCGCGGAAGAAGATGTAGGCGCGGTTGGCGCGGCGCAGCTCCTTGGCGCCGTCAGGGTTTTGCGCCATCCATTCCCTGATCCTCTGCATCGACATCTCCTCTTTCGGGATGATGCCGCGCTCGATCAGGATGCGGCCGACGGCCGTGTAGGGATAACCGTTATAGGCATCGTAATTGAGCCGAACCGAGCTGCCGTCTTCGAACCTGATCCGCGCCGAGCCCTGGATCTGGGCGAACAGGAGATCGGTCGGGTCCTTCAGCCAGGCAATCTCCAGCCCGCGGCCGGCGATCTTGCCGTCCTCGATCTCGCCGCGGTCGTAGTACGGCACCAGCTTGCGGCGGCCGATCTTGCGATAGACCGGGCCCTTGTTGGGCAGGCTGAGCGAATCCTGCTTGTAGCCGCGCACGAACAGATTGGATGGACGGCGATAGACCGGCACGTTGTAGACGTCGGTCTGGGTGCGCGATCCCTCCAGCACCGGCTCGTAATAGCCGGTGACGAAACCATCCGGCTCGCCGAGGCGCGAGATCCGTACCGGTGCGAAATTCTCCTCGAAGAAGGTCTTCGCTTTGGCATCGTCGGCGAGGTCGAGCGTTTTGGCAGCCCGGCAAGGCTCGCCGAGCGAGTTGCCCAAAGCCTTGGGCTCGGCCGCGCCGTTCTGCGCGTTGATCGGGCGGCAGCTGGCGCGGAAGGTCTTGTAGGCGGCGAGATGATTGTCGTCGTCCCAACCCTTCACGTCCGTCCAGGCCAGCGGCAGATATTGCGCGCCGGGAATCTCCAACGGCAGGGGCAGCTGCGGATAGGGCAAGGCCCGCGGCGGAGCGGCGGGCATTCGCGGAAGATGATGGTGATGGTGATGGCTGCGATGGTGGCGACGCGCCGCCTCGGCGCCGAGCGAAAATGCTGACAGCGCGACAGCACCTGCGCAAAGCGCCGTCGCGCTGGTCTTCAGAAAGATCTTAATTCGCGCTTCCGGTGCCAACCAGCTTCCAGTTCGGATCGCGAGAGGAGGTGTCGCGGGCGAAAGTCCAGATGTCGGTGATGTCGGCGACCGTGTCGGCGCTGCCGTCCACGATGTTGCCGGCCTTGTCGCGGGTGGCCGAGATCATCTGCGAAACGAAGCGCACGGTGAGCTGGGCAGTGCGGTCGCGCATCTCGGCGCCGACGAGCTCGGCCTTGTCGATCGAGACGAAGCGCGTCTCCGTCTTCTGCTCGTTCTTCTCGCGTTCCTTGATCGCGGCGTCGAAGCTTTCATAGACGTCCGGCGACAGCAGGTCGCGGAGCGCGCGGCGGTCGCCATTGGCGAAGGCCAGCACGATCATCTCATAGGCGCCGCGGGCACCCGAGATGAAATGGCGCGGATCGAAGCTGGAATCCCTCTCGACGATGGCGTCGAGGCCCTGTGCCAGCGCAGTACCCGGCTCGGCCAGCCCCTTCCACCGATCGGCGGGCGGGGTCGGCTCGGCCGTTGGCGCCAGCGGGGCCTGATCGATCACCTTGCCCGGCATGGTCACGACGTTGTTGTCCTGGGCACCCCCCAGCGCATTGCGGGCGGCGGTACGATCGAACGGTGGCCGTTCGTTGCCGGTGCGCTGCCCCAGCACGCTACGCAGTCTCAGAAAGATAAAGACTGCCAGCGCCAGGAATATGATGGTGTAGATGTCCACGTCGTATTCGCTTTCTGGTCTTTTCAGGGCTCGCTGCCGGGAAAATCAATCCGGCCAGTAGACCGTTCCCTACGGAAACGGCAAGTCCACATCACCATTTTGGATCCACGTCAGGTCCGTGGGATGTAGGCACGAAATCTTGCTCGGCCAATGGCGCCTTTTGGCACAGCACCAAGTCTAGCGCGTTTTATGCTTAAGGGGAAACCCGATCCTGAGCGGAAATCGCGCATCTTCAAACGTTTAGGGCACAATTTCGCGGAAAGGGCACGACGAGCGTCCAAGTTACGGGCGCGGCCCCGACCCTCACATCCGGGACCGTTCGTCCTTGTGGAACGAGGCGGCCCTATGTTAGCCAACCGCCGCGAAATTCAGCCCCAATCGGGTAAGGAGAGACTTTCATGACCAACGGTAACGGCACCCCTCCCGAGGCGGCCCAGGCTCCCCAGCTCAATGTGCTGGCGCAATACACTAAGGACCTCTCATTCGAAAATCCCAACGCGCCGAGCTCGCTCCAGCAGCAGAACCAGCCGCCGCAGATCAATATCCAGATCAACGTCAGCGCCAACAATCTCAGCGAACAGGAGTTCGAGGTGACGTTGTCGATCGAGGGCAAGGCCGAGGCCGCGGCCAAGGTGATGTTCTCCTTCGAGCTCGCCTATGCCGGCGTGTTCCGGATCGCCAACGTGCCGAAGGAGAACCTGCACCCGCTGGTCATGATCGAGTGCCCGCGCCTCTTGTTCCCGTTTGCACGCGAGATCATCGCGACCGCGGTGCGGGACGGCGGGTTCCCGCCGCTGATGCTGGACCCGGTCGACTTCGTCGGTCTCTATCGCCAGAACATGGAGCGGCAAATGGCCGCTCAGGGTCAAGCCGGTCAGGCCTGAGCGGCGACCGCCGCGGCTGGAGCGGGCAGGTACTCGTTCCAGATCGCCTTGTCGCCGAGGGTTGCGATGAAGGCCCGATGGGCTTCGCGCTCGGCTTCCGTAATGCGCGGCGCGAGCGGCACCAGACGCTGCCGCCGCGGCGCATCGCCCGCGCTGGCGACCCGGATCTCCTCGCCTTCCGCAGCCAGCAGCAGCTGCGACTGCCGCGCCCCGACCAGATCGACATAGACTTCAGCCAGCAGCTCGGCGTCCAGCAGCGCACCGTGCTTGGTGCGGTGCGAATTGTCGATCGCATAGCGCGAGCAGAGATCGTCGAGCCGGTTGGACACGCCGGGATGCTTGCGCCGCGCCAACAGCAGCGTGTCCACCAGCCGCTCGCGCGGGATTGCGGCACGCTTGATGCGGTCAAGCTCGGCATTGATGAAGGCGATGTCGAACGAGGCGTTGTGGATCACCAGCGGCGCGTCGCCGATGAACTCCAGAAACTCGTCGGCAATCTCGTGGAATAGCGGCTTCGTCGCCAGGAATTCGGACGATAATCCGTGCACCGCGAAGGCTTCCGCCGGCATGTCCCGTTCAGGGTTGATGTAGACGTGGAAGCTCTGTCCCGTCGGCATGCGGTTGAAGATCTCGACGCAGCCGATTTCGACCAGGCGATCGCCGCGGAGCGGATCGAGGCCGGTGGTTTCGGTATCGAGGACGATTTCGCGCATGTCTTTAGGAAGCCGTGTGCCGCGGCGCGAATCAGGCTCGCCGCTGCGGCATCTTAACGACCTCCGCCAGGATGTGCGCGATCTGCGCCCGCACCGGTTCAAGTCCGTGTGAGCTATCCACCACGAAATCGGCGCGCTTTCGCTTCTCGGCGTCCGGCATCTGCTTGGCGATGATGGCGTCCAGCTTTGCCTCGTCCATCGTCCCGCGCGCGAGCACCCGCTGACGCTGGAGTTCGGGCGAGGTGGAGACCACGACGACGGCGTCGACCCGCTTCTCTCCGCCGGTCTCGAACAGCAGCGGGATGTCCAGCACCACGACCGGCGCGTTGGCGGTCTCGGCATCGGCGAAGAATTTCTGCCTGGAAGCACCCAGCATCGGATGAACGATCTGCTCGAGCTGCTTGATCGCGGCGGGATCATGGACGACGCGCGCCGACAGTTTTTGTCGGTCGACCTTGCCGTTCGCGGTGGTGCCGGGGAAAGCGGCCTCGATCGCGGGCGCCGCCTCACCCTCATAGAGCTGATGGACAGCGGCATCGGCATCGTAGACGGGGACGCCGGCCTCTGCGAATAATTTCGCGGTGGTCGATTTCCCCATCCCGATCGAGCCGGTCAGTCCGAGAATCCGCATCAGCTTCCAGCCATCTCAATCATTCACACCGCAACTAGCCGTTCGCGGCGCAGGAACGCAAGCAGCGGCAGCAGCGGCAGGCCGAGAATGGTGAAATGATCGCCCTCGATCCGTTCGAACAGGTGGATGCCGAGACTTTCGAGCTGATACGCCCCAACACTGGTCGTGACGGCATCGCCGGCAGCGTCGAGATAAGCCGAAAGCTCGGCATCGGTCATCTCTCGCATACTCATGCGGGCGACCGAGACATCCTCGAAAACGATCGTGCCGTCACGCGCGACGGCCACAGCGGCATTCAGCTCGTGGGTCTTTCCGGCAAGATCGCGCAATTGCGCCAGCGCTTGTGCGCGGCCCGAAGGCTTGTTGAAGAGACGCGTTCCAAGAGCCAGCGTCTGATCGGCGCCGATCACGTAGCTCCCGGGATGACCCGCCGAAACCGCCTTGGCTTTCTCGCCCGCCAGCAGCAGGCCAATCTCGCGCGGGTTCGACAGCCTGGACGCAGCTTGAATGCCGCGCTCGTCGATATCAGCCGTGATCGCCTTGAATTCGAGGCCAGCATTGCCCAGCAGCATCTTGCGAGCGCTGCTCTGCGAGGCCAGGATCAACGGAGATGTGCCGCGCCACAGACCCATCGCCGACCCTTACTCGGAGGGCCGGTTGCGCTGGCGATCACTGTAGAGCTTCATGATCGCCGCCGCAGTCTCCTCGATCGAGCGGCGCGTGACATCCAGCAACGGCCAGTCGTGCTTGGCACTCAGCTTGCGCGCGAACGCGACCTCCTCGGTAACCGACTGCTTGTCGGTATAAGTGTCGCTGCCGGAATCGGCGCCCATGGAAAGCAGGCGATTCTGCCTGATCTGGATCAGGCGTTCCGGCGTCGCATGCAGGCTGACCACCAGCGGTCGCGTCAATGTTTCCAGTTGCGAGGGTACCGGAATGCCTGGAACCAGGGGCACGTTGGCAGTGCGAATGCCGCGATTGGCAAGATAGATCGATGTCGGCGTCTTCGAGGTGCGGGACACACCGACCAACACCACGTCGGCCTCGTCGAGACCTTCGACATGCTGACCATCGTCATGGATCATCGTGTAATTCAAAGCGTCGATCCGCTTGAAATATTCCGCATTGAGGACGTGCTGGGCGCCCACACGACCGGTGGTCGCGGCCCCGAGATAGGCTTCGAACAGCTGCATGACCGGGCCGATGATCGACAGGCTGGGAACATTGATCTCCTTGCACTTGTCCTCGAGCCTGGAGACCAGATCCTTCTCGAGCAGCGTGAACAGGACGATCCCCGGCGCCTCCTCTATCTCATCGAGCACGCGGTCGAGCTGCTTCTGGCTGCGCACCAGCGGATAAACATGCTCGACCGGCGTCACGTTGGCGTACTGGGCCGCAACCGCCCGCGCCACGGTGATGAGCGTCTCTCCCGTGGAGTCCGAGACCAGATGCAGATGGAAATAATTGTTCGAGGTCGGCACAAAAACCCTTTGAATTTCGTTGGGGTGGTTTGTGGATTTCTGTGGAGCTTAACCCCTCGTAAAGGGATGTGCGACACCAGGGGCGGGACAACGGCCAATTTTCTTCACACCGCTGCCCATCGGAACAAGTTCGGCGCCCTGCCGAGATGGAAGCGGGATTGCGCGGACAACTCTCTTGACAAGCTGCCGACAGGCGGGAGCAAGGTCTTGAGTCCGACCGGCTTATCGGAAATCGCCGGCGCGATCCGGGATATGTGGATGGATGTGAAAAAGCACGCGTGAACTCGCGGATGGAATTGCATGAGTCCAATCCACGGTCACATAGACTCAAACCTTAAGAATCTAAGATTCTAGATTTGAGGAAGGCCCTTGGGATGGATATGTGTGCGGGGTGAGACCTTAACGAGTTCTTACTATCCCCAGCGTTCTCCGAGCTGGCATCAATCCGGGCACAGAAAATGTTCGAAGACGTCTATCTCTGGATCAAGGCGCTGCACGTGATCGCGGTCATCGCCTGGATGGCCGGCATGCTCTATCTGCCGCGGCTGTTCGTCTACCATTGCGAGGCCGAGATCGGCTCGAAGCAGTCGGAGACGTTCAAGATTATGGAGCGTCGGCTGCTGAAGGCGATCATCAACCCCGCGATGATCGTCACCTGGCTTGCCGGGCTCTATCTCGCCTGGTCCGGCCATTGGTTCTCGTTCGGCTGGCTGCACGTAAAACTGGCACTGGTCCTCGCGCTGTCCGCGGTTCACGGCTTTTTTTCGCGCTGGCTGAAGGATTTCGCCGCCGACCGTCGCCCGCGAAGCCAGAAATTCTATCGAATAATCAATGAGGTGCCGACTGTTCTGATGATTTTCATCGTCATCATGGTGATCGTGAAGCCGTTCTAGGCGACACGCGCGACGATTAGCTCAGCGCTTCGGCTTGCGGAGCGGGGAGCGATTTTCTATATTGTCGACATCCCACCCAACGCAGGCGGATGTGGTTGTGTCCGAGCTTTCCAGAGGCCGGACACCGCATCAGGTTTGAAGCCTCACCGGCGCTCACCTTGCCAGACCTGCGGACCTTACCTGCACCTGCTCGCGTCCGCATTTCAGAGCCTCCTCGCACCCCCCTCTTTTCAGGTTACCCCACAGGACCATCCCAATGCGGGAAATTAAACTTCAGGACCTCAAGTCGAAGACCCCGGCTGAGCTTGTCTCGTTCGCGGAAGAGAATGGGGTCGAGAACGCCAGCACCATGCGCAAGCAGGAGCTGCTGTTCGCCATCCTCAAGCAGCTTTCGCTGGCCGAGACCGATATCGTCGGCGAGGGCGTCGTCGAGGTTCTCTCCGACGGTTTCGGCTTCCTCCGCTCGCCCGACGCGAATTATCTGCCCGGCCCGGACGACATCTACGTTTCGCCCTCGCAGATCCGCCGCTTCGGCCTGCGCACCGGCGACACCATCGAAGGCCATATCCGCAGCCCGAAAGAGGGCGAGCGCTATTTCGCGCTGCTGAAGGTCAACACGCTCAACTTCGAGGACCCGGAAAAGGCCAAGCACAAGGTCAATTTCGACAACCTCACGCCGCTGTTTCCGAATCAGCGTTTTCGCATGGAGATCGATGATCCCACGAGGAAAGACCTGTCTGCCCGCGTGATCGACATCGTCGCACCGATCGGCAAGGGCCAGCGCGCTCTGATCGTGGCGCCGCCGCGCACCGGCAAGACCGTGCTGATGCAGAACATCGCGCATTCGATCACGCATAACCATCCCGAATGCTATCTGATCGTGCTGCTGATCGACGAGCGTCCGGAAGAAGTCACGGACATGCAGCGCTCGGTGAAGGGCGAGGTCGTGTCCTCGACCTTCGACGAGCCGGCGGTGCGTCACGTCCAGGTCGCCGAGATGGTGATCGAAAAAGCAAAACGCCTGGTCGAGCATGGCCGCGACGTCGTGATCCTGCTCGATTCGATCACGCGCCTCGGCCGTGCTTACAACACCGTGGTGCCGTCGTCGGGCAAGGTGCTGACCGGCGGTGTCGATGCAAACGCGCTGCAGCGCCCGAAGCGGTTCTTCGGTGCGGCCCGCAACATCGAGGAGGGCGGCTCGCTGACCATCATCGCGACCGCGCTGGTCGATACCGGCAGCCGCATGGACGAAGTCATCTTCGAAGAGTTCAAGGGCACCGGCAACTCGGAACTGATCCTGGACCGCAAGGTCTCGGACAAGCGCACCTTCCCGGCGATCGACATCTCGCGCTCCGGCACCCGCAAGGAGGAGCTCATCACCGATCCGCAGGTGCTCAAGAAGATGTACGTTCTCCGCCGCATCCTCAATCCGATGGGCACGATGGACGCGATCGACTTCCTGCTCGACAAGCTGCGCTCGACCAAGAGCAATTCGGAGTTCTTCGATTCCATGAACACCTGAGTGCAGTGCAGCATATCCGAGGGCGCCTCCGGGCGCCCTTTTTGCTGCGCGCTCTGCTGCAGCAATCATGCAGCACGAAGGACGGGGTAAGTAGGTCTGGTTATGCTGCACTGCAATAAATGCATGCTGCGGCAACTGCTCTGGATGATCTCAGGTCGGAGATTTGCCTTTTCATCGAGAGGCGGACAAATAGGCCATGCATCCGCGTGACCAGACGATCTTTGCGCTCTCATCCGGGCGGGCGCCCAGCGCGATCGCGGTGGTACGCGTCTCGGGCGCACAAGCTGGCTCGGTGTTGACGACGCTTGCTGGCAACCCGCCGCCGCCGCGACAGGCGAGCCGGAGGTTGCTTCGGGGCGGTTCGGGCCAGCCGATCGACGATGCCGTCGTGCTCTGGTTTCCGGGACCGGCAAGTGCGACCGGCGAGGACGTCGCCGAATTTCATGTTCATGGCGGACGCGCGGTGCTCGCGGCGCTCCTCGGCGAGATTTGCAAAATTCCGAATACGAGGGCGGCTGAGCCTGGAGAGTTCACGCGGCGTGCCTTCGAGAACGGAAAGCTCGATCTGACCGAGGCCGAGGGCCTCGATGACCTCATCCATGCCGACACCGATCGCCAGCGCCGCCAGGCGCTGCGCCAGCTGCAGGGCCTCCTCGGCAATCGCGCGCGTGACTGGCGCGAGCGCATCATCGAGGCCTCGGCGCTGATCGAGGCGGGCATCGATTTTTCCGATGAGGGCGATGTGCCCGCCGAGTTGAGGGCCCCGGCGGTCAAGGCGATCAAGGCGCTGCATGACGAAATCGCAGAAGTGCTTGCGACGCAGGGACATTCTGAACGCTTGCGCGAAGGCCTTGTGGTTGCCATCGCCGGCGAGCCGAATGTCGGCAAGTCGACGCTGATCAACCAGCTCGCGCGTCGTGAGGTTGCGATCGTCTCGCCGTATGCCGGCACGACGCGCGACGTCATCGAGGTGCAGCTCGACCTCGACGGCTATCCCGTCACGGTGATCGATACCGCCGGCATCCGCGAGACCGATGATCCCGTCGAGCAGGAAGGTGTGCGCCGGGCGCGGGCGCGGGCCGCGGACGCCGATCTCGTGCTGTGGCTGGTGGAGGGGGGGCGAGCGGTCGATCCGGACGCGATGCGCCCGCTTCGGAGATCCGGCGCCGATGATCCGTCGTCCGGCGGCGCGGTCTGGATCGTCCGCAACAAGATCGATCTCGGCAGGAACCAAGGCGCCATCGCACCGGGTGAGTTCGCTATCTCCGCCAGTCGAGGCGACGGCATCGCCGAGCTGGTCGAAGCCCTCGTGAAATTCGCCGCCAGATTCTTCGGAATGAGCGAGGGCGCATTGGTCACCCGGGCGCGTCAGCGCGATCTTCTGCAGCAGGCGCTAGACAGCTTGCACCGCAGTCTGGACCTTGTAGAACACGGCGAGGAGCTCGCGGCCGAAGAGCTGCGGGCCGCCGCTTTTGCCTTGGGCCGGCTCTTAGGCCGGGTGGATGTCGAAGACGTCCTTGGCGCCATCTTCCAGAAGTTCTGTATCGGAAAGTAGCGCTAGGTCTTCACTCTAGATTAGCCCTTGTTCCATTTCTTGTGTTTCACGTGAAACGTGGGGGTTTCGTTTCACGTGCTAGGTGGAACGCCGTCATCTTGCCAACCGGGGCGGCTCTGTTTCACGTGAAACACGAGGATGTGGTCTGCAATCGACTTGAGGAGATCGACTGGCCTAGGTGGCATCGGCAGCGCTCCATTCACTCCTCGATGCTCGTCATTGCGCGCAGCCTTTGCGAGAAAGCAGTCCAGCTTCTCGGTGCGGAGGATCGGAGGATCCGGATTGCTTCGCTGCGCTCGCAATGACGCCCTCTTTCGTTTCACGTGAAACACCGGGTTTCCCGAGGCTCCCTCTACTGTGCATGGGGTTGTTTTCGCGAAAACATCCGCCACCCGCGTGGCTCGTGTTTCACGTGAAACAGCCGCTTCCAGTTTCCGCTTCCCGCTTTTCCGCCCCTGAGCTAGAAGTCCCCTATGCGAACAGAGCGAGCAAGTTTCGACGTCATCGTGATTGGCGGCGGCCACGCCGGCTGTGAAGCTGCGGCCGCTTCGGCCCGGATGGGCGCCTTGACCGCTCTGGTAACGCATCGTTTCTCCACCGTTGGCGCAATGTCCTGCAATCCGGCCATCGGCGGCCTGGGCAAGGGGCATCTGGTCCGCGAAGTTGATGCGCTCGATGGTCTGATGGGCCGTGTCGGTGACGCCGGCGGCATCCAGTTCAGGGTGCTCAACCGCCGGAAGGGTCCGGCCGTCCGCGGTCCCCGGGCCCAGGCGGACAGAAAGCTTTATGCGGCTGCCATGCAAGCCGCCATCTTGGAGACCGAGGGTCTTTCCGTCATTGAGGGGGAAGCCGACGAGCTGATTACGGCCGACGGCCGGGTGACCGGACTGCGCCTGGCTGATGGCCGCGAGCTCCGGGCAGGGGCCGTCGTAGTCACCACAGGGACCTTCCTCCGCGGTCTGATCCATCTGGGAGAAAAGAACTGGCCCGCAGGTCGGGTTGGCGAGGCGCCGGCGATGGGTCTTTCCGGCTCCTTTGAGCGCGCCGGCTTTACACTCGGACGCCTCAAGACCGGGACGCCGCCGCGCCTCGACGGCACCACGATCGACTGGTCTGCAGTCGAGATGCAGCCCGGAGACGATCCGCCAGAGCCGTTCTCGGTGATGACCGAACGGATCACGACCCCGCAAATCCAGTGTGGCATCACCCGGACCACAACCGTCACCCACGAGGTGATCAGGGCCAATGTGCATCGATCCCCGATGTATTCCGGGCAGATCAAGAGCTCCGGTCCGCGCTATTGTCCTTCGATCGAGGACAAGATCGTCCGCTTTGGCGATCGGGATGGCCATCAGATCTTCCTGGAGCCGGAAGGGCTCGACGAAAGCACGGTCTATCCCAACGGCATCTCGACATCGCTTCCCGAGGAAGTTCAGCTCGCGATCCTCGCCAGCATTCCCGGTCTGGAGCGGGTGAAGATGGTCCGCCCGGGCTATGCCATCGAGTACGACCACATCGATCCCCGCGAGCTCGATCCGACCCTGCAGACCAAGCGGCTGCGCGGCCTGTTCCTGGCCGGGCAGATCAATGGCACCACCGGGTACGAGGAGGCCGCCGGGCAGGGCATCGTGGCCGGCCTGAATGCGGCCTTGTCCGCCAGTGGGGCCGCGCTGACGGTGTTCGACCGGGCTGACGGCTATCTTGGCGTGATGATCGATGACCTCGTCACCCGCGGGATCAGTGAGCCCTATCGGATGTTCACCTCCAGGGCCGAGTATCGTTTGACGCTACGGGCCGACAATGCGGACCAGCGTCTGACAGAGAAGGGCATCGCCTTGGGATGTGTCGGCAGGGCTCGAACCCGGCACCACCGCACCAAGATGGACGCCCTGAATGCGGCCCGAGCACTGTCGAAGTCTCTGACCATCACCCCGAACGAGGCAATCAAGCACGGCCTTTCACTCAATCGGGACGGCCAACGCCGCTCCGCCTTCGAGCTGATGGCGTATCCCGAGATCGGCTGGAGCCAAGTCCGCGCGATCTGGCCGGAGCTGGCCGCGGTTGATCCGGTTATCGCCACGCATCTCGAGATCGACGCCAAGTACGACGTCTATCTGGAGCGCCAGAGTGCGGACGTTGAGGCCTTCCGGCGCGACGAGGGGTTGGTTCTGTCGGAGGTCGATTACCAGATGGTCCCCGGTCTCTCCAACGAGGTCCGTGCCAAGCTGGAGAAGGCGCGCCCGTTCACGGTCGGCCAAGCTGGCCGCATCGATGGTATGACGCCGGCGGCGCTCGGTATCCTTGCGGCGTATCTCCGCCGTGAAGCTCGGAAGAATTCCAAGGCAATCGCATAGGCGTTTCACGTGAAACAGCGCGGACCGGGTGGGGAACGACCGCTCTCGCGGCGGCCAACGGCAGGCGAGGGCGCCGGTGGGCACGCTGAGCCAGGACCGCCCAGACCGAAGATCGAGAAGGCCAGCGCCAACGATCGATCGCTCGACGCGATCATCGCGGCCGACAAGGTCGCCGCGCTCAAGCTCGCGCCCGTTTCACATGAAACAGAGGTCCGCCTCGATCGCTACATCGCGCTGCTCCGCGAGTGGCAATCCAAGACCAATCTGGTCGCGCCTTCGACACTGCCAAACCTCTGGACACGGCACATCGCCGACTCCCTTCAGCTCGTCGATCTCGCGCCGACTGCAAGACGCTGGGCCGACCTCGGCAGCGGCGGCGGTTTTCCAGGCGTGGTCCTCGCCTGTGTGATGGCGGGCAAGCCGGGCGCGAGCGTCCACCTCGTCGAGCGAATCGCGAAGAAGGCTGCCTTTTTGCGCGAAGCGATCCGCGTCACCACATCTCCGGGAGTCGTACATCTCGCTGAGATCGGGGATAATGTGGATAGAATCACCGGCCCCGTCGATTGCGTCACCGCGCGTGCACTGGCTCCGCTACATCAACTCATCGGCTTTGCGGAGCCCCTCATGCGCCAAGGCGCAAAGGCATTGTTTCCGAAAGGTCAAGATGTAGAGGCTGAATTGACCGAAGCCACTAAATATTGGAATATCCAGCCCAAGCTGCATCCAAGCCGAACCGGGGACGGGTGGATCGTGGAGCTGACGTCCGCCGAACGGCGAGGCTGAGGCGTTCAGGGGTGAGTGGGGAATTGCGATGAGCGTGATTGACGAACCAGGCCAAGAACAGTCGGCCCAGGACAAGGCAGCGGAGGTCCCGCACGGCCACCCGCGCATCCTTGCGCTGGCGAATCAAAAGGGCGGCGTGGGAAAGACAACCACAGCGATCAATCTTGGCACGGCGCTCGCTGCAATCGGCGAGCGCGTCCTGATCGTCGACCTCGATCCCCAGGGCAACGCCTCGACCGGGCTCGGCATCGACCGCCGCAACCGCTCCCTCTCGACCTATGACGTGCTGGTCGGCGAAGCCGCCTTGCGCGAAGCGGTGGTCTCGACCGCGGTGCCGCGGCTGCACATCGCGCCCTCGACCATGGACCTCTCCGGCCTCGAGCTCGAGCTTGGCACCACACCCGGCCGCGCCTTCAAGCTGCGCGATGCGATCGGCGCGCTGAACAACAACGTCTCGCCCGACGCCGACTACACCTATGTTCTGATCGACTGCCCGCCTTCGCTCAACCTGCTCACCGTCAACGCGATGGCTGCGTCAGATGCGATCCTGGTGCCGCTGCAATGCGAGTTCTTCGCGCTCGAAGGTCTGTCGCAACTCTTGCAGACCGTTGAGCAGGTGCGCTCGACGCTCAACCCGAACCTGTCGATCCACGGCATCGTGCTGACCATGTTCGACTCGCGCAACAACCTCTCGAACCAGGTCGTCGCCGATGTGCGCCAGTTCATGGGCGAGAAGGTCTACAAGACCATGATCCCGCGCAACGTGCGCATCTCGGAGGCGCCGTCCTACGGCAAGCCGGTGCTGGTCTACGATCTCAAATGCGTCGGCAGCGAAGCTTACCTGCGGCTTGCGACCGAGGTGATCCAGCGCGAGCGCGAGCTGCGAACGACGCATTGAATCCAGACGTGTCATTCCGGACAATTTGCGGCACGCGAACTGATCCGGAATCCCGAGATTTGGAATTGAGCAACGCCGGGAGTCCGGGTTCGCACTTCGCGCACTCCGGAACGACGGGACCAGAGTAGCAGGAGCGTTCGAGTTGAATCCAAGGGAGCTGGCGATGGCCGACGAAGCGCGTTCGCGACTGGGCCGAGGTCTTGCGAGTCTGATCGGTGATGTCGGCGGCGAGGCGCAGCATGTCGATCGTCCGCGCGCGCAGCGCAAGGTGCCGATCGAATTCATCAAGCCCAACCCGCGCAATCCGCGCCGTACCTTTTCGGACACCGAGCTGAAGGAGCTCAGCGATTCGATCAAGCAGCACGGCGTGATCCAGCCGATCGTGGTGCGCCCGGTGAAGGGCGTGCAGGACCGCTACGAGATCATCGCCGGCGAGCGGCGCTGGCGCGCCTCGCAGATGGCCGGTCTCCATGAGGTGCCGATCGTCCCCGTCGATATCAGCGACAGCGATGCGCTGGAGTTCGCGATCATCGAGAACGTGCAGCGCGAGGATCTCAACCCAATGGAGGAGGCGCAGGGCTATCACGCGCTCGCCAACGAGTTCAAACGCAGCCAGGAGGACATCGCCAAGGTCGTCGGCAAGAGCCGCAGCCACGTCGCCAACATGATGCGGCTGACGAAGCTGCCGGCCGAGGTGCAGGCCTTCATCGCAACCGGCGAGCTGACCGCGGGTCACGCCCGTGCGCTGATCGGCGTGCCGGATCCGCTCGCGGCCGCCAAGCGCATCGTCGAAGAGGGCCTCAACGTTCGCCAGGCCGAGGCGCTGGCGCATGAAGAGGGTGTGCCCGAGCGCAAGCCGCAGAAGGCGCGCGCCAGCGGTGGCAAGGAAAAGGATCCTGACACGATCGATCTGGAGAAGCGCGTCAGCGACGCGCTCGGCCTCAAGGTCACCGTCAACCACCGCGATCCCGGCGGCTCCGTGCAGATCAACTACCGCAACCTCGATCAGCTCGACGAGGTGATGAAGCGGCTGGCCAAGGGCGCGCTGTAGCCTGGGTCGTCGTTCCGGGCCGGCGATGCGAGTCCCGGAATATCGCACGGCGTAGTCACGTCTTTCCCTCGCCCTGGGGAGCCGCGGAGCGGCGTCTCGAGGCGAGGGAAAGAGACGTGCCTGCATCCTTCGAGACGCGCGCAAGAGCGCGCTGCTCGGGAAGAGGGGCCACGGCAGTCACCGTGACGCGGCATTCTCTCAACACGTCATTGCGAGGAGCGTCAGCGACGAAGCAATCCAGAATCCTTCCGCGGAGGGAGTCTGGATTGCTTCGCGGAGCCTGTCATCGGGCGGCGCTTCGCGCGGACCCGTTGGCTCGCAATGACGTGGAGAGAGTTGCGTCCGCAATGACGTGGCGCGAGAGCGGCGCCTAGCCCCGGCGCTTTGCATTCGCGGCGATCGCCATCAGCGCGCGTTGGGCGATGGCGGCGGCGAGCGTGGATTGCCTGCGGGTATCGAGCGCAGCGGTTGCGAGCTGCTCGATGATGGCGGCAAGCCGGGCTGGGGTGAAATTGCGCAGCGCGGTTTCGACCGCGGGCTTTCGCGAAAAATGCAGGCGCGGGAAGCCGCCGTCGAGCACGGCGGACGCAGGCGTACCGTCGGCGATCGCGAGCGCAGACTTGTGCAGCCACGCGGCCTGGCGTTGTGCGGCCGAGATGATCACGCCGGGATAGGTGCCGGCGATCATGGCCTTTGCGAACTCGCTTTCGACGATGTCGGGCCTTCCGGCAAAGGCGCCGTCGACGATCGGGTCGAGCTTCAGCTCGGAGGCGTCGGCGACCACGGCCATCACGTCCTCCAGCGTCACCTCGCCCTTGCCGTGGGCGTAGAGCGTCAGCTTGCGCAACTCGTTGCGCGAGGCCTGGCGGTCGCCGCCGAGGAACGACATCAGCGCCGCGCGGGCATCCTGCGCGATGCGCAAATTGGCGATGCGGAGTTCGTCCTCCATCAGCCTCGCAAGATCGCGCTCGGTATCGGGATAGCAGCCGATCGCCACGGCGGTCTTGGCTTTCTCGCAGGTCTTGCGCAGTGGCGATTCGGGACGGAGCTCGCCGGCCTCGATCACGATGCGGCAATCCCTCACGCTCATCTCGGCCAGCGTCTCGATTCCGCTGGCAAAGCTGCGCGAACCGGCGCGAACGCGGATGGCGCGGCGGCCGCCGAACAGCGGCACCGTCATGGCCTCGTCGACGAGGCGAGAGGGTTCGGCCGAGAGCTCGTCGCCATCGAGCTTGACCAGCGAAAACGGATCGTTGGGATCGTCCACGGCCGAGGCGATCAGCGCATCGGCGCGCTCGCGCACGAGGCCGGCATCGGGTCCGTACAGCAGGATGATGGGGCGGCCCGCATCGGGACGGGCGAGGAAAGCGTCGATCTCTTTTCCGCGCAATGCGACCATGGTCCAGATCGTCATTCCGGGGCGCGCGCAGCGCTAGCCCGGAATCCAGAGGTTTGGGATCAAATCCCGGGTTCGCGCTGCGGGCGCCCAGGAATGGCGGGAATGACCTACGTGCCCGCGGTGAAGAACGAGGCGAGGCGGGTCGTGATGTTCTCGGCAATCTCGTTGGCGGCGCGATCTTCGGCATCGCGCACGGCGCGGGTGCGCGAGAAGCGCTGATAAGATCCCGGCATGTCGTAGGACACGCGCGAGAAGGTCGAGCCGGACATGACGGACTTGCCGGTCACGACTTCGACCAGGTTGTACTGGGCGTCGATGCCGAGATTCTCGCTGGTCGGCAGTCCCGTCGTGGCGCTGACGATCAGCGAGGAGCGGGTGGTGGTGAAGCGGATGTCCAGCCGGTGGGTCGGCGGCATGCCGGTCGCCGTGCCGTAAAGCTTGAAGGCCAGCGCGTTGCGGATCTCGACGCCGACGCGGGCTTCGCGGGACGCGTTGGGCTTGTTGATGGGGGGCAGCTCGACCCCCATCAGCTTCTCGCGCAGGCCGGGGGTCCCGTCGTTCCGCTCGGCGTACATCGGCTGGAAGCAGCCGGCCGTCAGCGCCGCCAGGGCGGCGACCGCCAGCAAGCGGGCTGCGATGCGGATCCTAGCCGACAACATTCACGATCCTCTTGGGGACGATGATCACCTTGCGGACGGGCTTGCCGTCCAGGGCCAGCTTTACCGCATCGAGGGCCAAAACGGCAGCCTCGATTTCCGGATTCTGGGCCAGTGTTGCAACTGTGACCTCACCCCGCTTCTTGCCGTTGACCTGGACCACCAGGGTCACGCTGTCTTCAACCAGCAGATCGCGTTCGATTTGGGGCCAATTGGCCTCCGAAACCAGCCCCTTCTGGCCGAGAACCTGCCAGCACTCCTCGGCCAGATGCGGCATCATCGGGGAGAACAGCTGGACCAGGATCTGGCTGGCTTCACGGATCGCCCAGGCGAGGTCCGGGGCGGGCTGGCCGGGGCGCTGCAGCACCTCGGAGAATGCATTGGTGAATTCGCGGATATGGGCGAGGCAGACGTTGAAGTGCAGCCGCTCGATCCCGGTGGTGACCTTGTCGAGCGCACCATGGGCGGCCTTGCGCAAGGCCGTGGCGTCCGGACCGAAGCTGGCCGGCCGGGCCGCCGGCGCGGCCTTGGCGAGCGCGACGCAATCGTTCACCAGGCGCCACAGCCGCTGCACGAAGCGCGAGGCGCCCTGGACGCGCTCGTCGCTCCAGATCACGTCGCGGTCGGGCGGTGAGTCCGACAGCATGAACCAGCGGGCGACGTCGGCGCCGTAGGTCTCGATGATGTCGTCGGGGTCGACGGTATTCTTCTTCGACTTCGACATCTTCTCGATCGGACCGATCTGGATGTCTTCGCCGGTGGCCAGCAGCGTCGCGCGGCGCCCGTTGCCGCCAACCTCGACCTTGACCTCGGCCGGCTGCACATAGGAGCCGTCGGCCTTCTGGTAGGTCTCGTGCACCACCATGCCTTGCGTGAACATGCCGGCGAACGGCTCGTCGAGCGCGATGTGCCCGGTCGCCTTCATCGCGCGGGTGAAGAAGCGGCTGTAGAGCAGATGCAGGATCGCGTGCTCGACGCCGCCGATATACTGGTCGACCGGCAGCATCCGGTTGGCCACCGCGGGCGTCGTCGGCGCATTCTCGTTCCAGGGATCGGTGAAGCGGGCGAAGTACCAGGACGAATCCACGAAGGTGTCCATGGTGTCGGTCTCGCGCTGCGCCTTGCCGCCGCATTTGGGGCAGGTGACGTGCTTCCAGGTCGGATGGTGGTCGAGCGCGTTGCCGGGCTTGTCGAAGGTCGCATCGTCGGGCAGCTTCACCGGCAGGTCGGCATCAGGCACCGGCACCACGTCGCATTTCGGACAGTGGATGACGGGAATCGGGCAGCCCCAATAGCGCTGGCGCGAAATGCCCCAGTCGCGCAGGCGGAAATTGACCTGCCGCTCGCCCACCGGCGCATTGCCGCGCAGCTCCGTCTCGAGACGCCTCGCCACCTCGTCCTTGGCCTGCTCGATGGTCATGCCGTCGAGGAAGCGCGAATTGATCATGCGGCCGTCACCGTCATAGGCGGTGTCGGTGATGACGAAGGACTTGGGATCCTGGCCTTCAGGGCACACGACAGGCGTGTTGCCGAGATCGTACTTGTTGACGAAATCGAGGTCGCGCTGGTCGTGCGCCGGGCAGCCGAAGATGGCCCCGGTGCCGTATTCCATCAACACGAAATTGGCGACATAGACCGGCAGCTTCCAGGACGGGTCGAACGGGTGCACCGCGCGGATGCCGGTGTCGAAACCCTGCTTCTCCGCGGTATCGATGATCTCCTGCGCGGTGCCGATCTTCTTGATCTCCGCGATGAACTCGGCAAGCTCGGGGTTCTTAGCGGCTGCGGCCTGCGCCAGCGGATGATCGGCCGAGATCGCCATGAACTTCGCACCGAACAGCGTGTCGGGGCGCGTGGTGAAGATCTTCAGCTCGCTCTCGCCTGCCGGCGTCGTCGCCGCATCGAGCGCGAAACGGATCAGCAGGCCCTCGGAGCGGCCGATCCAGTTGCGCTGCATCAGCCGCACCTTGTCGGGCCAGCGGTCCAGCCCGTCCAGCGCGCTCAAGAGCTCCTGCGAGTACTTCGTGATCTTGAAGACCCACTGGTTCATCTCGCGCTGCTCGACCACGGCGCCCGAACGCCAGCCCCGGCCGTCGATCACCTGCTCGTTGGCGAGCACGGTCATGTCGACGGGGTCCCAGTTCACCTTGCGCTTCTCGCGCTCGGCAAGCCCCGCGCGCAGGAAGTCCAGAAACATCTTCTGCTGGTGCTTGTAGTAGGAGGGATCGCAGGTCGCGATCTCCCTGGACCAGTCCAGCGACAGCCCGATGGAGCGGAGCTGCTTCTTCATCGCGGCGATGTTGTCGTAGGTCCATGCCTTGGGCGCCACCTTGCGCTCGATCGCGGCATTCTCCGCCGGCAGGCCGAAGGCATCCCAACCCATCGGATGCAGCACGTTGAAGCCCTTGGCGCGCATGAAGCGGGCGAGCACGTCGCCCAGCGTGTAATTCCGGACGTGACCGATATGGATGCGCCCGGAGGGATAGGGGAACATCTCAAGCACGTAATATTTCGGCCGCGGATCATCGTTCTTGGAGACGAAGATCTTCTGATCGTCCCAGAGGCGTTGCCAGCGCGGTTCGGCGTCGCGGGCGTTATAGCGTTCGGAGGTCATGGAATCGTTGGGCTTTTCGTGGGTTCGGCCGGCTTAAGACGGCGGACTAGGCCATAGAAGGCCTTAGGGGGTCAATGGGTTGCCGCATTCTGGAACTTTGGCCGGGTCTCCGCATAACTACGAGGGCCCGCGTTGGCGTGTGATTAAGGGGTCGATGCCAATTTGCGGCTCGACAAGACCGCGATACCGCAAATGTATTCCAGCTTCGACGATCCCGATTACGACTATGCCGCGTCCATCGCCGGACGTGCGATGCGGAGCATTGCTGAACAGCGGATTGCGCCGACGCCGGCCAATTTTGCCGTCTGGTTCCAGTATTTCGCAGGCGGTCATGACGATTTGCGCAACGCCATTGATCTCCTGATCGATCACAATCGGCCCTTCGACGCCCGAACCAACAAGGATCTGTTCGAGACCTACGTCGCGAACCAGGTGAGCGCCGCGGTGGTCGACACCTCGGAGCGGCTCCAGGCGCTCATGGGGGCCGCGAAGGAGTTTCTGGCGACTGCGATTGCCGACAATCATTCGCAGATGCAGGCCATCAGTGAGGTGGCGGATCAGGGCAGGGCCGGCGTCGATCCAAAACTGCTGGTGGCCCAGCTCATGAACGAGCTGGCGCGGGCCGCCACACGCGCGACCCGGCTCGAGGCGGGCTTTGCGGAGAAGACGCGCGAGCTCGACGTGATCCGCGACTCACTGTCGAGGTCCGAGCAGCGCGCCCGGACCGACATGCTGACCGGGCTGGCGAACCGGAGGGCACTCGACGAATTCCTGCGCAAGGCGCAGGCGACCGCTGAATGGGGCGAGCCGCTCTGCGTCCTGATGCTGGACATCGACCACTTCAAGTCCTTCAACGACAATTTCGGCCACGGCGTCGGCGACCAGGTGCTGCGCCTGATGGCCAAGGTGCTGCGCGAAAAAGTTCGCGAGCAGGATCTGCCGGCCCGCTATGGCGGCGAGGAGCTGATTGCGGTGCTGCCGGACGCCGATCTCGCGGCTTGTGCCGAGATCGCCGAACGCATCAGGCGCGCGATCGCCGAAGCCACGATCACGCGTCGCTCGACCGGCGAGATCCTGCCCAGCATCAGCGTGTCCATCGGCGCGGCGCAATACCGCGTCGGCGAGGCGATCACAGATCTGATCGAGCGTTGCGATCGCGCGCTCTATCTCGCCAAGAGCAGCGGGCGCAACCGTGTGGTGACGGAGATCGAGGTCGAGCGCGCGGGAGCTGCCGGCTAGGCGCTGGCCGCAAATATCACCTCGGTCGTGCCAGTCTCGATCGCCTGCACGCCGTGCTCCACGACGTTGTTGCGACCGCGGTGCTTGGCGGCATAGAGCGCGGCGTCGGCGGCTTCGATCAGATCGCCTGGCCGCAAGCTCTCATTGGGCTTCGTCGCGGCGACGCCGATCGAGACCGTGACGATCATGTGGTTCGAGGTGATGTGCGGGAGGCAGAGTTTCAGCACGGCCGCGCGCACCTGTTCGCCGATTTCGACGGCACGCATGACGTCCGTGTTCGGCAGCAGCAGGCAGAATTCCTCGCCGCCATAGCGTGCCGCGAAGCCCATCGTGTCAGCGGCAATGCCGGACAGTGATTCGCCGAGCCTGGTCAGGCAGGAATCGCCTTCGAGATGGCCATAGGTGTCGTTGAACAGCTTGAAGTGATCGACGTCGATCATCAGCAACGCAAGCTCGCTGCCATATTGCTGCGCACGCATCCATTCGAAGTCGAGCCGGCTCTGGAAGCCGCGGCGATTGGCGAGGCCGGAGAGCATGTCGATCGAGGCCATCACGGTCAGGCGATCGTTGCTTGCGATCAGCTCGCGTTCGCGCTGGCTCAGCTGCGCGGCCATCGCGTTGAACGCGCGCGCGAGCGGCACGAATTCGGCCGGCAGTCTGTTGCGGGCCGCGCGCGCCGACAGGTCGCCCTCGCCGAGACGTTTGGCCATGTCGACGAGCATCTCGATCGGCTTGATGACGAGTTTCTCTGCCGCGATCAGCGCGCCGAGCAGGACGAACACCACGACGAAAGCGAACTGCAGATAGGCGGTACGGATGTCGCGACTGACGGCAGCGGACACCTTGTCCTCGTCGATGCTGGTGATCAGGCGAGCATTGGTCCCCGCAATGCGGATGTAGCTGACTGCCCGGCGAGAGCCATCGGCAGCGAGGAAAGACAGCGAGCCCTCGTCTTGATCGGACCGAAGCGCCTTGTCGGCGATCGCGGACATCAGCGGCATGTTGTCGAGGGGCCGGCCGACCGCGCTGCGCTGATCGGCCGGGGCGGCCAGCACGGTGCCCGCGCTGTCGACCAGCACGGCGGTGATGCCGGGGCGGCCGCCCAGATTGCTCATGACCTTCGACATCCAGTCGAGGTTGACGGTGGCGAGCACGACGGCATCGGGGACGCCGCTGAAGGCGGAGACCGGATAAACCGCCATGACCGTCGGCGACAGCACCGGTCGCGACATGATGAAGTCGCTCAGTATGAAGCGGCCGGTTTGCTGTGCCTGCTGGAAGTACGGCCGGTCACTCAGATCGAGGCCGACATACATGTTGTTGGTGGCGCATTGGATGCGACCGTCCTGGCCGGCGATCAGAAGCGTGCGTATCCAGGGGAGGCTCGACGGCAGGCTCGCGCGCAGCACGTCGCAGCTCTTGCTGATGCCGCCGACGGAGGCGCGGATGAAAGCCTCCGATTTCAGGATGGTCTCGACGGACGAGATCACCTCGCGTTGCGCATCGGCGCTATGCCTCGCCACCGTGGTGAACTCGGCCGCGGCCTGCGCGATCTGGCGCGTACGCGTGTCCTCGAGCGAACGGATGCGGTCGAACATCAAAGGCGCCACGAGAATCACCGCGAGCAACGCAAGCCGCGCCCGGATTCCGAGAACCTGCTTGAGTTTCGCTCGCTTGCGGTTGAGACTGACGCTGGCCATCTTCGCTACCCACCCCGTGGCCCAAGGTAAAGCGAAGGGTTCAAAAACTGTTTCTTGAACTCGGTAAAATTGGACTTAACTCGGTTGGGAGCACAGCCAAGAGACGTCATGACGGAAGCCAACACCGCGCCGGTAACCGGCCATTCACCAAACGCGCTTGCCGCGGTCGAAGCCGAAATCGCCCGCGCCTGCAAGGACGCGGGGCGCGACCGCGCATCCGTGACGCTGATTGCGGTTTCCAAGACGTTCGCCGCGGATGCGATTACCCCGGTCATCGCCGCCGGACAGCGCGTATTCGGCGAGAATCGGGTGCAAGAGGCCAAGGGCAAGTGGCCGGCGCTGACGTCTGTTTACCCCGATATCGTGCTGCATCTGATCGGGCCGCTGCAATCCAACAAGGCGAAAGAGGCGGTCGCGCTGTTCGACGCGATCCATTCGGTCGATCGTCCGAGCATTTGCCAAGCGTTAGCCAAGGAAATCGAATCCCAGAACAAGCACCCGCAACTCTTCGTCCAGATCAACACCGGCGAGGAGCCGCAGAAGGCCGGCGTCGCACCCGGCGAAGCCGATGCATTCCTCGCGAGCTGCCGGGACACCTACGGGCTGACAATCTCCGGCCTGATGTGCATCCCCCCGGTGGATGAGCCGCCGGCCGGGCACTTTGCTCTCACCGCCAAGATTGCCGCACGCAATGGATTGAAGAATCTCTCGATGGGCATGAGCGCGGACTTCGCCACCGCCATCATGTTGGGTGCCACCCATGTGCGGGTGGGAAGCGCGATCTTCGGGCACCGGTGAGAGCCGTTAGCGAGGAACGCGCTGGCAACCGCCATCGATGACGCGGAGTGAGCCGCCTACACGAACCCCACCGACACCTTTCCCAGCACGCCGAAATCCGCGGCGAAATGATCGCCGCCCTGGATCGGCAGCGGCGGGTGGCATGTGCCCGTCGTCACCACCTCCCCTGCCCGCAAGGTGATGCCGAGCCCGCGCAGCTCGTTGGCAAGCCAGGCAAGCGCAATGCGGGGATCGCCGAGCACGTTCCTGCCGTGGCCGATATGGCGCTCGCCGCGCAGTGCGATCTGCGGCCGTTCCGCAACGAGATCCATCGCCCGCCAGTTCGCAATGGTCGGCGCGCCCAGCACGAACAGATGCGCGCAGGCGTTGTCGGCGATGAGCTGCGCCTCGCCCGCGCTGACGAAATCGGCAAAGCGCGAATCGGGAATCTCGATCGCGGGATGCAGGGTCTCGACGGCGGCGAGCACCTCGTCGGCGCTGTAGGGCGTCGCGCGCGGCGGCAGATCGCGCCCCATGCGGAAGGCGAATTCAGGTTCACCGACGCGCATCTCATTGCCCTTCATCGATGCGGTCCCGCCGTCGGCGATCACGGTGTCGCTCATGATGCGCCCAGCCAGCGGCCCCGTGACGTTGATGTGCTTCTGACCGGCCTCGCTCGTGGCTGCGATCTTCCAGCCGAACAATGTCCCGCTCGATCGTCGTTCGAGCGCGGCCTGGATGGCGTAGCCTTCAGCGCGACTCTGCGGCCGCAACCGCGTCTCCAGCGCGTCGAGCTTGGTGCCGTCGCGCCAATGCCTGACCAGGAGCTCTGAAGCGGCGTCGATCTGATCCTTGTCGAGCATGCACCCTCACCCGATGATGATTCTCGTTCGCGGGCCCAAGCGCCGCAGCAATTGCAACATCGCAGATTTCGTCATGGAGACGCAGCCCGCGGTCGGGCCGAAATTATCGCGCGCCAGGTGCAGGAACACCGCGCTGCCCCGGCCGGCGACGCGCGGCCGGGTGTTGTGGTCGATCTCGACGATAAAGTCGTAGAGATGGTCGGCCCGCTTGAGCCGGTCACCGCCCTGTCCCTCGCCGAGCCGGATGCTCTGGTTGTAGTGACGGTCGCCTGGATCCTCGCACCAGGCATCCGCCGCTGTGATCATCCGGGTCGGCAGGAATGTCTGGGGGCGGCTGTGCCGGTCGCCCCGCCACCACAGCCGCCTGGGACGGAAGCTGCCTCTCGGGGTGCCGCCATCGCCCTCGCGCTTGTTGGCGAGAATACCGCCCCGCCCCAGCGCAACCGGGATGGTCAACGCTCCGGCCGTCAGCCAGCCCCGGCGCGGATTACCTGCAGCAGGCCTAACACGGATCGCAGAGAGCGGCCCAGCGCTGCGAGTCTCGTTGTAACCAACTGAAACTGCTTTATTTTTCATGTGAACGTGCAATGTCGAATTCATTACAGGACATTCATCAAAACGGCCTGCTATTCTGAGTTAGAGTAGTTCTGGCTTGTGAATCGGTAACAGCCCACTACTTCAACACGAACAACAAAAATAACGGCGACCCCTAAACTTCCCCTCGCGGCTGGGCGCGGCATGGATGCGCGCCGAGCCGGACTCCAAAAGGATGACTTCCCATGCCCAACGCCCGCAAGATCCTGATCGTGGATGACGATACCGATCTGCGCGACACGCTGGTGGAGCAATTATCGCTGCACGAAGAATTCGAAGCCTCCGCCGTGGATACCGGCGCGAAGGGCGCGAGCGCCGCGAAGGCGAATTCTCCCGATCTCGTCCTGATGGACGTCGGCCTGCCCGACACCGATGGCCGCGAAGTGGTCCGCTCCCTGCGCAAGGGCGGCTTCAAGGCCCCGATCATCATGCTGACCGGGCACGACACCGATTCCGATACGATCTTGGGGCTGGAATCCGGCGCCAACGACTATGTGGCCAAGCCCTTCCGCTTCGCGGTTCTGTTGGCCCGCATCCGCGCGCAGCTCCGCCAGCACGAAGCCAGCGAGGACGCGGTGTTCTCGGTCGGCCCCTACTCCTTCCGTCCCGGCTCCAAGATGCTGACCGCGGCCAATGCGCGCAAGGTCCGGCTCACCGAGAAGGAGACCGCGATTCTCCGCTTCCTCTACCGCGCCGGCCAGATGCCGGTGTCGCGTGAGACCCTGCTCCAGGAGGTCTGGGGCTATAATTCCGGCGTCACCACCCACACGCTGGAAACCCACATCTACCGCCTGCGCCAGAAGATCGAGAAGGACGCGGCCAACCCGGAAATCCTGGTCACCGAAGCCGGTGGATACAAGCTGGTGCCGTGATACGTTCCGGAAACGCGCGATTCGTCGTAAATTGGCGCGTTCCTCGAGCCACGGACCGGAATGTCAATCGACGACGACGTAGCGCTTCTCGAGCGTGTCCCGACACTGCGCCTGTTGGGGGACGCCTCGTTGCGCATGCTGGCGATCGGCTCCGAGCAGCGCGACTTCGTCCGCGGTGACGTCCTCTTCAATCTCGGCGATGACGCCGATGCCGGCTTCGTGGTCCAGCGCGGCGCCTTCAGGGTCGAAGACGGTGCCGGTGCCGAGATGATCGCCGGGCCCGGCGCACTGATCGGCGAGCTCGCGCTGGTGGTGCCGATGAAGCGGCCATCGAGCGCAATCGCGCTGGAGCACGCCTCCGTCATCCGCATCGCACGCAGCCTGTTCCAGCGCGTGCTCGAAAGCGACCCTGCCGCTGCGGTTCGCCTTCGCGACGAGTTCGCGGTGCGTTCGAGTCAAATCGCGAGTGATATCCTCATGGCCGGTGCGAAGCTGACGTCCTGAGTGTCTCTGTTGTCATTCCGGGCTCGCGCTGCGCGCGCCCCGGAATGACAGGTGACGGTCATAGATCGAGCGTCACCGTGACCGGGACATGGTCCGACGGCCGCTCCCAGCTCCGCGCATCACGCAGAATTCTAAAATCCTGCACCGAGTCCTTCAGCGCCCGCGAGACCCAGATGTGGTCGAGCCGGCGGCCGCGGTCGCCGACGGTCCAGTCGGGGGAGCGGTAGCTCCACCACGTATAGACCTTCTCCGACATCGGGATGCGCTCCCGCGCGACATCGACCCATTCGCCCGCCTCGAGTGCCGCCTTCAGCTTCTCGGTTTCGACAGGCGTGTGCGAGACGACCTTCAGAAGCTGCTTGTGCGACCAGACGTCGTTCTCGTGCGGGGCAACGTTGAGGTCGCCGACCAGGATGTGACGGTCCTCGCCGCGCGGATGCAGCGGCTCGCACGCCTTCATCTCGTCGAGGAAGCGAAGCTTGTGATCGAACTTCTCGTTCAGCACGGGATCGGGAATGTCGCCGCCGGCGGGCACGTAGAAATTATGCAGCACCAGCGGCTTTGCGATGCCGGCCTTCTCGCCGAACGACACCGAGATGTGACGCGAATCAACCTTGTCGCAGAAGGTGCGGATGTCCTTCGTCTCGAACGGGATCTTCGAGACGATGGCAACGCCGTGATAGCCCTTCTGCCCGTTCAGCGCCACGTGCTCATAGCCGAGCCGCTTGAATCGCTTTAGCGGAAAGGCGTCATCGATGCACTTGGTCTCCTGCAGGCACAGCACCTCCGGCCGCGCGCTCTTCAAGAATTTCGCGACCAGGTCGATGCGCAGCCGCACCGAATTGATGTTCCAGGTGGTCAGGGAAAGTCGCATGGCGACGGTCTAACAAACTCCATCAGTCATGGCCGGGCTTCACCCGGCCATCCACGCCTTTTTATAAGGCCCAAGACGTGGATGCCCGGGCAAGCCCGGGCATGACGACCGTCGCAGACGCCATCAGCCATCAACCCGGCGATGGTCCGTAATTGGTGAAATCGATCTTGAACATGCCGGGGTCGAGCTTCTTGCTCGAGTCCAGATTGTAGACCGCGATCGTGGTGTCGTAGCCCTGCGGGTCGGTGACGGTCCACTGCTTGAGCTGGCCGTCCTTGGCGCCGAACATCAGGAGCAGCCGGCTGGTGCCGACCAGCGCCTGCTTCTCCTCGATGGTGACGCTGACATAGACGTCGTCGGCCGAGACGTTGACGACGTTGGTGTCCTTCATCAGGTCGATACGGTCGGACAGCAGGAAGCGCAGCGGCGTCTGCGACAGCGGATAGACGTCCTGGGTCGCGAGCTTGCGGTCGCGCACCACGAGCGAGGATCCGTCCGCGACGATGTCGATCGGGCTCGGCGCGTCATATTCGAAGCGCACCTTGCCGGGCTTCTGGATGTAGAATTCTCCCTGCGTCTTGCTGCCGTCGGGGCCGACCTGGACGAAATTCCCGACCAGCGTCTGAAGCGACGACAGATAGGCGCTGACCTTGGCGGCCTGCGCCTTCTGATTGGCGTCGAAGGTCTGGAAGATGCTGCTCGGCACGTTGCGACGCGGATCGGGGATGACCGGGTTCGGCGGCGTCTGCATCGCGCCGGTGACGGTTGGCCCACCGCCGGCTGGAGCACCTTCGCGGCCTTTCGGTGCGGGCTTCGGCACCGGCACGGTTTGCGCGAACGATGCAGCGGTCACCATCGCGGCGGTGACGAGAAGCACGCCGGCCACGCGCGCGCTTCGCGCAGCGATGGAGGCAGCGTATCGAGTGTCCGGATGTCTGATCAACGCCTCGTCCTGTATTGCTGGGCGCCCTTTTAGCGTGATTTCGGGCAAAAGCAGATATCGATTCTGCGTGAAATGATGTTCAGAGGCGCCTCGCCTCACATATGGCTGTCTTCTTCCTCGACCAGGATCTCGCGCTTGCCGGCGTGGTTGGCGGGACCGACGATGCCCTCCAGTTCCATGCGCTCCATCAGCGATGCGGCGCGGTTGTAGCCGATCTGCAGGCGGCGCTGGATGTAGCTGGTCGAAGCCTTGCGATCGCGCTTGACGATGGCAACCGCCTGCTGGAACAGATCGCCGCCGCCATCGCCGCCCATGCCGGTGGCGTCGAACACGGCGCCATCCTCGTCCTCGGTGGGCTCTTCGGCCGTAACCGCCTCGAGATATTCCGGCTGTCCCTGCGTCTTGAGATGACGCACCACCTTCTCGACTTCCTCGTCGGAGGCAAACGGTCCGTGCACGCGGCTGATGCGGCCACCGCCCGCCATGTAGAGCATGTCGCCCTGACCGAGCAGCTGCTCGGCGCCCATCTCGCCGAGGATGGTGCGGCTGTCGATCTTGGAGGTGACCTGGAAGGCGATGCGGGTCGGGAAGTTCGCCTTGATGGTGCCGGTGATGACGTCGACCGACGGGCGCTGCGTGGCGAGGATGACGTGCAGGCCGGCGGCGCGCGCCATCTGCGCCAGACGCTGCACCGCGCCTTCGATGTCCTTGCCGGCGACCATCATCAGGTCGGCCATCTCGTCGACGATGATGACGATATAGGGCAGCGGGTCGAGCGAGAGCTTCTCTTCCTCGTAGATCGCCTTGCCGGTTTCCTTGTCGAAGCCGGTATGGACCGTGCGTGTCGGCTCCTCGCCCTTGGCCTTCAATTCGAGCAGGCGCGTGTTGTAGCCGTCGATGTTGCGGACGCCGAGCTTGGCCATGTTCTTGTAACGCTCTTCCATCTCGCGCACGGCCCATTTCAGCGCGACAACCGCCTTCTTCGGATCGGTCACGACGGGCGTGAGCAGATGGGGAATGCCGTCATAGACGGAGAGCTCGAGCATCTTCGGATCGACCATGATCAGCCGGCACTGGTCCGGACGCAGCCGGTAGACCAGGCTGAGGATCATGGTGTTGATGGCAACCGACTTGCCCGAGCCGGTGGTGCCGGCGATCAGCATGTGCGGCGTGCGCGCGAGGTCGATGATGACGGGGTCGCCGCCGATGGTCTTGCCGAGGCACAGCGGCAGCTTTGCCACCGTGTCGGTCGCCTCCTTTGCGACGAGCAATTCGCGCAGATAGACCTTCTCGCGATGCGCGTTCGGCAGCTCGATGCCGATCGCGTTGCGGCCGGGCACGACGGCGACGCGCGCGGACAGCGCGCTCATCGAGCGGGCGATGTCGTCGGCAAGCCCGATCACGCGCGAGGACTTGATGCCGGGCGCCGGCTCCAGTTCGTACAGCGTGACCACGGGGCCCGGATTGGCCTTCACGATCTCGCCGCGCACGCCGAAATCCTGCAGCACGCCTTCGAGCGAACGGGAATTGGCCTCAAGCTCGGCCTTGCTGAGCGGCTGGCGATCGCCGGCCTTCGGAGCGGCCAGCATGGAGACGGACGGAAGGTCGAACTTGTCGGAGGACTTCTTGGCCGCAGTCTTCGGCGCCGCCTTCTTGCGCGGGGCGCGCGCGGCGGGCTGCTCCTCCTCCTCGCCTTCCTCCTCTTCGTGCTCGTCCTCGGTGTCCTCGTCTTCGGACTGCGGCGAGATGGAAGGCGCGGCGCGGCCACCGCCCAGATTGGGCTCCTGGCGGCTGAACTGCGTGGCCTTGGTCTTCGGTCCACTCGATACCAGTGAGCGGTACGCGGCGCCAAGCAGCCAGCCCAGCCGAGCCTTGGTGCTCATCAGGGCATGGAACAGCCAGCCCAGCGACACCGAGCCACGATCGCTCTCCTCGTCTTCGTCGAGCGGCTTGTCCTCGTCCTCGATCGCCGAGAGCTCTTCGTCACGCTCGCGCGCGCCGAGACCGCAGGCGATCAGGAAGGTCGCCGTCATCGCGACGAACAGGATCGTGCCCAGCACGATGCGGTAGATGGTGCCGGCCGGCCCGAAGATCACCGCCGGTGCGCGCACCAGCGCGTCGCCGACCACGCCGCCGAGTCCGGTCGGCAGCGGCCAGGCGCCGCCATGCCGCCAGCAGCTGGCGAAGCCCGCTGCGATCACCGTGCAGAGAATCCAGGAACCGAGCCGCAACGCCTCGCGGTCGAACGGGCGATGCGTCATCATCCGCCAGCCCCAGACCGCGACGGTCAGGACCAGCATGATCGCGCCGAGCCCGAGGATCTGCATGGCAAGATCGGCGCCGATCGCGCCGGCATAGCCGAGGATGTTCCGGATTGGCCGCGAGGTGGCATGGCTGAGGCTGGGATCCTGCACCGACCATGTCATCAGCGCGGCCGAGGCGACGCCTGCCAGCGCGATCAGGCCGAGCCCGGTGAGCTCGCGCATGCGACGCGCCAGCCCCTCTCGGATCGAGGGCGGCAGATGCCCGACCAGTGGAATGACACGTTCGATTGCCGACATGCTCATGGGCCCGCCTAACCCAGAGTCTCGACCAGGCGGTGCAGCGCCTGCGCCGTGGTCTCGCCGTCCTGCACCAGCGCGAGCCGGATGTAGCCCGCACCTGGATTGAAGCCGTCGGGCTGAACGCGGGCCAGATAGCTGCCGGGCACCACGCGCACGCCTGCTTCCTTGAAGAGTCTCAGCGTCACCGACACGTCGTCGCCGACTGCGGATGTGTTGAGCCAGACGCAGAAGCCGGCGTCGGGCCGGCGGTAGCCGTAACGATTGCCGATGATCTGGTCGGCGAGATCGAACTTGATCCGATAGAGCCTGCGGTTCTCCTCCACATGCGCCTCGTCGCCATAGGCGACGGTCGCCACGTGCTGGAGCGGCACCGGCACCTGGGGCGCTGCGATGTTACGCAGCTCGAGGAACATGCCGATGAACCTCTTGTCGCCGGCGGCGAAGCCGACGCGCAGGCCCGGCAGGTTGGAGCGCTTCGACAGCGACTGGAACGCGACCACGCGGGTGTAGTCGGGGCCGGCGCATTCCAGCGCGCTGCCCGGGGCCTCGCGCGTGTAGATCTCGGAATAGCACTCGTCGCTGAGAATCACGAAGCCGTAGCGGTCGGCGAGCTGCTTCAAGCGCCTGAAATAGTCAGGCTTGGCGACCGAGCCTTGCGGATTTGCGGGCGAGGCCAGGTAGATCGCGACCGTGCGCGCCAGCGTCGTCTCGTCGATGGCGTCGAGGTCGGGCAGGAAGCCGTTCTCGACCGTGGTCGGCAGATGAACCGGCTCGCAAGCCGCTGCGAGGGCGCCTGCGCCATAGACCGGATAGAACGGGTTCGGCATCAGGATGGCGGGCTTGCCGGGACGCGGGCCGACATATCGCGCAGCCGCGATCGCAGCGAGGAACAGGCCTTCGCGGCTGCCATTGAGGACGAGAATCTCGTCCTCTGGGTCGAGCGGTCGCGGCAGCTTGAAGCGCGACGACAGCCAGGCGCCTGCAGCCTTGCGGAACGGGTCGGTGCCCTTGTTCGCGGGGTAACGGCCGAAATCTGCGATGTGCTTGGCCAGGACCGGGCCGACGAAGTCGGGCACGGGATGCTGGGGTTCGCCGACCGCGAGCGAAATCAAAGGCTTGCCGGGCTGATGCGGCGCCAGCAGCTCGTTCAGCCGGACGAAGGGCGAGCGTTCGCTGTCGGAGCTTCCACTGGCCTGCGGCGCACGGGATGAAGCGGTCATGACCATTCTGGGCGCCAGCACTCTTGGAACAGCCGGTCGCGCGAAGGCACCGGCGGGAAGCGGTTCAGTTCACCATAGATAGGGCGAGGTTAAGACGCGATTAACCATCGGCCGGCGCCTGCGTCCAGAGCAGGAATAATGAAGCCGGATAACAGCGGGTGCACGGCCGTTCAACCTCTCCCCCGCAAGGGAACCGACCAAAAGAAAGGGGCTCCAGCTTGCGCTGGAGCCCCTCAACGGTCAGGGCATTGCCGGGTATGTGCCCGAACCGTAGTTGTGGACGCGGTTTCCGGGGAGACCGCGCCCGGGAGGAGGGCTTACATGTTGTAGGCGCGCTCGGTGTGCTCGGTGATGTCGAGGCCTTCGCGCTCACTCTCGATGTTGGTGCGCAGACCGACGATCACATCGACCACCTTGTAGAGGATCGCCGAACCGATGCCCGACCACACCAGCGTGGTGACGACGGCCTTGATCTGGGCGAGCATCTGCGTGGCGAAGTCGTAATCGGCGACCTTCGGCGGGATGGCCGAGTAGTCGATGATGCCGGCGCCGCCGAGCGCGGGGTTGACGAGAATGCCGGTGCCGATGGCGCCGACGATGCCGCCGACGCAGTGCACGCCGAACACGTCGAGCGAGTCATCGTAGCCGAGCGCGTTCTTCACGACGGTGCAGAAGAACAGGCAGACCACGCCGGCCACGAGGCCGAGCACGATTGCTCCCATGATCCCGGAGAAGCCCGCTGCAGGGGTGACGGCAACGAGGCCCGCGACCGCGCCGGAAATGACGCCGAGCACGGAAGGATGACCCTTGACGATCCACTCCGCGAACATCCACGACAGCGCGGCGGCTGCGGTGGCGACGAAGGAGTTGGTCATGGCGAGTGCAGCGCCGCCGCTGGCTTCGAGGTTGGAGCCGGCGTTGAAGCCGAACCAGCCGACCCAGAGCAGCGAGGCGCCGATCATCGACATGGTCAGCGAGTGCGGGGCCATCAGCTCCTTGCCGTAACCGACGCGCTTGCCGATCAGGAGAGCGCCGACGAGGCCCGCGATGCCGGCGTTGATGTGCACCACGGTGCCGCCCGCGAAGTCGATCGCGCCCATCTTGAAGATCCAGCCGGCGTCGGCATTGAGCTCGTCGAGCTTGGCCTGCGCCGCGGTCTTTGCCGCCGCGTCAGTGGCGGCAGCGAGCGCCTTGGCCGCATCCTGGATCAGGTCCGGACCCTGCCAGTACCAGACCATGTGCGCGATCGGGAAATACACCAGCGTGACCCAGAGGGGGACGAACAGCGCGATCGCGGCGAACTTCATGCGCTCGGCGAAGGCGCCGACGATGAGGGCGGGCGTGATCGCCGCGAAGGTCATCTGGAAGCACACATAGATGAGCTCCGTGATGTTGGTGTCGACCGAGAAGGTCGCAGCCTTCGTCTCGGGGGTGACGCCCATCATGAACGCCTTGGAGAAGCCGCCAATGAAGTCGGAGCCGCCGGTGAAGGTCAGGCTGTAGCCGTACACGGCCCAGATCACGGTGACGACGCAGACGGTGTAGAACACCTGCATCAGGACGGAGAGCATGTTCTTGGAACGGACGAGACCGCCGTAGAACAGCGCGAGGCCGGGGATCGTCATCAACAGCACCAGCACTGTCGATGTCATCATCCAGGCGTTGTCTCCCTTGTTGACCGTTGGCTCGGCATAGGCCGCGGTCGCAGCGAACAGGCCGACTGCGAGAGCCGCCAATCCCGCGCCATGGGGACGCTTGAACGTCATATCATTCACTCCTGATTGGATAAGGTTGAGCGCGAAATCAAAGGGCCGCGGCATCGGCCTCGCCGGTGCGGATGCGCACCGCATGGTCGAGGTTGATGACGAAGATCTTGCCGTCGCCGATCTGTCCGGTTTTCGCCGCGGACGTGATGGCGTCGATGGTCTTGTCGACCTGGTCGGATGCGACAGCGACCTCGATCTTGATCTTGGGCAGAAAGCTCACGGCGTATTCGGCGCCGCGATAGATTTCCGTATGGCCCTTCTGGCGGCCATATCCCTTGACTTCCGTCACCGTGAGACCGTGAACGCCGATGGCGGTCAGGGCGTCACGGACTTCTTCCAGCTTGAATGGCTTGATGATCGCCATAACAATTTTCATGGGTCCTATCCCCGCTTGGGCCCGGTCCGGACGTGGCCGGGCGTTCTCGACTGGTTCGCCACGAGGGAGAGTTCACTACGCGGGCACAGCCAGGACCCTTAGAATCAAATGCCGTGCCAGATCGGCATATTGCCTAATGGACTATGAAACCGCGGGTTTTCACGTCGGGCGGGTACTGCGGTGCGGTGCGCTATTCCGTCGCGCCCAAATCGTGACCATGTCTGCCCAAAATACGGGCATGACAGGCTGCCGACACAATGTTGCTCACGTGTCGGGCAGGATAGTGGTAATTCAGTAGTGTGTGCGCCTATTGCAGCGCTTCTCCGTGCTGCGAAATATCCAGCCCCTCGAGCTCCTGCTCACGGGATACGCGCAGCGGCACGAACAGGCCGACGAGCTTGAGCAGGATGAAACTGACGCCCGCCGACCAGACGAAGGTGACCGCAACACCGTAGAGCTGGATCAGGAGCTGTTGAGGATTGCCCTCCAGCAGGCCGGCGGTGCCGCCGATGGCGCTGGTCGCGAACACGCCGCCAAGCAGGGTGCCGGTCAGGCCGCCGATGCCGTGGACGCCGAACACGTCGAGCGAATCGTCATAGTTGAAGCGGTGCTTCAGCCAGGTGCAGGCCCAATAGCAGACCGCCCCGGCGACGATGCCGATGACGATGCCATGCCAGGGCGCGACGAAGCCCGAGGCTGGCGTGATGGTGCCGAGGCCCGCGACCGCGCCGGAGATCATGCCGAGCACCGAGGGCTTGCGCCGCGTCGACCATTCGATCACGGCCCAGGTCAGCGCGCCGGCGCAGGCCGCAAGATGGGTCGCGGTGATCGCCATCACTGCGCGTGAGTTCGCCGCCAGCGCCGAGCCGCCGTTGAAGCCGAACCAGCCGACCCACAACAGGCCGGTGCCCATCACCGCGAGCGAGAGGTCGAACGGCGAGAGATTCTCGGTGCCGTAGCCGTGACGGCGTCCCAGCACCTTGGCCGCAACCAGGCCGCCGGTGCCGGCCGACAGATGCACCACGAGGCCGCCGGCGAAATCCAGGACGCCCATGCTGGCGAGGAAGCCGCCGCCCCACACCCAATGCGCCAGCGGAATGTAGACGAAGATGAACCAGGCGACCGAGAACAGGAGATAGGCGGAGAACCGCATCCGATCGGCCACCGAGCCCGCGACCAGCGCCACCGTGATGATGGCAAAGGTCATCTGGTACAGCATGAACAGCGATTCCGGGATGGTCTTCGCAGCCGGATTGACGCTGTCCATGGTCATGCCGGCGAGAAACCAGCGATCGAGCGTGCCGATCCATGGGCCATCGCCGACGAAGCATAGCGAATAGCCGAACGCCACCCAGAGAATGGAGATCAGCGCCACCGCGGCAAGGCTCTGCGCCATGGTCGCAAGCACGTTCTTCTTGCGCACCATGCCGGAGTAGAACAGCGCAAGTCCCGGGATCGTCATCATCAGGACCAGCGCCGTGGCAACGATCATCCAGGCGGTGTCCGCGGTGTTGATCTCGGAGCCTGCGGCGTACGCCGACGATGTTGCAGCCGACGCAAATCCGATTCCCGCAGCCATGGCAGCTGCGCGGCGCAAATATCCCGCCATCTCGTTTCCCCCAGCGTAGAAATTACGTCGCACGCTGTGGCGTATTGCCCGGTGCGATCGACGAAGACGTTATCGGAGCGCTTTCGAGCGGAGTGGATACCCGGCTCGCGGCAAGAAAGCGCGTCAAACCAAGCCTAGAGCGCGTCGCTGTCGGTTTCGCCGGTGCGGATGCGCAGCGCATGATCGATCGGCGTGACGAAGATCTTGCCGTCGCCGATCTGCCCGGTGCGCGCGGTCGCGGTGATCACGCTGACGGCCTTGTCGGCGAGGTCGGAGGCGACCGCGATCTCGATGCGGAGCTTCGGCAGGAAATTCACGACATATTCGGCGCCGCGATAGATCTCGGTGTGGCCCTTCTGGCGGCCGTAGCCCTTCACCTCGGTCACGGTCATGCCGTGGATGCCGATTGCGGTCAGGGCCTGGCGGACCTCATCGAGCTTGAAGGGTTTGATGATCGCGACGACGAGTTTCATGGTCAGCCCTATTCCCCGGGATGCGCTGCGGCGTATGTCCCCGGCGCAGCGTCAATCTGGCATCTTTCCGGGCAGATGGCATAAAAAAGTTGCAGATTGAAGCGGAAAAACACCTGACCACGTCAACGGGCGCCTCTGTACAGGGCAACCGTTCATCCTTCACAATGCATTTTTGGCATGGATGCGGTGAACCCAGGCGTTCCGGCTGGTACAAAAGTATGTTTGAGGGGGACTCTACATGGCGAGTTGGTTCTACGCATCCGAGGGCAAGCAGCAGGGGCCCTTTCCGGAAGGGCAATTCCGCGACCTGATCGCCCAAGGGGTCGTGCGCCCGGACACCCTGGTCTGGACCGAAGGCATGGTCGGCTGGCAAAAGGCTGCCGAAATCCCCGGCCTGATCGGAGGCGGCGGCGCCCCGCCGATGATGCCTGGCGGCCCGCCGATGATGGGCTCGGGCGGTTATGCCGGCGCGGGCGGCTATGGCGGCCCGGGTGGAGCATCGCTCGCGGTCGATTTCGGCATCCTCGAGTTCACCTGGCGCACGCTCGCGCTGGTGATCGGCTCGTTCTTCATCATCCCGGTGCCGTGGCTGTTCGTCTGGTACACGCAATGGATCGTGTCCTGCGTGAAGGTCCCGGGCCGGCCGAATCTCAGCTTCACCGGCAATGCAATGACGTTGGTGCCCTGGTTTTTCGGCTTCATCGTTCTGGCGATCGCGATCGGCTATATCGGCAGCGAGATCCTGAGCAATCTGCTGTTCATCGTGCAGATCGTTCTCTACTGGCTCCTGATCAAATGGATGATTGCGAACCTCGCCTCCAACGGTCAGCCGCTGGGCCTGAGCTTCACCGGCTCGATCTGGGCCTATATCGGCTGGAATCTGCTGTTTGCGATCTCCATCATCACCATCATCGGCTGGGCCTGGGTGGCCGCGGCGCAGATGCGCTGGTTCTGCCGCAGCATCGAAGGGACCCGGCGCGAGATCGTGTTCAAGGGCAGCGGTCTCGACATTCTCTGGCGGGGTATCGTGGCCGTGATCCTGTGCAGCCTGATCATCCCGATCCCGTGGGTGTATCGCTGGATCATGAACTGGTTCGCCTCGCAAACCGAGCTCGTTGCGCGAGGCTCCGTTACAGCGTGACCTGAAGGCTCCTGTTGCGCGATGAGATCAGGATGATGTTCATCGCGCCTTCGGCCGTTGTTTGCCCGGTGCGCCTGGAGCGATCAGGACTTCCGCTCGCGCACAGAACCTTCCTGTGCGACGGAGGCGACCAGCGTGCCGTCGGGCTTGAAGATCGAGCCGCGCGTCAGGCCGCGGCCGCCGCGCGCGCTCGGCGAATCCTGCGCATAGAGCAGCCATTCGTCGGCGCGGAACGGGCGGTGAAACCACATCGCGTGGTCGAGGCTCGCCGGCATCATGCGCTTGTCGAACAGCGTGCGGCCGTAGCGCGCCATGATCGCATCGAGCAGCGAAAAGTCCGAGGCGTAGGCGAGCGCGCACATGTGCAGGGCCGGATCGTCCGGCAGCGTCGCTGCCGTCTTGATCCAGACGTGAATGCGGCCATCGTCGATCTTCTGGCCGAAGTAGCGTCCCAGCTCGACCGGACGCAATTCGATCGGACGATCGGATTCATAATACCGGCGGATGAACTCCGGCATTTCCTTGAACATCGGCTGCTTCGCCACCTCCTCCGCCGTCAGCTTCTCCGGCGGCGGCACGTCGGGCATCGTATCCTGATGATCAAACGCGCTCTCTTCCTCGGTGTGGAAGGACACCATGATCGAGAAGATCGCGTTGCCGTGCTGGATCGCGGTGACGCGCCGTGTCGAATAGCTCTTGCCGTCGCGCAGGCGCTCGACCTGGTAGATGATCGGGATCTGCGGATCGCCCGGCAGGATGAAATAGCAATGCAGCGAATGCGGCAGCCGTCCCTCGACGGTGCGGCAGGCCGCAACCATCGCCTGCCCGATCACCTGACCGCCAAACACGCGCTGCCAGCTCGTCTTCGGGCTGTTGCCGCGGAACAGGTTCACCTCGAGCTGCTCGAGCTCGAGGATCGCAATGAGGTCGATCAGGCTTTTGGACATGATGGTGCTTTCGAGATCTCGTCATTCCGGGGCATCGCGATAGCGATGAACCCGGAATCCCGAGCTGACAACCTCTGGATTCCGGGTTCGCGCGTCGCGACCCCGGAATGACGGAACGAGGGGCTAGCCGCCCTTGTTTCACCGCACTGTTTCGCCCAGCTCAAGTCTGCTAGCAAGACCGAGAATTGGCCGGGAAACTTGGTATGTCGGTACAGGGTAGCATTGTCATCGGCGGCGGCGCATTTGCGGGCCTGGCCCTGGCCCTGGCATTGCGCCAGGGGCTCGGGCCCGAGATCCCCGTCATCGTCGCCGACCCCGCGCTTGGCGCACGGCCGAGCCGCGATCCTCGCGCCACCGCGATCGTGGCTGCCTGCCGCCGCCTGTTCGAGGTGATCGGCGCCTGGGACGCCGTTAGGGGCGAAGCACAGCCGATCCTCGACATGGTCGTGACTGATTCCAGGCTGGAGGACGCCACCCGTCCGGTGTTCCTGAACTTCGCCGGCGACGTCGCGCCGGGCGAGCCCTTTGCACACATGGTCGAGAACCGCCGCCTGATCGATGCACTGGTGGCACGCGCGGAAGCCGAGGGCATCGATCTCCGCGCCACCACCGTTGCGTCCTACGACGCGCGTTCCGAAGGCATCGACGTGACGCTCGGCGACGGCAGCGTGATCGCCGCGAGCCTCTTGGTCGCCGCCGACGGCGCGCGCTCGAAGCTGCGCGAGCGCGCGGGCATCGCTACCCATGGCTGGGAGTACGACCAGTCCGGCATCGTCGTCACCGTCGGCCATGAGCGCGATCACGAGGGCCGCGCCGAGGAGCACTTCCTGCCGGCCGGCCCGTTCGCGATCCTGCCGCTTTCGGGCAGGCGTTCCTCGCTGGTGTGGACCGAGCGCCGGGCCGAAGCCGCGCGCATCGTCGCGCTCAGTGACGAGGAGTTTCACGCCGAGCTCGAGCGGCGTTTCGGCCTGCATCTCGGCGAGGTCAAGGCGCTCGACAAGCCGCGCGCGTTTCCGCTGTCCTATTTCGTTGCGCGCTCCTTTATCGCAGAGCGCCTCGCGCTGGTCGGCGATGCCGCCCACGTCATCCATCCGATCGCGGGCCAGGGCCTGAACATGGGGCTGAAGGACGTCGCAGCGCTGGCCGAAGTGGTGGTCGATGCTGCACGGCTTGGCATGGACATCGGCGGGGCGGACGTGCTCGAACGCTATCAGCGCTGGCGTCGCTTCGACACGATGGCGATGGGGGTTGCCACCAACTCGCTGAACTTCCTGTTCTCCAACGAATCGACGCTGCTGCGCACGGTGCGCGACATCGGTCTCGGCCTCGTCGACCGTGCCCCGCCGCTGAAGAATCTCTTCATCCGCCAGGCAGCGGGGCTCACGGGCGAGGTGCCGCGGCTGTTGAAGGGCGAGGCTCTGTGAGGGACGAATGGTGAGTAGCGAACAGCGAGTGATTTTCCATTCGCCATTCGCCGCTCCCTACTCGCCATCCTCAATCGATCTTGCGCGCTTCTTCCGGCAGCATGATCGGGATGCCGTCGCGGATGGGATAGGCCAGCTTGGCGCTGCGCGAGATCAGCTCCTGCTTGGCGGAATCGAACTCCAGCGGACCCTTGGTCAGCGGGCAGACCAGAATCTCCAGCAATTTGGGATCGACGCTGGCTTCGGGACGTTCGGTGGCGGCGTTCATTGAAGTCTCCGGCAATGCCTTGCCTGTAGCACAGAAATTCCCGGCTGCCATCGCGGGGCGGATGCGGGGGAAGAGGGACGCAGGGTCCTCGCGGAAGCCTGCTCCCTCACTGCAGCGGCGGATCGCCGCTGGTGCGCTTCTTGGCGAGATCCATCTCGGTGACGGCGATAAGGATCTCGGCCCGGGTCTTCAGGTCAGGCGCCTCCAGCATGGCCTGCTTCTCCGCCGGGCCATAGGGTGACATCATCGCCAGCGCGTTGACGAGTGCCTCGTTGGGCGCGCTTTCGACGCCTTCCCAGTCGACCTTGAGATTGTTGGCTTTGAGGAAGTCAGCCAGCACCGCCAGCAGCGCCTCGCGGTCGACGTCGTCCTCGCCCATCCGCGCGGTGAAGTCGTCGACGAAGGCGAAGAAATCCACCTTGCACTGCCGATAGGGGGTGAGCACCTCGAGCTCCTCGACCACCTTGAAGCGCGACACGCCGGTGAGCTCGAGGATGTAGCGGCCGTCGCCGGACTCGGCGAGCTGGGTGATGCGGCCGACGCAGCCGACCCGAAACAGCGCCGGCTTGTCGGAATTCTTCGGCGTGTGCGCCACGTCGGGCTGGATCATGCCGATCAGGCGATGTCCGTCGCGGAAGGAATCGTCGACCATCGCGAGATAGCGCGGCTCGAAGATGTTGAGCGGCATCTGGCCGCGGGGCAGCAGCAGCGCGCCCGGCAACGGAAAGACCGGAATGATCTCCGGGAGGTCGGCGGGCCCGCGATATTCGATGTTGATTGGCATCTGCCCGGTCCCCTTGGCGTCGCCAGCAAGTCCCTTATGAAAATAGGATCGTCGACAAACGCTTGCGTCCCTCGACGGTTGCATCATCCGTGCCGCCCCAGGCCTCGAAGAATTGCACCAGCTGCTTGCGGGCGCCATCATCGTTCCATTTGCGGTCGCGCTTGATGATCTCGAGCAGCTGCTCGGTCGCCGCCGCGCGATTGCCTTGCGCGTTGAGCGCGGTGGCGAGGTCGAATCGGGCCTGATGATCGAGCGGGTTTGCGGCGACTTTCTGTTCCAGCTCGGCGACCGGTCCGAGCGATTTTGCCTGCTCGGCGAGATCGATCGCGGTCTGCACCGCCTTCACGGCAGGGTCATTGCGCTTGGATTCCGGCACCATGGCCAGCGTCTGCTTGGCCTGCTCCATCGCCCCGGAGACGGCGTAGCACTTCGCGAGGCCCGCAAGTGCCGCGATATTGGTCGACTCGTGCTGCAGCGCCTCGGCATAGATCTGCGCCGCTGCCGCCGCGTCGCCCTCGGCGAGCACCGCTTCGGCCTCCTGCACGATCTCGGCGACGTTGACCTCGCCCGGCGCGGTGACGCCCTTGGTCAGCCGCTCGATGAAGGCATTGACCTGGCTCTCCGGCACCGCACCCATGAAGCCGTCGGCCGGCTGGCCGTTGACGAAGGCGATCACGGCGGGGATCGACTGGATGCCCATCTGGCCCGGGATCGCCGGATGGTGGTCGATGTTCATCTTGACCAGCTTGACCTTGCCCTTGGCCGCCTTCACCGCCTTTTCCAGCACGGGGGTGAGCTGCTTGCAGGGGCCGCACCACTCCGCCCAGAAATCGATCAGCACCGGCTGGCGCTTCGATTCCTCGATCACGTCCTTCACGAAGGCTTGGGTGGTGGTGTCCTTGATCAGGTCGGCCGCAACCGGGCCCGCCGCTCCGTTACCCTGGTCGATGATCGTCACGGGATCCCCTCGTCATGTCTGGAATGGCGGCTCTTAGCACGCCGCCATATCATATGCTTGCTGTTGGCTCCTAAATTGGGCCGAATGGGCCGAATTTCAATCCAGGCGACCCGATTCGCCGGTTCCGGGGCACTTTCGCGCGGTTTGGCCGCATCCGGGGTCCATATAGGGCCTCCGATTGCGCATTGATGCCGCCGGTAGCTGTTGCATTCCCTGTCCGCTTTTGGCATACGACAGCCGTTGCCGGCGCGTCACGCGACCGACACAGGATGCGGGTGTAGCTCAGTGGTAGAGCACGACCTTGCCAAGGTCGGGGTCGAGGGTTCGAGCCCCTTCGCCCGCTCCAGTTTTTCCCAAGCGTCCAGCTAAGCCAGGGTCGGGCCGTGGTTTCCACGCCGCTGACGGCTGAATTGTTGGGTTCGACATGACCATTTTGATCACCGGCAGCGCCGGCCACCTCGGGGAGGCCATCCTGCGGACGCTCCGTGAGCGCGGGTCGCCTGCCCGCGGGATCGATCTAAAGCCCTCCCCCTTCACTGATGCTGTCGGCTCCATCGTCGATCCCGCCTTCATGCGGCGCCAGATGGACGGCGTCACCGCCGTCATCCACACCGCGACGCTGCACAAGCCGCATGTGGCGACGCACTCCAAGCAGGACTTTGTCGACACTAACGTCACGGGCACGCTCAACCTGCTTGAGGCGGCCGCGGCGGCGGGCGTGAGGAGCTTCGTCTTCACCAGCACCACCAGCGCGTTCGGTTCGCAGCTTCGTCCCGAGGCGGGAGAGGCGGCCGTGTGGGTTACCGAGGACCTGGCGCCGGTGCCGAAGAACATCTACGGCACGACCAAGCTGATGGCCGAGACTCTCTGCGAGCTGTTCTTTCGCGAACGCCGCTTGCCCGTCGTCGTGTTGCGGACCTCGCGCTTCTTCCCCGAGGAGGACGACGATCCTTTGATGCGGTCGGCCTACGCGCTCGATAACGCGCAGGCCAACGAGCTGCTCTATCGCCGGCTCGATATCGCGGATGCGGTGAGCGCGCATCTGCTCGCCGTCGAGCGCGCACCGAAGATCGGCTTTGGCCGCTACATCGTCTCGGCGACGAGCCCGTTCGAGCAACGTCATCTGGCGGCGCTGGCGCGCGATGCGGCGAGCGTCGTGCGCGAGCTCCATCCGGAGTGCGCGCGGCTCTACGCGGCGCGTGGCTGGCGCCTCTTCCCCGCGATCGACCGCGTCTATGTCAACGACCGCGCGCGGCGCGAGCTCGGCTGGCGGCCTGAATTCGACTTCGCGCATGTGCTGCGCAGCCTGCGGGATGACCGCGATTTCCGCAGCGCACTGGCGCGCGAGGTCGGATCGAAAGGCTATCACGACAGGCTGTTTGACGGCGGGCCCTACCCCGTCGCCCCGTGAGCCCGCGCTCGTCATTTCTCTCGGTGCATCAAGTGTCTGTCCGGCGTCACCGCGCGCGGAGCGGCCTGCGCCGTTCTACTGTGCATGGGGTTGTTTTCGCAGTTTGGGTGTTGGCCCCTCTCTTGCGCTGTCCGAAGGCGAGCTCCTGTCCGTCGGATTCCGCGTTGCAGCGAGAGCGCTGCCGACGCGGTGCTCGTGCCTCATCGACACTCCGTCTCAATTTTGAACGAGCGCAACTGCAGCACACGCGATGCTCTTCTCAGCGCTCGCAGATGTGCTAGCCTTTTTGCGTCTGCCTCCAGCAGACTCCGAACCTCGCCTCTCGACTAGCAAAACAAGATAAATCGCAGCCTTGCCGGCTGCCTTAGGGGAGTGACGCGATGACATCGATGTTCCATCGATCCGTGTTGGCGCTTGCGGCCGTGGCCATTCTCGCCGGGACCAGCGCCGGCAATGCGCAACAGCAGGACAAGAACCGGGCGCTGAAGAAATACGAATCCGGCACCAAGGAATTCTGGACCCATCCGCCGGACGATTGGTTTCTCGGCGACGAGACCGAGGCGCAGAAGGGCCTCGCTCCGCCCTCGGGCCCGCCGACCGGCGCCTCCGACGCCGAGCTCGCCAACATCGTCAAGAAGATCAAGCTGCCGTCCGGCTTCAAGATCGAGGTCTACGCCTCGGGCGTGCTGGCGGCGCGGCAGATGGCCTGGGGTGACAAGGGCACGCTGTTCGTCGGCTCGTTCGGCCTCGGCAACGTCTATGCCATCAAGGACAACAACGGGAAGAAGGAGGTCAAGACCGTCCTCAAGGGCCTCAACATGCCCACCGGTCTCGCCTTCAGGGACGGCGCGCTCTACGTCATCGCCGTCGACAAGCTGATCCGCTACGACAACGCCGAAGCCAATCTCGACAATCTCGGGCAAGGCAAGGTCGTCTATGACGACATGCCCTCCTATGCCGCGCATGGCTGGAAATACATTGCGGTCGACAAGGAAGGCTGGTTCTTCCTGCCGTTCGGACCGCCGTTCAACATCGGCATTCCGCCGACCAGCGTGTCGCAGATCCGCCGCGTCGATCCCAAGACCGGCAACGCCGAAATCTGGGCGCTTGGCGTCCGCAACTCGGTCGGCGGCGACGTCGATCCGCGCACCGGCAAGCTCTGGTTCACCGAGAATGCCCGCGACTGGATCAGCGACGATCTGCCCTCGGACAAGCTGAACATGATCAACCGGATCGGCGAGCATTTCGGCTATCCCTATTGCCACCAGGGCAATTTGCCCGACGACAAGTTTGCGATGGGCCACAAGTGCTCGGAGTTCACGCCCCCCGTGCTGAATCTCGGCGCGCACGTCGCTCCGCTCGGCATGAAATTCTACACCGGCGATCAATTCCCCGCCGAGTACAAGAACAATATCCTCATCGCCGAGCACGGCTCCTGGAATCGTCACAAGTACCAGGGCGCGCGCATCGTGCGCGTGATCGTCGGGCCCGACGGCAAGAATCCCAAGCGGGAGATCTTCGCCTCCGGTTGGCTCGAGGGTGACCAGGGCTATCTCGGCCGTCCCAACGACATCATCATCGCCAAGGACGGCTCGATCCTGGTCGCCGACGATTGGGCCGGCGCGATCTATCGCATCAGCTACAGCAAGAAGTAGCGCGTACGACATGGGGCTGCGGTGGCCGCAAGGCGCTGCAGCCCCTTCCGTCTGATTCATTGTCGTTCCGGATTGCGCCACTTGCGCGCAAGTCCGGAACCCATAGCCGCGATCCGTGGTTATGGAGTCCCGGCCAGCGCCAAGGGCGCGCCCCCGGAATGACGACATCGCTAGATCGGAATCTTCCCTCATGCGCCGACAAGTCCTCTCGCACGCAATGGGCGCGGTTGCGCTCCTGGCGCTCGGCGCATTCTCCGCGAGCGGCGCCGACAATGCCGCGATCAAGGAGAAAGCCTCCGCCTGCGCCGGCTGCCACGGCGCGAACGGCATCTCGCAGACGGAGAACATTCCCTCGCTCGCCGGCCAGCCCGATCAATTCCTGCAGTGGCAGCTGGTGTTCTTCCGCGCCGGTGCGCGCAAGAACGAGCAGATGCAGCCGATCGTCGAGCAGATGACCAACGAGGATATCCGCAATTTCGGCGCTTACTTCTCGCAGCTCACGCCGCCGAAAGGTCCGGAGGACAAGGATCCGGACCTGTCGAAAAAGGGCGCGCAGGTGGCTGCCGGTCGCCGCTGCGCCTCATGCCACACGGACAGCTATGCCGGCACCAAGGGCGTCGCCCGGCTCGCCGGCCAGCGCCAGGAATATCTCGTCAAGGCATTGCACGACTACAAGGCCGGCCAGCGCATCGGCAACGGCGTCGCTGCGATGGTCGATGTGGCCTATCGCATGAGCGACGAGGAGATCACTGCCGTCTCGCACTATCTCGCTCATCTGAAATAGCAGCTGAGCTGCTGCCGCAAACTCCATTGTTGTCCCGGACAGGCGAGGCGCCGATCCGGACGACATTGGAGAATGAGATCAGCTCCCCCGCTGCCTCTCATACGCCTTCAGATGCGTATAGGCGATGCGCAGCTTCGGCACGGGCACCTTGGCGGCATCGGCGCGCGCAATGAGATCGCCGATCACGTGGTCGGCCTCGACCGGCAGGCCTGCCTTGATGTCGCGGAACATCGAGGCCGTCATCGGCGAGCCCTCGGCGGTGAGGTTGCCTTTCACGCGTTCGAAGAAAGGGCCACCCGGCGGATAACCCGACGCGGTGGCGACCGCGCTGGTCTCGTCCAGCATGCCGAGCAGGAAATCCCGGCCACCGGGAGCGGCAAGGATGTCGCCGACCGAGGCGCGCATGAGGCTGGTGGATGCCGCGAGCGAGGAGAGGAACACCCACTTCTCCCACATGTCCTGCATGATGTTCTCGCTCGCGGTGGCGCCAGTGATGCCGCTCTTGAAGGCCTCGTCGATCGCCTTCACCCGGTCCGACATCTTGCCGTCGCGCTCGCCGTAATTGATCGACTGCATCGGCTGCAGCTGCACCACCTCGCGCTTCTCGTTCAAGGTTGCGGCGATGGCGCAGAGGCCGCCGAGCACGCGCTCCGAACCGAACCTCGCGTCCAGCGTATCGAGATGCCTCATGCCGTTGAGCATGGGGATGATCGCGGTGTTCGGCCCGACCGCCGCGGCGAACGACTTGATGGCGTCGTCGAGGTCGAACGCCTTGCAGCTCAAGAGCACCACGTCGAACTTGTCCTTGAGCGCGTCCGCCTGCACGGTCGGTGGGTTTTTCAGGGTCACATCGCCATTCGGGCTTTTGATGACGAGGCCCGCGCTCGCAAGCTCGTTGGCGCGCCGTGGTCGGACCAGGAAGGTGACATCGCGGCCGGCCTGCAACAGCCTGCCGCCAAAATAGCCGCCGATGGCGCCGGCGCCGACGACGAGGATACGCATGGAAATGCTCCGTTCCATTCCTGGCGAGTGGTGAACAGGGAGTAGCGAATAGCAGGCCCGATTTCCACCCGCTATTCGCTACGCGCCTCTCGCGCGCTTCACTTTCCCGACACCATCTCCTCGACCTCGCGCAGCTGCTCCTTGCCGAAGAACATCTCGTCACCGACGAAGAAGGTCGGCGAGCCGAACGCGCCGCGCGCCACCGCTTCCTCGGTGTTCTTGATCAGTCTGCCCTTCACGTCGGGTTCCTGGGCCCGGGCGAACAGCTTTTGCGCGTCGAGCCCGGAGGACGCCAGCGCCTTCGCGGCGATCTCAGGGTCGTCCATCTTCTTGGGCTCGCGCCACATGTGATGGAAGGCGGCCTCGACGTATTGCTCGAACACGCCCTCGAGCTCGGCCGCGATCGCCGTGCGCATCAGGTTCAGCGTGTTGACCGGGAAGTGCGGATTCCAGACATAGGGCTGGACATGGAAGCGCTTGATGAAGCGCTCGGTCTCGACCCGATGGAACTCGCGCTTGTTCTTGATGCCGGCGAGCGTCTCGGCCGGCGACTTGTTATTGGTCGATTTGAAGATCCCGCCGAGCAGGATCGGCACATAGTCGAACTTGACCCCGATCCGCTGCTCGATCGCCGGAATCGCCAGATGACTGAGATAGGCGTTGGGACTGCCGAAATCGAACAGGAATTGCGGGGCGGTACGGGTCAAGATCATTCTCCCTGAGGTCGCTTTTGTCCATTGTGGCGCAGGGCGTGCCACAGGTCCACCGTTTAATGATGGTCATAATACTTTGGCGGTCAGATCAGACGGCGGATCGCCCGCTTGCGCCACACCAGGAGGTAATAGCCCATCTGCAAAACGAACATGGCGCAGAACACGATCGGATAGGCAGCCCATACGCCGTCGATGCCGATCGTGCGGCTCAGGATGACCGCGGCTGGCAGCTCGATCACGACGATCGCGAAGATCGACAGCAACATCGGCGTGAAGGCGACGCCGCCAGCACGCATCGCACCCGAAAACACCGTCGCCAGGCCGAACGGCACCGAGCTCCACAAGGCGATGTACAACAGCCCTTTTGCCAGATCGAGGACGGCGCCGTCCGTGATGAAGATGCCAAGCACCGCGCGCGGCGCGAGATAGATCAGCGCCACCAGCCCGCCGGTCAGCACGAGGTTGAACGCAAGACCGGCGCGCACGATGCCGTCGAGGCGCGCTCTGTCACCGCCGCCAATCGCCTGCGCACCGAGGATCGAAACCGCGATCGAAATCGACATCGCCGTGAACTGTGTGTAGCCCATCACCTGGTTGACGGCACCGTACGCGGCCGTGGCGTTCGAGCCGAAGCTGTTGACGAGCCCCAGCAGCACCAGCTCGGCGATTGCCACGGCCATCATGCCGATGGCGCTCGGCAACCCGATGCCGAGTATGTTTCGCAGTACGGCGCCGTTAAGCCGAAGATGGCGCATCATGACAGCGTCCGGTGCGAGCGCGTGCTTCCTTCGCAGCAGATGGATCGCGAGCACGATCAGCGTCGCCGCGTTGGCGATCGCCGATGCCCATGCCGGACTGATGATTCCGGCCGCCGGCAGTCCTGACGTGCCGCGGATCAGCAATGGCGTCAGGATCAGGCCGATCGCAGTCGACAATGCCAGCGCCAGCAGCGGCGTCAGCACATCGCCGACGCCGCGAATCATCGCCGTGATCAGCAGGAAGACGAAGCCGAGCGGCATGGTCAGCAGCATGACCTTCGCATAGGCGCTGGCCTGATCGAGAATGTCCGGCGGCGTGGCGAGCACCATCATCAGTTCACGGCTGCAGAGCCCGCCAATCAGTGCGATCGGAATCGACAGCAGCAGGCCGACTGCGAGCGTCGTGCCCGCGATGATCTTGATCCGGCCGTGCTCGCCTGCGCCAAAGGCCTGGCCGATCAACACGGTGGCGCCGGTGCTGAGGCCCATGACGAAGGCGAAGAGAAAGAACATCACCGGAAAGAAGGCCGAGACCGCGGCGAGCGCGTCGACGCCGATCATCTGGCCGAGATAGACGTTGCTGACGGTGCCGAACAGCGATTGCAGCGCGTTGCTCAGCATCAGGGGTGCGAGGAAGCGGACGAACGTGGTCCAGAGCGGCTTCGGGGCGGACATGGATCGGCCTTTCATCAGGACGTGCGAAGCCGTTGCCACGCGAAGCACGCGTGGCCCGGCCGTCGATGGGGTTATGAGAACGGTGCCTTAAGCGCGGTCGCTGTAGGCGAGCTTGACGATGTGGTCGCGGATATCAGCCGGCCAGTCGGCTATCAGTCCGGTGAAGCGCCGCCGGTCGTCCGCGAACAGCGCGCGCGAGGCCTCCTCGAACTGCGGCAGATCGCCGGCCATGGCCGACATGAAGCGATAAGCCGCATCACGCGCCTGACGCTCGCGATCCTTGTCGCCGCTGGCGCGCCGCGCCTCTTCGACAAGCTTGCGCAGCGCGACCGAGGCGCCGCCGGGTCGGGCGTTGAGCCACTCCCAGTGCCGCGGCAGCAACGTCACCTCCCGCGCGACCACGCCGAGTTTCGGCCGGCCGCGGCCGCGTGGCTCGCTGGGTGCTTCAGCCGTCTCGGCCGGCGGCATGAGCTGCGCCAGCCGCGCCAGCACCTCACGATCGTCGCCGCGCAGGTCGAAGTCGATCGACCGGCCCGTGCCGTCGTCGAAGATGATGATCGGATGGTCCAGCGGCTGTGTCGCCCGCTTGACCGCGAGCGCGACATCGCCCGCCGTACCGGAGGCCAGCCGGCACTGGCCGGCAAAAGCTGTGTAGGTCCCGTGCATTGGAATCATGACCCTATTGATCGTATTACCAACTTTAATACCCGGGTAAATTAACGACGTCAATATATCCGGGTGAAAATACCCGCAGCGGTGGCTCGACAATGTGTTCCCGGGCTGGCACGAACGGCGCGGCGGATCGACCACGTCCAAGCCTTGAGGATCCACGATGCTGACCGTTCACCACCTCAACAATTCCCGCTCGCAGCGCGTGCTGTGGCTGCTCGAGGAGCTGGGCGTTCCTTACGAGATCGTGCGCTATCAGCGCCAGCCGGACATGCGCGCGCCGAAGGAGCTGCGCGCCATCCATCCGCTCGGCAAGTCGCCCGTCATCACCGACAACGGCAACACCATTGCCGAGTCGGGCGCGATCATCGAATACATCATCGCCACCTACGGCAATGGCCGGCTGATCCCCCCACCGAACACGCCGGAGCGGCTGCGCTACACCTATTGGCTGCACTATGCGGAAGGATCCGCGATGCAGCCGCTGCTGCTCAAGCTCCTATTCACGCTGATGCCGAAGCGCGCGCCGGCACTGCTGCGTCCGCTGGTGCGCAAGGTCTGCAACCAGGCGCTGACCGCGCTGGTCAATCCGCAGCTCAAGCAGCACATGGACTATTGGGAAGGCGAGCTTGGCAAAGCCGAGTGGTTCGCCGGCAGCGAATTCACCGCGGCCGACATCCAGATGAGCTTTCCGCTGGAAGCAGCCCAAGCGCGTGGTGGGCTCGAGCAGGGCCATCCCAAGGCGATGGCATTCCTGGAGCGAATCCATGCGCGGCCAGCCTACAAGCGCGCGCTGGAGAAGGGCGGACCGTATCAGGTCGGGCGGTGATTGTTTCCATCGTCATCTCGGGGCGGTGCCGAGCACCGAACCCGGAATTCCGAGGTTCTCAGGTGCGCAGTCGCGCACCATGGTTCGCGTTCGAGCGCCCCGGAACGGCGCCTCTCGATCAATCCGCGTACAGCACGCGTCCGCGCGTCTCCGGCAGCGCGAACGCGGCGATGAAGAACACGGCGTAAGCCACCACCGCAAAAATCGCGATCGCATTTGCCAGCGACGTCGTCGCCGATAGCGCGCCGACCAGGAACGGAAACAGCGCGCCGATGCCACGACCGAAATTGTAGCAAAAACCCTGGCCGGAGCCACGCAGCCGTGTCGGGTAGAGCTCGGTCAGGAACGCGCCGATCCCTGAGAAATAGCCCGAAGCGAAGAAGCCGAGCGGGAAACCGAGCACCCAGAGAATCTCGTTCGTCAGCGGCAGTTGCGTATAAAGCAGCACGACCGCCATCGCGCCAATCGAGAAGATCAGAAACAGATTGCGTCGTCCGATCCGGTCGGCGAGCCACGCACCGACGAGATAACCGATAAAGGAGCCGATGATCAGCGTCGCCAGATACCCAGTCGAGCCGACGATCGAGAGATGCCGCTCCTTGGTCAGGAACTGCGGTACCCAGAAGGTGACGGCGTAGTAGCCGCCCTGGCAGCCCGTGGCCATCAGAGACGCCAGGATCGTGGTCTTGAGGATCGGGCCGGAGAAGATTTCCCAGAGTGCCGGCCGATCGCCGCTCGCAGCCTGTCTTGCGCGGGTCTCTGCCGAGATCTGGGGCTCAGTGACCGACCGGCGGATGTAGAACACGAGCAGCGCCGGCAGCGCGCCGATCACGAACATCCAGCGCCACGCCGTCTCCGCCGGCATCAGTGAGAACAGGACCGCCTGCGACAGCACGGCGAGGCCCCAGCCGACCGCCCATCCCGATTGCACCGAGCCGACGGCGCGTCCGCGATATTGCGGCCGGATCGCCTCGCCCATCAGCACCGCACCGGCGGCCCACTCGCCGCCGAAGCCGAGACCGAGCAAGGCGCGGGCAATCAGCAGCTGGTCGAAACTCTGCACGAACGCGCAGATCAGCGAGAAGAACGAGAACCAGATGATCGTGATCTGGAGCGTCCTGACCCGCCCTATATGATCGGACAGATAACCGCCGAGCCAGCCTCCGATGGCGGAGGCGAGCAGCGTGACCGTGCCGGCAAGGCCGGCCGAGGCCGCATCGACCTTCCACAGGGCGATGATGGTGCCGATCACCAGCGGATAGATCATGAAGTCCATGCCGTCGAGTGCCCAGCCCGCGGCGCAGGCCCAGAACGTCCGCCGCTCCGGCATGTTCATGTCGCGATAGAAGGCGAGCAGGCTGGTGTCCTCGATCTCAGCACGTTCGATGCGCTGGTTCGGATCCGAGGTGGTCATGTGCGTTTCCCGGCAGTTTCTCGAAGGCTGCGCATTGGTAGCACGCATGGCAGCGAGAGCTAGCGGGCCTGCGCTCCCGTGCCATGCAATGACGCGGCTACTGCCCCGCCGCTTCCGCGCCGCGCGTCCGCGGATCGGCCGCGCCGAGCGGTCCCTCCGCTGTCACGCAAATCGAATTGGCCGATGTCTGCCCCATCGGTTCGACGATGTGGTGACCCATCGCCTTCAGTTCGCCCAGAACATCGCTGGGGAACCCGCGCTCGACGCGCACCTCGTCCGGGAGCCATTGGTGATGCAGCCGTGGTGCTGCGACTGCGGCCGCGACATCCATTTTGTAGTCGAGGACGTTCACGATCACCTGGAGCACGGTCGAGATGATGCGGCTGCCGCCGGGCGAGCCCGTCACCAGCACCGGCTTGCCCTCCTTCAGCACGATCGTCGGAGACATCGAGGAGAGCGGCCGTTTTCCCGGCCCTGGCAGGTTGGCCTCGAAGCCGATGAGGCCATAGGCATTGGAGGCGCCGACTGCCGCGGTGAAATCGTCGAGTTCGTTGTTGAGCAGTACGCCGGTGCCATCGGCGACGAGGCCGACGCCGTAGCTGAAGTTCAGCGTGTAGGTGTTGCTGACGGCGTTGCCGCGGGCATCGACGACGGAGAAATGTGTGGTGTTGCTGCCCTCGCGCGGCCCAGCAGAAGCGGACACGAGTTCCTTCGACGGCGTGGCGCGTTCGGAAGAGATGCCTGCGCGCAGCTTGGACGCATAATCTTTCGCGATCAGCGTCTCGATCGGTGCGTTGACGAAGGCGGGATCGCCGAGATAGCGCGCGCGGTCGGCATAGGCACGCTTCATGGCCTCGATCAAGAGATGCAGGGATGCCGCCGATCCCTGCTTCAGATCGGCAAGCTGATAGCCTTCGAGGATATTGAGCGTCTCGACGAGCACCACGCCGCCGGACGACGGCAGCGGCATCGAGACGATGTCATAGCCCCGATAGCTGCCGCGCACCGGTGCGCGGATCACCGGCTGATAGGCCTTGAGGTCGGCCGGCGTCATGATGCCGCCGGCGTCAGTCACCGCCTTGGCGAGTTTCTCCGCGACTGGTCCCTCGTAGAAGCCGCGTGGTCCCTGTGCGGCGACGGCCGACAGTGTTTCGGCGAGATCGGCTTGCACCAGTCGGTCGCCTTCGCCCAGCGGCGTGCCGTCCGGCCGCGAGAAGATCCTGGCCGAGGCAGGCCAGCGCGCCAGCCGCCGGTGCCAGCTCGGCAGCGTATCGGCGATGTCGTCGTTGACGATGATGCCGTCGCGGGCGAGCGCGATGGCGGGCGCGAGCAATTGTGCCAGCGTGAACCGGCCCGAGCCGTACTTGTCCAGTGCCAGCGCGAGGCCCGCGACCGTGCCGGGTATGCCGATGCCGAGCGCGGAATCGCGTGATTTTGCAGCATCGGGTGTGCCGTCAGCGCCGAGGAAGATCTGCGGCGTGGCGGCGGCCGGCGCCGTCTCGCGATAGTCGATCGTGATGTCCTCGTTGCGATCGGCGGAATGGATCACCATGAAGCCGCCGCCGCCGATATTGCCCGCGCGCGGGTAGGTCACCGCCATGGCAAAGCCGGTCGCGACCGCAGCGTCGACCGCATTGCCGCCGCGCCGCAGGATGTCGGCGCCGATCTGCGCGGACAGCTTCTCCTGCGCCACCACCATGCCGTGCTCGGCGGCGACGGCGCGCACCATGTCGCGCGCGGGCGGGACATAGCCCTGCCGCGCATCCTGTGCGGTCGCGGGAGCGAAACCAAACGCCAGAGTGGCAATGAAGGCGAAAAATGTCCGCCGTGTCGAATACGATGACATATCAAACTTCCGCCGCGGCCTCGGGCCAGTTCACACGCCTCGCTGCAATGCTATACGGTTTGCTCCAACAGAGGCAAAACTGTTCGTGATGAGGATTGCGTGACCACGACGATCGTTCCCGACGTGCGCATGGCCGGCGCAGCGCCGACCTATCCGCCGCGTGCCGCCGTCGTCAGCTGGATCTTCTTCGATTGGGCGGCGCAGCCCTATTTCACGCTGATCACGACCTTCGTGTTCGCTCCCTATTTCGCCACCAGCGTCGCGCCAAATCCGGCCACCGGCCAATCGCTGTGGGCCTTTGCAATGGCCGCGGCAGGCCTTTCGATCGCGCTGCTGTCGCCGGTGCTCGGGGCTATCGCGGATGCATCTGGCCGCAGGAAGCCATGGATCGCAGGTTTCGGCGCGGTATTGGTGGTGGCGTCCTGCACGCTATGGATCGGCAGACCCGGCGATCACGCCATCATTCCGTTGCTGCTCACCGCGGTCGCGCTCGCCAGCGTCGGAGCGGAGTTCGCCACGGTCTTCAACAATGCGATGATGCCGACCCTGGTGCCTCCGGAACGGATGGGCCGGCTCTCCGGCACCGGCTGGGCCACGGGCTACATCGGTGGCATCGTCAGTCTGATCATCGTGCTCGGCCTTTTCGCGGCCAATCCCGAGACCGGTCGCACGCTGCTCGGACTCTCGCCATTGTTCGGGCTCGATCCCGTCATGCGCCAGGGTGACCGTGCCGCCGGGCCGTTGACCGGCCTGTGGTTCATCATCTTCGTCACGCCGATGTTCCTGTTCACGCCGGATTATCCGGCGAAACGACCGCTGGGCGAAGCGCTGCGCGAAGGTCTGTCCGAGCTGAAGCAATCGATCAAGCGGCTGCCGAAGCAGAAGTCGCTCGCAGCGTTCCTGCTCGCCAACATGATCTACACCGATGGTCTGGTGTCGCTGTTCGCGTTCGGGGGCATCTATGCCGCGGGTACGTTCGGATGGCACACGATCCAGATCGGCACCTTCGGCATCATGCTCGCGATCGCCGGCGCGTTCGGCGCATGGCTCGGCGGCAAGTTGGATGATCGTCTCGGGCCGAAGCGCGTCATTGCCGGCAGTCTGCTCGTCCTGCTGCTGGCGGTGGCCGCGATCCTTCTGGTCGACAAGGAAAGTGTCCTGTTCGTCAAGGTCGCGCCGCCGCAAGCAGGCGCTCCTCTGTTCTCGAGCGCGGCCGAGCGCGCCTATCTCTTGCTGGGCTGCCTCATCGGTGCGGCTGGCGGCCCGCTCCAGGCTGCCTCGCGCACGCTGCTGATCCACCTCGCACCGAAGGATCGCATCGCGCAGTATTTCGGCCTGTTCGCGCTGACCGGAAAGGTGACGTCCTTCATCGGCCCGCTGTTGATCGGCACGATCACCGCGGTGACCGCCAGCCAGAAGGCCGGCATGGCCGTGCTGGTGGTGTTCTTCGTTGCGGGACTGGGGCTGCTGATGCGGGTGCGGAAGTAGCTGCGGGCCGCTATCAACCCCGTCGTTGCGAGCGCAACTCTCTCCACGTCATTGCGAGGAGCGCAGCGACGAAGCAATCCAGACTTCCTCTGCGGGAAAATTCCGGATTGCTTCGCTGCGCGCGCCATGACGAAGTCGGTGAGTTCGTCCTAGCTCAATGCCTGAAGTGCCGCGTCCCCGTGAACACCATGGCGATGCCGTGCTCGTCGGCGGCCTTGATCACCTCGTCGTCGCGCATCGAGCCGCCGGGCTGCACCACGGCGGTGGCGCCGGCTTCGATGCAGGCGAGCATGCCGTCGGCGAACGGGAAGAATGCGTCCGAGGCCACGACCGATCCCTTGGTGAGCGGCTCGGCGAGCTTCAGCTCGTTGGCCGCATCCTGCGCCTTGCGCGCGGCGATCCGCGCCGAGTCCACCCGGCTCATCTGGCCCGCGCCGATGCCGACGGTGGCGAGATCCTTGGCATAGATGATGGTATTGGATTTGACGTGCTTGGCCACCCGGAATGCGAATTTCAGGTCGCGCATCTCGGCCTCCGTCGGCGCACGCTTCGTCACGACCTTGAAGGTCATGTCGTCGACCACGGCGTTGTCGCGGCTCTGCACGAGGAGACCGCCAGCCACCGTCTTGGCGGTGAGGCCCGGCGCACGCGGATCGGGCAGGCTGCCGGCGAGCAACAGGCGGAGGTTCTTCTTGCCGCCGATGATGGCGATCGCCTCCTCGCTGGCATCGGGCGCGATGATGACTTCGGTGAAGATCTTGGTGATCTCGCGCGCGGTGTCGGCGTCGAGCGGACGGTTCATCGCGATGATGCCGCCGAACGCGGATGTGGAATCGCAGGCCAGCGCCCGGCGATAGGCCTCGACGAGGTTCGATCCTTCGGCGACGCCGCAGGGGTTGGCATGCTTGACGATGACGCAGGCCGCGGTGCGCTTGGCGTCGAACTCGCCGATGCATTCATAGGCCGCATCCGTGTCGTTGATGTTGTTGTAGGAAAGCTCCTTGCCCTGGAGCTGCCGTGCCGTGGAGACGCCCGGACGCTTGTCGGGCGTCGCGTAGAACGCCGCGGTCTGATGCGGGTTCTCGCCATAGCGCAGCGACTGGATCAGCCGACCGCCGAAGGCGCGGAAGTCGGGTGCATCGATCTCGAGCTGGCGGTTGAACCAGTTCGAGATTGCGGAGTCATACGCCGAGGTGCGGGCATAGGCCTTCGCGGCAAGGCGCCGGCGCAGTTTCAGCGTGGTCGCGCCCTTGTTGGCGGCGAGCTCGTCGAGCACGGACTGATAATCCTGCGCTTCGACCACCACGGCAACGTCGTCATGGTTCTTGGCGGCCGCGCGGATCATCGCGGGACCGCCGATGTCGATGTTCTCGATGCAATCCTCGAAGCCGGCGCCCTTCTCGACCGTCGCTTCGAACGGATAGAGATTGACGACCAGAAGGTCGATCGGCGCGATGCCGTGCGCCTTCATCGCCTCCGCATGCTCCTTGTTGTCGCGGATGGCGAGCAGGCCGCCGTGGACCTTGGGATGCAGCGTCTTGACGCGGCCGTCCATCATCTCGGGAAAGCCGGTGAGGTCGGAGACGTCCTTCACCTTGAGGCCGGCCGCGGCAATCGCTTTTGCAGTGCCGCCGGTCGAGACCAGCTCGACACCTTGCGCGGCAAGCGCCTTGGCGAACTCGATCAGGCCGGTCTTGTCGGAAACGGATAGCAGGGCGCGGGTGACGCGGCGGGGATGGTCAGTCATGAGCAAGATCCTCTGTTGAGGGAGTGTCTATGCCCAGGCGCGCGGCTTCTATGTCCCGCGCTTCCCGATGGTGCTCCATCCAAGGTCGCCAGTCGCGCGAGCGCGCGTTCGTTAGCAGCTTTCGCCCGTTTTCACAACGACGAGATGCGTAGAATTCTCGCGTTACAGCGGAAGTTCCGGCTCGCGGCGAGCGTTGCGGCGGGCATTGGTCACGGCCGGCGAGGCGGTGGAACGGACAAAACTCCAGCGGATCGAGGGGGCCTGGCGGGCATTCTGACGGATCACGATCTGGGCGGTCCGCCGCGGCCCATCGTTGCCGGCCAGGAATACGCTGTCCTCGAGATCGACCTTGTCGTCCAATGCTTCGAAGGTCCAGACGTCGCGGTTCGGCAGCACCAGCATGACGCCGCGCGCGTCCGACAACCGGCTCGCCTTGACCGCCGGATGCAGATGGAAGCGCAGCGCGAAATCGGCGTCCGCGCCCTTGAAGCGTCCGCCCTGCGGCGGCGACAGCGTGTCCTCGCCGTCGATGCGCGCGCCGTCATCGGCGATCATCAGCACGCGGCGATGGATCGCTCCGAACCTGGCGAGATAGCCGTCGTGTGAGGTCGTGAGCAGCGTGCCGTTCTGCACGACCTCGCGATAGCTCTCCACCTCGACCGGGCCACTGGTGACGGGCGCGCCGTGGAGCAGCCGCTTCATCGCCGACATCTCCACGAACTGACATGATGAGGTGTCGTGGTAGGTCAGCGTCGAATGCGCCGCCGTGCTGCGTGCGAAAGGCCGCCAATTGTCGCGGCCCGTGGTCGGCATGCCGCAATTGGTGACGATCCGGCTGGTGCCGGAAGACAGTTCAAACGAGAGGCAGCCGGCATGGGCGTCGTGGCTGACGCCCGCGGGCGGCGGCGGCCCAGTGTCGATGATCACCGTGGTCTGGCCGGCGTCGAGGCGCTGGAAGCCGGTATGCGGCATGTTCGCCATCGGCACGCCGTGGGTGTCGTCATAGGCGAGCAGCGTGGCGAGCAGATCCGAAGATGTCGCGCTCATGCCGTTGAACAGCGCGAAATTGCCATCGCCGTGCCGAAAGAACCGCAGCATCGGCATCATGCGGTCGATCGCATTGAGCAGCGCCGGCGGCGGCGCGATGTTGCGCGCGGCAAAGGTCTGCCGCAGCGGCAGCAGGTCGATCAAGAGTTCGATCAGCGCGCCCGGGTTGCGGGAAATGTGTCCGCCGTCGGGCAGGATCTGCCGCTGCAATTCGTCTGACAGCTTCTTCGATGCGCTGCGGATGTGACGCGTCTGGTTGGCGAGACACAGGGATGCGTAGCACAGCGCGATCAGCACCTGGAGCTTCGGCACCCCGTCCGGAATGTCGACCATGGTATAGCGCAGGAAGCGGATCTCGCGTGCCAGGGCACGCAGATAGCGGCGATAGAACTTGTTGTCGGTCTCGCTAAGCACCAAGGGCGCCTGCGACAGCAGCGAGATCACGCGTCGGGCCAGCACGTCGGCACGGCGCGCGACGGGACGGCGCTTGTTGGCGGGGTTGGCGATCCAGTCCTCGATCAACGCGCGCGCATTCGCCCGCGTCAGCGCCGTGTCGGCGGCGCGAAGATGGCGCAACCAGCCGAAGCCGAGCAGCGCAACCTCCCAATCCTCCGATGGGGGCTCGAGATCGAAGATCGAACGGCCGTGGCAATTGACGATCTTGCCGGCGAAAACGAAGCGGCCGGCGTAGATTTCGGCGGCCCGGGTCGCGTCCGCGGTGCGTAGATCGTGTGGCGCGATGATGAGGCGATCGGTGCGGCCCGGCCAGACTCGCGACACCGCAACGGAACCGCCGCTCGCGCGCGCGAGCACGTTCCGCGCGAAGCGGTTCATGACCAGCGCCGAGATATGTCTGCGTTGAGCGACCGACACGCCTTGCCTTGATGGGGAGAGGATCAGCAACGAATCCTTATTAATCCCAAAATCGGACGCCCGACACCACCTTGATTGGCGCGAATCAGGGTCGTGGTCGCAAAATCCAGTGCAAAATCAGGATTTAACGAGCCGGGCCGCGAAAAATCCGTCGAGGCCGCCGAGCTTGGGATCGGCGTTCGGCAGATGGCAGGGCAGGGTGCGAAGATCGCCGTCCCGGCTGAGGATTTCGTCGAGGCCCGCAACCTCCGACGCCTCAATCGGGACGCGCCGAAGCGCGGGCTCCGCGGCGAGCAGCGCCGCCACGGCCTGCTCGCCCTCCTCGGGCTCCAACGAGCAGGTGCAATAGACCAGCGTCCCGCCGGGCTTGAGCAGCGACAACGATTTTCTGAGCAGCCGCTGCTGGAGCGCGGCCAGGGCGGCGATATCGGATTCCTGCCGCAGCCATGCCACGTCGGGATGACGGCGGATCGTACCGGTCGAGGTGCAGGGCGCATCGATCAGAATGCCGTCGAAGGCCTCGGCCGGCCCGGCCCATTCCACGGCGTCAGCGACGACAGTCTCGGCCTGGAGCGACAGTCGCGCCAGGTTCTCGCGCAAGCGTGCCACTCGCGCCGGCGAGCGGTCGACGGCCGTGACATGCGCGCCGGCATGTGCCAGCTGCGCGGTCTTGCCGCCCGGCGCGGCGCAGAGATCGGCAATGGACTTGCCTTTCACGTCGCCGAACAGCCGGGCCGGCAGCGAGGCGGCGGCGTCCTGCACCCACCATTGTCCTTCGGCGAAGCCAGGCAGCATGGTCACCGACCCGTGCAGCAGCATGCGCACGGTTCCCGTCGGCAGTGTCTCGCCATGCAGGCGGCTCGCCCATTGTGCGGGGTCGGACTTCATCGTCAGATCGAGCGAGGGCTCGTGGCCGAGCGCGAGTGCCATCTCTCGCGCGGTCGTCTCGCCGTAATGCGCGCTCCAGCGCGCGAGCAGCCACGGCGGCAGGTCCTGCGATTGCGTCGCGACTTCATCGATCAGCGCCTTGCCCTCGCGCGCGCAGCGGCGCAGCACGGCGTTGACGAGGCCGGCATAGCGCGCGGCGCGGCGGTCGGACTGCACGAGGCGAACGGAGAGATCGACCGCGGCGTGGTCCGGCACGTCCATCCAGAGGATCTGCGCGGCGCCGATCAGAAGCGCGCTCTGCGCGCGCGGCGCATCGGAGGGAATGCCCTTGTCGAGCAGGCGTGACAGCACATGGCCGAGCGTGCCGAGCCGGCGCAGCACAGTCGCAACGAGGCGGCGCATCAGCGCGCGATCGCGATCGGGCAGCGTCTTCAATCCGGGATGGGCGCCGCTGCCGTCGAGCTGATCGTCGAGCGTACGGTGCTTGTGCAGCACGCCGTCGACGATGTCGGCGGCGATCCGCCGTGCTGCAAGACCAGGCACTTCGGATGGAGGAGCGAAACGTTGAGATGGCATGCGGAAGCAAGGTTCTGAGCGAGCGGCAGTTCCGCCGCAATGGGCGCATGCCTGGAGAGCCCGATCTCTGACACGCGAATATGCCAAATGTAAGAATCGCTTGCGGGTTTTTTCAGCCCTTGGGCCCGATTTCAGGAATGCGTTATTGGGGATCGCATTGCACCTGATCCTGCGCTAGAAAGCTGGGCGATGAGTGACCAGCCTCCCGTTCCCGATCGCAAGCCACTATCCCCGGCCGCCCAGCGCGCGCTGGCGGAAGCCGAGGCTCGTCGGCAGGCTGCGGCTGCGCTGGCCAAGGATGAGGCCAGGGCAAAGGAGTTGCAGGGGCCGAAAGGGCCCGAGCCCACACGCTATGGCGACTGGGAGCGCAAGGGCATCGCTTCCGACTTCTGAACATCTGCCGAAGAGGCAGGGCAGCGTTGGCAGGCTCGTTCCGGTCGCTACAGGTAATTGTGCTCTCGCAGGTAGCTGATGATGCGCTCGCACGCCGCCTCGCTCGACAGTTCCGACGTATCGATGGTGATCTCCGGTGCCGGCGGCGCCTCGTAGGGCTGCGCGATGCCGGTGAATGCCGGCAAGTCGCCCGCTCGTGCCTTGCGATAAAGTCCTTTCGGATCGCGGCGCTCGCATTCGGCAAGCGGAGTCGCGACATGGATCTCGATGAACTCCCCGGCCTCGAGCCGCTGGCGTGCCAGCTCTCGCTCGCTGCGGAACGGCGAGATCAGCGCGACCAGCGCGATCAAGCCGGCATCGACGAACAGCGCCGCGATCTCGGCCACGCGCCGGACGTTTTCAATCCTTTCTGCGTTCGAAAAACCGAGGTCGCGGTTGATGCCGTGGCGGAGATTGTCGCCGTCGAGCAGTGCTGCATGGCGTCCGAGCTCGGCAAGCCGTCGGTCGACGAGATCGGCGATCGTCGATTTGCCGGCACCGCTCAGCCCCGTGAACCACAGCACGCAGGGCCGTTGCTGCTTCAGCCGCGCCCTCACCGATTTGTCGACGGCACGCTGCTGCCAATGAATGTTGGTGGCGCGGCGAAGCGAAACGTCGATCATTCCTGCCGCGGCCGTGCGATGGCTGATAGGATCGATCAGAATGAAGCTGCCGATGTCACGGTCATCGCGATAGGACTCGAACACCAGGGGACGATCGAGATCGATATGAACGTAGCCTATCTCGTTGACATCGAGCCTGGTGGCGCCTTCCTTCGCCATGGTGTCGATGGCGATCCGGTGCTTCAGCGTCGTGATCACGGCGCCGGTCGAGGCGGTGCCGCATTTTAGCAAATAGCGCCGGCCCGCCACCATGGGTTCCTCGTCGAACCAGACGAGATGCGCCGCGAGCTGATCCGAGACCGGCGCGGCAGATCCGCCGGTCAGCACGTCGCCGCGGCTGACGTCGATCTCGTCGACCAGCGTAAGCGTGATGGATTCGCCTGCCCCTGCGCAATTGCATTCGCCGGCGGGCGTTAGAATGCGTGCGACGTGGGTCTGGTGTCCCGATGGTTGCGCGCGTACCGCGTCTCCGACTGCGATCGTTCCGCTCGCGATGCGTCCGCAGAAGCCGCGAAACTCAGCGTTCGGCCGGTTGACCCATTGCACCGGCAACCGGAACGGCCGCTGCGAGACGTCGCCGGCCACGTCCACGGCTTCCAGATAGGCGGTAACGGTCGGCCCCGTGTACCAGGGCATCCGCGCGCTCGCGGCAACGATGTTGTCGCCATCGGGTGCCACGACGGGGATGCACTGGACCTCGGAGATCCCGAGCTGCCCGGCGAGCGTCAGGTATTCGGCGGCGATGGCCGAGAAGCGGTCGCCGTCGAATCCGATCAGGTCCATCTTGTTCACGGCGAGCACGACGCGACGGATGCCCAGGAGCGACAGGATGTGGCTATGGCGCCGCGTCTGCGTGATCACGCCCCTGCGCGCGTCGACCAGCACCACGGCTAGATCGGCGTTAGAGGCGCCGGTCGCCATGTTGCGCGTGTATTGCGCATGCCCCGGCGTATCAGCGACGATGAAGCGGCGTAGCCGCGTGGCGAAGAACCGGTACGCGACGTCGATGGTGATGCCCTGCTCGCGCTCGGCCTGCAATCCGTCGACCAGCAGCGCGAAATCGAGATCGCCCCCGGTGGTGCCGGCGGTCTTGCTCTCGGAGGCGAGCGCGTCGAGCTGGTCGTCGAGCAGCGTCTTCGAATCGTAGAGCAGGCGACCGACCAGCGTGCTCTTGCCGTCGTCGACACTGCCGCAGGTAACGAAGCGCAGCGTCGGCCGATCGTCCTGCCCGAGCCGCGGCGCATCGGTCACAGCGATCGTCGGTGCCTCGTGATAGGACATCAGAAATAGCCTTCCGCCTTCTTGCGCTCCATCGATGCAGGACTGTCCCGGTCGATCACGCGCCCCTGTCGTTCGGAGCTGCGCGACGCCATCATTTCCCGCACGATCGCTGGCAGGGTTGCCGCCGTCGAACTCGTCGCGCCGGTGAGAGGATAGCAACCCAGGGTGCGGAACCTGACGGATCGCCATTGCGGTTCTTCGCCGGGCCGCATCGGCATCCGGGCATCGTCCACCATGATCAGCGCGCCGTCGCGCTCGACTACGGGCCGCGAAGCGGCGAGATAGAGCGGTACGATCGGGATGTCCTCGAGCAGGATGTAGTCCCAGACGTCGAGCTCGGTCCAGTTCGATAGCGGAAACACCCGCATGCTCTCGCCGGGCGCGAGCACCGTGTTGTACAGGCCCCAGAGCTCTGGACGCTGGTTCTTCGGATCCCAGCGATGTGCCGCGCTCCGGTGCGAGAACACGCGCTCCTTGGCGCGCGACTTCTCCTCGTCGCGCCGCGCCCCTCCGATCGCCGCGTCGAAGCCGTGGAGGTCCAGCGCCTGTCGCAGAGCCTGCGTCTTCATCACGTCGGTGTAGCGGGCCGAGCCGTGGGTGAAGGGGTCGATGCCCTGGCTCAATCCGTCGTTGTTGGTGTGGATGATGAGGTCGAGGCCGAGTTCGCGTGCGCGGCGGTCGCGAAACGCGATCATCTCGCGAAACTTCCAGGTCGTATCGACGTGCAGCAGCGGAAACGGCGGCTTTCCAGGATGAAACGCCTTCATCGCCAGATGCAGCAGCACCGAAGAGTCTTTCCCGACGGAATACAGCATGACGGGTTTGCGGAACTCGGCTGCCGTCTCCCGCAGGATGTGGATGCTTTCAGCCTCCAGGCGTCGAAGATGGCTGGCGGCGTGAAGCTGTTTGCCGCCGGCGCGTCCAGGGAGGGCGGATTCGGCGGTCCTGGGAATGTCCAGCATGCTGATCACGCGGCCGCAGCAAACCAGTCGCCGAACAGGCGTGCCGACGTTGCGGCGCTCAGGCCGAGATCGCGAACGCAGGCTGCAACCGAGGCGCGGTAGGCATCGTTGACCCCGCAACGCTCCAGAACCGCGAGCTGGGCTTCGCCCAGCGAGGCCGTGGTCCGGCGCTGGTATCGATAGGCGCTATCGGAGGTGTGCAGATTGGGCACCTTGTAGATGGTCGCCTCGCTCGGGAAGATGACGCGTGCATTGCTTGCTGACGCGTCTCCCGGCTCCCGCCATGACGTCACGGCACTCTCCGTGAAGCTGCTCGAAAGGCCGAGGCGGTCGAACAAGACCCGGATCGACGCCAGCGCTTCCTTGCTGACCTCGTAGACATAATGAGTGACGGGAATGCCCTGTCGCTGGGCGTAGATCGCGACACGGGACGCGCTGAGAGCGGCGACGACATAGTGCCGCAGCAAGGTATCTGCAGGCGCGCGCGAGATCAGCTTGTCGAGCCACGACGCCAGCGAGCTCGCCGGCTCGCGATCGAGCATGATGAGATGCAGCCGGTGACGCGGATAGCCGGCCTCGACCAGGAGCTGCAGTGGATTGAACAGGCTCTCGGCAAGCACGTAGGGCCCGATCGTTTCCTTGCTGAAGATGTGCGGCTCGTCCTTCGCCGAGGGCACGATCCAGGGCGTCAGCGGGCGGTCGACGAGCGCGTCGCGCAAGATCGCCTTCAGCGGTTGATAATATGAGGGCATCCCCGTCATGCCGAAGAGATTGCTCAGAGCCGTCGAGCCGACCCGAGCCTTGCCGCATGCAAAGTAAAGTATCGGAAAGTCTTCCGCCGGGCGATCCCGGAAGTTCTGCGCAAGGCATTCGGTGACCTCACGCGTCAAGGTCTCGAGCGTGACGGTCCTGGTCTGGAACTCGCCTACGGGCGAAAGCGGCAAGCTGTCGAGGGCGCTGGGCTGTTGTCGAAGCAGATCGGCGATTCGTTCGCACGAATCGGGGGAAGTCCCGTCAATATTCATGTGGGGAGCTCACTGCAGCATCTTCAGCAAGCAAAGTTGCTTGCTCGATCATATGCAGCTTAGAGTTGTCAATCGGGGCGGTCAAACCCGGGAAACTCCGGGGTACCGTGCACATCGGCGAGCGCTGCGAGCACTCGCCGACGTGGTCGTGGGATCAAGCCGCGCGCACCGTGTTGAGGAACTTCTCGACCTCCACCTTCAGGAGGCTGCTCTCGCTCGATAGCGACCGCGCCGATGCGAGGACTTGTCCCGACGCCGCGCCGGTGGCGCTCGCACCTTGACTGACATGCGAGATCTTGTCCGCGACTTCCACGGTACCCTTGGCGGCTTCGCTGACGTTACGCGCAATCTCGGCCGTCGCGGCACCCTGCTGTTCGATGGTGGCTGCGATGGTCGTCGAGATGTCCGAGATGCGGGCGATGGTCGCGCCGATCTCCTTGATCGCGCCGACGGAGTCCTCCGTCGCCGATTGCATCCCCGCGATCTGAGCGCTGATCTCCTCAGTCGCTCGCGCGGTCTGCGCGGCCAGCGCCTTGACTTCGCTCGCAACAACGGCAAAGCCGCGGCCCGATTCGCCGGCGCGCGCCGCCTCGATCGTTGCGTTCAGCGCCAGGAGGTTGGTCTGCTCGGCTATCGCGGTGATCAATTTGACGACGTCGCCAATTCGGCCTGCCGCCTTGAGCAATTCGTTGATCCGCATGTCGGTTCGCTCGGCCTGCTTGACTGCATCGCTGGCGATACGGCTGGAATCATGCACCTGGCGGCCGATCTCGACGACCGATGTGCTCATCTCCTCGGCGGCGGACGCCACGGCTCCGACGTTGGTAGATGCTTCCTCCGAGGCAGCCGCGACCATTCCCGAGAGCTGCTGGGTCTGTTCCGCCGTCTCGGACAATGTGCCGGCCGCGGCCTCGAGTTGTTGCGAAGCTGCGGATACAGAGGCGATGATGCCGCCGACTGCAGCCTCGAACGCGCCGGCGAGCCGGGTCATCTCTTCCTTGCGCTGAGCGGCCGCAGCGGTTTGCTGTTCCTTCTGCTCCGCTTCCATCTGCTCGATGCGGATCAGATTCTCCTTGAAGGTCTGAGCTGCGCGGGCGTTGTCGCCGACTTCGTCGCCGCGGCCGGTGTAGGGAATCTCGACCGCCTTGTTGCCGCGGGCGAGATCCAGGAGCACGTCGCCGATGCGCCGGATCGGCCGGGCGATGCTCAACACGGAAAAGACCGCGGAGCCGATCAACGTCAGGACGACGAACATGCCGACGATCAATGCGAAATTGGCGACGCGATCCAGTTCGGCCAGCATCTCGCCCTTGCGGCGCGCGGCGAATTCGTTGGCAACGCCGACCAGGTCGTCGATGCGCTTGCTGACCTCCAGGGCTGCTGGACGCATGCGCTCTGCAAGGATGCTGGCCTTGGCCGATTCCGCAGCAATCCTGGCGCCTCCGGCAGCGGCGCCGATGATGGCCTTTTGCGCTGCCGCCAGTTCGATGCCGCTGGCCAGATATGCATCGACGAACTTCCTTGTCTCACGGTAGGCGTCTTGAGTGACTTTCCGCGTTGCCCGCTCCGTCGCGGCATCGATTTCCGTGCCGGCTTCACCGGCCCGGGCGCGGAGAATCTCGAGGAGCCTGTCGACCTCTCCGCCTGAGGGCGCCGCGCCGATTTCGAGAGCTGCGATCTGTGCCCGCGCCATCGCCGTCTGGGCCGCCTGGGCATTACCCTTGTTGAGATAGTTGATCGTGACCAGACGATTGGATTCGGCAATCGATCGGTTGCCGAGCATCTGGTTCGTCAGCATACCGCCGACGAGCACGACGCTTATACCCGTCACGATGCCGAGCTTGGTTCCAATGCGAAACCTGAATGATCCCACCGCCGCCTCCTTGGACTGTGACCGCACCTCAAAGGTCTTCGCAACCAAAGATTGAGATTTGGAAAACATTCAATGGTGACCGTAGAAGTACGGCCGGATCACGAATGTCACGTGACGATATCGACCCGTACAACTACAGGGAGTATCTGCCGGAGAGCGCTTGGAACGCCGTCTTGAGTGACGTAATCGGAGTTGCAGTTTGGATGAGACACGCTTGCGGGATTGGCCGACTCAGCTCTAGCGTGAAACAATGCGTTCTCGCGCCCGGATCAATGCTCGTCAATCGTCGTTCAGCGGCTCCCCGTTCGGCCGCCGCTTCTCGGGCCTCATACCGTGGATGTTCGTGGTCGGCGTGGTGGCGGCGATCGTGCTCACCTTTCGTGACGGAACAGGCTGGCTCCTGCCGCATGCGGCAGACGACCGGGCCCAGGACGCCGAGATCATCCTGCAGCAGATCGGCAATCCGGATCTCCTCCGCCCGGTCGACGTCATCCGCACCATTGACGGCGACACCTTTCTAGCTCGTATTCGTCAGCGCGAGGGGCGCGACCCCGTCGTTCGCATTCGGCTGCGGGGCATCGATGCACCTGAGCTGAAGGCGTCCTGCCAGCAGGAGCTGGACAAGGCCGAAGCTGCGGCCCGCGCATTGCGCGATCTGCTCGGCCAGGGCGGCGTGACCATCGCCAATCTCGGCCCGGACAAATACGGCCGGGTTCTGGCCGACGTGGCGACCCGACAGACTGCGAGTGTTGCGGCGGCGTTGCTCTCCGGCGGCTTTGTGCGCAGCTACAATGGAGGCCATCGCGACGGCTGGTGCGCTCGCGGCTGGCGCTTCTGGCAATAAAAAAGCCGCGTCGCAAGACGCGGCTGCTTGTCTCGGCGGATGCGGGCGGTCAGCGCGTCACGACCACCGTCGTGCCGACGGAAACGCGACCATAGAGATCCGTGATGTCGTCGTTGAGCATGCGGATGCAGCCATAAGAGACGAAGCCGCCGATCGAGCCCGGCACGTTCGTGCCGTGGATCGCATATTCGCCGCCGGCGAGCGTCATCGCCGCAACGCCCATCGGGTTGCGCGGCGAGCCGCCCGGAATGACGTCGGGGATGTTCGGCTTGTCGCGCTTCACCTCGGCGGGTGGCGCCCAGGCGGGGTTGCGATACTTGCCGTCGATCTTCGTCGTGCCGGCCCATTGCTTGCCGGCCTTGCCGACGCCGACCGGATAGCGGACGGCGTGGCCGTTATCGAGGATGAGATACAGCCGCCGCTCGCTGGTCCTGACCACGATCGTGCCGGGCGAATAGTCGGGCAGGTGTGCACCCACCAGCTCCGGCCGCGCCTCGGCCGCCGTCGACATCATGACTCCAACCCCGATGGTGGCGGCCAGCGCCACCGCAATCCTCATCGACATCGATGCTTCCCCTCGCCCTGAAACGGATCGTCCAGAATGACGCAGAACCCGGCAATTGCAGCGCCAAGCCCTCGGTGAGTCATTCTTAACCGCGCCCATTAACTGGAGAGTTTCCACGCGCGGCCGCCGAAAGCCAGCCAGCAGCGGGAACAAAGGAAATGTTCGAAACAAAGTAAATGACCTGAAAACAACACTCGACGGGAAAGATGCGGGGCGCACTGACGCGAGCGCGAGAGCTGTGAACGGGCGTTGTTCCGGGCGGCTGACAGCATGGGCCGGAACTCGAGACTTCCGGGTCGGTCCTGCGGACCGACCCGGAATGACGATGTCCTGGAGCCTACGCCGACTTCCGGTTCTGCCGGTTCTTGACGAGATCGTCGACCACGGTGGGATCTGCGAGCGTCGACGTGTCGCCGAGGCTGCCCGGCTCGTCTTCGGCAATCTTGCGCAGGATGCGGCGCATGATCTTGCCGGAGCGGGTCTTGGGCAGGCCCGGCGCGAACTGGATCTGGTCGGGCGAAGCGATCGGGCCGATCTCCTTGCGCACCCAGGTCACGAGCTCCTTGCGCAGATCCTCTGTCGGCTGGACGCCGGCCATCAGGGTGACATAGGCGTAGATGCCCTGGCCCTTGATGTCGTGGGGGAAGCCGACCACGGCCGCTTCCGACACCTTCTCGTGTGCCACCAGCGCGCTCTCGACCTCTGCGGTGCCCATGCGATGGCCGGAGACGTTGATGACGTCGTCGACGCGGCCGGTGATCCAATAATACCCGTCCGCATCGCGGCGGCAGCCGTCGCCGGTGAAGTACTTGCCCTTGTAGGTCGAGAAATAGGTCTGCTCGAAGCGGGCGTGGTCGCCATAGACCGTGCGCATCTGGCCCGGCCACGACCGCGCCAGGCAGAGATTGCCGGTGGTCTCGCCTTCCAGCACCTTGCCGTCGGCATCGACGATCTCCGGCACCACGCCGAAGAACGGCTGTGTCGCCGAGCCCGGCTTCAGCTTGGTCGCGCCCGGCAGCGGCGTGATCAAAATGCCGCCGGTCTCGGTCTGCCACCAGGTATCGACGATCGGGCAGCGACCGTCGCCGACGACGCGGTGATACCATTCCCAGGCTTCCGGATTGATGGGTTCGCCGACCGAGCCGAGCAGACGCAGGCTCGCGCGCGAGGTCTTCTTCACCGGCTCGTCGCCGCCTTGCATCAGCGCGCGGATCGCGGTCGGCGCGGTGTAGAAGATGTTGACCTTGTGCTTGTCGATGACGTTCCAGAACCGCGAGTTGTCCGGATAGTTCGGCACGCCCTCGAACATCAGCGTGGTCGCGCCGTTCGCCAGCGGTCCGTACAGGATATAGCTGTGGCCGGTGACCCAGCCGACGTCGGCAGTGCACCAGTAGATGTCGCCGTCGTGATAATCGAAGACGTATTGATGCGTCATCGAGGCGAACACGAGATAGCCGCCCGAGGTGTGCAGCACGCCCTTGGGCTGGCCGGTCGAGCCCGAGGTGTAGAGGATGAACAGCGGATCCTCGGCGTGCATGTGCTCGACCGGGCATTCGGTCGTCACCATCGCCGCGGCTTCGTGGTACCAGAGGTCGCGCGTCGGGTTCATGTCGACCTTGCCGCCGGTGCGCTTGACGACAACGACCCAGTCGACGCCATCGGCCTTGGCGAGCGCCGCGTCGACATTGGCCTTCAGCGGCACTTTCTTTCCGCCGCGCAGGCCTTCGTCCGCGGTGATGATCACCTTGGATTGGCAGTCGTTGATGCGCTGGGCAAGACTGTCCGGCGAGAAGCCCGCGAACACCACGGAATGGATCGCGCCAATGCGTGCGCAGGCGAGCATCGCATAGGCGGCTTCCGGAATCATCGGCAGGTAGATGGTGACGCGGTCGCCCTTCCCGACGTTGCGGGTGCGCAGGATGTTGGCCATCCGGCAGACCTCGTCGTGCAGCTCCTGATAGGTGATGTGCCTGGACTGCGAGGGATCGTCGCCTTCCCAGATGATCGCGGTCTGATTGCCGCGCGTGCGAAGATGGCGGTCGATGCAATTGTGAGCGACATTGAGGACGCCGTCCTCGAACCATTTGATCGAGATGTTGCCGGGCGCGAACGAGACGTTCTCGATTTTCGTCGGCGCCTTCATCCAGTCGATGCGCTCGGCCTGCTCCGCCCAGAAACCGTTCGGGTCCGAGATCGAGCGAGCGTACATCTCCTTGTACTTGGCCTGGTCGACCCAGGCGCGCTTCGCCCACTCCGCGGGGACGTCGTAGATCTTCTCGGACATGCTTCCCTCCACATGCGGCAGGCCGAACGCCAGCGAACGGCGGGCCGACCGGTCATTGACTGATTATGCGTCGGGCTAACCGGACCCGACAAGGAGCACAAGCTGGACCTTCGGCGGGTCGCCGGCCATGCGGAGGATCAAGCTGCGCGGGCCGGCTGTCGCAAATCTGAAACAGGCGAGGACGGGCTTTCGGCCTCTTAACCCCGACCTTCAGAACAGGCCAATGCGGGGCGCCCATGCGACGTCGATGGTATCTGGGAACCGTCTGTCACTGATTCGGGACTCGCAATAGGGTTCGGAACACCCTAAATGGCCAATCCGGGTCCAACGAGGCCCCAAGGAACAAAACTCAGAACAGCGGCATTGAACGGTAACAGACAGGGTCAAGGCATAACACTATGATGGATCAGCAGAATCTCGGGACGATGCGGCCCGCTTCAGCCGATCCTGCGGCAGTCGCCCTCGCCAAAGCCCTGGGACAATGGCCGAAACCGACTGGCTTCAGGCGCCCCAGCCCCAAAAAGACCTTCGACACGGCCCCCGTGACGGTCGAAGCGCTCGCCAAGGAGCTCGGTCTGCGGCTCGGCGACCAGAACGAGCTGACCATCCGCCGTATCAAGCGCGGCAAGGGCTACTCCTTCGTGCGTCCGAATGGCGCGCATATCCGCGATGCCCGCACCATCCGCCGACTGCACTCCATGGCAGTGCCGCCGGCCTACCGCGAGGTACGCTACTCGGCCGATCCCAACTCGCACCTGCAGGCCGTCGGCCGCGATGCCGCGGGCCGGCTGCAATATCGCTATCACGCCGACTGGGAGAAGGTCCGCGAGCAACGCAAGGCGCATCGCCTAGCCAAGCTGGTCGGCGCGCTGCCGAAAATCCGGCGCAAGGTCTCGGCGTTCCTGTCTGGTGACGAGCCGACGCGCGAATTCGCGCTCTCGGCCGTGATCGAGCTGATCGCGCGCACCGCGATCCGTCCCGGCAATGAATCCTATGCCCGCCTCAATGGCACCCGCGGCGCCACCACGCTGCTCAAGTCCAACGTCACACTGGAAGACGATTGCTTCGTGCTGACCTTCAAGGCCAAGGGCGGCAAGGCGGTGCGCAAGGAGTGCGATGCGGCCAAGCTGGTGCGCGCCATCGGCATTCTGCAGGGCGTTCCCGGCAAGCGCATGTTCCAGTATCGCGACGCCTACGGCATCGTGCGCGCCGTCAACACGACGCAGGTGAATGCGTTCTTGCGCGAGATCGCCGGCATCAAGATCTCGCTGAAGGATTTCCGCACGCTGATGGCCTCTGCCGTCGTCGTGGAATCGCTGTCGCGAATCACGCCGGCCACCAGCCAGCGCGGCCGCAAGAAGCAGGTGCTGGACGCGATCCGTGCCGCGGCCGACCAGCTTTCCAACACGCCGGCGATCTGCCGCAGGAGCTACGTGCACGACACCATCGTCACCGCGTTCGAGGACGGCATCCTCGAGCGCTTCGCTGCGACCATGAAGGGCCAGCGCTCCCAGGCAAGGCGCGAGCAGCTTCTGGCCCAGGTGGTGGCGACTGCGGCGGTCTGACGGACGTTCGCGTGTCGCAGCCCGCATGAGCGTAGCGATCTGCGGGAAGCGATCCTGGATGTCGCTTCCGTCTTCACGGTGCGAGCGACGCAGGACAAGTCGCTCATCCGGACTGCGCACGGGGTGATCTACATCCCGCCCATCTTGCAGACGAGCTTCCACTCATCTGCCGTCACCGGCTGCACCGACAGGCGCGAATACTTCACCAGCGCCATGTCCGCGAGCTTCTTCTCGGCCTTGATCGCCGCCATCGTCACCGGTGTCTTCAAGGGCTTGTCGGCCTTGATGTCGACGCAGACGAACTTGCCGGTCTTGTCGGTCGGGTCGGGATAGGCTTCCTTGATGATCTCGGCGATGCCGACGATCTCCTTGCCCTCGTTGGAATGATAATAGAACGCCTTGTCGCCCTTCTTCATGGCGACGAGGTTCTGGCGCGCGGTGTAATTGCGTACGCCGGTCCAGGCCTCGCCCTTGGCGCCCTTCGCCACCTGCTGGTCCCACGACCACACCGACGGTTCGGATTTCACCAGCCAGTACGCCATGCTCATTCCTCTGACTTGAAGGGGCGCGTCATCAGCGCCGAGATTGCGGCATCGATCGTGCTTTTGCCGCTCAGGATCGATGCGACCGCTTCCGATACCGGCATCTCGACGCGTTGCGAAGCTGCGAGTTCGATGAGCACCGGCGCCGTGAACTCGCCTTCGGCCAGCTTGCCGGCCGGAGGCTGCTCCCCGCGTCCGAGCGAGAGTCCGAGCGCGAAGTTGCGCGACTGCGGGCTGGAGCAGGTCAGGATCAGATCGCCGAGGCCGGACAATCCGGAGAGCGTCTCGCGGCGCGCGCCGAGCGCGCGGCCAAGACGCGCCAGCTCGGCAAAGCCGCGGGTCGTTAGGGCGGCCTGGGCGGAGGCGCCGAGCTTGCGCCCGACCGCGATGCCGACCGCGATCGCCAGCACGTTCTTGGCCGCACCGCCGATCTCGACGCCCCGGATGTCCGTGGAGTGGTAGGGGCGGAATGTCGGCGAGCCCAGCGCCTGTACCAGTGCACTCGAGAGCCTCTCCTCGCTTGCGGCCAGGGTGACTGCCGTCGGCAGTCCGCGCGCAACGTCGTCGGCAAAGCTCGGGCCCGACAGGATCGCCGGCTGCGCGTGCGGCGCGGCCTCGGCGATCACGTCGGTCATGAATTTGTGGGTGCCGTGCTCGATACCCTTGGCGCAGGCGACGATCGGGACCGGCTTTGCCAGATGCGACGCCAGCATGTTGACGGCGCCGCGCAAATGCTGCGCCGGTGTTGCAATCAGCAGCATGTCCGCACGTGCGGCGAGCGCCAGATCGTTCGTCACCACGATATCAGGCGCAAGCGGGACGCCCGGCAGCCGCGGATTGTCGCGCATTGAAGCGATCCGCGTGGCATGCTCGGCGTTGCGCGCCCACAATATGACGCTTCGTCCGGCTCGCGCCGCGACCGTCGCAAGCGCCGTACCCCACGCGCCCGCGCCGATGACCCCGACGGATTGCAGCGCCGTCATCGCTAGTATCCCGCCCGCGTGTTGCCGTAGCCTGCGGGAGCCGTCGCGTTGGCGTCGAGCAACCACCGTGCGCGCGGTTGCGCGTCCATCGTGTCGGACAAGCCGAGCGCGAGGCGTTCGGCGCCGGCCCAGGCGATCATCGCACCGTTGTCGGTGCAGAGCGCGGGCGGCGGAATGATCAGTTGCGTCTGAGCCTGCTGCGCGACGTCATGGAGTGCGCCGCGAATCGCCTGATTGGCGGCGACGCCGCCGGCGGCGACAAGCGCACGCGGGGCACCGAACTTCTCGCGGAAAATCCTGAGGCCGACGCTCAGCCGGTCGGCGGTCGAGTCGAGCACGGCGGCCTGGAAGCTCGCGCAGAGATCGCTGATGTCCTGCGATGTGATCTCTGCCAGCCGGCTCGCTTCGGTGCGGACCGCCGTCTTCAATCCCGAAAGCGAGAAATTGGCATCGGGGCGTCCCTGCATCGGTCGCGGAAATGCAAAGCGCGCGGCGTCGCCGCCTGCGGCGGCCCGTTCGACCTGCGGGCCGCCGGGATATGGCAGGCCCAGCATCTTGGCGACCTTGTCGAAAGCCTCGCCGATCGCGTCGTCGACCGTGGTGCCGAGCCGCACATATTGGCCGACGCCGGCAACTGCGACGATCTGGGTATGCCCGCCGGAGGCGAGAAACAGACAATAGGGAAATTCGATGCGGTCAGTGAGGCGCGGCGTCAGCGCGTGCGCTTCGAGATGGTTCACCGCGACCAATGGTGTATCGTGCACCATCGCGATCGCCTTCGCGGTGGTGAGCCCGACGATGACGCCGCCGATCAGGCCCGGGCCCGCGGCGGCCGCGACGCCATTGAGCCGGGCGAATCCGATGCCGGCCTCGCGCATGGCGCGCTCGATGATGCCGTCGAGCAGATCGACATGCGCGCGCGCCGCGATCTCCGGCACCACGCCGCCGAAGCGGGCATGTTCCTCGATCTGCGACCGCACGATGTTGGACAGGATCTTGCCGCTGCCATCGCCCGCGCGCTCGATCACGGCCGCGGCGGTCTCGTCGCAGGTGGTTTCGATCCCCAGCACCAGCATTGGCGAATTGTTATCCAATTTGCGCCCTTGCGCTCATCCGTAAAGCAGAGTTCTGGTACGTCCGGTAGCATTCCGGGGCCGGATTGCGCAATCGTCACGCGCGGCCGTTTCTGATCAATGCGTCACCGCCACGTGGTTCGGGAACACCAGCGATGTCCATTCTTGTCACACGGCCACATCCCGACAATGAGGCGACGGCGGAAAGTCTGCGCGCGCGAGGGCACGCGGTGCTGCTTGCGCCGGTGCTCAAGTTCGAGCCCGTCGCCTTCCACGACGCGCGTGAGGCTCCCTACGGTGCCGTTCTCGTCACGTCCGCCAATGCGATCCGCGCCGTTGCGCCGCAATTGCCGGAGCTCGGCCTCCTGCAGCTGCCGTTGTTTGCGGTTGGCGAGCATACAGCTGCGGTGGCGCGCGAGGCCGGTTTCGCCGAGGTGATCGTCGCCGATGGCGATGCCGCTTCCTTGCGCGACAAGGTGATGCAGAGCGCGCGCGAGAAGGTGCTGAAGAAAAAGAGCACGCTGCTGTATCTCGCCGGCGCTGATCTGTCGCGCGACCTCGGCGGCGAGCTCGGTGCGGAGGGGTTCCGCGTGGTGACGCAGACGACCTACCGCATGGCCCCTGTCAAGCATCTTCCGCGCGAGGTCTGCGACGGCTTTGCGACGCATGGCGTCGAGGCGGTGCTGCACTACTCCCGGCGCAGCGCGCGCGCGTTCCTGGATGCGGCGAGGGAGGAAGGCGTCGAGATCTCGGCGCTGGCGATCCCCCATTGCTGCCTGTCCGAGACCGTTGCGAGCGTGCTGCGCGACGCCGGCGCATCACAGGTTCTGGTGGCGGCGACGCCGGACGAAAGTGCCTTGTTCGACACCTTGGAGCGTGCGTTGCGCACCCGTTTGGCGTAAGAGGTCGGGCCGAATCCGACGCAGTCTGGTCCGCTCAAGGGCCTATGCAACGTATGGAAGTGTGAGGAACCGTCACGATGGCCGACGACAAGCCTGAAGACGCTGGACTGGCGCCCGACACGGGTCGTGCCAAGCGCGCCCCGCCCACCATCGACCTCCAGGCGACGGAAGTCTCGACCCAGCCGCAGCAGGTTGCGGGCGAGCCTGAGGCTCAGCCCACACCGGAACACGCCGCGAGCGAACCGGCACAATCCGGGCAGGCCAAATTCGAGGAGAGTGAGCCCGTGCAGGCCGAGCCCGAGCCCGAGCACGTTGACACAGAGCCGAAGCGCGATGAGGCGGAAGCGGCCGTCGCGCCTGCTGCCGCGCCGCCACCGATTTCGCCCTGGGTCATTGCGCCGTTCTCCGGAGCTGCCGCAGCGGCGGTCGTGATCGCGGTTGGCTGGATGCTGGGCTGGCCCGCAGTGCAGGCACCTTCGGCCGCGCCGCAGGTGAGCAGTGCGACGATCGATGCGCTGAGCGCGCGTGTTGCTGCGGTTGAGGTCAAGGCCGGCAAGCCCGGAGGCGATCCGGCCATGGCAGCGCGAATCGACGCGCTGGAGAAATCCGCAAGCAGCTTGCGCAGCGACATTGGCAATCTTCGTGCGCAGTCGGAAAAGACCGCGAGCGCCCTGAGCGAGGCGAGGACAGCGTCGCCTGCTGCAGCGCCTGATCTTGCCGCGCTCAACGACCGCATCGCTCAGCTCGAGCGCGCCAGCAAGACCGAGCGCGCCGAACTTGCGCAGCAGAGCGAGAGGATCGCCGAGGTCAAGGCGATGGACGACAAGCCGCTCCGCCACGTGGTGGCGGCGTCCCTGCTCGACGTTGCCGTTCGCCACGGCGATCCCTATCAGTCGCAGTTGGCCGCGGCACGGTCGCTGGCGGCCAAGCCCGACATGCTGAAGCCGCTTGAGGCATTTGCGTCTTCCGGCATCCCGACGTCGGCGGCGCTGAGCCGGGAGCTCCTCAATATCGTGCCGAAGCTGTCGCCGCCGGCGGAAGCTCCGGCCAGCAACGCCGGCATCGTCGAGCGTCTGCAGGCCGGCGCGTCAAAACTCGTCCGCATCGAGCGCACCGACGCCGTCGGCAACGATCGCGGCGCCATCGTTGCGCGCGTGACGGCGGCTGCGCTCCGCAACGATTTCGCGGAAGCGCGGCGCGAGCTGAAGACTCTGCCGGAGGCGGATCGTGCGCCAGCGCAGGCGTGGCTCGACAAGGCCGATGCCCGCGACGCTGCGCTCGCTGCGTCCCGCAAATTCGCCGACGGTGCCATGGCGGATCTCGTCAAGCCTCTTCAGTAAAGGTTCGCGCAACAATCGGCGCGTATAGGGATCGTCATGCTTCGCATCGTCCTCTTTCTCGTCCTGATCGCGCTGGCAGCGGCCGGCGCGGCCTGGGTTGCCGACCAGCCCGGCGATCTCGTCCTGACCGCGGGTGGTTTCCGCATCTCGACGACACTTCCCAGGTTCGTGTTCCTGCTCGGGCTTTTTGCCGCGGCCGTCGTGCTGGTCTGGAGCATTCTCACGATGATCTGGCGCACGCCGGGGCGTTTGCGCCGCCGCCGCCAGGACAAGCGCCAGGCCCGCGGCCGCCATGCCATCACCCACGGCCTGCTCGCGGTCGGCCAGGGCGATCCTGCGCTCGCCCGCCGTCACACCGAGGCGGCGCGGCGGCACGCGCCGAACGATCCGCTTGCCCTGCTGCTGCACGCGCAGTCGGCGCAGCTCGAAGGCAATCGCGAGGAGGCGCAGCGCGTTTTCCGAGTCATGGCCGAACGCGAGGACACGCGGCTGCTGGGCCTGCGCGGCCTGTTCATCGAGGCGCAGCGCGCGGATGACGCCGTCGGGGCGGTGATGATCGCGGAAGAAGCAATCAAGCTGTCGCCGTCTTCGACCTGGGCTTCGCATGCGGTGCTCGGCTTCCGCTGCGCGCGCGGCGACTGGGCCGGCGCACTCGCGATCCTCGATTCGAATCTGTCCGCAGGCCTGATCGACAAGCAGACCTACCGCCGACAGCGCGGCGTGCTGCTCACCGCACGCGCGCTGGAGCTGGAGACGATGGACCGGGACGTCGCGCGCGAGAGCGCGATGGAGGCGGTCAAGCTCGCGCCGACCCTGGTGCCGGCGGCCGTGCTCGCGGCAAAATTCGAGAGCGAGGCGCATCAGGTGCGCCGTGCCATGAAGCGGATCGAAGCCGCCTGGCTCGCCAATCCGCATCCCGATCTCGCGGACGCCTATGCCCATGTGAAGCTCGGCGATACCGCTTGGCACCGCTTGCAGCGGGTGGAGACGCTCGCCGCCAAGACGCCCGCCGACAGGCCCGGCCATATCGAAGGCCAGCTCGCGATCGCACGCGCTGCGATCGACGCCTCGGAGTTCGCACGCGCGCGTGAGGCGCTCGCACCTTATCTCAGCGATCCCACCCAGCGCGTTGCGCTGCTGATGGCCGAGCTCGAGCGCACCGAGCATGGCGACGGCGGCCGCGCCCGCGCCTGGACCCTGCGCGCGGTGCGCGCCCGGCTCGATCCGGCCTGGACGGCAGACGGCTATGTCAGTGAGCGCTGGCGCCCGGTCTCCCCGGTCACCGGCCGCCTCGATGCGTTCCAATGGCAGACGCCGGTCGCGAGCTTGCCCTCGGACAGGGGGACCACGATCGAGTCCTCGGCTTTCGAGGAAGCCATGCTGGCTGCCCCGCCGCCAAAGCGGGTGACCGCGGCTCCCAGCGAAGCCCCGGTGGAACCGGCGGCGTCGGTGGCCCCAGTGGCGGCTCCAGCCGCTCAGGACAATTCGCCCCCTCAGGCCCAAGAGGTTGCCAAGGAACCTGCGAAGGAGGAGCCGGCGACCGCGCCCGCCGAGCCGGCCGATCCCGCTCCGGCGCCCGCCGAATCGTCGCCGCCAGCGCCAACACCGGTCTTCCGAACCCGGGCCGACCTCGGGAAGCCGGCAGCGGCGCCGATCCAGGCCGTCATTCCGATCGTCCGTGCGCCGGATGACCCCGGAATCGACGACGACGCCCCGACCGATGAATTTACGGAACAAATCGGCACGCCGAAGGCCCAAGCGGGCGGCTGGCGTGGATTCTGGTCGCGCTGGGGCGCGTGAGCCGCATTTCGCCTCCCGCTTGTCCTTGCCAATTCAGGCCATGCCCGATATCAGGAGCGCGCGTATCGGGACCGGCATTGCCTGGGCCCGGCAGGGGTCGCCGCAATAGCTCAGTCGGTAGAGCACGTCATTCGTAATGACGGGGTCGGGGGTTCGAATCCCTCTTGCGGCACCAGCGCCCCGATTGTCCTGCCCGAACACATAGGCAACAGATCGCACCTGAGACATGGGTGACAACCTCGCGCCGAGCGGTGTTGCGCGGCTTCCAGGTCATCTGCTCAGCGGCGCGGCCAATGCTGAGCGCATCAGCCTGCATGAAGGCCCGTTTGGCTGGGTGATCGCGATCACATAACCTCGGACATGACTCCCCTAACATCCCGTCACGAAACACGGGGAGACTTCACATGCGCAAGATCATTCTGGTTGCCGCCATGCTGCTGGCTTCTGCGTCTGCCCAGGCAGGCGGCTCCCGCGGTCTGTCCTTGGCCGCTGCGGGCGAACAGAGCTCCGCACCGCAGACCACGACCTCGTCAACGGCCAGTGCGACGACGCGGGTCAGCGAAGCCGCGCCGGCCACCGAGGCTTCGAAATATTCCGATCGTCCACCGGCAGTGTCGCTCTCCGCGCCGCCCGCTGCGGCCGCACCGGCGGCGACCACAGCCGCGCCGGCCTCCGTGCCGGTCGCGACGACCAAGCCCGCTACCAAGAGTGCGGCAAGAGCGCACAAGCCGAAACACAAGCGCAGCTGGACCGAGCGCCGCATCATCAGCGAACTGCATCGTCACGGCATCTATTGGTAAGCCGCGGACCTGTACCCCGATCCTGCGGTCATGCCCGGTCTTGACCCCGGCATCCACGTCTTCGCGTCTGATGCAAAAACGTGGATGGCCGGGACAAGCCCGGCCATGACGCAAGAGTTCTGGATTTGGTGCGGTTACTGCGAGATCGTCTGCACGACGCTCGCGATCGGACGGGAGTTCGTGCCTGCTGTCGGCACCTTCATGTCCTTCATCAGCGCCTCGTCGTATTCCGGCAGCGTCTGAAGCTGCGCCTTGGCCTTCATCTGCACGACCTTGTAGCCGCCCGCCTTCAGCCGCGCGAGCAGCGTCGGCATGGCTATGCCGGTGTTCTTCTGGAAATCGTGCATCAGGATGATGCCCTTGCCGAGCTTGTCGAGCCTGGTCATCACGGTTTCGACGATCTTCTCCGGCGTCGCGCCCTTCCGGAAGTCGAAGGAGTCGATTTCGGTCGAGAACATCGCGACGTTGCGCGTGCCGAAATAGGCCACCATCGCCGGATTGTGCTGAAGCTGCGGGAAGCGGAAGAACGGTGCCGGATTGGTGCCGAGCGCGAACTTCACCGCGCTGAAGCCTTTCTCGACCTCGTCCTTGACCTGTTGCTCCGTCAACTTCTTGCTGTTCAGATTGACATGCGACCAGGTGTGCGTGCCGACCGTGTGGCCCTGGGCCAGCACCTGCTTCAGGATCTCCGGGTGATAAGTCGCGTGCTTGCCGACCGAGAAGAACAGGCCCCTGGTGCATTCATCCGCGAGCGCCTTCAGCACTGCGGGCGTGTTGACCGGCCACGGACCGTCGTCGAAGGTCAGCACGACCTCCTTGTCGGTGAGGAAGTCGAACTGCTTGAAATGCTCGAAACCGAAGCCGGGTCCGCCTGTCGTGTCTATCTCGACGACGCGGGACACGCCCAGCGCGTTCGGATTGGCGCAGGCCTGCTTCGGCTGCATCGGCATGGCCGGGGCGGGCGCGGGCGCCGGAGCGGCTGCCGCCGGCCTGGCCGCGACGGCCGCAGTGGTTTCGACGTCGTCCCTGGCGGCGAGCTTCGCCTGTGCCGGCAATGGATCGGCGGCACGGGCGGCAACTGTCTTGGGAGCGCCCTGATCGGCGCGCGCGGAATAATAAAACCAGCCGCCGGCGGCGATCACGACCGCCGCAACTACACTGGCCAGCATCAGGCCCAACGCATTACGCATCGCTACTCTTTCCAATTACGCAACCAAACCTGCGGAATTCCCCGCGCGACCAGCCATTAATGCGAAGTAAGAGTTAACGTGACACCAACACGATCGGGGTTGCGGAGTAATTTCAGCGGCGTGCGCAAAAGTGACTGACGTCACAGAGGGTGGGCCCCCCGTGAGCGTCATCACAGTGCAAACGGTTTTTCCGGAGCATTGTGACTCCCATCGATAACGAGCCCGCTTTGCGCGGTGCCAATGGGAGCTTCAAATGACCAAGTCGTTCATCAGCAAGATTCGTGACACCAGCCTGGCTCTGGGCTTTGCCGCCATCGTCTCCATCGTTTCGACGAGCGCGAGCTTCGCCTTCTCGGCCGAGGCGCAGCAGATGTGCACCGGCGATGCCTTCCGCCTCTGCTCGGCGGAGATCCCCAACATCCCGAAGATCACGGCGTGCATGATCAAGCATCGCTCGGATCTGAGCGCCGGCTGCCGCGCGGTCATGGACAAGACTCTCGCCAAGGGCGCCTCGCGCAAGGTCGCTGACGCCCAGGACAAGCAGTAAGAGCGCGTAAACCGATATCGCCGCATCGGCAAGCTGCTTCCGCAATGTGCCCCGGCGTCGATCCGGGGCCGCGCGGTCGGACGCTGCAGCCAGTCAACAAAGCCGTTGCGGGCCCGGGATCATCGCACTAGCTTCGCCCACGCATTGTTCCGGGTAAGAGGCATTACGCGATGTCGAGATTTCTTTTCGTTGTTTCCTTGCTCATGTGCGCGTCGGGCGCGTCAGCGCAGCAGCCCGGCCATGACGCTTGCGCGCGTGACGTCACGCGCTTCTGCCGCGCCGTCATGAACAATGGTGATGGCGCCGTGCTCGCCTGCCTGAAGCAGCACCGCACCCGGCTGAGCAAAGGCTGCGACAAGGTGCTGACGGATCACGGGCAGTGATCGTCATTCCGGGGCGCGGCGTCAGGCGCGAGCCCGGAATCCATTTCTCCAAATGTATCCCGCTCGATGGATTCCGGGCTCTTGCTTCCGCCTTCGCACTCCGAGCTAAGGCGGACAAGTCGCGCGACCCGGACTGACAGTCCTTACGTACTGCTCCCCGCAGCGGTTGCGACCACCGGCAGCACCTCCGCGCTCGCGCGGTCCGGCGTGTCGTCCTTCCATCGCACCGAACCGAACGGGCGCTCCAGCATGCGCCGGATCCGGACCGGCTCGGGACCGATGTGGAAACCGATCGCCTGCTGATGCAGCGCGCGCTCGGACTGGGTGGAGCGATTGCGCTGACGCAGGTAATCGAACCAGGTCGGACAATGATAGCGCTCGGTCCACAGCTCGGGATCGGCGATGTCGCGGGCGATCGACCAGCCATAGGCGCCGTTGCGCTGGCGCGACAGCTGCACGTCCTGCATCACGTTGTGGAAGGCACGCGCGTTCTCCTGCGCCACGCGATATTCGATCTCGACCACAAGGGGCCCGCTGCGCCCCGTCAGCGACAGCTTCACTTCCGGATCGGCCAGCATGTCCGCATCCTCGTTGCGGGCGCCGACGCGCGGCATCGTGAGCCAGATGCCGAGCAACGGCGAGATCAGCATCAGGCCGGCCGCGGTCAGCAACGCGATCTCGACGCCGGCATAGTCGGTGAGATGACCCCAGCCCCAGGCGCCGATCGCGATGCCGCCGGCGATCGCGGCCTGGAACGCCGCGAGCGAGCGGCCCGCGACCCAGCGCGGCGCCGAGAGCTGCACGCCGATGTTGAACAGCGCGATCGCGGCCATCCAGACCGCGCCGCCCAGCACCAGCGCTGCCGCCGTCAGCGCCGGCTCCGTGCTCAGGGCGAGGGCCGCCATCGCGAAAGCCATCGAGATGGTGCAGGCGCGGATCGCGGCCTCGCCGCTCATGCGCTTGCGCAATTCGTGAATGTTGAGCGCCCCGATCACCGCGCCCATGCCGAAGGCGCCCAGCATGATGCCATACATTTGCGCGCCGCCGCGCAGAAGGTCGCGCGCGACCAGCGGCATCAGCGCCATCACCGCACCGCCGATCAGGCCCATCACCAGCGTGCGCAACAGCACGATCTTGATCGGTGGCGAATTGGTGATGTAGCGGAAGCCCGAGACCATGGCGCGGTTGAGCTTCTCCCGCGGCAGGCGCGAGGGCTCGGTGCTGCGCCGCCAGAGCAGCAGCACCACCAGCAGTGGCAGATATAGGATTGCGTTGCAGGCGAACGCGGCCACCGCTCCGAGCGCAGCGACGATGACGCCGCCCACCGCGGGTCCGAAGCTGCGGGCAATGTTGTAGCTGATGCCGTTCAGCGCTACCGCGGATGCCAATGCCTCGGGCGGAACCTGTTCGCTGACCGAGGACTGCCAGGCCGGTCCGAACAGCGCATTGCCGCTTCCGACCACGAAGCAGAAGGCGAGCAGGGCTTCCGGAGTGATGAGCTCGAGCCAGGCCAAAATCGTCAGCGCCGTTGCGCCGATCAGCGCGATCGATAGCGAGATTATGCTGACGATGCGGCGGTCATACATGTCGGCGATGGCGCCGGCCGGCATCGAAATCAGCATGATCGGGAGCATCAATGCGGTCTGCACCAGCGCAACCTGGTCGGCCGACGCGGCCATCTGCGTCATCGCCCAGGCCGCGCCCACGCCCTGGATCAGGAGGCCGAGATTGGAGAGCAGGCTGGCGAGCCAGATGCGCCGGAACACCGTGTACCGCAGGGGCGCAGTGATGCCGTCTGCGGCGATTTTCTGGCGGTTCGTCTGCTCGGTCATATCCCCTTCCAAACGGTATGGCAGAAAAGGTCCCGGGCGATTCCGGCAAGTTCAGTGATGCCCGTGAAAGTCCTTCGCTGTCCAGTGGTTAGGCCGCTATAAGCGGTGCAAAGAGCGGGTTGCCGGGGAGGAACAGATGAAGCTGTCGCGACGGACGATCCTGCAGGGCGTTGGCAGCTTGCCTTTTGCGGTTGCGAGCTGGCGGACTGGTGTGCTGGCCCAGACCGCACCCGCGGCGACGCCGGACGCGGAGGTGCCGCCGATCCTGTTCGTCCATGGCAACGGCGATTACGACGCGCTCTGGATGACGACGCTTTGGCGGATGGAATCGAACGGTATCGCGCGCGAGCGCATGATGGTAATCAATTTCAGCGATCCGCTTGCGCGTAGTGACGACAAGGTCGAGCAGGCGAACCGCTCCTCGACCGAGGACCAGCGCCGCGAGCTTGCCGCTGCCATCACTGAACTGAAGCGCAGGACGAGCGCGTCTCGCGTGGCGCTGGTCGGCAGCTCGCGCGGCGGCTATGCCATCCGTAACGTCGTCAAGAATGGCGGTGCCGGCGAGGTCAGCCACGCCGTGCTGTGCGGCACGCCCAATCACGGCGTGTTCGCGACCGACGACCAGCCCAACAACGAATTCAACGGCCGCGGCACGTTCCTGCGAAGCCTGAACGAGGGCGCGAGCGAGGTGACGCCCGGCGTTGCCTTCCTCACCTTGCGCAGCGACGGCCTGGACAAATATGCGCAGCCTGACGGCCGCTTCATTGGCAAGCCCGGCACCCCGACCAATGTCACCGCCGAGGGACCGGAGCTGAATGGCGCCACCAATCTCGTGCTCGGCGCGCTCGACCATCGCGAGGTGGCTTTTCACCCGCGCGCGTTCCGGGAAATCTACAAGTTCATCGCCGGCCGCGAACCCACGCGCATCGCGATTGTGCCGGAGGCCAGCGTGAAGCTGAGTGGCCTCGTCTCTGGCACGCCCGGCGGCGTGCCGACCAACCGTCCCCTTGCGGGCGCGACCGTCGACATCTTCCGTGTCGATGCTGATACCGGGGAGCGCAAGGGTGGGGCGGTGCACAGCTCAAAAACAGGTGCCGACGGGCGCTGGGGACCGGCGCAGGTCGATCCAACCTGGTCGCTCGAATTCGTCCTGATGTCGCCTGGCGCGACGACGACGCACATCTACCGCTCGCCGTTTCCGCGCTCGTCCGAAGTCGTGCATCTGCGGCCTGCGCGCCCGCTCGGCGCGGCGGACAAGGACGCAGGGGCGGTGGTCATCATGTCGCGGCCGCGCGGCTATTTCGGCCTGCCGCGAGACGTGGTGCTGTTCGACGGCAAGGAGCCGGCCGACGTCAAGCCGGGCGTACCCACCGATGCGACAGCAACCCTGCGGCTTCCGGCCGGCGAGATCGGGCGTAACATCGTGGCCCAATTCGGCGAAGAACGGGTCGTGGCCCGCGCCTGGCCTGCCGCCGAGAACAGGATTGCGATTGCCGAAATGACCTATTAGCTGTTGGGGTGCGTCAGATCCGCGGGAGAGAGCCATGAATATCGCAAGCATGCGTCGGCCCATCATCCCTCCGGCCCCGCCGCGGGCACCCGACGACATGTCGTTCTTCGCGCGTCTCGCCGTCGTCAGGCAGAACATGATCGCGACCTGGGGACAGCGAGCCTATGAGGAGGACGTCATCCCGGGCCGCTTCTTCTTCCGGAACAGCTTCATCCTGAACCAGCCGGATGCGATCCGTCATGTCCTGCTCAGCAACTACGAGAACTACACGCGCACGCCGGCCGGCATTCGCATGCTGCGTCCCGTGCTCGGCGATGGCCTCCTGATCGCGGAAGGTCATTCCTGGACCTTTCAGCGCCGCACCCTCGCGCCGGCTTTCACGCCGCGCGCCACCGCGAATCTCGTTCCGCACATGACGGCGGTGCTCGACGAGACCATCGCAAAACTGGATGCCCGAACGGGTGAAGACATCGATTTGCGGGAGGTCATGCAGCGCATGACGCTCGAGATCGCCGGGCGCACGATGTTCTCGTTCGGCATGGACCGGCATGGCGCGACGCTGCGCAACTTCATCATGGAATATGCCGCGCGGTTGGGACGGCCGTATTTTCTCGACATGCTGCTGCCGGTCTCCTGGCCGAGCCCGATGGATTTTGCCCGCGCCCGTTTCCGCAAGCGCTGGACGGAATTCGTCGCGATGCTGATTGCGGAGCGGCGTGCAACCGGCAAGAAGGAAGGCGCGCCGCCGCGCGACCTGTTCGATCTCATGGACGAGGCGCGCGATCCCGAAACCGGCAAGGGCTTCTCGGACGAGCAGCTCGTGGACGAGGTCGCGACCATGATCCTCGCCGGTCACGAGACCACGGCGACGGCACTGTTCTGGGCTCTCTATCTGCTCGCACTGGATCCTGACACGCAGGAGGAGGTGGCGTCCGAGACCCGCGATGAACACCTCGACAGCATGGCCGACATCGATCGGCAGAAATTCACCCGGGCCGTGATCGACGAGACGATGCGGCTCTATCCCCCGGCTTTCCTTGTCGCGCGTGCTGCGCGCGACAAGGACAATGCGGCCGGCGTCGAGATCGGCAAGGGCGACATCATCATGATCGCGCCCTGGCTGCTGCACCGGCACGAGAAGCTGTGGGACCAGCCCAACGCGTTCATTCCGAAACGCTTCATGTCGAAGGAGGCCCCCGACCGTTTCGCTTATCTCCCGTTCGGCGCGGGTCCGCGCGTCTGCATCGGTGCGCCGTTTGCCCAGGCCGAATCCGTGCTGGCGCTGGCGCGGCTGATCGGCGCATTCCGTGTCGAGCTTGCGGACACGGCCAGTCCGGTGATGCCGCTGGGCGTCGTGACGACCCAGCCAGATCATTCACCCATGTTCCGCATCACGCGGCGGTGACAGGCGCTCGTCTGGCCGTTGGCGTGATCCACCCGAGATAGAGCCTCGCCATGAGCGACATCCAGGCCCAATTTTCCGTTCTGAAGCAGACCGCCGACGCGAAGGTCGCCGATGCGATCGCGCATCTCATCGAGGATGGGGAGGATCACGAGCTCAACCGCGTCAACGTCCTCGATTTTTCCAGACAGCACGGCCTTGACGAGGAACGCGTGATCTCGGCGTTCCTGCACTCGGCGCGGCTCGGCCTCTTCGACCTCGGCTGGAACGTGCTGTGCCCGGGCTGCGGCGGCGTGCTGGGCGCGCACTCGACGCTGAAGGCGCTCAAGCCGGACGATTATCACTGCGCGCTCTGCGCCTGCGGCTACAAGGCCTCCGTCGACGACCAGGTCGAGGTCTCCTTCACCGTGAACCCGCGCGTCCGGCGTATCGCGGCGCATGACCCTGACACGCTTCCGGTCTGGGAATATTTCAAGCAGGTGTTCTGGAGTTCCGGCGTCGACTTCAACAAGGACTCCTTTGCGACGCTGGCGAACGAGGTGACGCTCGACACGATGGAACTGCCGGCGGGCGAGAAGGCGACCATGTCGCTGCAGCTTCCGAACGACTTCGTCATCATCTTCGAGCCGGTGACGCACGCCGCTCATTTCATCGACGTTCAGGGCGAGCCGACCAGGGATCGCCAGCAGCTCGCTATCATGTACAACAAGGTCCAGGCCCCGACGGGCACGACGACCATGCGGCCGGGCCCGTTGCGTCTGTCGCTGGAGAACCAGGCGGGCGTGCGCGTGCTGCCGTCGGTGTTCATCGCAGCCGAGGCGCTTCATCATCTGATCGGCAAGCGCAAGCCGTTCCTCACCGCCAAGCGCATGCTGTCGAACCAGACTTTTCGGGATGTCTTCAAGGCCGACAATCTCAGTCTCGACCAGAGGCTCCAGATCACCTCCCTGACCTTCCTGTTCACCGATCTCAAGGGCTCGACCGCGCTCTACGAGCGCGTCGGCGATCTCGCCGCCTTCGATCTCGTGCGTGCGCATTTCCATGCGCTGCTCGAGATCATCTCCTCCGAGAAGGGTGCGGTGGTGAAGACGATCGGCGATGCCGTGATGGCGACCTTCGTCCGTCCCGAGCATGCGATCGTCGCGGGCCTTCGGATGCGCGCGGCCATGGACGAGCTCAACAGGAAGCGCGGCACCACTGACCTCATCGTGAAGATTGGTATCCATGAAGGTCCTTGCCTTGCGGTGATGCTCAACGAGCGGCAGGACTATTTCGGTCAGACCGTCAACATCGCGGCCCGTGTGCAGAGCCTGTCGACCGCGCAGGAGATTCACATCACCGGTCCGGTGCTCGATGCGCCGGCGGTTGCCGAGGTGCTCGAGCAGCGCGAGATCAAGCCGATCCAAAAGCAGGCTGCGCTGCGCGGCATCGCCGACAAGATGGTGGTCTATGAGATCCCGTGAGGATCGAATCGCCATTCGGGGTTCGGGCTTTGGCGCCCCGGAACGACAGTGCCCAGATTGCCGAAACGTAATGCAGCGCGCGGAACTGACGCACGTTGCGCCGGTTGAGTTTCCCGCTCATATAATGCTGGTCACACGCCGCGCTCCTCGCGGCGGCATCCATCTCGGTAGGGTCTCATGCTCGACGGCTTGCGCCAATTCATCGCCGATATCGTCGGTCCCCAGGACCATGCCCGCGCATTCGGCGACAGCGATTATCGGCTGGCAGCCACCGCACTGCTGATTCACGTGGTCTCGCTGGACGGCCGGCCAACAGCAGCCGAGCAGCGCAAGCTGCACGGCCTGATCGAAAACCATTTCGGGCTGGACCGCGGCACGGCTGATCGGCTGATCGCGGATGCGACGGAGGTCGAGGGCGATGCGGTGGACCTCTATCGCTTCACCAGCGTCATCATGCGCTCGCTCGACGAAGAGGGTCGCAAGCGCATCGTGCAGATGATGTGGGAGCTGGTCTATGCCGACGGTCAGGTTTCCGAGTTCGAGGACAATGTGGTCTGGCGTGCTTCCGACCTGCTCGGGATTTCCCAGCGGGACCGGATCGAGCTGAAGCACGCGGTCGCGGAGCGTGCCGGCGGCCAGGTCAAGAATGGCGCCGTCGGCGGTTGACGGCTTTGGGCGCGACCAATCGCGGCCTGCGCGGATACATGACGAAACTTTAATCTGTTCGCCGCCCACGCCGCATTTTCCTGCAAATCAACGGTTTTCGGCGCTGCCTTTCGTTCTGCTCAGCCAGCCATGTTGACAGTGCCGCTTGCCTGTTGCGCACGGCCTATGCTCTCGTTCCGGCATTGCGGGGCCAGGAACTTGAATTCAAGAGACTTCGATCGTGGTTGAGCGGGTGACGCTGATTACTGGTGCCTCGGCGGGCATCGGGACGGAGTTGGCGCGTGTGTTTGCCGCCAATGGACATCGCCTCGCCTTGACCGCCAGACGCGCGGATCGGCTCGAGGCCCTGGCGGGCGAGATCGCTGCCAAGGGCGGCAAGAAGCCGATCGTGATCGCCTGCGATCTCGAGGAACGAAATGCCGGCGAGACGATCGCGTCAGCGCTTGCTGCCGAAGGCGTAGAGCTCGACCATCTCGTCAACAATGCCGGGTTCGGTGTCTTCGGCGATGCCATCGAGCAGGATCGCGCGGAACAGCTCGGCATCGTCGATGTCAATGTCCGGGCGCTCACGGATCTGTCGCTGCGCTTTGCCGACCAGCTCATCAGGAACAAGGGCGGCCTTCTCAATGTCGGCTCGGTCGCCGGCTTCCTGCCCGGCCCCGGCATGGCCGTCTACTATGCATCCAAAGCTTACGTGATCTCCTTCACCGAGGCGCTGCGGGCGGAGCTCGCCCCCCACGGCGTCCGCGTCACCGTGCTTTGCCCGGGCCCGGTCCCCACCGAATTCCAGGCCCGCGCCGGCGTCGGCTCCCAACACGATACCGCCCTCCTCAAGGTTTCGGCCGCCGATGTCGCGCAGGAGGCGTATCGTGGCCTCATGACCAACAAGCGGGCAGTGCTGCCGGGCCTCGGCATCAAGATTGTGCCGCTCGCACTGCGTTTCTTCCCGCGCGGCTTCATCCTGGCTGCCACCAGCCGGTTCCAGAGGCGCAGGCGATAGAGGATGGCAAAGCTCCCGTGTTGGCCCGGGGTTTGCTTATCGGATCTGTGTGCGCGAACTCACACGATCTTAACCATCGCTTAGCTATGCTGATGGTCTGAACCGATAGCACTCGCAAAGGCCATGTCGTTCCGGACGGACAGGTTTGTTGGCGCAGAGGTGGTCGCTTTCCCACGGAGAGCGCCGAGCGCCGCCGCCTCTGAAAGCCGGCTTCCGGTCCTGATCGTCCTGCATCAGGAATGCTCGACACCGGGCCGAGTCGGCAACGCGCTGCGCGCGCTCGGCCATGGCCTCGACATCCGCCGCCCCCGCTTCGGCGATGTCCTGCCCGAAACGCTGGAGCAGCATGCCGGCGCAGTGATCTTCGGCGGTCCTATGAGCGCCAATGATTCCGACGACTACATTCGTCGTGAGATCGACTGGATCGAAATTCCGCTCCGCGAGCAGCGGCCGTTCCTGGGCATCTGCCTGGGTGCGCAGATGCTGGCGATGCAGCTCGGGGCGCGCGTCGCGCCGCATGCGGATGCGCTGAGCCAGATCGGCTATTACCCGATCAGGCCGACCGCCGCGGGCCATGCGCTCTGCCCGCATTGGCCGGATCAGGTCTATCACTGGCATCGGGAGGGATTTGAGCTGCCGGTCGGCGCTGAGCTGCTCGCGGAAGGCGATGATTTCCCGGTGCAGGCGTTCCGCGCCGGCCATGCTTTCGGCGTGCAGTTTCACCCCGACGTGACTTACGCGATGATGTGTCGCTGGACCACGCGCGGCTATGACGGCTTCAGCGCGCCAGGTGCGCGGCAGCGCCACCACCACTTCGCGGATCGCGCCGTCTACGATGCCGCTGAACGCGCCTGGCTCGATCACTTCATCGACGGCTGGCTGGCGCGCCGGCCGGTGCTGGCGCAAGCCGCCGAGTGATCGCGCCTTCACGCAAGTCCTTGCCTCTGCCCTGGATATGCTAGGCTCGCTGCAAACGAGCGCGCACCAATGCGTGCCGGCAAGCAAGGGAGAGCGCCGTGGCCTACGAACACATTCTCTATGAAGTGAGCGACAAGATCGCGACCATCACGCTCAACCGCCCGGACCGCATGAATGCGTGGACGCCGGTCATGGAGCGGGACGTGCGTCACGCGATGGAAGCGTCAAATGCGGATGACAACGTCCGCGTCATCGTGATCACCGGCGCGGGCCGCGCCTTCTGCGCCGGTGCCGACATGGACGCGCTGAAAGGTCTCGACCCCGACGACGTCAGGCGCGCCTCTAGTCTGCCGCCCTTCGACATGAACCGCCGGCCGGATTGGCAGACCCGCTACGGCTATTACCCTTCGATCAGGAAGCCTGTGATCGCCATGCTCAACGGCGCGACGGCCGGCATCGGACTGGTGCATGCACTCTATTGCGACCTGCGCTTTGCTGCCGACAACACCGTGTTCACGACGGCCTTCGCGCGGCGCGGCCTGATTGCCGAGCACGGCATTAGCTGGATGCTGCCGCGTATCGTCGGCCATGCCAATGCGCTGGACCTGCTGCTCTCGGCGAGGCGCGTGTCGAGCGCGGAGGCGTTGCGGATCGGGTTGGTCAACCGGCTCTGTCCGCCCGAGAAGCTGCGTGAGGAGACTTACGCCTATGCGCGCGATCTCGCCGATATGGTCTCGCCGAGCGCCATGGCCGTGATCAAGCGGCAGCTCTACGAGGTGCCGTTCCAGACGCTGGCGGAGGCGACGATCGAGGCCAACAGGGAGATGATGGTGGCGCTGGGCGGCAGTGATTTCCGGGAGGGCGTAGCAAGCTTCATGGAGAAGCGCCCGCCGCGGTTTACGGGGAAGTAGAGGTGGAAATCTAAGTCCGTCTTCGCCGCCCCATGGGCTTCGCCGGACACCGCGCTTCACCGTTCGGGCTCTTGCGCGGCTGCGCCACGCGCAGCCCGAAGGGCGAAGCGTGGTGGAGCCAGGCGGGATCGAACCGCCGACCTCGTCATTGCGAACGACGCGCTCTCCCAGCTGAGCTATGGCCCCTTTGCTGGCCGCTCTGGTGAACGCGGCCGACAACCGGGCGCCATTTAAGTCGCCGCCAAGGTCAAGTCAAGGACGGGCGTAACCCGGTTTTAGCCATCCCGGTGCCCGAACTTCCCTTGTTTGGGCCGGGGGGAACCGATATCTAGCAACAGGCGTCAATCCCGACCGCAGCCAGAGTGTTCAAAGCCAGAGTCTTCAAAAGCCATGCGTGCCGTTCTCGACATCGTCATCATCGTGCTCGATCTCTACGTCTGGCTGCTGATCGCCTCGGCGATCCTGTCCTGGCTGATCGCTTTCAACGTCGTCAACACCCGCAACCAGTTCGTCTCGGCGGTGGCGGAGTTCCTCTACCGCATTACCGAGCCGCTGCTCGCGCCGATTCGCAATTTCCTGCCGAGCCTCGGCGGCCTCGACATCTCGCCGATCATCCTGATCCTGATCATCATGTTTATCGAGCGGGTGATCCTGTACTACGTCTATCCCAACGTGATCTGAGCAGGCTGGAGCGCCTTGGTTGCGAGAGAAGCCCCTAGGGAACCCTGGCGCTACTCCGCCGCTGGAATCAGCATCGCGCTCCGGGTGACACCGCGTGGCGGCCGCGACGACATCGACGGGATCGAGCAGCTCGCGGACGGCCGCAGTGTGCTCAAGGCGCGGGTACGCGCCATCGCCGACGGCGGCGAGGCCAACAAGGCCGTTCTGGTGCTGCTGGCGAAATCGCTTGGCGTGCCCAAGGCCAGTGTGAAGCTGCTGTCAGGGGCCACCTCGCGGCTGAAGCAGATCGCGGTCGACGGCGATCCGGTGCGGCTCGGAGAAGCCCTGCGTCAGCTCGCCTCGGCCAAATCGAACGACTGAGGAAACTGACATGACCGCCAAGATCATCGATGGAAAAATCATTGCCGCGGAATTGCGTGCACGGGTCGCTGACGAGGTCGCCCGCGTCAGGCGCGAGCACAATCTGATTCCCGGCCTTGCGGTGGTCCTGGTCGGCAACGACCCGGCCAGTGAGGTCTATGTCCGCTCGAAACACACCCAGACGCAGGCAGCGGGCATGGCCTCGTTCGAGCACAAGCTGCCGGCCGATGTCTCGCAAGCAGATCTGCTGGCGCTGGTCGAAAAGCTCAATCGCGATCCGTCCGTGCACGGGATTCTGGTGCAATTGCCGCTGCCGAAGGGGCTGAATACCGAAGCCGTCATCAATGCCATCGATCCCGCCAAGGATGTCGACGGGCTGCATCCGAACAATGCCGGCCGACTCGCCGGGGGCTTCGAGGCGCTGTCACCCTGCACGCCGCTCGGCTGCATCATCCTGACCAGAAGCGTGCACGCTTCGCTTGAGGGCATGAATGCCATCGTCATCGGCCGCTCCAACCTGGTCGGCCGACCGCTGGTGCAATTGCTGTTGAACGAGAACGCCACGGTGACGATCGCGCATTCGCGCTCGCGCGACCTGCCGGGGCTCGTGAGGAAGGCCGACCTCGTCTATGCCGCGGTCGGTCGGCCCGAGATGGTGCGCGGCGACTGGCTGAAGCCCGGTGCGACCGTGATCGACGTCGGCATCAACCGCATCCCCAGGGACGACGGCAAGACACGTCTTGTCGGCGACGTCGCCTATCAGGAAGCGCTTGGCGTTGCCGGTGCCATCACGCCGGTGCCGGGCGGCGTCGGCCAGATGACGGTGGCGTGCTTGCTGGTGAATACGCTGCGCGCGGCCTGCGCGATCGCAGGGCTGCCGAAGCCGGCGGTGTAATTGAGCGTCATTCCGGGCGGCTCGAAGAGCCGAACCCGGTATCTCGGGACCCGGGTACGCGTTGACGCGTGCCCGGCATGGCGGCAGGGCTGACGGTAGGGCTTCAGCCCTTCTTCTTCTTCTCGCGATCCATGCCTTCGAGAATCAGCTTGTGCGCATCTTCCGGGCCGCCCCAGCGCAGGATCTTCACCCACTTGCCCTTTTCGAGATCCTTGTAGTGCTCGAAGAAGTGCTGGATCTGCTGCAGCGTGATGTCCGGCAGGTCGGAATAGCTCTTCACCTTGTCGTAGCGCTGCGTCAGCTTCGACGACGGCACCGCCAGAATCTTCTCGTCGCCACCGGCCTCGTCTTCCATGAACAGCACGCCGACCGGGCGCACGCTCATGACGGCGCCGGGGATGATGGCGCGGGTGTTGATGATCAGCACGTCGCAGGGGTCGCCGTCGTCTGACAGCGTGTGCGGGATGAAGCCGTAGTTACCGGGGTAACGCATCGGCGTGTAGAGGAAGCGATCGACCACCAGCGTGCCGGCCTCCTTGTCCATCTCGTACTTGATCGGTTCGCCGCCCACGGGGACTTCGATGATGACATTGACGTCATGGGGGACGTTTTTCCCGATCGAGACCGCATCGATACGCATTCAAGGCTCCGTTGTTGCCGAGGTGAAATCGCGCCCGGCAGCGATTTTGGCGCTGTCATACGCGGGCTTGGCCCGCTGATCCATCGCGTTCTGGTGAAATAATGAATCCGGCGATCACCGGCGCGAAAGGCAACGGTATCGACGGACGGGAAACGCTGCCGGGAAGAACTTCAGCAGCTCAATTGGTCCAAGCGAAGGCAACCTTGTCGAGCGCCTTGGGCCCGAACCGCTCCGACGAGCGCGCCACCATACGGCCGCCCAGTGCCCGGTAGAACTCTGTCGCCGGATCGTTGTCCGAGAGTGCCCACACCACCATGCTCTTCAGCCCGCTCTGCATGAGGTCGCGGCGAGCGGCGGCGAACAGCCGGCGGCCGAAGCCGAGGCCCTGGAATTCGGGACGCAGATACAGCTCGTAGATCTCGCCGTCGAAATGCAGGCTGCGGGCACGGTTGCGGCCGTAATTGGCATAACCCGCGATCTTGTCGCCGAACACGAGCACGCTGACGCGGCTGCCCTTGCGGATTGCGCTGTCCCACCACTGCGGACCGCGGCGGTTGATCAGCTTCTCCAGTTCGGCACCGGGGATGATGCCCTGATAGGCCGAACGCCAGGCTTCGTCATGGGTCGATGCCACCGCAGTTGCATCTGCAGCTTTCGCGGGCCGGACCTCGATCAGGGTTGTGCTCATGGACGCGATCAAACCAAGTCGCCGCGCCGGCGGCAAGACCTATCGTTAATTATCGGTTAACCTGTGGACTTTCTGCATCAGTATTGTGGCCATGTTGTACCGAAAGAGGACAAGCCGCCATTTCAAACGGCAACCGCCGGGCGTGGACCGGTGCAAAACTACTTTACGGCAGCGAATGATTGGCAATGGCAACGCAGAAAGTCCGCCGATAATGATTCGTTCCTATTGGTCCGGCAGCCGCTGTTCGCGTGCGTTCCCAACAAGTCATGCGACTCCATAACACCATCGCGCTCCTGCCTCTGCTGGCTTTGCTGACTGCGGCACCCCTGTGCGCCCAGGCCACGTTCGGTCCATCGGGCGAGGAGGACGGACCGTTTCGCCGGCAACATTGGCTTGTGCCCTCGCCGGATCCGGGCCTTGCCGCGAAAGCCCTCCTGTTTCGTCCGCCGGGGGCGGGCCCGTTCCGGCTCGCGGTGATCGCACACGCCTCGACGCAGAACGCACTGCGTCGAGCGCAAATGCCGCCGCCGGAATACCGCGCGCTCGCCGCCTATCTCGTCGCGCGCGGCTTTGCCGTGCTGGTGCCGGAGCGGCCCGGCCATGGTGCCACCGGAGGTCGCTATGTCGAGGATCAGGGCGGCTGTGACGAGGCCGACTATGCGCGCTCGGGCCGCGCAACGGCCGAGGCAATTTCGCTCGCTGCGGACTATTTGCGAACGCAGGATTTCATCGGCAAGGACGCCGCGATCGTAATCGGCCATTCCGCCGGCGGCTGGGGTGCGCTGGCGCTCGCCAAGGCCGATCCGAAGGTGATATCCGCGATTGCGGTGTTTGCACCGGGGCGTGGCGGCCATGCCAATGATGAGCCGAACCGGGTCTGCGCGCCGGATACGCTCCTCGGCGCCGCGGCGGAGTTCGGCACGGCGGCGCGCATTCCGGTTACATGGCTCGTCGCAAGCAATGACAGCTATTTCGCGCCACCATTCTCGCAGAAGCTCGCCGATGCGTTTCGCGCACGTGGCGGCAAGGCCGACCTGCGCGTCCTGCCGGCCGTCGGCAGCGAGGGCCACTGGATGATCGAAACCGAAGCCGGGGTCAAAGCCGCAAGCAGCGAACTCGCACGGGCACTGAACCCACCCAAGCCTGCGGCGACCAAGAAGCGATGACGCCGTATTTCCTGCTCAAGTTTTTCCATGTGCTGGGCGCCATCGTCATCCTCGGCACAGGAACCGGCATCGCCTTCTTCATGCTGATGGCACATCGCACGGCCGACGTGGCGTTCATCGCCCGCACCGCCTCGGTGGTCGTGATCGCGGATGCGATCTTTACGCTGTCGGCCGTGATCCTGCAGCCGCTGACGGGGGGCCTGTTGATGATGCTCTCGGCAACGTCGGTGACCGAACGCTGGCTGCTCGCATCGCTCGCGCTCTATGCCTTTGCGGGTCTGTTCTGGATCCCGGTTGTCTTCATGCAGATCGAGATGCGCGATCTCGCCGGCAGGGCCGCCGCTCAGCGCAGTGCACTCCCGGAGCGCTATTTCGTCCTGTTCCGCCGGTGGTTTGCGTTCGGCTTCCCTGGCTTTGGGGCAACAATGTTGATCCTCTGGCTGATGATCGCAAAACCGTTCTGAGAGAATTGATGAGTGGGCGAACCATCCTGGTGCTCGGCGCCTCCGGCCTGATCGGCCGCTTCGTCACCGACGATCTGCGCTCACGTGGTTTTCGCGTTGTCGGCGTGGCACGCCGCCTGTCCTCGGCGCAGAGGATGAGCGCGCTGGACGTCGAGCTTCCGATACTCTCGCTGGATACTGCCTCGCTGACGCGTCTCCTCAACGAGCATGCGGTGAGCGTCGTCGTGAACTGCCTCGGCGTGCTACAGGATGGCCCTGGCAGCAACACGAGCACGGTGCATCGCGACTTCGTCGCGCAGCTGCTGAAGGCGGTCGGCAATAGTGGCCGTCTAATCCGGCTGGTGCACATATCCATCCCCGGCTCTGCGGAGGCGGATCGCACCGCCTTCGCCACGACCAAGCGCGAGGCCGAGCACCTGATCGCAAGCAGCGGCATTCCCCATGCCATCCTGCGACCCGGCTTCGTGGTTGCGCCCTCAGCCTACGGCGGCAGCGCCATGCTCCGCGCGCTTGCTGCCTTCCCGATCGATTTGCCGGCGAGGGAAATGGCAACGACATTCCAACCGGTCGCGATCGAGGATATTTCCGCGACCATCGCCTGGCTCGCAGCACGCGACATCGACAATGCGTCACTGAAGGCGGTGAGCTGGGACCTGATGCAGGCCGAACCGGTTTCCATGTCCGGTGTCATCAAGCCCTTCCGTGTCGCTTTTGGCACCGAAGGATGGCCTCGCATCGCGATGCCGACTTTCATCCTCGACCTGGGCGCCAAACTCGGCGATCTCGCCAATTATCTCGGCTGGATGCCGCCGATGCACTCGACGGCCATCGCCGAACTCCGTCGCGGGGTGACGGGCGACCCCTCCGCATGGATCGCTGCGACGGGCATCGCGCCGAAGAGGCTGGCCGATGCAGTCGGGCGCCACCCCGCCACCATCCAGGACAAATGGTTTGCGCGCCTGTTTCTGATCAAGGCACTAATCTTTGCCAGCTTGGTCGCCTTCTGGCTCGTCTCCGGCTTCATCGCACTGTTCGTGTCCTATCCGGCCGCCGCCGGCATTCTGAGCGCGCACAACTTCCCGCCCGCGCTGGTCGATCCCATCACGATCGGCACCAGCCTGATGGACATGAGCATCGGCATCCTGATCGCATTTCGTCGCACTGCTGCTGTTGGGTTGGTTGCGGGCATCGTCGCCTCGTTCGGCTATATGGTGGGGGCGGCGATCCTGACGCCGGACCTCTGGATCGAGCCGCTCGGCGCGCTGGTGAAGACGGGACCGGCCATCGTGCTGATGTTCGTCGCGCTCATGATGCTGGACAACCGCTGATGCCAAGTTGGCCCGACGATGACGTGATCCTGTTCGACGGCGTCTGCATCTTCTGCTCGCGCTGGGTCCGGTTTGTTGCGAACCGCGACATAGCCAAGAGGTTCCGGTTCACGCCGATCCAGTCGGATTATGGAGCCCGGCTGGCGCGCACGTTCGGCATCGACCCCCATGATCCCGATACCAACGCGGTGGTCCATGGCGGTGAGGTCTTGTTGAAGTCCGACGCGGCGCTGACCGTGCTGTCGCTCTTGCCCGGATGGGATTGGGTGCGCGCGCTGTTCGCGATACCGAAGCCGTTGCGGGACGCCGTCTACGGCCTCGTCGCGCGCAACCGCTATCGCATCTTCGGCAGGTACGAGGCCTGCTTTGTGCCAGACTCGGATTTGCGGGCAAGGGTGATTGAGTAGCCCGTCATTGCGAGCGTAGCTCACCCAAAGCCGCCAGCACCTCCTTCGCCGCCCGCTCGCCGCTGTCCCTCGCGCCATGGGCTGTCGAGAAGAAGTTCGGTGATGTGGCCTCGCCGGCAAAGAACAACCGGCCATCGACCGGCGCGGCCAGCACGGCGCGGTCACCGGCATGTCCGGGCAGCGCGTGCGAATAGGAACCGCGGGCGAACGGATCGTGCGCCCAGCGCGACTCGCGCAGCGGCCTCAGCTTGCGCCTGATGTCGTTGCCGAGGAAGGCGGCGATTTCGTCGATGCTCTGGGCGGCGAAGGCGCCGTCGCCTGCATCTTCCAGCTCGCGCGCGAACCGGCCGCCGAAAAAGCCGTCGATGCAGGGCTGGCCGAAGGGACGGATATGGTACGTGCCCATCGCGGTGCGCATGGTGGCGCCACGCAGGTTTCCCTCGATTGGAAAGGCTTCGGCGCCATCGAGCGCCAGCGTCACCTTGTCGTCGACGCCGAGTGGCAGGCCGCGCGCGGCATCGAGCTTGACGGGCAGGGCCGGGGAAAAGCGGATGGCCTCGTCCGCGATCAGATTGGTCGGAACGGTGATGATCACAGCTCCGGCCTCGAGCGTGCCGCGCGACGTCTCCAGCCGAATGCGCTTTCCGGAATGGTCGACCAGCGTGACGTTGCAGTTCAGTGCGACCGGGCAAGGCGCGCCATAGGCGGCGATCAGCGTCCCGTAACCGGCGCGCACGCGCCAATTGAAGTAGGTGTCCTCGTAGGCCTCCATGTCGAGGAGCGAGACCTGGTCGAGCTCGCACCCGTTCACGTAGGTCGAGATCGCGTCGATCATCGGATTCCAGCGATTGCCCGGCTCGAGATAGCCGGCGGCGGGCGCATCCTCGCCTTGCTCCGCCGCTTCCCATATCCGCTCGTAGAATTCGTCGATCGCACGCACGAATTCCTTGCGTTCGGATTCCGGAAACGCATCGCCAAAGGCGCGGTCGCCCCAGGGCGGAAGGTCAGTGTTGATCTCGAAATTGAGCTGCTTGGCGATCGTAACGAAGGAGTTCTTGTCGGCCGAATGCAGCCAGCCGCAGCCGACATCGAACGTCACCTCGGGCGAGGCCTGTACCGTCCATGCACGGCCGCCGAGCCGGTCGCGCGCTTCGAGCACGATGGCGGAAAGTCCTGAGTCCTTCAGCGCATGCGCCGCACCAAGCCCGGCCGCGCCGGCTCCGATGACCGCGATGTCGACGAAGGAGGGAAGGGAGCTCATGGTCCGGCTCTAACACGTTCCCCGCGGGTGCTAAAGCCGTCCACGCAATCGTGTTCCTATCCGGTCCAGGACGCAGTGCGCAGGGCGGGAAAAGCGGAGCGTGCGCCTCTCCCGTCCACGAAAGTGGTTGGCAAGAGCGCCTTTGCCCACCACCGCAGTCCCGCGGAGAGCGGCGGCTTACGCCACCGCTTCCTTGGCCTTTTCCGCGCGCTTGCGCTCGTTCGGGTCGAGGTGCTTCTTGCGCAGGCGGATCGACTTCGGCGTGACTTCGACGAGCTCGTCGTCCTCGATATAGGCCAGCGCCTTTTCCAGCGTCATGCGGATCGGCGGGGTCAGGCGGACGGCTTCGTCCTTCGAGGTCGTGCGGATGTTGGTGAGCTGCTTGCCCTTGAGCACGTTGATCTCGAGATCGTTGTCGCGGGTATGCTCGCCGACGATCATGCCGCGATAGACCTTCCAGCCCGGCTCGATCATCATCGGGCCGCGGTCCTCCAGCTTGAACATGGCGTAGGCCACCGCTTCGCCCTGGTCATTGGAGATCAGCACGCCGTTGCGGCGGCCCTGGATTTCGCCCTTGTACGGCGCATAGCCGTGGAACAGGCGGTTCATGATCGCGGTGCCGCGGGTGTCGGTGAGCAGTTCGCCCTGGTAGCCGATCAGGCCGCGGGTGGGCGCGTAGAACACGAGGCGCTGGCGGTTGCCGCCGGAGGGGCGCATCTCGATCAACTCGGCCTTGCGCTCGCTCATCTTCTGCACGACGACGCCGGAATGCTCCTCGTCGACGTCGATCACGACTTCCTCGATCGGCTCCATGGTGGCGCCGGTCGCCTCGTCCTTCTGGAACACGACGCGCGGGCGCGACACCGAGAGCTCGAAGCCTTCGCGCCGCATGGTCTCGATCAGGATCGCGAGCTGCAATTCGCCGCGGCCCGACACTTCCATCGCATCCTTGTCGGCGGATTCGACCACGCGCAGCGCGACATTGCCCTCGGCCTCGCGGAGCAGGCGGTCGCGGATCATGCGGCTCGTCACCTTGTCGCCTTCGGTGCCGGCGAGCGGCGAGTTGTTGACGATGAACGACATCGAGACGGTCGGCGGATCGATCGGCTGCGCCGGCAGCGGCACCTCGACGGTCGGATCGCAGAAGGTGTCGGCGACGGTGCCCTTGGTGAGACCCGCGATCGCGACAATGTCGCCGGCCTCAGCCTCATCGAGCGGCGTGCGCTCGAGGCCGCGGAAGGCCAGGATCTTGGTGATACGGCCCTGTTCGACCAGCTTGCCGTCGGCGTTGAGCACCTTGACCTGCTGGTTCGGCTTGAGCACGCCGGACGAGATCCGGCCGGTGATGATGCGGCCGAGATAGGGGTTGGCTTCGAGGATGGTCCCGATCATCCGGAACGGCCCCTCTTCGACCTTCGGAGGCGCGACGTGGCGCAGGATCAGGTCGAACAGCGGCTCCATGCCCTTGTCTTTCGGGCCCTCGGGGCTCTCGGCCATCCAGCCCTGCTTGGCCGACCCGTAGAGGATCGGGAAGTCGAGCTGCTCCTCGCTGGCGTCGAGCGCCGCGAACAGGTCGAACACCTCGTTGATGACTTCGGTCGGCCGCGCGTCGGGGCGGTCGACCTTGTTGATGACGACGATCGGCTTGAGGCCGACCTTGAGCGCCTTGGAGACCACGAATTTGGTCTGCGGCAGCGGGCCTTCGGCAGCGTCGACCAGCACCAGGGCGCCGTCCACCATGTTGAGGATGCGCTCGACCTCACCGCCGAAATCGGCGTGGCCGGGGGTATCGACGATATTGACCCGGGTATCCTTCCACTGCACCGAGGCTGCCTTGGCCAGGATGGTGATGCCCCGCTCGCGCTCCAGATCATTGGAGTCCATGGCGCGCTCGGTCACCTTCTGGTTCTCGCGGAACGTGCCGGATTGCTGCAGGAGACGGTCGACCAGGGTCGTCTTGCCGTGGTCGACGTGGGCGATGATGGCGACGTTACGAAGATTCATGAGTGAGCTTCTTTGCGGTCGAACAATGGGTTAAGCGCGATCTCGCCGGTCGGACCGGGACCTCTTCTCGAACAACGCTGGAAGACTGGAAACGGGGCGCTTTGCGCCCAAAAAGGAAGCCCGGCCATCAGACCGGGCGCCCTGCGCGTTGCGGCGCAATATAGGCAAAAACGGCCAAAAAACAATGTGTTCTTTGCCCGTTGGTTGATTGAATTTTGTCCGGGGATCTCCGGGACTTACGGCCCGGTCGTGGGATGGGCGGGGGCCTTTCGCCCCTTGATGGCCGCCCAGACCAGCGCGACTCCGCCGATACCGATGACCAGCCCCAGGAAGACGAGCGGAGCGATGTCGGCGGCGATCCGGCCGTCCTCGACCACGGACATTCCGCCGAACAGCAGCGCGCAGAGACCCGGCAGCAGCATGAAGATCCCGAAGATCGCCATCAGCGCGGTCAGGCAGCCGCTGCGCCTATGCGGTTGGACAGGAGGCGGCGGTGGCGGTGGTGCCGATGGAATCGTGTCGCTGCTGCTCATGCCTGCAAGACTCCCTCGCTCGCCTGCGCAGCCAGCGCGGCGCGGATGCCCTCGATCTTTCCATCACGGTAGAACAGATTGTAGGTGTCGAACGGAATGATCGCCCCCTGCTCCGTCACGAAATGGATGCAGCTCCGTTTGACGTTGCCGACGCAGAAATTGAAGCGATCGAGAAACTGCACGATGGTGACTCGGAAGACGTTTTCGTAAGAGAGCCCTTCCGGCACCTCGAAGCTTGGCAGGCAGCACAAGAGTTCGCAGACCCGCTCGCTCGTGTTGAGCGGGCCCGACGACAGCGAGAACAGGTCGACGAACTTCTCGCGCAGCGCCGGATATTTCTCCGGGCTGATGGTGTTGGGCATCACGGCGACCAGTTGCTCCTGCGGAATCAGCGAGGTCAGCGGCATGACCTTCTCGCCGTTGCGCAGCCCGTAGCCGATCGAGATGCTTTCGGGGTTGCAGGGCAGCGGGATCATGTCCTTGTCGCCGAACACGCCGGTCTGGATCACGCCCTTGCGGATATCCGACAGCATGATGCGGTCCGAATGCTGATCGAAACTCTCGTTGCGGCCGGCGTCCTGCACCGGCTGCAGGGTGACGCCGCGCACGCATCTCCAGGTGAGGGCATGGCGAATGATGTCGCCGACCTCGTCATCATTGACGCCGCGCTTGATGGTGGCGACGAGCGTGGTCGACACACCAAAATGCTCGAGGTTCTCCAGCGCCTGCTGTCGGATCCTTCGCAAATCCGCGCCGCGCAGATGGATCAGGGCATCGCGCCGAAGCGAATCGAACTGGAGATAGATCTCCAGCCCGCGCCTGTTCTCGGCGAGCCGCGCCACGAAATCCTTTTCGCGAGCGATGCGCAGGCCGTTGGTGTTGATCATGACGTGGCGGATCGGGCGGGCGCGCACGGCGTCCAGGATCTCGAAGAAATCGGGGTGCAGCGTCGGCTCGCCGCCGGAAATCTGCACCAGATCAGGCTCGCCTTCGCTCGCGACCAGCGCGTCCAGCATCTTCTCGACCGTCGCAAGCGGGGTGAATTTCGTTCGCGCTGGAGCAGAATCGGCGAAGCAGACCGGGCAGGTGAGATTGCAGTGCTCGGTGATCTCGATCAGCGCCAGGCAGGAATGCTGCTCGTGATCAGGGCAGAGGCCGCAATCATGGGGGCAGCCGAACTCCGTGCGCTGCTGGAATTGCAGCGGCCGGTCGCCCGGCTTGATGAAATCCTTGCACAGGCGCCAATAAGCCGCATCCGTCGACACCAGAGTCGACTGCACGCCATGCGCCCTGCAGCGCTTTTCGTACCAGACCTCGTTGCCGAGGATCTGGATCTTGGTCGGCACCAGCTTCAGGCAGGTCTCGCAGAGGGATTGGGTCTGGCCCCAGAAGATGTAGGGACGCGATTTACGCAGCGGCGCGTTCATGCACGGGTCTCGCTTTGGGCGCCGTCGCCAGCATGAAGGCGGCGTAGAGCAGGATGAACAGCGACAGCAGATGAAACAGGGTGAGGGGGCCGATCAGCGTGCCGTAGGGCTTGAGAAATTCCCACAGGAAGCGTTGCGCTCCGTAATAGGCGAGCACCAGGTAGAAACCATTTGTGACCGTGAACGTGTCCCGCTTCAAGATCGCCAGCACATAGGCAAGCGCGAATGCGGCCATGGCCGCGCTCTCGTAGAGCTGCACGGGATGGCGGAGAACGCCGTCGCCGAAATCATGGCCGAATGGCAACGTCGTCGGCGTGCCGTAGGTGAAGTCCTCGAGGCCTGCGAAGTAGCAGCCTAGACGACCGATCGCGATACCGAGTGCCAGGGGCAGCGCAAATCGGGCTCCGGTTCGGACCGCGATCCCTGCGAACCATTTGTAGAGCTCGATGGCCACGATGCCGCCGGCCAGCGCGCCCTCGACCGAGCGCGCAATGCCGCTCTGACCGGACAACCAGAGATTGGCGGAGCCGAACAGATAGGCGCCGAGGCCGGCGCCGAACACCAGCGCGGCGATGTAGGGCAGCTCGAAGGATTGCGCCGGAAACCGTAAGCCTTGTCGCGTCAGCCAGTAGACAGCCGCCGCGGCCGCCAGCCACGCGGCAATGTCGAAGAGAATGTGAAGCAAAGCCCCGCCCATGCGGGTGCTTCATAGCACAGTTGCGCTGAGAGAGCGCGCCGCGCAGACCGGCCGTTACCCGGCCTCCCGCTCCTCGGTCGGGTAGACGCCGCGCAGCACCTCTTCGAAGTGCATTTTTACGGCCTCGTTGCAGAGGCAGGCGCGAAGCTTCAGGCCGTCGCGGTTGCGAACCAGGATCGAGCCGCGCCTGGTGTCGAGGATTCGTTCAGCCTTGAACGACTGAAGCACGCGGCTGGCGTAGCTGCGGCCGACGCCGAGCAGCGTAGCGAGCTGTTCGTGGGTCAGCGGCACGCTGGTTTCGTCGCCGGTCCGCTCCATCGCGGCCAGAATCCATTTGGCGGTCCGCTGCTCTATCGAATGGATCGCGTTGCAGGCGGTCGACTGGAAGATCTGGGCCAGCATGCAATCGGCATAGCGGGCGAAGATGTTGCGCAGCGAGGACGAGCGAACCTTGGCCGCTTCCAGCTTGCCAACGTGAATGCGGGCAAACGGCCCGCCGAACTTCACGCAGATCCGGGTATAGGCCGGCAGGAATCCCTCGCTGACGATCCCGCCTACCGCGCCTTCGCGGCCGACCAGAATGGTTTCGACGTCGCGGCCGTCCTCGTTGGGCACGAGGAACGTCGCGAGCGACGGCCCGCAGGGAAAGTGGACGACCTGGACGTCATCGCCCGGATTGTAGATCAACTGGCCCGCTGCGGCGTCCTCCACTATCACGTGCGGCGCCAGCAGGGCGTAGTCCGCCGGGCTCAAGCGCCGCAGCAGATTGTTGGCCGGCCGGCTCTCGACCTCGGTGACCTTGCCGGTACGCGCATCCATCGTGAACTCCCCTGCTTCCCTCCCAACATACCGAGTTCCATCCGCCCACTGTGTGCACAAGTGGACAGACGGTAGAACGATCATGTGGTGAGTTTCGTTCCGGGAACCCTCCGCGCTGTAAGCAGGCATCGCGTCGCGGCAGTCCTGATCCTAGAACCCAACACAAGAAGCGATCATGGCAACCGCACCTTCCAATGGCTCAGGCAGGCCGGCCGATGTTCTGATCGTGGAGGACGATCCGATCATCGCCATCGATTTCGAGGACCGTCTTCTCGGCTTCGGGGTCAGCGGCGTGCGGACCGTCGGTTCGGTGACGCAGGCGCTGGACGCCATCGCGAAGCGTACGCCGGATTTCGCGCTCCTTGACGTGGAGCTGATCCGCGAGACGAGCTTTGCGGTCGCCCAGCGGCTGATGACGTTGAAGGTTCCGTTCATTTTCGTCACCGGCTACGGTGCCGAGGCGCGAATTCCGCCCGATCTGGCGGGCCGGCCGCGGTTGCAGAAGCCGTGTTCGAGCGAGGCGCTGGAAGCGGCGATTCAGGCAGGCGCCGCCGACTAACGATCAGCTCTGCTTCGGATCGAGCGTGGTTGACCAAAGCGCAACGTCAGCGCGGTCGCGCAGGGTCACCGTCATCTGGCCCGAGGCGCCGTCGATCTTGACGTGTCCGAAGAACTGCATGCCGGCCGACGGCGGCAGGTTCTGGCTGTCTTTGCCCGGCGCCTTGACGAAGCGCACCTCCGGGCCAAAGGTGTTGTCGAGTGTGTTCGGACCGAACGTGCCGGCATGTAGCGGGCCTGAGACGAATTCCCAGAACGGGTCGAAATCCTGGAACTGCGCCCGGTTGGGGTCGTAAAAATGCGCGGCCGCATAATGCACGTCCGCGGTCAGCCACACCGTGTTGCTGATCGGTGCAAGTTTGATGAAACGCAGGATCTCGGCGATCTCGAACTCGCGGCCCCGCACCGGGCCGTCGCCCTGCGCGATGGCCTCCGAGCCGCCCTTCGGCGTGTCCCTAACGATCAGGCCGATCGGCATGTCGGAGGCGATCACCTTCCATGTCGCGCGCGAATTGAGGAGGGCGCGCTTGAGCCAGGCGATCTGGTCCGGTCCGAGGAAATGGCTGGCGGGACCGTAAGCGGTTTCGAGATTGGCGCCGTTAGGGCCGCGATAGCTGCGCTCGTCCAGCATGAACACGTCGAGATGCGGACCGTAGGAGATCTGGCGATAGACCCGGCCGGGCTCAGTGATGCTCTCGCGCATCGGGTACATCTCGTGGAAGGCGCGCGCGCCGCGCGCGGCGAGCAGCGAGATGTCGCGCAGCTTGTAGGCGGCCGGCAGCTCCTTCGAGAGCGACCAGTTATTGGTGACCTCGTGGTCGTCCCACTGGACGAAGATCGGCACCTCGGCATTGAAGGCGCGGAGGTTGTCGTCGGCGAGATTGTATTTGTGCGCGGCGCGAAACTCGTCGAGCGTCTCGGCGACCTTGGCCTTCTCGGGGATCGTCAGGTTCTTCCAGATCTTGCCGTCGGCAAGCTTCACCTCGGACTGGATCGGACCGTCGGCATAGATGGTATCGCCGGAATGCAGGAAGAAGTCAGGCCGGTGCTGGCGCATCGTCGAGAAGGTGACCATGCCGCCGTCATCCGGGTTGATGCCCCAACCCTGGCCGGCGACGTCGCCGCCCCAGACGAAGCTGACGTCGCGGCGGTCGGCCGGCGCGGTGCGGAAGCGGCCGGTTACCGGCGCGCCCTCGACAGCGCTGTGCGAGAGATCCCGGAAGCGGACGCGGTAGAAGATGTCCTGGCCGGCGGGGAGATTTTTAACCAGCATCTTTGCGGTGAAGTCGCTCTCGGGCAGCGCCGCGATCGGCGGCAGCGCACGGGCATCCCTGAACGTATCCGTCGTCGCCACCTCGACCAGCATCTGCGCGGGTCGATCGGTGCGCGCCCACACCATGCCGCCGTCGGCCGTGACGTCACCAGACTGTACGCCGTGAGTGACCGCTGGCCGATCGGCTGCGCGCGAAAGATATGGCATTGCAATCGTGCCGAGCGCACCGGCGCTGGTGGCGAGAAAGCGGCGGCGCGAGAATTTGATGTTCATGGACGGGTTCGCTGCTTGCTGCCGGCGCGCATCTTGCGCCGTCAGTCCGGGATGATCCGAAGGGCTGGACCTTGGGTGCGCAATTGCGCACCGGGGAGTATCGAGATTCCGGGTTCGATGCTGATGCATCGCCCCGGATGGTAACGAACGCTATATTGAGACAATGTGACGCGGCAATTGCGCGCGCAAGCGCTCACGCGTTGCCGGCGGCCCGGAATTGCGCGCCTGCGCGTTGCAGGTTCTGAGGCAGGCTCATCAGCACCGTCTTGCGGTCCGCGACGGCGGCGTGAAACTGGTCGAGCGCGATGTTGAAGGCGGTGAGCGCTGCTTCCTCGATCGCGCCGTGGTCGAAGCAGCGCAGCGTATCGCGCAGGATGTCGTCCGCTTCGGTCTGCATCTGGTCGAGCTCTTCGGTCGTGTCGCATTTGCGTGCCGCAGCGATCATGTCGAGCAGACGTTCGCGCTGGTGGTTGCTGTTGTCGCGCTCGTCCTTCTTGAGATAGCCGGCGAACCAGGCGCCGATCGAGCCCATGGCGGACAGCGCCATCAGGCTCCACCAGATGTAATCGCTGTACTTGTCGAGGAAGGTCTTCTCCTCGCCATCGACGAAGGCCGCAGCGCCGGGATGCACGGGGATCACCGCATCCTTGTCGGTGTCGGGCGTCTCGATCTTTGCCGCCAGCGGGAACTCGGTCACAAGTTGCTGGCGCACGGCGAAGAGCTGGCGCGTGAATGCCGCAATGGTGCTTTCGGGCACGCCTCTGCGCGCCACGATGTGATGTGAAAAGCTGATGGTCTTGACCTCGTCGTCCGGGCGAGCGGGAGAGCCGCCATAGGCGCCTGCGGGAATCTCGGACGCTTCGTAGACCGGATGGTTTTGCGCGATCGCGTCTGCCGAATCGATGGCGAGGAAGGTAGGGGCGCCGAAATCCCTGGTGGAGGCGGCGATCGCATCCGCCGTAATCTTGCTGTTGACGGGGCCGGCGGCGAGATAGACGTCGGCCTTTTGTGCCTTGATCGCCTCGGCCGCTTCGTTCGCCGGGAATTGAACGATCTCGACCTTGGCGGGATCGACGCCGTATTGCTGGAGGATCACCCTGAGCAAATTGACGTTGGCCTGGGTGCGACCCACCACGCCGACGCGATGACCGGCGAGCTGGGCGATCTTGGTGATCTTCGGACCCCGCTTCTTGCCTTTGCCGGGCACGGACCACAGCACCACGACGTTCTTGCGCAGGGTCGCGACCGCTTGCGCGTTCTTGGGAACGTCGACGTCGCCGCGCACGATAGCGAGATCGACCTTGCCTTCCTTGAGCGCGTCCGCGCTGGCGGTCGCGCCGTCGGTCTGGAAAGGTCGCAGCCGCACCTGGCCCTTGCTCTGCGTAAAGGCCTGCGTCAGCGTCTGAACCACCTTGACGTCGTCGCTGTTGGCGGGCCCCACCGCGATCTTCAGCGTCACCGGGCGCATTGCGAAGTAATAGGCGCCGGCAAGGGCGCCGATGATCGCAAGCACGAGCGCCAGAGACACGAGCGCAGTCTTCCGCACCGCGGATCGCGGCGAAGGCGGAGGGGGCGCTTCGGCCAGGTTCAGTCCCCCGGTCATCGATCTCCCAAACAGGCGCTTCAGGCTCAGTTTCATCTTGGCCGGCGGTCTACGACCGCAATTGTAGCAAATTTCTTGTCCGGCGGGGTTACATCTCCGTCATGGTTAGCGGATGGGGCCAATTCCGTATGAACCCGGGCGTCGGGACGGTGTTAGGGTAAAGTTCCCCTGAACGATGGAGGCGATCATGGCAGAGCGGTTGACGGCTGACGCGCGCAAGCAGGCGCTGGGCGGAATCCCGGGCTGGACCGACGTCCAAGGCCGCGACGCCATTGGGAAGACCTTTGTCTTCAAGGATTTCAACCAGGCTTTCGGCTTCATGACCCGCGCGGCGCTGGTCGCCGAGAAGATGGATCACCATCCCGAATGGCGCAACGTCTACAAGACCGTCGAGGTGGTGCTGTCGACCCATGATGCCGGCGGCGTCACGACGCTCGACATTGAGCTGGCCAAGGCGATGAACGCCATCGCGACCTGACATGGGCTGACGTCTTGCGGCGTCCGGCCTCATCCCCATCTTGTGATCATGGATGTGATGCGGCGGTCCGCCGCCGCGGGCTGAACGGGGAGTTTCGAGATGGCTGCCGAGCACAGCGTCGGCTTCGAGCCGGCCGATCGGCTCGCGGAAGATCGCGAAAGCGTGCGCCGCCGCTTCTGGCGCAAGCTGAAGCGCGTCGCCGCGCAACTGCCGTTCGCGGAAGATCTGCTTGCCGCCTATTACTGCGCGTTCGACCGGCAGACGCCGCGGCACGTCCAGGCCTCCCTGCTCGGCGCCATTGCCTACTTCGTCCTGCCGTTCGACTTCGTCGCTGACGTGATGCCGATGCTCGGCTTCGCGGATGACGCTGCCGTGCTCGCGGCCGCCATCCGCATGGTTGCCGGCCACATCACGAACGAGCACCGCGACGCTGCGCGCGCTGCGCTGAAGCGTGGGGTGGAGGAGGCGGCCGGCACAGCAGAAGTCGCGTAGCCTGCGCGACTTCAACCGCCTGCATCAGTTCACGGATGCAGGATCACTTTGCCCATCGCCTGGCGCCCCGCCAGCACCTTCAGCGCGTCGGCCGTCTGCGCCAGCGGGAAGGTGCGGTCGACATGCGATGAGATCTTTCCTTCCGCGGTCCACTTCACGAGCTTTTCCAGGTTGGCGCGGTTCTTCTCCGGATTCTGCCGGGTCCAGGCGCCCCAGAACACGCCGCGGATGTCGCAGCCTTTCAGCAGCGCGAGGTTCAGCGGCATCTTCGGAATGTCGCCCGCGGCGAAGCCGATCACGAGAAAGCGGCCCTCCCAGGCGATCGAGCGCAGCGCCTGCTCGGCATAGGCACCACCAACCGGATCGAAGATGATGTCGACGCCCTTGCCGCCGGTGAGCTTGCGCAGGCCCTCCTTCAGATCTTCCTTGGCGTAGTTCAGCGTCAGCTCGGCGCCGTGCGCCTTCGCGAATTCGAGCTTCTCGTCCGAGGAGGCGCAAGCGATCACCTTCAGGCCCATCAGCTTGCCGAGCTCGCAGGCGGCAAGGCCCGTGCCACCGGCGGCGCCCAGCACCGCGAGCGTCTCGCCGGGCTTGGGGCTGGCGCGATCTTCCAGCGCATGCAGCGCGGTGCCGTAGATGATGATGATGCCGGCCGCGCGGTCGTAATCGAGATTGTCCGGAATCTTCACGATCGATGCCGCCGGCAATGCGATCTTCTCGCGCGCGCCGTTGTGGCCGCAAGATGCGACCACGCGATCACCGACTTTCAGATCGGTCACGCCCGCGCCGATGCTCTCGATCACGCCCGCGACTTCCGCAGCCGGCGAGAACGGGAACGGCGGCTTGATCTGGTATTTGCCCTGGATCATCAGGAGGTCGAAGAAGTTCAATGCCGCGGCCTTGATCGCGATCACGGCTTCGCCCGGACCTGCCACCGGATCCGGCACCTCCGTCAGCACGAGATCGTCAGGCTGGCAGTATTGCGAGCAGAGGATGGCTTTCATGGCGGCACCTTCTTGAGAAGTAAGTCCTGGGCGTTTCGAGTGAATTATAGTTGGTCCGTTTCTGCCGGATTTGGCGCGCCCCGACAATCCGGTTTCTTTGCCAAAGCGATGCGCCGGCCTATCCTCGCGTCGTTGCGAGCGCAGCGAAGCATCCAGGCTATTTCCGCGGCGCGGACTCCGGACTGCTTGGCTGCAACAGCAATGACGAAATCCGCGGAGAAGGGATTCAAACGATGTTTGAAACGGGCCTGCTGAAGAACAAGCGCATCCTCGTCACCGGCGGCGGTTCGGGCCTTGGTGCCGCGATGGGTCGTCGCTTCCTCGCGCTGGGCGCCGAACTCGTGATCTGCGGCCGCAAGCTCGACCGGCTCGAGGCGACTGCGAGCGAGATGCGCGCGCAGATCGGCGGCAAGGTGAAGACGATCGCCTGCGATATCCGCGATGGTGCCGCGGTCGACGACATGATGGATCAGATCTGGCGCGAGGCGCCGCTCGACATCCTCGTCAACAATGCTGCCGCGACCTTCATTGCGCAGACCGAGCACCTCTCCTTCCGTGCCGCGGACGCCGTCCTGGCGCCGACGCTGCATGGCGCGATGTATTGCACCCTCGCTGCGGGGAGGCGCTGGATCGAGGCCAGGCGTGGCGGTGTCGTGCTGTCGATCCTCTCGACGTCGACCATCACCGGCCGTGCGTTCACCGTGCCGTCGGCCATGGCGAAGTCGGCAGTGCTGGCGATGACCAAGAGCCTTGCGGTGGAGTGGGGGCCGAAGGGCATCCGCACCGTTGCGATCGCGCCGGGTCCGTTTCCGACCGCGGGGGCTACCGGGCAGCTCCGTCCCGAAGGCCGCGACGACAGCTGGACGGCGCGCAACCCGCTGGGCCGCACTGGGGAGCACAGCGAGCTTGGCGATCTCGCCAGCTTCCTGGTCTCCGACCGCGCCGCCTACATCAACGGCGAGATGGTCGTGATCGACGGTGGCGCGCATTTGCGCAGTTCCGGCGCCGAGGATTTGCTCGGCTGGACCGAGGTGCAGTGGACCGAGCAACGCGCCGCGCGATCCAAGGCCTAGCTGCTGCTGGTACCGCTAACTGCCTTCCCAAATTGAGCTTTCCCGGTTATCCCTGCCCGGGGACAAAGCGCTGCCGGGCCATCTTCCAGTCACAATATTGAGGGAACCACTCCAGCATGTGGCGGGTGCTGATTTTAGCTTTGATGACTGTCGTCATGGCCGGGGGAATCGCCGATTCCGCGCGGGCGCAGACGGCGCCCAAGTCTGCTCCAAGAGAGACGGCACCGAAGTCGGCTGCGCCGTCCAATACGACCGCCAAGGCGGCCGCAAAGCCCGAGAGCAAACCGGGCGGGCCACCCGCGGGCGTTGCGGGTGGTGCTGAGCCGACCTTGATCGGGCAGTTCGGCACCTGGGGCGCCTATTCGGCGACGCCCAACGGCAAGAAGGTCTGCTTCGCGCTGGCCAAGCCCTCGTCGTCGAAGACCAATCCGCCGAATCGGCCGCGCGATCCGGCCTACGCCTTCGTCTCGACCCGGCCGGCGGAGAAGGTGAACAACGAAGTCTCGGTCATGATCGGCTACGCGCTGAAGCCGGGCTCCGAATCGACGGTCGAGGTCGGCGGCGCATCCTATGCCATGTACACGCAGGGCGACGGTCTCTGGATCAAGAACGCGGCCGAGGAGGAGCGGATGGTCGAAGCCATGCGCAAATCCGCCGATCTCGTGGTCAAAGGCGTCTCGGCCAAGGGCACGGAGACGACCGACACTTTCTCGCTGAAGGGCCTTTCCCAGGCGCTCGACAAGATCGCGCAGGACTGTCGGCGTTAAGGCTGCGGGCGATAGCACGGTCGCAATCGGCGGGTTCGGTTGCTATATAAGGCCGGTTCCAGATTTTCGCCGTCATGGCCTGGCTTGACCGGGCCGTCCACGCGTTACCGCAATAGAGGAAAGACGTGGATGCCCGGGTCAACCCCGGGCATGACGAGTTCAGACAGCAGTGATCCTAGGCGCTTTGATGCAAACCTCGACCGAGCCGCGCAACGCTATCCTGGTGGAGAAGACTCCGCTCGAAACCTATGTGCCGCCGGCCAAGCCGTCGCTGATCGGCCTGTCGCGCACCGAGCTTGCCGATCGTCTCGGCGAGATCGGCGTCGCACCGGCGCAGCGCAAGATGCGCGTGCAGCAGCTCTGGCACTGGATCTATTTCCGCGGCGCCCAGAGTTTTGAGGAGATGACCTCGATTTCGAAGGGGATCCGCGCCGATCTCGCCCAGCATTTCACCGTCGATCGGCCCGAGGTCGTGGCCGAGCAGATCTCCAACGACGGCACCCGCAAATGGCTGCTGCGCTTGCCGAGCGGCGATTCCGTTCAGAAGGCGCATGAGGTCGAGTGCGTCTACATCCCCGAGACCGACCGCGGCACGCTCTGCGTCTCCTCGCAGGTCGGCTGCACGCTGAACTGTTCCTTCTGCCACACCGGCACGCAGCGCCTGGTGCGCAATCTCACCGCCGGCGAGATCGTCGGACAGGTGATGGTGGCGCGCGATCGCCTCAACGATTGGGCCGATCGCGAGGACGGCACGCGCCGCGTCACCAACATCGTGATGATGGGCATGGGCGAGCCGCTCTACAATTTCGACGCGGTGCGCGATGCGCTGCTCATCGTCGGGGACAACGAGGGCATCGGCATCTCCCGCCGCCGAATCACGCTCTCGACCTCGGGCGTGGTGCCGAACATCGTGCGTGCCGGCGAGGAGATCGGCGTGATGCTGGCGATCTCGCTGCATGCCGTGCGCGACGAGCTGCGCAACGAGCTGGTGCCGCTCAACCGCAAATATCCGATCAAGGAATTGCTGCAGGCCTGCCGCGACTATCCCGGCGCCTCGAACGCCCGCCGCATCACCTTCGAATATGTGATGCTCAAGGGCGTCAACGATTCGCTCGACGATGCCAAGCTGCTGGTGAGGATGCTCAAGGGCATTCCGGCCAAGATCAACCTGATCCCGTTCAATCCCTGGCCCGGCACCGCCTATGAATGCTCCGACTGGGACCAGATCGAGAAGTTCTCCGAATACATCTTCAACGCCGGCTATTCCTCGCCGGTGCGCACCCCGCGCGGCCGCGACATCCTCGCCGCCTGCGGCCAGCTCAAGTCGGAGACCGAGAAGCTCAGCGCGCGCGAGCGCCAGGCGCTGCGAGCCATGGCGATGACGGATTGATGATGGCAATGCCATCAACGTTCGTCATGGCCGGGCTTGACCCGGCCATCCACGTCGGGCCGCGATTGGAAAAGTCGTGGATGCCCGGGTCAAGCCCGGGCATGACGACCGGGGGCCTGGTGACACTGCCGGTCACCAATTCGCTTGCGCCATGTCCCTGATCGGCCGTCTCGTCGTCATCTTCATCGGCTTCCTCGCCGCCTGCTTCGTCGGCGGCATGATCATCGTCGTCGCGCTGCTGTTTCCGGAATTCGCCGATCTGGGCGCAGGTCCCGTCGACCAGGGCACGATCGATGTCCTGCTCGGTTTCGGTTTCATCTTCGTCTCCGGCTTTGCGCTGGTGCCGGCGGCGGTGATCGTCGCGATCACCGAAGCGCTCTACATCCGCAGCGCGCTCGCCTATGCCCTCGGTGGCGGCCTCGTCGGGCTCGCCTGCTATCTCGGTCTCGTCCCCTTCCATGCCGACACGTTCCAGTTCGAGGGCATCGTGCGGCGGCATCTGGAGATCATGACCGGAGCCGGCATCGTCGCCGGCGTGGTCTACTGGTTGATCGCCGGCCGCAACGCCGGCGCCTGGCGCAACCCGCCGCCCCCGCGGAAGCCGCCGCCGCCCTTGCCGTCGAACTCGAGGCCGGATGCGCGATAAGTCGCGCCGCGTCCGGGGTTTTCATCGCCTCCCCACTCCGCTAAACCGCGCGCCATGAACCGGACCGGACTCTTCATCGCCCTGGCGCTGTGGCTCGTGATCGGCGTCGTTTTCGGCCTCTATCCCGAACTCGATCTCAAGCTCGCGGCGCTTTTCTTCGACCCCGCAACCAGGACGTTCCCGCTCAAGCTGAACGGCTGGGCCGGCTTCGCGCGCGATGCGGCGATGTGGATCGCCTGGGCATTCGCCTTGCCCTCGATCGTCGCGCTCGTGGTCAAGATGATCCGGCCCGACCGGCCGATGATGGTGCGGGGCCGAACGGTCGTCTTCCTGCTGGTGACGATGACCATGTCGGCCGGCATCCTGACCAACCTGACGTTCAAGACTTACTGGGGCCGTCCGCGTCCGGTGGTGGTGACCGAGTTTGCCGGCACCCAGCAATTCGTGCCGTGGTGGGATCCCCGCGGCGGCTGCGGACGCAACTGCTCGTTCTTCTCCGGCGAGGGGGCGACGGCATTTTGGACGCTCGCGCCGGCTGCGCTGGCGCCGCCGCCGTGGCGCCCGATCGCCTATGCCGCCGCAGTGGTGTTCGGGGCCTTGACGAGCGGGCTTCGCATGGCCTTCGGTGGCCACTTCTTCACCGACGTTTCCATCGCCGGCCTCGTCACCTTCGTCGTGATCTGGTTCGCCTACGCGCTGATTTACCGCTGGCCGCGGACGAGGTTCTCGGACGAGGCGGTCGACGCCGCCTTGACCCGGCTGAGCTGGCCCGGCTACCGGCTCCGCCAGCGCCTGTTCGGCCGCAAGACCGGTCCCGAGCCCTCGGTTTGAGCCATTAAAGGGATGCCGAGGCGTGCGAAATTTGATATTCGCGCGGCCAAGTTTCGCACCTTCATCAGCCCTTGAGACCCGATTGGAAGCCCCATGACCACGATCCTGAAAAGCCTGCCCAAGGGCGAGAAAGTCGGCATCGCGTTTTCGGGCGGCCTCGACACTTCTGCGGCGCTGCTCTGGATGAAGCAGAAGGGCGCGCGCTGCTACGCCTACACCGCCAATCTCGGCCAGCCTGATGAGGCCGACTACAACGAGATCCCGCGCAAGGCGATGGAATTCGGCGCCGAGAAGGCGCGGCTGGTCGATTGCCGCACTCAGCTCGTCCATGAAGGCATCGCCGCGATCCAGTCCGGCGCCTTTCACATCTCGACCGGCGGCATCACCTATTTCAATACCACGCCACTCGGCCGCGCCGTCACCGGCACGATGCTGGTCGCGGCGATGAAGGAAGACGGCGTCAACATCTGGGGGGATGGCTCGACGTTCAAGGGCAACGACATCGAGCGTTTCTACCGCTATGGCCTGCTCACCAATCCCGGCCTGAAGATCTACAAGCCCTGGCTCGACCAGCAGTTCATCGACGAGCTCGGCGGCCGCGCCGAGATGTCGGCGTTCATGACGGCGCAAGGTTTCGCCTACAAGATGAGCGCCGAGAAGGCGTATTCGACCGACAGCAACCTGCTCGGCGCCACGCACGAGGCCAAGGATCTCGAAAGCCTCGACAGCGGCATCAAGATCGTCAATCCGATCATGGGCGTGCCGTTCTGGCGCGACGACTGCAACGTCAAGGCGGAGAAGGTCGTGGTGCGCTTCGAGGAAGGCCAGCCGACCGCGCTGAACGGCCAGACCTTCACCGATCCCGTGGCGCTGTTTCTCGAAGCCAACGCCATCGGCGGCCGCCACGGCCTCGGCATGAGCGACCAGATCGAGAACCGCATCATCGAAGCCAAGAGCCGCGGCATCTACGAGGCGCCCGGCATGGCGCTGCTCCACGTCGCCTATGAGCGCCTCGTCACCGGCATCCACAACGAGGATACCATCGAGCAGTACCGCATCAGCGGCATGCGCTTGGGCCGCCTGCTCTATCAGGGCCGCTGGTTCGACTCGCAGGCTCTCATGCTGCGCGAGACTGCGCAGCGCTGGGTCGCGCGCGCCGTCACCGGCGAGGTCACGCTGGAGCTGCGCCGCGGCAACGATTATTCGATCCTCAACACCGAGAGCCCGAACCTGACCTACGCGCCGGAGCGGCTCAGCATGGAGAAGGTGGAGGACGCCGCCTTCACGCCGGCCGACCGCATCGGCCAGCTCACCATGCGCAACCTCGACATCGCCGACACCCGCACCAAGCTGAAGCTCTACAGCGAGACCGGCCTGCTCTCGGGCAGCGAAGGCTCGCAGATCTTCCGGCTGGAGAGCGATAGAGGCTGAGACGTCCGGGCCACGCGATGACAGCTTAATGACGGTGTCATTCTCGATCGCTACGCTCCTGTTTCTGTCGGAATGGGTTTCGGAGCATCGCGCATGATCAAGACATCGGCACTCGCCTCCCTCATCGTCCTCGGCTGGACCTCGTCGCTGTCGGCGCAGACCGTCTACCCGATCGATCGTGCCGAGATCCTGGCCGGAGCCAAATTCGACTTCAAGGTCGAGCTTCCCGGCCCGGTCGATGCGACCAAGTTGAAGGTGACGGTGAACGGCGCGGATTTTGCGACGGCCTTCGGCCGTGCCGGGACTTTCATCGAGCGCGAGGATGGCAAGGACCAGTCGGCCCTGATCCTGCGCGACGTCACGCTGGCCAGGTCCGGCAACGTTGTCGTCGACGTCAGCGACGGCACGCGCCAGCGCAGCGTCACATGGACGGTCTACGACACCGGCCCGCGCAAGGCGAAGAATGTCATCCTGTTCATCGGTGACGGCATGTCGCCCGCGCACCGGGTCGCAGCGCGAATCCTCTCCAAGGGAATCTCGGAGGGCAAGAGCCGGGGCAAGCTTGCCATCGACGACATGCCCCATATGGCCCTGGTGGCAACCGCAGGCTCGGATTCGATCATCACCGATTCCGCGAACTCGGCCAGCGCCTATGCGACCGGGCACAAGAGCGCCGTCAACGCCCTCAGCGTCTATGCGGACCGCACTGCAAGCCCGCTCGACGATCCCCGTGTCGAAACCATCGCCAGCCTCGCCAAGAGGCGGCTCGGCATGGCGATCGGCATCGTTACCAATACCGAAATCGAAGACGCAACGCCGGCGGCTATGGTAGCGCACACCCGCCGGCGCGCCGCCTATGACGACATTGTCGAGCAGTTCTTCGACGCGAAGCCGGATGTGCTGATGGGCGGCGGCAGCGCGAACTTTCTGCCGAAGTCGGTCGCCGGCTCGAAACGCAAGGACGAGACCGACTACATCGCGAAGTTTCGCGATGCCGGCTATCAGGTGGCGACCACCGCGAGCGAACTCGGCGCGTCCGCCGCAAGACAGGAGACCAGCAAGCTGCTCGGCCTGTTCGCGACCGGCAACATGGACGGTGTGCTCGACCGCAAATTCCTGAAGGGCGGCGGCGTCAGGAAATTCCCCGAGCAGCCTGATCTCACCGAGCAAGTCCAGGCGGCACTCAACATCCTTTCGAAGAACGAGAACGGTTTCTTCCTGATGGTGGAATCCGGAATGATCGACAAATATGCGCATCTGCTCGACATGGAGCGCGCCGTCTACGACACGATCATGCTCGACAACGCGGTGCGCCAGACGCGCGAATGGGCGCGCGCACGCGGCGACGACACTCTCATCATGGTGGTCGCCGACCACAATCATCCCAACAGCCTTGTCGGGACGGTGAATGACGACATGGGCACCGTGCCCAATGTTCCCTTGCGCGAGCGCGTTGCGGTCTACGACAAGGCCGGATTTCCCAACTATCCGGCGCCGGATGCGGAAGGTTATCCGGCGCGCATCGACGTGAGTCGGCGGCTCGCGATCTTCTCGGCCAGCCTGCCGGATCACTACGAGACGTTCCGTCCGAAACTGGACGGCCCCAACCAGCCGACCATCAAGGCGGGCGACGACGGAACCTTCAAGGCCAACGACAAATACAAGGACGTCCCGGGCGCGGTGCTGCGCCCCGGCAATCTTTCCGCGCTGATCGGCGCCAGCGTGCATTCGGGCGAGGATGTCATCCTGACCGCGACTGGACCGGGCAGCGAGCGCGTGCACGGGTCGATGGACAATACGGAAGTGTTCCGGGTCATGGCCGACGCGTTGGGATTGGCAGCGGGGCAATGAAGCGGAGGATCGACTGCGAATCGCAAGGTCGCACGCCTTCGCAAACGGGCTCAGCAGGGCAGCCCTGGCTCGCTCACGTCACATGCGTTTCACGATGAGAGAGGCGGCGCGAAGATCAGCTTCACACAGCTGCGGAAGAGCAGGATCTGCCGCTCCAGCCGCTTCGGGTCGTTGAGCGTCTTCGACATGATGATCGCGCCGTCGACCACGCACGAGATCATCTCGGCGAGATCGTCGAGGTCGATCGGCTCGCGGGGCCGATGGACGGCAGCGATGCCGTCGAGAATCTCGCGGAAATGCGCATTCCAGCTCCGGACTGATTGTGCGGTCAGATCGCGAACCTCGCGGTCGAACAAGCGCTCCTGATAGCAGATGCTGGCGATCAGGCAGCCGGGGTGGCCGTTCGGCAGATCGGCCATGATTTCGGCGAGCAGTTTCAGCGAGATCAGGAACGATTGCAGCGGGTCGTCGGAGAGCTCGCGTCCCCGCCTGAAGATCTCGTCGAACAGGCGATCATTCGTCTCCACGTAGCGGCGCAGCATCTCCCGTGCGAGCGCGTTCTTGTCCCTGAAGTGATAGAAGAAGCCGCTCTTGGTCAGGCCGGCCTCTGCAATGACCTCGTCGATCGAGGTCGCGCCGAAGCCCTTTGCGAGCACCGCCGCTTCCGCGATCTCGAGAATGCGCTCGCGCGTCGCTTCGCCCTTTCCCATCGATGTCTCCAAAACTGTACCGACGGTGCGGAATCTGGCGCTCGGGGCCAAGCACTGCTCCGAGCGTCTCATGCAAGTATTTGATTTGTCTCCGCTTGCGGGGGGAAGTTCAGCCGCACCGCGAGGCTTCTAGAGCGACGCGACATTATGCGGCACCACATGCCGAGACCAAAGACGGACATGGCGCGACCGAATGAAGAGAGCGAGTCCGTCCAAATGATGGAGCGATCAATGGCCAGATACAGACATGGTCTGCCGCAGCACGGCGGCGGCATTTTCCTGACCGACGGCGGCATGGAGACAACCCTCATCTTCCACCACGGGCTGGAACTGCCCCACTTCGCGGCATTCGTGCTGCTCGACAGCGCGGATGGCCGCGCCCATTTGAGGCAGTACTACGAAGCATATCTGCGGATCGCCAGGCAGCACGGGCTCGGCTTCGTCCTCGACAGTCCGACCTGGCGCGCCAACCCTGATTGGGGCGTCAGGCTCGGCTATGATGCGGCCGGGCTCGAGGCCATCAACATGCGCGCCATCCGCTTCCTCGACGAGTTGCGCGGCGCCTGGGAGTCCCCCCGCATGCCTTGCGTCATCAACGGCGCGATCGGTCCGCGAGGCGACGGCTACAAGGCCGGCAACATGGACGCGGCGGAGGCGGAAGCCTACCACTCGGGCCAGATCGCGGCCTTCAGCGAGGCGGGCGCCGATATGGTGACTGCGTTCACGCTGAACAGCATCAACGAAGCCGTCGGTGTGGTCCGCGCAGCCAAGAGGCAGGATATTCCGGTCGCGATTTCTTTCACGGTCGAGACCGATGGTCGCCTCGTCAGGGGAGAGACACTGCGCGAGGCGATCGAAGCGGTCGACGACGCAACGGAGCGTGCCTGCGAATACTTCCTGATCAATTGTGCGCATCCAACTCACTTCGAGAGTGCAATCGCGACCGGCGAGACGTGGGTCCAGCGCATCCACGGCATCAGAGCCAATGCATCGGTCAAGAGCCATGCCGAGCTCGACGAATCGGAGACCCTCGACAGTGGCGATCCCGCAGATCTCGGCCGCCGTTACCTTTCGCTCAGGCGCGCATTCCCGGGCATGCGGATTCTCGGCGGCTGTTGCGGCACTGATCACCGGCATGTCGCCGCCGTTTGCGAGGCCTGCCTGCCGTCAGACGCGTTGACGGTATGATGCAAGAGAAATGGCCGGGATCGCTCCCGGCCATTTGCGTTTGTGGTCTCCCTCAGCGCGGCGGCGCCGTGCCGGGCGGGGGCGGCGGCAGCGAGGCCGTGCCGCCGTTGAGCAGCGGCGTGATGCGGCGGACCGTGACGCGCCGGTTGATCAGGCTCGGCCCTTGCGTCTGTTCCTTCAGATACTGCTCGCCATAGCCCTGCGACGTCAGGTTCTCGGCAGGCACGCCGAACTGCTGCGTCAGCAATTCGGCTGCGGACTGCGCGCGGCGGTCCGACAATGACAGGTTGTCGACCTCGTTGCCGACCGCATCGGTGTGACCCTCGATCAGGAACACCTCGCGCGGATTGCGCTGGATCGCCTGGTTGAGGCCGTCCGCGATCACCTGCAGCCGGGCCGCCTGGTCCGGCGGGATCGTCCACGATCCAGTCTCGAAGTTGATCGTGTTGACGTCGATGCTGGGCATCTGCATGCGAACATTGGGGCTGTAGCGGATCTCGTCGAGCGAGTAGCGCCGATCGATCCGCTGCACCGGCGGTGCCTGCATGGTCGCGTAGATCACGTCTGGCGATGCGTCCTCAGCGCTGACGATGTAGCGATCATAGGGCATGTTCACGACCGGCGGCGGCAGGTCCACATAGAAGCCGCCGACGGCACGCGGATCGCGGTAGCTGTTGTCGATGATGACGATCTCGCGCCCGCGGGGGTCCCTGCGGATACGCCGCAGCAGCCGGCCATCGGCGCCGACTACGGTGATGATCTCGCTGCCGTCAGGACGAATCACGACCGTGCGGGTCTCGCCGCCCACGGTGTCGGTGCGGATGTCGCGGGCACCATAGCGGAAGCGATAGAGATCGTTGCCGCGGACATAGGCCTGCCCGCCCGGGTCGCGGATGATGATGCGGTCCGGCTCTGTGTAGATCGTGCGGCCGCCTTCGACGGTCTCGCGTCGCTGGTTGTGGAGGTCGGCGATGGTCGCGCCGATGACGGCGCCGGCTACCACGCCTGCACCGACCGCGAGCGGGGTCAGGTCACGCTGCGGCGGGCGCGGCGGCGGCGGCAACGGGGCCGAGATCGTCGGCGCGGCGCGGAAGGCTGGCTTCACCGTGGGTGGCGCGTATTGCGCTCTGTCGGGCGGCGGCGCTGCGGCTGGCGTGCCGGGCACCACGGTCGGCGCTGCAGCGCCGGCGGGAGGTGCCGGCGGCCTGGTCGGGGTTGCGGCTGCGGGCGCGCCGGCAGGCGGCGTGCCGCCCTGCTGCCCAGGGGTTGGCGTCGCCGTTGGGCTCGGGGTCGCCGTCGGGGCTGGAGTTGCGGTCGGAGCTGGGGTCGCGCCAGGCGCCGGTGTCGCCGAACCCGGGCGTCCGGGCGGCGGCGTCGGAGTGCCAGTCGGAGCTGGCGTCGCGGTTGGGGTCGGCGTGGCACCCGCTGCCGGTGATCCTGCCGGCGGAGGCGCGCCGGGGCGCCCGGGCGGCGGTGTGCCGGGGCGGCCGGCTGGCGGCACGCCAGGCGTGCTGCCCGGAGCAGGCGTCGCTGTCGGTGCAGGTGTGGCGGTCGGAGCGGGTGTGGCGGTCGGAGCAGGGGTACCTGGCCGGGCCGGCGGCGCTGCGGGCGCTGGCGTTGGTGTCGCGCTGGGTGCCGGCGCCGGGCGGCCCTGAGGACCTGCTGCGGGAGGCGGGGCCGGTGGCGTCGGAGCCGGGCGAGCGCCGGACGGTGCCGGAGGCGGCGTTGCCGGCGCGCGCTGCTGCGGAGCCGCTGCAGGAGGCGGTGCTGACGGCGAGGGCGCCGCGCGCGGGGCAGGCGGTGCGGGAGGCGGCGGTGTCGGGGCGCGCTGCTGCGGGGCCGCGGCCGGCGGCGGCGAAGGCTGTTTGGGAGCGGCCGGGGGTGGCGGTGGCGGCGGTGGAGCCGGACGGGCCGCGGGTGGAGGCGGAGGTGGCGGTGGCGCCGCAGGGCGCGCCGGTGCCGCTGCCGGCGGAGGTGCGGCGGGCGGTGCAGCCGCCGGCGGCGGTGCGGCCGGGCGCGCGGGTGCTGCGGGCGGCGCGGCCGCCGGCGGTCCCTTCGGCGGCTGCTTCGGCCTCCCGTCAGGCCCGGCCTCCGGCTGGGCCTGTGCGAGCACGAGCGGCGGCGCACTTTGCGCATGCGATGCGGAGCTTGCCAATTGCATCGCGGTCAGCGCCGTCGTTGCAAGCAGCACGAAACGAAGGTTGGTCATGGTGGTGAACTTCCCCGGAAGGTTCTTTGACGAAGTGTTGGGATGAACAGCTAGGCGTTAGGCCGCATTGTGGCGGGTGGTGTCGTCGCGGCCGAATTTATTTCTGCACCGAAATCATCCCACTACGGCAACGTTCATTGCGCATTCAGACCCTGCTTGCAATCGCCTCACATGCGATGAGCCAGCCTCAAGCGTAACCGCGCGACGAACTCGCGTCCGTCGCAGGGTTCGGCGTCAGCGGTCCATTCGGACCGCGCGATGGAATCTCTTCGGGCACGCGGCCCGGCAATTCGTCGGGGCTCGGTGATTCGCCCGGCTCGCGGACCGGCGGTGTGATTTCGGGCTGCGGATTGCCGGGCGGGACTCCGAGCGGCGGCTCGGTCGGCGTGCCTGGTGTCGAGGGTGGAATCTCGGGCGGTTCAATCGGCATCACATCGAGACCTTGCGGTTCTCGCCGAGATCGGGGCGCGTATTCGTGACTGCCGCGGCCGCCATCTTCACATAGGAGATCACCGTCCCCGGCGAGTCCCAGAATTCGGCGTCATCAGGCGTGATCTTGAGCACGCGGATGTTGGGATCTTCCGCGGAGTCCCACCATGCCTTGGCGGGTGTCGAGAACAGCTCCTTGATCTTGGCACGGTCGTTGGAGATGACGGCGGTGCCCGTCAGGGAAACGTACTTCTGGCTGCCGGCATCGGCGAACGACAGGTTGATCGACGGATCGCGCGCGATTTCCTCGTCCTTGTGATTGCGCGCATCGGTCAGGAAGAAGATCGTGTTCGCGGCGCGATCGAGATAGGCGCTCATGGGCCGGGCACGGAGCTTGCCGCCGTCGCGTGTGACAAGCATTGCGAATCCGATTGTCTTCATCAGGTCCCAGACGCGATCGACGTCGCCGGCATTGTCGTTGGCCATGTCGTGCTCCTTGCTGGAAGGAACAATAACGACCTGCCGGGAACGATGTTCCCCTGGGAATCCTCGCTATTCCGGCGCGTGGCAGACGGCCTCGATGTTGTGGCCATCAGGGTCGAGCACGAATGCGCCATAATAGTCCGCATGGTAATGTGGGCGGATGCCGGGCGGACCATTGTCGCGGCCGCCGGCCGCGATGGCCGCGTTGTAGAACGCATCCACTGTAGCGCGGTCCTTGGCGCGAAGCGCGATATGCACCGGCTTGTTCATGGCGCCGTCTCCGCCGAACCAGAAGTCCGGCTTGCCGTCCGCTCCGAAACCTGCGGCTGCGGCGTGACCGGTCTGCTCCGCCGTCACTTCCATGATTAGCCCATAGCCGAGTGGGGCCAGCGCCTTCGCATAGAACGCTTTTGCGCGTTCATAGTCGGAGACCGAGATGCCCAAATGGTCGATCATCGCAACCTCTTTTGTTTGCCCTCGTCAGCGCGACAGGAACGTATTGCTTCGTGTCTTGCGCGCGATCGTAAAGCCGCGCGCGACCATGTCGGCAATACAATCCTGCTGCCATTCGTTTTGTGACAGATGCTCGATCACGACAGCGCGTGGCCACAGCGATGGCGGCGCGTCGCGGAAGAATCCGATCAGCACGCGGTCCTCGAATCCCTCGACGTCGATCTTGAGCGAATCGACCTGCGTAACGCCGGCCTCGCCGAGGATGCGCGTCAGCCGCAGCGACGGGACTTTGATCGCGTCGGTGCTCGCGGTGCCGGTAACGACATGCGTGGCGCCGAGATTGCCGCCGCCGCTCTCGATCATCAGCTCGCCATCTTTGTCGCCCGCGGCCGCCTGCACCAGGCGCACCTGCGCCGCTTTCGATGCGGACTGGTTGAACGAGAGCCGTGCGAACGTCAGCGGGTGCGGCTCGATCGCGACCACCTTACCCGTGGGCCCGACCTGCCGCGCCATCACCAGCGCAAAGGTGCCGACATTGGCGCCGACATCGACGAACACGCCGCCGCCGGACGTGTGCTGGCGCAGGAAATCCAGCTCGTCGAGATTGTACTCGGGATTGAATAGCGCGCCGCGCTCGGTCGCGCTGCCCTGATGATAGAACCGGAAAGAGGCGCCCTGATATTGCACGTCCACAGGGCCGCTGCGCACGAGGTTCACCAGCCGCGACATCCAGGGCCGGAAGGCGCCGCGCTTCAGTCGCGATCGTTGAGCGAGGCGGATGATCGCCGCCTGCGCCGCATTCGGCGCAAACGTGCCGAACGGCGCGGACGAAGAATTGTTGTCGGTCGTCAAACAGGCGGTCCTCATTGCAAGCGGCGCATGCATAGCCGGTTTTGCGAGGGGCCACAATTTCAGTGTCGGTCGGGACGCGAACCGAGCCCCGGGACGAGGGCGAGAAAGGCCCCCGGCATGGTGCGATGCGCGACGCCGACGATGGGTGCCTTCGGCAGCGCATCGGTGGCCCAGGAGCGCGTCCTCGGATAGTCCTTGCGCGCCTGCGGTCCGTTTGTGCATGAGCGGGCAACGCGAAGGGAACTCAGTCGGTCCGCCCGCGAGTTCCCCAGGGCACACCTATTCGGCGGCGCCGTCGCGCACGCGCCCCAGCCGCGCCGCGTGGTGCAGAACGCGCGACAATTCCTCGATCGAATAGGGCTTTTGCACGAGGTCGCAGCCGGCAGTGCCCTCTTGTGAAAGGGCCTGACTGTAGCCGGTGGTCAGCACGACGGGGACGCCGATGCCGCGGTCGCGAACTGCCTTCGCCAGGTCGAGTCCGGTCATCCCGGGCAGCGCCACGTCCGAGAACACGACGTCAAAGCGGTCCGCGTCCATGACGAGCTCGGCGAGTGCGTCGTTTGCATTGTCGACCAGCGTAATGCTGTAGCCGAGTTCGGTAAGGCCATCGGCGGCGAAATTGGCGAGCTCGATATTGTCCTCCACCACCAGTACGGACATGCCGCTGCCGGCTACCGCCGGCGCTGTGTGGGGCGCCTGCTGTTGCGGCAGCAGGTCAGGCGACACGCGCGGCAGATACAGCGAGAAGGCGCTGCCGCGCCCCACCTCGCTCGCCACGGTCACTTCGCCGCCGGACTGCCGGGCGAAGCCGAACACCTGGGACAGGCCGAGACCGGTGCCGTGGCCGACCTGCTTGGTGGTGAAGAACGGCTCGAAGATGCGCCCGAGCCTGGCTGCGGGAATGCCGACGCCGGTGTCGCTCACGGTCACGCAGACGAAGCCATGGTCCGCCAAGGCCTGGTTCGCCGAAAGCTGCGGCAGCGTCTGCGGAACGGTTGTCGTTGGCTCGACCCTGAAGACGATTCTGCCCTTGCCCTGCATGGCATCGCGCGCATTGGTCGCCATGTTGATCAGCGCGGTCTCGAATTGGCCGGCATCGGCATTGACGAGGCAAGGCTCCGCCGGCAGCCGCATCACGATTTCGATCGCAGAACCTAGCAGCGTGGCGAGCATGTCGTGCAGCGAGTGCACGCGCGCCCCGACGTCGAACACCTCCGGTTTGAGGGTCTGGCGCCGCGCAAAGGCGAGCAGCTGCGAGGTCAGCTTGGCCGCGCGCGCGACCGAGTCCGCAATGGCCGTGATGTAGCGCTGTCGCCGCTCCTCCGTCAGTTGCGGCCGGTTCAAGAGATCGACCGAAGCGCGGATCACCGTCAGGAGATTGTTGAAGTCGTGCGCGACACCGCCGGTGAGCTGCCCGAGCGCCTCCAGGCGCTGGCTGTGCTTGAGCGCCTCCTCGGCCTCGCGGCGCGCGGCGGCTTCGGCATGAAGATGCTGGGTGCGGCGGAAGGCGAAGGCGAGCAGCAGGAACAGCAGCGCGGTGGCGGGAATGCCGAACACCAGATGCTGGCCGATGGTGGCGAGCCAGCGCGCGCGGATCGCCGAGGTCTCGAGCCCGGCACTGACATAGATCGGATAATCGGTGATGCGTCGGTAGCCGATGCGGCGTTCGATCCCGTCCGGCGGCCAAACGATCGTCATCAGCCCATGCTCGGGGCTCGACGCAATCTTTTGGCCGACCGGGCCGCCCGGATCAAGCCGCAGGTCGCGGTCGAGCCGCGGGAAATGCGCAAGCACGGCGCCGTCGGCGCGTCCCATTGCGAAGAAGCTGCCGGGGTCGGAGCCGATCCTGGCGTAGAAGCTCTCGAAGTATTCCGGCAGGACAGAGGCCTGGATCACGCCGATGAAATTGCCGTCGTCGGAATCGCGGCGGCGGCTCACCCCGAAGAAGCGCGCGCCCTGATAGGGTGGACGCGGCGCCAGGGCCGTGCCGATGAACGTGCCGATGCTCTGGTCGACATGGGCATAGAAATAGTCACGGTCGGCAAAGCCCAGGTCCGGCGGCGGCGAGGCGAGGCTGTTGACCAGCGCCTTTCCATCCGCGTCGAAAATCCATGCCGATTTGAGCTGCGGCAGCGAATCGGCCAGGCGCTTCAGGCGAAGATGCAGCGTCGGCTCGCGCGCGCGGATGACGTCGTCGGAAAGGCCGCGCACGACCTCGTTGAGTTCGGCGAGGCTGCGGTCGATCGTCTCGAACACCTTGAGTGCGTGCTCATGCGCGACGTCGAGCGTGCGCTCGATCTCGCGGTCGGCGATGTCTGTGGTCGAGGTGTAGGAAATCGCGGAAGTGATCGCGAACAGCGCAACCGGAAGCGCCAGGGATGCAGCCATCATCCACTGCAGCAGTCTGAGCGATTTGCGTTGCGCGCCCTGCACGGCTCCTGTCCCTGACCGCGAGCTTAGCTGAATTTCGCGCAAAGAAGGAAGCCGATTATCGCTGGAACCCGTGGTTGTATCGTGATGAGATCACGCGCGCGGGCGTCCTGCAGCGCCATGTCGCGCTGCCCGGCAGGCCCCTCGATTCTTGGTTCGAGGGGCCAATGACACGAGCCAGCACTTTGGCTGTCGCTCTCGAGGGCGGCGGTTCAGATGCCGTGCTCGCTGCGCATCGCACGGGCAGCCTTCTCGCCAATGATGACGCAAGGCGCCATCGTGTTCCCGGTGGTGATCCGCGGCATCACGGAGCCGTCGGCGATGCGCAAGCGGTCGATGCCGTAGACCTTCAGCCTGCTGTCGACCACGGACATGGCATCGCGTCCCATCTTTGCCGTGCATGTCTGGTGCCAGTAGGTTACGGCGGAGTCGCGCACGAAACGCTCCATCCCGGCAGCGCCGAGAGGGCCGGGCAGACTTTCGCGCGCGACCAGCGGCTCGAAGGCGCGGGTATTGCCGAGCGTACGGCAAAGATCGACGCAGGCGACTGCCGTCGTCACATCGTCAGGATGCGACAGCATGTTGGCTTCGATCTGCGGCAGTGCAAGCGGCTCGGCGCTTCGAAGCCTCACCCTGCCTCGGCTCTTCGGCAAGGCAAGGCCGGCGAACATCGTCCAGCCATGGGCCGGCGCCCGCCCTGCCGTCTCACGGCTCGGCACCGGAAACTCGACTTGGCAGAACAGCAGGTCGGGAGTCTTGAGCGTGGAACGGGATTTCCAGTACAGGGTCGCCGCATTGCCGGTGTTGCGCGGCGCGATCGGCTCTCGATACTCCCAAATGCATCCGAACGACACGTGATCCTGCAGGTTCTGTCCGACACCGGGCAGATGCTGGACCAAAGATATGTCAAGTCTTCCAAGCTCCTTCTCATCGCCGATGCCGGAGCGCATCAGCACTGACGGCGTCTGGATCGCCCCGAGCGCGAGCACGACTTCCCGGCTCGCATTGATCCGCAAGGGACGGCCGTGACGTATCGCCTCGACGCCGACGGCCCTCCCGCGCTCGAGCAGGATGCGTGAGACGTGCGTGCCGGTGAGCAGAGTGAGATTGGGCCGATCGAGAAATGGATAAGTATAGGCGCGGAAGATGGAGTTGCGCCTGCCGTTACGGACAAGGATGTCCGTGACTGCGCAGCCGCCTTCGCCCTCCATCATCTCGCCGTTGGGGCTTTCGAAAGTCGGAATACCGATCTCCCTCGCCGCGGCGAGCATGGCCAACGCGGCCGGCCCGGGATCCGGTGACGGCTGCACGAAGACGGGCCCGCCGGTGCCGCGGTGGCGCGGATCAGGCGGTCCTTGCCAGTTCTCGATGTCCCGGAAGGTTGTCGAGACCGCATCGTAGCCCCAGGATTGATCGCCGGTTTCGTCGGCGAAGAAATCCCAGTCGCTGCGATGGCCGCGCGCCCACAGCATCACGTTGATACTCGATCCGCCGCCGAGAACCTTGCCCATCGACATCGCTAGCGCTCGCCCGTTCAAGTGCGGGTTGGGCTCTGCGACAAAGCCCCAGTCCGTCGCGCTGCCGAGATTGCCGGGCCACGCCGCCGGGTCCATGACGGTCGGCACGTCGTCGCTGCCCCCCGCTTCGATCAGCAGGACCGTGACCGCCGGATTTTCGGCAAGGCGGCGTGCGACGACCGAGCCGGAGCTGCCGGCGCCACAGACGATGAAATCGTAGCTGCCGCGAGAATCTTCGTTGAGCCGGCGCTGGTTGGCGGCAACGCGGTCCGCGAATTCCGGCAGGTCGGAGGGCAGGAAGTCGTTCATGGTCATACTCCGGTGAAGCTGGCGATCCGGCCCGTGCGACGTTCCGGGCGGATGCCGTTGAGTGAAGGAAAGGGGGCTAGCGCCGGCGAGACGGCCGGCAAGGGCGCCAGGGATCGGACCGTTGCTGCAGTTTGGATCGCGTGGGATGCCTGACCGAGCCAGGGTTCGGATCGGCTGCTGGAGGCTCGTGGGCTTGGCTGGAAGGGGGCGGTCCAGAACATGATCTCCTCCATTCAAGCGGGCGCCTCCGGGCAGCTCGCATATGCCAAGCGGCCCGAAGACAGTTTATCAGATCTATCAAATCTATCAGAATCATCGAATTTATCAAAATAGCACTGAAGTCCCCTTGTCAACACAGGCGGGAGCACGACATTGTGAGGTCTGGGGCAAGGCCGGCCGGCACGCGGCCGGGGGCAAGATGGACAGCATGGCCAAGGAAATTCTGACAACGGCGGACGCTGCCAAGATCCTGGGCGTCTCGATCCGCACGGCGCAGCTTCTGATCGAAGGCGGATCGATCCCGTCCTGGAAAACGCCGGGAGGCCATCGCCGGGTCTACCGCCGCGACGTTCTGGGGCTGATCTCCGGTCCCGGCGCGTTACCGCCCCTTGCCTCCGCGCGGGTGGTCGTCATTGCGCGCCCGGAACGCATCGTTGATTACGAAGCAGCGCTGGCCAACGTGAAGGCCTGTGTCGTCGAAAGCTACTCGGATCCCTACGCGGCGCTGCTCGCGATAGGCACCCGGTTGCCGGCCGCAGTCGTGGTCGAAGCCGAGGCATCGGGCGCGAGCAGACGGGCCATGCTGGAGAGCCTGCGCGGCGATCCTGCGCTGGGACGCACCAAAATCCTGGTTGTCGGGGCTTCGGCGGCAGATCGGACGGTCGACGGGATCGGACCTGACATCAGAACGACAGTGTTCGTCGACGGATTGCCGGCGTTGCCCGAAGCGATCGACACCATTTTCAGAGCCGCCATCGAGCACCCGGCTCCGTTCGAGACGCCGCCCTCGTTTCCCTTTCCGGACAATGAGGGCGAGCGGCTTCTCGCGCTCGAACGCTCCGGTCTGATCGACACGCCGCCGGAGGATTCGTTCGACCGCCTGACCTGGCTGGCGGCGCGCAGCCTCGACGCTCCCGTCGCGCTCTTGACGCTGCTGACTCCAAACCGGCAATGGTTCAAGTCGCGCTATGGACTCGACATGTCCGATACGCCGCGCGACTGGGCGTTCTGCAACTACACCATCTTGCAGAAGGGCGTCATGGTCGCCGAGAACCTCGCGACTGACCCGCGCTTCTCGGAAAATCCCGCCGTGTTGGGCGAACTGGGATTTCGGTTCTACGCTGGCTGCCCGGTGAGCGATCCCGACGGCTTCACACTGGGCTCACTCTGCGTGATCGACACCCGGCCACGCACGCTGGACGATACCCAGAAGCAGACACTTGCCAATCTCGCCGCGCTCGCCTCGGACGAGATCAAGCTGCGCGCAACGGACCGCCAATTGCGCTGGGCAATCGATCAAGGAGTTTCAAAAGCGGGCGTGGCAGTAGCGCAGCCCCCGCTTGGTACCAAGCGTCTCGCGGAGCATCACTAGACCAGGGCCGCCGCGAGACGAGGTGCGTCCCAGACGCAATCAGATCTGCCGCTCGACCATCTTGAGCTTGAGCTCGGCGATGGCTTCGGCCGGGTTCAGCCCCTTCGGGCAGGCCTTGGCGCAGTTCATGATGGTGTGGCAGCGGTAGAGGCGGAACGGGTCCTCCAGATTATCGAGCCGCTCGCCGGTGGCCTCATCGCGCGAATCCGACACCCAGCGGTTGGCCTGCAGCAGCGCGGCAGGGCCGAGATAGCGCTCGCTGTTCCACCAATAGCTCGGGCAGGAAGTCGAGCAGCAGGCGCAGAGGATGCACTCGTAGAGCCCGTCGAGCTTCTCGCGATCCTCGTGGCTCTGGCGCCATTCCTTCTGCGGCGTCGGCGAGGTCGTCTTCAGCCAGGGCTCGACCGAGGCGTACTGGGCGTAGAAGTTGGTGAGGTCGGGGACGAGGTCCTTCACCACCGGCTGGTGCGGCAGCGGGTTGACCTTCACCGCGCCGTCCTTCACCTCGTGCATCGACTTGGTGCAGGCCAGCGTGTTCTGGCCGTCGATGTTCATGGCGCAGGAGCCGCAGACGCCTTCACGGCAGGAGCGGCGGAAGGTCAGCGACGGATCGATATGGTTCTTGATCCAGATGAGGCCGTCCAGCACCATCGGGCCGCAATCGTTGGTGTCGACGTAATAGGTGTCGACGCTCGGATTCTTGCCGTCATCGGGATTCCACCGATAGACCTTGAACTCGCGAAGCTCGGCCGCGCCCGCGGGCTTCGGCCAGGTCTTGCCGCCTGAAATCTTGGAATTCTTTGGAAGTGCGAATTCAACCATAAGTCCTGCCTCTGGTTTTCCGCGTCATTGCCGGGCTTCACCCGGCGATCCATCCCTTTTCGAAAGATGGATGCGCGGGTCATCAGGTTTGAAGACGTCGCTTCGCGCCCTTTGCCCGCGCATGACGAGCCCTGATCAATACACGCGCGCCTTCGGCGGGATGTACTGCACGTCGTTGGTCATGGTGTAGTTGTGAACCGGGCGGTACTCGATCCTGACCTTGCCGGCATCGTCCAGCCAGGCCAGCGTGTGCTTCATCCAGTTCTTGTCGTCGCGTTCGGAAAAGTCCTCGCGGGCATGGGCGCCGCGGCTCTCGGTGCGGTTGGCGGCCGAGTTCATCGTCACCACCGCCTGCGAGATCAGATTGTCGAATTCGAGCGTCTCGACGAGGTCCGAATTCCACACCAGCGAGCGGTCCGACACGCCGATGTCGGTGATGCCGCTGTGGACCTTCGCGATCAGATTCTGGCCCTCGCTCAGGACATCGCCGGTGCGGAACACCGCGCAATTGTTCTGCATGACGTGCTGCATGCCCTCGCGCAGCTTCGCGGTCGGCGTGCCGCCGGAGGCGTAGCGGAAATGGTCGAGGCGGCCGAGCGCCATCTCGGCCGAGTTCGCCGGCAGCTCCGGCTGCTTGCCGTTCGGCGTGAGCTTCTCGGCGAGGCGAAGCGCGGCGGCGCGGCCGAACACGACGAGGTCGATCAGCGAGTTGGAGCCGAGGCGGTTGGCGCCGTGCACGGAGACGCAGGCGGCTTCGCCGATCGCCATCAGGCCCGGGATCACCGCGTTATCGTCGCCGTCCTTCTTGGTCAGGACTTCGCCGTGATAGTTCGTTGGAATGCCGCCCATGTTGTAGTGCACGGTCGGCACGATCGGGATCGGCTCGCGCGTCACGTCGACATTGGCGAAGATCTTTGCCGATTCCGAGATGCCCGGCAGGCGCTCGGCCAGCACGGCGGGATCGAGATGGTCGAGATGCAGGAAGATGTGGTCCTTCTTCTTGCCGACGCCGCGGCCCTCGCGGATCTCGATGGTCATCGCGCGCGAGACGACGTCGCGGGAGGCGAGGTCCTTCGCCGACGGCGCGTAGCGCTCCATGAAGCGCTCGCCCTCGGAGTTGACGAGATAGCCGCCTTCGCCGCGCGCGCCTTCGGTGACGAGACAGCCCGAACCGTAGATGCCGGTCGGGTGGAACTGCACGAACTCCATGTCCTGCAAAGGCAGGCCCGCGCGCAGCACCATGCCGCCGCCGTCGCCGGTGCAGGTGTGCGCCGAGGTGCAGGACGCATAGGCGCGGCCATAGCCGCCGGTCGCGAGAATGACGGTCTGGGCGCGGAAGCGGTGCAGCGTCCCGTCGTCGAGCTTGAGCGCGATGACGCCGCGGCAGGTGCCCTGGTCGTCCATGATCAGGTCGATCGCGAAGAACTCGATGAAGAACTCGGCCGCATGGCGCAGCGACTGGCCGTACATCGTATGCAGCATGGCGTGGCCGGTGCGGTCGGCGGCGGCGCAGGTGCGCTGTGCCTGGGCCTTGCCGAACTCGGTGGTCATGCCGCCGAACGGACGCTGGTAGATCTTGCCGTCCTCGGTGCGCGAGAACGGCACGCCCCAATGCTCAAGCTCGTAGACCGCCTCGGGCGCGTTGCGCACCATGTATTCGATCGCGTCCTGGTCGCCGAGCCAGTCCGACCCCTTCACGGTGTCGTACATGTGCCAGCGCCAGTCGTCCTTGTGCATGTTGCCGAGCGAGGCGGAGATGCCGCCCTGCGCCGCAACGGTGTGTGAGCGGGTCGGAAACACCTTGGTGATGCAGGCGGTGCGCAGGCCGGCCTCGCTGCAGCCGACCACGGCGCGCAGGCCCGCACCGCCGGCGCCCACAACGACGACGTCGTAGGTGTGGTCTTCGATCGGGTAGGCTTTGCCGTTGGTGGCGGGAGCGCCGTTGCCCTTGCCATTGATCTCAGCGGCCATGGGTTACACTCCGGAGGAAAGTTTCAGGATCGCGTAGGTCGAGGCGAGCGCCACGGCGACCGAGAAGAAATTGTTGAGCATGATCGCGGTGAGCTTCAGCTTCTCGTTATGGACATAGTCCTCGATCACCACCTGCATGCCGATCTTCATGTGCCAGGCGCTGGCGAAGATGAAGAGGAGCAGGATCACCGCAACGGGAATGGAGCTCAGGGTCTGCGCAGCGTAGACTTGGTTGCGGCCGAGCAGCATGACGATGATCACCAGCGCCGGGATGATCAGCAGCGTCATCGCAACGCCGGTGATGCGCTGGCGCCAGAAATCGGACGTGCCGGAATGCGCGGCGCCGAGATTGCGGACGCGGCCGAGCGGAGTGCGCATCGAGGGGCGCTTCGGAGAGCCGTGGGATTCGTCGAAACTCATCGACCGCCTCCGTTCGCATAGGCGATGATCCAGATCAGCACCGTCAGCGCGATGCCGCCGATCAGGGCGCCCCAGGTCAGTGCTTCGCGCTCGTTGGGTTTGAAGCCGTAGCCGAGGTCCCAGACGAAATGCCGGATGCCGCTGAGCATGTGGTGCATCAGGGCCCAGGTGTAGCCGAACACGATCAGCCGGCCGATGATGCTGCCGGCAAAGGCCTGCACGTGGGCGTAGGCGGTCGGGCCGGAGGCCGCGGCAACCAGCCACCAGACCAGCAGCAGCGTGCCGACATAGAGGGCGATGCCGGTGGCACGGTGAACGATGGAGAGCGCCATCGTCAGGGTCCACCGATAGGTTTGGATGTGCGGCGAAAGCGGTCGTTCGATCCGTGCGGTCATGGGCGGCTTTTGATGTTTGTTGCGGCCCAGCAGGGCACGCGGGGATCGCGAAAGGGTCGGCTCTATTTACGGAGTCGATGGGGCCTGCGCAATCACCAAATCGCCATAAATCGAACGCGCGTTCAGCTCTATGGCCTTGATGAAACAGGGTCAATCCCCGTTCTGGTATACCAGAAGGCAGGTCCGCCAACGAACAAATGATCTCAAGATCACTTCTTGTGCCGTGCGAGACACATTGAAATTACTATTGGAATGCCTCTAATGCACGGGGTCGCCGCCCTGGGCCGCCGCTGACGCAGCCCTGCCCCTGATTCCCCGGCTCGAGTCTCGCACGCGCCCGGCGGCAATGCGCAACGGCGACCGATATGCGCGACCCGCAATCCACCCCCGCCAGCAACCTGGCCTGTCGACCGGATCAAGCAGATCCGCCTACTGCTCCGCACAGCAAGTTCCGAGCTGACGTCACGGACGAGCTGCGACCAGTGGGGGGAGGGGGTTGATTCCTGCTCTTGATCTCAAGGAAATCGTCGAGCTGACCCTGCTGCTGATCGCAACGGGCGCGGCCTCGGGCTTTCTGGCAGGCGTGTTCGGGATCGGCGGCGGCGCCATTCTGGTTCCGGTGTTCTACGAATGCTTTCGCATCGCCGGCGTGCCGCTGGAGGTGCGGATGCCGCTCTGCGTCGGCACCTCGCTCGCCGTGATCATCCCGACCTCGATCCGTTCGTTGCGAGCTCACTACAAGCGGGGCGCGGTCGACATGACGATCCTGCGCGTCTGGTGGCTGCCGATCCTGATCGGTGTCGTCATCGGTAGCGTGGTCGCACGCTATGCGCCGGAGCGGCTGTTCAAGATCGTGTTCGTCGCGGTCGCCTGGTCGGCCGCGGTCCGGCTGATCTTCGCGCGCGAGACCTGGAAACTCGGCGACGATCTGCCGAAGGGTCCATTGATGCGCGTCTACGGCCTCTGCGTCGGTCTGCTCTCGACCTTGATGGGCATCGGCGGCGGCCTGTTCTCGAACCTGCTGATGACGTTCTACAGCCGTCCCATTCATCAGGCCGTCGCAACCTCCTCCGCGCTCGCGGTGCTGATCTCGATTCCCGGCGCGCTCGGCTACATCTATGCGGGCTGGCCGGCGGCGGCGACCTATCCCGGTGTCGCAGCGCTGCAAGTGCCGTTCGCGCTCGGTTATGTCTCGCTGATCGGTGCCGTGCTGGTGATGCCGATGAGCCTCGTCACCGCGCCGCTCGGCGTGAAAGCGGCGCATGCGATGTCGAAGCGCACGCTGGAAGTGGCGTTCGGGTGTTATCTGTTGATCGTCGGCGGCCGGTTTGTGCTGAGCCTGCTGGGCGGGCTGTAGCCGCCACATCCACCGTCATTGCGCGCGAAGCGAAGCAATCCAGGCTGTCTCCGGGGAACGATTCTGGATTGCTTCGCCGCAGGTGCTCCTCGCAATGACGGGGGAGAGAGAAGAGCCCAGAAATCGCAAGGCGGCCTGATCCTTCAGTCGCACTTCGCTACCCAACCAATCCCGGAGATTGCCGATGCCTTCGATGCGATCGGAGCCGGAAAGCACCTTCAGGCCGCGATGCTCACTCGGGCCCGGTCTAGGGCGCTATAAGCATCGAGGAGATGATCGTTGATCCGGGCAGCCTGCTCGCGCTTCATGCATTTCCCCAGCCCTGGAGCTTTTGCCCCTACTTCTTCGCGTAAATGTCCTTGTACGTCTCGCGCAGAATGTTCTTCTGCACCTTGCCCATGGTGTTGCGCGGCAGCTCGTCCACAACGAAGACCCGCTTGGGCATCTTGAATTTCGCGAGGCGCCCGTCCAGTCCCTTCAGGACAGTCGCTTCATCGATGCTCGCGCCGGGCTGGCGCACCAGCACCGCGGTGACGCCCTCGCCGAAATCGGCATGGGGCACGCCGATCACCGCGGATTCGACAACGCCGGGCATGGCGTCGATCTCGCTCTCGATCTCCTTGGGGTAGACATTGAAGCCGCCGGAAATGACGAGATCCTTGCCGCGGCCGAGGATGTGGACGTAGCCCTTTGCATCGATCTTGCCGAGGTCGCCGGTGATGAAGAAGCCGTCGGGCCGGAATTCGGCCTTGGTCTTCTCCGGCATGCGCCAATAGCCCTTGAAGACGTTCGGGCCCTTCACCTCGATCATGCCGATCTCGTCGCGCGGCAGCTCTTTCCCCGTTTCGGGATCGGTCACGCGCACGGAGACGCCCGGCAGCGGGAAGCCGACTGCGCCCGGCACGCGCTCGCCGTCGTAGGGGTTTGACGTGTTCATGTTCGTTTCGGTCATACCGTAGCGCTCGAGCACGGCATGTCCCGTGCGCGCCGACCATTCGCGATGGGTATCTGCGAGCAGCGGCGCCGAGCCCGAGATGAACAGGCGCATGTGCTTGGTCGTCTCGTGCGACAGGGCCGGGTTCTGCAGAAGACGCGTGTAGAAGGTCGGTACGCCCATCAGCACCGTCGCGCGTGCCATCAGCTTGATGATCAGGTCCGGATCGAGCTTCGGCAGGAAGATCATCGAGGCCCGCGCGAACAGCGTCACATTCGTCGCCACGAACAATCCGTGCGTGTGATAAATCGGCAGCGCGTGGATCAGCACGTCCTTGTCGGTGAAGCGCCAGTAATCGACGAGCGAGAGCGAGTTCGAGGCGAGATTGTCGTGGCTGAGCATCGCGCCTTTGGAGCGGCCGGTGGTGCCGGAGGTGTAGAGAATGGCAGCGAGGTCGTCGCTCGCGCGCGGCACGGTCGTGAACTCGCTGCCCGCCTTGTCTGCGGCCTCCGTCAGCGAACCCTTGCCGTCAGCCCCGAGCGTCTCGACCTTGGCCTTCACCTTGCCTGCGATCGGCGCGAGCCCTTCCGCCTTCGATGGATCGCAGACCACGAGCGACGGCTCGGCATCGCCGATGAAATAGTCGAGTTCGTTGAGCGTATAGGCCGTGTTCAGCGGTAGATAGACCGCGCCGGCGCGCACTGTGCCGAGATACAGCACGATGTTGGCGACGGACTTCTCCACCTGCACCGCAACGCGGTCCCCGGGTTTCACGCCGCGGGCGGCCAGCACGTTCGCCATCTGCCCGGCGCGTGCGATCAGATCGCCATAGCTGATATGGGCGCCGTCATACGTCTCGATCGCGAGCCGTTTCGGATCGTCCAGGCCGTCGAACAGGCGGGAAAACAGGTTGGCGTTGGCAGCTTGGTTCATGCAACATTCCTCGCCGGCAGAAGCCGGTCAAAACCGAGGGCTGGATTAGCAAAAACCGCCCCGTAGAAGCAACGGAGACAGTTTGCATGTCAAAAAGCGGGAAACGCGTGGCCTGGGTCACGGGTGGCGGCAGCGGGATCGGGGAGGCGGGCGCAGAGGCGCTCGCCGCCGATGGCTGGACGGTGGTGGTGTCCGGCCGTCGCAAGGATGCGCTGGATGCAGTGGTTGCGAAGATCACGAAAGCGGGCGGCGCGGCCGAGGCGATCGCGCTGGACGTGTCCAACGCCGCCGAGGCGCAGAAGGCGGCGGATCAGATCGTCGCCCGACACGGCCGGATCGATCTGCTGGTGAACAACGCCGGCATCAACATCCCCAAGCGCAGCTGGAAGGACATGGAACTGGAAGGCTGGGACAAGCTCGTCCAGGTCAATCTCAACGGCGTGCTCTACTGCATGCGCGCGGTGCTGCCGACGATGCGCAAGCAGCAGGACGGCTCGATCATCAACGTCTCGTCCTGGGCGGGCCGTCATGTCTCGAAGATGCCGGGCCCGGCCTACACCACGACCAAGCATGCGGTGCTGGCTTTGACCCATTCCTTCAACATGGACGAATGCGTCAACGGCCTGCGCGCCTGCTGCCTGATGCCGGGCGAGGTGGCGACGCCGATCCTGAAGCTGCGGCCGGTGGTGCCGAGCGAGGAGGAGCAGGCGAAGATGCTGCAACCCGAGGACTTGGGACGCACCATCGCTTTCATCGCGAGCATGCCGGCGCGCGTCTGCATCAACGAGCTGCTGATCAGCCCGACACACAATCGCGGCTTCATCCAGACGCCGAACAGCAGGGATTGAGACGCAAGACCGCGCGGCAAAATCTCCTCGTCGTCCCGGGGCGCGACGCAGTCGCGAACCCGGGACCCATAACCACAGGGAGTAGTTTGGCGAAGACCCGGAGTGACCATCTCGTGTCACGACATCTGCCTGGGGCTATGGGTCCCGGATCTGCACTTCGCTTGTCCGGGACGACAGCGGAGCGCGAGAGGTTCGCCAACACGAACATCGCGCCCGATAGTTTCGAGCATCACAAAGAATTTTTCCCCGAAACCGCAACGCAAAGCCTCCCGTAGTTCGGTCCAACGACGGCAATGCTTCATCACCTCAACTGTCGCAGGTGCCGTTGTTGCCAACTCAACGCCGGCCGTCGCCGGCTACGGTTCAATCGGGAGATTCTCCATGTCCAAGCGCATTGCCTATCTTGCTGCCGCCGCCTTCAGCGCCCTCGCCATCACCGCGACCGTCGTCGCGCCTGTCAGCGCCGAGGAAAAGACCGTCATGGTCGGCGGCGCCGCGATGTACCCGTCCAAGAACATCGTCCAGAACGCGGTCAACTCGAAGGATCACACCACGCTGGTGGCGGCGGTGAAGGCGGCCGGCCTGGTGCCGACGCTGGAAGGCAAGGGCCCGTTCACGGTGTTCGCGCCCACCAACGCGGCTTTCGGCAAGCTGCCGGCCGGCACCGTCGACAACCTCGTCAAGCCCGAGAACAAGGCGACGCTGACCAAGATCCTCACCTATCACGTCGTGCCCGGCAAGCTCGCGGCCGCCGACCTCTCCGACGGCAAGAAGCTGAAGACCGCCGAGGGCGAGGAGCTGACGGTCAAGAAGCAGGACGGCAAGGTCTGGATCGTCGACGCCAAAGGCGGCACCTCGATGGTGACGATCTCCAACGTCAACCAGTCGAACGGCGTGATCCATGTGGTCGACACTGTGCTGATGCCGGCGACGTAACACCACGCGATCCTGTTTCTTCCCCGAGCAGGATGCTTCCAGACCGCGAGCCGGGGATACCCGGCTCGCTTTTTTGTGACCACAATAGCCTCGCGGTATCGATTCCATGGCGGACAGGGCGTAACGAAAACCGAAATACAGGCGTATAATTGCCATCGCACGGACCTTCAGGACGGAACCATCATGGCGAGCCTCACAGTCACCGACGAGCAGGTCGGAGCCACCCCGGCCAAAGTCATCCAGCCGGCCTGGGTCCGGATCATGCACTGGATCAACGCGCTTGCCATGATCCTGATGATCCTGTCGGGCTGGCAGATCTACAACGCCTCGCCGCTGTTCGACTTCCGCTTCCCGCGCGAATACACGCTCGGCGGCTGGCTCGGCGGCGGCCTGCTCTGGCATTTTGCCGCGATGTGGCTGCTGATGATCAACGGACTCGCCTATCTCATCACCGGTCTCGCCACCGGACGCTTCCGAAAAAAGCTGCTGCCGATCACGGCGTCCGGCGTGCTTCACGACGTCAGGGCCGCGCTGACCTTCAAGCTCGGCCATGACGATCTCACCGTCTACAATTACGTGCAGCGCTTGCTCTATGCCGGCATCATCGTGGTTGGTGTGCTGATCGTGCTCTCCGGCCTTGGAATGTGGAAGCCGGTGCAGCTCTATTATCTCGTGATGCTGTTCGGCGATTATCCGACCGCCCGCTATGTGCACTTCTTCTGCATGGCCGCGATCTGTGTGTTCCTTGTCATCCACGTTCTGCTTGCGCTGCTGGTGCCGAAGAGCCTGCGCGCCATGATCATCGGCCGCTGAGGAGGAGACCATGGCGAAGCGTCCGTTCCTGATTCCCGGCGTCGACAGGCGGCTCCTGATCAAGGATTCCCTCAAGACGATGCCAGATGTCACCCGCCGCCGCTTCATTGCGGGCGGCGCCAGCCTGGGCGCGCTGGCGCTGCTCACCGGCTGCGACGTCATCGACTCCTCCTCGGCCGAAACCATGCTCGCCAAGGTCTCGAAGTTCAACGACGCCGTGCAGGCGTGGATGTTCAATCCCGACGCGCTGGCGCCGACCTTCCCGGAGAGCGCGATCACGAAGCCGTTCCCGTTCAACGCCTACTACGATCTCGACGACGCGCCGGACATCGACGGCAAAGACTGGAAGCTCGAAGTGCGCGGCCTCGTCGACAACAAGAAGTCTTGGACGCTGGATGAACTCTATCAATTGCCGCAGGTCACGCAGATCACCCGCCACATCTGCGTGGAGGGCTGGAGCGCGATCGGCAGCTGGACCGGCACGCCCTTGCGCGATTTCCTGAAACTGATCGGCGCAGACACGCGCGCTCAATATGTCTGGTTCCAGTGCGCCGACAAGGATGGCTACAACTCGCCGCTCGACATGCGCAGCGCGCTGCATCCGCAGACCCAGATGACGTTCAAATATGCGAACGATATCTTGCCGCGCGCCTACGGTTTCCCGATGAAGATCCGCGTGCCCACCAAGCTCGGCTTCAAGAATCCGAAATACGTGGTCTCGATGGAAGTCACCAACGACTACAAGGGCGGTTATTGGGAAGACCAGGGCTACAATTCGTTCAGCGGGAGCTGAGAGGGCGAATAGCGAATAGGGAGTAGGGAGTAGGGAGTAGGGGCGAGGCCGATTCTATCGCTACTCGCTACTCGCCTTCGGCCCCACCTTCCTCTGGCACAGCGCCGCCACGGCACCCAGCGCCAGCAGCGCCGCCGACACGTTCAGCGCGTAGCTCAGGCTGCCCAGCGCATCCGTGATCGCGCCGACTGCGATCGGACCGAGCGTCTGGCCGACGCCGAACGAGATCGTCATCGCCGCGATCGCGGTCGGCCACACCTCTGGCGGATAGTTGAAGCGCACGAAGGCCGTGGTTGAGCCGACCACGGCGAAGAAAGCGACACCGAACACGACCGCCGACACCGCAAGCCATGCCGGCGAATGCCCGAGCATCGGCAGCGCTGCTCCCAGCGCGTTGGTGCCGAGGATGATGGCGGTGGCGAGTCCACCCCGATCGAGCGCCAGCACACCGCGCCAGGCCCAGGGGGTCACGAACGCGCTCAGACCGATCAGGCCCCAGAACGCGGCCTGCGCCGCGGCCCCGCCGCCGCCGTCCCGCACATAGGCGATCATGAAGGTCATGTAGGCGATGTAGCCGGCGCCGAACAGGAAGTAGCCGGCGAGGTAGATCAGCACGGGTCGGATCGCGAAGGAGGCGTGGCCGCCTTCCGAGAAACGCACGCCGCTCTCGATGCGGATCAGAAAAAGGGGAATCGTCATCGCGATGGACAGCAGCGTCAGCGCCCACCACACGATCCACCACGAGCCGGAGCCGAAATATTGCAGCGTGAACGGGGAGATCAGCCCCGAGGCCAGAATGCCGATGCCGGGTCCGGCATAGAACAGGCTCAGCAGGAAATTGGCCCGCTCGGGGCGCGACTGCGCGATGGTCGCAGCCAGCGCGCCGCCGGCGACGAAGCCGGCCGCGGCGCCGAGGCCCAGCACGAGGCGCGCGAGGCTCAGCGCGACGAAATTTCCCGTCAGGGCGCACGTGGCGAGCGCGGCGACGCAGGCCAAAGTTCCGCCGCGGATCGCCGCCGACCAGCCGACGCGCTGGATCAGCCGGGACGCCATCAGCGCGCCCGCGAGATAGCCGACCGCGTTGATGGTGTTCATGAAACCGGCAGCCGAGTAGGACCAGCCGAGGTTCTCCCGCATGTCAGGCAGCACCAAAGCATAGGCGAAGCGGCCGATGCCGAGCCCGACCGTCGCCGCCAGCGACAGTGTCAGGATCAGCCGCGCGGGATGCGCGTAGGGCGGGCGGTCAGGGGCGTGCAAGGGGTGCTCCGGCCGGCGCAGTGTGGCAGGCCCTGCCCGTCTTGCACAGCGGCGCGGCGGCAATGGTGTCTTGCCAAGCGCGCAACGCCGCTCTAGCACTCCGGCCATCCGTCATTCCGGGGCGCGCGAGCTATGGTGCGCAATTGCGCACCTGAGAATCCATTTCCCCGCCTGCGCTGTGGCCTGATGGATTCCGGGCTCGCTCGCTTTGCGCGCGCCCCGGAATGACGAGAGAGGATCGAAGAGGACACGACCATGGCGACCCACAAACTGCTGCTGCTCCCCGGCGACGGTATCGGCCCCGAAGTGATGGGCGAGGTGAAGCGGCTGATCGACTGGCTCAATTCGGCCGGGATCGCCAGGTTCGAGACCGACACCGGCCTCGTCGGCGGCTCCGCCTATGACGCGCACAAGGTCTCGATCTCTGAGGGCGACATGGCCAAGGCCAAGGAGGCCGACGCCGTGATCTTCGGCGCGGTCGGCGGTCCGAAATGGGATGCCGTTCCTTACGAGGTGCGCCCCGAAGCCGGCCTGCTGCGCCTGCGCAAGGACCTCGCGCTGTTCGCCAACCTCCGCCCCGCCGTGTGCTACCCGGCGCTGGCGGACGCTTCGAGCCTGAAGCGTGAGGCGGTCGAGGGGCTCGACATCATGATCGTGCGCGAGCTCACCGGCGGCGTCTATTTCGGCGAGCCCAAGACCATCACCGATCTCGGCAACGGCCAGAAGCGCGCGATCGACACCCAGGTTTACGACACCTATGAGATCGAGCGCATCGGCCGCGTCGCCTTCGAGCTTGCCAGGAAGCGCAAGAACAAGGTGACCTCGATGGAGAAGCGCAACGTCATGAAGTCGGGCGTGCTCTGGAACGAGGTCATGACCCAGGTCCACAAGCGCGAATATCCCGATGTCACGCTCGAGCATCAGCTGGCCGATTCCGGCGGCATGATGCTGGTGAAGTGGCCGAAGCAGTTCGACGTCATCGTCACCGACAACCTGTTCGGCGACATGCTGTCCGACATCGCGGCGATGCTGACGGGCTCGCTCGGCATGCTGCCGTCGGCCTCGCTCGGCGAGGTCGACGTCAAGAGCAAGAAGCGCAAGGCGCTGTACGAGCCGGTGCACGGCTCGGCGCCCGACATCGCAGGCAAGGGACTCGCCAATCCGATCGCGATGATCTCGTCCTTCGGCATGGCGCTGCGCTATTCCTTCGACATGGGCGATCTCGCCGACAAGGTCGATGCTGCGATCGCTGCGGTGCTCGCCAGTGGTCTGCGCACCGCCGACATCAAGTCGGAAGGCACCACGTCCGCTTCCACCACGCAGATGGGCGAAGCGATCCTGAAGGAATTGCAGAAGCTGCACGCGTAAGCGGCGGCGTCATTCCGGGGCGATGCGCAGCATCGAACCCGGAGCGACGCGTCCCAAACAAAAAGGCCGGGCGAGAGCCCGGCCATTTGATTCGCGACGTCCGTTCAGTACAGCGGGAAGGTCTGCGGGTAGCCGCCGACATCCTGCGGCGGCGAGAGCGGCTGGCGATCGATCGGACGGTTCAGGTTCTCGCGGGCGAAGGACGGATAGCCCACCGCCGGCGGGAAGGCGTAGTCGGTGAACTTGCGGTCGCCCGGATTGACCTCGGTGCCGCCGTCGAGCCAGGAGCGCTTGCTCACGTAGATGCGGGTGCGGCCCTGCTGATAGACGGCATTGGGACCGCTCGGGCCGTAATAGGGGCGGCCCCGCTCGTCATAATAGCGCTTGGTCTTGGTGTCGGCCGAGGCCGGAGTCGCGAACGCGATGGCAATTGCGGCGCCCGCCGCAAGCAATGTCGCCAGTTTGTTCGCGGCAGAAAATTTCGAGCTCATCACGTCCCCTTCAGGCGGCACGCCGCCAGTCGATTTCACCCCATACTAGCCCGGCGGGGGTGACCGCAACTAGGTCAATTGGGTCACACCGGCCCGGAATAATCGGGCGCGCCGTCAAAAGTTGCATCAATACCAGCCACTTGAGCTTGATGCGGCTCAAAGCGTCCCGCGCAATTGCGCGTTCGCATGACCGAGCAGCCAGTCCGCCGCAGCCGCGGGGTCACAGCCGCGGCGCTTGAGCTCGGCACGGGCGAACAATTCCGCCAGCTTCGGCTCATTGCCGGACGTGAGCAGCGTCAGCCGGTTCAGCGTGCAGGCGATGGCCGCGCGCCGGGCGGGCAGGGTGTCGCCCCGGCAGGAGAAGCCGGAGATCTGCAGGGCAGGTTCTTCGCTGCGCTTGAGGTAGCCGAGGCACGCCCGCTCACCCTCCATCGTTCCGGTTGGCCGGAACAGGGCGACCGGGCCGAACTTGGTGTCGATCAAGCCGGCCAGCTCGAACGGAGTGGACGCCTCCGCGCCCATCTGGACGGCCAGATCCGCCGTTGCCGGACGCGCCACGTCGAATTCGGCGCCTTCCCGGTAAACCTCGAGCTCGGCCACGGGCTTGCCCGCCGCGTCGGCCCAGCGCAGCACATCCTTGCGCCCGCCTTCGGGGTGCCGCAGGATGGTATAAGACATTGTTTTGTCAGCCGAATCGAATCGGCTGAGGGTGAAGGCCGGATGCGAGCGGTCGGCGACGCCCCAGCCCGGCCTCGGAGCCGGCTGATCGCCCCGAAGCTCGGGCAGATGGCCGAGTGCGGCAAGGCCCAGGATGGCAAACAGGGCGAGCGCCCCCACATAGGCAATCAGGTGCGCCAGCGTGCCGACGACCTCGTCGGCGAAAGCTAGAAGCGTCAGATGGATCTGAGTGGGGCTTACGGCCGTGCTGGCCTCAGGCGACTGCATCCACGGCCTTCAGGCATGGTCCAACGTTGTCTTGAGGCCGGTTCTCGCATAGAAGCGCTGCTCTTACTGTTTAAGCGTCAGCTGCAGGAACGGGCTTTTTCGTCGGAGAGTGAACGATGGGTTACAAAGTCGCAGTCGTCGGCGCGACCGGCAATGTCGGTCGGGAAATGCTCAACATCCTGGACGAGCGCAAATTCCCCGCGGACGAGGTCGTGGCCCTGGCGTCGCGCCGCAGCGTCGGCGTCGAGGTGTCCTATGGCGACCGCACCCTGAAGGTCAAAGCGCTCGAGCATTACGACTTCTCCGACGTCGACATCTGCCTGATGTCGGCCGGCGGCGCGGTGTCGAAGGAATGGTCGCCGAAGATCGGCGCCGCCGGCGCCGTCGTGATCGACAATTCCTCCGCCTGGCGCATGGATCCGGATGTGCCGCTGATCGTGCCGGAGGTGAACGCAGGCGCGACCGAGGGCTTCAAGAAGAAGAACATCATCGCCAACCCGAACTGCTCGACCGCCCAGCTCGTGGTCGCGCTCAAGCCGCTGCACGACAAGGCGACGATCAAGCGCGTCGTGGTCTCGACCTATCAGTCGGTGTCGGGCGCCGGCAAGGACGCCATGGACGAATTGTTCTCGCAGACCAAGGCCGTCTACACCAATGACGAGCTGGTCGCGAAGAAGTTTCCCAAGCGCATCGCCTTCAACGTCATCCCCCACATCGACGTCTTCATGGAGGACGGCTACACCAAGGAAGAGTGGAAGATGATGGCGGAGACCAAGAAGATCCTTGATCCCAAGATCAAGCTCTCCGCGACCTGCGTGCGCGTGCCCGTGTTCGTCGGCCACTCCGAGGCCGTCAACATCGAGTTCGAGAATCCGATCAGCGCGGACGAAGCCCGCGAGATCCTGCGCAAGGCGCCCGGCTGCCTCGTCATCGACAAGCAGGAGCCCGGCGGCTACGCGACGCCGTACGAGGCGGCCGGCGAGGACGCCACCTATATCAGCCGCATCCGCGAGGACGCGACGGTGGAGAATGGCCTCGTGCTCTGGTGCGTGTCCGACAATCTGCGCAAGGGCGCCGCGCTCAACGCGATCCAGATCGCGGAAGTGCTGATCAACCGCAAGCTGATCAGCGCGAAGCAGAAGGCGGCGTGAGAGGTGGCGAGTAGGGAGTAGCGAATGGCGAATGGAGTTCCCCATTCGCTACTCGCCATTCCCTATTCGCCGTTTGCCTTCTTGAATTCCTTCGACGCCTTGTCCAGCACGAACAGCGATCCCTCCGCGACGCCGAAATAGGCGCCGTGGGTCTGCATATGGCCGCTCTCCACGGCCTTGCGCACGAACGGAAAGGTCATCAGGTTTTCCAGGCTGCGGAACACCGCGGCCTTCTCGATGCGCTCGACGAACTGCGCCATGGTCTCGTGATCGCGCTGCTCGACCACTTCGCCCGGCTTGATGAACATCTGCATCCAGCGGCCGATGAAGTCGCCGGGCGTCAGCGGCTCGATCTTGTCGACGAAGGCGCGGATGCCGCCGCATTGCGCGTGGCCGAGGATGACGATGTGCTTCACCTTCAGCACCGTCACCGCATATTCCAGCGCAGCCGAGACACCATGGGCGTTGCCGTCGGGCTGATACACCGGCACCAGATTGGCGATGTTGCGCACGACGAACAATTCGCCCGGGCCGACGTCGAAGATCACCTCGGGCGAGACGCGGCTGTCGCAGCAGCCGATCACCATCACTTCCGGGGCCTGTCCCTTCACCGACAGTTCGCGATAGCGGGTCTGCTCGGTCGGCAGCCGCTGGGTGGCGAAGGCCTTGTAGCCTTCCAGCAAATGCTTCGGGAATGTCATCATACCTATGCCTAATCATAGACCGCAGGGGCGAACAAGCCTTTCGAACGGGCAGGCCAAGTGCTATCCGCTCAGCCGGAAGAGAGACGAGGAAGGAACGCTCGCATGACCCGCCCGCGCCGCAGCCATCTGTTCATGCCCGGCTCCAACCCCCGGGCGCTGGAAAAGGCGCGCAATCTCGCCGCCGACGGCTTGATCCTCGATCTGGAAGACTCGGTCGCCCCCGAGGCCAAGGCAGCGGCCCGCGACGGCATCGCCGCTGCGATCGCGGCCAAGGGCTTTGGCAAGCGCGAGATTTTGATCCGGACCAACGCACTCGACACGCCCTGGTGGGTGGATGACGTCGCGATGGCCGCCAAGGCTTCGCCCGACGGAATCCTGGTTCCAAAAGTTTCAAGCATTGAAGATCTCGGGACGATCGGCCGCAAGCTGGCCGAGCTGGGCGCCGCGCCGACCGTGAAGGTCTGGGCCATGATCGAGACCGCGCGCGCCGTGCTGCATGCCGAGGAGCTGGCTGCCGCCGGGCGCGATCCATCGTGCCGCCTCTCCGGCTTCGTGTTCGGCCCGAACGACATCTCGCGCGAGACGCGGATCAAGATGCTGCCGGGCCGCGCCGCGATGATCCCGATGATCACCCACTGCATCCTGGCGACGCGCGCCCACGGCCTCGAGATCCTCGATGGCCCCTACAGCGACATCGCCAATCCCGACGGCTTCGCTACCGAATGCGCGCAGGGCCGCGATCTCGGCTTCGACGGCAAGACCCTGATCCACCCTTCGCAGATTGATGCCTGCAACGCGATCTTCACGCCACCCGAAGAAGAGATCGCGCGCGCCCGAAAGATCATCGCCGCGTTCGAGCTGCCCGAGAACGCATCGCGCGGCGCGATCCGTCTTGACGGCGCGATGGTCGAGCGCCTGCACGCCGACATGGCCCGGCGCACGATCGATATCGCGGACGCGATCGCGGCGATGGGGAAGGGCTGAAAAAGGAACGTCTCGCTCCTCGCGGGCTACGCAGCGGCATTGCTGCCGTCTATGGGCTGCGACTACCTTCGTCTCGCGTTCTTCAGAGTCTCCGACGGCAGCTCGCCGATCGCCCGCCGATACTCGGATGCGAAGCGGCCGAGATTTCGGAAGCCGCATTTGAAGGCCACGGCGAGCACGCTGGTCTGCTCGTCGGGCCGGCGCAGCAGCTCTGCCGCGTGCTGAAGCCGGACGCGCCGCGCGAACTGGCCGGGCGATCCTCGCCCGGTATCTGAGAACTCCCGGAAGACAGTCCGCACGCTCACGTTGGCGATCTCCGCGATCCTTTCCAGATCGAGGGGTTCGTTCCAATGCGCCTCGATGTAGGACTCGACGAGGTCGATCACGGTCCGGTTGGCGCTCGGGGCGGAGCGCTGAAGCCGATCGGAAAAATTGTGCCGGTGCGCCAGGAGAATTCGGACCATCAGCGCCCGCTCGAGCTCGGCGATAGCGATGGGTGAGTAGTCCTGTCCGAATCTTTCCAGCTCCTCCGCCAACCTGAAGACTTCCTGCCGCACATGCGTCATGACCGCAGGATCGCCTTCGTCCCCGACGAAGCGCAGCTTCATGTCGCTGCCGTCGCCGATCATGATCTTCAGCAAGCGCTCCAGCGCGGCGGCATCTATCCTCACCACCAGCTGCCGGTAGCCCGGCGCGAAGTCGAGATCGAGCCTGGCGTCTCCGGAGATGATTGGGCTCCAGGCTTCGATCGGCTGGCTATTTCCATTGGTGCTGAACCGCGCTCCTCCCTGGATGGAGAAGAACTGGCGGAGGATCTGCGATTCAGGAAAGGAAAGCGATGCCGCTCCGTCGTAGGCGCAGAAGGCGAGGCCCATCGAATTCAAGCGGGCAAGATTGGCCTGGATGCCGAACGCGTTGTCATGCGTGTCGAAGCGGTCGGCGCCATACACCGCGAACAGGCGGTCGCGCGCGAACTCGCTGTCGCGCGAACGAAGCAAAGGATAGCGGTCAAGATAAGAGACGGCGCCCAAATCAGATTCCTAAAACGTTCAAACTACTGAATCCGAATCGCAGCGCTACCAATTTCAGATTGCATGTAACGTCGTGCAGGCGCGGCTGGATTTTTGCGCGAAGCATGTCCGTTGAATTACTGCTGCGGCGAAATGTCCACGCGCTGGGCGTAGGTGCGGTCGCCGGCCTTTCGCCGGCCGGTCCGTCGCACCAGCGGTACATCGATGCTGCCACCGCGGCCGCTTTGCCGAATTGCGATAGTGGTCTTAGGGCCACCTTCGCGGATTCTTGGCCGCTGCCATCTGCGACAGGCTCGCGCGTCGCTGTCAGGTTAATCGTCCTGGCAAAATCCGGCCATTGTGTCTTCGATCGGACAAACACTCTGATAATTCGATTCAGATACCTCCTTGGTGCACGAGGATGGCGTGTCGGACGAGAACTCGGCCCTCACCAAATCCTGGCAACAGACATGAATGCTGAAGCCGCCTCGCGCGAACGCGCTGCGAGCGGGAGCATCACTTTCGGAGCAGGTATAATGTTCGGTCGCAGATCCCACGGCGATGCGCAGGCGCAGATTGATGCGATCGGCCGTTCGCAGGCCATGATCACGTTCAACACGGACGGTACGATCGTCACAGCCAACAAGCATTTCCTGGACTTGCTCGGATACGGCCTCGACCAGATCCAGGGCAAGCATCACTCCATGTTCGTGCCGGCCGATCAGCGCGACGGCGCAGATTACCAGGCCTTCTGGGCGGCACTGCGCCGCGGTGAATGCAGGGCCGGCGAATTCAAGCGCATCGCCAATGGCGGCCGAGAGATCTGGATCGAGGCGTCGTACAACCCGGTGCTCGACGATGCCGGCAAGCCCGTCAAGATCGTCAAGATCGCCACCGACATCACCGCCAAGAAGATTCGCGGTTTGACCGAGGCCTCCAAGATCGCCGCTATCAGCCGCGCTCAGGCCGTCATCGAGTTCAAGCTCGACGGCACCATCGTCACCGCCAACGAGAATTTCTGCAAGGCGCTCGGCTTTTCGCTGGCGGAGATCGAGGGCAAGCATCACAGCCTGTTCATGCCGCCGCAAGCCCGCGACAGCGCGGCCTACCGCGAGTTCTGGGAGAAGCTCAACCGCGGTGAATACCAGGCCGGCGAGTACAAGCGCATCGGCAAGGGCGGCCGCGAGGTGTGGATTCTCGCTTCCTACAATCCGCTGCTCGACGAGACCGGCAAGCCGTTCGGCGTCGTCAAGTTCGCAACCGACGTCACTGCGGAGAAGCTGAAGAACGCCGATCTCGCCGGTCAACTCGCGGCCATCGACAAGGCCCAGGCCGTCATCGAGTTCAACATGGACGGCACGATCATCGCCGCCAACGCCAACTTTCTTGCCACGCTCGGCTATTCGCTGGCCGAGATCAAGGGCAAGCATCACAGCATGTTCGTCGAGCCCAGCGAGCGCGACAGCGTCGCCTATCGGGAGTTCTGGGCCGCCCTCAATCGCGGCGAGTACCAGTCGGCCGAGTACAAGCGCATCGGCAAGGGCGGCAAGGAGGTCTACATCCAGGCCTCCTACAATCCGATCCTCGATCTCAATGGCAAGCCGTTCAAGGTCGTGAAGTACGCCACCGACACCACAAAACAGGTTCTGGTCCGCATGGGCAACGAGCGCGTCCGCGCCATGACGGAATCGGTTGCCGCCGGCTCCGAGGAACTCAACGCGTCGGTGCGGGAGATTTCCGAGGCCATGACCAAGTCGCGCGAGACCGCGATGGGCGCAGTGGAGCAGGTCTCCTCTGCCGACGCGCAGGCGCAGCGTCTTACCGACGCCGCGCAGGCGATGAGCGGCATCGTCGAGATGATCAACAACATCACCGGACAGATCAACCTGCTCGCGCTCAACGCCACGATCGAATCCGCGCGCGCCGGCGAAGCGGGCCGCGGCTTTGCCGTGGTCGCATCCGAGGTGAAGGGCCTTGCCAACCAGGCCAAGCAGGCGACCGACAAGATCGCTCAGGAGATCGGCAGCCTGAACCAGATCTCGGGGGATGTTGTCGGCTCCCTGAATGCGATCAAGCAGGCGATCAACAATGTCAGCGAGTACGTGACGTCGACCGCCGCTGCGATCGAGGAACAGAGCACGGTGACGAACGAGATGTCGACCAGCATGCAGCGTGCTGCGGCAGAGGCCGCTGCCATGGCGAACCGGGCCTGATCAGTCCGGCTGCGTCCTCGGAGCATCCTGCCATCTAAGCGGCGGGGTGACCGGGGACGATATGAGAAGCACGCCGTGTTGCGTTGCGGTAGAGCAGCCGTTCGCGTCTCCACCGACCGCCGCTGACGATCTCGTCCCGGGTCTCCCCCCGGACCGGATCTGCCGGTTGCTGCGCACTGCAGCTGCCGCTGGCTCGTTATGCGGACATTGCTGTGATCCAGGTCACACATTCCGCAGAGTTGCTCCGATAAATTTGCGTCGTTTAAATGCTGCTTTCAGTCCCCCGGTCATAACGAGTGGGAATTCGCATGCTTCGCAAATTCATCTATTGCCTTGCACTCCTTGTTCTCGCTGGCCCCGCTGCCGCTATTGACCGCGTCAGAGGCGACGCGAACCCGGCGATTGCTGCTGCGTCGGATGCCATACGGCGAGATCCCAGGGACGCGAACGCCTATTACAATCGCGGGAATGCTTATGCCGCGAGCGGCGATAACGAGCGCGCCATAGCCGATTACACCGCGGCGATCCGACTCGATCCGGCGCACGCGAACGCCTACTACAACCGAGGCAACGGCTACAGCAACAAGGGCGACAACGATCGCGCCATCGCCGACTACACGGCCACGATCCGGCTCGATCCGGCCTATGCGAATGCCTACTACAACCGAGGCAACGCCTTCAGCAACAAGGGCGACAGGGATCGCGCCATTGCCGATTATGCGGAAGTGATCCGCCTGCAGCCCGCGAATGCGAACGCGTATTTCAACCGAGGGAACGCCTACGCCAGCAAGGGCGACACGGACCGAGCCATTGCCGACTACACGGACGTGATACGCGTCGATCCCGCTTATGCCAACGCCTACGTCAATCGCGGGCTGGCTTATGAGAAGCGCGGCGATTTCGCCAAAGCCAGGGCTGACTTCAATGCCACGCTGGGATTGCGGCATGGTGTCACCAAATGGGCCCAGGACAAGGCGCGCGAGCGGCTTGCCGTCCTGCCTTCACCGCGGCCGTCGACAATACTGGTCGAGAAACCCAGCGCCGCCCCGGCCGTCGTAACGTCCGACGCGTCGACGGGAGACCGTCGCATCGCTCTCGTCATCGGCAATTCGGCTTACGAGAACGTCGCCGCGCTTCCGAACCCCGTCCGCGACGCAAGCCTCGTCGCCGATGTCTTGAAGCTCACCGGGTTCGAATCTGTGACGCTCGTGACCAATCTCCGCAAGGATGCCTTGGTGAGCGCCTTGCGCGAGTTCGCGGCTCGTGCGGAAACGGCGGATTGGGCCGTCGTGTATTATGCCGGACATGGCATGGAGGTCGGGGGCGTCAATTATCTCATTCCGATCGATGCCAGGATCGCCGCCGATCGCGAAATCGGATTCGAAGCCGTGCCGGTTGATCAGGTCCTCAATGCGGCAGAGCGCGCCAGGAAGCTGCGCCTCGTCATCCTCGATGCCTGCCGCGACAACCCGTTCGCGGCCCAGATGAAGCGCACGATGACGGTGGCGTCGCGTTCGGTGTCGCGAGGTCTTGCGCCGGTCGAGCCGGAGGCGGGCACGCTGGTGGTTTACGCCGCCAAGGACGGCGAGACCGCGCTCGACGGTGACGGGAGCAACAGTCCGTTCGCGGCAGCGTTCGTCAAGAATCTTCCGACGCCGGGCCTCGAAGTCCGCAGGCTGTTCGACTTCGTTCGCGACGACGTCATGGAAGCGACCGGCCGCAGGCAAAAGCCGTTCAGCTACGGCTCGATCTCCGGCCGGCAGGACTTCTATTTCGTGGCCGGCAAATGACGCCGCAGGAGCTGCGGCTCAGCGCGGTGCGAGATCGGCGCGATTGAGCGAATCCAGCGTCGAGGCATTTGCGCAATAGCCGTGATAGTTCTCCGCAGCGGTGCCGTCGGCGAGATCGCGGTCGCACTGGCCCTTGTGCTCGCAGAGCGAACAGACCCGCTCCATGTCGCGGAGCAGCAGCGGCTGCGCGCGGCCAAGCCCTTCGGCATTGATGCCGAGTTGCTCGAGCATCTTCGGCAACTCGTCGGCGGCATGCCTGCCGTGACGGACCAGCTCCTCCAGATCGTCAGGCGCGATCCTGAGGTCATTCGCGATCCGATCGAAATCGGCGCGATCGAGCTGCCGCATCTCGTTCACCTCGCGGCGATGCTTCAGCCAGCCGGCAAAGGAGTCGATGAGGTCCTGAACGATGGGATAGGGCTTGCTTGCGGTGCTCATGGAAAGCTCCATTCGGACGGCGGAACTGGAGCCAATTAAGCACAATGCTGCAGGAGCGCGTTGCGCTGGATCAAAGTGGGAAGGGGTGCAAAAACCCTGTTCTCTGCCCCCGATGCGGCAAGATGACCGCGTGTAAGGCGCAGATCCTTCCACATCGTCATGGCCGGGCTCGACCCGGCCATCCACGTCTCAATGTGCAGTACGAAGGACGTGATACCCGGGACAAGCCGGCATGACGGCCTCTTTCGCTGGCACGCGATCACTCAGGCAGAGCTACCCAAACCGCTCCGTCGCCCACGCATACAGGCTGCCCGGAATTGGCTTTTCGCCGCCGCGGCCCTTGGGCGAGATGTGCAGGCCGATGATGGCGGGATCGGTCACGAGGCCGAGATAGCTCGAAGGATCGAAGAACAGTTTCGGCTCGGCATGCACGGCGTAGAACGACTGCTTCGGCAGCGCGTTCTGCAATTCACCGGTGCGGCGCGCGAGCGCGGTGAGCGCCGCGGGGCCGTAGATCGCAACGCGGATGTCGGAGAGCCGGTTCGAGCCGCCGCGCAGGCGGCGCATCATGAAGGTGACGCGGTGGCGCACCGACAACCAGTTCGGCGTCAGCTCCTCCTGCTCCATCAGCTCCTCGAACGCGCGCACGATGCCGTGCTCCGCCGGCAGGTAGATCACGGAATTGCCGAGCTGGCGTGGCCGCTCCCACGCGAAATAGGGTTTTGCCGAATCGATCTCGATCGGCCTCAGCAGCAGCACGTCGGCATCGAGCCACAAGCCCAGTCCTTTCGCCATCAGCCTCATGCGGAAGAAGTCGCTGAACTGCAGAATGGTCCAGTCCCGCCAGCTACCGTCCGGCTCCGGCGGGCGCAACCGTTCGGAGAACGCATGGGGCAGGATCGCTTCGGCATCGGCATTCTCGACGCCGGCAGGCAGGCCGGGAATGGTGTCGAAGCTGTAGACCGTGACCTTGTGCCCGGCAGCCAATTGCGAGCGCAGGCAGGTCTGGCGCAGCGCGTCCATCGGGCCATGCCAGAAGGTGACGATCTCGGGCAGCATGCGCGGAGCTATACGGTACAACCGGAGCAAAGAAATAGCCCCGGCGCTTGCAGCACCGGGGCTTGAACGGGAAACGGATATCAGGCCCAGGCGCGTTCGCGCTTGAGCTTCTCCTCATAAGTGTCGATCGAGGCCTTCTTCTCCATGGTGAGACCGATGTCGTCGAGGCCGTTGATCAGGCAGTGCTTGCGGAACGGATCGATCTCGAACTTCACCTTGCCGCCGTCCGGGCCGCGGATCTCCTGGTTCGGCAGGTCGATCGTCAGCGTCGCGTTGGCGCCGCGCTCGGCGTCGTCAAACAGCTTGTCTAGGTCTTCCTGGGCAACGCGGATCGGCAGAATGCCGTTCTTGAAGCAGTTGTTGTAGAAGATGTCGCCGAACGAGGTCGAAATCACGCAGCGGATGCCGAAATCGAGCAGCGCCCAGGGCGCGTGCTCGCGGCTCGAGCCGCAGCCGAAATTGTCGCCGGCGACCAGAATCTTGGCGTTGCGATAGGCGGGCTGGTTGAGCACGAAGTCCGGATTCTCGCTGCCGTCGTCCTTGTAGCGCTGCTCGGAGAAGAGACCCTTGCCCAGGCCGGTGCGCTTGATGGTCTTGAGGTACTGCTTCGGGATGATCATGTCGGTGTCGACATTGATGATCTTCAGCGGCGCCGCGACGCCTTCCAGCGTGGTGAACTTGTCCATGGTTGCGCTTTCCGCACGTGGTTCAGGGAACCGGTATTTATCGCGATCGGGCCGGAAATCCTAGGCCGAATTGGGCAGGGCTAGTCTGCTTGGCGGGTTGAGGCGAGCCCGGTGCGGCATCGGGCTTCACCTCTCCCCACGGGGAGAGGTGAACCGAGACCGTCCTACTCCGCGTTGGCCTCGATCGCCTCCATGTCGTCGTCCGACAGGCCGAAATGGTGGCCGATCTCGTGGATCAGGACATGGCGGACGATGTGGCCGAGGCTTTCGTCGTGCTCGGCCCAATAGTCCAGGATCGGCCGCCGGTAGAGCCAGACCATGTTGGGCAGCCGCGCCATGTCGCCAAGACTCTGCTGGGGCAGGCCGACACCCTGGAACAGGCCGAGCAGGTCGAACTCGCTCTCGCATTCCATCTCGTTCAGGACCTCCTCGGTCGGGAAGTCGTCGACGCGGATGATGACCCCCTCGCAGAGCTTGCGGAACTCCGTCGGCAGGCGCTCGAACACATCGTGAGCCATCGCTTCCATCTCGGCGAGCGAGGGTGCTTTCAATTCCGTCCACATGCACACCTCTTAGCGCGGGTTCCGCCGCGATGCATCCGGCTATATAAGCGCGGCGAGGTTGACGGGCGCCATCAAAACGGGGAGCGTGGGGGCCGTCGACGGGACGTTTCAGGTGGGCGGAAAAATGCGAGCGAAAACGGCGGTGATTCTACTGTGCATTGGGTTGTTTTCGCAGCTTTGCGTTGGCGCCGAGGCGCAGACCGCCAGTTCCGGGATCCAGGTGGCCCAGGTGGTCTCGCCTAACGAAGTTCCCCCGCCACGCAAGCGGTCCCCGGCGCGACTGCGCGTGACGCCCTATTACAGCCCCGACGGTGTCTATCCCCGCTACAATCCCGGCCCCGACGCGGTCCGCGTCTGCAACGCCACCTATGTGCAGGAGTACCGGCCGAGCGGCACAGTGATCGTGCCGCGCGTCAGCTGCCACTGGCGCCGCGGCTGACGTCGTTCAATGCCCACGCCATCGAGCGGCGTGGTGGCCTTGCGGAGCCCGCCGTGACGAGATGGATCGCACTAGCTGTCGCCGTGGCACTTGCCGCCGGTTTGCCCCACGCTTCCGCGGCGCAAAGGCGGGTCATTCCGGAAGCTTCGGCGGGGATCGCGGTTTTCGATGCACGGCGACACACGCGAACCCATGACCTCGCGCGGCCTGTCCTCCGCCGTGACCCACGCTATTATGCGCGGCCGGTCTACTATCGTCCCTATCCTTATGGCGTGCCGGCACCCTTCGTGTTCGGCTATGGGCCGTTCTGGTGAGGCGTCGCGCTATCCTGCGGGTGCAAATCCCTTGACCAGCAGCACGGTCGCCTCTGCGCCGGCCTTGCGATCACGCGAAATCTCTTCGTATTCGGGCGAGGTCGAGAAGGCGAGGAACGCGGCCTCGTCGGGAAACGACATCATGACGAGCTTGTCGTGCGGCCATACGCCCTCGAGCACGCGCGGACGTTCATCGGCGGCGAGCAGCCGTCCGTTGTACTTCCTGAACACCTCGAAGAACCGCGCCTGATAGCGGTCATAGGCCGCGCGGTCCGTCATCTTCAATTGCGCAATGGCGTAGACACTCATCTGCAAAATCCCTCGTCGCGGCACTGCGTCGCATCGCGGAGCGCAGTGCCGTTCATTCATGGCGCGTTCACGTCGCTGTCCGCAATTTAATCTTGGGAGCGACCGTCATTGAAACAGCAATGCTGCGGCCGAAAGGCATCGCAGCCCTGCTGTCCGGACTCAGGGAGAATTCCATGCTGAGGATATTTGGCCGTCGGGCCGGGCCGATGCGCCTGCTCGGGCTCGCCGCCGCTGCGACACTGATGCTGTCGGCCGGTACCGCGCGTCGCGCTGAAGCGCTGACCTTGATCAATCCGGCGACGTCGCCCGCCGCCAAGGCCGCGACGGAGGATCTCGTCACGCAGGTTCGCCAAGGACCCGGCGGACATCGCTTTCACGGCGGAGGATTCCATGGAGGAGGCTTCCATCGCGGCGGAGGACATGTCGGCGGCTTCCATGGCCGCGGATTCCGCGGCGGCCATATCGGCGGCTTCCGCGCCGCACCCGCGTTTCATCACAGGCACGTCGGCTATCGACATCACGGCTTCCGCTACGGCGGATATGGCGGCTATCACCGTCACTGGGGCCATCATCGCCCGCACTTCCGCCATCGTCACGTCTACCGGCCCTATTATGTCGGCGGCTACTATCCGTCCTACCACTATCCCCGCCGCTGCCGGATCATCTGGACTTATTACGGCCCGCGCCGCGTCTGCCACTGGCCGCGCTGGCGCTATCCGTACCGGTACTATTGGTGATGTGAGCTGTTCGAGCAGCGTCATGGCCGGGCTTGTCCCGGCCATCCACGTTTCCTGGCGCGGCACAACGAGGTCGTGGATGTCCGGGACGAGCCCGGCATGACGGAGGCTGCGGCTAAAGCCAGTCCCTCAGCTTCCACGACGACGCCTTCCAGCGCATCAAGTTCTCGAGCTTCCATTGCCGGAACAACGCCGGCGGCCAGCGGCTGAGCCTTGAGGTCTCCTCCACCTCCGGCTTGGCGACGATGCGCAGCGGCGTTGCGCGCCGGCGGTGCTGGCGCGTGGCCTCGCTGATCAGATCGACATATTCCGGCTTGGTGGCCATGGGCGCGTCCTCGCGAAATCATCGCGAGGACGAGAGTGTCAGGGGACCGTTTAACGGCGGTTTGCCGCGATCGTTACAATTGCAGGAAGTGGCCTAGCGCCACTCCCTGACATCGACGAAGTGGCCGGCAATCGCCGCCGCCGCGGCCATCGCCGGCGATACCAGATGCGTGCGGCCCTTGAAGCCCTGACGGCCCTCGAAGTTGCGATTCGAGGTCGAGGCGCAACGCTCTTCCGGCTTCAGCTTGTCCGGGTTCATGGCAAGGCACATCGAGCAGCCTGGCTCGCGCCATTCGAAGCCGGCCTTGATGAAGATCTTGTCGAGACCTTCGGCTTCCGCCTGCTCCTTCACGATGCCGGAGCCCGGCACGACCATGGCGTTGACGTTGGCGGAGACGGTCTTGCCTTCGGCAATCTTGGCTGCCGCGCGCAAATCTTCGATGCGGCCGTTGGTGCAGGAGCCGATGAAGACGCGGTCGAGCTTGATGTCGGTGATCTTCGTCCCCGCCGTCAGGCCCATATATTTCAGTGCGCGATGCTTGGAGATACGCTTGGCCTCGTCCGCGATCTTGTCGGGATCGGGCACGATGCCGGTCACGGAGATGACGTCTTCAGGGCTCGTGCCCCAGGTCACGATCGGCGGCAGCTTTGCCGCATCGAGGCGCAGCTCGTGGTCGAAATGCGCGCCCTCGTCGGAGCGCAGTGTCTCCCAGTAACGCATCGCCGCATCCCAGGCCGCGCCCTTCGGGGCCTTCGGCCGGTCGCGCAGGAAATCGTAGGCCTTCTGGTCGGGCGCAACCAGGCCGGCGCGCGCGCCGCCTTCGATCGACATGTTGCAGACCGTCATGCGGCCTTCCATCGAAAGCGCGCGGATCGCTTCGCCGGCATATTCCAGCACGTAGCCGGTGCCGCCCGCGGTACCGATCTCGCCGATGATGGCCAGGATGATGTCCTTGCCGGTCACGCCGTCCGGCAATTTGCCGTCGACGGTGACGCGCATGTTCTTGGCCTTCTTCTGGATCAGCGTCTGCGTCGCCAGCACGTGCTCGACCTCGCTCGTGCCGATGCCGTGGGCGAGCGCGCCGAACGCGCCATGCGTCGAGGTGTGGCTGTCACCGCAGACGATGGTGGTGCCCGGCAGCGTAAAACCCTGCTCCGGGCCGATGACGTGGACGATGCCCTGGCGCTTGTCGAACTCGTTGTAATATTCGATGCCGAATTCCTTGGCGTTCTCGGCCAGCGCCTTGATCTGCTCGATGCTCTCGGGATCGGGATTCGGCTTGGTGCGGTCGGTGGTCGGCACGTTGTGGTCGACGACGGCGAGCGTCTTCTCGGGCGCATGCACCTTGCGGCCCGTGGCGCGCAGGCCTTCGAACGCCTGCGGCGAGGTCACTTCGTGCACCAGGTGGCGGTCGATATAGAGCAGGCAGGTGCCGTCCTCGGCTTCGTGCACCAGATGGTCGTTCCAGATCTTGTCGTACAGGGTGGTCGGCTTGGACATGAGCTTGAGCTCCGAAGAATGTGTGAAGCGGATGTGCGCAAATCGCGCGGGGCAAAAAGACGTCAGCGCAGCCTCTCAGGCTGCGCGAATAAGCTCTGACGTTGCCGAGGTCGCGAAGCGTCCGAAGAACCGCCCAGGCAGCCGCGAGCGATCGTCGATGACGATGCGCTTGACGGGTGCGAGGCTGGTCGGATCTGGAAACATTCTAGAGGCTATATAGCACGCAGCGGTCAAAGCGCGAGAGCTTCAACGCGTCATTGCGAGCGCAGCGAAGCAATCCAGAAATGCACCCGCGGAGACCGTCTGGATTGCTTCGTCGCATCAGTGCAAAATTGCTACGCAATTTTGTCACGAGCTCCTCGCAATGACAGCCGGCGCAACAAAAAAGCGCGGAGCCAGGCCCCGCGCTTCTCGAAACTTGCCGGATGGCGAAGCTTACTCGTTGACGGCAGCCTTGGCGTGCTCGGTCTTCTCGACGATGCGGGCGGACTTGCCGCGGAGATTGCGGAGGTAATAGAGCTTGGCGCGACGCACCTTGCCGCGGCGCACCACCTTGATCGAGTCGATCATCGGCGACATCACCGGGAACACGCGCTCGACGCCTTCGCCGTAGGAGATCTTGCGGACGGTGAAGCTCTCGTTGAGACCGCCGCCGGAACGGCCGATGCAGACGCCTTCATAGGCCTGCACGCGGGTGCGGTCGCCTTCAACCACCTTCACGTTGACGATCACGGTGTCGCCGGGGCCGAATTCCGGAATGGTCTTGCCGGCGGACAGCTTGTCGAATTGCTCTTGCTCGAGCTGCTTGATCAGGTTCATGGGTAAATCTCCATCGGCGCGCCCAGCCTTCAGAACGGGGGCTGCGCGAAATTCGTCTATCCAGCCATTGCGGATGTGGCCGGTCCTATAAGGCAAGCCGGAGCGTTTGTCACCCGTCTGTCTTGTTTTTTGGCGTTTTTTGGCGACCGGCTCGATTCGGGGGCTTGCTTGGGATTTGAGCCCACAAATCCGGCCGCCGGGCCGCCGTCAGGGCCTCGGATTGCGCCCGCCGCCAGGCCGCGACCTTGGCGTGGTCGCCGGAGGTCAGGATCTCCGGGATCGGGACCCCCTCGAACAGCTGCGGCCGGGTATATTGTGGGTATTCGAGCAGGCCATCGGAGAAGCTCTCCTCAGTTCCCGAGGCTTCCTTGCCCATCACCCCCGGCAGCAGCCGGACGCAGGCGTCGATCAGGGCCAAAGCGGCGATTTCGCCCCCCGAGAGCACGTAATCGCCGATCGAGACCTCCTGCAGGCCCCGCCCGTCGATCACCCGCTGGTCGACCCCCTCGAACCGCCCGCAGACGATCAGGGGGCCGGGGCCGCGGGCAAGTTCCGCAACCCGGGCCTGGGTCAATGGCCGACCGCGCGGGCTCATCAGCAGGCGGGGGCGGTCCGGACCGATCTCGGCGGCATCGATGGCCGCGGCCAGCACATCCGCCCGCAGCACCATGCCCGGCCCGCCGCCGGCCGGGGTGTCGTCGACGCTGCGGTGGCGGTCGGTGGCGGAAGCACGGATGTCGCGCGCCTCGATCTCCCATATGCCGGCCGCAAGCGCCCGGCCGGCCAAGCTCACGCCGAGCGGCCCCGGAAACATCTCCGGAAACAGCGTCAGCACGGTCGCTCGCCAGGGTGAGGGATTTGCCATTGCAGCCAGCTTAACCAAAACCACGACCTGTCGTTATGGGCCCCCCTCTTCGCGAGGGGGACTTGGCGAGGCATCTTCGTCCTCACCCTCGATCTCCTGCGGGAGCGCGATCACGAGCCGGCCGCCGGAGAGATCGACCTCCGGCACCACGGCATTCGAGAACGGCAGCAGCAGCGTCGGGCCCTTGGGCGGGGCGATTTCGATGATGTCGCCGGCGCCGAAATTCTGGATCGCTACGACACGACCGAGCGCATCACCATCGGTGGTGACGGCGGCGAGCCCGATCAGGTCGGTGTGGTAATATTCGTCCTCGTCGGTCGCGGGCAGCTTTTCGCGCGGGACGTAGAGCTCGATGCCGTTGAGGCGCTCGGCCTCATCGCGGGTCGTGACGCCCTTGAACGTGGCGACCAGATGATCTTTCGCCTCGCGCGCCGTTGCGACCTCGAACTGGCGCCGGCCGTCCTTGGACAGCAGCGGGCCATAGCGCTTCACGGCAAACGGATCTTCGGTGAAGGTCCACAACTTGACCGCACCGCGCACCCCATGCGCGGCGCCGATCCGCGCGACGCAGACCAGCGCCGACATGTCGTGGCCTTAGCTCTTCGCGGCGGCTTCGGCCTGCGCCTTGCGCTCCTTGCGCGGCACGGCCTTCTCCGGATTGTTGCGCGCTTCGCGCTTCTTGACGCCGGCAGCATCGAGGAAGCGCGCCACGCGGTCGGACGGCTGCGCGCCCTTGGCGAGCCAGGCCTTCACCTTGTCCATGTCGAGCTTGAGGCGGGTCTCGTTGTCCTTCGGCAGCAGCGGGTTGAAATGGCCGAGACGCTCGATGAATCGGCCGTCGCGCGGAAAGCGCGAGTCGGCGACGACGACGTGATAGACGGGACGCTTCTTGGTGCCTGCGCGGGCGAGGCGGATAACGACGGACATTTGGTTCTCCTTCAAAGTACAGTTTGTTCGGTTGATTGGTATTCCGCGTCGCGTGAGACCGATGCGATCCCGTGCGACGAATTCCTCATTTCTTCTTGCCCGGGAAACCGCCGAGGCCCGGCAGCGTCGGCTTGCCGCTCAGCCCGGTCAGTCCAGGAAGGTTGGGCAGACCCTGGCGAAGACCAGCCGGCAGATCCTTCGGCAGGTTCGGCAGGCCCTGTCCGCCGCCGCTCTGCATCTTCTCCTGAAGCGCTTTCATCTCTTCCGGAGAGGGAGGCTTCATGCCGCCGCCAAAGCCCATCGCCTGGGCGATGCCGGCGAGCGGGCCGCGCTTGCCCGAGCCCATGGCCTTCATCACGTCGGCCATGTTCCGGTGCATCTTGAGCAGCTTGTTGACGTGCTCGACACTCTGGCCGCTGCCTGCAGCGATGCGCTTCTTGCGGCTCGCTTTCAAGAGATCCGGATGACGGCGCTCCTCGCGCGTCATGGAATCGATGATTGCGACCTGGCGCTTCAGGATCTTGTCGTCGATGCCGGCTGCCGCGATCTGGTTCTTCATCTTGGAGATGCCGGGCATCATGCCCATCAGCCCGCTGATGCCGCCCATGTTCGCCATCTGCAGCAGCTGCTCGCGCATGTCGTTGAGGTCGAACTGACCCTTGCGCATGCGCTCGGCAGTGCGCGCGGCCTTTTCGGCGTCGATGTTGGCGGCGGCGCGCTCGACCAGCGACACCACGTCGCCCATGCCGAGGATGCGCCCGGCGATACGATCGGGATGGAAATCTTCCAGCGCGTCGGTCTTTTCGCCGGTGCCGAGCAGCTTGATCGGCTTGCCGGTGACCGCGCGCATCGACAGGGCAGCGCCGCCGCGGCCGTCGCCGTCGACGCGGGTCAGCACGATGCCGGTGAGGCCGACGCGCTGATCGAACGAACGCGCGAGGTTCACGGCGTCCTGGCCGGTGAGGCTGTCGGCGACCAGCAGCACTTCGTGCGGATTCGCCGCAGCTTTGATCGCGGCTGCCTCCGCCATCATCTCTTCGTCGAGCGTGGTGCGGCCGGCGGTGTCGAGCAGCACGACGTCGTAGCCGCCGAGCCTGCCGGCTTCCAGTGCGCGCTTGGCGATCTGCGGCGGTTGCTGTCCCGCCACGATCGGCAGGGTCGGAATGTCGAGGTCGCGGCCGAGCACGGCCAGCTGTTCCATCGCGGCCGGGCGGTAGACGTCGAGCGAGGCCATCAGGACCTTGCGCTTGTCGCGCTGGACCAGGCGGCGGGCGAGCTTTGCGGTGGTGGTGGTCTTGCCGGAGCCCTGCAGGCCGACCATCATGATCGGCACCGGCGGCACGGAATTGACGTCGATGGCCTGGCCTTCGGCGCCGAGCGTGTTGACCAGCTCGTCATGGACGATCTTGACCACCATCTGGCCCGGCGTGACCGACTTGACCACGGTGGCGCCGATCGCCTGCTCGCGGACCCGCTCGGTGAAGCTGCGCACGACTTCGAGCGCAACGTCGGCCTCGAGCAGCGCGCGGCGCACCTCGCGCATCGCGGCGTCGACGTCCTTTTCGGTCAGCGCACCGCGCCCCGTCAGACGATCGAGAATGCCACCAAGCCGTTCCGACAGATTGTCGAACAATGCCGTTGTCCTTTGTCCTGCTCGCTAAAGAAGCGATCTTCCAAACACCTTTGCGCCCGAGGGCGCACAGCGCTGTCGGGCGTTGACCTCCGGCCTCCAGGGCCAGTCGGCGGGTCGAAAAGAAAGCCTTTCCGAGAAAGTGGCGGGGTTAAACGCCGCTCACGCCCAAAAGTCAAGGAAAGTTAGGGGGCGGGGCGCCGGTGCCAAGGCAAGATGCTGAAAATGTGAGGCTTTTGGCGATGGGTTCCTTTTCTGCCGGGCCGGCCCATATAGCCGGTGATGTCTTACCGTCCGGGCTGCCCCAGGACGCCTGCTTTGCCGCCCACCCGCCCTCCGGCTCTTGGACTGCTCCCTCTGGATGTCCCGCATGAAAACCTATGACGGCCCCGCCTCCGATCATTTCAATGGTCAGCACTTCTTCGACCCCGACGGCGCGCCGCCGAAATCGCTTCGTGAGGTGCTGCGCTGGCAGTTCGGCGGAAAGAGGCAGCGCGCGAAGTGGCCCGCATGGGCGCCGAGCCCCCATGCGGACACGCCGCCGGCGCGCGTCGAGGGGGACAAGGTGCGTCTCTCCTTCGTGGGCCACACCAGCTGGCTGATCCAGGCCGGCGGTCTCAACATCCTCGTCGATCCTGTCTGGTCGATGCGGGTTTCGCCGGTCAGCTTCGCCGGACCGAGGCGGCACAACGATCCCGGCATCGCCTTCGAGAAGCTGCCGCAAATCCATGTCGTGCTGGTCTCTCACGGACATTACGATCATCTGGATATCGCGACGCTGTCGCGGCTGGCCAAGAATTTTGCCCCGCGCGTGGTCACCCCGCTCGGCAACGACGTCACGATGCGCGGCGCCGATCCCACCATCCAGGTCGAAGCCTTCGACTGGCACGACCGCATCGAGCTCGGCGGCGGCATCGCCGTGCATCTGGTGCCGACGCGGCACTGGACCGCGCGCGGCCTGTTCGACCGCAACAAGGCGCTGTGGGCGAGCTTCGTCCTGGAGACGCCGGCCGGAAAAATCTACGTCGTCTGCGATTCCGGCTATGGCGACGGCAGGCATTTCCGTCGCATCGCCGAGCGGCACGGGAAGCTGCGTCTGGCGATCCTCCCGATCGGGGCCTACGAGCCGCGCTGGTTCATGCGCGACCAGCACATGAATCCGGAAGACGCCGTGAAGGCGTTGCTCGATTGCGGCGCTGAAGCCGCGCTCGGGCATCATCACGGCACGTTCCAGCTGACGGACGAGGCGATCGACGCGCCGGCCAAGGCGCTGCTCGAGGCGCTGGATGCGGCAGAGATTCCGCAGCAGCGGTTCGTCGCGATGAAGCCTGGGCAGGTGGTGGAGATCTAGCTCCGCTCTTGCCACCATACAGCTCGTCGTCCCCGGTCGCGACGAAGTCCCGAGTCCGGGACCAATAGCCGGAGGGAGATGTTTGGCGAAGACGCGGAATTGCCAGCGTTGCGCCACACCGCCCCCTGTGGCTATGGGCCCCGCCGTCGCGGGGGCGACACCGATGGTGTTGCGGCACCGTGCCCCCTACGGCCTACGGTTCCTTCGGCTTGATCGCCCAGCTCACATTGACAGTCACCGACAGCGTCTCCTCGCCGGGTGCGACTGCGGCCTGCGGTGCTGCGGCCATCCGTTCGGCCATCCGCGTCTTGAACAGCGGCACCGGGGCGCCGCCTTCCGAGACGCTGAGCGGCGCGCCCAGCGTGACGCCGGTAGCCCTGGCGTAGATATCGGCCTTGCGGCGAGCGTCCGCAACTGCCTGCTCGCGCGCGTCGTCGAGCAGCTTCGAGGCCTGTGTTACCTCGAACGAGATGTTGCCGATGTCGTTGGCGCCGGCGCCGACCAGCGTATCGATGATGGCTGCGACCTTGGCCACATCGCGAATCTTCACGGTGACGCGGTTGCTCGCGCGGAAGCCAACCACGGGCGAGGCGCCGGTGGCTTTGTTCTGGCCGTACTGCGGCTGAAGCGACAGCCGCGAGGTCTGGTAGTCCTTCTCGGCGATGCCGGCCCCCTTCAGCGCCAGCAGCACCTTGCCCATCGCGGCGTTGTTGGCATCGGAGGCTTCCTTCGCCGTCTTGGCGTCGTTGGCGACGCCGGCATCGATTTGCGCGAGATCGGGGGCCGCGGAAATCCTGGCCTCGCCGCTCACCGTAATGGCGGATGGAAAATCGTCGGCGCGTGCGGGCGCCGTCAGAAGGACAGTGGCGAAGACGGTGGCAAGCAGGGCAGGCTTTTTCATCAGTCTCACTTAAGCGGTACGAAAACATTGATCACGAGCTTGTCCTCGGCCGTCTTCAGGGGATCGGTGAGGTACTCCTCGATGAACGTGTCCTTGGCTTCCAGCCTCTTGTCGTCGAGGTGATTGGTGATCGCCTCATAGGTGTTGTCCATGTTGTCGTAGGAGCCGCGATGGACGAATTTCAGCGCCTTGCCTTCGGGCGACTTGCCGATGCTCATGTCCTTGGGCAGATTCTTGGGATCCTGGTCGACCGGGATCTGGGCGAGGAAGGTGAAACCGGTGTCGTCGGTCGAGGTGTAGACGATCATCGAATTCCCTGCGGGCTTGATGCCCTGCTTGTCCAGCAGCGTGTTCAGCGCCTTGAAGGCGTCGATCAGCGTATCGAAGGCCGAGTCCCAATTGGCCGTGCCCTTGACCATCACGACCTTCCTGGATTCGAGCGTGGTTTCCAGCCCGAAGGGATCGGCGGTCTGCACCGGCGCAGGCGTGGCGGCCGCGGCAGGCGGTGGCGCCGTCGGGCTGGGCGAGGCGCTGGCGGCAGGTGATGGCGATCCCGCAGGAGCGGGGGAGGCGCTGGCCGCTGGCGAAGGTGTCGCAACGGGGGCGGGCGAGGCGCTTGCCGCCGGCGAGGGCGAGGCGGTCGGGGCCGGCGAGGGGCTGACCGACGCGGCGGGCGCCGGGCTCTGCGCCAGAGCATGGGACAGGCCAAGCGACAAGGCGGCTGCCGGGATCAGTGCGGCCAGAGCGAGACGACGAAACCTGAACATTTTATTCTCCCCAAGACCTTGGCTGCCAAGACCTTGCCCATCAAGACCCTGCCCACCAAGGTCAAAATCCATCCTGGCGCCCGCCCGTGCGTCCCGGTTCGCGCGAACTGCGCCGTTCTAACACGCGGGCGCCGAATTCGTCCCATGACAGATGCGTCATGGCAGGCGTCTCGGCAGCGCCGCAAATCACTGGCCAAGCCGCCGAGGATCGCCATATAAGGCAGGCGAAATTCGGGAATTTTCATGAGCGCGCTGGCCAACCACGCATTTGCCAAGATGAATGGCATCGGCAACGAGATCGTCGTTGTCGATATGCGCGATTCCGCTGGCGGGGTGACGCCGGAGGACGCCCGCGCGGTGGCATCTGCGCGAGGTGGCATCGCCTATGACCAGCTCATGGTGCTGCAGAAGCCACGGCTGGACGGCACCGAAGCCTTCATCCGCATCTACAACAACGACGGCTCGGAGGCCGGCGCCTGCGGCAACGGCATGCGTTGCGTGGTGCGCCGCATCTTCGAGAAGACCGGGCAGACCACCGCGACCTTCGAGACGGCCGCCGGCCTGCTCAATGCCTGGCAGGGTCCGGCGGCCGATCTCTACACCGTGGACATGGGCGTGCCGAAATTCGGCTGGCAGGATATTCCGCTGGCGGAAGAATTTCGCGACACGCGCTACATCGAACTGCAGATCGGGCCGATCGACAATCCGATCCTGCATTCGCCCTCCGTGGTGAACATGGGCAATCCGCATGCGATCTTCTGGGTCGAGGACGTCAACGCCTACGATCTCAGCCGCTTCGGCCCGCTCCTGGAAAACCATCCGATCTTCCCGGAGCGCGCCAACATCACGCTCGCTCATATCGTCGATCGCGAGCACATCACGATCCGCACCTGGGAGCGCGGTGCGGGCCTGACCAAGGCTTGCGGGTCGGCAGCTTGCGCTACGGCGGTCGCTGCGGCGCGGCTGAAGCGCGCAGAGCGCAAGGTCGAGATCACGCTGCCAGGCGGCAAGCTCGGCATCGAATGGCGCGAGCGCGACGACCACGTGTTGATGACGGGGACCGCGACCTTCGAATATGAGGGCAATTTCGATCCGGCGCTGTTTGCGCCGGTCGGATGATGGGCGTCGAGGTCGTCACCTTCGGCTGCCGCCTCAATGCGTTCGAGGCCGAGGTGATCCGCCGCAAGGCGGAAGGTGCAGGCCTTTCCGACACGATCGTCATCAACAGCTGCGCTGTCACCAACGAGGCTGTGGCGCAGGCGCGCCAGTCGATCCGCAGATTGAAGCGCGAGCGGCCAGGCGCGCGCATCGTCGTCACCGGTTGCGCGGCACAGACGCAAAGCCGGATGTTCGCCGACATGGCTGAGGTCGATCGCGTCGTCGGCAATGACGACAAGATGCGCGGCGAAGCCTGGCGCGAGGCCCGCGACGCCTTCGATCTCGACGCCGGCGAGAAGATCGCCGTCAGCGACATCATGTCGGTGAAGGAGATGGCGCCGCATCTCGTCGACGGTTATGCGAGCGGCCTGCCCCGCGTGTTCGTGCAGGTGCAAAACGGCTGTGACCATCGCTGCACCTTCTGCATCATTCCGTTCGGCCGCGGCAATTCGCGCTCGGTCCCGATGGGCGCCGTGGTGGAGCAGGTGCGGACGCTCGCCCAGCGCGGCCATGCCGAGATCGTGCTGACGGGCGTCGATCTCACCAGCTACGGTGCAGACCTTCCGGGAGCGCCGAAGCTCGGCATGCTGACGAAGCAGATCCTGCGGCACGTGCCGGAGCTGAAGCGCCTGCGCATCTCCTCGATCGATTCGATCGAGGCCGACAACGACCTGCTCGATGCCATCGCCGGCGATGCGCGGTTGATGCCGCATCTGCATCTGTCGCTGCAGTCGGGCGACGACATGATCCTGAAGCGCATGAAGCGGCGGCATTCGCGCAATGACGCCATCGCGTTCTGCGAGACGGTCCGCCGGCTGCGCCCGGACATCGCCCTCGGCGCCGACATCATCGCGGGCTTCCCGACCGAGACAGAGGAGATGTTCGCGCGCTCGCTAGACCTCGTCGAAGAATGCGGCCTGACCTTCCTCCACGTTTTTCCCTATTCGCCGCGGCCCGGTACGCCGGCCGCGCGCATGCCGCAGGTTGCCGGCGGTGCGATCAAGGAACGAGCCAAACGGCTGCGTGCAGCGGGTGAAGCCGCACTGCGGCAGCGGCTGCGGGCCGAGGTCGGTGCAACGCGCGACGTGCTGATCGAGAGCGCCGGGCAGGGACGCACGGAGCATTATCTGCCGGTGGCCGTGGCTGGCGAGCGGGTCGGAAGCATCGTGCCGCTGAGAATTGCCAGCACTGACGGCGAGCGCCTCACCACATAGTCGACTGGCCTCTTCCTTCTCCCCTTGTGGGAGCAGGTGGCGCGAAGCGCCGGATGAGGGGTCCCTCTCCAAGAATTCAAATGAGAGCCGGACTCACGGAGAGAGACCCTTCACCCGCCTCGCCGCTTCGCGACGAGCCATCCTCTCCCGCATCGGGAGAGGGAAGAACGCGCGACTCCCGCGTTTGCCTCAGACGAGTCTACGACGCCCTTACCTGCCAGAACCGCAGCGTCCGCTTGGCATTCTCCGTCGTCATTCTTGCGTAGAGCCCCTGCGCTCTTGCAAGATCCGCCGGCTTCATCGCACCCGTTGCAAAACGGCTTTCGAGCACGGCCACGGTCGTCTCCCAGCGGAGCTGCGCGGCCTTGCAAGGCACCAGCAGGCCGTCTTCGCGCAGACTCTGCATCAACGGACGGATCACCTCGACCGTCGATCCTGACAATGCCGCCAGCGCCGCCATCGTCTCCTCGTAGCGCCGCTGTCTGGCAAATCCGAGCAGCGTCGGCTCATCGAGCTGGCCGGCGGCCTTGAGATTTGCAACGGCGCGCTTGGCGCCTTCCAAATCGCGGACGCCCGACATTTCGCGCGCGACACCGATGGTGACGGCGGCGATCGCGCTCTGGATTTCCTCGAACAGATGCGGCGGGGCGCGCGACAACAAGCGGGTGCGCACGGCATCGGTTGCCGAGCGCAGCAATTGGCGGCGCAGATCCGACGGCAGATCGACGCGAACGCCGACGCTGACGGCGAGCTCCGGATCGCTTTCGGCCTGTCCGACGATGACGGCAAATCCGTTGCCCGAGACGCGCGCGCCCGGATTGGCGGCGAGCCGCCGGCTGACGCTGGGGTAGCGGCGGGCCAGCAGCGCGTCCGTGACGATCTCCTTCAGCCACCACCGGCCGGCGACCGCGAGCAGATGCGCCTCGCCCTTGCTCGAGGCGATCTTCACGAGTTCGGCGTCGTCGAGGCGGGCGGATTCCTGCAGCACGGGACCGGCGATGCGGATCTCGTCATTGTTGGCGAGGCGGCGGATCACGGACGGCGGCGCCTGAGCGATCGGCGCCAGCTGCGCGCTGATCTCGGCGAGCGCCACGCGCGCGCCGATGTCGGCGATGGCGCGCAGCTCGATGGTGCCGATCAGGCGTTCGAGCACGTCATCGAACAGCGCGATCTGCTCGTCGTCGAAGCTGCCGGCGGAAGACAGGAACAGGTCGGTGACGCGGCGGGCCGTTGCCAGGCCCTTCTCTGCCGAGCCGGCGCGTATCGCGGATTCGACCTCGTCGATGATCGATAGCCCGGCCTTGGTCGTCACGCGCGGCTCGTCCTGAGCGGTTACGGAAGCTTTTCTAAGCAGCCGCTATCATTAGAGGCGAGCGCTGAAGGTTTGGTAAACCATGGCCGGAGGTGTTCGGATCAGGTTCGATGACCGCCACGAAGGCCGTCGGCGCTCTCTCTCTCTCTCTCTCTGCAAGCGGGAGAGGTGAACGACGGCGGCGCGCGCCGCTACTCCCCGTTCCAGCCGCAGGCCATGAGCTTCTCGTGCATGTGCGGCGGGGCCGGGGCCACGACGCGGACCGGCTCCTTGTTCCGGGAGATCGGGACCACGATCTCGCGGGAATGCAGGTGCAGGCGCGGCTCGCCGAAGCGGGGTCCGTTGCCGTAAATGTTATCGCCGAAGATTGGCCAACCGCTCTCGGCTGAATGCACCCGCAATTGATGCGTCCGGCCGGTCACGGGTTCCATGGCGAGCCAGGTCAGGCCGCCGCCGCGGCCCAACACCTTCCAGTTGGTGATGGCCCTCTGCCCCTCCGGGTCCGGCTTCTGCCACCAGCCGCGTTCGGCATTGAGCCGGCCGAGCGGCATGTCGATCGTGCCTTCGTCTTCCGCGGGACCGCCCTCGACCACGGTCCAGTAGGTCTTGCCGATCTTGCCATGCTTGAACAGCAGTCCGAGGGACGCCGTGGCTTTGCGGTGGCGGCCGAGCACGAGGCAGCCGGACGTGTCCTTGTCGAGCCGGTGGGCCAGCACCGGCGGCCGCGGCAGGCCGAACCGCAGCGCGTCGAAGGAATGCTCCAGGTTGGGGCCTCCCTTGGGGCCGCGATGCACCGGCAGGCCGGCCGGCTTGTTGATGACCAGCATCAAACCGTCGCGATGGAGTACGCGCGACAAAATCTCGTCAGCGGTCAATTCGGGAACATCGAGCACTTGCAAGACTTTCGTTTAATCGCCGGAACGGCTAACACACCAGTGCGGCGGATTTGGCATTCGCTTGGTGTTTGCCGCAAGCGCGGAGCGAATGCCAAATCCAAAAGCCGCAATGGCAAGAAAACATCTCTCGTGCCGCTCTTCGATTTGAAGTTCCTAACCGAACGCGCGGCAAGAGAGTAGGAACTTCGAATCGGCGGCACGAGCAACATGAACGATACCTCCGAAACCCCCAAGCTGAGCTGGTGGCGCCGCCTGTCCAACGGGTTGAAGCGCACCTCGTCCTCGCTCGGGACTGCGGTCGCCGACCTTGTCACCAAGCGCAAGCTCGATCGCGCCATGCTCGACGAGATCGAGGACGTGCTGCTGCGCGCCGATCTCGGCACCGCGGTCTCGGTACGGATTGCCGATGCGGTCGGCGCCGGACGGTACGACAAGGCGATCTCGGCCGACGAGGTCAAGGACGTGGTCGCGACCGAGGTCGAGAGGGTGCTGGCACCGGTGGCGAAGCCGCTCGAGGTCGACAAGGCCAAGAAGCCGTTCGTGATCCTCGTGGTTGGCGTCAACGGCTCCGGCAAGACCACCACGATAGGAAAGCTCTCACAGAAATTCGCCTCCGAAGGCCGCAAGGTGATGCTCGCCGCCGGCGATACGTTTCGCGCAGCCGCCATCGAGCAGCTCAAGGTCTGGGGTGAGCGCACAAGGACACCCGTGATCGCGGGGGCGCAGGGCTCGGATTCGGCCAGCCTTGCCTTCAACGCACTGACCGCGGCGAAGGAGCAGAACATCGACGTGCTCCTGATCGACACCGCCGGACGCTTGCAGAACAAGGCCGAGCTGATGAACGAGCTCGAAAAGGTCGTGCGCGTGATCCGCAAGGTGGATGCCACCGCGCCGCACGCGGTGCTGCTGGTGCTCGACGCCACCGTCGGCCAAAACGCGCTGTCGCAGGTCGAGGCGTTCCATCGCACCGCAGGGGTCACCGGCCTCGTGATGACCAAGCTCGACGGCACCGCCCGCGGCGGCATCCTGGTGGCGCTCGCGGAGAAGTTCAAGCTGCCGGTGCATTTTATCGGCGTCGGCGAGGGCGTCGACGATCTCGCGCCGTTCACCGCGCGCGATTTCGCCAAGGCTATCGCGGGAATCGAAAGCTGAAAAATGGACAAGACTCAGCCGCACCCGATGTTCAAGCTCGCGACCGAACTCGGTCCGCTGCTCGTGTTCTTCTTCGTGAACGCGAAGTTCAATCTGTTCGCCGCGACCGGCGCCTTTATGGTGGCGATCGCGGTCGCGATGACCGCGTCCTATATGGTGACGCGCCACATTCCGATCATGGCGATCGTGACGGGCGTCGTCGTGCTGGTGTTCGGCACGCTGACCCTGGTGCTGCACGACGAGACCTTCATCAAGGTCAAGCCCACCATCATCTACGGCCTGTTCGCCGCGATCCTCGGTGGCGGCCTGTTGTTCGGCCGTTCCTTCATCGCGGTGATGTTTGACCAGGTGTTCAATCTGACCCCGCAGGGCTGGCGCATTCTCACGCTGCGTTGGGCGCTGTTCTTCGCCGGAATGGCGGTGCTGAACGAGATCGTGTGGCGCACCCAGAGCACGGACTTCTGGGTGAATTTCAAGGTGTTCGGCGTCACGACGCTGACCATGATCTTCGCGATCGCCCAGCTGCCGTTGACCAAGCGGCATCACCTCGAGCCGGTCTCGCTGGAGACCAGCGAAGCCGAGGCGGGGGATGTGAGTAAGGGGTGACGGTCCCTCCGCTCGTCATTGCAGCGAAGCAATCCAGAATCGTTCCGCGGAGAGACTCTGGATTGCTTCGTCGCGCCAGCGCAAAATTGCTTCGCAGTTTTGTCGCGGGCTCCTCGCAATGACGGTCTTGGCTAAGACCTTGCCTTTAGCGCCTTCTCCAGCTCCGGCATCAGCACGGTCTTCAGGTTTTGCGCCGTGATCGGTCCGACCAGCTTGTAGACGATGTTGCCCTCGCGCCCGACGACGAAGGTTTCCGGCACGCCGTAGACGCCCCATTCAATCGAGGCGCGGCCGTTGCCGTCCACCCCGACATGGCTGAAGGGGTTGCCGTAGCGGCCGAGGAAGCGGCGCGCGTTGTCGGCGGCGTCCTTGTAATTGATGCCGACCAGCTGAATGCGTTTGTCCTTGGCGAGCTCGGTCAGGAGCGGCGCCTCGTCATGACACGGCACGCACCAGGACGCCCATACGTTGACCAGGCTCACCTTGCCCTTGAACGCGGCGGGGTCGAGGCCGGGCACCTGCGCATTGCCAGCCTGCAATCCCTCGAGCGGCGGCAGTACCGTCTGCGGCGCCGGCCGTCCGATCAGCGCGGACGGAATCCGCGAGGGATCGCCGCTGCCGAGCCGGAACCAGAACAGCAGCGCCAATGCGAGGAATGCAATCAGCGGCAGCACCATCAGGAAAGTGCGGCGCCGCGGCGGAGCGGAGCTCGGCTGATCGCTCATCGCAGCTCCGTCGCGCTGCGGCCCGAACGGCGGGTGATGCCGCGCTCCTCCAGCTCGCGAAGGCGCTGCGTCTGGCTGCGGTAATCGAGCATGACCCAGCCGATCAGGATGGCGACCACGAGGGCGGCAGCCGCGTAAGACGTCACGATGAAAGACGCGTAGGGACCCAGCGACATTGTCATGCGGCTTTCTGACTGGCCTGCATCATCTGCAGCGAGCGGACCCGGCGGCGCAGGATCTCGTTGCGCATCGCGGCCAAATGCAGCGTGACGAACAGCAGCGTGAAGGCGATCGCCATCACCAGCAGCGGGATCAGGAAAGACTTGTCCAGCGCCGAGCCGCCCATGCGCATCACCGAGGCCGGCTGGTGCAGCGTGTTCCACCAGTCGACCGAGAACTTGATGATGGGCAGGTTGATCGCGCCGACCAGGGTCAGCACCGCAGCCGCCCGCGCCGCGCGCGAGGGATCGTCGACCGCGCGCCACAGCGCCATCAGGCCGAGATACATCAAGAAGAGAATCAGGACCGAGGTCAGACGGGCGTCCCATTCCCAATAGGTGCCCCACATCGGTCGGCCCCACAGCGAGCCCGTGAGCAGCGCAAGGAAGGTGAAGGCGGCGCCGATCGGCGCTGCCGCTTTGGCTGCGACGTCGGCGAGCGGATGCCGCCATACCAGCGTGCCCAGCGAGGCAATGCTCATCACGCCCCACACGAACATCGCCAGCCAGGCATTGGGCACGTGAATGAACATGATCTTTACGGTCGCGCCTTGCTGGTAGTCGTCCGGTGCGGACGCGGATTGATAGAGGCCAATCGCGAGCAGGATGACGGTCGCGGCCGCGAGCCACGGCAACAGCCGCGCCGTCAGCGCGAGGAACCGTGTGGGATTGGCGAGATCGATCAGCGTCATGGTATCCTGATAATCACCGGGAGCCGCTCAGGCAATCAGCACGAAAGTCCGTCGCGAAAGTTGATCGGGGTCAAGTCAGTCGAGACCATCTCAGTCGAGGCCATGCCGCAGGCTTGCCGCGGCCGCGAAGGGGCCGATGACGAGGCTGACCAGCGACAGCGCGCAGAGGATCGAGAAGGGCGCGCCGAACGTCATGGGGCCGACGATCACGGCCTGCGAAGCCGCAACCCCGAAAATCAGCACCGGGATGGACAGCGGCAGTACGAGGACCGCCATCAGCAGCCCGCCGCGGTGCAGCGTCACGGCCAGCGCTGCGCCGATCATGCCGGTGAAGGTCAGGGCCGGCGTGCCCGCCAGCAGCGTCAGCGCCACAGCTCCGGTCGCGACCATGTCGAGGTTGAGCAGGAGGCCGAGCACGGGGGTTGCGACAATCAGCGGCAGGCCGGCCGCCAGCCAATGCGCCAGCGCCTTGGCAGCGCAGGCGAGTTCCAGCGGCGTCCGGCTCATCGTGATCAGGTCGAGCGAGCCGTCCTCGTGGTCGGCCATGAACAGCCGGTCCAGCGTGAGCAGGCTCGCCAGCAGCGCGCCGAGCCACAGGATCGCCGGCCCCAGGCGCGACAGCAGCGCCAGATCCGGCCCCACCGCGAACGGCATCAGCACCACCACGGTCAGGAAGAACAGCACGCCGATCAGCGCCCCGCCGCCAACGCGCAGCGCGATCCTGATGTCCCGGCGGACGAGGGCTGAGAGGGCGGTCATGGGATGACCCTTCCGGCGGGGCAGCCATGGGAGCCGGATTGGAGCTGCGAGGATGGTGCGCTCCCTCCGCCGCTTGCGGGGGAGGGTTGGGGAGAGGGTGTCTCGACAACGAAGTTTCCCCCAGAGGACAGAACCCTCTCCCGGCGCTCCGCGCCGGTCTCTCCCGCAGGCGGGAGAGGCTTGGGAGCCGGCGGCGACGCCTGCTTTCCGGGTGCGAGATGGGCGAGGGGGGAAGGAACGGTGAGACCAGGGCCCCGCCGCTCGGAAAGCTGAGGGTGGGGCCGAATCACGCCACACCCCCGATCCGCAGCTCCCGCGATTCGATCCCCAGCGGCGCATGGGTCGCCGCGACGATCATCCCGCCGCGCGAAAGGTGCTGGCGCATCAGGCCGCCGAACATGTCCTGGCCGGCGACATCCAGCGCATTGGTCGGCTCGTCCAGCAGCCAGACCGGGCGGCGCACCGTCAGCAGCCGGGCCAGCGATAGCCGGCGGCGCTGGCCGGCGGACAGGAAGCCGGCGGGCAAATGGGTGGCGTGGTCGAGGCCGACGGTCGCGAGGGTCTCGGCGGGGTCAGCGCGCTCGCCGCCGAGGAAATCGGCCCAGAATGTCAGGTTTTCAGTCACGCTCAGCGCCGGCTTCAGGGCATCGCGATGGCCGAGGTAATGGCACTGCTCGGGCAGCGTCAGCTCGCCGTCGCCGCCGTCCAGCACGATGGTCCCAGCCGCCGGGACGAGCAGGCCAGCGATCAGCCGCAGCAGCGAGGTCTTGCCCGCGCCATTGCGGCCCACCACCGACACGGCCTCGCCGGCAGCCGCGGCGAAATCAAGCCCGGAGAACACCTCGCGGCCGCCGCGGACGCAAATGAGCCCGCGTCCGGACAATTGCATCTTGCCTTGTGTCGTTCCGCTCACAGCCAGGCCTCAGGAAATCTTGGGGTAGCGCATGGGAATTTTTGGCTCGCGAATTGCTGCGGCACGATTGAGGCTGTGGCGGCGCGGTTAGAAAGCTTCTATAAGCCCGGAACTACTTGATGCAGCAACTCAACCTGCCCCTGCAAGCGGCCCAGCCTGATACGCCAACGGTGTTAAAATACCCTGCCGGGTATAACTAACAATTGGGATTCCTACATGACCTCGCTCGACAGCTTCAAATGCAAAAAGACCCTCAAGGTCGGCGCCAAGACCTATGTCTATTACAGCCTGCCTACGGCCGAGAAGAATGGTCTGAAGGGGATTTCGAAACTTCCCTATTCGATGAAGGTCCTGCTCGAGAACCTGCTGCGCAACGAGGACGGCCGCTCGGTGAAGAAGGACGACATCGTGGCGGTGTCGAAATGGCTGCGCAAGAAGTCGCTGGAGCATGAGATCGCTTTCCGCCCGGCGCGCGTGCTGATGCAGGACTTCACCGGCGTCCCGGCGGTGGTCGACCTTGCCGCGATGCGCAACGCGATGCAGAAGCTCGGCGGCGATGCCGAGAAGATCAATCCGCTGGTTCCGGTCGATCTCGTCATCGACCACTCCGTGATCGTGAACTTCTTCGGCGACAACAAGGCCTTCGGCAAGAACGTTGCCGAAGAATACAAGCAGAACCAGGAACGCTACGAGTTCCTGAAGTGGGGCCAGAAGGCATTCTCGAACTTCTCCGTCGTGCCCCCCGGCACGGGCATCTGCCACCAGGTCAATCTGGAATATCTGGCCCAGACGGTCTGGACGAAGAAGGAGAAGATGACGGTCGGCAAGAAGACCGGCACGTTCGAGGTCGCCTATCCCGATTCGCTCGTCGGCACCGATTCCCACACCACCATGGTCAACGGCCTTGCGGTGCTCGGCTGGGGCGTCGGCGGCATCGAGGCGGAGGCCTGCATGCTCGGCCAGCCGCTGTCGATGTTGCTGCCCAACGTCGTCGGCTTCAAGCTGAAGGGCGCGCTGAAGGAAGGCGTCACCGCGACCGACCTCGTGCTGACCGTGACGCAGATGCTGCGCAAGCTCGGCGTGGTCGGCAAGTTCGTCGAGTTCTTCGGCCCCGGCCTCGACCACCTTTCCGTTGCCGACAAGGCCACCATCGCCAACATGGCGCCCGAATACGGTGCGACCTGCGGCTTCTTCCCCGTCGATGCCGCCGCGCTCGACTATCTCAAGACCTCCGGCCGTTCTTCCGCGCGCGTCGCGCTGGTACAGGCCTATGCCAAGGCACAGGGCCTGTTCCGTACCGCGAAGTCGCCCGATCCGGTGTTCACGGAAACGCTGACGCTCGACCTCGGTGACGTCGTGCCGTCCATGGCCGGCCCGAAGCGTCCCGAAGGCCGCATCGCGCTGCCCACCGTCGCGGACGGCTTCTCGCTCGCGCTCGCCAGCGAGTACAAGAAGGCCGAGGAGCCTGCCAAGCGCTTCCCTGTCGAAGGCAAGAATTTCGACATCGGCCATGGCGACGTCGTGATCGCCGCGATCACCTCCTGCACCAACACCTCGAACCCGAGCGTCCTGATCGGTGCCGGCCTGCTCGCGCGTAACGCGGCTGCGAAGGGCCTCAAGGCCAAGCCGTGGGTGAAGACCTCGCTCGCCCCGGGCAGCCAGGTGGTCGCCGAATATCTCGCCAATTCCGGTCTCCAGCCGTATCTCGACAAGGTCGGCTTCAACCTGGTCGGCTTCGGCTGCACCACCTGCATCGGCAATTCCGGTCCGCTGCCCGAGGAGATCTCCAAGGCGATCAACGACAACGGCGTCGTCGCGGCCGCCGTGCTCTCCGGCAACCGCAACTTCGAGGGCCGCGTCTCGCCGGACGTGCAGGCGAACTATCTGGCTTCGCCGCCGCTGGTCGTCGCCTACGCGCTTGCCGGCAGCGTCACCAAGAACCTCGCCACCGAGCCGCTCGGCGAGGGCAAGGACGGCAAGCCGGTGTACCTGAAGGACATCTGGCCGACGACGAAAGAGATCAACGCCTTCATGAAGAAGTTCGTGACCGCGTCGATCTTCAAGAAGAAGTACGCCGACGTGTTCAAGGGCGACACCAACTGGCGCAAGATCAAGACGGTCGAGAGCGAGACCTATCGCTGGAACATGTCTTCGACCTATGTGCAGAACCCGCCCTATTTCGAAGGCATGAAGAAGGAGCCGGAGCCGGTCACCGACATCGTCGAGGCGCGTATCCTCGCCCTGTTCGGCGACAAGATCACCACCGACCACATCTCGCCGGCCGGTTCGATCAAGCTCACCTCGCCCGCCGGCAAATATCTCAGCGAGCACCAGGTGCGCCCCGCCGACTTCAACCAGTACGGCACGCGCCGCGGCAACCATGAAGTGATGATGCGCGGCACCTTCGCCAACATCCGCATCAAGAACTTCATGCTGAAGGGCGCCGACGGCAACATTCCGGAGGGCGGGCTCACCAAGCACTGGCCCGACGGCGAGCAGATGTCGATCTACGACGCCGCCATGAAGTACCAGGAAGAGAAGGTGCCGCTGGTGGTGTTCGCCGGTGCCGAATACGGCAACGGCTCCTCGCGCGACTGGGCCGCGAAGGGCACGCGCCTGCTCGGCGTTCGCGCCGTGATCTGCCAGAGCTTCGAACGCATCCACCGCTCCAACCTGGTCGGCATGGGCGTGCTGCCGCTGACCTTCGAGGAAGGCACCTCCTGGCAGTCGCTTGGTCTGAAAGGCGACGAGAAGGTCACGCTGCGCGGCCTCGTCGGCGACCTCAAGCCGCGCCAGAAGCTGACTGCGGAGATCGTCTCCGGCGACGGCTCTTTGCAGCGTGTTTCGCTGCTCTGCCGCATCGATACGCTGGACGAGCTCGACTACTATCGCAACGGCGGCATCCTGCACTACGTGCTGCGCAAGCTTGCGGCGTAAGCGCGGATTTGTGAACGATGGCTCACTGCGAAGTGAGTAGAAGCCTGAACGAAGGCGGCCTATCAAAGGCCGCCTTCGCGCGTTTGCGGTGCGCTTCAGATGGGCCCGCCCGGCGGAAAACCTCCCCTTGGACGGTTGCCTGGACGGAGGAATGTGCCGCGCCCGTAAGACTACGGTGACCATCCGGCGATAAGATCTCCCTTCTCACGAGCAACGGTGTGCGGCGTTCGATATGACGACAATGACGGCTTCTCATCTGATTCCACGTTGGTCCGGTGCCCTCTGGTCGGGAGCTCTCGGCATCTGTGCGATCATCGCCGTCATCCGTCCCGCCCACGCTGATCCGCGTGCTGTTGTCGAGTTGTTTACCTCGCAGGGCTGCTCGTCCTGCCCGCCCGCCGATCAGATCATCGGCGATCTCTCCAAGGACCCATCGATCATCGCGCTAAGCATGCCGATCGACTATTGGGACTATCTCGGCTGGAAGGACACGCTGGCGGACTCGCGCTTCTCTGCACGGCAGCGTGCCTACTCGCGCATGCGCGGCGACCGCGAAGTCTACACCCCGCAGGTCATCGTCAACGGCTCGACGCACGTCATTGGCAGCGACCGCGCCGGGATCGAGCGTGCGATCGGCAAGGCAGACAAGGGCACTGGCGTGATGAGCGTGCCGGTGACGATGTCGCTTTCCGGCAAGCAGATCAACGTTTCGGTGGCGGCGAGCAAAGAGCCCGCGGTCTCGCGCGGCGAGGTCTGGATCTGCTCGATCGCGAAGTCGGTGCCGATCGCCATCACCCGTGGCGAGAATCGCGGACAGCAGGTCACTTACCACAACGTGGTGCGCAACCTGCTCAAGGTCGGCGACTGGACCGGCCGTCCGGAAAGTTGGACGGTGCCGATCGAGAACCTCACCCGCGACGGCGTCGACGGCGCGGTGGTCTATGTCCAGGACGGCAGCCGCGAAAAGCCCGGCCCGATGCTGGGCGCGGCGTACACCTCGCTGCATTGAAGCCGGCAGAACGTCTCGGTAATTGGCGTCATTTCGGGGTGCGCGAAGCGCTGGCCCGAAATCCATCCATTCATCGCACGAGTCGAGAAATGGATTCTCAGACGCGCAATTGCGCATCATAGTTCGCGCCGAGAGGCGCGCTCCGGAACGACAGCGGCCGGAAACATCCCGACACAAACAAAAAAGGACCAACTTGCGCTGGTCCCTCCTTGCCGTGCGTACAGACCCGATCCTGTTCGACCCCGGGGGGCTGGGGGCTGAGGAATCCGGAACCGAAAGGACCGGGTCAACGCACGCGAATCTTCTCGCAATTCAGGGCGGCAGTCGCTAGGCGGAAAAGCGGCGACACTATGATTCCTGCTAACGATCCCGTGACGGTTTGCCGCGACAGAGTTCCACCACTGCGTGTGTCTCGATGCACAGCCGATTCGACGGGTTGAGGGGAACCCCTTGCGGCCACGAACGGTTGGCGCGATCATGCAATCGTCATGAACGCGGTTCCCGGGGGCGGTCTTCGCGGACGCGGTCATTGCTGGCGATGAGGAGGCGCTTCCATGAGCCTGATGTCGGAGGATGCCGATCCGAGCGAGCAGCGCGCGGCGGCGCGCCCCGCCGCCCTGAATGCGCAGGCAAACCGGGTGACGTTCAACCGGCTCGAGCTGCACCGGATTCTCAATCTCTACGGTCGCATGGTCGCGGATGGCGAATGGCGCGACTACGCGATCGACTTCCTGAAGGATCGCGCCGTGTTCTCGGTCTATCGCCGTGCCTCGGAAGTGCCGATCTACCGCATCGAGAAGGACCCGCGCCTCGCGCGCAAGCAGGGCATGTACAGCGTGATCTCGGCGACCGGGCTCATCCTGCGCCGCGGCCATGAGCTGGAGCGCGTGCTGCTGGTGATCGATCGCAAGCTCGCGGTGGTGTGACGACCTCTGCCCGTCATTCCGGGACGCGACGAAGTCGCGAGAGCTCGCGCGGCGCGTGCCCCGGAAGGACGGGAGCCGTTACGTCACCGGCACGGTGCTTGCCCCCTCGCCGAGGTCGCGCTGCATCATCACGGTATCCAGCCAACGGCCGAATTTCAGCCCGACATTTGGATGGGTGCCGATCATCTTGAAGCCGCTCTTGGTGTGAACGCCGATCGAGCCGGCATTGGCGGAATCGCCGATGACCGCGATCATCTGGCGGAAGCCGCGCGCCTCGCACTCGCTGATCAGCCGCTCCAGCAGCAACGAGCCGACGCCCCGGCGGTGGAAGGAGGGATCGAGATAGATCGAGTTCTCCACCGTGAAACGGTAGGCCGGCCGCGGCCGGTAGGCGCCCGCATAGGCATAGCCGGCAACGCGTCCATCGACCATGGCGACCAGATAGGGGTAGCCGCCGTCCACCAGCGCACGATAGCGGCGCGTCATCTCGGCAAGGTCAGGAGGCTCCAGCTCAAACGTCGCCGTGCCCTCGCGGACGGCTTGCTGGTAGATCGCGGTGATGGCGGGGAGGTCGGCCTCGGCCGTGGGCCTGATTTCGGGTGCGGACATGGGGCGGAGATTAAGGCCTTGCCGCGGGCCCTGGAAGAGGCCGCACCGCCTCCACACCCGTCATTTGCGAGCGCAGCGAAGCAATCCTGGAATGCAGCCGCGGAGGGACCCTGGACGCTTCGTCGCAAGGGCTCCGCGCAATGATGGCGTTCGTGGCTGCCGCAGGCCCAAACAAAAACCCCGGCCTCTCGGCCGGGGTCCGTGTCGTTCCCTCGCTGGGCGCCTACTCGCGCTGGCCGAGGAGCTGCAGCAGCAGCGTGAACAGGTTGATGAAGTTCAGGTACAGCGACAGTGCGCCGGTGATGGCCGCACGCTCTGCGATGTCACCGCCGGCCGAGGCATAGCCGTAGATGTAGTCGTTCTTCAGCCGCTGGGTATCCCAGGCGGTGAGGCCCGAGAACACCAGCACGCCGACCACCGACACGATGAACTGCAGCATCGAGCTGGCCAGGAACAGGTTCACCAGGCTGGCGAGAACGACACCGATCAGGCCCATGAACAGGAACGAGCCCATCCCGGTGAGGTCACGCTTGGTGGTGTAGCCGTAGAGGCTCAGCGCACCGAAGGTGGCCGCGGTGATGAAGAACACCCGCACGATCGAGGTGTGCGTGAACACCAGGAAGATCGACGAGAGCGAGATGCCCATCAGCGCCGAGAACACCCAGAACAGGATCTGGGCGGTCGAGGGTGCCAGACGGTTGATGCCCGCCGATATCACGAACACCATCGCGAGCGGCGCGAGCATGAACAGCCACTTCAGGGGGCTGACGAACATCGCGTAGCCGAACGGCGTCAGGAACAGCTTGCCGACGCGGACCGCGTCCGGGGTCGCAACGTCGGTCACGGCAGCCATGTAGACACCGAGCGCGGCGAGACCGGTGATGGCCAGGCCGATGCTCATGTAGTTGTAGATGCGCAGCATGTAGGCGCGCAGGCCGGCATCGACCGTCGCGGCGTCAACACGCCCGGCGGCCCTGCCGAAAGGAGAAGCGTAGTTACGGTCTAGGTCCGACATGGTCGAATTCCCGTTGGTTGGTCCGGTCCGGCACGAGGGTCGCCATGCCGCCGGTTCGTCAAATTCTATCTCGGACCCCGATGTGAGCCGACTAAATTCCGGCTCACAATCGGGACTCCGAACCCATTCGATATGTGGGAAACTAACACATTCGATGCAACCGTCCACGCGCGGCTGAATGTCGCCCTCGCCCGCAATCCTGACGAGCGGACGTGGTTAATCGCAGGAATCGTGCGATTCCGCTCCCGCACGGCGACCCGCTACATTTTGTCACAAATTCCGCAACACCGTGGCTGGCTTTTTGTTCAACGCCAGCAGCGTGCCGGCGAGCCCCAGCCCGACGGTAACGACGAGTGCCGCTGCCACCACGCCGGCCGCGCTGCCGGCCTGCCAGACGAAGCTCAGCGTCATCAGGCGCGTCACGATGATCCAGGCCGCGATGCTGCCGGCGATCACGCCGAACACGGCGGTTGCCAGGCCGATCAGGAGGTATTCGAGCGCATAGGCGCCGAGCAGCCGCAGCCGCGTCGCGCCCAGGGTTTTCAGGATCACCGCATCGTAAACCCGGTGACGATGGCCGGCTGCGAGCGCCCCGCCCAGGACAAGGATGGCCGAGATCAGGCTGACGGCACTGGCGCCGCGGATCGCCAGCGCCAGGTTGGTGACCACTGAGCCGACCGTCTCCATCACCTCGCGCACCCGCACGCTGGTGACCATCGGATAGGCGTCCGCGACCTCCTTGATGATCCTGCCGTCGCCCACGGCATTGCCGCCGGCCTCCGTCAGCGTCGCGATATGCGTATGCGGTGCGCCCTTGAATGCGTTTGGCGAGAAGACGAGAACGAAGTTGATGCCGAGGCCCTGCCAGTCGATGGTGCGCAGATTGCCGATTTTGGCGGGAATGTCGCGGCCGAGCACGTTGACCACGATCTCGTCGCCGAGCTTGAGGCCAAGCCCGTCGGCGATCTTCTTCTCCATCGAGACCAGCGGCGGGCCGGAATAATCGGCGCTCCACCATTCGCCTTCGACCACTTTGGAACCTTTCGGCAGCTCGCCGGTGTAGGTCAGGCCGCGGTCGCTCTGCAGCACCCATTCGGAATCCGTTGTCGGCTTGAGCTCCTCGGCGCGAACGCCGCGCGCGGCGACGATGCGCCCGCGCAGCATCGGCACGTCCTCCACCTTCGCGCCGGGGGCAATCCGGCGCAGATAGCCGTCGAACTGCTCGGCCTGCGCGCTCGGGATGTCGATGAAGAAGAAGGACGGCGCCTGGTCGGGCAGAGCTGCGAGGAATTGCCGGCGCAGATTGCCGTCGATCTGGGTGATGGTGACGAGCACGGCGAGGCCGAGGCCCAGCGACAGCACGACCGACGGCGTCAGCGCGCCCGGCCGGTGGATGTTGGCAATCGCCAGCCGCAGCATCGGCAGCCGCGACCGCGGCAGCCGCCGCGCGATCGCCATCAGCAGGGCGGCAATGCCGCGGAGCAGGGCGAACACGAGGACCGAGGAGGCGACGAACACCGCGGCGATGCGCTTGTCGAAGGAGAGGCCGATCACGACCGCAATGAGCAGCGCGATCACGAGTGCCATGAACACGAGATAGCCCAGGCGGAGCCGGTGCCATTCCGAGCTGATCGTGTCACGGAACAGCGCGGCCACCGGCACGTCGTGCACACGCCCGAGCGGCCACAGGCCGAAGGCGAGCGCGGTGAGGAGGCCGTAGACGAAGGACAGCGCGAGCTCATCGACATGCATGGCCGGCACCACCGGCAGCGGCAGGAGCTTGCCGAACAGGCCGACGATCGCGAAAGGCATGGCGGCACCGAGCGCGAGGCCGATGACCGAGCCGATGCCCGCGAGCAGAATGACCTGCGCCAGGTAGATGCCGAACACGTCGCGACCGGTCGCGCCGACGGCCTTGAGCGCAGCGATCACCTCGAGCCGGCGATCGATATGGCTCTTCACGGCATTGGCAACGCCGACCCCGCCGACCAGCAGCGCGGCCAGGCCGACCAGGGTCAGGAACTGCGTGAAGCGGTTGATGTTGCGTTCGAGCTGTGGCGAGGCATTGGAGCGGCTGCGGATCTCCCAGCCGGCCTGCGGCGCGGCGTTGCGCGCGTCCGCGATGAAGGCCTCGGTGGCGCGCTCGCTGTTCGCGGCATCCGGCAGCTTGACCCGGTAGACCCAGCGCACCAGGCTGCCGGGCTGGATCAGGCCGGTGGCGCGCAGGCCCGCCTCGCTGATCAGAAAGCGCGGCCCGAAGCCGATGCCGCCGGCGAGCTTGTCCGGCTCGGCTTCGACGGTAGAGCGGATCTGGAAGGTTGCCGCGCCGATGGTGACCCGATCGCCGGCCTTCAGCGACAGCCGGGTCAGCAGTGCCGGATCGGCAGCGGCGCCGAATGCGCCGTCACGCTCCGCGAGCAGATCGGACATCGGCAGTGGCGGTGCCAGCGTGAGCTGTCCAAGCATCGGATAGGCGTCGTCGACGGCCTTCATCTCGACCAGCGCCAGCTTGCCGTCAGCCGAGCGCGCCATGCCGCGCAAGGTCGCCGCCGTCGACAGCGTGCCGCGCGAGCGCAGGAACGCGATCTCTTCCGGCTTGGCCTCCCGCTGGAACAGCACGAAGGAGACGTCGCCGCCGAGCAGGGTGCGGCCTTCCCGCGCAAGGCCCTCGGAGAGGCTCGCCGACACCGAGCCGACGCCGGCGATCGCCATCACGCCGAGCGCGATGCAGGCGATGAAGACGTAGAAGCCGCGCAAGCCCCCGCGCAATTCGCGCATCGCGTAACGCAGCGACAGCGCGACGCCATTGGGCTTCGCGAAAGGTTCGGCAACCGTGCTCATGCCGGCGCAGACTGCGTGTCGATGCGCCCGGAGCGCAGGCGGATGACGCGGTCGCAGCGATGCGCCAGCGAGGAATCGTGCGTCACCAGCACCAGGGTCATGCCGCGCTCGGCGTGCTTGCTGAACAGCAGATCGACGATCTGCTTTCCGGTGGCCTCGTCGAGATTGCCGGTCGGCTCGTCGGCGACGAGGATCGCCGGATCGGGCGCCAGCGCGCGCGCGAGCGCGACGCGCTGCTGCTCGCCGCCGGACAATTGCGTCGGATAATGATGCAGGCGGTCGCCGAGCCCGACCGATTGCAGCTCCTCTGCCGCACGCTTCGCGGCATCGGGATTGCCGGCAAGCTCGAGCGGCACGGCCACGTTCTCCAGCGCCGTCATGGTCGGGATCAGGTGGAAGGACTGGAAGACGATGCCGACCTGGCGGCCGCGAAAGCGGGCCAGCGCATCCTCGTCGAGGGCATTGAAAGCCGTGCCTGATACCACCACCTCTCCGCTATCAGGACGCTCCAGCCCCGCCATGACCATCAGCAGCGTGGATTTGCCCGAGCCTGACGGGCCGATCAGGCCGATCGCCTCGCTGCGGCCCACCCGCAGGCTGATATCCTTGAGGATGTGAACGCGTGCCGCGCCCGTACCCAATGAAAGATTGACGTTGGAGATGGCGATGGTGTCCGCGTCGGTAGCGGCGAGCGAAGAGGTTTCGATGCGTGTGTCCATGGTCCGGTCATATGGCAACTCCGATAGCGCGGTCGAGAGGCGTTACGGATTGTTCATGCACATAGCCGTGTTGATGCTCGCTTTGATGACGATGGCGATAGCGGCGCCGGCGCAGGCGCAGCCGCCGGCCAAGCCGATCAGGCTGGTGGTTCTCGGGGATTCCCTCAGCGCCGGTTTCGGCCTTGCGGCGCAGGAGGCGTTCCCCCAAAAGCTCAAAAAAGCCTTGCAGACCAAGGGCATAGAGATCGATATGATCAACGCCGGGGTGTCCGGCGACACCACCTCCGGCGGCCGCGACCGGCTCGACTGGTCGGTGCCGGAGGGAACCGATGGCGTCATCGTCGAGCTCGGCGCCAACGACGCGTTGCGTGGTATCGATCCCGACCTGACGCGCGCCGCGCTCACCGACATCATCCAGCGGCTCAAGGCGCGCAAGATCGCGGTGATGCTGTGCGGCATGCTGGCGCCACCGAATTACGGCGCCGATTATGCCGCGCGCTTCAATTCGATTTATCCTGAGCTGGCGAAGAAATTCGACGTGCCGCTCTATCCGTTCTTCCTCGAAGGCGTTGCCGCCGATGCCACGCTCAACCAGGCCGACGGCATTCATCCCACGGCGGCCGGCATCGACATCATCGTCGGCAGGATCATGCCCGCGGTGGAGGCATTCATTGGCACGATCGCTGAGCAGCGGCGTTGAAAGCAGGCAGCGGCAACCTTAATTCCCAGGGTTTTACCGGAGTGAGGTGGGCGAAGCTTCGCAGAGTCACACAACTGCGATAGGAATCAGGGTACCGGTGATTCGTCGCCGGCTCTAATTTGGATATGGTCCTGCCTCGAGGGCTGTACCCAAGCATCGGGAGTGCGAAACGATGCCGCGTTTGTTCACGGGTCTGGAAATTCCGGCCGAGATCGGCCAGTCGCTTTCCAACTTGAGGGGCGGCCTTCCCGGCGCCCGCTGGATCGATCCCGAGAATTATCACGTCACCCTGCGTTTCATCGGCGACATCGACGGCGCTTCCGCCAACGAGATCGCCTCCTTGCTGTTTCGCGTCGACCGCAAGCCGTTCGAGGTGAAGGTGCAGGGCCTGACCAGCTTCGGCGGCCGCAAGCCGCGCGCGGTGGTCGCCACCATCGCGCCGAGCAAGCCGCTGATGGAATTGCAGGCCGAGCTCGAACGCATGATGCAGCGGATCGGCCTTGATCCGGAAGGACGCAAGTTCATCCCGCATGTCACGCTGGCCCGCCTGCATGATGCGTCCGACCGCGACGTCGCCGACTATCTCTCGCTGCGCGGCTACTTCCCGAGCAAGGCGTTCATGGCGGAACGTTTCGTGCTGTTCTCGTCGCGCGCATCGACCGGCGGCGGACCGTATGTGGTCGAGGACGCCTACGAGCTGTGCGCCTAGCTCGCTGTCGTGCCCCGGACGTCGAGCCGGGGCCCGTCGCTCCGCGACCAACGACATAGGACGAGCGACATGGAAGGTCCGTCAGCGCAGCGGGCAAGACCGCTGCCGCCTCCAGGACACGAAAGCGCATACCTCTGACCTCATTTCACGACTTGCAATTTCCGCCGCTCTCTGGCGGTAAAGGACCATGCTCTCGACCCCGAGTTCCCCATTCCGCGAGGCCTACCAGGCCGAGATCGCATCCGGCGCGATCGAGCCCGATGCCGCGCAGGCCGAGGTCGCCGAAGCCTATGCGGCGCTCGACCAGCGGCTTGCCACCTACAAGCCGCAGCGCAAGCAGGGCCTGCTCGCCCGCCTGTTCGGCGGCAATGACAAGGACGAGGCGCCGCGCGGGCTCTACATCCATGGCGAGGTCGGCCGCGGCAAGACCATGCTGATGGACTTGTTCTTTCAGCACTCCTCGGTCGAGCACAAGCGTCGGGCGCATTTCCACGAGTTCATGGCGGAAGCGCATGAGCGCATCTACGACTATCGCCAGAGCATCGCGCGCGGCGAGATCGCCGACGGCGACGTCATCGCGCTGACCGCGAACGCGATCTTCGAGGAGAGCTGGCTGCTCTGCTTCGACGAATTCCACGTCACCGACATCGCCGACGCGATGATCCTGGGACGCCTGTTCGCGAAATTGTTCGAGCTCGGCACCGTCGTGGTCGCGACTTCCAACGTCGCGCCCGACGATCTCTACAAAGGCGGCCTGAACCGCTCGCTGTTCCTGCCCTTCATCAAGCAGATCACCGATCACATGGACGTCGCGCGGCTCGATGCACGCACCGACTTCCGTCTTGAGAAGCTGCAGGGCGTGCCGATGTGGCTGACGCCGGCGGATAGTGACGCGGACGCCGCGCTCGACCGCGCCTGGAAGCGGATGTCGGGCGGCGCCAAATGCAGGCCGCGCGACATCTCCATCAAGGGCCGCATCCTGCACGTGCCATGCTCGGCCCATGGCGTGGCGCGGTTCTCGTTCGCCGACCTCTGCGAGAAGCCGCTCGGCGCCTCCGACTACCTCAGGCTGGCGCACGACTATCACACCATCCTGGTCGACCATATTCCAGTGATGGACCTCTCCCAGCGCAACGCCGCCAAGCGCTTCATTACGCTCATCGATGCGCTCTATGACAACGCCGTGAAGCTGATGGCCTCGGCCGACGCCAACCCGATCTCGCTCTACCTCGCGACCGAGGGCAACGAGGCCAACGAATTCAAGCGGACCGCCTCGCGCCTGATCGAAATGAGTTCGGAATCCTATCTGGCGCTGGCTCATGGCCGCAAGGATTCCACCGCGAGCGGCTCGACCAAGGGCCTGGTCGAGACTTAAGTCCTATGTGCCAGCGCCGTCACTCCGGGGGGCGCGAAGCGGCGAGCCCGGAATGACGAGGATGTGGCTGGCGGCTCTCTCGGCAAGCCCGACAAATGGGCATCCACCGACTTGAACGGGGGAAGCGAAAGGGATAACCACCCACTCAGTTTCCCCTCCTTACGTCTCCAAAGGACAGGTTCACATGGCGCGCGACAAGATTGCTTTGATTGGCTCCGGTCAGATCGGCGGAACGCTGGCTCACCTCATCGGCCTGAAGGAACTGGGCGACGTGGTGATGTTCGACATCGCCGAGGGCGTGCCACAGGGCAAGGCGCTCGACATCGCGCAGTCCTCGCCGGTCGACGGTTTTGACGCGCACTATACCGGCGCGAACTCTTACGAGGCGCTGGACAACGCCAAGGTCTGCATCGTCACCGCCGGCGTGCCGCGCAAGCCGGGCATGAGCCGCGACGACCTCCTCTCCATCAACCTCAAGGTCATGGAGCAGGTCGGTGCCGGCATCAAGAAGTACGCGCCCGACGCCTTCGTCATCTGCATCACCAACCCGCTCGACGCCATGGTCTGGGCGCTGCAGAAGGCTTCAGGCCTGCCGCACAAGAAGGTCGTCGGCATGGCCGGCGTGCTCGACTCCGCGCGCTTCCGCTACTTCCTGGCCGACGAGTTCAATGTCTCGGTCGAGGACGTCACCGCTTTCGTGCTCGGCGGCCATGGCGACACCATGGTGCCGCTGGTGAAGTACTCCACCGTCGCCGGCATCCCGCTGCCCGACCTCGTCAAGATGGGCTGGACCTCGCAGGCGCGTCTCGACGAGATCGTCGACCGTACCCGCAACGGCGGCGCCGAGATCGTCAACCTGCTCAAGACCGGCTCCGCCTTCTATGCGCCGGCCGCGTCCGCGATCGCGATGGCGGAGAGCTATCTGAAGGACAAGAAGCGCGTGCTGCCCTGCGCCGCCTACCTCAACGGCGAGTACAGCGTGAAGGACATGTATGTCGGCGTACCGGTCGTGATCGGGGCCAAGGGCGTCGAGCGGGTGGTCGAGATCGAGCTCGCCGGCAAGGACCGCGAGGCCTTCGACAAGTCGGTCGGCGCGGTGCAGGGTCTGGTGGACGCCTGCAAGAAGATTGCCCCCGATCTTCTCGGCAAGTAATTCAAGTCATCTCCGCCGAAGATCGAAGCCCGATCTTCGGCGGTTTCACTTCCGGAGGACAGGCCAAGTCCCGTCGAGGGTGTGGCGGCTCCGGACCGGCAGTCCAGAGATTTCGACGACAATCCGGGTTGTAGTTCCTTTGGTATATGGTATGCCAAGCCAAAGAATGATGCGGCCTCGCGAGGGCGCCGCCCGGGGGTTCAGGGAGCGACCATATGAATATCCATGAATATCAGGCCAAAGCGCTGCTGAACGAGTTCGGCGTGCCGATCTCAAAGGGCGTGCCGGTGCTCAAGGCTGCGGACGCCGAGGCTGCCGCCAAGGCGCTGCCGGGGCCCGTCTGGGTGGTGAAGAGCCAGATCCATGCCGGCGGCCGCGGCAAGGGCAAGTTCAAGGAAGCCAGCGCAGGGGACAAGGGCGGCGTCCGCATCGCCAAGTCCGCCGCGGAAGTTGCCGAGTTCGCCAAGCAGATGCTGGGGGCGACGCTGGTGACCGTGCAGACCGGCCCCGCCGGCAAGCAGGTCAACCGCCTTTACATCGAGGACGGCTCGGACATCGACAAGGAGTTCTATCTCTCGATCCTGGTCGATCGCGAAACCTCGCGCGTCTCTTTCGTCGTCTCGACCGAAGGCGGCGTCAACATCGAGGAGGTCGCGCACAACACCCCCGAGAAGATCGTGACCTTCTCGGTCGATCCCGCGACCGGCATCATGGGCCATCACGGCCGCACGGTCGCGAAGGCGCTGAACCTCACCGGCGATCTCGCCAAGCAGGCCGAGAAGCTCACCGCCCAGCTGTACGCCGCCTTCATTGCCAAGGACATGGCGATGCTGGAGATCAACCCGCTGGTCGTCACCAAGCAGGGCCAGCTCCGTGTGCTCGACGCCAAGGTGTCGTTCGACGACAATTCGCTGTTCCGTCATCCCGAGGTGCTCGCGCTGCGCGACGAGACCGAGGAAGACGCCAAGGAAATCGAGGCGTCGAAATACGACCTCAACTACGTCACGCTCGACGGCAACATCGGCTGCATGGTCAACGGCGCCGGTCTCGCCATGGCGACGATGGACATCATCAAGCTCTACGGAATGGCGCCGGCGAACTTCCTCGACGTCGGCGGCAGCGCCAGCAAGGAGAAGGTCGCGGCCGCGTTCAAGATCATCACCGCCGATCCCAACGTGAAGGGCATCCTGGTCAACATCTTCGGCGGCATTATGAAGTGCGACGTGATCGCCGAGGGCGTCACCGCCGCCGTCCGCGAGGTCGGCCTCAGCGTGCCTTTGGTTGTTCGCCTCGAAGGCACCAATGTCGAGCTCGGCAAGAAGATCATCAGCGAGTCCGGACTGAACGTGGTGCCGGCCGACAATCTCGACGACGCCGCGCAGAAAATCGTGAAGGCCGTCAAGGGAGGCTAAGGCCATGGCCCAGGACCATCTCGCCGCATCATCTCCGCTCCCCGAACACGCGCGCCTGGCCGCGTTTGCCGGCGAATGGGATGGCGAAGAGACGGTCTTCCCGTCGCGCTGGACGGAGGGCGGGCCGGCCACCTCCCGCGTCGTTGCGCGCATGGACCTCAATGGATTCTATCTGATTCAGGACAGCGTCCAGATGCGCGACGGCAAGCAGGCCTTCGCCACCCACGGCATCTTCACCTACGACCGCGACGACCGGACCTACAAACTGTTCTGGTACGATTCGCTCGGCTACACGCCGCCCTCGCCCGCCTCGGGCGGGTGGGTCGGCAAGACCCTGACGCTGGTGCGCGGCTCGCTCCGCGGCAATGCGCGCCATGTCTACGAAATCATCGACGACAATTCCTACTCGATGAAGATCCAGTTCTCGCCGGACGCGGAAGGTTGGGCCGACGTGCTCACGGGCGTCTATCGACGGGCCCACTGAGGCAGGTGCGGGTCGATGACAAACGTCTACCTGGACGGTGCCGCGTGATAGCGAATGCCGCGTTGCTTTCGGGAGTGGCTCTTGCTGCCGCAGTATCAGCGGCGAGGGCGGGCGCCGATGAAAATGAGGTCCTGTTCAACGCCGTCAACGATCTCTGCGTCAATGGTTCGGAGACCGTGGACGGCCTCGCCAAGCGCGCGCTGAAGATGCCTTACGACGCTTTCAATTATGATTCCGACAACGACGGAAAGTATGCGCGCCAGATCGGGCTGCGAAAGCTCGGCAGCGGCGGCACCATTCTCATCGTGTCGGCGTCTTCAAGGCGAGCGCCGGTGACGGAATGCCGCTTCGTGTCCTATGCCGACGACATGGCGAGCTTGGCGACCCGCCTCCGAGCCGCCTTCGATCTGCCGCAACCGACTGCGCAGTCCTTTGACGTCTCCGTCATCACCCGTGGCGAAAAGTCGATTTCGGGACGACCGATGAAATTCGTTCTTCAATATGGCCTGCAGGACAACAAGCGCTCCGGGGCCTTCACACTCACCGTCAGCCGAGGAAGTAACTGATGTCCATCCTGATCGACAAGAACACCAAGGTCATCTGCCAGGGCTTCACCGGCAAGAACGGCACCTTCCACTCCGAGGCCGCGATTGCCTACGGCACCAAGATGGTCGGCGGCACCTCGCCGGGGAAGGGCGGCTCGACGCATCTGGGCCTGCCGGTGTTCGACACCGTGCGCGAGGCGCGTGAGAAGACCGGCGCCGACGCGTCGGTGATCTACGTGCCGCCGCCGGGCGCGGCGGATGCGATCTGCGAAGCCATCGATGCCGAGATCCCGCTGATCGTCTGCATCACCGAGGGCATCCCCGTGCTCGACATGGTGCGGGTGAAGCGCTCGCTGCTCGGCTCCAAGTCCCGCCTGATCGGGCCGAATTGCCCGGGCGTCATGACCGCCGGCGAGTGCAAGATCGGCATCATGCCGGCCAACATCTTCAAGACCGGCTCGGTCGGCATCGTCTCCCGCTCCGGCACCCTGACCTATGAAGCCGTGTTCCAGACCTCGCAGGAAGGTCTCGGCCAGACCACCGCGGTCGGCATCGGCGGCGACCCGGTCAAGGGCACGGAATTCATCGACGTGCTGGAAATGCTGCTTGCCGATCCCAAGACCGAATCGATCATCATGATCGGCGAAATCGGCGGCTCCGCCGAGGAGGACGCCGCCCAGTTCCTCAAGGACGAGGCCAAGCGCGGGCGCAAGAAGCCGATGGTCGGCTTCATTGCCGGTGTGACCGCCCCTCCCGGCCGCCGCATGGGCCATGCCGGCGCGATCATCTCGGGCGGCAAGGGTGATGCCGGCTCCAAGACCGAGGCGATGAAATCGGCAGGGATTACAGTGTCCCCGTCGCCCGCGCGGCTCGGCCACACGCTTGCCGAAAAGTTGAAAGGCTAATTCAGTTCTTCGTGCTTTTCCGGGCGAAGTTTCGCAGCAAATAGGGTAAAGGGTGCCTGTCGCGCCGAGCCTCTGCCGGGGAGCTCGGCGCCAGCGCCGTTTGTTATGCGCGAACCTAAATCGCCAGGAACTCCATATGTCTCGCCAGGACGCGAACGCAGCCTTTGCCTTGTCATCCTTTTTGCAGGGCACAAACGCCACCTACATTGACGAAATCTACGCCCGCTACGAGAAGAACCCGTCTTCGGTCGATCCCGAGTGGCAGGAGTTCTTCAAGAGCCTGAACGACGCGCCCGCCGACATCAGCAAGAACGCGGAAGGTCCGTCCTGGGAGCGCGACAACTGGCCCCTGACGCCGCAGGATGATCTGACCTCCGCCCTCGACGGCAATTGGGCCGAGGTCGAGAAGGCGGTCGGTGCCAAGATCGCCGCCAGGGCGCAGGCGAAGGGAAGCGAGAAGGGCGCCGACTTCTCCTCTGCCGACCTGCTCCAGGCCACGCGCGACTCCGTCCGCGCCCTGATGCTGATCCGCTCCTACCGCATGCGCGGCCACTTCCATGCCAAGCTCGATCCGCTCGGCATCGAAGCCCCACGCAACCGCGAAGAGCTCGATCCGCGCACCTACGGCTTCACCGAGGCCGATTTCGACCGCAAGATCTTCCTCGATCACGTGCTCGGTCTCGAATACGGCACGCTGCGCGAGATCACCGCGATCTGCGAGCGCACCTACTGCCAGACGCTCGGCGTCGAGTTCATGCATATCAGCAACGCCGCGCAAAAGGCCTGGATCCAGGAGCGCATCGAGGGACCGGACAAGGAGATCTCGTTCACCCGCGAAGGGCGCCGCGCGATCCTGCAGAAGTTGGTCGAAGCCGAGGGCTTCGAAAAGTTCTGCGACACCAAGTTCACCGGCACCAAGCGCTTCGGCCTCGACGGCGGCGAAGCCCTGATCCCCGCGCTGGAGCAGATTATCAAGCGCGGCGGCAATCTCGGCGTGAAGGAGATCGTGCTGGGCATGCCGCATCGCGGCCGCCTCAACGTGCTGACGCAGGTGATGGGTAAGGCGCACCGCGCCCTGTTCCACGAGTTCAAGGGCGGCTCGGCCAATCCAGACGCGGTCGAAGGCTCGGGCGACGTCAAATATCACCTCGGCGCCTCCTCGGACCGGGAGTTCGACGGCAACCGCATCCATCTGTCGCTGACCGCCAACCCCTCGCATCTCGAGATCGTCGATCCCGTGGTGCTCGGCAAGGTGCGTGCGAAGCAGGACCAGCACGGCGATCCTCCGGACATGCGCATCTCCGTGATGCCGCTGCTGATGCACGGCGACGCCGCGTTCGCAGGCCAGGGCGTGGTCGCCGAATGCTTCGGCCTGTCCGACCTGAAGGGCTACCGCACCGGCGGCTCGGTGCACTTCATCGTCAACAACCAGATCGGCTTCACCACCTATCCGCGTTACTCGCGCTCCTCGCCCTATCCGTCGGATGTGGCGAAGATGATCGACGCGCCGATCTTCCACGTCAACGGCGACGACCCGGAGGCCGTCGTGTTCGCGGCCAAGGTCGCGACCGAATTCCGACAGAAGTTCCACAAGCCAGTCGTCATCGACATGTGGTGCTATCGCCGCTACGGCCACAACGAGGGCGACGAGCCCGCGTTCACCCAACCGGTGATGTACAAGCGCATCGCGGCCCATCCCTCGACCCTCACGCTCTACTCCAAGCGCCTGATCGCCGAAGGCGTCGTCACCGAGGGCGAGGTCGACAAGCTGAAGGCCGACTGGCGCGCCCGGCTCGATGCCGAGTTCGAGGCCGGCACCTCCTACAAGCCCAACAAGGCCGACTGGCTCGACGGCAAGTGGGCGGGCTTCAAGATCGCCGACCAGGAAGAGGATGCGCGCCGCGGGGTCACCGGCGTCGACCTGCCGATCCTGAAAGACATCGGCCGCAAGATCACCAAGGTGCCGGACGGCTTCCGCGTCCACCGCACCATTCAGCGCTTCCTCGATAACCGCGCCAAGGCGATCGAGAGCGGCAACGGCATCGACTGGGCGACCGGCGAGGCACTGGCGTTCTGCTCGCTGCTCAACGAAAACCACCACGTCCGCCTGTCCGGACAGGATTCGGAACGCGGCACGTTCTCGCAGCGCCATTCGGTCTTGATCGACCAGGAGGACGAGAGCCGCTACACGCCCTTCAACCATCTCGGCAACGAGCAGGGCCATTACGAGGTCATCAACTCGCTGCTGTCGGAAGAAGCCGTGCTCGGCTTCGAATACGGCTATTCGCTCGCCGAGCCGAACACGCTGACGCTGTGGGAAGCCCAGTTCGGCGACTTCGCCAACGGCGCGCAGGTCGTGTTCGACCAGTTCATCTCCTCGGGCGAGCGCAAATGGCTGCGCATGTCCGGCCTCGTCTGCCTCCTGCCGCACGGCTACGAGGGCCAGGGACCGGAGCACTCCTCGGCGCGCCTCGAGCGCTTCCTGCAGATGTGCGCGGAAGACAACATCCAGGTGGTCTACCCGACCACGCCGGCCAACTACTTCCATGTGCTGCGCCGGCAGCTGCACCGCGAGATCCGCAAGCCGCTGATCATGATGACGCCGAAGTCGCTGCTGCGTCACAAGCGGGCGGTGTCGCGTCTCGAGGAGCTGGCGAAGGGCACGACCTTCCACCGCATCCTCTATGATGACGCCCAGATGCTGCCGAACGAGGCGATCAAGCTCGTCCCCGACGAGAAGATCCGCCGCATCGTGCTGTGCTCCGGCAAGGTCTATTACGACCTCTACGAGGAGCGCGAGAAGCGTGGCATCGACGACATCTATCTGATGCGCATCGAGCAGCTTTACCCCGTGCCGCTGAAGGCGCTGGTGGCCGAGCTGTCGCGCTTCAAGAAGGCCGAAGTGGTGTGGTGCCAGGAGGAGCCCCGCAACATGGGCGCCTGGCACTTCATCGAGCCTTATCTGGAATGGGTGCTCAACCAGGTGAACGGTGCGAGCCGGCGTCCGCGTTATGTCGGCCGCGCTGCCTCCGCCGCGACCGCAACGGGTCTGATGTCCAAGCATCAGGCGCAGTTGAAGGCGTTCCTGGACGAAGCACTGAGCTGAACTTTTTGGACTGCGTCATGCCCCGCCTCGTGCGCGCCGCGCACCGGAGCGGGGCATCCGGTAGGTCGTGGCGTTCTCGTGATGCGAACGCCCCGCTCGCTGGATGGCCTGCCTTTTTCGCCGGCCGATGACACCTGAAATTCACGACCGCATTGGCGATCCCTTAAGGAAAAGACCATGACTGAAATTCGTGTGCCGACGCTCGGCGAATCCGTCACCGAGGCCACCATCGGCCGCTGGTTCAAGAAGGCCGGCGATCCCGTCGCCGTCGACGAGCCCCTGGTGGAGCTCGAGACCGACAAGGTCACCATCGAAGTCCCCGCGCCCTCCGCGGGCACGCTGAGCGAGATCATCGCTGCCGATGGCGCGACCGTTGCGGTCGGTGCACTGCTCGGCCAGATCACCGAGGGTGCCGGTGCAGCCAAGCCCGCCGCCGCGCCTGCCAAGCCTGCCGCCGCGCCGGCGCCCGCCGCTGCAGCACCGGCTGTTGCCGCCGCTGCGCCGAAGGCGCCGCCCGCCGATGCGCCGCTCGCCCCGTCCGTGCGCAAGCTCTCGGCCGAGACCGGCATCGACGCTTCGACAGTTCCCGGCTCCGGCAAGGACGGCCGCGTCACCAAGGGCGACATGCTGGCTGCGATCGAGCGCGCCGCCTCTGCGCCGACCCCGGTCAACCAGCCCGCCGCCGCCGTGCAGGTCCGCGCGCCGTCGCCGGCCGATGACGCCGCCCGCGAAGAGCGCGTCAAGATGACCCGCCTGCGCCAGACCATCGCGCGCCGCCTCAAGGACGTGCAGAACACCGCCGCCATGCTCACGACCTTCAACGAGGTCGACATGACCAACGTCATGGCGCTGCGCGCGCACTACAAGGACGCGTTCGAGAAGAAGCACGGCGCCAAGCTCGGCTTCATGGGCTTCTTCACCAAGGCCGTCGTGCAGGCGCTCAAGGACATTCCGGCTGTCAACGCCGAGATCGACGGCACCGACCTGATCTACAAGAACTATTACCACATCGGCGTCGCCGTCGGCACCGACAAGGGCCTCGTGGTCCCCGTCGTGCGCGATTGCGACCACAAGTCGATCTCCGACATCGAGAAGAGCATCGCCGATTTCGGCCGCCGCGCCCGTGACGGCCAGCTCAAGATCGACGAGATGCAGGGCGGCACCTTCACCCTCACCAATGGCGGCATCTACGGCTCGCTGATGTCCACCCCGATCCTGAACGCGCCGCAATCCGGCATCCTCGGCATGCACAAGATCCAGGAGCGGCCGATGGTCGTCGGCGGCAAGATCGAGGTGCGCCCGATGATGTATCTGGCGCTGTCCTACGATCACCGCGTCATCGACGGCAAGGAAGCCGTCACCTTCCTGGTCCGCGTCAAGGAGAGCCTGGAAGATCCGGCGCGGCTGGTGCTCGATCTCTGATCCCTAGAGCTCTGCAAGCGCCGTCGCCATTCGCGACGGCGCGGGTCGAACCATGGAGGCGCGCGTGACGGATAAAGTCGTTGTCATCACCGGCGGCAGCCGCGGCATCGGGCGGGCGACCGCGATTGCGGCGGCCGCGCGCGGCTACCGCGTCGTGGTCGGCTACGCCAGCAACAAGCAGGCCGCCGACGAGGTGGTCGCGCAGATCGCGGCCAGCAACGGCAAGGCCATCGCGGTGAAATGCGATGTCGCCGAGGAAAGCGATATCCTCAACCTGTTCAAGGAAGCCGACAAGTTCGGCACGCTCGGGGCGCTCGTCAACAATGGCGGCATCGTCGGCAAGAGCGGCGTGCGGGTCGACGAGATGTCGGCCGAGCGCATCCAGCGCGTGATGGCAGTCAACGTCACCGGCTCTATCCTCTGCGCGCGCGAGGCCATCAAGCGGATGTCGACCAGGCACGGTGGCAAGGGCGGCGTCATCGTCAACCTCTCGTCTGTCGCAGCCCGCCTCGGCGCCCCCAACACCTATGTCGATTACGCCGCATCCAAGGGCGCGGTGGATTCCTTCACCGTCGGCCTCGGTCATGAGGTCGCGAACGAAGGCATTCGCGTCGCCGCGATCCGTCCCGGCCTGATCGACACCGAGATCCACGCCGCCGGCGGCGAGCCCGACCGCGCCCATCGCCTGGCCCACATGGTGCCGATGAAGCGCGTCGGCACCGCCGACGAGATCGCCAATGCCATCGTCTGGCTGATCTCGGACGAGGCCTCCTACGTCACCTCGGCCATTCTCGATGTGTCCGGCGGACGCTGATGCGCCGGCGGACGCTGACACATCCTCATCACGCCTAACCTTACGGGACTTTCTCTCATGGCTACCTACGATCTCGTCGTCATCGGCACCGGACCGGGCGGTTATGTTTGCGCGGTGCGTGCAGCTCAGCTCGGCATGAAAGTCGCCGTGGTCGAAAAGAATGCAACGCTGGGCGGCACCTGCCTCAATGTCGGCTGCATGCCCTCCAAGGCGCTGCTGCACGCATCCGAGATGTTCGAGGAAGCCGGCCATTCCTTCGCCAAGATGGGCGTGAGCGTTTCCGCGCCGAAGCTCGATCTGCCGGCGATGATGAACTTCAAGCAGCAGGGCATCGACGGCAACGTCAAGGGCGTCGAGTTCCTGATGAAGAAGAACAAGATCGACGTGCTCAAGGGCACCGGCAAGATCTTGGGCACCGGCAAGGTGGAAGTCTCCGCCGACGGCAAGTCGCAGGCGATCGAAACGAAGAACATCGTCATTGCCACCGGTTCGGACATCGCGCGCCTCAAGGGGATCGATATCGACGAGAAGCGCATCGTGTCCTCGACCGGCGCGCTGTCGCTGGACAAGGTCCCCGGCAAGCTGCTGATCGTCGGCGCCGGCGTGATCGGTCTCGAGCTCGGCTCGGTCTGGCATCGCCTGGGCGCCGAGGTCGTCGTGGTCGAATTCCTCGACCGCATCCTGCCCGGCATGGACGGCGAGATCGCCAAGCAGTTCCAGCGCATTTTGGAAAAGCAGGGCTTTGCGTTCAAGCTCGGCGCCAAGGTCACCGCGGTCGACACCTCCGGCAAGACGCTGAAGGCGACGGTCGAGCCCGCCGCCGGCGGTAACGCCGAGACTCTGGAAGCCGACGTCGTGCTCGTCTGCATCGGCCGCGTACCCTACACCGAGGGTCTCGGCCTGAAGGAAGCCGGCGTCGCGCTCGATGCGCGCGGCCGCGTGCAGATCGACGCGCATTTCGCCACCAGCGTGAAGGGCATCTATGCCATCGGCGACGTCGTCGCAGGCCCGATGCTGGCGCACAAGGCCGAGGACGAGGGCGTTGCGGTGGCGGAGATCATCGCAGGGCAGGCCGGTCACGTGAACTACGACGTCATTCCCGGCGTCGTGTACACGACGCCGGAAGTGTCCTCCGTCGGCAAGACCGAAGAAGAGCTGAAGCAGGCAGGCGTGGCCTATACGGTCGGCAAGTTTCCGTTCACCGCCAACGGCCGCTCCAAGGTCAACCAGACCACTGACGGCTTTGTGAAGATCCTCGCAGATGCGAAGACCGATCGCGTGCTCGGCGTGCACATTATCGGTCGCGAAGCCGGCGAAATGATCCATGAAGCCTGTGTTCTCATGGAGTTTGGCGGCAGTGCGGAAGATCTCGCACGCACCTGTCATGCGCACCCGACCCGCTCGGAAGCCGTCAAGGAAGCCGCGCTTGCAGTCGGCAAGCGGGCCATCCATATGTAACCGCGCGCCCAGCACCGAACCGGGCGGGAAACATATGCTGCGCCGCCTGCTTCAACCGGTCTGGGTTCTGCTTGCGATCATCTTCCTGATCGAAGCTTGGCTGTGGGACCATCTCGAGCCGATCGTCGCCCGGGTCGTCGCAGCGATCCCGCTGGCGCGCTTCAAGCAATGGCTGACGGAGCGCGTCAATGCATTGTCGCCAGCCATGACGCTGATCGTGTTCGCGGTCCCCGTCGTTCCGCTGTTTCCGCTCAAGCTGGTCGGCCTCTGGCTGCTTGCCCACGAATACTGGACCAGCGCGTTCTTCATGATCGTGTTCGCAAAGCTGGTCGGTGTCGGCGTCACCGCCTTCGTGTTCGACGTGACCCGCGCCAAGCTTCTGGAGATGCACTGGTTCGAGCGAATCTACGTTCTGGTGCTGAAGGTGCGTGCCAAGGCTGCCGAGCTGGTTGACCCGATCAAGCGGCGCATCCGCGAGCTGATCGCCGGCAACGGCGAGGGGTGGTCCTATCGCACGCTGCGCATGGTCCAGCGTTTCCGCAGGAGCGTGCACCAGGCGCGGTGAGCTTATTGAGTGGGCTTATCTGGTTCTTCCGTCATTGCGAGCGAAGCGAAGCAATCCAGAAACTTGCTTCGTCGCTTCGCTCCTCGCAATGACGCCGAGAGGACAGCGATCTCCGCTCCCTAGTGCAAGTGCAACAGATGCGGCCACCACAGGCCGAGCGCGGTCATGATCAGGCCGGCGATCGTCAGCACCCCGCTGACATAGGCCAGCGCCAGCATGCCGGTGATGATGGTGGCCGACGCCAGCACGATTCCGATCTGGAAGGCTGCCGATGCCAGCTCGAAATGGTGGTATTTGGCTGTCGCCTCGTCGCGCGCGTGCTCGGCGTGCTTGGCCTTCGCGGCGAGCTGCTCGGTGCCTTCGCCGGTCTCGGGCTCGGAGCGGTAGCGCTGCGCGGTCTTGGTCCAGTCATCGATCTGTTTCTGCACCGTCGCCTTCATGGCATCGTCGGCCGTGCCCGCCAGCGTCAGCCTGCCCTGCTCGGCAGCAGTCAGCATCACGGTGCGGCGGATGCTCTTGGCCTGGAAGAACGCCCACAGGTTGGCGGCTTCGACGTTCTTGCTGATCGATTCGGTCTGGGCGCCTTTGCCGAGCGTCTCCGAGATCGCCAGAAACAGCGCCAGCACGGCGATCAGGAGCGCGATCTTCTTGTTCGAGCCGGACGCGTGTTCGGCGTGCTCGGCGTGCTCCATGCTTTCGTGTGCGCCCATAAATCCCTCCTGCCTCGGTTCCCCACGATTGAACCAACCGCGCGGCCTTCGCAAGAGGCAAGGAAGTTATGACGTCAGTGTGTCAGCGCCGCGGATGTGCGCTCGCATAGACTTCGAGCAGCCGCTCGGAATCGATGCCGGTGTAGATCTGCGTGGTGGAGAGCGAGGAATGGCCGAGCAGTTCCTGGATGGCGCGCAAGTCGCCGCCGCGCGAGAGCAGATGTGTGGCGAAGGAGTGCCGGAGTGCGTGCGGCGTGGCGCTGTCGGGAAGTCCAAGCGCGCCGCGCAGCCGCTCCATCGCAAGCTGGATGATGCGCGGGCTCAAGGGGCCGCCACGCGCGCCGACGAAGATCGGGCCTTCCGCCGGCAGCGGGTAAGGGCACATCGAAACGTACTCCTGCACCAGTGCGAGCACGTTCTGCAGCACCGGCACCATGCGGGTCTTGTTGCCTTTCCCGGTGACGACCAGCACGTCGCCTTCGCCGGGGCGCGGCACCTCGCGGCGCTTCAGGCCGAGCGCTTCGGAGATGCGCAGGCCCGAGCCGTACAGCAGCGCCATCACCGCAGCATCGCGCGCCAGGATCCAGGTCTCGCGTTCCTCGCCGGCGCGCTCGTCGGCATCGGCAAGACGTTTGGCCGAGGCCATCGGCAGCGGCTTTGGCAGGCTCTTTGCGACTTTTGGCGCGCGGATCGCAGACAACGCGCCGACCTTGCCCTTGCCTTCGCGCTCCAGGAAACGTCCGAACGAGCGCAGGCCCGCCAGCGCGCGCATCAGCGAGCGGCCGGCAATGTCGTCGGCCCTGCGCATCGCCATGAAGGCACGCACGTCGGTGGCTTCCAGCCTCGCGAAGCGCTCGAGGGTGACGCGCTCGCCCCAATGATTGCTGAGAAAATCCAGGCACTGCCGCAGGTCGCGGCCATAGGCCTCCAGCGTCTTCGGCGACAGCCGCCGCTCGGCACCGAGATGCGAGAGCCAGCGCGCCATCTCCTGCGCGATCGAGGGATCGGCGCTGGCGAGCTCGATCTGTGGGGCGGCCGCTTTGCTCATGCGCTCTGGACGTGGTGATTCCGTACAGTATATCGCATCCCACTCGTTTATCGTTCGCTAAGGCCGGCTCAGGGCGCTAGCCTCAAGACCCCGAGTTCCGATTCTCCATCCATGGATCACACACCGCGCAGCCCCACCTCCGCCAACGCGACCCGCATGGTCGACGTGCTGGTGCCGGTCGCGCTCGACCAGACCTATTCCTACAAGGTGCCGCGCGGGATGGAGCTGAAGGCGGGCGACCTCGTCGGCGTGCCGCTCGGGCCGCGCGAGGTGCTGGCGGTGGTCTGGGGAGAAAACGCCAATCCCGATCCGCGCCTGCACAACCGCCTCAAGGAGGTCAGCGAGAAGCTCGATATCCCGCCGCTCAAGCCCGAGCTGCGCTCGGTGGTCGACTGGGTCGCCAATTACACGCTGAGCCCGCGCGGCATGGTGCTGCGCATGTGCCTGCGCATGGGCGAGAACCTCGGCCCTGAGCGGGCGCGCGCCGGCGTACGCCTCACCGGCGATCCCCCGAAGCGGCTGACGCCTGCACGGCAGCGCGTGATCGCGCTGCTGTCGGACCGGCTGCTGCACGCAAAGTCCGAGGCGGCGAGGGAGGCGGGCGTGTCCGCTGGCGTCATCGACGGCCTCGTCGATGAAGGCACGCTCACGGTCGAGCCGATGCCGCCGCCTCCGCCGCCTCCGGCGCCCGATCCGGAATTCGGCCGGCCGGATTTCACGCCGCTCCAGCGCACTGCCGTCGACACGATGCGCGCGCTCGCGGCCAACGGCACGTTCCACGTCGCGCTGCTCGATGGCGTGACCGGGTCGGGCAAGACCGAGGTCTACTTCGAAGCCGTGGCCGAGGTGATCCGTCGCGGCAAGCAAGCGCTGATCCTGATGCCGGAGATCGCCCTCACCGGCCAGTTCCTCGATCGCTTCGCGCAGCGTTTCGGCGTGCGCCCGATCGAATGGCATTCGGAGCTGACGCCGCGCACCCGCGCGCGCAATTGGGCGGCGATCTCCGGCGGGACTGCGCCGGTCGTGGTCGGCGCGCGCTCGGCACTGTTCCTGCCCTATGCCGATCTCGGGCTCATCGTCGTCGACGAGGAGCACGACCAGGCCTACAAGCAGGACGAGGGCGTGCATTACCACGCTCGCGATATGGCGGTGGTGCGCGGGCATATCGCCAGGATTCCGGTCGTGCTGGCGTCAGCGACGCCATCGGTCGAGTCCGAGGTCAACGCGCGCAAGAACCGCTATCAGCGCATCGCGCTGCCCTCGCGCTTCGGCGGCCAGCACATGCCGCATATCGAGGCCATCGATCTGCGCCGCGAGCCGCCCGCGCGCGGCCGCTTCATCTCGCCGCGGCTCGCCGGGGAGATGAGAGTTGCGATCGAGCGCCGCGAGCAGGCGCTGCTCTTCCTGAATCGCCGCGGCTATGCGCCGCTGACGCTGTGCCGTGCCTGCGGCCATCGCTTCGCCTGTACCATCTGCGACGCCTGGCTGGTCGATCATCGCTTTCGCCAGCGCTTGGTCTGTCACCACTGCGGCTTCTCGATGCCGCGCCCGCATATCTGCCCGAACTGCTCGGCCGAGGAATCGCTGGTTGCGGTCGGGCCCGGCGTCGAGCGCCTGCAGGAGGAGGCGGCAGCGCTGTTCCCGGAAGCGCGCACCATGCTGCTGTCGAGCGATCTCATCACCTCGATCGAGACGATGCGCTCGGAGCTCACCGAGATCGCGGAGGGCCGCGTCGACATCATCATCGGCACCCAGCTCGTGGCAAAGGGTCACAATTTCCCGCGGCTCAATCTGGTCGGCGTCGTCGATGCGGATCTCGGTCTCAGCAACGGCGATCCCCGCGCGGCGGAGCGGACCTGGCAATTGCTGAACCAGGTGATTGGCCGCGCCGGACGCGAGCAGGGCCGCGGCGTCGGCTATCTCCAGACCCATCAGCCCGATCATCCCGTGATGAAGGCGCTGGTCGCCTGCGACCGCGAGGCCTTCTACGACAGCGAGATCGAGCTGCGCGAGAAGACGCTCTATCCGCCGTTCGGCCGGCTCGCGAGCCTCATCATCTCGGCCGGCGACCGCCCGAGCGCGGAAGGCTTTGGCCGCAAGCTCGTGACGCTCGCCCCGCGCGACGAGCGCGTCGTGGTGCTCGGTCCGGCAGAGGCCCCGCTCGCGGTGATCAAGGGCCGCTATCGCTTTCGCATCCTGTTGAAGTCGGCGCGCGGGTTCGATTTGTCCGACTACCTGCGGACCTGGCTGGCGGTCTGCCCGAAGCCGACGGGCAATCTGAAGCTCGAAGTGGACGTCGATCCGCAGAGCTTCTTGTAAAGGCTGCGCACTCTCTCTCCACGTCAGTGCGAGGGCGAAGCGACGAAGCAGTCCAGGGTCCCTCCGCGGAACCAGCCTGGATTGCTTCGCGGAGCCTGTCATCGGGCCGCGCCCTGCGCGGACCGTTGGCTCGCAATGACGAGGTGGAGAGAGTGCATCATGACCAAACAAAAAAGCCCGCGGTCCCCCAAGACCGCGGGCTTGTTCGTGCGCGCAACAAACTGATGAAAACTGCGCGTGTGAGATGAGCGCTCTAACGCGCCGTCAGGAGATGACTTCCGCCGTGACGCGGCCCACGCCGCGGCTGGTGAGGCCGATGGCACGGGCGGCGCCCGTGGAGAGGTCGAGCACGCGGCCGCGAATGAACGGGCCACGATCATTGATGGTCACGATGACGCTCTGGCTGCCATGGGTGACACGCAGCTTGGTGCCGAACGGCAGCGAACGGTGTGCCGCCGTCATGGCGTTCTGGTTGAAGCGCTGGCCCGACGCGGTCCGGCTGCCGGATTCGTTTCCATAATAGGAAGCCACGCCGGAGAAGCTGCGGCCGGTGCCGGAGGTCGGCGTCATCGACGCATTGGCGTTGCGCCAGTCGGAGGTCGCATTGGTATGGGTCTGGGCGTGGTGGCGGTGATGGTGACGCCGAGATTTGGCGGAAGCTTCGGTGGCAGTTCCACCGACGAGGAGAGTTGCGGCAACGAAAGCAATAGCCGTACGCGGCCGGGTCACAGAGCCCAGCGTCTTCAAAGACAGCATTTAGTGGTCCCTAAGCTAGTATTGCCACATATGTGGCTAGTGGAGCCCCCATCAGTTTGTGAGCGGGTTCGCGTTTCGATTCCCAATGCGGCGTGAATTGGGCAGTAAATCCGCTATGTGTCACCACGAAACATCTTGTTACTCGGAGCCGATATTCAGCCGATGTTCCGTAATCTTTCGCTTTAACGAATTATTAACCTAGCGATTACTTATTCTTACTGTAGAGCGAAGTCATCGTCGCCGCTGTTCAGAAATTGGTAAGTATTCGGCGCGCGGAACCAACGTGCTCGGATTCACGGCTCAGCGATCCGTGTTCATGGCCGCTATGCGCTGGAGGCAGGAACCAATGCAGGAGATTGGGGCGTGGGCCGATCGAAATTTCCGCGCCGTGAGATGTAATCGGTCACGTCTCGCAGCGTCGCCTTCGGATGCGGCATTGGCTGCGACGAACTGACGACAGAACCTCGTGCCTTTAATCTGGCGTCATGTTGCACCTGCGCACCTGCTATGTTAGCAAAGCCGCGATTTTAACGAGCCCGGCACCTCCCGTGCCGGTCGAAAATCGAAGTCCCGCTTGAATTCCAAGGGCTTGGATCGCTAGGCGCCGCTTCGTGGCGACGGTTTTTCCCTTGCGAGTTTGACAGCAAAAAGAGCGCGTCTGTGGCTGCAGAAGATACGTCCGTTTCAGGTGTGTCCGGCCGTTATGCAACGGCCTTGTTCGAATTGGCGCGCGACCAGAAAGTGGTCGACGAGGTCAAGGCCGATCTCGACAAATTCGGTGCCTTGCTGAACGAGAGTGCTGATCTCAAGCGCCTCGTCCGCAGCCCGGTTTTCGCGGCCGACACCCAGTCCAGGGCCCTGTCGGCCGTACTGGCCAAGGCAGGTATCGCCGGCATCTCCGCCAACTTCCTCAAGGTGCTGACCGCCAATCGCCGTCTGTTCGCGGTGGCCGACATCATCCGCGACTACCGCGCGCTCGTCGCCAAGTTCAAAGGCGAGACGACGGCCGACGTCACCGTGGCGGAAGCGCTCTCTGACAAGAATCTCGATGCCCTCAAGGTTGCCCTGAAGTCGGTGACCGGCAAGGACGTCGCGCTGAACGTGAAAGTCGATCCCTCGATCATCGGTGGCCTCGTCGTCAAGCTGGGCAGCCGCATGGTGGATGGTTCGCTTCGCACCAAACTCAATTCGATCAAGCACGCGATGAAAGAGGCAGGCTGATGGACATCCGCGCCGCGGAAATTTCCGCGATCCTCAAGGACCAGATCAAGAATTTCGGCCAGGAAGCTGAAGTCTCCGAAGTCGGACAGGTGCTGTCCGTCGGCGACGGTATCGCCCGCGTCTACGGTCTGGACAACGTCCAGGCCGGTGAAATGGTCGAGTTCGAGAACGGCACCCGCGGCATGGCGCTGAACCTCGAAACCGACAACGTCGGCGTCGTCATTTTCGGTGCCGACCGCGAGATCAAGGAAGGCCAGACCGTCAAGCGCACCCGCGCCATCGTGGACGCGCCGGTCGGCAAGGGCCTGCTCGGCCGTGTCGTCGACGCGCTCGGCAACCCGATCGACGGCAAGGGTCCGATCCAGGCCGAGAAGCGCATGCGCGTCGACGTCAAGGCGCCCGGCATCATCCCGCGCAAGTCGGTGAACGAGCCGATGGCCACCGGCCTCAAGGCGATCGATGCCCTGATCCCGATCGGCCGCGGCCAGCGCGAGTTGATCATCGGCGACCGCCAGACCGGCAAGACCGCGATCGCGCTCGACACCATCCTGAACCAGAAGCCGCTCAACGCGCAGCCCGACGAGAACATCAAGCTGTACTGCGTCTATGTCGCGGTCGGCCAGAAGCGTTCGACCGTCGCCCAGTTCGTGAAGGTGCTGGAAGAGCAGGGTGCGCTCGAATACTCGATCGTCGTCGCCGCCACCGCCTCGGATCCGGCGCCGATGCAGTACATCGCGCCCTTCACCGGCTGCACCATGGGCGAGTATTTCCGCGACAACGGCATGCACGCGGTCATCATCTATGACGATCTCTCCAAGCAGGCCGTCGCATACCGCCAGATGTCGCTGCTGCTGCGCCGCCCGCCGGGCCGCGAAGCCTATCCCGGCGACGTGTTCTATCTGCACTCCCGCCTGCTCGAGCGCGCGGCGAAGCTGAACAAGGACATGGGCTCGGGCTCGCTGACGGCGCTGCCGGTCATCGAAACCCAGGCCAACGACGTGTCGGCCTACATTCCGACCAACGTCATCTCGATCACCGATGGCCAGATCTTCCTGGAAACCGACTTGTTCTTCCAGGGTATCCGTCCCGCGGTGAACGTCGGTCTGTCGGTGTCGCGCGTCGGCTCCTCGGCGCAGACCAAGGCCACCAAGAAGGTCGCCGGCAAGATCAAGGGCGAACTCGCACAATATCGCGAAATGGCGGCGTTCGCGCAGTTCGGTTCCGACCTCGACGCCTCGACCCAGCGCCTGCTCAATCGCGGTTCTCGCCTCACCGAGCTCCTGAAGCAGCCGCAGTTCTCGCCGCTGAAGATGGAAGAGCAGGTCTGCGTGATCTGGGCCGGCACCAACGGCTATCTCGATCCGCTCCCGATCAACAAGGTGCGCGCGTTCGAAGACGGCCTGCTCTCGCTGCTGCGCGGCAAGCATGTCGACATCCTCAACGCGATCCGCGACACCCGCGATCTTACCGACGAAACCGCCGCCAAGCTGAAGTCGGTGGTCGAAGGTTTTGCGAAGAGCTTCGCGTAAGAGTCTTCGTGCCCGGGCTTGTCCCGGGCATCAAACTATTCCTCTCCACGCGGCAGCGCGTGGACGGCCGGGACGAGCCCGGCCATGTATCGACTGGGATTGGCTAGCGGCTTGATCGCGAGGATCGAACCGCCGGGGTGAACGAAGAATGGCGTCACTTAAAGACATGCGCGTCCGCATCGCCTCCACCAAGGCGACGCAAAAGATCACCAAGGCCATGCAGATGGTCGCAGCATCGAAGCTGCGCCGTGCACAGACCGCTGCGGAAGCGGCGCGTCCCTATGCCGACAAGATGAGCGCGGTGATCTCGAATATCGCCAGCGCCGCTGTCGGCTCGCCCGGCGCGCCAGTCCTGCTGGCCGGCACCGGCCGGGACCAGGTCCACCTGCTGCTGGTCTGCACCGGCGAGCGCGGCCTCTCCGGAGCCTTCAACTCATCGATCGTGCGTCTCGCCCGCGAGCGCGCTCTGGCGCTGATGGCGCAGGGCAAGGACGTGAAGTTCTTCTGCGTCGGCCGCAAGGGCTACGAGCAGCTGCGTCGCCAGTTCGATAAGCAGATCGTCGAGCACATGGACCTGCGCAGCGTCCGCCAGCTCGGCTTCGTCAATGCCGAGGAGATCGCCAAGAAGGTGCTGGCCCGTTTCGAGGCCGGCGAGTTCGACGTCTGCACGCTGTTCTATTCGCGCTTCAAGTCGGTGATCGCGCAGATTCCGACCGCGCAGCAGGTGATCCCGCTGGTGGTCGAGGAGGGCGCTGCCGCCAATACCACCTCCTACGAATACGAGCCGGAAGAGGACGAGATCCTCACCCGCCTCTTGCCGCGCAACCTCGCAGTACAGATCTTCCGCGCGCTGCTCGAGAACAACGCCTCGTTCTACGGCGCGCAGATGAGCGCGATGGACAACGCGACGCGCAACGCCGGCGAAATGATCCGCAAGCAGACGCTGGTCTACAACCGCACGCGTCAGGCGCAGATCACCAAGGAACTGATCGAAATCATCTCGGGTGCCGAAGCCGTCTGACCAAGGCGCTTCAGTACCACCACACGCAACATCCCGGTCACGCTGACCGTGGTCTAGAAGTTCGGATCGAAGGAGACATTCAATGGCAGCCCAGGTCGGTCGCGTCACCCAGGTCATCGGCGCCGTCGTCGACGTGCAGTTCGAAGGCCACCTCCCGGCCATTCTCAATTCGCTCGAGACCAAGAACGGCGGCAATCGCCTGGTGCTCGAAGTCGCCCAGCATCTCGGCGAATCTACCGTGCGTACGATCGCGATGGACACCACCGAGGGCCTCGTCCGCGGCCAGGAAGTGACCGACACCGGCGCTCCGATCCGCGTTCCCGTCGGCGAGGGCACGCTCGGCCGCATCATCAACGTCATCGGCGAGCCGATCGACGAAGCCGGTCCGGTCAAGTCGGAAGGCCTGCGCGCCATCCACCAGGAAGCGCCGAGCTACACCGACCAGTCGACCGAAGCCGAAATTCTCGTCACCGGCATCAAGGTGGTCGACCTTCTCGCGCCCTATGCCAAGGGCGGCAAGATCGGCCTGTTCGGCGGCGCCGGCGTCGGCAAGACTGTGCTGATTCAGGAGCTGATCAACAACGTCGCGAAGGCGCACGGCGGCTACTCGGTGTTCGCCGGCGTCGGCGAGCGTACCCGCGAGGGCAACGACCTCTATCACGAGTTCATCGAGTCCAAGGTCAACGCCGATCCGCACAACCCGGATCCGAACGTGAAGTCGAAGTGCGCGCTGGTGTTCGGCCAGATGAACGAGCCCCCGGGCGCCCGCGCCCGCGTCGCGCTCACCGGCCTGACCATCGCGGAAGATTTCCGCGACAAGGGCCAGGACGTGCTGTTCTTCGTCGACAACATCTTCCGCTTCACCCAGGCCGGCTCGGAAGTGTCGGCGCTGCTGGGCCGTATTCCTTCGGCGGTGGGTTATCAGCCGACGCTCGCGACCGACATGGGCGCGCTGCAGGAGCGCATCACCACCACGCAGAAGGGTTCGATCACCTCGGTGCAGGCCATCTACGTCCCGGCCGACGACTTGACCGACCCGGCGCCGGCGACCTCGTTCGCGCATCTTGACGCGACCACGACGCTGTCGCGCTCGATCGCCGAAAAGGGCATCTATCCGGCGGTGGACCCGCTCGACTCGACCTCGCGCATGCTCTCCCCGCTGGTCGTCGGCGAGGAGCACTACGCGGTCGCCCGTCAGGTCCAGCAGGTGCTGCAGCGCTACAAGGCGCTGCAGGACATCATCGCCATTCTCGGCATGGACGAGCTTTCGGAAGAGGACAAGCTGACCGTGGCCCGCGCCCGCAAGGTCGAGCGCTTCATGTCGCAGCCGTTCCACGTCGCCGAAATCTTCACGGGTTCGCCGGGCAAGTTCGTCGACCTCGCCGACACCATCAAGGGCTTCAAGGGCCTGGTGGAAGGCAAGTACGACCACCTGCCGGAAGCCGCCTTCTACATGGTCGGCACCATCGAAGAGGCGGTCGAGAAGGGCAAGAAGCTGGCCGCTGAAGCGGCTTAAGAGGCGAATGGCGAACAGGGAGCCGCGAATCATACGCTGCTCCTGCCCGCCACTCGCTATTCGCCATTCGTATTCGCAGGTTCTCCATGGCCACCTTCCACTTCGATCTCGTCTCTCCGGAAAAGCTCGCCTTCTCGGGTGAGGTCGATCAGGTCGACATCCCCGGCGTCGAAGGTGATTTCGGCGTGCTGGCGGGACATGCGCCGCTCGTGGCTGCGATCCGGCCCGGCATTCTCACCGTCACCACCGGCGGCAAGCACGAGAAGATCATCGTGCTCGGCGGCATCGCCGAAGTCTCCGAGAGCGGCCTGACCGTGCTTGCCGACGTCGCGACGTCGCTCGCCGAGCTCGACCGTGCGCAGTTCGCAGAGACGATCGCGGAGATGGAAGAAAGCCTCAAGGAGCACGAGGGCGACGAGCTCGATCAGGCCATCGAGCGGCTCGACCACTTCAAGAGCATCCAGCACCAGCTCAACGCGACGGCTATGCACTAAGCCCCGGGGCACTGCTCCGGGGCTCAAGCTACAGATTCCTGACCTGGTTCAGCGCTCGTCACGGAAGTGGCGGGCGCTGAAATCTTGCCAGGCGATCGACGCAGCTGCGACGCTTACGCCGCGCCGTCCATTTGTCTCGTCCTGCCAAACACTTCGCTACTGTGCATGGGGATGTTTTCGCGAGTTAGTCTGCGAAGGCTGCAAACTGCTGCGCCACGGCCTGATAGACCTCGCGGCGGAACGGCACCACGATGTCGGCGACGCGATCCAGGCGCTCCCAGCGCCAGTCGTCGAATTCCGCCGGCTGGCCGTTGCGCGGCGTCAGCGGATCGATCTCGTCGTCCTTGCCGGTGAAGCGCAGTGCGAACCACTTTTGACGCTGCCCGCGGAACTTCGCCAGCCGGTGCGTCTGCGGTCCGTCGTAAGGCGGGAACTCGTAGGTGAGCCAGCCGGTCTCGCCGAGGTAGTCCGCGCTGACCACGCTGGTCTCCTCCCAGAGCTCGCGCATCGCGGCGTCGCGCAGATTCTCGCCCTCGTCGACGCCGCCTTGCGGCATCTGCCAGTCGAGGCCCGGCAGGATGATTTCCGGCCCGTCGCCCTTGAAGCGATGGCCGATCAGCACGCGGCCCTCGGTATTGAACAGCGCGATGCCCACGTTGGGGCGGTAGGGCTTTTCGTTGGTCACTTGCTAGTGTCTCTCGTCGTCATTCCGAGGCGATGCTTCGCATCTTGCCGGGACGACCATAGAGACTATTGACCTGCCAGCGCAGAAAATTCCTTCACCACGCGCTCATAGACCGGACGCTTGAACGGAATGATCAGTTCCGGGAGATTTTTCATCGGCTCCCAGCGCCAGCTCACGAATTCGGCCTTGTGGCCGCCGCCGGGATGCTCGACGTTGATCTCGCTGTCCTCGCCGGTGAAGCGCACCGCGTACCATTTCTGGCGCTGGCCGCGATAGCGGCCCTTCCAGGCGCGTCCGGCGACCGTGCGGGGGATGTCGTAGATGAGCCAGTCGGGGACCTCGCCGAGCCGCTCGACCGAGCGTACGCTCGTCTCCTCATAAAGCTCGCGCTTGGCGGCTTCCCAGGTGTCCTCGCCAGGATCGACGCCGCCTTGCGGCATCTGCCAGACATGGGTGTCGTCGACATGCTCGATGCCGCCGGCGCGGCGGCCGATGAACACCAGTCCCTTTGGATTGATCAGCATCACGCCGACGCAGGTCCGGTAGGGCAGATCCTCGTAACGCGCCATTCCGCCAGACCTCTCGCATGCCTGAGGTCCGGCGGCCCGCGGGGAGCCGTACCGTACCAATTCGTTGATTTAGCTGGATTTTGATTTCAGCATCGCGGTTGTCAATGGCACCAAAAGGATACCTCGGTCGCTCAGTGTCTTGGTCCAGGCGCCGATGCGCTCGATTGAGACGGGCAGGGCGGAGGCCGTGCCGACGGCGATGCCCCGCTCGCGCGCGGTCGATTCGAGCTTGTTCAGAGCGCGGTCGATCTCGGTCGGGGTCGGCACCACGTCGATCGCGATATCGCCCTTGCCGAACGGCATGGCCTGGTTCGCCGCGGCTTGGGAGGCGATGCTGCGGGGCGAGGAGCCGTCGTCGAAGAAGCCGAGGCCCCGTTTGGCGGCCTCGCGCATGATCGGCTGCATTGCCGGTTCGGTCGCGATGAAGCGGGCGCCCATGAAATTGGCGAGACCGGCATAGCCCTGCAACCGGCTCAGGTGCCAGTGCAGGCGGTCCATGTTCTGGTCGGCGCTGAGCGAGGTCAGCAGCGTCTGCGGCCCCGGATCGTTGTCGGGGAAGTCGTAGGGCTCCATCGGGATCTGGAGGAAGATCTCATGACGCTGCGCGCGGGCGCGCTCGGCGAGCTTGCCGGGGTCGGCGCCATAAGGCGTGAAGGCCAGCGTCACCGCGGGCGGCAGCCTCATGATGGCATCATTGGTCTTGGCCGCGCCGACCCCGAGGCCGCCAATCACGATCGCGACCACCGGCATGGTGGCAGCCTTGGCGCGGTCGGCGTCGGCTGCATAGACGTTGTACGGCTTCAGCCCGTCAGCCACGACGGGGATCATGCCGTAGCGAGACTTCTCCAGCAGCTTCGGGTTGATCCCGGCCATGACGGGCGGCGGTGCGGAAGCCGTACCACCCTTGTCGCTGCCGCTCTCGCCGGCTCCAATCACCACGTCGTGGCGGGCGCCGGTCGAGCCGTCGATCATGGTGATGGTCTTTTGCTCGCCGGCCTGCTTCGGCACCTCCTTGGTGTCGGGCTTGCCGTCGTGTTTGGCATCCGAACCATGGCTTGCGGCTGCGGGCCTCTCGTCGGCAGCCTTGTCCGTCGGCTTGATCGCGATCCGGGTCATCGGCTCGCCGCCGAGCGGATCCTTGTTGAAGATGGCGAAGCCGGCGAAGGTAACCAGGAACAGGCCGAGCAGGACGGCAAGCAACTGCATGGCCGTGAACGGCAGCCGCAGCCGGCGCTTCCGGCGCGGCTTGTCCTGTCCGAGCGGGGCGCTCAGATCATCGGCCGTTTCAGTCATGTGAGATCCCGAATCACTCCAGCCGACGATACCACGCCAAGGTCAAGCGGCGGCAGGCCGGGATAGGCCGGAGGCTTCAGGAGTTCCCAAGCAAAAAGGGCGGCTTCAGCAAGCCGCCCTCTGCCAGATCGTATCAATGCGCCGATTTAGTTGGCCGCTTTGGGCTTGTCGGTCGTCGCCTTGTTGTCGCTGCCGGGCGCGGGCGCCGCCGAGGCGCTGTTCTTGATGCCGTGGAGCAGGTCGCCGGCGAGCTTGAGCGCCTTGTCGTCCTTGGCATCCGGCGGGACGTAGGACTGCGAACCGGTCTTCTCGTCGCCGTCGTTCTTGAGATGGCCGCGCAGCGAAGCCTCGCCCTTGGTGTCGGTGCGGGACTTCAGCTCGTCCGGCACGTCCTGCAGCACTTCGATGTCGGGCACGATGCCCTTGGCCTGGATCGACTTGCCCGACGGCGTGTAGTAGCGCGCCGTGGTCAGCCGCAGCGCGCCGTTGCCGCTTCCGAGCGGGATGATGGTCTGAACCGAGCCCTTGCCGAACGAGCGCGTGCCGACGATGGTCGCGCGCTTGTGGTCCTGCAGTGCGCCGGCGACGATTTCCGACGCCGAGGCCGAGCCGCCGTTGACCAGCACGATGACCGGCTTGCCCTTGGTCAGGTCGCCCGCATGCGCGGTGCGGCGCTGGGTCTCCTCGGCGTTGCGGCCGCGGGTCGAGACGATCTCACCTTTCTCCAGGAAGGAATCGGAAACGGTGACCGCTTCCTCCAGCAGGCCGCCCGGATTGTTGCGCAGGTCGATGATGAAGCCCTTGAGCTTGTCGCCGCCGATCTGGTTCGTGAGGTTGCCGATCTCCCGCTTCAGGCCTTCGGTGGTCTGCTCGTTGAAGGTGGTGATACGGATGTAGCCGATATCGTCCTGCTCGACGCGCGCGCGCACCGACCGGACGCGGATGTTGTCGCGCACGAGCGTGACGTCGATCGGATTGTCCTGGCCCTTGCGGATGATCTTGAGCTTGATCTTTGTGTTGACCGGACCGCGCATCTTCTCGACCGCCTGGTTCAGGGTCAGGCCCTGCACCGCCTCGTCGTCGAGGTTGGTGATGATGTCGTTGGCCATGACGCCGGCGCGCGATGCCGGTGTATCGTCGATGGGCGAGACCACCTTGATCAGGCCATCCTCCATCGTGACCTCGATGCCGAGGCCGCCGAACTCACCGCGGGTCTGCACCTGCATGTCACGGAAGCTCTTGGCGTCCATGTAGCTCGAATGCGGATCGAGGCCGGTGAGCATGCCGCTGATGGCGGATTCGATCAGCTTGGTGTCGTCGGGCTTCTCGACATAGTCGGAGCGCACCCGCTCGAAGACGTCGCCGAACAGGTTGAGCTGGCGATAAGTGTCGGCAGTGGCGGCTCGCGCGCTGGAGCCCATGAACACCGCGCGGGGCTGGGTCACGAACAGCGTCAGCGCTGCACCGGTGGCGGCGCTGAGGAGGATTACTGAAGTCTTGCGCATCATCCGCGAACCTTCTCGCCTTCATTTGTGGCCCACCATGGGCCTGGATCGATTGGAGTGCCGTCCTTGCGGAACTCGACATACAGCACAGGTTGACTCGCGTTCGTGGCGAGAATGGAGGCGACTTGCGAAGTCGACCCCATGGTCGCGACCGGCTCCCCCGTGAGCACAAACTGTCCGATGTTGACCGAAATGCGCTCCATCCCAGCGATCAGGACATGATACCCGCCACCGGCATTGAGGATCAAGAGTTGTCCATAGCTGCGGAAGGGCCCGGCATAGACAACCCAGCCGTCACACGGCGTCGTGACCTGGGAGCCGGGCCTGGTGGCCAGCGAAATTCCCTTCTGGACCCCACCGACCCCGTCGGAACCGCCAAAATCCCTGATCTTGTTACCGTTAACCGGAAGCGGCAGCAGGCCCTTGGCGGAGGCGAAGGCGATCGCCGGGGTGGTGCGGGAGCGGTCCTTGAAAGCGGCCGGACCGGACTTGGCGCTGGCGGCCGCTTTTGCCTCGGCCTGCCTGGCGGCCTCAGCCGCCTTCTCAGCGGCCTTGGCGGCGCTTTGCAGGTCCTGCTCCATCCTGGTGATCAGTCCCTGGAGATCACCGACCTGTTTTGAAAGCATGATGGCGCGCGACTTCTCGGCATCGAGATCCTTTTCGCGTGCCGCCTGCTGGCGCTGCCGTTCGTCGACCAGAGCCGTGAGCCGGGTCTGGTCGTTGCGGACCTTGTCGCGATCGGAGGCGAGCTGGTCGCGCTCGGTGGCAATGGTCTTGCGCAAGGCGACGAGCTCCCCGAGCTCGGCCGCGATCTTCTCGGCTCGCCCTCGCAATTCCGGCACGACGGCGCCGAGCAGCATCGCCGTGCGCAGCGATTGCAGCGCATCTTCGGGGCGCACCAGCAGCGCCGGCGGCGTGCGCCTTCCGGCGCGCTGCAGGGCCGCCAGCACCTCGACGATGTCGGCGCGGCGCGAATCGAGCGAGGCGCGCATCTGTTGCTCCCGGGCATTCAGCGCGCCCAATCGCGCTTCGGCCTCATCGATCTTGGTTTCCACAGCGCGAACATTGGCGGCGGTCTCGATCAGCTGCTGATTGAGCTGGCTGCGGTCCTGGCCGAGCGCGGCGATCTCTGCCTTGAGCTTGGCCTGCGCTTCTTCCGCGCTCTTCTGCCTGGCGCGCGCGGCCTCGAGCTCCTGCTCGCGCTGCTTGATCGCTTCGGGCGAAATCGCCGCGGTCTGCGGGGGCGCCGCCGTCTGAGCTTGCGCCAGGCTTGCGCCGGCAAGGCTTGTGATCAGCAACAGGTTGAGGAGCGGCGCTCGCATCGTCTCGGCAAAGGTGCTCGTCGTGGCGCGTGTCACGCGCGGTGATAGGGGTGGCCGGCCAGAATGGTGGCGGCCCGATAAAGCTGTTCCAGAAGCATGACGCGGACCATTTGGTGCGGCCAGGTCGCAGAGCCGAACGCGATCGCGAGCTTGGCCTTACGGCGCAATTCGGGCGAAAGTCCGTCCGCCCCTCCGATCATGAAGATAGTATGTCCGGCACCCTCGTCGCGCCAGCGCGACAGATGCCGTGCGAATACGGTGGATTCGAGGTTCTGGCCGCGCTCGTCCAGCGCCACCAGGATCGATTTCTCCGGAATATGCGCCGAGATCGCCGCGGCCTCTTCGGCCATCCGTGTCGCGGTGTCGCGCGCGCGGCTTTCGGGGATCTCGTGGATGCTGAGCTCGCGGAATCCGAGCTTGCGGCCGGCGTCGTCGAACCGCTCGAAATAGCGGTCGGCAAGCTCCCGTTCGGGGCCCTGCTTCAGCCGGCCCACCGCAATGACAGCAACACGCATGACGTCTTCTAAAGGCGACGCTTTCAGCGTCGTGTTTTCAAGGTCGCGCGCATCGGGCGCGCGCACGACGCTAGCATGCGCGTCAGCCGATTCGAAATCGGCTCGATGAGCCTAGATCGCCTTCGCCGCCCCTGGGCCCTGCGTGTACAATCGCTCGAGATTGTAGAATTCGCGGACCTCGGGTCTGAACACGTGCACGATCACGTCGCCGGAATCGATCAGCACCCAGTCGCAATTGGGCAAGCCCTCGACATGGATGTTCTTGATGCCGTTTTCCTTGAGGCTCTTGGTGACGTTTTCCGCGATCGCGCCGACGTGCCGGTTCACCCGGCCGGTGGTGACGATCATGTAGTCGGAGTACGCCGATTTGCCGCGAAGGTCGATGGTGACCGTCTCTTCCGCCTTCATGTCCTCGAGGCGGGAGAGGATCAGGCTCAGCGTCTTGTCGGCGTCGGGTTGCGCCTTCAAGGCCGCAGCTTTGGTCGATGTTTTACGCGTCGGCTTGGCAACCTTGGGTAAAACAGACTTCGTCGAAGCTGGCTTCGTGGAAGTCGACTTGGACAATACAGATGCGGTCAGGGACCATTCCTTTCACTGTATCGCGAACGCCGAATCCGGCGCTCACTGGTTACACTACATCATGTGGGGTTAAGGGTTTCAATATGCCAGAGCGCCCCAGCCCGCACACTTCGTCTCACTTCGTACCTTTCCAACTCCCGTCCGGGTTCCGTAGGCCTGTCGAGGAGAGGTTCAGCTTCAATCCGGTCAGGAACACCCAGGCCGGCGCCGGCCGGTCTGCAAGCAGTGCTGCCTTGCCTTCGGGTAGGCGGTAGCGCGCTAGCGCCTGGGCGGCGGGCGAGCCGAGCGCGCGAAAACTCTGCGGGGGGCGGTCGATGACTGCGATCGGCACCTGGCCAGCGATGCGCCGCCAGTCCTGCCAACGGTGGAATTGAGCGAGATTGTCGGCGCCCATGATCCAGACAAAGCGCAGAGCCGGAAGGCGGCGGCGCAGGGTGTTGATCGTGTCGATAGTGTAGCGCGTGCGAATGACGGATTCGAGACAGCTCACCGCGATGCGGGGATCGTCCGCGACCTCGCGCGCGGCTTGCATGCGCGCGCCGAGCTCATGAAGCGTGCCGTTCTCCTTCAGCGGATTGCCCGGTGTGACCAGCCACCACACACGGTCGAGCTGCAGGCGCTTGAGCGCGAACTGGCTGATGGCGCGATGGGCCTGATGCGGCGGATTGAACGATCCGCCGAGCAGGCCGATGCGCATGCCCGGCATGTGGGGCGGGATCGCTTGCGCCGCGAAACGCGGCACGAGGAATGTGTTGCTCAATGCGCGCGCCTCGCGACGTCTACGGCCGGGTCTGCCCGGTGCCGTGGACGCGATACTTGAAGCTCGTCAGCTGCTCGGCGCCGACCGGACCGCGGGCGTGGAAACGGCCGGTGGCGATGCCGATCTCGGCACCGAAACCGAACTCGCCGCCATCGGCGAACTGCGTCGAAGCGTTGTGCAGCACGATCGCGGAATCGACCTCGCTGAGGAATTTCTTCGCGGCGACCTCATCCTGGCTCACGATGGCGTCAGTGTGATGGGAGCCGTGATTTTGGATGTGCGCGATGGCGCCGTCGACGCCGTCCACCACCTTCGCCGCGATGATGGCGTCGAGATATTCGGTGTCCCAATCCTGTTCGCTGGCAGGCTTCACGCGCGCGTCGGCCTTCTGCACGGCCTCGTCGCCGCGCACCTCGCAGCCGGCATCCAGCAGCATCTCGACCAGCGGCTTCAAGGTCTTGCCGGCCGCGGCGCGATCGACCAGCAGCGTCTCGGCCGCGCCGCAGACGCCGGTGCGACGCATCTTGGCATTGAGCACGATCGACTTTGCCATCGCGAGGTCGGCGCTGCCGTCGACATAAACGTGGTTGACGCCCTCGAGATGCGCGAACACGGGCACCCGCGCTTCCTGCTCGACGCGCGCAACGAGGCTTTTCCCCCCGCGCGGCACGATGACGTCGATGGCGCCATCGAGGCCGGACAGCATCATGCCGACCGCGGCGCGATCGCGCGTCGGTACCAGCGTGATCGCAGCTTCGGGCAGGCCGGCCTCGCGCAGGCCCTGCACTAGGCAGTCATGGATCGCGCGGCAGGAGCGAAAGCTGTCGGAGCCGCCGCGCAGGATCACGGCATTGCCCGCCTTCAGGCACAGCACGCCGGCGTCGGCCGCGACGTTGGGACGGCTCTCGAAGATCACGCCGACGACACCGAGCGGCACGCGCACGCGCTCGATGCTCATGCCGTTCGGCCGCTGCCATCTCTCGGTGACGACCCCGATGGGATCGGCGATGCCGCGCACGATTCCGATGCCCTCGGCCATGCCCTCGACCCGCGCCGGCGTCAGCGTCAGGCGGTCGATGAAGGCGGAGGTGGCATTGCCGGAGGCGCGGGCCTCGGCGACGTCCTCGGCATTGGCGGCGAGAATGGCCGTCGCATTGGCGCGGATGGCCCGCTCCATGGCTTCCAGCGCCCGGTTCTTCTGCTCCGGCGGCGCCAGCGCCAGCACGCGCGCGGCAGCGCGGGCACGGGTTCCGAGATCGGACATCAGCGCCTGAAGATCGGCATTGCCGTCGACGGCTTTGAGGGGAGCGGCCATGGGGGTTCAACCTTCTGCTAAGGCGGTGTCCTAGCACGGAAATCCCGCGTCTGCGAAGGGTAGGCAGGGTATGGCTGGTTCCCCGGCGGCGGGCTGGCTCGGTCAGTGCGCCGTCATTCCGGGGGATGCGGAGCATCAAACCTGGAATCTCGGGATCCGGGTCTGGTCCTTCGGACCATCCCGGAATGACGGGGCAAAGGCCTTATCCGCCCACCACCAGATCATCCCGGTGGATCATCTCCGATCGCCCGCTGATGCCGAGGATGGCCATGACGTCCGGGGAGGAGCGGCCTTTGATCCGCTCGGCGTCGTCGGCGTCGTAGGCGATCAGGCCGCGGCCGATCTCGCTGGTGTCGGGGCCGCGCACGACCACGGCGTCGCCGCGGGCAAACTGGCCCTCGACCTTGATCACGCCCGCCGGCAGCAGGCTCGCCCCCGCGCGCAGCGCGGCAACCGCGCCGGCGTCGATCGTCAGCGTGCCCTTTGGCTCCAGCGAGCCCGCGATCCACCGCTTTCGCGAGGTGATGGGATTCGCCGGCGTCAGGAACCAGGTGCAGCGGCCGCCATCGGCGATCGCCTGCAAGGGATGCTCGATCTTGCCGGAGGCGATCAGCATATGCGTGCCGCCTGTGGTCGCGATCTTGGCCGCCTCGACCTTGGTCCGCATGCCGCCGCGAGACAGCTCGGACTCGGCGTCTCCGGCCACCGCCTCGATCTCCGAGGAAATGCTCTCGACCACCGGAATGAGCTTGGCATTCGGGTTGTTCTTCGGCGGCGCGTCGTAGAGGCCGTCGATATCGGACAGCAGCACCAGGAGATCGGCGCTCGCCATGGTGGCCACGCGCGCGGCGAGACGGTCATTGTCGCCGTAGCGGATCTCAGTGGTCGCGACGGTGTCGTTCTCGTTGATCACGGGGATGGCGCGCCATTCCAGCAGCTTGCCGATGGTGGAACGCGCATTGAGATAGCGGCGGCGCTCCTCGGTGTCCTGCAGCGTCACCAGGATCTGGCCGGCGCCGATGCCGTGCGCCCCGAGCACCTCCGACCAGATCCGCGCCAGCGCGATCTGGCCGACCGCGGCCGCGGCCTGGCTCTCCTCCAGCTTCAGCGGGCCACGCGGCAGCTTGAGCCGGCTGCGGCCGAGCGCGATCGAGCCGGAGGAGACCACGAGGACGTCGCGCCCTTCCTTGTGCAGCTTGGCCATATCGTCGGCGAGCGCGGCGAGCCAGGATGCCCGCACCTCACCCCTGTCGGAATCCACCAGCAGCGCAGAGCCGACCTTGACGACGATGCGGCGGAATTGACTGAGTTCGGGGCTGGCCATGGCGCTAACAGGACGGGACTGCTCTGGAAACGGCGGAGCGATGGGCGGCGCCGATGAGCCCTGCTTTTGCAGCAGGACGACGACCGGCGCAAGGCGGCAGGCCAGGTAACCGCCCCCAATGCCGGCCTTGTGTCGGGCGTCTCGCGAGGCTCTAATTGCCGTCAATCAAAACGAGCCGGAGAGGGAACGATGGATCGCCGCAAATTCATGGCCGGATGTCTTGGTCTGCCGCTGCTGGCGCGGGCGAGTGAGGCGCAGGCGCAGGCGGGGCTGACGAAGATCATCTTCCCGTTTGCAGCGGGAGCCGGCGGCGACACGCTGTGCCGGCTGATCGCGCAGGAGATGGCGCCGTTGCTGCAGCGGACCGTCGTGGTCGAGAACCGCACCGGCGGCGATGGCCTGATCGGCATCAAGGCCGTGAAAGGGGCGAGCCCCGACGGCAGCATGGTGCTGGTGACGACCGGGCCGACCATGTACCTGCTGCCGATGGTGGAGAAGACACCGAGCTTCGATACGGCCAAGGACTTCATGCCGGTGTCGCTGCTGGCGCGGTTCGAATTCGCCGTCGTGATCGGCCCGGGCGTCGATGCCCCGGATTTCAAGAGCTTCGTCGCCTGGCTGAAGGCACATCCGGACAAGACCTCGTTCGGGGTGCCGAGCAACGGCACCATTCCGCATTTCATGGGCTCCAAGCTCGAGAAGGATCTGGGCATTCCCCTGACTCGCGTGCCCTATCGCGGTAGCGCGCCCATTCTCAACGATCTCGTCGGCGGTCATATCTCGTTCGGCATCACGACATTGGCCGATGCGTTGCCGCAGCATCGCGCCAAGGGCGTGAAGATCATCGCGGTGTCGAGCGCGGAGCGTTCACCCTTTGCGCCCGACGTGCCGACCCTGAGGCAGAGCGGCATCGATCTCGTTGCCGACGCCTGGTACGGCATGTGGCTTCCCGCCGGCAGCCCGCCGGAGTTCGCCGGCAAGATCGGCGCCGCCGCAAGCGCCGCACTCGCCAAGCCCGAGGTGAAGGAGAAGCTCACGGCAATCGGTCTCATCCCGGTCGGCTCGGCGCCGGAGGGATTGACCAAGGAGCTCGCAGCGAACATCGCGCTGTGGCAGCCGATCGTGAAGGCGACCGGATACAAGATCGAGAATTGAGTCTCACGCGGCGCCACACACTCAGGCGTCGTGCCCTGGTCAAGCCCGGGCATGACGATGGAGAGAGCCTTCCTCCGCTCACATCTTCGCGCGCTGTGCGATGCCGTCCTTGATCGCGGCGAGCTCTTTCTCGTCCCAGATGCCGATCAAGATGCCGCCCTTCACCTGCAGCTGGTTATCCGCATAAGCTGCGATCTTCTCGCGCGGTGTCGTGATGTGGCCGCTCGGATGCAGCGCCCAGTCGAACAGTTCGGCCTGAAGCCGCGCGATGACGCCGGCGCATTCCGGGTCGTCGCCGCGATCGACATATTCCTGCGGATCGGTATCGAGATCGTACAGCATCGGGCGGAAGCCGGAGGCGTGGATGTATTTCCAGCGGCCGTCGAACACCATGAACAGGCGGCAGCGCTCGATCGGCTGGTTCAGCTTCAGCCGCACGTCCTGCATGGCGTAGTCGTATTCGGAGAACGCGACCTTGCGCCAATCGCTCGGGGTCGGACCACGCAGCAGCGGCAATAGCGAATGTCCTTCGAGGATGTGGCCGGGCACCTTGCCGCCGAAATAATCGACGAAGGTCGGCGCGAGATCGATCGCCTCGACCAGCGCATCGCTGCGCGTGCCGCGCGTGGCGTCAGCCTCTTGCGAGGGATCGACGATGATCAGCGGAATCTTCGCCGACTGCTCGTGGAAAAGGTCCTTCTCACCCATCCAGTGATCGCCGAGATAATCGCCGTGGTCGGAGGTGAACACGATCATGGTGGTTTCCAGCAGGCCATGCGCCTCCAGGAATTTCATCAGCACGCCCATCTGGTCGTCGATCTGGGTGATCAGTCCCATATAGGTCGGGATCACCTTCTCGCGGGCATCATCGCGCGCCATGTTGCGGGAATAGCGCATGTCCATGTACGCCCCGAACACCGGATGCGGATTCTGCCGCTCGCGCTCGGAGCGGATCGCCGGAATCACGTCACCAGTCGAATACATGCTCGCATAGGGCTCCGGCGCGATGTAGGGCCAGTGCGGCTTGATGTAGGACAGATGCAGGCACCACGGCCGGCCATCGGCCTCGGCCTCGCTGATGAAGTCCATCGCGCGCCGCGTCATGTAGGGCGTTTCGGAGTGCTCGTCCGGCACGCGCGCGGCCTTGTCGGCATGCACCAGCAGCCAGCCGTTCTGCAGCGAACCATCTTCCGCCGCTCCTGAATTGGCCCAATGCTCCCAGGGATTGGTGGCCTCGAATCCCTGGCTGCGCAGATACTCATCGTATTTCGGACGCGGTCGTCCCGTGGGATGCAGGCCGTCGTCACGCTCATACGGCTCGAAGCCGCATTCGGCGACGTGCACGCCGATGATCGACTCCGGTGGGATGCCGAGCGCCTTCATGCCTTCGAGGTCGGGTGCCATGTGGGTCTTGCCGACCAGCACGTTGCGGACGCCGATCTTCTTGAGGTGATCGCCCAGCGTGGGCTCACCCACGCGCAGCGGCCAGCCGTTCCAGTGCGAGCCGTGCGAGCGCATGTAGCGCCCGGTGTAGAACGACATTCGCGATGGGCCGCAGATCGGCGATTGGACGTAAGCCTTGGTGAACAGCACGCCACGCTGGGCCATGGCGTCGATGTTCGGCGTCTTCAGCGTCGGGTGACCGGTGCAGCCGAGATAATCATAGCGAAGCTGGTCGCACATGATCCAGAGAACGTTCTTCGCGCGCGCCATGCGTCTATCTCCGCCCGATACTTATCTGCTGGATGCTGCTCTATCGATGGCACTAAGACAACCTCTCCCGGAGGGAGAGGTCGGCGCGTAGCGCCGGGTGAGGGTTTGCGGTGTCTCGCAGAGGAGCCAATCCCTCACCCGATTTGCTACCCAAATCGACCTCTCCCCGGTGGGGGGGGGAGATGTGGAGAGAGCGTCGCTCGACTAAGCCGACCACGGCTCCGCTTCCGCCGCGCTCCTGGCCTTGGCGGAGACCGGGCTTTCGCCGATCACCTCGGCCAATGCGCGCAAGGCTTCCTTCACGCCCTGGCCGGTGACGCCGGAGAGCAGCAGCGGCGTCTTTTTGGCGGCGCGCTTGAGGCGCTCCTTCTGCTTCTTCAGCTCCTCCGGTTCGACCGCGTCGATCTTGTTCAGCGCGACGATCTCGATCTTGTCGGTGAGCTGCCCGCCATAGGCGTCGAGCTCATTGCGCACGGTCTTGTAGGCCTTGCCGGCGTGCTCGCACGTCGCGTCGACGAGATGCAGCAGCACGCGGCAGCGTTCGACGTGGCCGAGGAAGCGGTCGCCGAGGCCGGCGCCTTCATGCGCGCCTTCGATCAGGCCGGGAATATCCGCCAGCACGAATTCGCGGCCGTCGGCATTCACGACGCCGAGCTGCGGATGCAGCGTGGTGAAGGGATAGTCGGCGATCTTCGGCTTCGCCGCGCTGACCTTGGAGAGGAAGGTCGACTTGCCGGCATTGGGCAGGCCGACGAGGCCGGCATCGGCGATCAGCTTCAGCCGCAACCAGATCCAGCGCTCCTCGCCGGGTTGGCCGGGATTGGCATTGCGCGGCGCGCGGTTGGTCGACGACTTGAAATGTGCGTTGCCGAAGCCGCCATTGCCGCCCTCGGCCAGCACGAACTTCTCCCCGACCTTGGTGAAGTCGTGGATCAGCGTTTCGCGGTCCTCGTCGAAGATCTGCGTGCCGACCGGCACCTTGAGCACGATGTTCTTGCCGTTGGCGCCGTGGCGGTCCGAGCCCGAGCCGTTCTCGCCCTTCTGGGCCTTGAAATGCTGCTGGTAGCGGTAGTCGATCAGCGTGTTGAGGCCGTCGGCGACCTCGACGATGACGTTGCCGCCGCGCCCGCCATTGCCGCCGGAGGGACCGCCGAATTCGATGAACTTCTCGCGGCGGAACGCCACGCAGCCGTTCCCGCCGTCACCGGAGCGGATATAGACCTTTGCTTCGTCGAGGAATTTCATGGGCCATAGGTAGGCCAGCCAGTCCCGCGCGGCAACCCGAGCGCCCTGCCAATCGGCCGAATTTCTGGCGATTTCGCCGCTTGCTTAACCCGCCGGCCGCCGCCGGATCAGGAATTTCTGCATGCCTTCCAGCACCAGCTCCTTGCGCTGGTTGAACACGGTGCTGCGAAGCGTCACGGCGCCGGTCGTGCGTCCGGGCACCAGTTCGGTGACCTCGAGCGCCGGATAGATCGTATCGTCCGCGTAGACGGGCTTGAGGAACCGGCTCGACTGCTCGAGGAAGCCGACCAGGGAGTCTTCGACCATGAATGGAAACAGGCCGGCACCGGGCGCGGTGTGGATCAAGGTCTGGAAGCCGTGGGCGAGCAGATGCGGCATGCCGCGGCTGCGGCAATATTCGACGTCATAGTGCACCGGATGGGTGTCGCCGCTCGCGGTCTGGAATGCGGCGAACACCGCCGACGTCTGGGTGCGGCTCGGCAGCACGAAACGCTCGCCGAGGACGAAATCCTCGAACCAGCGCTGCGTGGGGATCATGCGATGCTGGGTGGGATCGAAGTCGGTCATGCGCTGCACCATCGTCGCGTTTTCGGATTGCGATCCGTATCGCGCCACGCGCAGTGCGACAATGCGTTCAATTCGGCGGAAGTGGGCTTGCCCCTGGTGCTTACGTCACTAAAACGATGGCAAGCACCACTACCAGCCGATTCCTGACGCGCTCTCCCCGTCATTGCGAGCGCAGCGAAGCAATCCAGACTGCCGCTGCGGAAGCAGTCTGGATTGCTTCGTCGCAAGAGCTCCTCGCAATGACGATCCCCGAATTCGTGTTTCGTCATGCCCCTGTTCAAATCACTCTCCGCCTATGACGACCGTTCCGCGCGGCTGGCCGGCATCGCACTGATGGTGCTGTCGATCTTCATGTTCTCGTTCGGCGACGCCATGGGCAAGTTCCTGGTCGGGACCTACTCGGTGGGGCAGCTCTTGTTTCTGCGTGCCTGCGCCGCGCTGCTCTTGCTGTCGCCGCTGATCTGGACGCAGCGTCACCAGTTCCTGCATCTGGAGCGGCCGGGCCTGCAGATGGTTCGCGTCGTGCTGTCGACGCTGGAGGTTGCCGCCTTCTTCCTTGCGACGGTTTACCTGCCGCTCGCGGACGTCATCACCTATTATCTCGCCGGCCCCATTTTCGTCACCGCGATGTCGGCGATCTTCCTGGGGGAGAAGGTGGGCTGGCGGCGCTGGACCGCGATCCTGATCGGTTTCTGCGGCGTGCTGATCGCGCTGCGGCCGTCGGCGCAGACCGTCAGCCTGCCGGCGCTGATCGCGCTCGGCGGCAGCCTGTCGTTTGCGACCCTGATGCTGATCACGCGCAGCCTGCGCAAGACGCCCGATATCGTGATGGCGTCCTCGCAATTCGTCGGCACGTTTTCGTTGGGCGCGGTCCTGTCGGCGTTCAACTGGGTGCCGCCGACGCCTGGCAGCCTCGTGATCTTCGCTGCCGCCGGGCTGGTTTCGGTGACGGCGCTGTTCTGCGTCAACCGCTCGCTCAAGCTCGCGCCCGCCAGCGTTGTCGTGCCCTACCAATATTCGATGATCGTCTGGGCCGTGATCTTCGGTTTCGTCGTGTTCGGCGACGTCCCGTCGATCGCGACACTCGTCGGCGCGGCGATCATCATCGGAGCCGGGTTCTACATCTTCTTGCGGGAGCGGGATCTGGGGCGGGAGACCGCGGACGTGAATCCGCCGGCGTAGCTCTTACCCTCCCCCGGAGGGGAGGGTGATTGGCGCCCTACCTCACCCGTCTTGCGCTGCTCCAGCTCTTCAGCGACGCCCACACCCCGCGTGACAGGCGGAAGCAGTCGACCGGCGTCGAGGAGCCCAGCGCCAGGAAGCGGTGCAGCTGCACGCCGCTCCACTGGAAGCCGCACTTCTCCAGCACCTTGCGCGAGGCCGGATTGGTGACGCGTGCGCCCGCATAGAGATGCTCGTCCTCGAACTCCTCGAAGAAGAAGTCGATCGCGCCGCGCGCGGCCTCGGTGGCAAAGCCCCGGCCCCAATGCTCGACGCCGAGCCAGTAGCCGAGCTCGGCATTGCCCGGTGTGGAGCAGTCGATGCCGACCATGCCGACCGGCCCGTTATCGTGCTCGATCAGGAACACGGTCTCGCTGCCGAGCTCGGCGGTGGCGCGGATGAAGTCGGCGGCGTCGTCCTGGGAATAGGGATGCGGCAGGCGGCGCGTGTTCTCGGCGACGCGGCGGTCGTTGGCGAGCCGGGCGATGGTCCTGACGTCGGCGAGAGTGGGCCGCCGCAAGGTCAGCCGCTCGGTGGCGACGACATCAGGTCTCGCCTCACGCAAGGTCACGCTCGAGAAATCCTGCAACATGTCCGGCTCCGTGAAAGTCACTAAGTCAATGTGAGCAATGAAAAGGGGAGGCCGGTTTCCCGCCTCCCCTGGAGCCTTCGATCTCTTGCGATCTCTAGGACTCCGCCGGTTCAGTCGGGACCGGCGGACTCCAATTTGATCCACCGTCTATTCAGCCGCCTCGGCGATCGGGAGCACCGATACGAAGGTGCGGCCGTTGGCTTTGGCCTGGAACGCAACACGACCCTCGATCTTGGCGAACAAAGTGTGGTCCGTGCCCATGCCGACATTAAGGCCGGGGTGCCAGGTCGTGCCGCGCTGACGCGCAATGATGTTGCCGGGAGTGACGACCTCCCCGCCGAACGCCTTGATACCGAGGCGCTTGCCCTTGGAATCGCGTCCGTTACGCGATGAACCGCCTGCTTTTTTGTGAGCCATGGCTCGTCTCCGAAATCCTGCGTATGTCTAGGTCAATTCCTTGACGGAATCATTTCAAAACGTCTCACGCATCAATTCGTGAATTGGCGTGATCAATTCTGTCTACTCGGCGGCTTCCGCTGCCGGCTCCTTGGCCACCTTTTCCTTCTTCGGACGCGGGCCCTTGGTGGGCTTGGCGCCGTCCGTCAGGATCTCGCTGACGCGCAGCACGGTGATCTCGTCGCGGTAGCCGCGCTTGCGGCGCGAATTCTTGCGGCGGCGCTTCTTGAACGCGATGACCTTGGGGCCGCGCTTGTGGTCGAGCACCTCGACCGCGACGGAGGCACCTTCGACCGTCGGAACGCCCAGCACCGGCGTGTCGCCGCCGACCACCAGAACTTCATTCAGCTGCACGATCGAGCCGACTTCGCCTTCGATCTTGCCTACTTCCAGGACATCATCCGGCACGACGCGGTATTGCTTGCCGCCGGTTTTGATGACTGCGAACATCGTTTTTTTCCTTCGTGTTCAATCCCGGCCTCGGGACGGGACTCGTCCGGGCCGGCTTTTTGTCAGTCGCTAAGGGTTTATGCGCGTTTGCGTGGGCGGGGCTTAGCCCATTGAAAACCCACGCAAAAGCAAGCGGCGCGAGAAACGCCCCGCGCCGGCTGTGGGACTTATAGCCGCTGGTCGCCGCGAGTCAAGGAAAACCCCGGGAAAAAGCCACGGATTAGAAGGATTTGCGCCGTTCGAGCGGCTGGAGCGGAATCTCCGCCGGGGACGCAACCAACGGGTTCCCTCGCCGTTGTCCCGCAAATCTTCATGCGGGCAAGGGCTATCATGGCAACAGACGAGCTGGTCAAGACGACGGGCATCGCCCACCACGGGGCGGAGCGGCTGCCCTCGGTGGACGTCGACAGTTTCAACATCGAGATCAAGGACGAGGACGGCTTCCTCGGCGACCGCGCCAGCAGAGGCGCGTTCCGCGAGATCCTCGAGCGCTGGCGCAAGCCGTTGCGCAAGAGCGGCGAGGATCCGTTCGGCAAGGAGCAGACGGAGAACATCAGCAAGAAGACGCTGGACGACATCATGGTTGGCGACGACGTCGAGGCCTCCGCCGTGGTGCACAGCGCCATCGAGGACTTCGCGCAGGAGCTTGCCTACGTCACGCGCCGCTTCCTCAAGACCAAGGCCTGGGCCAAGACCGAGCGCATCGTGGTCGGCGGCGGTTTCCGCGATTCCCGGCTCGGGGAGCTCGCGATCGCGCGCACCGAGATCATCCTCAAATCGGAGGATTTCAAGATCGACCTGCAGCCGATCCGCCATCACCCCGACGAAGCCGGCCTCGTCGGCGCGTTGCATCTGGCGCCGTCCTGGATCTTCGAGGCCCATGACAGCATCATTGCCGTCGACATCGGCGGCACCAACATCCGCTGCGGCCTCGTCGAGACCGGCTGGAAGAAGGCCAAGGACCTGTCGAAGGCCAAGGTCGTGACATCCGAGCTGTGGCGTCACGCCGACGACGAGCCGACCCGCGAAGGCGCGGTGAAGCGGCTCACCAAGATGCTGAAGGGGCTGATCACCGAGGCCGAGACCGAGGGCTACAAGCTCGCGCCCTTCATCGGCATCGCCTGTCCCGGCGTGATCAACGCCGACGGCTCCATCGAGAAGGGCGCGCAGAATCTCCCCGGCAATTGGGAGAGCAGCAAGTTCAACCTGCCGGCGAGCCTGATCGAGGGCATCCCCGCCATCGGCGAGCACGACACCGCGATCCTGATGCACAATGACGGCGTGGTTCAGGGCCTGTCGGAGGTGCCGTTCATGCAGGACGTCGATCGCTGGGGCGTGCTCACCATCGGCACCGGTCTCGGCAACGCCCGATTCACCAACCGCCGCAAGGAGAACGGCAAGGACAAGGACCGGGATTCCGCGGAGAACGGCAAGAAAAAGACCAAGGACAGCAAGAAGGACGACTGAAGCGGCCAAGGTCGATGGGCCTACCGTTGCCCACCTCTCCCGGAGCGAGAGGTCGGATGCCATCGCAGATGCCGTTCGGGTGAGAGGTTTCGATCCGTCCAATGCGGCGCGAGGGATGCTCCGCCCGGTCTTGCCGGCGCGGGCGCCCAGGTAACCTTGACCGGTTAGGTTAAGGACCGGATTGCGTTGCGGCAGGCCCGCCGCACGTTAGGGTCGAATCGTCGCTTCCACTCGGCCGGCGAAGCCGCCCTTCACGGCCAGTATTTCAATGAGCGGCACCGGGACCGCCAGTATTTACCGCGTCTGGCGGTCCCACCCCGTTTTCCTCCTGCTTGAGCGGGCTCCTCAAATGAGGGCCCCATCGCGCCGGCAAAACAATCGCGCCACGACACGAGACCTCATCCTGAGGGCCCGCCGCGGGCAGGTGTCTCGAAGGATGGCCGCAGGCGAACTTCCCGCTTCGCGAGCTGTGGGCCCCTCCCGTTCACCCGACGGAGGGCAGCGATGATTCGTTCAGATGCACGGCGCGTCACCGCCCGTGCCGATCGACCCGATGCTCAGCACAAATCGCGCGAAATGCCGCCGAAACGCGCCGCCCCAACCGCTGGAGCCGGTCGCCCGGCCGAAACCGGTCCGATTTTCGTATCCCGCGCCTTGTCTGGCCCGCCATCCTCGCCTATTAACGCCCCCAACCACGGGGGCCGCTGCTCCTACATGGCGCCTTCAGGAGAGGTGGCAGAGTGGTTGAATGCACCGCACTCGAAATGCGGCATAGGTGCAAGCCTATCGGGGGTTCGAATCCCTCCCTCTCCGCCAGCAGTCCCGAAAACACCCGTAAAACGGCTGTCCTTTGATCTGAAAGGACTTTTCGCGTTTTTCCGGACGACCGACGGTACACAACGTCGGTACACAGATGGTTCATGCGCTCGGCACGCCCAAACGTCATCCGCAAAGCGGAATCTACCTGTTCAGGAAGCGCGTTCCCGAACGGCTGAAGGACTTCATCGGCAAGAGCGAGATCAAGTTCTCGCTGCAGACGCGCGATCCCGTCGTCGCGCGGATCCGCAACCTCGAAGAGATGGCGCGGCTCGCGCGCGCTTGGTCGGAAATCGGCGGGTCGGTCGTCGACGGCACGCGACATGCGGCAATCTGCGTCGATTGCAAGACGGCGGGATCCGGGGCAGCCGCCGCGGCCGCGCTTGCCGCCGGCGCGCTGCCGCCTCCGTCCGCTCCGGCCGCAACAGCCACCGCGAACACGCCGGTCGCACTGCGCCCGATCTTCGAATCCTACGCCAAGGAGGCCGAACTCGCGCCTTCGACCGTGAAGCGCTGGTCGCCGGTCCTCGACCGCCTGATCGGCCATCTTGGCCACGACGACGCCGCGGCGATCACGCGGGCCGACATCGTTGCGTGGAAGGACGCGCTGCTCGACGGCGACATGTCGAACGTCACCGTCCGCGACGTCTACGTGGCCGCGGTGAAGGCGACGTTGCAGTACGCCGTCGACCAGGGCCGGCTCGCCGAAAACCCTGCCGCCGGCGTCAAGGTGCGCGTGCGCGAGGCGCCGGTGGAGCGGGACAAGGGCTTCGACGGCAAGGAGGCCGAGACGATCCTGTCGGCGACGCTGCGCGAGCCCTCCGACAAGATCAGCGTCGAGATGGCGGCGGCCCGGCGCTGGGTGCCCTGGATCTGCGCCTACACCGGCGCGCGGGTCAACGAGATCACCCCGCTGACCAGGCGCGACTTCGTCCTGCGCGACGGCATCTGGATGATCCGCATCCGGGCGGAAAACAACAAGGGGCGCAAGTTTCGGGAGGTGCCGCTTCATAGCCATCTGATCGAACAGGGTCTGCTCGACTACGTGAAGACGCGCGGCTCGCGGCCACTGTTCTACGACCCGCGCCGTAGCCGTGGCGGCAAGGATTCCAATCCCCACCATAAGAAGGTCGGCGAGCGGTTGGCGGAATGGGTCCGCTCGCTCGGTATCGACGACCGCGTCGCCCCCAACCACGGCTGGCGTCATCGCTTCTCGTCGATCGCGCGCGTGGTCGCAATGCCAGAGGACGTCCGCAACATTGTCCAGGGCCATGCGGGCACAAAGGTCGCTGATCGCTACGGCGAGACCTGGCCGCTCGTCGCGCTGCGCGAGATCGAAAAGCTGCCGCGGTACGCAGTCGAAAGGGAGACCTAAACTGTCACGCTTAGGCTGACTGATGCGAACGGGTGGTCCGCGAGATGTCCCGGATCGTACGCAGCATCCTCCGCCAAGCCGCCGAGCCTCTTGCCAGTCGTCCACTTTTGGTAGAGCGTCTTTGGACAGAACGAACAGCGGCTTTCACGGCTTATGAGCAGACAGGTTTTGCGCATGTGCGGCCTGCCTAGCTCAGGACGGCGCAAGCAAAATATGGCTCGCAAGTTGCGGGCCTTATTTTTTGGTAGATTGCCAGTCGTCGCGATGAGCAAGATCCTTGGTCATCAGATCGGCAAATCGCGAGTCACCGTGCTCGTACTTTCGTCCACGAAAGAAAGTCTACGGCCTGTAGACCGGGATACAGGTGAGACTCGCCGTGCGTGATGGAAAGCGAATGCTCATGGGCGCAATGGCCGACTAGCCTCGTCTCTAGATAGCCATCGAACTTGTTCTTGGTTTGGAGTTCCTTGGTTCTGGCGTCGATAACGATCTCAAGGTCACCGACGAAATGATTCGGATAGATTACTTCTCTATTACGCACTGAATGAATTACATTTTTTTGACGATTCAACTGCTGACGGTGCGTTGCCAATAGCCCTTCCACTGTCGCGAAACGCGGTGCTGCAAGGCAGCGGGTGGGGCCTGAGTCGCCGGCGCGGATGCTAAGCTTTCGAAGCCGTTCACGAAATTCGAAGGATATGACTTAACCCTCGCCCGAAATCCTTACGGTCCCCCTGCATAAGGTAGTTCGATTCTGGGGGCGGAACAGGTGCGGGTCCGGGAGCCAATTCTCGATAAAAGCGGCGTTTATCACTACCGTCGTCGGATCCCCGATGACGTACGGCGGGCGCTCCGCGAGTTGGATGCTGCCGCCGGCGCAGGTAGCCGTCGTCAGGATAAGCGCGAGGAAAAGAAGCGACTCGGCCGCGACAAGGCCAGGGCCCAGGCCGCTTGGGCGAAATACGATCGTGAAGTCGAAGCCAGATGGGCCCAGCTCAGGCAGGGGCGGATCCGCGGTCTCTCTCTGGTCCAGATCCAGGCTTTGGCAGGGGACATCTACCGGCGCTGGCTGAACGGCTACCATCCAACACGCTTCCATGCCGGCATCAGCGCCGGTGTTGCGCTAGGACTCATGGAGGAAATCGACGGCGAGCAGCCCAGGCAGGTCACCAAGCCGATCGACGATGATGCGGCGCTCGAAAGCCTCCATGGCTACCATGTGGATGCCGTCTTGGCTGCGCGAGGTCTGATAGTGAACTCGCACGCCCGTTGGCATTTGATTCAAGCGGCTCAACGCGCCGCCAAACACGCATGTCGCGCCGCTCTAAAGAAGATCAATGGTGATCTCCGCCCCGATCCGGACGAGAATCTCTATCCGGCGTGGCCCGACCCCGAGACGACGACCCTGTCGGGTCTTTGCGCGTCCTGGGTACGCGCGCGGCCGACGGCCAAGCCCGACACACACGCCGCGTTCAAGGCGTGCATCGACAAATTCATAGCCTTCGTCGGCCACGATGAAGTCGCGAATGTCTCGCCAGACGACATACGGGGCTGGATCAGGTACCTGAAGGAAAAGCAAGGGCTAAGCGACGTTCGCATCAAGGACGGCTACTTCGCGGCCATAAAGACCGTATTCAACTCGGCGAGAAAACACGGACTGATCAGCACGAATCCTTGCAACACGGTCAATCCCGACGGCGAACCGTTGCCTCGCACGCGGGAAAAGGATCTTCGGGACAGCGAAATTTACGCGATCCTGAAGGCGAGTCTTACGCCTAACGCGCAGGTCTGCGAGGACGTGGCGAACACCCGCCGCTGGGTTCCGTGGCTGCTCGCATATAGCGGCGCGAGGGTTGCCGAGATAACGCGACTGGAGTCGAAACATATCATCTTCGAAGCCGGCGTATGGGGGATCGACATACAAACAAGCAAGAACGGTCGTCCGCGCATCGTTCCCGTTCACCGCCACCTCATCGAGCAGGGCTTCCTCGAATTCGTCCGCTCGCGCGAGGGATTGCCGCTCTTCTTCGGGAAGGAGAAGTTGAAAGAGGCAAAGCTTACGATCCACAAGACGCGCGCCGAAGGGCTCGCGGATTGGGCGCGGGAGGTGGCCGGCATCGAGCCGGGTACGGTGGCGCCCAATCACGGCTGGCGGCACCGCTTCAAAACCGAGTGTCGCCGCGTGGGGATGGACCGGGAAGTAAGGCTCTATATTCAAGGACATGCTTTCAAGATGGAAGGGGAGAAATATGGTTTCTTCCCGATTGACATCACCGCGGCCTGGATGGAGTTGTTTCCGAGCTACGTGGTTAGCGGGAAATCGCTCCACGTCGAACGTCCCGCCGGGAACGACGTCATCGCGCAAGCCGTCGCGCTCCTGCAGCGGGAGCGGACTCCACTCGACAAGCCGACGGCGGCTTAAAAAGGGTCCCAAGTTCTTAACGAGGAGACCGCGCAGCCCGAGCGCCAACCCTGCTGAATACTTCGTCGTTTGGCGATGTGTTCTTCCACGCGCCTTCGCGCGCCCTTCATCGACCGTCATACGAGCGCGCTGGCGAGCAATCTGCGTGTGATCCGGGTTTTAGTTTGCGATCTGATGGGCATTCTGCATCCCGGAAGCGGTCTTATCCGGCCCCGCGGCAGGATCGGCCCAGCCCAGAGTTGACGCGATGGAAGCCGGAATCGCGACTGTCTGTTCGGCGGGAGCATCATGGCTTCCGAGATGAAGCGCAATCCGCGAGTGAAACCAGAACGATGAGTGCACGCTGGCATCATGCTAGAAAATCGGGTGCTGTCCTAATTAGGACACGCGCCGTTTTGGATTAGGACAGCTCAAAATTGACCAGTGTTTAGGTCTCGCTAACCATGCCGAGAGCGATTCCTGTGATTTAACGGAACAGAATCCGGTTGTGCCTAACGATCCATTCCCGTTTGGGATGGGGATTGCAGCGTGGCTCGGGCAAAGATCGTAACCGGTAATCGTCTGTTCTTTGGCGACAACCTTCCCGTTCTACGGGACCGGATCGCACCAGAATCCGTGGATTTGGTCTATCTAGATCCACCGTTCAATTCTAACGCGACCTATAGCCTGCTGTTCAAGGAGCCTAAGGGCGAGGCTGCCAAGGCGCAGGCGGAAGCGTTTAGGGACACTTGGGAGTGGAGCGAGGCGGCGGCCGATTCCTATGACGACGTTATGCGCGCCCTCCGGTGATATCGCGCTGGCGCTGAAAGGCATGAAGTCTTACATCGGGCAAAACGCCATGATGGCGTACCTAGCCATGATGGCGGCGCGGCTGTTGGAGCTACACGATGTTTTGAAGGATTCAGGGTTGCTTTATCTTCATTGCGATCCAACGGCGAGCCACTACCTCAAGATACTCTTAGACGCGATATTCGGGCACGAAAATTTCCGCAACGAGATCGTTTGGAAGACAGGATCGCACAACTCTGCGAAAGGGTTCGGCCCTGTTCATGACGTGATCTTTTATACACGAAGTCTGCGGCAGCGACTTGGAACACATTGCGGCAGGATTATACCGACGAATACAAGAAGAAGTTCGGCAAGGTTGACGCGGCAACCGGCGAAGCCTTTCAAAACGTGGCACTTACCGGTCCAGGTACGCGAACAGGCCCTAGTGGCACCGCATGGCGCGGCTTCAATCCGCCAGAGCAGGGCCGACATTGGCAACCGGCCTCCTATCTCTACTCAAAATATGAGCAGGTCACAGGAGGCAACCTTGCTGATTTCGATTTCTTAGATCGCTTGGACGAGCTGGATCGTGTTGGCCTGATCTACTGGCCCAAAAATGATGGCTTTCCTCGTTATAAGCAATTTTGGTCGGACGCTCCCGGCGTTCCTCTCAAGGACGTTTGGACCGATATTGACGCCATCAATTCGCAAGCGCAGCAGCGACTAGGTTATCCGACACAGAAACCGCTATCACTACTTGAGCGCATTATCAGCGCATCATCGAATCCCGGCGATGTTGTTTTGGACCCTTTCTGTGGTTGCGGGACCACTGTTGAGGCCGCTGAGAGACTTGGCCGTCAATGGATTGGCATTGATGTGACCCACTACGCCATCACCCTGATTGAGGCGCGGCTTCGCGCGAAGCACGCTGAAGCAAAATTTAAGGTGTTCGGTCGGCCCGAGGATTTGGCGGGTGCTCGCGATCTTGCGCGACGTGATAAGCATCAATTCCAGTGGTGGGCAGCTTGGCGCAAACCTACCGCGAAGAAAAGATGGGCGCCGACCGCGGAATTGATGGGAACATACTATTCAAGAACGGCCCGTATGGTGACGGGCGCATCATCATCTCCGTTAAGGGCGGGGAAAATGTTGGAGTTCAAATGGTCCGCGACCTCCGTGGCGTAATCGAACGGGAGGAAGCCGAAATGGGTATTTTTGTCTGCTTGGCAGAACCAACCGCAGCAATGCTCAAAGAAGCTCGCGATTCCGGGTATGTGGCGAAGTCCGCGCATGGGCGCCTTCCCCGCATACAGATTTTGACAGTTGAAAACATGCTCGCGGGGCACATGCCGAAAATGCCGCCGCTGCCTGTGCCTGAAAGAAAGCTCACGCCTTCCCTCAAGCGCAAGGACAAGGATCAGCTTGAACTGCTGTTGCCCTTCGCCGGCGAGAAGATTGTCCCGGCAAAAGGCGTCATTGTTGATCCTCGATTTGTTGGATTAGCGGGCTAGTCTTTCCCGTCATCAACTACTCGGAAGCTACTCACAGTTCGCACTGGCGTGTTGGGCTCCAGCGGCAGCACCGCGTCAATCAGATCCCCGACCGTCCAGACCCGATCCGCAACGCCAACGGCAACCGCTGGTGTGGTCCGCAGGACTCGTGGAGGCGGCACAGATTGTAATGAGCCACGTACAGGCTGACTGCCGCAGCGTGATTGGTGAGCTTCTTTGAAAACCCGTTAGTGAGCCGGGCAACCTTTTCTGCGTCATGCGCAGTGTTAGGTTTTGCGCTCAACGTAGCTGGTCGAGATTTTGACCGGGAAGCCGCTTACTACGTCACGCTCTACTGCAATTACCTCTGCCGGGCTGTAGCGGCGCGCAGCGTCGTTTACAGCCAGGTTGGTTACGCCGTGGGTCTTTACGATCACGCCATGGTGGGCCTTGCCCCGGAAGGCATCGCGGATGGCGTTCTGGTACGGCAGGAAGCCATCGGTGCTGATCTCCGGCTCGCCTAGCACGCGCTCGCGCAAGTCCTGCGTAAGCAGGTCCGTATTCTTGCTGTCGCGCTTGCCAGTGCGGTAGCTGATGATGGCACGACTGGCGCGGAGCCAAGCGCAACGAACGTGTAGTGATCGTCCTTGTGGCCGATCTCGTGACGCTCGACGCGCTTCTGCTTCTTGCCGACGTAGCCCCAAATCTCGTCAAGCTCGATGCTGCCGATGCGGCGCCGCTCCAGCGTGCGTCGGATGTTCGGGTTGAGGTCGGGATGCCGTCGGTGCAGTTCGTCCAGCACGCCGATCACGCAGATGCCAGGCGCAGCCTTCAGGATCGGTATGATCTCAGCGTCCCAGTAGAGCGCGAGTGGATCTGACCGTCGCCGGCCCCTCGGCGCCTTCTTCTGAGATGGCAGGCGCAAATCGTCCTCGATCCGATATGCGCTTGCTTTCGAGAACCCCGCGTTGGCCGCAGCCGCCTCGGAGGACTATGTCAGTCGGCAGTTCATGTACAGCCTCATCTGGTGGTCGGTGATGTGAAGGCCAGGCAAGGCATCGATTTCCTCTTGGAGACGAATCAACAGCTTGCACCGGCCGCACCCAGCCGCCAGACGGGTCCGAAAAGCGCGACGCCGATGGGACGGTACGCCCTCCCTTCGGTCCGTCCCCATCGGCGCAGTCTCATCCTGATTGTCGCTGAGGTCTCACCTTGATCGCCGCGCCGCAAAGATCGCATACGAGTTCTTCGCATCCCTCTCGGAGGCCGGTTTCGAGGGGGGAACCGGAGAGTTCGGCGAGAACATCACCATTTGCGGGCCTGAACGGATGCCGCTCGGGACGCTCAGCGAGTTGGCCCCACGGCCATCAATCGAGGTGACCGGCCCGCGGAGCCCTGTGTCCTGATCGACCGCGTCAGGGCCGACCTTAAGCGACAGGTGCTCTCGTCGGCAGAAGCGGGGCCCGCATCGCGCGGGTTCGGCTCCCGTCCGCGTCCTTTCGGGCCTACCGGCCTGAAAGAGCGCGGTGCACAATTCCGCCGTTTGGCCCGCCGAATCGGAAAGCGGTCTGTAGATCTGCGGGCATGGCCGCAAGAAAAAGTACGCTTGGGAAGGCAATCGACGTCGGGCAAACCAAGCCGCCGGGCTTCGCTGGCGCTATTTTCCTACTAGGAGGCGTTTGCCTTGGCTCGTTCGCGGGCTCGCGACGACGTTCGCGGCGCTCTCTCCGGCGCTTGGCGCGGTCGGAGGGCTGCCGCAGGAGAGGAACCGGCGTTTGTTCGGCAACCGGCAGGGTAGTCTCGTTGGCTGCAGCCACCTGGATTGTCTCCGGCGACGGCCGGGCTTCCATGAACTCGAGCACCTCCCGACCCTTGGAAGTCAGCCTCCACCCGCCGCTTATGCGCTCAACCAGCCCTTGTGACCAGATGTCGAAACCCGGGACCCGTGCCGCGAGGCGTCTGGTCCGGTCCGCCCAGTCGCGTCCGCTGGTCGCCAGGATGGCCATGTCCGTCTTCAGGTCTGCAATGACGGCGAAGCCATCGGGGTAGGCCACCAGGATCTTCAGGACCGTAACCTGGAAGTTCATGCCCCGCTCCGGATCAGATCAAGGCCACATCGTGGGCGCGTGGGACAGGGCCTCGCGGCCAACCTGCCGAAGCTGTTCGGGAGACACCTCGCCTCTGGTGGCAGCCTCGAGAATCTTCGAAGCCACGTGCGTGCGCGCGCCGATCTCGCGGGCCGAGACACTTTCTCATACTTCATCGAGGACCGCGCGCAAAAGCGCGGTAGTTGCCGTGTCGAACATGAGATGCCCCCAGCAGGGAGAATCTCATTGTCGCCGATTTTGCCGACTTGGGATTCAGGCATGTTAAGATTCGGGTCTCCAGAGACGGCCCAACATGCCACCCCTTGTCGCGATGCTTCGCGTTGCGGTATAGGCGGGCAGCCCCGTGCGTCTCACTCGAATGGTTGGACGTGGCCTCTCAAGGCTGAAATAGGGGTTCGATTCCCCTACGGAGCGCCAAGTTACGAGCACGGTTTTGGGGGCATTTGCCAGAGCCGGAAAAATCGCTCGCGCAAGTTCAGATTTGCTAGCCGAGTTTCACTTTCGGCGGGCCAATATCCTGGCCTTGCTCCACAATCCCGTCATGCGCCGACCCTGCTTCATAGCCGAACAGGCAAGGAATGCTCGAGGACTCTTGGGTCGACTAATCGCGTTCATCATGGCTCGCAAAACCTGGCGGCAAAATCTGCGCGTGATGGATGCGCTCAGCATCGAGCAAGGCGACCGCACCCTCGATGTCGGTTGTGGACACGGACGCAGCCTGACCGAACTGGCCAGCCGCGCGGCAACCGGACGCATCGTTGGCGTGGGTCCCTCCGAGCTGATGGTGGAGATCGCAGCGCGGCGTAACTGGGCGCACGTGGAGGCCGATCGTGTCAGTGTAGTCCTTGCGAGCATGGAGTCCCTGCCGTTCCCCGACGATTCCTTCGACAAGGTGCTCTGCGTCCACGTGCTCTAAATCTGGAAGGATCTCGATAGGTGCCTGAGGGAGACCGCTCGCGTCTTAAAGCCAAGGCGGCCGTTTGGGATTGTCATTCCGGACCAACGCCGACTTCGCCGCCGTTGTTTCCGCCCGAGATCTACCGCTTTACGGCGCTCGCCGAAGTCGCGGCAGCTTTCGAACGGGCGGATCTCGATCTCGCGGCGGCGAGCGATTCCACGAACGAGCCTGTCCTGCTGCTGGCGGAGAAACGACGCGTTCAAGTCGCCAAATGATCTGCCTCCGCCGAGCGATCAGGCTGATACGATTTCAGCCAGACGCGTGACCACATGGTCGATCTCGTCCGATGTGGTGGTCCTTCCCAAGCTGAAACGGATCGCTCCCCTGCCGATCCTCTCCGGCACGCCCATCGCGGCGAGAACGGGCGAGAGCTCGATCCGTCCCGAGTGGCACGCGACCCCGTCGATGCCGCGACGTCGCCGAGCTGTGCCAGGATATCAGCGCTGATCTTGCCGAGGAATGACACGTTGAGGGTGTTGGCCAAACGATGCGCATGGCCATTGAGCACGACGCGATCGCCGAAGCGATCCTGCAGCGCCTGCCAGAATGCATGACGGAGAGCCTGGACATGCTCCATCGGAGCAAGGTCCTGCGCCTACGCGGCCGCTGCCCCGAGCCCAACGGCGAGCAACGCGCTCTCCGTCCCGGCACGGCGGCCCAGCTCATGACCGGCGCCGTGGATCAACGGCTCCAATTCCAGGCCGCCACGCACGTAGAGCGCGCCGACGCCTTTCGGGGCGTAGAGCTTGTGACCAGCGATCGACAAGAGGTCGACGCCGAGTTCGTTTACCTTGGTAGAGATCTTGCCGACCGACTGCGCTGCGTCGGTATGGAAAGGGATGCCGTGCTCCCGCGCGATTTCGCCGACCTCCTGGATGGTTGGATGGTGCCAATCTCGTTGTTGGCATGCATGATGCTGATCAGTGTCGTCTGCGGAGTGATAGCGCGACGCACGTCGTCCGGATCGACGCGGCCGGTCCGGTCCACCGGGACATGAGTAGTCGAGGCGCCGAACCGCTCGAGAAATCGGCAGGGAGCGAGAACAGCCGGAAGCTCGATGGCCGAGGTGACGATGTGCGCTCCTCGGCGGTTCGGCGCGAAGAACGTGCCCTTGATTGCGAGGTTGTTCGCTTCGCTGCCGCCGCTGGTGAACACGATCTCGCCAGATGCAGCGCCGATCAGCGCGGCGATCTGGCCGGGCGCGCTCCAGGGCGGCGTTGGCTGGCGTGCTCGCCCAATGCCCGCTCGACGGATTGCCGAAGGCTTGATCCAAGAATGGCCGCATCGCCGCCGCGACTGCCGGATCCCCAGGCGTGCTTGCGTTGTAGTCGAGATAGATCGGCGGCATGCCAGCTGCTCCTCTGCGACGGTTCAAAAGACCAACACCTTGTCGGCGGAAACGGTCGTCGTCGCGAGTTCGGCCATGGTGCTGCGTCTCATGCCACTGAGTATCTCGGCATCAGTGAGCCCGCGGGCGTCCATGCAGGTGCCGCAAAGCAGGACTTGTCCTTTACCCGCGAGCACGCCCTTCAGCATGCGCTCTACATTGTAGTAGCCGTCCGGCGTCTTTTGGCCGGACTTGGCGGCCACTACCGCGTCGGCCATCAAGAAGACCGTCACCGTAGTCGCTGGATCGCTCTTGGCGAGGGCGAGAGCGAGACGCAAGCCATTATAGGTCCGCTCGGTGCCGTAGGGCGGGTCGTTCAATATCAGCAAGACCTGCACAAGTGTTCCCTTTTCCAGCTACGCGAACTTGAGGCGTCGCGCCGAGTTACTCGCCGAGAACGCGCCGCCGGTCCTCGAATTCCGCCTTGTCGATCTCGCCGCGCGCAAATCGCTCCTTGAGGATATCGAGCGGCGTGCGTGCGGGCGGCAATTGATGCGGGGGATATGTCCCTGGCCATGGCGCGCCCAACCAGCGAACGACGATAACCGCGAGGGCGACCAGGACTGCGAGAAACAGGATCATGAACAACGGACCGAAAATCATGGCATACCATCCTCCGCCCCACCCCATGATGTGCGGCCCCCAACCGTAGTAGCGCTCGACATCTGATGGCGGCTGCGCCTGCGCATATACTGCCCCTGGCAGGAGGGAGAGAACGGCGACCGCGTGGACCAAGACTTTCTGCATCGGCTTGCTCCATCGTTGAGGAAACCCACTCTACTCGGCCGGTCGGCCCCTTTTTGCGCGAGGTCAACCGAACTCCGTCCCCGCATGAACACCGCCACGACGGCGCCGGAAATGAACGTCAGGGCGGCGATCGAAGCGATCGCCGCCGAAAGTCCGAATCTATCCGCGATGATGCCGGCCAACAGCGCCCCGATCGCGTAGCCGAGATCGCGCCAGAATCGGTAAACGCTGAGCGAGCGGGCGCGCCAGCTTGGATGCGAGGCATCGGATACGGCGGCGATCAAGCTCGGATACCCCATGGCGGTGCCAAGTCCGAGCAGCAGGCTGCCGACGAGCCACCACTCGAAATGATCGGTCGCCCCGGTCAGGAACAAACCCGCGGCCTGCACCCACATGCCGCCGACGATCAGGCCCTTGCGGCCCCAGCGGTCGGACAGAGGACCGGTGGCGACCTGGAGGATGCCCCACGTTGCCGGATAGACGGCCTTCAATATGCCGATCCGATCGACGGCTAAGCCGAAGGAGACGAAGAACAGCGGGAAGATCCCCCAGCTCATGCCGTCGTTGAGGTTGTTCACCAGCCCGGCCTGCGATGCGGCGAACAGATTCCGATCCCTGAACGAGGTGAGGACGAAGATCTCCCGGAAGCTGATCGGGGACGCTTGACGCGCATGCGCCGCAGTCTCCAGCCGGACGTGCTCGCGCGTATCGCGCACCAGCAGCATCGAGAGCCCAGCACCGACGATCGCATAGGCCACGCCGAGATAGATCGGTACCGGTCGCAGCCCATACTCCGCCGCAAGATATCCGGTGAGAAAGGCGGTCACGCCGACCGCGAGATAGCCTGCGAACTCGTTCAGGCCGACAGCAAGCCCGCGCGACTTCGGCCCGACGAGATCGATCTTCATGATCACTGTCATCGACCAGGCAAGGCCCTGATTGACGCCGAGAAGGGCGTTGGCGGCGATGACCCATCCCCAGCTCGGCGCCCACATGATCATGAACGGCACCGGAAGTCCGATCAGCCACCCAAGGACCAGAACCCGCTTGCGCCCCCACTTGTCGGCAAAATGGCCGGAGATCAGGTTGGCGCACGCCTTCACGACGCCGAAGCTGACGATGAAGGAGACGACGAGCGTCCTCGAGCCGACCTTAAACTCCTCGGTGCCGATCAGCGGCACGACGGTTCGCTCGATCCCGATCATCCCGCCGACGAAAGCGTTGATGAGGACAAGCAGAGCGAACTGCGGCCAGTTTTCCTTCAGCCCCAATCTGACCGAAGGCGAGCCTTGTGGAGCGGATGCCGCTTCGCTCATGGCATCAGGCCGCAGCGGCCGTGATGCCTGAATTGGCGGCTCTGATCTTCGCGGCTTCCGGCGGTGCCGGCGGAATCTCGGCGACCATGAACCGGACAAACTCGGCTTCATCCTCGATCATGAAGGCCTTGTTGTGCCGCTTCTCGGAGCCGATCGTGGACCAGGGCTTGCCGCTCAGCCGGCGGCCGCAGACCGAACCCGCATAGGCGCCGGGCAGCACTTCGACATAGTCCGGCAGGTCCTTCAGCTTGCTCACGCTGCGAAACAGTTGTTTGGCGCCTTCCTCGGCGCCGGCGGCGAGTTCGGTGCGGCCGAGATCGCCGACCATGAGGGTGTGACCGGTCAAGACGAACCAGGGCTCGTCGGCGCGCGTCCGGTCCGTCACCAGAATGCAGATGTGCTCGGGCGTGTGACCCGGCGTGTGGAGAACCGTCACCGTGACGTTGCCGAGCGGAAGGACCTCGCCATCGCCAACCGCCTTGAACGGAAACGACTCACCCACGTTCGACGAGAGCACGTAGGATGCTCCCGCAGCGTCCGCGAGAGCCCGTCCCGCCGAGAGGTGGTCGGCATGAACATGCGTGTCTATGACGAAGTGAATGCGCATGCCGGCATTATCGGCAGCTTGCAGATAGGGCTGGATATCTCCGACGGGATCGACGACCGCACAGGTGGCCTTGCCACCGCAGCCGAAGAGGTAGGAAATGCCGACGGGATCGTGATGCAAGAACTGGCGGAGGATCATTGACTTGCACTCCCCTCTGAGAGACGCTAGAAACACTCAACCGATCTGTTGAATGATATATCGAAGGATAGCCGTGTCAAGCTCGGGGCCGAAACAGGCGATCTATGAAAACCTTGCCGGGGTAGCGCAGGCGCTCGGCCACGCTCACCGGCTGGAGCTCTTGGAGCACCTTGCGCAGGGGATGCGCAGCGTCGAGGAGCTGTCGGCGCGGGCACACTTGACCTTCGCCAACACATCGCGCCACCTGCAGATTCTCAGGCGCGCGCGTCTCGTCGAGACGGAGCGTCGCGGGAAACACGTTCTCTATCGCCTAGCCGGCGAGGCCCAAGTGGTCGCGTTGACCAAGGCGCTGGGTCGCGTCGGCGAGCGCAACATCGCCGAGATCGGCCGTGTCGTGACCGACTACTTCCACGCCCGCGACGCGCTCGAACCGGTCTCGCGCGATGATCTGGTCGCCAGATTGCAGGACGATCTGGTCACGGTGCTTGATGTCCGGCCCGAGGATGAGTTCGCGCTTGGCCATCTGCCGGGCGCGCTCAACGTTCCGCTTGCCGAACTGGAACGACGCCTCGGCGAACTTCCCAAGGGACGCGAGGTGATCGCCTACTGTCGCGGTCCCTATTGCGTCCTTTCGTTCGAAGCCGTGTCGGCCTTGAGGGCGCGCGGTTATCGCGTTCGCCGTCTTGAGGACGGTTACCCCGAATGGAAAGCCGCCGGCCTGCCGGTCGAATCCGCGGCTTGAGACAGATCGATCAGGTGCACCATGGATGATAAGCCTCATCGCGCGGAATCCGCGTGGCCGATCGTCGGCATCAAGGATCACGAGGCACCCTCGGTGTTTCGGCCGGAGGCGCTGTTGAGGGAGGCTCGTCGGCAGAGACAGTTGCCGCTCGTCGCCGTCCCCGAGATCTGCGTTCTAGACCCGGACGGCGACGTCGTCCGTCACCTCAAGCGGACCGGCACCGGTCGCGTCCATGACGGCTGGGCCTGCTACCACACCGAACTCCTTGCCTTGAATCTCGACGGCATCGGCGAAGTCGGGATCGTGGGATGCGCGGTCGGCGCCCCCTTCGCCGTCCTGGTGGCCGAGCAGCTCTTCGCGTCCGGCTGCCGGCTGCTCGTCAGCGTCACTTCGGCGGGCCAGATCAATCCCATCGGACCGACGCCCTACTTCGTCCTGATCGACCGCGCGCTGCGCGACGAGGGGACAAGCTATCACTACCTGCCGGGCTCGATCTTCGCCGAAGCACCCGACGCACCGCTGCTCGCGCGGGTCGAGCAGGCGGGACGGGCTCTGCCAGGCATTACGCTGCACCGGGGCGCAACGTGGACGACCGATGCGCCTTACCGAGAAACCGAGGCCGCCATATCGCGTGCGCGGGATCTGGGCACGCTTGCCGTCGAGATGGAAGCCGCCGCTCTCTATGCCTTCAGCGCAGCGAGCGGCCGACCGATCGTCTGCTTCGCGCACGTCACGAATGCTATGGCACAGACGGAAGGCGACTTCGAGAAAGGCGAGGCCGACGGCGCGGAAGCGACACTTGCTGTCGTCGCCGCCGCTGCCCGCGGCTGGCGGAAGTAGCGCAGAAATTCTGGCGATCGAGGCTGCTGGCGCTCGCGGTCAAGGTCAGAACCGCGTGCGAATCCGTCACCCCTATTCAGGTGTTTCATAGCTCTTTGAGATCTTCCGGAGCGCCGAAAGGAAACCTGGATCGGCAACCGCATGGCCATGGATGGTGTGAACGCCGTGGGGGTATTTCAGTACAGCGTTCGAGCTGATCTATCTGAAAGGGTTTGGTGAGAAGCGGGCGGTCCTGAAGTCCGCCCGGCATTCCATCAGCCCCTAGCCACTCGCAAAGGCAAACGGGATCTTGCGTTCTGTGACCGCCGCGACCGGTTCGCTGCTGGTGTGGCCGAGCAAGACATCGACCACAGCGAATTAAAACTGGTGCTGTTGACGAGCTCCCGGGCGGGGGCCAGATCACTGGCTTCGGTCACAACGGTGTGGCCCAGCTCTGCGAGCTTGTGGGCTACCATCATCTGGATGAGTGCTTATCCTCAATAAGCAGCACCGAAGCCACAAGCCGTCTCCAACGCTCTCTATTGTCGAGTGATCTTTGCTGCGCTGGGGAATGCACGCAGCGCTGCGGCCCGCAGCTCATCCAAGGTGGTGTGCCCAGCCTCGGCAGCTGCCAAAAGCTGTTCAGCAATGACCTTCCGGATCTCATGGTCACCGCCGTTTGGAAGTTCCCGGCACGTCTCTTCCAACACGACTTCCATAGTCGACTTCACGCGATCCGACAGCGTCATCCGGCTTCTCAAGGGCTCGACAAACCATTTTCGACAATATGGAACTGAAGAGCCGGCACCGTCAACGGAGACTCATCTGCTCTAGCGGGGAGCGCCCACCAGCCTTACAACGCCCGTCACGGAACGCGATGGCGCTGTCTGGATCGCCGCTACCGGATGAGCGGGAGCCTGCTATCGCGGACTGCATGGATTCCGCTCCTGCCGGGCACTCTGCTCGGCTCAATACTGGATACCGGAACTCTGACTGTCGGATCGGTGTTTTGCGTCGAGAGGGAACGATGACGCTCGATATTATGGAGCCTTTGCTCAAGCGGCTGCGGCTCACGGCTAACATTTCGGACCAGGATGAGCAGGCGATTTTGCGCCTTCCGATAACCGCTAAGCGGGTAGCCGGCGGGCAGGCGGTGGTTGCAACCGCAGATAGGCCTTCTGTTTGTTGCCTGATCATTGACGGGTTTATGCAACGATCAAAAATCGTCGGAGATGCAAGGCGACAAATTCTCTCCTTTCATCGGCCCGGCGACATCCCTGATCTGCAAAGTCTGCACCTTCACGTTCTCGATCACGAACTCATCACTTTGGACGACTGCATCCTCGGGTTCATTCCTCATGATGCGCTCCGCTCGTTAACCCGGAGCAGCCCCCGGGTTGCTGAAGCGCTGTGGCGGGACACGCTGATCGATTCTGCGATATTCCGGGAGTGGATATGCAACGTGGGACAACGCGACGCCATAAGTCGGTTGGCTCACCTCATCCTGGAAATATATACACGAGGCTCACAACAATCGGCCGTGTTACAGACGTGTCCTTCAGGTTCCCAGTCACCCAGGTCGTTCTTGGGGAGGCAATAGGAACGAGCATCGTCCATACGAATAGAGTGATCAAAGAACTTCGATCGAAGGGTCTGCTGGAAATCGAACGATGAGAAATCAGCATTCTCGATCTGGAACGCCTCCGGCAAGTCGCGGACTTCGATCCACTCTACCTTCATTTAGACCCAGCACTTTGATGCGCTACTTCTTCGACATTCGCGGTGACTTTTATGCCGCTGACGACGATCATGGAGAGGAGTTTGCATCTTTTGATGCTGCGCACCTTGCAGCGCTCAGACCGCCACATCTATCGCCAGCGACATCTTCATTGCAAAGGGCTCTGCGATCTCAGTCAGGGTAAGAGACGAGGAACGGCCCCTCTTTGAGATCAGTGTCAGTGTCACGATGAAGCATTAGCGTTAAAGACGGCAAATTGCGCTGCGGCGGCGCTGCCAACGAAACAGAGTTTCATATGCCCCTTATCCCTGATTCGTCAGGCGAGTTCGAGGCGGCATAGCCTGAAGCGGTTTCGCCATGTTCAATGGCGTTGACCGCATCGTCTGCCGAGTGGAATGGCCCCCCTTGCGGGATCTTGCCGCAGCGGAAGGCGCTGATCCGAATGACATAGTCGGGACGTTCAGAAGGCAACGCTTTAGAATCGAGCAGATCGCAAGCGATCAGCATGATGCAGGCAAGGAGAGGCCGGTTGTCCGAGCCGAGCATCTTGCGCGGGCGACCGAGCGTCCATGAGCAGGTTCGAAGGGACCCAAGGCTAAGACCAACTGCATGCCCGCTTCTGGCCCGAGGCTGCCTAGCTCAATGCTCGGCCAAGCGTCCCCTGTCGAGCGAAGACCGGAAGCGGCTCGCAGTGGTGTCGACCCGCGATTTTGACCTTAAGCGGCCCACGTCGCATTCCGCGAGCGTTGATCAATCAGCGCAGGTCGATTAACGGTTGCAGCAGTGAACGGCATTGTGCCTGATAAGTCATTCGCGCCGATATCCGTGAAAAGGAAGCCCGCCGGCGTCTTAGTGAAGAGGAAGATGAGCTGGCCGCAGAAGACTGAGTAATAGTCATTGTTCTCTTGATCGCGGTCGTAAAGGCCTTGCCGCGCTGGATACACGCGCGTTTTTTCGCCGTGAACGAGGTCTGATAGGTTTTGGCACGGGATTGCGCGGTGTCGCGAATTGCGCTGTCATTCATAAACGGCAATTGTGTCATACCGGCAACGGCGGCGGAATCGTTTGCCTCAGTGCCGCGCGAAACTTCTCGATGAAGCCATCGAATTCCTTCTGTAGGGCAGGAGAAGCGACGGCGCTCTACGGCGCGGCGCGACGGCTGGACCAACGTTCAGGATAACGGTTGCAAGCATAATTCTCAGCAAAAACTTCACGGATCGACTCCGTCCGTCTACCAATCAAAGGTGTTCATGGTGTTCTGTCGCGTCAAGGACCTTCCGGTTCACCAGCGCACCGTTGACCCCGCTCAGGCGGATGGATCGCCTGCACCGTGCAGCGACGCGCGCAGACGTGACATTCGGCGGCGCATTCGCGGTAGCGCTTGAGCGATTCGAACATCCGCATGCGGGGGGAATCGCGAGCGCCGCCCCGAGCAGGCACAGATTGCGGCAGTAGAAGCGCTCACGAAGAGGCCGGCGCGCAGCAGCAATCCCGCATAGAGGTCGAACGGCCATTCCCGCAGGAACTTCATGTTTCGTGCCGGAGGCCTGCACGATCGCCCTCCAGGGGCACGGCTCGAAGCGCAATCCGGCGTCGCGCCAGGCAACCGAGCAGGTCGCGCGAACGATCGAGCAAAGCGCCGCCGTTGCGAAGGTCGCGGCGGCGTTCCTGGAGGAGCCGCCGTTTCTTGAGGAGACTGCGGCGGCGATCGTCGGGCCGACCGTCGTCCTAGGCCTGTTCTCCGGCGAAAGCCTGCACGGCGCCAAGGATGCGCCCATGCTCGTCGCAGGGCCC
>NZ_AUGD01000002.1 GCF_000426845.1 Bradyrhizobium sp. in8p8 | reverse complement strand
GGCCTGATCGGGACATCGGTGTCGGCGCTGTTCCTGCTCGTAATCGCAGCCATCAATCTCGCCATCTTCGCCGGCCTGTGGCGGACGTTTCGCACGGCGCGCGAGCAGGGCCTTCACGATGCCGCAGGTCTCGACAGGCTGCTCGCCCATCGCGGCCTTCTCGCGCGCTTGCTCGGCCTGATGTTCCGCCTGGTGACCAAGCCTTGGCACATGTATCCGCTCGGCTTCCTGTTCGGCCTCGGCTTCGACACAGCGACCGAGATCGGCCTGCTCAGCATCTCCGCCAGCGAAGCTGCGCGCGGTGCTTCGCTTGCCGATATCCTCGTCTTCCCGGCGCTGTTCGCATCAGGCATGGCGCTGGTCGACACTGCCGATTCCGCGTTGATGGTCAGCGCCTATCGCTGGGCCTTCGTCGATCCGATGCGCAAGCTCTGGTACAACCTCACGATCACCGGGGCCTCCGTCGCAGTGGCGCTGTTCATCGGCGGGGTCGAGGCGTTTGGGCTGATCAGCGACCGCCTCGGCCTCTCCGGCGGCATGTGGATGCTGGTCGAGAGCCTCAACGAGTCGCTTGCCAATGTCGGCTTCGTGGTCATCGCGCTGTTCGCGATCGCCTGGCTCGTCTCGGTCGTGCTCCATCGCCGCATTGTCGGGGACGGGCGCCACCGTGCCGGAACGAAAGTCTTGGAATGCGCGGATGCGGCCGAGGCGGCCTGAGTCCGGCCACCGAGGCTGCGCGCTGACGCACTCTCGACCTTGGCGCTGCGCGCCGACGAAGGCCCCGCCCTCGCGCAGAGCAACAGTCCTTCACGCGCACGGCCGCCCACCCACAGCAGCCGTGGCGAGCGCCGAGGGCAAAAGAAAACGGTTCCGTCGCGCCGCACCGGAAGGCCCCGGCTTGGCCGGTCACCGCATCCTTGTATAACCAGCAATGATGCGGTCGTTGGATACATCGCGACCTGAAGGCGTAGCAGAGGACCGCTGATGAACCGAGAGCTCGATCTCGCTGGCTTTGAATTGCATCCGCAGCGTGGTGCGGTGCTGGCCGAGGTGCATGCTCGTCCATTCACCCGGCTGGTGGCCCCGGTTACGGTGCTGCGCTTCGCCTTTCTCAACGAGGGCGAGGGCGCCGCAGCCGATCGGCAGAAGTTCGTCCTATTCTGTACATCGCACGGGCAGGCGACGCCTGATGCCGGGGCCAAACACCATCAGGTGACAATCGACGGGATCCAGCTCCGCTGGGAGCAGCACTCGGAATTCAGCACCTTCACCTGGATCCTGAGCAACCCTGGTGCGTCCCCTCGCGGGTTCGGCGAGATTGGCGACGAGGCCGCCGCATTGATCCGATCGCTCCCTCAGTCCGGTCAGTTGCTGGTTGCAGTCAAGCTCGAGGTCGAACCGACCTCGGTGGCGCTGGAGCGTGCCCAGCAGCTTTTCGAGAGAGGCAGCCTCGCCATAGCCGCGGTCCGCAGCGGGCCGGCCGTCGTTGCATCCGACTTCCGTACGGACGAGCAGGGCTTCGTCCGCATTCTCGTGTGCAATGACGGTCTGTCGCCGGGCCGTCTCGGCGCCCTGGTGCAGCGCGTGCTGGAGATCGAGACCTATCGCACGCTTGCGCTGCTGGGCTTGCCCGCTGCGCTCGAGCTTGCACCCTCCGTCGATCATATCGGCAGGCGGCTCGTCGAAGTGCTCGAGGAGATGCAGCGCGCTGAAGGTCTCAAGCTCAACAACCACCTCCTGGGCGAACTCACCGCTCTGGCCGCGTCGCTGGAGAGGGGAGCGGCCGGCAGCTCGTTTCGTTTTGGGGCCAGCCGGGCCTACTACGATATCGTGCAGGCCCGTCTCGCCGTCATCGAAGGCGGCGAGGTTGCGGGCTATCCGACCTGGTCCTCCTTCCTCGCCCGCCGCATGGCACCGGCGATGCGCACCTGCGCGACGATGGAGGATCGGCAGGCCGACTTGTCGATCAAGCTCGCGCGGGCGGCCGATTTGTTGCGCACGCGCGTCGACGTCGAGCTCGAGGAGCAGAATCGCGATCTGCTGCGCTCGATGAATGAACGCACCCGGCTGCAATTGCGGCTTCAGAGCACGGTTGAAGGCTTGTCGGTGGCGGCCATCGGATATTACGTCGTCAGCCTGTTCGGTTATGTCGCCAAGGGCGCGCATGATGGCGGCCTCCATGTCGAACCCTCGCTCGCGACCGCCATCTTCGTTCCGGTGGCTGTCGCCGTGATCTGGATCGTCACCCGCAATATCCGCAGGCGGCACTTGAAACACGACGAGATGCCGGGCGTCCACGACTGAGCCTTTGAACGAGCCTCTTGCGCTTCGTTGGTGAGCGGTTGAAGCTGGGGGCGAGCGGGAGAAACGAGATGCGCCCATCCGACGGAATGACCAATGTGCTCTGGCTGCAGGGCGCCAGTTGCGGCGGATGCACCATGTCGATTCTCGAGAGCGGCGCCTCGGGCTGGTTCGACGAACTCCGGCAGTTCGGCGTCAATCTGCTATGGCATCCGTCCGTTAGCGAAGAGACTGGCGAGGAAGCGCTCGAAGTCCTGCAGTCCGTGCTCGACGGCAGGGTTCGGCTCGACCTGCTTCTTCTGGAAGGCTCGGTCGCCCGCGGGCCGCATGATACCGGCCGCTTCAACATGCTCGCGGGCACCAATCGCTCCGTCTACAGCTGGATGCTCGACCTTGCGCCGCGTGCTGACTATGTGATCGCAGTCGGAAGCTGCGCGGCCTATGGCGGGGTTCCGGCCGCAGGCTCGAACCCGACCGATGCCGTCGGCCTGCAGTTCGAGGGATCCGAGAGTGGTGGCGCGTTGGGCGCGGCATTCCGCTCGCGGCTTGGTCTGCCCGTCATCAACGTCGCGGGTTGCGCGCCGCACCCGGGCTGGATGATGGAAACCATCTTGGCGCTGACCACCAAGGATCTTGCCGCAACTGACCTCGACGGATATGGACGGCCGAAGTTCATCGCCAACCATCTGGCCCATCATGGCTGTTCGCGGAACGAGTTCTACGAGTTCAAGGCCAGCGCGGAGACGATGTCGGAGCGCGGCTGCCTGATGGAGCATCTCGGCTGCAAGGCGACGCAGGCGGTGGGCGATTGCAACCAGCGCTCCTGGAACGGGGGCGGCTCCTGCACCAAAGGCGGCTATGCCTGCATTGCCTGCACATCGCCGGGTTTCGAAGGTGCACAGAACTTCCTTGAGACCGCCAAGCTCGCGGGCATTCCGGTCGGACTGCCTACCGACATGCCAAAGGCTTGGTTTGTCGCGCTCGCGGCATTGTCGAAATCGGCGACGCCGCGGCGGGTACGGTTGAATGCGACCGCCGATCACGTGGTGGTGCCACCCGGCGGCTCCGCGGCCAAACGATCATCATGACGCGCATCACGATCGGCCCATTCAACCGTGTCGAAGGCGACCTCGAAGTCCGTCTCGACGTCGAGAGCGGGCGCGTTGTGCGTGCCGAGGTGACTGCACCGCTTTACCGTGGTTTCGAGCAGATCCTCGAAGGGCGGCCGCCGCTCGATGCACTGGCGCTGGCGCCGCGGATCTGCGGCATTTGCTCGGTTTCGCAATCGGTGGCCGCGGCGGCGGCCCTGCGCGATGCGATGGCTATCGAGGCCGCGCCCAATGGACTGCTTGCGACCAATATTGCGCATGCTGCGGAGAACGCGGCCGACCACCTGACCCATTTCTATATCTTCTTCATGCCGGACTTTGCCCGTGAGGCCTACGCCGCGCATGATTGGCACGAGGCGACGCGCGAGCGCTTCGCCGCCACCCGCGGCAGCGCGGCGCGCGACGCTTTGCCGGCTCGGGCGCGACTGCTTGAGATCATGGGCATCATCGCCGGAAAATGGCCGCATAGCCTCGCGTTCCAGCCTGGCGGAACCACGCGCGCCATCGATCTCGGCGAGCGCGTCCGGCTGCTGTCCATCGCGACGGCCTTCCGTAGCTTTCTCGAGCGTGTCGTGTTCGCAGATGCGCTGGAGAATGTGCTGGCGATTGCGACCGCGGACGAGCTCGATCGCTGGCGCGACGGCCGTGGCGGCGATTTTGCCCATTTCCTGCGGCTTGCCGATCGTCTCGCACTCACCGGGCTCGGCAAGGGCAGCGGCTTGATGATGAGCTATGGCGCCTATCATGGTCCCGACGGCGAGCTGTTTCCGCGCGGCCTGTTCGGCCCGCGTGCTGCGATCGAGCCGTTGCCATTGGCGCAGATCACCGAAGATGTCTCTCACGCGTGGATGCGGGAATCTTCCGCCGATCCGGCCCATAGCCGCACGGTCCCGGACCCGGACAAGCCGGCGGGCTACAGCTGGTGCAAGGCGCCGCGGCTGTCGGGACAGCCTATCGAGGTCGGCGCCATCGCGCGCCAGACCGTGGCGGGGCAGGCGCTGATTACCGACCTGGTTTCGATCAGCGGCACCAATGTGCGCAACCGCGTGATCGCGCGGCTGATCGAGACTGCGCGGATTGCGCTCGCGATCGAGCAGTGGACGCGCGCGCTGCGGCTGTCTGAGCCGTTCTGTCACGGTGGGCGGGAAGTCCCGAACGGCAGCTATGTCGGCCTCGTCGAGGCTGCGCGCGGCAGTCTTGGGCATTGGATGGCGGTACGCGACGGCAAGATCGAGCGTTACCAGATCATCGCACCGACGACCTGGAATTTTTCCCCGCGCGATTCCTTCGACATTGGTGGTCCGCTGGAGCAGGCGCTGGTCGGCACTGATGTTGGCGATGCCGGCGCGCGCGCGGTCGCGATCCAGCATATCGTGCGTTCGTTCGATCCCTGCATGGTGTGCACTGCGCACTGACCGGAAACTTCCTTTTCGACTGCAAATCGAGTTGTTTCCGTTTCTGGTGTTCTTAGCCTCGCGCTGGACCGCCCGCCCACGCGGCTCCATGCGCAAGGTTTTGGAATCTCTTCACTTTTGAATCGTTCCAAGTCGTTGGCCTGCTTCTTGCTGTCTTTGGCGTCATCGAAAAGTCAAAGCCGAAGGCGGGAGGATTCATGGGCGCGGCGACGGAAACGTTTTACAGCGTGATCAGGCGGCAAGGCATCACGCGTCGGAGCTTTCACAAATTCTGCAGCCTGACGGCAACCAGCCTCGGCCTCGGACCGCTGGCGGCGAGCCGTATCGCCAACGCGCTTGAGACCAAGCCGCGCGTGCCCGTGATCTGGATGCACGGCCTCGAATGCACCTGCTGTTCGGAGAGCTTCATCCGCTCCGCGCATCCGCTGGTCAAGGATGCGGTGCTGTCGATGATCTCGCTCGACTACGACGACACCATCATGGCGGCTGCTGGCCACCAGGCCGAAGCCATCCTCGAGGAGACCCGCGCCAAGCACAAAGGCCAGTACATTCTCGCGGTGGAAGGCAATCCGCCGCTGAACGAAGGCGGGATGTTCTGCATCGACGGCGGCAAGCCGTTCGTCGAGAAGCTGAAGATGATGGCCGAGGACGCGATGGCGATCATCGCCTGGGGCGCCTGCGCCTCCTGGGGCTGCGTGCAGGCGGCAAAGCCCAATCCGACGCAGGCGACGCCGATCGACAAGGTGATCACCAACAAGCCGATCATCAAGGTGCCGGGATGCCCCCCGATCGCCGAGGTGATGACCGGCGTCGTCACCTTCATTACCACCTTCGGCAAGCTGCCCGAGCTCGACCGCCAGGGCCGGCCGAAGATGTTCTACTCGCAGCGTATTCATGACAAGTGCTACCGGCGCCCGCATTTTGACGCGGGGCAGTTCGTCGAGGAGTGGGACGACGAGGCCGCGCGCAAGGGGTACTGCCTCTACAAGATGGGCTGCAAGGGGCCGACCACCTACAACGCGTGCTCGACCGTGCGCTGGAACGGCGGTGTCTCGTTCCCGATCCAGTCGGGCCATGGATGCATTGGCTGCTCCGAGGACGGCTTCTGGGACAAGGGCTCGTTCTACGACCGTCTCACCAGCATCAAGCAGTTCGGCATCGAGAAGAACGCCGACCAGATCGGCATGGTGGCGGCCGGCGCCGTCGGCGCCGCGGTGGCGGCGCATGCGGCTGTGACCGCTGTCAAGCGGCTCGCGACCAAGCGCGAAGACGCCGACCACAACAGCTGATCGAAAAGACACAGCAGGGCAGGACAATCATGGGTATCCAGACTCCCAACGGCTTCAATCTCGACAATTCCGGAAAGCGCATCGTCGTGGACCCGGTGACGCGTATCGAGGGTCACATGCGGGTCGAGGTCAATGTCGACGCCGATAACGTCATCCGCAATGCGGTTTCGACCGGCACGATGTGGCGCGGCATCGAAGTGATCCTGAAGAACCGCGACCCGCGCGACGCCTGGGCGTTCACCGAGCGGATTTGCGGAGTCTGCACCGGCACCCACGCGCTGACATCGGTGCGCGCGGTCGAGAACGCGCTCGGGATCACCATTCCGGAGAACGCCAATTCGATCCGCAATTTGATGCAGCTGGCGCTGCAGGTGCACGACCACGTCGTTCATTTCTATCACCTTCATGCGCTGGATTGGGTCGACGTGGTCTCCGCGCTCTCGGCCGATCCGCGCGCGACCTCGACGCTGGCGCAGTCGATTTCGAGCTGGCCCCTGTCGTCGCCGGGCTACTTCAAGGATCTGCAGACCCGGCTGAAGAAGTTCGTCGAGTCCGGGCAGCTCGGACCGTTCAAGAACGGCTATTGGGGCAGCAAGGCCTACAAGCTGCCGCCCGAGGCCAATCTGATGGCGGTGGCGCACTATCTGGAGGCGCTCGATTTCCAGAAGGAGATCGTCAAGATTCACACTGTCTTCGGCGGCAAAAACCCGCATCCGAACTGGTTAGTCGGCGGCGTGCCCTGTCCGATCAATGTCGACGGCACCGGCGCGGTGGGTGCCATCAACATGGAGCGGTTGAACCTGATCTCGTCGATCATCGATCAACTGATCCAGTTCAACGAGCAGGTCTATCTGCCCGACGTGGCGGCGATCGGCTCGTTCTACAAGGATTGGCTCTATGGCGGCGGCCTTTCGGGTCAGAGCGTGCTCTCCTACGGAGACGTGCCCGAGCATGCCAATGACTACTCCGACAAGAGCCTGAAACTGCCGCGCGGGGCCATCATCAACGGCAATCTGTCCGAGGTGTTTCCGGTCGATCACGCCAACCCGAACGAGATCCAGGAGTTCGTGGTCCACTCCTGGTATAAATATCCCGATGAAACGAAGGGACTGCATCCCTGGGACGGCATCACCGAGCCGAACTACGTGCTGGGAGCCAATGCGAAGGGCACCAAGACCGCGATCGAGCAGCTCGACGAGGGCGGAAAGTATTCCTGGATCAAGGCGCCGCGCTGGAAGGGACACGCCATGGAGGTGGGACCCCTCGCGCGCTGGGTCGTCGGTTACGCGCAGAACAAGGCGGAGTTCAAGGACCCAGTGGACAAGTTCCTGAAGGATCTTAATCTGCCGACGTCGGCGCTGTTCTCGACGCTCGGCCGCACTGCGGCGCGTGCGCTCGAATCGGTCTGGGCCGGGCGCCAGATGCGGTACTTCCAGGACAAGCTGATCGCCAACATCAAAGCCGGCGACAGTTCGACCGCAAACGTCGACAAGTGGAAGCCGGAGAGCTGGCCCAAGGAGGCCAAGGGCGTCGGCTTCACCGAGGCCCCGCGTGGCGCGCTCGCGCACTGGATCAAGATCAAGGACACCAAGATCGACAACTACCAGTGCGTGGTGCCGACCACCTGGAACGGCTCGCCGCGCGATCCCAAGGGAAACATCGGTGCTTTCGAAGCATCACTCCTGAACACGCCGATGGTCAATCCCGAGCAGCCCTTGGAAATCCTGCGCACGATCCATTCATTCGATCCGTGTCTCGCCTGTTCGACGCACGTCATGAGCCCGGACGGCCAGGAACTCGCCAAGATCAAGGTCAGGTAGGAGGTCGCCATGATGGATGCAATTGCTCCTGCTTCGGACGGCAGGCCCGACCTCGCGGCGATCGCGGCCGACGCTTCCGGAGAACGTGCGGTGGGGCGGCCCACCGTCTATGTTTACGAAGCACCGGTGCGGATCTGCCACTGGGTGAACGCGTTCTCGATTCTGGTGCTGATGGTGACCGGTTATTTCATCGGCTCGCCGCTGCCGACGGTCGCAGGCGAGGCGTCGGATCATTTCGTCATGGGCTACATCCGCTTCGCCCATTTCGCCGCGGGACAGGTGCTCGCGGTGTTCTTTCTCACGCGTATCCTATGGGCCTTCGTCGGCAATCACCACTCGCGGCAAATCTTCTACATTCCGGTTCATCGCAAGCAGTTTTGGAAGAAAGTGCTTCACGAGATCCGCTGGTACGCGTTTCTGGAGCGCGAGCCGAAGATGTATGTTGGTCACAACCCGCTGGCGCAGACCGCGATGTTCACGGGTTTCACGCTGTTCGTGGCCTTCATGATCGTCACCGGCTTTGCACTCTATTCGGAAGGGATGGGCATCGACAGCTGGCAGTACAAGCTGTTCGGCTGGGTGTTTGCGATCTGGCCGAACAGCCAGGACGTCCACACCTGGCATCACCTCGGCATGTGGGCGTTGGTCGTGTTCGTGACGGTGCACATCTACGCGGCGATCCGCGAGGACATCATGTCGCGCCAGAGCATCATCTCCTCGATGATATCGGGCGAACGGCAATTCCGCGATTGAGACGGGAACGCTATCGATGCCGACATCCTCGCAAGACAACCGCATTCTGGTGCTCGGCATCGGCAATATCCTGTGGGCCGACGAGGGCTTTGGCGTGCGTACGGTGGAGGAGTTTCACCGTCGCTACGACGTGCCTGACAACGTCACCATTCTCGACGGCGGCACGCAGGGTCTCTACCTCGTGAACTATCTGGAAGAGGCCGACCGCCTGATCGTGTTCGATGCCATCGACTACGGCCTCGCGCCGGGCCAATTGAAGCTGGTACGCGACGACGAGGTGCCGCGCTTCACCGGCGCCAAGAAGATGAGCCTGCACCAAACCGGCTTCCAGGAGGTGATCAGCGCAGCTGATCTGCTCGGCAGATGCCCGAAACACCTCGTGTTGATCGGCTGCCAGCCGCTCGACCTCGAAGATTGGGGTGGGCCGCTGACGGCGCCCGTGCGGGGCCAGATCGCGCCCGCGATCGATCTTGCCTGTCAGATCTTGGCCGAGTGGGGGGGGGAGGTGCGGCCGCGCCGCGAACCATTGCCGGCATCCGAGCGGCTGCTCGGCAACGACATCGATCATCTCAATTATGAGATGCGGCCGGCCTGACGGCGCGGCCCTTTTGGAGAAAGCGCGATGTGCCTCGGCCTGCCGATGACGATTGTCGAGACCGATGGGATGTCGGCGCTGTGCGAATTTCGTGGCGAGCAGCGCCGCGTCTCGCTGCTGCTGCTTTCCAGTCCGCCGGTCGGGGCCCACGTGCTGGTCTACATCGATACCGCAATCCGGCTGCTCGATGAGGAAGAGGCCCGCCTGATCGGGGCTGCAATTGACGGCCTTGGCGCCGCACTCGATGGCGAGGATTGCGACCGCTTTTTCGCCGACCTGATTGGTCGCGAGCCGCAACTGCCTGCACACCTTCGGTCGGAGTAAGCCCGCCTCTGCGTCGGGGTTCATTGTGCCGCGCGCCAGATCGGCTCGCGACATTGCGCGCCAGTGGAAGGTGGCTTTCTAGATGCAAAGGTTGATTTCACCCAAGGTGGAAAGTATCTTGCCATCAATGGATGTATGCTTCCGCGCGAATAAAAATATATTATGTGAATCAATTAGCTAGATCGTCGGATTTGCTGGTTCGTCCTGGCATGTGCCTTGCTAATCCTATGACGAGCAAAATCAAAAGCTTGTCAGGGGGGGTGTGATGGAATTCCAGGTGGGGAAGCAAGATCTGGCGCGGCACGGCCTGCCTGAGGTCGATGCCGCCACGATCGATCCATTCTTGGGTGGAGCCGACGGAGCCGGTGCGATCGCAGTGCTGCTGTCGGCGGGCGATCCCAACCGTTTCCCGGAGGCGATCGACGTCGCCGTGGTGCTGCCGGAGTTGATCGGCGCGTTCGGCGATCGGCTTCGTGGCGCGGTCATCGCGCGCGATGCCGAGCGAGCGCTCGGCGAGCGTTTCGGCATACGCGTGCAGCCTACGCTGGTCTTCGTCGCCAAGGGCGAGACGCTGGGGCTGATCGCCAAGATCCAGGACTGGTCGGTCTACATCGACCGCATCACGAAACTGATAGACCGCCCGCGCGGGCAAAACGCCGCCGTCGCTGTCACCATCGTTCCTCAGCACCGCGCACGAGGTGTCACGCTATGAAGGTCGGCTTCTGGGATGCGCCTGACGGCGCCGAGCAACCGGTCAGCGTGTTTCCGATCGGCGAAGAAAGTCTCAACGCGTCGCACGGCAGCCTGACGGCAGCCGGCGCTCTTGCAAAACTTGCAACGCTCGACAGCGCGGAACTTGCCAAGAGCTGTCCGAACGCGGTCGCGCTGCTCTCGAAAATCGCGGCGGCCGTCGCGGCCCAGAAGGCGGATGCGCCAACCCAGCTGTTTCGTCTCGCCAACCTCAACGAACTCGAGAGCAAGCTCGTGGCGGACGTGCTCGGCGAGGGGGAGGTCGGCGGGGTCGTCGCGCTGCCGGACGGATCGCTGGCGCAGATCCAGGAATCGGTCCTGGCCGGCATCTGGCGCGTGCGGCTCGAGACCGACGCGACCTCCGAATACCTGGAGATCGGTGCCATTCCGGAGATCGTCAGACGCGCGGCCGCCGATTTGACCTCCGCCGATTTCGAGATCGGGCAGGCGCCGGAGGGGGCAATGAACGTGCTGCCGGTGCTTGCGGAGATCCGCGAACGCGCGCTGGCCTGGCGGCCCGGCATTCGCTCGCAGATCATCAATTTCACGCTGTTGCCGATGAGCCCGGTCGATATGAGCTTCCTGCAGGATACGATCCGGAACGGACCGATCCAGCTCGTCTCGCGCGGCTACGGCACCTGTCGGGTGCTATCGACCGGCATCCGTAATGTCTGGTCGGTGCAGTTCTTCAACGCCATGGACACCATCATTCTCGATACGCTGGAAGTCGGCGGTGTGCCGACTGTCGCACTTGCAGCGGACGAGGATTTCGAGGATTCCGCCGAGCGGCTGCAGGAGATCATCGAGGCCTACTTCAAATGACCGCTTTCGAGAATTTTGGCGTGCGTCAGGACGTTGCCGAAGCCACGCGGCTGGAATGCGGCATCTGCTGGACTGTCTACGATCCGGCCGACGGCGACGAGGTCGCGCAGATCGCGCCCGGCACGCCGTTTGCTGCGCTGCCGGATGAGTGGCACTGTCCGAACTGCGACGCGCCGAAGTCAAAGTTCATGGCGATCGAGTCATGACGGCGAGCGCGCCAAGACCTGACGTCGACGCCGTGGCGTGGGGCGAGCTTCTGGCCGAAAGCTATCGTGAGATCGGCGAGCGCGCGATGCGAGATCTGCCGATCTACAACGAAGCGCTCGGCGTCGAGGCGGTCGGGTTTCGTCGCTTCAACGGCACGATCGTCGGCGTCATGGTCACGCCGTGGTTCATGAATGTGGTGATGCCGCCGAGCGCAGTGCGGGACGGCCCGGCTGCGACGATGCGCATCCGCTTCCCCGCAGGCGATATCGAATTCACCCTGAGCGAGGTCGGACAGGTTGGCCGGATCGCAAGCTGTTCGCTGTTCTCGCCGATGTTCCAGTTCGCGGACATGGCGGCGGCGCGGGCGACGGCAAAAGCCGCGCTCGCCGAACTGATGTTGCCGGCGGACAGCGAGGAGGCGGTTCGTCGCCGCGAGCCCGCGACAACCCCGATCGATCGGCGCAACTTCCTGCGCGGTGCTTTGACGGAGCGGCGCGGATGAGCCTTGCTTTCCGCAACGAGATCGACATCACGGTGTGGCTTGCCGGCGCCGAGATCGCCGACGTGGCGATCCAGCCGCGCAGCAGGCCGCCGCTGACGCGGCTGTTTGCGGGAAAGCCGGCCCAGTCCCTGCTTCCGGTGCTGCCGCGGCTGTTCTCGCTGTGCTCGGTCGCCCACCAGATGGCGTTCCTGTCGGCGGTCGAAGCGGCGCAGGGGCAGGAGGTGACCGAAGCGACCGCGCGCCGTCGCGTCACTCCGGTCGTTGTCGAACGGCTGACCGAATTGCTGCGGGGGCTGTTTGTTGGACCGTTTGCGCTCAATGGCACCAGCGCAGCCGCCGTTCGTGCCGTGCTGCAGGCAAGCACGGTCCTCGGCAGCGCGAGCGAAGCCGTGTCGGATCCTTTGCGGGGTGAGGTGCTGGCACAGATCAAGGCTGCGCTCGCTGCTCTGGGGATGACCGGCGAAGGCCAGGCACTCGCGCCGGGCAGCGCGCTCGCCGCCTATGTCGAACGAGGCGGGGGTGAGGGATTGTCGCCGCCGGCGGTCGAGCAATCGTTTCTCACAGCGGCGGATGATCTCGAGGTCGTGACGCGTCTGCTCGCGGACGGGGCAACCTATTCCGACGCGCCGGAACTCTGCGGCAGAATTCCGGAGACCGGTGTCTGGGCGCGCCGGGCGCGGCGCGAACCCGTCCCGCCGGCCGCGGGCACGGCCGCGCGGCTCAAGGCGCGCATCGCCGAGATATCGCGGCTGTGCGCCTGGCTCGAGGGCGTTGATCGGGATGCAGGCGACGGTGCCATCGCGAGCTATCGGCTCGGCGCAGGCAAGGGCGCAGCGGCGGTCGAATGCGCGCGTGGCCGGCTCTATCACGCCGTCTCGCTTGACGACGGGGATCGCATCGTCAGGTTCGAGTTCCTGGCGCCGACCGAGTGGAATTTTCACGCCCGCGGACCGTTGGTTCGGAGCCTCAAGGGGGCGATGCTGTCGGCTGGCCGGAGGGGGCAGGATACGGTGCGCGCACTGATCGGGTCGTTCGACCCCTGCGTCGGTTTCAACCTCAGCTTCCGTGAGACGGGCCATGCATGAGATGGCGCTGTGCGAGGGCATCATCGGCATCGTCGAGGAGGAGGCGCGCAAGCGTTGCTTTGCCAAGGTGAATGTCGTTTGCCTGGAGATCGGCGCGCTCAGCCATGTCGCCCCGGAGGCGATGAAATTCTGCTTCGAGGCCGTCGCGGCGCAAACCATCGCACGAGGCGCAAGGCTGGAGATCGTCGAAACACCGGGAAGGGCCTGGTGCATGGCCTGTTCGAAGAGCGTCGAGATCAAGCAGCGCTACGAGCCGTGCCCCTCTTGCGGCGGCTATCAATTGCAGGTGACGGGCGGCGAAGAGATGCGGGTAAGGGAACTGGAGGTCGACTGATGTGTACGGTCTGCGGCTGCAGCGACGGCAAGGCGTCCATCGAACACGCGCATGATCATCATCATGGCCATGAGCATGACCATGGCCACAACCATGATCATGGCCACGGCGGACACCACCATGATCATAATGGTTATGGGCGCGGCCACGATCATGTCCACCATCATCACCATGATCAGCCCCGCGATGGGGTGGGATTGCTCGATTGCGGCGCGAATCCGGCCGGCCAGGAGATCGCGGGCATGAGCAGCGAGCGCATCATCCAGGTCGAACGCGATATTCTCGGCAAGAACGACCGGCTCGCCGCCGAGAACCGCGCGCGCTTCCGTGCGGACGAAGTGCTTGTGTTCAACCTGGTTTCCAGCCCCGGCGCCGGGAAGACATCGCTTCTGGTCCGCGCGGTCTCGGAGTTGAAGGAAAGCTTCCCGATCGGTGTGATCGAGGGCGACCAGCAGACCTCCAACGATGCCGAACGTATCCGTGCCACCGGCGTGCCGGCGATCCAGGTCAACACCGGAAAGGGCTGTCATCTCGATGCCGCCATGGTCGGCCAGGCCTATGACCGTTTGCCGTGGCTGAACGGCGGCATCCTGTTCATCGAGAATGTCGGCAATCTGGTTTGCCCCGCGGCGTTCGATCTCGGCGAGGCCTGCAAGATCGTCGTGTTTTCGACCACCGAGGGCGAGGACAAGCCGCTGAAATACCCCGATATGTTCGCCGCGGCCTCATTGATGCTGATCAACAAGATCGATCTCGCGCCGGTGCTTGATTTCGACCTTGCCAAGACCGTCGAATATGCGCGCCGGGTCAACCCTGGGATCGAGGTGATGACGGTATCGGCGCGCACAGGCGAGGGCTTTGCGACGTTCCATGCCTGGATTCGCAAGCGGGCTCGCGCGACGAAGCCGGCCGCAATGTCGGCGGCGGAGTGACGGATGGGTGGCGAGGTCACAGCACTGGGCGGCCGGCGGCTACGTCTGCATGTGCGGGGCGCCGTGCAAGGCGTCGGATTTCGCCCCTATGTCTACGGTCTCGCCGCGCGCTATCGCCTGGGCGGCTTCGTCGCCAATGATCCCCACGGGGTCGTCATAGAGGTTGAAGGCGAGCGTGCCGCCGACTTCGTCACGGCGCTACCGCTCGAAAAGCCCCCGCTCGCCCGAATCGACGAAATCTCGGTGCACCCTGTTGGGGCGGTGGCGAGTACGGAGTTCTGTATTCGCGCGAGCGAGCAGGGCAGGGTGTCGACGCGCATCGTCGCCGATGCCGCTACCTGCAAGGAATGCCTGCGCGAGCTGTTCGACCCGACCAGCCGCTTCTATCGTTATCCGTTCATCAACTGCACCCATTGCGGCCCGCGCTATACCATCGCCGAGCGGCTGCCCTATGACCGTCCGACCACGGCCATGAAGGGCTTTGCGATGTGCAGGGCCTGTGCGGATGACTACGTCGATCCCAACAGCCGCCGCTTCCATGCCGAGGCGATTGCCTGCGCGCAGTGCGGCCCAAGGCTCAGCCATGAGATCGCGGACATTGCCGACGCAATCGCTGGCGGCAGTATCGTCGCGATCAAGGGGCTCGGCGGCTATCAGCTTCTCTGCGATGCCCGCGACGAGGACGTCGTACGGCGGCTACGGCAGCGCAAGCAGCGCGACCGGAAGCCCTTTGCGGTCATGGTCGGATCGGTGGATGCGGTTGCGGAGATCGCCGAGGCCGACATTACCGAGCTTGCGTTACTGCAGACGTCGCCACGGCCCATCGTGCTGATGACCTCGCGCCATCGGCTGGCGCCGGCGATCGCGCCGGGCCTGTCGCGTCTCGGCGTTGTGCTGCCGGTCGCTCCGCTCCATCACCTGATCCTCGATGCGCTGAACTCGACGCATCCGCGGACCGGCGAGGCGTGGGCGATCGTCGCCACCAGCGCCAATCCCGGCGGCGAGCCGCTCCTGATCGACAATCGCCAGGCCGAACGGCGCCTTGCCGACATTGCCGACCTCATCGTCACCCATGACCGCGACATCGTGAGCCGGGCCGACGATTCCGTGGCGGCGGTGGTCGCGGGCCGGACGCAATTCATTCGCCGTGCGCGCGGCTACGTCCCCGAGCCGGTTCGCCTCGCCTGTTCGGTGCCGGCGATCCTCGCGGTCGGTGGCGCATTGAAATCGACCGTGACGATCACCCGTGGCAACGAGGCGTTTGTTTCCCAGCACATTGGAGACCTCGACACCGCGGAAGGCATCGGCTTCTTCGAGGAGACGGTGCATCACCTGCTGTCGACGCTGGACGTCGAGCCGGTGGTCGTCGCCCACGACCTGCATCCGAACATGGCCTCGACTCGTTTCGCCGAGGCCATGGGGAAGCCGCTGATCGCGGTCCAGCACCACCACGCTCATGCGGGCTCCGTAATGGCGGAACATGGCGTCGCAGGGCCGGCACTGGCGCTGGTGCTCGATGGCTTCGGTCGCGGCAGCGACGGGGGCAGTTGGGGCGGCGAGCTCCTTGCCAGCGACGGTGCTCGCGTCCGGCGGCTCGGACATCTGGCGCCGATGAAGATGCCGGGCGGCGACCGCGCCGCGCGCGAACCGTGGCGCATGGGCGCCAGCGCGCTGCATGGTCTGGGGCGAGGCGATGCGATCGCGACGAGGTTCTGTGCACAACCTCAGGCCGCGCGCCTCAGCGCCATGCTGGACCAGCCTGGGGTGCCGACGACGACCAGCGCCGGCCGCATGTTCGACGCGGCGGCGGGGCTGCTGGGCCTCTGCGAGATTCAGAGCTATGAGGGCGAGGCTGCGATGAAGCTCGAGGCGCATGTCCGCACACCGCGCATCGCCAAAGACGGCTGGATCATCGAAAGCGGCGTAGTGTCGCTGTCTCCCTTGTTCGCGCGCTTGGCTGCCGGGACGATCGATCCTGTCGAAGGGGCCGAGCTGTTCCACGGCACGCTTGCCGCTGCCTGCGTCGATTGGATCAGCCGTGCGGCAGGCGCGACCGGCATCACGACGGTCGCCTTGAGCGGCGGCTGCTTCCTCAACAGGGTTCTGTCGGTGGAGATCGAACGCGGCTGCAAGGCGATCGGCCTCTCGCCGCTCCTGCCACGCCAGATGCCGCCCAATGACGGGGGGCTCAGCCTCGGACAGGCCTGGATTGCCGCGCTAACATTCCTCGAACGGCAAGGCCTGGAAGGAACAGTCTGATGTGTCTTGCGATACCCGCAGAGGTCACAAAGATCCTGCCCGATGAGATGGCGATCGTCTCGATCGACGGCGTGAGCAAGGAAATATCGGTCGCGTTGATCGAAGACCTTGCCGTCGGCGACTACGTGATCATCCACGTCGGCTACGCCTTGACCAAGATCGATCCGGACGAAGCGCGGCGCACCCTCGAATTGTTGTGTGAGCTGAGCGCTGAGGCACACGGAGCCGCGTCATGAAGTATGCGGATGAGTTTCGCGACAAAGCGATCGCATTGGGACTTGCGAAGACGATTGAAGCGGAGACCGATCCGGGAAGGCCGTACCGTTTCATGGAGTTCTGTGGCGGCCATACGCATGCGATCTCGCGCTACGGTCTGGAAGACCTGCTGCCGAAGAACGTGCGGATGATCCATGGCCCCGGATGCCCGGTCTGCGTGCTGCCGGCAGGGCGCATCGACATGGCGATTCGTCTCGCGGAGCGTCCGGAGGTCATCCTGTGCGTCTACGGCGATCTGATGCGCGTCCCGGGCTCGCAGGGCGCCTCGCTCCTGAAAGCGAAAGCGCGCGGCGCCGACATCCGCATGGTCTATTCCACCATTGATGCTGTCAGGATCGCGGAGGAGAATGCTGGACGCGAGATCGTGTTCTTCGCGATCGGATTCGAGACCACGACGCCGCCCACCGCGGTCATGATCCGGCTGGCCGAGAAGAAGCAGCTCGAGAACTTCAGCGTGTTCTGCAACCACGTGCTGACGCCGCCGGCGATGCAGAACATTCTGGAGAGTCCCGACATCCGCAAGATCGGCCGCATCGAGATCGACGGCTTCGTCGGGCCCGCTCATGTCTCGACCATCATCGGCACCGCGCCTTACGAGTTTTTCGCGGAAGAGTTCGGAAAGCCGGTGGTGATCGCGGGCTTCGAACCGCTCGACATGATGCAGGCCATCCTGATGCTGGTGCGCCAGGTCAATGAGAACAGGCATGAGGTCGAGAACCAGTATAGCCGAGCGGTCACGCGCGACGGCAATCTGCGCGCCAAGGAGGAGGTCTCCGACATTTTCGAGCTGCGCGACCAGTTCGAGTGGCGCGGGCTCGGGCAGGTTCCCTATAGCGGGCTGAAGCTGAAGCGCACTTACGCGAAATACGACGCCGAGGTCCGCTTCGGCATGAGCGAGCTTCGCGTCGATGACAATCCGGCGTGCGAGTGCGGGGCCATTTTGCGCGGGGTGAAGAAACCGGTCGACTGCAAGCTGTTCGGCACCGTGTGCACGCCGGAGACGCCGATGGGATCCTGCATGGTCTCCTCGGAAGGCGCTTGCGCCGCGCATTGGACCTATGGCCGCTTCCGCGACCATCAGCAGAGGCGGGCATCATGAGGGCCTATCAGCGCAAGCTCGATATCAAGAACGGGTGCGTCGACCTGTCCCATGGATCGGGCGGCCGCGCCATGGCGCAGCTGATTTCGGGGCTGTTCCACGAGGCGTTTGGCAATGAATGGCTGGCGCGAGGTAATGACCAGTCGGCATTCGATGTCGGCGACGGGCGCATGGTCATGACGACCGATGGCTATGTTGTCTCGCCCCTGTTTTTCCCTGGCGGAGATATCGGTTCGCTTGCGGTGCACGGCACGGTCAACGACATCGCCATGGCCGGCGCAAGACCGCTTTATCTCTCGGCGAGCTTCATCATCGAAGAGGGCTTCCGCTTCTGCGACCTCAAGACGATCGCGGAATCGATGGGCGAGGCGGCGCGCGTCGCCGGCGTCCACATCATCACTGGCGACACCAAGGTGGTCGAGCGCGGCAAGGCGGACGGTCTGTTCATCTCGACCGCCGGCGTCGGCGTCGTGCCTGATGGGCTCGATCTCTCGGCGGAGAACGCGCGCGTCGGCGATCGTGTCCTGATCTCGGGCACCTTGGGCGACCACGGTGTTGCCATCATGTCGAAGCGGCAGAATCTGACCTTCGAGACCGAGATCGTGTCGGATTCGGCGCCACTGAACGATCTCGTCGCCGAAATGGTCGAAGCCGGCGGGCGCGGTATCCGGCTGATGCGCGACCCCACGCGCGGCGGGCTCGCCGCCACCTTGAATGAGATCGCCCACCAGTCCGGCCTCGGCTTTCACCTCATCGAGGAACAGATCCCGGTCAAGCCGGGCGTGGCGGCAGCCTGTGAACTGCTGGGGCTCGATCCGCTCCATGTCGCCAACGAGGGCAAGCTGGTCGCGATCGTTGCGCCCGACGTCGCCGGCGCGGTGCTCGCGGCCATGCGCGGACATCGGCTCGGCCGCGATGCCGCCGACATCGGCGAAGCTGTCGCGGACGATCATCATTTCGTGCAGATGGCGACGAGCTTTGGCGGCGGCCGTATCGTGGACTGGCTGTCCGGCGAGCAATTGCCGCGGATCTGCTGAGGCTCACGATGCGCATCCTGCTCCTGTCGCATTCGTTCAACAGCCTGACGCAGCGACTTCATGTCGAGTTGCGCGAGCGCGGCCACGAGATCTCGGTCGAGCTCGACATCCATCCCGACGTCACGCGCGAGAGCGTGGCGCTCTACCAGCCGGACCTGGTGATCGCGCCGTTCCTCAAGCGGGCGATTCCCGAAGACGTCTGGCGCAACGTGCGCTGCCTGGTGGTGCACCCTGGGCCGCCCGGTGATCGCGGGCCGGCGGCGCTCGACTGGGCCATTCTCGAAGGCGCGACCGAATGGGGCGTCACGGTGCTCCAGGCGGATCGTGAGTTTGACGCCGGCCCGGTCTGGACCTTCCGCGGGTTTCCCATGCGCCGCGCGACCAAGTCCAGCATCTATCGCAGGGAGGTGACGACAGGCGCCGTCGAGGCGGTGCTGGAGGCCATCGATGCGATCGAAGAGGGAAGGCCGACGCCGCAGCCGATGCACGTGGGCGATCCGCGCATTCGCGTGCGCGGGCCCTGCCGCCGGTCGGACCGAGCGATAGACTGGCAGCACGACACGACTGAGACCGTGCTGCGGAAGATCAACAGCGCCGACGGCACGCCGGGCCTCGTCGATAGCCTGTTCCTCCAGGACGTGCGGCTCTTCGATGCCCATGAAGCGCGAGAGATCTCCGGCGTTCCCGGCACGGTCGTTGCACAATGCGACGGTGCTTTAGCCCGCGCGACGGTCGACGGAGCAATCTGGATCGGCCATGTACGGCAGCTTGCACCGAAGAGCCTCAAGCGATCTGCGGCAAAGGTGTTCGCCGAGCAAGCCGCGCAACTTCCGCGGCGACCCGGTTGCGGCTATGCTCCCATTCAGTATCGCGAGCGTGGCGAGGTCGGCGAACTGCAGTTCTCTTTCTACAATGGCGCCATGGCGACCGGCGACTGCGAGGCACTGCTGGACGCCTACCGGGCCGCGTTGGCGCGGCCGACAAGAGCCCTCCTTCTGACCGGCGGCTGTGACTATTGGTCGAACGGCATTCATCTGGCCGAGATCGAGGCCGCAGACAGTGCCGCCGATGAATCCTGGCGCAACATCAATGCCATTGACGATCTTGCACGCGCGATCATCGAGACGACGGATCGGCTGGTCATATCGGTCATTCGTGGCAATGCGGGTGCGGGGGGCGTGTTCTTGAGCCTGGCTGCCGACGAGGTCTGGGCCAGTGATCAGGTCGTCCTAAATCCGCACTACAAGGACATGGGCAATCTCTTCGGCTCCGAATACTGGACCTATCTGTTGCCGCGTCGCGCGGGCGCAGAGAATTCGGAGCGAATCACGCAGTGCCGGCTGCCGGTGGGTGTCGCCGAGGCGCAGCGCCTCGGCATCGTCGATCGTGTGCTCGTGAGCGGCGGGTGCGGACGCGAAAGCCTCGAGGAGCTTGCTGCTGCAGCAGCTTCGGATCGAGGCTTTGCGGCGCGTCTGGCCGACAAGAAGCGGCGCCGTGCGGCAGATGAGGCCGAGAAGTCGCTGCAGGCCTATCGTGACGATGAGTTGCGGCGGATGAGGCTGAATTTCTACGGCTTTGATCCGAGCTACCACGTCGCCCGCTACAATTTCATCCACAAGGTGCCGAAGTCGCGCACGCCGCTGACCATCGCCGGTCACCGGTCGCGGCGCGCAGCCGGACGGCCCAGAGGCATGGCTGTGCCCTCATGAGCATTCAGGGAACCATTCTCGTCGTTGACGATGAGGTCCGTTCGCAGGAGGCGCTGCGGCGCGTCCTCCGGGATGATTTCGAGGTGCTTTGCGCCGGCAATGCGGCCGACGCCGAGAAGCTGCTGGAGGGTGAGATCGTCCACGCCATTCTCTGCGACCAGCGCATGCCTCATGAATCGGGCGTGAGCTTCCTGAAGCGCGTGCGTGAGCTCTGGCCCGATCCGGTGCGGATGATCATCTCCGGCTATTCGGACTCCGAGGACATCATTGCGGGCCTCAACGAGGCCGGCATCTATCAATACATTACGAAGCCGTGGCAGCCGGATCGGCTGGTCGACATCGTGAAGGAAGCCGTTCAGCTCTATCGTCTGCAGAAGGAGACGGAAACGGCTGGCGTCGACGTCAAGGCGACACCCGGGCACATCAAGAAGGTTGTCTCGGTCAAACGCGGGGTAGCCAAGCAGCTCTATGATTTCGATCGCATCGTGCATTCGCCCGACAGTCCCATGCACAAGGTCATCGAGCTGGGAAAACGCGCCGCGGACTACGACATATCAGTGCTGATCACGGGCGAGTCCGGCACTGGAAAGGAGCTGCTCGCGCGCGCCATTCACTACGGCTCCGCCCGCGCTGGCAAGGCCTTCGTGGTCGAGAACTGCGGCGCATTGCCTGACGAACTCCTCGAAAGCGAATTGTTCGGCTGCAAGAAGGGCGCCTTCACCGGCGCCTATCAGGACCGGATCGGGCTGTTTGAGGTCGCCGACGGCGGGACCATCTTCCTCGACGAGATCGGCGAAACCTCGCCGGCGTTCCAGGTGAAACTGCTGCGCGTCCTGCAGGAGAGCGAAATCCGCCCGCTCGGCGCACAGCGGGTACGGAAGGTCGACGTCCGCGTGGTGGCGGCGACCAACCGGGATCTCGAGGCCGAGGTGGACGCGGGCCGCTTCCGGCGCGATCTTTATTATCGCCTGGCGGCGTTTCCGGTGCACATGCCGGCCTTGCGCGAGCGACCGATGGATATTCCATTGATCGCGCAGGGGGTGCTGTCGTCGGTGAAGACGTCCTTCAACCGGCCGGGCCTGCGATTTGCGGCCGCGGCGCTCGATGCATTCGCTAGTTACCACTGGCCTGGCAACGTCCGCGAGCTGCAGAACGAGATCCAGCGTATGGCGGTGCTGGCGGATGCGGATGAATTGCAGGCTCCTTCGCTGCTGGGTCGGCGTAACGGCCGGCAGCCGGGCGCCGCAATCCACGGCCGATTGAATGGGTCGGCGACCCTGAAGGACAAGGTGGAGGATCTGGAGAAGTCGGTTATCATCGGCTGCCTGGAACGTTACGAAGGCAATATCAGCCGGGTCGCGAGCGAGCTTGGGCTCTCGCGCGTCGGTCTCAGAAACAAGCTGTCCAGGTACGATTTGAGAAAAAATGGCAAAGGCGACGCATCCTCCTGACGCCGGCGAAACCGAACCACTGCTCAAGCTGATCGCCGGTCGCGGTGCGATCGAGCTCGACCATGAGCGCGAGGGCGCCTGGATCGAGGTCATTCGCAAGATGGACGAGGTCTATTCCGACCTCTTGCGCTATGAAGTCGATCTCGAGCACAAGAATGCGGAACTCGAGGAGGCGCAGGCGTTCGTCACGAACGTCATCGAATCCGTCTCGGACATCCTCATCGTCTGCGATGCAAGAGGGTTGGTGCAGCAGGTCAATTCGGCGTTTCAGCACACGCTCGGCTGCAGCGCCGCGGACATCGTCGGAAAGAACATCGCTGATGTCATCGATGCCCCGGACAAGGCCAAGCTGGTCCCGCTCCTGAAGCCGCGTAGCGCCTCCGACGTCGTCGACGGCGAGCTGCGATTTTCTGGCGCAGGCGGCCGCTCCGATCTGTTTGCGATCAACGGATCACCCCGTCATGATCATCGCGGCCGATTCATCGGCGTGGTGTTGACGGGGCGTCCGATCGGCGAGCTTCGCCGCGCCTATGAGGAGCTGCACAAGGCGCATCATGAACTGCAGCGGGCCCAGCGGCAGCTGGTCGAGCAGGAGAAGATGGCGAGCCTTGGTCGCCTCGTTGCGGGGGTCGCGCACGAGCTGAACAACCCGATCAGCTTCGTCTATGGCAACGTCCATACTTTGATGCGCTACCGCACGGCGATCGTCACCTATCTCGATGCGGTCCACGGCAAATCCGGAGAGGGCGATCTTTCGGCTCAAAGGCGAAGCCTGCGCATTGACGAGATCTTGGAAGATTTCGGCCCGCTGATCGAAGGCACCATGGAAGGGGCGATCCGCATCAGCGAGATCGTCAAGAACCTACGCCGACTCTCCTTCAGCAAGCTTGGCGAAGTCGAGCGCGTCGACATCGAGCGGCTGATCAACACCGCGGTGCTGTGGGCCGTGCGCACCAAGCAGGTGCGCATCGATCTGCAGATCGAGATCGAACCGGGGCTCTGGATTTCCGGCAATGAGGGGCAGCTGCACCAGGTGATCGTCAATCTCGTGGAGAATGCGATCGACGCGATGCGCGGCACCGAGTCGCCGCGGCTGGTCGTCTCGGCGGCGCGCCAGGGCGACGAAATCCTGTTCCGGATATCGGACAACGGTCCGGGAATCGACCAGGATCACATCGGCCACATCTTCGAGCCGTTCTTCACCACCAAGCGGGTGGGCGAGGGGACAGGGCTTGGCCTCTGGATCAGCTATGGCATCGTGCGTGAGCACGGCGGCGAGCTGCTCGCTGGGCATGAGCCGGGGGGCGGCGCAACATTCTCCTTCGCCTTGCCGGCTGCGTAGGCGCGCCGACCGTCACGATTGTTGGGACATGGTCAGGCGGTCGCGTGCAGCATGACGGATCTTGCGTTGGGCTATGGCTGGCACAAGTGCGGGCGACTCCGCCGCGATACGCAGCGCAAAGTAGGCAATGGTCGCTTGAAGGCCGTCCTTCAGAGCCACCCGCGGGCGCCATCCGAGGATCTTCTCTGCGGTATCGATCACGGGCTTGCGGCGCTTGGGATCGTCCTTGGGCAAGGCTTCGAACCGTAGCGGGGAGGTCGATTCGGTGCATTCCAGCACTTTGCGAGCGATCGCCTCGATGGTGACCTCGTGGGGATTTCCGAGATTGCATGGACCCGTAACCGAGGCGGGGCTCTCCATCAGGAGTTGAAGGCCTCGCACGAGATCATCGACGAAGCAGAAGCTGCGGGTCTGCGTACCCTGGCCGTAGATTGTGATCGGCTCTCCGCGCAAGGCCTGCACGATGAAGTTGGAGACGACGCGCCCGTCGTTCTCGAGCATGCGCGGGCCGTAGGTGTTGAAGATGCGCGCGACCTTGATCTCGGTCCCGTGCTGGCGATGATAGTCGAACATCAGCGTCTCGGCTGCGCGCTTGCCCTCATCGTAGCAGGCCCGAGGCCCGATCGGGTTGACGTTGCCGAGGTAGGATTCCGGTTGCGGATGCACTTCGGGGTCGCCGTAGACCTCGCTGGTGGAGGCCTGAAGGATCCTGGCGCCCTTCTGCCGCGCGAGTTCGAGCAGGTTGATCGAGCCGAGCACGCATGTCTTCATCGTCCCGACTGGATCGGTCTGATAGTGCCGGGGTGAGGCCGGGCAGGCCAGGCTGTAGATGCGGTCGATATCGCCCTCGATCTCGATGGGGTCGCGCACATCATGCTCGATGAAGCGGAAGTTCGGGTGATTGAGCAGCGGCCGGATGTTGTCGGTGGTCCCCGTGAACAGGTTGTCGACGCAGATGACCGTGTTGCCGCGTTGCAGAAGTGCATCGCAGAGATGCGATCCGATGAAGCCGGCACCGCCGGCAACCAGCGCCGTCGGCGACCGGCGAGAGGCATGGATGCGGGTCTGGAGCGTCATGATACTGCCTTTCAGAGTTGGGCGACCTGCATGGGGCGAACGACCGGGAGCGGTGCTGCCTTGCGGCGCCGCCGCGCGGATGCCTCGGCGTAATAGGTCTCCAGTTGCCGGGCGCGATGATCGGGAGTGTGGTCGGCGAGGACCCGCCGCCGTGCGTTGCGAGCGATCGTGCGCCGTTGCTCCTCGGGCATGTCGCGCAAGATCTGGACGACGTCGCGAGGGTTGGCTGCCAGCAGGATCTCCTTCGACGGCGCGAATATCGTCTCGATCCCGGCCCATCGATCCGAGATCACGGGCGTGCCGCAGGCGGCGGCTTCGAACAGCCGGACGCTCGGCGAGAAGCCCAGCGCTTTCATGTCCGCGCGGGTGGCGTTCAGCGTGAAGCGTTGCGCGGCGTAGAACGCCGGATGCTGCTTTGGCGAGAGGTGCTCGATCCGGGAGACGTTGGCGGGCCAGGCGATATTCGCGGGATACTGCGCGCCGGCGACGACGAATTGCTCCGAGGCGAGCGTGCGCGCCGGCGCAAGCAGCAATTCGTCGAGAACCGGCTGCCGGTCCTCGCTGTAGGTGCCGAGATAGCCGAGTGCCCATTCCGGCTGCGCCTGCTTCGGCGTGTAGACCTCCGGATCCGCGCTGCAGTAAAGGACACGCGCGAGCGGACTGCCGTAGCTCTGCTCGATCATGCCGGGCACCGGACCACCGGTGAAGGACAGATAAAGATCGAAGCGCGGAATCATCGCGGGGGAGAGATAGTCGAGGCCCTGCTCGAGCCTTGCCAGCGTGACTGGCGTGTCGATATCGTAGAATGCGGTGACGCCCCTCGCGTGTGTCGTCACCCATTCGGCAATCGCGATGCCGTCAGGAACGTAGGAGCCGATGATCACCAGATCGGCATCGCGGATCAGCTTGCCGAACCGGCGCGGGATGTCCTTCAAGGGTTGGTACAGCTCGACCGTCCATGCAGAGGGCTTGGTCAGGTCGCGGTGATCCCTGTACCAAGGCACGTCCCGCTCCAGAAACGTGACGCGGTGACCTCGTCGCGCCAGGGCTTCGATCAGGGCGCGGTAGGTCGTGGCGTGACCATTGCCCCAGGACGAAGTGACCGAAAGTCCGATGACGACGATGGAGAGGTTCATTCTGCTGCCTCGATTCGCGAGCTGCGGGCGACGAAGAGATCGTTGAATTGGTGGGCGCGTTGCCGGTAAGTGTGCTGACTCAGGATGCGCGCGCGGGCGCGGCGGGCGATCGAGCGGGCCCGCTCCGGATCGAGCGCGGCGAGGTGCTCTGCGACCGCGGCTCCGTCAGCGGCAACCAGCACCTCGCGATCGGGTTCAAGGAAGTGATCGATGCCGGCCCATTGATCGGTGATCAGGCAAGCGCCGGCGCCAATCGCTTCGAACACGCGCGTCGGCGGAGAAAAGCCATAGCGCGCCATGCTGTCGCGGTTGACGTTGAGGGTCGCGAGCCCGGAGCCGAAGAACGCGTTGTGATCGGCGGTGCCGACATGACCGACTTTGCGCAGATTGCCGGGCGCGTCCTTGTCGTCCCAGCCGGAACCGCCGAGCACGAAGGACCTCTCGGGCAGGCGGCGCGCAACGTCGAGGAAGAAATGCTCCACGCGCTTCTCGCGATCAGGCAGGCGATTGGCCAGCAGGCTGAGATCGCAGGCGAAGCGCGGATTGGACGGTGCCGGAAAATGCGTGGCTGGATCAAGCGCGTTGTAGATCGGTACGCAATCCCGCGCGCCCATCGATCGGTAGGCGGACACGACCCCATCGCCCCCGCCATAAGTCAGGACCATGTCGTAGGACGGAATTGCGCGACGCAGATGATGCTGCGCATCGATTTCCATCGCTTCGAGCGTGGCAGGAGCATCGACGTCCCAGTAGATCCGCGTCAGCCGCGTCGGCAGCTCCGCGACGGCGTTCTCCAGCTCCAGATCGAAGACGCCGACGCCGCTCGCCTTGACCAGCATGTCCGCCGATTTCGCCGCTGCATCGAGCGAGTGGCGCCAGCCGTCCGGGGTCGCGGGATAGACGACGACCCTGGCCCATTCCGGGTCACCGATATCCCGATGCGCCTGGCGCTCGAAGGCGTCGGGTTCGTAGAAGGTGACGTCGTGGCCGAGCGCCGCGATCTCCTTCAGCATACCGCGGTAATAGGTGGCGGCGCCGTTCCAGTAGGATGAGACGAGGCTGGATCCAAAGAAGCAGATATTCACGCGACGGCTCCGATATCATGCTGGGACTGTGACTGGAGGCCCGAGCCCCGGATGTCGGCCACGATGTCGACAAGCTGCTCCGCCCGGTGACGGCAGGTGTGACGCTCCCTGATCGTCTCAAGTCCCGTATTCACCATCGCGGCGGACATCTCCCGATCCCCGCGCAGGGAACGAAGCGCACGCGTCATCTGCGCGCCATCGGCAACACTGAGATAGGCGCCATCGGGGAAGAGACCCTCTGCGTCCGACCAGGGTGCCGAAACCAGGGGAATGCCGCAGGCCAGCGCTTCGAACACGCGAATGGTCGGAATGCCCGGAAGCAGGCGCACGTAAGGCCCGCGCGGCACATGGATCGTGGTGTGTGCGCCGGCGAAGGCGAGCGGGACCCAGTGTGCTGGCAGCCAGCCGCCATAACGGATACCCGCGCTCCTGATGGTGAGGAGTGCGTCATCTGAATAGCGCACGCCATGGAGGCTTGCGCGGAGCTTCAGTTCCGCCACGGGCCCCACCAGGAATTCGTTGAGTTCGGCGCTGCGCTCCCCATCGCCCCAATTGCCGATCCAGACCAGATCGTCGGCGCGCTCGACTTGCGGCAGCGGATGATACAGCGCGACATCGGCTGCCTCGTGCCAGGTGAAGGCCCGGTCGGCCCAGCCAAGCTTCAGATAGATCTGCCGAAGCACCTCGCCGAAGGCGAGCACGCCGTCGAATCCGTCGAGATCGAACTGCGCAAGCTCCTCGGGCGCACTGACGGCGCGATGATGGGTGTCGTGGAACAGCAACGTGAAGGGAGCGCCTTGCGCGCGTCGGCGTCCGATCTGCGCGATGAGATCGGGCGGATTCCATTCATGCACGATGACGAGATCGGCCCCGTCCAGCGCCCGCTCGAGATCCAGGCTGGCGTCGTAGCGGCGGATGTCTATTCCGGCAAAGAGGGTGGGAATCTCCTCCATCGCATGACTGCCGCCTTCGCGCATGGCGTTCAGCCGGCTCCAGCCGTCAATGGGCTCGAACACGACGACCTCGTGCCCGAGCGCGTGCAGCTCCCTCGCGTAGCCACGCAGGAAATGCGCATTGCCGTTGTTCCAGCACGAGGTGAACGCATGATAGAACAGGACGCATTTCATGCGCGCACCTCGATCTGGCTCGGCGCGGTCTTCCCGCTGGATGCGATCAGGTCCTGGTAGAGACCAAGATAAGCGCTGGTCATGCGCATCAGCGAATAGGTCAGGGATTGTTCATAGGCGGCGCGCTGCAGCCGTGCCCGAGCCGCATCGTCAGCGCAAAGGTCTGCGAGGGTTTGATGCAACGCATCGCGGTCGGTCGGATCGAAGAACAGGGCGGCTTCGCGCCACAATTCGCGGAACGTCGGGATGTCGGAGAGGACCAGCGCGCAACCCGCGGCCGCCGCTTCCAGCACGGCGAGGCCAAACGGCTCATACAAGGCGGGACTGACGAAGATGGCAGCGTGCTGCAAGCGCGCAGCCATGGCTTCGTGCGGCAGCTCGCCGAGCCAGGTGACAGCCGTCGACAGCCGTGCGTCAACGGGGCCGGCGATCTCGACCGGCCAGTCCAGCCCGGGCGCAGCGGCGGCGAGAGCTTCAACATTCTTGGCGCGGTCCCACAACCGGCCGGCCGAGAAGATCAAATCCTGCTTACGCCCGGTGGGATCACGAGGCGTAATTCCATTCCAGATCACCGCGCCGCGTGATCGGGGGCTATAGATCGCCGTCATGTCCTCGTGGAAGGCCTGGCTTGGACACACCCAGGCCTGCGCCGCGTCGAGCGCTGCAGCGACGCGTTCGCTGTAGCGGCGCCATCTCGGCTCGCCGAGCCAGGACGTATCGTGGCAGGCGAGCGCCCAGGAATTTACGCAGGAATGCGCCACCAGCACGGTCGGAGCATGCCAGGCGAAGGTCGCTTCGCGAAAGCTGTTCAGATGCACGATGCCAGGCTTCAGCCTGGCTTCGAGTTTAGTGAGAACCCGTCGTGCTTCGGAAACGTTTTGCCCCTCCGGGTCTTGCCATTCGAGCGCGAGGTCCGTCTCGACCAGGTTTACTCGCGTGCCACGCAGCATCTGGCGTTGATCGATTCGAGCGCGCGGGCCTAGCGTGACGAGCGTGACGTCGGCGCCGGCCGCGGCGAGGCTGCCGGCGAGGGCGCAGGAATAAGTCCATACGCCACCAACCGTGTCGGTCGTCATCATGATCCTGATGTCCGCGCCCGGGCTCATGAGGCCACCTGGAGTTCGAGGCTGTCGAGCGGGGCGGGGCGATCGTTCTGCACGTCGCTGAACTGATCGAACATCGCGAGATAGTGCCGGTGAGCGCGCTCCCACGCGAAATCGTCGGGCTCGCCCCAGAGCTTGCGGTAGTCAGGCGAGCCGGGATAGGGATAGAGCGGCACCGGATCGTTGGCCCAGACGCCGGCATCCTGCATCGTGCGCCGCCAGCGCTGCACGATGGGATCGTCATCCTCCGGAACCTCGATCAGATTGGCCTGCACGAAGGGCACGTGGCGGCGGGCCTCGACCAGCCGATCGGCGAGCTGATCCGTGGTCATCTTGCAGTTCTTGGCGAGTGCTGCGCGCCCTTCCACGGTCAGGCTCTCGATGCCGGCTTCGATCGAGACGCAGCCGGCGCGGCCGAGCAGCGCGAGCATGTCGGGCTTCCACAGGTCGATGCGCGTCTGCACGCCGAACTTCAGGCCCCGGGCTGTCAACCCTTCCAGCAGCTCCCGGTTGGGAAGAAAGATCTCGTCGATGAAGTAGACGTACTCGATTCCGTGGGTGCGCAGACGATCGATCTCGTCGAGAACGACGGCTGGCGGCCGCTTGCGGTAGGCGTTGCGGAAATTTTCCTTGGCGCAGAACGTGCAATTGTAAGGGCAGCCGCGCGAGGCCTCCACCTCAGCGCCCGGCGCAATCGGCTCGGCCTCGAAGCGGTGGTGGTGATGATGGTGCCGCCGGATCATCTCGTCCGGCCAATGGAGTGCGGGCTGATCGCTGAAGGCCACCGCCTGTGGGCCGCCGTTGACCCGGAGCGAGCGACCGTCCAGGAAGCAGAGGCCCGGAAAGTCCCGCTCGCCGTTGGCGAGACGCAGCAGCGATCCCTCGCACTCGCCCATCACGACGATGTCGACGCCGAGTTTCTTGAAGGCCGCCTTCGGCGTCGTGGAGCCATGCGGGCCCACCGCGATCAGCGTCGGCGCAAGGTCCCGCACAGCCAATGCGAGCTGCTGCGGCACTCGGAGCTCCGGCGGCGCGCAGCGCCAGAACAGATATGTCGGCGCGGTGGTGATGACGATCTGGTCGGGGCGGAAGGCGCGCAGCTCGGCCTCGATCTCGTGGAGCGAGAGATCGAACATATGCGCATCGAGCAGCAGCGTCTTGTGCCCGGCCGCCTTCAGGTGACGCTCGGAGATGCCGAGTTCGAGCGGCAGGTGAGGGGACCGGCAGCCAAAGTAGATGCTTCCGGTAAAATCCCAGTTCGGATTGATGAGGGCCACCCGCGTCATGCCAGGGCCTCGCTTCTATCCTGTGATCCGAAGCGGCTGTCGAGCCAGGTGTGGAGCGAGCGCAGGCCTTCGGCGAGCGACACTTGCGGCGTCCAGCCGAGCGCGGCGGTCAGCGCCTGCGTATCGGTCACGTACCAGGGCTGATCGCCCGGTCGCCAGTCGGCGAAGCGATATGTGACGGTGCGACCCGTCAGTTCGGTGATGCGATCGATCAGCTCGAGCAGGCTGACCGCATTCGCCGGACCGCCACCGAGATTGAAGACCCTCCCGCGGGCCAGCGCGATGTGGTCGAGCGCCGCGAGCCAGGCGTTCACCGCGTCCGAGACGTGCAGCGCGTCGCGAACCTGCTTGCCGTCGCCGTAGATCGTCAGCGGGTTGCCGCGGATAGCGCTGAGCAGGAAATGCGCGATCCAGCCCTGGTCCTCGGTGCCGAACTGCCGCGGTCCGTAGATGCAGCTCATGCGCATTACCGCGGTCTGGAGCCCGAACACTCTTGAATAGTCGTGGACGTATTGATCGGCCGTGCCCTTGGAGCATCCGTAAGGACTGTAGAAATCCAGCGGTGCGCTCTCGGAGATGCCGCCGCTGAGCAAATCGCTGACCGGCGTGTAGCGGCGGCCCCGGAGCGCAATCTCGCTGTCTTCGATCAACCTCCCATAGACCTTGTTGGTCGAGGCGAAGATCACCGGCGCCGCGCTGTTATGCAGGCGAACGGCTTCAAGCACGTTCAGCGTGCCGCGCGCGTTGATCTCGAAATCGGCGGCGGGATCGCTGACGCTGTCGGTGACGGCGACCTGAGCCGCCAGGTGCAGCACGGCGCGCGCCTCGCGCACGGCGTCGATGACCGGGATCGGGTCGCGGATGTCGGCAACGGCGATTGTGATACGGTCGCCATGACGGGATTTCAGCCATTGCGCGTTCTCGCGCACACCGGCACGGGCAAGATTATCCAGCACCAGCACGCGATCACCGCGATCGGCGAGGCGGTCAGCGAGATTGCAGCCGATGAAGCCGCAGCCGCCCGTGACCAGCACGTGTCTGTTGTCTCGTTCACTCATCACGCGACCAGCCCTCGTTGCACCAGCTCACGGGTCGCCCGCTCGGCCTGATCGTCCGCGATCTGGTCGGCGAGGTACTCGGCGAGCTCTTCAAGGCCGTCCTTGAACGCGACATGCGGCTCGAAGCCGAGCAGGTCGCGTGCCTTGCCGATGTCGGCGAAGCAGTGCCGGATGTCGCCGGCGCGATATTTCCGCGTGATCTCGGGCGCGATATCACGCCGTCCCATCACCTGGGCCAGATCCTCGGCGACCGAGAGAATGGTGCGGCTCTGCCCCGAGCCGACGTTGAAGACGTCCTGGCTGTGGTCGGCTTCGAGCGCCATTCGGCAGGCGCGGGCGACGTCGTGGACGTGGACGAAGTCGCGCCGTTGCATGCCGTCCTCGAAGACCAGCGGCGGCCGGCCGTTCAGCAGCCGAGCGGCGAAGATCGCCAGCACGCCGGTATAGGGATTGGACAGGGCTTGCCGCGGACCGAATACGTTGAAGAAGCGCAAGCCCACGGTCGGAAACCCGTAGGCCTTGCCGGTGATCAGGCACATGCGCTCCTGCGCATACTTGTTCAGCGCGTAGATCGAGCTCAGGGACGGCTGCTTCGTTTCCGGCGTGGGTATGGGATCGAGCGGATCGCCTGCGGAATCCCGTAGTTCCCACTCTCCTTGGCGCAGCTGCTCGATCGGCCGTTCGTCGCAGGCGACGACTGTCCCGCTGCCGTCACGATAGAGGCCCTCGCCGTAGATGCTCATCGAGGATGCCACCACCAGCCGTGCGGCCGGACGCTTGGCAAGCGCCTGCAGCAACACGGCGGTGCCAAGCTCGTTGGTCCTGACATAGGGCTCGATGTCGTACATGCTCTGGCCGACACCGACGGCAGAAGCGAGATGCAGCACCATGTCAGCGCCGCGCAATGCCTGTTCGACGGCGAGAGCATCGGTGACGTCGCCGACGACGAGCTCAGCGTCATCGGCGAGATAGGCGGGTCGCTGACGGTTGCCGCCGTGAACCTGTGGGGAGAGATTGTCGAGAAGGCGCACGTCATAGCCGGCTGCGAGCAGCACGTCGGCCGTGTGCGAGCCGATGAATCCCGCGCCTCCCGTAATCAATACTCGCGTCATTCATCGCTCCGCGCCGTATGGGTCCGATCCTTTCGGGATCGGCCGAGGATGAGAGTTGAAGCGCGCCTTGGCTTGGTCGGGCGACCCGCGCGCCAGTCACGTCTGGGAGGTAGAAGCGGTGCAAGGAATGTTCGTTCCTGCGAAACCTACAAACGATAATTTCTCTAACCTGGATCAATAACCCAGGTGAATCCGCTCGCGACGGAATCTAGAAGTGTGCTCCGTGAGCGGGCGCCGGCAGATCGAGGTGTCTCGCAACGCTCGCGCCAATGTCGGCGAAGCCAGCTCGCTGGCCGATCGGTGCGATGGATTGCGCCGTCCACGCCAGGATCGGGACCTGCTCGCGCGTGTGATCGGTTCCGCTCCAGGTCGGATCGCAGCCGTGATCAGCGGTGATGATCAGAAGATCGTCGTCTCGCAGTCGGCCGAGCAACTCGGGAAGGCGGGCGTCGAAGGCTTCGAGCGCCGCTGCATAGCCGGCAACGTCGCGACGGTGGCCGTAGAGCGTGTCGAAGTCGACGAAGTTTGCGAACAGCAGCCCGCCCTCTGCAAGGCTTGCCAGCCCGTCGAGCATGGCATCGAACAGTTCGGCATTGCCGTCCCCGCGCAGGTTCCGTCCTGTGCCGCGATGGGCGAAGATGTCGTCGATCTTGCCGATCGTCACGATGTCGCGGCCGCAGCTTTCGGCAAGATCGAGGATGGTTCGTTCGGGCGGCGGGACGGCGAAATCTCGCCGGTGCGAGGTGCGCTTGAAGTTGTGTGCGTTGGATCCGATGAACGGACGCGCGATGACGCGGCCGATGTTCAGGGGATCGACCAGTCGCCTCGCAACCGTGCAGAGCTCGTAAAGCCGATCGAGCCCAAAGGTCTCCTCGTGCGCCGCGATCTGGAACACGCTGTCGGCCGAAGTGTAGCAGATCGGCTCACCGCTTCGCATGTGACGCTCGCCGAATTCGGCGATGATGTCGGTGCCGGAGGCGTGGCAATCGCCGAGGATGCCGGGCAATCCGGCCCGCTCGCAAAGGTTCTCGACGAGATCGCGAGGGAAGCAGGGTCGAACTTTTGGAAAATAGCCCCACTCGAACGTGACAGGCACGCCGGCGATCTCCCAATGCCCGGAGGGCGTGTCCTTGCCTCTGGATATTTCGCTCGCGCATCCATAGCGCGCATGTTCGAGCCGACCGTCGAGCCCAGGCGGGACGCGCCCGGTGGCAAGGCGGCAGGCCTGACCGAGGCCGAGCGCGACCAGATTGGGCAGGCGAAGCGGCCCCTCCCGTTGCGTGCTGTCGCCATCGCCGGCCATGCACGCATCCGCAATGTGACCCACGGTATCGGCGCCTTCATCGCCGTAATTGTCGGCATCGGGCGCCGCACCGATGCCGACGGAATCCATCACCAGGATCAGGGCACGCATGTGGGCTCCCGGAGCAGCGAAGCAGCCAGCGATGAGGAGAGACCGGTTTTCGCACAATAGCGGTCGACCATCTGCGCGCAGAACTCGGCGAATTCGTTCACGTCGTGCGGCGGGCTGGTGTGATGAGGCTCGAGGCCGCGGTGCTCCGGCGTGAAGCAGAAGGTCACGGTGACCTCGAACTCGGCGAGCGCGTCCATCTGGCGGTCGAACCAGTCGAGCGCATTGGGACGGAAGCTGTCGGCCCATGACAGACCAGTCCGCAAGTGCCTCACGCCGAGGCGGCGCATCCAGCGGACGGCGTCCTCAAGTCGATGGTCCTCGTAGTGAAACCACTGGCACAGGCCCATATCGGCAGCGTATTGGCCGAACAGCTCCGCTGCGGCTTTCGGTGTTCCATCCTCGCGCAGCAGCCCCATGTGGAAATGCCGGTAGTAGGACGATCCTTCCGCCTCCTTGTGCCGGGTGGTCGCCTCCCAGGCTGACGGGAGATCGTACAGGCTGTACCAGTGAATGCGCGGCGCCCGGCCGATCAAGAGCTCGGCGGTGCGCGACAATCCCCAGGCCTGCACCTCCTCGGCACCGAAGGAGGAGACGCCGACCTCGGTCACCCAGACCGGCAGCGAGGTAACGGCCTTGATCTCGTCGATCTTGGCCGGCCATTCCCCGATCTGCCACAGATTCCAGTCGAGCGGAAAGCCGTGCACGGCGACGGCGTCGACGTGATCCAGCACGCCGCGCGCCTGCATGTTGCGCATGAAGGAGGGATCGATCGGCGAAATGCCGCCGAGCACGCGCGGCAAGGTCGGATGCGCGCTGCGGATGGCCTTTCCGGCCGCGAGCGCGAGATCTGCGAACATCGCCCAGTCCGGATCGATCAGGATGTCCCAATGCGACTTGTTGTTGGGCTCGTTCCAGATCTTGGCGGCCTCGATCATCGGTTCGCCTCCCGCGACGGATAGACCGGACCATCGGCCTGCGGCCGCGCCGTCCGCTTGCAAAGATAGACCTCCTCTTCCGGATGCGCCGCGATGGCAAAGCCCGCGCTGCGCAACATGGCCTCGACACAGGCGCGATTGGGCACCCACCAATTGGTGGGGTCGTCGGCATATTTGTGCTCGATGAAGTGCAGCTTGGGGTAGCCGGAGGAGTCGAACTGGTCGGTGGTCCAGAAGTCGTAGTTCTCCTTGATGGTATCGATGCGGCCATCACCGCGCTGCATCGACTGGAACAGCAGGAGATCGCCGGCGACGTGCTCGTGGATCAGGTCCAGTGCGAGCAGCGGGTGCCGCAGATGGTAGAGCACGCCCATGAAGATCACGAGATCGAACTTCTCGCGGAGCTGCCCGACATCATAGGCCGACATCCGGCGAAACTCGATCCTGAGCCCGTTCACCTCGGCGGCGAAACGAGCCTGGGCCAGATATTCTTCGTCGGTATCGAGGCCAAGCACGCGTTCGGCGCCGCGCCGCTTCATCTCCATGGCATAGAAGCCGGCATTGCAGCCGATGTCGAGCACGGTCTTGCCTTCGAGTCGATCGGGAATGATGCCGGAGAAGCGCTGCCATTTCACGTTGGGATAGTCGCCGAGGAAGTGCGAGGGCGCGGTGGGCACGCCCTTCAGGTCGAGGTTGTGAAACCACGGCCCCAGCGCATCGACGCGCTGGCGGATTTCCTCGCGGGAGAGGGCGCCTCGGGTCATGCAATCGCTCCGTTGTTCGCTGGGACCGGGCGGACGCCTTCGGACGACGCGCGGGCCCGCAACTTCGAACGGCCCTCGGCGGTCTCGGCGAGCAGGGCCATGGCCGTGCGATAGCCGTCGATGGTGCCGACATCGACATAGGATTCGCCGGCTTTGACGCCGATGCCGCGGCCACCGGCCGAAAGATAAGCGTTGACCAGCGTCCCGAAATATTCGTCGCGACGTTCGCGCGCGTTCCACAGCGCCTGCAGCTCGCGGAAGCCGCGTGCCGACATTCTGAATGCGCCCCAGATCCAGCGGGACGTTGCATTGGGCTGCTTGACCTGGATCTCCGACACGCGGTCGCCATCCAGCACCACCGCGTCGAAGAATTCGGGGTGTTCGACCGGGAACAGCAGGAACGAGAGGTCGGCCTCGGGGAGGGATTGCAGGGCCGCCTTGGGAAACCACACGGTGTCAGGCAGGCCGACCATGACATCCTCGTGTTGCCCGACGACCGTGCGTGCCCTGAAGACGGCGTCGCACAGGCCCGATGCGTCGGGCTGCACGACGTAGGCGAGCTCAGCGGTGCCGTAATGGTCGCCGAAGTACTCGAGAATGTCGGACTTGCCCGGCGAGATCACGAAGCAGATCTTGTCGGCGCCGCCGAGGATGAGGCGCTCCAGCAGATATTCCGAGACGGCACAGGGGCGGTCCGTCCCGTCGTCACGGCGGCTGCCGACCGGTAGCAATTCCTTCGAGAACGCGAGAGGCTGGATACGGCTGCCGCGGCCCGCGGCCGGAACGATGCCCCACATGATCAGGCCTCCTCGGGTTGTTGCCGGCACACGCGCTTCGATGCCATCTGCTCCAGCAGCACGATCAGTTCGCGCGCGCGCTTGTCGGACGTATGCTGGTCCATGGTGCGCTCGTAGGCGCGCAGAGACATCCGCCGGAGCTCGGCATCCGTCATCGCGAGCGCGGCGAGCACGTCCTGTTCGTCGCTTGCGATCAGGATATCCTCTCCGGGCGCGAAGAAATCCGCAATTCCTGGCCAGTCGTCGCTCACCAGCGGCGCGCCGCAGGCCGCAGCCTCGAACAGCCGGCCGGAAGGACACCAGCCCATCTCGGCCATGGCGCGGCGCGTGACATTGAGCGTCAGCCGCGATGAGGCAAAGAACGGCGCGTGCTCCGACGGCGGCAGGTGCCGCACGAAATAGATGTTGGGCGACCAGGGAAAATCGTTTGGATACTGCGCCCCGCCGATCAGGAAGCGGAGATCTCGTCGCGCCCGCGCAGGCGCGACGAAAAGCGTCTCGAGCGTTCGCTGGCGGTCTTCAGAATAGGTGCCGAGATAGGACAAATCGGCGCGATAGTGCGGCTGGGGTGCGACCGGCCGGTGGACGTCGGTGTCGACGTGCCCGTAAAGCGGCCGGGTGTCGCGCGCGCCGAGCCGGTCACGGAATTCCTCCGTGATCCTAGGTCCGCCCGTGAAACTGAGCACCAGGTTGAAATCCGAAAGGCCGCGCGGTCCGATATAGGGAACGGCTTCGCCGGCCCTGAGCTTTGCGAGCGTAACCGGAGTATCGAGATCGTAGAAGACGGGAACGGCGCGACCTTCGGTGAGGATCAGATCGGTTGCCGCAATCGCATCGGGGCAATAGGAGGTCACAATCGCGACGTCGGCCTCACGGATATCGGCGCTGGCGTTCTGCCACGCATCGTCCCAACTGGAGTATAGGCGGAGCTCGCCCCCGGGCAGCTCGTAGAGATCTCGGGCACCGGCATAGTAGGGAACGTCACGCTCGAAGAAGACGACGCTGTGTCCGGACCGCGCGAGATGCTTGCAGAGGCCGCGCCACAAAGTGGCGTGCCCATTGCCCCAGGACGAGGAGATTGTCAGGCCGAAGATGACGATCCTCACGCCGGCACCCGCTGGTTGATCCCGATGATCTTCATGCCGCCGCCGTCGGCGCGGAGCGTGCTGATGCTGGCAGAATCGATTTCGATCGAGAGAAAATCGTCGAGTGGCATCCGCGAATAGTATAACAGCGCGGCGCGGATCGGCTCGGCGTGACTGACGGCGACGACAATGTCGGGACTGCCATCGCTACGTAGTTGCTCGAGGTGAGCGACCGTGCGATTCTGAAGCGAGCGCATGCTCTCGCCGCCGGGTGGTCGGCTCGTGCTGCGTCGCCGGTTCCAGCGCGACCATCGTGGATCCGGCGCCAGATCGTCGAATGATCGTCCGGTCCATTCCCCATAGTCGAGCTCGTCGAGAGCGGGGACGATCTCGACCGGCAGCCCAAAGTGCGCAGCCAGGATGCAGGCGGACTGCATGCAGCGCCGCTGCGGGCTGGATTGAATGAGCGTCGGCCGGGGTGCAACAGCTTCGGCACAGCGCGCCATTTCGCCACAGCCGATATCATCGAGCTCGATGCCCTTCATCCGGCCGCACAGAAATCGGCCGAGCAGGGCATGATGACCGTGCCGGACCAGGTGAATGAGTCTGGCCATCACGCATACGCCTTGTCATCGATGAAGGCGCGCGTCCGCCGTCCGGCCTCCTCGTCGGTAAATTGCTGCGGCGGCGACTTCATGAAATAGCTCGAAGGGCCGGTCAGCGCTCCGGCCTGGCCGCGGTCCATCGCGAGCTTGGCGCAGCGCACCGCGTCGATCACGACGCCTGCCGAATTCGGAGAGTCCCAGACCTCGAGCTTCACTTCGGCGCTCAGGGGAACGCCGCCGAACGTCGTGCCTTCCAGGCGGATGAAGGCGAGCTTGCGGTCGGTGAGCCAGGGCACGTGGTCGCTCGGTCCCACATGGATGTTGTCGGGCTCCATGGGAACGTCGAACTGGCTGGTCACGGCCTGGGTCTTGGAGATCTTCTTCGAGGCCAATCGCTCCCGTTCCAGCATGTTCTTGAAGTCGGTATTGCCGCCGACATTAAGCTGGTAGGTACGGTCGAGCCGCACGCCGCGCTCGCGGAAGAGATTGGCGAGCACGCGATGCAGGATGGTGGCGCCGACCTGGCTTTTGATGTCGTCGCCCACGATGGGCAGGCCGGCCTCCTCGAACCGCCGCCGCCACTCCGGATTTGAGGCGATGAAGACGGGAATGCAATTGACATAGCCGCAGCCGGCTTCGATGGCGCGCGCCGCATACCATTCGCTGGCGCGTTGCGAGCCCACCGGAAGATAGGATACCAGAACGTCGGTGCGGGACATCGCCAGCACTTCGGATACGTCGGCCTCCGGCACATCCGCAATCGGGATGTCGTCCGCGAGATAATGTCCGATGCCGTCCAGGACCGGGCCGCGCTGCACGATTACGCCGGTTGGCGCGACGTCGGAGAAGCGGTGCGTATTGTTGGGGGGTGCAAAGATCGCGTCGGCGACATCGCGGCCGACCTTGCTGGCGTTGACGTCGAAAGCGGACGCGATCTGGATGTCGCTGATGTGGTAGCCGCCGAGATCCGCGTTCATCAGTCCCGGGACCGGCTCGTTCGATTTGGCGTTCCGGTAGTAGGTGAGGCCCTGGACGAAGGAACTCGCGCAATTGCCGACGCCGACGAGTCCGACGCGCACGCGGCGCCTGTCTTGAAGACGAGAATGCATGGAATTGAGCCCTCCGGGAAAGCACGAGGCGTCGGTGTAAGTACGTCGGCGAACGTGTGGAAGGTATGTTCGTTCCCGGCAGGGAGATGTGAGCGCCGCGTTGCCCGCGATTCAGGCCGACAAAATGCACGGGACTTAACATGGGATAAATTCTCCAGCCGTCTGCAGGGAACGAAGAGCTTTCACGATGAAGATGAAGAAGATGATGATGCCGGCGTCACCGGGCTGCTCCGCATCCGACCGAAGAACAAATCGCTCCGACCGGCGTTTGTCGGCCAATGGTTCGATGCGGTGCCGGGCTCATCGGCCCGGCCGGTTAAGCGAGGTGTGAAATGACTAAGGCGGAAAATAGCGAAGCTCACCAGACCACCGATCATGGTGTAATTCGTAAATGGGCCGAAGAGCGCGGCGGGAAACCCGCAACCGTGAAGGCGACCGAGGAGGATGGCCACGCCGGAATCCTGCGCATCGATTTCGATCCGCCGGACGAAGGGCTGGATCGCATCAGCTGGGACGAGTTCTTCGACAAGTTCGACGAAGCCGGAATTGCGTTCCTGCACCAGGACAAGACCAAGGACGGTAAGCTCAGCCGATTCCATAAATTCGTGCGACACTAGCGACGCGCTTGATGGCCAGCGACTGGGTTCAGGCGATCAGGGCGGGCGACTTCGCGCGTGCCTGGGCGATCAACGATCGTGATTTGCTGGAAGTTACGCCCCCGCCCAAGCATACCGGCCCGCGTCATCTCCAGCGGATTTGGCGCGGCGAAGACCTGAAGAACAAGCACGTACTGGTGCGTTGCTATCACGGCCTCGGCGACACGATCCAGTTTCTGCGATTCATCAGGCCGCTCCGCCAGATTGCTCGCAGCGTCACGCTGTGGTGTCAGCCCGAACTTCTTCCGCTGGTCGAGAGTGCGCCGGGCATCGACCGCGCGTTTCCCCTCCATGATGGGGTGCCTGAAGTCGATTTCGAGGTCGACATCGAGATCATGGAGGTGCCGCATGCCATCAGAGCGCGACGGGATCAGGTCGAGGTGGGCGCTTCCTATTTGGCGCTGCCTCCAACTGTCGTTCCACCTCTCCGGGAAGAGCAGAATCTTGCCGTTGGTCTCGTCTGGAAAGTCGGAGAGTGGGACAAGCGGCGTGAAGTCCCGGCCGCACTGTTGAGTGGTCTCGCCGTACCCGGGGTGACGCTGTATTCCGTCCAGCGTGGCGCGAGCCCCGAAGAGCTCGCCGCGATCGGAGCGCTCGAGATCAGAACGCCGGACATCGCGACCCTCGGCCATCGCTTGCGGCAGCTCGACCTTCTTGTTTGTGTCGACACCATGGTTGCCCATCTAGCCGGCGCACTCGGCTGCGAGACCTGGGTCTTGCTGCACGCCGAATGCGACTGGCGCTGGCCTCAATCCGGCGCGCACTCGTTCTGGTACCCGAGCCTGCGGTTGTTTCATCAGAAGAAGCCGGGCGATTGGGGCACTGTCACTTCCGAAGTGCGTTGCGCGTTGCGCTCGCGGCTTGAAGTGGGTCAAGCGCGTGTAGCGAGGTGAAGTTGAGGATGTTGGTGAGGGAACGAGCGTTGCGCCCGCGGTTTGAGCAAGGTCCTCGCAATGGAAGACGCTCATGCAAGATTCCGATACCACCTCGTCGATGCCCAGCCTGTCGCGGGTGACAGACGATATCTGGATCGTCGACGACAAGCCGATCAGCGCCGCCGGTCTGCAACTGCCCGTGCGCATGACCGTCATCCGTCTGTCGAACGGCGATCTCGTGCTGCATTCGCCCGTGAGGCATTCGCCAGCTCTGCGCCAGGAGCTGGAGCGGCTGGGCACGATCAAGTACCTGCTGGCGCCGAACATCGCGCACTGGATGTTTGTCCCCGGATGGCAAAGGGAGCTGCCGCAGGCCGCGACTTTCGCAGCGCGCGGCCTTGGGGCGCGCAAGCAGGTTCGGGCTGCCGGCCTCCGCATCGATCGGGAGCTGGGAGACACGACGCCGGAGGAATGGACCGCCGAGCTCGAAACCGTGTCGGTGAATGCCCCGATGTTTTCGGAGGTCGAGCTGTTCGACCGACGAAGCCGGACGCTGGTCCTGACGGATCTCGTGCAGAACCTCGATGCCCATCGGCTCAGCGCGTCAAATGAAGCCGCGGCGAACCTGCTCGGCATTGCCAAGCCGGACGGCAGGGCCCCGGTCTATCTGCGGCTTCTGCTGCGCCTTGGTGGTGGCGCGGCGCGGGCTGCAGCCGAGCGGCTCGTGAGGCTGGCTCCGGAACGGGTGATTTTTGCACATGGCGACTGGTTCGAGACACAAGGAACGGCGCGCCTGCGACGATCCTTGCGCTGGTTGCTTCCCGAGGGCGTCTTGGGATCCGAGCAGGGGCAGATGATTGGCACACGCGTCGTCATCACCGGCGCCTCCAGCGGAATCGGCCGTGCCGCTGCGCTGGCGTTTGCCCGCAACGGTGCAAGCGTGGTGCTCGCGGCTCGGCGCGGCGAAGTCCTGATGCGCCTTGCCGGCGAATGTGAAGCGCTCGGAGCCCGGGCATTGGCCGTGCCGACCGACGTTACCGATGCGCAGGCGGTGGAGCGTCTGGCCAGAACGGCCCAAGACGCGTTCGGCGGCATCGACGTCTGGATCAACAATGCCGGAACGGGCGTGTTCGGCGCCTATCAGGATGCGGATATTGCGCTTCATCGCCGCACGATCGAGGTCAATCTGCTCGGCACCATGCATGGCGCCTACGCGGTGCTTCCCATCTTCCTCCGCCAGAATCGCGGCGTGCTGATCAACAACATCTCGCTGGGCGGCTGGGCGCCGACGCCCTTTGCGGCAGCCTATACCGCCAGCAAGTTCGGCTTGCGCGGCTTCACCGCGAGCTTGCGTCAGGAACTCCGCACCCATCCCGATATTCATGTCTGCGGCGTCTTCCCAGCCATCGTCGATACGCCAGGCTTTGTGCACGGCGCCAATACGTCCGGACGAAGGCTCGATCCCGGTCCGTTGCTCTATCAATCCGAGGACGTGGCCGAGACCTTCGTGCGCCTTGTCCGCGCGCCTCGTGACGAGGTGGCGGTGGGGTGGCCGGCGCGCGCCGGCCAGCTGGCCTATGCGGTCGCACCCGGGATCACCGAGAACGTCCTGGGGGCTGTCTTCCGCTGGCTGCTGTCGCGTGCGCGTCCCGCGCCGGTGAGCGAGGGCACCTTGATCGAAGCCGGCCCGCAGGGCACGTCGCTGGACGGCGGTTGGCTGGCGGGAAAGAAAATGCTGCCCGCCGGCGTGGTCAGCGCGGGGCTCGTCGTGCTCGGCGTCGCGGCTTGTCTGGCCCTCGCGGCATCGACGGCCGGGCGCGCGTCCGCATCTCGCGCGAGGCTGCGGCGCCGCCGCGCGTGAGGCGACCAGTTCGGCTACTTCAGTCGATTGGCAATGCGTGTCCCGGACGCAATCGCCCAGCATTCCTCCGAGTCAGGGGCCGCCGTCGACCGCCACGTCTTGGGGACCTGAAGGACAAGATCGCCGACGGCGCTCGCCCCGGAACGAAGCTTCGCGACCGCGCGTTCCCTGCGGAAGCCCGAGGACCGGACGTGCCGCGCTATCATTTTGATCTGGTGGATTCAAAAACCGTTGTAGACGAAGGAGGTGCCGAGTTGCCGGATGACATCGACGCCCTGGATGTCGCCGAGGAGATTGCAAAGCGCCTGCTCGGGGAGAGGCCCGAGCTCAAGGGGCGTCACTTCTATATCCTCGTCACGAACGAGGATGGTGAGGAAATCGGTCGGATGCCATTGGACGTCTTGCATTGAAGTGTGATCTGACATGACGCTCAGGATCGGCGTGATTGCCGACACGCATGGACTGCTGAGGCCGGAGGCGGTGCACTGCCTCGCCGGTGTCTCGCACATCATTCATGCAGGCGATATCGGCAGCCAGGCTGTCATGGACGGGCTTTGCCGGATAGCGCCGGTCACCGCGATCAGAGGAAATGTCGATCGGGACGCGTGGGCTGAAGCTTTTCCCGAGACGCTGACGCTGGGCCTGGGCGGCCGCCGCTTCTACGTCCTGCACGATCTCAAGCAACTCTCGATCGATCCTGCTGAACTCGGGATCGACGTCGTAGTATCGGGCCACTCCCACCGCGTGCGGATCGAGACTGCCGAAGACGTGCTCTACCTGAATCCGGGAAGTGCAGGGAAACGACGCTTCGCGCTGCCGATCACGCTGGCGACGCTCGACATCGAGCGGAGCGGCCCGCTACGGCCGGTCATCCACGATCTCGACAGGACCTGACGCCGAGGCAGGCGCCGCCAGTTGCGGCTGCTCCCTAGTGCGTGTTCGATTTCTGCCAACGCTCCAGGTCCACCGGCGGCCGTTCCGGATCGATCTGGTCTTTTTCGGGATTACCTTGCCAGGGTTCCCGCGTCTGCCGGTGAGTGGGCATGTCCGTCTGCCGACGTGGATCGTCGAGTGGTGTCTCTCGCGGATCGTTTTCAGTCGCTTTTGGCATGTATTTTTCTCTGGCTATGGCGGTGCGGCTTGCTGACCAACCCGAGCCAGAACAGGTTGTTCCATGGCCTCGGCCGTCCGTGCGTGCTGCGGCGATCGGCGCAGGAACACCCCCGGGCGTCAGTTCATTATTCTACGTCAAGGTGCGAAGCCATGGAGCAAGACATGTCAAAGATGCCTCCAGTTCCCGAAGAACAGCGAAGCAACAAGGGACCCGGTGCAGACCCGGCCACCGAGGTGGAAGAACGCGTTCCGGGCCGCGAGAATTTCGATACGCAGGGACGCCACGGCAACATCAAGCAGAACACGACCAATCAGGGCTATCAGCAGGATCGATGATGCTCGACCGAAACAGATGCCATGAGAGAATGACGGGTCTCGTGTTGGTCTCTGTGCTTGCGGCAGCTGCCATCGGACCGGCATCGGGACAGGGGGGCGGAGGCGGCAGTGCGGGCGGAGGCGCCGCCGGTGCTGCGGCTGGAAGCAGTGGCGGCACCGCGTCAGCTCCCGGAACCAACGCGGCCGGTACCGCCCAGTCCGGCGGTAGCGCTGCTCCGCGGGGATCGATCACGGTGGGGCGACCCGGCAACCCGGCCGGCGGCGTCAATATCGGGCGTATCGACGGAACGGTAACACCGGGTCCCTCGCTGGACGGGGACGACCAGATCCGCTCGGAGACGTCGCGGGACTCCGATGTCGGTCGGAAGATCAGGAGCATCTGCAAGGGATGCTGACGCACGATCAGGACGCCGGCTCGTCCGGCGTCCAGTCGAGATCCGCGTCGTCGCGCGGCCCAGGGTCGGGAGAGCAGGGCTTGATCTTCAGATCGTCCTCGAGCACGGGCTGGCCGTCGCTGTGTTCGACCAGCCCGGCGCGGTCGGCCTTCTCCAACGTTTCCTCTTTCGTCGGAAATGTCCGGCTTAGCCTTTCTGCGTCCTTGAATAGCGCATAGGCCATGGTGTGATCTTCTCCTGCACCTCCACGGTGTCGACAACAGACGCTCGCAGCGGTCGAACGTTCCTGTCGACCGAGAAGATCGCGATGCCACGTTCCGAGCGCTGCTGAGCCCTCGCTCCAGTTAACGTATGTTACGGCCGACGAAGCGCGTGGGTGCTCTCCGCATGCGGTGCCTGGCGGACTCTGATCCATAGGAACGTCTGCGTGTGGCACGTCTTGTACTCGCTTCACGGTGCCTCCGCCCGCGCGAGCCATTCAATGCATGACAAGAGATCAGACAGCTTCCCGACTTCCGCGGGCGTCCTCCTCGGGCTTGGCCTCGGTGGGTTCTTCGACGGCATCGTCTTTCATCAGTTGCTGCAATGGCATCATATGGTGAGCGGCTGGTATCCGCTCAATTCGATCGAGAACATCACACTCAACACGACATGGGACGGCATCTTTCACAGCGCCACCTACGTGTTGCTGCTCGCAGGTCTCTACCTGATGTGGCAGCGGGCGCGCGGGAGCGAGCTGCGCTGGTCCAGTTGGCAGTGTCTCGGCGCGATCCTGCTCGGGTGGGGCATCTTCAATCTGGTCGAGGGCGTCATCGATCACCAGATCCTCAAGCTGCATCGGGTGAATGAGACGGTGCCGGACGAGCAACGCATCTTCTGGGATATCGGCTTCCTGCTGTGGGGGGCTGCGATGGTCATCATGGGCGCTGCGATGGCGCGAGCGGGCAAGCGGGAGGGAGCGGATGCGGGAGGCAGCCTACAGGCTCGTTAGAAGCACGCCGCCGGTCCTCGTTTACACGATCTTTCTGTTGCTGCTGGTCCTCGCCACAGCGCCGGCGCTTCGCGTCTTCTTGTTCGGGCTGTCCGTCGATGACCTCCTGCAATTGCGCTGCTTTGCGCCGGCCTGACGGAGGAGGAGAGAATGGTGGAGTTCAGGCTTCCGAAGAGCTCGCGCATCGAGCAGGGAAGGCTCTGGCCAAAGCCGGGCGGCACGAGCTTGCGCGAATTTCACGTCTACCGCTGGAATCCCGATGATGGCCGCAATCCGCGGCTCGACACCTACTTCGTGGATCAGACAGATTGCGGGCCGATGGTGCTGGACGGCCTGATCTGGATCAAGAACAACATCGACTCGACCCTGACATTCAGGCGATCCTGCCGCGAGGGCGTCTGCGGCTCCTGCTCGATGAACATCGCCGGTCAGAACACGCTCGCCTGCACCAAGTCCATGAATGAGGACATTCAGGAGGGCGAGCCGCTCCGCGTGCTGCCCCTGCCGCATCAGCCTGTGGTGAAGGACCTGGTGCCGGACCTGACCAACTTCTATGCGCAGCTCGCGCTCATCGAGCCATGGCTCCAGACGGCATCCCCCACGCCGCAGAAGGAATGGCGGCAGAGCCATGAGGATCGGGCGAAGCTCGACGGATTGTATGAATGTATCCTCTGCGCGTGCTGCTCGACGTCATGCCCGAGCTATTGGTGGAATTCCGAGCGCTTCCTGGGGCCGGCCGCGCTGATTCAAGCGGCACGCTGGATCAACGACAGCCGGGACGAAGCGACGGGCGATCGCCTCGACATGCTCGAGGATCCCTTCAGAATTTACCGTTGCCACACCATTCTCAATTGCGCGAAAGCCTGTCCAAAGGGCCTCAATCCCGGCGAAGCCATTTCGGCGCTGCGGCTCAAGATGGTGGAGCGGAAGTTCTGATCGGGGGGCCGAGGCGTAAGCTTCCAGACAGGAACCATGGCTGCAGCGCTCGCTTGGTAACGCGAGTCGGAGGCGTTTGATGGGAAAGAAACAGTTTGCCGCGTTGCCGTTTCGTTTGGACAAGTCCGAACTGCGGGTGCTGCTGATCACGACCAGACGCAAGCGCAGGTGGAGCGTCCCGAAGGGATCGCCGATGCGCAACAAGGAGCCGCACCTCACCGCTGCACTGGAGGCCTACGAGGAGGCCGGCCTGATCGGCGTCATCGCAACCCGGGCAGTCGGCAGCTTCAAGCATCGCAAGGGAAAGGGCGATCGCAAGCGGACCTTGAACGTCGCGGTCTTTCCGATGCAGGTGCACGGCCGCGAGCGCTGGTGGCCCGAGAAAGGAGAGCGGGAGGCGATCTGGGTCTCGCCAAAGAGGGCGGCACGCATGGTGCACAAGGCCGAGCTTCGGCGCCTGATCGCACGGTTCGCAGCACAGACGGAGGAGGGTGCATCCTCGCCGCTGGACGGCTGAACGACGATGCTGCTTTAGGAACGTGCCTCCCGGCCAACCATTCAAACAGGATGGAGCAACGAACCACAGGGCTCGCATCCGAGCAGGAAGCGCCTCATGAAGTCCTGGCGGCGGCCATCAAGCGACGCCGCGCAATCCTGTTCGTCGGCGCCGGTGTCTCGATGGCAGTCGGCTTGCCGTCCTGGCAATCCCTGATCGACCATCTGCTCGACGATCTTGGCCTCGAACGCAATGTCATCGACGGGATGCACGGCGGCTATCAGATGCTCGCGGAGTATTACCGGCTGAAGCGTGGCGCGATCGGGCCGCTCCGCAGCTGGCTGGACCGAAACTGGCGCGTCGATCCCGAGAGAATTGCGGCCTCGGAGCTTCACCGGATGATCGTCCAGCTCGACTTTCCGGTGATCTACACGACCAACTACGATCGCAATCTCGAAACCGCCTTCGACGTCCTCAGGAAGCCGTACGCGAAAATCAGCAACGCCAAGGAGATCGCGAGCGCCGACCCTGGCGTCACCCACATCATCAAATTCCACGGCGACTTCGACGATGACGCCTCGCTCGTTCTGACCGAGACCGATTTTCTCAATCGGCTCTCCTTCAATTCTCCGCTCGACATCCGGTTTCGCGCCGATGCCCTCGGCAGCACGCTGCTCTTCATCGGATACAGCATGTCCGATCCCAACATCCGCCTGCTGCTGCACCGGATCTGGCAGATCTGGGACGGGTCCCGGCACAACCAGGACCGGCCGAAATCCTTCGTATTCGTCACGCAGCGCAATCCGGTCCAGGAGGCCGTGCTCGCGAACTGGGGCATCACCACCATTGCTCCGCCGGAAGGCATCGCTGCAGACGAGGGCGTCAAGCAGCTGCTTGGCGAGATCTGCCGGCATCTCGACCATGACATCTAGGCCGCAGCTCGCGTGCTTTCGTCGGAGACGCCGCTATGGCCGCCGCACGCTGCAGATCCCGTTCTTGACCGGAGCAAGGCGTCCGGCATGCTGCATATCGAGCAAGCCTGCCCGCCAGCGTTGCGCCATGGCTGTCTCCGACAGATCGAAGGATTTTTCAGGACCTGCTTCCTCGCGGCCGGGGCGGTAGCTCAGGAGATAGACCTTGTCGTCATAGTCGAGGTCCTGAAGCTCGGCGCGCAGCTGACGGGCTTCCAGGGCATATCCAAGGCGCTGGAAGGTCTGGTTGCTGAAGGTCAGGTCGCTCTTGCGTTCGGCTGCGGCCTCGAGCCCGTCAGGGACCTTGCCGTCGCGTGGAAACAAATCGATGACATAGAGGTGGAGCGGGCCCGCATTCTCGAGGACCGGGTCGAATGGCGCGTTCAGCGAGAACCCGCCATCGCCGAGCCAGCGGTCGGCGATCCGCACTGGAGCGAACTCCGGGACGAATCCGCAACTGGCCAGGATGTGATCCATTTCGATCCGCTCCAATGCGGAGTCGAACAAGACCGCATCGCCACTTTCGACGTCCGTGGCGCAGATCGTGATGCGCGGATCGCCGCCGTTCAAACGTTCGAAATCGATCAACCGCCGGAGGCGTTCGCGGGTGGGGCCGAGATCGTAGAGACCGCCGAAGTGAGATGCCGGGAGAGGGAGGCGGGGATGGAAGAAGCCCGAATGACCTAGCACGCGCGTATTGATCGAGCTCAGCCAGGCCAACGTATGGCGGCCTGCGTTCGGCGCTGCGGCTGGATTGCTTGGCGCGTGCCAATAGCTGCGCAGATTGCGCAGCCGGTCGGCGCTCGGGCTGCCCGCGATCAGTGCAGCGGTGATGGCGCCTGCCGATGAACCGGTGACCCAATCGAGCGGCAACGTAAGAGAGGTGAACGCCTCGAACACACCGCCGTGATAGGCGCCAAGACCGAGGCCGCCGGAAAAGGTAATGGCGGTGAGAGGGCGCTCTGCCGCCGCCACCCCGCTCCGCTCAGCTGCAGGATCGGTCAAGACGGACGCCGGTGGCCAGTCCGGAGTTCGGGGCTGATCACCGGTATCCCCTGTAACGGCGTGCGTGGGCATAGCGGGGATTGATGCCGCAATAGGCGTTCGTTCCCGATGCTGTCGCCATGCATTGGGCGTAGCTGGCGAACTGGCAATTGCCTGGATAGCCCCAGATGCGACCCTGCAGGCAGTAGCGATCTTGCGCGAAAGCCGCGTTCGAGGAGGCGAAGCCACCCGCGATCACCAGAGCGACGGCAAGCAGGCGATGTTTCATCTTTGATCTCCAATTTCGACATTGAACGCGGCCCGAGATGTGGTGTTCCAAAACGCTCGCAGGGCACTGATGCTCGCCATTTGAGGCGAGCCGTTAACCTGTGTGAAGCCGGTCGTTCCGGATCGCGGCTAAGGTGTCGCCGCGACGTCTTCGATCGGAAGCAGAATGCCGGAACAATCTCCCAGCCTCAGAAACTTCACCATCAATTTCGGTCCTCAGCATCCCGCCGCTCACGGGGTGCTGCGGCTCGTGCTCGAACTGGACGGAGAGGTCGTGGAGCGGGTCGATCCGCACATCGGCCTTTTGCACCGCGGCACCGAAAAGCTGATCGAGGCAAAGACCTATCTCCAGGCCATTCCCTATTTCGATCGGCTCGACTATGTCGCTCCCCTGACGCAGGAGCATGCCTTCTGCCTTGCCATCGAACGGCTGATCGGAATCGAGGTGCCGCGGCGCGGCCAGCTCATCCGCGTGCTCTATCACGAGATCAGCCGCATCCTGTCGCACCTCTTGAACGTCACCACGCAGGCCATGGATGTCGGCGCCTTGACGCCGCCGCTGTGGGGCTTCGAAGAGCGTGAGAAGCTCATGGTGTTCTATGAGCGAGCCTCGGGCAGCCGGATGCATGCCAACTATTACCGGCCGGGCGGCGTCCATCAGGATCTTCCGCCCAAGCTCATCGACGACATCGAGGCCTGGTGCGATCCATTTCTGAAGGTCGTCGACGATCTCGACCGGCTGCTCTCGCTCAACCGGATTTTCAAGGGCCGCAACGTCGATATCGGCAGGGTGACGCTCGAACAGGCCTGGGCCTGGGGATTCTCGGGCGTGATGGTGCGTGGTTCGGGGGCCGCCTGGGATTTGCGCAAGGCGCAGCCCTATGACTGCTATGCCGAGATGGACTTCGATGTTCCCATCGGCAGGAACGGCGATTGCTATGACCGCTATCTCATTCGCATGGAGGAGATGAGGCAGTCAGTCCGCATCATGAAGCAGTGCATCGAGAAGCTGAAGTCCCCTGACGGCGGGGGCCCGGTGCTCGTGCAGGACAACAAGATCGCTCCGCCCAGGCGCGGCGAAATGAAGCGTTCGATGGAAGCGCTGATCCACCATTTCAAGCTCTACACCGAAGGCTTCCACGTTCCTGCCGGCGAGATCTACGTTGCCGTCGAGGCGCCCAAAGGCGAATTCGGCGTGTTTCTCGTCTCGGACGGGACCAACAGGGCCTACAAGTGCAAGATCAGGTCCCCCGGCTTCGCTCATCTGCAAGCGATGGATTTTCTCTGTAGGGGGCACTTGCTCGCCGACGTCTCGGCGATCCTGGGCTCGCTGGACATCGTGTTCGGCGAGGTCGACCGCTGATCGCCGGCCCGGCTTTAGAGTGAATCGATGACCGCGCCGGGTGAGGGCTTTCTTCTCTTGGCGATTGTCCGATTGCGGAAACACCCTCTCCCCAACCCTCTCCCGCAAGCGGGAGAAGGAGCGCACCGCCGGTGGCGCAATCAAACCTAATCACATCAGCTCCGGAAACGTGAATCGGTTTCCCGGAAGGTCTGCGCAAGACCTGAAGTCCGATGACGAGTCATTCGATCTCATTGCGCTTCGGCGAGCGGCGAACGGTTCAATCCGCCAGAGGGGTATCGGCGACGTCCAGCAGCGCGCCGAGGCCTTGGCGGAGGCGTCGGGTTGCGATGCTATCGTTCGCCAGGCCAAACACCACGAGCGAACGCGCCGTCACCGCATAGTCGTGCCCGAACTCGAACTCGGCCATCGGTGCGTCGGGGCGATTGGTGTCGATCAGGCCGAGCCAGCTGCGTCCGTCCGCGACCTCCGGCAACGTGAAGTTCACGACGTCATGGTGCGCGTTATAGACCAGCAGCATGGTCGCATCGGAGCCGCGGCGCTTGACTCCCGTCTCCTGCGCGCGGCCGTCGAGCAGCATCCCAAAGCACTTGGCGTTGCCATCATGCCACTGCTCCGTCGTCATCTCCTCGCCGGATGGCGACAGCCAGGTCACGTCCTTGACGTCGAGTTCCTCGTTGTGTGACCCGACCAGGAAGCGGCTGCGGTAGAGGATCGGAAACGCCTTGCGGGTGGCGATCAGCTTGCGCGTGAACTCGCGGAGGCTGCGCCCGTTGGCGGTGATGCCCATCCAGTTGAGCCACGTTGTCTCATTGTCCTGGGCGTACGCGTTGTTGTTTCCGTTCTGGGTGTGTCCGAACTCGTCACCGGCGAGCAGCATCGGCGTGCCATGGGAGAGCAGCATCGTCGCGAGCAGGTTTCGCTTCTGGCGCTCGCGGAGCGCGATGATCTCCGGATCGTCGGTCGGGCCTTCGACGCCGCAGTTCCACGAATGGTTGTTGCTGTGACCGTCGCGATTGTCCTCGCCGTTCGCCTCGTTGTGCTTGTCGTTGTACGAGACGAGGTCGTTCAGATTGAAGCCGTCGTGGGCTGTGACGAAATTGACGCTGGCCCACGGCCGGCGCCCGCGCTTGTTGAAGAGGTCGCCGGATCCCGACACGCGCTTGGCAAAGTCGGCCAGCGTGCCCGGGTCGCCCTTCCAGAAGGCGCGCACGGTGTCTCTGAACTTGTCGTTCCACTCGGCCCAGCCGGGGGGAAACTGGCCGACCTGGTAGCCTCCGGGACCGATGTCCCAGGGCTCGGCGATCAGCTTGACGCTGGAGAGCACGGGATCCTGGCGGCAGGCGTCGAGGAACCCGCCGCCTTCATCGAAGCCATAGGGTTCGCGCGCCAGGATGGTGGCGAGGTCGAAGCGGAAGCCGTCGACCCGCATCTCGGTCGCCCAATAACGCAAGGAATCGGCGACGAGCTGAAGTACGCGTTGATGCGACAGGTTGACGGTGTTTCCGGTGCCGGTGTCGTTGATGTAATAGCGCTTCTGGTCCGGCAGCAGGCGGTAATAGCTGGCATTGTCGATGCCCTTGAACGACAAGGTCGGGCCGAGCTCGTTGCCTTCCGCCGTGTGATTGTAGACGACGTCGAGAATGACCTCGATGCCATGGGCATGAAACTGGTTGACCATGGCCTTGAATTCGCTGGCTGAAGTCGCCTTGAGGTAACGCGGATCCGGCGCGAAGAAGGCGATGGAGTTGTATCCCCAGTAATTGCGCAGGCCTTTCTCGACCAGATAGCTGTCGTCGACGAAGGCATGGATCGGCAGCAGCTCGGCGCTGGTGATGCCGAGCGAGCGCAAGTAGGCCGGGACTTCCGAATGTGCCAGCCCCGAGAACGTGCCGCGCTCGGCTTCCGGCACCAGCGGATGCAGCTGGGTGAATCCCTTGACGTGCATTTCGTAGACGATCGTGCGCTCCCACGGCACCTCCAGCTTGCGCGCTGTACCCCAGGTGAAGGCGGGGTCGATGACGCGGCATTTCTGCATCAAGGGCGCGCTGTCGCGTTCGTCGTAGGAGAGGTCCTTGTCGGCATGGTCGAGTTGGTAGCCGAACAGCTCCGGTCCCCATCGGAGCTGGCCGACCAGTTGCTTGGCGTAGGGATCGAGCACGAGCTTGTTGGGATTGAAGCGGTGGCCCGCGTCGGGCTCATAGGGGCCATGGACGCGATAGCCGTAGACTGTGCCGGGGCGGGCGGAAGGCAGATAGCCGTGCCAGACCTCGTCGGTATATTCGGGCAGCTCGATGCGCTCGAGCTCGGTTTCGCCGGCGTCATCGAACAGGCAAAGCTCGACCGTGGTGGCGTGGGCGGAAAATAGAGCGAAATTGACGCCGAGGCCGTCCCAGGTGGCGCCGAGCGGGAATGGCCTGCCCTCGGTGATCCGGGTGCGGCGCAACCTCGAGGCGGCCCGGGTGAGGGCGTCGTCCGAATGTAGTTTTTGGTCCATGATCGCCCCCGATAGTCCGTCAAGATGTCGGCGCGGCCGCCGCGAGTTCGGTGGTCGCTTGTTCGCCGGCCACCGTCGCGGCGATCACGGCTTCGGAAGGCTTGTTCAGCACTTTTGGCCTCTGAGCGGCCTCCTTGCTGATGGCCGAAATCGAATTGCCGATGCGCCCGACGATTGCGGCAAGCTCCATATCCGAGAGCCCAAGCCGTTTCTTGACCAGCCGTACCTGGGCGCGGTCGGCCAGGTCGAGCTTGTTACGGACTGCTTGTGGTTTCGAGCGGCGCATGTCGACAGCTCCTGTGTGTGATCGTAACAGTCGCCCGGACATTCGGTTCCGCGCCTTGAAGACGGTGCCAGCCGGCGCCGGCCGCAATCATGGTCAAGCCGACAGTGGGTATCGGCATCCGGATCTCGTTCTCACTCTTGGCGATCGCGAGCAGGTCGAGTTGCGGCGTTTGCCGCAGCGCTGGCAGCCGGAGATAAGCCGCCAGATACTCCCGCGCCATCCGCTCGGCCGTGAAGCGCTGCTTGAACCGCTTGCGGATCGCTTGCCGCTCCAACGTGCCGAGCGGACTCGCCGCCGCGACGGCCTCCTCCATGGAGTTCACCACGAACCGCTGACGCCGTAGCCGATCACTTCAGGCACCGAACCATGGGCCAGGGCGATCACTGGCGTGCCGCAAGCCATGGCTTCGAGGTGTCATGTGCTTGACGGTGGGATCAAGGCGCAGGGCCATCTTCGAGCATGGCGCAAGCTCGGCTGACATGATCGGGTCTCCGCTCGCGAACAGCGGACTCTCAGTCCCTTCGTAAGGTCGCGGGCCAGCTCGCCGCCAGTGGAGAGATTTGCGCCATCTTCATGGCCGTCCCCCAAATGCCTGGCTAGATCGACGACTTGTAGAGTTCAGCGTAGGATTTGATTGGGTCCAGCTGAAGGCCTGCGCCATGGCAGCCCTGCGCGTGTGGTCGAGCCGGTCTTTCATGCCGAAGGTCGAGAACGCTCGGCAGAGGCTTCCAGGAAACCCGGCGCCCGATGCGCGGTCAAACAGGAAGCCGGTCTCCCCCAGCGAAGCTAAATTCTGCGGCGCAGCAAAGGTTCCTGAGAGTTGCCAATGAGCGCGCTGTTTTTACGCTGAATGCAAAAGTGTACATGCGGGCGGCACCGGCATTTCGAGTCCGGTCAGCAGCCCGGCGGAGAGGTCGCCTGCTGACATGCCTCGGAAGGAACGAATGCACCGACGGCAGCTTCTCGTCCCGAGACATGATTGAGCGAACGTAAGCTGGCTCCGTTTGGCAACGCGCTTGGCTGAAGCATGTCCAATTCCGAACATGCCGGCGCGAAAGGGGATTGGCCTTGGATCAAAGACTGGGAACGGCCGAGCAGGGGCGGCGCCATGGTCCTCAGATCATCGATCATGGTGTCTCGTTCAACTTGTGGGCGCCCACGGCTCGATCGGTCGAGCTGCTCGAAATTGGCCAGCCGCCCCGCAGGATGCCGCGCGATGAGCACGGCTGGTATCAGCTGCTCAGCGAGACCGCGCGCGCCGGCACGCGCTATCAGTTCAGGATCAATGAGGATCTCGTCGTTCCCGATCCCGCCTCGTTGTTCCAGCCGGACGACGTCGGCGCGCCGAGCGAGGTGATCGATGCCGCGGCGTTGCGCGATCCGGTTCTCTACCCGGGTCGTCCCTGGGCGGAAGCCGTCATCTACGAGCTGCATGTCGGCACGTTCAGCGAAGAGGGGACCTATGCCGGCGTCGAGCAGAAGCTGCCCTATCTTCGCGATCTCGGCATCACCGCCATCGAGCTGATGCCGCTCAACGACGTCCCGGGCCGGCACAATTGGGGCTACGACGGCGTGCTCCTGAACGCGCCGAATGCGCGCTATGGCCGGCCGGAGGATCTCAAGCGGCTGCTGCGGGCCGCGCACGCACTCGATATCATGGTCTATCTCGACGTCGTCTATAACCATTTCGGACCGCAGCTGAACTATCTGCACCTCTATGCGGAGAACTTCTTTAACGCGCGCCACAGCACCGGCTGGGGGCCGGCCGTCAATCTCGAAGGAGACGACGGCGCGTTCGTACGCGGATTCCTGGTCGAGAATGCCCTGATGTGGCTGCGCGACTACGGCTTCGACGGATTGCGGTTCGACGCGGTCCACGCATTGAAGGATGATTCCGAGCGTCATTTCCTGATCGAGCTCGCCGAAACTCTTCGCAGTCAGCTGGCGGGCCGGCGCGTCCATCTCATGCTGGAGAACGAGGCCAATCAGGCGCACCTGCTCGAGCGTTCACACGGACGAGCCAGGTACTACGACGCGCAATGGGGCGATGATTTCCACAATGCGCTGCATGTGCTGCTCACCGGCGAGGACGAAGGCTATTACCGGGCCTTCGCAGACAAGCCGCTCGAGCATCTGGCGCGATCCCTGACCGAAGGGTTTGCCTATCAGGGCGAAGTCTTTCCGCTGCACGAGGAGCCGCGCGGTGAACCGAGTGCGCATTTGCCGCCCGAAGCGACCATCTTCTTCGCCCAGAATCACGACCAGGTCGGCAACCGCGCCTTCGGGGAGCGGCTGTCCCGGCTGGTCGGCGCGGAGAAGCTGGAGCAGGCCCTCGCGCTGGTTCTGCTGAGCCCGCATATCCCAATGCTGTTCATGGGTGAGGAAGCCGCGGCCGAAACGCCCTTCCTGTTCTTCGCAGACTGGACGGGCGAAGCTGCCGAACTGACACGGGAAGGCCGGCGCAAGGAGTTCTCACATTTCAAGGCGTTCGCCACGCCCGAGACGCGCGCGAAAATCCCGGATCCTTGCGACGAAAGAACCTTCCGCGCCTCCAAGCTGGACTGGACGAGCATCGATCAATCCCCGGCTGGCGCAAGGTTTCGGGCGCTGACAGCGCAGTTGTTGATGATACGGCGTGAGAAGATCGTGCCCCTCATCAAGCGGGGGGTCGTTTCGGCGCAGCGAGAACTCTTGGGATCGGATTCCCGCATGGGAGGTCTGGATGTACGCTGGCAGACAGGTCGGGGCGACGTTCTGCAGATTGTCGCCAATTTCGCCGACCGAGAACTCCCTGTGCCGCCGCTGGTCGAGGGCGAGAGCCTGTGGCGATTGCATCCCCTCGAAGCCAAAGCACTTATGCCCGGCGACCTCATTGTGAGGATTGGCCGGAAGGGCTGACCCGCCCCGACGGTAGCGGAACACGCAGAAATGACCGAGGGTGCCGGTCCCGCGCCGGCTCAGCCCGCCACTGCGGCCGTGTCCGATGCGGATCACGGGCGAGCAGATCTGATCGGGGTGCCGCAGCTCCGGCTCGGATGATGGCATCATGCCGCTGTTTTGCCCGACAAGTCAAAGTCGTGGCCGCGGAGGTCTGCTCTCAGAAATTTGCCTTTGAAAACAGGGAGGCTCTACTGTGCATGGGGTTGTTTTCGGAATCTTTCGTTTTTGATCCCCGAAGTGTGCATCGGTTGTCCGAAAAGATCATGCGCGAACAACGGCCCAAACGCGCGATGGCGATTTATGACGATATCGCCGCGCTTTAGCGGCGGGTTGTAAGGGGATGTCTTTTGTCGTGCTTTCCAGAGCGAGAGCAGCGGCTAGCTATAGTCTTCGCCGAGAAATTGACTGATCGCGTCGAACGCCTGCATACGGTTTCTCTCCAGCAGAACCATGTGCGTGCCTTCGCCGATCTCGACCCATCGCCGATATGGCGTGTGTTTCAGCGACAGGAAGAAATCCTGCGCCGAGGCGATGGGAACGTCCTGATCCCATTCCGCGTGGACCAGGAGCACGGGCACGCGAATGTCGCTAGCGGAGTAGAGGGCCTTGCCGGCGGCCCAGTATTCGCGAATGTCGAGGATCGGGCCGTTGACTGCGCGCATGACCGGGGGCGCTTGCGAACTGCCCTGCGGGTCGGTGGCGAGCGAGGTGTTGGCCCAGCGTTCGAAGCCGTCAGCCGGAATCAAGCGAGATCGGGCTGCTTCCGGCGCGGCCGAAAGCCAGCGCTCCCTGAAGTCCAGAACCGGGACGTTGCGATAGCCCCCGAGGCGCCCGCCGGCATCGATTGGAGCCGGACCCTTCAGCAACCAAAGTGGTGCGACCAGCGCGAGCTTGACGACCTTATCGTTGTTGGCCGCGGTGTAGGCACCGGCCACCGACCCGCCCCAGGACATGGCAACCAGATTGAGGCGCGTGATGCCGCGGTGTTTCAGGATGTATTCGACTGCGCTGGCCAGGTCGCGTACGCCGACTTCGGTGCGCACAAGCGGCTCGGACGCCTCCGGCGGCGCGTCCATCTCCGGCGGTCGAGTCGATCCGCCATAGCCGCGCACGTCCACCGCAAACACGTCGTAGCCGTGCCCGGCGAGATGATCCAGGAAGGAGAGGCCGCAGAGTGGCGTATCGAAAAGGCTCTCCGACGAATAGGTTGCGCCGTGCATTATCAGGATGGTTCTCTCGGCAGAGAAGGTCTTCAGCGCTGCCGGCCGCTTGTTGCGCAGGTGGAGTGAAATCCCGACCGTGTCACTCGGAATCATGAGGTCCTCGACCATGATCTCTGGCCTGACTGCGTGCGCGCGAGCGTGCTTGTTCATGATCGGTCTCCCTCTTAGACGAACTTCCAGATAAAGCGTTCGCCGGTCCGGCTGATGCGGCCGGCAGATGACTGCGCAAAATGGGTGGTGAAGATGGTTGCGCCACGCTCGGCGGCGTCCTCCAGCACGAAGGCGCGCGAGCGCAAGGCTGCTTCCGGAAACTCGCAGAAGCAGGAATTGAGCGAGGGCTCATACACCTGTAGGGGGTGATGCATCACATCGCCGGCGAAAAGCGCCTGCTCGCCGCCAGACACGAGACGGATGGATGCGTGATCGATGCTATGGCCTGGCGTCGGAATGAACGAGATGCCTTCGAGGACCTCGTCGCCGTCCACCGGGATGAGTCTGGCCAGTCCGGCATCGATCACCGGACGGACGCTGTCGTCATAGACACGGTCGGCCGGCTTGCGCAGCGCCGGACCAAGGACCGGATCAGGGCGGGCTGCTCCGGTCGGCTCCGTACCTGTCGCGAGGCTTTCGCCGTAGGCCTGCTCGATCCCGGAGAAAATGTAAGTCGCCTTTGGGAAGCTCGGAGTCCAGCGCCCATCGACGAGACGAGTGTTCCAGCCGACGTGATCGGCATGCACATGGGTGAGCAGAACGTAGTTGACCTGCTCCGGGGTGACGCCCGCTGCAGCCAGCCGCGCCAGAAACGGCTGATTGAGCCGGTGGAGCGGTGGGATCTCTGGCCGGTTCTTGTCATTGCCGGTGGCCGTGTCGATCAGGATCGTGTGGTCGGGTGTCCTGACCAGCCAGCTGTGAATGCTCTGAATGAAGGTGCCGGTCGCAGCATCGAACGAGCCCGCCTCCAGGCGCTCGCGATGGCGCTCCAGCGCCTGCAACTCGCCGTCCGGATAAAGCGCGTCGAACTTGAATGCGGCAAGCCGCAACTCGTCGATCCGTGTGATGGTTGCATCGCCAAGGCGATAGGTGCTCGTCGCTTGCGTCACCAGGATGTCCTCCGTTCCAGGCAGCGGCGTGATAGAGCCTGATGCCCTGCGCCGCCGTGACCGTGAGGTACGCAGCTCGCCGCCCGACGGGAGGGCCGCGGGCTCGATAGGTCCCATCGACATCGTCGATATCGAAACTGTCGCCAGGGTTTTCACGGCACCGTTTCGGGCTTACCTGTGTCATCGCGGCTCGTCCTGCCCGCGATCATGTACTTTGAAAGGGAGTGCCCCATGCTGGATGCGGAACGCGGTCGGCCCCGGCCGGCTGACGACAGTGATCTGGCCGAGATCGACCTTGGTCTGTTGCTGGCACTGGAGGCTCTCCTGCATGAGCGGAACGTGACGCGCGCGGCCTCCCGGCTCAATATCGGGCAGCCCGCGCTATCGGCGCGGCTGAATCGGCTGCGGCAGGTCTTTGCCGATCCGCTGTTCGTACCCGCGACGTCCGGGCGCGGCGTGGTGCCGACGGCGAGGGCGGTCGAGCTGCAGACGGAGCTTGCAGCTGTGCTCGGCAAGCTGCGTCGCATGCTGGAGGGGCCGGCTGTGTTCGACCCCGCCCGCAGCCAGCGTACCTTCGTCGTTGCCATCCACGAAAATCCAGCCGTTACACTGGCGCCGGGCCTGGTGGCGCGTTTTGCCGCGAAGGCCGAGAGAGCGCGGCTCGCTCTCGTTCACCCGACGCGCGATGTCGTGGATCAGCTCGAAAGGGGGGAGATCGACCTTCTGGTGACGGGAGCTGACAGAGCTCACGGCGAGCTGATGCAGCGCCCTCTGTTCGAGGACAGCTTCCTGTCCGCACAGCGTAAAGGCCATCCCCACGGCAATGGCCTGCTTGATCTCGACAGCTTTTGCGCGCTCGACCATCTTCTGATCTCCGCCGACGGGGGCGGCTTCTCGGGTCTCGTCGACGATGCGCTGGCCGCGCTCGGCCGCTCCCGCCGCGTCGCCGTCTCAATCCAGACCTATGCACTGGCGCCGATCATCCTTGCGCACAGTAACTGCATCTGCACGCTTCCTCGGCGCTTTCTGATGCGCTTCGCCCATGAGCTCGACCTGAGGCCGCCGCCGCTGGATCTGCCGCCCGCTCGCATCGTCGCGCTGTGGCATCCGCGCAATCAAGACGACAAGGGTCACGCCTGGCTTCGCGAGTGCTTGTATCAGGCGGCTGCGGCTTGAGCTCGATTGGTCTTCATCGATCTGCTCTATCGAATGTCGGAGAGAGTGTATGTGCGGCCCATCCGGCTCATCCTGACGAGCGATCAGCTGTCGTCGTGTTCGCGAGCTGAGCTTGCAGTGGACGCGGCAGCGTCGTGCGCGAGAATGTCGAGTCGATGTTGAAGGATCTCGATGCACAGTCGTTGCGAGGAGCCCCTACAAAGTCAGAAAGTCCTGGCGGCAATCTGATTGTTCATGCCTCCGGTCGTCGGCCCCCCGTCTTCGCGGAATCCCCTATTCCCGCCGGGCACTTGAATGTCTATATGGTCCCGATGCTGCCTTATCGCTTTTCTGTCGCCCCCATGATGGATTGGATCGAGAGTTCAATTTTTCAATCGGTTATAGAGCGCCGTGTGCGTGACGTGTGCACCGGGAGATCAAGAAATATCCATCGCAAGCATGCGTCGGGGTCCTTCGTTGGAGCTGCGCGACGTCCGCAGAACGTTGGCGGATAGAGAGCGGGTGCGCAGCGCTGGCTGGCGTCCACGCAGGGGGCTACCATGATGCCCAGCTTCGCGAGCAGCGCTCACCGTCGGTCAAGCCCGAAGTGTCACGTAAGCCGTACTGGGGGCGCCACAACGTCATAGCGGCATTTATCGCGGCGCTCGCGCTGTTTGCCTTGGCGGCAAGGGCAGCGCTCCGGCCTGGTGGTCCCTCAACACAGAAGAAGCCGCCGGGTTCTTCACCCTGGCGGCTTCTGAAAAGTCCGCGACTGTTGATTGCCTGCCCGCCCCGTGCGTACCGCCGGTACACGCGAGAACGAGACGCTGCGTGGGCCCGGATCGTGACATGCCGTCCGGGCCCAAGATCGAGCATGCAGATCAGCTGCAGCTCAGCGGCAACGGAACGCCGGGGTGCAACTCGTACCAATCGTAGCAATCCGGATAGTAGCCGTAGAATCCATAGCCGGGGCGATAGTGGCCATAGCGGTGGAACGCATGCTGGCGGAAGCCTAAGCCGCCGGAGGCGACGTGGCCGATCCCAAAATGCGTGCCGCCGAGCCGTCCCCCGCCAAAGCCGCCGGCATGTCCGATGCCGCCGAAATGAGCGCCGCCGCCGAAGCCCATATGGCCGCCACCAAAGCCACCGCCACCGAAGCTGTGGCTGCCACCGCCAAAACCGCCGTGACCACCTCCACCGCCATGCGCTGCGGCCGCACCGACGGTCAAGGTCGAGGCAAGCGCCGCCGTTGCCAAAATCATGATTGCTCGTTTCATGGGACACTCCTTTCGTGGCGAGCCGTCAACCATCATTGCAGTGCGTGTTCGTGTCGTGCCTCGCCATGCTCTCGACGAGATGGACACATGATGACTGCGCTCGTGATGCACCACAGGTAGGTAGGGTGCACGGGAATCCCACTAAATTCGGCTTCAGGAATGAGGGGATATCTGCCGGGAAGGTGCTTCGCGCGGATTGCCGCGGCCATGCAAAGGAGCGGGCTGAACATTCAGTCCGCTCCTATTTTAGATGTGAAGCGATGGTGTCGGTGCCGGGGCCAGCCGCCTTATGTCGGGCAGTCAGAACGCGCCAGTGCCAGGCTCGCACGGCACGTCGTTGCCAGTCCACGGCGCCGTCGCGAACGCGCCGATGCGCGGCGCTGGCATGCACGCGTGGCCGCCCTGATAGGTCGGTGCGCTCGATGCCACGGTGTCCGATTCCATCGCGGATTTCCGCATGCCGGCATGGTGTTCGCGCGCCATGACGGGGCCTCCGATCAAGGCCGCCGCAATCAGACCCATCGGCAAGAGTTTGGACGTGATCATTCGGCTTCTCCTTTGATGATAGCAGACCGGTCAGGTCGGCTCTTCGGGAAGATGCGTGCGACCGAGCCCGATCCAAATGCACGAATTGCTCACCGGCATTCAACGGCATGTGAACCGCTGCGCCAGCGTGGCTACGATCGTGCGAACAGACAACCTTCGTTGCCTTCGAGAGTAACGGCGAGCGGATTGCGGGCATATCTCCGTTGCAGCGCAGCTCGAATGGAGGCCGAAGATGGTCATGACAATGGCAAGGCGCATTCTCGTCCTGTTGACGCCTTTGTCGGCAGGTGCGGCCGCATTCCTGAATATTAATTCAGTTCTGCTCGCATCGCCGCAGCACCATCTGGTCATGCAACGCGTGGCCAATCGCAGGCGGTCGCGGCACCGTGCGCTCGGAGCGTGACGGTGATTATGACGTCGCAGATTGCCGGGCCCACGCCGACCCGCCGCAGGCCGAATCGCCGCGCAGAAGGTGGGACGAGGCTCATGACACGGATTCTCCTCATCGAGGACGACACTGAAACCGCGGAGGCGATCGTCGCCGAGCTTGCCGAGCGGAGCTTTGAGGTGCATTGGGCGCCGAACGGCGTCGAAGGGCTCGACCGGGCGCGTACCTCGCATCCCGATGCCATGATCGTTGATCGCATGCTGCCCGGCATGGACGGGCTGACCGTCATCGAGGCGCTGCGCAACGACCAGATCAAGACGCCAGTGTTGGTTCTAAGCGCGCTCGGCGCCGTTGACGATCGCGTCCGTGGCTTGCGCATGGGCGGCGACGATTATCTTACGAAGCCGTTCGCGATCGTCGAGCTGATCGCGCGGATCGAGGCCTTGCTGCGCCGTCCGATGGACAGCCGCGAAACCATCCTGCTGGCCGGCCCGTTGGAGCTCGATCTGATCGAACGAACCGCCCGACGCGGTGAACGCGAAATCGACCTGCTCCCGCGCGAATTCCGCCTGCTCGAATACATGATGCGCCGGAGCGATCAACTGCTGACGCGCGCGATGCTGCTCGAAGAGGTCTGGAACTACAAGTTCGTTCCGGCCACCACTAATCTGATCGACGTGCACATGGGCCGGCTTAGGCACAAGGTCGATGCTCCCGGAGAGGTACAGCTCATCCACAATGTCCGTGGTTCCGGCTTCATCCTGCGCGCGCGTGAATAGCGAGATGGCCATGCGGCATATTCAGTTTATCCGCTCGAACACGTTTCTCTGGGCCCTGGCGGTCGCGGCCACCCTCGCGCTGTTCGTCGCCGGATTGTTCGCGTTCGTCTACCAGAAGCTCGACAACTACCTGATCGCGCGCTCCGACCGCATGATCACCACGCAGATCAACTTCATGAGCGATCTGCCGCACGGTCGCCGCGTCCGCGCGGTCGCCGATCATCTCCAGCAAGACTCCCGGCATGTGCACTATGTCGGGCTGTTCAGTGCCGCCGGCACGCGCCTTGCCGGCAACATCGATCGCGTGCCAAGCGGGCTCGCCCTTGACGGGACGGTGCAAGGCGCGCGGCTCAATCCGCTGGAGGCGGCGGCGGGCCGAGGCCCCATCGTGAGGATCGTCGGCAGGCGCCTCGATGACGGCGACGTTCTGGTGGTAGCAAGGAACGTTGACGAGACACGCGAGATATCGAGCGTGGTCGGGCAAGCGCTCGCGCTCGGCGTGCTGCCTGCCTTCTGTCTCTGCGTGCTCGCCGGCGCGTGGCTGAGCGCCCGGGCCCAGAAGCGCGTCGAAGTGGTGAACCAGCGGGTGCAACGAATCGTTGCCGGCGAGCTGCGCGAGCGGCTTCCGGAGGGCAATGCGGACGATCCGTTCGCGCGACTTGCCAGGATCGTCAATAGCATGCTCGACGAGATGGAGACGATGATCAACGCGCTCTCCGGCGTTGGAAACGATATCGCCCACGATCTCAGGACCCCGCTCACCCGGGCAAGGCTGGCGCTGGAGCGCGGGCGAACGCACGCAGTCACGCTTGAGCAGCTGCAGGAGGTCACGGACAAGGCGATCGCTGGCATTGACCAGTCGCTTGCGATCGTCACCGCCCTGTTGCGCCTGGCCGAGATCGAGAATAGCAGCCGTACCGCCGGTTTCGGCAACGTTGTGCTGGACGAGATCCTGCACGAGGTGTGCGACGTCTACGAGCCGATTGCCGAGGACAAAGGTGTTGCGCTTGGCGTCGTCATCGATCGCAGCGTGCAGGTGTGGGGCGATCGGGACCTGTTGTTCGAGGCAATCGCCAACCTCGCAGACAATGCCGTCAAGTTCGCACCACCTGGCGGACAGGTGGAGCTCGAACTCAAATTGGACGACGGGCGGGCGCTCGTGCGCGTGAGCGATACCGGGCCCGGCATCAACGAGCAGGAGCGCGAAGCGGTGCTGCGGCGCTTCTACCGCTCCGACAAGATCCGCAACACGCCGGGCGTCGGGCTCGGGTTGAGCCTGGTGGCCGCGATCATCAAGCTGCATGGTTTTCGACTGATCATCGGTCCGGCTCCCGGCGGGCGAATTGAAATCGTGGCCGACGCCGCAAGGGAAGGCAAGACACGCTGCATTCCGATCTCGGATCTCAGGTCACGCAAGCGCGAAGTGGATAGGACGATCCGCGGTCGCCTCGATGTTGGGACATGCCGGATGTCTGAAACAGAATTCAGGTGTGTGACATCCAGTTTAGTGGCCGGCGCGACCGCAAGCCTCTTAGGATCAGTCAACCGTTTGGGAATGTGGGAGCAATAGATGCAGACCAGTCACGAAATCCAGAGGCATGATTCCGTCGCCGCGCCAAGCCTATCCGCACCGGTCCCGTTCCTCAGGGCCTACGCAATGTCCATCAAGCGCTACGAGCTTCTCGAGCGTGATCAGGAGCAACAGCTCGCACGGCGCTGGCAGGAGACGCGGGACGAGCGCGCCGCGAATGCGCTCGTTACAAGTCATCTGCGGATCGCGGCCAGGGTAGCCCGTGGCTACAAGGGATACGGCCTGCCGCTGGTTGATCTGATCGCCGAAGCCAATCTCGGTCTCGTCATCGCTGCCTCTCGCTTCGAGCCCGACCGCGGCGCGCGGTTCTCCACCTATGCGGTGCCGTGGATCAAGGCGACCATCCACGCCTACATCCTACGCTCCTGGTCCCTGGTCAAGATCGGTACGACGGCGGCGCAGAAGAAGCTGTTCTTTCGGCTGCGCGGCGAGATGCGGAAAGCCATGGGCGGCGCGATGGCGCGGCTGACGCCAGAGGTCGCCACTGTCATCGCCGACAGACTCGAGGTGACCGCGCGCGAGGTGATGGAGATGGAGTCGCGCCTTAACGGCGACATGTCGCTCAATGCGCGCGTCGGCGGCGAGGAGAATGGTGCCGAGTGGGAAACGCTGCTCGTCGATGACGCGGTCGATGCGGAGACAATCTTGGCCGATCGCGAGCAAACGGACAACCGAAGCAGCGCCCTGCGTGCTGCGCTGGGCGCGCTAACCGCGCGCGAGCGCCACGTCCTGGAATCGAGGCGGCTGGCGGACCGCCCCGTTACGCTCGATCAGCTCGGCCTCGAACTGTCGATCTCCAGCGAGCGCGTCAGGCAGATCGAGATCCGCGCCTTTGCCAAGGTCAGGCGCGCCGTCATTCTCGCCGCGCGGGATGCGACGCGCCGAGAAGCGCTGCCGCCCGCGGCGCGCGATGCCCGGCTTGACGGCATCAGGCGCTCCCGGCTGCGCGAACTCGCCGCCCCATGAATTCGTTTTCATTTGAGCGGATATCCGCCCGTCATCTGTCCCTCGATCCCGCTTCACTCGTTCCAGGCACACCGTCATGGGTATTGTTCGTTTCGCGCTGCGATTTCCGCACACATTCTATGTGCTTGCGGCGCTAATCCTGTTCCTCGGCGGCATCGCCATCCGGTCGATGCCGACCGACGTTTTCCCGGAGATCCGGATCCCCGTGGTCACGGTGATCTGGAGCTATACCGGTCTCTCGACGCCCGAGATGGAGCAGCGTGTCAGCACCTATAGCCAATACTCGATCAGCGCAAATGTCAGCGGTATCAAAAACGTCGAGGCGCAGACGCTCAACGGCCTGTCGATCCAGAAGATCTACTTCCAGCCCGACGTCAATCTCGATCTGGCGATCTCGCAGATCGTGTCGGCGACCAACGCCATCCGCGCCCTGATGCCGCCCGGCATTCAGCCGCCGATCATCGTTCAGTTCAACGCATCTAGCGTGCCGGTGCTCCAGCTCAGCCTGGAATCCAACAGCCTGAACGAGCAGCAGCTCTATGACTTCGGCATCTATCGGGTCCGCCAGCAACTGGCGCCCGTTCCCGGCGTGACACTGCCGACGCCCGCCGGCGGCAAGTACCGTCAGATCATGGTCGACATCGACCCGAACAAGCTCCTATCGCGCGGGCTGACCCCGCTCGACATCGTCAATGCCGTGAATACCCAGAATCTCACGTTGCCGACCGGCACGGCCAAGATCGGCGACACCCAATACACCGTTCGGACCAATGCGACGCCGGCTTCGATCGAGGATCTCAACATGATCCCGGTCAAGTTCGTCAACGGGGCGACGATTTTTCTGAAAGACGTGGCCCAGGTCCGTGATGGCTCTCAGGTGCAGCAGAACATCGTGCGCGAGGACGGCCACCGCGCCGTCCTGCTCAGTGTGATCAAGAACGGCAATGCTTCCACGCTCGCCGTGGTCAATGGCGTGAAGAAGGCTCTGGAATCGCTTCGTGAGTCGGCGCCTGCGGGGCTCAAGATCAAGGAGCTGTTCGATCAGTCGGTATTCGTCACCCATTCGGTTAGTGGCGTGCTGCGCGAGGGAGCGATCGCGGCCGGACTTACGGCGCTGATGATTCTGATGTTCCTGGGATCGTGGCGATCGACGCTCGTCGTTCTGATCTCCATCCCGCTCGCGATGCTCTCCTCGTTGGTCGTCCTGTACTTCCTCGGCGAGACCCTGAACACGATGACACTCGGCGGGCTTGCGCTCGCGGTCGGTATCCTGGTCGACGATTCCACCGTGACGATCGAGAACACTTACCGGCTCTGGACCGAGGATGGCATGCCTTTGCCGGACGCGACGCTGCACGGGGCGGCCGAGATCGCGATGCCTACTCTGGTTTCCACGCTGGCGATCAGCTGTGTCTTCACTTCGGTCGTGTTCCTAGAGGGACCTGCCAAATACCTGTTCACTCCGCTTGGTCTTGCCGTTGTGTTCGCGATGCTGGCGTCCTATGGGCTGTCGCGGACGCTGACGCCGATCACCATCGGCCTGCTCTTGAAGAGCGAGCGGCGCCACGGCAAGGGTGAAGCCCCGTCAGGTATTTTCGCGCGCGCCTCGGCTGCGTTCGAGCGCGGCTTCGATCGGTTGCGCAATGGCTATTCCGAACTTTTGCTGACCTTGCTGCAGCGGCGCGCCATCGCGCCTGTCGTCGCCGTCCTGGTGCTGGCGCTCGGGGCCATCATGTTCGTCTATGTCGGACGCGACTTCTATCCCCTGATCGACGGCGGCCAGATACAGCTTCACGTTCGCGCGCCCGCGGGCACTCGCATCGAGAAGACCGAAGCGATCTTCCAGGCGGTCGAGGACAAGATTCGCGAGGTGATTCCGGAGCGGGACCGTGCGCTGATCGTCGACAATATCGGGCTTCCGGCGCGCGCCTACAACCTCGCATTCACGGACGGCTCGACGATAGGGGGCAATGACGGCACCATCCTCGTGTCGTTGAAGGATGGACATCAGCCGACCGCGGATTACGTCAGCAAGCTGCGCCAGGTGCTGCCATCGGCATTCCCCGAGGACACCTTCTATTTCCAGGCGGCCGATATCGTTACGCAGATCCTGAACTTCGGGCTTCCCGCGCAAATTGACGTTCGCACGGTCGGCTATGGCGCCAACAATCTGGCCGTGGCAAAGGAGCTTCAGAAGAGCCTGTCCACGATCCCGGGCGTCGTCGATGCTCACCTCCAGCAGGAGGTCGATGCTCCAGCGTTCTACGCCGACATCGACCGGACCAGGGCCGCGCAGCTCGGCCTCAATGCCAGCACGGTTGCGACCAACATCAATGTCAGCCTCAGCTCGTCCGCGCAGGTCTCGCCGAATTTCTGGACCGACCCGGCGTCGGGTATCCCATATTACCTTGCCGTGCAAACACCCGAGTACAGGGCCAATTCGCTGAATGCGCTGGGGAATACGCCGGTGTCGGCTTCGCCTGCGGCAAGCGGGCAGACGGTACCGGGCCTGCTCAGCAATGTCGCGACCTTCAAGCGTGGCACGGTTCCCACCAATTCGAATCAGGCCAACGTCCAGCCGGTGTTCGACATTTATGCGAGCGTGCAGGGACGCGATCTCGGTAGCGTCGCGGCCGACATCAACAAGGTCACGTCCGCGCTGCAGAAGCAGCTCCAGCCCGGCAATTCGATCCAGGTTCTGGGCCAGATCCAGAGCATGCATCAGTCGTTCCGCGATCTGGGAATTGGACTGCTGTTCGCGGCCATCCTGGTGTATCTGCTGATGGTCGTGAACTACCAGAACTTCGGCGATCCTTTCGTCGTCATCCTTGCGTTGCCGGCAACCTTCTGCGGCATCGTGACGATGCTCTTCATCACCGGAACGACGCTGAACGTGCCCTCTCTGATGGGGGCGATCATGGCGGTCGGCGTGGCCTCGGCGAATTCCATCCTGCTGGTGACGTTCGCGCGCGATGAGCAACTGAAAGGACACTCTGCATTCCAGGCGGCGCTTAGCGCCGGCCGTACCAGGATACGTCCGGTCCTGATGACCGCTGCCGCGATGATCGTGGGCATGATCCCAATGGCGATCGGCGGTCCGGGCGAGGAGCAGAATGCGGCACTTGCACGAGCCGTCATCGGCGGGCTGCTGTTCGCGACCCCGACGACATTGCTGATCGTGCCTTATCTGTTCGCCATGCTGCGCAAGCGCAATGATGGCCAGCCTCATCACGGCGTATTCGAGGAGCAACCGCAATGAGTGACGTTCGCGTACGGACCAATGATGAGAAGACGGGCCGGCCAGGTGCGGAGAGCTGGCGGATGGTGGAGCCGCCCGAAAAGGAGCCACGATTGGGCCGCCGTTACGGTGCTGCGTTGCTCGGAGGAGGCATCGTTCTAATGCTCGCGGGCGGTCTCGGCGTTGGCGGCTGGCGGCACTATCAGGCCGCGCGTGAAGCCGCGGCGTTGGCAGAACAGGTCAGAACCGCCGTTCCGGATGTTCGGGTCGCGGTTGTTCGGCCCAGCGGCGACATCATGAAGATCACGTTGCCAGCGACGACGACGGCGTTCGAGGCGGCAAACATCTTTGCGCGGACCAGCGGCTATATCGAGAAGCGCTACGTGGATATTGGCGCGCATGTGAAGAAGGGCGATCTCCTCGCCGACATCACCGCTCCGGAGCTGGACCAGCAGATTGCACAGGCACAGGCGACGCTCGCTCAGAACCAGGCGACGCTGCAGCAGACGCAAGCAAGCCGGGAACTTGCCGACGTCACTAATGCGCGGGACAGCAATCTCGTCAAGCAGGGCTGGCTGACGGCGCAGCAGGGCGACAATGACCGGCTCACGCTGCGTGCGCAGCAGGCTGCTGTGGGCGTCGCCCAATCGAACATCGCGGCGCAGGAGGCTCAGATTCGGGTCCTCCAGCAGGAGAAGGCCTACCAGCGCGTGGTGGCGCCGTTCGACGGCGTAATCACGCAACGCAACGTGGACAATGGCAGCCTGGTGCAGGCCGGGTCGACCTTCATGTTCACGCTGATGCATTCCAAGGTGATCCGGACCCAGGTCTTTGTGCCGCAGGACGAGGCCTTTGGAGTCACCCCCGGCATCGATGCCGATATCCGCGTCCCCGAGATTCCGGGCCGGACGTTTCCGGGGAAGGTCACGCGGATCGCGACCGCGTTGCAGCCGGGCAGCCGAACGCTGCTGACCGAGATCGACGTGCCAAATCCGGATGGCCTGCTCAACCCCGGCATCTATTGCACGGTCGAGCTATCGATTCCGCGCAAGACGCCGTCGATGATCATCCCGTCCGACGCACTGGTGTTCGATGAAAACGGTCTTCACGTCGTGCTCGTGCGCAATGGCACCGTTCATTTGCAGCAGGTCTCGATCGCGCGGGATTTCGGCACCACCGTCGAAGTCCGTGAAGGCGTGCAGCCCGGCGATCAGGTCGTTCTCAATCCGGCGGTGAGCCTGGCAGAGGGCAGCAAGGTAACCGTTCGCAAGGTCGTAGTGAGTTAGGGCGAGGGGATGGTAAGAACCATTTTCGCAACGTTGCTCACTTCGTTGCTGCTCGCTGGCTCTCCGAGCAACGCGCAGGTGGCCATAACCGGCAGCACGGCGATGGGCCTGCCGACGGTGCCGGGCGCGATCGTGATCTCGCCGTTGAACAGTCCCGGTCCTTTTTCCGCCACGACCGAGCCAAACGCACCCGACACGACGCTCGCGCCCGTTCCGCTTGCCTCGGACCCGACGTCGCCGGGGACCGTAGTTGTCTGCGCTCCGCCATCGCCGTCTCCGATGCCGGAGCCGCCGATCGCGACGAACCCGGGCTTGTCGACGCCGGGCAGCGCCGCTCCGACATTGCCGGTCATGGGACTGAGCGGCAGCTCCACTGGAACCATTCCCGCAGCTGCGTCGATAGGAACGGGTCCGACGGTTGCATGCAGCTCCGTGCCGGGCGGCCAGGTGACGTCTGCCGCATCACTGCCGCTGTCGATCCCGCAGGTGCCGACCAGCCGGGCACCGGGCACCATTTCGGTGGATCTAATGGATGTTGGCGGCACCGGCCTTGATCCAAACTCCATCGTGCCCAGCCCGAACAGCTCTGCCTGCATGGAAGGGGTCTCGATGAACCTGGCTTCGCCTGCGACTGTGTTGCCAGCCAATGCTACAGGTGCAGCGCCGACGCCGGGCGTGTCGCCGATCCTGCCGCCGGGATGCTGAGGGCTCTTTGCTTCATAGGCCGGGCGCAGCTCGGCCCTTGGTGGGAACATGGATTCGCCGTCCAGCAGTCGTCATCGAGAGATCGTGATCCAGCGTCGTCCGCAGGATTGGGGGAAGAAGCGCTTTGGCTAATGGCAGGTGCAGGAAGCGGATCGGCCGCCGCCACGTGCCGTCGCCGGGCTTGCAACCAGACCGCGCGCGAATGCGAGCGCGGGAAGATCGACTTCCCGGTCGAACATCGCCGTGATCGGGCCGACGAGATCGAGCGCGGTCTGCTTGCGGTCCGATCCTGCCATGATCCTTGCCCAAGCCGCAGCGATCTTCAGCTCGTAGAAGCGGCATTGTTGCTCTCTTGCAACGGACAACCCTTCGGCGCACAGCAGTTCCGGCCGGGAGAGATCGAGCGGAGCATCGACCAGCAGAATTTCAGCCTTGATGCGCAAGAGATCCGCAAGGCACCACAATTGCCGGCCTTGCCTGGCGATGTTCAAGGCCTCTTCGACGGCGGCCAAGGCTGGCGCGGTCTCACCGGTCGCAAGCAGGCCTTCGGCGAGTGAACCCAGAAACTCGGGATTGCGCATCAGCCATCCATTCTCGGCCCGCGCCTTCAGTCCGCTCCGCAGCAACGCTATTCCATTGTCGTACTGACCTTCCAGGACGAGCAGCTGTCCCTTCAGGCACGACGTCCAGCTCGTCCAGAAAGCTATTCCCTCGCGGGTCACGAGCTCGAGAAGTGCCGAGATCGCCTGATCGGCCGCGGCGAGATCATGCGTCATGAGAGCGATCGGGCAGACGGCGTTCCGCAACGCGTAGGCAATCGCAAGCTTGTCCTTCTCCCGCTCCGCCTCCTGGAGGCATTCGGCGGCAAGAGCCCTGCTCTGCACCACCTGTCCCTGTAGCAGCAGGACGCGGGCCAACATGGCCTTGGCCAAAACGCTCTGGTTGAGCAGGAACCACATCTGGTGCGGGCCGTCCTCCAATCCGTGAGCCTCGTGATCCAGGGACAGGGTGAGCTCCCGCCTCGCATCCTCTTGCGCTCCGTAGAAATGCGCGGCGGCGCCGATCAGGCGTCGACCTACGGTCTCGTTGGCGGGATTCTCCGTTCGCAGGGCGATCTCGAGGTATCGCTCGCCGACGGACTTGGCGGCGTCATATTGGCCCGAGTTGAGATTGTAGCTCCACAGCGTCCATACAGCCTTGAGCTGCAGCTCGAGATCGGACATTTCTTCGGCGAGCACGAGGCCGATGTTGAGGGCCGCTTTCATGCGGTCGGCAGAGCCGGTAGTGTTGAGAAGGGCGAATCCCAATGCGACATGGAGCTGCGCCTTGAGCCTTGGATCGGAGGTGAGCTCAGGGCCGAGATGGGCGAGGGCGTGCTCGATCCGGCTGGAGCACTCCACGAAGGACAGTAACTGCATCCATACCGGAACGAAGCCCGCCGTCAGCTCGACTCCGAGCGCGGCATCGCCATCAGGCGCAAAGGCCCAGTCGAGCGCGACATGCACGTTCTCGATCTCCTGGGCGAGGCGGGAAACATCGTCAGAGGTTGGGGAAGTGTCGCCAAGCGGCGTCACGAGCTGCCTCAGGAAGCTCGCTTGCCGTCGTGTCACTTGCGCGACGAGGCCCGCTCGCGCCAGCTTCTCCAAGGCGTAAGCACGCGTCGTCTCGAGCAGGCGCCACCGCCCCTCGAAGGAGGGATCCAGAGCGACCAGCGATTTGCCGACCAAATTGAACAGCGTCTCTATGACGTCCGATCGTGTAAGGTCGTCGTCTGCCACTGCAATGGCCGCGTCCAGCGTGAAGCCGGCCGGAAACACCGCGAGCCGGCAAAGCAGCCTCTGCTCCTCGGACGACAACAGATCGTAGCTCCAGTCCAGCGTCGCTCGCAGGGTCTGGTGCCGGGGCAGCTGGTCGCGACGACCGCTGCTCAGGAGCTCGAAGCGCCGGTCCAGGCGTGTCAACACGGCGTCCACCCCGAGATTCGCGACCCGGGCTGCGGCGAACTCCAGCGCGAGCGGAATTCCGTCGAGCCGCCGGCAGACGGCGGCTATCTTGGGCAAATCGCTTGGGTCGGGAACGAAGCTTGCACGCAGCGCCCGCGTGCGTGCGACGAAGAGCTGCACCGCGCTTTCCCGAAGAAGCAGATCGGGATCCAGGATATCTGGTCCGGGGACTGACAGCGGCGGGATGGCTGCAACGTATTCGCCGTCGATGCGCAGCCCTTCGCGGCTGGTCGCAAGGACGGTGACATTCGGACAATTGCGAAGTACCGCGCTGGCGATTTGTGCGGCCACGTCGATGACATGCTCGCAATTGTCGAGCACGAGGAGCAGGCGCCGAGTGCCGATGGCCTCGGCAATGCTTGCAGAGGAGACGTTCTTGTCGTTCAAGGCAAGCTTCAGGGCGCGGGCCGTTGCAGCGATCGCGAGTGCCGGATCCTGCAAGGACGCGAGCTCGATCAGTGCGACGGACTCGCCGAACGATGACGCGACGTGCCGAGCAAGTTCGATGGCCAGCTTCGTCTTTCCGATGCCGCCGGGGCCGACGAGCGTCACCGCCCGATATGCGGACAGGATGTCGACCAGTTCGGTCAGGCAATCCTCGCGACCGATCAGAGGCGCACGCATATTCGGAAGGTTGCTCGAGAAGGAGCTGGACGGAGCGGATATCGTAGTGGCCGCCCCGTGATCCGGATGTCCGCTTCGCCAGCTTCCGGCGAGGGTGTATCCTCGGCCTGAGACCGTTCTGAGGAGATCGCGATCCTTGCCGAGCGCCTTGCGAATGGCGGAAATATGGACCTGGAGCGTGTTGTCCTCGACGACCTGGCCCGACCAGACGGTCCCGATCAATTCATCCTTGGTCACCAGCAGGCCGGCAGAGTCCGCCAGCTTCTCGAGAAGCTCGAACGCACGGCTGCCAATCGGCACCGCGACGTTGTCGTGTCTCAGCTCCCTGCGCTGGCAATCAATGAGCCAGTTTCCGAAAGTAAAGGTTCGATTGGCCGGCGAAGACGACATTGGGATCCGTAGATCAGATTCACAGTCGCGATGCCGGCAAAGTCATGGCCCCCGAGGACCACCGTCACTTGGCAATAATATGGAAGCATGACTATGCCTTGGTCTCGTATAGGGGAGGCCGTTGGCATGTCAAGAAGACCTTCGCCGCCCTCGGGCCTCCGCCGTCGGGCCAGTGTTCGATATGCTGGTTGTTCCATACAGGAATTCGTGACGATAATCGGTGTGGGGGCGTCTGAAATTTCCCGATCTTGCACCCTTAACCTGCGACTAAATCGCGTCTTGCTACGGTCGTTTCGATGGAGGCCTTCAACGATCGCGGATTCCGCCGGCCGCGCATCTTCTGGCCTGGCGCGATACCAGCAATAAATGCCTCAGCAGCCAGCGCCGAGTCGACGGCGCAATGCCGCCCGGTCGGCTTGATCTGGCCATCGGGAAATAGCGGCCGAGTGCAGCGTGCTGATCGGAAGAACGGCGCTGCATGAGACTGCCGTTCTTCCGTCAGCGAGACAAAGGCCCTCAACGCTGCGAGGAGCTTCCTCGGCTCAGCGCCTGTCGCTTGCCTTGCAGCCAAGGGTCTGTCCGGTCCACGGGCTCAGTAGCCAGAGGTAGGCTCGCATGGAGGCCGGTGCCACGGAGCAGTCGCGTACGCACCGACGTCGGGAGCGCGAACGCAGCTGCGCTTGGCAGTGACCGGCACGCGCTGAACCGACGCATAGGAGTCGACGTTCGTGTGACGCGTGTTGTTGCTGCCTTCGCGAGCCATCGCGGGGGAGGCAATCAGGGCCGCAACGGCCAGTCCGGCCGACAAGAGCTTCAGAGTAGTCATTGCATGTCTCCTTGAAAAAGCGACGCCGGGAACGCCTCGGCTCGCACGTCAAACATGGGCACGCGCATGCCGGATCAGCAGCATCAATCGAACGATCGCTTTCGCCTTTGCACGGAGTCGTGGCCGGCTCGGTGCGCAGCTGCTGGTCCGCGAAATTACGTGGCTGCCGCAGTGTGGGCCCGGCGGGGTGCGCCGCTTGGCGCGGGCGCACTCCCGTGCGGATTCACGGATGGGCGTGGTCAGCTGCGTACGCAGGCTGCCCGTCTGTCGCTCCATCAACGATGCCATTGATAGACGTGGGATGGCGTGCTCCGAACACCGGCGCGGCGCCACCGGGCCGCTCCAGACCAATCCGTCCTGCCGGCGTCAGCGCGCCTCGGTTGAGCACGTCGCGATCCGGATACATTGATGCAAATGCCGCGGGTTCCTGGTCGGCGAAGGACCAGGTCGCGGAGGCCGAGGATATCGTTGCCGTAGAGATCAGCGCCGCGGCGATCATGGTCTTGAATACACTCATATCGACTCTCCATTACTCGTGAGGCGCGGAGTGTCGCTTGGCGATTGTCGCTGCTCGGCTGGTGACGTTTCCGAATCGTCTTCTGTGCCGAGTCATATAGGCAATGCAGTCGTAAAGACTTGTCCGGTACGCATCACTCTTGCGCGAAGACGAGTTGGGTAGCAGGCATGTACGCGGGCGATTGAGGAGGAATGGTCCATCTCCGACGTCGAATTCTGTAACGTTTGTCATAATCGTTCGCGCGATCGTGCGTGGTCGTATCAGTCGCGGCGTCCAGTTTAAAGGGCAGTCATCGAACATGCGGAATGCAAACCATGAAACTGCTCTCTTTCCTCTGCGTGATAGCTTGTCTTGAACTTTCGGGCACGGCATCTGCCCACACAGGCATGGGATCGCATATGTCGACGGCGAGAGGCGGTGCTCTCGGTACGAGTGCCGCGGCGCCTGGAACGAACTCGCTCGGCATTGCACTTCCCTCGTCGGAGGGCGACGGTCATGCGATGAAACGGCCTCTGCTCGGCACGGACGCGGCCATCGACAAGGAAGATGCCCGGCTCGAGAAAATGCTGGAAGGAGCGATCTGCCGCGGCTGTTGACAGGTGAGGGGTACCAGAAGCCGGGTCCGGCGGTCTTCCGCGGGACTAGCTGTGTCTCCTGACAGGATGGTGATAGACTTGCACGCAAGACAATGAAACCATTCGGGGCCGTGCCAATCATGGCTGAGACAGGCCAGCGTCCCGTCTACACCTGCTCGGAGTGGGAGATCGATCTTGCCAGGCGCGAATTGCGCTCGCTGGGAGACGTCGTTCCTCTGGGCGGACGCGCCTTTGAGATACTCGCGGAGTTGGTCCAGGCAGAAGGCGATCTGGTTACCAAGAACGATTTGGTCGAGCGCGTCTGGCGGGGCGTCTTCGTCGAGGAGAGCGCACTCAGGGTGCACATTGCGGCGATCCGAAGAGCCCTTGGTTCGGGCCGCGACATGCTCGCAACCGAGGTCGGACGCGGTTATCGCCTGCAGGGGACATGGCAGATCCGCCAGATGAATGCGCCCTTGCAATCTGTCGCATCCGAACAATTGCGCTCGACCAACATTCCGAGCGCATCCTTCGATCTGATCGGGCGGGCCACCGCCATCGCGCATCTGTGGGAGCTTCTCTCGGCGTATCGAGTGGTTAGCCTTGTCGGCCCTGGGGGCATTGGCAAGACGGCGCTTGTATTGGAAGCCGCCAGAAAGCCGCCGCCCGGCTTTGCGGCAGATCGGTTGATGGTCGAGCTTGCCTCGTTGTCCAACCCCAAAATGGTTTGCTCGGCCGTTGCCGGCGTGCTCGGCGTCAAGCTCGAAGGAGAGGACATCTCGCCGGGGGCGGTCGCACGTGCGATCGGCGCGCGGCAGCTCTTGCTCATCATCGACAATTGCGAGCATGTCGTCGAAGCGGTGGCCCAACTGGCCGACGCGATCGTCAGCCGCTGTCCCGGGACCACCATCGTTGCGACCAGCCGTGAAGCGCTGCGCATCGACGGCGAGCACGTCTATCGCGTTCCTCCTCTAGGCGTGCCGCCGGAATCCCGGCTCGGATGCGGCGGCGCATTTGCCTATACCGCCGTGGAATTATTCGTGACCAGGGCGAGGGCGCTCGGTTCGAACTTTGCGCTGGATGAGGAAAATCTCGAAGCGGTTGCCTCCATTTGCCGGCGGCTCGACGGGATTCCGCTTGCGATCGAGTTCGCGGCGGCGCGCACGGTGATGCTAAGTCCAGCGAAGATTGCTGTGCTCCTGGACGACAGGTTCAAATTCCTGACGACCGGCCGTCGGACGGCATTACCCAGGCAGCAAACCCTTCGTGCGACGCTCGACTGGAGTTACGATCTGTTGCCGGAGGTGGAGGCGCGGATCTTGCGGCCGCTCGGCGTTTTCGCCGGAGAGTTCTCGCTCGAAGCCGCGATCGCGGTGGCTGGCGAGGACATGAGCGAGGTGACGCGTCGGCTGGCGAATCTGGTGGCCAAGTCGCTCGTTCTTGTCGACATTGGCGGTGATCATGCTCACTATAGACTGCTGGATACCACGCGCGCATACGCATTGGAAAAGCTGCGCTCCCGCGGGGAGCTTGCCGGCGCGGCGCAGCGTCTCGCCGAATATTACCGCGGCTTCTTTGCGCGAACCGAAGCCGATAGCGAGCAGCCGCAGTCCGAGTGGCTTACGTTCTATGGTCGCCATATCGATAACGTGCGATCCAGCCTCGATTGGGCCCTCTCGCCGGCGGGGGACGCGCAGATCGGAGCAGCGCTGACCGTTGCGGCGGTCCCGCTATGGATGCAATTGTCACTGTTTGCCGAGTGCCGCGAGCGGACCGACCTGGCGTTGGCTCGTCTCGAGGGGAGTGCTGCGAATGCGCCGCAGCTGCGCATGCAATTGTTGGCTGCGCGCGGCTGGTCGCTGATGCATGGTATTGGAAGAGCCGGGGAGGCGGGTCTTGCCTGGGCCGAAACGCTGGGGCTCGCCGAGCAACTCGGCGACGACGATTATCTGCTGCGATCGCTCTGGGGGCTGTGCATCGATCGATTCAACAATGGCGAATTTCGCAAGGCACTCGGTCTCGCGCGCCGTTTTGCGGATATCGTGGCGGGATCACGCAACTCCGTGGATCGGATGATGGCAGAACGGCTCCTCGCTACTTCGATGCACTATCTCGGCGACCAGCGGCTGGCGCGCCGTCATATCGACCGGGCATTGGCCCGTCTTTACGATCTCACGACAAAGCCGCAGGTGTTTCGCTCCCGTTTCGACCTGCGCGCTTCAGCGTATTGCGTCCAGGCCCGCATCCTCTGGCTGCTCGGCTGCGTCGACCAGGCGCTGAGCGTGGTCGATCGCAATCTCGAGGAAGGTCGCACGAGTGGTCATGCCCTGACGTTTTGCAGCTTGCTCGGAGAGGACGCCTGCCCAGTTGCCTTTTTCGCCGGTGATCTCACCCTGGCGGAGCGCTACTACGCGATGCTGATCGAGCAGACCGAACGGCACCCGGTCCGGCTGTGGAACGTCTGGGCGCGCGCCTTCAGGGGGATGGTGATGGCGCGCGGTGGCGACCTTGAAGGCGGCCTGTCCTTGCTACGCAAGGCGCTAGGCATGGCGGGCGAGGCGCGATTCCTGCCGCGTTTTTTGCTTCCTCTTGGAGAACTGGCGGCATGTCTTGGAGAAGCCGGCGAGGTTTCGCAAGGGCTTGCAACCGCCGAAGAGGCGCTTGCGCTATGCGAAGCGCGTGAAGAGGGTTGGTATGTAGCTGAACTCTGGCGCATCAAGGGCGAATTGCTGCTGCGCTCTGGCGCGCATCATTCCGTGGCCGCCGCCGAGCAGGCCTTCGACCAGGCTTTGGTGGTGGCGCGGGGCCAAGGAGCTCTGTTCTGGGAACTGCGAACGACGATCAGCCTGGCACGATTGCGGATCGGCCAGGGCCGGTCGGCCGAGGCGTGGCATATTCTCGATTCCGTGTACGGCAAGTTTACCGAGGGCTTCGAGATCTCCGATCTGCGCCGCGCGAGGACAATGATGGCGCAGCTGTCGGCTTGGTAGCTCACGTCGCGGCGTGGCGTCCGATGTCTCGGAGCGGGCGCACGAGCTCGCTTAGTGAACCGCAAGCTTGTCCGACCGGGAGAAACGCAGCTCGATGAGCAGATCCGATGCTGTCTTGAGACTGCGTGCACCGAATCCCTCGGTGAATCGGGCATACACAGGCGCAAGAAGTTCCTCTGCGTCCCGGTGGCGGCCTTGCCGCTGCCGCAACTTCGCAAAAGCGATTGCCGTACGCAGCTCGTAACCGAGCGCACCCTGTTGGCGGGCCAATTCGAGGGAATGCTCGAGGGTCTGCTCCGCCAGCAACACGTCCGGCGTGGCCTTCCGTATCAGCGCCTCGGCCTTCACCCGCAGCATGTCGGGCATCTCCAGCAGGAAGCTGCAACGTCGCGCCTGGGCAATTGCCCGGTTGATCGTTTCCAGCGCCGCGTCGCCGCGATCTGCCGCCGCCAGCGCCGCAGCAAGCGGTACGCTCAACCCTGCGACCGCACCGAAACGATGGTCCTGCAGCTTCTCGACCGAGCCCTCCAGCAACGGGAGACCCGAATCGGCTCCGCGCGCGAGCAGTGCAATTCCTTTCATGGCTTCTGCGGCGATGTGGAGCGTGGCGAGCTTGTGCGTGCGACTCTCGGCCAGAAGCGTGTCGATAGAATCCTCGTAACTGTCCAGTTCCTCGTTCCAATAGAAGACGTCGAATGCCCAGAGCAGCGCCCGGCAGAGCATGGTGGGGTGGTTCATGGTGCGCGCATCGGAAACGGCCTTTCGCACTGTCTCCATGGCCCGGTCAGGATATCCCTGGAGCCAAAGGTTGCGGGCCAAGGTGATTGGCGCGCGGCCGGGGTAGTCGAGCGTCGGCTCGCCATCGACATCCGCATTCGCATCGGGACGCGACATCGCCGCCTCTATGTACGCGCGGGAGGCGGCAAGGTTGCCGAGATAATGGCAGGAGATGCCGAGCGCCACGCGCATGCGGGAAAGGGCGCCGGGATCGCCGCTCTCGAGTGCAACGCGCTCGCCTCTTCTGGCCGTCGTCAAGCCGTCGTCGAATTTTCCGGTGAGCAGTTGGAGCAGATGCAGCCGATTGATCAGCCGGACCTGGCCGGAGAGGTCGCCGTTCTTCTCTGCCAGCGCGAGCGCGCGGTTGAGGCAGATCATGGCCAGATCGTCAAGTTGCCCGGTGAGTGTTCGGGCGGATCCGAGTGCGGCGTAGAGCACAAGACTGTGTTTCGCGCTTTCGGCGGTTTCATCGAGAGCCTCGAGGGCACGGGCAGCCCAATGCTCGCATTCGGCCAGGAGCGACAATTTGAAGAACAGAGGAATCGCTGCGGCCGTGAGCGCAACGCCGATGCCACGGTTTCCCCGGTCCGAAAAGCACCATACCAGAGCACTTCGTATGTTGCCGAACTGATCGGCGGCGGTCGAGAAACCGTCGCTCGCCGTGCCATCCGTGTCCTCGAGCAGGGCGAGAAAGTAGTTGGCATGACGCCACGCCACCTCATCGGCATCGGTGTCGGCGGCGAGCCGCTCCTCCGCGTAGGCCCGGGTGGCGTCAGGAAGCCGATAGCGGGTCGATTGCCGATCGGCGCTCGACGCAAGTATCGATTTGGTGACGAGACTGTCGATGATCGCCGGAATGGCGCCATCGTCCTTTGCAGTCGCGGCAATCGCCTGCGCGGCGTCTAAGGTGAAGCTGCCGACGAATACGGACAGCCGATTGAGAACCTCGCGCTCTGCTCCGGGCAGGAGATTGTAGCTCCATTCGATGGTCGCGCGTAGCGTGCGGTGGCGTGGCAAAGCAGTGCGCCGTCCCTCCCAGAGCATATTGAATTGCTTATCGAGGAGTCGGAGCATTGCGCCGACGCCGTATGCGCCGACATGGCCCGCGGTGAGTTCGATTGCCAGCGGAATGCCGTCGAGACGTCGGCAGACGTTTCCGACGTCCGAGGCGTTCGCATCCGTCAACGCGAACTCGCTCCCTGTGGACGTCGCACGCTCGACGAAGAGCTCGACGGCGGGATAGGCCAGCGCGCTTGCCGCAGTCAGAATGGCCTTCTCCGGCGGGCTTGCCAGTGGCAGAAGGCGATAGACATGTTCGCTCTCGACACGCAACAGCTCCCGGCTGGTGGCAAGGATGTGCAACTCCGGTGCCTCCTGAAAGAGCCGATCTGCCAGTGCGGCCGCCGCATCGATGACATGCTCGCAACAATCCAGAATGAGCAGCATGCGCTTGCCGCGAAGGAGAGTCGCAAGATCCGTCGAGGGATCGTTCGATCTGGCCGGCAAGCCAAGCGAAGCTGCGGCGACGGCCGGCATGAGGGCGGCATCGCAAGTCTCGCCCAGACTGACGAAGCGGACCTGGCCTGCGAATTCGGCGAGCAGGGTGTAACCGACCGAAACGACCGCCGTCGTCTTACCGATGCCGCCCGGCCCGACGACGGTTACGAAACGCTGAACTCGCAACCGTTCGGATATTTCCCGGATGGTTCTTTCACGTCCCACCATCTGCCGGGGACGCGCCGGCAGGTTGTGGACATCAGGAAGACTGGACGGCTCCGGTTGTACCTCGTCGGGCTCGGAGATCGACCCGACAAAACAATAGCCCCTTCCGGAGACGGTGCTCAGATAGCGGACGCCGGCATTGCCGACTCCGAGCGCCTTGCGAAGCGCCGCGATGTGAACGCGCAAGCTGTTCTCGTTGACACTGGAGCCGGGCCACGCTCTGGTGATCAGATCGCTCTTGCTGACGACGGTTCCCGCTTGTCGGATCAATGTGAGCAGGATGTCGAAGGCCCGCGCCGACAGCTGGATTTGCTCGCCATTCCTTTCAATCCGCCGCTGCCCGGCGTCGAGATGAAACGGGCCGAAGACGAAAGTCTCCCGAGAGGCGCTCTCTTGGTCAGATGGGAGAGCAGCGGCCATGTCAATATCGCTCTGCCAACTGGCGGCCCCTCTAGGAGTTCAACCGACGAACGACTTGTCGGGTTCTAGAACTCGGGACCTCGCTAGGACGTGTGGAGGTTGTGCATGCTCAAAACTAACATCGGGCCATATCGACGTAAAGGATGGTCGCTATGCGCCGCATGTCACGGCCGCATATGGAGCTTTTGCGCTTTCAGCCTTTGATGCGGCGATATGTCACTCAACGGCGCTCGGCTCTAGCCGATGATCACCGGCGAGAAGAAGTCCTCCAGTCCGATACGGCGCAGCAATTCGGCGCGTGCGCGGCCGGCGATGGCGTCGATGGCGGCTGCGCCATCGTCATCGGGATCGAAATGAACCCTGAGCGGCCGCCGCCCCAATGGCATATTCACGACATCGACGATGGCTCTCGCGACGTCTTGCGGAGCCCGATCCCTGGGCGAAAACTGCGCCAGTCCCGCGAGCGCGGTCTCCGTCACATCGCCGGTCGGGCCGTCGGCGTATTCCTCGGCGCGAGCGGTGTCCGTTGGCCGACCGGAGCGAACGTAGTGGCCGGGTCCGAGAGCGCTCGGAACGACGATGCTGGTCTCGATCCCCCATCGTGCGAGTTCGCCGGCATAAGCAAGCGCTAGCGTGTCGATGGCGGCTTTCGACGACGCATAGGCGCCAAGAAATGGCACCGCGACGCCAGAGGCACAGCTCGATGTGATCCATATCATCAGGCCTTGGCCCTGTTTGCGTAATTGCGGCAACGCCGCCCGATTGAGGCGCTGCGCGCTCAGCACGTTGATCTCGTAGAGTTCGGCGAGTTGCTCCGGCGTAAAGGCTTCCGTTGGCCCATAGAGGACCTGTCGCGCATTGTGCACGATCACGTCGAGGCGTTCGTGTTCGGCGATGACGCCTGCAATGGCCGCGGTCACGGAGGCTGCCGAGGAGATATCAAAGTCGATGGTACGAAGCTCAGCGGCCTGTGGCCCCGTCCTGCCGGAGCCAGGTTCGCTCAGGTCGCCCGCTTCCCGCATTGAGACGTAGACCGTGTGCCCCGCCTGCGCCAGTTCCTCACAGATGCTTCGCCCGATGTTGTTTCCAGCTCCCGTTACGACGATCACTTTGCTCATTGGATCCCCACTCGCATTCCGTCTCCGCGAGGATGGCCTCGCCGCTGACGCGACCCGTCGTCTGGCGGTCGTTACCCATGCGCGAAGAGGATGTGACTTAGGGCGAGGTGCGAGGGCGGTCTTTCGCGCATTACGTACAATTTTCATATAGCACGGAGAATTTTCAGAGCGCCCGAACCGCGGCGCAAGTAAGTCGTGTCCAGCCGCACGGAAGGCATGAACGAGGCGTGCCTTTGCGAAATTGGCGTTGAGTCTAAGAAGATCGGAGCCGCGCCGGCCGGCTAGGAAACCTTCTCGTTATCCGACAATGCGACCGTTTCGCTCCGCTCGCCGGGCGGCTTGTGGCTCGGAAGGAGACTGAATGAATCTACCAGGCAAACTACCGTGGTCGAGCCTCGGATCGCTCATCTTGATTGCGGCGGTCGTGGGCGGTGGCGCAGCTGCGTTCGCCTACACCGCAGGATGGCTCTCGCCGGGGCGTTTGACGCCCGAACGGATGATCGAGGCGCTGACGCCATCCGGCATTACACCACTCGGACACCGGCGAAACCACGCCAAGGGAATTTGCTTCACCGGCACGTTCGAGGCCAACGGAAACGGCGTAGAACTCTCCCGAGCCAAAGTCTTCCTGCAGGGGAGATATCCGGCTCTCGGCCGCTTCAATCTCGGTACCCCCAATCCGAACGCGGTAGACGCGACCGTGCGCGTGCGCGGTCTCGGACTTCAGATCGCGGCAGATGGCGAGGTCTGGCGGATGGCGATGATCAACCCACCGTTCTTCGCGGTCTCGACCCCCCAAGCCTTTCACGACCTGCTGATCGCGTCCGGCAAGAAGGATCCGGACGCGATGAAGGCGTTCATTCAGGCAAATCCAGAGTTCGGTCGTTTCTCGGCCTGGGCCAAGGCGGCGCCGTGGACCGCCAGCTATGCGGAGGAGTCTTATCATGGTCTCAACAGCTTCATTTTCACGAATGCCAAGGGCGGCAATCACGCGGTGCGATGGTCGCTGCTGCCCGCGGCACAACCTGTCCCGATCTCGCAAGCCGATCTCGAGAAGCGTGCTCCCGATTATCTCGAGCAGGAGATCGCGGAGCGGGTCCGGACAGCCGGTCCGCTGCGATGGACCATGGTCACGACCGTCGCGGATCCCGGTGATCCGACCGCAGACCCCAGCAAAGCCTGGCCGGAGACCCGTCGCAAGATTGAAGTCGGAACGCTGATCGTGCAGCGGATCGAACCGGAGCGCGATGGACCGTGCCGCGACATCAACTTCGATCCCACCGTCCTGCCCGAGGGAATCCGAGTGTCCGACGATCCGTTCCCGGCCGCGCGCTCATCGGTCTATCGCAGGTCCTATGACTTGCGCGCCGCGGAAGCCAAGGACTATCCGCGTACCGGAGCCGCAAAGCCGTGATCAAAGCTTCTCATCGCTTCACGCTGGTCCAGCGGCTCCTGCACTGGCTGATGGCGGCCTGCATCCTTGCCATGCTCTTCATTGGTGCCGGCATGGTCTCGACAGTCGCACCAGAGTATCTTCCGCTGATTCTCATCCACAAGACGCTCGGCGTCACCTTGCTGGGCCTCGTTCTGATCAGGCTGGCACTTCGGCTGTATTACGGCGTCCCTTCATTGCCGGACGATCTTCCGAGAGCCGTGAAGCTCGGAGCAAGATCGTCGCACCTACTGCTGTATGGCTTCATGATCGTCATGCCGCTGCTCGGCCTCGGCATGCTCTGGACAGCGTCCTATCCGGTCGTTCTCTACGGCGGCATTCAAATTCCAGCATTGTTGCCGCAGAGCGACCATGCGCACACGCTGTTTTGGAACGCCCATGTTTATCTGGGCTTTGCGTTCTTTGCTCTCGTGCTGCTGCATCTGGCAGCGGGGTTATTCCACGCATGGGTTCGGCGCGACGGCGTGTTCGGCACGATGTCGCTGGCGCGCGTACGAGACAGAACTACGGACGGCGAATGACCCTCGGACCTCACCGCGGCGAGAATTCTCCAATCTCCAAGCAAGGATAACGATGATGACCAAAGTCGAACTCCAGACACCGACCGATCTCGGTGCCAATGTGAACCGGGACGTGCCAGCCGCGTTGAGAGCGCTGCTCGCCGACGTATTCGCCCTTTATTTGAAGACCAGGAACTTCCATTGGCACGTATCCGGCCGCCACTTTCGCGACTACCATCTGCTGTTCGACGAGCAGGCCGAGCAGATCTTCTCGATGACCGACGATATCGCCGAACGCGCCCGCAAGATCGGCGGCACCACCCTGCGCTCGATCGGCCACATTGCCCGCGAGCAGCGAATTCTGGACAACGACGCCGACTATGTCGACCCGCAGGACATGCTCGCTGAGCTGCGCAGCGACAACCAGCAGCTGACGCGGGAGATGCGCCGAATTCACGATCTCTGCGATGAATACGGCGACGTCGCCACAGCAAGCCTCCTGGAGAACTGGATCGACGAGACCGAGCGACGAATCTGGTTCCTGTACGAGACCGGCCGTACCGGTCCGACTTCGTAAGCTCAAGATGTGCCGACCGGCATGGTCGTCGTCGAGCTGATCACGGGGTCAGCGCGCTGTTCGCTCCGCAGCGGCGCGGGTTCGCTGCGGGCATCGCATTCAGCTTCGCGCTCGATAGCCGTGAATCCCGTTACGTCCAGCCGGCGACGGTATAGGCCATGATGACGGCTTCGACGTTCACCCGGCATCAGGAGATCGCCTGGCGCGGCGGTCAGATACGGTCGACTTCGCGCCTGGTCGCTGAAGAGACCGCGCTTGCGCTTACCTATAACGGATCGACCCATGCGGTAATGATGGGCACCCCGGGCGATCTCGAGGATTTCGGTATCGGCTTCAGCCTCACCGAAGGCATCGTCGAACGCGCGAGCGAGATCAAAAGCATCGAGATTCTCCCGAACGAGCTGGGTGTCGAGGTTCGGATGTGGCTCGATGGCGACCGCGCCGCGTCCTTGGCGACGCGTCGCCGCGCCATCAGCGGGCCCGTCGGATGCGGGCTGTGCGGCATCGAGAGCCTCGAACAGGCATGCCGCCCGCCATCGCAGGTCGCGAGCCGAAACATCGTCTTTCATGCGCGGGACTTGCTTGGCGCCATGCAGGCGCTGTCCCCGCTCCAAGTCCTGAACCAGCAGACGCGGTCTGTCCACGCGGCGGCGTTCTGGCATCCGCGCACCGGCATCGGTCTGGTGCGCGAGGATGTCGGCCGGCACAATGCGCTCGACAAGCTGATCGGTGCGATGGCACGCGAGGGACGCCCCGCTGTCGACGGCGCCGTGCTGCTGACCAGCCGCGTATCGGTCGAGATGGTGCAGAAGGCCGCGAGGATCGGCGCACCGGTCGTCGTGGCCGTATCCGCTCCAACCGCACTCGCCATCCGGACCGCGGAGGAGGCGGGCATCACTCTGCTTGCGATCGCCCGCGACGACGGATACGGCGTTTTCACGCATGCACGCCGCGTTCTGCTGCCCGACGAGGCCGCAGCGCGCTGAGGCCTGATCTCGCGGGAAATTGGCGCCGTGATGCAAGCCAGATCCCTGGTCGTTGCCGGCTAGGAGCGGGCCGGCGTCGATGATCCCGAGCGATCACTGCTTGTCGGGTCTCTCCTGACCGTGTCGGGTGATGTCCTGGAGAAAGGCCCTCATCGTCTTTCCGCTGGGGCTGCTCTACTTCGCTATCGGCTTCCGCGTCTTCAAGAGCAAGTTCCTTTGGGAACGACCTCGTACTGGCCGCAAGTAGCGACCAGGCGGAATGCCGCCCGTTGTGGTGGCTTTCCGCTGGATAGCAGCCATGCTCAATCAAGCAATAAAGAAAGGGCGCCGGCTTCGGCGCCGTTCCCGTCAGGTCTTCGGCATGACGCCTGGACTGTTGTCCGGCCACTGCGCGATCAACTTCTCGTCGATGTTGAGGTGTTGGGCGACCAGCCTCGGCGGGGTGTGCGCCAGCCAGTTGGAGAGCGATACCTCCTCGTAGCGCGGAGCCCGGAAGACACCGATGAACTGCACATCGGTATCGCCGACGTTCTCGACGTAGTGTCCGAGATTGCGCGGGATATAGCCGATGTCCCCCGCGGAAAAATCCGTCGTGCGTATGTTGGGCCCCGTATCGAACACCGTCATTCGCGCCTTGCCCTTGATGTAGTATTGCCACTCGTCTGCGTTCGGGTGCCAATGCATCTCGCGGACGGCGCCCGGCGGCATCGTCACCAGCGCTGCCGCAACCGTGGTTGCCACCTTGAAGTTGCTGCTGTCGGCGACTCGGATGCTTCCCGCAGCACTCTCCTTGAGCGGTGCGGAACTAGCCAGCGGATAGACGAAGGGATAAGGCGGCGCCTCGGCATGTTCGGCGATGAAGGCACGATCTGTGGCGAGATCGCCGGGAAGCGTGCCTTGGAAGATCCAGAGATTGTGCAACGGAATCTTGGCAAAGGTTTCGGCCGGCACGCCGAAGTTCTTGCTCAGCACCTCCGGCGGCGTATGGGCGAACCAATCTGTCACCAGCAGTGTGTTGAACTCGTTGGCGTGGCCGTCGTCGAAGCAGATCACGAACTCGCAGCCGTCGGGACCAAGTCCTTGCAGGGAATGGGGCGCGCCCGACGGGAAGTACCAGAGGTCGCCGGCCTTGAGATCGGCCACATAAGGGCGGCCCTGGACGTCGAGCACGGTGATGCGACAGCCACCGTAGGTCATGATCGCCCATTCGGCCGCCTGATGCCAATGCAGTTCGCGGATGCCGCCGGCGGACAGTCGCATGTTGACACCGGAGATCTCCTTCGAGAGCGCGAAGTCGGCAACAGTGACCTGGCGGGCCCAGCCGCCGTTCTGGATGCGCCTGGGCGCGTTGTTGAAGGAAGCCCAATTCATCGGCAGGCCGCCGACATCCGTCGCCGGCGGCGTCTGCGCGGAGGGAAATTGCTTCCCCAGAGCCGGATTCTGTGGCCCGTGATCGCTCAGGCTGCTGGCATTCTTGGCATTTATCGCCCCCTGCGGCGGCTCATCCGGGTTACCGAAGGTCGCGCCTTGCGCACCGGAGCCGACCATTGCGGCGCCCGCCGCTGACATAGCCAGCAATTCTCGTCGTGAAAACATGTTGGTCGCTCCTCAACGCATTGTCGAGCCTCCAGCGAGACTCCAGCGTTGAAGCCTAGTTTCGTCCTGTCCGTCCAGCTTCCGCGAACGACGCTCTTTTTTCCGGAATGCACTATCGACGTCCGCAAGGCCTGCGCGCTCGCAGCGGGACTGAAGGTGTGCAATTGCGAAATTCGAGGGCCGATTTGAAAAGACGCTACAGCTGCTGCGATCCTTAACTTCGATGGGATCACCATATTCAGAGATATCTTCGATGAAAAGAAAATCGGTTCGTCCCTATCGTGAGCCTGCCGGAGGCTGGGGAGCGCTGAAGGCACTCAGTGAGGCCCTGCTGGTGCAGCGCGTGCCGATTAAGGGCGCAGTGACGCTGAGCCGCATGAACCAGCCGCAGGGGTTCGATTGTCCCGGCTGCGCGTGGCCTGATCCGAAGCATACCTCGTCATTCGAATTTTGCGAGAACGGCGGCAAGGCAATCGCTTGGGAAGCAACGTCCAAACGATGCACGCGCGAATTCTTCGCTGCACATACCGTCTCGGAGTTGGCAACCTGGAGCGACTATGATCTCGAAATGGTCGGGCGGCTCACGCATCCGATGGCCTATGATGCCGCATCCGACCGCTATCTTCCGGTGGAGTGGAGCGATGCCTTCGACATGATCGGCCGTGAGCTGAGGGCGTTGCCGGATCCGAACATGGCGGAGTTCTACACGTCCGGACGGACCTCGAACGAGGCAGCATTCCTCTATCAGCTCTTCGTCCGTGAATATGGTACCAACAATTTTCCCGACTGTTCGAACATGTGCCATGAGGCGACCAGCGTCGGCCTGCCGCAATCGCTCGGCGTCGGCAAGGGTACGGTGCTGCTGGAGGATTTCGACAAGGCCGACTGCATCTTCATCTTCGGCCAGAACCCGGGCACCAACAGCCCGCGGATGATGACGAGCCTGCGCAATGCGTCGCGCCGCGGGGCGTCGATCATCTCCTTCAACCCGTTTCGCGAACGGGCGCTCGAGCGCTTCCAGGCGCCGCAGAGTGCCGTCGAGATGATCACGCTGACGTCGACGAAGATCAGCTCGAAGCTTTTCCAAGTGCGTGTTGGCGGCGACGTCGCGGTCCTCAAGGGTATCATGAAGATCTTGGTCGAGCTGGATGACGCGGCCCGCGCCGCCGAGCAGCCGGAGATCCTGGACTGGAATTTCATCAAGGGGCACACCACGGGGATCGAAGCGCTGATTGACGACCTCAAGCGAACGCAATGGCCAGACATCGAACGTCAGTCCGGCCTGACGCGCGAGGACATGGCGTGCGCGGCCGAAGCCTATAGGAAGTCGGAGCGCGCCATTCTCGTTTATGGCATGGGGATCACCCAGCATCAGCGAGGCGTGGACAACGTGCAGCAGATCGCCAACCTTGCGCTCCTGCGCGGCAATGTGGGACGCGAGGGTGCCGGCGTTTGCCCGGTTCGCGGCCATTCCAACGTGCAGGGCGATCGCACCGTGGGCATCACGGAGGTCCCCAAGCCGGATTTTCTCGAGCGGCTCGAACACCACTTCGGCTTCAAGCCGCCGTCAGAGCCGGGACACAATGTCGTGACGGCTTTGGAAGCCATGATCCGCGGCGAGGTGAAGGTCTTCTTCGCCATGGGCGGCAATTTCGCCGCTGCCATTCCCGACCGGCGTGCAACGCAGGCGGCTCTGCGCAAGCTCGATCTGACAGTCCACGTCTCCACCAAGCTGAACCGAAGCCATCTGATCCATGGTCGCGCCGCCCTGATCCTGCCCTGTCTCGGCCGCACCGAAATCGATGTCCAGGCGACGGGACCTCAATCCATCACGGTGGAAGATTCCATGTCGATGGTCCACGCTTCGGGTGGCCGCAACACGCCGGCGTCAGAGCATCTGCTCAGCGAAGTGGCGATCGTTGCCGGCGTCGCCAAGGCCACCCTCGGCGACCGCACGGTAGTTGAATGGGATGGGTTTGTTGACGATTACGATCGCATCCGCGATGCCATCGAGGCGGTCTTCCCCATCTTCCAGGACTACAATGCGCGGATCCGCGTACCCGGCGGCTTCCATCTGACCTCGACGGCGCGGGAACGAATCTGGGCCACCTCGTCGGGCAAGGCCAATTTCCTGGTATTCGAGGGATGTGGCGAGGATCCAAAGCAATGCGATCCCGATTTCCTATGGCTCAGCACGATCCGCAGTCATGACCAGTACAATACCACGCTCTACTCGATGTCGGATCGCTATCGCGGCGTCTTCGGACAGCGCGATGTGGTGTTCCTCAGCGAATACGAGATGAAAAAGCGCGGCTTTGCCGAGGGCGACCGCGTGGACCTCATCACGGAATCCACCGATGGAGTCGAGCGGGTCGTGCGTAACTTCCGCGTGGTCGGTCATTCGTTTCCGGCCGGCTGCTGTGCAGCCTATTATCCGGAGGCCAATCCGCTGGTGCCGCTCTATGCCCGCGATCCCATGAGCTTCACGCCGTCGTTCAAGGGTGTTCCGATCCGCTTGGTGCGCTCGAGCGACGTCGCGACTGCAACAGAGAGGCTTTGAATCCGCGTCCTCCCCGGATCAGGTCGAGCCCACCGGCTCGGAGATCGGCAGCGTAAACCAGAAACGTGCGCCTCCCTGAGCGCCCTTACCTTCGGCATGGATCCGGCCGCCATGCGCTTCGACAATGGAGCGGCAGATCGGCAGGCCCATGCCCATGCCGCTATCCTTGGTCGTGAAGAAGCTTTCGAACAGCCGACCGACATGTTCGGGGTCGATGCCCGGACCGTTGTCTTCCATCGAGCAGCATAGGGTTTTCGTATCCAGGGAAATGGTGGTGATGACGATCCTGCGGTTTTCGGTGCCGGCCTGGGTCATGGCCTGCACGGCGTTGATTGCCAGATTAACGATCACCTGCTGGAGCTGGGTGCGGTCGCCAAGCACCAGCGGCGCTGCCGGATCGGGGCGGTGCTGGACCGCGACGTCGCGAGACTCCATTTCATGTCGCAGGAACAACAGGGCTTCCCGGACGACATCGTCGAACGAGAGGAAGATCCGCTCCGGAGTCTTGCGTGCCGCCATGCCGTGAACGCGCGCCACGACGCTCGCGGCGCGTCTGGCATCCGTGGCCGTGTTCTCGATCACCTTGCGTAGCTCGGCCAAGTCGGGATTGGGTCTGTCGAGCCATCGCAGGCCGGCTGCGGCATTGGTCGTGATGGCCGACAACGGCTGGTTGACCTCATGGGCTATCGAGGCGGTGAGCTCGCCGAGCACCGAGATTCGCGCGGCATGCGCGAACTCCGCCTGCACCTGTCGGAGCCTCTCCTCAGCGCGGACACGCTGCGAGATATCGATCGTGCCGACGAGGCTCAGCTCGAGATCATCTATAGGACCGACCCGCGCCGTCGTAAATAGGACGTCGAGGATGCGGTTGTCCCACGTGACCATCCGGGTCTCTTCCTCGAAGTGGGTCTCTCCGCGAAAGCGGGATTCCATGGCGCGTCGGAATGTGTCCGGGCGCTCCTTCCAGGTGTCGACCATGGACCGTCCGATATACTGATCGGAGCTTCTTCCGAACATCTGAATGGCCCGTTCGTTGGCTTCCTGGAACGAGAGCGCCTCCATGCATGTTTTGAGAAAGTCGGGGTGGCTGTCGAAATAGGCACCGAGATCCTCGACGCCCTCGGCCCTCAGCTTTCGGAACAGTGCAACCAACCGGCTGGCGTCGAGTTGCCGGAATGCGATCGGCATACGGCTGAACAGCTGGCGATAGCGCTGCTCGCTCCGCTCCAGTTCGGCGATCGCCCTATTCCGGGCGGCGATGTCCATGGCTGCTGCGACGAGCGTCAGCGATGCAGCCAGGAAAGCTGCGACTGCGATCACCGTGAAATCATACTCAAGCAAGAAGCAGGCGAGCGACAACAGGGCCAAGGCGACACTGCCCCAGGCCCACAGGAGAACGCGATTCTGCTTGGTCTCGGTCGGCAGCACGTCGCGCCACCATCGCCGGAGCTGTACGCGATGGGAGCCATTCGGGCGTTCAGACGTCATAACGAACGTCTACTGAGGTGCGGAAGAGCCGTCTTTTGCGTTTCCGCAGGCGGTTTGTCAAAACGCATGACGCTACGCGCCGACATGGGTCGCAGCCACTCTCCGGTCGTGGGCCGAAGCTGTTGCTGCCACGGGGCGCATCACGCCAAATCGCCGCTTGAATGCGGCACATCGATGACGCGCGCCGGTGGGTGCCACCGCCGATCTTGCGGTCGCCCGGCCCCCCGGGCCTCGACCTCCAACGGGACGCTCTTGGTCGCCACCTCAGCGAACCACTCCACTGTGTACACACTTCGGCGCCAGGCATTGTCACCAGATGACAGACGTTGACCGTGATCCAGACGTTGCCATGGCCGGCAGAAGCGGCTGGATTGTCGCTCCTGCTCCCATCTCCATGTGCATGAACATGGTTGGCGTGTAGAGCGCCGGATGCCGGGCACCAAGTGAGCGATGGTCGTCTCCGGCGTGACGGTCACCAGTGCTTTGGTCGACATGCCGTCTCGGACGCCTCAAACGGATTCGCGGGTCAATCCCTTAGCTCCGCCGGCGGGGGAAGTGCCGGGTGCTTCACTTGCAACAGACTTGGGTCCGGTGAGCCAGCTGCCGAGCTTGTCCAGATAGAGATAGACCACGGGCGTCGTGTAGAGTGTCAGGATCTGCGAGAGCATCAGGCCGCCGACGATGGTGTAGCCGAGCGGCTGGCGTAATTCCGCGCCGGTACCGGTGCCGAGCATCAGCGGCACGCCGCCAAGCAGCGCCGCCATCGTCGTCATCAGGATCGGGCGAAAGCGAAGAGTGCAGGCCTGGTAGATCGCCTCCTCGGGGCTCAGCCGCTGCCGGCGTTCCACCTCGAGAGCGAAGTCGACCAGCATGATGCCGTTCTTCTTGACAATGCCGATCAGGAGAATGATCCCGATGATGGCGATGACGCTGAGATCCATGTGGACCGCGAGCAGCAGCAGCAATGCGCCGATGCCGGCGGACGGCAGTGTCGAGAGAATTGTGATCGGATGGATGAGGCTCTCATAGAGCACGCCAAGAATGATGTAGATCACAATCAGTGCCGCCCCGATCAACAGCGGCGTGCCCGACAGGGACGACTGGAAGGCCTGCGCATTGCCCTGGAACGAGGTCGAGAGCGAAGCCGGCTTGCCGGTCTCCTTCTCGATCTTCTGGACCGCCGCCACGGCATCGCCAAGTGCAGCGCCGGGCCGCAGGTTGAACGAGATCGTGACTGAGGGAAACAGGCTCTGATGGTTGATCAGGATCGGGGCGGGCTCGATGACGCTGTGAACCAGCGTGCTCAGGGGGACCTGCTGGCCGCTGGCCGAGTTGAGGTAAATGTCCTTGAGCGCCTCAGGCCCATACTGGAACTTCGGATCGACCTCCATCACGACGTGATACTGGTTCAACGAGGTGAACATGGTGGAGACGATGCGCTGGCCAAAGGCGTCGTCGAGGACATTGTCGATCGTCGTCGGCAGGATGCCGAAGCTGGAAGCAATCTCGCGATTGACGGTGACCTGCAGTCTCGGGCCGGCATTGGCCTGGTCGCTCGCGACGTCGGTAATGATGTCGAGCGCGCGGAGCTTCTTCAGGAAGATCGCCGACCAGTGGCTGAGCTCGTTGGAATCGGCGTCCCTCAGCGTGTACTGGTATTGCGTCTTCGACAGGCGCGCGCCGATGGTGATGTCCTGAGCCGCCTGCATGTAGAGCGTGATGCCCTGGATGTGGGCGAGCCGTGGTCTCAGCCGGTTGATGATCTGGTCGGCGTTCGCCTTGCGTTCGGGCTTCGGCTTCAGGACGATGAAGATGCGTCCTTGATTGAGCGTCGCCGTCGGGCCGCCGGGGCCGATGTAGCTGGCTACCGATTGGATGGCCGGGTCCTTTGTGAGGACGCCGACGATCGCCTGCTGACGCTCGGACATGGCCGGGAATGAGATATCCTGGGCGGCCTCGGTGATGCCGACGATCTGTCCGGTGTCCTGCTGCGGAAAGAACCCTTTCGGGATGATGACGTAGAGAAAGCCGGTCAGCGCAATCGTCGAGAGCATCACGAGCAGCGTCAGGAAGCGATGGCGTAGCACGATGCGCAGGCCGCGCGTATAGAGTGCAAGCAGGGCGTCGAAGCCGCGTTCGAAAAGGAGGTAAAGTCGGCCGTGCTTCTTGCGCGAACTGTCCTTTAGGAGGCGCGCGCACATCATCGGCGTGAGCGTGAGCGAGATGATCAGCGATAGCAACAGCGAGGCGGTGATCGTGATGGCGAATTCTTGGAACAGCTTGCCGACATAGCCGCCCATCAGGAATAGCGGGATAAACACCGCGATGAGTGAGAAGGTGATCGAGGCGATCGTGAAGCCGATCTCGCTGGAGCCCTTGAGGGCCGCGTCCATCGGCGTCATGCCCTGCTCGAGATGACGAACGATGTTCTCGATCACTACCACGGCGTCATCGACAACGAATCCGACCGCAATCGACAGCGCCATCAGCGACAGATTGTCGAGGCTATAACCGAGGACGTAGAGGACTGCGAACGTTCCGATCAGCGCCAGGGGAACCGTGATAGCCGGGATGACGGTGGCCCAGAAATTCCGAAGGAAGAGGAATATGACCATCACCACCAAGGCGACGGTGAGCATCAGCGTGAACTGCACGTCCGAGACTGCGGCGCGGATCGTGGCGGTGCGGTCGGCTGCGATCGTCACTTTGATCGCAGGCGGAACGGAGGCTTGCAGTTGCGGCAGCAGCGCCTTGACGCGGTCGACGGTTTCGATGACGTTGGCGCCGGGAACGCGCTGGACGGCCAGAATGATGGCGGGGTCCTTGCCATACCAGCCTGCCAGGAGATCGTTTTCGGGCGCTTCGATAGCCGTGCCAACGTCGCGCAGCCGCACCGGAGATCCGTTGCGATAGGCGATGATGAGATCCTCATAGGTCGAAGGCTTCAGCAGCTGATCGTTGGTGTTGAGCGTGTAAGTCACGCGCGGGCTGTTGAGCGTACCCTTAGGCAGATCGACATTGGCGCCGGCGATGACGTTGCGGACATCTTCGAGGCCGATGCCGCGGGCGGCAAGGGCCTGTGGATTGACCCGGATGCGGATCGCGGGCTTCTGCTGGCCACCAATTCCCACGAGACCCACGCCCGGGACCTGCGAGATCTTGGGCAGCAGGATGTTCTCGGCATAGGCGTCCACCGTGGTCAGCGGCAGCGAGTCCGAGGTCAGCGCGATCAGCATGATCGGCGTTTCCGCGGGATTTACTTTCCGAATCGTAGGGGGGTAGGGGATGTTCGGCGGGAGGAAGGGACTGGCGGCGTTGATCGCGGCGAGCACGTCGACGGCGGCGCTGTCCACCGTGCGCGACAGTTCGAACTGCACCGTCAACTGCGCTACGCCGAGCGCGCTGGACGAGGTGAGCTGGGTGATGCCTGGGATCTGGCTGAGCTGCTGTTCGAGCGGCGTGGCCAGCGATGACGCGATGGTTCCCGGGTCTGCGCCGGGCAATTGCGCGGAGATCTGGATGGTGGGGTAATTGACGTTGGGGAGCGCGCCGACCGGCAGCAAGGGATAGGCCGCAAGCCCGAGCAACAGCAGGCCCGCCATCAGCAGGGCTGTTGCAATCGGCCGCAGGATGAACGGCGCAGAGATATTCATGGGATGGCATCCTGCACGGCGCTTTGCAGGTCGGCCTCTCGCGCGGCCTTGCCGTGCAGCTCGTGGACGTGACTTCCTTCCGTGAGCCGGTATTGACCGTCGACCACAACGACGTCACCTGATTCTAGTCCCTGATCGATCAGTGCTTGGCCATCGCTGATCTGCGCAACGTGGACCGGACGCAAGGTCACGGTCTGGTCGGCAGACACGACATAGACATAGCTGCCGTGAGGACCCTGCTGGACCGCCGAGCCGGCCACTGTCAACGCATCTTTCCGCATCTCCAGCAGCAGACGCGCGTTGACGAGCTGCCCCGGCCACAACCGGTGCTCGTGGTTGGGAAATTCCGCCTTGAGCTGGACGGTGCCCGTCGTTCCCGCGATCTCGTTGTTGACCAGCAGCAGCCTGCCTTCGTCCAGCTTCATCTTGTTGTCCTGGCTGTAGGCGATGACCTTCAGCGTTCCCTTGGCGGCGTGCTCCTGAATCGAAGGCAGGTCCGTCTGCGGCAAGGTGAAGAGCAGCGAGATCGGCTCGATCTGAGCGACGACGACGAGGCCATTGGGATCGGTCGGATGAATCACGTTGCCGACGTCAATCTGGCGGACGCCGGTGATGCCGGGGATGGCCGAGGTCAGGCGCGTGTAGCTGAGCTGGACGTTGGCCTGATCGATCTGCGCCTGGTCGGCTTTCACCGCCGCCTTGAGCTGGGCAACCTGCGCCGTCTGGGTATCAATCAATTGCGGCGTCGCATAGCCCTTGTCGCCAAGCTGATTGTAGCGGGAGAGATTGGCCTCGGCATTCGCGAGCTGCGCCTGGTCCCTATCGCGATTTGCGGTCAGCTGCTCGATCTGGGCCTTATAGGGGCGAGGGTCAATCTGGGCGAGCAAGTCGCCGGCCTTCACGGCTTGCCCCTCAGTGAAAGCGATCTTGACGATTTGGCCCTGGATCTGGCTGCGCACGACGTCGGTGTTGTACGCGATAACCGTGCCGATGCCGCGCAAGTAGATCGGCACGTCCTTTCCTCTGACCGTGGTGGCGACCACGGGCACGGCAGCGGGCACCGGCACAGGCGCGGCTGCGACGACCGGCTTGCGGTCCGCGAAGAACCATAAGCCTGCTCCGGCTCCGATTGCGGCGAGAACGATGAGCGCGACGGTGAAAGAGCGTTTCACGACAATGATCCTCGATGAGGTCAGGGATTGCCCGCGCCGCCGATCAACGGCGTGCCGTTGATCGACATCGCGCCATCGGCAGGGACGGGGTTCGGCACCGGAACGGAGGGACTGATTCCGGCACCGCCGAGCTCGGTGGCCCCCAACGGTATCCCGACGCGTCCGACGGTCATTGGCGAGGACGAAAGCGGCGGAGCCGCCGCGCTGCCAGCGCATGCGCTCGATGAGTTGCCGGACAGTCCGCCGCCATCGAACAATGCGCCAGGCGAGGCGGAGTTTGCCGATGTCGGACAGTTCGACATGCCTTGCGCAGGATTGAGCGGCGAGGTGCCGGGCGTTGCAATCTCGGTCGATCCCAGCGGGATGCCTACGGGCCGGGTGGATTGCGGATTGAGCGGCGATGTCGCGAGCATGCCGGGAGAAGGTTGTATTCCGGGCACCATCGTTTGAGCGACGGCCGCAGTAGAGATCAGCCAAAGCATGCCGGCTGCAAGCGTCATGCCCGGATGCATCGAGGTGCGCCGGTGTGAATTCGAACTTATCGTGACGATATGGGTTGGTGAATGCTGATTCCGCATGGACGATCGCTCCGGCCTGAATGCCGTCGAACATTAGAAAGCCGTGGTAGGTCCGGTATTTCTAGAACGCACGTCCCGCTCCCGGCCTGCACGAAGACGACGAGAGTTTGCTTGCGTCCTCTGTCATACGACTAGGCGCCCACTGCATTGGCATCAGCACGCGCTGGCGTCGGTCGTGACTTCTACTTCTGTTATCTCAGAATGGACCGCGCGCGTGCCAGTTCCCGGCGGCACGCGCGCATGTCACCGACGTGATCGGCGGCGCGAGCGCGATCAAGCGAATCCAACGCAGCCGTGAAATCGAAGCCGTCGCCGCTCTCTGCTTCGGCAAGGGAGCGGGGCGTTGGCTGATGGCCGCGCAATGCGCTGAGGCTCTCCGGCTGCCAGCCGTAGGAGCCGGCGTCCTTTTCGATGACCCGATCCAGCTGCACCTGGGTGCGAGCGATCTCGTTCGCGCAGGTACCCGCGACGGCTGGCGACGCCGCGCACAGCAGAATGAGGAGTGCAGGCTGGCGTTTTGCGGTGGATGTCATTGATGCGGTCCTGTGCATGCTGGATGCGCAATTAGCTAGGTCGTCTTCTCCGGAATCGCGAGAAAGCATTGGACCAAACGGCATGTCCGGGCGTGCGAAGTGGCAAGGAAAGTTAATTGCGGAAATACCGCGGGGGCGGTCTCGGCGTACTTTCGCGCCATTCCAACACGGAGGGATCCCGGAATGAAACCTCATCGCGCCAGCCTCGCCTTCGCCGTCACCCTTTCGCTGTTCGCGACCGTCGACACGGCGCGTGCGGAGCCGCTAAAGAACATCGTCCTGGTGCACGGCGCCTGGGTGGACGCGTCCGGCTGGAAGCCGGTTTACGAGATCCTCACCAAGGAAGGTTTCCATGTCACCATGGTCCAGGAGCCGGAAACGTCGTTTGCCGATGACGTCAAGGCGACGAAGCGGATTCTCGACCTTCAAAACGGCCCGACGCTTCTCGTCGGCCACAGCTATGGCGGCTCGATCATCACCGAAGCGGGTGTTCATCCGAGCGTCGTCGGCCTCGTCTACGTCGCCGCGCACGCCCCCGACGTCGGCGAGGACGAATCTGCGCTGGGCAAGAAGACGCCGAGCGTGCTCGGAAAGACCGAGGGTGTCATCAAGATCACGCCCGACGAGTTCACCTATCTCGATCCCGTGCAATTCCCGAAGCTGTTCGCGCCCGATCTGCCGCGTGATCGCGCCGAGTTCGTCGCACGTTCGCAGGTCCCGGCCGCCGCACAGGTGTTCAGCACGCCGCTGACGGCGGCGGCATGGAAGACCACGCCGAGCTGGGGCATCGTTGCCGGCAGCGACCAGATCATCAATCCCGATCTCGAGCGCTGGTACTATGACCGCGCCAAGAGCCACACCACGGTGATCCCGGGCGCCAGCCACTCGGTCTACGAATCGCATCCGAAGGAAGTGGCGGCCGTGATCACCCGCGCTGCGCGCAGCATCGATCAGCAGGCCGCGCGCTGACCACGACGCGTTTTGCCGGTCCTGACGCACGGCCGGCGAAGGGAGGGACGGCGGGAGAGACAGCACTCCCGCCGGCCTGACTGCCTCATTTGAAATTTCCATGAATCCGACCGGAACGACCGGCCCCAGGCCGCGAAGAAGCTGGACCTTGGTTATTCGGGGGTTCGCAACTGCGCGGCCAAATCATACGCACCTTGCAGGCGCTGGATGCTGCAGTCGCGCTCGACGAGGCGATTCCGAATAGCGTCATGTCGCCGGCTAGAGTGTCGGCGAGGTCGCGGCCCGGCTGGATATCGTGGCGCGCCGGGCGGAAGCCATGGATGCGTCCACCCGCGTCGGCGACGGCTGGTCTTCGTGCCCTGACTTTTCGCGCAGTCGCTGCGGGCACCGCGGCCGCAATGGAGATGCATCGGCCAAGGATCTGCCTGTCGAGGTTGCCTCCGCACGCGACGGCTCGCCGAAGCGTTGGCCGAGTTTCGCGATATCCTGCGATCGGCATCCGCGGCATTCCCGCCGGGCGGCGGCGCGCGTGTGCTGAGTGGCATCGACGGCGCTCCCATCGTCTCCGCCGAGACAGGTCTCGACAAGCTCGCTGCGCAGATCTCACAAACCGCGCAATGGGAGAGCTGGCTGCAGGCCTGTCTGGCGGCCCGCGCCACGGCGTTTCTGGGGCGTGGGCCAGGACACGCGTTGAGCGCGATGGTCAGGGGCATCCGGCCCGATCCGCCGGCGCATGCGCTGGATGATTTCAGGAGTGTTGTGGGTGTACGCATCTGGCTGCGCGTTGGCTCACCGATGAGAAATGCCCTTCAATTGCCTCCAGCCTCGAATAGGCGCGTGGGCTGCCAAAAAAGAGGGGCCGTCCTCCTTGTGCGAGAGGACGGCCCTAATGCTCGTAGGCCTGGGAGGAGAGGCGCGAGCCGTGACTTGGGCTCTCAGTCACTAACATCTCCAGCGTCGCCGATCGGGCGGGAGAAGTATTTCACGAAACAAGGTTTGTTTCTCATTTCGCATCATTCACGAAAGCGCATACGGCAGAAGGTGAGGTACGGCCTTGCGCCCCGAAGCTGGATCGTCGCCAGCCGGCGCGGATGAGGCCTGGGCGTTCCGGCTCGAGCACCGCCAGCGTGCCGGAGTGTTGCCCGTAATGCGCTTGAAGACGGTGGAGAAGTGCGCCTGCGTGCAGAAGCCGACCGCCAGCGCCACCTGGGCCAGGGAGGTCTCGGAGTTCAGCAGCAGGGATTTCGCCTGCTCGACGCGCTGATGCAGCAGATATTCACGCGGTCGGTACCCGGTCGCGGCCCGAAACTGCGCGGCGAAGTGCATCCGCGATAGTCCGGCGACTCCAGCCAGGTCCGACGGGCTGATGCATTGGTCGAAATGCGTCCTGACATAGTCCTCGATGCGGCGCAGACGCCATTTCGGCAGAGCGTTGACCTTCGTGCGCGGCGCTTCGCGCCGGGCCACATGCATTGCCAAAGTCTGGGCGATGCAACGCGCGAAGTCGCGGTCGACCGGATGGCCGTGTTCGGTCAGCGCCTTTGCGAGTTGCGCGGCGAACGGGTCGCGCAGTAGAACCATGTCGTTCAACTCCTCGGGAGTGACCGGGTGCTCTCCCGTCGGCGATAACGGCAGACATTTTGCCGGAACGTGGAAGTGCAGAAAATCGCATGACGCATGGAAATGTGCGCAAAGCGACTTTGACGGTGCGCCGACATAGAGCGTGCCCGCGGGCATGATGCCGTCGAATATGGTTTGAGCGCCTCTGGTCAGCTTGAGACGGGTCGTCTTCAGAGCGATGGCGAAGAAGTACCGGTCTGTTGGCGTCGTTGCTTCCTCCCGCCCCACCGCCGCCTGCGTGGAGGTCCACCGCGAGATCATGATGTCGTCACGCCCATTGCCGGTGGGCTGCTCAGGCTGGCGCCATCTTCGCTCGTTGGGAACTGCGCGTTGCCCCTGGGGCAAAACCTGTTCGCGAGGGCTGGGTTGATACGTCAGCCGGGCGCCCGCCGCTTGCACATCGGTGAACATCGTTCGTCCCGTCCTTGATCCAACTTGCGGCGTCACCGCAGCTGAACCTTGTTGGTCCATGCTCGAACGATACGTCTGGACGGGTCACAAGGCTCGTTAGAGTTGCTTAAACCGTGTTAAATTTTGCGAATGCAGCGGTGGGGCCGGAGATCGCATGGCCGTTGATTGGAGCAGAAAGATCAATGGCCTAAGTGTCATGGGGTTTGCATGGCCTCGATTCAGGATCAGTAATGCGGCGGCGAGTTCATGAACGGGGAAACTATTGTGGTCCGGCGCCTGCCAGCGCCTCTTCGAGGCAGCGGATGATTTCGTCGCCGCTCGAGGGCTTGCCGATGTAGCAGTGCGCGCCCGCCGCCATCACGCGCTGGCGCACCGTCTCGCTCGGAAATGCCGTCATGAAGATGATCGGGAAACGGCGGCCGGAGGCAACCAGCTTAGCCTGCATCTCGTCGCCCGTCATGACCGGCATCTGGACGTCGGCGATCATGCATTCCGGATCGTTTCCCGGTGGTTGTCGCAGGAAATCGACCCCGGACTCATAGGCGTGCGCCTCATAGCCGAGCGAACGCACCAGGCTTGCGAGGGACGTGCGAACGCCTTCGTCGTCGTCCACGATCGCAATCACTGGGGTCTTGGCCATTTGGCACACATCCTGGCCGCGGTGTTCCGCAAGGAGGACATCTCCCGTTGCGCGGCTGATGGCCCCTTATGCACCGTTGGTCGCCCTTGTTGAAACTATACTCAGGTTTGGTCCGTAGTCCTGCGGGTCTGGGAAAGTCCGAGCGCCTCGGCCTTGCGAACGAGGTCGGCCAGCGACTTAGCGCCCATCTTGCGCATGACGTTGCCGCGATGGATCTTGACCGTGATCTCGCTGAGCCCGATCAGGCCAGCGACCTGCTTGTTCATCAACCCGGCGGTAACATGGCCCATCACTTCGCGTTCGCGTGCCGTCAAGGTCTCGTATTGAGCTCGGATATCCTCCTTCGCCGCGGCTTCGGCGCGGTGCTGCGCGTCGCGCTCGAGCGCTGTCGTCACGGCGTCGAGCATATCCTGATCGCGAAAAGGCTTGGAGAGGAAGTCGACCGCGCCGGCCTTCATCGCACGCACCGACATTGGAATGTCGCCATGGCCCGTCATGAAGACGATGGGATAATTGATGCCCTGGCGGGTCAACTGGCCCTGGAGGTCTAGCCCGCTCACGCCAGGAAGCCTGACGTCCAGCACGATGCAGCCCGGGCCGTCAGGCAGCGTGCCGCCGAGCAGTTCGGCCGGCGAGCCGAACAGGCGTGTTTCGAGGCCAACCGACCGGAATAGGCTGTCGAGCGAGGCGCGAATGCCTGCGTCGTCATCAACGATGATGACGACTGAACTGGAGGAGGTGGCCGGCGGATGCGCTTGGCTTGGTCGTGTCATGGTGAGGCGTGGTGTTTGCTGAACGGCAACGTCAGGCGGAAAGTCGCTCCCGAGCCAGGGATGCTCTCTGCCGACAACTGGCCGCCATGAGCTTCCGCCGTCGTTCGGCAGATCGCAAGCCCCATGCCCATTCCGCCGTGCTTCGTCGTAAAGAACGGATCGAACAGGCGCGGCAGGTCGTTTGGGCTGATGCCGGGGCCGCTGTCCTGCACCGTGATTGCGAGGCTCTCGCCATCGACGGTGCCGGTGCGCAACGTGACGAGGCGGGAACCGGATTGGCTGGACATGGCCTGGGCGGCATTGATCAGCAGATTGACGAGAACCTGCTGAAGCTGGATCCGATCGCCGCGGATCGGCGGCAAGCCGGGTTCCATCTCCATGGCGAGGGCGACGTCGTCTTTCGCGAACTCGCGGGCTACCAGAGCGGTTGCCTCCTCGATAATCTCGTCAATCTGCAACTCGTCCTGCTGGGGCGGTGCCTTCTTCAGGAAACTGCGGATCCGAGCCACGATCTCGCTGGCTCGCCGGCCCTGGGCGACAACGTGGCCCATTGTGGTGGCGACTTCCCTCAGGTCCGGCACGTCCCGTCGGAGCCACCGCAGGCCGGCTTCGCCGCTGGTGACGATTGCTGCCAGCGGCTGGTTCACCTCGTGGGCGATGGAGGCGCTGATCTCGCCCAAGGTGGCGACGCGCGCCGCATGCGCGAGATCGGCCTGTGCGGCGAGCAGCGCATCCTGCGCCTGTCTGCGCTCGGTGATATCGATGACGAAAGCGAGCACGTTGCGATCTCCATCCGGATCGGCCGGAAAGCTGATCGTGAACAGCACGGGAACCTTGCGGCCGTCCAGCCTGACGATCTCGGTCTCGCCTTCGTAGAAGGGCTCTCCTTCCGTGAAGGCCAGCAATGCGCCGACGAAGCTGCGGTCGTTCTCGCTGAGGAGCTTGTCCACATTCGCGATGAAGGCCGAAGCGCCGTCGGCGCCCGCCATCCTCTGCATGGCCGGATTGACGTCGATGATCCTGGCAAGCCTGCGGGCGGAGCGGACGACATCGGGATGTCGTGCCAGATGGTCGCGCAATTCGGCGCCGCCGGTGTCCAGCGCTCCCAGCGTGGCCCGTACGTCTGTCCAGTCCTCCTCCACGACGCCGATCCGGCTTGCGTTGAACATCCGGCGGTATCGCTGCTCGCTCTGCACCAGCGCGCTGTGCGCCGCCACGCGATCCGTGACATCGGTGTGCGTTTCGAGCACGCCGACCGGTTTGCCGAGATGGTCGTGCTGCAAGGCCCAGCGCGCATCGACCGTGAGTGTGGCGCCGGCCCTCGTGCGCTGCTTCACTCTGCCTTCCCAGCGTCCGGTCTCGAGCAGAACACGCTCGATGGTCTCTCGCCTATCGGGATAGGTGGTCTGCAGCAACTCGTCGGCGGACCGCCCGAGCGCATCTTCCGCCGGCCAGCCATAGGTCTGCTCCGCGGCCTTATTCCAGAAGCTGATCACGCCGGCGTGATCGCGGACGAAGATCATGTCATGCGAGAGATTGAGCAGGCGCGCCTGTGCCGCCAGGCGATTGGTCGCGGCATGATTCTGCAGCGCGAGCAGTGTGGTGATGGCGATGGCTGCGAGGCTCACCACGGCGCGAAGGGCCGGCGAGGCGATGTGGTGCAGATCGTGCGAGAGGAGATACGCCGCTATCGTCAGCATCGCGCAGCCACACGCCGCGACGAGGATGTCGTTCCGCCTGTTCGTTCTCGCTGCGAGCAGGATCGCAACAACGTAGAGAACGGCGATCGCGCCCTCGAGCGGCGTCAGCACATCGACGAGGAAGACCGCGAGGGCAAGGAAGGCTGACCAGAACCGCAGGCCCACACGGCTCGTGGACGAATGCGTGGCCCGGTCAGGAGTCGTCATCGTCGCCAGTTTCGTTCGCATCATTCCAGCGGCGTTGATGCCGCGATTTGATCGCGCCGACAACATCCCACTGCGCGATTTTCGTGCTCTCTTGGAAGACCGGCCTTATCGGCCGAGCGCCGCGCGGCCGATGAGGGGCAGCAATTCCGCAGGAAAAAGTGATTCTACGCGAATCTGCCAAGCGAAGCGCGTCAACTTACCGCACTTGTATCAAGCAGTGCGGCCAGTCGAGTCGTCATGCGGGCACTATCCCGCCGCCATCCGACCCAACGACGAGGGCGTGATCATACCTAGGTATGATGCGATCAACCCGAGAACCTACCGGTTCACCCGCCCGTAGAATGGAGCGCGGGGCCCGTCGAATTACTCTGCTGCCATGACGTTCGGACAAGCCGGTCAGGCTTCGCCGAGTCGAAATGGGGAAAAGGAGATTCGACGATGTCGCTACAGCTGTCACGGCCGCTTACCACCAAGGATCATGCGATCGGCTCGATCGATATCTCAAGCCTCGGCGGCAGAAGTCGGCCTTCGGGATATTGCGATCAGGCCGGCTGCGAGGGAACGACGCTGCCTCGGGGTCATCTCGATGTCGCCCTCGCTATCGAGGCGCCGGATGCACAGAGGTCCGAGAGCCGTCCAAGGGACTTAATCGATCCCGTGCTGCGGCAGCTTTCGGATGCGCTTGCAGCGACGGAGGCACTGCACCATCCGCATTCCGCCATCCTGGCCGACGCATTGCGCCTTGCCATTCTGACCCACCGCGCCAGCGCGCAGGCAGTGACCCAACGCAGGGAGGCCGAGCCCGATGTCGAAGAGCGAGAGGGCCGTGCGCGTCGTACCGTGCGATCGTTGCAGAAATGGCGCCTCAAGCGCGTAATGCAATATGTCGACGAAAACCTGGGCGCGAAGATCACGCTTGAGCACCTCGCAGCCGTTGCCGGGCTGAGCCGGATGCACTTTGCCGCGCAGTTCCGGGCAGCGGTCGGCATGCGGCCTCACGAATATCTGTTGAAGTGCCGGATCGAGCGCGCCCAGGAGCTGCTGAAGCAGGGGGACGTCTCCCTAGTCGACACCGCATTGACCGTAGGATTCCAGACCCAGGCACACTTCACGACTGTGTTCAAGCGGTTCGTCGGCGATACGCCCTATCAATGGCGCAGCGCCTATCTTGCGCAATTCATGCCGCTCCCGCGCGCCGGAGCCATGCTGTCATGAGCGAGATCGGCATTCAACTCCTGATGCTGCCATTGGCCGGAATCCATATGACGCCCGTGCACAACGAGGTCACGTGCTGGCTCGAAATTGCCCGTGCTCTCGGCAATTCGTACCGCTTGGCCACTTCAGGGCTGAGCTTGGGCGCGCTCTATGGCCGCCTCATCTTCACCTTCTGCAGAGCTACCCTCACGGTGTCTCGCGACTGCACGTACTGACAAGTGCTGAGCCATCGACTGGTCACGTGCGCCGGCCACGTCGGACGGGACGCCCATTTTTATAGGGCCGTCGCCGGTGTGATGCACCAACGTGAGGGGTACGGCGGGACTGATGGTCGCGATGGAGCGCTTTTCGATCTCACTTTCCTCAATGACGCAGTCGCCGTTACGGCCGTCGGCGCGGTCTCGAAGGATCGTCTCGACGAAAGCAAGCTTGGCGCTGGAGCCGAGGTAGAGCAGCCCGAAGGCCTTGCCGGTGGGCGTCTCCCAGCGTGCAGACCTAAGGCCGCAGCCTTCTTCGCTAAGGAAGCGACATGAAGTTCGTCTTCATCGCGAAGCACCGGGCGGTCTGGCCGGTGGCATGGCTATGCGAAGCACTGGGAGTGTCGCGGTCGGGCTTCCATGCTTGGCTGAACCGCTCTCCCAGCGCCAGATCCCGCAGTGACAAAGAGCTTGGCGGTAAGGTCAAGGCCAGTTTCCTGGCGAGTGACCGCACCTATGGCGCGCGCCGGGTGTGGCGTGACGTGCTCGCCGACGGGGCTGACTGTGGCCTGCACCGCATCGAGCGGCTGATGCGCTTGCAAGGCTTGCGAGCGCGGCCGCGGCGCCGGCGCTTGCCGAAGGACAGTGGCGATCGGCAACTCGAGAGCATGCCAGCGAACCTGCTGGACCGGCGGTTTGTCGCCGAGCGGCCGAACCAGAAGTGGATCGCCGACTTCACTTATCTCTGGACGGCCGAGGGCTGGCTCTATGTGGCGGCGGTGATCGACCTGTTCTCGCGCCAGGTGGTGGGCTGGTCGATGAGTGCCGCCATGACGGCACAACTCGTGACGGACGCCTTGTTGATGGCTGTCTGGCGCCGCGGCAAGCCGGATGCGCTGCTGCATCATTCCGATCAAGCAGTCAGTATACGAGCGATCAGTTCCAGCGACTGATGGCCGACCACGGCATCGTTTGCAGCATGAGCCGCTCCGGCAACGTCTGGGACAACGCGGCGATGGAAAGCTTCTTCTCCTCGCTCAAGACCGAACGGACGGAAAGCAAAACCTACAGGACCAGAGACGAGGCACGAGCCGATGTGTTCGACTACATCGAAAGATTCTACAACGCCACCCGCAGGCACTCGACCATCAGCTGTCTCAGCCCGGTTGAGTTCGAGCGCAAGGTGGGATTAGCTTAACCCGGTGTCCATCAAACCGGCAGCAGCTCAAACGAACGCGTTTGCGACATACTCGTTCTTCCTCCTGACCTGAACGCGCCAGCTCCCCGATTCGAGTTTTGTAAAGGCCGGCATTGCGTGTGCACTCCACCCCGATTTCGTGTGCGCTACGTGTGCACCGGGAGATCAAATGCGGTACAAGCGTGTGCAATTCTGGCTAGTTAGAGTGCATACGTCCGCGCTAGTTCCTGTTCTGGCCCGCTGAGGCAATAGGATAAGTAATTGGAATATCAACACTATCGCTTTTCTGTGGCCCCGATGATGGATTGGACCGACCGGCATTGCCGGGTGTTCCACCGTCACCTAAGCCGGCGGGCGCTGCTCTATACGGAGATGCTTACCACCGGGGCCGTCATTCATGGCGACGGCAAGCGGCTGCTCGGGTTCGATCCGTGCGAGCATCCGGTGGCGCTTCAGCTCGGCGGCTCGGATCCGCGTGACCTTGCCGAAGCTGCTCGGATCGGCGAGGCCTTCGGCTACGACGAGATCAATCTCAATGTCGGCTGCCCATCCGATCGCGTGAAGGATGGCCGCTTCGGTGCCTGCCTGATGGCAGAGCCGGAGCTGGTGGCGAGATGCGTCGCTGCAATGAAGCGCACCGTCGCCATTCCGGTCACGGTGAAGTGCCGTATCGGAATCGACGATCAGGACCCGGAAGCCGCGCTCGATGCACTCGCACATGCGGTGGTCGCCTCCGGCTGCGACACGCTGATCGTGCATGCCCGCAAGGCCTGGCTCAACGGATTGTCTCCGAAAGAAAACCGCGACATTCCCCCGCTCGACTACGATCGCGTCTATCGTCTCAAGCGCGCGATGCCCAATGTGCCTGTCATCATCAACGGCGGCATCTCTTGCCTCGAAGAGGCGAAAGGACATCTCGACCATGTCGATGGCGTGATGCTTGGGCGCGCCGCATATCAGGAGCCATGGCGGCTGCTGTCAGTCGATGGCGAGATCTTCGGCGAGACGGCGCCCCACGCGTCCATGCAGGAAGCGCTCGAGGCGATGATGCCCTATATCGATCAGCAGCTCGCGCGCGGCACGCGGCTGCACGCGATCACGCGGCATTTCGTCGGCGCATTCCATGCCGTGCCGGGCGCGCGAGCCTTCCGTCGTCATCTGGCCGAGCAGGGGGTGAAGCCCGGCGCTGGTCTCGAGGTGCTGCGCGATGCGATCGCGCGTATCGGCGCCCGCGTCCCGGTGGAGGCGGCGTAAGTCGGTTAGTTGACGGCCGTGCGCGAGCGGCGGGGACTGCGCTGGAGCTCCGGATAGCCGGTGAGCATCAACGTGTCGGCGCGCACGCCCCAGCTCTCCAGGCGATCGAGGAAGCTCATGCCGAGCAGATTGGTTTTCATCTGTCCGCGTGGAACGACGAGAGCGGGCACCGATTTTTCCACGAGCTGACCGACGGAGAGACGATCGAGCGTGAGGCGGGCTGCCTTGGTGCGGCCGCCGGCAGTTTCCAGGTCGACGTCATATTCAAGCATCTCGAGCGGCAGCCCGATTGCTTTTGCGGTTTCCCAGGTCAGCACGACCGACGTCGCGCCGGTATCGATCACCATTGGCGCGGTGACGCCATTGATCTTCGCACGCAGCGCGAATTCGCCGCCCTGGCCGCGCGGGATCTGCACGGCAGGGGCCGGTGCCGCCGCCTGGGCACGAAAAATGTGTGAAACCTTGTGGCTGGCGCGTGCGATCTGACCGGCGTCGCCATAGGCGACGACGGCACCTGCCGTGCCGGCGAGCAGGACGAAAACGAGCAGGAAGCGGATCATCGCGCGCCTCCGAACACAAGCCGGCGGGTCAGATGCGTTTCGGCGATCCCCCGGTCGGCGTAAGTCCGGCTTCCGCCATCCGCGCCGGCAAGAGGGCCATGGTCGCGAGCCGCTCCGCGCTTTCCATGGCGTGCCAGCGCGCGATCTCGGGCAAGGTTCGGCCGCAGCCGAAGCATAGCTTGGTCTTGGGATCGATCATGCAGACGGCAACGCACGGCGTTTCTTTGCTCATTCGGACATAGTGATGGATCGTCGGACATTTCTGCAAGCATCTCGTTAGGAGCCTGTGCCGGCGCTCATGATGGGCTTGTGCCGCGGCCGGCGTTTCTCGTCCGGCAGAGGGGAACTCTCCGGCTGGAGCGGCGGAGCATCATCCGATAGCGGCGCAAGCGCACTCATCACGCGCTCCGGCGGGAAGGTGACGATCACCTCGGTGCCGATGCGCAGTTTCGATTTCAGTGTGAACGTGCCGCCATGCAGGTCGATCAGATTCTTGGCGATGGGCAGACCGAGGCCAGCGCCCTGTTCGGCCGACTTGATCGAGTTGGAGCCCTGGCCGAACGAGGCGAGCACAACCGGAATCTCGTCTTCGGGGATGCCGGAGCCGGAGTCCTTCACCGAGAGATATTGTCCGCCCGAGGCGGTCCATCCCGCCTTGAGCCAGATCTCGCCGCCTTGAGGTGTGAACTTGATCGAGTTGGATAGCAGATTGAGCACGACCTGGCGGATCGCGCGCTCGTCAGCCCAGAGCCTCGGCATGCCCTGCTCGAATACTTCGTGGATGGTGATGCCGCGGCTCGATGCGCGCAGCTTCATCAAATGATGGCAGTCGGCGACGATACCGACCAGCGACACCGCTTCCTCGTTGAGTTCGTAGCGACCGGCCTCGATCCGCGACAGATCGAGGATCTCGTTGATGAGGTTGAGCAGGTGTACGCCCGAATTGTGAATATCGGCGGAATATTCCTTGTAGACCGGCACCGCATGCGCCCCGAATATTTCGCTCTTCATCACCTCGGAAAAGCCGAGGATCGCATTCAGCGGCGTTCGTAGCTCATGGCTCATCTGTGCCAGGAAGCGCGACTTGGCGACGTTGGCGGCTTCGGCGCGGTGGCGCGCTTCGTCCGAGATCGCCTTGGCCTGTTCGAGCTCGCCGATCAGCGCGTCTTTCTCGGCGCGCGCTTCCAGCGTGGCGAAGGTCGAGGAGTGCAGGCGGTGCGCCAGCAACACGAAGTAGCCTTCGGCGGCGAGGGCGAGCGCGGCCAGGATGTAGTTGTCCAGCGAGCCGGTCATCGCCAGGCTAAGTGCCATTGCGACCGCGACCGGCGCGGTGGCGGCAAGGGCGGCGATCGGCAGATTGGCGGCGAGCATGCTCGATACTGCGATCACGAGCAGCATCAGGAACATCATCAGGGATTCCGTGACCATGTCGAGCACGGGATGGATCAGGATCGCCATCCAACACAGGCCATAGAGCAGATCGATCACGACGAAGCGCGTCCGCCAGGCGCGCGTCGCAGTCGGAGAGGCGGGCTCGCTCAGGAAGCGCCGGCAGCTCCGGATCATCGCCGCGTGGATGCAGAGCATGCCGACTGTCCAGGCCGCGGCCGGGATCGGCTGCATCCACAGCCCGAACAGCACGCCGGTGGCCACCACCAGCAGCATGACGACGTAGGAGGCCGACAGCCGCGTTTGCGCGTATTGTCGCAGCATCTCGGCGTCGAAAGCCGGACGGGTTCCACTGGTCGACGTTAACTTGTCCCGTGCCTCACGCACCCGCTGCGCCGCAGCCCTTCGGCTGCTCGCCGATGGAGCGCTCACCGGCTCGGCCGGAAGCTGCACGACCTCGGGCTTTTCAGCGGGGTTACTCATCAAGCAACACGATTCCTGCCCACGCCGGACGCGGGCCTTCTGCATTGTCTATCTCTGGCAAGAAATCCTTAAGAGGTGACTTAAGGAGCTAAAGAATTACCTTAACCGGGCGTTAATCCACCGTCGTCCGGGTCTCAGTCCGCGGAAAGGCGCCGGCGCCTTCATTTGAAGAAAACGAGCGTGACCAATGCGAACACGGGCAGCAGCAGGACGGAGGTCCAGGCCATGTATCCGAAGAAGCCCGGCATCGCGACGCCGCCCGCTCGCGCGATCGCGTACACCATGAAGTTGGGCGCGTTGCCGATGTAGGAGTTTGCGCCCATGAACACCGCACCTGCGGAAATCGCCGCAAGGGTGACGGCGCCGTTTGTCATCAGCTGCTTGGCGTCGCCTCCGGCAAGCTCGAAGAAGACGAGATAGGTTGGCGCATTGTCGAGAAAGGATGAGAGCACGCCGGTCAACCAGAAATAGGCGGCATTGTTCGGCGTCCCGTCGGCGTTGGTGACCATGTTCACGACGGAGGCAAACGCGCCGGATTTGCCCGCGTTGAGAATTGCAAGCACGGGGATGATGGTGATGAAGATGCCGGCGAACAGCTTTGCCACCTCGACTATGGGGCCCCAGGAGAAGCCGTTCGCGTCGTGGTCCTCCTTCGAGGTGACGGCGAGAGATGCGAACACGACGCCGATCATCACGGCATCGCGCAGAAGATTCTGCAGCTGGAGGTGCGTGCCCAGAACTTCAAATCCGCCGAGGTCGAGCTTGGCACTCAAGAGGATCGCAGTGATGATCACTCCCATCAAAGCGAAGTTGAGGCCGCCGCTGATCCGCAGGGGATTGTCCGGAGTTGGGTCCGGTTTGACGCGGCCTTCCTTGCGGTAAAGATAAGCATCGATGCAAAAGAACAGGACAAGCAGAATCCAGGCAGCGAACGTGGTCTGGGGGAACAGGTGCGTCGTCGTCCAGAAGAAGTCCACGCCGCGCAGAAAGCCCAGAAACAGCGGCGGGTCTCCTAAGGGTGAAAGCGAGCCGCCGATGTTGGACACAAGAAAGATGAAGAAGATCACGACGTGGGCGTTGTGCCGACGGTCGTCGTTGGCGCGGATCACCGGCCGGATCATGACCATCGACGCGCCGGTCGTGCCGATGACGCTCGCGATCAGAGTGCCTAGCGCGAGCAGCAGCGTATTCAGGACCGGGGAGCCGTGGAGATTGCCGCGCACCACGATTCCGCCGGCGACCGTGAACAGGGCAAGTAGCAGCAGAATGAACGGGACGTATTCGAGCAGCGCGGTATGAGCGAGTGCCTGGATGGTTGGAAGCGGACCGTACCAGATTGCAAGCGGCAGCACGATCAGGGCGGCCCACATCGCGGCAATCTTGCCTTGATGATGCTCCCAGAAGTGAGGTGCTGCTAGCGGAAATATTGCGATGGACAGCAGCATGCCCGCAAATGGAAGCGCCCATTGCGGGCCAATGCTGGCGCCATCGAGCGATGCGGCCAGAGTCTGCGAAGGTGATGCAGTCAGGATCAGGATAGCAACGATGAGCGGGCTGGTGATGAGGCGGGAGAGCCGTCGATAGATTCCACGCCTGGCGACCTCGGGGTGTCCCCGTCGACGCTCCAGCGCTAGGCCGACACAGGCAACGACGAGAATGGCGGCGATCACGCTAAGCAAGACTCCCCCCGAAGATTATGGTTTTCCGTTCGCCCGCCTAGCTGAAGCTTCGTCGCGGCCGAGGCCGCGACGAAGTCGAAGCTGCGCGACCCTGGACCGGGCCGTAACCGAGCGTCAGCGTTGCAGGCGTGCGAGCAGGCTCGACGTATCCCAGCGCTTGCCGCCCATTTTCTCGACCTCAGAATAGAACTGATCGACCAGCGCGGTAACGGGCAGGTTGGCGCCGTTGCGGCGGGCCTCGGCGATCGCGATCGAGAGATCCTTGCGCATCCATTCGACCGCGAAGCCGAAATCGTACTTGCCCTCGTTCATTGTCTTGTAGCGATTTTCCATCTGCCAGGATTGTGCGGCCCCCTTCGAGATAGTCTCTATGACCGCGGCCACGTCGAGGCCGCTCTTCTTGGCGAAGTGGATCCCCTCGGAGAGACCCTGCACCAGACCGGCGATGCAGATCTGGTTGACCATCTTCGTCAGCTGACCGGAGCCAGCGGGCCCGAGCAGTTTGCACATCCGCGCGTAGGCGCCTGTGATGATCGGCTCGGCGCCGGAATACGCGTCCTCCGCGCCACCGCACATCACGGTCAGGACGCCGTTCTCGGCGCCGGCCTGGCCGCCGGAGACCGGCGCGTCGACGAATTTGAACCCGGCCTTGGTGGCGGCTGCATCCAGCTCTCGCGCAACCTCGGCGGAGGCAGTGGTATGGTCGACGAAGGTCGCACCCTTCCGCATGCCGGCGAACGCGCCGTCGGGTCCGATCGTGACTGCGCGCAGGTCATTGTCGTTGCCGACGCAGCACATCACGAAGTCCTGGCCCTCCGCGGCGGCCTTCGGGGTCGGTGCTGTCTTGCCGCCGAACTTGTCCGCCCATTCCTTCGCCTTGGCCGCGGTGCGGTTATAGACGGTGACCTCATGGCCCCCTTTCTTCACGAGGTGTCCGGCCATGGGGAAGCCCATCACGCCGAGGCCGAGGAAAGCGACTTTAGCCATTGTGGTACCTTGTCCGTAGTTTGGGTTTTACGGTTCTTGCCAAGCAAGGGATGCCTGGGTTCCGCGGTGAGGGCGGACTGGACGCGCACCATAAACCCTTGAGGCCAGAGGGCAACGGCTTCGTTTGGCCGCCCCCTGTGCTAGGATGGCGGACCCAAGGACTTCAAAATGAGGGAGCGAGAGCATGGGCGGCGTGAGTGTTGGCGTCCTCGATCATTTCAACATCCGGACCCGGAATCTGGCCGAGACCGTTCGCTTCTACGAGGACGTGCTGGGCCTGGAAAAAGGCGCTCGGCCGAACTTCGCCTTCCCGGGCGCCTGGATGTATAGCGAGGGCAAGCCCGTGGTGCATCTCGTCGATATTTCCCCTACCGCTGAGCCACAAAAGCCGGATTCAGGCGTTGTCCACCACGTCGCCTTTGTCAGTCGCGGCTTTGACGGCATGAAACAGCGGCTGGCGTCAAAGGGGATGAAGTTCGAGGCCCGTCAGGTGCCCGGCGGTGAGCTCTGGCAGATATTCGTCCACGACCCAAACGGCGTCATGATCGAGCTGAACTACGAGGCTGCCAGGGAGCAGGGGGGAGCGCCCATCGAAAAGGCCGACGATATCGGCCGGCAGTAGCCTTTTGGGCGTTTCCGCTCTAATGGGGCATCCTCAACTCTAGGAGATGCGCTTTGAGCGTGACGCAGCAACAGGTTCTCGACAGCCTCACCAGGGTCAAGTCGCCCCGCGGGGTCGCGCTCACCCATGCCAATGTGCTGAGCGCAATCAGCGCGGCCGACGGAAAGGTGTTCTTCTCGATCAATGTCGATGCCGCCGAGGCGAGGGCCTGGGAATCGGTCCGGGCCGAAGCGGAGGCCGCCGTGCGCGCCATTCCAGGCGTCACCACCGTCATGGTGGCGCTGACGGCCGAGCGCAAGCCGGGCTCCGCGCCGCCGCCACCTCCGCAGCCGAGCCGCGGCACGCCCGGCGTGCAGCCGGCGCATGCCCACAAGCCGCCGCAGGGAGGCCAATCGCCGATGGCGCGGCAATCGGAAATCCCGGGCGTTGCCGCCGTAATTGCGGTCGCCTCCGGCAAGGGCGGCGTCGGTAAGTCGACCACCGCGCTGAATCTGGCGCTTGGCTTGCGCGACCTCGGCCTCAAGGTCGGGTTGCTTGATGCCGATATCTACGGCCCCTCGGTGCCGCGCCTGACGGGCCTGCGCGACAAGCCGGAGCTGAACGAGGAGCGCAAGATGATTCCGCTCCGGCGTTTCGGGCTCGCCATCATGTCGATCGGCTTCCTGGTCGAGGAGGAGACCGCGATGATCTGGCGTGGTCCCATGGTGATGTCGGCGGTGACGCAGATGCTGCGCGACGTCGAGTGGGGCAAGCTCGACGTGCTGGTGGTCGACATGCCGCCGGGTACCGGCGATGCCCAGCTGACGCTGGCGCAGAACGTGCCGCTCAAGGGCGCCGTGATCGTCTCGACCCCGCAGGACCTGTCCTTGATCGACGCGCGGCGGGGGCTTGCCATGTTCAAGAAAGTCAACGTGCCGGTGCTCGGGATCGTGGAGAACATGAGCTACTTCCAGTGCCCGCATTGCGGGACGCGCTCGGACATTTTCGGCCATGGTGGGGCCCGGCACGAGGCTGAGAAGCTCGGGGTACCGTTCCTGGGCGAGATCCCCCTGCACATGGCGATTCGCGCCACCTCGGATGCCGGAAATCCCGTGGTTGACAGCGAGCCGGACGGCCCTCATGCGGCGATCTACCGCGCCATTGCGGGCCGGGTCCGGGACCAGCTGAAGGGCGTCATTGCCGTGGCCTGAACCGGTTGCCCCGCCAACCTCCGGGGACATGCGACTTTCGTAGAGCCCCGCCATGCCATTGTCGCGTTCCGAAACCGGGCCGGCCGTGTTAAAGGCGCACCGCAGTCAAGCCCCTTCGGTTCGACGCGAGCTTACCGCGTCGCCGGAATGAGCGGCGGCATAAGAGAAGTTAAGGGGAAACGCCCCAGCAAGGAGAGACCTGAAGATGAAGCGTCGTGATTTTCTCAAAGTGTCGGCAGCAGGCGCGGCGGCGACCGCAGTGGCTTCACCGGCGATCGCGCAGTCCTCGCCCGAGGTGAAGTGGCGCCTGACTTCGAGCTTCCCGAAGTCGCTCGACACCATCTATGGCGGCGCCGAGCAGGTGGCGAAGTACGTCGCCGAGATGACTGACAACAAGTTCCAGATCCAGGTGTTCGCCGCCGGCGAAATCGTCCCCGGCCTCCAGGCGCTCGATGCGACCACGAACGGCACGGTCGATATGTGCCACACCGTGTCCTACTACTATGTCGGCAAAGACCCCACTTTCGCGATCTTCGCCTCGGTGCCGTTCGGCCTCAATGCGCGCCAGCAGAACTCGTGGCTCTATCAGGGCGGCGGCAACGAGCTCGCCAACGAGTTCTTCAAGAAGTCGAACGTGATCGGCTTCCCCTGCGGCAACACCGGAACGCAGATGGGCGGCTGGTTCCGCAAGGAGATCAAGACCGTTGCCGACCTGTCCGGCCTCAAGATGCGCATCGGCGGCATCGCCGGCCAGGTGCTGCAGAAAGTCGGCGTGGTGCCGCAGCAGCTCGCCGGCGGCGACATCTATCCGGCGCTGGAGAAGGGCACCATCGACGCGGCCGAGTGGGTCGGCCCCTACGATGACGAGAAGCTCGGCTTCGCCAAGGTCGCCAAGTACTACTATTATCCGGGCTTCTGGGAAGGCGGTCCGACCGTTCACGCCTTCGCCAACCTGGATAAATTCAATGCGCTGCCGAAGAACTACCAGGCGATCCTCACCAACGCGACCGCCCATGCCAATACCTGGATGGCCGCGCGCTACGACATGCAGAACCCGGCGGCACTGAAGCGTCTGGTCGCCGGCGGCACCCAGCTTCGGCCCTTCACCAACGAGGTGCTGGAAGCCTGCCTCAAGTCGACCAACGAATTGTGGGCAGAGATCTCGGGCAAGAACGCCGAGTTCAAGAAGGCGATCGACGCCATGCAGGCCTACCGCTCCGACGAATATCTGTGGTGGCAGGTTGCCGAATACACCTACGACAGCTTCATGATCCGCTCGCGCACCCGCGGCTGATCTACGGCTCACATCGCAAGACCATGAGCCCGGCCTCCTCAGGGAGGCCGGGCTTTTTCTTTGGCCGCGGTGCGATCGGGGTGGCATTCGGCCCCGCGATGTTCCATGCTGCCCTCAAAGCCTCGGCAAGAAGGCTCCACAATCAGATCCATCAGGGTAGGAAATCATGAAGAGAAGAGACTTCATCAAGGTCACAGGGCTTGGTGCGGCCGGTGCCGCCACGCTCGCGGCTCCCGCGATCGCGCAGTCGCTGCCGGAAATTAAATGGCGCATGCCGACGAGCTGGCCGAAATCGCTCGACACGCTGTTTGGCGGCGCCGAGATGATGTGCAAGATGGTTGCTGAAGCGACCGACAACAAATTCCAGATACAGATCTTCGCGGCAGGGGAAATCGTCCCGGGTCTCCAGGTGCTCGACGCCGTGCAGAACGGCACCTGCGAGATCGGCCACACCGCGTCCTACTATTATTTCGGCAAGGACCCGACCTTCACCTTCGGCTCAGCCGTGCCGTTCGGTCCCAACATGCGCATTAACCAGGCCTGGTACATGCTGGGCGGCGGGCGCGACGTGCTCAACGAGTTCTACAAGAGCTACAACGTCATATCGCTGCTCGCGGGCAACACCGGCTGCCAGATGGGCGGCTGGTTCAGGAAAGAGGTCAATACGCCCGAGGACCTGAAGGGCATGAAATTCCGCATCGGCGGCTTCGCCGGCCGCGTGCTCCAGAAGCTCGGCGTGGTGCCGCAGCAGCTCGCCGGCGGCGATATCTATCCGGCGCTGGAGAAGGGCACCATCGACGCCGCCGAATGGGTCGGCCCCTACGACGACGAGAAGCTCGGCTTCTACAAGATTGCGCCGCACTACTACTATCCCGGCTGGTGGGAAGGCGGGCCGATGCTGATGGCCTTCGTCAACCTCGACAAGTGGAACGCACTGCCGAAATATTACCAGAGCGTGCTGGAGCAGGCCGGCCACTACGCCAACAACTACATGATGGCTCGCTACGACAACGCCAATCCACTGGCGCTGAGAAAGCTGCTGGCGGGCGGCACCAAGCTGCACGCCTTCTCGCCGTCGATCATGGATGCCTGCCACAAGGCCGCCAAGGAGCTGCACGCCGAAGTCGCAGCGACCAACCCCAACTTCAAGAAGGTGCACGACTCGCTCGCCAAGTTCACGAGCGACGGCTACTCCTGGTTCCAGGTGGCCGAGGTCGGCTACGACATCTTCATGGCGCGCCGCTCGCAGAGCTGAGCGCGTTTTCGGTCGGATGCGGCGCCCCGGAGCAAGGCTCCGGGGCGTTGGCGTGCGCATCCATGGGGGGGACAAACAAGAACTTCGAAAACAACCCCATGCACAGTAGACGGCGCGAGAATTATCAACAGCTTGGCGGGATCGCGGCGAAGTTGATCCAGAATAGCCGAATTTTTTGACCCGTCGGGCAAAACAGTGGTAGACATGCATGATCGGCAAATCCGAAATTGCGTCATTGGACTGAGATCGCGATGCGCTTCGATCCCGACAAGAACGTTTCGGTGGTGACTTGCTCAAGGCCTTCTGACGGTTGGTGGCTGCTTCTACAATCGATCCAGCTTTAGCTTGTCGCTTTGCATAATCTTTCCAATAAGCCGCTGCGCGACCTTCCTGATCGTGCTCTGGCAGCAGCCATGGCCGATCCAACGCCGCTCGAGGTTGATTCGAATGCGAGGGTGTTCAACTCGCCCGCCTGCGCAGAGGTCGGCGCGACGCGGCGGGACGGAGTGCACCTCCGTCATCGCAGCGAGCAAGCCTCAGCTCATCATGCTTTAGCGAACAACGCCGGCGGCATCATCCTTGGTTGGAATGAGCCAATCGAGCGCCAGGAGGCTTGCTTCGACGATGACAAATGCGACGAGACCGCCGAGCCAGCCGAAGAAGGCCACCGAGAAGGTCCCGATCAAGATTGCACAAAAGATATCGGCAAGTACCTTGCAGACGCGGAAGTCCTGGTTCTCGTTCGGTGGGAAGTAAGGCATCGGGCTTCTCCCGGCGTTGATCCTGAGCCTTGGACTCAACCAAGCAAAAATAATACGTTCCGCGGACCAATTCTTCAACCGGCGGGGCGATGACGACCACACCAGGTCTTTGAATCGGCTGCGTGGGCCCAGCCATTTCTTGGGCGATGCGCGGCGTGGCTTACATGGACCTGACAGAGCAAAAGGCCAACCAGTGCTTTTTTCTCTGGCCGCGGCGGTCCGAATGCTGGAAAAGAGCGCGGACGCGGCGCGAGCCGTGCGTCAATTCCGGAGCATCCGGCGAGCCTACGATGCGCCTTCTGATCGTCGAGGACAATGTCGAGCTGTCACGGCTCGTTGCCGGGGGGCTGGCTGCGGCCGGCTACCAGAGCGATATCGTCGGGAGCGCGGCCGAGGCGCGCGAGGCGGTGAGCAGCGTCGGCTATGCCGCGATGATCCTCGACCTCGGTCTGCCTGACGGCGACGGCATGTCGGTGCTGCGCGAACTGCGCCTCGAGATGGAGCCGCTGCCGGTGCTGGTGCTGACTGCGCGCGGGGGCCTGCAGGACCGCGTCACCGGTCTGCGCAGCGGGGCCGACGATTATCTGTCAAAGCCGTTTGCGATGGAGGAGCTGGTGGCGCGGCTCGAGGCCATCCTGCGCCGGCCAGGCCAGTTGCTCGGCCGCTCCCTCAATCTCGCCAACCTCGTCTACGACACCGAGAGCCGCCAGATCTTCGTCGACGACCAGCCGCGCATCATCTCTGCGCGCGAGGCCTCGGTGCTCGAGATCCTGCTGCGCCGGCAGGGGCGGGTGGTGCCGAAGAAGAACGTCGAAGACCACATCTTCGGGCTCGACGGCGAGGTCGCATCCAATGCAGTGGAAGTCTATGTCTCGCGGCTGCGCAAGCAGCTTGCAGAGCACGGTGCGAAAGTCGCGATCCACACCGTCCGCGGCGTCGGCTATCTCATGACCGAGGAGAGATAGCGTGCCCGCCGGGGGCTATGTCAGATCGCTCGCGTTCAAATCGCTGATCTCGCGGATCGTGTTCCTGCACATCGTCGCGGTCGCCGTGGTCGCGATCTTCCTGCCCCTGGTTCTGTTCTGGCTGCTCAACTCCGAGATCGACCAATTGCATCGCGATGCCATGCGTGCGCAGGCCGAGGTGCTGGCGGAGCGCGTCGTCGCGCAGCCGGACGGCACGTTGAGCTTCAACCTGCCGGACAGCCTCAAGGGACTCTATTCGGACGCCTACGGACGCTACCAGTTCGACATTCGCGATGCCGACGGCCGGTTGCTGTTCTCCTCCCACCGACGCTCAGCGGCGACGGCGCTCTCCCGTTTCTCCGAAACCATCTCCGGCGCCAGCGTCACTCGGGAGGTCGCCGGCAAGACGGTGCGCATCCAGGTTGCCGAGGATCTGGCGCACCGGGACGTCATTATCGACGATATCGTTTCGAACTTTTTCCGGCGGGTAGGGTGGATCACCATCCCGATCCTCCTGGTCCTGCTCGCCATCGACATCATCATCTTCCGCCGCGCGATTGCGCCATTGTGGAAGGCCTCTCAGGAAGCCAGCAATATCGGCCCGGCCCGCACCGACATTCGTCTGCCGACCGCGCAGATCCCGAGCGAGATCATGCCGCTGGTCACCGCCGTGAACCAGGCGCTCGATCGCCTCGAGGGCGGGTTTCGCGTGCAGCGGCAGTTCACGGCGGACGCCGCGCATCAGTTGCGCACGCCGCTCGCGATCCTGCGCACGCGGATCGAGACGCTCGGCGACAGGGTGGCCCGCCGGGCGCTGCATGCGGACATCGAAGCCATGAGCCGGATTGTCGCCCAGTTGCTGGAGATCGCCGAACTCGACACATTGGTGCTCGATCCCGGCGAGACCGCGGATTTGCGCGCCGTCTGCGCCGAGGTGGTCGGCTCGATCGCTCCGTTAGCGATCGCGCAGAACAAGGACATCGCGCTGAAGGGCGCCGACTCGCCCGTCCTGATCCATGGCAATTCGGAGATGCTCCAGCGCGCGATCTTCAACCTCGCCGAAAATGCCATCAAGTTTACCGCGGTACACACCTCCGTTGAGATTGAGGTGCATGACGACGGTTCGGTGCGCGTACGCGATTACGGTCCGGGCGTCCCGGAAGCCGATCGCGAGTTGATTTTCCAACGCTTCTGGCGCGCCGACCGCCGGCGCAGCGACGGCGCGGGGCTGGGGCTCTCGATCGTGCGCGCGGTGGCGGACGATCACGCCGCCACGATCGCAGTGACAAATCTCCCCGGTGGCGGCGCGGAGTTCACGGTGCGGTTCAGGTTGGCAGACCAAACGGTATCTTCGCCCTCCCCGGGAGGGGAGGGCAGTCGCGCCTGAGGTGTGTCAACGCTGCTTCCACAGCGTCATGGCCGGGCCAGACACGTGTCCCGGCCATCCACGCCTTCATTCGCGGGCCCAAGAACATGGATGTCCGGGACAAGCCCGGGCATCACGATCTCTGCCGAGTGTGCATATACGCTACCCTCCCTGCAGGGAGGGCAAGAGCGCGACTGTACTCCCGCCTCGCTACTTTTGCGGCGGTCCGAAATCCAGTGGCGGCAGCTCGATCTGCGGCACCTCGATCTTGATCGTGCTGGGATCGATGTTGGTCTGGACGCCCTTGTAGTGCATCACCATCGCCGGGAACGCGATGACCAGGCCGACCATGATGATCTGGATGACGACGAATGGCACCGCACCCCAATAGATCTGGCCGGTCGTGACAGGGTCCATCCGCTTGCCCGTGATGCGATCCGTGTAGCGCTCCTTCGGCGCGACGGACCGCAGATAGAACAGGGCGAAGCCGAACGGCGGGTGCATGAACGAGGTCTGCATGTTGACGCCGAGAATGACGCCGAACCAGATCAGGTCGATGCCGAGCTTTTCGGCGGCCGGCCCGAGCAGCGGGATCACAATGAAAGCCAGCTCGAAGAAGTCGAGGAAGAAAGCCAGGATGAACACGAGCACGTTGACGAAGATCAGGAAGCCGACCTGGCCGCCGGGCAACGAGGTGAGCAGGTGCTCGACCCAGACGTGCCCGTTGACGCCGTAAAAGGTGAGCGAAAAGATGCGGGCGCCAACCAGGATGAACACGACGAAAGCCGACAGCTTGGCGGTCGATTCCGTGGCCTGACGTATCAGGTCCCAGCTCAGCCGCCGCTTCGCCGCGCCCAGGAGGAGGGCGCCGGCAGCACCCATCGCACCGCCTTCGGTCGGCGTCGCGATACCGATGAAGATCGTGCCCAGCACCAGGAAGATCAGGAACAGCGGCGGCACCATCACGAATGTGGTCTGCTGCGCCATCTTGGAGAGGAAACGGAAGCCGGTCAGCTTATCGACGGCCCAGTTCAGCACGGCGATCGCAAACGCGAAGATGATGCCATAGAACATGCTGAGCACGACGTAATCGGCTCCGTGCACGGTCGAATTTCGCATCATGAACCATCCGAACACGCAGCTCGCAAGGAACAGGAAGCCGAGCGAGACCAGGCCGCGGTCGCCATTGTCCTCACGGAAGCCGATGGCCTCCTTCGGCAGGCCCGGCGCGGCCGCCGGGAAGATCATGCTGACGAGGAAGGCGTAGCCGGCATAGAGGCCGGCGAGCACGAGGCCCGGGATGAAGGCGCCTTCGTACATGTCACCGACGGATTTGCCGAGCTGGTCGGCCATCACGATGAGGACGAGCGAGGGCGGAATGATCTGCGCCAGTGTGCCGGAGGCGGCGATGACGCCGGCCGCGACGCGGCGATCATAGCCATAGCGCAGCATGATGGGCAGCGAGATCAGACCCATCGAGATCACGGAGGCGGCGACCACGCCGGTGGTCGCGGCGAGCAGGGCGCCTACGAAGATCACGGCATAGGCGAGGCCGCCGCGGATCGTGCCGAACAGCTGGCCGATGGTATCCAGCAGATCCTCGGCCATGCCAGACCGCTCCAGCACCAGCCCCATGAAGGTGAAGAAGGGGATCGCGAGCAGTGTGTCGTTGTTCATCACGCCGTAGACACGCTCCGGCAAGGCCTGGAGGAAGTCGGGGTGGAACTGACCGAGCTCGACGCCGATGATGGCGAAGAACAGGCCGACGGCGCCGAGCGAGAATGCCGCCGGGTAGCCAAGCAGCAGCATGACGACCAGCGACACGAACATGATTGGCGCCATATTGGCGATGATGAATGCGGTCATGAATTCCCCCCTACACCGTCGCCAACGGCTACTTCTTCTCGATCGCTTCGACGAGATGTTCGACTTCGGCCTCCAGCGCCGACACCTGGGATTCGTGCGGATCGGGTATCAATCCGCGCATCACCGCAATCCGCTTGATCAGCTCGGAGATGCCTTGGACGAGCAGGAAAGCGAACCCGATCATGATCAGGGCTTTGGCGGGCCATTGCGGAAGACCGCCTGCATTGCCCGATTGCTCGTTGATCTCGAAGGAGCGCAGGAAGAACGGCACGCCGGTAATGATCATGATGATGCAGATCGGCATGAGGAAGAACACGTGACCGACCAGGTCGATCACGTTGCGCGCTTTCTTCGGCAGCGTGTTGTTCACGATGTCGATGCGGATGTGCTCATTGTCGAGCAGCGTCCAGGGCGCACAGAGCAGGAAGACGATGCTGAACAGCACCCATTGCAGTTCGAGCCAGGAATTGGACGAGGTGTCGAACGTCTTGCGGATGATCGCGTTGACTGCAGAGATGATCACGGCGAGCACGATCAGCCACGCAATGCGCTTGCCGGTCCAGCGCGTGAACGCGTCGATCCTGCTGCTCAGCTTAAGGAGCGCTTGCAACGATAGGTCCTCCCCCGATTGTGCCCCGGCCGTCTTGACTGCGCCGAGATGGCGCGTGGCTTGTCTCGCCGCGCAGGCATGAGGCAGCCGCACCAAACCAGCGGGCGTGCCGCCAGTCAATCGGAAGTTTGTTGATAGTTAAGGGGAATAAGCCCCGTATAAACCCGTGTGGCGGCCGGCTTCTAACCGCCGGTGACGCTCATGTGCCTGGAGACGCTGGGGCGGTCGTGGCGGCGGTCGATGATGAAATCGTGGCCCTTCGGCTTCAGTCCGATGGCGCGGTCGATCGCATCCGCAAGCAATAGATCGTCGCTCGATGCACGCAGAGGTTTACGCAGGTCGGAGGCATCCTCGTGGCCGAGGCAGGTGTGCAGCGTTCCGGTGCAGGTGATGCGTACCCGATTGCAGGATTCACAGAAATTATGGGTCATCGGCGTGATGAAGCCGAGCTTGCCGCCGGTTTCGGCGACGCTGACATAGCGGGCCGGTCCGCCCGTGCTCTCGGCCAAGTCCGTCAGCGTGAATTGCTGGGCGAGGCGGGCCCGCACCAGCGACAGCGGCAGGTACTGGTCGATCCGTCCCGACCCGATCTCGCCCATGGGCATGACTTCGATCAGCGTCAGACCCATGCCCTTGCCGTGGGCCCAGCGCATCAACGAGGGCAGCTCGTCTTCGTTGAGGTTCTTCAGGGCCACGGCGTTGATCTTGACGCCGAGCCCCGCGGCGCGCGCGGCCTCGATGCCTTCCAACACCTTGTCGATCTCGCCCCAGCGGGTGATCTCGCGAAACTTACCGGGATCCAGCGTGTCGAGCGAAACGTTGATGCGACGCACGCCGCAATCGGCGAGCTCCCGTGCGTGCCTGGCGAGCTGGGTGCCGTTGGTGGTCAGGGTCAGCTCGTTCAAGGCGCCGCTGGAAAGATGCCGCGACAGTGAGCGCACCAGCGTCATGACATTGCGGCGGACCAGGGGTTCGCCGCCGGTGAGTCGCAGCTTCTTCACGCCCTTGGCGATGAAGGCGGTGCAGAGCCGGTCAAGCTCCTCCAGCGTCAGCAGGTCGGCCTTCGGCAGGAACGTCATGTCTTCGGACATGCAGTAGAAGCAACGCAAGTCGCAGCGGTCTGTGACCGAGACACGCAGATAGCTGATGGTCCGCCCGAACGGATCGGTCATCGGGCTCGACAATGCGGCGGATCCGTTCATGCGAGAGGCCTTGTCAATGTGACGGGCGCACCTCTGTTTCAGCGGTGCAGTTAAGGCAATCTAAGCATCGGACGCGGCAAGGACAATCGGGTGGTATACGTGGGTTCAGTCCTCGGGCAGTGCAGCCTCGTCCTCGGATGTTGCGTCGGCTCGCTCGGTGCGTATTGCCAACCCGGTTCCGACGCAAAACGGCGAACCGTCATGCGCTCCCGTCGCTGTGAACGCAGCCTGCTGCGCGGAGCCTTGTGGATGTTGACAAAAACCTCAACGGCCTCAGTGGCTTGCTGCGAGTTTTGTCGTCGTCAGGCTGGTGACGGCCTCCGGCAGATCGCGCATGTGATGGATCAGCCGGTCCGGCTTCAGATCGGCGATCGGGACGTCCGTGTAGCCGAAGCTGACCCCGATCACGGGGACGCCGGCCCGCCGCGCGACGCCCACGTCGGTTCCGGCGTCGCCGACCATGATGCTGGCCTTCATCTCCCCGCCAGCGCGCGCCACGGTCTGGCGGAAGATGGTCGGATCCGGCTTCTGAACGCCAAACGTGTCCGCGCCGCAGATCGCCGCGAAGCGACCGCTGAGGTCGAGCTGGTCGAGGAGCCGCCTGGACAGCCATTCGAGCTTGTTGGTGCAGACCGCGAGACGATGGCCCTGCGCCGCAAAGTGGTCGAGCGCGGCCTCAAGTCCCTCGAATGGCCGGGATTCGACGGCGATATGGTCGGCATAATAGGCGATGAAATCCGCCGTCATCCGGTCCATGTCCGCGGGGGTGACCGTACGGCCCTCGGCCTCCAGCCCCCGCTCGATCAGCTTGCGGGCGCCGGCGCCGATCATGTTGCGGGCCGAGGCCATCGGCACGGGCGGCAGCCCTTCGCGGTCGAGCACGTAGTTCAAGGCGGTGATCAGGTCGGGCGCCGTATCCACAAGCGTGCCGTCGAGATCGAAGACGATGGTGTGAGGGGAGGTCATGACCAAGCGCTATCGGGCCGGCCGGATCGACGCAAGGGGCGGGCCCATAAGATCACCTTATAGGCCTGTTCCCGCCAGAAAAACGAGGCTACATAGGCCGCCGAAAGCGGCCGCTGTCGGCGGCTCACGAATTCAGGGGCGGGCGCAGACGTGAACATGGACCAGTTGAAGCGGCAGGCGGCGGCGCGCGCCCTCGAGGCGGTGCGCGACGGCATGCAGCTCGGGCTCGGCACCGGCTCCACCGCCAAACATTTCGTCGAGCTGCTCGGTGAGCGTGTCGCCGCCGGGCTCAAGGTGGTGGGCGTGCCGACCTCGGAGGCCACGCGCGCTGATGCGGAGCGTTGCGGCGTGCCGCTGACGACGCTGGACGAGATCGACCATCTCGACCTGACGGTCGACGGCGCCGACGAAATCGACGCCGAGCTCAATCTGATCAAGGGCGGCGGCGGCGCGCTTTTGCGCGAGAAGATCGTGGCCGCCGCCTCGGATCGCATGATCGTGATTGCCGACGACAGCAAATGGGTACCGACGCTCGGCAAGTTTCCCCTGCCGGTCGAGGTGATTCCGTTCGGGCTCGGCGCAACCCGCCGGGCGATCGAAAAGGCATTTGCCGAATGCGGCCTTTCCGGGCAAATGGCGGTCCGCAAGGACAAGGACGGCCACGTTTTCGTCACCGATGGTGGCCACTGGATCGTCGATGCCCAGCTCGGAAGTATTGTGGATCCCCCCGGTCTTGCCAAGGCGTTGAGCGCCATCCCCGGGGTGGTCGAGCATGGTTTGTTCATCGGCTTGGCCAGCTCGGCCGTTTTGGCGGGCGGCGAAGGAATTCGCGTGATTGAACGGCGCAAGCCGAAAGGAGACCAGGAATGAAGAACGTGTTGAAACTCTTGCCGGCCGCGACTCTCGCTGTGGGACTGGCCGTCTCGGCCGCCCCGGCCGTCGCCCAGCAGCCGGCCCAGCCCAAGGCTGCCGCCGCCCCGGCCCAGCCGAAGGCGTCGCCGGCCGCGATCGCGGCGGCGAAGGAGATTCTGCAGATGAAGAACGCGACCGCGATGTATGCCGGCGCGGTGCCCGGCGTCGTCGAGAAGACCAAGATCGCGCTGATTCAGCAGAACCTGAATTATCAGAAGGAGCTCAACGAGGTTGCGCCGGTCGTGGCCCAGCAACTCGCCGGCCGCCAGAACGAGATCGGCGAAGGCATGGCGCAGATCTATGCCAGCGAGTTCACCGAGCAGGAGCTGAAGGACCTCGCCACCTTCTACAAGTCGCCGCTGGGCAAGAAGCTGATCGAGGCCGAGCCGCGCGCCATCGGCCTCAGCATGGCCTTCATGAACTCCTGGGCCCAGAACTTCTCCGAGACGGTGATGGGCGCTTTCCGCGCCGAGATGCGCAAGCGTGGCAAGGAGATCTGAGCGCACCTATCTGAAAAGGTCGTTCTTGAAAGGGGTCGGAGTGGACAATGGCTGAATTCGACGTCGACCTCTTCGTCATCGGTGGCGGCTCGGGCGGCGTGCGTGCCGCCCGGATCGCGGCCGGCTACGGCGCCCGCGTGATGATCGCGGAAGAGTATCGCATGGGCGGGACCTGCGTGATCCGCGGCTGCGTGCCGAAGAAGCTGTTCGTGATCGGCTCGCACTTTCGCCAGGAGCTGGAAGACGCCGCGGGCTTCGGCTGGACCGTCCCGCCGGCCAGCTTCGACTGGCCGACGCTGATCGCCAACAAGGACAAGGAGATCGCGCGGCTGGAGGCGGCCTACACGGCCAACGTCGAGAAGTCGGGCGCGCAGATCGTCAAGAGCCGCGCGGTGATCGAGGACAAGCACACCGTCCGCCTGATCGAGAACGACAGGAAGATCACCGCGAAGTACATCCTGATCGCCACCGGCGGCGCGCCCAACCACGGCGCAGCGATTCCCGGCATCGAGCATGTGATCTCCTCCAACGAGGCGTTTCATATCGAGAAGCTGCCGAAACGGATCGTGATCCAGGGCGGCGGCTACATCGCGCTGGAATTCGCCGGCATATTCGCGGGTTTCGGCTCCGACGTCACCGTGATCTATCGCGGCGACAACATCCTTCGCGGGTTCGACGAGGACGTTCGAGTCCATGTCCGCAGCGAGATGGAGAAGCAGGGCATCACCATCCTCACCGGCTGCACCGTGACCAAGGTCGATCGCCACGGCGAGGAATTCACCACGCATCTGTCGAACGGCTCGAGCGTCGCCTCCGATCAGGTGATGTTCGCGATCGGCCGTCATCCCAACGTCGCCAATCTCGGCCTGGAGAATGCCGGCGTCGCCATCAATCCCGCAAACGGCGGTATCGCCGTCGACCATTTCTCCAGAAGCTCGGTCGACAGCATCTACGCGATCGGCGACGTCACCCACCGCTTCAACCTGACGCCGGTGGCGATCCGCGAGGGCCATGCCTTCGCCGACACCGTGTTCGGCAAGCGCGAGGTCAGGGTCGATCACGCCAACATCGCGACCGCGGTGTTCTCGCAGCCGGAAGTCGGCACCGTCGGCCTCACCGAAACCGAGGCGCGCGCGCAATTCAGCCACGTCGACATTTACAAGACGACGTTTCGCCCGATCAAGGCGACGATGTCGGGCCGCGACACCCGCGTGCTGATGAAGCTCGTCGTCGACGGCGCGACCGATCGCGTGCTCGGCTGCCACATCGTCGGCGATGCCGCGGCCGAGATCACGCAAGCGGTCGCGATCGCCGTGAAGATGAAGGCGACCAAGGCCGATTTCGACGCAACGATCGCGCTGCATCCGACCGCGGCCGAAGAGCTCGTCACGATGCGCACGCCGACCGCACGCCACGTGCGTCAGGCGACGGGGTAGCCTTCAGCCGTACAGATATCCGACCGGCTCGCCTTCGGTGCGCAGGGGGCGTAGGTCCCTTTGCGTGATGATCTGGCCGGCGAGGCCGTCGATCTCGTCACGCTGGGTCGGCGTCCAGCTGCGCAGCTCGTTCACGCCCTTGAGCAGGCCGAGCCGCAGGATCTGGGTGTTTTCGCCGACGCCTGCGAGGCTGATGGAATCTTTGCCCGCCGTCACCACGTCGCCGGCGCAAAGTTCGAAGCTCCCGCCGCCCTTCCTCTGAAATTCGGCGGTTCCGCGAATGACGCGGTAGATCACGACCTCGCCCCTGGCGAAGAAGGTCGCGTCCGCGGCGACAGACGTGCTCTTCGGCAGCAGCGACTGACCGCGCGGATCGGTCGCGATGACGTGGCCGGTGACGAGATGGCCGCTCGGAATCTCGATGCCGATATCGCGCACGTGGACCGGCATGGCCGATTTGATCGAACTTTCGCCGAGCGGCTTGTACAGCGCATCCAATGCCAGGGGATCCTGCAGCCAGAAGCCGGCGCCGGCCGGCCGGTCGTGCAGGGGATGGCGCCAAGCCACACGGGGCGTCTCTGCCTCGTCGATCTGGTCCGGACCGACGATGGTCGGGTTCGGAAAGGTTGTCGGGTCGGTGATGAAAGCCTCGAGGAATTTGCCTGAAAAGCCCATCGAGATCGGGTCGGGCACCACCGTCTGCGGCGTCTTCAGATTCTCTTCGGTCGACAATCCCGACCATGTGTAGAACAGCTGGCGGTGCACGATCGCGCTTTGCAGCATCACCGCGCCGGGACCGACATTGTAGAAGCGCCCATCATAGTCGAAGGTGAACGCGCCCGAAGTGACCAGCACGAGCTGAAACCCGCCCGGCGGAAGATGAAGATGGAAATCGGTCGGGCCGGTGTCCGCCCGGTAGATCGGCAGATTGGTCGCGACCTCGTGCAGGAGGAAGGTTTCGTTGTTGGCGTGAAATCCCTCATTGGCGCGATTGTAGAGCGCCTGCGGTCGGTACGTCGCCTCGAACTTCGCATCCCGGTCGCGATCGATCGCAACGAAATCCTGCTCGCTGAGGCGGAGCCGCGCGCCGTTCGGATGGGTGAGGCCGGTGAACTTGAGATCTCCGGCAGCATGCACGTTCATGGCATTCTCCGATCTGAAGCCTCATCCCGGAGCTGGGCGCACGCAACTTGCCGCTCCTTGGTGTGAAAGGGCAGGGAATTGGGCCCGATGCCGTCTTGCGAATTCCAGGCCAGTCGGGCGCGGTGCGGCGCGCAGGGTTCGGCGGCTGCACGGGGTTCGCAAATAATCGAGATCGAACCTGAGCTTAACCGGCAGCGGCCGCCCCCCTGCCTGGCCTGAGCGCGCAGCCCGCAACCCGGTTGAGCAACTTGTCTTGTCTAATTTGTCGGCACGTCCGGCAAAGGGCGTGCATCCGTGCAGATCGCGGCGACCGGCAAACGCCGGCGGCTCGGCGCTCGAGGCCGGTCAATCCAACGATTGACGGCGGGCTGGCTCCGGCTTCCCGAACGGGCTCTCGGCCCACTTCGCCATGTCCAACGCGCGGGCGTCGAAGCCTTCGCACCAGAGGCAGCTCGGCTCCGCGCGACCTTCGGTCGTCAGCATCGGGACGAGCGCATGGCCGCAGCCGGTACAGAATGTGATGCGATTCACGCCCTTCTCCACGATCGTCGAATTCAGGAAAGCCACTTTCCTCGCCGAAGCTTGCGCGGGCGCTATGACGGCGCAGGAGCGCTGCGTTGGGCAGGCAGGCTCGTTCCGGAGAGCGTAGATGTAGCGATCCATCGTGACACGGCTGTGATGTCTTCGCCGCTTTCGCGATAGGTCCGGAGCTGGAATTCGGCCGAGCTGCCGCGCTCCACGATGGTCCGGCAATGCTCGACCTCGGCAGCGCAGTTCAGCGCGGCTGCGTCCTCGCCAACGTCGTCGATCACGCGAGTGAGCAGCTCCGAGATCGTCACCGGCCCGGCAGTGGAGGCGAAGATGCAATCGGTGCCGTAGCGCTGGGCCCGCCATTTGTTCTCGACCGCAATCGCGCGCTCGACGGCGGTGACCTCCTTCGACAGATGAGGTCTCAGGTAGAGGTGCCGCGTCAGGCAGCGGTAGAGCGAGGCAATGGCGACGGCGTCGTCGATGAAGGTGCAGGTGTCGGGCGCGCGAAGCTCGAGGGTGGGGTGGCGCATGGAGGGGCGCATCGCCCACCAGATGTGGCTTTCATCGGGAATCACGCCGGAGCGCTGCAGGGCGCCGACATAGTCGTCGAAGTCCTGCTTGCCTTCGAACAATTCGGGCAGGCCGGTGCGCGGCAGCTCGGAATAGGCGGCGAGGCGGTAGCCCTTCAGGCCGGTCTTGTGCGAATTCCAGAACGGCGAGGACGCCGAGAGCGCGATGAAGAGCGGCAGATGCGGCAGCATCGCCCGCATCACCGCCATCCGCTTCTCGGGATCGGGCAGCTGGACGTGCACGTGCATGCCGCACATCATGTTGCGGTGACCGATGCTCCGCAGGTCCTCGATCATCTCCTCGTAGCGCGGCTTCGGACTCGGCTGCGACATGCGCCAGACCGCGGCCGGATGCGTTCCGCAGGCCATGATCACGAAGCCGTACTGCGCAGCGACCCCCGCAACCTCGCGGCGCAGGAAGCGCAGCTCTTCGCGTGCGTCGTTGACGTCGACGTGGACATTGGTCGCGACCTCCAGCTGGGATTGCAGCATCTCCCGCATGGCCTGGCCGCCGGTCGACCAATTCGCCGATTCGAACAGTTCATTGGGAGTCTCGATCGCGACCTCGAAGCTGCGGCGGTCGGCCAGGAAGTATTCCTCCTCGATGCCGAAGGAATATTCGGTGACCTTGCCGCCTCCGCCGGCAGAACGGATCACGACGTGCTGCTTGCCATCGGAGGAATCGAGGCGCAGCCGTTTCAAAACGTCTGAAGCAAATGGCATATCCCCACCCGGCAAAGGCATTACCTGCGGGCGATAATCCTTCTGGTAACAGCGGGTTCCTGCCCGGTGCCACTGCAAATTGTCGCGTCGAACGGAACAATCTTCACGCTTTCCGATGCGCGCGCGATCAGGGCGTGATTTGGCGGTACCTCTGCCCAATCCTCTTCCCTGTCGAACGGCTCGGACACCACCACGACTTGGTCGCCGTCCTCGCGGAAATAGAGCGTGTTCGCGTCGTCGTTGACCGCAACCCTGAAGGCGTAGAGGTCGCGACCGTTGGCAATCGCGCTGGTGAAGCGCAGCCGTTCGCGGAGTTGGCCCTCATTGACGAAGGAGAAGAGGGCTTGAAGCACGCGCCGCGTTGCGCCGAGCGGATCCTCCTCGAGGCCGGCACCCATCATCGCCAGGAACACGGCTTCCGAATCGGTCGTGCCGAGCCGCGACGGATAATAGGCGTCGGGAATCAGCGCCTCGACTTTTCGCCGCAGCCGATTCCAGCTCCCGACGAATCCGTTGTGCATGAACAGCCAGTGTCCGCAGGCAAAGGGATGGCAATTCTGCCGCGTCACCGCCGTGCCGGTGGCCGCGCGCACATGGGCGAAGAACAGGTGCGAGCGCAGATGGCGGCAGAGATAGCGGAGGTTCTCGTCCGACCATGCCGGCCGCGTCTCGCGATAAAGGCCGGGCTCCGGATGCTCGCCATACCAGCCGAGACCAAACCCGTCGCCGTTCGAGCCCGCCGTGGACTGGAGGGAGCGGATGCTTTGCGCCACGAGCGAATGTTCGGGCTCGGTGACGTACGGCTCAAAGGACGTCGTCTCGCCCCGGTATGCGATCCAGCGGCACATGAGAGTTCCTGTCGGGGGACATCGTTACGAGATTGGCCAACGGTTCTCGCACCCTCATGGTTCCCGGCGCTGCCGAGCCGCAGTCGTCGTGCAGAAAGCCAACGGTTCTCTGGCTTCGTCGCGCGTCGCAACGGGCCGGCGTTGCCGCGCGTCCACGATCAATGGAACCGATGCGGCGGCTGGTCGCAGTCTTTTCGCCTTGATTCCTACTGACCTACCTTTATCTCTGTGTGGAACAAGAATCCGGGCCCCTCTGGCGAGGACACCGACAACGTCGGTCAACCTCGTGATGTCGGATGACCTGTCCCGCGCGATTGCGATGGATCGGCCGATCGTCGGGCCTTCTGTGATTTTTCTCCGACAATTTGTCTCCATCGTAGCTCCGCGCGGCCATTTCGCGAGTTAAGGGAGCAACGATGTCTGACGCCAAAACCTCACATCCGGTCGAGATCACGGAGCCGCCCGGCCAGAACGAGCAGGCTGCGGCCGCGCTGGTGATCGTGGGCGCGCTGGTTGCGGTTGCCGACCGGCGCGTGTCGTCCGTGGAGCGGGACGAGGTGATCAGCTTCATCCGGGATCGCAAGCTGGCGCCGCACGTTTCGGACGAACGGCTCTATGCGATGTTCGATGAACTCGCCGAACGGCTCGAGGAGCCCGATTTCGCCAATGTCGTGATCGACACGCTGCGGCCGGTTTCGGATCTGCCGCTCTCGACCCATCTGGTGGAGCTGTCTGAACGCGTTGCTGCAGCGGATGAGGACGTAGATCCCCACGAAATGCAGGCAATCAAATTGTTGCGCTTGCTGACCCTGGTGCTGCCTCGCGCGAAGCCGCTCGTGCCGAGCGCAGCCGGCGCCGAGCCTCAGCCCGCCCTGAAGGAGTAAGCATGAGCGCAGCTCTGGACGAGCGCACGGACACCAAGAGCGCCACCAGCCAGATGGCTGGTGGCGATCCGCGGCTCGACAAGCTCGTCGATCGGCTGCCGCCGCGCATGGGTGACACTGTCACCTATCTTCTCAAACCGTCCAGCCGCTGGTTGAGAATCCCCTCGGGCACGCTGCTGATCGCCGGCGGCGTGCTCTCGATTCTGCCGTTGCTCGGCGTCTGGATGCTGCCGCTCGGCCTCGCGTTGCTGGCGGAAGACGTGCCGTCGCTGCGCTCCTCGCGCGCGAAGGTTCTGGACTGGATCGAGAGGAAGAAGCCGCACTGGCTCGATCCCTCGGCATCGGGGAATGATGAAAAATGACTGAATTCATCACTGCGGAAGCGCTGACCGCGCTGTTTCAAGTCGTCCTGATCGACCTCGTGCTCGCTGGCGACAACGCGGTCGTCATCGGCCTTGCCGCAGCGGGCCTGGCTCCCGATCAGCGCCGCCGCGCCATCATCGTCGGCATCGCCGCCGCCACTGCACTGCGCATCCTCTTCGCCGGCGTTGCGACCCAGCTTCTGCAGGTGATCGGTCTGTTGCTCGCCGGCGGCGTGCTGCTGCTCTGGGTGTGCTGGAAGATGTGGCGCGAGCTGCGTGAGCAGGCTACGCATGCCGAGCAGCTCGCGTTCAGCAATGGCGGCGGAGGGGACGCTGCGCCGGCGCAGCGAAAGACCTTCGGCCAGGCGGCGATGCAGATTATTGCCGCCGACGTCTCGATGTCGCTCGACAACGTGCTGGCGGTCGCGGGCGCCGCGCGCGAGCATCCCTACATCATGGCCTTCGGCCTGTTGCTGTCGGTTGCGCTGATGGGCGTCGCCGCGGACTTGCTTGGCCGCTTGCTCCAGAAGCAGCGCTGGGTTGCCTATGTCGGCCTCGCCATCATCCTTTACGTCGCGTTCGAGATGATCTATCGGGGCACGCTGGAACTCGCACCCGTTATTGCCAGTCTTTGAGGTGCTGCGTGTCAGCAATCCGGAGTGATCAATGACGTCTGAACCCAAAGCACCTTTGGCACAGCCCGTGCCGCCGCGGCTCGGCCTGCTCGCTCAGCTCATATTTGGCTCGCGCTGGCTGCAATTTCCACTTTATATCGGCCTGATCGTAGCTCAGGGCGTCTATGTCCTGCTGTTCCTCAAAGAGCTTTGGCACTTGGTCGCGCACTCGTTCGAGGCCACCGAGCAGCAGATCATGCTGGTCGTGCTCGGACTGATCGACGTCGTCATGATCTCGAACCTTTTGATCATGGTGATCGTCGGCGGCTACGAGACGTTCGTGTCCCGGCTGAACCTGACCGGGCATCCCGACGAGCCGGAATGGCTCAGCCACGTCAACGCCAGCGTGCTCAAGATCAAGCTCGCCATGGCGATCATCGGCATCTCCTCGATCTCGCTGCTCAGGACCTTCATCGAGGCCGGCAATCTCGGCACCGCGCGGGCCAATTTCACCGAGAGCGCCGTGATGTGGCAGGTGCTGATCCACATGACCTTCATCGTCTCGGCCATCGGCATCGCCTGGGTCGATCGTCTCAGCGATAGCGGACATCGACAGGAAGCCGGTCATCACTGACCAATCCGGTCGCCTGAGCACCTCCCGAGCGGCCAATCCTGGGCCCGCCCGACGTCCCTGTCGGGCGGGCTCTTTTTCGAGATCGATAAATTTGTCTGTAATCCGTTCGGCGGAAGCAAACGCTACGGACAGAAAGCGCAGCGCCTTAAACCTGAGCTTTGGAACCGATCTGCATCCTGCCCGCAACAGGGCAGGGCATCAACATGTCAATTCTCAGGGAGATCGTCGCATCAGTCGCGGGAGTCTATGCGCTCCTGTTCGTCTGCGACGCATTGTTCGGGGTCGGCGAGGCACGCTTCGACGACGCCTATTACCGCGCCAGCTTCTACGCGCCGCGGCCGCAGGAATTCCGCTTCGCCGGCGATACGCCGCCGGCAGTCCGCGTCAGCGACGCCTTCGCACAGTTTGCGCCGGGTGAAGCCAAGCCGAACAGGCGCTACTCGTCACTGACCACGATCATCCGCTGACGCAGCCTCATTCCCCCTGGATCCACTCCGCGACGCCGCGCCACAACGTGTCGCGGTGCGCGGGGCGGAAAAAGCCGAAATGGCCGATGGCCTTGGCCCCGACGTCGGATGGCTGCACGGTCAGTACCTCCGGCGTGACCGCCGTGAAGCCGCGGGCGAGCAGTTCGACGGAGGGGCGCGTCGCCCAGGGATCGTCGGAGAAGCACAGCGCCCGCAACTCGCCCTTGAACCTCGCGAAATTCTCCAGCTCCGGCAGTCGTGAATCGAAGAGGTAGCGGGGGCTCGAGACCCACTCGGCCCATTGCAGGAAGACGCCCTTGGGCAGATCCTCACCGATGCCGGCCCAGCCCGGCGCATAGCCGAGCGCGTGGGCGAGCGGTACGCCAATCAGGTTCATGAAGGCGAAAACCCGGTATTTCTCCGGCGCGGTCATCAGCCGCCAGGTCGCCGCCTGCGAGGCCACGAAGGCGGCGCGCGAGATCTCCGTGTTGTTCGCGATCAGCCCGAGCGCCTGGCCGCCGAAGGAGTGGCCGACATAGGCAAGCGGCAGGCTATTATACCGCTCGCGCATCCAGCTGACCGCGGCAGTGACGTCGAGCGCGGCCCAGTCCGACATAGAGGCCTTGAAGCCGACCAGCGATTTCGGTCGGTTGTAGCCGACCATCGCCGGCAGCCGGGAATCGCCGATACCACGATAGTCGTAGGTCAGCACCGCGCAGCCGCGATGGGCGAGATAGGAGGCAAAGCCCCGATAGATCTTGCGCGGCACGGCGGTCGCCGAGTTGATCAGGACGGCGTGGCGCTTGGCCCCGCGCGGCAGGAACAGGGTGCCGGTCAGCGCATAGCCGTCGGTCGCCGGAAAGCTGATCTCGTCGATGAAAACATCGTCCAGGGCCGCGTCCATGGGCGGTCTGTGTCCCCTCGGTTTCTTGCCGCCGCCAACAAATGCGAATTCGGCTTTGCTCGCAAGGGCTTGCGGTGCGAAATGGATTTACAACTGGCGGGCGCCGGTCAGCCTGTGTATAAGGCGGCCCTCGCAACCCACAGATCAGGTTGTACTTTTCGCTTCACGGAGAGAGTGCGATGTCCGAGCGGTGGACGCCCGAGTCCTGGCGCAGCAAGCCGGTGCTCCAGGTGCCCGATTATCCAGATGCCAAGGCCCTGGCCGACGTCGAGGCGCAGCTTGCGACGTTTCCGCCGCTGGTGTTCGCAGGCGAGGCACGCAACCTGAAGAAGGCGCTCGGCCGCGTCGCGGCCGGCGAGGCCTTCCTGCTCCAGGGCGGCGACTGCGCCGAGAGCTTTGCCGAGCATGGCGCCAACAACATCCGCGACTTCTTCCGCGTGCTGCTGCAGATGGCGGTGGTGCTGACGTATGCCGGCGCCGTTCCCGTGGTGAAGGTCGGCCGCGTCGCCGGCCAATTCGCAAAGCCGCGCTCCTCGCCGACCGAGAAGGTGAACGGCGTCGAGCTGCCGAGCTATCGCGGCGACATCGTCAACGACATCGCCTTCACCAAGGAAGCGCGCGTGCCGGATCCGCAGCGCCAGCTGATGGCCTATCGCCAGTCGGCGGCGACACTGAACCTGCTGCGCGCCTTCGCCACCGGCGGCTACGCCAATCTCGGCAGCGTGCACCAATGGATGCTGGGCTTCCTCAAGGATTCTCCGCAATCCCGCCGCTACAAGGAACTTGCCGACCGGATCTCCGACGCGCTGAACTTCATGCGCGCCTGCGGCCTCGATCTCGAGGCGCATCCCGAACTACGCGCCACGGATTTCTACACCAGCCACGAGGCGCTCCTGCTCGGCTACGAGCAGGCCATGACCCGCGTCGATTCCACCACCGGGGACTGGTACGCCACCTCGGGCCACATGCTCTGGATCGGCGACCGCACCCGTCAGCTCGACCACGGCCATGTCGAATATTTCCGCGGCATCAAGAATCCGATCGGGCTGAAGTGCGGCCCCTCGCTCAAGGCCGACGAGCTCCTGAAGCTGATCGACGTGCTCAATCCCGACAATGAGCCGGGCCGGTTGACGCTGATCGGCCGCTTCGGCTCGGACAAGATCGGCGAGCATCTGCCGAGCATGGTCCGTGCCGTGAAGCGCGAGGGCCGCGTGGTGGTCTGGTCGTGCGATCCGATGCACGGCAACACCATCACCTCGACGTCGGGTTACAAGACGCGGCCGTTCGACCGCATCCTGTCCGAGGTGAAGTCGTTCTTCGCGATCCACGCCGCCGAAGGGACCCATGCCGGGGGCGTGCATCTGGAGATGACCGGCCAGGACGTCACTGAGTGTCTCGGCGGCGCCCGCGCGATCACGGACGAGGATCTCAACGACCGCTATCACACGGTCTGCGATCCGCGCCTCAATGCCGAGCAATCCATCGATATGGCCTTCCTGGTCGCGGAACTGCTCAAGCAGGAGCGCGTCGGCAAGGCCCAGCCGATGCCGGCCGCTGCGGGGCTCTAAAACCTTGCTGCGGATCTGGAAGGCCACGATCAATTCCCGGAACGGTCTGGCCTTTGCATTCCAATCGGAGCAGGCCGTCCGCGAGGAGATCTTTGCGCTCCTGTTGTCGGTGCCGCTTGCCTGGTTCATCGGCGCGACGGCGATGCGCACGGTCGAATTGGTCTGTTCGGTCGCGTTCGTGTTGACGGTCGAGCTGCTCAACACCGCGATCGAGAAGCTTGCCGATCGGCTGACGATGGACCACGACAAGCAGATCGGCCGCGTCAAGGACATGGGCTCGGCCGCGGTCGGCGTCGCGCTGTTGATGGCCGGCGCGTTCTGGATCTTTGCGATCGTCGAGCGACTGGGCTTCGTCTGACGGGAATCGAACAGGGGCGGCCATGACCGAACGTCTCGACACATTCGCGGTCACGCTCGCCCAGCTCAATCCGACCATGGGCGATATCGAGGGCAACGCGGCGAAAGTGCGTGCGGCGCGTGCGCGAGCTGCTGCGGACAAGGCCGATCTCGTGCTGTTTCCGGAATTGTTCATCGCCGGCTATCCGCCGGAGGACCTGGTGCAGAAGCCGGCCTTCCAGGCCGCCTGCCGGGCCGCGATCGAGAGCCTCGCGCGCGAGACCGCCGATGGTGGGCCCGCGATGCTGGTCGGCACGCCCTGGCTCGAGGAGGGCAGGCTCTACAATGCCTGCGCATTGCTCGACGGCGGCCGCATTGCGAGCTTGCGATTCAAATGCAACCTGCCGAACTACGGCGTGTTCGACGAGAAGCGGCTGTTCTCGCAAGGCCCTGCCGCCGGTCCGGTCACCGTTCGCGGTGTGCGCATCGGCGTGCCGATCTGCGAGGACATCTGGCTTGAGGAATCCGAGGATTACGAGAACGTGGTCGAGACGCTGGCGGAGACCGGCGCCGAGATCATTGTCGTGCCGAACGGCTCGCCTTACGCACGGGACAAGAACGACGTGCGCCTGTCCGTCGCGGTGGCGCGGGTGACGGAGAGCGGGCTGCCGCTGGTCTATCTCAACCAGGTCTGCGGCCAGGACGAGCTCGTGTTCGACGGTGCATCCTTCGCGCTCAATGGCGATCTCTCGCTTGCGGCGCAACTGCCGGCTTTCGAGGAGAACGTCGTCACCCTGCGCTTCACCAGAAGCGGGGACGACTGGCGCTGCACCGGGCCAATGGCCGAACTGCCGGAGGGCGACAAGGCCGACTACGCCGCCTGCGTGCTGGGCCTGCGCGACTACGTCGTCAAGAACGGCTTTCCCGGCGTGCTGCTCGGCATCTCCGGCGGCATCGATTCCGCACTGTGCGCGGCGATCGCGGTCGATGCGCTCGGCGCCGACCAGGTGCACGGCGTCATGCTGCCTTATCGCTACACCGCACCACACTCGATTGCGGACGCCGGCGAGCTCGCCGGCCATCTCGGCATCCGCTACGAGGTGCTGCCGATCGCGGAGGCCGTGAACGGGTTCGAGACCATCCTGTCCGACATCTTCAAGAATATGCCGCCCGACATCACCGAGGAAAACTTGCAGGCGCGCACCCGCGGTACGCTGCTGATGGCGATCTCCAACAAGACCGGCCTGATGGTGGTGACGACGGGCAACAAGTCGGAGATGTCGGTCGGCTATGCCACGCTTTATGGCGACATGAACGGCGGCTTCAACCCGATCAAGGACATCTACAAGACGCAGGTGTTTCGGCTGGCGGCGCTGCGCAACAGCTGGAAGCCGGAAGGCGCGCTCGGGCCGGCGGGCGAGGTGATTCCACCCGATATCATCACGCGCCCACCGAGTGCGGAGCTGCGGGAGAACCAGCGTGATGAGGATTCATTGCCGCCCTATGACGTGCTCGACGCCATCCTTGAACGTCTGGTCGAACGTGAACAGCCGCTGGATCAGATCATCGCCGCCGGCTTCGATCGTGGGGTGGTTACCCGCATCGACCACCTGCTCAACGTCGCCGAATACAAGCGCCGCCAGGCCGCGCCCGGCGTCAAGGTGACCGCCAGGAACTTCGGCCGCGACCGCCGCTATCCCATCACCAACCGTTTTCGCGACAAGGGCGAGGCGCTTGCCGCGCCGGACGAGACGCTGGTCTCGCGCGGGAGCCGGGCGTCGATCGACGCGTTCGAGGGGTAGGCGACGGCTTGACCATAATGGCTGCGAGCGAGATGTGAATTATCGTGCCCTTGCGGGCGAGGGCAGCTCCGCAGCTACAGCAAGCTCATTCGGGTGAGGGGGTTGTCTCCCGATGCTCATCGCATCGGTGAGCACGGACAGAACCCCTCATACGGCGCTTCGCGCCACGTTCTCCCACAAGCGGAGAAGGCAAGAGCCCGACACAGCTCATGCTGTCGAGCAAGACCTACTTCTGCTGCTGCGGCAGGAAGGTCGGGCCGACCGAGCGGATCGGCTTGTTCTCCGAACCCGACGCCGGCGCGCCGGTGTCGGCGGGCGGCGGTGCGGCCGGCGCACTCGCCGTCGTCGGCGCGGGGGTTGCCCCCTTCCTGGCATTCGCAGGCGTGCCCTTGTTGAGCCGCTGCTGCTGCATCTTCCTGGCGCTCTCCTCGGTGACGATGATGTCGCCCTGCTGCTCGGCCGCGGCCTTGTCGTCGGCCGATTTCAGCGCATCCGCCCAGGTCTGTCCCGCCGCCTTGCAGGAGCAGGACGGGTTGAACTCGCTGCGGAATTTGAACGCAGTCGGCAGCGCCGTGTAGGGCTGGCCACCGATGGAGACCGCCGAGTTCATGTCCTCGCCGGGATTGCGATGGGTGTAGAGCACGGCTTCCGCCGCCGGGCACAGCGCCTTGCAGGTCTTCTCGTCGTCGGGAAAGCGTGCCGGCACCGTGGCAAACGAGATCGGGAAATAGGCGCCGTCGCAGGTCCGCACGCAGACGGTGCGGAAGGTGCCGGATTGCGGGCCGAGATCGGACGGCGGCATGGCTTGCGGATTGCCCGCATTGTTGCCGCCGAACAGATTGCTCAGGAAGTTGCCGCCGCCTTGCGGCTGCGCGGCATTGGCATATTGCGGGCCGCAATTGTTCTGCGCCAGTGCCGTCAGCACCGAGCGGCGCTGGCTGTCGCGCTCCGGGCTGAAGCCGCCGCTGCCGGCGCGCAGGCGCTCGAGACTGGCGGTGATCTGGTCCAGATTGGCGCGCATCTGCTGGATCTGACTGTTGACCGGGCCGCACTGCGCCGACTGACCGTTGAACAGGGAGAAGAAGCCGGAGGAATCGCAGCCCATGCGTTTGGCCTGCATGGTGACCCGGTCGAGCTCGGCCTGCTGCTTGGCCTGGGAATCCTGATAGCGGCGGATCTGCTCTTCGCGGGCTGGATCACCGCCGCCGCGATCGAGCGCGGCGAGCTGGCCTTCCAATCGCACGCACATCGGGTTCGGTCCCAGCCCGTTCTGGCCGGGCTGAGGCGGCGGGCCGGGTGGTCCGGCCTGCGCGAAAGCGCCGGTGGCAAGCACGATCGTGCTCAGGAGCACGGTGCAGGCAAGGAGGAAGCGGGCACGGGAGAGAGACAAGAATTCAGGCATATCCGCCATTCTAGCGAGGTCACGGCCCAATGTGACTTTCCACGTGACTCTGAGGGGCCCAAGCGCGTCCTCCCATAGCCGCTTCCTGCGGCATCGTCACGTCGTTTCAAGGGCCAAAGATGGGGCCTAAGGTCCGCCAGCTCCGCGCGAATTCAGCGCTGGCAAGTGATTGCGACATATTCGTCGCAATGGCCATGGGAGCAGTTTGCGCCGGATTTGGGGACGGAGCCGGTAATTTCGTCGGGATCGACCCGGCGGTAGCTTGATGCCTGGGCAAAATCTCGTGATTGGCAATAGGTGCGGGCGGCGGATGCGCCGCACTTGTCGCCCTTGGCGAGGCACTGGTCGAACCGGTCGGCGATGATGAAGAGGCGGGTCTCGGCGGAAGCGCAGGAGATCGCAAGGACGGAAGCGCTGAAAATGAGCGCGAGCAGGGATCGCATGAAAATACCGGGGCAAAAACGAAGGAACTGCGGGTTCCAGAATGGCCTCAAATGGTTAGGGGATCATGAACCATCGGGGTGGGTCCGCGCTTTGCGGAGCCAAAAGCGGCATTTTCGCGGCTCTTGACGCCGGGGCCGGTGGTGGCCCATATGTGACGCATGCACGGTCTCCTCGCCATTTGCGCCATTTGCCGCGAGATTACGAGCTAGCGATTCGCTGGCTGGAGCCGTCTTTTCTCAATCACACTGAGAGCCCTGGACGCCCGGCCGAGAGGGATGGGTTGTCATGGAATTGCGTCTTTACGATACGCTGAGCCGGGAAAAGCGCACCTTCCTGCCGCTCGATGCGAACAACGTCCGCATGTATGTCTGCGGACCGACCGTCTATGACTTCGCCCATATCGGCAACGCGCGGCCGGTGATCGTGTTCGACGTGCTGTTTCGCCTGCTGCGCCACATTTACGGCGAAGCGCATGTCAAATATGTCCGCAACATCACCGACGTCGATGACAAGATCAACGACCGCGCGGCGCGCGATTTCCCCGGCCTGCCGCTGAACGAGGCCATTCGCAAGGTCACCGAGCAGACCGGAAGGCAGTTTCACGCTGACGTCGATGCGCTCGGCTGCTTGCGGCCGACCGTCGAGCCCCGTGCGACCGAGCATATCGGCGAGATGCGCGAGATCATCGAGAGGCTGATCGCCGGCGGCTTTGCCTACGTCGCCGAGGACCACGTGCTGTTCTCGCCGCAGGCGATGAACGCGGCGAATTCCTCGCTGCCGCGCTATGGCGCGCTGTCGAAGCGTTCGCTCGACGAGATGATCGCAGGCGCCCGTGTCGACGTCGCGCCTTACAAGCGGGATGCGACCGACTTCGTGCTGTGGAAGCCGTCGAAACCGGGCGAGCCGTCATGGCCGTCGCCGGCCGGCATCAAGGCCGAGGGCCGTCCGGGCTGGCATGTCGAGTGCTCGGCCATGGCCTGGAAGCATCTCGGCGAGCATTTCGACATCCATGGCGGCGGCATCGATCTCGTGTTCCCGCATCACGAGAACGAGGTCGCGCAGAGTTGCTGCGCCTTCCACCGGGAGCGCATGGCCAATTACTGGATGCATAACGGCTTCCTGCAGGTCGAGAGCGAGAAGATGTCGAAGTCGCTCGGCAACTTCATCACCATCCATGAGCTGCTCGCGGACTGGCCGGGCGAGGTGCTTCGGCTGAACATGCTCAAGACGCACTACCGCTCGCCGATCGACTGGACCATGAAGTCGCTGGAGGAGAGCGCCAAGACGCTCGACGACTGGTACCGCCTCGCAGCCGACGCCGCGCCCGGGAAACCCGCAGCTTCCGTGATCGAGCCGCTGCTCGATGACCTCAATACGCCGCTGGCGATCGCGGCGCTGCACGGCCTGCGCGGCAACGACGTGAGCGCGTTGGCTGGCTCGTTGCGGCTGCTTGGCTTCCTCTCCGAAAGCGCGGCGCAGTGGGAAGGACGAAAGCAGCAGGCGAGCGGGGTCGATGCCAACGAGGTCGAGCGCTTGATTGCGGAGCGGACGGCTGCCCGCAGCCGCAAGGATTTTGGCGAGTCCGACCGTATTCGCGATCTGCTCGCCGCGATGGGCGTTGCGATCAAGGACTCAAAGGAAGGTACGACATGGGAGATCGCACGATGAAGCGGCCCGATACGCCTTTCCCGCGGCACTGGCTCTATTACATCGCGCTGAAGATCGCGCTGCTGGCCGGCGCCGTGGCGCTGGTGCTCAAGCTCTACGGAATGTGGTGAACACGATGGCACAAGCGCATCCCAAGCCCGGCTTGCGGCCCTTCCTGCCTGCTGACGTGCCGGTGCTTGCCGCGATCTTCGCCGCCAGCATCGCGGAATTGACCGGCGATGACTACAGCGAGGCGCAGCAGGAAGCCTGGATGGCGGCGGCCGAGGACGAGGAGTTTGGGAAGCGGCTTGCGGCCGACCTCACGCTGATCGCGACGCTCGAGGGCTCGCCCGTCGGCTTCGCCTCGCTGCGCGGCAACGATCACATTCACATGCTCTATGTGCATCCGGCCGTGGCCGGGCAGGGCATCGCGACCATGCTGGTCGACGCGCTGGAGAAGCTTGCGGGCGGCCGCGGCGCGCAAAGCCTTTCGGTCGATGCCAGCGACACCGCGCAGGGCTTCTTCGCCAAGCGAGGCTACACTGCCCAGCAGCGCAACAGCGTCACCATCAACGACGAGTGGCTCGCCAACACCACGATGAAGAAGGCGCTCGGAGCGGGGCAATGAGCAAGGAGCGGCTCTACCTGTTCGACACCACGCTGCGCGACGGGGCGCAGACCAACGGCGTCGATTTCACGCTGGCCGACAAGCAGGTCATCGCGGCGATGCTCGACGATCTCGGCATCGACTATGTCGAGGGCGGCTATCCCGGCGCCAATCCGCTGGACAGCGAATTCTTCGCGACCAAGCCGAAGCTCAATCATGCGCGCTTTGCCGCGTTCGGCATGACGCGGCGGGCAGGGCGCTCCGTCTCCAACGACCCCGGTGTCGCCGGCCTCCTGGAGGCCAAGGCGGATGCGATCTGCTTCGTGGCGAAGTCGTCGGCCTATCAGGTTCGCGTCGCGCTGGAGACGACGAAAGAGGAGAACCTCGCCTCGATCCGCGACAGCGTCGCGGCCGCGAAGGCCGCCGGCCGCGAGGTGATGCTCGACTGCGAGCACTTTTTCGACGGCTACAAGGAAGACCCGGGATTCGCGCTGGCCTGCGCCAAAGCGGCCTATGAGGCTGGTGCGCGCTGGGTGGTGCTCTGCGACACCAATGGCGGCACCATGCCTGATGAGGTCGAGGCCATCGTCAGAGAGGTGACGACGCACATCCCGGGGGATCATGTCGGCATCCACGCCCATAACGACACGGAGCAGGCGGTAGCCAACTCGCTCGCCGCGGTGCGCGCCGGCGCGCGGCAGATCCAGGGCACCCTCAACGGTCTCGGCGAGCGCTGCGGCAACGCCAATCTCTGCTCGCTGATCCCGACGCTGAAGCTCAAGAAGGGTTTTGCCGAATCCTTCGAGATCGGCGTCACGACGGAGAAGCTGGCGACCCTCGTAAAAGTCTCGCGCACGCTCGACGACATGCTCAACCGCGCGCCGAACCGGCATGCTCCTTACGTCGGCGAGAGCGCCTTCGTCACCAAGACCGGCATCCACGCCTCCGCCGTGCTGAAGGATCCGCAGACCTACGAGCACGTGCTGCCGGAACTCGTCGGCAATCATCGCAAGGTGCTGGTGTCCGATCAGGCCGGCCGCTCCAACGTCATCGCCGAGCTCGATCGTGCCGGCATTGCTTACGACAAGAGCGATCCCAAGCTGACGCGCCTCGTCGAGGAATTGAAGGAGCGCGAGGCACAAGGCTACGCCTATGAGTCGGCCAACGCTTCGTTCGAGCTGCTGGCGCGCCGCACGCTCGGCAAGGTACCGCAATATTTCGAGGTCGAGCAATTCGACGTCAACGTCGAGCAGCGCTACAACGCGCTGGGAGAGCGGGTCACCGTTGCGCTCGCGGTCGTCAAGGTCGACGTCGCAGGCGAGCATCTGATCTCGGCCGCCGAAGGCAATGGCCCCGTCAACGCGCTGGACGTCGCCCTGCGCAAGGACCTCGGCAAGTACCAGAAATACATCGAGGGCCTGAGGCTGATCGACTATCGCGTGCGTATCCTCAACGGCGGCACCGGTGCGGTCACGCGCGTGCTGATCGAGAGCGAGGACGAGAACGGCGACCGCTGGACCACAGTGGGCGTGTCCCCGAACATCATCGACGCCTCCTTCCAGGCGCTGATGGATTCGGTGATCTACAAACTGGTGAAGTCGGGGGCGCCGGCGTAAGTATAGCGGGGGCATTCCGGGGCGGTCCGCAGGACCGAACCATGGTGCGCAGTTGCGCACCTGAGAATCTCGAAATTCCGGGTTCACGCTTCGCGTGCCACGGAATGACGGCGGGGGAGGGAGCACGGCCATGATCGACCACATCTCCGTAGGTGTCAGCGATCTCGATCGCGCCGCGAAATTCTACGAGGCGACGCTCGCCGCGCTGGGCCTTTCGCGCCTCGTGACGCGGCCGCGGACGATCGGGTTCGGCAAGACCTATCCGGAGTTCTGGATCAACTTGCGCGAAGGCATGGCGCGTGTCGCGCCGGAGAGCGGCGTGCACATCTGCCTGCGGGCGAAGACGACCAGCGAAGTGGATGCGTTTCACGCAGCGGCGTTGTCCGCGGGCGGCGCCTCCGATGGCTCGCCCGGCGTCCGCCCCCACGACCGCGTGCGTTACTACGCGGCCTTCGTCCTCGATCCCGATGGCAACCGCATCGAAGCGGTGACTTTTCCGCAGGAATAGCAGGCGAGCTACAGCCGCCGCGCCACGTCGGGTGCGAGATCCTGCTCGCTGTCGGGAATCTGTGCAGCCGCGGCGCGCAGCCGCGGAATGATCTCCTCGATCTTGTCCGCCTTCAGGATATCGACGGACAGGCCGGCCCGGATGAACTGGGTTTCGCGCATGTGCGCGACCAGGGAGAATAACGGCTCCCAGAAGCCGTCGACATTGGCGAGCAGCACGGGCTTGGCGTGACGGCCGAGCTGCTGCCAGGTCAGCTGCTCGACCAGCTCCTCCAGCGTGCCGAGCCCGCCGGGCAAAGCGACGAAGGCATCCGAGCGCTCGAACATCAACCGCTTGCGTTCGTGCATGTCGGGCGTGACGACCATTTCCTGCACGCGAGTCAGCGCGTTCTCCCGCATCCGCAGAAAGTCGGGAATGATGCCGGTAACGGTGCCGCCGTGATCCAGCACGGAGGTTGCGACCGCACCCATCAGGCCCAGCGAGCCGCCGCCATAAACGAGGCGGATCTTGCTTTCCGCCAGCGCTTTGCCGAGCGCCTTCGCCGCTTCGATGAAGTTGGGATTGGTTCCAGGGCCGGAGCCGCAATAGACGCAGACGGTTTTGATCGTGCTCATTGATACCATGATGCATTGCAGCGAAGAGGCGTCAAGCCCAATCGGTGATTCGATACTCCCGGAAACCTACCGGTAAATGACGATGAACAATCGAGAATTCGCCATCTGGCGGGGTGCGTTGGCATCAGGAAGGCTCTATATGACGGACGAAAATCGCAAATCGCAGTTGCGCCCGCACCCGGCGGGCTGTCAGGCATCTTGATGGACCAACCTCAATCGTTCGACGGCGCCAACGTTCCTGATCCTCCTGCCGGAGGACCGCAGGCCGGAGGCACGCTAATGGGCACGCTGGCGCATCTGTGGCCCTATATCTGGCCGGGCGATCGCGTCGATCTGAAGATGCGGGTGGTCTGGTCGCTGGTGCTGCTGCTCGCCGCCAAGCTGATCACGCTCGCGGTGCCATTCAGCTTCAAGTGGGCGACGGATGCGCTGACCGGCGCCAATACCGCGCCGGTCGCGGCCGACAACTGGCATCTCTGGGTGATTGCCTCGCCGCTGCTGCTCACCGCGAGCTACGGCGTGATGCGCATCCTGATGGCCGTGCTGACGCAATGGCGCGACGGCATCTTCGCCCGTGTCGCCATGCATGCTGTGCGCAAGCTTGCGACCCTCACCTTCATCCACATGCACGAGCTGTCGCTGCGCTTCCACCTCGAACGCAAGACCGGCGGCCTGACGCGCGTGCTGGAGCGCGGCCGCGAGGGCATCGAGGTCATCGTGCGCATGGTGATCCTGCAACTGATCCCGACCATCGTCGAGGTCTCGCTGCTGCTGGCCGTGCTGCTCTGGCAATTCGACTGGCGTTACGTGGTCGCCACGCTGATCACGGTCACGCTCTATATGTACTACACCTACATCGCGACCGAGTGGCGGATCGGCATCCGCCGCAAGATGAACGATTCCGACACCGAGGCGAACACCAAGGCGATCGACTCGCTGCTCAACTACGAGACCGTGAAGTATTTCAGCGCCGAGGCGCGCGAGGCGCAACGCTATGACAAATCGGTCGAGCGCTACGAAGAGGCGAGCGTCCGCACCTATACTTCGCTCGCGGTGCTCAATACCGGGCAGGCAGTGATCTTCACGCTGGGCCTGACCGCGACCATGCTGATGTGCGCGATGGGCGTGCGCAATGGTACCAACACGGTCGGCGATTTCGTGCTGGTCAACGCCATGATGATCCAGCTCTACCAGCCCCTCAACTTCATGGGCATGGTCTATCGCGAGATCAAGCAGGCGATCATCGACATCGAGAAGATGTTCAGTGTGCTGGGGCGCGAGGCCGAGATCAAGGATGCGCCTGACGCGAAGCCGCTGGTCATCTCCGCCGGCACGGTGCGCTTCGAGGACGTGCGCTTTGCCTATGAGCCGTCGCGGCCGATCCTGAAAGGGATCAGCTTCGAGGTGCCGGCCGGCAAGACGATCGCGATCGTCGGCCCGTCCGGTGCGGGCAAGTCGACGATCTCGCGCCTCCTGTTCCGGCTGTATGACGTCTCCGGCGGCAAGATCCTGATTGACGGCCAGGACATCCGCGACGTCACGCAGGCGAGCCTGCGCGCATCGATCGGCATGGTGCCGCAGGACACCGTGCTGTTCAACGACACCATCCGCTACAACATCCGCTACGGTCGCTGGGACGCCAGCGATGCCGAAGTCGAGGAAGCGGCGCGGCTGGCGCAGATCGATCATTTCATCCGCATGGCGCCGAAGGGTTACGAGACCCAGGTGGGCGAGCGCGGCCTGAAGCTGTCAGGCGGCGAGAAGCAGCGCGTCGCGATCGCGCGCACGGTGCTCAAGGCGCCGCCGATCCTGGTGCTGGACGAGGCGACATCGGCGCTCGACACCCACACCGAGCACGAGATCCAGGGTGCGCTCGACCGCGTGGCAAAGAACCGCACCTCGCTGGTGATCGCGCACCGTCTTTCGACCATCGTCGGCGCCGACGAGATCATCGTGTTGGATCAGGGACGCATCGCCGAGCGCGGCACCCACGCGAAGCTGCTGGCGCAGGGCGGTCTCTATGCGAGCATGTGGAACAGGCAGCGCGAGGCCGAGGCGGCGCGCGAGAAGCTGGCCAGGATGGCTGACAGCAGCGAGGCACCCAACCGGCAGCCGCCGCCGGTCGATGATGTCCTGACGAGGCCTGCGGCGGTGGAGTGATCTTGTCTCGGGTCCCAAGTCTGGCCTAAACAAGCGCGCGCGACGACCCGCCATTAAACTCCGACCGGCAGATAGCGATGTCCATTCTCGATTCGATCCAGCGTCAGATCCCGCCGATCCACAAGGAGGGCTATCCCTTCATCGGTGGCTTTGCGCTGGCAAGCCTGCTCCTGTTCTGGCTGTGGTCGCCATTGGGGTGGATCGGCACGATCCTCACCGTTTGGTGCGCGCTGTTCTTCCGCGACCCCGTCCGCGTGACACCCGTCCGTGAAGGGCTGGTTGTTTCGCCCGCCGACGGCCGCGTCTCGATGATCACCATGGCGCTGCCGCCGGCCGAACTCGGCCTCGGCGACCGGCCGTTGCCGCGCATTTCGGTGTTCATGAGCGTGTTCAATTGCCACGTCAATCGCGCGCCCGTAGCTGGCAGGGTGGACCGCATCGCGTACCGTCCGGGTCTCTTCATCAACGCCGAGCTCGACAAGGCGAGCGAGGATAATGAGCGCAACTCGCTGGTGATCACGACGCCGACGGCGCGGATCGGCGTTGTCCAGATCGCCGGCCTCGTCGCCAAGCGCATCGTCTGCTTCGTCAAGGAGGGACAGTCGATCGGCGCCGGCGAGCGCTTCGGCCTGATCCGCTTCGGCTCGCGCCTCGACGTCTATTTGCCCGTGGGCACCAAGGCGCTGGTCTCGGAAGGGCAGACCGCGATTGCCGGAGAGACGATCCTGGCCGACCTTGCCGGCGACGACCCGAGCCGGGTCTACCGCACCAATTGACCGATAGTCGGTGCTTGCAGGCCTTCCGCCGCAATGGCGGAGGGAGGCGTGACTTGCTATATCTCGCTCGAGGTGAGCAATGACGCCCTATGACTTCAAATATCCCGATGCACGCCGCCGGCGGTTCCGACCGATCCCGGTGCGGATGCTGGTCCCCAACGTCATCACCCTGCTGGCGATTTGCGCCGGCCTGACCTCGATCCGCCTGTCGATCGAGGGGCGGATGTCGCTCGCCGTCTACGCCATCGTGTTCGCCGCGGCGCTCGACGGCATCGACGGCCGCATCGCCCGCATGATCAAGGGGCAGTCCAAGTTCGGCGCCGAACTCGACAGCCTCGCGGATTTCGTCAATTTCGGCGTGGCGCCCGGCCTGATGCTGTATTTCTGGCAGCTGCACGAGCTCGGCAATGCCGGCTGGATCGCTGCGATGGTATTCGCAATCTCCGGCGGCCTGCGTCTCGCGCGCTTCAACGCCACCATGGATGATCCGAACAAGCCGGCCTTCGCGGCCAATTTCTTTACCGGCGTGCCGGCGCCGGCCGGCGCAATCACGGTGCTTCTGCCGATCTACATCGCGTTCCTCGATCTCGGCCGCACCCCTGTGGCGGTGACGGCGGCCTATACGCTTCTGATCGCCTTTCTGATGGTGTCGCGCCTGCCGGTATTCTCCGGCAAGACCAAGCGCATGCGCGTGCCGCCGGAGCTGGTGCTGCCCGCGTTCGTCGCCGTGATCGTTTTCATCGCGCTCCTGATTGCCTATCCCTGGCATGTGCTGTCGATTGGCACGGTGCTTTATCTGCTCTGCCTGCCGCTCGGCTACAAATCCTACCGCGACCAGGCGCGCGCGCTGCAAGCCGCCGCGCCTGCGGAAGGGGAAGTCTCGTCACCTCCTTCTGCGCCGACGCTGTCGAACCTGTCGGAGCCGCCGCAGGATGACGACCGGCCCGGTCGGCTGCACTGAGCGTTCTTCGCGGATATCTGCCATGAGGCCTGCCTGAGTTGGGTCGGAGCCCGATCTCGGCTATATCGCCCGTGTGACGGCGGCATCGCGCAATCAATCGCCGCCAATCTGGGAGAGAACGCCGTGACTGATACCGCGACCGGGCCGCTGCCCGCTTCCGTCCTCGAGGCACTGGGCCGCTACGATACGCCGACGATCTGCAATGCCATGGAGATCGTGGCGCCCGAGCGACGGTTGATCGGCTACACCACCAAGCAACTGGTCTGTCCGTTCCCCGATTTGCCGCCGATCGTCGGATATGCCCGCACGGTGACCATCCGTTCGGTGTTGAAATCCTCGCTTCCCGCCGAGGAGCAGTCCAAGCGCCGCATCCAGTATTACGAGTATGTCGGCACCGGGCACGGTCCGCGCATCTCGGTGATCCAGGACATCGACGGTCCTGATGTCGGCTATGGCGCGTTCTGGGGCGAGGTGCAGAGCAACGTGCACAAGGCGCTCGGCTGCCTCGGCGTCATCACCGACGGCTCGATCCGAGACATCCCGCAATGGGCGCCCGGCTTCCAGGCACTGGCCGGCTCGATCGGCCCGTCGCACGCCTGGGTGCATGCCGAGAATTTTGGCGGGGAGGTGCGCGTTGCCGGCATGACCGTGAGGTCGGACGACCTGATCCATGCCGACCAGCACGGCGCCATCGTGATCCCGCTCGAGGTCGCGGCAAAGCTGCCCGAGGCTGCCGAGCTCTGCGGCCGCCGTGAAACGCCGATCCTGGAGATTGCCCGCAGCCCCGACTTCTCTCTGGAGAAGCTGAAGGCCGCGCTGAAGCGCTCGGCGGAGATCCATTGAAGCGTGATGAGATCAGGATCGATCGGGTGTGTCGGAACGGAAACCGCTGCACATTCTTTCAGATCAGGCTCCAGGCAGGGACGACCTACGGCCGCGACGCCGGCCGCGGGTCGCCTTGTTCCGTCAGAAACAGGACCGCCTGGTCCGGCTCGCCGAACATCGCTGCGGCGCATCCAATCAGGGTGAACCCGCCGGCGAGGTCCAACAGGGTGATGCTGTCCGCATTGTCCGGGATGGGAATCAGGCGCGCCAAGATCACGGCGAAAGCCGCCTCTGCAAAGAGCACGAGGCTGAAGACCGGCAGGACGAGCTCCGGTTCGAGCAGGTGAAGTGCCAGCACCGCCGGCAGCGCAGTAAGAACACTGAACAGCGTCAACATCGCGACGGCTCCGGCGATCCAGCATGCGACCGGCCTTCAGAATAGCAATTCATCCCCCGTTCCGGATGTGGCGCAGGGCCGCAGCCGAACCGTGGGCCGACGCTATCTGCATGGTTAGCGAAGTGTTGAGATTCCTGTCGCTGGACGGCAATTGCGGTGTTCGCAGCGGCGGATGCCGCGCTGTCCGGACTTAACCTTTACGCGGCTTTAAGGGCGGGGCTCTAGGGTCCTGCGATGCGGTTCGGGTTGGGCCGCGTCAGCGGCCAGGACAGCCGTTGTTGCGTACGTGTTGGAGTCAGTAATGGATATCGCAACACTTGTCGGCTTGGTGGCGGGCGCCACTGTGGTGTCGACCCTGATCTTGATGGGCGGCAGCTTCGGGATGTTTTACGACATCCACGCCGTCATCGTCATCTTCGGCGGCTCGTTCGCCGCAACAATGATCCGCTTTCCACTGTCTGCGATGATCCACGGCGTGCCGCTCGGCGCGAAGTTTGCCTTTACCCTGAGCCGCCTTTCGGCCCACGACCTCGTCGACGAGCTCGCCCGCATCGCCGAAATCGCCCGCAAGCAGGGCCCGGTCGGACTGGAAAAGGTCGAGACGGACGAGCCGTTCCTCGCCAAGGGCATCCGCTACGTCGCCGACGGCTACGATCTCGATTTCATTCGCGACAATCTGGAGCGCGACCGCGACAACTTCCTGATGCACCTCGACGAAGGCAGCAAGATCTATCGCGCCGTCGGTGACTGCGCTCCGGCGTTCGGCATGATCGGCACGCTGCTTGGCATGGTGCAGATGTTCTCCAACATGTCGGATCCTTCCAAGCTCGGTCCGTTCATGGCCACCGCGTTGCTGGCGACGCTCTACGGCGCCGTCGTCGCCAACCTGATCTGCTTGCCGATCGCAGACAAGCTGCACGGCAAGCTGCTGGACGAAGAGACGAACCGCACCCTGATCATCGACGGCATCCTGATGATCCGCGACTCCAAGAGCCCAACGCTCGTGCGCGAAATGCTGCTGGCCTATCTGCCGGAGAAGCATCGTCACACCGAAGGCGAGCCGGTGCCGGCTTGAGGCCGCCGCCGGGATTTGAGAGATGGCCAAGAAAAAGCGCGGCGATGCTCACGGCGGCGGCCACGGCTGGTTCGTAACCTTCGCCGACCTGATGGCGCTGCTGCTGGCGTTCTTCGTGATGCTGGTCGCGTTCTCGACACAGGATGCCAACAAGCTCAAGATCGTCGCGGGCTCGATGCGCGAGGCGTTCGGCGTGCAGACCGAAGCGCGCTACTCGGGCATCGTCGAATCCGACGGCCTGCCGACGCGTCCGCGGCTCAAGAACGTCGACCACATCCAGCCCGAAGATTCGTCCAACACGCCGACGCCGGATCAGGAGGATCGCGAGAAGACCTCCGGCGCCAAGATCAAGGTCGACCGCAATTTCGCCCTGGCCGCAGCCTCGCTGCGCCAGGCGTTGCAGGACATGCCGGAGCTGACCGAGATGTCCAAGCACATCATGTTCGAGGAAACCAAGCAGGGCCTCAATCTCGAGATCGTCGACCAGGACGGCCGCTCGATGTTCGCCGACGGCTCCAAGGTGCCTTACGACCGCACGCGGCGCCTGGTCGAGAAGCTAGCGATCCCACTCAAGGCCACCCCGCTGCGGGTTTCCATCACCGGCCACACCGCGGCCGGATTCGTGCCGACCCGCAGCGACTACGGCGCCTTCGACCTGTCGGCAGACCGCGCCAACGCCGTGCGACAGATCCTCGAACGCGAAGGCCTGCCGCCGTCGCACATCTTCGCCGTCTCGGGCAAGGCGGATACGCAGCCGCTGTTTCCGGACGATCCCTCGCTCGCTGCCAACCGTCGGGTGACCATCACCCTGATGCGTGAAGATCCGCCGCTGCCGCCCAATCTGAAGCCGTGACCCTCTTGCACTACGATTATACCTGAGACATGTCGTCGCGCGGGCGACAAGCGTGGCCGCACCGTCACAGCATCCGTCTCAAGGCCTGCTAAGGTGGGGGGCCGATTGACACGCGCGCGGGAAGCGTCAAAAGGCGCCGGATCAATTCAGGGACGGAAGCGTTTTTCACCCCCATGACGGCGAGCATCACATCGACCGAGACCCAGGACGGGCAACCGGTCAAAACAGGCTTTTGGGCCCTTACGCTCGGGAGCATCGGCGTCGTCTTCGGGGATATCGGCACCTCGCCGCTCTATGCATTCCACGAGGCGGTCAAGGGCGCGGCCCATGGCGAGCCGGTGTCGCGGGTCATCGTGCTGGGCGTGCTCTCGCTGATTCTGTGGGCGCTGCTGATCGTCGTCACCGCCAAATACGTGCTGCTGCTGCTGCGCGCCGACAATAACGGGGAGGGCGGCACGCTGTCGCTGATGGCGCTCGGCCAGCGCGCGCTCGGGCGACGAAGCTGGGTTCTGCTCGCGCTCGGTGTGGTCGGCGCTTCCATGTTCATCGGCGATTCCATGATCACGCCGGCGATCTCGGTGCTGTCGGCAGTGCAGGGCCTCAAGCTGGCAACGCCCGCGCTCGAGCACTATGTGGTGCCGCTGACCGTCCTCATCCTGGTGCTGCTGTTCGCGGTCCAGAGCAAGGGAACCGCCCTGGTCGCATCGGCCTTCGGGCCGGTGATGGTCGTCTGGTTCGCCGTGATTGCGGTGATGGGGGCAGTGCACATTGCCGACGACCCCACCGTGCTCGCGGCAATCAATCCCTATTACGCGGTGCAATTCGTGCTGTCGCACGGCATCATCGGCCTCGTCACGCTTGGCGCCGTGTTTCTGGCGGTGACCGGCGGCGAGGCGCTTTATGCCGATCTCGGCCATTTCGGGCGCAAGCCGATCCAGTCGGCGTGGATGTTCTTCGTGCTGCCGGCCCTCTTGATCAACTATTTCGGGCAGGGGGCGCTCGTGCTGTCCGATCCCAGCGCGATCGAACATTCCTTCTACCGCATGGTGCCCGACAGCCTGGTGCTGCCGCTGGTCGGACTTGCGACGGCGGCAACCGTGATCGCGAGCCAAGCGGTGATCACGGGCGCCTATTCGCTGGTCTATCAGGCCGTGCAGCTCGGTCTCTTGCCGCGTTTCGAGGTGCGTTACACCTCCGAATCCCACGCCGGCCAGATCTATCTGCCCCGCGTCAACCGCCTGTTGCTGATCGGCGTGATGCTGCTGGTGCTGCTGTTCCACACCCCCAGCAATCTGGCCTCGGCCTACGGCATTGCCGTCTCCACCACCATGGTCGTCGACGGCATCATGGGTTTCGTCGTGATCTGGAAGCTGTGGAACTGGCGCGCGGCAACGGCCGCAGCCGTGATCGTGCCCTTCGTGATCGTCGATTTGAGCTTCTTCAGCGCCAACCTGCTCAAGCTGCTCGACGGCGCCTGGGTGCCGCTGCTGTTCGGCGTCGTCATGGCAGGGACGATCTGGACTTGGCGCAAGGGGTCCGGAATCCTGATCCAGAAGACGCGACGGATCGAGGTGCCGCTGGACGATCTGGTCGGCAGCCTGGAGAAGCGGCCGCCGCATATCGTCAAGGGCACGGCGGTGTTCCTGACCAGCGATCCCGCCTTCGTACCGACCGCGCTTCTGCACAATCTCAAGCACAACAAGGTGCTGCACGAGCACAACGTGATCCTGACCATCGAGACCGCGCACACGCCGAGGGTCGATCTGTCGGAGCGGTTCCGGATGGAGAAGATCAGCGACAAGTTCTCCAAGGTCCGTCTGCGCTTCGGCTATATGGAGCAGCCGAACGTGCCCAAGGCGCTTGCGATCGCGCGCAAGCAGGGCTGGCAATTCGACATCATGTCGACATCCTTCTTCGTGTCGCGAAGGTCGCTGAAGGCATCGGCGCAGTCGGGCATGCCGCTGTGGCAGGACCATTTGTTCATCGCGCTGAGCCGGTCCGCCAACGATGCCACCGACTACTTCCAGATTCCCACCGGGCGGGTGGTTGAAGTCGGAACCCAGGTCACCATCTAAGTGCATCGGCAAAGCCATGCATATCTGCATGGCTCCGGCCCGCAAACAGGCTAGGCCATGCCGCTGGCGCAAGACTATAAGCCGCGCGCTCTTCCGCCGTTGTGCCGTGAAGCATTTTGAGGCCACTGGGCTCTCCCATGACAACCGACGTAGCAGCAGTTCCTGCCCCGGAAACGGCGGTGGCCAATGGGCATGGCGAGGCCCACACAACGGCCCGTTTCGGTGCACTGACCCTCGGCAGCATCGGCGTCGTCTATGGCGACATCGGCACCAGCCCGCTCTACGCGTTCCGCGAGGCCGTGATGGCGGCCTCGGGTGCGGAGGGATTGCCGACGCCGGCAGCCGTGCTCGGTGTGCTCTCCCTGATCCTATGGGCGCTCATCATCGTGGTGACGCTCAAATACGTCGTGATCCTTCTCCGGGCCGACAACAACGGTGAGGGCGGCACCCTGGCGCTGATGGCGCTGGCCCAACGGGCGGTTGGCACCGGCGGGGGAACCATCGTCCTGCTCGGCATCATTTCCGGAGCCCTGTTCTATGGCGATGCCGTGATCACGCCGGCCCTGTCGGTGCTGTCCGCAATCGAGGGCATGAAGGACGTCACCCTGACATTCGAGCCCTATATCGTTCCGCTGACCATCGTGATCCTCGTCTGTCTGTTCGCTGTGCAGTCCCGCGGCACGGCGCGCGTCGCAGCGTTCTTTGGCCCGATCATGTGCGTGTGGTTCGCAGTCATCGCGGCAGCGGCGGTCCATCCGATCATCCAGCAGCCGCAGGTGCTGCTTGCGCTCAACCCGCTCCATGCGGTGTCCTTCATGCTGCACCATGGCATCATCGGCTTCGTGACCCTGGGCGCCGTGTTCCTGGCAGTCACCGGCGCCGAGGCGCTCTATGCCGACCTCGGCCATTTCGGCAAGCGGCCGATCCAGTTTGCCTGGCTCTCCATCGTGCTGCCGTCGCTGGCGCTCAACTATCTAGGGCAAGGGGCGCTTGTCCTCAGCGACCCCGGCGCGATCGTGAGCCCGTTCTTCCAGCTCTTTCCGCAAGGCTTTTTCCGCGGCAGCATGGTCGTGCTGGCCACCGCCGCCACGGTCATCGCGAGCCAGGCCGTCATCACCGGCGCCTATTCGCTGACGCGGCAGGCGATCCAGCTCGGCCTATTGCCGCGCTTCGAAATTCGCCATACGTCGGAAGCTCATTCCGGCCAGATCTTCATCCCCCGCATCAACCAGTTGCTGCTCGTCGCAGTGGTGCTGCTGGTGCTCTTGTTCCGCTCGTCCAGCGCCCTGGCTTCCGCCTACGGCATCTCGGTCACCGGCACCATGGTGGTCACGGCAATGATGGGCTTCGTCGTGATCTGGAAGGGCTGGCGATGGCCGCCGCTCGCCGCCGGGGTGCTGATCGCACCGTTCTTGTTCCTGGATCTGACCTTCCTGACCGCGAACCTCCTGAAGGTGTTCGAGGGCGGCTGGATGCCGCTGGCGCTCGGCGCGCTCATGGTCATCCTGATGTATACGTGGCGGCGCGGCAGCCGTCTGCTGTTCGAGAAGTCGCGCAAGCTCGAATTCCCGCTCGCGGACCTCGTGGCCATGCTGGAGAAACGGCCGCCGCAACGAGTCCCAGGCACCGCGGTGTTCCTGACCTCGGACCCGCTCAGCGCGCCGACCGCGCTGATGCATAGCTTGAAGCACTACAAGGTGCTCCACGAGAAGAATGTCATTCTTACCATCGAGACCGCGCAGACCCCGCGGATCGATCCGGCCGACCGCGTGAGGCTGGAGCAGATCTCGCCGACCTTCTCCAAGGTGACGCTGAAGTTCGGCTTCATGGAATCGCCCAACGTGCCGAAGGCGCTCGCGATCGCCCGCAAGCTGGGCTGGCAGTTCGACATCATGTCGACCTCCTTCTTCCTGTCACGCAGAGCGCTCAAGCCCGCGGCCCATTCCGACATGCCGCGCTGGCAGGACCGGCTGTTCATCTCGCTGAGCCGCTCCGCCAACGACGCCACCGATTATTTTCAGATCCCGAGCGGCCGCGTCGTGGAGGTCGGTACGCAGGTGGCGATCTAGGGCCCGGATTCAAAGCGGACTTCAAGTCGCTGCGATTTAGCTTTAACTTGCGCCGCGCGGCTCAAGCCTTTGTAGCGCTTGATTTTCGTCTCCCGAGAGGCGAGGTTGCCGCCAGCCGGGATCGCCCCGGTGCGCGGCCGCGACGTTGGAGGATGATGTGGCAAATCAAGTGCAGGATCTGACCCCGGACGAGGTCTCCAAAGGTGTCGCGGAAGGACGCTATCTGCTCGTCGACGTTCGCGAGCCGAACGAGGTTCAGGCCGAGGCCTATCCTTTCGGCGTCGTGGTGCCGCTCTCGACCTTCGATCCCAAGGCCATCCCCGATCCCGCAGGCAAGGAGGTCGTGTTCGCCTGCCGTTCGGGCAAGCGCTCGGTGACGGCCTCGCTGGCGGCGCAGGCGGCGGGCCTGCCTTACGACAGGCATCTGGCCGGCGGCATGCTGGCCTGGAAGGCGGCCGGACTCCCGACCAGGCTCGGCGGCTGATCGGCCCGATGTCCAAAAGCTCGTCCCTGAACAAGGTCTTCGCCGATCTTCCCGTCACCATCTTCGAGGCGATGTCGCAGGCCGCGCGCGACAACGAGGCCATCAATCTCGGCCAGGGCTTTCCCGACGATCCCGGCCCCGAGGACATTCGCCGCGCCGCAGCCGAGGCCTCGCTGAACGGCTACAACCAGTACCCGTCGATGATGGGTCTGCCGGAGCTGCGCCAGGCGATCGCGACCCATTATGGCCACTGGCACGGCCTCAAGCTCGACCCGATGAGCGAGGTCATGGTGACCTCCGGCGGCACCGAGGCATTGACCTCGGCGATCCTCGCGGTGGTGCAGCCCGGCGACGAGGTGGTCTGCTTCCAGCCGGTCTATGATTCCTATTTGCCGATCATCCGCCAGGCCGGCGGCATTCCGCGCCTCGTCCGGCTCGAGCCGCCGCACTGGCGCCTGAACGAGGACATGCTGAAGAGCGTGTTCAATTCAAAGACCAAGGCGGTCCTGTTCAACAACCCGCTGAACCCTAGCGCGGTGGTCTATCCGCGCGAGGACCTCGAGCTGCTGGCGCGCTACTGCCAGGAGTTCGACGTGATCGCGATCTGCGACGAGGTGTGGGAGCACGTCACCTTCGACGAGCACAAGCATATCCCGCTGATCACCATCCCCGGCATGCGCGAGCGCACCATCAAGGTCGGCTCGGCCGGCAAGATCTTCTCGCTGACGGGGTGGAAGATCGGCTTCGTCTGCGCCGCGCCGCCGCTGCTCCGCGTCGCCGCCAAGGTGCACCAGTTCCTGACCTTCACCACCGCGCCGAACCTGCAAGTGGCCGTCGCCTACGGCCTCGGCAAATCCGACGACTATTTCCTGTCGATGCGCAAGGATCTGACCCGGAGCAGGGACCGCCTGACCAAGGGCCTCGAGAGCCTCGGCTTCCCCGTGCTGAAGTCGCAGGGCACGTACTTCCTCACCGTCGACCTGTCGCCGCTAGGGCTCAACGAGAGCGACACCGAGTTCTGCTGGCGGATCGTGAAGGATTACAAGGTCGCGGCGATCCCGGTCTCGGCATTCTACGAGCAGGACCCGGTGACCTCAGTGGTGCGCTTCTGTTTTGCCAAGAAGGACCAGACGCTCGATACCGCGCTGGAGCGGCTCTCGGATGCGGTGCGCGGGCGCAAGAGGTAGGAACGAGATGACGAAGGTCGGCCGCTCGGGGTTTCGCCTCGGTCTCGCAATCACCGCGGCGGTGTCGTTCCTTTCCCAGGCGGCCGCCGCCGAGGAGCGCGTCGTCAACTTCTACAACTGGTCCAATTACATAGCGCCTGGCGTCCTCGAAGCCTTCACCAAGGAGACCGGCATCAAGGTGGTCTATGACACCTTCGATGCCAACGAGACGCTGGAGACGCGCCTGATGGCCGGCAAGTCCGGCTATGATGTGGTGGTGCCCACCGCCTATTTCCTGCAGCGCCAGATCAAGGCCAACATCTTCCAGAAGCTCGACAAGTCGAAACTGCCGAACCTCGCCAATGCCTGGCCGATGGTGACCAAGCACCTTGCGACCTACGACCCCGGCAACGTCTACGCCGCCAACTACATGTGGGGCACGACCGGCATCGGTTACAATGTCGCCAAGGTGAAGCAGATCCTCGGGCCCGACGCCAAGATCGACAGCTGGGACATCGTCTTCAAGCCGGAGAACCTGGCAAAATTCAAAGATTGCGGCGTGCACTTGCTGGACTCCGCCGACGACATCTTTCCGGCGGCGCTGAACTGGCTCGGGCTCGATCCGAACTCGACCAAGCAGGCCGACCTCGAGAAAGCAGCGGAGGCCGTGGCAAAAGTCCGGCCCTCCGTACGCAAGTTTCACTCGTCCGAATATCTGAGCGCACTCGCCACCGGCGAGATCTGCTTCGTGGTCGGCTGGTCCGGCGACATCATGCAGGCACGCGCCCGCGCAGCCGAAGCCAAGAACAGCAGCGGCGTCGAGATCGGCTACGCCATCCCGAAGGAAGGCGCGCAGATGTTCTTCGACAATCTCGCGATCCCCGCCGATGCCAAGAACGTCAATGAAGCATACGAGCTGATCAACTATCTCTACCGCCCCGAGGTCGCGGCGAAGAACGCCGACTTCCTGTCCTACGCCAGCGGCAATCTCGCCAGCCAGAAGCTGGTCGATCCGAAGATCCTGAACGACAAGAACATCTATCCGGACGAGGCGACGCTCTCGAAGTTGTTCGTCATCACCGCGCGCGAGCCGGCCACGCAGAGGATCATCAACCGGCTCTGGACCAAGGTGAAGACGGGGCGCTGAGCTGGATTGCCGTCATAGCGAGCGAAAACTCTGGATTGCTTCGTGGCTTCGCTGCTCGCGACGGCGACGTAACTAACGCCACCTTCGATGCAGCCAAAGCCACTGCTCGGGATGCTCGCGCACCCAGCTTTCCACCACGCTGGTGATCGCCTGCGTCGTGCCTTGGATGTCGATCCTGCCCTCCGCATCGCGCACCGGCTTGACCTCTTCGGTCAGTTCGCCGCGGAAACGGCCACCGGGCAGGCGGATGATGCGGACGCCGTGGATCGGGCATTCGACCTGGCGGAGCAGGCGCGCCAGCATCGGATTGGCGCGGGTCTTGCGGCCGAAGAATGTGACCTCGACGCCGCCGGTGAGATACTGGTCGATCAGCATCGCGACGTGCTTGCCGTCCTTCAGCGCCTGGGCGAGCCGGAGCGGGGCGTCACGGCCCGCCGGGATCAGCGTGCCCATGTTGACCTGTCGCATCTCCTGGATGATGCGGTCGGCCGAGGCGATGTTCGGGCGGCGATAGAGGATCGCGGTCTCCAGTCCATGCGCGACGGCGGCGAGCGCCGGCAATTCCCAATTGGCGAGATGCGCAGCGAAGATCAGCGCCGGCTTGCCGTCATCGCGGATCCGGTCGAACAGCTCGATGCTGCGCGGCGACAATTCGATCCGGCTGTTCTCGGGATGGTCGCGGTCGTAGTCCCAGACCTTGTCCATATGGGCGAATTCGGCGCCGACGCGGCCGAGATTGTCCCACACGCCCATCAGGATCTGCTCGATCTCCTCCGGCGATTTCTCCGGAAAGGCAGCGGCGAGATTGGCGCGGCCGATCCGATGCTCGCGCAGGCGCGGGCCGATCGTCTTCACGACGCGCGCGAAGAAGTCGGAGGTCTTGACCGGATCGAAATAGCGCGTGGTGCGCAGCAGGCCGACGGTCGCGGCGCCAATCAGGCTTCCGCCGAGCGATTTGGCAGCCTCGCGCGCGCGGGCCTTCGTGCTCGCAGTCAGCAGCGCCATGCGTCCGGTCAGGCCGGTTCGCGGGTCAGGATCAGCGAAGCGTTCTGGCCGCCGAAACCGAACGAGTTCGACATCACCGCGGTGACGCGGGCATCGCGCGCCTTGTTGCCGACGACGTCGAACAGGATCGTCGGGTCCGGGGTGTCGTAGTTGATCGTCGGCGGAATGCGCTGATGCTCGAGCGTGAGCAGCGAGAAGATCGCCTCGACTGCGCCGGCGGCCGAGATGGTGTGGCCGACCATGGATTTGTTCGACGTGACCGGAATCTTCCGCAGAAGCTCGCCGAACACGGCCGATGTCGTGTTGTACTCCATCTTGTCGTTCTCGGGCGTCGCGGTGCCGTGCGCGTTGATGTGATCGATCTGGTCCGGCGTCATGCCGGCGTCGGCCAGCGTCTTGTTCATGCAGCCGATGATCGGCTTGCCGTCAGGCGAGGAGCGGGTGCGGTGGAAGGAATCGGTGAGCTCGCCGCAACCGGCGATCACGCCGAGGATCTTTGCGCCGCGTGCAGTCGCCGCCTCATAGCTTTCGAGCACCAGCGCGCCGGCGCCCTCGGCCATGACGAAGCCGTCGCGGTTCTTCGAGAAGGGGCGGGAGGCCGCCTGCGGCGGATCGTTCTGGGTCGACAGGGCCGAGAGCAGAGAGAAGCGCACCATGGCCTCGGGATTGACCGTGCCGTCGGTCGCGACGCACAGCGCGGCATCGGTCTCTCCGCGGCGGATCGCTTCGACGCCGAGCTGGATCGAGGTGGCTCCGGACGCGCAGGCCGTCGACAGCGAGATCGGGGAGCCCTTGGTGCCGAAGGTCTCGGCGAGGTAGGCGGCGACCGAGCCGAACATGAAGCGATGATGATAGGCGCTGTACTTGCCGCCGCCGGAAATGCGGAGCAGATCATCATAGGTGATGTCCTGCTGGCCGACTGCGCGACCAAGCTCGCGACGCTGCGGCCATTCGACCTCGACCGGCGCAACCGCGAGGAAGAGGGGACCCGGGAAGTCGGCCTTGGCGCCGATGCCGGACTGCTCCAAGGCTTCCTGCGTCACCAACTCGGCCATCCGCTCGGACAGGGCGGTCGAGGAGAACGGATCGACGCTGACGAAATCGACCGTGCCGGCCATGGTGGTCTTCAGGCCGTCGACCGGAAAACGCGTGATGGTGCGGATGCCGGATTCGCCGGCGACGAGCTTCGCCCAATTGTCGGCCTTGCCGGCGCCGAGCGAGGTCATGATGCCCATGCCGGTGACGACGACGACGGGACGCCCGAGTTTGTCGCGTGGTGCAGTCATGTCGATCCCCGCTTGAGCTAGCTAAACTGCCTCGACCAGCGCCATGCCTTCGCCGCGCCAATGTCCGGCCCCCACCACGACAATCTGGGTGGGTGCGCCCTGCATTTCAATCTCGGTCCCCGTGGAATCATGCGGCGGGAACAGCGCGCCGCGCGAGATGGACAGTGCGGCCAGCGCGATGCCGAGCGGGAATTGCGTCTCCATGGCGTGGCCGAACATCGTGCCGGTCGAGCGCACCGGGAACTCGGCATGGTTCTTCAGGAAATTGCGCTCTTCCGAGGTCGCGGGCTCGGCACCGGTCGCGCCGGATATGATCGCGCCCTTGCCATCGCGCTTCGGCAACTGGGTCCACAGCTTCTCCAGGGTCGCAGCCATGTCGCCGGGCTGCTTGCGCTTGGCGAGGTCGGCGACCACGCTCGACAGCTTTGCGAACGGCTTCGCGCCGCGCGCTTCCGCATGCGCCTTCGATTCCAGCACCAGGAAAGCGCCGGCCGAGCCGAGCGCGAAGCCGGGATGGTCCTTGCGCGCCCAGACGGGAGCGAACTTGTCCTTCAAGTTGAAGTCGCCGAATTCGTAGAGGACGAGCAGGTCCTTGCGTTCGCCGTTGTGCGAGCCGCCGACCAGCGCGATGTCGCTTTCGCCCGAGGCGATGCGCGCGAGCGCAATGCGCGCGGCATCGGCGCCGGCGACCTCTTCACCCATGAAGGTGCGCGAGGTACCTCCCAAGCCGTGCACGATGGCGATGTTGCCGGCGAGCAGGTTGGAGAGCTGGGCCAGGAACAGCGTCGGCCTGAGATCGCTCATCAGCCGCTCGTTCAGGAAGCCCGGCGCGTTGGCGCCCTTGGCCTCGGCGGTGAGAATGCCGGTGTCGACGTTGAGATCGCGCTCTCCGCCGCCGGCGGCGACCACCATGTCGATCTTCGACAGGATATCCTTGTTGCCCTTGATGCCGGCGGAATCGAGTGCAAGACCGGCGGCATAGGTGCCGATGCGCTGCCAGGCCTCCATCTGGCGCTGGTCGCCCTTCTTGGGAATCTGGCTGTCGAAGCTGACCGGCATCAGCGGATGCACGATGTAGGGGGCAAAGCCCTTCTCGTCGACATTGATGCGCTTCTCCTGAAGCGCGGCCCAGTTGGCATCCAGGCCCTCGCCAAGCGAGGTGGCGAGCCCAATGCCCGTGATCCAGACTTCGGTCTGGCCCGGCTTCGAAACGGAAGTGTCAGTCATGGCGATACGGCCTGTTGCGGAAACCCGACGCGCTTGGCGATCGCGTCCATGTGGGAGCGCATGTCCGCATTGGGGAAGGGAATCAGCGTGAAGGTGAGCGCCGAATTCGCGCGCAGCTTGCCGCCAACCTTGATCTTGGCCTCGGTCATGGCATAGCCGGAGCCTTCGTGGGTGAGGCTCGCCTCGATGCTCATGAGATCGCCGGGGAACACCGAGCCGCGCACCTTGGCCTCCTTCACGGCAGCCAGGATCGGCATACGTTCGAACTTGAACACGCCGAGCTGAAGCCAGCCGGAGGCCTGCGCCATCGATTCGATCAGAAGCACGCCGGGCATCAAGGGATAGCCCGGGAAGTGCCCCTCGAATACGGTGCTTTCCTTCGGGACCTGGGCTTCGACGACGATCGTCTTCTCGTCGACCTTGAGGTCGACGATGCGATCGATCATGTGGAAGTATTCGAGTTGCATGACTGCGCCCTTAGGCGCTCGCACCCTTGGCCGCAACCAGTTCGTCGATGCGGGCGCACAGGTTCTTCAGGACGAAATATTGCTCGGTGGTCGCCTTGCCGTCGTTGACCTCCTGGGTCCACTTTTCCAGCGGCAGCTTGATGCCGAACTGCTTGTCGATCGCGAAGGCGATATCGAGGAAATCGAGGCTGTCGATGCCGAGGTCATCGATGGCGTGGCTATCCGGCGTGATCGTGTCGCGCGGGATGTCGCAGGTTTCAGCGATGATCGTAGCGACCTGATCGAATGTGGAGGACATCACTAAGCCTTTGATAGATTGTGGGTATTTCTCAGATATTCCAGAGTGGCATGGTGGGTGGGCATCGCGCCCCTGATGACGCCCTCTAACCCCTCTCTGGCCGGGTCGAAAGCCCGTATATCGGAGCGCCGCCCTGAGTTCAATGGAGCCGGACAAGGGCGGCGACAGGGCTGGGGATGCCTGTCGGAGCCTCCCGGCGCACGACCGGCGGCGACCGGCTCTAGATGTGTGGCGTCGTGATCTTGATACAGTCGCGGCGGCCCATCAGCACGCAATCCTGGGTCCGGCGCAGGTCGGCGATGCTGACCGCGAGCCAGATCCCGATCGCGGTCAAAGCAATGGTGAAGGCCAGCGCTGCGATGTTGGCAAGCATGCGCTGGCGAAAATTGTCGGGTTCGGCGCGGGGCTGCTCATAGCGCGACAAGTCGAGCCGTTCGGGTGCGATGCGCAGCGGCTGCACGGTGCCGCTGCCGCGCTGGGCCGGCCGGGAAGGCGCGGTGCGCGGCCTGAACTGGAGCACCCGGTGCTCGTCATCAGAGCTTATGGGCCGCTGGTTGTTCATGGGGCGGGATCACTCCGAAGCTCCGATTTTGATAGCATAGGCGACGAGAGCGTTGCAGAAAATCTTCTGAATGCGCGCGTGCATTTGTGCAGTCGCACAATTTGTGAATGGATGGTCCAAAGCGTCGGGGAAGCCGGTCGTCGTGCATTTTATCGCCGCTGGATCCGATGGCATGAGCCGCGGGAACCGGAACATCAGCTGCAACGGTGTGAGGACTTTCGATCATGACGAACACGCGCGAGCCGAGAGTGCATCCGGTCCCGATTATGTCGCTCCGGCCGACACAGATGACGGTCGGACTGCGCGAGGTCAGGGAGAAACGCAAGCGCTGGCGCGAGCACGACAACAAGGAGCAGGCCGACCTGCTCGGCAAGCACATGATTCCCGTCGTCTTCGGTCCAGACAAGCGCTACTACGTCATCGACCATCATCATCTCGGCCGCGCGCTGCACGATGAAGGCGTCAAGGAGGTGCTGGTGACCATCGTCGGGGACCTCAGGATGGTCGAGCGCGAGGCTTTCTGGGGCGTGATGGACAACAGGCGCTGGGTCTATCCTTACGACGCCAAGGGCGAGCGGCGGTCGTTCCGCGACCTGCCCAAATCGCTCGCCGATCTCAAGGACGATCCATTCCGCAGCCTTGCCGGCGAATTGCGCCGCATGGGCGGCTTCGCCAAGGACACTACGCCGTTCTCCGAATTCCTGTGGGCGGATTTCCTGCGCAGAAGGCTGTCACGCAAGGCGGTCGACGCTGATTTCGACAAGGCGCTCGAGATCGCCATGGCTGCGGCCAGGAGCAAGGATGCGATCTACCTGCCTGGCTGGTGCGGTCCGGAGGACGAGGATTAGGGCGGTGGACGCCCTGCGACACCATCCCTCGCATGACATCACGGTCTCTTGAGCGAAATCATTTTTCATCGCCATGAAGCGGTCCTGAAACACGGGCCGTCCCATCTATGGTTATCGAGCTCATACAGGAGGCCGAAATGCGCCGTCTGATTTTTGTCATTGCCGTGCTCGCCGTCGCCTCAGCAGGCATCTCCGCCTCGTTTGCCGCAGTTCACCACGCCCGAACATTGACATTTGCCGAGCGGTTTGCCCCGGCGCTCGAGGCGATGGCAAAGCGCTAGCGGTACGGCGGCCCGAACACGCTTGATCTTCCGCAAGTTCGCGGCGGCGTCGGCGGCTATCGTGCGCCTGCATGATTACGGAAGCAGCGATACGCCCCGACGCGGGGGCGGGAGGGCTACAGGTCATGCTGACTGGGACATGACCATGAGCATCATCTTTCGTCTCCTGTTCATCATCGCCGGCGCGGTCACCGCACTGTTCGTCGCGCGTGATGCGCTGAACTTCACGATCATCCAGACCTTCGTTGCGATTTTGCTCGTGACCGCTATCGTGGGCGTTGGAAGTCTCTGGAGCCTGCGGCGGAAGACGTGAGTGAGGTAGAACGCGGCAGTTTAGCCGGGCTGAGCGAAGCCGAGGCCCGGCTACGGCTACAACAGGAAGGTTACAACGAACTGCCCCGGTCCGAACGGCGCACTCCACTGCGCATCGTTCTGGAGGTGCTGCGCGAACCGATGCTCGCGCTCCTTCTGTGCGGCGGGCTGGTCTACCTCCTGCTCGGCGATCTCCGCGAGGCACTGCTTCTGCTCGTGTTCGGGGCCATCTCCGTCGTGATCACCATCGTGCAGGAGACCCGCACCGAACGTGTGCTGGAAGCCTTGCGAGAGCTGACCAGTCCGCGAGCGCTCGTGGTCAGGGACGGGGAACGCCGGCGGATCGCAGGGCGGGAAGTCGTCCGTGGCGATCTCCTCGTCCTCTCCGAGGGCGATCGGGTTCCGGCAGATGCCATGCTTGTCAGTGCGCGAGATCTGGCTGTCGACGAGTCGCTGCTAACCGGCGAGTCGGTGCCCGTTCGCAAGCAGCTCGCCAAGATGCCGCCCGCGGAAGCGGCATCGACCGATCATCGCCCGGGCGGTGACGACCAGCCATTCGTGTATTCGGGCTCACTCGTCGTACGAGGTGAGGGCCTGGCCGAGGTCGAGGCCACCGGGCCCCGCAGCGAGATCGGGAAGATCGGATTGTCGCTGCATGGCTTGCGGCCGGAGCCGCCTCGGCTGCAGCAGCAGACTGCCCGGCTCGTTCGGCTTTGCTTTCTCGGCGGCGTGGCGATCAGCCTTGCCGCTGTCCTGCTCTATGGAATGTTGCGCGGAGATTGGCTGCAGGCGTTGCTCGGGGGCATCGCAATCGGCATGTCCATGCTTCCCGAGGAGTTTGCCGTCGTCCTGACGGTGTTCATGGCCATGGGCGCCTGGCGCATCTCCAAGGCGCGCGTGCTGACGCGTCGCGCCGCAGCGATCGAGGTGCTTGGCTCGGCGACGGTGCTCTGTACCGACAAGACCGGCACCTTGACGCAGAACCGGATGTCGGTCGCGGAGCTGAGGTTGCGCGACGGCGTAAATATGCGGGCTGGGTCCTCGCAGGCGGCTCCCGTAAGAACAGAGTTTTTCGAACTGGCGCGTTGCAGCGTTCTGGCAAGCTCGCCGGAACCGTTCGATCCCATGGAGAAGGCGCTGCACGCATTCGTGCATGCAGGTCTCCCGCAGGACGACGAGGCCGCGGACGCTCGGACCTTGGTACGCAGCTACGGCCTGCGCCCCGAACTGCTGGCGATGACCCAGGTCTGGCGTTGGTCGCATCAGAAGGGCCTCGTCGCGGCGGCGAAAGGCGCCCCCGAGGCGATCGCGCACCTCTGTAAGCTGGATGGTGCGGATCAGGAGGCGATGCGGGATGCGGTCGCGGTGATGGCGAAGAATGGTCTTCGCGTGCTCGGCGTGGCCGCCGCAACCTACCACGGCGAGGACCTGCCGCCGTCCCAGGAAGGCTTCGCCTTTCGCTTCATCGGTTTGGTGGGGTTGGCCGACCCGCTTCGTCCGGGCGTTCCCGAGGCGGTGGGTGAATGCCGCTCGGCCGGCATTCGCGTCGTCATGATCACGGGCGACTATCCGGCGACCGCCATGGCGATCGCCGGGCAGGCGGGACTCCATGTCAACGAAGTCGTGACTGGCGAGCAGATCAAGCTTGCGGACGACGGCGAGCTCGATGCGCTCGTCAGAAACGTGAACGTCTTCGCGCGCGTCCTGCCGGAGCAAAAGCTGCGGATCGTTCAGGCGCTGAAGCGCTGCGGCGAGATCGTGGCGATGACGGGCGACGGCGTCAATGACGCGCCGTCCCTGAAAGCCGCGCATATCGGGATCGCGATGGGCGGCCGCGGCACCGACGTCGCTCGCGAGGCATCCTCGATCGTCCTGCTCGACGACGATTTCAGCTCCATCGTCGCCTCTATCCGGCTGGGACGCCGGATCTACGACAATCTGCGCAAGGCCATGGCCTTCATTTTCGCCGTCCACGTTCCGATCGCCGGGCTTGCCCTGCTTCCCCTGGTTTTCGGGCTGCCGCTGGTTCTCGGCCCGGTTCACATCGCCTTTCTGGAGCTGATCATCGACCCCGTATGCTCGCTGGTGTTCGAAGCCGAGCGGGAGGAGCGCGACGTCATGCAGCGCCCGCCGCGACGGGCCGATGCGGAGCTGTTCTCGTGGCCCTTGATCGGCTGGAGCGTCCTGCAGGGCGCCATGGCGTTCGCCTTGATCGCCGCGATCTTCGTCGGAGCGATTCGTTCCGGGCTTCCGCCCGATGAGGCGCGCACGATCGCATTCATCACGCTCGTCGTCTGCGTGATCGCGCTGGTGCTGGTCAACCGGTCCTTCAGCGCCTCCTTCTTGTCTGCCTTCTTCCGCCCCAACCCGGCGCTGCTGTGGATATTTCTCTCGATTGCGTTCGTGCTCGCCACGGCTCTGTTCTGGCCGCCCGCGTCCGGTCTCTTTCGTTTCGGTCCCCTGCACCTGGTGGACCTGATGATCACGCTCGGCGCGGGATTGCTGGTGCTTACGGCGCTCGAACTGCTCAAGCCGTTGTGGGGCCGCCGGCTTCGGTTCTAGCCGCTCCCTCGGGAATCCGTCTGCGGCAAGGTCTCTGTCCGTTGCGGATCTTCCTTGCCGCCGAGGGCTCGATGCAGCCAGCGTTCGACGCGGCGGCCGATCGTGAGCAGCACGAAGGTAAAGGCGAGCGCGACCAGGACGATCTTCCACTGCCCGGCGCCGCAGGCAATGCCGACACAGGCGGCGAGAAAGGTGCAGGCCGCGCTGGTGAGGCCCCGCACCCGAAAGCGGTCGCTCTCGTGGACGATGACGCCGGCGCCGAGAAAGCCGATACCGGTGAGAATGCCCTGGATCACGCGGCTCGCCGCATCGGTGATCCCGCCGGGCTCGGCGAACGCGACCGCGAGCAGCACGACCGTTGCGGTAGAGAGCCCGACGATGCCGAGCGTCTTCAGTCCGATCGGCTTGCCATGCAGGTCGCGATTGAGGCCGATTGCGCTGCCGGCGAGCGTCGCGCTGCCGAGGCGCAGCAGGATTTCGGGCCAGTCCAGCTCTGTCATTGCGTGTCGATCATGTCTTCGGCAGGCGTCCCATCAGGTAGAACTCGTCGTTCGGACGCATGCCCGTGAAATTCGCCAGCCGGTTCGACAGCGCGAAGAAGGCGGAGATCGCGGCGATGTCCCAGATGTCGTCGTTGCTGAAGCCGTGCGGGGCGAGCGCTGCGAAATCGTCGTCGGAGATGCGCTGCGCCTCGGTCGAGACTTTCATCGCGAAGTCGAGCATTGCCTTCTGCCGCGGCGTGATGTCGGCCTTGCGGTAGTTCACCGCGACCTGGTCCGCGATGAGCGGGTTCTTGGCGCGGATGCGCAGGATCGCGCCGTGGGCGATCACGCAATACTGGCACTGGTTGGCCGCAGAGGTCGCCACCACGATCATCTCGCGCTCGGCCTTGGTGAGGCCGCCGTCCTTCTCCATCAGCGCGTCGTGATAGGCGAAAAAGGCGCGGAACTCGTCGGGACGATAGGCCAGTGTCAGGAACACGTTCGGCACGAAGCCGCTCTTCTCCTGCACGGCGAGAAGCCGCGTGCGGATGTCGTCGGGGAGTGTATCGAGGGCGGGTGCGGGGAAGCGCTGCGGGGCGGTCTTTGTCATGGCATGGATTCCGGCTGGGGGTCGGAAACCATACTCGATGCGGCCTGCAGGCTCAATCTGGTGGCCGATGCAATGACGGTATCGGATCGACCGTTGCCTTACCGCAGCGGCTTCTTGAGCAGCGAGAAGCGGTCCGGATCAAGGCCCATCGATGGCTGCAGCATCGGGGCTTCGACGCTGGACATCGTCTTCGCCGGCGGTGCCGAGAACACCGGATCGTTCGGCACGTCGCGCTGCGATGTGGCACCGCGCCAGCGCTCGAGCACGGCGCTGACGAAATGCATGTCATGGCCGGAGGTGACGGAGGGCACGCTCGAGATGGTGGCTTCGCCGCGCGGCAATTGATGCGGCGGCACCTCCTTGAAGCGCAAGCGCGTCGGCAGTGCGACGCCTTCGCCGAAGGCCAGCACCTCGCGCGTGCCGAGCGAGGGCACGAAGGAGAGCAGGTTCGCGGCGGCGTCCGACACCGCGGCGCGCAGCAAGGCCTGGTCGCGATCGTTGGCAAGGCGCATCGTGAACAGCGTGTTGCACTGGGAGATGATGGTCGCGTCGAGCTCTGCCGGACGCTGCGTGATCAGGCCGAGATAGACGCCGTATTTACGTCCCTCCTTGGCGATGCGCGACACTGCCTTGCGGGTCGGCCCGAAGCCGATGTTGCGGTCGGCGGAGGCATAGCGGTGGGCTTCCTCGCAGACGAACAGCAGCGGTGAGACGCCGTCGCTCCACAGGCCGAAATCGAAGGCCATGCGGCAGAGCACCGAGACGACGGAATCGATGACTTCCGCCGGGAAGCCGGCGAGTTGCATCACCGTCATCGGCTTGCCGTTCGCTGGCAGGCGGAACAGATGGCTGATCACCTCGGCCATGGTGTCGCCGCCGACATTGGCGTTGTCGAACATGAAGGCGTAGCGCGGGTCGTTGCGCACGGCCTCGATACGCGAGATCAGCTTGTGATAGATGATGCGCGAGGAGCGGTTCTCGAGCTTGCCCATACGCTCGTCGATCAGCGACAGCAGGTCGACGAGGCGATAGGGCACCGGCGTGTCGACGGTGTAGCCGATCTGCTTGGGATCGATGCGCTTGAGACCGATGCGGTCGGCGTTCTGGTACTGGGTGTAGACGCCCTTGGCGAGCGGAATCACCTCAGCGAGGATGTCGAGCTCCTCCGGCACGCCGGCGCGACCGCCGAACAGCACGTCGACGATCTCCTCGAAGTTGAACAGCCAGAACGGCAGCTTCAGGTTCCGCGGGTTGAGAACCAGCGCGCGGTCGCCGAAGCAACGGCCATATTCGTTGTGAACGTCGAGCAGGAAGATGCGCAGGTTCGGCCGCGCCTTCAGGATCTCGTTGAGCAGCAGCGAGACGCCCGTCGATTTGCCGACGCCGGTCGATCCCAGCACCGCAAAGTGCTTGGACAGCATTTCCTCGACGTCGACATAGGCGACGACGGAGCGATCCTGCTGGAGGAAGCCGACATTGATCTGGTCCGACCCCGTCGGCGCGTAAATCGTGCGCAGCTCCTGGCTGGTGATCAGGTCGACGGCGTCGCCGATCGTCGGATAGTTGGTGACGCCACGCTGGAATTTGGCCTTGTCCGCGGCGTTGAGGATCTCGCCGAGCAGATCGACCGAGGCAATGGCGATGTAGCCGTCGGAGCTCGACAGGTTCTCGCAGGAGACCTCAGTGATCATCGCGACGATGACCGAGCTGGCGCAACGAATGCTGACGAAGCGGCCGACGGTCGCCCGAACCTCCGAGATCGGCATTTGGCTTGCCGCCAATAACCCGACCCGGGCGAGCGATCCGCGAACCGAAATCACACGTCCAAAGGATGTCACGATGAGTGGACCCAGCAAGAGCAACGAATTCGCTCCGACTATGCGCGGCTGTCGCTGCACAAACGGTTAAACGCCGGGCGCGGCGGCTTCGTTAAATCTGCGGTAATTCAGTCGGGAGCTTTGTGGCCAATGCACACTTAGGAGCGTAAGTGCCCGGAAATTGCTGCATTTCTCGCCCGTTGCCCCATAACGGTCTTAGGGAAGATTTTACCATTCGGGCAGGCTGCAGTCCGCTCGGAAGGCGCCCTTGGGCCACCGGGCGCCGCTCGCGCGATGGTCGATTTGTTGACGGGACCTAATGATTTGTACATTAGTACAAATCAAATCGCGGTCCTCGGCGCCGACCGGGCCCTGCGCCTCACGTCCGTCAGGCGGATAGCAGCCACATCCCTGGAGGAATCATGCAGCCCGAACCGATCCTCGATCTCGCTCATCTCGGCCATATGGAGCTGTTGACGCCCAAGCCTGATGAGAGCCTCAAATTCTTCGTCGACGTCATGGGCATGACCGTCAGCGGGCAAAAGGGCGAGTCGGTTTACTTGCGCGGCTGGGACGATTACGAACGCTATTCGCTCAAGCTCACGGCTTCGAAGACATCGGGCATGGGCCACATGGCGCTGCGCGCACGCAGCCAGCAGGCGCTGGAGCGTCGGGTCGCCGCGCTCAAGGGCTCTGGCTTCGACATCGGCTGGATCGACGGCGACATGGGGCAGGGGCCAACCTTCCGCTGCCGCGATCCCGACGGCCATATCGTCGAGCTCTACTACGAGACCGAATGGTATCAGGCACCGCCGGAGCTCAAGCCCGCGCTGAAGAACCAGGCGCAGCGCTTTCCGGCCCGCGGCGTCAACGTCCGCCGGCTCGACCATCTCAACTGCCTTGCCGTCGACATCAAGGCCAACCGCGAGTTCTTCGAGAACTATCTCGGCTGCCGGCTCACCGAGCAAATCGTGCTCAACGACGGTCGTGAAGCCGCGATGTGGCTGACCATGTCGAACAAGAGCTACGATTTCGCCTATTCGCTCGACCATTCCGGCGTGCCCGGCCGCTTCCACCACGTCACCTACGCGCTCGACAGCCGCGAAGAGATCTTGCGCGCCGCCGATATCTTTCTCGAGAACGGTGTGCACATCGAGACCGGTCCGCACAAGCACGCGATCCAGCAGACCTTCTTCCTCTATGTCTACGAGCCCGGCGGCAACCGTGTCGAGGTCGCCAATGCCGGTGCGCGTCTCATCCTCGCGCCCGACTGGAAGCCGATCGTGTGGACCGAAGAGGAGCGCAAGAAGGGCCAGGCCTGGGGACTGAAGACGATCGAATCCTTTCACACCCACGGCACGCCGCCGGTGGAGGTGGAGAAGCACGCCTGAACTAATGTGCCGATGATCGGAGGCGCGCGATCGTCTCGCGCACGTTGGTCCACGCCGGTTTGTCGGGTGCAAACTGCCGGCGCAGGAACGTGACGAGCTCCTCCACCTGCGTGTCGCTCATGCTGTTCCTGAACGCCGGCATGTAGCCGAGGTCGCTGGAGACGGGCTCGACAATGCCGTGCAGGATGACTTGCACGAGATTGTCCGCCGTTCTGCTGTGCAGATTGCTGTTGAGCGCGAGCGAAGGCCTGGTGCCGAACAGCGGCAGACCGCCGACTTCGTGGCAGACCGCGCACGCACCCTGGTAGAGGCGCGCGCCGGGGGATGCGGCGACGGCGACCTGCGTCCCGCTCTCGAGCTTCGCGGCAAGTGCGTCCTGGGTCCCCATGGCCCTATCGTTGAACGAGTTGAGATAGACGGCCATCGCACGGATGTCCTGGTCGGGCAGGGCTTTGAGATCCTTCACGATCGGCGCCATGGGGCCGGCCGCGACGCCGTGATAGCGCGAATGGCCGGTGCGCAAATAAGCAAAGAGCTCATCCTCGCTCCACGGGATCGGCGCATGCGAGAGCGAGGTCAGGGGCGGCGCTTCCCAGCCCTCGGCAAAACCGCCGGCGAGATAGGCCTCGCGCTGCTCGGCGCCGAGCGCGTTGCGGGGCGAATGGCAGGCGCTGCAATGGCCGAGACCTTCGATCAGATAAGCGCCGCGATTCCAGGCTTCCGACTTCGCGGGATCGGGCTTGAACTCGCGCGTCCGATGAAACAGCGCATTCCAGCCTGCCAGCAGCGGACGGAGATTGAACGGGAATTTGAGCGCGTTTGCGGGGGGCGTCGCGCGCACCGAAGGCTGAGCCATCAAGTAGGCGTAGAGTGCCTGCATGTCGGCGTCGCTTGTCTTCGCAAAATGCGTGTAGGGAAAGGCGGGATAGAGCTGGCGCCCGTCGCGATGCAATCCGTCGCGCATCGCGCGTTCGAAGGCGGGATAGGACCACGCGCCGATGCCGGTCTCGACGTCGGGTGTGATGTTGGTTGCGTAGATCGTGCCGAAGGGCGTCTCCAGTGCGCGGCCGCCAGCGTTGACCGCTCCGCCAAGGCTGGTGTGGCACTCCGCGCAGTTGCCGAGCGCAGCAAGCTGCTGGCCGCGCGCAATCGTTGCCGCGGAATAGACCGATGCATCCGGTCGCGAGATCGGTGCGATGGCTCGTCCCGGAAGCAGTGCTGCGCCAATCCCGATCGCAGCGGTGCACAGGGCCGCAACCGCAGCGAAGACGCCGGCGCGCTTGGCGAAGGGATTTGTCCAGATCCGAGACGGTGGCGGCGCGGCCGGTGCGGGCAGGGCCTGCGGCGTCGCCGGCCTGTCGCCATGCAGCCCTTTCAAGATGCGCTCGGGCGTAAACGGCGGCTCGCGAAACCGTACGCCGGTGGCGTCGAATATCGCGTTCGCGATCGCCGCCGCGCTCGGCACCGAGGCGGATTCGCCGACGCCGAGCGGCGGCTGGTCCTGACGCGGCAGCATCAGGACATCGATCTTGGGAACGTCGGGGAAGGGGATGATCGGATAGGCACCCCATTCCCGCGCCGCCACCGCGCCGCGCTCGAACGACACTTCCTCCATCAGCGCGCGGCTGGTGGACTGAATGACATTGCCCTGGATCTGGTGGCGCACGCCGTCCGGATTGATCATCAGGCCGGAATCCTGCCCCGCAACGACGCGCGTGACGCTGACATCGCCGGTGGTCTTGTTCACCGCGACGTCGGCGACCCAGGCCGACCACGCCGCGCCATAACCGGGAAACTTGCTGTGCACGTAGAGCGCATAGGCAAAGCCGCGCCCGTGCACGACCTCGCCGTCCTTCTCCTCGCGTACCGGACGTGGTTTCCACCCCGCACGTTCGGCGACCGCATGGACGAGATCGATCGCGCGCGGGTCTTTGAGATAGCGCAGGCGGTATTCGATCGGATCGACGCCGGCCTCCGTTGCGGCCTCGTCGATGTAGGATTCGTGGGCGAAGGTGTTCGGCAGCGCGGACACGCCGCGAATCCAGGAGGCGCGCACGATCGGCGGCATGTCATGGGCAACGACACGCATGTGATCGTAGTCGTAGGGTGGGATCGCGGTGCGGTCGCCCATCTGAAGCACCGCCGGTTCCGGCGATATGCGTCCCGTCAGCAGCAGCGCCAAGGTCGGCGCAGCGTTTGAGGGGTAACGCGTGGCCAGATCGTAACCGGCAATGCCGCCACCGGCGTCCAGTCCGCCATTGACGTCGATGAGCTGCGCGGTGCCCTTGGGTTCCCAGGCGTGCTCCTGCTCCCGAGTCAATTGCACGCGCACCGGCCGTCCGACCGCGCGCGATAGCAACAGCGCGTCGGCGGTGACGTCATCGGCGCAGTTGCGGCCGTAGCAGCCCGCAGCCTCCAGCCGGATCACCTCGATCTCGCTCTCGGGCCGCTCGATCAGAAGTGCAAGGTCGCCGCGAAGCACATGCGGGTTCTGTGTGCCGGACCAGACCCGGATATTGCCTTCCTGGAAATCCGCGACCGCGCAGGATGGACCGATCGACGCATGCATCTGATACGGCCACACGTAAGTGCGCTGCATCGGCTTGGCCGCGCCCGCGATCGCCTGGTCGACGTCGCCCTTGTCGATCAGCGTGCGCGGAGTCGACGGATTGGCGCGGAGCGCGGTCTCGACGTCGGCAAGATCGGTCAGGGTGGGCGTCGGCTTCCAGCTCACCTTGAGCTGCTCCGCTGCGCGGATGGCCTGCTCCTCGCGCTCGGCGACGACGCCGACGAAATCGCCGATGCGCACCACGGCCACGAGGCCAGGAATGCCGCGGACCGAGGATTCGTCGACCGCGAGCAAGCTGGTGCCGACGAACGGGCCGGCGTCGACGCCCGCATAGGGCGGGCGCACGACACGCCCGTGGAGCATGCCGGGCACTCGGATGTCGTGGACGAAGGTCAGCTCGCCCGTCGCCTTGGCGGGCAGATCGACGCGCGGCACCGACTGGCCGACGATGGAGTAATCGTCGGCCGGCTTGACTTGCACATCGTCGGCCAGCTCGAGCCGGATCGTCTCGTCGCCGATCAGCTCGCCATAGCTGATGCTGCGGTTGTCGCGGCCGCGCACGAGGCCGTCTTCGATCCTGAGGTCGGCGGCCGGCAGCTCCAGGCGTTCTGCTGCGCGTGCGATCAGGAAATGCCGCGCTTGCGCTGCAGCCCTGCGCAGAGGGACGGCCGTGATCTGGATGGTTTCGCTCGCAATCGTCGCGCCCTGGTTCGGCACCACCGACGTGTCGCCGAGCACGATCACGACGCGCGCAAAGGAGACGTCGAGCTCTTCGGCGACGATCTGGCCAAGCGCGGTACGGATGCCGGTGCCGAGATCGACGTGGCCATTATAGGCCGTGACCGAACCATCCGCAGTGATGCGGACGAAGGTCTCGGACGTGACCTCGTCGACGGTACGGGCGACGACGAGCGAGCCCGATGGCCGCTCAGCTCCGTTCGAAACAGGGGAGGCCATCAGTCCGCGGCCTCGACGATCTGGCCCGATGCGCGCATCACCGCGCGCAGGATTTCGACATGGGTGCCGCAACGGCAAAGATTGTAGCGTAGCGCCGCCAGCGCCTCCTGCTCGGTCGGCCGCGGGTTGATGGCGAGCAGCGCCTTGGTGGTCATGATCATGCCGTTGAGACAGTAGCCGCATTGCGCAGCCTGCTCGTCGATGAAGGCCTGCTGCACGAGGTCGGGTCTCTCGCGGGTGCCGAGGCCTTCGAGCGTCACGATGTCGCGGCCTTCACAGCCGCTCACCGGGATCACACAGGAGCGCGCCGCCGCGCCGTCGATCAGGACAGTACAGGTGCCGCATTCGCCGAGGCCGCAACCGTACTTCGGGCCATTCAGCGCGAGCTCGTTGCGCAACACATAGAGCAGCGGCGTCTGGCGCTCTGCCGTGACCTCGTGGATCCTGCCGTTCACGGTGAGGCGGATCGATGCCTGCGTCATGCTCGTTCCCAAACCAAGATTATGCAATCGCGGAAATTCGACCACGCGACGATACCGTTTGTACACAAACGTGCAAGCCGCGCATTCCGCACTGCAGCGCGATTGCCTTGTTTGTGGACAGAGCGGATAGGCAAATGAGGTTTTATACGGCAGTGGCATCTTTTGCGCTGCACCGCCGCTTGACAGCCCCGGGGGACCGCGCGCAACATCGTTCGTATACGAATGATAACCGAAGTGTCCGCCTCCGACATGGTGACAGAAACGACGAGCGCCGTCATCGACAAGATCCGCTGCGATGCGTGTCCGGTGATGTGCTATATCAAGCCGGGCGCGGCGGGGGCTTGCGACCGCTATGCCAACCACGACGGCAAGCTCGTCCGCGTCGATCCGCACGTCATCCTGGAGCGCACCGTCTCGCATGGCGGCAAGCTGGTCCCGTTCAGCCGCACCGAGGACTGGGACGGCAAGATCGTCCACGAACCCTCGACCTTCGTCACAGCGATCGGCGCGGGAACGACCTATCCCGACTACAAGCCGGCGCCGTTCATCGTTTCCGCAGAGGTCGACGGCGTCGACATGGTGACTGTGGTTACCGAGGGCATCTTCTCCTATTGCGGTGTCAAGGTGAAGATCGACACCGACCGCTATCTCGGGCCGGAGACTGCGACTGTGCGCGCGCAAGGGGAGGCGGTCGGCCACGTCACCACCAGCGAATACGGCTCGCAGATGCTGTCGCTCGGCGGCGTGCATCATCTCACCGGCGGCTCCAAGAAGGAAGGTCGCATCACCTGCGACACGCTGATGGATCTCGCCAATTGCAAGGCGGTCGAGCTCACCATCGACGGCGGCGCCACGGTGGTGGTGCAGGCCGGGCAGCCCCCGATCGTCAACGGCGTGAAAGAAGAGCGTATGCGCGTCGGCTGCGGCTCTGCGACGATCGGCATGTTCGCAAAGCAGTGGCACGGCAAGGTCGACGAGGTCGTCGTGGTCGACGACCACATCACCGGCGTGCTCAGCGAGCATCAGGCCGGCAAGCTGCTCGACATCGCCGATACCGGCATCAAGATGAAGGGCCGGCGTTCGACGCCCGGCCGCTATTTCCAGGTCGCCGATCCCGGCACGGGTTGGGGCGGCACCGACATATCCGACCCGCTCTCGATCCTCGGGCCGTTTGATCCCAAGGAAGCAAAGCCCGGCCTGACCATGCTGATGGTCTCCACCACGGGTGAGCATTCGTCCTACTACGTGCTCGACGATGCCTTGAGGCCGGTCGAGACCGAGATGCCGGCCGACCTGAAGTTTTCGGTCGAGCGCATCCAGGAGAATTGCGAGCCGGCGCTGTGCACCGTGCTGTTCATGGCCGGCGCGGGCGGCTCGCTGCGCGCGGGTGTCACCGACAATCCGGTGCGGCTGACCCGTTCGGTGAAGGATGCGCTGACGCGAGTCACCAGCGGCGGCGCACCGGTTTATGTCTGGCCCGGCGGCGGCATCACCTACATGGTCGATGTGACGCAGATGCCTTCAGGCGCGTTCGGCTATGTGCCGACACCGGCCCTGGTCGCGCCGATCGAGTTCACGCTGAAGCTGTCCGACTATGCCGCGCTCGGCGGACACATGGACTATGTGAAGCCGCTTGCCGAGGTGCAGAACGGCGACGATATCCGCCAGTTGCCCTGGCATCATCCGATTCCGGGGCGCCGGACATGATGAGACGCCCGCAAATCGCATTGCTGTCTGATGGCCGGCGGCTGCATTTGCAGGATGGACCGATCGATCTGATCGCGGAGGCGAGGGGAGCTGCAGGCGAGGTGCGCTCCGCCTATGAGGCCGCGGTGCACCGGTTCACCGGACTGCTGGACGAGCTCTGCGCCGAGTTGGCGGATTTGCGGATGGCTGCGGCGGATCGGACGTCGCTGCAGGGCGTCGTCGCGCGTCGCATGCACTCCGCTGTGGCGCCCTATGCCGCTGATTGCTTCATCACGCCGATGGCGGCAGTTGCCGGCAGCGTGGCGGAGGAGATTCTGGCCGCAATGCTGCGTGCTGCGACGCTTGATCGCGCCTATGTCAACAATGGCGGCGACATCGCGCTTCATCTCGGCGGCGGTGAGTCTTTTTCGGTCGGCTTTATGGATCGGCCTGATCGCGATGGCGTGATGCGGACGATGCGGATCGAGGCGGATGATCCGGTGCGCGGCATCGCGACCAGCGGACGCCGGGGCCGCAGCTTTTCGCTCGGGATCGCCGACGCGGTGACGGTGCTGGCGGCGACGGCGTCGCGGGCCGATGCGGCTGCGACGGTGATCGCCAATGCCGTTGACCTCCCCGGGCATCGCGCCGTCATCCGCAGGCCTGCGAACGAGCTTCAGCCCGACAGCGATCTGGGCCCGCGCCTCGTCACCCGCGACGTTGGTGAGTTGTCGCACGATGACGTCGCCGTCGCGCTCGAATCTGGCGCGGAATGTGCACGACAATTGTTCGATCGCGGACTGATCGAGGGTGCCGTGCTGCAGCTTTGTGGTGATATGCTTGTCATCGGACCGAAAGACATTGAACGGCAGGGATCGCTCCCGCGTCAGCCGGAGAATGCGGTTCATGTCTGAACAGGGAAGAGCTCAAGGAAGCAAAACATGAGCGCGATCATCCGCAAGATCGTCACCGTCGTCGAAGAGACGCAGATGGAGATGGGCCGGCAAGTCTCGCCGCCGACGCGGCGTGCGGCTGCGATCGCCGTGATCGAGAATCCATTTGCCGGAAAGTACGTCGAGGATCTCTCGCCGCTGATCGCCATCGGCGAGGAGCTCGGAGAGCTCCTGTCGAAGCGCGCGGTGGCCGCGCTCGGTATCGACGGCGCCAAGGCACAGAGCTACGGCAAGGCGGCTGCCGTCGGCGAGAATGGCGAGCTGGAGCATGCCGCCGCGATCCTCCACCCCAAGATGGGCGCGCCGGTACGCAAAGTGCTGGGCAAGGGTGCGGCGCTGATTCCCTCGTCGAAGAAGCGCAGCGGCCCGGGTACGACGCTGGACATCCCGCTGGGGCACAAGGACGCAGCCTTCGTCCGCAGCCATTTCGACGGCATGGAGGTACAGATCAACGATGCGCCGCGCGCCAACGAGATCATGGTCGCGGTTGCGGTCACCGACAGCGGCCGTCCGCTGCCGCGCGTCGGCGGGCTGACGGTCGCGGAGATCAAGGGCGAAGACGGTCTGAGATAGGATACGTAAAGAAGTTCAAACTGGAGGTTGGGATGCGAGCAAGAAATATCATCGTCGGCGCGGCTTTCGCGTTTCTGGCGGGCGGCATGGCTCATTCGGCCCTGGCGCAGGACATCAAGATCGGCGAGATCAACAGCTATTCGCTGCTGCCGGCGTTCACCGAGCCCTATCGCAAGGGTTGGCAGCTCGCGGTCGAGGAAGTCAACGCGGCCGGCGGGATCAACGGCAAGAAGCTCGTCGTCATCTCCAAGGATGACGGCGGCAAGCCGGCCGATGCGCAGACCGCGGCCAACGAGCTCGTCTCGAGCGAAGGTGTCGCGATGCTCGCCGGAACGTTCCTGTCGAATATCGGCCTCGCCGTCAGCGACTTCGCCAACCAGAAGAAAGTGTTCTTCCTCGCGGCCGAGCCGCTGACGGACGCGATCACCTGGTCCAAGGGCAACAAGTACACCTTCCGCCTGCGTCCATCCAACTACATGCAGGCGGCGATGCTGGTGGAGGCGGCTGCGAAGCTGCCGGCCAAACGCTGGGCCACGATCGCGCCGAACTACGAATACGGCCAGTCGGCGGTCGCGGTGTTCAAGAAGCTGATGTCGGAGAAGCGCCCGGACATTCAGTGGGTCGACGAGCAATGGCCGCCGCAGGGCAAGATCGACGCCGGCCCGGTGGTGCAGGCGGTTGCCGCCGCCAATCCCGAAGCGATCCTCAACGTCACCTTCGGCGCGGATCTCGTCAAGTTCGTGCGCGAAGGCAACACCCGCGGCCTCTTCAAGGGGCGCGAGGTCGTCTCCTTCCTGACCGGCGAGCCCGAATATCTCGACCCGCTCAAGGACGAGACGCCCGAGGGCTGGATCGTCACCGGCTATCCCTGGTACTCGATCAAGACGCCGGAGCATGATGCGTTCCTGAAGGCGTACCAGGCCAAGTACAACGACTATCCGCGCCTCGGCTCGATCGTCGGCTATCAGACGATCAAGGCGGCAGCGGCGATCCTCGCCAAGGCGGGCTCGACCGATCCGGAGAAAATGATCGCCGCGGCGGAGGGGCTGTCGATGCCCTCGCCGTTCGGCGAGATCACGTTCCGCAAGATCGATCATCAGTCGACCCTCGGCGCCTTTGTCGGCAAGACGGCGCTGAAGGACGGCAAGGGCGTGATGGTGGATTCGGCCTACAAGAAGGGCGGGGACTATCTGCCCAGCGATGCCGAAGTCGCGAAGCTGCGTCCGAAGGATTGATACGAAAGGGACCCGGGCCTTCACGGTTCGAGGCGCGCGGCGCCGCCGCGTTCCTCACCGTGAAGGTCCTGGGACCTCATCCCGAGGAGGCGCGGAGCGCCGTCTCGAACGATGAAGCCCAACACCTGAGATCCAACCAACCGGACCGCCGATGGCCTTTTACGTCGTACAGTTTCTGACCGGTCTCGCCAGCGCAGCGTCGCTGTTTCTGGTGGCCTCGGGCCTGTCGATCATCTTCGGCGTGACGCGCATCGTGAACTTCGCGCATGGCGCCTTCTATATGATCGGCGCCTACATCGCCTTCTCGCTCACTGAACGGCTTTCCGGCGCGTTCGGCTTCTGGGGCGGGATCCTCCTCGCGGCGCTCGCGGTGGCGGTGATCGGCGTCATCGTCGAGATGGTGCTGCTCCGCCGCATCTACCATGCGCCGGAGCTGTTTCAGCTGCTCGCGACATTCGGCCTGACTCTGATGGTGGAGGATCTCGTCGTCCTGATCTGGGGACCTGACGATCTCGTCGGCCGCCGCGCGCCCGGCTTCAGAGGCGCGATCGATTTCTTCGGACAGAACGTCCCGACCTACGACCTGTTCCTGATCGTGCTCGGACCGGTCGTGCTCGGCATTCTCTGGCTTCTGTTCCAGCGCACGCGCTGGGGTGTGCTGGTGCGGGCGGCAACGCAGGACCGCGACATGGTTGCCGCGCTCGGCGTCAACCAAAAATGGCTGTTCACGTCGGTGTTTGCCGTCGGCGTTTTCCTCGCAGCCCTCGGCGGCGCGCTCCAGATCCCGCGCGATGCCGTGCATCACGCCATGGACCTGCGCATCATCGTCGAGGTGTTCGTCGTGGTCGTGATCGGCGGGCTCGGCAGCATCGTCGGCGCCTTCGTTGCGGCGGTGCTGGTCTCCGAGCTCAATGCCTTCGGCATCCTGATCTTTCCGAAAATATCGATCATTCTCGTTTTCCTGGTCATGGCGGTGGTGCTGATCGTTCGCCCCTGGGGCCTGTTCGGCAAGCCGGAGGCGGCCGCGCGCAAGACGCCGGGCCTCACCGTCAATCCCTGGCGGCCGCTGACGTCGAACGAGAGGTTGATGGCGCTTGCTGCGCTCGTCGTTGCGGCGACCCTGCCTCTGTTCGCCGGCAATTATCTGCTGACGGTCGGCTCGGAGATCGCGATCTTCGTGATCTTCGCCGTCAGCCTGCATTTCCTGATGTCGGTCGGCGGCCTCGCGTCCTTCGGCCACGCCGCCTATTTCGGGCTCGGCGCCTACGGCATCGCGTTCCTGGCAAAAATGGCGGGACTGCCGATGATCGTGTGCCTGTTGCTCGGCCCGCTGCTCGGCTGCATGGGCGCCGCCGTATTCGGCTTCTTCGCCGTGCAGCTCTCCGGCGTCTATTTCGCCATGCTGACGCTCGCTTTCGCTCAGATCGTGTGGTCGATCGCCTTTCAGTGGGTGGAGGTGACCGGCGGTGACAACGGCATTCTGGGCCTCTGGCCCTCGAGCTGGGCGGCGAGCCCGTCGCATTTCTACTGGCTGGCGCTCGGTGTTGCAGCGCTGGTGACGGTCGCGCTGCGGGCGATGGTGTTCTCGCCGTTCGGCTATGCGCTTCGTGCCACGCGCGACTCGCTGCTGCGCAGTGAGGCCATAGGCATAGATGCCAAGCGCATCCAGTGGACCGCCTTCGTGATCGCAGGCACGACGGCCGGCATCGGCGGCGCATTGTTCGCCTACCTCAAAGGGAGCGTCTTCCCGGACAATCTCGGCATCTCGCTGTCGGTCGATGCGCTGGTCATGGTGCTGCTCGGCGGCGTCGAGACGGTGTCGGGCGCGGTGATCGGCGCCATCGTCTACAAGGCCTTGAACATCTGGCTGGTGAGCCAGACCGATCTGTCGAAGCTCGTGCTCGGCGGCTTCATCGTGCTGATCGTCGTCGTCTTCCCCAAGGGCATCGTCGGCATGCTGGAGATGCTGGCGCAGCGCCGCAGGAAAGCATCGCCGCCGGGGTCTCCCTTGCTCGCCAAGCCGATCGAGTCTGCCGAATGAACGTTGCACCCCCACTTCTCGCCGTCGAGGGCCTCACCAAATCCTACGGAGGCATCCATGCCGTGCGCGGCGTCTCGTTCTCGCTGCGTGCCGGCGAGATCCTGGCTCTGATCGGGCCGAACGGTGCGGGCAAGAGCACCTGTTTCGATATGCTCAACGGCCAGAACATCCCGGATAGCGGCCATGTCCGCCTGTTCGGCGAGGAGATCACGGGACGGAAGCCGCGCGAGGTCTGGCGGCTCGGCGTCGGGCGCACCTTTCAGATCACTGCGACTTTCGCCACCATGACCGTGCGCGAGAACGTGCAGGTCGCACTGATCTCGCACGGGAAGCAGCTGTTCAATCTGTTCGGCTCGGCGCCGAAGTTCGACCGCGGCGAGGCCGGCCGTCTGCTCGAGCTGGTCGGCATGGGCGGCTATGCGGACCGACCCTGCGGCGAGCTTGCCTATGGCGATCTCAAGCGGCTCGAACTCGCGGTGGCGCTCGCCAACCAGCCGAAGCTGCTGCTGATGGACGAACCCACGGCCGGCATGGCGCCGCGCGAGCGCGTCGATCTGATGCGGCTGACCGCGAGCATCGCGCGGGAAAAATCGATCGGCGTGCTCTTCACCGAGCATGACATGGACGTGGTGTTCGAGCATGCCGACCGCATCATCGTGCTCAATCGGGGTACGTTGATTGCCGAAGGCACGCCGGCGGAGGTGCGTGGCAATCCCCAGGTGCAGGCCGTGTATCTCGGCGAGGGGCTCGTCTACGACGCCCGCCACCGCGAGGGAGCTTCGGCATGAAGCTGACGGTGCAAGACCTCAACAGTCATTACGGTCCGGCCCATATTCTGTTCGACGTCGGCTTCGAAGTCGGCGAGGGGGAGGTGGTGGCGCTGCTCGGTCGCAACGGCGCCGGCAAGTCGACGACGTTTCGTTCGATCGTGGGCCTCGTCGCGCAGCGCTCCGGCCGCATCACGTTCGAAGGCAAGGATGTCTCGGCGAAGCCGACACATGAGATCGTGCGCGAGGGCCTCGGCTATGTTCCGGAGGAGCGGCGGATCTTCACGGACCTGACCGTCGAGGAGAATCTCGAGGTCGGCCGCCAGCCGAGGCGGCCCAACGCGCCGCATTGGACCCGCGAGAAGCTGTTCGCGCTGTTTCCGAATCTCGGTGAGATGAAGAACCGTCCGGGTGGCCGCATGAGCGGCGGCGAGCAGCAGATGCTCACCATCGCGCGGACCCTGATGGGCAATCCCTCGCTGGTGCTGCTGGACGAGCCCTCGGAGGGCCTGTCGCCGAAGATCGTGGAGCAGATGGTCGATGCCATCCTGACCATGAAGAAGGAGGGCGTCAGCATCGTCGTCTCCGAGCAGAACCTGCATTTCGCGCGGCTGATTTCCGATCGCGCCTACATCATCGAGCGCGGCCGCATCTGCTTCGGCGGCACCATGGCCGAGCTCGACGCGCGTCCGGATATCCGCGACGCGCATCTGTCGTTGTGAAGGCGGGGAACGGATGGCGAGAAGCGTCACGGCGAAGAAGAGTGTCAAGCCGGCAAGACCGCCTTACGTGCTGGACGAACAGGTCGGCTTCATCCTGCGCCAGGTCTGGCAGCGCCACAGCTCGATCTTCGCCCGCGACATCGGCACCAACCTCACGCCAACGCAATGGGCGGCGTTGTCGAAACTGGCAGAGACCGGGCCGTGCTCGCAGAACCAGCTCGGCCGTCTCACGGCGATGGATGTCGCGACCATCAAGGGTGTGATCGATCGCCTGACGGCACGTGGTCTCACCGAGACCAGCCAGGATCCGGACGACGGGCGGCGCTTGCTCGTGAGCCTGACCCGCGCCGGTCAGCAGCTTGCCGAAAAGTTGGCCCCGAATGCCCTCGCGATCAGCCGCGAGACCTTGGCGCCGCTTGAGCCCAAGGAGCGCGATACGCTGATGGCGCTCTTGAACAAGCTGCGTTGAAGCGCGACTAACCTCGGTAAGGGCGCGACCGAGGTTTTGCGGACATGAGAGCGGCGAATTGGCTTGCGATGGCCTTGTGTCTCGGTGCGTCTCTAGCAGGCGCATGCGGTCCTGTCCTTGCAGCTCAAGCCTATGAAGGGTTCTGGGCATCGACCAAGAAGGACTGCCGTGATGACGACAGCCCGAACCGCATGAGCATCGAAGGCGGCAACCGCCTCTATTGGTACGAGACGCGATGCCTCGCCAGTCGGATCACGGCCGACGGAAAGCTGAGCTGGAAGATGCGGCTCGCCTGTGAAGGCGAGGGCGAGAAGTTTCGCTCCAGTCCCCGGGTCTCGATCGCGGCGGATGGCAGACTGGTGATGGACAATGGACCGGTCGGGCGCGCCAAGCGCCAGACCTATGTGCGTTGCGAGTTGCCCAAACGGCGCTGATCCTCAGCGCCCCGAGTCTTTGCCGGTTCATCCGGATCGGGCAGAGAGACCAGCAGCGGAGGCGGCAGCCGTGAACTGCGATGGCCGCGTTACTTCGCGACCACCTCAGGCACCTTGCCGGCCGGCGGCGTGTTGCGGCTGCGCTGGGTGCGCACGATGCCGTCGATGATGGTCATGCCGATGCCGGGCAGGTCGCCGAGCTGCACGCTCTCCAGGATGTTCTTGCCGGGCGAGTGCTGCGCCTTGTCCATGATGACGAAGTCGGCGGAGCGGCCGACTTCAATGAGGCCGCAATCGAGCTGCCGCATCCGCGCGGTGTTGCCGGTGGCAAGGCAGAACGCGATCTCGGCCGGCAGTTCGCCCAGCGAGGACAGCATCGAGACCATGCGCAAGATGCCGAGCGGCTGCACGCCCGAGCCGGCGGGCGCGTCGGTGCCGAGGATGACGCGGTGCAGGTCGCCCATCTCGCGCGCGGTGCGCAGCGTGAACAGCGCCGAGCGCTCGTTGCCGTTGTGCACGAGCTCGAGTCCGCGCTTGCAGCCCTCGCAGATGCAGCGGATCTGGTCGTCGGGCAGGGCGGTGTGACCGCCATTGATGTGCCCGACCACGTCAGTGTCGGCCTCCAGGACCACGTCCTTATCGATCAGGCCGGAGCCGGGGATCGATGGGCCGCCGGTGTGAATGGTGCTCTGGATGCCGTATTTGCGCGCCCAGCCGACCATCTTGCGTGCCGTCGGGCCGTCCTTGACGCCGCCCAGGCCGACCTCGCCGAGCAGCTTGACGCCGTTGGCGGCCATCTCCTTGAAATCTTCCTCAACCATCTCGCATTCGATCACCGGCGCGCCGGCGTGCACCTTCACGCCGCCAGGACGCAGGGTCCAGAACGCGCGCTGGGCGAACACGGCCATCGCTTTGAGGCCGACGACGTCGCGGGGACGGCCGGGCATATGCACTTCGCCGGCGGAGATCATGGTGGTGACGCCGCCATGGAGGTAGCTGTCGATCCAGTTGATCTGGTTCTGCCGCGGCGTCCAGTCGCCCGCCACGGGGTGGACGTGGCTGTCGATCAGGCCTGGCGCGACCGTGGTGCCCTGGGCATCGACGATGGTGGTGGCGCCTTCCGTATTGACGTCCTTGTAGCGGCCGATGGCGGTGATCTTGCCGTTCTCGGCCACGATGGTGTCGCCGTCCAGGATCGGCTTTTCCAAAGCGCCGGACAGGATCAGGCCGATATTTCGGATCACCAGCTTCGAGGGTCCGGTGGCCTGGGGGGCGTCATGCGCCATGGAAGGGCTCCTTATTCCTAACTGCAACGCTTCCGATCTTGGGCAGCCTTGACCGCCGGATCAAGCCGGATTATTCATTAGTATACGAATGATCGTGTACAAACGACGCATAGCTGACCGCCTTGGGACCGCAAGCAAGCGACACGGAAGGGTGAGATGAGCAATTTCAACCAGGAAAGCGTTCTGAGCGTCCACCACTGGACCGACACGCTGTTCTCCTTCAAGACCACCCGCAGCCCGACCTTCCGCTTCCGCAACGGCGAATTCACCATGATCGGGCTCAAGGTCGGCGAGAAGCCGCTGCTGCGGGCCTACAGCGTCGCCAGCGCCAATTACGAGGAGACGCTGGAGTTCTTCTCGATCAAGGTCCCGGACGGACCGCTGACCTCACGGCTCCAGCATCTGAAGGAAGGGGACGAGATCATCGTCAGCCGCAAGGCGACGGGCACGCTGGTGATCGATAATCTGGAGGAGGGGCGGAACCTCTACCTGATCGGCACCGGCACCGGCCTTGCCCCGTTCCTGAGCGTGATCAAGGACCCCGAGACCTACGAGCGGTTCGAGAAGGTCGTGCTGCTGCACGGCTGCCGGCACGTCAAGGAGCTCGCCTATGGCGAGATGATCACCGAGACGCTGCCGAAGGACGAATTGATCGGCGAGTACATCCGCAACCAGCTGATCTACTATCCGACCGTGACCCGCGATCCGTTCCGCAACCGCGGCCGCATCACCGACCTCATCACGTCAGGCAAGCTGTTCGACGATATCGGCCTGCCGGTGCTGGAAGCAGCCCGGGATCGCGTCATGATCTGCGGCAGCCCGGCACTGGTGGCGGACACGCGCGTGCTTCTCGGCGAACGCGGTTTTGTCGAGGGCAATCACGGTGAACCGGCCCAGTTCGTGGTCGAGAAGGCTTTCGCCGAGCGCTGACCTGGGATCATCTGCGCAATAACGCCGTATTTCTGCCGCGTCCAGCCCGTTGCAGCGCCGATTCGGCGCTTGATACACTGTGGGAGCGAATCAGCGGAGTTCCCACATGGTTGCGGACAGCGACAGCAACATCGCCTGGCACCGGGTCCAGTTGAAGAAGAACCGCGCCGAGTTGAAGGCGCTGGAGACCGCGCGCTTCACGATGGGCGAGATCGCCTCGTCGAAGCGCAATGGCCAGACCCAGAAGTCGATCGCAGAACTCAAGCGCAAGATCTTGCAGTCCGAGCGCGTGGTCGCCGATCACGACAAGCGCACGCGCCGTCCGTTGGCGACCGACCTGCAAAGCCTCAGCAATGGCAGCTGGAGCCATTGGGACGCCTACACGCAACAGCAGCGCAAGACCGGCCAGCGCTCTCCGGGGCGCGGCTAGACGCCTCTCTCGGCGTGTCCTGAGGCGCGCGCTTCACCCCTTGCGCCGGCGGTGCCGCTTGCCATCTGGGTGAGACGCCAGCAATCGGTCCGGTGCTCCCATGACTGTGCGCATCGATTTCACCAGCGAGGCCTACCTTCGCGAGCCGCCCAAGGCGATTGCGAAGCTGCGCATGTCCGGCCCCGTGGTCGCGACACGATTTCCTCTCATCGGCGACGTCTGGATCTCCACGACCCACGATGCCACGGCGCAAATCCTGAAGGACAGCGCGACCTTCACGTTGAGAAGGGAAGATGGCGACGTCGCGGGCCTGCGCTGGTGGATGCCGAGATACGTCAGGACCATCGCCAACAACATGCTGACGATGGACGAGCCGGATCACAAGCGGCTGCGCAGCATCGTGGACGAGGCCTTTCGCCGGCGCGCGATCGTCGCCATGGAGCCGCGCATTCGCGCCATCGCCGACACGCTCGCGGACGAGCTGTTCGCAGCTGGAAGCCCGGCCGATCTCGTGCAGCGCTACGCACGCATCCTGCCGCTCGCGGTGATCTCGGAGCTGCTGGGCCTGCCTCTGGCCGACCGTCCGAAGTTCATCGCCTGGGCCAACGCGATGTCCTCGCTGACGAACGTCTTCGGCTTCTTCCGCCTGTTGTTCGCGTTCCGCAAGATGCGGGCCTATCTCGAACGGCAATTGCAGATCGCGCGCGCGGAGGGTGGCGAGGGCCTGATCGCCGAGCTGATTCAGGTGGAGCGCGAAGGCGGCCAGATCTCGCCGGACGAAATGGTCTCGATGGTGTTTCTGTTGCTCGCGGCGGGATCGGAAACCACGACGCATCTCATCAGCGGTTCCGCTTACGAACTGCTGAGGAATTCCGGGCTGCGCGACTGGCTGGAGCAGGACTGGAGCCGCATCGGGCTCGCCGTGGAGGAGTTCCTGCGCTTCGTCTCGCCGGTGCAATTCTCGAAGCCGCGCTACGTGCGACGAGACGTCGAGATAGAGGGCGTGCGGCTGAAGAGGGGCGATCGCGTCATGGTGATGCTGGCTGCTGCGAACATGGATCCGGCCATGCATGAGCGCCCGGAGAGGCTGGATCTCGAACGCAAGCCGAACCGTCACATCTCGTTCGGAACGGGAATCCATTTCTGCCTCGGCCATCAGCTCGCGCGCATAGAGACCGCCTGCGCGCTGGAAGCTCTGTTCGTGCGCTGGCCGAAACTTGGTCTGGCCGTCGATCCCGCCGGGGTCCGCTGGCGCAAGCGACCGGGCTTGCGCGCCGTTGCGATGCTTCCCGTCACGGCCGAGAGCCGCGGAACAAGGTAACTGCTCGCAGCGAAGCGAGCGCCGACCGTTCCCTGACCTCGGCGAGCTGAAGACAAGCTCCCTTCGGAAAATCGTTGTCGCGCGCGATCTATCAGGAACGCCGCGCCGCTCGTCCTGTTGTCATCTCGACATAGGGCGCCGCGACGAGTTCCTCGGTCGTTCATGTCGAGGTCGACGTCTTAACGGGAGACAATTCATGGCCAGCAAGATGCCACCTGTTCCGCCGGACAATCAGAGCCGAAAGGGAACTGGCGACAGCAAGCAGATGTCCGCCGATCAGCTGCCGCAGGGTCAGCAACGCGCCCAAAATCCGGACCAGCAAGGACAACAGGGCAACATCCAGCAGAACACGACCAATCAAGGCTATCAGCAAGATCGCTGAGGAGGGGACATCCATGTCGACATCCACCAAGACACCGAACAGCATTCGTCAGGGCGGCCCCGGCGCCTCGCACGAGAACGCAAAGGCGCCGCTGGAAGTGAAGAAGCCGCCCGCCGATGACTCGCGGCGGAATCACAGCAGGGTTTCCGGCGGTGGCGGGGAGCAGGATTCGCACCACACGCACGAAGAGGCTCGAAAGGGAGGAGGCAGATAAGCCATGACCAATAAGCAACCCAAGCTGTATGCGCCGAGCGAGAAGGACCTGCGCGAGAATCCCATGATCGGGGGATCGAAGGGCGCCACGATGGCAGGCGCCTCGGCCGAGGACCTCGAGGACGCCCTTGGCGCCAACACGATCGAAGGGGACGTCGAGAACGACGTCAACGCCGCCGGCGGCATCGACAAGGACGTCGCGCGCAGCGGCTCCCATCGACGCCGACGCTGAAATAGGAGTCATCCGATGCAAGGCAACAAGACGCACGAACAGCAATTGCGCATTCTTGAACGGAAGAGCGATGTGCCCGATCAGCGCGAGCTTGACCAGGCCATCGGCCGCAATCCCCGGGATGACTCCGTTCATCATGCCAACCGGCAGGCACGGCAAAGCGAGTTTCCCGTGAGTCGCGGCGGTCTCAACCAGGAAAGCGACCACAATAAGCACAACGATCCCGGTCAAAGCGGCCACAAGCCGCCAAGACCGACGACGGCGCAAGAGAAGCACTGACGTCCCGAAAATCACCGCAAGAGGAGAGACTGATGCCAGGTGGGCACGGCAGCAAGACGCACTTCAGATCGGGCATGCACGGCAAGGGCGACGGCACGGGCGCGCTGACCGACGTGCCGAAGGAGATGATCGGCGACAACATGGTCCTGTCCAACCGCGACAAGAAGCAGCATTCGGACATTCGCGGCATGGACGGCAAGACCATCCAGACCGAGCAATATCAGGACCATTCTGCGAACCGGCTCGACGATGAGCCGGGGACCGACCAGACCTGAAGGTTCCTCCCGCCGACTTGCGGACCGGTGCTCAGCCGGTCCGCTTTTTCGTGGCCGCAAGATCGCGCTCCCAGCCGAACACCGAACGGCCGTCGAGATCCGGCGAGACCGCGCGTTCGCCGACGATGAAAGCGTCAACCGACGGCCCCTGCGCGGTGCGCTCCAGCCGCCGCGCCTGATCGTCCAGGCGCTTGATCGCCTGGATCTCCTCCTCGCGCCCGAGCCTCGCGTTCTGGATCGCGCGCTTCAGCACCCGGATGGTCTCGTCATAGACCTTGATCGGGACGGGGTAGGGATGCCGGTCCTTGCCGCCATGGGCGAGCGAGAAACGCGCCGGATCCTTGAAGCGATAGGGCGCGCCATGCACGACCTCGGCGACCATCGCGAGCGAACGCACGGTGCGCGCACCCACGCCGGGCGTCAGCAGCAGTTCCGGAAAATCGACCGGGCCGCGCTCGGCGGCTGCCGCGAGCGTGCCGTGCAGGCGGCGCGCGAACACGTCCTTGGGCCGGACGTCATGATGCGCAGGCATGATCAGATGCGGCAGCGTGGCCTGTGCCGGCTTCGGCTCGGTCCCGATGAGCCGCTCGAATTCGGAGACGATGCGATCGGGGCCGAGACCACCCAAGAGATCGAGCTGCGCGGCGCGCGAGATGTCGGCGCGGTGGTCGGTGAGATTGACGATCTCACCTTGCTGCGGACCGTCGATCGCGCTGTGCGGCGTATCGACAAAGCTCTTCAGCGCCTCGGAATGCCAGTGATACCGGCGCGCCTGCCGCTTGTCGCCGTTCATGCCCTGCTGCACCACGGTCCATTTGCCGTCGGCGGTCACGAAGAAGCCGTGCAGGTAAAGGTCAAAGCCGTCCTGCACCGCGGCGCTGTCGACCTTTGCCACCAGGCGGCTGGCGCGGGTCAGCTTCGCGCCGTCGAATCCGACGCGGTTGCCGAGTTGCATCAGTTCGTCCGGTGTCTTGCGCGAATGCTGGCCCCGGCCGCCGCAGACATAAATCCCGAGTTCGTCCTGAAGCGGCCCGAGGCCACGCTTCAGTGCGCCGATCACGGAGGTCGTGATGCCCGAGGAATGCCAGTCCATGCCCATCACGGCTCCGAACGACTGGAACCAGAACGGATGCGACAGCCGCTGCAGAAACGCATCGCGGCCATAATGATGAACGATCGCTTGCGTGACGATCGCCCCCAGCGAGGACATGCGACTTGCCAGCCACGGCGGAACCCGCCCGGTGTGGAGAGGAAGATCGGCGCTGCCGGTACGTCGAGTCATGGACGGCTCAAACTAGCGCCTCGGCGACGGTTGCGCCAGTGGAATGCTGCGTTGCACGAAACAGGGGAGCGAAGCCAGCCACTAGGCGTTGAACGCTGAGGGATTGCAGCGACGGGGACACTCATGGATTGGCAGAGTCTCGTGGCCGACATCGACACGATGTTCGGCTGGATACCGTCATGGTTCGTCGGTCTCAGCCTGGTTGTCGGCGCAGTTTTGCTCGCCCTGGTCGCCTATCGGGTGGCCAGATGGCTGCTCAAGCGCGCCTTCGGAACCCGTCTTCCGATCCTGAGCGTATTCATCGATCGTACGGCCGGACCGGCGCAAATGGCACTCTGCTTGGCCGCCGTCGCACTCGTGTTGCCACTTGCGCCGCTTGACGATGCGATCCGCACCCCGCTGACGCGCCTGTTCGTTGTGGCCTTCATCGCGCTGATCGGCTGGATCTCGATCCGGATCGTGGACATGAGCGCGGCGCGCTATCTGCAGAACTTTCGCGTTGTCACCGAGAACTTCATCGCACGCAAGCATGTGACGCAGGTTCGCGTGTTCAAGCGTGTCACCGACACCATCATTGTCGTGATCACCGTGTCCACTGCGCTGATGACGTTCGACTCGGTAAGGCAGTATGGCGTCAGCCTGTTCGCTTCCGCCGGCGCCGCCGGTATCATCGTCGGTCTTGCCGCGCGGCCGCTGCTGAGCAATCTGATCGCAGGCTTGCAGATCGCAATCACCCAGCCGATCCGCATCGAAGACGCCGTGATCATCGAGAACGAGTGGGGATGGGTTGAGGACATCGCCTCGACCTACGTCGTGATCCGGCTGTGGGACTGGCGCCGTATGGTGGTGCCGCTGTCCTATTTCATCGAGAAGCCGTTCCAGAACTGGACCCGCGACACTGCCTCCCTGATCGGCGTCATCGCGCTCCATGTCGATTACCGTGCCGACGTGGCGCGCATCCGGCAGTGGCTGGAAGAGGTGGTAAAGAAATCCAAGCTGTGGGACGGCGAGGTGGTCAATCTCCAGGTCGTCGACGCAGACGCGCGGACAATCGAGCTTCGCGCGCTGGTCAGCGCGCGCAACGCGCCGCAATCGTGGGACCTGCGCTGCGAGATCAGGGAAAAGCTCGTGGCCTTCATCCGCGACGAGATGCCGGAAGCGCTGCCGCGCGAGCGCGCGATCCTGATCCCGTCAGGCGATGATGATGCCGACTATCTGCGGCGCCCCGCGCCTCCGGAGACCATGCGGGCGAGGCCGGATAATTAACGGTCGGCGCCGCTCGCGGGCCGCTTACGCGCGCTGCTTTGGTCGCGGCCAGCCGCTGGCCGGCCTGCTGCCGGATCGTGTCCCAGCGCGTCAGTCCCGGGCCCGAAGGTAGTTCTTGTTGACGAGACCTGATCTTTTGTACGATAGTACAAATGCATGATGCGCAAGCCCACCAGCAAGGAAACGTCCCGCAAGCCGAACATGCGCGAGGCGATCCTCGTTGCGGCGGAGGAGCTGTTCGCCACCAACGGATTCAATGCCGTGTCGGTGCGCGACATCGCGCAAGCCGCCGGCGCCAATCCCGGCAGCGTCACCTATCATTTCAAGACCAAGGACGGCCTGCTGCTGGAGATCTACCGACGCCATTGCGCGCCGATGAATCTGCGCCGTTCTGAACTGCTTGCCGCCGCGAAGCGCGTGCGCGATCTCCAGGACCGGCTGGAGGCGATCGTGCGCGCCTATGTGGTGCCGGCCTTCACCTCGGGCAGCGATCTCGCCGGCGGAGGGGCGCGGTTCACACGGCTGCGCGCTGTGATGTCGGCGGAAGGCAACGAGGTCGCGCGAAAGATCATCGCGCAGACCTTTGACGACACGAGTCATGCCTTCATCGACGCAGTCCACGAGAGCCTGCCGCACATTCCGCGCACCGACATCGTCTGGCGCAGCCATTTCCTGCTCGGCGCGCTCTATTATTCGCTGGTGACGCCGGAGCGCGTCTCGCGCCTGTCGCGCGGCGAGGCTGACGGGAGTGATGCCGCGAGTGCCATCGAGCAATTGGTGCAGGCCAGCGTTGCGGCGTTCCAGGCGCCGTCTCTGGATCAAGCTGCCCCGGCGCGGCGGCGGCCGGCCGTCGCCAACAAGACCTGAGCGGTCTCGCCTCGGCGGTTCACTGATGACGATGATGTACACGCCGACCATTCCGCCGCCCGATCCGAACACGCGCACGCCGAAATTCGGACTGCCGAAGCTGTCCTGCGACGCGCATTGCCACATCTTCGGACCCGGCACCAAATATCCTTACGCGCCGGACCGCTCCTACACGCCGCCGGACGCGCCACTGGAGGATTTCCGAGCGCTGCACGCCAAGCTCGGCGTCGAGCGTGCTGTCATCGTCAATGCCACCGTGCATGGGACCGACAACAGGGTCGCGCTCGACGCCGTCGCACGGAGCGACGGCGCCTACCGCGCGGTCGCCAACATCGACGACACCATTACGGAACGCGGGCTCCGCGAGCTGCACGAGGGCGGCTTCCGCGGCTGCCGCTTCAATTTCGTCCGTCATCTCGGCAGCGTCCCCGAGAGGGGCGTGTTCGATCGCGTCATCGCCATGGCCGCACCGCTCGGCTGGCACGTCGACCTGCACTTCGATGCGATCGACCTGCCGGAATATGCCGACATGCTGGCAAGGCTGCCGCTCCGCTACACCATCGACCATATGGGCCGGGTGCAGTCATCCGAGGGGCTCGGCCAAGTTCCGTTCAGGACCTTGATCGAGCTGATGCAGCGCGACGAGAAATGCTGGATCAAGATCTGCGGCGCGGAGCGGGTGTCCTCGGCCGGTCCGCCGTTCACCGATGCGGTGCCGTTCGCGCGCAAGATCATCGAGACCGCGCCTGATCGCGTCATCTGGGGCACGGACTGGCCGCATCCCAACGTCAAGGCCATGCCGAATGATGGCGACCTCGTCGATCTGATTCCGATGTTTGCGCCGGAGCCGGAGCTTCAGCAGAAGATCCTCGTCGACAATCCAGCGCGCTTGTTCGAGTTCAAGGCGTGACGGCATTCCCGCGATCGACAAGCGGCGCGGCATCCTTGCAGGGCGCTGGAGTGGGACACGGGCCAATGCATGCGAACGAAAGGAGTAATCCATGAAGACAGGACTCGTGATCACGGCCCATCCCGGCGATTTCGTCTGGCGCGCCGGCGGCGCCATCGCGCTGCATGCGAAGAAGGGCTATCGCATGAAGATCGTGTGCCTGTCCTTCGGTGAACGCGGCGAGAGCCAGTTCGCGTGGAAGGAGAAGGGTGCGACGCTGGACTCGGTCAAGGCGGGCCGCAAGGACGAGGCGGAGCGTGCCGCAAAGCTGCTGGGTGCCGAGATCGAGTTCTTCGACTGCGGCGACTATCCGCTCAGGCTGACGGAAGCGCATTTCGATCGCATGGTCGACATCTACCGCGAGCTCAATCCCAGCTTCGTGCTGACGCACGCGCTGGAGGACCCCTACAACTTCGATCATCCGAACGCAGCGCATTTCGCGCAGGAAACGCGCGTGGTCGCGCAGGCCATGGGCCACAAGCCCGGTGCGCAATACAAATATTCGGCGCCGCCGGTGTTCCTGTTCGAGCCGCACCAGCCGGAGCAATGCAATTACAAGCCGGATCTGCTCCTCAAGATCGACGAGGTCTGGAAGGAGAAATATGAAGCGTTCCAGATTCTCGCCGCGCAAAAGCATCTCTGGGGCTATTACGAGCGCGTCGCGCTCAATCGTGGCATTCAGGGCAGCCGCAACACCGGTGTGCCCATGACGTACGGCGAGGCCTATCAGCGGCTGTTTCCGACGGTGGCGGAGGAGCTCGCATGAAGCCTGTCGTCGTTCGCAACATCAAACGGGCCGATCCCGCCGGCATGGCGGAATACGGCGTCTCGACGGTGCATGAGGCCTACGAGCGTCTCGGCCTGATGAAGCCGTATTTGCGCCCCGTCTGGCCGGGCGCGGCGATCGCGGGGCCCGCCGTCACGGTGCTGGCGCAGCCCGGCGACAACTGGATGATCCATGTTGCCGTCGAGCAGTGCAGAAAAGGCGACATCCTCGTCGTCGGCTGCACCACCGACAACACCGACGGAATGTTCGGCGAGCTGCTGGCGACCTCGCTCAGGGCGCGGGGCGTGCAGGGGCTGATCATCGATGCCGGCTGCCGCGATGTCAGAGCATTGCACGAGATGCGCTTTCCCGTGTGGTCGCGCGCAGTCTCGGCCAAGGGGACGGTGAAGGCGACGCTCGGCTCGGTCAACGTCCCCGTGGTTTGCGCCGGTGTGAGCGTCGACCCCGGCGACATCGTCGTGGCCGATGACGATGGCGTGGTGGTGGTCCCGAAGCGCTATGCGGCCGAAGTCGCCGAGAAGGCCGGGAAGCGCAACGCGGAGGAGGGACGCAAGCGCAAGCGGCTCGCCTCGGGCGAACTCGGCCTCGACATGTACAACATGCGCGAAGCACTGGAGAAAGCTGGGCTCGTCTATGTCGACAATTCCGGGGACGTCTGAAGCGGGAGCAGGAGGATGGATCGTCTCAAGCTGAAGGCCGTGCTCGGCGGTCATGCCCACGTCAAGGCGGCGAAAAGCGGCGCGCTTCGTTCCGACCTGTTCGATCTCGAGTTCATCGAGTACACGCCGACCAACACGGCGTTCAAGCCGATGGTGCGCGAGCAGGCCTTCGACGTCTGCGAGATGGCGATCGTCACCTATCTGATGGCGAAGGCGCACGGCAAGGCGCTGGTGCTGTTGCCGGCGACCATGCTGGGCCGCTTTCAGCATTCCTACGCGCTCTATAATCCGGCGCAGGGGACGCTCGGGCCGTCTGCCCTCGAAGGCAAGCGCGTCGGAATCCGCTCGTTCACGACCACGACGGGCGCCTGGATCAGGGGCATCCTCGCCAACGACTACGGCGTCAACCTCGACAATATCCGCTGGGTGACCTTCGAGGATCCGCATGTCGCTGAATATGTCGACACCGCCGAGCGCGCGCCGAAGGACAAGAAGATCCTGCAGATGCTGCTCGATGGCGAGCTCGACGCCGTGCTCGGCGAAACCTCTGATGATCCGAGGTTGAAGGCGTTGTTCCCTGATCCAGCTGCGGAGGCGGCGAAATGGTACGCCCGCCGCGGAGTCGTGCCGGTCAACCATCTCGTGGTCGTGACCGAAGGGCTGGCGAAATCGCGCCCGGACGTCGTTGCCGGCGTCTATGACCTGCTCAAGCGGAGCAAGGAACAGACGGGGCCTGCCGCGACTCCGGACCTCATTCCGTTCGGGATCGAGGCGAACAGACAGCCATTGGAGCTGATCATCGACTATGCATTCCAGCAGGCGCTGATCCCGCGCCGCTATGCGGTCGAGGAGCTCTTCGACGAGACGATTCGAGGAATGAACTGATGGCTTACCGAGGCGGACCGGATCCTCGCGAGGATCAATCTCAAAAGTGATCAGCTCAAGATCGCGCGGGCCTGAAAGCTGACGACCTCGTCGCGAGCGCGCTCGATCAGGTCGATCAGATTGCGGGACTTGCGGACGAGTTGCTCGGTGGCGGGCTGCGTGCGGAATTCCGCCAGCACGGCGCGAACGCATTTGCTGGCGGCATCGAGCGTCCAGAGCGCACGGTTCACGTCGTCCTGCGTCTTGATTGCCGCGATGTCGAGATCCGAGAGAACATGGCCGATGCCGTCGAGCCGCTTCTCCGCCGCATCGGTGGGCGTTCGAATCTGGGCGGAATGATCGATGCTGCGGAATGCGCTGAACATACTCGTACTACCCACCGACCGCAGATGGTCAGCCGAAGGTGTAGTATGGTCGGCGACGCCGGCCTCGCAATGCGTTGGGCTACGGTCCGGGATTCTACCGAATTCGAGCGGCGGCGCTAAAATCCAGGTCAGGACGTTCGGTTGGTTTCCGGGATCATTTTACCGGCGAACCGACGTTTTCATCATGGCCGGAAGGTTTCGGCGGCGCGCAAAGCTGCGCTTGGCATGTTCACTCGGCTCTTCGATGACGAGCGAACCGGGGTCAGTTCTTCGGGCTCAAGAGGGTGGGCCGCTGCCGCGCAAATGTCTGCCGGCCGCTCTTGAAGCCCATCAGGATATCGGGCAGCTCGGCGATAGCGAAGCGGCCGTCCGTTGTGTCGAGCACGATGAGATCGGCGGGATTGCCGACCTCGATACCGTAATCACGGAGGTTCATCAGCCGCGCCGGCAGCTCGGTCACGAGATCAAGGCAGATGTCGAAATCGCTTACGGAGGCGTGTGCAACGTTGGCGTAGAAGTTTGCCATCCGCAGCAGCGAGGCATCTCCGAACGGCGTGAAGGGATTGAGCACGTTGTTGGTCGCGACCGAGCACACGACGCCGTCGGCTGCGAGCTTGTGAGCGAGCGTCAATCCGCGTGGCGCGTTGTGGGTGGCCTCGCGCCCCATCAGATAGAGATCGGTCGCGGGCAGCACGGTGACAGCCACTCCGGCCCTCGCCAGTTGCACGGCGGCAGCCTTCATGCGCTCGGGCGGCAATGCGGAGAGCTTTGTCGCATGACCGATCGCCACGCGTCCCCCATAGTTGCGCCGCTCGGTCTGGCGGCAGACCTCGTCGAGATGCCACCAGGAGGGGTCGAGATCGAAGTCGAGATGGAGATCGACGTCAACGTCGAATTCCTCAGCCAGATCGAAGATGCGCGCGAGATGCGCATGCGGCTCGGTGTCCATGTAGGGACAGCCGCCGATGGCCTCGCCGCCGTTGCGCAGCGCCTGGATCAGCAGCTCCTCGGCTCCGGGATCGTTGGTCAGGCCCTCCTGCGGAAAGACGCAGAGTTCCAGGGCGATCGCCCAGGCGTAGGCGTCCTTGAGCGCCTTGACCGCCTCGAAGCCGCGCAAGCCGATGCGCGGGTCGATCTCGACATGCGTGCGCATGCGCGTCGTACCGTGCACGATGGCGCGTTCGAGCACCTTTGCGCCCCGCGCGTAGACGTCGTCGACCGTGAAATTCTTCTTCATCCCGGCAACGGCACGGATCGCTTCCGAGACGCTGCCGTGATCGTGCCCGCAGCGGCCGAGCAGGCAGGCCTTGTCGAGATGGATATGGGTGTCCACGAAACCGGGCAGCGTGAGGTGCCCGCCGAGGTCGACCTCGACCGCTTCGCAGGCAAGCCTTGGCGCGATTGCGGCAATGCGTCCGCTCTTCACCCCGATGTCGGCGGGGGCGGCGGATGATCGCAACAGCGCGTTGCGAAAGATCAGGTCGAAGGGGGCTTGGGCGGTCATGACGTCGGATTCAGCTGAGGGAGCCTAACCCAAGGCTTGGGGGTGGGCAGCTCCAGATTGTGTGCAGTCGGGCCGCCAGATTGTTGAAAAAATGTGCATGCACTTCAGGGCCTGAATCGTAGAATATGGACAGTCTGGAGAAGCCGCCATGTCCGTTGCCGCGAACACCGAACGCCCGATGACCGATGCCGAGATCGTCGAAGCCTATCTCACGGCGTCGATGATCCCGGATCCCGACGCCGCCGCGGCCTACATGAAACCCGGCACGTTGATCACGTTCACCGGCGGACGCGAGTTCGATCATCCGCGCGGGCCGACCGGCTTCAATGCGAAGCGCTACCGCTGGGTCAAGAAGAAGATGGAGCGCTTCGACGTCTGCCCGGGCGCGAACGAGACCGTCGTCTACAGCATCGGCACGCTCTATGGCGAGTGGATGGACGGCACGCCGTTCGAGGGCAACCGCTACGTCGATCGCTTCGTCGTCCGGGGCGGGCAGATCGTCAAGATGGACGTCTGGAACGACAGCGCCGAGCGCATCCTCGTTCAGCGCGGGATCGAGGCTTAGCCCCTTCGCGCGATTTTCGGCAGCTTGACGACGCGATCGCTCGTCACCTCGTCGGCATAGGGCGCCAGGATATCGAGCAGATCACGGCCCCGCTGAGGAGTGGGAGCAACCAGCGCGCGATTGGCCACGGAATCGAGGTGGTGATGCATCAATTCCATCACCTTGGCTTCGTCACCCTTGGCCAGCGCCGCGATGATGGCGCGATGCTCATTGATGGCGCATTCGGTCGAATGCGGCCGGCTGTAGAGCGACAGCGTCAGGCAGCAGCGATAGGCGACCTCGCTGACATAGCGCACCAGGATCGGGCTGTTCGTCATGTGCGCGAGCAGGATGTGGAATTCGGTGGCGAGCCGGATCGACACTGCATCCGTGCCGCCGCGCGCGCGATCCTCGGCGTCGACATGGGCATTCAGCTCAGCGATCTGCGCCCTGGTCAGCTTGCCCGCGAGCTGACGCACGACGAGCCGCTCGAGCTCGATGCGGATGTCGAAGGCATCGCGCGCCTCCTGCCAGCTCGGCGTCGCCACCACCGCGATCCGGTTGCGGCGAAGCTCGACGAGACCTTCCGCGGCAAGTTGGCCCAGCGCATGGCGGGCGATGGTGCGGCTGACGCCGAAGCGCTCGCCGAGTGCATCCTCGGGCAGCTTTGCGCCGGGCTCGAGCGCCTGCTCGATGATCGCGCGCCTGAGCGCGCGGCAGATCACGCTGACCTTGTCCGACGCTTCGGAAGTCTTGCTGCTCGCGCGCGCGGGCATCGGCGAATCCCTGGGATGTTCGAGGCCTCTCATTAGCATAGCCCAGCGGCGATCCAGCGCCCGAATTGCATGCAGTTCGATGTCCAGATTGCCTAAACTGGCTCCGTCGGGTCGTCCGGAGCGTCTGGCAAATGCTCGATATCGCGGACATCGGGGGATTGGCACTCAGCTTGCATACACTTTTCCTGTGATGCGCATGCAACCCAACGCTCAGTTTGACGGCCAACCCGTTCCCGAAGGCGCCGCCGCCACAGCTATCGAGTTGTCGGAGGCGTCCGTGACCTTCGGGCGCGGTGACCGCGCCGTGCCCGCCCTGTCGAAGACCACGTTGAAGATCGCCGACGGCGAGTTTGTCGCACTGGTTGGCCCCTCAGGATGCGGCAAATCGACCATTCTCCGTCTCGTCAGCGGTCTGGTGCAGCCGAGCAGCGGCGTCGTCATCGTTGGCGGTCGCGAAGTCGCGGCGCGTGCGGTGCGGGTCGGCATGGCCTTTCAGAACCCGACCATGCTGCCGTGGATGACGATCGAGCGGAACATCATGCTGCCGCTGAAGATCGTCGAGCCGTTCCGCTCGAACTTCCGCAGGCTTCGCAAGACCGCGTTCCGCGACAAGGCCAACGCGCTGCTGGAGCAGGTCGGCCTCAAGGGCTTCGGCGGCCGTTATCCCTGGCAGCTTTCCGGCGGCATGCTCCAGCGCGCCAATCTCTGCCGCGCGCTGATCCATGAGCCGCGCATGCTGCTGCTGGACGAGCCCTTCGGCGCGCTCGACCAGTTCACCCGCGAAGAGCTGTGGGCAATCCTTCAGAACCTCTGGATGACGCACAAGCCGACCGTGCTTCTGGTGACGCACGACCTGCGCGAGGCGGGCTTTCTTGCCAGCCGCATCTGCGTGATGAGCGCGCGTCCCGGCCGCATCCTCGACGACAGCCGCGTCGATTTCGCGCGGCCGCGTACGGTCGCGATGACGTTCGAACCGGATTTCGTCGCACTGAACCAGAAGCTGCGTGCCTTCATCGAGGATGCGCGCAGCGCGGCCCAGCAGGGAGCAGGCTGATGTTCGGGATCGATGTCAGGCAGAAGGCGTGGTCGGCTGGGCTGATCGTGCTGTTCTTCGTCGCCTGGGAGCTGTTTTGCCTGATGACCGGCATGTCCGATCTCGTGCTGCCGCGCCCCTCGCAGGTGTTCACGACGTTGATCGATCGTTTCCCCGTGCTGTGGCCGCACATCGTGCAGACGCTCGCCACGACGATGTTCGGCTTCGTCCTCGGAGTCGCGCTCGGCGTCGCCCTCGGCGCGATCATCGGCGTCTCGAAGACCGCCTACGACACCTGCTATCCGCTGCTGATCGGCTTCTCGTCGATCCCCAAGGTCGCCGTGGTGCCGATCTTCGTGCTCTGGTTCGGCTCCGGCACGGTCCCGGCGGTGCTGACCGCGCTGTCGATCTGCTTCTTCCCGATCGTCGTCAACATCGCGACCGGCCTTGCCACGACCGAGCCCGAGCTCGAGGACGTGTTGAAGGCACTCGGCGCCAGCAAGTTCGACATTCTCTGGAATGTCGGCCTGCCCAGGACCATGCCGTTTTTCTTCGCGTCGCTGAAGGTCGCGATCTCCTATGCCTTCGTGGGCGCCGTGCTGTCGGAGACGGTCGCCTCCAACCGTGGCATCGGCAACGTCATGATGACCGCGTCCTCCAATTTCAACGTGCCGCTGGTGTTCGCCGGCTTGTTCGTGCTCGCCGGGCTCGGCGTCGCCCTCTACGTCGTGTTCTCCCTGATCGAAGGGCAGGTCACCGGCTGGGCCACGCGCAAGAACGACGTGATTGCCACCTGATTTCAAACCACACGCAACGAAGCTTGAGGAGGTCTCGATGTTGAGAAAAGCAACTGCCGCGCTGCTGGGATTGGCGCTGTCCACGGGGGCGGTGATGGCCCAGGAGACCACGATCAAGTTCACGCTGGGCTGGAAGACCCAGGGCAGCGACGCCGCCTTCTTCTACGCCAAGGACAACGGCTTCTTCAAAGAGGAAGGCCTCAATGTCGTCATCGACCAGGGCGAAGGCTCTGGCGCCACCGTGACGCGCATCATGTCCGGCGCCTATGACGCCGGCTTCGGCGACGTCAACGCCATCATCCAGAACGCCTCCACCAAGCCGCAGGAGGCGCCCGTCATGGTTTACATGATGTGGAATCAGCCGCCGTTCGCGATCGTTGCCAAGAAGAGCAGCGGCATCAACACCATCAAGGATTTCGAAGGCCGCACGCTCGGCGGCGCGCAGGGCACGCCGACCACGCGCCTCCTGCCGGTATTCACGCGCAAGAACGGCCTCGACGGCGAGAAGATCAAGATCTCCAACATGGCGCCGAACCTGCAGGAGCCGATGCTGATCAAGGGCGACATCGACGCGGCCCTGGTCTTCAACATCACCAGCTATTTCAACCTGGTGCTCAATCGCCAGGATCCGGACAAGGACTTCAAATGGTTCTCGTTCGGCGAGTATGGCCTCGATCTCTATTCCAACGGCGTGATGGTGTCCCGGAAGCTGATCACCTCGAACCCGAAGGCGGTCGCGGGCCTCGTGCGCGCCATCAACAAAGGTGCGATCGCGATCGCCAAGGACCAGAATGCGGGGATGAAGGCGGCGCTGAACTACGACAACCTCATCAACGCCGACGTCGAGAAACGCCGGCTGCAATATTCGTTCGAAAAACTGATTGTCTCGCCGGAGATGAAGGAGATCGGCATCGGCGACATCAAGGACGATCGCATGACGCGCGCCATCGGCATCGTGGTCGAGGGTTACCAGCTGGCCCGCGCCCCGACGCCAGCGGAAGTATTCTCGCGCGAGTTCCTGCCGCCGCGCGCCGAGCGGGAGCTGGTATACACGGCCAACTGATCCCAGGGAGATGCACATGGCCACGGAGATTTCGGCAACGAGCCTGTTCCGTGGCTCTGATCGCGACATCGGCGAGAACGTCGTGCTGCGGCACGATGGCGGCGTCATCACCGAGATCGTCGAAGGCGCAGGGCGGGATCCTCGATCTTTCCTCATCCCTGCCTTCGTCAACGCCCATGATCATGCCCGTGCCACCGCGTCGTCCTTCGGTGCGGTCGGCATGCCTTTGGAAAGCTGGATCCTGCGTACCGCGCTGGGCACGCCCGTCGATCCCTATCTCACTGCAGCTTCCGCTCTGGCCCGCTCCGCAAAGGCCGGCTGCGCGGCAATGATGGTGCATTACACCCGCCCGAGTGGGACGATGCCGTTGGTCGACGAGGCCAAGGCCATCGCGAAGGCCGCGTCCGATGTCGGCATCCGCATCGCGTTTGCGCTGGCCGTGCGTGACCAGAACCCGATCGTCTATGGCGATGCCGAGCCAGTGCTCTCGGGTCTGACGCGCGACGACCGCAAGACCATCGACGATCTGTTCGTCCGCCCGCCGGTCTCGCCGAAAGCATATATCGAGCTGACCGACGCCATTGCCGCAGCCATCGGCAGCCCGATGGTGGACGTTCAGCTCGGTCCTGCCGGCGTGCAATGGTGCTCGAAGCCGCTGCTGGAGGCGGTGGCCGAGAATTCGGCGCGTACCGGCCGCCGCATCCACATGCACCTGCTGGAAACCGTGTACCAGCGTGCCTGGGCCGACCAACACTTTCCGGACATGGTGCGCTGGCTACGCGACATTGGCTTTCTCTCGGAGCGGCTGACGCTGGCGCACTGCATCCACGCCCGGCCGGACGAGCTGGAGATGATCGCGTCCTCTGGGGCGCGCATCGTCACCAATTTCAGCTCGAACATGCATCTGCGCTCGGGGCTCGCGCCGATTGCGGCTGCGCATGAATGCGGTTGCGCCATCGCAGTGGGCGTCGACGGGCTGGCGCTCGACGAAGACGACGACATCTTGCGGGAGATGCGGCTGGTGCAGATGGTCCATGGCGGACTGGGTTTCAAGGCGACATGGACACCCGCCGAGCTGTTCTCGATCGCGATCCGCAATGGACGTCGCGCGACTGGCGCCCCCGGCAATGGCGAGCTCGTCGTCGGCAACCCTGCCGATTATGTCGTGATCGATCTCGATCGGCTGGATCGAGACCAGATCATGCCGGTCGATCCGATGGCGCTGCTGTTCGCACGAGGCAATGCGTCCCTGGTGAAGGACGTCGTCGTCGCAGGCAAGGCCATCGTAAGGGAGGGGACCTGCACCGGCGTCGACCTGCCGGCCATCGAGCGGGAATTCCGGGACCTGTACCGCGCCAATGTCGGCAAGCTCACGAACTTTCAGCGGATGTGGCCGCGGCTGTCCGAGCGGCTGGGCGGCTGGTTCGAACAGCAGTTGACGTGCCAGTGATGCGGCTCCGGTTCGGGCAGGTTGAAAAACGCGATAGCTGGTAGTCGCTGCCATCGCCGCGCTCTCGCGAGCGCAGCTTTCAGGCGTTCGAGTATTTCTTCAGCTCGAGCCGTGCGATCTGATTCCGGTGGACCTCGTCGGGACCGTCGGCAAGCCGCAGCAACCGCGCGGTGGCATAGGCCTGCGTCAGGCCGAAGTCGTTTGAGGTGCCGCCGCCGCCATGCGCCTGGATCGCCCAGTCGATGATCTGGCAGGCCATGTTGGGCACGGCGACCTTGATCATCGCGATCTCGGCCTTCGCCACCTTGTTGCCGACCGTGTCCATCGCATGGGCTGCATTCAGTGTCAGCAGCCGCGCCTGCTCGATCATGATGCGGGCCTCCGCGATGCGCTCCTGCGTCACCGTCTGCTCGGAGACCGGCTTGCCGAAGGCGACACGGCTGCGCACGCGGCGGCACATCTTCTCCAGCGTGCGTTCGGCAAGGCCGATCAGCCGCATGCAGTGATGGATGCGGCCGGGCCCGAGGCGGCCCTGTGCGATCTCGAAGCCGCGGCCCTCGCCGAGCAGCATGTTCTCCTTGGGCACGCGCACATTGGTGAAGACGACTTCGGAGGCGCGGTCGGGCACGCCGTAGAAGCCGAACACGGGCAGGGGACGCTTCACCTCGATTCCGGGCGTCTCCAACGGCACCAGGATCATGGATTGCTGCTTGTGCCGGTCCGGATTGTCGGGATCGGTCTTGCCCATGAAGATGCAGATCTTGCAGCGCGGGTCGGTCGCGTTGGTCGTGTACCATTTGCGCCCGTTGATGACGTAATGGTCGCCGTCGCGCACGATCGAGCTCTCGATATTGGTCGCATCGGATGAGGCGACCGCAGGCTCGGTCATGGCGAAGCAGGAGCGGATCTCGCCAGCGAGCAGCGGCTTCAGCCAGCGTTCCTTGTCCTTCTCGGTACCGTAGCGCTCCAGCACCTCCATGTTGCCGGTGTCCGGCGCCGAGCAGTTGAAGACTTCGGGCGCGAGGTGCGAGCGGCCCATGACCTCGCAGAGCGGGGCATATTCGAGATTGGTGAGGCCCGCGCCATGGCTCGACTCCGGCAGGAACAGGTTCCAGAGCCCCTCGGCGCGCGCCAGCGGCTTCAGCTCCTCGACCACGGGATAGACCTTCCACGGTCCCAGCTCTTCCGCCTCGCGATAGAAGCGTTCCTCGTTCGGATAGATGTGCCGGTCCATGAAGCTCTCGAGCTTGCGCTTGAGCTCGACGACTTTGGGCGACATCGGGTAGAGCATCTCTGATCTCCTTGATCGATGGACGGCATCTAGCCGATTTCGAGATAGTCCGGATCTGGCAGTCTGGGAAATGGTGCGGTCGGCAGCGTCTGATACCAGAATGCGACGGAGGCAATGTCGTCCTGCAGCGGAAGATACTTTGCTTCCTTGACGCCCGGCAGCCAGCCCAGCGCCTGGACCGTCACGCGCAGACCGGACCGGAAGCGCACGGGATCCGGGATGTGCCAGCGGTAGAGGCCGAAGCGCTGCTGGGACTTGTAGACACCGTCAGGCCGGATCACCTGCGGCAGTCCGGCATAGGGCGTGGTGAATTCCTGGTAGCGCGATTGCTGGGCAGGCCCGTGGCCCGAATGTGCGACATAGGGGTCGAAATTGTAGGCACCGCAGAAATAGTCCTCCGTGCCGGTGCCGCAGATCGTCGGGAATGCACCGTCCCCGTCGATGTAGAACTTGACCTCGCCTTCGCCCCACCAGCCGTTGTTGTTGACACCCCAGGCCATGTAGGTGCCGACATATTGGCCGGCGCCGCCGATGCCATCGAGGATGGTGTAGACCTCCTTGTAAGGCAGCGGATTGGTCCGCCGGAATTGCGCATGGAAATAGGCGCAGTCCTCGGAGACGTCGGTCAACACATAGTTGATCTGGTAGTAGACCGTGATCTGCTCGTCGCTGCGGTTCTCCAGCGTGAAGCGGGCACGCTTGCGGAACGGCATCTCCCAGTAGCAGTTGAAGGCGCGGCCGGGATTGACGCAGACCGCGAGCGAAGACACTTGCGCGTATTCTTCCCAACCGCAGGCGAAGAAGTCTCCGGCCGGGCATTCCACGCTCGGCTGTTCCTGGTCGTCCCAGTAGATGCGCAGGATCGAATGGCGCAGCCGCCCGCGCGCCAGCGTCATCCAGATCTGCTGGATTGCGCCCTGGCCCTGGATGTCGGCGAGCGTGAAGGTCGCGCCGGGCTCGATCAAGACGTAAGGCGAAATCTTCCATCCCTGGCCGAGATCGCGCGCCTGACGCGCGGCGGGGCCGTCCACGGACATCCCGCCTTTGCCCCTCTCGCCGGTGAAGTTCTCCGGGCTGATCGATCGCGTCTGCGCATTCGACAGCCGCGACAGATTGCCGAGATGCATGCCCAATCCGGAAAACGTCATGGTGTCCTCGATCCAAGGTGAGCGAGGCTTGGCTATATCGCTCCCGAATCTACCAAAAGATGAAGACAGCGCGCGGAATTGTCTGCACGCGGTCAGGTGCCATCATGTGACGCGATATTCCTTGAATCTCTCGCGCAGAGCGGATTTCAGCACCTTGCCGGTGCCGGTCATCGGAAATTCGTCGAGGAATTCGACCGCATCCGGCATCCACCAGCTCGCGATCTTCGGGCGCATGTGGTCGAGCAGCGTCTTGCCGTCGACGGTCGCGCCCTTCTTGCGAACGACGAGGAGCAGAGGGCGTTCCTGCCATTTCTCGTGGCTGATCGCGACGACGGCCGCCTGCAGGACGTCGGGATGGGACAGCGCGATGTCCTCGAGCTGGATCGAGGAGATCCACTCGCCGCCGGACTTGATCACGTCCTTGGAGCGGTCAGTCAGCGTGACGTGACCCTGCGGGTCGATCACCGCCATGTCGCCGGTGATCAGCCAGCCGTCGCGGTCGAGGCCTTCGTTGAGCTTCATGTAGCCGGATGCCACCCAGGGCCCGCGGGCGCGCAAATGGCCGACGGTCTTGCCGTCGCGCGGCAGCTCGTTGCCGGCATCGTCGACGATGCGCAAAGCGGTGCCAAAACAGGCGCGTCCCGAGACCTGACGGCGGTCGAACTTCTCCTTCTCGCTAAGATGCTCCGAGCCGGGCCGCAGGCCCGGCATCGAGCAGCCGAGCGCCTCGGTCATGCCCCACGCCTGGATGTAGTCGATATTGTACTCGCGCTTGAGTTTCTCGACCATCGCCCGCGGCGGGGCCGAGCCGGACGACAGCGTCGCGCGCAGCGTCGTGAACTTGTTGCCGGTGCGGCCCAGCCAGTCGAGCAGGATCAGCCAGAAGCTCGGCACGCCCGCCGACAGCGTCACCTTCTCGCCTTCGAGCAGTTCATAGAGCTTGTCGGGCTCGTAGTTGCGGCCGGGCAGTACCAGCTTGGACCCGGTGTAGGGAGCCGTGAACGGCATGTTCCAGCCGTTGCCGTGGAAGAGCGGCGCCATCGGCATCATCACCTCGCGCACGCCTTCGATATGGCCCGGCAGGAAGTCGAAGTTGCAGCAGGTCATGGTCTGCAGGATCGCGGCGCGATGCGAGTAGATCACGCCCTTGGGATTGCCCGTCGTGCCCGAGGTGTAGCAGATGGTCGAGGCGGACTTCTCGTCGAATAAGGGCCAGGCGAAACCGGAATCGTCCTCTCGCTCCAGCAATTCCTCGTAGCAATGCACGTTCGCGAGCTTCGTCTCCGGCATCCGCTCTCGCGAGGACATCACGACATAGCTCTCGATCGTCTTGAGCTGCGGCGCGATCGCCTCGACGAGCGGCAGCGTGGCGCGGTCGATGAACAGGAGGCGATCTTCGGCGTGGTTGATGATGTAGACGAGCTGCTCCGGAAACAGGCGCGGATTGACGGTGTGCAGCACGTAGCCCATGCCGGGCGCGGCATAGAACATCTCGAAATGGCGGTGAGTGTTCCAGGCCAGCGTCCCGACCCGGTCGCCGGGCTTCATGCCGAGCCGCTTCAAGGTCAGCGCCATGCGCTTGATCCGTGGATGCGCATCCGCATAGGTATAGCGGTGAATGTCGCCTTCGATCTCGCGCGCGACGATCTCGGCTTCGCCGTGATAATCGGCCGCATACTGGATCAGGCCGCTGATCAAAAGCGGCATGTCCATCATCAATCCTTGCATGGTCTCCTCCAGATGCCGCGTCGTTGCGTCGGCTAAGGCTCATGATTTGCCTGCGAGGTTAGCGGAACGTCACGCAGCGTTCACGCAAAAAACAGCGGGCGTGATTGCACGCGGCACTTTTTCGGGGCTAACGTGCGGCGAGCTGCCGACGAAGCAGCACGCGTGGTGGAGGAAATGGATGTCAGCGGAAAGACGCAAGACCGGTACAAGCGGCGCATCTACGGTCGATGTTTCCGCGCTCCGCGCCCGCTATCGCGATGAGCGCGATCGTCGTCTGCGCGCCGAGGGCAAGGCGCAATATATCGAGGTCACAGGCGAGTTCGGCCGCTACCTCGACGACCCCTGGGCAGATCCCGGATTTGCGCGCGACGCCGTCAGCGAAGCGACTGAAGTTCTCATCGTCGGTGGCGGCTTCGGGGGTCTGTTGTGCGGCGCGCGATTGCGCGAGGCCGGCATCGACGATTTTCGTATCGTGGAAAAGGCGGCCGACTTCGGCGGCACCTGGTACTGGAATCGTTATCCCGGTGCCGCCTGCGATACCGAGAGCTACGTCTATCTGCCGCTTCTGGAAGAGACTGGCTACATGCCGGTGCGCAAGTACGCGCGGGCGCCGGAGATCTACGAGCACTCGCGCCGCATCGGCCGTCATTTCGGGCTTTACCAGCGCGCGCTGTTTCAAACTGTCATCTCGAGGATGACATGGCAGGAGCGGGAGGCGCGCTGGCTGGTCGAGACCGATCGGGGCGATCGCATCCGCGCGCGCTTCGTCATTTTGGCCGGCGGTCCGCTGAGCCGTCCGAAGCTGCCGGGCATTCCCGGGATCGAAACGTTCAAAGGCCACAGCTTTCATACCAGTCGCTGGGATTACGGCTACACCGGCGGCAGTGCGGATGGTGATCTGACAGGTCTTGCGGACAAGCGCGTCGGCATCATCGGCACCGGCGCCACCGCCGTGCAATGCGTGCCGTACCTCGGCCGTTCGGCGAAGGAGCTCTATGTCTTTCAGCGCACACCGTCCGCCATCGGCGTACGTGATGACCGTCCGACGGATCAGGCCTGGGCGCAGAGCCTCAAGCCAGGCTGGCAGCGCGAGCGCATGGACAATTTTACGGCCGTGATTTCAGGCGAGCCGTTCGAACGGGACCTGGTGCAGGACGGCTGGACCGGCCTGCTCGGAGAGATCCTGCTGGCGCCGCGCCGGCAGCAGCAGCCGGTGACCTCGATGGAGGAGGCGCTGAAGGTGATCGAGCAGGCCGATTACCGCAAGATGGAGGAGATCCGCGCTCGCGTCGATGCGGTGGTCAAGGACGAGGCGACTGCGGCTGCGCTCAAGCCCTGGTACAAGGCATTCTGCAAGCGGCCGTGCTTCCACGACGAATATCTCGACACATTCAACCGCTCCAACGTGCATCTCGTCGATACCGGAGGGCACGGCGTCGAACGCATCACCGAGAACGCCGTCGTCGCCGGTGGCAAGGCCCATGAGCTCGACTGCCTGATCTATGCCAGCGGTTTCGAGGTCGGCACCGATTATGCCCGCCGCATGGGGTTCGAGGTCTATGGCCGCGACGGCATGAGCCTGTCCGAGCGCTGGCAGGACGGCGTCAAGACGCTGCATGGCTTCTACAGCCGCGGCTTCCCGAATTGCTTCCTGATCGTCACGGTGCAGGCCGGACAGAGCGCCAATTTCCCGCACATCATCGACGAGCAATCGCAGCACATCGCCTATGTCATCAAGCAGGCCCGCGAGCGCAAGGTCCGCACCCTGGAGCCGACGCTCGCCGCCGAGAACGCCTGGGTCGAGGAGGTGGTCAAGGCCGCACTCGGCCGGCAGACTTATCTCGCCGAATGCACGCCCGGCTACTACAACAACGAAGGCGTGTTCGATCCGATCGCGGCAAGAAACAGCCAATATTGGCGCGGGCCGGTGGCATTCCTGCGACTGCTCGACAAATGGCGCAAGGAGGGCAATCTGGAAGGACTGGAATTGTCCCATGATCAGGTCATGGAGTCGCCGCCTTCCACCGGCTAAGATTGCGCCGCCGAGCGGTGCAGGACAGGAGTCGGGTATGATCAGGGGCAGGGTTGTTGCGGGAGCGGTTCTTGGCGCGATGACGCTGCTCGGGTTCCTGGCATCGGTCGCCGAGGCCGCGCAATGCGGCAGCTCGCCGGCGGGTTTTGAGACCTGGAAGCGCGAATTCGGCGCGGAGGCGCAAGCCAAGGGCATCGGCCCCACGGCGCTTTCGGCGCTGATGCAGACGAACTATGCCAGCGCCACGATCGCGGCCGACCGCGGCCAGCGAAGTTTTTCGCTGACGCTCGACCAGTTCCTTGCCAAGCGCGGCGCCGCCACCATCGTTGCCAAGGGACGGCAGCTCAAGCAGTCGCAGGCTGCCTTGTTCGCCTCGATCCAGCAGCGCTATGGCGTCCCGCCCGGACCCTTGCTCGCGATATGGGGCATGGAGACCGGTTTCGGCAGCCAGCGCGGCAACCAGAACATGCTGTCGTCGATTGCGACCCTTGCCTATGATTGCCGGCGGCCCGAATTCTTCACCGACCAGCTTTATGCCGCCCTGAAGCTGATCGACCGCGGCACGCTATCGGCATCGACCCGCGGCTCGATGCATGGTGAGGTCGGCCAGACCCAATTCATGCCCAAGAGCATCCTGGCCTACGGCACCGGCAATCTCGAGGTTGCTGCCAATGCGCTGAACTCGACGGCGAATTTCCTCAAGGCCCATGGCTGGAAAGCAGGAGCTGGCTACCAGCCGGGCGAGCCGAATTTCGCCGCGATCGAGGCCTGGAATGCGGCCGGCGTGTATCAGAAGGCGATCGCGCTGATGGGCCGGCAGATCGACGAGGGCGGCGGGGCGGCCGCGTTGCGCTAGGCCGCTCAGCAAGGCGTGATGCGTCAGCAAGAGAAAGTTGTTGCCATCAGGAACCGACGGCATGAGGTTTGCTTGATCAAGTTCAGGGCTGGGCATGAGGAGACTCAACATGGCTACCCAGATCGTGATGGACCAGACAGGCGACACGCGCCACGAGTTTGATCCCGGCAATGCCGAAGCGCTGGCGCGCGCCGAACGCCGCTTTCGTGAGCTGACCGGAGCCGGCTTCACCGCCGCTCTTCGAACCGGGCCCGGCGAAGTCACGCGGATCCGATCGTTCGATCCGACCGCCCAGGAAACGCTGTTCTATCCCCGCCTGGTCGGCGGTTGATCTGAGCCGCACATGATCCTGGCAGTCTGGCTCCGCGCGCCGGCGCGTGCACGCCTGCACGCGCTGCGTGAGCTCTATCGCCGCTTCTTCGGCGAGAACACGCCTGACGCCCGCGGCCGGCGGCTGCTTGCTGAATGGCTGTCGCCGAAGCAGCGCGCTCAATTCGAGGAGCACCGGTATTTCGACGTCGTTGGGTGCGACACCGGCAGAACCTATCGCATCCACTACGGCACAGCCGCCAATGTCCACGAGATCGACTGCGACGGGCGTCCGACGACGGGGTGGTGCTTCGTCCCATCAGGCTTCCTGGTGCCCGGCGACGTCATGCTTGCGCAGAAGATTGCGCTCGAGACTGACGAGAGGAATGCCTTGGCGCTCGCGAACCGGTTTCCGCCGGCGACGCACTCGGAGCACTTTTACCGGCGGCCTTTTTAGGCCCGGTCAGTGGGTCGAGTGGGTCGTGCGGTAGGCATCCAGCGCATGGGCCGCGAAGACACCAGCGCTGCAAAGGGCGAGCAGGGCTGAAATCAGCTCGATCATAGCTCGTCCTCCCGTAGCGGCTGGGCAACGAGGCTCTGGCAGCACGAATATTCGTAGATCAGGTCGAGGATGAATTGCATGGTGGCCGTCCCTGTACTTGTTTTGACAACCACTTAACCGGCCATCTGTTTCAGGCGTGTTTCGTCGCATCGGAAAAGGGGTTTCGCGCGGAACTCTGCGCTGGCTCGGGCGCTGCGGCCTCGCTATATCCGCAACAATTGAGGCCATGTGAGCTGCCACATCGGGAGCGGTGCATCATATTGCGAGGCAAGATCATGACGCAGGTCGAATGGTTCGATGATCTCACCGTCGGAATGCGCTTCAAGTCCCCCGAATGTCTCGTCACAGAGGCTGACATCAAGCGCTTCGCGATAGAGTTCGATCCCCAACCCATGCATCTCGATCACGAGGCCGCCAAGGCGACGCTGTTCAAGGGGCTTGCCGCCTCGGGATGGCACACCGCTGCGATCGCGATGAACCTCGCAATTCAGGCCCGGCCGTTCGGCCCGCACCCGCTGATCGGTGCCGGTGTGGACGGACTGCGCTGGACGATGCCGGTACGGCCGAATGACCGCCTGCATCTGGTCGGCGAGGTCATGAGCCTGACGCCGTCCAAGTCGAAGCCGCAGGGCATCGCGCTGGTGAAATGGACCATGTTCAACCAGAACGGCGAGGAGGTTTACACCTTCACGCCGATCGCGATCGTGCCGCGGCGAGACTCTCGCTGAATCATTCGGCAAGGCCCTGGACCGGCGCCGCGCTGGTCTGGCTCCCATGATGCGTCAGCGGCTTCATGCCGGTGACGGTCCGCAGCAGCACATAGAACACCGGCGTCAGGAACAGGCCGAACACGGTCACGCCGATCATGCCGGAGAACACGGCGACGCCCATTGCGCGCCGCATTTCCGAGCCGGCGCCGGTCGAGAGCACCAGCGGCAACACGCCCATAATGAAGGCCATCGACGTCATCAGGATCGGCCGCAACCGCAAGCGACTCGCCTCGATGGCGGCCCGGATCGGCGTGCGCCCGGCGAATTCGAGCTCGCGCGCGAATTCGACGATCAGGATTGCATTCTTGGCCGAGAGGCCGACCAACACGATCAGGCCGATCTGGGTGAAGACGTTGTTGTCGCCCTTGGAGATCCAGACGCCGAACATTGCAGCGAGCAAGCCCATCGGCACGATCATGATGATCGACAGCGGCAGGGTCAGGCTCTCATAGAGCGCGGCCAGCACCAGGAATACCAGCAGGATTGCCAGCGGGAACACCCAGATGCCGGAATTGCCGGCAATGAACTCCTGATAGGTGAGGTCGGTCCATTCGAAGGCAAAGCCCGGCGGCAGCACCTCCGCCGCGATCCGCGTTGCCGCCTCCTGCGCCTGGCCGGATGAGAAGCCGGGCGCGGCCGCCGCATTGATGTCGGAGGACAGGAAGCCGTTGTAGCGGATCGCGCGCTCCGGGCCCGCGCTCTGGCGGATCGTGAGCAGCGCCGACAACGGCACCATGTCGCCGGAGGACGAGCGCACCTTCAACTGCCTGATGTCGTCGGCCCGAGCGCGGAACGGGGCGTCGGCCTGGACGCGGACGGAATAGGTGCGGCCAAATTTGTTGAAGTCGTTGACGTAATAGGAGCCGAGGTAAATCTGCAGCGTGTTGAACACCTCGGTGACCGGGACACCCAGCTGCAGCGCCTTGGTGCGGTCGATGTCGGCGAACAGCTGCGGCACGTTGACCTGGAAGCTCGAGAACACGCCGGCGATCTCCGGCGCCTTCTGCATCGCCGCCATGAAGGCGTTCGTCGCCTCGTTCAGGGCGTCGTAGCCGAGCCCGGCACGGTCCTCGATCTGCAGCTTGAAGCCGCCGATCGTGCCGAGGCCATTGACCGGCGGCGGCGGGAACATGGCGATGAAGGCTTCCTGGATGCCGGCATATTTCTTGTTCAACTCGGCTGCGATGGCGGGGCCGCTGAGCGAGGGGTCCTTGCGTTCGTCGAAGGGCTTCAGCGTCGAGAACACGATGCCGGCATTGGACGAGTTGGTGAAGCCGGAGATCGACAGGCCGGGGAAGGCGACCGAGCTTTCGACGCCGGGCTGGGTCAGCGCGATGTCGCTCATCTTGCGGATCACCTCTTCGCTGCGGTCGAGCGAGGCGCCATCGGGCAGGCGGGCGAAGCCGACCAGGTATTGCTTGTCCTGGCCCGGCACGAAGCCGCCCGGCACCTGCTGGAACAGAAACGCAGTGAGTCCGACCAGCACCACATAGAGGCCCATCACGGCGGACTTGCGCGAGATTACCTTGCCGACGCTGCCGCTGTAATTCTCCGAAGACCGTGTGAAGGCTTTGTTGAAGCCCCGGAAGAACCAGCCGAGGCTCTTTTCCATGATGAGCGTCAGCCGGTCCTTCGGATCGTTGTGGCCCTTCAGCAGCAGTGCCGACAGGGCCGGCGACAGGGTCAGTGAATTGATCGCCGAAATCACGGTCGAAATCGCGATCGTCAGTGCGAACTGCTTGTAAAACTGCCCGGTGAGACCGGAAATGAAGGCGAGCGGCACGAACACCGCGATCAGCACCATGGCGATTGCGATGATCGGGCCCGAGACCTCACGCATGGCCTGGTAGGTCGCATCGCGCGGCGACAGGCCGGACTCGATGTTGCGCTCGACGTTCTCGACCACGACGATGGCGTCATCGACCACGATGCCGATCGCGAGCACCAGGCCGAACAAGCTGAGTGCGTTGATGGAGAAGCCGAACACGTGCATCACCGCGAACGTGCCGACGATCGAAACGGGCACGGCGAGCAGCGGAATGATCGAAGCGCGCCAGGTCTGCAGGAACAGGATCACGACGAGCACCACCAGGGCGATCGCCTCCAGCAGCGTGTGGATGACCGCCTCGATCGACGAGCGCACGAATTGGGTGGGATCGTAGACGATCTGGAACGACACGCCCTCCGGCATGTTCTTCTTGATCTCGGCCATGGTGGCGCGAACGTTGTCCGAAATCTGCAGCGCGTTGGAGCCGGGCGCCTGGAAGATCGGAAGCGCCACCGCCTGCTTGTTGTCGAGCAGCGAACGCAGGCCGTATTCGGACGCCCCCAGCTCGATGCGCGCGACGTCGCGCAGGCGCACGACTTCGCCGCGCGTGCCCGTCTTGACCACGATGTCGCCGAACTGCTCCTCGTTCGAGAGCCGGCCTTCGGCGTTGACGGAGAGCTGCAGGTCGATCCCCTTGACGTTCGGGGAGGAGCCGACCACGCCGGCGGCGGCCTCGACGTTCTGTGCCTGGATCGCCCTCACGATATCGCTGGCGGTCAGGCCGTGCTCGGCGGCCTTCTGCGGATCGACCCATACCCGCATCGAATAATCGCCCGCGCCATAGATCTGCACGTCGCCGACGCCGTCGATCCGCGCCAGCCGGTCCTTGACGTTGAGCACGGCGTAATTCCGCAGATACGTCATGTCGTAGCGGCCGTTCGGCGACAGGAGATGCACGACCATGGTGAGGTCGGGCGACGACTTCTTGGTGATGATGCCGAGCTGTCGCACCACGGCTGGCAGGCGCGGCTCGGCCTGCTGCACGCGGTTCTGCACCAATTGGGTCGCCTTGTCGGGATCGGTGCCGAGGCGGAACGTCACCGTCAGCGTCATCGCGCCGTCGGTGGTCGCCTGGCTCGACATGTACAGCATGTTCTCGACGCCGTTGATCTGCTCCTCGATCGGCGTTGCCACCGTCTCGGCGATGACCTTGGGGTTGGCCCCGGGATAGGTCGCGCGCACGACGACCGAGGGCGGCACCACGTCGGGATATTCCGAGATCGGCATCGCGAACAGCGAGATGAGCCCCGCCAGGAAAATCAGGACGGAGAGAACGCCCGCAAAAATCGGGCGATCGATGAAGAATTTTGAGAGATTCATGGCTTCGCCCCTGGGCAATATTCTGCGTGTCGACGCCAACTCCTCGTCATTCCGGGCCGCGCGCAGCGCGAACCCGGAATCCAGAGGTGAACGGTCGGTGTCTCGTAAGTTCGAGATCCCGGGTGCGCGCTACGCGCGACCGGGGATGACGGAAAGCACTAGCGCTGCACCACGTCCTGCTTGCTGTGGTTGGATGCCTGTTGCCCCCGTGCGCCCATGGCTGCCACCTCCGTCTTGAGGAGGGCTCCCGGGCGCACACGCTGCAGGCCGTTGACGACGATACGCTCGCCGGACTTCAGGCCCGACGTGACGATGCGAAGCCCGTCGACGGAGCCGCCGAGGGTGACTAGCCGGTAGACGGCGCGATTGTCGTCGCCGACCGCCATCACGAACTTCTTGTCCTGGTCGGTGCCGATCGCGCGCTCGTCGATCATCACCAGCGCCTGTTGCTTCGGCTGGCCCATGCGCACGCGGGCGAACTGGCCGGGAATGAGCCGTCCGTCGTCGTTGCGGAATACGGCGCGGACACGGATGGTGCCGCTCTGGCCATTGACCTGATTGTCGATCAGCTGGATGTGGCCCTTCGCGGACAGACCGCCCGAGGTCGTCATCTCGACCGGGATCTGGTCGAGCTTGCCGCGTCGGCCCGACGCATCCGCAATCGAATTCAGCGCGCGCAGCACGACCTCTTCATCTGCGTCGAACGAAGCGTAGATCGGATTGACCGAGACCAGCGACGTCAGCACCGGCGACGCCGTGCCGGCGGCGACGAGATTGCCGACGGTGACCTCGATCTTGCCGACCCGGCCGTCCACGGGCGCGCGCACTTCAGTGTAGTCGAGATTGAGCTTTGCTGTCTGCAGCGTCGCCTCGGCCGCCTTCACATTGGCGATCGCTTCGCGGTTGGCGTTTTCGCGCTGGTCGTAGTCGCGCCGCGTCACCACGGCGTTGCCGACGAGCTGCGCGCCGCGCTCGAGCTCGCTCTGTGTGAACACGACGCGCGCTTTCGCGGCTTCGAGCTGGGCCGCAGCCTTGTCGACCTCGGCCGCGTAGGGGGCGGGATCAATCTTGAACAGCACGTCGCCGGCCTTCACCAGCGCGCCCTCGGTGAAGTTCGCCGACATGATCGCGCCCGCAACGCGGGGGCGGAGCTCGACGCGCTGGATCGCCTCAAGCCGGCCGGAGAAGTCGTCCCACAGCACGGTCCGGCGGGGCTCGATCGTCGCGACGGTAACGGAGACGGCTTGTTCGGCGGCGGCGGCCGGCGCGGTCGCTTGCGCCGCATGAAAATAGCGGCCGGTCGCAATCGAGCCGGCCGCGGCGAGGGCACCCACGATGGCAACGCCTGCCAAAAGGCGGCGGAAACGGCCGGTGCGGGAGGTATGTTGGGAGGGGGGCATTTGCGCGCTCCAGATATGTAGTGTTCACTACAGATGTGGAGCTGGATACCGCAGTGCAAGATACTTATGTACCGCTCACTAAGAAAATTGTAGCCCCGTACCGCAATAAATGGAAGATCTTAGGAAAGTAGAATTAGAACAAACGGTTAGGATTCGGCGTTGGCCCGGGCAGAACGCGATTCCGAGGAGACAGCACATGGGCATGGGACGCCCCCGCGAATTCGACGCCGAAAAGGCGTTGGATCAGGCGATGGAAGTGTTTTGGCGCCATGGCTATGAGGGCGCGACGATTGCCCAGCTGACAGAGGCCATGGGTATCAACCCGCCCAGTCTCTACGCCTGCTTCGGCAACAAGGAAGGCCTGCTGAAGGCCGCGCTCGACCGCTACACGAAGTTGCGCAACATCTGGATGGATGAGGTGGTGGCAGCACCAACCGCCCGCGCGGTGGCCGAGCGGATGCTGATGGGCATCGCCGAGAAGCAGACTGATCCCGCCAATCCGCCCGGCTGTCTGCTCGTGCAGGGCGGCGTGGCCTGCGGCACCGGTTCGGAGAACGTGCCGTTCGAGCTTGCCGCCCGCCGCGCCCAGAACGAAGAGCAACTGCGCGAGCGCTTCATTCGCGCCAAGGCCGAAGGCGATCTCAAACCGAGTTGCGATCCCGCTGCGCTCGCGCGCTACGTCTCCGCGGTCTCCGTCGGCATGGGCGTGATGGCGTCCTCGGGCGCGGATCGCGAAGCGCTGCGGCAGGTCGCGAGCGTGGCAGTGCAGGCCGTGGAGGCGCAGTCGGAGCGCGCCCGATAACGTTCGAGCTGTTCTGCCCGACGTGTCAATCCAGCATGCGGGCCCCGCCATATCGAACGAAATTCCTCAATCATTTGTACTGTGCATGGGGTTGTTTTCGCGTTTTCATCGGAGCAACCCCGGGGGATTCCGACGGTGACGTTTGACCTGACGTTTCTTGGGACATCGGCAAGCGTTCCTTCGGCGGAGCGCAACCATCCGGCGCTTCTCGTGGAGGCCGCAGGCAAGCGCGTCCTGATCGATTGCGGCGAGGGCACGCAGCGTCAGCTGCTGCGCAGCGGTGCCGGCTTTCGACGTCTCGACCGCATCCTGCTGACGCATGCTCATCTCGATCACGTGCTCGGCATCCCCGGCCTGTTCTCGACGCTGGGATTGCGGCAGGCTTCCGACGCGATGACCATCCATGGCGGGCAGGGGACGCTCGACATCGTCATCCGCATGCTCGCGGGACTATGGGGCGTCGGCAGGGCGCCGATCGCGGTCCAGTTCGAAGGGCTCGCCGAGGGACAGGTCCTGGCTTGCGGTGAGTTTACCATCGACTGTTTTCCGGTCCGCCACCGCGACACCGACAGTTTCGGCTTTGTCTTCCAAATCCCGCCTCGCCGTCATCTTCGGCCTGACCGCCTCGTCGCGCTTGGCGTGCCCGACGGTCCCTTGCGCGGCGAGTTGGCCGCGGGCCGACCGGTCGTGCTCGGCGGCCGAACGATCGATCCGGGAGACGTCCAGGGCCCGCCGAGCGGCGGCAGGAAGCTCGTCGTGATCGGCGACACCGAGACAACCGAGGGGCTGTCGCAATATGCGGCCAACGCCGACATGCTGGTTATCGAGGCAACGTTCCTCGAACGCGACGCGTCCACCGCGCGAAATTACGGCCATCTCACCGCGGCCGAAGCAGCTTCCTTTGCGGCCGCGAACAACATCGGACAGCTCGTGCTGACGCATATGTCCGGACGCTACCAGGACGAGGAGATTCTCGCCGAGGCGGCAAAGATCTTCCCGAACACCCGGATCGCCGCAGATTTCGATCGCGTCGTCGTCTAGTCCGTCCGAAGCGAGGCAAACGTCGGACTGGCGTTCAGGCGACCGGGTCCTGGAAAGTGCATCTGACGCCGATCGGGGCCTCGGCGTGTTCCTGCCGTAGCGCCGGGCGGGACACAATCACCGTACGATCTGGATTTGCGAACGTCTCGCGCATCTCGATCAGGAGTGCGTTGTCGGCGAGCGTCATCATGCGCCCCGACCCGACCGCTCCATCCGCGGCTCGCGCCACGCAGTAGCTGAAGTCGACGGCACCATAGTCGGGAAGCGGAAACAGGGCGCCGCTTTCCGGGTCCGTCGGCCGCTCCATCACCCATTCCGCTGATGAACCGAGCGGTTCGATCTCTCCGCTTGGCGGCGGGGCGAGAAACGAGCGAAACTCTCCGGTGCGCTGGTTCTTGATGAAGTACAGAATGTCTCCGCTGACCTGGACCGCCAGACCCGCGAGAATCTTGTGACCCGTCTCGATGAGCAGGTTGTCGATCACCGTGATCGCTTGTGGCTTCGCAGGCGCTGCCGACTCGGTGGTCGCCTCGTCGGGCCGCGCGTTGTGCCACCAATCCCACCAGGCAAAGTGGTTGGGCTTGCGGTCGGGCCAGTGACCGGTGCCGATTTGAGGCAGGGAGACGTTCGGCAGCGTGCCATTGCGGCCGTCGAGCCCCACCCAGACCAGCGACTTTGGATCGTCCGCGGGCGTACCCAGGGCCGATACCGATGGCCGGCGCACGTGCGGGACATTCCATGCCCCTGCAGCGAACACGATCTGCTGCGGCCAGGGCGTGGAAATAAGCGCACCCGACCAGTTCAGCATCGACTGCAGCGCTCCTCCCAGCGACGGGGGATGGATGCTGGCGAACGTCGGCTGCTTTGCGGCAAAAGGCGCCGAAACGAGCTCAGTCCAGAACTCGAACAGCTCGGGCTCCGTGATGACATCCGGCTTCTGCGGAATGCCATAGCGATCGAGCTCGGCGGGAGACGCTTTGAGCAGGTCGAATCCGGCAGGCACGACTTCATAGAGGCCGCACCGATCAATCGCGGACATTCTTCTCTCCCACGGAGATGCCGGCTTCCTTCCCTTCATCGAAGACGCCCGTGTGCTGCCACTCGTCCCTGGCGTTGTCGACGAGCTTCGTGAACTTCGGCAGATATGTCCTGTCCAACAGAATCCTGTCGATGATGGCGCCTGCCAGTTTCACGCCGGCCACGGTATCCGAACGATAGTGGAGGCCGGCGATCTCGCGATTGCGTGCGACTCTGTCGGCGAGGGCGCCGAGCGACTTTCCGATCGTGGTTCTGCCCGCGGCTCCTGGCGCGGGGGCCGGAAAGCCGAGAGACGGCGGAATGACTTTCGTCAGCAACGCCGCGAAGACGTGAGCCTGAGTGGCGTGACCGCTTGGGAATGACGCATGTCCGCCGTGCTGGATCGGCGACATGAGGCCGGGGACGACCTGGGTTGGACGCGGACGATTGAAATGAGCCTTGTAGTGCATCGTGATCAACGCCGTAAGCGCGTCGGCGACGATCAGCATGCGTGATGTCGCCGGATGCGTCGTCGGCGTCGCGGACACCAGATGCAGGAACTTGCTGATGAACTCGTCGGCCTCCGATACGATGTCGCCGAGGGCCGCAGCGCGCTCATGAACGGCCATGTTTCTCAGGGCGCTGATATCGTCCTCGATTGCGCCCGCCCAAGGAGTTGGGCCGGCGCCGAGCAGTGCAAACCCGCCGAGCCGGTCGAGCCAATCTGCCCGGCTGGCGAGATCGGACATCACCACCCAGGCATACCAGCGGGTCGACCAAAGCTTCATGCCGAAGCCGCCCGCATCAAATCTGGCGCCGGCGACGTCGCGCTCGGTTATGAACGGACGATCGACGCGATCGCTGAACATGGCACCGCCTGATCCGCCCGCGTTGCCGCCGTAGCCGCCATATCCTCCATAGCCTCCGTAGCCACCATATCCGCCATAGCCGCCGTAACCGCCATATCCTCCGTATCCGCCTGCCATGTGCGCCTCCTCTGTTTAGGATTTGTCGGTATCGCTCTGGCTGTTTCCGTGCCGAAGTGCCGCTGCCAGGCGCGAGAGAGCTGCTTCGACGCGCGCCAGGGTCGGCTTCGGCCATGGCGATGTTGAGATCCACTTCAGATCGAGCTCACCTTCGGGCATGAGCGGCCGTGCGAAGGTTTGTGCCTCGTGGAGGCGTCCGCTCTCCACCAGCGCAGCAACGAGGACGCGCAGGTTCACCTGATTGTTAGGTAATTGCGTCGCGACACGCCGCGCATGTTCGACGGCAGATGCGAGGTCCTGCATGGCAAAGTAGGCCTGAGCCAAGATCATTTCGGCGAACCATGCGTGCCGGTCTCTCGGCGACAGACGCAGATTGACGGTGGCATCGCGGAGCGCGTCGTCGTAGTTCTCGCAGCGGACATGCACCGCGGCCCGGTAAGCGAATGCGAGCGCAAGGTTCGGCGTGATCTCGATCGCGCGGTCGAGCTGCCCGAGGGCCCCGACGTGGTCATGCTTGCACTGCGATAGCGTGTAACCGCCGACGGCGTTGGCGAGCGGGTCTTCGGAGTTGCGCTCAAGCGCTCTTTCGGCGAGAGCACGCGCCGTGTCGCGCTCGTTCAATGCATTCGCAGACCACCCGCGCGCGACGCGCTGCATGTGCCAGATGGCGCTGTAGGAAAGCGGAGGCGCCCAGTTCGGGCTGAGGACATGTGCCCGTTCGAAATTGGTTCGCGCCGTCACGAACGTCGTGTAGTCCGGGCTGAACATCTGATCGTAACCGACAAGTGCCAGCTGATACGCGTCGAGATCGTCTGGTCTCTTCTGCATCGCGCGATGTAGCTCCCGGTCGCGAACTTGGGGCGCCAGCGAGCGTATGACCTCGACGGCGATGCGATCCTGCAAATCGAAGACGTCGGCTGCAGTCCCGCTGAGGCGATCGACGCGGACAACCTCGACGGTTTCGGTTGCGACGAGCTCGGTCGAGATCCGGATCTGGTCGCCAGCGCGCTGAATGCTGCCATGAAGCAGATATTGCGCATTCAGATCGCGGCCGATTGCGCGCAGATCCGGCGTCTGCGAGACCGGGATCATCGTGGAACCGCGCGAAATGACGAACAGCTCCTTTAAGCCCGACAGAGCCTGGACGACGCTGTCGACGACGCCGATCGTGAATTGAGGCTCGAGAGCGGGGGTAAGCGCGCGAAAGGGCAGTACGGCGATCGACGGTCGGCTGACGTCGGATCCGTTCGAGGCGACAGCGGGGGCTGCCATGGAGAACGGGACCGGGCGTGCCACGGCCTCAGGCTGCTGCTGTCGCACGCCGGCAATCAGGTCCTGCGTGAGCTTGTGCGGTTCGATGTCGTAGGCGTCTTCGAGCTGGCGCCAGAGGCGCGCATAGATCGCGAGGGCAGCGCCGATACTTCCAGAGGCGAGGTGACTCCTGATGAGAACACGAATAGCCCGCTCGTTCTCGGAATCCAGCCGGTGAATCGCCTTCGCGGCAGCTTCAGCCGTTGGCGTCACGACTGCGTCGCTCTCATCGGGCAGCAGCCTCGTCAGCGCGTGGATCAGCCGTTCGTGGATCAGTGGTCGCGTCTCCGCGAGCCATTCCGAGAATGCCGGATCGACGCTTTCCAGGTCGTCAAGGATGTCGTCGGTCAGGCGTTCGCGTGCGAGCAGCAGTGGATGGACCATGCCGCGCTCGGCATCCGAGATGATCTCGACGAGATCACATGTCACGTGCTCGACATCGAGTGCCACGTGAATCTGGTCTGCGTGGAAATGTGAGCAGCCCAGCGCTCTTAGCTCGCGCTGAATCTGGCTCAATGATTGGCGCAGCGACCCCTTTGCGAGCACGTCGTCCTTCTCGCTCCAGAGCAGTCCGACCAACTTGCTCCTTGGCAGCTGGCGTGAGGAGGAGAGGATCATATAGCCGAGAAGCGCTTGTGCCTTCCGGCCGAGCCCGACCTCTTGCCCGTCCACGGACGCTGAAAATGCTCCGATGATCTTGAGGGTCAGTCGGTTGGCCCCGCCCTTGCCAACCGCCTTGTCGCCGTTGACTCCCGACATCTCGTCCCATCCCTGGTCGATCGTGTCGAGGACAGTGTAGGAGGGCCGGGTGCGGGTGGCCAGACTTGGCAGAACGCAAAAGGCAGGTTCGCTTGGTCTGCGAAGCCAATGACCGGTGAGTTCGGGAATGCAGCCCGCCGGGGCTGCTGCAATGCCAGAATCGTACATCTTCGGTCGAGAGATGGCCAAGGGTTGCGGAATGATCGAAATGCGACTTGCGAGCACGAAATGAAATGGCTCCTGCCTTCGAGCCGATGGGCGTGAATCCAGCGTGAATCGCGGCTTGGCCGTCGCGGCGCGGGCAACTCACGCGCGAGTTCGATGGGCTTGCTCGCTTCACCGACCGCCTTCACCGATTGCCGCTGGCGGCGGAAGCCGGGCGGCATCGCCGGTATTCGTGCGGCAAGTCCCGGGCGGGCCACCCCGGCGTTCCGTGCGCGCACCGTATTCACGGGCCATTCACGGCCAATTCGCATCGTCCGCCTATGTTTCGTTCGTGACCGAAGGGTCGCGCAACTTGGCAAGGGAGAGGCGTATCATGACTGTCCTGCTGAGAAACACCTTCAGGGCCTGGATCGATTGCGTCCCCGGCGCACCGCCCAAGCTGATCATGATCGGCGACGTGCGGGTGCCGGCCAACGGCTGGCAAGCCCGGCTGACCAGGCGCTCACCGCAGGGGATCAATCCAAAGATCCTGATCCTCGACGTAAATGCCCAGGAGCCGAGCGGTGAAGCCCGGCAGGAGATCACCACGATCCCGCTTCGTTACGAGGAAAGTCCGCCGCAGGACGAATACGGCCAGGTGATGATCGCGAACGGCAAAGGCGAGATCGTCGTCCACGTCGGCCGCACGCATTGACTGCGCTCTGGCGCGATGGTCCCACAGGCTGGTCGCGCTAAAGCGACGGTCCACAACGCGGGAAGATGCGTTCGCTCGGTCGTGAACGCAGCGAGAACACGCGACGATGTTCACAGAAGGGCTGGACCGCGAAGGTCGGCGCGGCTATATGAGCGGCCTGCGAGCCGCTGATTTGCCAAAGCTTTCAGCCAGCCTCGCAATCTTCCGAAGAAGCTGAGAGATTTCAAGCGCTTCGGTGGGGAATGGTGTAACGGTAGCACAACAGACTCTGACTCTGTTTGTCTTGGTTCGAATCCAGGTTCCCCAGCCAGTTCCCGGCACGCATCCGATATACCGTTCCAGACCCGGTGCGGATCGACAGGTCCACAGCCGCGCGGCGGTTTGTCTCATCCAACATCGCATTTCCGAGTCGGATCGCGGCGCCCTGTATCGTCCTTGGGCCGTAACTCAAGGAGATCCCAATGCCCTATGTCGATGGCTTCATTCTCGCCGTTCCGAAGGACAAGATCGAGGCCTACAAGGCGCTGGCGACCACCGCCTGCGCGCTCTGGATGGAGCACGGCGCGCTCGATTATGTCGAATGCATCGGTGACGACGTTCCCTATGGTGAGCTCACCTCGTTTCCGCGCGCGGTGATGGCGAAAGACGACGAGGTCGTGGTGTTCGCCTGGATCGTCTATCGCGATAGGGAGAGCCGCGACGCCATCAACAAGAAGGTGATGGAGGACCCTCGGATGAAGTTCGAGGGCATGCCTTTCGACGGCAAGCGCATGATCTATGGCGGCTTCACGACGCTGCTCCGGGCGAACGACGTTGTTGGCTGACAGCCATTGTCGCTGCCACGGCGCGGCGCGGAGACCGGATGGAACGCGTGCGAAAATACGACTGCGCCGCGCCGCCGCCTTTACTTGATCTTGTCGTAAGCCGCCGCGAAGTCGACGAGCGGCATCGGGATCGCGATCGTCTCCTTGGCCATGTTCTGGAAGGAGACCTTGAGCTGCTTGCCGGACCGCAAGGCGGCGAGCAGGTCGGGCGCGACCGGCGTCGAGGCGTAGCAGCCGCGGTTTTCGCAGGTCTGGATCTGGAGGTCGAATGTCTTGCCTTCGTCGACCTGCAGCTTGGCGCCGACCGGAAGGTTGAGGCCGAGCGGCAATTGCAGGAGCGCGATCGGCGTGCGCGTGTCCGGCGCAATGCGGATGTTGATCAGGACGACGGTCTGGCCGGTCTTGGTCAGGACCGCGTTCTGCTCCATCGCGCATTCGAGCGGCGCCTCGCGGCTCGCACTGGTGCAGCGGACGATCCAACCAGGCTGTCCGGGAGTGCCCTCCGCCTGTGCTTGCGTCGGGGCAGGTGCGGGCTGCGCGACCGGAGGAGCGGCGTTCTTCTTTGCACCCTGCTGGGCATGTGCGGCGCCCGCCGACAACAGGGCGGCGGCGAGGGCGACAAATTTGAACTGAATGGGCATGGCGGACCACGTTGGCGAGAAACCGGGCGCCTCGCTGTAGCGTCGCGGCATGCGCGGCGCAAGTTTACTCGGCGGCTTCCTTGACGCTGCCGTGCTCGAGGGTCTCGTCGCCGTCGCCCGAGCGGCCCCAGGTCGAGAACCAGTTATTGAGCTTGTCGAGATAGAGATAGACGACGGGCGTCGTGAACAGCGTCAGCGCCTGGCTGACGATCAGGCCGCCGACCATGGCATAGCCCAGCGGCTGACGGATCTCGGCGCCGGTGCCGTGGCCGAGCATCAAGGGCACGCCGCCCAGAAGCGCGGCCATCGTCGTCATCATGATCGGGCGGAAACGCAGCAGCGCGGCCTGGCGGATCGATTCCTCCGGCGTCTTGTGCTCGTCGCGTTCTGCGGCAATCGCAAAGTCGACCATCATGATGCCGTTCTTCTTCACGATGCCGATCAGCAGGATGATGCCGATCAGCGCGATCAGGCTGAAGTCAAAGCCCGCCGCCATCAGGATCGCGAGCGCACCGACGCCGGCTGAGGGCAGTGTCGAGAGAATCGTGATCGGATGGATGTAGCTCTCGTAGAGAATGCCGAGGATCAGATAGACCACGACGAGCGCGGCGAGGATCAACAGGGGCACGGTGCCGAGCGACTGCTGGAACGCCTGAGCGGTACCCTGGAAGCTCGAGTTCAGCGTCGGCGGCGCGCCGAGCTCGGCCATCGCGCGCTGCACGGCCTCGGTTGCCTGGCCGAGCGCAACGCCCTGGGCGAGATTGAAGCTGATCGTAATCGACGGGAACTGGCCCTGGTGGCTGATCGAGAGCGGGCGGACCGGGTCTGTGGTCCAGGTCGCGAAGGTGGACAGTGGCACCTGATCGCCCGTCAGCGGCGATTTCAGATACAACTTGTTCAGCGTCTCGAGATCACCCTGCAGTTCCGGGAGGACCTCCAGGATCACCTTGTAGGTGTTGAGCTGGGTGAAATACTGCGTGACCTGCCGCTGTCCGAAGGCGTCATAGAGCGTGTCGTCAATCAACTGGGGCTGAATGCCGTAGCGGGCGGCGGTGTCGCGGTTGATCTTGAGCTGGACCGTCGTGCCCTGCGTCTGCTGGTCGCTGGCGACATCGCGCAACTCGGGCAGCGTTTGCATCTTGGCGAGGATCTTCGGCGCCCACTCGTTGAGCTCAGCGAGATCCGCATCCTGCAAGGTGAACTCGAACTGCGTGCGCGTTGGTCGGCCGCCGAGGCGGACGTCCTGGGACGCCTGCATGTAGAGGCGGGCGCCCTCGACCTTGTCGAACTGCGGACGAAGCCGCGCGATGATCTGTTGTGCCGAGGCCTCGCGCTCGTTGCGTGGCTTCAGGGTGATATACAGGGCGCCGTTGTTGCCGGCGCGGCCACTGCCGCCGATCACGCTGGCAACCGCCGCAACATCGGGATCGGACAGGACGATCTGGCCGAGCGCCTCCTGCTTCCTCTGCATCTCCTTGAACGAAATGTCCTGCGAGGCCTCGGAGGCCGCGGTGATCAATCCATTATCCTGCTGCGGGAAGAAGCCCTTGGGGATCAGGACGAAGAGATAGATCGACAGCGCGAGTGTCGCAAAGAAGACGGCAAGCGTGGTGCGCCTCCAGCTCAGCGCGATGTCAAGCACGTAAGCGTAACCGCGCAACAGCGCCTCGAACCCGCGTTCGCTCCACTGGAAGATCCGGCCGTGCTTGACTTCGCCATGCGCGCGCAGGAAGCGAGAAGCCATCATGGGGGTTAGCGTGAGGGAGACGAACATCGACACGAATATCGTCATCGCCAGCACGACCGCAAATTCTCGGAACAGTCGCCCGATGATGCCGCCCATCAAGAGCAGCGGGATCAGCACCGCAACCAGCGAGATGCTGATGGAGACGATCGTGAAGCCGATTTCCTTCGCGCCCCGGTAGGCTGCGGCCATGGGCGATTCGCCCTGCTCGACGTAGCGCGATATGTTTTCGAGCATGACGATGGCGTCGTCGACGACAAACCCGACCGCGATTGTGAGGGCCATAAGCGAAAGATTGTCGAGCGTGTAGCCCGCAACCCACATCATGGCGCAAGCGCCGAGCAGGGCGAGCGGCACGGTCACTGCCGGGATCACCGTCGCCCAGAAACTGCGCAAGAAGATGAAGATCACCATCACCACGAGGAAGACGGTGAGCAGCAGAGTGAACTGCACGTCATCTACCGAAGCGCGGATCGTTTGCGTACGATCGCTCATCAATTCGACCTTGATGGCGCTCGGAATTGCGGCGACCAGGCGCGGCAGCGTTGCCTTGATGCGGTCGACAGTCTCGATGACGTTGGCGCCTGGCTGCTTGAACACGACGAGGAATACGCCGCGCTTCCCGTTGGCCCAGGCGGCCTGCTTTGCGTCCTCAGGACCTCTGATCGCCTGCCCGATGTCCCGGATCCTCAATGGTCCGCCGTTGCGGTAGGCGACAATGACGTCGTTCCACTCCTTGGCGTCCGTCAACTGGTCATTGGCGTAGATCGTGTAAGCGCGCCGCTCCCCGTCGATGTTGCCCTTCGGACTGTCGACTGTGGTGATCGCGATCTGACTGCGCACGTCCTCCAGCGACAGGCCCTTGGCGACGAGCTTGGCCGGATCGATTTGGATGCGGATCGCCGGCTTCTGCTGACCGCCGATGAAGACCTGTGCGACGCCAGAAATCTGACTGATCTGCTGAGCAAGCTGGGTATCGGCGGTGTCGCTGACAGTGGTGAGCGGGAGCGTGTCCGACGTCGCGGACAGGATCAGAATCGGCGCGTCCGCCGGGTTGACCTTGCGGTAGGTCGGGGGCGAGGGCAGGTTCTTCGGCAACTGGCCGCCAGCGGCGTTGATTGCACTCTGCACGTCGTTGGCAGCAGCGTCGATGCTACGGTTGAGGTCGAACTGGATGGTGATCGACGCGGTTCCCAGATAGCTCGTCGAGGTCATTTGCGCGATGCCGGGAATCTGCGCGAATTGCCGTTCGAGCGGCTGCGCCACGGACGAAGCCATCGTCTCGGGGCTGCCGCCGGGCAGGTTGGCGGTGACCTGGATGGTCGGAAAGTCCACTTGCGGCAGCGGTGCGACCGGTAGCAGCGGATAGGCGACAAGGCCAACGAACAGAATGCCGGCCATCAGCAGCGAGGTGCCGATGGGATAGCGGATGAAAGGTGCCGAAATCCCGCCGCCCATCATTCCTGTCGTACCTTGCTCTCGGCCCGATCCGAGCTTGCCACCGTCGTCGAGACGAGACTTCCGGGTTGGACCTTGAACTGACCGCCGACGATGACCTGCTGGCCCGGACTCAAGCCTTCCTCGATGACAGACTGGCCAGCCATGGCATAGCTGACCTTGATCTTGTGCAGTTCGGCCTTGTTGTCCTGATTGACGCTGTACGCGTAGAGGCCGTTGGTGGAGCGCTGGACCGCTTCATCCGGAACCACGGTCGCATCCTTCAGCGTTCGCACCAGCAGGCGCGTCGAGACCGACTGGCCGGGCCACAATACGTGGTCCTTATTGTCGAACACCGCCTTGAGCCGGATCGTCCCGCTGGTTGTGTCGACCTGATTGTTGATGACCGCAAGCTTACCCTCGGCGAGCATGTTCTTACCGTCCGTGGTGAAGGCGATCACCTTGAGCGCGCCGGCTTTCTGGCCTTCGCTGATATAGGGGAGCTGGTCTTGCGGCGCCGTGAAGATGACCGAGATCGGCTCGACCTGCGAGATCGTGACGATGCCCGTCTGCGTCGAGGCGTTCACGATATTGCCGATGTCGACCTGACGCAGGCCGGCGATACCGGTGATCGGTGCCTTGATCTGAGTGTAATCGAGCTGGGTCTGGGCGTTGGCGATTGCGGCTTCGTCGGCGGCGATTTGAGCCGTGAGCTGGGCGACTGTCGAGCGCTGGGTATCCACGCGCTGTGCGGTCGCAAACTCGCCGAGCCTCATGGCTCGCTGCAGCTCGAGATTGGCGTTGGCGAGGCTAGCCTCGTCCTGTGCCTTCTTGGCCTTCGCCTGGTCAAGCGCGGCTTGATAGGGACGAGGATCGATCGAGACCAGAAGCTCACCCTGCTTGACGATCTGGCCCTCCTTGAACTCGAGCTTGATGATCTGGCCGTCGACCCGGCTGCGGACCTGGACGGTGTTGAAGCCCTGAACCGTGCCCAGACCGGTCAGGTAGACTGGGAAGTCGGTCTTCTGCACCGCTGCGACGCTGACGGGGACAGCGGACGGGCGAGGGGCGCCCTTCTCCGCAGCCTGGGTTTTTCCAGCCTGGGACGAGCCAAACTTCTGCCAAGCATAATAACCCGCGGAGGCCACGGCCGCGATGATCAGAAGCCAGAGGATCGGCCGGGACTTTTTCATCGCGTCTCGTGTCGGCTCGTGCCCTCAGCTATGAATTAATGGGGCAATCGTGGAGTTCCATGGTGATGTATAATACACGCCAAGTTTCAGTGTAAACAGCACTATCGCTTGAGAAATCCTAAACAATTGGAAAGCTTTGCACCCGTTGGGCAGCGTCTGGCGCGTCGGTGTGCAGTGGGGCATTTCTCCAGGCCACGAGCCGGTCGGCGCGCCAAGTTTGCACAGCGCCGCAGCGGCGTACTCGGCGGACTACTCCACGCTGAGCTATGGTTCGGATTACCCAGCAAGAACGGTTCTAAGTCGGATAGGGGCCGCTGCGGTTGTCAGGGATTTCAGCATCGTCCATATCGGCGCCGCGATGAATGGAGCGCAGGATGGACGAGCTGAACGGCAAGCTGATCGCGTGCCAGATTCTGATCACGGGGTTGATCGCGCGTGTCGCAAACGAGCAGCGCGATCCCTTGCGCTTCCTCACCGATTTTCGTGATGAGATCAAAGCCGTCGTGAACGGCGTCCACATCGCCGGCATGGACAACACCGATCGCGTGCGCGCCGTCGCGCAGAAAACCGTCGACGAATTGTTCTCGCTGATGAAGCCGCCGAGCAGCGACTGAGAGTGCAACGATTGGTTTGCGTTGCCTCTCTAGAGCGAATCCAATGTTCGTTTAGAACGATTTCAAACTGCAGATTAGAATCGTTTTGATCTGGATTGATTCAAGGGTTCTCGCGAACGGCTCGCATTGACCCGCTATTTTGTGGCCGATACCAACAGCCCATCGTTCGTTCGAAGTGAATGAGCGAACAGGAATATGGGGCGTTTGGTAATGGGGCAGGTGGTCGCACCGAAATCGTTGCGTTCGGTCGCAGCATTCGATTCGTTGGATGAGAGGTTCGTAGGCGTTTCCGGCAAAAAGGTATCGGCAGTCGCGAGCTTGATCGCGGTGGCGTCGGTTTCAAGCGGCGCGCAGGCGCAGCAATCGGACCTGCCGCCGGTGACGGTCGATGCTCCGGTCGAGCGCCCGCGTCCGACGGCCTCGAGGCCCTCGCCTGAGCAGATCCGTGCCCGCAACGCGCTTCGCCGCGCCGCGCAGCGCCAGCAGGCGCAGCAGACGGCTCCCGCCACGCCCTCGGGCGCGCCCGACGGCAATCCCTATGCCGATCCGGCGGCGCCCTACAAGGTCGACCACGTCCAGGCCTCGGGCAAGTTTCCCGAGAAGATGCTGAACACGCCCAAGAGCATCACCGTGCTCAGCAAGGAAGTGCTCGAGGACAAGAACGCGACGACGCTGAAGGAGATCGGACGCTCGACCGCCGGCGTGACGCTCGGCTCGGGCGAGGGCGGCAACGCGTTCGGCGATCGCTTCTTCATCCGCGGCTTCGATGCACGCAATGACGTCTTCATCGACGGCATCCGCGATCCCGCCGTGTCCATCCGCGAGAACTTCTTCACCGAGCAGATCGAGATTCTGCGCGGACCGGCATCTTCCTATGCGGGCCGCGGCACCGCCGGCGGCGCCATCAACATCGTCACCAAGCAGGCCGGCGACGTCAATTTCAAGCGCATGGACACCGAGTTCGGCACCGATCAGACCAAGCGCGTCACCCTGGACGTGAACCAGGTGATCGATCCCACCTTCTCGGTGCGCACCGGCGGCCTGTTCCAGGACGCCAACGTCGCCGGACGCAACTACGTCACCGACAATCGCTGGGGCAGCTTCATCTCGACCAAGTACACCCCGACCAGCGACATCAAGATCACGACGAACTACGTCCATACCGATCTCAGCGGTTATCCCGATTTCGGCGTGCCTTATTACAAGCAGGGCAACGTTCCGGTGACCTCGGCGGGCATTCCGCGCGAGAACTGGTACGGCTTTCTTAATCGCGATTTCCAGACGGCGCGGCAGGATTTCGGCACCGGAACGATTGAGTACAAGGTCAACGAAGCCATCACGCTGACCAGCAAGGTGCGCGGCGAGCACTCGCTGCTCAACTACATCGGCACGCTGCCGCAGAACCCGAATACCACCAATCCCAATCCGCTGCTCTGGACGACCACGGCGAGCGCGCAGAGCCGCTATCAGACCGTGGACGTATGGGCCAACCAGAACGAGGCCACGTTCAAGCTCGACACCGGCGGGGTCAAGCACACCGCCGTGTTCGGCGTCGAGTATTCGAACGAGAACGTCTCAATCGACCGCTACGCGGGCTTGGCGTCGGAACTGTCCGGCTCCGCTTTCACCAGCAACGGCGCTGTCCAGAACGTCAATCTCTATTCACCCCAGTATACCAACATTCCTTTCGGCACGCCGTCGCTGACCGGAAATCCGACGCGCTATGGCGTCAACACCACCAGCGTCTATGTCATGGACACTGCGAACTGGCAGGACACAATCATCGTCAATGGCGGCGTGCGTTACGACGGCTACAGCCAGAGTTCGTCCACCAACGCGGCTTATCTGAAGCAGAATGCCGATCTGGTGAATTACAACGTCGGTGCCGTCTACAAGCCGATGCCGATCGGCAGCCTTTATGCGGCCTATGCGACCTCGGCGAATCCGTTCGGATCGGAGCTTGATGCGACCGGTACCGACTACGGCGGCGTTCCGCCCAACACGGCCGTCCTGCTCGGGCCCGAGCGCAACAAGGCGATCGAACTCGGCACCAAATGGGAGCTCGCTGACCGCCACCTGCTCGTGACCGGTGCATTGTTCCAGACCACCAAGGACAATGCGCGCGAGACCGTCAACGGCTTGTTGACGTCGGGCGCTGCCTACAGGATCCAGGGCATCGACATCGAAGCCGAGGGCAAGATCACCGATCGCTGGAGCATCTTTGGCGGCCTGGTGCTGATGCAGTCCAAGGTCACGCAGAGCGGCGTCGCTTCGAATATAGGCTTGCAACTTGCCAACATCGCTCACCAGTCGTTCAGCATGCTGACCAAGTACAAGTTCGACGGGGGGTGGGAGCTCGGCGGGCAGGCGGTCTACCGCTCAAAAGTCTATGGCGGCACGTTCGCGGCCAACACCAACGAGCTGCCGAGCTACTGGCGCTTCGACGCGTTCGTCGAGAAGAAGATCGACCAGAACTGGACGATGAAGTTCTACGCGCAGAACCTCACCAACAAGCTCTATTACGACTCGTTCTATCGCAGCAACGTGCCGTTCGTGGCGGTTGCGCCGGGACGGGCATTCTACGTCGTAACGACAGCGAAGTTCTGATCATGTTGACCTGCCTACCTGGCGTTCTCAGCAAGGATGATGTGGCGGATTTCCGCCGCATCATGGACGCCAGCGAATGGGAGGACGGCCGCTCCACCGCCGGCGCGCAGTCGGCGATGGTCAAGCGCAACGAGCAATTGCCTGCGGACGGCGAGGTCGCGCGCAAGCTGGGCAACCGCATCATCTCGGCACTGACCTCGAACCCGCGCTTCATTGCGGCGGCGATCCCGCTCCAGATCTTTCCGCCGCTGTTCAACCGCTATGCGGCGAGTAGCGGCCATCATTTCGGCCTGCACGTCGACAATGCTATTCGCGGCGACCGTCTGACCGGCCTTCGCATCCGCACAGACCTGTCGGTTACGCTGTTCCTCGCCGAGCCGGAAGAGTACGACGGTGGCGAACTTGTGATCGAGGACACTTACGGCTCGCACGAGGTCAAGTTGCCAGCCGGTGACTGCGTGCTCTATCCCTCGACCAGCCTTCATCTCGTCACTCCCGTGACGAGGGGAACGCGGGTTGCGTCTTTCTTCTGGCTGCAGAGCATGATACGGGACGATCAAGCCCGGAGCATGATCTTCGACCTCGACACCGCGATACAGGCGCTGGTGGAACGGCTCGGGCGTGACGATCCCGAAACGGTCAAATTGACGGGTATCTATCACAACCTCATTCGCTACTGGGCCGAAGTATGAAGACCATGACCTCAAGAGCAAGCCTGGCCGCCGCTGCGATGCTGGCGGTCGCCTGGCTCGCATCCCCTGTTTCTGCCCAGACACAGACCCCGCCGTCGCCGGCGACGCAGCAAACGGCTGCGCCGCCTGCGGCCAGCCCGGCTCCGGCAGCTGCCCCCTCGGCAGTTGCCCGCTCGGAAACTGCGCCCGCGGCCTCGGCCGCACCGCCCGTGGTCACAACGCCGGCGCCGGCAAAGTCCGAGTCCGCGGCCGGCGTTGCGCCTGCCATGAAGGAATTGTCGCCCTGGATGATGTTCATGTCGGCGGACATCATCGTGAAGGCGGTGATGATCGGGCTCGCCTTCGCGTCGCTCATGACCTGGACCGTCTTCATCGCAAAGTCGATCGAGCTGTCGGTCGCTTCCACCAAACTTCGTTCGGCCCTGAAGAAGATTGGGGACGCGCGCTCCCTCTCCGAAGCGCAGATGGCGCTCGGTGCCAAGGAGGGCATCCTGCCGTCCTTCCTGGCGGCGGCCCTGCGCGAGGCGCGGATGTCGGCCGGCCTGTCCAGCGATGCCGGCATCAAGGAGCGCGCTGCATCCAGCTTTTCCGAGATCGTGCGTGCGGAACAGCGCCGCATCCGGATCGGCATGGGCGTGCTCGCCACGATCGGCTCCACGTCGCCCTTCGTCGGCCTCTTCGGCACGGTCTGGGGCATCATGAACAGCTTCATCGGCATCTCGAAGTCGCAGACCACGAACCTTGCCGTCGTCGCGCCCGGCATCGCCGAGGCGCTGCTCGCCACCGCGATCGGCCTCGTCGCTGCGATTCCCGCAGTCATCATCTACAATCACTTTTCGCGCGTGACGAAGGGCTATCTCGAGCTCGTCAGCCGCGCCTCGGGCGCGGCGGGGCGGCTGCTCTCGCGCGATCTCGACCGCAGCCACGGCAGTGTGCATTCGCGCGCGGCGGAGTGAGCCATGGGTGTTTCGCTCGCAGACAACGACGGCGAAGACGACGATTTCTCGGAAACGCATGACATCAATGTCACGCCGTTCATCGACGTCATGCTGGTGCTGCTGATCATTTTCATGGTCGCAGCGCCGCTCTCGACCGTCGACCTGCCGATCGATCTGCCGACATCGAGCGCGACGCCGCAGAAGAAGCCGGACAAGCCGACTTATCTCAGCATCAAGCCCGATCTGACGCTCGCGATCGGAGAGAACCCGGTTCACCGGGCCGAGTTGATAGGGACGCTCGACGGCCTGTCAGACATGAGCAAGGACAAGTATGTCTTCCTGCGCGCCGATCGTTCGGTGCCGTATGGCGAGTTGATGGGAGTCATGGAGCTCTTGCGCTCGGGCGGCTATACGCGGGTGAAGCTGGTCGCGCTGGAAGGTGCTCCAGGGGCGCCCGCGGCAGGCCCCGCTCAGCCTTAAGGGCCAGTCATGTCGGACGAACTCAGACCATCCCGGAAGCTATGGATCTTGGCGGCCATGGCGGCGCTCGCGCTGCATCTGGGTGGGGCAGCGCTCGCGCTGGCTCACTTGCGCGTCGATGACGACGGCGACGGCCTTGGTGCGGTCGGCGCCGAGTTCGCCGTGGAGATGGCGTCGCCAAAGGCGCCCGAAACCGACCTTCCACCCGGGCCAGACAGCGAGGCCATGCAGGAGCAGCAGGCGCTTCCCGAGCAGAAGGCCGAGACCAAGGAAACGGAGCTTCCGAAGGATCAGGCACAGGAGGTCGAGGATCCCGACCGCGTCGTGACCGAGAACGACGCGAAGAAGCCGAGCGAAGACGATCCGAAGATTCAGGCGGTCGAGACTCCGGCCGCTGAAGCGTCGCCGAAATCGGTGGCGACCGCTCGTCAGACGCTGGAGGAGGACGCGCGCGAGGCCGAGAAGGCGATGGCGCCTGTCATCGGTATCGGCAAGGACATCCTGAAGCTGACGGCCGACTGGAACCGCAAGATCAGCGCGCATCTCACGCTGCACAAGGTCAATCCTGAAGGCAAGGTGCCCAACAACCAGAAGGTCAAGGTGAGCTTCGCCATCAACCGGAAGGGCAACGTGCTTTCAGTGGATGTCGTGGAATCGTCGGGGGACGCGGCCTACGATGCGGCAGCGATATCGATCGTCCGCAAGTCGGACCCCATTCCGCAGCCGCCTGCCGGACTGACCGACGACCGGTTCGAACGTACCGTCGACATCATCTTCACCCCGCCGGACGCGAAGAAGAAAAGGAGGACTCAGCGCCAGTAGAGCCGAATTCCGACGTAGACCACCACCAGACAGGCGAAGATCAGCGCCACCGGAAGGGGCCGTTTCTGGGGGCCGGCGAATGCCGATGCTGCGAAGGAGGCGGACTTCTTCTGCTTCGGCGCCGGGCGGCGGAATGCGGTAACGTTGTCCGCCGCCGTTTCGGGTGGGCGTGGGCGGACGTCCGGTGGGGTTCCTGCGCCGCCCATTTCGGCATAATAGGCCTTGTAGATCGCTCCGATGGTGGCCTCGGTGGCTTCGCCCTCGCTCATTTGCGCCAGCAGGTTCTTGTAGCTGGCGAGGAACTCCTGGGCCTCCGGCGGCAGTGCGGACGACCCGTTGAGCTTCGCCATCATCTTCCAGGTGGCAAAATCGGCACGGGCGCGGGTGTCGGCGCGTCGCGCGATGAGCATATCGGCAGCTTTGACCAAGTCGGCCTCTGGCCCTTCGGCTGGTGTTCGGGTGTCGCTGTTCAACTACGCGTTGCCGGTCAGGAAGAGAACAGCCTGAATCACATAACCGGTCAACGTCCGCAGTATTGCGGAAATAACATCAAGATTTAGACCGAACTGGGAACCTGCAAGCGGCAGCAGGATCAACAGGCTGATCAGGATTAGCATTCCGAACGGCTCGAGCCGGGCCAGCGGCACGGCGAGGGGGCGGGGCAGTAGCCCGACCGCGACCCGCCCGCCATCGAGCGGTGGGATCGGCATCATGTTGAAGACGGCCAGCACCGCGTTGATGATGAGCGCATTCTTGAGGTTGTCGGCAACCCATTTCGCCGCGCTCGCGGGCACCAGGGGCAAGGCATGGAAGGCGAGAGCGGTGGCGAGCGCCAACAGGATGTTGGTCGCCGGCCCGGCGAGCGCCACCCAGACCATGTCCAGCCTTGGATTGTTCAGCTTACGGAAGTTCACCGGCACCGGCTTGGCGTAGCCGAACAGGAACGGTGAATGCGCGAACAGCAGCATGGCCGGCAGGATCACGGTGCCGAACGGGTCGATATGCTTGATCGGGTTGAAGCTGACGCGGCCGAGCTGCGAGGCCGTGTTGTCGCCCAGCCGGTCCGCGACGAAGGCGTGCGCGGCCTCGTGGAAGGTGATGGCGAGCACGAGCGGAAGAACCCATACCGACAAGTCATAAAAGGATATATTCACAGCTCATCCGTTCCGGTTCGGCGCGCGCGCTTTGCAAAGCAGGCCGTATAGGGCCGCAACCCTTTACGATCTACCTTATATGGCGCCGAATTCCGAAATTGCCCGTTGCAAATGGTCCGCCAGCAGTGCGGCCGGTCGCGACAGATTACGCGCGCGATGGAGGCGGATGTCCGCGGTCGGCAGCGGCGGCAGGCTGTCGCGCAGGACGCGCAGGCGAGGAGGCAGGGTGCCCACCTTCACGACCGTGATTGCGAGGCCCTGTGCCGCGATCGCTACCACCGCCGCAAGTGTCCGGCTGACGAAGGCAAGGCGCCACGGCCGGGCGGCCGCATCGAGGGCCTCAATAGCCCATTGCCGGAACAGGCAGCCCGGCGGATAGAGCGCGACGGGCAGGATGTCGTGCGGTGCGGCGACCGGGTATGACGCGCCTGCGGCCCAGACCGGCCGCTCGCGCCGCAGCAGTTCGCCGTCGCCGTGTCCTTCCGGATGCATGGCAATGACGAGATCATAAGCTTCGCCGAGCCGGGCCGGCATCGTGGCGGTTAGCCGGTATCTATCTCGACCCGGATCTCCGGATAGCTTCTGGCAAAGTACGCAAGCAAAGGTGGAATGACGATTGTACCGTAGTCGTCCATTGCCCCGAGGCGGACGACGGCTTCGCGCCTGCGCGGGCGGAGCGCATCGACTGCCTCTGCATTGAGGTCGAGAAGCCGCTTGGCATAGACAAGCAGCTCCTGACCCGCTGCGCTCAGTGCCACGCCCGACCTCGTGCGATGGAACAGCCTGACGTCCAGCCGGTCTTCGAGACGTTTGATCTGGACACTCACCGCCGATTGCGTGCGGTTGAGGATCGTGGCGGCGCGCGTGAACGACCGATGCTCCGCAACGGCGAGGAAGGCCTTCAGAAGGTCGGGGTCGAGGTCGGCCGCGGTCATGACGAAAACTTATCCTGGAATTACGGAAATTCCATTCCCCGTTTCGGCGCGCCTCCTATGCTGTCCGCAAAGCCGTCGGGGAGGAGTCGTGGCCGAGATCCTTGGCGTTTTTGCTGCGGTGTTGTCGAGCGCGCTGGGTGGGACCTCCATCGGTGCCACGCGTTATCTCGTCGGGAGCATCGATCCGCTCGCGATCGGCTCGTTCCGCTTCGGCATCGGCTTCCTCCTGCTGTTGCCTCTCGCGCTGCTGCGCGCCGATCACTGGCCCAAGCGAGAGGACTGGGCCGCCGCCGTCGGCCTCGGAATTCTATTCTTCGCCCTGTTTCCGATCCTGTTCAACGCCTCGCTGATCTTCACGACCGCCCCGCGTGGCGCGCTTGCGTTGTCGACGCTTTCTTTGTTGTCGCTCGTGATCGGGGCCGCTCTCGGCGCCGAAGCCCTGACCTGGCGCAAGTCGGTGGGTGTCGTGATCGCGACGTTTGGCGTTGCGGTGGCGCTTCTCTCCGATCTGACTTCGGCCCCGTCGGGAGCCTGGCGCGGAGATCTCCTGATGACAGCGGCTGCGCTGTGCATGGCGCTCTATGGCATCTGGTCGAAACCGCTGATCCGCCGCTCCAGCTCGATCGCCTTCACGACCATCAGCATGGCGGCGGGTGCTGCCTGCTTGATCCTGCTCTCCTGCGTCCGCGGCAGTTTTGCCCCGGTCGCGAACTTCGGTGCGCCGCAATGGCTGGCGGCGCTCTATCTCGGCGGCTTCGGTGCGGCGCTGACCTTCCATCTCTGGGCCTTCGCTCTGGAGCGGACGACGCCGACGCGCGTCGCGATCTCAGTGACGGTCAATCCGATCACGGCATCGCTGGTCGGAGCCTGGCTGCTGAACGAACCGCTGCGCTGGAATCTCGCGGCGGGCATCGTTGCGGTCTTTGCCGGGATCTGGATATCGACGACGACCGGACGGCGCGATCGGCCGGGAGGCGCGTCCGCCTCACACCAGACCTGACGTTATGTCGGGATCGTTCCCGGATATTGCACCAATCCGTCATCGACCTTCACCCAGGTGAGCTTCTCGCTCACCCAGATGTGCTCGGTCGGGGCGAAAGCATTGCGATCATCGAAAGTGGCGAGGGCGACCCCCGCCAGCGTTCCGTTGCGCCGCCATGCGAACAGGCGCGTGCCGCAGTGCTTGCAGAACACGCGGTCGATGTTCTCGGAGGAGGCGTAGCGTGCGGTCTCACCCTCGACGCTGAGCGCGCGCTGATCGAACTGCGCGCGGGCGAAGTAGGGCGAGCCCATCGCCTTCTGGCAGATGCGGCAATGACAGATGCGGACGTTGAGCGGCTCGCCTTCCGCCTTGAACCGCACCGCGCCGCACAGGCATCCGCCTTCCCGGATCATGATGACCTTAATAGGTTGCGCGCCCACCCGAAATGTCGAACACCGCGCCGGTCGAGAATGCGCAGTCCTCGGATGCGAGCCAGGCGACCATCGCGGCGAGCTCTTCCACGAGCACGAAGCGGCCTTTCGGGATCTTCGACAGCATGAAATCGATGTGTTGCTGAGTCATCTGGTCGAAGATTGCGGTCTTTGCCGCCGCCGGCGTCACCGCATTGACGAGAATGTCGTGTGCCGCCAGTTCCTTGCCGAGCGATTTCGTCAGCGCGATCAGGCCGGCCTTGGAGGCCGAATAGTGTGCGGCGTTGGGGTTACCTTCCTTGCCGGCGATCGAGGCGATGTTCACGATGCGCCCGTATTTCTGCTTGAGCATCACGGGCACGATCGCCTTGCTTACGATGAACGGGCCGTCGAGGTTGATGCGCAACACCTTGCGCCATTCCTCCAGGTCGGTCTCCCAGACCGGCTTGTTGACACCGGCGATGCCGGCATTGTTGACGAGAATGTCGATCTTCCCGAAGGCGGCCAGAGTTGCATCGCGGGCCTGATCGACTGCCTGGGTGTCGGTGACGTCGACCTTGAAGACTTTCGTCTCGCCACCGACTTCGCTTGCCGTCTTCTCCGCCAGCGTCGAGTCGAAGTCCCAGATCGCGACCTTTGCGCCCGAGGCGACGAAGCGCTCGGTGATGGCGCGGCCAAAGCCCTGCGCACCGCCGGTGACAATGGCGACGCGGCCGTCGAGATCGATCTTGTTCATGCCGGGTGCCCCTGGGGTCAGAGCATGTAGCCGCCGTCGACCACGAGGTCGACGCCGGTGGTGAAGGCGCTCTCGTCGCTGCCGAGATAGACCGCCATGGCCGCGATCTCCTCGGCGGTGCCGAGCCGCCCCATCTTCTGGCGGGAGATGAACATCTCCTTGCCCTGCGGCCCTTGTGCTGCGGCGCGGTCGAGCATCGAGGGCGTCTCGACGGTGCCGGGACAGATCGAGTTGCAGCGGATGCCCTTGGTGATGAAGTCGAGCGCGACCGCACGCGTCAGCAGCGACACCGCCGCTTTTGATGCGCTGTAGACGTAGCGATTGGCGGGCGGCCTCAAGGCCGCGCAGGACGAGATGTTGACGATGCTGCCGCCGCCCCCCGCAAGCATCTCCGGCAGGAACGCCTTGATGGTCCGGTGCATCGACTTGACATTGAGGTCGAACGAGAAGTCGAAATCCTCTTCGGAGCAGTCCAGGATGGTGCCGTGGTGCACGAAGCCGGCCGCGTTGAGCAGGATGTCGATCCTGCCGACGCGCTTGGCGAACGCATTGACCTCGGCGGTGTTGCGGACGTCGAGCTTGGCGACTTCAGTGATGCCTTCCTTGGTCAGGGTCGCGATCCCGGCCTCGTTGATGTCGGTGGCGATGACGGTTGCGCCCTCGCGCGCGAACGCGATGGCGCAGGCGCGCCCGATTCCAGCCGCAGCAGCCGTGACGACGGCGCGCTTGCCCTTGAGGCGGTCTGCCATTTTGTTGTTCTCCTCACCCTGAATCTGATGGCTGTGTCGTCATTGCGAGCGAAGCGAAGCAATCCAGAATCTTGCCGCGGAGGGCGCTCTGGATTGCTTCGTCGCTTCGCTCCTCGCAATGACGGTGTGGCTTCTAGTGATTATCCCGCGCCACGCCAAACGTACCGGCGACGTTCTGATAGCGGGTGGCGAGCTCCATGCAGGCGCCGGTCGATTGCTGGCCGACGGTGTTGCGGTAGATCTCCTGCCACGGCGTCTGGTTCGGCGGGTGCTTGAAGCCGCCACTGGCCTTGAGCTCGGCATGCCGCTTCTTCAGCTCCTCGTCCGAGATCAGGATGTTGGCACTGCCCTTGTTGAGATCGATCCGCACCGTGTCGCCGGTCTTGAGGATCGCGAGACCGCCATTGGCGGCGGCTTCCGGCGAAGCATTGAGGATCGAGGGCGAGCCCGAGGTGCCGGACTGGCGGCCGTCACCGATGCAGGGCAGGGACAGGATGCCGCGTTTGATCAATGCTGCCGGCGGCTGCATGTTCACGACCTCGGCGCCGCCGGGGTAGCCGATCGGACCGGTGCCGCGGATGAACAGCACGCAGTGCTCGTCGATGTCGAGCGCGGGGTCATCGATCCGCTCGTGATAGTCCTCAGGTCCTTCGAACACGATGGCGCGGCCTTCGAAGGCGTTCGGGTCCTTCGGATTGCTGAGGTAGCGGTCGCGGAACTCCTTGGAGATTACGCTGGTCTTCATGATCGCGGAATCGAACAGATTGCCCTTCAGCACCAGGAAGCCGGCGTCCTTCACCAGCGGCTTGTCGTAGGCCCAGATCACGTCGTTATCAGGCGCGGGCGCATTCCTGCAATTCTCGCCGATGCCGCGGCCGTTGACCGTGACTGCATCCTCGTGGATCCGCTTGTGCTTCATCAGCTCGCGCACCACGGCCGGCACGCCACCGGCGCGGTGGAATTCCTCGCCGAGATAGAAGCCTGCCGGCTGCATGTTGACGAGCAGCGGCACGTCATGGCCGACCTTCTGCCAGTCCTCGATCGAAAGCTCGACGCCGATATGGCGGGCCAGCGCATTGATGTGGATCGGCGCATTGGTCGAGCCGCCGATCGCGGAATTGATCACGATGCAATTCTCGAACGCCTTGCGGGTCAGGATGTCCGAAGGCTTCAGATCCTCCCAGACCATCTCGACGATGCGCTTGCCCGTCTCGTAGGCGATCTGGCCGCGCTCGCGATAGGGTGCGGGGATTGCCGCACAGCCGGGCAGGGAGAAGCCGAGCGCTTCGGCAAGCCCGTTCATGGTCGAGGCCGTGCCCATCGTGTTACAATGGCCGACCGAGGGCGCCGAGGAAGCCACGATCTCCATGAACTCTTCATAGTCGATCTCGCCGGCGGCAAGCCGCTCGCGCGACTTCCAGACGATGGTGCCGGAGCCGGTACGCTCGCCGGCATGCCAGCCGTTCAGCATCGGTCCGCCCGACAGCACGATCGCGGGCAGGTTCACGGTGGCCGCCGCCATCATGCAGGCCGGGGTGGTCTTGTCGCAGCCGGTGGTCAGCACCACGCCGTCGAGCGGATAGCCGTAGAGGATTTCGACGAGGCCGAGATAGGCGAGGTTTCGGTCGAGCGCCGCGGTCGGGCGCTTGCCGGTCTCCTGGATCGGATGGGTCGGGAATTCCATCGCAATGCCGCCGGCTTCGCGGATGCCCTCACGGACGCGATGGGCAAGCTCGATGTGGTGGCGGTTGCAGGGAGAGAGGTCGTTGCCGGTCTGGGCGATGCCGATGATCGGCTTGCCGGACTGCAGCTCGGCGCGGGTGAGGCCGTAGTTCAGGTAACGCTCCATATAGAGCGCCGTCATGCCCGGATTGTGCGGGTTGTTGAACCATTCTTGCGAGCGAAGATGGCGGCGGGAGCCGTTGCTGCCGGCGGCATGCCCATTGGTTGGCTTCTTTGTCATTGGTTTCTCCTGCAATGCAAACGCACCGGCGTCCGTCTCACGGTAGCGGCATGTGCGATGCCCAACGGCGCGAGCGATGATCTGCCGTCCCGCTGGCGGGGTCGTTTCCTCATAAGTGCAATACTAGTCGTGGCTACTTGGTAACGCTATCATTTTGTTCGCTGCGCCCGCGGCGGAAGTGGCCGGCCTGCTGTCCGCACGTCGTGCTGACGAGCTTTGCCGCTCGATCACCTTGAAGCCGAGATCGAGCACCGCCTGCTCCGGCCGCCGCCCTTCGATGGCGTTGATCAGCATGGTGGCGGCCGTCTTCCCCATCTCGTAGCGGTTGGTGCGGACGCTGGTGAGAGTGGGGACGGCGGAGGCCATGAATTCGAGGTCGTTGAAGCCGACGATCGCGATCTGCTCGGGGACCTCGATCTCCCGGCGCCGGCATTCGAACAGGACGCCGAGCGCGAGGTCGTCGTTGGCGCAGAACACCGCGTCTATGTCGGGCTCGCGCGCCAGAAGATCGGTGAACAGCGCGCCGCCGAGCGTCACGGAGGTTGGCGTCGCCGTCGTGACCACGAGACGCTGATCGAACAGTCCGGCGTCCTTCATCGCCGAGACATATCCGTCGAGGCGCCGCTGCACTCTGGGATCCATGCGTGCGCCGACGAAGCCGATCTTGCGGTGGCCTTGTTCGAACAGGTGCGCTATCGCGGCGCGGGCCGCATCGTAGTGTGAAAAGCCGATCATCATGTCGACCGGATCCGGACCGATCTCCATGATCTGCACGATCGGGCAGTCTGCGGCCTCCAGCATCGCGCGGGACTCGGCTGTCTGGTCGATGCCAGTGACGATCAGCCCGGCGGGTTTCTGCGCCAGAAACAGACGCAGCAGCTTCTCTTCCTGGAGAATGCTGTAGCGTGTGTTGGACAACTGGATCGAGTAACGGCTGCCTTCGGATGCATCATAGATGCCGCGCAGCACATCCGAGAACACGTTATTCGTGAGGGAGGGGATCAATACACCGATGACTTCGGTGCGTTGCGAGGCCAGCGCGCGGGCCGCAAGGTTGGGCACATAGCCGAGCTCCTTCGCGGCACTCTCAACCCGTGTCCGCTTGGCGACGGACAGAGCCTCCGGATTGCGGAAGAAGCGGGACGCGGTAATCGGGCTGACGCCGGCGAGCTCGGCCACTTCGGCCAGCCGGATTTTGCCTGACTTGGTGCGTTTTCGACCCATTTGCTGCTCTTAACACAGTCAGTCCTGCAAACAAAGGAACGTTGACAGCGCTACCAGCAACGACTAACCAAAGACAAATTGCCAAAACCGCACAAACTACCGACAATGTCGCCCGCTAAGATCGGGCTTCGTTCGGTGAAGTCTGAAAAAACAAGACGGTCGCGGCGCTTGGAGGCGTCGTGGACTTTCGAGGAGGGAGCTAGATGTCGTCTGTGCAAATCCGCGACGTGCGGAAATCGTTCGGCAATTTCGAAGTCCTGCACGGCGTGACGATACCGATCGAGGACGGCCAATTCGTCGTCCTGGTTGGTCCCTCCGGCTGCGGCAAGTCGACGCTTCTGCGCATGCTCGCCGGTCTCGAGAACATCACCTCCGGCACGATCTCGATCGGCGATCGCGTCGTCAACAATGTCCAGCCCAAGGAGCGGGACATCGCGATGGTGTTCCAGAACTACGCGCTCTATCCGCACATGACGGTCGCCGACAACATGGGCTTCTCGCTGAAGCTGCGGAATGCCAGCGCCGACGAGATCAACAAGCGCGTCAAGCGCGCGGCCGAGATCCTGGCGCTGTCGCCGCTGCTGGACCGCTACCCGCGCCAGCTCTCCGGCGGCCAGCGCCAGCGCGTCGCCATGGGGCGCGCCATCGTGCGCGATCCGCAGGTGTTCTTGTTCGACGAGCCTTTGTCGAACCTGGATGCCAAGCTGCGCGTCGCCATGCGCACCGAAATCAAGGAACTGCACCAGCGGCTGAAGACGACGACCGTCTACGTCACCCACGACCAGATCGAGGCCATGACCATGGCCGACAAGATCGTCGTCATGCATGACGGCATCGTCGAGCAGATGGGCACGCCGCTCGAGCTCTACGACAAGCCCGACAACCAGTTCGTCGCCGGCTTCATCGGCTCGCCCGCAATGAACTTCCTCAAGGGGCATGTGCGCGTCAATGGCGTTGCCACCTTCGAGGGACCGAACGGCGTCAAGCTGCCGCTCAAGACGGCGCCGACGGCGTCCGACGGCCGTCCCGCGGTCTACGGCGTGCGGCCGGAGCATTTCACCATCGCCGACGATGGCGCCGAGGCCGAGATCATCGTGGTCGAGCCGACCGGCTCGGAGACGCAGGTGTTCGCCAAGGTCGGTGGCGAGCAGGTGGTCGCGGTCTTCCGCGAGCGTCACCAGTTCAACCCGGGTGACAAGATACGGCTGAAGCCCGACCCGGCGCTGGTGCACTTGTTTGACGACGCGACGGGGAAACGCCTCAACGCGTAGCGCATAAAGCAACAAAGCATAAGACGACAAAAAACATCACAGGGAGGACGACATGCAAGACTTTACCCGCCGAACATTGCTTCAAGGCGGAACGGCACTGGCTGCGACCGGCATGCTGACCGGGCCGGCACTGTTCGACTTCGCCAGGGCCTGGGCGCAGAGCGCGCCCTGGAAAGCCGAGCCCGGCGCCAAGCTGACCGTGATGCGCTGGAAGCGCTTCGTGCCGGCGGAGGACGATGCGTTCAACGCAATGGTTGCGGCCTTCAAGGCTGCGACCGGCACCGAGATGAACGTGTTCAGCGAATCCTTCGAGGACGTGCAGCCGAAGGCCTCGGTTGCAGCCAACACCGGTTCGGGGCTCGATCTCGCCTGGGGCCTGCACACGCTGCCGCAGCTGTTCCCGACCAAAGTGCTGAAGATGAACGACGTCGCCGATTATCTCGGCAAGAAATACGGCGGCTGGACCGACGCGGCCGCCAAGACCTGCAAGCAGGGAAATGACTGGCTCGGCATCCCCGTCGCGACCAACGGCGGTTACATGACGTACCGCAAGTCGGCGCTCGACAAGGCCGGCTTCAAGGAATTCCCGAAGGACTTCCCCGGCTTCCTCGAGATGTGCAAGGCGCTGAAGGCGAACAACACGCCGGCCGGCTTCGCGCTCGGCCACGCATCGGGCGACGGCAATTCGTGGCTGCACTGGGTGCTGTGGGGGCATGGCGCGTACACGGTCGACCAGAACGACAAGATCGTGATCAATTCGCCGGAGACGGCGAAGGCGCTGGAATACTGCAAGGCGCTGTACGAGAGCTTCATCCCGGGCACTGCGTCCTGGAACGACTCCTCCAACAACAAGGCGTTCCTCGCTGGCGAACTCTATTGCACAGCGAACGGAATCTCGATCTACGTCGCCGCCAAGACGGATGCGAGCAAGAAGGAGCTCGCTGCGGACACCTATCACGCGCTCTGGCCGGTCGGTCCGGTCGGCAAGCCGACTGAGCTGCAGCTGGCGCTGCCGATCCTCGCGTTCAACTTCACCAAGTATCCGAACGCGGCGAAGGCATTCGTCGCCTTCATGCTGGAGAAGGAGAACTACGAGAAGTGGCTGGATGGCGCGCAGGGCTATCTGACGCAGACCTTGAACGCCTATGAGTCCGCGCCGATCTGGACAGCGGATCCCAAGAACGCCGTGTTCGCACAGGCTTCAAAGCGCACGCTGCCCGCGTCCGGTATCGGCACGGTCGGCGAGAAGGCGGCAACCGCGATCGCCGACTTCATCGTCGTCGACATGTTCGCCAATTACTGCACCGGCACCAAGGATGCGAAGGGTGCGATGGCGGAAGCCGAGCGCCAGCTGAAACGCATCTATCGCTGACGGTCACCGGGCGGGCGGCCCTCCGGCCGCCCGCCCGTCAATATTTTTGATCAGGGATATCGGGCATGGCTGATGTCGCAATTCCCCGGGCCAAGCCTCAGTTGAGCGAGGACAGCGCCTGGATCCAGCTCAAACACAATCGCAACTGGCTCGGCTTCTGGTTCATGGTGCCGGCCATGGCGTTCCTGATCTTCTTCCTGGCTTATCCGCTGGGGCTCGGCATTTGGCTGTCCTTCACGGACACCCGCATCGGCAGGGTCGGGCAATTCGTCGCCACCGAGAACTATGAGTGGCTCTGGGACGACTCTATCTTCTGGTTGTCGGTATTCAACACGCTGCTCTACACGTTCGTCGCCAGTGCCTTCAAATTCGGCATCGGGCTCTATCTTGCGCTGCTGCTCAACGAGCATATGCCGTTCAAGGCGATGCTGCGCGCCATGGTGCTCATCCCCTTCATCGTTCCGACGGTGCTGTCGGCTCTCGCCTTCTGGTGGATCTTCGACTCGCAATTCTCGATCATTTCCTGGTCGCTGAAGCAGCTCGGACTGATCAGCCAGAACATCAATTTCCTGGGGGACACCACCTGGGCGCGGATCTGTGTGATCTTCGCCAATGTCTGGCGCGGCGTTCCCTTCGTGGCGATCACGCTGCTTGCGGGATTGCAGACCGTCTCGCCATCGCTCTATGAGGCCGCAACGCTCGACGGCGCGTCGCGCTGGCAGATGTTCCGGCACATCACCTATCCGTTGCTGACGCCGATCATCGCGGTCGTGATGACGTTCTCGGTGCTGTTCACCTTCACCGACTTCCAGCTGATCTGGGCGATGACGCGTGGCGGCCCGGTCAACGCCACCCATTTGATGGCCACGCTGTCTTACCAGCGCGCGATCATTGCCGGGCAGCTGGGCGAGGGAGCCGCGATCTCCAGCGCGATGATCCCCTTCCTGCTCGCAGCCATCATGGTCTCGTGGTTCGGCCTGCAGCGCAGGAAATGGCAGCAGGGAGAGAACAATGACTGATCTGCCGACCAGGTCGATTGATCTCAAGGCCACCCTGTCGGCGTCCTCTCCGACCGCGGCGAAGGACGACCATAGCGAGGGCATGAGCTATCTGCAGTCGGTGCCGCGCAGGATGGTGACGCTGTATCTGCCGCTCACGATCATCGTGGTCGTCCTGCTGTTCCCGTTCTACTGGATGGCGCTGACGTCGGTGAAGCCCGACGAGCAGTTGCTCGACCTCGACAAGTACAATCCGTTCTGGACTTGGAATCCGACGTTCAAGCACTTTCACAAGCTTCTGTTCGAGAGCTATTACCCGCACTGGCTCTGGAATACGATGTACGTGGCCGTGTGCGCGACGGTGCTGTCGATCTTTGCGAGCGTGCTGGCCGCCTACGCGATCGTGCGGTTGCGCTACAAGGGCGCCAATCTCGTTGGCGGGCTGATCTTCCTCGCCTATCTGGTGCCGCCGTCGATCCTGTTCATTCCGCTCGCCACCGTCGTGTTTCAGTACGGCCTGTTCGACTCGCCGCTTGCGCTGATCCTGACCTATCCGACCATCCTGATTCCGTTTTCGACATGGCTGCTGATGGGTTATTTCAAGACCATCCCGTTCGAGCTGGAGGAGTGCGCGCTGATCGACGGGGCAAGCCGATGGCAGATCCTGGTCAAGATCGTGCTGCCGCTCGCGATCCCCGGCCTGATCTCGGCCTTCATCTTCTGCTTCACTTTGTGCTGGAACGAGTTCATCTACGCCCTGACGTTCCTGCAATCGACCAGCAACAAGACGGTCCCGGTCGCGATCGTCAACGAGTTCGTCGACGGCGACATCTACCGCTGGGGCTCGCTGATGGCCGGAGCGCTGGCCGGCTCGCTGCCGCTCGTGATCCTTTACGCCTTCTTCGTGGAGCATTATGTGTCGGCGATGACCGGCGCCGTGAAGGAGTGATCGCGGTGCTTGCCGAAGCGGCATCCGGAGCGGTGCGCTTCGGCCAATAAGAAGGAGTTAGGCTCTTGCACATTCTGGTTCTGGGCGCTGCCGGCATGGTTGGCCGCAAACTCTGCGAACGGCTGCTGCGCGACGGCCGGCTGGGCAAGAGCGACATCACCAAGCTCACCATGCATGACGTGGTCGAACCGAAGAAGCCGGAGAACGCCGGCTTCCCGGTCGAGACCATCTCGGGCGATTTCGCGGTACCGGGCGCGGCCGAAAAGCTGGTCGCCGGCCGCCCCGACGTGATCTTCCATCTCGCCGCCATCGTCTCGGGCGAGGCAGAGCTCGACTTCGACAAGGGGTATCGTATCAACCTCGACGGCACGCGGATGCTGCTCGACGCGATCAGGCTCGCGGGCGGCGGTTACAAGCCACGCGTGGTCTTCACGTCCTCGATCGCGGTGTTCGGTGCGCCGTTCCCGGATGCGATCGGCGACGAGTTCTTCCACACCCCGCTGCTCAGCTACGGGACCCAGAAGGCGATCGGCGAATTGCTGCTCGCCGACTATTCCCGTCGCGGCTTCCTCGACGGCATCGGCATTCGCCTGCCGACGATCTGTATCCGGCCCGGCCTGCCAAACAAGGCGGCCTCGGGTTTCTTCTCCAACATCCTGCGCGAGCCGCTGGCCGGCAAGGAGGCGATCCTCCCGGTGTCCGAGGACGTCCGCCACTGGCACGCCACGCCGCGCTCGGCCGTCGGCTTCCTTCTGCACGCCGGCACCATGGACCTCGCCGCCGTCGGCCCGCGCCGCAACCTGACCATGCCGGGCCTGTCGGCCACGGTCGGCGAGCAGATCGCCGCCTTGAAGCGGGTTGCCGGCGAGAAGGTCGCCGCGCGCATCAAGCGCGAGCCGGATCCCTTCATCGTCGGCATCGTCGGCGGCTGGCCACGCAATTTCGATCCGAAGCGCGCACGCGAGCTCGGCTTCACCACCGCCGAGAAGAACTTCGACGACATCATTCGCATTCACATCGAAGACGAGCTCGGCGGCAATTTCGTTCCCTGATCTCCGACTGGGCGGGCCCTGGTGATGGCGAGCGTTGCTTGCATCGGCGAATGCATGGTCGAGCTGAGGCAGGCGCAAGGAGGCGCATCTGCCGGGCAGGGCGGCGGCCTGTACTCACGGGGCTTCGGCGGCGACACCCTCAACACGGCCGTCTATCTGGCGCGGCTCGACATCAAGGTCGATTATTTCACCGCACTCGGCGATGACGGTCTCAGCGACGAGATGGTCGCGGCCTGGAATGCGGAAGGCGTCGGCACGCGGCGTGTCGTGCGGCTGGCAGGCAAGCTGCCCGGCCTCTACATGATCCAGACGGATGCAAAGGGCGAGCGCCAGTTCTTCCACTGGCGCGACAGCGCGGCTGCGCGGCAGCTGATGAGCCTGCCGGAGACCGACGAGATCCTCAACTCGCTGATGAGCTATGACGTCGTCTATCTCTCCGCGATCACGCTCTCGATCTACGACGCACCCGGACGCGAGCGGCTGCTCGCCGCGATCAAGCGCGCGCGCCTGCTCGGCACCCGCTTCGTGTTCGACACCAATTTTCGCGCACGCGGGTGGCCCGATCGCGACGTTGCGCGCGAGGTGTTTGCCGCGGCGCTTGCGACTGCCGACATCGTGCTGACCTCGACCGAGGATCTGCTCGCACTCTATCCGGGCGAGAGCGACGATCAACTGATGGCGCGCATTCCCAGCCCCGAGCTGGTGTTCCGCCTGGCCGAGCCGGTGAGCCTGCTACGCTTTCCCGGCGGGACCAGCGAGGTTCGGGCCGAGCCGATGACCAAGCCCGTGGTGGACACGACTGCCGCCGGTGACAGCTTTGCGGCCGCCTATATTGCGGCCCGCCTCGGCGGTTCCGATCCGGTCGAGGCGGCCCAGGCCGGGCATCGCCTCGCCGGCGTCGTGATTTGCTATCCCGGTGCCATCATTCCGGGCTATGCCATGCCGCCGAAGAAACGGCACCGGCCGGCGCCCTCTCGCCAAGCCACCAAGTGAATCGAGACCTAATGACCACGAGTGCCCAACAGAATCACCTCGTCGCCCTGTTCAAGGCCGCGACGGTCATTCCCGTCCTGACCATCGAGCGAATCCAGGATGCGGTGCCGCTGGCGCGTGCGCTGGTCGCCGGCGGCGTTCGCACGCTGGAGGTGACCCTGCGCACCCCCGTTGCGATCGAGGCGGCACGGGCGATGATGGCGGAGGTGCCCGAGGCGGTCGTCGGCATTGGCACGATCCTCAACCCGGCCGACTTCACCCGTGTCGAGAAGCTTGGCGTGGCGTTCGGCATCAGTCCGGGCCTGACCCCCGATCTCCTGAAGGTGGCGACCGACAGCTCCTTGCCCTTCGCGCCGGGCATTGCCACGGCCTCCGAGCTGATGATGGCGCTGTCCTACGGTTTCGACGTCGCCAAATTCTTTCCGGCCGAGCAGGCCGGCGGCATCAAGGGCCTGCGCGCCCTCGGCGGGCCGTTCCCGAACCTACGCTTCTGTCCGACCGGCGGGATCGGTGAGGCCAATGCGGCGACCTGGCTGGCCGAGCCCAACGTGGTCGCGGTCGGCGGGTCCTGGCTTTGCCCGCCGGCGGAGATCCGGGCTGGGAACTGGGCCGGCATAACTGCCATCTGCGAGCGGACAGTCAAGGCGCTGAAAGCCGCGTGAAGTCTTGCCAATGCTAGGCTAAGACTTAGCTCAGGAAGAGACCTCCAGGGAGAATGGACCATGACCGCCAGCATCGTCGGATGGGCGCATACACCGTTCGGCAAGTTCGACACGGAGACCGTGGAAAGCCTCGTCGTGCGGGTCGCCAATGAGGCGCTGGCCGACGCCGGCGTTTCGGCTGGTGATGTCGACGAGATCGTGCTCGGTCATTTCAATGCCGGCTTCTCTCCGCAGGACTTCACCGCCTCGCTGGTGCTTCAGGCCGACCCCAAGCTGCGCTTCAAGCCGGCGACGCGCGTCGAGAATGCCTGCGCGACCGGCTCCGCCGCCGTCCATCAGGGCCTGCGCGCGATTGCCGCAGGGGCCGCCAAGATCGTCCTGGTCGTCGGCGTCGAGCAGATGACGCGCACGCCCGGTCCGGAGATCGGCAAGAACCTGCTCAAGGCCTCCTATCTGCCCGAGGACGGCGACACGGTCGGCGGCTTCGCCGGCGTGTTCGGCAAGATCGCCAGCTCCTATTTCCAGAAGTATGGCGACCAGTCAGATGCGCTGGCGCTGATCGCAGCCAAGAACCACAAGAACGGCGTCGCCAATCCCTTCGCCCAGATGCGCAAGGATTTCGGCTTCGACTTCTGCCGCGCCGAGAGCGAGAAGAACCCTTACGTCGCCGGTCCCCTGAAGCGCACGGACTGCTCGTTGGTCTCGGACGGTGCCGCTGCGCTGGTGCTGGCCGACCCTGAGACAGCCAAAACCATGAACAAGTCGATCGGTTTCCGCGCCACCGCGCACGCCCAGGACTTCCTGCCGATGAGCAAGCGTGACATCCTCCAGTTCGAGGGCTGCACGGTCGCCTGGCAGCGCGCGCTGGAAAAAGCCGGTGTGACGCTCTCCGATCTCTCCTTCGTCGAGACCCATGACTGCTTCACGGTTGCCGAGCTGATCGAATACGAAGCGATGGGCCTGACGCCGAAGGGGCAGGGCGCCCGTGCCATCAAGGAAGGCTGGACGCTCAAGGACGGCAAGCTCCCGGTCAATCCCTCCGGGGGCCTCAAGGCCAAGGGGCACCCGATCGGCGCCACCGGCGTTTCCATGCACGTGATGACCGCGATGCAGCTGGCGGGGCAAGCGCCCGAAGGCATGCAGCTCAAGAATGCCAAGCTCGGCGGCATCTTCAACATGGGCGGTGCTGCCGTCGCCAACTACGTCTCGGTGCTGGAGCCGCTGAAGTAGGTCGCTCTGTGGGCTGGGCACGGGCGCCACGCGCCGTGCCCACCTCTTTGCGCTAAATCATGGTGGGCCTGCCTCGGCCAGCCTTAATGCTCCTGATTGATTTGCAGGGAATGCATCATGAGCACTGACTACGAAGACTCGCTGTCGATGGACGCACTCAACGATCGTATTGCGATCCTCGAGGACAATATTCGCCAGCTCATCGAGCAGGCCGCGGCGGCCTCGGGCGAGCAGAGCGAGTCGCGCATCGCCGACCGGATCACCCAGCAGAACGACGAGCTCGATCGGCTCCTCAAGATCCGCGAATCCCGTCAGAAGAAATAGCGGGCGACATCGCCGCACCGCGCATGCCGCCATACGCCGCCCGCCCTTGCGCGTGCGGCGGCGCTGCCGTTAGCTGGGACCGAAATCGCGAGGGCACCTGGGTCCCGCGCAATCGGGAGCGAACGATGGGGCCACTGAAGGGCGTCAGGGTCATCGACATGACCACCGTGCTGATGGGGCCCTATGCGACCCAGATGCTCGGCGACTACGGCGCCGACGTCGTCAAGGTGGAATCCCTGGAGGGTGACGTCACACGCCTGATCGGCCCGATGCGTCACGCCGGCATGGGTCCGGTGTTTCTCAACACCAACCGCAGCAAGCGCTCGATCTGCCTCGATTTGAAGAAGCCCGCCGGGCGCGAGGCCGTGCTGAGATTGCTGAAGGACGCCGACGTCCTCGTCTACAACGTCCGTCCGCAGGCCATGGCACGGCTGCAGCTCGGCTACGACGTCGTCTCTGCCATCAATCCCCGCCTGGTCTACGCCGGCGTGTTCGGTTTCGGCCAGGACGGGCCCTATGCCGCAAAACCCGCCTATGACGATCTGATCCAGGGCGCCACCGCGCTGCCGGCGCTGATGGCGCAGACCGGCGACGGCGTGCCGCGCTACGTGCCGAACGCGCTGGTCGACCGCATCGTCGGCCTCACCGCCGTCGGCGCGATCTGCGCCAGCCTCGTCCACCGCGACCGCACCGGCCGCGGCCAGCGTCTGGACATCCCGATGTTCGAGACCATGGCCGGCTTCGTCATGGGCGACCACATGGGCGGGCTCACCTTCGAGCCGCCGCTCGACAAAGGCGGCTATGCCCGCCACCTCTCGCGCGACCGCAGGCCGTACAAGACCTCGGACGGCTATCTCAGCGTCATCGTCTACAACGACAAGCAATGGGAGAACTTCTTCAAGGCCACGAAGCGCGACGATCTTCGCGCCGATCCCAAATTCGCAACCTTCGCCGGCCGCGCCGCCAATATCGACGTGGTCTACGCCGAGCTCGCTCGCATCTTCGAGACACGCACGACGGCGGAATGGATCGAGCTGCTCACCAAGGCCGACGTCCCGGTGATGCCGATGCACGACCTTGCCTCGATGTTGCACGACGAGCATCTTGAGGCGACGAACTTTTTCCCGGTGGTGAACCATCCAACAGAAGGCGAAATCCGCAGCATGAAGGTGACGGCGACGTGGTCAGAGACCGAAGCCGAGCCATCGCGCCTGGCGCCGCGGCTCAACGAGCATGGCGCCGAGATCCTGCGCGAGATCGGTTATTCCGCCGACGAGATCGCAGCCATGGTGCGCGACGGCGTCACGCGCTCGGCGCCGGAGGAGGAGAGGTAGGGATGACCACAGCTCTCTCATCCGTCATTCCGCGGCGCGACAATGTCGCGAGTCCGGAATCCATTCATGCTCGGCACATGCTGCGCGATGGATTCCGGACTCGGCCCTTCGGGCCGCCCCGGAATGACAGGAGGGCACCATGAGCTTCATCACCGGCGTCGGCCTCACACCGTTCGGCAAGCACGAAGGCTCGTCCTCGCTCGATCTGATGAGCAAGGCGGCGCAAGCCGCGCTGGACGATGCCGGGCTGAAGCGTTCGGATATCGACGGCATCCTCTGCGGCTACTCCACCGTCTCGCCTCACATCATGCTGGCGACCGTCTTCGCCGAGCACTTTGGCATCCGTCCTGCTTATGCCCACGCCGTGCAGGTCGGCGGCGCGACGGGGCTCGCGATGACGATGCTCGCGCATCACCTCGTCGAATCCGGCATCGTCCGCCACGTGCTCGTCGTCGCGGGCGAGAACCGCCTCACCGGGCAGAGCCGCGATGCCTCGGTCCAGGCGCTGGCGCAGGTCGGACATCCCGACTACGAGGTGCCGCTAGGGCCGACTATTCCTGCCTATTATGGCCTCGTTGCCAACCGCTATATGCACGAATACGGCGTGACCGAAGAGGACCTTGCCCAGTTCGCGGTGCTGATGCGCAGCCACGCCTGCACCCATCCCGGCGCGCAATTCCACGATCCCATTACGGTCGCCGACGTCATGGCCTCGAAGCCGGTGGCGATGCCGCTCAAGCTGCTCGACTGCTGCCCGGTCTCCGATGGCGGCGCGGCCTTCGTCATCAGTCGCGAACGGACCGGGCAAGCGGGCGTGCGCATCCGCGGCTGCGCCCAGGCCCACACCCATCAGCATGTCACCGCAGCTCCCGCCCTCAGCGAGCTCGGCGCCGAGATCTCGATCGCGCGTGCGAAGGACGCCGCGGGCCTGGCGATCTCCGACGTGCGCTACGCCGCCATCTACGACAGTTTTACGATCACGCTTGCGATGCTGCTGGAGGACCTCGGCCTTGCCGGGCGCGGTGAGGCTGCCGCCCGCGTTCGATCAGGCCATTTCGGCCGCGACGGCGCGATGCCGCTGAACACCCACGGCGGCCTGCTCAGCTACGGCCATTGCGGGGTCGGCGGCGCCATGGCGCATCTGGTCGAAGCGCATTTGCAGATGACGGGCCGGGCGGCTGACCGACAGGTGCGGGATGCGTCCATTGCGCTGTTGCACGGCGACGGCGGCGTGCTGTCCTCTCACGTGAGCATGTTCCTGGAGCGGGTGCGATGAGCGAGCGTCTGACGGACTGGACCAAGGGCGAAGAGGCGATCACCTACCAGACCTGCATCTCATGCGGTCACGTGCAGTATTTCCATCGCGCCTTCTGCGCGGCCTGCGGTGCATCCGGCCCGCGCGCGCAGCGCGCCAGCGGCAAGGGCAGGGTGTACGCGACCTCGCTGGTCTGCCGGGCCGCCACATCAGAGACGCGGGCGCACGTACCCTACAACATCCTGCTGGTCGATTGTGCAGAGGGTTTTCGCATGATGGCGCATGGCGACGACGATCTCGCCATCGGCGATTCGGTCACCGCAAGCTTCAAGCCCTTTGCCGGCCGGCTCGTGCCGTTCTTCACGAGGTCGTAGAGGGATTCGTCATTCGGGGGCGGTCATGCGACCGAGCCTGGAACGGGTATTCTGGGCCTGGCTTGTGCGAGAGCCACCCCGGAATGACGAAAGCACTAAAACTCCAACTAGCGCCCGTAGAACAAGATGCTGGCGATGACGAGCATCGCCGTCACCGCCAGCATATGCGCGAGCGCTCCCGAGGCCGCCCCCTTGGTGGCTTCCTTCATGCCTTTTTCTCCCTAGACTTGGGCGTGACTCACCGTTGTGCGGCTAGCGCACCCGATGGCCAATTGTTTTACTCGGAACACCCCATTTGCGAGTACTCGCCGCGCTTTGTCCCCACACGGCGAATATCGACTGTCTCAGGGTTGATCAGCAATGCGGCGGCAATTTGACTCCCTGATGTTGCTCCTGCGTCCACGCGCGCATAGAGTCATCGGGAAATTGTGCCCACGACGACAAGAAGCATCAAAAGCCCAGGGAAAACTTCAGCAAAATGGCCCGTATCGACTACAGCGACCCGTCCAAGGCATCCGACCGCACCCGCGAGCTCCTCGGCAAGAACCGCAATGCCAATATCTTCCGCATGATGGCGCACTCGCCGAGCTATCTCGAGCAGTACTGCCGCCTTGGCGGCGCCATACGCCACAAGGGCGAGCTCGACCCGATCGTGCGTGAGCTTGCGATCACCCGCACCGGAATTCTGTGCGAGGCTCCGTACGAGGTCGTCGCGCACAAGCGCATCGGCAAGAATGTCGGCGTCACCGACGAGCAGAACGAGGCGCTCGAGAACTGGCAGGCGGCGTCTTGCTTCGATGAGGTGCAGCGCGCCGCGCTCGCCTTCACCGACGAGATCGTGAAGCTGCGCAAGCCGACCGATGCGACGTTCAAGGCCATCGCATCGAAGCTGACGCCCGCTGCATTGGTCGAATTGCAGCTCTCGGTGGGCTTCTACATCATGACCTCGAAATTCCTGGAGACCTTCGAGATCGATCTCCAGCCCGTCACCGAAGTGGTGGGCTGAATCGACGCAAGCGGCGGGGAATGCCGATGACGATCGATGAATATGTGGCCTGGGCCGCGAGCATAGCGAAAGTCGACGAGCATCCGTCCAACGAGCGGCTGTCCTATCTCGGTCTTGGCCTTGCCGGCGAGGCCGGCGAGGTGGCCGACCACGTCAAGAAGCTCTTGCGAGACGGCTGGCTGGACCAGGCGGGCCTCGTCAATGAGCTCGGCGACGTCATCTATTATTGGGCCTGCTTGTGTGCGGCCACCGGGCAGCAGCCGTCCGAAGTGCTGAAGGCAAGTGCGGCGCGGATCAATCGCCGGCTGAGCGAGGCCGCGAGTCGTTGAGACCTTTTCCTGACGAGGCGGAGGAGCGTCGTTCTACGTCGACGTCAATATGTCGACCTTGGCGTTGGCGACGATCAGGCGGTCGGCCAGCAGCTGGGCCAGATTGCGCATGATGCATTCGCTGGCGCGCGGGTGCTGCTTGCGGAAGCGCTGGAAATCCTTCAGCGGCACTTCGTACGTCGTTGCTGCCAGGTCGGCGGACACATCGGCCGACCTTGTCGGCTCCAGCAGCGCCATTTCGCCGAACGCCATGCCGGCGGTGAGTGTCGCCAGCCGGATGCCGTCGGGCAAGGTGACGTGCACCGCGCCGCTGCGCAGGAAGCAAAGGGTATCGGCGGGGTCGCCGGCCGCGAGAATCTTCGCGCCGGATGGATAGGCCCTGATGGTGCAGAGCGAGGCCAGATCGGTCAGTTCTTCCTCGCTCAACCCTGTCAGCAGCGGTTGCTCGGCGAGCTCGGTGGTCTCGTGAAAATCGATCGAGCCGCCGTAGCGATACACGATCTGGTCTTCGGCCCATTCAATGGCGGTGTCGAGCAGGTAGAAGTCCCGGACGTTCTTCAGCTCCGCCGTCCATTCCCGCAAGGTGTCCCATTCCTTGGAGGCGCGCCTGACGCCTGACAGCACGACGGTCACGTTCAAGGCCGCAAGCTCCTCGAACGCTTCGGCGATCAGCCGCGCCCCGGCGCGCGTGGTCGAGGTGACGCGATGGAGATCGAAGATCACGAATTGCGGCCGCGGTCGCCCGGCGAGCCGCCGCGAGACGTAATCGACCGCGGAGAGCGACAGCGTGCCGACCAGCTCGATGATCCGCACTTCCTGCTCATGCGCCGCCAGGATTTCGCGCTCCTGAGGCCGGCGCACGCGGCGGGACGGGCTCTTGCCGATGTTGTAGTCCGCTATGACGGCGTTGCGGGCGTCATCGCTGCGGTTGAGCATGTGCAGGTCGTAATGCGAGGACAGCGCCTCGCAGACCTTGATGCCGCGCACGCTGTTGCCGTGCTTGTCGAGCTTCGGCGAATAGCTGCCGAGGCCGAGCCGGGCCGGGAGCGCTGCGAGAATGCCGCCGCCGACGCCGCTCTTGGCGGGAATGCCGATCCGGTAGATCCATTCGCCGGCATAATCGTACATGCCCGACGACGTCATCACCGAGAGCGTGCGCGAGATCGCGTAAGGCGTGAGCACCTGCTCGCCGGTCACGGGGTTAATGCCGCGGTTCGCGAGCGTCGCGGCCATCACCGCGATGTCCCGCGCGGTGACCAGCACTGCGCATTGTCGGAAATAGACGTCGAGGACGCCAGCGACGCTGTCCGAGATGACCGCATTGGTCTTCAAGAGATAGCCGATGGCGCGGTTGCGGTCGCCGGTCTGGCTCTCGGAAGCATAGACCGCCTCGTCAACGGCAAGGTCGCGGCCGGCAAAGCGGCTGAGGGCGGCACGGATCTGCTCGAAGGCCTCCGTGCCCCTGCTGTCGTAGATCAGCCCGGTGCAGGCGATCGCGCCGGCATTGACCATCGGATTGAACGGATGGTTCTCGGAGTTGAGCCGGATCGAGTTGAAGGGGTCCCCCGAGGGCTCGACCCCGATCGCGCTCTCGACCCTGCCGGCGCCAAGCAGGTCCAGCGCCAGCGCGAACACGAAAGGCTTCGACATCGATTGGATGGTGAAGGGCACCCGGCTGTCGCCGACCTCATAGACATGGCCATCCAGCGTCGCCAGGCTGATGCCGAAACAGGCAGGGTCCGCCTTGCTCAGCTCGGGAATGTAATCGGCAACGCTGCCTGAGGTCTCGGCCGAGAATTCACTGAGGCAATGGTCCAGAAACCGCAGCAGTGGCGGCTTCGAGCGGGTCCAGGCGGCGGCGAGAGGCGATTGCGGCTTCATCGCCCTCTGTTGTGCAACGCAATCAGGGTGCGCGCAACCCGTCCGGCACCTCGGGCTGGCGTCGGACCAGAAGAAGCGCGATCAAGATCGTCGGCAGCAGGATCCCGAGGCCGAGCAGCGTCACCTGCATCTGCGACAGCGGCATGATTCCGCCGCCGGGGGTCGCGACCACGAAGCCGCCGATCACCAGCAGCACGCGGATCGGCCATTCCAGCGCCCCTGCGGCGCGCAAATTGCCGACGAAGGGCTGGTAGCCCTGGATGCCACCGCAGATGAACAGCGTGCCGAAGGCGGCAAGGCCCATCAGGCCAAGAGCTGCGAGATATGGGTTCGGCCCTTGCAGCACCAGGGCCGGATTCAAGACGAAGAAGAACGGCAGGAAATAGATGATGCTGCCGACCCACATCGACTCCCAGCCGGTCTTCATCGCCGGCGAACCGGCGATGCCTGCGGCTGCGAAAGAAGCGATCGCGACCGGCGGCGTGATGGAAGACAGCATGCCCCAGTAGAAGATGAACATGTGCACCGCCATGCGGTTGAGCCCGAGCTTCTCCAGCGCCGGCGCGACCAGGATGGCGAGGAAGATGTAGCAGGCCGTCGTTGTCAGCCCGAGGCCGAGGATGAGGCTGGTCAGTGCGCACATCGCCAGCAGCAGGAAGGCGTTGTCGCCGGCAATATGCAGCAGGTCGTTGGCAAGGCTCGAGACCACGCCGGTCATCGAGAATGCGCCGATGAGGAGGCCGCAGCCGGCGAGGATACCAGCGAGCTCCACGAAGGTGCGCCCGTTCACCTCCAGGAATCTGCCGATCGTGGCAAATGTCCAGCGCGTGTCCTTGGAAAAGAACTGGTTGAGAACAAGCAGCAACGCGGTCGCATAGAATGGCGCGTGGCTCTCGCGCTTGAAGTAGAGCAGCATGACGATCAGGAGCGCGATGACGAAGACGTAGTACCAGCCGTCCTTGATCGTATCCATGATCCGCGGCAGCTCGGAGCGCGGAATGCCCTTCAGATTGTGGCGTGCGGCATAGGCATCGACCTGCATGAACAGGCCGATGTAGTACAGCACGGCCGGAATGACGGCGGCGAGCGCGACTTCGGCGTAACTGACATTGAGAAACTGCGCGATCACGAAGGCGGTGGCGCCCATCACCGGTGGTGCCAGCACCGCGCCGGTCGAGGCGCAGGCTTCGATCGCGGCGGCATAGGAGGCGCGGAAGCCGCTCTTCTTCATCACGGGGATGGTCATCGTGCCGGCGGTGAGCACGTTGGAGATGATCGAGCCCGACATCATGCCGAGCAGGCCGCTGGCAAAGATACAGACTTTCGCCGCGCCGCCGCGGAACGTGCCGCACAGCGCGAACGAGAGATTGATGAAGAATTTGCCGGCTCCCGTCATCATCAGCGCGGTGCCGAACACAAGGAAGCCGATCACGGTATCGGCGAAGGCCTGGATGGGGATGCCAAGCAGGCTTTCGCCGGACAGCACGTGATAGGCGGTCGCCTGCTCCAGCGTCGACTGCGTGCCGCGGAACGGTCCGAGCCAGCCGGCCTCGGCGAACAAGGGATAGACCGTGAAGGGAAAGACGCTCAGCAGCAGGCTCCAGCCCCCGGTGCGGCGCAGCGCCTCCATCAGCATCGCCCACATCACGAGGCCGGCGGCGATTACGCTGGTCGGCGCGCCGCCGAATTCCCAGCCGGCCTCCGCGGCCTTGCGCACATTGGTCATCAGCATGAGCGCCGCCGCGAAGGTCGCGACGAACAGGACGAGGTCATACCAGGGAATGCGATCGAGCGGCGCTCGTTCGGCCCCTGGGAAGATCAGGAACGTGAACGGCAGCATCAACGCGATCAGGAGGTAGAAATACTCCGTGTTGAGCTGGGTGTATCCGATGAAGAAGCGCAGCGAGAACTGCTGGTTGATGCACAGCAGGATGGTCGCCGCTGTCGCGCCGACCAGCGCCCATCGCCAGAGGCCGCGAAGCGTGCGGACGCGCGTGACCTCTGCCTCCTGCATGTTGCCGGCGGCACCGTGCGGATCGTCGAAGACGACCCGCTTGGCCTCGTCTTGCGGGGCGGTGGAGATTGAAACAGACATGATCGACCCCGCACGTGGGCTGATTGATATATTTTGGTGGCCGGCCGTTGGTTGAATCGATCGATCCGCGGGCTCCTCAACCTCTCCCGCTCGCGGGAGAGGTCGCGCCGAAGGCGCGCGTGAGGGCCGTCTCCTCTAGGAGGGTGTCCCATTGCGGAAACACCCTCTCCCGCAAGCGGGAGAGGGGGCGCGCCTCGCGCGCGGCGACGAGCGAGCTCATGTGCCGCTCTACTCCTCGAACCCATTCGGCATGCCGGCCTTGGCAAGCGCGGCGGCGCGCGCCTTCATCCAACCATCGAGGAAGGGCTTGTCGTCCGACGGCGGACTGGATTTGCCGTAATCGGCCCACGCGGCGGCGAGCACCTCCTGGCGCTTGATCAGCTTGTTGTTGTGCGCTTCCTGCGTATCGCTCCATTGCCCGGCTTCCTTCAGCGCCTTCACTGCGCCGGGATGCACCGGCACCACCCAGTTCTTGGTTTGCCGGTCGGCCGCGAGCCCGCCGGCGCCGGGTGCGGAGTCCTTGTAGGCGTCGTAGTTCACGATCATTGCCTTCGTCATCGCATAGACCTGATCGGCCGGTTGCGAGGCGTAGGCGACGAAGATCGGGTAGGGATAGTTGCCGAGCTCGACCGGCTTCTCCGGCGAGATGCCGGCGCCGCAGGTCGCAAGCTGCGGGAAGAAGAACGAGCCGACCTTCTGCATCCGCGCCCAGCCTTCCTTGTCCTTGGCGGGCAGCGGCGGCCAGATCAGGCCGCGCGGCGAGGTCTCGGCTTCCTTGGCGGGGCCGGTGATGGTGGTGCCGAAGGCGGCGTCGACGTCATTGTTGATAAGGCCCTTCCACATCGCGCCGTAGCTGGCGAACTCGACCACCTTGACGTCCTTCTGCGTCAGCCCGGCGAAGGCGAGCACCGCGAGCGAATTCTGGTTCAGCGCAGGCGAGCCGACCACGAAGCCGACCCGCTTGCCCTTGAGATCTTTCAGCTCCTTCACGCCGGTGTCGGCGGCCACGCCGAGCGATCCGCAATTGCAGTCGACGCTCGAGAGCAGGATCTGAAGCGGCTGCGGGCCCCATTCCTTGGAGCCGAACTCGAACACGCCTTCCTGCGCGAAATAGGTGCCTGATCCCATCGCGGCCGATGCCGCGCGCTTGGCGCGCAACGGCGCGAGGCGGGCAACGTCGTTGCCCGCGGGAAGTACGCGCACGTCGGTGCCGTACTTGTCCTTCATCATCTTGCCTACGCCGACCGCGATGTTGAAGCCGGCCGTACCGGTGTCATAGGCCGTGAAGGTCAGTGTCGCCGGCAGCTTGATGTCCTCGGCGAACGAACAGCGTGTAGACGCAAAAGAAATGCCTGCCACCACGGCAGGTGCGAGCATGAACAATCCACGAAGCATGTTTCCCTCCATCGTCTTCGCTTAAGCGCGAAGATTTTCTTTCTTTGTTTGAAACAACGTTTTGTTTGCAACAGATCATGTCACCGCGATCAAGCGATGGCAACGCCGTACCGCGAATACAGCAATGCGGCTGACAGATTGTCGCGGAAAACGCCGGATAATGCCGTCACCGCGTGACGATCGCGATCGCTTGTCCTTCGGCAACGACGTCGTCGAGCTTCACCAGAAGAGATGTGATGGTCCCGCTCGCGGGCGAGGGCACCGGAATTTCCATCTTCATCGCTTCGACAATTACAACGTCATCGCCATCTGCAACGGTTCCTCCAACTTGCACGGGAGTTGCGCAGACGCGTCCCGCTACTTCTGTGACGATCTTAATTTCTGGCATGCCATCGCCTTTTTGTTGTCGTCGCAAAATGCCTGAGGTAGCGTCGTCTGCAAGTGGAATTTAATTCCGCAGAGCGGAACAATTGGTAGGGAACATGGGACGACGATCGGAGCGGTTGAGTAGGCAAGGCGTGCTCGCTGGCGACGCGGGCGAGGGAGATGTCATCCAAGTGGTGTCGCGCGCGTTCGACGTGTTGCGATGCTTCGAGGGCCACGATAGCAGGCTCGGCAATCTAGAGATCTCAAACCGCTGCGGTCTGCCGCGTTCGACGGTATCGCGGCTCACGCACACGCTGACCCGCATGGGCCAGCTGGTCTATTTGCCGCGCGATCAAAAATATCGCATCGGCCCGAGCGCCGTGGCGATGAGCGCCTCGATGATGAAAGGCGCGCAGCTGCGCAGCATGATTCGCCAGCGGCTTCAGGAAGTGGCCGAGCAATTGCCTGGCACCGTCGGCTTCGTCGTCCCCGATCGCTTCCATCTCGTCTATCTCCAGTTCGCGCGCTCGCCCTCCGCACTCGGCTTGCACGAGGGCACCGGCAGCCGCATCGCGATGGCCTCGACCGCAGCAGGCGCGGCCTACACGGCGGCATTGTCGCCGGAAGTCGGCGATGCCTTCATCGCCGAGATGGAGCGCGAAGCGCCCGAGGCTGCAAAGATTCTCAGGCCTCGCATCGAGGCCAACCGGCAGTCGTTGCGCGAGCGCGGCTATGTCGTTGCCTGCGGCCTCTGGAGCCCGCACATCAACGGCCTCGCGGTGCCGATCTGGTCGCCGCAATACCAGACCTTCGTCGTCATCACGATCGGCCTCTTGGCTGCCATGTATGACGAGCAGCGTCTGCATGCCGAAGTCGCCCCGCTGATGCTGGAGCTTGGCCGTTCGCTCGGCAGCCTGATGGAAGGCGCAGAAGGCGACGCCTTCAACAACCGCATCTCGCGCAAACCGGTCGCCATGGCCGTGCACAACAATAACAAGCCGATCAACTCGGAGGGAATGAATGAACTGGAAGCCGGAACTCGACGAGCTCGCCCGGCGCGAAGCCTTCGCGCGGGAGATGGGCGGCGTTGACAAGGTCAAGCGACAGCATGACCAGGGCCGGCTGACTGTTCGGGAACGTATCGACAAGCTGATCGACAAAGGCAGCTTTCACGAGATCGGTGCTGTTTCCGGCATCGGTGAGTACGATTCCAGCGGCGAGCTGCAGAAGCTGACGCCGGCGAACTGCGTGTTCGGTCGCGCCCGCGTCGACGGCCGCACCGTGGTCGTGGTCGGCGACGATTTCACGGTGCGCGGTGGCTCGGCCGATGCGTCGATCTCGGCAAAGCCGTTGATGGCGGAGGAGATGGCGCACGATTTTCGTCTGCCCATCGTCCGCATCATCGAGGGCTCCGGCGGCGGCGGCTCGGTCAAGACCATCGAGACCAAGGGCGCGGCGAACCTGCCGGGCGGGATCGGCGGCACGCGCTGGTATCGCTTCACGACGGAAAATCTGTCGCGCGTGCCGGTGGTCGCACTCGGCCTCGGCTCGGTAGCGGGCCTGGGTGCGGCGCGTCTTGCCGCCAGCCACTATTCCATCATAACCCGGAAGTCCGCGATGTTCGTCGCAGGGCCGCCGGTGGTGAAGGCGCTAGGGCAGGATCTTACCAAGGAAGAGCTCGGCGGCGCCGATATCCAGACCCGCGCCGGCGCGGTCGATCATGCCGTCGACACCGAGGAGGAAGCCTTCGCCTGTGCGCGACGATTCCTTTCTTATCTGCCATCATCGGTCTACGAGCTGCCGCCCACCTTGCCCTGCACCGATAATCCGGAGCGGGGCGACGAAGCGCTGATGAACGCGGTGCCGCGTAACCGCAAGCAGGTCTACAAGGTGCGACCTATCATCGAGTCGGTCGTCGACAAGGGCTCGTTCTTCGAGGTCGCCAAGAATTTTGGCAAGCCCATTATCGTCGGCCTCGCGCGGCTCGAGGGCAGGGCGGTCATGGTGCTTGCCAGCGACAGCTTCCACTATGGCGGCTCCTGGACCGCGGATGCCTGCCAGAAGGTGGTGCGCTGGGTCGACTTCGCCGAGACCTTCCATCTCCCCATCGTCTATCTCATGGATTGCCCCGGCTTCATGATCGGCCTCGATGCCGAGAAGGCGGCCACCATCCGCCATGGGGTCCGCGCCATGGCTGCGGTCAACCAGACCACGGTGCCCTGGTGCACCGTCATCCTGCGCAACGCCTTCGGCGTTGCCGGCGTGGTGCATCAGCCGGCTGACCGCTTCTCGATTCGCTACGCCTGGCCCTCGGCCTATTGGGGCTCGCTGCCGCTGGAGGGCGGCATCGAGGCGGCCTACCGCGCCGACATCGACGCGGCGGAAGACAAGGCGGCGAAACTCAAGGAGATCGAGGACCGGCTCAACAAGCTGCGCTCGCCATTCCGCTCCGCCGAAAAGTTCTGGGTCGAGGAGATCATCGATCCCAGGAAGACGCGGTCGCTGCTGTGCGAGTTTGCGCGGCTGGCGGAGCCGCTGCGCAAGGCCGGGCCGCCGGAGAACTTCTCGATCAGGCCGTGATGTTCAGCAATCATCGCGGCTGCGACAATCTTGTCATGGCCGCGATGGGCGTGACCTCAAAACAAGAACGCGCTACGTTCCCCGGATAAGAGCAAGAGGAAACGTCAATCGTGTACGACTTCATCATCGTGGGGGGCGGCTCCGCGGGGTCCGTGCTGGCGCACCGGCTCTCGGCAAGGAGCGCCAACAAGGTTCTGCTGTGCGAAGCCGGGCAGGACACGCCGCCCGGCAACGAGCCGGCCGAGATCAGGGACAGCTATCCCGGCACCGCCTATTTCGATCCGCGCTTCCATTGGACTGAACTGAAGGTCACCACGCAGGTCATCAGCCACAACAATCCGAACGAAGCGCGTCCTCCCTTGCGCAAATACGAGCAGGCCAGGGTGCTCGGCGGCGGCTCCTCGATCAACGGTCAGATGGCCAATCGCGGCGCACCGACCGACTACGACGAATGGCAAGCGCGGGGCGCCGAAGGCTGGAGCTGGAATGACGTGCTGCCCTTCTTCAAGAAGGTCGAGCGCGACCTCGATTTCGACGGACCGTATCACGGCAAGGACGGCCGAATCCCGGTGCGCCGCATTCCGCGGGCGCACTGGACGCAGCATTCGGAGGCGTTCGCGCAAGCCTTCCAGCAGGCCGGCCACCAGTTCGTGCCCGACCAGAACGGCGAGTTCGTGGACGGCTTTTTCCCGGTGACGCATTCGAACCAAGCCGAGCAGCGCGTCTCGGCCGCGATGGGCTACCTCGATCGCGACACCCGCAAGCGCACCAACCTCACGATCTCCACCAACACGCAGGTCAGAGAGCTGCTGTTCGAGGGCACGCGCTGCGTCGGTGTGAAGGCGTTGGTGGACGGGCGCGAGCAGGAATTCCGCGGACGCGAGATCATTCTTTCCAGCGGCGCCATCCATTCGCCGGCGCATCTGCTCCGCGCCGGTATCGGCCCGGTTGGTCACCTCAAGGATATGGGCATTCCCGTCTTGATGGGGCTGCCTGGCGTCGGCCAGCGCCTGATGGATCATCCCTCCATCTCGCTGTCGTCCTTTGTCCGACGCGGCGCGCGCATGAACGAGCACACCAGGCGCCACATGCAGCTCGGGCTGCGCTATTCCTCCGGGCTGCCGGGCGTCCCGAAGGGCGACATGTTCGTCGTCGTGCTGAGCAAATCGGCCTGGCACGCCGTAGGCGCGCAAATCGGCTCGCTGCTGACCTTCGTCAACAAGACCTATTCCGAGACCGGACAGGTCAAGCTGGCCTCGCGCGATCCCTCGGCGGAACCGATCGTCGAGTTCAACCTGTTGTCCGACCGGCGCGACCTCGATCGCCTTATGAGCGGCTTTCGCAAGATGGCGGCCGTGCAGATGAGCGAAGTGGTCAGGAAGGTGACGGACAAGCCATTCCCGGCCTCCTACACCGACCGCGTCCGCAAGATCGGCGTGGTCAACACGACGAACAAGATTCTGACCACGATCGCCGCCGCGTTGATGGACGGGCCGGCCGCACTGCGCCACTACATGATCGACAATTTCGTGGTCGAGGGGTTCACCTTTGACCAGGTCATGAGCGACGACGAGGCGCTGGAAGCCTTCGTGCGCAAGGCGACGATCGGCGTCTGGCACGCCTCGTGCTCGTGCCGCATGGGACGTGCCGACGATCCGATGGCGGTGGTCGATACCGAGGGCCGCGTGAAGGGCATCCAGGGCCTGCGCGTCGTCGACGCCTCGATCTTCCCGGTGGTACCGTGCGCTAACACCAATTTTCCGGTGCTGATGTCGGCGGAGAAGATCGCCGCCGCGATCATGCAGTAGGAGGGGACAATCTCGCGCTGTCGGCCGGACGCTTTGAACATGATCTAGGTTAACGGCGTAGGTAGAAGCAGTTTTTTGGCCGCGCTTTGGGCCCATTTCGGCCAAATCAGTATTGGTTTCTCCCGACCGGGGCAGGATCTCCCAACTCAGAGACCTGCAATGATCAAACGAGTTTTTTCTGCGTGCATCCTCTTTATCGCTACCTGCGCCGTCTCCGAAGCGCGGCCCTACCGCATTCTTCAAGCCCCTGAGTGCAACGTCACCATGCCCTGCGATTTCTCGTACTCGCAAACGCGCCGCGAGCGGGCTCCCAGGCGCACGTTGCGGGCCTATCGCTCAACGCAAATGACGGTGACCGACGCGGGGAATACTCCCACGTCAACGATTGTCTCGAACGATCGGGTTGTTGGCGGGCGTCCCGCCGGGTGCCCGTCGTCTTTCTGCGGCTGCGGCGCCTCCCTGCGCGTATTTGGTCGCATCATCCCGGAATTGAATCTCGCGTCGAACTGGCTGCGCTTTCCGCGGACGTCGCCGGCGCCGGGAATGGTTGCGGCCCGCCGCGGCCATGTTTTCGTTCTGGAGCAGCACCTCGGCGGCGATATGTGGATGGCATATGATGCCAATTCCGGCGGTCGCGCGACCCGACTGCATGCGCGCTCCCTGCGAGGTTACACAATCGTCAACCCGCGCGCCTGATCCGGGACAGGGTGCCCGGCGTCATCACAGCCGGAGCACCTTGCCGGGATTCATGATGTTTTGCGGATCGAGCGCGCGCTTGATGGCGCGCATGATGTCGAGCTCGGTTTTCGGTCGGTAGCGGCTGAGCTCGTCGAGCTTGTCGATGCCGATGCCGTGCTCCGCCGAGATCGATCCGCCCAGGGAAGTGACGAGATCGTTCACGGCCCGGGTGATGGCGCCCTTGTACTGGTTCAGCGTCTTCTGATCCATGCCGCCAGGCCCCATGAACGAAAAATGCAGATTGCCGTCGCCGATGTGTCCGAGCGGATAGGGCCTGATGGTCGGGAGAATGTCGAGCACGGCTCTGGTACCCTTGTCGATGAACTCCGGTATCCGGGAGATTGCCACCGAAATGTCGTAGCTGAGCCCAGGTCCTTCCGCCCGCGACGCCTCGGCGACACCTTCGCGGATGCGCCACATGTTGCGCGACTGCCCGACCGTATGCGCGATCGCGGCATCGAGCACGCGGCCGGCCCCGAGCTGATCGGCGAGAAACTGCTCCAGCTTCTCGGACATGCCCTCCATCCCATCGCGTCGCGCCCGCGCGGACGACCATTCCAGCAGAAGGTACCATGGCGTCTCCGCCTTGAGCGGATCCTGGGTGCCGGGGATATGGCGCAGCACCATGTCGACGGCGCTGCGGCTCATCAGCTCGCAGGAGCCGACATTGTCTTCGGACGCCGCATGCGCCTCGGACAGGATCTCCAGTGCCGCGCGGGGATCGCGAATCGCCAGCCATGAGGTGCAGACGTCCTTCGGCGCCGGCCATAGCTTGAGCACGGCCTTGGTGATGATGCCCAGCGTGCCCTCGGCTCCCATGAACAAGTGCTTGAGGTCGTAGCCGGTGTTGTCCTTTTTGAGCGCGCGCAGTCCGTCCCAGACCTCGCCGTTGGGCAACACGACCTCGAGCCCCAGCACGAGATTGCGGGCATTTCCATACCGCAATACTTGGACGCCGCCGGCATTGGTCGAAAGGTTGCCGCCGATCATGCAGGAGCCCTGGGCGCCGAGGCTGAGCGGCAGGAATCTGTCGTGTTCGGCCGCTGTTTCCTGAAGCGTCTGCAGCACGCAACCGGCCTCGACCGTCATCGAATAGCCGACGGGATCGACGTCCAGCACGCGGTTCATCCGTCCCAGCGACAAGACGATGCCGGTATGCGCAGGCCAGGGCGTCGCCCCGCCCATCAGACCGGTATTGCCGCCCTGCGGCACGATCGCGATGCCATGCTCATGACAGAGTCGCACGACTTTCGAGACTTCCTCGGTGCTGCCCGGACGAACGACGGCGCCGGCACCACCAACCAACAATCCTCGCCAATCGGTCACGAAAGGCTGTTTGCCATGCTCGTCCTCGATCAGACCCTTCTCGCCGACGATCGCGCGCAACGCATCGCGCATCTCGGATGTCAAAGGAGTGGTCGGGATGATGGGATCGGAGGACAGGAAGGCGGCCGGCATTTCATTTCCCCTGGCGCATCTTGGTGTGCACTGCGCACGTGACGTGCGGAGGCTATTGTCCACGTTTGGGGCGGGGAGTCTAACGGGAATGTGGGCCGAACCTGTGGACCCACACGGGTGCGTCATCAACGCCTCGGCCGGGCAGGACCGGTGCCGCAGCAACGACGGAATCCGACGCGCCGTCGTCGAGGCCGGATCCGTGTGTCTCTTCTTCGCGTGTGTCGCCGCCCTCGGACGCCCGGCCTGCGACCTTTTCCGATCCGGCAATGTTCAGGCAATCTCTGCAACATTTCTGAACATCGTCGCCAACATCCCGTGGCTGTTCGAGCGTAGAACGCGCCCAGACTTTGTTGCGGATCGGGATCGGAAGAATGCTATTGAAGTTTTCGGCGGCGCACATGGGCGTTGGCGCGGCCTGTCTCGTGCTCGTCGGCATCAGCCCGTTGCGCGCAGAGCCGGTGTTCGACGGTTTGGCCGGTGCTTGGTCGGGCGTCGGCACGATGAAGCCGTCCGATGGGCCGCGTGAGAAGGTCCGCTGCAAAGTGGCGTACGACGTCACCAGGCCGGGACGGTCCCTGACCCTCAATCTGCGCTGCGCAAGCGATGCGTACAAGATGGTCCTGTCCGCAAACATCGAGCAGAGCGGAACGGAGCTTTCCGGCAACTGGTTCGAGAGCGAATACCGACAAGGCGGCAAGGTCTACGGCACGAACAAGGACGGCCTGATCGAGGCACGAATTGAGGGAAACACGGTGGCCGCGCTGGTGACGATCCAGACCAAGAGCAATCGTCAATCCTTCCTGATGGAGGCGCCGGGGTCCTGGATGTCGGAGGTCGCGATCGAATTGAACAAGGATTCGAAGTGACGCCGATCCTCGTGCCGTAGCAATCGTGCATGCACAGCAATCGCCCTGGCGCCTCGGCGCAAACTTGGCCGGCTGCGTCGCACCTGCGTCAGGCCGCATCGTCGGCCCACCGGCTCGAGCGGATCCTGATCGCATCGCGCTTTAGGCCATCACGGGCTGCGGTTTGGGCTGCCGCGCCAGCGCCAGCACGATCAGCGCGGCGAACACGCACAGCGCGCCGGCTATGAAGAAGGCAGGCAGGTAGCTCTCATAGACCGTCCGCGAGAAGCCGGCGCCAAACGCTGCGGTGCCCGCGCCGAGCTGATGCCCGGCAAAGATCCAGCCGAACACCAGATTGGCGCGCTCGGGTCCGAACTTCTGCGCGGTGAGGCGCACGGTCGGCGGCACCGTGGCGATCCAGTCGAGGCCGTAGAACATTGCGAAGACGGACAGGCCGTAGAACGAGAAGTCGCTGAACGGCAGGAAGATCAGCGAGAGCCCGCGCAGGCCGTAGTACCAGAACAGCAGCCAGCGATTGTCGTAGCGATCCGACAGCCAGCCGGACAGGATGGTGCCAATGAAGTCGAAGATGCCCATCGCGGCGAGCAGGCTGGCGGCTTGCACCTGCGGGATGCCGAAATCGAGGCACATCGGGATCAGGTGCACCTGGACGAGGCCATTGGTCGAGGCGCCGCATACGAAGAAGGTGGCGAACAGGATCCAGAACGCCGTCGATCTCGATGCATCGCGCAGCGTGCCCAGCGCAACGCCCGTGATCGAGCCGTGGCTCACCGGCGGCGCGGGCAGGGGTTCTGTGCCCTCGTCGCCGAACGGCCGCAGGCCGACATCGCTGGGACGGTCACACATCGCGAGCAGCACCGCCAGTGCGGAGACGCCGAGCATGACGCAGACGAGGCCGAGCGCGAGCCGCCAGCCGTAGCGCTCGGTGAGGCTTGCGAGCAGCGGCAGGAACACGAGCTGCCCAGTGGCGACGCTCGCGGTCATGATGCCGACCACGAGGCCGCGTCTTGCCGCGAACCAGCGCGTGGCAATCGTCGCGCCGAGCACCAGCGCGGTCATGCCGGTGCCGATGCCGATCACCACGCCCCAGAGGGCGATGAGCTGCCAGACTTCCGTCATGCCGAGAGAGAGCACGAGCGCGCAAACCACAATCAGCTGCGCGATGAGCGTGATGTTGCGCAGACCGTAGCGATTGAGCAGGGCGGCCGCGAACGGCGCCATCAGGCCGAACAGGATGAAGCGGATCGACAGCGCCGAGGAGATTTCCGCCGTGCTCCAGCCGAACTCCTTTTGAAGCGGGACGATGAACACACCGGGCGCGCCGACCGTGCCGGCGCTGATCAGTGCCGCGAGGAAGGTCACGCCGACCATCACCCAGCCATAATGGATGTTGCGGCGGGACAGTTCTGCCGCGAGCCAGTTCGAGATCATTGGGCCTCAATGTGGGTTGGCGAGCCCGGTGGGACCCGCGTCATCGTTGCAGTCTGGCATGAGGGAGGGGAAGTCTAAAATGACAGACTTCCCTCAATTTCGGCCATAGATACTAGCGCGCCAGCCGCTCCACAGCGATGGCGGTTGCCTCGCCGCCGCCGATGCAGAGCGCCGCGATGCCGCGCCTGAGGTTCTGCGCCTCGAGCGCATGCAGCAGCGTCACGATCAGCCGCGCGCCGGTGGCGCCGATGGGATGGCCGAGCGCGCAGGCTCCGCCGTTGATGTTGAGCTTGTCGCGGGGGATCCCGAGATCACGCTGCGCCGCCATCGCCACCACGGCAAACGCCTCGTTGATCTCGAACAGGTCGACGTCGGAGGCAGTCCAGCCCACCTTGTCGAGCAGCTTGCGGATCGCCGGGATTGGCGCGGTGGTGAACCATTGCGGCTCCTGGCTGTGGGTGGCGTGACCCTTGATTTCAGCGAGAGCTGGCAGACCGCTGCGATCGGCGAGCGAACGCTTGGTCAGCACCAGCGCCGCGGCGCCGTCGGCGTTGGCGGAGGAGGCGGCCGGCGTGATGGTTCCGTTGGCACGGAACGCCGGTTTCAACCCGGGAATTTTCGCGGGATCGACCTTCAGCGGATGCTCGTCATTGGCGATCACGCGCGGGCCGGCCTTTTCGGCCAGCGTGATGGGTGCAATCTCCGCCTTGAACGCGCCGCCTTCCACTGCTTTGCGGGCGCGTCCGAGCGTTTCCATCGCGTATGCGTCCTGGTCCTTGCGTGTGAACTGGTAGGCTTCCGCGGTCGCTTCGCCGAAATCGCCCATGGAGCGGCCGGTCTCATAGGCGTCCTCCAGCCCGTCCATCATCATGTGGTCGATGATGCGGTCGTGGCCGACACGATAGCCGCCGCGCGCCTTGGCGAGCAGATACGGCGCGTTGCTCATGCTCTCCATGCCGCCGGAGACGACGATCTCGGCCGAGCCGGCGCGGATGATGTCGTGGGCCAGCATCGTCGCCTTCATGCCAGAGCCGCAGACCTTGTTGACCGTGGTCGCGCCAGTGGAGTCGGGCAGACCGGCGGCGCGTGCCGCTTGCCGCGCGGGCGCCTGGCCCTGTCCGGCCGGCAGCACGCACCCCATGAAGACCTCGTCGACCTTCTCTGGCGCAAGCCTGGCACGCTCCAGCGCCGCGCCGATCACATGCGATCCGAGCTTGTGCGCGGGCAGCGGCGACAATTCGCCCATGAAGCGGCCAAGCGGCGTACGGGCGGCGGAGACGATGACGACGGGATCGGCGGCTTCGGCCATGACGGGACTCCCTGCGATGACGTTTAAGATTATGATCATCATATGATGCGGCGCAAGAAAAGCAACCGCGGCAGAGATGAGAAAATGTCGTGGTTCGGATGAGATTTGGTCGATCAGTCCTCGCCGTCATTGTCCGCCTGGTGCGCAATTGCGCAGGGGCGGGCAATCCGGTATTTCCCGAGGCGGCGCGGCTGGATCCGAGAAACCGCGGCGCCTGGATGCCTCGCTTCCGCGGGGCATGACAGCGTCGGTGCAGCGCCTATCGCTTCCGGTTCACGAAAGCGCCCATCAGCCGCGTCGGCTCGTCCGTCAGGAAAGACTCGCCGAACACCTTCACGCTGAGATTCACCGATTCGGTCAGCGGCAATTCCTCCCATCGCCGCAGCAGAGCCTTCTGCGATCGCAGTGCCTCGGGACCGCATTCGAGCAGCGCCTTGACGGTGCGCTCGATCTCCGCATCCAGTTCTCCTGGCGCGGCGACCTTGTCGACCAGGCCCCAGGCCAGCGCCGTGGACGCATCGATGTTCTCCGCCGTCATCACCAGCCAGCGCGCCCGGGCCCAGCCGATCAGGCGCGGCAGGAGCGCCGCGTGGATCACCGAGGGGATGCCGACGCGCACCTCCGGCATGCCGAAATGCGCATCGTGCGCGGCGATGCGGAAGTCGCAGGCCGCCGCCACTTCGAGCCCGCCGCCGAGGCACCAGCCGGGCATGCGTGCGATCACCGGGGCAGGAAACTGACGAACGGCCTCGCAGAGATCGCGCAGGCGGCTGATGAAGGCTTCGGCCGACTTCTGGTCGAGCTTGGCCATCTCCTTGATGTCGGCACCGCCGATCATGCTTTTCTCGCTCTGGCCGCGCAGCACCACGACACGGATGCTGCGGTCGGACGCGAGCTGCTGCAGGCCTTCGCGCACCGCCTCGGTCACCGGCGAACCCAGAATGTTGAGCGGACCGGCGTTGCAGATCGTGACATGGACGATGCCGCGCTCATCGCGCGTCACGCCGCAGTGGTTGTTGAGCATTTCCATCGTGGCATCTCGAAGCTTTCGTGGGCGGGGCGAGGCGCACTGCCGGGGCCCACTTCCGGGCCGAAACGTACCGCTTGTCAAGCTGGCTGACGGGTTGAGTTTGCCAGCGCGAAGTCCGTGATATAGTATGATGTATATCATCTAATGGGGTGGCCATGACCGACATCGATCAGTTCAAGCTTTTCTCACCGGCGCAGCGACGCGAGCGGGTGGTGGACTGGCAGGTGCCTGCGCCGGTCGCACGAGCCGCCATGACGCTTTCGGGCATGGACGCCATGCGCGCCATTCGCGACGGCCGGCTGCCGCCGCCGCCTTTCGCAAAGCTGATCGGGTTCACTATGGCCGCGGTCGAGCCGGGCCGCATCGTCATGGAACTGGAGCCGCGCGAGGATCTCGAAAATACCATCGGCCTTCTGCACGGGGCGACGGCGGCGGCGCTGCTCGATACCGCGATGGGATGCGCGATCTCGACCCGTCTGGAGGCGGGGCAGAGCTCGGTGACGCTCGACCTGAAGATGACCTTCCTGCGTCCGCTGTCGGTTCGCTCAGGCCTGATCTCGGCCGAGGGGAGGGTCATCAAGCTGGGGCGTCAGACCAGCTACACCGAAGGCTTCGTCCGCGACGGCAAGGAGGCCCTTGCGGTCCATGCAACTGCAACCTTTTCGATGATCGGTGCAGCTTAACGTGAATTAATGCACCCGTTTCGGCGTTCGCGTGTTATGAGATGACCTTCGACATTCAATGAGACCCGCATGCGCTATTCCCCGGAACACAAGCAGGAAACCCACGACCGTATCGTGAGGAAGGCCTCGGTGCGGCTGCGCGAAAAGGGAGCCCATGGCATCGGGGTCGCCGATCTCATGAAGGAGGCGGGCCTCACCCATGGCGGCTTCTACGCGCATTTCGACTCGCGCGAAGCGCTGGTGATCGAGGCCTTCGGCTATGCCATGGACCGCTCGATGGAGCATTGGCGCAAGATCACCGGCGAGGTGTCGCCGGAGAAGCGGCTGGCGCTGATCGCAGAGGCCTATCTCTCGGCGTTGCACCGCGATAATCCCGGCCATGGCTGCTCGATTCCCGCGCTTGGCGCCGAGATCGCCCGGGAGAGCCCGAAAACGCGAAAGGCCTTTGCCGGCAAGCTCGAGGAGATGATCGAGCGGCTGGCCGACTGTGTCCCGAACCAGCCACGCAAGGCTGCTCGCAAGCAGGCCATCGCGACGCTGGCGACAATGGCCGGCACCATGCTGCTGGCGCGCATCGCCGGATCGGGCGAATTGTCCGATGAGGTGCTGAAGGCGGGCCGCGACAGCGTGCTCGAGGGAGCCAAGCGCGAGCCGAAGGTCGGGGCGGCGAAGAAGGCGAAGACTTAGGCGAGATGAGGTGGGTAGAGGCGCGCATGCGCCGTGCCCTCCATCCCTCACGAGCGCGGCGCTACCGCCCCGAAAACAACGCCCGCTCCCGCTCCACGATCTCGCCGATGTAATCGGCCACCGCCCGGATTCGCGCCAGATCCTTGCTGTCGGCGTGCATCAGCATCCAGAACGTCCGGGTGATCGAAATTTCCTCCGGCAGCACCGGAACGAGCTGCGGATAGTCGCTCGCCATGAATTGCGGCAGCACGGCGATGCCGAACCCGGAGAGGGTGGCATTGAGCTGAGCGATCAGGTTGGCGCTGCGGAAGCGTGCGGAAATGCGCGGCGACACCTGGGGAAGATAATCGAGCTCCGGGGTGAACAAGAGCTCCTCGATGTAGCCGACGAAGCGGTGCTGCGTCAGGTCCTGCCGCGATGTGATCTCAGGGAAGCGATCGAGATAGCCAGGCGCGGCATAGAGCCCGAGACGATAGTCGAGCAGCTTGCGCCCGACGATGCGGCCTTCCTTCGGCATGGTCAGGCTGATCGCGATGTCGGCCTCGCGCTTGGAGAGACTGAACAGTCGCGCAGTAGCTACAAGTTGTAGATCGAGGTCGGGATAACGGTCGGCGAAGGGGGCGAGCCGCGGCGCCAGGAACGCGGTGCCGAACCCGTCGGGCGCACCGATCCGCACCGTGCCGGTCAGCCGCGCCACCGAGCCGCCGACCTGTTCCTGGTTGGCGACGATGGTCGATTCCATCGCTTCCGCACTGTCTGCGACACGCTGGCCGGCTTCGGTGAGGAGATACCCGGTCTTGCGCCGGTCAAACAGTTTTGCAGAAAGGTGCTTTTCCAACCGATCGACGCGGCGAATCACGGTGGCGTGGTCGACGCCCAGCTGTTTTGCCGCAGCCGAGACCGAGCCGCCCCGCACGATGGCCAGCACGAAGCGAAAGTCGTCCCAGTCGATAGCGCCTTGATCCGGCATTTTCGCACATCTATGGTGCATTATCTCAGACTTGAATCCTATAAAATGCAGGTCAATAGGATTTGTCAAAGCGACCACGCTCGGCCTGAAGGAGATCATTCCATGCGTTCAATCGGACATTTCATCGGCGGCAAGGAGGTCAAGGGCACCTCGGGCCGCACGGCCGACGTTTTCGAGCCGATGACCGGTGACGTGCAGGCGAAGGTCGCGCTGGCGTCCAAGGCCGAGGTTCGCGCCGCCGTCGAAAACGCGCGCGCGGCACAGCCGGAATGGGCCGCGACCAATCCGCAGCGCCGCGCCCGCGTGATGATGAAATTCCTGGAGCTGATCCAGCGCGATTACGACAAGCTCGCGGAGTTGCTCGCGCGTGAGCACGGCAAGACCGTGCCTGATGCCAAGGGCGACATCCAGCGCGGCCTCGAAGTCGTCGAATTCGCCTGCGGCATCCCGCACCTGATGAAGGGCGAGTACACCGAAGGGGCCGGCCCCGGCATCGACATCTATTCGATGCGCCAGCCGCTCGGCGTCGTCGCCGGAATCACGCCGTTCAACTTCCCGGCGATGATCCCGATGTGGAAGTTCGCGCCCGCGATCGCCTGCGGCAACGCCTTCATCCTCAAGCCGTCGGAGCGCGATCCCGGCGTGCCGATGAAGCTCGCAGAGCTGATGATCGAGGCGGGCCTGCCGGCCGGCATCCTCAACGTCGTCAACGGCGACAAGGAAGCGGTCGACGCCATCCTCGACGATCCCGATATCAAGGCCATTGGCTTCGTCGGCTCGACGCCCATCGCGCAGTACATCTATGAGCGCGCGGCGCAGACCGGGAAGCGCTGCCAGTGCTTCGGCGGCGCCAAGAACCACGCCATCGTCATGCCCGACGCCGACATGGACCAGGCTGTCGACGCGCTGATCGGCGCCGGCTACGGCTCGGCCGGAGAACGCTGCATGGCCGTCTCGGTCGCGGTGCCCGTCGGCAAGTCCACCGCCGACCGCCTCATGGAGAAGCTGATCCCGCGCGTCGAGTCGTTGAAGATCGGCACCTCGATCGACCCGTCGGCCGATTACGGTCCGCTGGTGACGCGCGAGGCGGTCGAGAAGGTCAAGAGCTACATTGACATCGGCATCAAGGAAGGCGCGACGCTGGCCGTCGACGGCCGCGGCTTCAAGATGCAGGGCTATGAGAACGGCTTCTATCTCGGAGGCTCGCTGTTCGACAACGTCACCAAGGACATGCGGATCTACAAGGAAGAGATTTTCGGTCCCGTGCTCTCGGTCGTGCGCGCGCATGACTACAAGGAGGCGCTGGCGCTGCCCTCCGAGCATCACTACGGCAACGGCGTTGCGATCTTCACCCGCGACGGCGACGCCGCGCGCGACTTCGCCGCCAAGGTCAACGTCGGCATGGTCGGCATCAACGTGCCGATCCCGGTGCCGATCGCCTATTACACCTTCGGCGGCTGGAAGAAGTCGGGCTTCGGCGACCTCAACCAGCACGGTCCGGACTCGATCCGCTTCTACACCAAGACCAAGACGGTGACCTCGCGCTGGCCGTCCGGCGTCAAGGAGGGCGCGGAGTTCTCGATCCCGCTGATGAAGTAAGGCTGTAGCCCAGCGCGTCATTGCGAGAGCGTAGCGACGAAGCAATCCAGAGTCTTTCTGAGGGGGCAGCGTGGATTGCTTTGCTGTGCTCTCGATGACGCTGGATAAGAGGGTAAGCGGCAACGATGCAGTTCGCTCTGAACGAAGATCAGATCGCGGTTCGCGACATGGCGCTCGCGTTCGCGGCGGAAAAAATCGCGCCGCATACGCTGCGCTGGGACGAGGAGAAGCATTTCCCCGTCGAGGTCATGCGCGAGGCCGCCACGCTCGGCATGGGCGGCATTTACATCCGCGACGATGTCGGCGGCTCCGGCATGACACGGTTCGATGCGGCGCTGATCTTCGAGGCGCTGGCGACGGGCTGCCCGACCACCTCGGCTTTCATCTCCATTCACAACATGGCGAGCTGGATGATCGATGCCTTCGGCAGCGACACCCAGCGGCACCAATGGCTGCCGAAGCTCTGCGCCATGGAGCTGATCGCGAGCTACTGCCTCACCGAGCCGGGCGCCGGCTCGGACGCCGCGGCATTGCGCACCCGCGCAGTGCGCGACGGTGACCATTACGTCCTCAACGGCCAGAAGCAGTTCATCTCGGGCGCCGGCGGCACCGACCTCCTGGTTGCGATGGTGCGAACCGGCGGCGACGGCCCCGGTGGCATCTCGACGCTCGTCATCGACGGCAAGACTCCGGGCGTCTCGTTCGGCGCCAACGAGCGCAAGATGGGCTGGAACGCGCAGCCGACCCGCGCGGTGATGTTCGAGAACGCCCGCGTGCCAGTCGCTAACCGGCTGAGCGAAGAGGGTATGGGCTTCAAGATCGCGATGGCCGGCCTCGACGGCGGCCGGCTCAACATCACGGCGTGCTCGCTCGGGGGTGCGCAGACCGCACTCGACAAGGCGCGCAGCTACATGAAAGAGCGCAAGGCGTTCGGAAAGCGGCTGGACGAATTCCAGGCGCTGCAGTTCCGCCTTGCGGACATGGCCATCGAGCTCGAAGCCGCCCGCACTTTCCTGTGGCGCGCAGCCGCGGCACTCGACCGGAAGGACCCCGACGCCACCATGCTCTGCGCGATGGCCAAGCGGTTCGGCACCGATGTGGGCTTCGAGGTCGCCAACCACGCGCTGCAGCTTCACGGCGGTTACGGTTACCTCAGCGAATACGGCATCGAGAAGATCGTGCGCGACCTGCGCGTGCACCAGATCCTCGAAGGCACCAACGAAATCATGCGTCTCATCGTGGCGCGCAAACTGATCGAGGGCGCCCGATGAGCGGAGTGGACGAGGGGGATCTCATCGTTCGCCGTGAGGGCGCAGCGGGGGTGATCCGGCTCAACCGGCCGAAGGCGCTCAATGCCATGACGCTGGAAATGTCCATCGGCATCGACGCGGCGCTCGACCGCTTCGAGAGCGATCCTGAGGTCGGGCTGATCATCCTGGAAGGCGCTGGCGAGCGGGGCCTCTGCGCCGGTGGCGACATCCGCGGCCTCTGGGAGAGCTCACGCGAAGGCGGCGATCTCGGTGCGCGGTTCTGGCGCCAGGAATACGTCATGAATGCACGGATCGCGAAGTATCCGAAGCCTTATGTGGCGTTCATGGATGGCCTCGTCATGGGTGGCGGTGTCGGTCTTTCCGGCCATGCCAGCCATCGTGTCGTGACGGATCGCACCAAGCTCGCAATGCCCGAAGTCGGGCTCGGCTTCTTCCCGGATGTCGGCGGCACCTGGCTCCTCTCGCGCTCGCCCGGCGAGATCGGCACCTATTTCGGCCTCACCGGCCAGACCATGAACGGGCCCGACGCGATCCACGCCAGGTTCGCGGACGCCGTGGTGCCAGTGGCCAAATGGCCGGAACTGCGCGAGGCGTTGGCCAAAGTTCGCCAAGGCGCGACCGCAGCCGATGTGACCAGGCTGATCGATGGTTTTGCAACGGGCGAGACCGCCGGGCCGGTTGCCGCGAAGCAGGCGACGATCGATGCGCTGTTCGGCTTCGACCGCATGGAGGACATCTTCGCGGCGCTCGCGCGCGACGGCTCCGAATTCGCGATGGCCACGCTCAAGACGCTCAACGAGAAGTCGCCGCGTGGCATGGTGGTGACGCTGAAGCTGTTGCGCCTCGCGCGCGCCGCATCGAGCCTGGAAGACTGCCTGGTTCGCGAATATCGCGCCGCGCTTGAAGTGTTCCGCAGCGACGATTTCCGCGAGGGCGTGCGCGCGGCCGTGATCGACAAGGACCGCAATCCGAGTTGGTCACCGCCGCGGATCGAGGATGTGACGCCGGAGATGCTTGCGCCGTATCTCGCCGAGATCGGCGCCGACGAGCTGAGGTTCAACTAGTGTGAAATCTCGTCAAATCGATGCGGAAGAATTCGGACCACCTCTCCCTGCCGGGGAGAGGTGGTTCCAAAGCTGCCAACTGTGCTGAATTTGAAATAGATCAGCGTCTCAAGCGGGAGGAAACGACAATGGCCACGATCGCATTCATCGGTCTCGGCAACATGGGTGGCCCGATGGCCGCCAATCTGGTCAAGGCCGGCCACAAGGTCGTGGCGTTCGACCTCGTCGAGGCCTCGCGCAATCAGGCCAAGGCCGATGGTGCCAGCGTTGCGGAAAGCGCATCAGGGGCCGTGAAGGGCGCCGAAGTCGTCGTCACCATGCTGCCGGCGGGCAAGCATGTGCTCGGCGTCTGGAACGAGGTCGTCCCCGCCATGACCAAGGGCGCGCTGATCATCGACAGCTCCACCATCGACGTCGAGAGCGCCAGGGCCGCGCATGCGCTAGCTGCCAAGCACGGCGTGCTCTCGGTCGACGCGCCCGTCTCCGGGGGGACCGGCGGCGCCAAGGGCGCAACGCTCACCTTCATGTGCGGCGGCGAAGAGAAGGCGTTCGCGGCCGCCAAACCGGTGCTCGAGAATATGGGCAAGAAGATCGTGCATTGCGGCGGTGCCGGCGCGGGTCAGGCGGCAAAGATCTGCAACAACATGATCCTCGGCGTCTCCATGATCGCGGTGAGCGAGGCTTTTGCCCTGGGCGAGAAGCTTGGCCTTTCGCATCAGGCGCTGTTCGATGTCGCCTCGACCTCGTCAGGCCAGTGCTGGTCGCTGACGACCTATTGCCCGGTGCCGGGCCCGGTGCCGACCTCGCCGGCGAACAACGACTACAAGCCGGGCTTTGCCTCGGCGCTGATGGTGAAGGATCTGACCTTGGCGCAGGACGCGGCGAAGGCTGCGGGCGCGGCGACGCCGCTCGGCAAGCATGCGCAGGAGATTTATCAGTCTTTCGACGCAGCCGGACAGGGCGGGGTGGATTTTTCCGGAATTATCAAGCACGTTAGGAGTCTGGCCGGGAAAGCTTGATGACGACATTTCAGGAAGCGCGCGCGTTTCTGCTAAAGCACCGCACGGATTACGAGGCAGCGGTCAAAGGATTCCGCTGGCCCGATCCGGCTCCTTTCAACTGGGCGCTCGACTGGTTCGACGCCGATCTGGCGGCGAATCCGGACAGCAAGGATCGTGCTGCGCTCTGGATCGTCGACGCCGCGCAGGACAAGCAGACCAAGCTCTCCTTCGCGGCGCTCTCGAAGCGCTCGAACCAGGTCGCGAATTTCCTCCGTGCGCAAGGGCTCAGGCGCGGCGATCACCTCTTGCTGCTGCTCGGCAACGTGGTTCCGCTCTGGGAGACGATGCTGGCGGCGATGAAGCTCGGCGTTGTCGTGATCCCAGCGACCACGCTGCTGACCGCCAACGAACTTCGCGACCGGCTCGATCGCGGCAAGGCGAAAGCGGTGGTGGCGGCCGAGGACCAGGTGGCCAAGTTCGCGAGCCTTGGTACCGAGAATGTCGTCCGCATCGTGGTCGGCGCGGCGCCCGATGGATGGCTGACCTATGACGAGGCAGCGAAAGCCGCGGAGAGTTTCACGCCTGACGGTCCGACCAATGCCGACGACCCGATGCTGCTTTATTTCACTTCAGGCACCACGGCAAAGCCAAAGCTGGTGCGGCACAGCCAGCGCAGCTATCCCGTCGGCCATCTCTCCACCATGTACTGGATCGGATTGAAGCCCGGCGACATCCACCTCAACATCTCCTCGCCCGGCTGGGCCAAGCACGCCTGGAGCTGCTTCTTCGCGCCTTGGAACGCGGGTGCGACCGTGTTCGTGGTCAACCAGCCGCGCTTCGATGCCAAGGCGCTGCTCGCCACCATCGGCCGCTGCGGCGTCACCACGCTGTGCGCGCCGCCGACGGTGTGGCGGCTGTTCATCCAGGAGAACCTGGCCTCGTTCAAGGTGGCCCTGCGCGAGGTCTGCGGCGCCGGCGAACCGCTGAACCCGGAGGTGATCGATCAGGTGCGGGCGGCCTGGGGGCTCACCATCCGTGACGGATATGGCCAGACCGAAACCACGGCGCTTGCCGGCAACTCGCCCGGCCAGAAGATCAAGGTCGGCTCGATGGGCCGGCCGCTGCCGGGCTATCGCGTGCAGATCAGCGATGCCGACGGCAATCCGGCGAAGGAAGGCGAGGTCACGCTGATGCTGGGCGCCGATCGTCCCGCCGGCTTGATGCAGGGCTATCAGGGCGACGACGGCAAGCTGTCTGGCGCCGAAGGCGAGCTCTATCGCAGCGGCGACGTGGTCTTCGAAGACGACGAGGGCTATCTCACCTTCGTCGGCCGCGCCGACGACGTGTTCAAATCATCGGATTACCGCATCAGTCCGTTCGAGCTCGAGAGCGTGCTGCTCGAGCATGAGCTGGTCGCGGAAGCGGCGGTGGTGCCGAGCCCCGACCCGATTCGGCTCGCCATCCCAAAGGCCTTCGTGCTGCTGACGTCGGGCACGGAGCGTTCACCCGAGACCGCGCTCTCCATCTTCAAACATCTTCACACGCGCCTTGCGCCATTCAAGCGCATCCGTCGTCTCGAAATCGTAACCGAGCTGCCGAAGACGATCTCGGGAAAGATCCGTCGCGTCCAGCTACGACGGCTGGAGCGCGACAATGATCGCGACGATCCGCTGCGCGGCCGGGAATTCCGCGAGGAGGATTTCCCGGAGCTGTCAAAGATTCGGGGCGAAAGCTAGGTGAACGAAGAGAGCGCGTCATTCCGGGGCGATGCGCAGCATCGAACCCGGAATGACAGTGGTTGGAGTCATGAATGAACGAAGTCTGGAAGAAGCCGCCCATCACGCTCGAGGCCTATCAGGCCATGGTCGGCAAGGAGATCGGCGTGTCGTCGTGGCACCTGATCGACCAACCCCGTATCGACACCTATGCCGACGTGATCGAGGATCACCAGTTCATCCACGTCGATCCGGAACGCGCGAAGAGAGAGACCGCGTTCGGCACTACCATCGCGCACGGCTTTCTCACGATGTCGCTGCTGTCGATCATGTCCTACGAGGTGATGCCGGTGATCGCCGGCACCACGATGGGCGTGAACTACGGCTTCGACAAGCTGCGTTTCATCTCGCCAGTGCGCGCGGGCAAGCGCGTGCGCGGCCGCTTCGTGCTGGCGGAAGCGAAGCTCCGCAAGCCCAACGAATTGCAGTCCCGCACCAACGTCACTGTGGAGATCGAAGGCGAGGACAAGCCCGCGCTCGTCGCCGACTGGCTCGGCCTGATCTATTTCGCGTAAGTCCCGGCCGGGCTTGACCCGGTCCTCCATCGCTGCTCAAAAAGCCGGTCAAATCGCGCTCGGTGCCCCCTCTGCCCTTGTGGGAGAGGGTGGCTTCGCGGAACGCGAAGCCGGGTGAGGGGTGTCTCTCCACGAACTCGGCTGCCGAGAGATACCCTCATCCGGCGCCGTAGCCGACGCTACGCGTCGGCGTCCATTTTAGGTACGGCGGCCGTAGGCCGCCGATGGCCACCTTCTCCCACAAGGGGAGAAGGAAGAAAGGAAGCACACTCATGGCAATCAGGTTCGACGGACGCGTCGCCATCGTCACCGGCGCGGGCAATGGTCTCGGCAAGGCGCACGCGCTGGGGTTGGCCAGCCGCGGCGCCAAGGTCGTGGTCAACGATTTCGGCGGCGCGCGTGACGGCACCGGCGGCTCGCTGTCGCCGGCGGAGGCGGTGGTTGAGGAGATCCGCAAAGCGGGTGGCACCGCGATGGCCGACGGCGCGGACGTGTCGAATTTCGAGCAGGTCACCGCCATGGTCGAGCGCGCCACCAAGGAATGGGGCAGCGTCGATCTTCTCTGCGCCAATGCCGGCATCCTCCGCGACAAATCGTTCGGCAAGATGGAGGTGGCCGATTTCCAGAAGGTGCTCGACGTGCATCTCGTCGGCACCTTCTATTGCTGCAAGGCGGCCTGGGCCGGCATGCGCGATCGCAATTACGGCCGCATCGTGCTGACGACGTCGTCCTCGGGGCTCTACGGCAATTTCGGCCAGGCCAATTACGGCGCGGCGAAATCCGGCATGGTTGGCCTGATGAACGTGCTGGCCGAGGAAGGCCGCAAGAACAACATTCGCGTCAACATCATCTCGCCCACCGCGGCAACCCGCATGACCGAAGAGCTGCTGCCGCCGCAGGCGCTGCAATTGATGAAGCCGAACGCGATCACGCCGGCGGTCGAGTACATGCTGAGCGAGGACGCGCCGACCCGCACCATCATGGGTGCCGGCGCCGGCTCGTTCGCCGTGATCAAGATATTGGAGAGCGAGGGCATCAACCTGCCGGAATCCGAATGGACTCCGGACGCGGTGGCCGCGCATTTCGCCGAGATCAGCGACATGTCGAAGGCGAGGGCGTTGACGGGTGCCTTCGAGCAGACGCAGAAATATGTGGCGCAAGCCGCGGCAAGGGCGGGCATCAAGCTGTAGTTTTCCGTCATTCCGGGGCGCCCGAAGGGCGAGCCCCGGAATCCGTCCTGCCACCGCCTCTGCCGCCCAATGGATTCCGGGCACGCGCGAGGCGCGCCCCGGAATGACGAGCTAGACGCGAGGACCTGGCCTGGACTCCCGCTATGACATCACCTGACAACCACGTCGCCATCATCGGCGCCGGTCCCGCCGGGCTGATGGCTGCGGAGGTGCTGGCGCAGGGCGGCATCCGCGTCACCGTCTATGACGCCATGCCATCGGCAGGCCGCAAATTCCTGATGGCCGGCCGCGGCGGCCTCAATCTCACCCACAGCGAGCCGTTGCCGCAGTTCATGGCGCGCTATCGCGAGGCGGCGCCGAAGCTGCACGCGGCGATCGCCGCGTTCCCTCCGGACGCGCTACGCACCTGGAGCGAGGCGCTGGGCGAGCCGACCTTCATCGGCACCAGCGGCCGCGTGTTTCCGAAGGCGTTCAAGGCCTCGCCCTTGCTGCGCGCCTGGCTGCGGCGGCTCGATGCCGCCGGCGTGCGCTTTGCGTTTCGTCATCGCTGGATCGGGTGGGACGACGAGGGGAGGCTGGCGTTTCAAACGATCGATGGCACGAAGGCTGTCACTGCCGACGCCACCGTGCTGGCGCTCGGTGGTGCAAGCTGGCCGCGGCTGGGCTCGGACGGCGGCTGGGCGAGCATCCTGGCCGACAGAGGCATCGCCATCTCGCCGCTTCGGCCCGCCAATTCCGGCTTCACAGTTAGCTGGTCCGACGTCTTCCGCGCGCGCTTCGAGGGGCAGCCGCTCAAGGGGATCGCGCTGAGCTTCGGTCTGCACAGGCTTCGCGGCGAGGCTGTTGTCACGCAGTCCGGCATCGAGGGCGGCGTGATCTATGCGCTGTCAGCCGAACTGCGCGAGGCGATCGCCGTGAAGCACGAGGCGGTGCTGCACGTCGCCTTGCGCCCGGACATCGATCAGCTCGAGCTTGCCAGACGCCTGTCCGCACCGCGCGGCAAGCAATCGCTCTCCAACTTCCTGCGCAAGGCTGTGCAGCTTTCGCCCGTCGCCGTCGGGCTGTTGCAGGAAGCCACGATCAATGCAGGCCAGTCGTTGTCGACGATGTCGCCGGAACGATTGGCGGAGTTCATCAACGCCGTGCCGATCAAGCTGACCGGGGTGGCGCCGATTGCGCGCGCGATATCGAGTGCCGGCGGCATCTCGTTCGATGAGCTCGATGCTGATTACATGATCCGCAAGCTGCCCGGCGTGTTCGCCGCCGGCGAGATGCTGGACTGGGAAGCGCCGACCGGCGGCTATCTGCTCCAGTCGTCCTTTGCGACCGGTGCCGCCGCGGGCAGGGGCGCGCTGGAGTGGCTGAAGCGCTACTTACCGTCATTGCGGGCGAGTTCCTCGCAATGACGGTCGCGAAGCAGAGGGCGCCTACCGCAGCTTCCCCCTTGCTGCCACCGGCAGCGTGCCGATGATCTCTTCGCCGCGCACCATCACCACTTCGTCCATCATGTTGACGACCACGCAGACATGGTTCGGCACGATGCGAACGACATCGCCCACATTGGGGCGGGTGTTGCTGCGGGAGAGGTCGAGGAAGCCGTGCTCCTCGGCGAACTTCGCGATTTTCGCTTCGGGGTGCTCGAGGATCAGGCCGTGACCATCGAGGCCGCCGGTATCTGTCGTCAGCGTCTTCGAGCCGGCATCGAGGATGCCGCGCTCGGGCGCGGCGCGGCTCACCACGGTGGAATAGATGTGCAGCGCGCAGTCGTCCCAGCTGGCGACGCCGGCCGCCACCTGCATGCGGTCGTTATAAATATAGGTGCCGAAGCGGTGCTCGGTGCCGCCCTTCAGCTTGCCGAGATTCTTCAGGTTCGGCGTGCCTCCGGTGGAGACGATCTTGGCATCCAGCCCGTGTGCCCGCACGCCGGCCAATGCTTCGTCGTAAAACTTCTGCGCCTCGGCCCAGCCGGTCTCGGTCGGATACAGCATGAAGCCGGCAAACTCGAGTCCCTTCGACCCCGCGATCTCACGCGCCAGCGCAATCGCTTCGGCCGGCGTCTCGACACCTGCACGCTTGCGGCCTGTGTCGCATTCGACCACGACCGAGAGCGTACGCCCTGATGTCGCCGCTGCCTTGGGCAACCCCGCGACGACCGTGGAATTGTCGGCAGCGACCGTCATTTTGGCCTTCGTCTGCAATGCAGCCAGCCGCGCCATCTTCTCCTCGCCGAGGAGATTATAGCTGATCAGGATGTCGTCGATGCCGGCATTGGCCATGATTTCGGCCTCGCCGAGCTTCTGGCAGGTGATGCCCTTGGCTCCGGCCGCGACCTGCATCTTGGCGATGGTCGGGTTCTTGTGCGTCTTGATGTGAGGACGGTTGGCGACTCCCGCATCGTCGCAGGCCTTCTGAATCCGCGCGATGTTGCGCTCGACCCGGTCCAAATCGATGACCGCGCAGGGCGTGCCGTATTCACGGGCGATCTTTGCGGCGAGGGACGTCGTCATGATCTAAGCCTGCTCTATCTCTTCGCGAAGCATTTCAAGTTCGAGCCAGCGCTCCTCGGCGGCGGACAGTTCTTCGTGCGCCTTGGCGATGGCGGCCGATGTATCGTCGAATGTCTTGCGATCCTTGGCATAGAGGTTGGGATCGTCCAGCACGCGCTGCAGCCTTGCAATGTCGGCCTGCAACGTCTCCATCTTCTTCGGCAGCGTTTCCAGCGCGTGCTTCTCGTTGAAGCTCAGCTTCCGTTTGGGAGCGGATGCGGGAGCAGCCGGCCGCTCCTCTTTCTTCTCCGCCACCGGCTGGGCCTTCGCCGTCTCGCGCTTCAGGTCGGCGCCGCGCTGCACCAGCATGTCGCTGTAGCCGCCGGCATATTCGATCCACCTGCCGTTGCCCTCGGGTGCGATCACGGAGGTGACGACGCGGTCGAGGAAGTCGCGATCGTGGCTGATCAGGATGACCGTGCCGTCATAGTCGCCGAGCATCTCCTCGAGCACGTCGAGGGTCTCCAGATCGAGATCGTTGGTCGGCTCGTCGAGCACCAGGAGGTTCGAGGGCTTTGCCAGTGCGCGGGCCAGCATCAGCCGGCCGCGCTCGCCGCCCGAGAGCACTTCGAGCGGCGTGCCGCGTTGCTCCTGCGCGAACAGGAAGTCTTTCATGTAGCCCACCACATGCTTCGGCTTGCCGCCGACCATGATGTGATCGCCGCGACCGCCGGTGAGGGCTTCCGCCAGCGTCGACTTGGGATCGAGGCTTTCACGGTGCTGGTCGAGCGTTGCCATCTCCAGATTGGCTCCCAGCCGCACCGTGCCGGAATCAGGCTGCATCGCGCCGGTCAGCAGATTGACAAGGGTGGTCTTGCCGGCCCCATTCGGGCCGATGATGCCGAGCCGGTCGCCGCGCTGGATCCGGGTCGAGAAATTGTCGACGATCTTGCGCTCGCCATAGGTCTTGCTGATGCCCTTGGCCTCGATCACGAGCTTGCCGGATTGCTCCGCTTCCGCTGCAGCGAGGTTGGCGCTGCCGGCGGTGCCGCGATAGTTGCGGCGCTGGTCGCGTAGCGCATGCAGATTGGCGAGGCGCTTGACGTTGCGCTTGCGGCGGCCGGAAACGCCGTGGCGGAGCCAATGCTCCTCGTCGACGATCTTGCGGTCGAGCTTGTGCTGGTCGCGCTCCTCCTCCGCGAGCACCTCATCGCGCCAGGCCTCGAACGAGGCGAAGCCGCGGTCGATCTGCTTGATCTTGCCGCGGTCGAGCCAGGCGGTGGAGCGGGAGAGATTGGTGAGGAAGCGACGGTCGTGGCTGATGATCACCAGCGCGCTGCGGCGGCTGTCGAGCTCCTGCTCCAGCCACTCGATGGTGGAGAGATCGAGGTGGTTGGTCGGCTCGTCCAGCAGCAGGATGTCGGGCGAGGGCGCCAGCACATAGGCCAGCGCTGCGCGGCGCGCCTCGCCGCCGGAGAGATTGTGCGGGTTCTCCTCGCCGGTGAGTCCGAGCTGCTCGAGGAGATAGCGCGCCTGGTGCTGGTCGTCCCCGGGCGCGAGCCCGGACTCGACATAGGCGAGCGTGGTCTCGTGCTCGCCGAAATCCGGCTCCTGCGGCAGATAGCGAACAGTGGCGCCGGGCTGCACGAAGCGCGTGCCGCCGTCGGGCTCGACGAGGCCGGCAGCGATTTTGAGCAGCGTCGATTTGCCGGAGCCGTTGCGGCCGATCAGGCAGACCCGTTCACTCGGGGCGACGTTGAGCTCGACGCCCGACAGCAGCGGCGTGCCGCCGAAGGTCAACCTGATGTCTTTCAGCTGGATCAGCGGCGGCGCCATGATCAACCCCGACTCGTGGCCGTCGCATCAGCGCGGCGGCGGGCGATCCGGCGCAGCGTCTGGTCGAGTGCCGAGAGGAAAGCGGAACGGTCGCGCGGCGCGAACGATCGAGGCCCGCCGGTGACTTCGCCGGCCGAGCGCAGATCGGTCATCAGATTGCGAACCGCGAGCGTCATTCCAATCGACTCTTCCGTGAATGGTTTGCCGTTCGGCGCGATCACGTCGGCGCCCGCCTTGACGCAGCGGCTCGCCAGCGGGATGTCCGAGGTCACGACGATGTCGCCGGGTCTGGCGCGCTCGGCGATCCAGTCGTCGGCCGCGTCCATGCCGGCGCCTGCGGCGATGCGCTCGATCGATGGGTCCTGCGGCACCCGAATGAAATTGCCGGCGACGACGCTCACCGGCACACCGTGCCGGAGCGCGACGCGATAGATCTCGTCCTTCACCGGACAGGCGTCGGCGTCGACATAGATGCGGGTGGGGGTGTCGCTCATTCGCCGCGTGGTACCCCATCCGGGCCGCAAAGGCGAGGGGATTGACCGCTGTTCCCGGGGGCTTACGATCCACCCTGAAACAAGAATATGGGGAACGCCAAACCATGCCGAACCGGCTCGAAACCTACCGCGTCGAGGCCTACAACACCGCCAAACAATCCGAAAATAAGATGCACGACGATACCGTGGCCCGCCGCTTCGGCTTTTCCGGCGGGCTGGTCCCGGGCGTCGACGTCTTCGCCTACATGATGCACGTGCCGACCGTTCGCTGGGGGCGGGACTTCCTGTCGCGCGGGCTGATCGAGGCGCGCTTCATCAAGCCCGTCTATGACGGCGAGACCGCCGACGTGGACGCGATGGAGCACAACGACCTGCTCACGATCGAGGTGTTCAGCCGCACCGAGCTGTGCGCCACGGGGACGGCGTCGCTGCCGGCGGCTGCGCCGGCCGTCTCGCTGAGCGACTATGTTGCGGTCCCAGCCGTCGCCGAGCGCACGCCGGTCAGCCCCGCGACGTTCGAAACGGGCAAATGGTTCGGCACAACACCCCGACGCTGGGCCGGGCAGGACGCCGCTGATTATCTTGCGGACATCAGGGAGTTCGATCCGATCTTCGCGCGCGAGGGGCTTGGCCATCCCGGCCTGATCCAGCGGGTGATGAACCGCGTGCTGGTCGACAACACCATCCTGGGCCCGTGGATTCACGTCGGCAGCCGCATGCAGCTGTTGTCGGCGGCGCGCGTCGGTGACGAGATCAGTGCGCGCGCCAAGGTCACTGCGAACTACGAAAAGAAGGGCCACCGCTTCGTCGAGTTCGACGCCCTCGTCGTCGCCAACGGCACGACGCCGCTCGCTCATTGCCAGCACACCGCGATCTACCAGCCGCGCGAGCAGGCGGCAGCGTAGGTGTTGACTGTCATTCCGGGGCGGTCCGCGAGGACCGAACCCGGAATCTCGAGGTTCTCAGGTGCGCAAGGTGCGCACCGTAGTTCGATGCGTTGCATCGCCCCGGAACGACGAATCCACCCTTACGCCGCCTTGGCCTTCGCCTCCTGGATCGCGCGCCACACGCGCTCGGGGGTCAGCGGCATGTCAATGTGCTTGATGCCGTACTCGGACAGCGCATCGATCACGGCGTTCACCACCGTCGACAGGCTGCCGGCGCAACCGGCTTCGCCGCAGCCCTTGCTGCCGAGCGGATTGGTCGTGGCCGGCACCGGGTGGTCGCCGACGGTCATGTTCGGCACGTCCTCGGCGCGTGGCAGGGCGTAATCCATCAACGAGCCCGTGATCGGCTGGCCGCTCTCGTCGTAGCGGACATGCTCCATCAGCGCCTGGCCGATGCCTTGGACCACGCCGCCATGGAGCTGGCCCGCGACCAGCATCGGGTTGATCACCGTGCCGAAATCGTTGACCGCGCTGTAGCGCACGATCTGCACCACGCCGGTCTCGGGATCGATCTCGACCTCGGCGACGTGGCAGCCGTTCGGGAATGCGGAGGCGATCGGTTCGCTGGTGTGATCGACGTCGAGCGTATCAGGCACGCCCTCCGGCACCTTGCCGTCATGCAGTTTCTTGGCCAGCTCCATGATGTCGATGCTGCGATCGGTGCCCGCGATCGTGAACCTGCCATCGGCGAATTCGATGTCGGCCTCGGACGCTTCGAGCATATGCGCCGCAGCGCGCTTGCCTTTCTCGATGACCAGCTTTGCCGCGCCAACGATGGCCTGGCCGCTCGCCATGATCGAGCGCGAGCCGCCGGTGCCGTTGCCGGTGTGCACGATGTCGCTGTCGCCCTGCACCAGCTTGATGCTGTCGAAGGGCACCCCCAATTGCGCGCTCAGCACCTGCGCGAACGGCGTGGCATGGCCCTGGCCATAGTCGAGCGTGCCGGTGATGAGCTGCACGGTGCCGTCGGCGTCGAACACGATCTTGCCCAGCTCGGGGCTCGGCGGCGCCGTGACCTCGAGATAGGAACCGACCGCGATGCCGCGCAGCTTGCCGGCCTTCCTGCTTTCCTTCTTGCGCTTGGCGAAATTCTCGTGGTCGGAGATTTCGAGCGCCTTGTTGAATACGGCCTGGAAGTCGCCGCTGTCATAGGTGACACCGGAGGAGGCCGCGAACGGGATCTGGTTCGGCTTGATGAAGTTGCGCTTGCGCAAGGCCAGCCGGTCGATGCCCATCTCGTCGGCGGCGCGGTCGATCAGGCGTTCCATGTAGTAGTTCGCCTCGGGCCGGCCGGCGCCGCGATAGGCGCCCATCAACGTGGTGTTGGTGAGCACCACCTTGATGTCGACGGCCATCAGCGGCGTGCGATAGACGCTGGAAAAATTCTTGCCGGTGTTGAGCGAGAGCGGGCCCGGCGCAACGCCGGTGATGTAGGCGCCGAGATTGCCATAACCGGAAAGCTTCGCCGCGAGGAAATGCCCGTCGGCATCGAGCGCGAGCTCGGCATGGATCTTCTGCGCACGGCCATGGCTGTCGGAGAGGAAGGCGGTCGAGCGTTCATCGAGCCATTTCACCGGGCGGCCCAGCGTCTTGGCCGCGTAAAGGATGCACATATATTCCGGATAGTTGATGTTCTTCATGCCGAAGGAGCCGCCGACATTGGCGGTGAGGATGCGAACCTTCTCGTTCGGCACTTTCAAGTTCTTGGCGAGATTGGTGCGGTTGCCGGCCACGCCTTGCGTCGGCACCTGAAGCGTGTAGCGCTCGGTCTTCTTGTCATAGGAGGCAAGACCGACGCGCGGCTCCATCGAGACCACGGCGACACGGGTGTTCTCGATGTCGAGCTTGGTCACATGAGCGGCGCTGGCAAAAGCGGCGTTCACCTTCTCCGTGTCGCCATAATGATAGTCGAGCGCCACGTTGTTGGGGATGTGGTCGTAAAGCTGCGGCGCGCCGGGCCTGGAAGCTTCCTCAGGATCAGTCACCGCGGGCAGCGGCTCGATATCGAGCTCGACCGCCTCGGCCGCATCACGCGCCTGTGCCAGCGTCTCTGCGACAACGAAGGCGACGGGATCGCCGACGAAGCGGACCTTGTCGGTCGCGAGCGGCTGGCGGTTGGTCTGGCGCAGGGGCGAGCCGTCACGGCTCTTCAGGGGCAGGCCGCAGGTGAAGGGGCCGTAGCCGGCGGCATCGAGATCTTTCCCGGTCCATACCCCCAGCACGCCCGGCATCGCCTTGGCGGCCTCGATGCCGATCCCACGAATGACGCCATGGGCATGGGTGGAGCGGACGACCACGGCATAGGCCTGGCCCGGCAGGTTGAAATCGTCGGTGTAGCGGCCCTTGCCGCGCACCAGCGTGTCGTCCTCCTTCCGGCGGACCGGTTGTCCGACGCCGTACTTTTGCAGTGCAATAGCGTTCTCGAGCGTGGTCGATTTGGTGTGTTCTTGCATGGAATTGACCTGAAAAACCGGCATTTGCGCATTTTCGCGGCAGCAGGGCACCGGACCTCTCTCAGATAACCCACGCCCCCGTTCACGACAACGCACGAATGGGCATGGTCCCATGTGATGCGTTGTTGCGCAGGCCTGCCGCGCTGCTAATGTTTCAAGCGAAAAATCAATTCCAGACCGGCCAGATTGGCCGCGGAAAGACAGTTTGTATGAATGACCACACGCGGCTCGGTGACGGCCATGGGCCGCACGGCGAGCTGGAGGGGTCGATGGCGGCGGTGGCGTTGGCCACCAAACCTTCCATCCCCGCACAGGCGGCGGGAACCGGCGTCTATGCGGCGCTGGACCTCGGCACCAACAATTGCAGACTGCTGATTGCCTGTCCGACCCAGGACGGTTTTCGCGTGGTCGATTCCTTCTCGCGCATCATCCGGCTCGGCGAAGGGGTCTCGGCGACGGGGTGCATCAGCGAAGCTGCGATCGAGCGCGCCATCGCGGCGCTCAGCATCTGCCGCGACAAGATCAATCTGCGGAAGGCGCGGCGGTTGCGGCTGATCGCGACCGAGGCCTGCCGCGCGGCCTCGAACGCGGAGGGTTTTCGCAGCCGCGTTGCCGCCGAGACCGGCATCGAGCTCGAGGTGATCGACCGCGAGACCGAAGCCGCGCTCGCCGTGCTCGGCTGCTCGCCGCTGATCGATCCCAGAGGACGCGGCGCGATCCTGTTCGACATCGGCGGCGGCTCGACGGAGCTGGTGCGGATCGAGCGCGATCCCGCAGATCCGGAACCGCGCATCAAGGCCTGGATGTCGATTCCCTACGGTGTGGTCACGCTCGCCGAGCAGTTCGGCGGTCGGGACGTGACGCCCGGGATCTATGCCGCGATGGAGCAGGAGGTCGCCAGCCATGTCGCGCCGTTCGCAGAAGAGCACGGTCGCGAGCTCGCCGACATGCATCTGCTCGGCACGTCGGGCACGGTGACGACGCTCGCCGGCATTCACCTCAATCTCGCCCGCTACGACCGGCGCCGCATCGACAGCATCTGGATGAACGACGCCGACATCACCGCGACCATCAGCAAGCTGCTGGGCATGAGCTACGAGGAGCGCGCCGCCAACAGCTGCATCAGCGTCGAGCGCGCCGATCTCGTGCTGGCCGGCTGCGCCATCCTCGATGCCATCCGGCGCGCCTTTCCGCTGCCGCGCCTGCGCGTTGCCGACCGCGGCCTGCGCGAGGGCATGCTGGTCGAGATGATGCGCGAGGACGGCGCGCTCAGGAGCTGGTGACATGGCCAAGGACACCACCGGCCGCTTGCACGTCCAGGTCAAGACCGGCGGCAAGCGCAAACTGTCGTCGAAGCTGTGGCTGGAGCGGCAGCTCAATGATCCCTATGTCGCCAAGGCCAAGGCAGCCGGCTATCGCTCGCGCGCGGCTTTCAAGCTCCTCGAGATCGATGACAAGTATCGGCTGTTGAAACCCGGCATGGCCGTGGTCGATCTCGGCGCCGCGCCGGGGGGCTGGAGTCAGATCGCGGCCAAGCGCGTCGGCTCGACGGAGGGCAAGGGCAAGGTCGTCGCCATCGATCTGTTGGAGATGCCCGAGATTCCCGGCGTCGATTTCGCGCAGCTCGATTTCATGGACAATGATGCCCCCGACAAGCTCACCGCGATGCTCGGCGGCAAGGCCGATGTCGTGATGTCCGACATGGCCGCCAACACGACCGGACACCGCAAGACCGACCAGCTCCGCATCGTCGGCCTGGTCGAGACCGCGGCTGCGTTTGCCCGCGATGTGCTCAAGCCGGGCGGCACGTTCCTCGCCAAGACGTTCCAGAGCGGCGCCGATGCCGACCTGCTCGCCCAGCTCAAACGCGATTTTGCAGCGGTGCGCCACGTCAAGCCGGCGGCGAGCCGGCAGGATTCCTCGGAACGCTACGTGCTGGCGACGGGGTTTCGGGGCGGGGAAACGGCGTAGCCGCAAGCTACAGGGACTGCGCTACCCCAGCCGCTGATCCCGCACGTCCTGCGTATCCTCCGACGCCGCCTTGACCGCCGCCTTCTCGGCACCCTTGCCCGCGCCCTTGCGGCTGGCGATCTCGACCGCCTTTCGGCCGGAGATCTCGTGGCCGGCATCGGCGGGCATCTGCCAGAAGAACCAGCTGGACGCCGCCGAGGCCAGCGCGACCACGACGAAAGCCGGCGCGAACACGGTGGCGTTGAGCTCGCTGACATGACTGAACCACATCGTCGTCTCGACGCAGGCCGCACCGAGCGCGACGCCCGCGGAGACCGCCAGCTGCTGGTTGACGCTGACGAGCGTCGTGGCGCGGCTCATCTGCGCGGTCTCGACCTCGGCATAGGCCACCGTGTTGATCGCGGTGAACTCCAGCGAGCGGAAGAAGCCGCCGACCACCAGGATGACCATGATGATGAGCAGCGGCGTCGTCACCGTGAACAGGGCGCAGACGCCGAGGAAGAAGGCGCTGATGATCGCATTCACCGTCATCAGGTTGCGGAAGCCGAAGGTGCGGATGATCCGCGCCGCCAGCGTCTTCATTCCCATGGCTCCTAACGAGGAGGCAAAGGTGACGAGACCCGAATGGAACGGCGAGAGGCCGAAACCGATCTGCATCAGCAGCGGCAGCAGGAAAGGCAGTGCGCCGATACCGAGCCGGAACAGGAAGCCGCCCAACACGGCCGCCCGCAGCGTCGGCAGCCTCAGAAGCGAAAAATCCAGCACGGGCGACCCGGTGCGCCGCGCGTGAATGACGTAGAGCGTCATCGAGATCGCACCACCTGCGATCAACGCGGCAACCGTGCTCCAGGGCAACAGGTTGAGACCGGCAACCGACAGGCCGAAGGCGATACCCGCGAGGCCGATGCCCGCGAGCACCATGCCATAGAGATCGAACGGCTCGCGTTCCTCGCTCTTGATGGGATCGATGTAGCGCAGCGCCATGAAGATGCCGAGCAACCCGATCGGGATGTTGATCAGGAAGATCCAGTGCCAGGATGCGTAGGTCGTGATGAAGCCGCCGAGCGGCGGTCCGATCACGGGGCCGATGAGGGCGGGGACGGTGACCCAGGCCATCGCATTGACCAGCGCGCTCTTGTCGACCGAGCGCAGCAGCACGAGGCGCCCGACCGGTGTCATCATCGCCCCGCCCATGCCCTGCAGGATGCGCGCGAACACGAAGTCGGTGACCGAGGTCGAGAGCGCGCAACCGACCGAGCCGACCATGAACACACCGACCGCGATCGCGAACACCATCCGCGCCCCGAACCGATCGGCGGTCCAGCCGCTCGCCGGGATGAACACCGCGAGGGATAGAAGATAGGACGTGATCGCGAGCTTCAGCGTCAGCGGGCTGGTGCCGATGTCGGCGGCGATCGCCGGCAGCGAAGTGGCGATGACAGTGGAATCCATGTTCTCCATGAAGAGAGCAGTGGCCACGATCAGCGGAATGACGCGTTGCTTGTCGACCATGAGGATCGGTAACGAAAATCGGAAAGGACGGGTGCAGTTTGCGGCTTAACACCGCCGCCCGGCGGCGACCATCGCTGATCGGCGCATGGCACCTAAACCCTGCGTGAAAACGGTGTGACTCTGCGCCTCCGTCATTCTGGGGCCGCCGCTTCCGCTCTCTCATCGTTCCCGGGCATGCTCCGGAATGACGGTCAGGGTGCTGTCGCGTGGGGCCGAGATCGCCGATTCCGGCTCAAAAAACCCTGTGCATGGCTGGCCAGCGGCCCGAATTGCTTTGATTCGTCACGCGGCCGTGCTATCGACCCGCGTCAACCCCACCGATGGGCTCCGATTCTCAAGGCGATGCCGCAAGGTTCGCCGTGGGCGGCGCTCATCCATAAGCATTTGCGGCAGGGCCGCAGGAAGGAGTTGGCAAATGGCCACGGTGCAACTTCAGGGCATCCGCGAAGCCTTTACGTTCGACGACGTGCTGTTGAAGCCGGGCCTGTCCGACGTCATGCCGGGCGAGGTCGACATCCGTTCCCGCGTCACCCGCGCCATTCCGCTCAACATTCCGATCATGGCCTCCGCCATGGACACGGTCACCGAGGCCCGCATGGCGATCGCCATGGCGCAGTCCGGCGGCCTTGGCGTCATCCACCGCAATTTCGATCCGGAAGGGCAAGCTGCTCAGGTCCGCCAGGTCAAGCGCTACGAGTCGGGCATGGTGGTGAACCCGCTCACCATCAGCCCCGACGCCACGCTCGAGGACGCGCTGAAGCTGATGAGCGATCACGGCATCTCCGGCATTCCCGTCGTCACCGGCGCCGGCAAGTCCACGCCCGGCAAGCTGGTGGGCATCCTCACCAACCGTGATGTGCGCTTTGCGACCAATCGCCAGCAAAAGATCTCCGAGCTGATGACGCACGAAAACCTCGTTACGGTCCGGGAGAATGTCAGCCAGGACGAGGCGCGGCGGATGCTGCATCAGCATCGCATCGAGAAGCTTCTCGTCGTCGACGACCAATATCGCTGCGTCGGCCTCATCACCGTGAAGGACATGGAGAAGGCGGTCGCCCATCCGCTCGCCTGCAAGGACGCCCAGGGGCGCCTGCGTGTTGCCGCCGCCACCACCGTCGGCGACAGCGGTTTCGAGCGCACCGAGCGACTGATCGATGCCGGCGTCGACCTCGTCGTCGTCGATACCGCGCACGGCCATTCCCGTCATGTGCTGCATGCGGTGAACCGCATCAAGCGCCTGTCGAACTCCGTCCAAGTCGTCGCCGGCAACGTCGCCACCACGGAAGGCGCGCAGGCGCTGATCGATGCGGGGGCCGATTGCATCAAGGTCGGCATCGGCCCGGGCTCGATCTGCACCACGCGCATCGTCGCCGGCGTGGGCGTTCCCCAGCTCACTGCGATCATGGATGCGGTGGAAGCGGCGAAGAAGGCCGACATTCCCGTCATCGCCGACGGCGGCATCAAGTTCTCCGGCGACCTTGCCAAGGCGCTCGCCGCCGGTGCCGACATCGCGATGGTCGGCTCGCTGCTGGCGGGTACCGACGAGACGCCCGGCGAAGTATTCTTGTGGCAGGGCCGTTCCTACAAGGCCTATCGCGGCATGGGCTCGGTCGGTGCGATGGCGCGCGGCTCGGCCGACCGCTATTTCCAGCAGGACATCAAGGACACGCTCAAGCTCGTCCCTGAAGGCATTGAGGGCCAGGTACCCTACAAGGGCGCTGTCGGCCACGTCATGCACCAGCTCGCCGGCGGCTTGCGCGCCGCGATGGGCTATGTCGGTGCGCGCGACATGAAGGAGCTGCACGAGAAAGCCCAGTTCGTCCGCATCACCGGCGCCGGCCTCCGCGAAAGCCACGTCCACGACGTCACGATCACGCGCGAGAGCCCGAACTATCCGGGCGGGGGTTAGTTACGCCGACGCAACGCCATGTGATGGGATCGGCGGAGCCGAGTCATTCAGCTTCGCCGCATCCGGTCGCTTGCTGTTCATCAGCGACCAGATCAGCGCAACGGGCGTCGCCAGGACTGCCCACAGCGCTTGGCCGTCGAGGCTGACCCAGCTGTTGACGGTTATGCCGGCGAGGCAGAGCAGAGACGTCACGAAGGCCAGGAAATTCAACAGGTAGATAAACAAAACGCAGGGGTGACTGAGAAAGAGCGCGATCCACGTTGGCAGGAAGAGGAGAGCAAAACCTGCGAGATAATGTGCCGCCTCACCGAGATTAGGGGTGTCGTCAGCGAACCACGCCGAGAGCACCGGGCCGATCGCAAAGATCAGGACCGGAAAGGACGCCAGGGCGGCCGTGACTTTCCAAGCCATGCTCTTCGTTGCTGCGAGACCCATTTGCCCGATCTGCTGCCTCAGCGATGTCATTTCCTGTCCAATTTTCGTTTTGGATGTTGATCTCTTTGGCAACGCCGCTGTGCACGGCAGAGGCGAGGTGGTCTCTCTCGTGCACCCTAGACTGGTGGGGTGATCACGGCCCTAATTCGCCGCTTAAAATTCTAACGAAGGATGGCGCCGGTCGCGTTCCCTCTCGTGCCCCGGACGCGGCGCAGCACCGCGTCCGGGACGCGAGAGATGCGCGTGTCGAAACGTCACTAAACTCCACCGCTTTTGTGTTGACGCGCCGCTCCGCCTCCGCTTCCGTTCGCGCCGAAACACAATTCGGAGGAAGCATGTCCCAAGGCAAACGCATCGTTCTCGCCGCACGTCCCGTCGGCGAACCCAAGCCGTCTGATTTTCGCCTGGAGGAATTCGCTGTTCCGACGCCGGGGCCGGGCGAGGTCCTGCTGCGCACGATCTGGCTGTCGCTCGATCCCTACATGCGGGGGCGCATGAGCGAGGGGCCGTCCTACGCAGCTCCGGTGCCGGTCGGCGGGGTGATGGAAGGCGAGGCGGTCAGCGAAGTCGCGGCGTCCAACAATCCCGATTTCGCAGTCGGCGACATCGTGCGCATCCGCTCGGGATGGCAGACCCATGCGATCTCGAACGGGAAGGGCCTGATCAAGGTCGATCCCAAGCTCGGTCCGATCTCGACCTCCATCGGCGTGCTCGGCATGCCCGGCATGACTGCCTATACGGGTCTGCTCGACATCGGCAAGCCGCAACCCGGCGAGACCGTCGTCGTTGCCGGCGCTTCTGGCGCGGTCGGCTCCGCGGTGGGCCAGATCGCCAGGATCAAGGGCGCCCGCGCGGTCGGCATCGCCGGCGGCAAGGACAAGTGCGACTACGTCGTGAAGGAACTCGGCTTCGATGCCTGCATCGATCACCGCGATCCCGATCTCGCCGCCAAGCTCAAGGACGCCTGCCCCAAGGGCATCGACGTCTACTTCGAGAATGTCGGCGGCGCCGTGTTCGAGGCGGTCTTCCCGCTGCTCAATCCGTTCGCGCGTGTGCCGGTCTGCGGCCTCATCGCCCATTACAACGACACCGAGGCCAAGCCGCCGAAATGGGCCGCGAGCCTGATGCGCGCGACCCTGACCAAGCGGCTGACGTTCCGCGGCTTCATCGTGTCCGACTTCGCCGCCCGCCATGGCGACTTCCTGCGCGACATGTCGACCTGGGTCCGCGAGGGTAAGGTCAAGTACAAGGAATTCGTCACCGAAGGCCTGGAGAGTGCGCCGGGCGCGTTCATCGGCCTGCTGAAGGGAGCCAATTTTGGCAAGCAGCTGGTGCGCGTCGGACCGGACAAGGCTTAGCGCGACATCGGCCAGGTCTCACGTGCTTCCGTGCCAAGCTGGCTCGTGGGATGGTTAAGAAAGAGTCACCAAATGGTCACACCTGCCCGCAAAAACCGCAGGTGTGACCGCCTGTTCGTTGACGGTTCGACGAAGGCATTGAATCATCGCGCATATTTTAGGTGCTGCGATGTTCGAGATCAGTATTTTCTGCGTAATCCTCCTGGCCGCCGGCTATTGGGCGACCATGTTCATCATGGGCCGTCGCGACGACGTCATCCATGGCAGGTTCGTGCACACGGAGGAGGAGGGCGATTTCACGCCGGCCGCGATGCCCGCGCCACCGCCGTTTCCGAAGCGTCCGGTGAAAGCTGCGCAGTCCGCTGGTATTCAGCCAGTCGGCACCGAGGCCAAGCCCGTGAACAGCGAGGCGCTGCAATCCCTGCTCGCCGCGATCCAGCAGGATCTCAAGAGCGTCGCTTAGTCACTGCTCGCCCATCTGGGCAAGCAATTCCTCAATATCGACATCGCGCTGGCCCGCCGCCCTGACGTGTCGGACCTCGAGACTGTCGGGCTGGAAGCGGTATTCGACGAGGCCGACTTCCTTGACCGCGATGCGGTCCTGCCGCTTATCGTTGATGACGAAGCCCGCTGACGGCGCCCAGACGTGGCGGGTGTGGCGCCAGGTGAAGTCGCGGCGCTGGTGCACGTGGCCGCTGGCGACCAGACGCAAGTCGACCTTCCCGAACATCTCGATCAGCCGCGCTCGCGCCGGCTGCGGCACGTAGCGGATCGACGTCTCCGGCGTCTCGGGGTCGTCGGGCTGGTTGAGAAACAGCGGCTTGTGCAGGAACAGCGCGACCGGCCCGCCGTTCGTGCGCGAAATCTCGGAGGCGAGCCAATCGAACTGCTGGGCCTCGAAAGGCAGCCCCGAGTTCATCACCAGAGAATTGAGGCCGATGAAGCGCCAGCCACAGGCCTCGAACGACCAATGGTCTTCGCCGATGATCTCGCAAAACTGCCCGCGATGCGCCTCGTTGACCGGAGGCTTCGGCGCCGGACCGATCGTCGTCGGATTGTCGCCGATATCGTGATTGCCGGGGAGATAGCGGCAGGAAACGGGCAGCGCGTCGTGCAAGCCCTTCGCGAATTCGACGTCGTCGCGGCTTGTCGGCCCGTCGAACGAGACGTCGCCGGTGTTGACGACCAGGTCGGGCCTGCCGGCGTCGATGTGGTCGCCGATCGCCTCGAAGTTGGCGATCAGGCCGGGAAAGCGCCGGCCGAGATGGGTGTCGGAAATCTGGGTGAGGCGAAATTCGGGCATGCGACCATCCTAGCCGCGGCCGCGCGTCGGAACGATGACGGCGTAGGTGGGATCGCGACGAACAAAGTTTAAAGCACGCGGTAGCGGATCGTGTAGCCGTCCTGCGGTGCGACCGCGCCGGCGAGCGGCGATGCGATTCGGTCGGCCAGATGCCAGGGACCGAACTGCTCGGAGCGATGCGGTTGCGCCGGCAGACGCAGGCGGAATTCGAACGTGCCCTTGCCGGGCAGGTTCACGACCAGGACGCGGTCGGCCGTGCGGTGGTTGAGCGCCACCGCGCCGCGCAGCACCGCCCGCCCGTCGGCAAGATCCCGCACGCCATCGACCAGCGCCAGGGTCTGGTTGCGATCGGTGTGCAGCTCGATCTGGCTGTCGGTGACCGCCGCCAGCATCTCCCGCGGCATGCGGATCTCGAATTCGATGGCGGGCTTGGACGGATTGAGGCCGAGATAAGCAAGCGCCGCGTGGCGCATGTCGTAGGCGGCAAAGGCGAACAAGGCGAGTGCAGCGAACGCAGCCAGGCCATGCCGGGCGACATCGCGCCAAGTTCGATAGCTCAGGCGGAAGTACACCGTCATGGCCAGCGCGACCGCCAGCGCCGTCGCGATGCCCGATAGCGCAGACATCAGAATGCCGAGCTGGCCGCTGGCGGATGCGGTGAAGAGGCTGGACAAGGTGTTCATGGCGCCATCTCGCGTCGGGCCCAAGCGGCCGAAATCGCTTCAACTATCGGCGGTTGGTCGCCGAAGCGGGAACGGCGGTTCAAGTCGTTCATTGTCAGCGCCAAGAGTCGCCGCTAATGACGGGCGGCGGCATTTCGCCTCCCGGGAAAGTTCCGATGTCCGTTCAAATGGTCCTGCTGCCGGTCTTCGTGCAGGTCGCTCTCACCTTCGCGCTTCTGATCGGGATGGTCATGGCGCGCCGCAAGACGCTGGTCGCGGGGGAGACCAAGATCCGCGACATTGCGCTGGGCGAGCCGAACTGGCCGAAGGGCGCCACACAGATCGCCAATTGCTACCGCAACCAGTTCGAGCTGCCGGTGCTGTTCTACGTCCTGATCGCACTGGCATTGCCGCTCCGCCGCGCCGATCTCTTCATCGTGCTGATGTCCTGGGTGTTCGTGGTGACGCGCTTTGCCCACGCGGGTGTTTTCGTCTCCTCGAACGATCTGGGCCGCCGCTCCACCGTGTGGCTCGCCGGCGTGCTGGTACTGCTGGCGATGTGGATCTACTTCGCGCTGAAGCTTCTGCTGCTGATCTAGGCGCTCCGCGCCCTTCGAAAGAATTCAAATGACACCCGCTGCACGGCTGTCCGCAGCCATCGAACTGATCGACACCATCGAGAGGGACCGCGTGCCCGCCGCCAAGGCACTGAAGGAGTGGGGCACCGCGCACCGCTTCGCCGGTTCCGGCGACCGCGCCGCGATTGCCGGCCTCGTCTGGGACGTGCTGCGCCGCTACGCCTCGAGCGCATTCCTGATGGATTCCGATACCGCGCGGGCTAGGCTGATCGGCATGCTCCGCCTCGAGCGCAACATGGATACGGCCACCATGGCCGCGCTGTTCGACGGCAGCCGGTTTGCGCCGGCGCCGCTGACCGAGGCCGAGCAGGCCGCGCTCGCCTCGCGCTCCCTCAAGGACGCGCCCTCGGCGATCGCCGGCGATTACCCCGAATGGCTCGACCCGCATCTTGCAAAAGTATTCGGCGAGACCCGCGCCGCGGAAGCCGCCGCGATGGCCAGTCGGGCCCCGCTCGATTTGCGCGTCAACACGCTAAAGTCCAATCGCGACAAGGTGCTGCGCGCGCTTGCTCATCTTCATGCGAAACCGACGCCCTGGTCCGCAACCGGCGTGCGCATCGAGCTTTCGGCCGATGCGCGCAATCCCGGCATCCAGGCGGAAGAGGATTTCATCAAGGGCGCAATTGAAGTGCAGGATGAGGGATCGCAGCTTGCGGCCCAGCTCACCGCGGCAAAACCCGGCGAGCAGGTGATCGATCTCTGCGCCGGCGCCGGCGGCAAGACACTGGCGCTCGCCGCCCTCATTCAGGGCAAGGGCCGGCTGATCGCGACCGACCGCGACAAGCGCCAGCTCGCGCCGATCCATGAGCGGCTGTCGCGGGCCGGCGTCCACAACGCCGACGTCCGCACGCCCAAGGGCGAGGCGGATCCGCTGGCCGATATCCGAGGCACAGCCGACCTCGTCGTGATCGACGCCCCCTGCACGGGAACCGGCACCTGGCGTCGCAACCCCGACGCCAAATGGCGGATGCGCCCGGGCGCGCTGGAGATCCGCCTGCGCGACCAGGCCGAGGTGCTGGAGCGGGCGGTGCCGCTGGTTAAGGCTGGCGGGCGCATCGCCTACATCACTTGCTCGGTGCTTTCGGAGGAGAACGGGGAGCAGGTAAGGGCGTTCACCGCACGCCATCCCGAATTCGCGGTCGTCCCCCCCGAGCAGACCGCGAGCGTGCTCTGGGACAAGGCGGAAGCTTTTGGCGAGGCCGCGCTGAAGTCGACGGAAGGCTGGCTGATGACGCCGCGGCGGACGGGGACGGACGGGTTTTTCGTGTCGGTGCTGAGGAAAATCGGCTAAGTGGTCCTCAGTAGTCATTCCGGGGCTCGTCCTGCGGAGCGCTCCGGATTGACGGCCTCAAATACAAAACCCCGCGCACCGGATCCCGGCCGCGGGGCTTTCTGAGTCTAGCGTTCTGCCGGTACGTCCGTGGTCAGAACGATGCGCAGGCGTTAGCCGACGCGGAGATTGTCAGCCGAGGACTTGCCGCTGCGGCGATCGGCGACGATGTCGAACGAGACCTTCTGGCCCTCGTTGAGGGTGGAGAGGCCGGCGCGCTCGACCGCGCTGATGTGGACGAACACGTCCTTCTGGCCGTCGTCCGGCTGGATGAAACCATAACCCTTTTGGGTGTTGAACCACTTCACGGTGCCCATAGCCATGGGAGTTTCCTTTGTTAGAGAGGGTACGCACGCGGACCGGTACGCGTCGCTGCGCCCTTGATCCTGTTCAGTCGATGTTTGGAGAAGTCATCTGAAGCGTGCGCGCCCGTCGGTAACGAAGCGAAGCGGCCCAGTCGTTCGGCCAAGTATCGATGATCACAATATAGCGAGAATTTTGGGCTACTTCAAGGCACCACCCGCGGCTCGGCATGTCGCGCGTGTTTGCTATTTTGCGGTGCAAATTAACCGTTGCGGCTTCAATCGACGATGAAGAGCGTGGCGCCCGTCGCGGTCGAGGACCGGTGCGCGGCGTCGCCAAAATCCGACACCTGGTAGCTCATTCCCGCCGTAAGCTTGAACTTGCGCCCGTCGCGCAGCTCGGAGTCGAGGTCGCCCTTCAGCACGTAGAGCACGTGGCCGCGGTCGCACCAATGATCGGCGACATAGCCCGGCGAATACTCCACCATCCGCACCCGTAGATCGCCGATAGTGAGCGTGCGCCATTTTGCCTCGCCGCTCTCGCCGGGATGCGTGGTCACGTCGATCTTGCTCCAGTCGGTGACGGTGAAGGGGGAGGTGGGGAGCTTCATGGGGAGTCCTGAATGGGGGGCGATGCTTGGCGTAATGACATAGCAACAAACTCCGTCATTGCGGGGAGCCTCCAACGAAGCAATCCAGGACTGTATCCGGGGATAGATACTGGATTTGCTTCGCTACGCTGGCAACGACGGACAGGCTAGTGCACCAAATGGTTCGCCGAGCCCTGCACGATCAGCCCTGCATCGTTCACCCGCAGATACTCGCAGATCTTCTTCCCGCGCTCGTTCGCATAGAACACCACGACGCTGTCGGGGCTGACGAACAGATCGATCAGCGAGAAATGCAGCTCCGGCAGCAGCCCGAGTGCCTTGCCCCAATAGGCGCGCAAAGCCTCCTTGCCCCGCACCGTGCCGCTGGCGTCGAACCCCATCGCGGGGATGCGGTCCGAGGTCATCACGGCTGCCTCGTCATAGAGCGCGAGCACGCGCTCGAGGTCGCGCGCGTTCCAGGCCTCGACCCAGGTGCGGCCGAGCGCGGCCAGCATTGACGGTGGATGATGCTGTGGCATGACGTTCTCCCTGATGGCCCTCTCGGGGGGCGGATATAATAGGTCAGTATTACTGACCTTTATAGCCCTGTCCATGCCCAAAGAAGCATGTGGGCGCGCGCAGCCGCGCGGTTGCGGCCCGGGCCGCGCCAGCGTATCTGCTGGCCATGACAGCAGCACAGAACGACCGCTCCGCGTCGACGCCCTCGGTGGCCTCGGCGCACGACAAGATTCTCATCGTCGACTTCGGCAGCCAGGTGACGCAGCTGATCGCGCGTCGCGTCCGCGAGGACGGCGTCTATTGCGAGATCGTCCCGTTCAACAAGGCCGAAGCCGCCTTCGACGAGATGAAGCCGAAGGCGGTGATCCTCTCCGGCGGCCCCGAGTCGGTGCATGAGGCCGGCTCGCCCCGCGCGCCGCAATCGATCTTCGATTCCGGCGTGCCCGTGATGGGTATCTGTTACGGTCAGATGACCATGGCGGCACAGCTCGGCGGGGAGGTCGAGGGCGGGCATCACCGCGAGTTCGGCCGCGCCGATGTCGAGGTGAAAGCCGACAGCCAGCTGTTCGCGGACGTCTGGTCGTCGGGCAGCAAGAACCAGGTCTGGATGAGCCATGGCGACCGCATCACCAAGATGCCGCCGGGCTTCTCCGTCGCCGGCACCTCGCCGAATGCGCCCTTCGCGATCATCCAGGACGAGAGGCGCAAATATTACGGCCTGATGTTTCATCCCGAAGTGGTGCATACGCCCGACGGCGCAAAACTCATTCGCAACTTCGTCCGCAAGATCGCCGGTCTCACCGGCGACTGGACCATGCGCGCCTTCCGCGAGGAGGAGATCGCCAAGATCCGCGCGCAGGTCGGCAAGGGCAGGGTGATCTGCGGCCTCTCCGGCGGCGTCGATTCAGCGGTCGCGGCCGTCCTGATCCACGAGGCCATCGGCGACCAGCTCACCTGCGTCTTCGTCGATCACGGCCTGATGCGCCTCAACGAGGCCGAGCAGGTCGTCGACCTCTTCCGCCACCACTACAACATTCCCCTCGTGCACGTGGACGCCTCGAAACAGTTTTTGGGCGAACTCGAGGGCGTCACCGACCCGGAAGCGAAGCGCAAGACCATCGGCCGCCTCTTCATCGAGGTGTTCGAGGCCGAGGCCAAGAAGATCGGCGGCGCCGATTTCCTGGCGCAAGGCACGCTCTACCCCGACGTGATCGAGAGCGTCTCCTTCACCGGCGGACCGTCAGTCACCATCAAGTCGCACCACAATGTCGGCGGTCTGCCCGAGCGCATGAACATGAAGCTCGTCGAGCCCTTGCGCGAGCTGTTCAAGGACGAGGTGCGCAAGCTCGGGCGTGAGCTCGGTCTGCCCGAAATCTTCGTCGGCCGCCACCCGTTCCCGGGCCCGGGCCTTGCCATACGCTGCCCCGGCGAGATCACCCGCGACAAGCTCGACATCCTGCGCAAGGCGGACGCCGTCTACATCGACCAGATCCGCAAGCACGGCCTCTACGACGAGATTTGGCAGGCTTTTGCGGTGCTGCTCCCGGTCAAGACCGTCGGCGTCATGGGCGACGGCCGCACCTACGACTACGTCGTGGGCCTGCGCGCCGTCACCTCGACCGACGGCATGACCGCGGACTTCTACCAGTTCGACATGAAATTCCTGGGCGAGACGGCGACGCGCATCATCAACGAGGTGAAGGGCGTGAACCGGGTGGTGTATGATGTGACGAGCAAGCCGCCCGGGACGATCGAGTGGGAATGAGAGAGCCGTATTGATTTAGGGGGACGGCGGTCCTTTGTCGAACGGTGAGATTCACCGCGTCGTTCGCGTGCGCCGAAACAATCGCAGGTGTCGACAGTTCACGGCTGCTCTCCGCGTGTGAACCGTTCACGGCTCTGCGGCGTTAAAGGGATGTGCAAGTCTCCTCCTTTGCCCCAGAGCCATACATCCTGATCCTGACAGGAGCGGGCCTGCTCATCGCGCTCGTTGCCTGGCTACCACTCGCCCTAAAGCGGCTTCCCCTGTCTCTGCCGATCGTCTGCATCGGGATTGGTGCTGCGATCTTCTCGCTGCCGGCAGTCTCGCTCCGGCCACTGCCGCTCAACTACCCGGACTTCACCGAGCGTTTCACCGAGTTCGTCGTGATCATTGCGCTGATGGGGGCCGGCTTGAAGCTCGATCGCCCGTTCAGTTGGCGAAAGTGGAGCGTAACCTGGCGGTTGCTGGCGATCACGATGCCGATCGGAATCCTTGCAATCACTGCATTGGGGGGATGGATGCTGGGCCTGCCCTGGATCGCGGCGCTGTTGCTGGCGGCGAGTCTGGCGCCGACCGATCCGGTGCTCGCGTCCGACGTCCAGGTCGGGCCTCCCAAGACCGGGGAAGAGGATGAGGTTCGCTTCGGGCTGACATCCGAGGCAGGCTTGAACGACGGCTTCGCCTTCCCGTTCGTGAATCTTGCGATCGCGCTCGGTTTGGCGATGGCAACGGGTGAACCCTGGGCAGGGCAGTGGCTGCTCCACAATGTGCTGTGGGAGATTGGCGCCGGCCTCATCGGTGGCTGGCTCATTGGCCGGCTGTTCGGCTGGCTCACGTTTCACGTTCCCGCCGACACGAAGCTGTCGAGGACGGGAGACGGTCTCATCGCGATCGCGGCCACGTTCGTTTCTTACGGTGTGACAGAACTCATCCACTGCTACGGCTTCCTTGCCGTTTTCGTCACCGCACTGACGCTGCGCCGATCGCACCGCGACCACGAATTCAACAGGCAAATGCACGACATCACCGAGCAGGTCGAGCGGCTGGCCATGATGGTCCTGCTGCTGCTGTTCGGCGGGGCATTGGTCAGCGGTTTGCTGCGCCCGCTCGAGTTGGTGGACGTGGCGGCGGCGGCGGCGATTCTGCTCGTCATCCGGCCGATCGGCGGTTTGATTGCGCTGGCTGGATTCAAGGCTCGCTTCTCGGAGAAGATGACGCTGGCCTTCTTCGGAATCCGAGGTGTGGGCTCGTTCTACTATCTGGCCTATGGGCTCAACCATATGGAGTTGACCGTCGGCGAGCGGCTGTGGGCTATCGTTGGCCTCGTAGCGCTGTTGTCGATTCTGCTTCACGGACTGACTGTCACGCCGGTCATGCGACAACTCGACAGGAGTCAGGGTCGGGATCCAGACGCCGATGATGCTGCTCCACCGCCAAACGTGCAGAGACCGGCGTCGGCTTAGGATCGAACGATGCCCGGCACTGGCAGCTTCGACGCCGCGAGAACGCATTTGCGTCGAACGCACTCGCAGCTCGTCGGCTGCAGACCGTGCGGGGGGTAGGACATTCCGACGTCTTGAGACCGTAGTGTGCCAAGGATACCCTCCAGACAGTGCTCGCAGAATGCTTAAGACTCTCGACATCTGATGATCGAGGCAGCTGGAACCAGCGCAGGTTGAAAGCGTTAGCTGCGGGCCGCAATTGATGTCGGGGGCGGAGCTATGTCCGACTTACTGCCCAGCGCGTTGGATCTTGCGCGCTTCCAGTTCGCCTTCACGGTGGTCTGGCACTTCCTGTTTCCGGCCTTCACCATCGGACTCGCGAGCTATCTTGCCGTGCTCGAAGGTCTGTGGCTGTGGACGGGCCGCGGCGCCTATCTCGATACCTACCGCTATTGGTTGAAGATTTTCGCGGTCGCCTTCGCCATGGGCGTCGTGTCGGGTATCGTCATGTCGTACCAATTCGGCACGAACTGGTCGGTGTTTGCCGACAAGACATCGCCGGTGCTCGGACCGCTCCTCGGCTATGAAGTGCTGACGGCATTCTTTCTCGAGGCCGGCTTCCTTGGCGTGATGCTCTTTGGCCTTGGCCGCGTTGGTCCGCGCCTGCATTTCGTCGCGACCTGCTTCGTCGCGGGCGGCACCTTGCTCTCGGCCTTCTGGATTCTCGCCGCGAATTCCTGGATGCAGACGCCGACGGGACATGGGACGGGGCCGGACGGCCAGTTCATTCCCGAGAGCTGGCTCGCAATCATCTTCAATCCGTCGTTCCCCTATCGGTTCGCCCATACTGTCACCGCGGCCTACCTGACGACCGCGATGATCGTGGGGGCCGTGGGCGCCTGGCACCTTCTGCGGGACAGGATGAACGAACGCGCTCGCATCATGTTTTCAATGGCGATGTGGATGGCGGCGATCGTGGCGCCGATGCAGCTCCTGATCGGCGATCTGCATGGCGTGAATTCGTACCACCATCAGCCGGTCAAAGTCGCGGCCATGGAAGGCCACTTCGAGACCGAACGCCGTGCGTCCTCCATCCTGTTCGGCATGCCGGATGCCGAAGCCGGGGTGACGCGCGGCCAAATTGCCATTCCTGGCTTCGCGAGCCTTTATCTGACGCACAGCCTTGATGGAGAGGTCAAGGGGCTCAAGGCTTTCCCGAAAGATACATGGCCGACCAACATTCCACTCGTCTTCTGGGCGTTCCGCATCATGGTCGGCCTGGGAATTCTGATGATCGTGCTCGGCATGGCCTCGCTCGTTCTGCGTTGGCGCGACGGGCTGTACGACACCCCGTGGCTGCACCGCTTTGCCGTGGCCATGGGGCCGTCGGGGCTGATCGCGGTGACGGCCGGATGGACGGTGACGGAGGCGGGACGCCAGCCATTCACGGTTTACGGACTCCTGAGGACTGCCGATAGCGTCGCGCCGATCGCCGCGCCGGCCGTGGCCGCGTCACTGGCGGCATTCGTAGTCGTGTACTTCGTCGTGTTCGGCGCGGGGATCGCGTATCTGTTTCACCTCTTCCGCCAGACGCCTGAAGCCGGCGAGCACGGACCGCCACAGGGCCAGCCGGTCCGCACGGCCGGCATTACGCCGGCCCCAGCGTTGATAGCCGGGGCGCCGGCGACACACAGAGCAGAGTCGCGTCAAGCGGGGATCAGGCCATGAGCATCGACCTCACACTGATATGGGCCCTGCTGATCGCCACGGCCGTGCTGCTCTACGTGATGATGGACGGCTTCGACCTTGGCGTCGGCATCCTGTTTCCGGCCGAGGTGGCGAGAGCCGACCGCGACGTCATGGTCAATTCCGTGGCACCGGTCTGGGACGGCAACGAAACCTGGCTCGTCCTCGGCGGCGGCGGATTGTTCGCGGTGTTTCCGCTGGCCTACGCGACGATTTTTCCCGCGCTCTACATGCCGCTTATTCTGATGCTGCTCGCGTTGGTGTTTCGCGGAGTGGCCTTCGAAATGCGGTTTCGAGCGCGGACGCCCGCCGGTGAAACATGGTGGGACCGCGCCTTCTCGTGGGGCAGCTTTGCCGCCGCATTCCTCCAGGGCGTCTGCCTTGGCGCCATCGTGCAGGGCATTCGTGTGGAGGGGCGTGCTTACGCCGGCGGGTGGTGGGACTGGCTGACGCCTTTCTCGGTTCTGACCGGTATTGCCCTGGTTGTCGGCTACGGCCTGCTCGGCGCGTGCTGGCTGGTTTGGAAGACCGACGGCGCGCTTCAGGCACGCTGCCGCAACTATGCACGCGTTCTCGGCTTTGCGACGCTCGGCTTCATTGCCGTCATATCCGTGATGATGGTCATCCAGAGCCCGGCGTTCCGGGAGCGATGGCTGACGCTGCCAAACATGCTTTACGCAGCGCCTGTGCCAGTTCTCGTGGCCCTGCTGGCATGGCGCTTTCATCGCGCGCTCGGCAAGGGCGAGGATGTGGTGCCGTTCCTGTGCGCGCTTGGCTTCTTCGTGCTGTCCTACATAGGGCTTGGCATCAGCATGTGGCCGATGATCGTGCCGCCCTCCATTACGATCTGGCTGGCAGCCACGCATCCCAGCAGCCAGTTGTTCCTGCTCGTCGGCGCGGCGGTGCTGGTGCCGGTGATCCTCGTCTATACTGGCTACGTCTACTGGATATTTCGCGGCAAGGTGCGGCACGGCGAGGGGTATCACTGATGCTGCGTGTGTCTCGAACCTGGAGGCAGCTGTTATGGTTCGTGGCGCTGTGGGCGGCGGGTGTGATTACGCTGCTGGCGATCGCAATGCCTATCCGATGGCTGCTGAAGACGGGGTAGAGAAGCTGCCGATCGATGGCCTTGGTCAAGGCTGCGGCAAGGAACGCGAGCAGAAAGGACCGCTGCGAAGCGGCAGAGTGCAGCGACGATCCCCTCGGGAAGCCCGTGCATCGCCATACCGAGCGCGACCAGCGCAAGCACGCTGGCCAACCGATCGAGTAGGCTTCACTCCGCACGACGTGCTCTCTCGTAGCGGGAGTCGAACTGGCGTGGTTTGACAAAGATCAACTTCAAGGGGCACCGCCAGGCAGTAGCTCAGGCTGTTCGCGTTCTCGGAGCCTGCCTGAATGATCCGTCTCTCGGCACTAAGTTCGACACGGCTGCGCATTGCGCTGGTCATCGTGCTCGGATTGATCTTTGCGGCCCTGCAACTCACTGCAAATGTTGCGCCGTCGCCTGAAAGCACGTCTGCTTGGCAGCACGATGGAAGGCTTCACGTTTTCTTTCATCCGGACTGCCCTCATTGCCACAGGGCCATCGAGTTTCTCAGGACACAACCGCGTGTCGATTTCGTCCTTCACGATGTGTCGAATTCGGCCAACGAAACCCTGTTCCTTGCCATTGCTCGTCAGCACGCCATACCGGAGCACGAACTTGGCGTTCCCCTCTTCGTGCGCGGCTCGCGCTACCTGCTCGGCTTCGAGTCGGCGGAGAAAACGGGCAGGGACCTGCTGGCTCTTGTGGCTGATGAGACCGCGATTGCGCGTCCGGAGGACGCCGCCCGCAAAATAAGCTTGCCGTGGCTGGGAGACATTGACCCCGTCGGTTATTCCCTTCCGACGCTGGGCATTCTGATGGGCCTCGCCGACGGCTTCAATCCCTGCGCCATGTGGGTCCTCGTCTATTTGATCTCGCTGATCGCGGGCATCAAGGACTACGGCAAGATCTGGTGGCTGGTGGGGAGCTTCGTCCTCGCGTCAGGCGTGCTCTACTTCCTGTTCATGACGGCGTGGCTGAACACATTCCTCGTGGTCGGTCATATCCGCCCGCTCACACAGATCGTTGGGCTGGTGGCGATCGGGATCGGCATCGATCATCTCTATGAGCTTGCCGTGACGCGTGGCGTGACCGTCTGCGACGTCGGCAATACCGAACAGCGGCAGCAGACGATGCAACGAATCCGCAAGATCGTCGCCGCGCCCGTCGGCCTGGTAAGTCTGCTGCTGATCGTCGGTCTGGCGTTTACCGTCAACGCGATCGAGTTCGCGTGTTCGGCGGCGCTGCCGGCGATCTACACTCATATGCTCGCGCTGGCAGACCTCTCGACCGGAGCATACTACGCCTACATCGGATTGTACGTAACGTTCTTCATGCTCGACGATCTCGTCATTTTTGGACTCGCGGCATTCACCGTGCAGAAGGTCATTGATACGCGCTATGCCGCGTTGAGCCGCGGCGCCGGTGGCGTGGTCCTGATCGGGCTTGGCCTCTGGATGCTGGCGCGCTGAGAATGGAGAGTCCCGGGAAGCGAACTTGTTATCTCTTGAAGTCAATGTACTACCAATACTTGCATAGAGCGGGAGCAAGGGGCGAAAGTCGGTCGTATCGCCGGATGAAGTGGTGTCGGAGGGCGTTCTTCTCGTTCCCGCTCCGCGACGGTTTGTTTGACCTACGTCATTGTGACGATCCTCGAAGCTGGTAGCGTGTTCCTGTCGGTTCAAACGCTGTTGCGAGGTCGATGACAATGAAGAGTCCGGCCCTATCGCGCATTTTCTCGGCGAGCCTGGCGGCTGTGATCGCCATCGCGCCATCGCTCTCGCTCGCTTGTACGCGACTGGTCTATCTCGGCGCCAACAATCAGGTCGTCACTGCGCGGTCGATGGACTGGCGGTTTGAGATGCCGACCAATCTCTGGATATTCCCGAGAGGCATGGCGCGCAGCGGCGAGGTCGGGCCGAACTCGCTGAAATGGAAATCCAAATTCGGCAGCGTGGTTGCCTCCGCTTACGACGTTTCGACGTCGGACGGCATGAACGAGGCGGGACTGGTCGCCAACGTCCTCTGGCTCACCGAGTCCGAATACCCGAAGTTCGGTCCCGGCAAGCCCGGCCTGTCCATTGCCGCCTGGGCCCAATACGTGCTCGACAATTTCGCCACCGTTCAGGATGCGGTTGCGGTACTCGAGACGGATCCATTCATGATCGTCACCGACAACGTGCCCGGACAGAAATTGCTCGCCACGCTTCATCTGTCTCTTTCGGACGCCACGGGCGACAGCGCGATCATCGAATACGTCAATGGCCGGCCGGTCATTCATCACGGCCGCAAGTACCAGGTGATGACGAATTCCCCGGTCTTCGAACAGCAGCTGGCGCTGAACGAATATTGGAAGGAGATCGGCGGCACGGTGATGCTGCCGGGCACCAACCGCGCCGCAGACCGGTTTGCGCGGGCATCCTTTTACGTCAACGCGGTTCCAAAAGATGAAAATCCCGACCGTGCCTTGGCCAGCGTCTTCAGCGTGATCCGGAACGTGTCGGTGCCGTTCGGCATTTCGACGCCGGATCAGCCCAACATTTCCTCGACGCGGTGGCGCACGGTGGCCGACCATCAACGCAAGCTCTACTTCTTCGAGTCCGTGCTGACTCCGAACACATTCTGGGTGGATCTCAAGACAATCGATTTTTCACCGGAGAAGGGGCGAGTGAAGAAGCTCGATCTTGGCCCCCAACAGTCGCGAATCTTTGCCGGCGATGCGACCGCGAATTTCCAGGAGGCCGAGCCATTCAAGTTCCTGGGTCTGCCGATGTGAGCGCCACCCGCTGCGACGGCGGCGCCAGGGGCCGATTCGATTTCCACGGTTCGAGCAAATTCTGCGAGGACCGATGTAAGCCCGAACCGGGGAAGTGGCTCGATCCGTGTGGTAGGCGGTGAGGGCGTTGACATTCAGCTTATATTGCCCCGACAGTCTGCCGATCGTTGCACGGTAACAGGTTGTCTTATGAAGAAGATCCGGATCTTTGGGCGGGTGGTTTGTATCGCCCTCACACTCACGAGCGCGGCCGCCGATGCCTGCACGCGATTCGTCTACGAGACGGGAAACAAGACCTATATCGTTGCGCGGTCGATGGACTGGATGGAGGATCCCAGGACCGATCTCTGGGCGTTCCCGCAAGGGATGGCGCGCGACGGAGGCGTGGGGCGTGGCTCCGTCTCCTGGACGTCGAAATACGGGTCCGTGGTCGCATCCTTCTACAACATCGCGACCGTCGAAGGCATGAACACCGCCGGCCTCGTCGCCAACACGCTCTACCTCGTCGAGACCGACTATGGCGACGCCAAGGCCTCGGGCAAGCCGCTGATGTCGGTCGGAGCCTGGACTCAATATGCACTCGACAACTTCGCGACAGTGGCCGAGGCCGTCGAAGCCCTCTCGCGCGAGCCGTTTGCCATTGTCGCGCCAGCGCTTCCCGATGGCAACGCCGCAGGCGGGCACCTGTCCCTGGCGGACGCCTCCGGGGACAGCGCGATCTTCGAGTACGTGAAAGGCAAGCTCGTCATTCACCACAACCGATCCTATACGGTCATGACGAACTCGCCGCCTTTCGACCAGCAGCTGGCGATCTCGACCTACTGGAAAAACATCGACGGCCTCTCGTTCCTGCCGGGCACGATCAATTCTTCCGACCGCTTCGTGCGCGCGAGCTGGGCTCTCCAGTATGCTCCGAAGGAGAAGGACAACAGGCTGGCAGTGGCCACGTCCTTCTCCATGATCCGCGCGATCTCGGTGCCGCTCGGCCTTGCCGAGGCGGGCAAGCCGAATATCGCCGGGACCATCTGGCGCTCGGTTTCCGACATTCAGGCCAAGCGGTACTATTTCGAGTCGTCCTACAATCCCTCGATCTTCTGGGTTGACCTCGCCAAGCTCGATCTGGCCGCCGGCTCCAAGCCCCGCCGCCTCGATCTCACCAGCCGCCCGATCTATGCAGGAGAAGTGTCGGACAAGTTCGCACCGGCCGAGCCCTTCAAATTCCTGTCGCAGTGAAAGGAGAGGGCGACTAGCGTCGCTGTAGCATAAGCAGATCGGGCCTCTGCCTGGTCGCAGCCGGCCGCTGCTGCCGTCCCGACCGCGCGTAGGCGCCCGGCGCAAACGTCGGATCTCCGTCACGTCCTCTCGTGATACGACATCCGTATCGCCCCCTCCGGAGCCCGCCTTGATGCCCGTCGCGACTGCCGCCAGCCAGCCTCCCGCCACTGCCGTTGAAACCGACCCCGAAGCCCTCGGCTGGATGCGCGGCTTTCCGCCCTCGCCCGACCGCACCATCACCTTCCAGGACGGCTCGTTCCGCAGCTTCCCCGAACTGCGCTGGGCCTGGAGCAACATCCGCCAGCTGGTGCCGACGGTGAATGTGTGGCGCGGGGCGGGGCCGGCGTCGGTGCTGCCGCGGGACGACCATGACATCGGCACGGTCGCTTCGACCACGATGGACGGCCGGCCAATGACGTTCGCGAAGATGCTGGAGGAGACCTATGCCGATGGCATCGCGGTTTTGCACCGGGGCACGCTGATTTATGAGCGCTATTTCGGCGCGCTGAAGCCGCACAAGCCGCATATCGGCATGTCGGTGACGAAGTCGTTCACCGGCGTGCTCGCCGGCATGCTGGTCGCCGAGGGCAAGATCGATCCGCAGGCACCGGTGACGGACTACGTGCCGGAGCTGAAGGCAAGCGCGTTTGGCGATGCGCGCGTGCATGAGGTCATGGATATGACCACGGGGCTCCTCTACACCGAGGTCTACACCGACAAGAATTCGGACGTGTGGGGCCTGCGGCGTGCCAACGGCATGGCTCCCATCCCGCCCGACTACGACGGCCCGACCACCATCTTTGATTTCCTCATCGCGCAGAAGAAGCAGGGCGAGCACGGCAAGGCCTTCGCCTACAAGACCGTCAACACCGACGTGCTCGCTTGGATCTGCCGGCGCGTCAGCGGCATGTCTCTCTCCGATTTGCTCTCCGAGCGCATCTGGCAGCCGATGGGAGCGGAGGAGGACGCGCATTATCACGTCGATCGCATCGGCACGGAGAGCGGGGGCGGCGGTCTCTCCACCACGCTGCGCGATCTCGCCCGCTTCGGTGAGACCATGCGCAATCACGGCCGCTTCAACGGCCGCCAGATCGTGCCGCCGAGGGTGGTCGAGGATATCGCGCGCGGCGGCGATCCCGAAAAATTCAAGCCGGCCGGCTACACCACACTGCCCGGCGCGTCATACCGTAATCAGTGGTGGGTCACCCACAACGAACATGGCGCCTACATGGCGCGCGGCGTTTACGGTCAAGGCATCTACATCGACCCCAAGGCCGAGATGGTGATCGCGCGCTACGCCTCGCATCCCATGGCCGGCAACGCCGCCAACGACCCGCTGACGCTGCCGGCCTACATGGCGCTGGCGAAGGCGCTGATGGCGGGCGGGTAGGGCGCGTCAAGACTGGCTTCTTCGTAGCCCGGATGGAGCGAAAGCGAGATCCGGGACGAACGAAGTGAGTTGCGCGACTGCCCCGTCACCCCTCAAGCGGCGTCGTCACGCCTCCTGCCAATGCGGATAGGTGACGTAGGCGGTGACGGCGCCTTGCTCGTGTGAGCGGATCGTGACGGTCTCGCCCTTCGGCATATGGACGATCTCGCCGGGCCCCGCGGTCACGGTGTTGCCGTCGCTCGTGACCGACAGCTTGCCTTCGAGGACGATCATGACATCGTCGACCTTCATCGTCTCATCGAGATTTTGGTTCGGCGCGTAGCGGCCGAAACCGATCGTGATGGGGCCGCCGTGGCGTTGGTCGATCACATTGCCGGCGAAGATATCGCCGTCTTGTCCCGGCGAGCGTTCGAGCGAAGCGCCGGCGAGGGCGAATTTGCGAACTTTCATGACATCGTTCCGTCTTGTGTGGCTGGGGAGGCACGAATAGACGCCGTGGCCGTTGTTTGGTTCGCCTCGCCGCGCGAGGCGGTTTGACGCAGTGGAGCATTCATAATATAAGTATTGACTTATATAATTGGAAATCGATATTGGTTCGACAGGAGAACGCCAGGGAGAACCGAAAATGCAGATCGACGTCGCCCGGGTCTTGGGGCTTGTGACGCGCTCGGTGAGGAGCTTCGACAAGGACGGCAAGCCGGCGAGTGCGGTGACGCTGACGCGGCTCTACGACACCAGCGTCGACGATCTCTGGGACGCCGTGACCAGCAGGGAGCGCATCCCGCGCTGGTTCGCGCCGGTCGAGGGTGACCTTCGGCTCGGTGGACGCTACCAGGTCAAGGGCAATGCCGGCGGCACCATCACCTCCTGCACGCCGCCGACCCATTTTGCAGCGACGTGGGAATTCGGCGGCGCCACGAGCTGGATCGACGTCACTCTGAGCGCAGAGCGAAGCCAGGCGCGCTTGACGCTTGAGCACACCGCGATCATTGGGGATCATTGGGACCAGTTCGGCCCGGGTGCGGTGGGCATCGGTTGGGACCTCGCGCTTGCGGGTCTTGAGCGCTACCTTGCGACCGGAGCATCGGTCGATCATGAAACGGCCGAGGCCTGGATGGTCTCGCCGGAGGGCAAGGACTTTATGACGACAAGCGGCGAATCTTGGCGTGCGGCGCATGTGGCAGGCGGGGTCGATCCGGCCACGGCGAAGGAGCGGTCGGACCGCACCATCGCCTTTTATCGCGGCGAGACGCCGCCCGATATCACGCATCCCGGCACAGGAAGCTGATGCACGCCTTCGAAGTCCTCGCCGATCCCGTGCGCCGTCGCATCCTCGAGCTGCTCGCGCCCGGGGAAATGGCATCCGGTGAGGTCGTCGAAGCGATCGGGGCCGAGTTCGGCATCACGCAGGCGGCAGTCTCGCAGCACCTCAAGGTGCTGCGCGAGAGCGGTTTTGCGACCGTGCGGGCGGAGGCGCAACGGCGCCTCTATTCGGTGGACGCTGCGGGCCTCCGCGCCGTGGATTCGTGGATCGGCCAGTTCAGGACGTTCTGGGAGCCGAAGCTCGATGCGCTGGCGACCGAGATCGCGCGAGGCAAACGCGAACGTCGCACCGCGCCAATGACCAAGCGCGGCGGGAAGAGGGCTTGAGCGTCGCAGCACAGTCCGGACTGCGGGAGCGTATATGGTGCCGCTCCGCTTCTCTCATCCAGCCTGTGAACTCCGCGACATCTTCTCGAACTTCTTGATCAGCCGCTCCCGCTTTAGCCGCGACAGCCGCTGGATCCAGAACATGCCGTCAAGCTGGTCAATTTCGTGCTGGTGACAGACCGCGCGCAAACCTTCCGACTCCTCGGCGTGCATGTTGCCGTCGAGATCCTGATAGCTGATCCGCACGCGGGCGTGACGCTGCACCTCGTCATTGATCCCCGGCATGGAGACGCTGCCCTCGCGATGCAGGATCATCTCGGGCGACCTCCATGTGATCTCCGGGTTGACGTAGGTCTGCGGGCCGGCCTCGGCATCGAGCTCCAGCACGACGACACGGAAGGGCACGCCGATATGCGGCGCCGTGATGCCGATGCCGGGCGCAGCGCGCATCGTATCAAGCAGGTCCAGCGCAAGCTCGCGCAAGGCGTCGTCGAAATCAGTGACCGGACGGGCAGGGCTCGCAAGCCGGCGGTCGGGGTAGCGGAGGACAGGGCGGATGGTCATGGAGGCTCCTACCACTCACGGATCATTGAAGCACTCTCATCTTGAGTATCTACCAACTGGAAGGTAGATGACTGGCCATGAGCAACGTTTCATCCACAGCCAACGACATTCTCGCCTGCGCGCGCACCCTGATCATCGCGGGCGGCTACAACGGCTTCAGCTACGCCGACATCGCCGATGTCGTCGGCATCCGCAAGCCGAGCATTCACCACCATTTCGCCAGCAAAGTCGATCTGGTCCGGACCCTCGTGTCGCGCTATCGCGAGGAGGCGCAAGCCGGACTGGCGGCGCTTGAACGCAACGTTGCGGATCCCGGCGAGCAGCTCAGAAGCTACATCGCGTACTGGGAGGTATGTATCAAGGACGCGACGGCTCCGTTCTGCGTGTGTGCGCTCCTGGCAAGCGAGCTTCCGATCTTGCCCGAGGAAGTCGCCGTTGAAGTGCGAGCTCATTTCCGCGCGCTGGCCTCGTGGCTGACCTCGGCGATGGAGCGCGGCAAGCGGCAGGGACGATTGCAACTCGCCAGCACGGCAAGGATCGAGGCGGAATCGTTTATGGCAACCGTTCACGGCGCGATGCTGTCGGCGCGCGCCTATGGCGATCCCAAGATGTTCGGGACCATCACGCGGCCGCTGCTGGATCGGCTTTCCAGCAGGCACTGAGGAGATCGACGCGGTGCAAGCCCGCGCGGTGGGCATGCATCCGCTTCGTAATCTACCAACTAGTAGGTAAGGAAAAAGAAGTGAGAGCTCATGAACTGACCTCGGATACGGCCGATCAATGGCTGAAGCAGTACTACTTCCTGCGGGCGGCGTTTTCCGTTGGCTGGGTCGTTCTGGCCTTGGCCATCGCGCCGTCATCTGCGGTGATCGCGGCGACGCTACTCGTTGCGTATCCGGCATGGGACGCCGCGGCCAACTATCTCGACGCGCTCTCGAACGGCGGGTTGAACCAGAACCGCACGCAGGGCCTCAACGTGCTCGTCAGCCTGGCGACCACCATTGCGGTCATCCTGGCCTTGCAGGTCAGCATGAACTGGGTGCTCGGAATCTTCGGCGCCTGGGCGATCCTGTCCGGATTGCTCCAACTCGGCACTGCCTTGCGGCGCTGGAAGCTGTTTGGCGCGCAATGGGCCATGGTTCTCAGCGGAGGCCAGTCGGCGCTGGCGGGCGGCTTCTTCATCTTTCAGGCCTCGATGCCAGCAATCCCGTCGATCTCGAATGTCGCGGGCTATGCCGCGGTCGGCGCGCTCTACTTCCTGGTCTCGGCGGTCTGGTTGACCGTCACGGATTGGCGGCGTCGTGCCGCCGCATGAAAATTCGCAGGGACGTCACGCCGCATACGGCGTGACGTCCCTGTGCGGGAACCGGCCGTCGAACGGACCAGCCGTGGTCACGATCGGAGTCGTGGACGAGATCAGGATCGGCGGGATGTGGCATTTGTGCCGGTGTTTTGCCCGACGAGTCAAAGGACGGTCCAGGCCTTGCACGTTGCTGACGCCGTAAGTCATTGATCCTGCAGCGACCGGCTACTGTGCATGGGGTTGTTTTCGCAGGCTTGTTGGCAGCTCGCAAACGATGCCACACAATATGCATCAGCTTGTCGACTGCGGCGGTTCCCGTTCGTCTTTCACCCAGACAGATCTGACGGGAGACCCAAATGACTTCTTCCAACTATCGCTGGGTGATCGTCGCCGCCGGCGGCCTGCTCGGCTGCGTCGCAGTCGGCGGCATGTTTTCGCTGCCGGTGTTCCTGCAGCCGATCGCAAAGGACACCGGGTGGTCGGTGACCGGCATTTCCAGCGCGATGACGGTCGGCTTCCTGGCGATGGCCTTCACCAGCATGGCCTGGGGCACGCTGACCGATCGCTTCGGCCCGTTGCCCGTGGTGCTGACGGGATCGATCGTGCTCACGCTCAGCCTGTTAGCCGCGAGCCATGCGACCTCGCTGATCGTGTTCCAGATCGTGTTCGGCCTCCTGGTCGGCGCGTCCTGTGCGGCGATCTTCGCGCCGATGATGGCGACCGTCACCGGCTGGTTCGACACAAACCGCAGCCTCGCGGTGTCGCTGGTCTCCGCCGGCATGGGCATGGCGCCGATGACGATGTCGCCGTTGGCGGCCTGGCTCGTCTCCGGCCACGACTGGCGCACCTCGATGCAGATCATCGCGCTCGTGGTCGGGGCCATCATGATCCCGGTCTCGTTCCTGGTGCGCCGTCCGCCGGCGCTCGCGCAGGCTGCTGTCGCACCGGGCGAGGGCGCTGCGCAGGCCGAGATGTCGATGGGCGACGCGCTGCGCTCGCCGCAATTCCTCATCCTGCTCGCGACCAACTTCTTCTGCTGCGCGACCCATTCGGGTCCGATCATCCACACCGTCAGCTATGCCGTGAGCTGCGGCATTCCGCTGGTCGCGGCGGTGACGATCTACAGCATCGAGGGGTTTGCCGGCCTGGGCGGGCGCATCGCCTTCGGCCTGATGGGCGACCGCTTCGGCGCCAAGCGCGTGCTGGTTTCTGGGCTGCTGCTGCAGGCCTTCGGCGCGCTCGCCTATGTCTTCGCCAACCAGCTTGCCACGTTCTACGCGGTCGGCGCCATCTTCGGCTTCATCTACGCCGGCACCATGCCGCTCTACGCCGTCCTCATCCGCGAGAACTTTCCGCTCAGGATGATGGGCACGGTGATCGGCGGCACGGCGATGGCCGGCAGCCTCGGCATGGCCACGGGCCCGCTCGCCGGCGGCCTGATCTACGACGCCTTCTCGAGCTACGCCTGGCTCTACATCGCCTCGTGGGCGATGGGCCTTGGTGCGTTCCTGATGGCGATGACGTTCCGGCCGTTCGCAAAGCCGCAAGGCGAGGTGGCGCCGGCGCCGGCGTGAGCTCCGGATGAAGGCGGGGCGTCAGAGTTGCGCCTCGATCGCGAGCTTGTCGATCACCGACCAGACCTGCCGGATCTTGCCGTCGCGAAATTCGTAGAACACGTTCTCGCAGAAGGACACGCGCTTGCCGTTGACGGCAAGACCCAGGAATGTCCCGACTGGTGCGCAATCGAACTTCAGTCGGGCGGCGATGCGGGGTGGCGCGGAGATCAGCATCTCGATGTGGAATTGCAGATCGGGAATCTCCCGAATGTCCCGTTCCAGCATCGCGCGATAGCCCGGCAGCCCGAGGGGCCGCGCGTTGTGGGCGACGTCTTCGTGCACGAATTGTCTGAGCGCCGGCCAGTCTCGCCGGTTCAGGCAGGCGATGTAGTCGCGGTAGAACTCGGCGAGCTCGTCTGTCGTCATGGCGAGGCTCCTGTGGTCCGGGTCGCAACGCACGAGCACCGCAAACAGGTCCAGCTCAGAGGCGCTTCTCGAAGAAGAGGTCCGGATAGGGATCATCGTTGAAGCGGGGAATCTCGCGCCAGCCCGTGCTGCGATAGAGCTGGCCGGCTTCGGGCAGCGCGCTGTTGGTGTCGAGCCGCAGCAGCCCGATGCCGAGTTCCCGCGCTGCATCCTCGGCTGCATCCATCAGGCGCCGGCCGAGCCGCAATCCGCGGGCTGCCGGCGCGACCCACAGCCGCTTGATCTCGGCGTAGCCGTGATCAGTTCCCTTCAACCCGACGCAACCGATCGGCAGTGTGTCCGACATCGCGACGATGAAGGTGCCGCGCGGCCGGCGCATGTCCTTGGCATCAGGATCGCGCGAGAGCGAGACGTCGAAGCCCTGGCTGAAGCGGCGCCCGAGCTCGGCATAGTACTCGCCGAGGCAGTAGCGCGCCTGTTCGCTCCGCGGGTCCACCTCGTCAAGTGCGACGCGCTCGCGCGTCAGCGCGGAGGCAATCAGGTCCATTGCCGCCAATAAGGCCTCGCGCTGCGAATGTTGCGCGAGGAGGCCTTCCGCCTGCGCGTTCGACAGCGCTTCGTAGGCCGCGAACTCGCGCCGGCCCGCGCGCGTCAATTTTGCGACACGCCGCCGCGCATCGTCCTCATGCGCGGCGGTCTCGATCAGCCCCTCGTCTTCGAGGCTGCGCAGCAGGCGGCTCATCAGCCCTGAATCGAGAGCGAGATAGTCGCGGATCTCCGCCACATCGGAACGCCCGTGCCCGATCGCATTGAGCACGCGCGCCGCACCAAGCGGCCGGCCGCGTCCGAGAAAGGAGGTGTCGAGCGCGCCGACGGCGGAGGTGACGGCACGGTTGAAGCGGCGGACGCGGGAGACCGGGTCGAGCATGATGTCTGACTTTAGTCAGATAAAATGACCTGTCAACGGTGGCGAACCGATCGGGCGCAATTGTGCGCCTCATTGTGAGTTGTGCCGGAGCGGAAGCTCGCTACCATGTGCCGGCTGCGGCGGCACGCGGCCGAGCCAGCACAGCAAGCGGAGACGACATGAGCGGGCAGGAGCGCAAGGTCAAGGGATCGGATCTGTTCGTTGCGGCGCTTGAGAATGAGGGCGTTGACAAAATCTTCGGCATTCCCGGCGAAGAGAATCTCGATCTGGTCGAATCCCTCCGCACCTCCAAAATCGAGCTGATCCTGACCCGCCACGAGCAGGCTGCGGCCTTCATGGCCGCTACCCATGGTCGGCTGACCGGGAAGCCCGGCGTCTGTCTGTCGACACTTGGTCCTGGTGCTCTCAACCTGTCTACGGGCGCCGCCTACGCGCATCTCGGTGCCATGCCGATGATCCTGATCACCGGACAGAAGCCGATCATGAGCAGCCGGCAGGCGCGCTTTCAGATCGTGGACGTGGTCGCGACCATGAAGCCGCTGACGAAGCTGTCGCGGCAGATCGTCAGCGCCTCCAGCATCCCGACCGTGGTGCGCGATGCCTTTCGCGTCGCGATGGAGGAGCGGCCCGGGCCGGTGCATCTCGAGCTGCCCGAGGACATCGCGGGCGATGAAGTGCCGCCGGCTCCCGTGATTCCGGTTCATCCGATCGAGATTCCGGTTGCCCATCACGTTGCGCTCGATCGGGCCGCCGAACTGATTTTGGCAGCAAAGCGTCCGCTGGTGATGATGGGCGCTGCGACCAGCCGACCGCGATCGACGCATGGCATCGCAAGCTTCGTGCAGCGGACCGGGATTCCGTTCTTCACCACGCAAATGGGGAAGGGCACCGTGCCCGGCGGCACCAACCTCTACATGGGCACGGCAGCGCTGTCCGAGCGAGACTACGTCCACGACGCGATCGATGCGGCTGATGTGATCGTCGCCATCGGACACGACCCGATCGAGAAGCCGCCATTCATCATGGGGCCGGCGGGCCCGAAGGTGATTCACGTGAGCTACACGCCGGCGAGCGTGGAGCTGGTCTACTTTCCCGACGCCGAGGTCGTCGGCGACGTCGGCCCAAGTCTGGAGCTGCTCGCGGATCGGATCGAAGGCAGGCTGCCGCAGGCGGCGGCGCTGCTCCCGCTGCGCGAAGAGATATTGAAGCACCTCGCCGACCGGGCCACCGAAGCGCGCTGGCCGCCGACCCCGCAGCGGATCGTGCACGACATCCGCCGGGTGATCCCGGAGAACGGCATCGTCGCGCTCGACAACGGCATGTACAAGATCTGGTTCGCGCGCAACTACCGCACCCGAGTCGCGAACACGCTGCTGCTCGACAACGCGCTTGCGACCATGGGCGCCGGCCTCCCGTCGGCGATGATGGCCGCGATGCTATATCCCGACCGCCGCGTGCTCGCCATTGCCGGCGACGGTGGTTTCATGATGAACAGCCAGGAGATGGAGACGGCTGTCCGACTCAAGCTCAATCTGGTCGTGCTGGTGCTGGAGGACAATGCCTACGGCATGATCCGCTGGAAGCAGGCCGTCGATCGTTTCGCTGACTACGGCATGACCTTCCGCAATCCCGACTTCGTTGTCTACGGGAAGGCTTATGGCGCGAAAGGACATCGCATCGAGAGCATCGACCGCTTCGGACCGACGCTGGAAGAGGCATTCCAGGAGGGCGGCGTGCATCTGGTCTCCATCCCGGTCGATTATTCGGAGAACGTGCGAGTGCTGGTGGATGAGCTAAGGGCGCACGAGAAGGCAAAGGCGTGAGTCTGGGCCTTCTCCGCTACACACGTCATTGCGAGGGCAGCGAAGCAATCCAGAATCGTTCTTGAGAGGCGGCTGGATTGGTCCGTCGCTTCCGCTCGTCGCAATGACGGAGTATGCGGATCGGCCCAAATGCGATAACAATCCGCTTGAGCATTACCAACCCAACCACAGGACTATGAAATGACCCGCGTTCGTTGTGTCACCGAGATGGGCATGGGCGTCGACGTTCACGGCAGGGACGCTACCAAGGCGGCAAAGCGCGCGGTGTCCGATGCGATCCGACATTCGAGCCTCGGCTTCTTCCGGATGATCGGGAAGACCGCGAACGACATGTTCGTCGACGTCACGATTGCGGTGCCCAACCCGGAGGCCGTCGACAAGGAAGCCGTCGCCAAGGAGCTGCCTTACGGCACCGTAACGGTTACGGCGGTCAAAGGCGGGCTGGAGATTCCCTCGGCCACGGAAGCGGCCAACGATCCGATCCTGATCGCCAATGCGGCCGTGATCGTCAGCTTCGACAAGGACTAGGCCAATGTCCGACACCGATCTGGCGCTGCTGGATCGTCCGATCTGGAGCGCGTTGACGACGAGCCAGAGGCACCTGGCCGAAGGCGGCCCACGGGCGCTGCGCTATCCCGTGGACATGACGCCGTTTGCCGACATGGCCGACATGTCGGCGGAAAGCTTTGCTGCGCTCGGTGATCTGCTGTCCGGTTCTCAGGTGGCTGCGCTGTTCACGCCGGAGCCGGTCGAGGTTCCCGCGGGCTTCAAGGTGGTGCTCGCCGATACAGGTGAGCAGATGATCGGCTCGCCGGCCGACAGCCCGTTGCGCGATGCCGAGATCGTCACGTTGGGGGCGGCCGACGTGCCCGCGATGATGGCACTGACCGAGCTGACGAAGCCCGGTCCATTCGCGCGGCGTACTCATGAGCTCGGCACGTTCCTCGGCATTCGCTCCGGCGGCGAACTGGTTGCGATGACGGGGGAGCGCATGAAGCCGGGAAAGTTTGTCGAGATGACCGCCGTCTGCGTGCATCCGGACTACCGTGGGCGGGGCTACGCGCAGGCGTTGCTCGCGGCGGTCGCGCGCCGGATCGAGGCTCGCGGCGAGATTCCGTTCCTGCACGTGTTTTCCAGCAACACGTCGGCGATCGCGCTCTACGAACGGCAGGGCATGTGGATTCGCCGGCGCCTGCACGTCACTGCGCTAATGAAACAGGCATGAGCCGCGCGTAGGGCTTCATATTGCACGAATTCGCGCTATATCGATTCCAACCATAACAGGGGGGATTACATGGACGCCAGGACACCTGATTTTTCCGCCGCACGGACGGCGATGCAGCGCTACGTCGATCAGGAGATCATTCCAGGCGCATCCTGGGCGGTGCTGCGCGGGCGCGAAGTGCTCGATCAGCAATGCGTCGGCTTTGCCGATCGCGAGGCGAACACAGCGCTTCGGCCGGACCATATTTTCCGCGCGTTCTCCAACACCAAGATCTTCGTCACCTGCGCGATCATGCTGCTGGTCGAGGAAGGCGGCATCGGGCTCGATGACCCCGTCGAAAAGGTCCTGCCGCAGCTTGGCAATCGCAAGGTGCTGAAGCAGGGCGCGGCAAGTCTCTCGGACGTCGAGCCCGCAACAAGCCCGATCACGATCCGCAAGCTTCTGACCCACACCTCCGGCCTGAGCTACGGCATCTTCGATCCCGGCACGGTGCTGTTCAAGGGGTACAACGATGCGCGTGTGCTCAATCCTCTGACCCCGCTCTCGGACCTGATCGACAAGCTTGCCGATCTGCCGCTGTCCTATCATCCAGGCACGGCCTGGGAATATTCAGTGGCGACCGACGTACTCGGCCGTGTCGTTGAGGTCGTCTCGGGCCAGCCGCTCGACGTCTTTCTCAAAGCGCGCATCTTCGACCCGCTCGGCATGATCGATACCGGCTTCCACGTGCCGGAGGCGCAGCAGGGCAGGCTGGTCGCGCTCTACAATGGTGCTGACGTGCTTGACCCTATGAAGCCGGGTCTCACGCGTGCCGACAATCTTCCCTTTCCGCAGGCCTATCGGCGGCCATTCCCGAGGCTCTCGGGCGGCGGCGGTCTGGTCTCTACCTTGCCTGATATGCTCGCACTGGTGCGTGCGCTGCTGCCCGGGTCTGATGCGCTGCTGAAGCCGGCGACGCTGCGGCTGATGATGACGAACCAGCTAGGAGCGGGGCAGACCATCCGTTTCGCAACTCTCGGGCCGATCCCCGGCAAGGGCTTCGGTCTCGGCGGCGCCGTCACCTTCGCGCCGACGCCGTTCGACCCTCCGAATTCGACCGGCGAATTCCAGTGGGGCGGTCTTGCCGGCACCCATTGGTGGATCTGCCCGGAGGCCAATACTGCGGGTGTGCTGATGGCCCAGCGCTACATGGGCTTCTGGAATCCGTTCTTCTTCGAGTTCAAGCGGCTGGCCTACCAGGCCGTAGGCGCGAACTGACGCGAGAGTCGGCTCGTTCGTCTGTCTCAGGCTGCGACAAGGGCAAAGCGAGCGGGAGGTTGGGCCTCCCGCTCGTCGTTGTCAGTCCTTCCAGGGATCGAACTCGCCTTCGCCGGCCATCGCGACCGCGAACGGCCGCAACGTGTGCAGCACCTTCACGGTGCCCGCATGTTGCGCCAGCACGTCCGGCAGGCGGCGATAGGCCATCGGGCTCTCGTCGAGGTCGGCACCGATCAAGGTGACGCCGCGCTCGTTGAGCCACTGGTCCATCTCCGCCCGCGAGAAGCGCCGCTTCGCCTCCCTTCGTCCGAACAGGCGGCCGGCGCCGTGCACGGTCGAGTAGAGCGAGGCCCTGGCCTCCGGGCTGTCGACGCCTTCGAGGATGACGGCATCGTCGCCCATCGAGCCGCCGACGAATCCCTTCTGGCCGGGAAACGCCGGCGTCGCGCCCTTGCGCACCACCCACAGATCCTTGCCGTCGTGGGTCTCACGCCAGGCGTAGTTGTGGTGGTTGTGCACCGTCTCGGTCACGCTGCCGCCGATGATCTGGCGGACGCGCTCGACGACCCATTCGCGGCCCGCATAGGCATAGCGCCCGGCGAGCTGCATCGCCGCGATGTAGCGGCGGCCGAGCTCGCTGTCCTCGTCAACCACGGCCGGCGGAACGTTCATGCCGTCCTTGCCGCCGGCAGCCTTGAGGTAGCGCGTCGCGGAGGTGTGCCCGAGACCGCGGCTTCCGAAATGGACGCCGATCCAGACGAAGCCTTCCTCGTCGCGCATGAGGTCGACATAATGGTTGCCCGATCCGACAGTGCCGAGCTGGCTCACCGCTTTCTTGCGGTAATCCTCCATGTCGCTCTCGCGCCAGGCGTCGCCGTCGTCGAACAGTTCGTGCTCGGCCCGTTCGGCGTTGGCACGGCCGACGCCGAACGAGATCACCTTGGCGACGTCGCGGATGATCGTTGGAGCGATCTGCGCGATGTCGGCGAAGCGGGTGTCGAGCCGGGCCGCCATGTTGCCGCAGCCGATGTCGAAGCCGACGCCGGAGATGCTGATCTGCTTCTCATAGGCGATGACCCCGCCGACCGGCTGGGCGTAACCGAGATGGCCGTCGGCGCAGATCACGCCGGATACGACGTTGCCGACCGCCATGCAGTTGCGCATCTGCGCGATGGTCGCGTCCTCGTGCGGGCCGAACACCTTCAGCGGCGCATTCTGGAAGCGGGCGTCCTGGGTGCGGAACTCGGCGATGGAGTCTGCGGTGGCATTGGCCTCGCGGGCAAGATGCTCCTTGCGCGCGGCATCCTTGTACAGGCACCAGGCGGGCTGGCCGCGTCCTTCGCCGACGCGCGAGTCGGGATCGACGCCGGCGGCAAGGCAGAGCTCGCGGGCGCGTTCCATGTAGGGATCGGGTCGTCGCATGGTGGTGGGTCCTTGTCATTCCGCTCGCACAATCCTCGGGCGGGCGGATCAATCCGGTGAGTTCTAAAGCCCCGGGCGCAGTCTCCTGCGTCCGGGGCCGCTGTCGTTCCGCATCAGTTCGACGCCGTCTCCGACGCTGCGATCCACGCGACCACGGCCTCGGAGAAGCCGTTGACGCGGGTCCAGGCGCCGTGGCCGACACCGTGCTGATACGAGGCCACGTTGACCATGGTGCCGCGCGCCCTCGGCTCGGGCACCTGGTCGTGGCTCTGCTCGTCGGTGAAGACGATGAGGCGATCGCCCTTGCGGTCGATCTCCGTCACGGCCTTGCCGAGATAGGTTCCGCCATGCGGCTGCGAGTTGATGATCGCATCTCGAAGCGCGAAGCCGCGGCGGGGCGGGACCTTCACGACCTCGTTTGAGAAGGTGAAGATCTCGACCTCGTCGCAGATCTCGCGCGCGAGGATGGCAAGGCCACACGCCGCCTCCGCGCGCGTCATTTCCGACTGCGCGGAGAGGGTCGCGAACATCGAGCCCGACACGTCGATCAGGAGCCGGGTGCGGCCCGGAAGCCGTACATGGTCCTTGACCGATTTGAGCATCGCAGCCTCGAGCTCGGGCTCGAAGTCCGGCGCGTAGCGCGCCGCCGTGATGAAGCGATAGGGAAGGAGTCGATCCGTCCGCATCGCCTCGATCGCCCCTGCGATGGTCTCGCGCGGGACCAGCGCATTCTGCATCAGGCGCAGATTGCGCAGCAGCGCCAGGCCGCCGAGCTTGCGCTCGGCGATCAGCCGCTCGAAGGTCTCGCGCTTGTTCTTGCCGGCCGAGAGCGAAACCTCCCAGGTGTCGGGAGAGGCGAGCTCGCCATCGACGAACTGCTTCCACACCTTGGCCTGCCCGGCATCCTTCGGCTTGGCGTGGACCAGGAACAGCACGTCCCTGATCCGCACCGCGCCGTCGCGATCCCACTTGGCGAGCTGATAGGCGTCGAACTTGGTCAGCGCCCGGGCTAGGCCCTTCTTCACCTGCGCCGAAACCGGCTGACGCTTGCGCTGCTGCATCGGCCCCAGCGCATCCGTCCAGTAGATCGCGAGCAGCTCCGTCATCTCGTCGGGACGCTGGATCACCCGGGCGAGCGTGTCCGCGACAAGGCCGCGGTGCTTCTCGCTCCGCGCCATCTCGCGGATGACGAGCAGCGGCGCGTGCCGCAGCTTCATCACCTCGCGCGCCTCGATCGCAAGCTCTGCGACCTTGGCAGGCGCGACCTTGGGCACCAGGGCCTTGATGCGGTCGGCGATCGCAACGCCGTCCTCGTAGAACTGGTCCTCCCACAGGAGGCAGTTCATCAATGCCCGCTTCAGCTCCATCTCGGGCGTGAAGCGCCTCGCACGCGCGCCCTCCCGCGTGAAGGCGCGAACGATCTTGTTGAGCCTGACCATGACGGCCTCCTCTTGGGTTGATTGTGAATGAAACGGGGTGCCGGGGAACAAGCGAGGCTGTCCTGCCCACGAGGGGCTCCACATGCTCTACCGCTGAGCTACGGACTTGCGTCCGGAAGGAGTCGAACCTTCGACAGTGTGATTCACGAAGTAACAGCGCTCTTCACCACCGGCGCGAAAGGGACACGATCCGGGAACAGGCGATTCTGTGACCCGGCAAGCGCAAGCTTGCCGGAAAGCGCTCTATCCGCTGAGCTACCGGTGCATGGGACACCGGGCGGGATTCGAACCCGCGACCTCTCGCGTTGCAGGCGAAGTAACAGAAATCTTCACCACGGATCGTGATGGGGTTGGCGGGGAACGGGCGATGCTGTTGCCGCTCCGAGGAGCAAGAACTGAGCTACGGCATTTCAGCCGGCGAGATTCGAACCCGCGACCTCCGTCCTGGCAGGCCAGGACGGCGCTCTACCGAAGTAACAGACATCTTCACCACCGCCGGGCCGATGCTGTCGCACTGGCCGTTGATGGGTACGCTGGGGAACGGGCGATATCGGCTTTCAGTGACGACAACGCAGGGCCGTCCTTGCGGAGGGACCTGCGCCGGGCCGCGTGCGTACCTTTTCCGAGGCCGCATCCCGGTGCGTGTGTCAAAGGCAGGAGGCATCACCCGCTTTGCCTTGCGGAGAAGTATCCGACATCTTCACCACCAGCGTCGGTTGAGCCGCGACCACTCGCGGCAAACCGAGTTAAAAAAAATCTATCGCGGCGCTGTCGACGCGCCGCCGTTTGCGAACCCGTTGGGTTCGCTCTGCCATCGGTGTCCGGCTCATCGCCTCGTTCCCTCCGGCAGGCCCCGCGCACTTGGGCACGCGCCTTCTCAGCGCGAGCCCCGGGATCCGGGTCTCCCGTTCCGGCCGATGCCGGGTTGTTCGGTTGGGCCGCGCGGCGGGCAACAAAAAACCCTCCGGAGCGGCAGGCTCGGGAGGGTCCGTGAGAAGCGGACGGTCGATCTTGCGGTCAGGCAAGATCGCTCCCATGAGCCGGGCATGCAACATCGAATAGCTCTGGGCTATTCGGCATGCGGACAATTCTTTCGTAGCGGTGCAACATCGCTCGGTTCATGGTGTCTGTCGCAAACGGAAGTGTTTGCGAGGGCGCGGGACATACGCCCGCGACTTGTGAATGTCAAGCGAAGCTGCTCGAGCAAATTAAGATGACGCACGCATGACGTCGAATTTTCTCGGTCTCGATGGATTTCGTTTCGGCTGGGTCTCAGCCTGGATCGACGATCGTGGCGACCACGGCTTCGATTATTCACCGGGCCTGACGCGCCTGCTCGCGATGCGGCATGCGCGCGCGATGATCGACATGCCGATCGGATTGAAATCGAGCGGCTACCGCGCTTGCGATCTGCGGGCTCGCGAACTGGTAGGACCCGCCGTCTTTCTCGGTGCACGCCGCGACCTCTGGACCTTTCCCGACATGGCCGCAGCCAATCGCCATTACTGGGCGCACGAAGGCGAGGGGAGGGGAATATCGGTGCAGCTCTGGAACATCAGGGACAAGCTGAGAGAGGTCGACGACGCCATGACGCCGACCAGACAGGCGACGATCGGCGAGGCGCATCCGGAGTTGATCTTCTGGAATCTCGCTGGGCAAGTCCGTCTTGCAAAGAAGACGTCAGCGCAGGGGCTCGAACAGCGCATTTCGTTGCTTGAGCAACGCGGCTTCACGCGTTTGCCGAAATGGCTGAAGCTGCGTCACGGCACTGGCATCGCCCGCGACGACCTCATCGACGCGTGCGCCTGCGCGGTCGCGGCGCGCGACAGCAGGCAGCGCGTCGGCGGCAAGGAATTCGATCCGCGCGGATTGCGGATGGAGATCAACTACTGAATCGATCAATTCTCCCGATCGATCTCAGCTCCGAAATGCCTGCGACCGTTTCGGCTCGGGTCCAAGGAGTCGCTCTCGTCATCCAATCTTGCCGCTCTGGCTTCGTACGTCTCGGCCATTGCCCGCAGCCGCCGCGCGGCTGCGTCATGGGCGAGATTGTTCGCGACGCGGCGACAGCGTTTGGCGTGGTCGAGCAGGGCGCGCTTCTCGATGTTCATCTGCCTACAACGCGCAAGCATCGCCGATGCTCCCATCCAATCACCTTGTCGGCTTGTCATTAATCGGGAAAAATAGGCAATATTTTCGCAGAAGGCGCGGAACATGGTGCTGGAGCTGACGTTGAGGGCAAAAGACGTCAGTGGGAAGAACGATCATGTATGATGTTCGCCAGTGGGCGACTGCGATGCTTGCGATTTCATTCACGGCCATGCTGCTGGTGACAGGCCGATGGTTTATCGACTATCGATTGCAGCATGAGACAAGGACTCCGGTCGTGGCTTCCGCGACGGTGCCGCTGTAGGTCGCCTTGAGCGACGCTCCGCCTCGAGCGCTGACCTTGCCCCGTTCGCCGGCTCGCCTAGATTAGACCACATCGTGCGATGCAGCCGGAGTGCCGATGTCTGATCTATCCGTTTTCCCCATCACCAAGCGCTGGCCGGCCAGGCCTCCCGAGCTGCTTCAGCTCTACTCCTGCCCACGCCGAACGGCGTCAAGGTCTCGATCATGCTGGAGGAGATCGGGCTGCCTTACGAGGTTCATCTCGTCGATTTCGGCAAGGACGATCAGAAGACGGCCGAATTCCTCTCGCTCAATCCGAACGGCAAGATTCCCGCAATTCTCGATCCCGACGGCCCCGGCGGCAGGCCGCTGCCGCTGTTCGAGTCCGGCGCGATCCTGCAATACCTCGCGGAGAAGACGGGCAAGCTGCTGCCGGTAGACGCCGTGCGCCGCTACCAGACCATCCAGTGGGTGCACTTCCAGATGGGCGGCATCGGGCCGATGTTCGGCCAGGTGGGCTTCTTTCACAAATTTGCCGGCAAGGATTTCGAGGACAAGCGGCCCCGTGACCGCTACGTCGCGGAAGCCAAGCGCCTGCTTGGCGTGATGGAGACGCATCTTTCCATCCGGCAATGGTTCATGGATGACGACTACACTATCGCCGACATCTCCATGCTCGGCTGGGTGCGCAATCTCATCGGCTTCTACGGGGCGGGCGATCTCGTCGAGTTCAGCCAGTTCAAGACCGTCGGTGCCTGGCTCGAACGCGGCCTTGCGCGTCCGGCGGTGCAGCGCGGGTTGAGCATTCCGCAGCGGCCGTGATGCTTCATTAGAACAGCCGGCCGCCGTTCGGCACGGGCTTGCTCGGCTGCACCAGCACGACCTTGCCGTTCGCATCGGGGAAGCCGAGCGTCAGCACCTCGGAGACGACGGGGCCGATCTGGCGCGGCGGGAAGTTGACGACGGCCGCGACCTGCTGCCCCACGAGACTATCGAGTGGGTGATTTTCGGTGATCTGGGCCGAGCTCTTGCGCACGCCGATGACGGGGCCGAAATCGATCCACAGCCGCCACGCCGGCTTGCGCGCCTCCGGAAACGGCTTGGCGTCGACGATCGTGCCGACGCGGACATCGACCGCGAGGAAGCTGTTGAAGTCGATGGTCGGCGAGGCGGCGGCTGCGGGATCGTGCGTCACGTGCATGGGATGTCCGTTCGGAGAGTTGGGTGGTTCGCAATATTGTCGCGCGAAGCGGAGTTTCGTACAACGTTGGCCCCAGCACGATACGCCATGCGCGAGGACCGTCTTGCCCAACATCATCTACGGCATCAAGAATTGCGACACCATGAAGAAGGCCCGCGCCTGGCTCGATGCCCATGGTGTGCCTTATGAGTTTCACGACTACAAGGCGGCGGGCGTTGAGAAGGATCGGCTCGAGCGGTGGAGCGGCAAGGTCGGCTGGGAGACGCTGCTCAACCGCGCAGGGACGACCTTCAAGAAGCTGCCCGATTCCGACAAGGACGGGCTCACCGAGAAAAAGGCGCTGGCATTGATGCTGGCGCAGCCATCGATAATCAAGCGGCCGGTGCTGGAAGTCGGCGGCAAGCTGCTGGTCGGCTTCAAGCCGGAGATCTATGCCAAGGAGGTCGGCGGCAAGGCGCGCTGACTGCTAGTTCAACTCGATGATCTCGGTGACGATGCCGGAATCCGGCTGGTCGGATAGCTCGACCACTTCCGCAGGGGAGATGCGGCCGGGAGCGCGATGAAACAGCTCGCGATCAATTACGGCGCGCATCTTTGGACGCGGCAGCGCGTCATTTCCGCGCATCAGGTTCTTGATCTCAAAGCCCCCGTCCTCGCAGAAGGTCTTGACCGAAGCGATGACGTGACAGACCTTGCCGTCGGTCTGGAACGGCAGCAGCAGCCTTTCATAGGCGACGTTGCGCCCATAGATGTCCTCGACGTCGGCCACGCTGTAGACGGGCAGTCCGCGTGCCACGCATTGATGGTAGATCGGCATCACGAGGGGCGCGAGTTGCGGCCCGATATAGTCATCCAGCGGAACGCCCTTGCCGGTATGTCCATAGGCACGGGAGATGCGTGTGCCTTCGCTCTGGATGATGAGGCGCGGCGTCGGGGCCGAGAAATCCACCGTATAGTAGATGAGATCCGACAGCTCCTCCTCGAGCCGCGCGGGCTGATACTCCCAGATCGCCGGCGCGATCTGCTGGCGCGCATAAAGTCGCAGCCACGTGTTCAGGAGATCGCGTTGCCGGATCGACTTGACGACGGAGGGAGCGGCGCCTGCAAAATCCAAAGCAATATTCTCCGCACGTGAAGACCCCCGCATGATCCAGCCTGCGGGAAAATTTTTGATGAAGGCTGGCGCACGGCGCGAAAGACCGTTAACGACGGCTTGATGGCCGGTGCCTTGCGAACCGGGAGGCCGGGCAGGCACGCATCAAAACACCTCCGACCAAGGGAGCATTTGTCCCAGCCGGAGGCGTGATCTGCTCAGCTTTCCGCCTTGCCTAACCCCCGTCACCTCCGGCATATTCCGCGCCCGGAGGCGGCGGCCCGGGTGGGCTCCAAGGCCTCCGGACAGCCGAAGCAACAAGGACAGCCACGCGCCTGGCGCGGGCAGGGGGAAATCTGTTTGGCCGATGAGTTCATTCTCGAAACGGAAGGCTTGACCAAGGAGTTCGCGGGCTTCTTCGCCGTACGCGACGTTGCGCTCAAGGTTCGCCGTGGGAGCATTCACGCGTTGATCGGCCCGAACGGGGCCGGCAAGACGACCTGCTTCAATCTCTTGACCAAGTTCCTCAAACCGTCAGCCGGAAAAATCCTGTACAAGGGGCAGGACATCACGGCGATGGCGCCGGCGGACGTCGCCCGCATGGGTCTGGTGCGTTCGTTCCAGATTTCAGCGGTGTTTCCCCATCTCACCGCGCTGGAAAACGTCCGCGTCGCGCTTCAGCGCCAGCATGGCTCTTCGTTCGATTTCTGGCGCTCGAAGTCGGTGCTCAATCGCTTCAACGACCGGGCGCGTGAGCTGCTGAACGATGTCGGCCTCAGCGAGTTCGCGAACACGCCCGCGGTCGAGATGCCTTATGGGCGCAAGCGCGCACTTGAGATCGCAACGACGCTGGCGCTCGACCCAGAGATGATGCTGCTCGACGAGCCGATGGCCGGCATGGGCCACGAGGACATCGACAAGATCGCGGCGCTGATCAAGCGCATCTCCGCGAAATATACCATCCTGATGGTCGAGCATAATCTGAGCGTCGTGGCCAACCTCTCCGACATCATCACCGTGCTGACGCGCGGTCAGGTGCTCGCGCAGGGCCATTATTCCGAGCTCACCAAGGACGAGCGCGTCAAGGAAGCCTATCTGGGAGCCGGTCATGCCTGACACTGCGATCGCCGAGGCCCCGGCCATGGCCACGACCGGCGGAAACATCCTCCAGGTCCGCAACCTCGAAGCCTGGTACGGCGAGTCCCACATCCTGCACGGGATCAACTTCGACGTGAATGCGGGCGAGGTCGTCACCCTGCTCGGGCGTAACGGCGCCGGCAAGACGACCACGCTAAAGTCGATCATGGGCATCATCGGCAAGCGCTCCGGCTCGGTGAAATTCAACGACCAAGAGATCATCCGCGCGACCTCCGACAAGATCGCGCGCATGGGAATCGCGTTCTGCCCGGAAGAGCGGGGCATATTCTCCAGCCTCGACGTGCGGGAGAATCTGATGCTGCCGCCGGTGGTCCGTGAGGGCGGACTGCCGCTCGATCAGATCTTCGAGCTCTTTCCGAACCTGAAGGAGCGGCTCGGCAGCCAGGGCACCAAGCTGTCCGGCGGCGAGCAGCAGATGCTGGCGATCGCGCGCATCCTGCGCACCGGCGCGAGCTTCCTGATGCTGGACGAGCCGACCGAAGGTCTGGCGCCCGTCATCATCCAGCAGATCGGCCACACCATCGCGCGGCTCAAGAAGGAGGGGTTCACGATCCTCCTGGTCGAGCAGAATTTCCGCTTCGCGTCCACCGTCGCCGACCGTTACTACGTGGTCGAGCACGGCAAGATCATTGACGGATTTTCCAACGCGGAGCTTGCCGCCAACATGGACAAGCTCCACACCTATCTCGGTGTCTGATATTGCCGACAAGAAGATTCAAAAAGGAAAGTTGCATGAAGACCATGTCGATTGCGTCATTGCTGCTGACCACTGCTCTTGCCGTCGCGGTGACAGGCGCAGCCTTCGCGCAGGACAAGACGGTCAAGATCGGCGCGCTGTCCGATCAGTCCGGCCTCTATGCCGACCTCGGCGGACCGGGCTCGACGCTCGCCGCGCAGATGGCCGTTGAGGATTCCGGCCTCGCCGCGAAGGGCTGGAAGATCGACATCATCTCCGGCGATCACCAGAACAAGCCCGATATCGGCACCGCGATCGCGCGGCAGTGGTTCGACGTCGACAAGGTCGACGTCATCGTCGACGTGCCGAACTCCGGCGTGGCGCTGGCCGTCAACAACGTCATCAAGGAGAAGAACGGCGTCTACATCAACTCGGGCGCGGCGACCTCCGACCTCAGCAACGCGCAGTGCTCGCCCAATACCGTGCACTGGACCTACGACACCTACATGCTGGCCCACACCACCGGACAGGCGCTGGTGAAGGCCGGCGGCGACAGCTGGTTCTTCCTGACCGCGGACTATGCCTTCGGTGCGGCGCTCGAGCGCGACACCAGCGCGGTCGTCACCGCCAACGGCGGCAAGGTGGTCGGCGGCGTCAAGCATCCGCTGAATACGCCGGACTTCTCCTCCTTCCTGCTCCAGGCGCAGTCGTCCAAGGCCAAGATCATCGGTCTTGCCAATGCCGGCGGCGACACCACCAACACGATCAAGCAGGCGGCCGAGTTCGGCATCGGCAAGGGCGGCCAGAAGCTCGCGGCCCTCTTGCTGTTCCTCACCGACGTCAAGGCGATCGGCCTGGAGACGGCCCAGGGCCTCAACTTCACCGAGACGTTCTACTGGGACATGAACGACCAGACCCGGGCGTTCTCCAAGCGCTTTGCCGCGAGGATGAAGAACAATGCGCCGCCGACCATGGTGCAGGCCGGCGTCTATGCCGGCGTGCGTCATTATCTCAAGGCGCTGGAAGCCCTCGGCGGCAACCCGCATGACGGCGTCAAGATCGTCCAGAAGATGAAGTCGATGCCGACCGAGGACGATCTGTTCGGCAAGGGCGAGATCCAGCCGAACGGGCGCACCATCCACAACGCCTATCTGTTCGAGGTGAAGAAGCCCTCGGAGTCCAAGGGACCATGGGACTTCTACAAGCTGGTCGGCACCGTGCCGGGCGACCAGGCTTTCACGCCGCTATCCGAGAGCAAGTGCGCGCTCTTGAAGAAGTAAGATAACGTCGCGCAGGTCTTGAGGCCTGCGGGCAAGTTTCAGGGAACGCCGAAGGGACCGGGTGCGGGATCGATGCAGGCTCTATACGCTCAGCTACTGGTGGGACTGATCAACGGCTCGTTTTACGCGCTGCTCAGTCTCGGGCTCGCCGTGATCTTCGGCATGCTCAACATCATCAACTTCGCCCATGGCGCGCTCTACATGATGGGCGCCTTCGTCGCCTACTTCCTGTTGAACCTGGGCGGGATCAACTATTGGTGGGCGCTCCTGCTGGCGCCGATCATCGTCGGCATCTTTGGCATGATCCTGGAGCGGACCATGCTGCAATGGCTGACCGGGCTCGACCATCTCTACGGGCTGCTGCTGACCTTCGGCATCGCGCTGATCGTTCAGGGCGTGTTCCAGAACTACTTCGGCTCCTCCGGCCTGCCTTACGCGATTCCGGACCAGCTCAAGGGCGGCATGAATCTCGGCTTCATGTTCCTGCCGATCTACCGTGGCTGGGTCGTCGTGTTCTCGCTGGTGGTGTGTCTGGCCACCTGGTTCCTGATCGAGAAGACGCAGCTCGGCGCTTATCTGCGCGCCGCCACTGAAAACCCCACCCTGGTTCGCGCCTTCGGCATCAACGTGCCGCGCATGATCACACTGACCTACGGTCTTGGCGTCGGCCTTGCCGCGCTGGCCGGCGTGCTCTCGGCGCCGATCAACCAGGTGCGGCCGCTCATGGGCGCCGACCTCATCATCGTCGTGTTCGCGGTGGTCGTGATCGGCGGCATGGGATCCATCATGGGCTCGATCATCACCGGCTTCGCGCTCGGCGTGATCGAGGGCCTGACCAAGTATTTTTACCCCGAGGCCTCCAACACCGTCGTGTTCGTGCTGATGGTGCTGGTGCTCTTGGTGAAGCCAACGGGATTGACGGGAAGGGCGGCCTGAGATGACAACCCTGACGGACGACACGCTGCCGGCAACCCCGCGCGCGATGCGCGACGAGATGACGGTGTTCGTGGTGATGGCGCTGCTGCTTGCGGCGGTCCCATTCACGGGAGTCTATCCGTTCTTCGTGATGCAGGCGCTGTGCTTCGCGCTGCTCGCCTGTGCCTTCAATCTGCTGATCGGCTATGGCGGCCTGCTCTCGTTCGGCCATGCGATGTTCCTGGGAACGGCCGGCTATTGCAGCGCGCATGCGCTCAAAGTGTGGGCGCTGCCGCCGGAGCTCGGCATTCTCGTCGGCGTCGCGGCGGCTTTCGTGCTCTCGATCGTCACCGGCTATATCTCGATCCGACGCCAGGGCATCTATTTCTCGATGATCACCCTGGCGCTGTCGCAGCTCCTGTACTTCATCTATCTCCAGGCCCCGTTCACCCATGGCGAGGACGGCATCCAGGGCATTCCGCAGGGGCGCATGTTCGGCCTCCTCGATCTGTCTCAGCCGACGGTGCTGTATTACGTGGTGCTGGTCGGCTTCCTTGCCGGCTTCCTCCTGATCTTCCGCATCATCAACTCGCCGTTTGGCGAGGTGCTGAAGGCCATCCGCGAGAACGAGCCGCGCGCGATCTCGCTGGGCTACCGCACCGACCAGTACAAGTTCCTGGCCTTCGTCCTGTCGGGTACGCTGGCCGGCCTTGCCGGAGCGCTCAAAGTCTTCGTGGCGCAGAATGCCTCGCTCACCGACGTGCACTGGTCGATGTCGGGCGAGGTCGTCCTGATGACGCTCGTCGGCGGTCTCGGCACCATCTTTGGTCCGGTGGTCGGCGCCTTCGTCATCATCGCCATGCAGCAATATCTGGCGGGCTTCGGCCAGTGGGTGACGGTCATCCAGGGCGTGATCTTCGTGACCTGCGTGCTCACCTTCCGTCGCGGCGTCGTCGGCGAAATCGCGCACTACTTCCGACGATCGCTCTAAGTAATTGATTCCAGTTCAATTTACTTGCTGCGTGAAAGCGGTGGATGATCCGGCTCCGCGGGCGTGAGATGACACGCGCGCGGATCGAAAATGGTCTATGACAGTTTTGTGACGGCCCCTTGGGGCCTGGCCATTTCCAACCGGTAGCCTACCTCGATGATGCGATGGTTTCGTGCGTTCCTGCCCAGGGAAGAGCGGTTCTTCGACCTGTTCGACCGGCATGCCCAGACGGTGATCCAGGGGGCCATCGCGCTCCAGGGTATGCTCAACGGGGGGCAGGAGACGCCGGTTTATTGCCAGCGCGTCAACCAGTTCGAGAACGAGGCCGACAACATCACTCGCGAGGTGCTGACAGCGGTGCGGCGCACCTTCATCACGCCGTTCGACCGCGGCGACATCAAGAACCTCATCACCTCGCTGGACGATGCGATCGACCAGATGCAGCAGACGGCCAAGGCCGTCATGTTGTTCGAGGTTCGCAGCTTCGAGCCGCCCATGCGCGAGATCGGCGCGCTCCTGATCGAATGCGCCAATCTGGTGGGACGTGCGCTGCCGCTGATGCAGTCGATCGGACCCAACGTCGCGATGCTGACTGCCATCACCGAAGAGCTCGGCAAGCTCGAGGGGCGGGTCGACGATCTCCACGACATCGGCCTCAAGGAGCTCTTTCTGAAGCATCGCGAAGGCAATGCGATGGACTTCATCGTCGGCGCCGAAATCTACGATCATCTCGAGAAGGTGGCCGATCGCTTCGATGATGTCGCGAACGAGATCAACAGCATCGTCATCGAGCAAGTGTAGCGCATGATCCGGACAGGCGTGCAGCGGTCTTCCTTCGCGACGAACGCGGAACGCGTTCGCGCGGAGGTCGTGCGCAGAGCTTAGAGCGGGGGCCGCGCTGTGGATGCCGCGTTGGCTTTTCCTGTCCTGGTCGGCCTGATCGCCGTCGCGCTGCTGTTCGACTTCCTGAACGGCCTCCACGACGCCGCCAATTCGATCGCGACCATCGTCTCGACACGCGTGCTGCGGCCGCAATTCGCCGTGTTCTGGGCCGCCTTCTTCAATTTCATCGCTTTTCTGGTGTTCGGACTGCACGTCGCCCAGACCATTGGCACCGGCATCATCGATCCCGCGGTCGTCGATGCCCAGGTGATTTTCGCGGCGCTGGTCGGGGCCATCGTCTGGAATCTCGTGACCTGGGCGCTCGGTATCCCGTCCTCATCGTCGCACGCATTGATCGGCGGGCTCGTCGGCGGCGGCATGGCCAAGGCGGGGATCTCGGCCGCGGTCTGGAGCGGCCTGTCCAAGACGGTCCTGGCGATCGTGCTGTCGCCGCTGGTCGGTTTCCTGCTCGCGATGTTGCTGGTGGCGGTCGTGTCCTGGGCGTCGGTGCGCTCGACGCCGTTCGCGGTCGACCGCGCCTTTCGTATCCTGCAGTTCGCGTCCGCCTCGCTCTATTCGCTCGGCCATGGCGGCAACGACGCGCAGAAGACCATGGGCATCATCGCGGTGCTGCTGTATTCGCAGGGCCATCTCGGCAGCGAGTTCTCGGTGCCGTTCTGGGTGGTGCTGTCCTGCCAGGCGGCGATGGCGCTGGGCACGCTGATGGGCGGCTGGCGGATCGTCCGCACCATGGGCCTGCGCATCACCAAATTGACGCCGATGCAGGGCTTTTGCGCCGAGACGGGCGGCGCGGCAACCCTGTTCATGGCGACCTATCTCGGCGTTCCCGTCTCGACCACCCATACCATCACCGGCGCCATCGTCGGCGTCGGCGCTGCGCGCCGCGTCTCGGCGGTGCGCTGGAACGTCGCAAGCTCGATCGTCTATGCCTGGGTGATCACGATCCCGGCCTCGGCCATCGTGGCCGCGCTGACCTGGTGGGTGGTCCAGCTCGTCAAGTGACGAGCTTCAGCCCGATGATGCCGGCAACGATCAGGCCGATGCTGGCAAGCCGGAGCGCGCTAGCCGGCTCGCCGAACAGAAAGATCCCGAGCGCCGCGGTGCCGACCGCGCCGATGCCGGTCCAGACCGCGTAAGCGGTTCCCACGGGCAGGGACCTGAGCGCAAGCCCGAGCAGAATGACGCTCCCGGCCATCGCCGCCAGCGTGATCACGGACGGAACAAGCCGGGTGAAGCCCTCGGTATATTTCAGGCCGATCGCCCAGACGATCTCGAGGAGACCGGCGACGAACAGGATGCTCCAGGCCATGACGACCCTCCAATCAAGGCAGGGTCGTCCCCGCGGCGAGGTGCTGAGAAAGGGGAAGGCCGTCCTTCCCGAAAGCCGATATGGGGCTGGCCGGAAGCCTCCGCAATCACCACATGAGGCTTGATCAGGCCCGCTTTCCCTGCCACACGCTCCCGCCATGTCCGACATCGCCACCCCTACAGCCGAATCGCCGGCCCGTTCCCCGCTTGCCGCCGAAGTGGCGCGGCGGCGCACCTTTGCGATCATCTCGCATCCTGACGCCGGCAAGACCACGCTGACCGAAAAGCTGCTGCTTTTCGGCGGCGCGATCAATCTGGCCGGTCAGGTCAAGGCCAAGGGCGAGCGGCGCAACACCCGCTCTGACTGGATGAAGATCGAGCGCGAGCGCGGCATCTCCGTGGTGACCTCGGTGATGACCTTCGAGTTCGAGGGCCTCGTCTTCAACCTCTTGGACACGCCGGGCCACGAGGACTTTTCGGAGGACACCTATCGCACGCTGACAGCCGTGGATTCCGCCGTGATGGTGATCGACGCCGCCAAGGGCATCGAGGCGCGCACCCGCAAGCTGTTCGAGGTGTGCCGTCTGCGCGACATTCCGATCATCACCTTTATCAACAAGATGGACCGCGAGAGCCGCGACGTGTTCGAGCTGCTCGACGAGATCGAGAAGACGCTGGCGCTCGACACCACGCCGATGACCTGGCCGGTCGGTCGCGGTCGCGACTTCCTCGGCACCTACGACGTGATCAATGGTGGCGTGCGGCTGCTGGAAGGCGGCGGCGCCAAGACCGGCGCGGCACAGCAGATCGCGATCGAAGAGCTCGCCAAGCTCAGCGCCAATCTCGATGTCTCCGCGGTAAAGGACGAGCTCGAGCTCGTCACCGAGGCGTCAAAGCCGTTCGAGCTCGAGGCGTTCCGCGAGGGCCATCTGACGCCGGTCTATTTCGGCAGCGCGCTGCGCAATTTCGGCGTTGGCGACCTCCTGGAGGGCCTTGGCAGGTTCGCACCCGAACCGCGCGCTCAGGACAGCGACCAGCGCAAGGTCGAGGCCACCGATCCGCGCATGAGCGCTTTCGTGTTCAAGATCCAGGCCAACATGGATCCGAACCACCGCGACCGCATCGCCTTCGCACGGCTCTGCTCCGGCAAGCTCAGCCGCGGCATGAAGGCCAAGCTCGTGCGCACCGGCAAGAGCATGCCGCTGTCGAGCCCGCAATTCTTCTTCGCGCAGGACCGCTCGGTGGCGGACGAGGCCTTCGCCGGCGACGTCGTCGGCATCCCCAATCACGGCACGCTGCGCATCGGCGATACGCTGACGGAAGGCGAGGATTTCAACTTCGTCGGCGTGCCGAGCTTCGCTCCGGAAATTGTCCGCCGCGTACGGCTCACCGACGCGATGAAGGCGAAGAAGCTGAAGGAAGCGCTCCAGCAGATGTCGGAAGAGGGCGTGGTACAGGTGTTCCGCCCACGCGACGGCGCGCCGGCGCTTGTCGGAGTGGTCGGTGCGCTGCAGCTCGATGTGCTGAAGGCGCGTCTCGAGGCCGAATATTCGCTGCCGGTCGAGTTCGAGGTCAGCGAGTTCCAGCTGGCGCGCTGGGTCTCCTCCGAGGACCGCAAGAAGCTCGACACCTTCATCGCCGCCAACACCTCCAGCATCGCCGACGACGTCGATGGCGATCCCGTGTATCTGGCACGGAATGAGTTCTATCTTGGCTACACCAAGGAGCGCGCGGAGGGCATCGAGTTCAGCAACGTGAAGGACGTCAAGAAGAAGGGGTAGGGCGCAACACGCCCCTTCACGCGCGAGCATGTGAATGCACGCGGGGTTGACGTATTCATGGGCAATGCCACTTCTTCTCGTGGCATTGCGAGCTCATTCCATGTGGCGTGGCATCGTTGTTTTTCTGTTGCTGACGATCTCAACGATCGCAGCGGACGCGCAGCGTCGCCAGATCAATCCGATCCCGTTCGCGCATGAACCGTGCAGCGTGCTCGATGGCCGGCCCTGCACGCCGTCCTATTGCAGCCCGCTCGAGTCCGGCCCCTGCATCCCCGAGATCGGCTATCCCTACGGCCAGAACCTCCAGCTCACCATTCAGAGCGTTCCGTCCGAGGCCGACCGCGTCAAGTACCGGAAACCGGATCACGATCTCGACACCATCGGCGACCTCTTCGCCGAGCTGCGCAGCTGCTGGTCGCCGCCGGCGGACAATGCGCGGGAGGGCATGCAGATGGCGGTGCGATTCAGCTTCAACAAGGTGGGCGGCTTGGTCGGCCCCCCGCGATTGACCTTTGCGACAGCGGGCGTGCCGGCCGCCACCCGCACGATCTATCTTGATGCCATCAATGCATCGCTGAACGCCTGCCTGCCGCTGAAATTCACCAGCGGTCTCGGCGGTGCGCTGGCCGGGCGGCCGATCGCGATCCGCTATGTTGATAATCGGAAGCTCGGACACTAGCGCTATCCCTCATCCTGAGGAGCGCGTTCTCCACGCGCGTCTCGAAGGATGAAAGCCCCCGTTGCTGCGGCAGCCGGGCCTGCATGATTCGAGACGCGCGCAAGGGCGCGCTCCTCACCATGAGGGCCTGAGAGTTGCGAGCGGCAGCCAATCGATGATACCTCAGGGCCGGGGGGCTGCTTTGCGGGGAGGATGTCGTGGGTCTGCTGGTCATGATCCTGGGGCTGGTGCTGTTCTTCGGCATCCATGTTTTCACGACGAAACGTGAGGCGCGTGCGCAGGCGATCGCAAGGCTGGGCGAGGGGACCTACAAGATCCTCTATTCGCTCATCTCTCTTGCGGGGCTCGCGTTGATCATCTGGGGTTATGCCCACTATCGCGCCACCGGATGGATCGACGTCTGGTATCCGCCGAAGGCGATGAAGCACATCACGCTCGCCTTGATGCTGCCCGCAGTCATCCTGGTGGTGGCCTCTTACTTGCGCGGCCGCATCTATGCGACGTTGAAGCACCCGATGCTGGCCGGGATCAAGCTATGGGCCGCCGCGCACCTGCTCGCCAATGGCGATCTCGGCTCCATCATCCTGTTCGGCTCGTTCCTGGGCTGGGCGGTGTTTGATCGCATCACCCTCAAGCATCGCGCCGACAGCGGCGCGCCGCCGATACCGGTCGGCGGCGTCAGCAACGATCTGATCGCGGTCGCGGTAGGCATCGTGGCCTATCTCGCACTGGCCTTCGCGTTCCATCCGGTCGTGATCGGCGTTCCCGTGATCGGGGTCTAGCCGGTCAGCACAAGACGCAACCCGGCTGTCCATGCGCGGAAGCTGACAAGAGCAACAAGCCGAGGGCCCTTCGATGGATTGGTCGCAATCTCAGATCCCGCCGATGCGTCTCGAGGCGCGCTTTGGCGATCGGGTGGTGCCGGCATTTTCGGATCGGCCTGCGAGCGTCTGGGCGATGATCGCGGAGGCGCGCGATCGCAATGCTGATGGCGAGGCGCTGATCTGCGCCAATGTCCGCCTGAGCTGGCAGCAGGCCGTTGAGCAGTCAGCGCGCATCGCTGCCGGATTTCGCAGGCTCGGCCTCCAGCGCGGCGACCGTGTCGCCATCCTGCTCGGCAATCGCATCGAGTTTCCGCTGCTGCTGTTCGCCGCCGCGCATGAAGGGCTGGTCACCGTGCTGCTCAGCACGCGCCAGCAGAAGCCGGAGATCGCTTATGTCCTGGCTGATTGCGGCGCGAAAATCCTGATTCACGAGGCGGCGCTCGCCGAGCGGCTGCCCGATGCTCAGGACGTGCCTGCTGTAATCCACCGCATCGCCGTCGATGACGATCCCGCCGGATCTCGCTTCGCCGTCCTTGCCGACAATGCACCGGCGCCCGCGCCGGTCGAAGTGAACGAAGAGGACACCGCGATGATCCTCTATACCTCGGGCACCACGGGCAAGCCGAAAGGCGCGATGCTGGCCCATTGCAACATCGTTCATTCCTCGATGGTCTTCGTGTCATGCCTGCAATTGACGCAGGCCGATCGTTCGATCGCGGCCGTGCCGCTCGGCCATGTCACCGGTGTCGTCGCCAACATCACGACGATGGTCCGCTGCGGCGGCGCTTTGATCATCATGCCGGAATTCAAGGCTTCCGATTACCTCAAGCTCGCCGCGCGTGAACGCGTCACCTACACGGTGATGGTGCCGGCGATGTACAATCTCTGCCTGCTCCACCCGGATTTCGACGGCTACGACCTCTCGAGCTGGCGCATCGGCGGCTTCGGCGGCGCGCCGATGCCGGTCGCGACCATCGAGAAGCTCAAGGCGAAGATCCCCGGCCTCAAGCTGATGAACTGCTACGGCGCGACCGAGACGACGTCGCCATCCACGATCATGCCGGGCGAACTGACCGAGAGCCATATCGACAGCGTCGGTCTGCCGTGTCCTGGTGCACGCATTGTCGCGATGGGGCCTGATGGGCGCGAGCTGCCGCCTGGCGAGATCGGCGAGCTCTGGATCCAGAGCGCCTCCGTCATCAAGGGCTACTGGAACAATGCGAAGGCCACTGTCGAAAGCTTCACTGGCGGATTCTGGCACTCGGGCGATCTCGGCTCGGTCGATGCGGAGGGGTTTGTCCGCGTGTTCGACCGGCAGAAGGACATGATCAATCGCGGCGGCCTGAAGATCTACTCTGCCGAGGTCGAGTCCGTGCTGGCGGGCCACCCCGCCGTGGTTGAGAGCGCGATTGTGGCTAAGGCCTGCCCGGTCCTCGGCGAGCGCGTCCACGCCGTGGTCGTGACACGCATGCCGGTGGCTGACACGGACTTGCGGACCTGGTGCGCGGAGCGGCTGTCCGACTACAAGGTTCCCGAAACCCTGGCGATCACGACCGAGCCGCTGCCGCGCAACGCCAATGGCAAAGTGCTGAAGCGGCAGCTGCGGGAGCTGCTCGGAAGCTGAGGCGGACGGAGTTCTCCGGGCCTGCCTCCCGGGTGGTTAACGCCTTGATCGGGCTGGCTTTGCCTTGCCACCGCCATATCGTTAGGGTACCTCGCCGCCACGTGGGGACGGGATTCCTGACGCGAACGCCTTCGCGCACGCATCCGGACGGGCATGGGATTAGCATAAGTGTCTGAATTATTTAATGAAGTCGACGAGGAACTACGTCGCGAACAGCTCAAGAAGCTGTGGGACAAGTATTCGATCTACTTCATCGCCCTGATGGTGCTGGTCGTGGCCGCCGTCGGTGGCTGGCGCGGCTACCAATATCTGGAGGCCAAGAAGGCCGCAGAGGCCGGCGCCGCCTTCGAGAAGGCCGTCGAGCTGTCCGAGCAGGACAAGCACGCCGACGCCGAGAAGGCCTTCACCGAGCTCGCCGCCAAGGCTCCGTCCGGCTATCGCACCCTGGCACGGTTGCGCGCTGCCGCCGAGGCCGCGAACCGCGATCCCCAAGCCGCCGCGAAGATGTACGACGACATTGCCGCTGACCGCAGCATCGGCGGCGAGTGGCAGGATCTGGCGAAGATCCGCGCCGCGGGTCTCGTGCTCGACAGCGCGAGCTACGCCGACATGCAGCAGCGGCTGGAGGGCTCCGCCGCGCCCAAATCGACTTTCCGCCACAGCGCCCGCGAGATGCTGGCTCTGTCCGCCTGGCGCAACAATGACATGACCGCAGCCCGCAAATGGCTCGACGCGATCGGCGAGGACGGCGAAACGCCGCCAGGCCTGCGCTCGCGCGCCGAGGCGCTGCAGGCCCTGCTGCCGCCCGTTGCCAAGAGCTGACAAGAGCTGACGACGGACCTCCGATTCGAGACGGGACACAAGATGCGCCGTACGCCACGCTTGATCGCCGCCGCCGTCCTGATCGCCTTCACGGGCGTCCTCGGCGGCTGCTCCAGCTTCGATCCAAGCGATATGCTCGACTTCCTCGACACCAAGAAGAAGCTGCCGGGCGACCGCAAGCCGGTCTTCCCGGAGGGCGTGCCGGGGCTCGAGCAGGGCGTGCCGAGAGAGCTGTACAAGGGCGCGCAGCAGCAGCCGGATCCGAACGCGCCTGCCGTCGCCGCTCTGCCCGCGGAGCCCCCGCCGGAGCCGGCCCAAGGCGCCAAGGCTGCGAAATCGCGACAACCGGCCGCTGCCGAAGCGCCCGCCGGCGAAATCGACGGCGAGGCCCAGCCGGAGGCCGCGCCGCCCACGGCCGCTCCGCCGCCCAAGCACAAGATCGTCCGCAGGCGCACCACCGCGCCGCCGCCGGACCAGCCCGTCCAGCAGGCGCAACCCGCCCAGCCCCCGCAGCAGCAAACGCAGAGCGTCTTCCCGGCGCCGCTGCCGAGCGGCAGCTTCTCGCGCTGATCTTTTCACTGCATTGACAGGCGCAGCCCCGGCAGCGCACGAATGACCGATGTCCTTCACGATCGCCATCATCGGCCGGCCCAATGTCGGCAAGTCGACGCTGTTCAACCGCCTGGTTGGGCAGAAGCTCGCGCTTGTCGATGACCTGCCCGGCGTCACCCGCGACCGCCGCGAGGGCGAGGCCAGGCTCGGCGACCTCGAGTTCACCATCATCGACACCGCCGGCCTCGACGAGGGCGTCAAGGGTTCGCTCACCGCGCGCATGCAGGAGCAGACCGAGACCGCGATCGGGCAGGCCGACGCGCTGTTCTTCGTCATCGATGCCCGCATCGGTCTTACGCCCACCGATCGCGCCTTCGCCGATTTCGCGCGCAAGGCCAACAAGCCGGTGCTGCTGATCGCCAACAAGAGCGAAGGCAAGCATGGCGATGCCGGTGCGATGGAGGCGTTCGCGCTCGGCCTCGGCGATCCCATCCAGATCTCTGCCGAGCACGGCGAGGGCATGGGCGAACTCTATGACGCGCTGGCCAAGCTTATGCCTGAGCCGGTCGAAGAGAACGACGATGAAGACGACGCGCCGATCTCCGAGGAAGAGGCGGCGACGCGCCCGATCCGGGTCGCCATCGTCGGCCGGCCCAACGCCGGCAAGTCGACGCTGATCAATCACCTGCTCGGCGAGGAGCGCCTGCTGACGAGCCCTGAGGCCGGCACCACGCGCGATTCCATCGCGGTCGAGGTCAACTGGAGGGGCCGCGACTTCCGCGTGTTCGACACCGCGGGCCTGCGCCGGCGCTCGCGGATCGAGGAGAAGCTGGAAAAGCTCTCTGTCGCGGACGCGCTACGCGCGGTGCGCTTTGCCGAGGTCGTCGTGCTGATGATGGACACGCAGAACCGCTTCGAGGAGCAGGACCTGCGCATCGCCGATCTGATCGAGCGCGAGGGCCGCGCCGTGGTGCTCGCCGTGAACAAATGGGACCTGATGGAGACCAAGGGCGGCGGCGCGATCTCGAGCCTGCGCCGTGATGCCGACCATTGGCTGCCGCAGCTCAAGGGCGTGCCGATCGTTGCCGTGTCGGGCCTGATGGGCGAGGGCATCGACCGCCTGATGCAGGCGATCCAGGATGCCTATGCGGTCTGGAACAGACGCGTGCCGACGGCCGCGCTCAATCGCTGGTTCGAGCAGGCGATCCAGGCCAATCCGCCTCCGGCGGTGTCCGGCCGCAGGCTGAAGCTGAACTACATCACCCAGAACAAGGCGCGCCCGCCGAGCTTCGTGCTGTTCTGCTCGCGTGCCGATGCGGTGCCCCAGTCTTACTTGCGCTACCTCACCAACTCCATGCGCGAGACCTTCGATCTGCCGGGCACGCCGGTGCGCATCACCCTGCGCGAGAAGGCCAATCCTTTCGCGCACAAGCGCAAGCGGCCGTCGTGAGCGATGGCGCCGGCGAGGCGGTGGCGGCAAGTGCTGCGCCGGCCCGGCGCGGTGTGGTCGCCTTCATCTTCGTCACCATCCTGCTCGACATGCTCGCGCTGGGCGTGATCATGCCGATCCTGCCGAAGCTGATCGAGAGCTTCGTCGACAACGATACCGCGCACGCGGCCCGCCTCTTCGGCTTGTTCGGCACCGCCTGGGCTTTGATGCAGTTCGTGTTCTCGCCGCTGCTCGGCGCGCTGTCGGATCGCTTCGGGCGTCGGCCGGTGGTGCTGCTGTCGAATTTCGGGCTTGCGGCCGACTACGTGCTGATGGCGTTCGCCCCTTCGCTGGTCTGGCTGTTCATCGGCCGTGTGATCTCCGGAATTACTTCGGCCAGCATCTCCACGGCATTTGCTTATATCTCGGACGTCACTCCGCCGGAGCGGCGCGCGGCGGTCTTCGGCAGGATTGGTGCGGCCTTCGGCGCCGGCTTCATCCTGGGGCCGGCGCTCGGCGGTCTGCTTGGCGACGTCGATCCGCGCCTGCCGTTCTGGGCCTCGGCGGCCCTGAGCTTCGCCAATGCGCTCTATGGACTCTTCGTCCTGCCGGAGTCGCTTGCGCCCGACAAGCGCGCGCCGTTTCGCTGGCGAAGTGCCAATCCGGTCGGGGCGCTGCATCTGCTGCGATCCAACGCGGCGCTGGCGGCGTTGTCGATCGTCAACTTCATTGCTCAGGTCGCCCATGTCGTGCTGCCGTCGACCTTTGTCCTCTACGCGACCTATCGCTACGGTTGGGATTCCAGGACGGTTGGATTGACGCTCGCGATGGTCGGCATCTGCGCCATGGTGGTGCAGGGGCTCGCGATCGGCCCGATCGTGCGCGTGCTCGGCGAGCGCAACGCGCTCCTGCTCGGCCTGTGCTGCGGCGCGCTCGGTTTCGTGATCCTGGGCGCAGCACCGACCGGACCGTTGTCCTGGCTCGGCATTCCCGTGCTGTCGCTGTGGGGCATCTCCGGCGCGGCCTCGCAATCGCTGATGACGCGGCTGGTTGCGCCCCATCAGCAGGGCCAGCTGCAGGGCGCGACGGCGAGCGTGCAGAGCGTGTCGCAGCTGGTCGGCCCGTTCCTGTTCACGCTGACGTTTTCCTATTTCATCGGCGCCGGCGCGCCGCTGCATCTGCCCGGCGCGCCGTTCCTGCTTGCAGCGGCGCTGATGGTGGTGTGCGTGGCGATTGCGGTGCGGACGCTGGGTGCGACGAAGAACGCTTGAATGTTCGCCATGGCGGGCTTGTCCCGGCCATCCACGTTCTTTTCTTTGGCCCCAACGTGAATGCCCGGGACGAGCCCGGGCATGACGTCGTTGAAGGGTGCGCGAGTGCTACGCGATTACTTCTTCACCAGCGGGCAATCGCTGTCCTTGAGCGGCTTGGCCGCGTCTTCCGGGGCGATCGTGGCGATCTGCTTGTAATAATCCCACGGTCCCTTCGACTCCTCGGGCTTCTTCACCTCGAACAGATAGGCCGGGATGAGGCGGCGGCCGTCGGCGCGCAGCGGGCCCTTGCCGAACAGGGGATCGTCGGTCGGCAACTCCTTCATCTTGGCGACGACCTTGGCGCCGTCATGGGGATTGCCGCCGAGCGCTTCCATCGCCTTGAGATAATGCAGCACCATGGCGTAATTGCCGGCCTGGGTCATCGAGGGCATCGCGTTCTTGCTGGCAAGCGCCGAGAAGCGCTTCGACCAGGCGCGGGTCTGATCGTTCATGTCCCAGTAAAAGGATTCGGTGAAGGTCAGGCCCTGGGCGGTCTTCAGGCCCAGCGAGTGCACGTCGTTGATGAACAGCAGCAGCGCGGCGAGCTTCTGGCCGGCGGAGACGATGCCGAATTCGGCCGCCTGCTTGATCGAGTTCGTGGTGTCGCCGCCGGCGTTGGCAAGGCCGACCACCTTGGCCTTCGAAGACTGCGCCTGCAGCAGGAAGGACGAGAAGTCCGCGGTGTTGATCGGATGCTTGACGCTGCCGAGCACCTTGCCGCCGTTGGCTGTCACGACCGCCGAGGTGTCGCGCTCCAGTGCGTGGCCGAAGGCATAGTCGGAAGTGAGGAAGAACCAGGTATCGCCGCCCGCCTTGGTCAGCGCCTTACCGGTGCCGTTGGCCAGCATGTAGGTATCGTAAGTGAACGAGATCGTGTTCGGCGTGCAGGCCTTGCCGGTCAGGTCGGCGGAGGCGGCGCCGGAATTCAGCAGCACCGCGTTCTTTTCCTTGACGAGGTTGCTGACCGCAAGGGCGACGCCGGAGTTCGGCGTGTCCGCAATTGCGTCGACCTTCTCGTTGTCGATCCACTGCCGGGCAATGTTGACGCCGACGTCGGGCTTGTTCTGATGGTCGCCACTGATGACGTCGATCTTCCAGCCCTTCTTGAGCAGGCCGGAATCCTCGACCGCCATCTTGATGGCCACGACCGAATTCGGGCCGCCGATGTCGGCATAGAGGCTCGACATGTCGTTGAGCACGCCGATCTTGATGGTCTTGTCCTGGGCGTAGGCGGATGTGGCAAGACCGAAAGCGGCACAGGCCAGAAGGGCCGCGGAGCGGCGTGCGAACGTCGTCGTCATAAAAGCTTCCTCCATTGTCAAATATGCGGACGGCTCTCTTGCGGAGCCTTGTTCCGGTTGATCGCTCTAGCCTGTCCCACAGCCGGCGGCAATGCACCTAAAGCCGGATGATGCTGCGTCGTAGCGTCATCTGTCGGTTAACTATTGGGCAAAATGCGTTGAGTCGCTATTTCGGCGCCTCCGATCTCGGCTTGAGTCTCTGGCTGCGCGCTTTCCGATATCGGCCCGGCGGTATAGTCGTTACCCTTCGCCTCGATTGGCGCTCGGGAGGGACGCGATCGATCAGGCCGGTGCGCGGAAGCTCATCAAGGTGCGGGTCTTGTAATCGTAGAATCTGCCGGTTTCGGTCCAGTCTGGCGCGCACATCGGCACGATGAATTCGGCCACCTGCTCGGGCGTGTCGAGCGTCTCCGGATCCTCGCCCGGCATCAGGGTCGCGCGCATACGGGTGCGGACCGGGCCGGGGTTGAACAGGTTGACGCGCAGCTTCGAGTTGGCGGTCTCCTGCGCCCAGGCGCGGGCCAGCGTTTCCAGCGCGGCCTTGGACGCGGCATAGGGGCTGACATAGGCGGTGGCCTTGTTGGCGGCGCCGGAGGTAATGAAGACGGCGCGCCCCGCGTCAGACTGCTTCAGCAGCGGCTCCATGCAGCGGATCAGCTGGAAGTTCGCGGAGACGTTGACCGCCATCACGTCGTTGAAGGTCTTCAGCTCGATATGGCCGATCGGCGAGGAGGGGCCGAGCACGCCGGCATTGCCGACGAGGATGTCGAGCTTGCGGTAGCGCTCATGCAGGCCGGCGCCCAATCGCGCGATGCCGTCGGAATCGGTGAGGTTGAGTGGCACCAGGGTGGCGCTGCCGCCGTCCTTCCGGATCTCGTCGTCGAGCTCTTCGAGCCCTCCTTGCGTGCGGGCCGTTGCAACGATATGCGCGCCGGCCTTGGCCAGCGCAATTGCGGTGGCATAGCCGATGCCGCGCGAGGCGCCGGTGACGAGAGCGATGCGGTTGGCGAGGGGCTTGGTCATGGCGGGGTTTTACAGGCGTGGATGGCCGGGACAAGCCCCATGATCCCTGTCATTCCGGGGCGGTCCGTGAGGACCGAACCGGATCCGAAGACGACATCTGGATTCCCGGTTCGATGCTTGGCATCGCCCCGGGATGACGCCGTTCGCGTCAGCTCGCCTCGGCCAGCAGCGACAGTTGCCGCGGCTGCGGCTCGGTCTGGGTCTGGTCGGTGAGGTGGGTCGGATACGCCCCGGTGAAGCAATGATCCGAGAATTTCGGGTTGGCCGGGTCGCGGCCGGGCTCTCCCATGGCGCGGTACATGCCGTCGATCGACAGGAACGCCAGCGAGTCCGCGCCGATGATCTCGCGCATCTCCTCCAGCGAATGCGTCGCCGCCAGGAGGCCGCCGCGGTCGGGCAGGTCGATGCCGTAATAATCGGGATAGAGGATCGGCGGCGAGGCGAGCCGGAAATGGACTTCTGTGGCGCCGGCATCGCGCATCATGCGCACGATCTTCTTCGAGGTGGTGCCGCGCACCAGGGAATCGTCGATCAGGATGATGCGCTTGCCTTCGATCGCGGCGCGGTTGGCCGAGTGCTTCATGCGCACGCCGGATTCGCGGATCGCCTGGGTCGGCTGGATGAAGGTGCGTCCGACATAGTGGTTGCGGATGATGCCGAGCTCGAACGGCACGCCGGAATACTGGCTGTAGCCGACTGCCGCCGGCACGCCGGAATCCGGCACCGGGACGACGACGTCGATCGGCACGTGGCTCTCGCGCGCAAGCTGCGCACCGAAGGCCTTGCGCACCTCGTAGACCGAGCGGCCGTGGACGATGGAGTCGGGGCGGGAGAAGTAGATGTATTCGAAGATGCAGGGGCGCGGAGCCATCGGCGGGAACGGCTTGTGGATGTCCTGGCCGTTCTCGTCGAACACGATGACTTCGCCCGGCTCGATGTCGCGCACGAAGCGCGCGCCGATGATGTCGAGTGCGCAGGTCTCGGAGGTCAGGATCGGGCAGCCGTCGAGTTCGCCCAGCACGAGCGGGCGGATGCCGCGCGGATCGCGCGCGCCGACCAGCTTCTTGTTGGTCAGCGAGACCAGCGCGTAGGCGCCTTCGATCTCGCGCAGCGCGTCGATATAGCGCTCGATGAAGCGGGCGCGCTTGGAGCGCGCGACCAGATGCAGGATCACCTCGGTGTCGGTGGTCGACTGCATCATCGCGCCGTGCTTCACGAGCTCGCGGCGCAGCGTCAGGCCGTTGGTGAGGTTGCCGTTATGGGCGACCGCGAGGCCACCGGCATTGAGCTCGGCGAACAGAGGCTGCACGTTGCGCAGGATGGTGGCGCCGGTGGTGGAATAGCGGACATGGCCGACCGCAACATTGCCGGGCAGGCGGTCGATCACCTCGCGGCGGGAGAAGGTGTCGCCGACGAGACCGAGGCGGCGTTCCGAATGAAAGCGGCTGCCGTCGTAGGAGACGATGCCGGCGGCTTCCTGGCCACGGTGCTGGAGGGCGTGGAGGCCGAGCGCGGTGATGGCAGCGGCGTCGGGATGGCCGTAGATGCCGAAGACGCCGCATTCCTCGCGCAGCGTATCGCCTTCCAGATCGTCCTGAACCTCCAGCGGGGCCGGACCCGGACCGGCGTTTGGATCGAGATCAAGTTGGGCGTCCTGGTCAGGGTGTCGCATCTCGTCCGCGCCTCTCTTTAGGGCTCTATCAACGCGCCGCAGGTTTCTCGATCAGCTTCTTCATGCCGTCACGAGCAGACTTGCTGTACCCGTCGCCACTGCCCGAAGGCTGCTGCTCGGATTCAGCTTGATCATCATCTGGTTTGTTTTTCTTGAATCTCTTCAAGATGGTGTTCTCGGGGTCGTCAGGCAAGAGGGCCATCAGCCAATCCCCGGTTCCTTGGAGCACGACGCGGGACTTGGCCCCGGTGACCCAGTCCGGGCGCTGCTTGTCCGGCACCAGCCAGGTGAAGAACAGGAAGGCGACCACGACGATCAAAAGCCCGCGAGCCAGGCCGAACAGGAAGCCAAGTGTGCGGTCCAGCGCACCGATGCGCGAATCCAGGATCATGTCGGAGATCCGCACCGTGATCACGGACACCACGACAAGGGTGCCGATGAACACGCCCGCGACCACGACCACGCTGGCGACCGTGTCGTTGTTGAAATAGGCCTTGGCGGTCGGCAGCAGCTTCGAGAACGAGTAAAGCGTGACGATCGCGGCGGCGCCCCAGGCCGCGATCGACAGGATTTCCCGCATGAAGCCGCGCACCATGGCGAGCAGGCCTGAGATCAGCATCACACCGAGCAGGATCAGGTCGAGGATGGTTACTGGCATCGGCTGGTCGGGTCCGCTGGTACTCTCAAAGGTGCTCTAGCCGAATCGGTGCTTGGCCGCTGCCCTAAAAGAGGGGCAGACGGCGTTCCCGGCAAGGCCGCAACCACGCAATCCCATGCTGCTTTTGTGACGGCTGTATAGCGGCGGCGGCTTCCGTCGTCACCTCCGCCTAGCCCTCTCCACGGCGGAATCTTGCCGGTGTGGCATTTTTCTCTGCCGGCGCGTTCGATTCGCCGCTGCGGGAGCCGCGGGCGGCGATCTCGGCCACCAATGTCGTCAGGCTGTTGACCGCATTGAGCGACAATCCCGCATCGCCGCCGCTCTCGCCGCGGGCTGATTCGGGCAGCACGGCGCGCTGGAAGCCCAGTTTCGCCGCTTCCTTCAGCCGGGCCGGGGTCTGCGCCACCGGGCGGATCACGCCGGACAGCGAGATCTCGCCGAAATAGACGGCATCGGTCGGCAACTGCGCATTAACCAACGACGACACCAGTGCGGCGGCGGCGGCGAGATCAGCCGCCGGCTCTTGGATGCGCAGGCCGCCCGCAACGTTGAGATAAACATCGTGCCCGGACAGCTTGACCCCGCAATGCGCCTCCAGCACCGCCAGCACCATCGACAGCCGGCTCGGGTCCCAGCCAACCACGGCCCGGCGCGGCGTGCCGAGCGAGGTCGGCGCCACCAGCGCCTGTAATTCGACCAGAACGGGCCTCGTGCCCTCGATTCCCGCAAAGACTGCGGTGCCGGGCGTGCCGAGATCGCGCTCGGACAGGAACAACTCGGAGGGGTTGGTGACCTCGCGCAGACCGAGGCCCGTCATCTCGAATACGCCGATCTCGTCGGTCGGGCCGAAACGGTTCTTGACGGCGCGCAGGATGCGGAATTGCTGCGAGCCTTCGCCCTCGAACGACATCACGGCGTCGACCATGTGCTCGACCACGCGGGGGCCGGCGATCTGGCCGTCCTTGGTGACGTGGCCGACGAGGATGATGGCCGCGCCCGTCTTCTTGGCAAAGCGGATCAGCGCCTGCGCCGAGGCGCGCACCTGCGTCACGGTGCCGGGCGCCGATTCCACGGTATCGGTCCACATGGTCTGGATCGAGTCGATCACGATCAGCCGGGGCACCGCGCCCTCAGACAGGGTCGAGACGATGTCCTCGACCGAAGTCTCCGCGGCGAGCTGGACCGGCGCATCCGACAGCCCGAGCCGCTCGGCGCGCAGGCGCACCTGGGCGACGGCTTCTTCGCCGGAAATGTAGACGACGCGGTGGCCGGCACGCGCCAGCAGGCTGGTCGCCTGCGTCAGCAGCGTCGACTTGCCGATGCCCGGATCGCCGCCGACCAGAAGCACGGAGCCGCGGACGAAGCCGCCACCGGTGACGCGGTCGAGCTCGGTCATGCCGGAGGACAGGCGCGGCGCATCCGGGCTCTTTCCGGAAAGGCTCTCCAGCGCGAAGGTCCGGCCCTTGCGCTTGGAGCGGATCGACACCGGCACGCTGCCGCTGGTGTCTTCTTCCGCGAGCGTATTCCACTCGCCGCAGGATTCGCACTTGCCCTGCCAGCGGTTATAGGCCGCGCCGCAGTTCTGGCAGACGAAGGAGAGGGTGGATTTGGCCATGGGGACTACGAGTCGCGGATTGCGGATTTGCTGATAGCACGGAATGGCGGCCCCGGATCGCCGGCGCTTCGATTATCTCAATCCGGCACGTCCGATATACTTTTCATTAGCTCTGTGCCGCTGTGATCGCTGGGCTTTGCAAAGTGTTAGCGGTCGCGGGTCCACTCTCGGAACCATCGGGGGCGGAAGAGAAATGACAAGATTCCTGCGCGTGTTGCTCGCTGCGGGCATGGTCTGTGGCGTTTTCGCATCGGCTGGACGCAGCCTTGCCAAGCCCCTCGACATCGTGTTCGTCAATCCCGGCAAGACGGGCGAGGTCTATTGGGACATGGTCGCGCAGACCATGCAGGCTGCGGGCCGCAAGCTCGATGCGCGCGTCGAGGTGCTGACCAGCCAGCGGAATTACCGCACCATGCAGGAGCTTGGCCTCGGCGTGGTGGCGCGTCCCGACAAGCCCGATTTCCTCATCCTGTCGAACGAGGAGTCTGCCGCCGTTCCGATCCTGGAGGCGGCCGAGGCTGCGGGCGTCAAGACGCTGCTGCTTTCGAACACGCTGATCGGCGAGGATGCGGCGCGTCTTGGGCCGCCGCGCCAGAAGCTCAAGACCTGGCTCGGCGACATCACGACCGATCTTCGGACTGCGGGCGCGCGCATGGCCAACGCCCTGATCGCGGCGGCGCGTGCCGAGAAATGGCAGAGCTCCGACGGCAAGATCCACATTCTCGGCATCGGCGGCGACGAGATCACGCCCGCCTCGATCGCCCGCAACGCCGGCCTCAAGCTGGCCGTGGATGCCGCGCCTGACGTCGTGGTGGACCGGTTGCTGTTCGCCAATTGGACGCAGTCCGAGGCCGAGCGGGTCACGGCAAATTACCTCGGCTGGGCTTCTCGCAAGGAGATCCGGCCTGCCGGCATATGGGCGGGAAACGATCCGATGGCGCTCGGCGCACTGCGCGCGGTGACCGCTGCCGGCCTCGTGCCCGGCCGGAACATCCAGGTGGTGGGCCTCAACTGGTCAGATGAGGCGCTGCGCGAGGTCAAGGCGGGTCGCCTGCTTTTGACCGACGGCGGGCATTTCCTGCTCGGCGGCTGGTCGATTGTTCTCCTGCGCGACTATGCCGATGGCTGCGATTTCGCGGCCGTTTCCCCTCGTGTCGAGGTCAAGACATCCGCGATCACGCGCGACAATCTCGCTTCCGTCGGCGATCTCGTCAGGACGCGTGCGTTCGAGCGGATCGACTTTACGCGCTTCCAGGCCAAGCCCGGACGCTGCGGTCAATACGACTTCTCCCTTGATGCGCTCATCTCGTCGCTGCCGCTTCCGGAAGGCGCGGCGAACTGATGCGAAAGGATGAGGCGATGACCGATCCGGATTGCAGCGAGCAGGCGGGGACGCCGCGCTTGCGCTCGGTCGTCCACGCGATGATCTGGGCGACCGTGCCCGTCCTGCTGCTGGTGCAACTGCTCGCCTCCGCCGGCGTCGAGGCATCGAGCTTCTGGTCGCAGCTCAGGCAGATCGATGCCCGCATGGCCCGCCTCGCCGAGAGCCGGGCCGCGCTGATCGCCGAGCCGCTCTGGAAGATGCGCTACGATCAGGTCACGGGCGTACTCAACGAAATCCTGCACGACGAGACCATTGCGGCTGCGGCGGTCTATGACGATACCGGTGCCGCGATTGCCCGCGCGATCGCGCGGCCCGAAGGCCAGGCGGTCGCGGAGGTCTCGCGCCCGATCCACTACAGCAACGGCAACATGGCCGTTCAGGCCGGCCGCATCTCGATCGCCTATTCCCGTGCGACGCTTTACGCCGATGCGGGCAGCCGCCTGTTGCTGCTGCTGGTCGTCGGCCTGCTCGCAACGTTTGCGACCCTGATTGCCATGCGGATCTCCGCCAACATCTTCATCGGCAGGCCGCTGGCCGCCATGATGTCGGCGATCCAGCGCAGCAAGGATGACGGACGGGCCTATCCGGCGGACGTCACGTCATCGAACGAATTCGGTCAGCTCGCGCGGGCCTTCAACGCCATGCAGCACACGACGTCAGGCGCGCTGGACCGGCTCGGACACATGGCGACGCACGACCCGCTCACCGGACTGCCGAACCGGCGCTCGCTGACCGAGCGCCTGGCCGTGGCAAGCCGGAACGGAGGCTCGCCGGATACGCTGGTCGCGTTCTGCTTCATCGATCTCGACGACTTCAAGGGCATCAACGATACCTTCGGCCACGAGGCCGGCGACAAGTTCCTGGTTCAGATTTCGGAGCGTCTTCGCAACGAGGTCGAAGCGGAGGACTGGGTTGCGCGGCTCGGCGGCGACGAATTCGTCGTCATTCGTCCCGAGGTCAGCAACGAAGCGTCGGCGCACGCATTCGCGCAGCGGGTGCTGAACGCCATTTCCGAGCCGATCCGCCTCCACGACAAGCAGGTCGTGCCGCGTGCCAGCATCGGCCTTGCCGTGCGCCGCGCCGACGATCCGGAATTGTCGCATCTGCCGACGCTCGCCGACATCGCGCTCTATCATGCCAAGAGCAAAGCGCCCGGCACGGTCGCCGTGCTGGACGAGGCGCTTCAGCGTGACTATCGCCGCCGCAGGGATCTCGAGCTTGCCATTCCCGCCGGCTTCGCCGAGCGGCAGTTCGAGGTCTGGTACCAGAGCCAGGTCGATCTCCGAACTCATGAGATCGTCGGTCTGGAAGCGCTGATCCGCTGGCGCCATCCTGAACACGGCGTAATCGGCCCCGGCGAATTCTTGCCGCTGATCGAGCGCAGCGGCAACAATGCGCGGCTGACGCGCTACGTGCTGACCGATGCCTGCTGGGCCTTGCAGCGGTTGGCCGCTGCGGGCAAGCCGCAGATCCGGATCGCGATCAACTTGCCGCCGTCCGAGCTTGCCGACCATTCGCTCGCCGCCGAGCTGGGCGCGACCTGCGCCCGCTTCGATGTTTCGGCCTCGTCGCTCGAACTCGAGATCACCGAGGGATCGCTGATCAACAACATGGCCAGCGCCTCCGAAACGCTGCATCGCCTGCGGCGCCTGGGCGCCACGATCGCGCTCGACGATTTCGGCACCGGCTACAGCTCGCTCGCTCATCTCAGGCGCTTCCCGCTGGACAAGGTCAAGATCGACAAGGCCTTTGTCCGGGAAATTCCCGACAGCGCCGAAGACAAGGCCATCGTCGGGGTCATCGCTTCGCTCGCCGGCACGCTGGGGCTGACTCTGGTCGTCGAAGGCATCGAGCGCCCCGAGCAGGCCGAGGCCATGCGCGAGATGGGCGTCAGATTCGGACAGGGCTTCCTCTATCAGCGGCCGCAGCCGCTCGAAGCCGTGCTGCAATGGCTCGACAGGCAGGCGGCGGAGGCGAGCTGCGTCCTTGCCGAGAGCCCGTCGATCGCGCCGGAATTCGCGGCCTGAGCGCACGCGACTACGGCAGGGCCGCATTCCAGAGCATCGAGAGCCCGGCTGCGATCATGATCGCGTCCATCACCAGGCGGAACACGTCCGGCTTCAGATGCAGCACGAAGCGTTTCGCGATGAAGGCACCTGACATCAGCGAGGAGCCCGCGATCAGGCCCTTCATGAACACGTCGCCGGTCAGCGCGCCGAAGCGCTCGAAGGTGACCGATTTGGCGAAATAGAGGCCGAGCGAGGAGGCCGCTTCGGTGGCGAGGAAGGCGCCTTTGGACAGGCCGTAGAACAGGAACAGCGGCACGCTGAGCGGGCCGGTCGAGACCACGATTCCGGTGAGATAGCCGATGACTGCGCCGCCGATGAGCAGATGCCAGAGGCCGGCCTTGAGGTCATGCCGCGCCAGCCAGTGCCGCACCGGCACCATTGCGATCAGGAAGGTCCCGATGGCGAGATCGACGACGTGCGAGGGCAGTGCCAGCAATGTCCGCGCGCCGAGCGCGGCCGCCGGAATGCCCGTGATCGAATAGGCTGCGCAGGCTCGCCAGTCGACTTCGCGCCACCACGCCAGAATTCGCGAGAAATTTGCCATGACGGAGGCCACCGCCATGATCGGCACGGCCTCCTTCGGCCCGTAGGCATAGACAAGCACCGGCATCAGCATGATCGACGAGCCGGTGCCGACGATGCCTGAAACGGTACCGGCGACGAGGCCGACGCTGAGGACGAAGAGAAAGGCCAATACATTCTCCACGAATCGGGAGAGTTTAGCCCCCGGCAACAACTGGAGCGATCCATGCAGGCATCGGAACCTTCGCGCGGCGCATCGGCAATCGGGTTCGATGTTGCGGCGCGCCGTCCGAGTTGCAATGATCTGCGCAAACCGCGATCATGATGCCGTGACCCTCACATCCCTCAGAAGCAGCGTTCGCGACCTCTACGAGGGCGCAACGCCGAGCGGCGTGCGATTCCGCTATGCTTTGCTCGCCTTCGACATTGTGACGGTGCTGTTCATCATCGCGACCTCGTTCGTGCATCCCAGCGAGATCATCGAAACGCTCGATGTCCTGTTCGGCGTAACGCTGCTTGCGGACTTCTCGGCGCGGCTCCTGGTCGATCGGCATCCGCTTCGCAAGTTCACCCAGCTCGCAACGTGGGCCGACATGGTTGCAATCGTATCCTTCCTGGCTCCGCTTGCCGGCGAGGCGGCCGGCTTCCTCCGGATCCTGCGGACGTTGGGGCTGCTTCGGGACTACCAGATGCTGGTGAGGTTGCGCATCGATTCTCCATTCTTTCGGCGCAACGAAGACGTCGTCTTCGCCGTCACGAACCTGGCCGTTTTCATATTCGTCATGACCGGGCTCGTTTACGAGACTCAGAAGTTTCGGAACGATCAGATCCGGAACTACGCCGATGCTCTGTATTTCACCGTCACGGCACTGACGACGACCGGTTTCGGGGACATTACCCTGCCGGGCACGATCGGTCGCTTGATCTCCGTCGTGATCATGATTTTCGGTGTCACGCTGTTCTTCAATCTTGCCCGCGCGCTCCTCAGTCCCAGCAAGGTGCGATTTCCGTGTCCGACTTGCGGGCTGCAGAGGCACGATGCCGACGCCGTGCATTGCAAGGCCTGTGGCACCATTCTCAACATTCCAGACGAAGGAGCGGTCTGAAGAGCGCTCGCTGCCGGCAACATAGGTCATGGCTTCAATGGTGACATTATGCCAGTGTTTTGCCCGACGGATCAACTCTTCTTCGGGATATCCGTAAGTCATTGGCCGGACTGGGTCGGCTACTGTGCATGGGGTTGTTTTGCACGTTTTGTCAGGCGGGCCGCTGCGGACGGCCTCTCGGCCGGCTAGGGCCGCGGTGGATCGCGGGAGCTTTTAGGGAGTCAGCGCAACACCACCCAGGCCGGCGCGTGATCGCTCGCGCCGTCCTCGCCGCGGATCTTCTTGTCGACGCCGGCCTTGGCGAGGCGCTGAGCGAGGGCAGGGCTCAGCAGGAGATGGTCCAGCCGCAGCCCCGCATCGCGCGGCCAGCGGTTCCGCTTGTAGTCCCAGAACGTGTAGATGCGCTTGCCCGGGTGCAGCTCGCGGATGGCGTCGCACCAGCCTTGCTCGACCAGCGAGGCGAACGCCGCGCGGCTCTTCGGCTGGATCAGGGCATCCATGTCCCATGACCGCGTCGGATAGATGTCGATCTCGGTTGGCGCGACGTTGTAGTCGCCGGCGAGCACGACCGGCAGGTCCTGCTTGATCAAGCTCTTGGCGTGGCGCTTGAGGCGCGCGAACCAGTCCAGCTTGTAGTCGAATTTCGGCCCCGGCTGCGGATTGCCGTTGGGCAAATAGATGCTGGTGACGATGACCCCGCGCACGGCGGCCTCGATGTAGCGGGCTTCGTGATCCGAGGGCCTTCCCGGCAATCGGTCGCGCGTCAGCACGGGCTCGGCGTTGCGAGCGAGGATGGCGACGCCGTTCCATGTCTTTTGTCCGCGCCACACCGCGCCGTAGCCGGCTTTTTCGATCGGCGCCGCCGGAAATTCGCCATCACTTGCCTTCAACTCCTGAAGTGCGACGACGTCGGGCTTCGCGATACGCATCCATGCCAACAGATTGGGCAGGCGGCGATTGATGTTGTTGATGTTGAATGTCGCGATCTTCATGTAGAGCTACCGGCTCCTGCCTTCCGCCACCGGAGTTACAATGTCCAAGTCGAGCTTTGTTGCCATCGCACTCGCCCTCGCGTTTTCCGGAGGCGCATCTGCACAATCGTCCGATCAGCGCGGCGCGTGCAAGGCGGATTATGATAAGTTCTGCGCCGGCATCGCACCGGGCGGCGGCATCGTCGCATGCCTGAACGGCAAACGCGACCAGCTCAGTGCGCCCTGCAAGGCGGCGCTGGACAGCCGGAAGAAGAAGTAAGCCGCTCGAGGGTCGTCACACGGATCAGCTGGGTAGCGACTGCGGAGCGGCCGGCTGCTCTCCCGTCACTGCAGCGAGCCTCACCAGCGGCTCCTCCACATTGCCGCCCTTGTAGATGCGGGCGTAGCGGCGGCCGAGGCTGGTCAGCACCTCATAGCCGATCGTGCCGAAATGATGTGCGAGCTCGTCGACGGTGATTCCCTCACCGAGCAGCGTCACCATATGGCCGCGCCGCACTGCGTTCGGCGGCAGGTCGGTGATGTCGATGGCGATCAGGTCCATTGAAATTCGGCCCGCCACGGGGCAGCGCTTGCCGGCGACGATGACCTCGGCGCCGCGGGTGCCATCGTTCGAGCTGGCCGCGCGGAAATAGCCATCGGCATAGCCGACCGCGATGATCGCAAGCTTGGTCGGCCGCCTTGCGGTCCAGGTGCCGCCATAGCCGACCGTCTCGCCGCGCTCGATGGTGCGGATCTGCACGATGCGCGCCTTGAGGTCGACGACCTGCTGCATCGGATTGTCGGCTTCCGGCGTCGGGTTGACGCCGTAGAGCGCGGCGCCAGGCCGCACCATGTCGAACTGGAACGGCGCGCCGAGGAAGATGCCGGAGGAATTGGCGAGCGCCGCCGGCACGCCCGAGAATTCGCTGGCGATGGCGCGGAAGGCCGCAAGCTGTCGTGCATTGACCGGGCTGTTGAGCTGCTCGGCCGCAACCAGATGGCTCATCACCAGCGTGATGCCGTGGTCGCCGGCGTTGATGCGGGGGATGATGGCCTGCGCTTCCGACAGCGTCAGCCCGAGCCGGTTCATGCCGGTGTCGATGTGGATTGCGGCGCCTCCGTTCCAGCCGGTGCGACGGCAGAATACGTCCCATTCGGCAAGCTCGTTGAGATCGCCGATCACGGGACGGCAGTTGATCTTCGCATAGTGTTCGCCGGTGTTCTGGAAATACCCGCCCAGCACGTAGATCGTGGGCTCCGGAACCGCCGCGCGCACCTTGCGCGCTTCCTCGATGGTGGCGACGAAGAAGGTCTTGCAGCCCGCTTGGCTGAGGGCGCGCGACACCTGCTCGGCCCCGCAGCCATAGGCGTCGGCCTTGATCACCGCCGCGCATTCGGCCGGCACCGCGGTCTTCTCGAGCTTGCGCCAATTGGCGATGATTGCGTCGAGATCGACGGTCAGCACGCCACCATAGGCCGCGAGCGCAGCGGCTTGATTGGCCTCTGCGGAGAGAGGCCCGGATTGCGGGTTCGTTTTCGGGTCGGACGCCATTGTCATGGCGCCGTTTTACGCAAGAGGCCAGCGCGGTTCAACCCGCGGAACTCTGAGCACGACGAGATTAATAGTCGGTGCGATCCGGCAATTGGCCGTCATGCGCGAGATCGCCGAAGCGCGTGACCGATGCATCGAAGTGCAGCTCCACCGTGCCGGTGGGGCCGTGTCGCTGCTTGCCGATGATGACTTCGGCGCGGCCCACCGTGCGCTCCATGTCGGCCTGCCATTTGGCGTGCTCCTCGGTGCCGGGGCGCGGCTCCTTCATGGCGAGGTAGTATTCCTCGCGGAACACGAACAGCACGACGTCGGCGTCCTGCTCGATCGAGCCGGATTCGCGCAGGTCCGAGAGTTGCGGGCGCTTGTCGTCGCGCGATTCCACCTGACGCGACAGCTGGGACAGCGCAATCACGGGGACGTTGAGCTCTTTGGCGAGCGCCTTCAGGCTGGTCGTGATCTCCGTGATCTCCTGCACGCGGCTGTCGCTGGCGCGCTTGCCCGAGCCCGAGAGCAGCTGGATGTAGTCGATCACCAGAAGGTCGAGGCCCTTCTGGCGCTTGAGCCGGCGCGCGCGCGCCATCAGCTGCGCGATCGAAAGGCCGCCGGTCGCGTCTACGTAGAACGGCAGCGATTGCAGCTCGATCGAGACCTGGCGGATCTTCTCGAAATCGGCTTCCGAGATGCCGCCGCGGCGGATGTGGGAGGAGGGGATCCCGGTGCGCTCGGCGACGATACGCGTGGCGAGCTGGTCGGCCGACATTTCGCACGAGAAGAAGCCGATCACGCCGCCATTGGCGGCCTTCATGGTGCCGTCGGCCTGCAATTCTGGAACGTAGGCTTGCGCGACATTGTAGGCGATGTTGGTGGCAAGTGACGTCTTGCCCATGCCGGGACGCCCGGCGACGATGATGAGGTCGGAGGCCTGCAGGCCGCCCATCTTGGTGTCGAGGTCGCGCAGGCCCGTCGAGATGCCCGACAGCTTGCCGTCGCGCTGGAATGCCTTCGCCGCAAGATCGACTGCGACCGTCAGCGCCTGCGAGAACTTCTGGAAGCCGCCGTCATAGCGGCCGGACTCGGCAAGTTCGTAGAGCTTGCGTTCGGCGTCCTCGATCTGCGCCCGCGGCTGGAAGTCAACGGGGGCGTCATAGGCGACATTGACCATGTCCTCGCCGATGCCGATCAGGTCACGCCTGAGCGACAGGTCATAGACGGTGCGGCCATAGTCCTGGGCGTTGATGATGGTGGTGGCTTCGGCGGCGAGCCGGGCCAGATACTGCCCGATGGTCATGCCGCCGACGTCGGTATCGGCGGGCAGGAACGTCTTCAGCGTGACGGGCGTCGCGATCTTGCCCATCCGGATCAGGCTGCCGGCGGTCTCGAAGATTGTCTGGTGCAGCGGCTCGAAGAAGTGCTTCGGCTCCAGGAAATCGGAGACGCGGTAGAAGGCGTCGTTGTTGACCAGGATCGCGCCCAGAAGGCTCTGTTCCGCCTCAATATTGTGCGGCGCGCTCCGATAGGTCGGAGTTCCGGCATCGGGCGCGAGTTTGAGAACGTTCGAATCAGTCAGGGCCATGGTCGGACGTAGTTAGCAATTTTCTTGGGCGGATGCGGGGCCGGGATAAAGCGCCGACGCAGGCGAAAGCGGAAGCGAAAGCTGACTGCTATCAACCGCTCAGTGAAAATGGTGGATGACTGGCAGTCCCGGCACGCGCCGTGCTTGACGGACTTTCGTGGAACTCGCCGGTCTCGGAAGCTGCGGTGGGCCGCGGAAAAATCCTGAAACCCATGAACCCTGTAGACGGGCGCGCAGACCTATCAGAAGCGCGTGAAACGAGGCCCGCTGGCCGCGTTCGGCTCCAGCTCAGACCAGGAGGAGGTAGACGAGCGCAACCACGGCAGCCCCGACGCCGGTGACGATCAGGGCGAAATCGGTGCGGAGGTCGTCCTGCACATCGAAGGAGGATCGGGTCTCTTTGCTCATGGCGACGGTCTAAGCCAAGCCCGACCCGATTTATGTGAAGCAGATCACATCTCCCCGGATTCTTTCGGGGATTATGCCGGAACCGGCAGGCGGGCCGGAGGTTGTCCCAATCCCGCCGGAACGAACACGAGGCGAGCGATGCGGCCAGAACGGCAGCACCAGAACTGGCGAAGCGAGGCAGGCAGCCGGCATTGGCTGTCCGGGTTGATCGCGGCCATGAAGCAAGCAGAACGCCCCGAGGTGCGTCGTCAGCCGGTCGCCCCCGAAATCCTGTTGGAGTTGCGGGCGCAGCTGGCGTTAACGGCCTCTTTGCGGTCCTCTCGGATTTCGACCATTGGCGCCTTCAACAAGGGGCCTGGGCCTATTCACCAGCGAGCTTGAGCCTGGGCTGGGTCGCGCCTTCGCGCGCCCGCAGCAGTGCTTCCTCCCGGGGGAGGTACTCGCGGGTCATCGGCACCACGCCCTGACGGCGTGTCAGCTGAATCTGGAAGTTCATCATCGCTTGCTTGCGGAACGTCATCTCGCAGGCCGCCAGATAGAACTCCCACATCAGGGCAAAGCGTTCGTCGTAGAGCTGCACGGCCTCTTCGCGCCGGGCGATGAAGCGCTCTCGCCAGGCCTTCAGCGTCTCGGCATAGTGCAGGCGCAAGATCTCGATGTCGGTGACCAGCAGGCCCGCGCGCTCGATCGCCGGCAGCACCTCCGAGAGGGCGGGAATGTAGCCGCCGGGAAAGATGTATTTGGCGATCCAGGGATTGGTCGAATCCGGACCCTGCGAACGGCCGATCGCGTGCAGCAGCATGATGCCGTCCTCGTCCAGCAGTTCGGCGCAGCGCTGGAAATAGGCATCATAGAACCTTGCCCCGACGTGTTCCAGCATTCCCACCGAGACGATACGGTCGAACGTACCGTCGATGTCGCGATAGTCCTGGAGCAGGAATCGGGCCGAGCCGCTCAGGCCCTTCTCAGCCGCGCGAGCATTGGCTACCTGCAATTGCTCGGTCGACAGCGTTACCCCGGTCACGTCGGCGCCCGCGATCTCGGCGAGATAGAGGCCGAGACCTCCCCAGCCGGAGCCGATGTCGAGCACGCGCTGGCCGTCCCTGATGAGAAGCTTCGCTGCAATGTGCCGCTTCTTGGCAAGCTGCGCGTCGTCCAGTGACATCTCGGGCGTTTCGAAATAGGCGCAGCTATATTGCTTGTCGGCGTCGAGAAAGAGCGAATAGAGCCGGCCGTCGAGATCGTAGTGATGAGCAACGTTGTGGCGGGCGCGGGCGCGGGGATTGAACTGCTTGAGGTGCCGCGTCAGGTAGCGCAGGTGCCACCACGGTTTTGCCCACTGCGGCAATAGGTCGGGTTGATCGAGCAGGATGGCGAGGGCATCTGCTATCGTGCCGCGCTCGACGACGAACTCGCCGTCCATATAGGCCTCGCCGAGCCCGAGCTCTGGATTGACGAGGACCTTCCGCTCGGCGTCCGCGGTGACGAAGCGGACCGCGACCGGCTCGCCAGAGCCGTCGCCGACGGTGAACTTCGATCCGCTTGCGCAGGTCACCGTCATCGACCCGCGGCGGATGAATTGAGACAGGAATTTACGCAACAAACGGTCCATCGACATTTCCTCTCGAGCGAACCCGAAAGATGCGACTAACCCGGCTTTCACATCCCACGCCCAGGCGCCGCAGCGGTTCCTATGCGTTTGCATGCAAATCTAGCGAGGCGGTTGGGGCCGCGCCATTGCGCGGTATTCAAAGCCGATATTCGAAAATGCCTCGATCACATCCTCGCGCGGGGGAAGCCTGCTTCCATTCGCGGCTCAATCGGTTAAAAGGTGACCGCGCCGCGCCATTTGCCGGCTGCGTTTTGCGGAATTCATTGGAGATCATGGGATGTCGAGCCGAGCGCTCAGCCTCGCGACGGTATTGCTTCTGATCGGCTTCGCAGTGGCCGATTCCGTTCTAGCGCAGCCGACGAATCTCGAAGCCGGCAAGACCCCCTCCCAGCTTTTCGCTCAGACCTGCAATGTCTGCCACAAGAGCCCACGCGGACTTCTGAAGTCTGTGGCGCCGGGCTCGCTGCCGGGCTTCCTGCGTCAGCATTACACGACGAGCTCGGACATGGCGGGCGTCCTTGCGACCTATCTGATCTCCAACGGCGCCACCGACACCCGCTACCAGGCCAAGGACGGCAAGAAGGACGGCGCCGCTGCGGGTCAGTCGCCTGAGCATCAGGGCCGCCGCCAGCGCTCGCAGGAGGCCAGGCCGGAGGGCGAGGGTGCCGCTCCGGCCGGTGATGGCCCGCGACCGAAGCGCGCTGCACGGCCACCGGCAGAGGATGGCTCGCAGCCGGAGGGACAGGAAGCGCCCGAGGCACGTAAGGGCAAGCGGCGGGTTAAGCCGGGCACCCAAGATGCTCCGAAGGCCGATGCCGCCGCGCCGGCGACCGAGGACAAGAAGAGCGAGCCGAAGCCAGAGACCGTCAAGCCCGACGGCGCCAAAGTCGAGCCCGACAGCGGCAAGGCTGCCGAGAAGCCAGCGGAGACCAAGCCGGAGAGCCCGAGAGTCGAGCCGCGCGGCAGCGAGCCTCCGGCTTTGCGATCCGAGCCGGCCCCGCAAGTGACGCCGGCTGCACCTGCCGCAGCGAAGCCCGCCGAACCGGCGATACCCAAGCCGGCGGATGAGGCTGCTTCCAAGCCGGCTGCACCTGCGGCAAGCTCCGAACCTGCGGCCAAGCCGGCGCAGGCGGAGCCCGCGGCTCCTGCCGCCCCGCCCGCGGCGCCGGCTGCGTCATCCGGTCCGCCGGCACCGCCGATTTCGCGCTAAGTTCTCTGGATTGACATGTGGAGGCCGCTTGATCGCGGCCTCCATATTGTCTTGACCGCCATTAGAGTACTGCTCTAGAGTTGAACTCTAGGAGGCGTCGATGCGGACGAGTGTGCGTGACGATCTTTTGGCAGCCGGACTGATGGTGTTCGACCGCGTCGGCTTCGAGGCAGCGACCGTGGCCGCTATCCGCACCCGTGCGCGCGCCTCCAATGGCAGCTTCTTTCACGCGTTCGGCTCGAAGAAGGAGCTCGCCGGTGCGCTGCTTCTGGAAGTCTTGCGGCACTATCATGCCGCGATGCTGGCCGCGCTCGATCCCATTCCCGATGCTGAGCAGGGTATCGATCGCCTGATCCGGGCGCACCTTGACTGGGTCGTCACCAGCCGGCGCGAAGCTCGGTACCTCTTCGAGATTTCGCGTGGCGAATGGGCCGACGACGTGCGCGACGCCCAGCGCGCACAGAATGCGCGACTTGCCGAGGGGATCGAGCGCTGGCGTGCGCCGTTGGTCGCGAGGGGGGAACTCCTGCCGATGCCGCCGATGATGTTCATAAGCCAGCTGATTGGCCCGGCGCAGATCTTCTGCCGCGCCTTCCTCTCGGGACGCGACCGCACTGATCCGCGCAACGGGGTCGACACGCTGATCGCCTGCGCCAACCGTGCGCTCCGGCCATTCGACCGCATCATCAAGCAATGAGGAGAGACTGCATGCGAGCCGAAGCTGATCCGGAATTCGCGCATATTTCCGAGCGCATCCACGCCAATGTCGGCCGGCAGGGCTTCATGAACCTGGTCGGCGCGGAGCTATCAGAATTGTCACGCGGGACCTGCACGATCGCAGTGGAGCGGCGGCCGGAGCTGCTGCAGCAGCACGGCTTCTTCCATGGCGGCGTTACGGCCTTCCTGGTCGATAACGCCACGACGATCGCTGCGGCCACTTCGCGCGGCCAGCCGGCGCTGACGGCTGAATACAAGCTCAATTTGTTGTCGCCGGCAGTCGGCGAAAAGCTGATCTGCCGTGCCCGGGTGATCAAGCCGGGCCGTCAGGTCGCGGTGGTGGCGGCCGATGTGTTCTGCGTCAAGGATGGTGTCGAGAAGCATACGGCCACCGCGCTGGCATCCATCGCGATGCTGAACGAGGACGTTGCCGGCAAAACGAAAAGCCCGGCCGCCTGAGGCAGCCGGGCTGATCCATTCTCTGTTGTCATTGCCGGGCCTGACCCGGCAATCCATCTTCTTGGGCGGACGCTCGCGTGATGGATGCGCGGGTCAACCCCGCGCATGACGAGTTCTACGTGCCGCTTACTTCTCGTCCGCGGCCGGCGCCGGCTCGACTTCGTCCTGCTGGGCCTCCGGATCGAAGAACTCGCCGGCAGCGGCAATCGCTTCGGCCGCTGCGTCGCGGTCCTCGTTGCGGGTCGAGATGTCCTCGCCGCGGTTGATGCGCTCGGCCTCGTCCTGGCTGCGGGCGACCGTCACGGTGATCTCGACCTCGACCTCGGGGTGAACCGCAACCGTGACCGTGTGCTTGCCGATGGTCTTGATCGGCGCGTCGAGCTGCACCTGCGGGCGGTCGAGGTGGACGCCGTCGGTTTCGAACGCCATGACGATGTCGCGCACGGTGACCGAGCCGAACAGCTGGCCGGCTTCGGATGCCTGGCGGATCACGATGATGTTCTTGCCTTCGATCTTCTCGGCGACCTTGGACGCCTCGCCTTTGGCCTTGAGGTTGCGGGCTTCGAGCTCGGCCTTCATGCCGTCATACTTGGCCCGGTTATCGGCGGTGGCGCGCAGCGCCTTACCGCGCTTGAGCAGGAAATTGCGCGCGTAGCCGTCGCGAACCTTCACGACTTCGCCCATCTGGCCCAGCTTGTTGACGCGTTCCAGCAAAATGACTTCCATATCCGTTCTCCTTTTGAAGTGTTCTGTAGGTTGAGTTTCGGGGTGACTTAAGGGGTCGGCAGGGGTGGCGGCTGCCGGCTGCGCAGGAAGCGCTCGCGGAAGCCGAAGACGGAATCGGCAAGGCCGAGGATCACCACCGCGATCATGGGCCATCCGAACACGACGACGACGGCGTAGGCCGAGCTGAGCCAGAACGTGCGGCCCTTCAACGCAAGCGTCAGCGTATGCAGCACGGCAAAGCCGGTCAGCGCGTAAGCCATCAGCAGCGCGGCCGTGGCGATCTGCGCGACGATGGCGAGCAGCCCGCCGGTGAAGGAAAAGGCGAGCGCGATGCAGAGCGCCACCAGCGTCATCGGCGGCAGCTCGGCCGCCATCAGATCGGGCCAGGGACGGCGCAGCCGGCCCGACGTCGCGGTTACCTTGGCACTGAGCCAGAGGTTGAGAGTTAGCGTCATCATCGCGACAATGGTGGCGGCGGCTGGGGCGATGCGCACCAGCGCGTCCACCAACTGGCTGGCCTCGCCCGAGGTTTGCGGATCGGTGGTGCGGAGGAGGCGCATCAGGCCGCGCCGCAGCGTGCCGATGATGGTTTCGGCGTCGGTGCCGAGCGTGAGCAAGGCAGCCATCGTCGTCAGCGTGGCGAAGCCTGCGATCCAGAGCAGGATGCGGCCAACCGGGTACCACTCGATCTCGACCTTCGCCTCCGTCGGCGGCCCGGCGGTTGTGCCCTCCGGCGCGGCACTTCCCAACTGCCGGCCGAGCAGGACGAGATGGCCGAGCCACCAGGCCGGCAACGCGACGGTAACGGCGAAGGCGATGCAGTAGGGGAGGCCGAACAGCGCGCCGAGGCCGATCGCGGCGGCAATGCCGCCGAGGCTGGCACAGAGCGGCCCCCAGCCAATGGCGGCGACCATGAGCGGCAGCGGCGCGAGGTAGAACAGGGCGAGCGAGATCAGCGCGCCCGACGCTATCGAGGCGAACATCAGGGCCGACGCCGCGCCGGCGATCAGGGCTATCAGTGCAAACGCCATCATCAGCTGTCCCGCTCCCTTCGAGCGGTTAGAGGCATCGTTCGCCCCAACCATCGGCGACCGGACGACCCGGAAGCCTTATGAGTTCAGAAAGTGACGACCGGCGGCCGAGCGGCCGCCGGTCGGATCGGCTTGTATCAGCGAATGACGTAGGGCAGCAGGCCCAGGAAGCGCGCGCGCTTGATGGCGCGGGCGAGTTCACGCTGCTTCTTCGCGGACACGGCAGTGATGCGGCTCGGCACGATCTTGCCGCGCTCGGACACGTAACGCATCAGCAGTTTGGAGTCCTTGTAGTCGATCTTAGGCGCATTGGCGCCCGTGAACGGGCAGCTCTTGCGACGACGGAAAAACGGGCGACGTGCACCAGCTTCAGCCATTGGTCTTACTCCCCATCCGTGGTTTCAGCTTCGTCGCGCGGACGGCGCGGACCGCGATCGCCGCGGAAGCCGCCCTCGCGGTCGCCCCGGAAGCCGCCTTCGCGCTCGCCGCGGAAGCCGCCGCCACGGTCATCACGTTCCCGATCGCGATCGGCCTTGCGCATCATGGCCGACGGGCCTTCCTCGAGCTCCTCGACGCGGACGCTGAGATAACGGATCACGTCTTCGCTGATGCGCTCCTGGCGCTCGATTTCGGCGATCGCCGCGGACGGCGCGTCGATGTTGAGCAGCACGAAGTGCGCCTTGCGGTTCTTGTTCATGCGGTAGGTGAGGGACCGCACGCCCCAATTCTCGGTCTTGGTGACCTTGCCGCCGAGACCCTCGACAATACCGGTCATCTGCGCAGTCAGCTCTTCGACCTGCTGCGGGCTCGCGTCCTGACGCGCGAGAAAGACATGCTCGTAAAGAGGCATGGACGTCCTTTCCTCATGTTGGCGCATCACCCGGCGTCAAGCCCTTAAGAGACCTTCGGAAAGGACTCTGGGATCAAGCTCAGAAGGCGGAAACACGGGACGACGGGCCGACTGGCCCTGCCACACCAAAATCACGAATGATTTGCTGAGACCGTCCGTTCAGCTCCCGGCCGGGGTCTGCGGATGCGCGCCTTATACGGATTTTGGCCGGCTTTGCAAGGTTGGGCGGGCATTTTCGGCCCGCTCGTCGCTCAACACCGGACCTTCCTTCATGCGGATCGGCGCTTGACCTGTTTGTTTGTATATCATACAAATAATGCAGCAAAGAGAATTTCATGGCGGAAACCTCGGCCCAGGAGCCGCTCCAGGCGGCGGGTGATCCTAAGCATACCGCGCGCGCGACGCGCTCGGCCGGGCGCAAGATGCGATCGCTGCTCTTGGATGCGGCGAGCCCGCTGTTTCGCGAGCGGGGGTTGTCGGGGACGGCGATCACCGATATCGCCACCGCCGCGAACGCCTTCCCTAGCCAGATCACCTATTATTTCCGCACCAAGGAGGCGCTGTTCGTCGAATGCGCCTGCCGCGAATTGCTGTACCTGGCGCGCGCCACAGAGCGGACGGCGCTGCAGGCGTGCTCGCCCCAGGAATACACACGCACGCTGGCGGAGACCGTGACGGCGAGCGATTCGGTCGCCTTCTTCGCGGAAGCATTGACACTGACGCGTCGGCGCCAGGATCTCGCACCCCTGGTCGAGCGTACCATCGAGCGCCTGCACGGCGAAGGCGCGCGCGCCTATGCGAGCCAGGTCGCACGGCACGGTTGGCGCTCGCTCCGGGCGCCCGACGAAAGTTCGCGGAGATTCTGGGCCGTCGCCATCGGCGTCATTCTCGAGGGTTACGCGATGGGCCGTTCGCCCGAGCAGCTTTGTGCCGAGATGTTGCGCGTGCTCGGAGAGCAGGCGAAATCCGCGAACGACACGGGGCGCCTGCGTCTCGTCGAGGAGCCTGATGCATCAAGCAATTCGAACGGAGAGGGTTAGGCCATGACCGCGCTTCGCATGCGTGCCCGGGATTTCCTGACCGATGATCAACTGGCCGACGTGCGCCAGCGCGTCACCTGGAAGGGCGTCGCACTCATTGCGCACGCCTGGGCGCTGATCATTGGTGCGATCGCTCTGGTTGCGTGGTGGCCCAATCCGATCACCTACATCGTCGCCGTCGCCATCATCGGCTCGCGCCAGCTTGGCCTTGCGATCCTGATGCATGACGGTGCGCATGGCTGCCTGTCCGCCGACGAAAAGACCAATCTGGCGCTGAGCCAGTGGTTCTGCGCATATCCGCTGTTTGCGGAGACGCGCAGCTACCGGCGCTATCACCTGCAGCATCATGCGCGCACGCAGCAGGAGGACGATCCCGACCTCGTGCTGTCGGCGCCGTTTCCCATCACCAAGATCAGCTACCGCCGCAAGTTCATTCGCGACATCACCGGCCAGACCGGTTATCAGCAGCGCAAGGCGCAATTGCTCAACGCGCTTGGGCCGAAAGACTGGCCCTGGCGCCAGCGTGCGGCGCATTTCTGGGAGAAGCTTGGCCCGCAATGTGTGGTCAATGCGATCATGCTTGTGGCGCTCGCCGCGGCGGGCGTCTGGTGGGCCTATCCACTGCTCTGGCTGGTGCCGCTCCTGACCTGGATGATGGTCATCACCCGGATCCGCAATATCGCAGAGCATGCCGTTGTTCCCGACAGCAGCGACCCGTTGCGCAACACCCGCACGACGCATGCCAATTTTCTTGAGCGCCTGTTCATCGCGCCCTACTACGTGAACTACCACCTCGAGCATCATCTCTTGTTCTACGTGCCTTGCTACAATCTGCCGAAGGTGCATCGTCTGCTGAGTGCGAGCCGGTACGCAGGTCGTATGGAAGTCCAGCCGAACTACGCCGCGGTGCTGCGGCTGGCGACGGCAAAGCCGAACCGCGAAGATCGGCCCGGGCAACTTGTCAGCAGTGCGCGCCGCGCACAGGCCGGGGCAGAGGTCGACGCCAACCAGACCGCCGGCGGGTTTTGAGCGGGCGCATTCCCCCGTTGAACGAGGGGCCAAGCTCCCGTCTCGGCTTGACAGTGCGGCCCCGGACGGTGTCTACGGCCCCCTCTGGAGCATGATCCGGAACCATGGTCCGAGGCCGTGCGTAATCGGCTGCTGGTTCTCGCAGGGATCATGCCTGACAAGCAGGGAGCGCCGATGACGGCTGCATTCACATTTCCGGGGCAGGGTTCCCAGGCGGTCGGCATGGGCAAGGCCCTGGCCGACGCCTTCCCGGTCGCGCGCGCCGTGTTCGACGAGGTCGATGCCGCGCTCGGGGAGAAACTGACGGCTGTCATCTGGGACGGTCCGGCTGAAACTCTCCAGCTGACTGAGAACGCCCAGCCGGCGCTGATGGCGGTATCCATCGCCACCCTCCGCGTGCTCGAGGCTGAGGCTGGTTTTTCCGTGGGACGAGACGCAGCCTTCGTCGCCGGCCACTCGCTCGGCGAGTATTCGGCGCTGACCGCGGCCGGCAGCCTGACGGTTTCGGATACCGCCCGGTTGCTTCGCACGCGCGGTCTCGCAATGCAAAAGGCCGTCCCGGTCGGTGCCGGAGCCATGGCCGCGCTGCTCGGTCTCGACTACGAGGCCGCCATGGAGGTCGCAGGCGAGGCGGCGCAAGGGCAGGTCTGCCAGGCCGCCAACGACAATGGCGGCGGGCAGGTGGTCGTCTCCGGCGACAAGACAGCGGTCGATCGCGCCGTCGAGATTGCCAAAGCCAAGGGCGCCAAGCGCGCGATGCTGCTGCCCGTCTCCGCACCGTTCCATTGCAAGCTGATGCAGCCCGCTGCGGACGCCATGGCAGAGGCGCTGTCGAAGGTCGCGATCAAGGCACCGGCCGCGCCGCTGGTGTCCAACGTGCTGGCGAGCGCCATCAACGATCCCGACGAGATCCGGCGTCGTCTGGTCGAGCAGGTCACCGGCACGGTGCGCTGGCGCGAGTCGGTTGCCTATATGGCAGGGCGGGGCGTCACCCATTTCTTCGAGATCGGCGCGGGCAAGGTGCTGACCGGTCTCGTCAAGCGTATTGCCGACGGCGCCGTTGGCGTTGCGGTCGGTGGCCCCAACGACATTGCCGCCGCCAAGGATGCATTGGCCGCTGCGAAGCAGGCCTAGAGGAGTTGTATCGATGTTCGACCTGACTGGCCGAAAGGCGCTCGTTACCGGCGCGACCGGCGGCATCGGCGGCGCAATCGCACAGGCGCTCCACGCGCAAGGCGCCACCGTGGCGATATCAGGAACGCGGAAGGAAGTGCTGGACGAGCTTGCCGGCAAGCTCGGCGAACGCGCGCATGTGCTGCCCTGTAATCTTTCCAAGGCCGATGAGGTCGAGGCGCTGGTGCCGGCTGCGGAAGCGGCAATGGGCCAGGTCGACATTCTGATCGCCAATGCCGGCATCACGCGCGACAATCTCTTCGTGCAACTCCGTGACGAGGACTGGGACGAAGTCATCAACGTCAATCTGACTGCGACCTTCCGCCTGGCGCGCGCTGCGACCAAGCTGATGATGCGCAAGCGCTTCGGTCGCATTATTGCGATCACCTCGGTGGTCGGCGTCACCGGTAATCCCGGGCAGGGCAATTACACCGCGTCGAAGGCGGGGTTGATCGGTATGATCAAGACCTTGGGTGCCGAATACGCCAAGCGTGGCGTCACCGCGAACTGCATCGCGCCGGGCTTCATCAAGACGCCGATGACGGATGCGCTCAACGACAAGCAGCGTGAAACGATTCTGACCAAGGTTCCGGCCGCCCGCCTGGGGACGCCCGAGGACATCGCGGCGGCCGCCGTCTACCTGAGTTCGAACGAGGCGTCCTATGTCACCGGCCAAACCATCCACGTCAACGGCGGCATGGCCATGATCTGATGCTTCGTGCCGTCTCGCGCGTCGGGGCGGGGCGGGATGCGGCAAACGGCCGTTTCCGGAGCGAAATGAGGCTTGTAGTCAAGGCAATTGAAGTATGATAACCGGACCATCAACGGATGGGCAAAGAACGCCATTGCAGGTTTTTGAAACCCTGTATATTGGCGATGCGGAGCCTTTGGCCGTCGTTCGCCCGGGCCTGCATCGGTTGGGATGGGCCAATCAAAGTTCGTAAGCGAAGGCAGTCAAACGACCACGACGGCTCGTATCGTCCCGGGGGGTCGGGTCTACAGGGAACAACACGAGGTTAAGCAATGAGTGACATTGGCGAGCGGGTTAAGAAGATCGTGGTCGAACACCTTGGTGTTGAACCCGAGAAGGTTGTCGACAACGCGAGCTTCATCGACGACCTCGGCGCCGACAGTCTGGACACCGTCGAGCTAGTGATGGCGTTCGAAGAGGAATTCGGTTGCGAGATTCCGGACGACGCCGCGGAAACGATTCTCACCGTCGGCGACGCCACGAAATTTCTCGAGAAGAACGCGAAGAGCTAAGGCTCTTTCATTTCGCGGGGAAGAACATTGAAACCGGACGGGCCGCTTCGCAGCGGTCAGCCGGTTTCTTGTTATTGGCCGTGAATCTTTCGATGCGGAGTTTTCGGATATGAGGCGGGTCGTCGTCACAGGTCTCGGCATGGTTTCGCCACTCGGCTGTGGCGTCGAGCCGACCTGGAAACGCATCCTCAACGGCGAAAGCGGTGCGCGCAGGATCGAGAGCTTCGACGTCTCCGATCTGCAGACCAAGATCGCCTGCACGGTGGTGCGCGGCGACGGGACCAACGACAGCTTCAATCCCGACAAGTGGATGGAGCCGAAGGACCAGCGCAAGGTCGACGACTTCATCATCTTCGGCATGGCCGCGGCCGGCCAGGCGCTCGACGATGCCAACTGGCATCCGGAGACTGAAGAGGACAAATGCGCGACCGGCACGATGATCGGGTCCGGCATCGGCGGTCTCAACGGTATCGCCGAGACCGCGATCCTGCTCAAGGAACGCGGGCCGCGCCGGGTCTCGCCGTTCTTCATTCCGGGCCGCCTCATCAATCTCGCCTCCGGCTATGTCTCGATCGCGCATGGGCTGAAGGGGCCGAATCATTCGGTGGTCACGGCCTGCTCGACCGGGGCGCACGCGGTCGGCGATGCCGCTCGCCTGATCGCGCTTGGCGATGCCGATGTGATGGTTGCTGGCGGCGCCGAGTCGCCGATCAGCCGCATCGGCATTGCCGGCTTCAACGCCGCGCGCGCGCTGTCGACAGGTTTCAACGAGACGCCCGAGAAGGCCTCGCGCCCCTATGACAAGGACCGTGACGGCTTCGTGATGGGTGAGGGCGCGGGCGTCCTGGTACTCGAGGAACTCGATCATGCCAGGCGCCGCGGCGCGAGGATCTACGCCGAGGTGATCGGCTACGGCCTCTCCGGCGATGCCTATCATATCACCTCGCCATCGCCCGACGGCGATGGCGGCTTCCGCAGCATGTCGGCAGCACTCAAGCGCGCCGGACTCACGGCCTCCGATCTCGACTACATCAACGCGCACGGCACCTCGACGCCGCTCGGCGACGAGATCGAGCTCGGCGCGGTCGAGCGTCTGCTCGGCAACGCCGCATCGAAAGTTGCGATGTCCTCGACCAAGTCGTCGACAGGTCATCTCCTCGGTGCGGCCGGTGCTATCGAAGCGATCTTCGCGATTCTCGCGATTCGCGATAATGTCGTGCCGCCGACGATCAATCTCGACAATCCCTCGGTCGAGACTGCGATTGATCTCGTGCCGCACAAGGCGAAGCAACGTGAGGTCAATGTCGCATTATCGAACTCTTTTGGTTTTGGCGGTACCAATGCGTCGGTCATCGTCCGGCGCTTGGCAAGTTAGTTGCGTTTGAGACGAATCCACCGTTTTGCCGTATTCGGCGATAGTCATGGACGTGGGCGCGTGCATTTTGGCAGGGCAAGCGGGTTTGTCAGGCCGCGATTGAACCGGCAGGATTCAGGTTGTTTCGATGAGTGAAAGGCCGCCCATTTCGCCCCGGAGCCCGCGGGCAGCGCTCGAGCCTGAGCAGCTTCCGCCGCCGCCCAAGCGGTCGGACCGCGCACGCAATCCGCTCGTGGTCGTCGGCAACGCCATCATCACCCTTCTCTTGATCGCCATGCTCGGTGCCGGCGGCGTCTATTATTACGGCCGGCAGGTGTTGGAAGCCCCCGGGCCGCTGCAAGAGGACAAGATCGTCAACATCCCGCAGCGTGCCGGCAAGCGTGACATTGCCGAGACGCTGAACCGGGAAGGCGTGACCGACGTCAATCCCTGGGTGTTCATCGCGAGCGTCGCCGCGCTGAAGGCGAGCTCGGACCTTAAGCCGGGTGAATATTCCTTCCAGAAGAACGCCTCGCTGCGCGACGTCATCGCAACCATTGTCGAAGGCAAGGTGGTGCAGCATGCGGTTACGATCCCCGAAGGCCTGACCTCCGAGCAGATCGTGGCGCGTCTGTCCGACAACGAGATCTTCACCGGCAGCGTGCGCGAGCTGCCGCGCGAAGGCACGCTGCTGCCGGAGACCTACAAATTCCCGCGCGGCACCACGCGCGAGCAGGTGATCCAGCGCATGCAGCAGGCGCACAAGCGCGTGCTGGCCGAGATCTGGGAACGCCGCAATCAGGACATTCCGATCAAGACGCCGGAGCAATTGGTGACGCTGGCCTCGATCGTCGAGAAGGAGACCGGCAAGCCGGATGAGCGCAGCCGGGTCGCCGCGGTGTTCGTCAATCGCCTGAAGCAGAGGATCAAGCTGCAGTCGGATCCGACCATCATCTACGGTCTCGTCGGAGGCAAGGGCACCCTGGGCCGGCCGATCAAGCGCAGCGAGATCACGCAGCCTTCGCCTTACAACACCTACGTGATCGAGGGCCTGCCGCCGGGTCCGATCTCCAACCCAGGCCGCGCTTCGCTCGAGGCCGCCGCCAACCCGGCCCGCACCCGGGACCTCTATTTCGTCGCGGACGGCACCGGCGGGCATGCGTTCACCGAGACCTACGATGCGCACCAGAAGAACGTTGCGAAGCTGCGCGCAATAGAGAAGCAGATCCAGAACGACACGGTCGAACCGGCCGAGGAGGCGCAGCCGCCGGCCGCTGCCGCGCCGGGCGGCGCCGCCGATGCGCCGACGGCGACAACGCCGGCGCGACCCAACCAGCAGAAGAGGCCGCCGGCGGCGCGCCCGGCCAATCCTGCACCGGCTCGGCAGGGCGCGGTGCAGTCCTCGCCACCCGTGGTGCAGCGCTAGGTCTGCGGCCCCTTACCTGCGGACATTGCGGATTCCACTTTCCGGCAAAATAGTCTTAAGATTCGCGTGCCTTGATGGCCTCGCGAATCCCGTGTTCCTGGAGAATCTGAACTGATGGCGCTGTCGTCCATGACCGGCTTTGCCCGAAGCCACGGTGCGAGCGGGCCGTACACGTTCGAATGGGAATTGAAGTCGGTCAATGCCAAGGGCTTTGACCTCAGGGTACGGCTGCCGCAGGGCTTCGACGAACTCGAGGCCCACGCCAAGAAGCGCGCCGGCGAGCTGCTCTCGCGCGGAACCGTCTATGCCAATCTCAACGTCAAGCGCACCAACGCCGCCGCCAGCGTGCGCGTCAACGAGGACGTGCTCAACGCCGTCCTGAAGGCCGCCGCGCTGATCGCCGGAAAGGTCGACGCCGTCGCACCGAGCATCGACGGGTTGCTCGCCATCAAGGGTGTGGTCGAAGTTGCCGAGCCCGAGGGCGATGAGGAAGAGGACAGGGCCGCGCGTGCCGCTGCGGCCGACGCCTTCGACAAGGCGCTCGTCGAGCTCGTCGAGATGCGCAAGCGCGAGGGTACCTCGCTCGGGCAGATCCTGACCCAGCGCGTCGACGAGATCGAGCAGCTGGCGAAGAAAGCGGAAGGTTCGCCCGGCCGAAAGCCGGAGGCGATCAAGGCCAGGCTCGCCGAGCAGATTGCCGCACTGCTCGACACTTCCGATCGTTTCGATTCCGACCGCCTGATGCAGGAGGCGATCCTGATCGCCACCAAGGCCGACATCCGCGAGGAGCTCGACCGCATCGCTTCGCATATCGCGCAGGCGCGCGAGCTGATCGGCAGGGGCGGCCCGATCGGCCGCAAGCTCGACTTCCTGGCGCAGGAGTTTCACCGCGAGGTCAACACCTGCTGCTCGAAGTCGAACGACATCGAGCTCACCAACACGGGACTCGCATTGAAGAATGTTGTCGAGCAGTTCCGCGAGCAGGTCCAGAATCTGGAGTGATCGATGACGACGGGCGGTCACGGAATTGACGGTGTCGAGCGGCGCGGATTGATGTTCGTGCTGTCCTCGCCCTCGGGCGCGGGCAAGACGACGCTGTCGCGGATGTTGCTCGAGCGGGAGCCCGGCCTGAAGATGTCGGTGTCGGCGACCACGCGCGAAAAGCGGCCCGGAGAGGTCGAGGGGCGTGACTATTTCTTCGTCGACAAGCGCAAGTTCGAGATGATGGTGGAGCAGGGCGAACTGCTCGAATGGGCCATCGTGTTTGACAATCTCTACGGGACGCCGCGTGCACCAGTGGAAGCGGCGCTGGCGGCTGGGCAGGACGTGCTGTTCGACATCGACTGGCAAGGCACACAGCAACTGCATCAGAAAGCGAGCGTCGACGTCGTTCGCGTCTTTATCCTACCGCCTTCGGCGGCCGACCTCGAGAAGCGCCTGCATTCGCGGGCGCAGGATTCCGACGAGGTGATCCGCAAGCGCATGAGCCGCGCCAGCCACGAGATGAGCCACTGGGCCGAGTACGACTACATCGTGATCAATCACGACGTCGACCAGGCCTTTGCCGAGGTGCAGTCGATCCTGAAGGCCGAACGCCTCAAGCGCGAGCGGCGGATCGGCCTCGTAGGCTTCGTTCGAAGTTTGCAAGGTCAGCTTCAAGGTTAGGTCGCGACAGGCGCGGCCCTTCCTTCGCCAGCTGTTCCAGCATCGTCGTGATCACGTCGATGTCGACGGCCTCGGCGCCGCGAGCTGTCGGCGCCTCATTGCGATTCTCGCCTCTCTCATTTGCGGCGAGCTTGGGGGAAGCAGCCCCGATCTCGAATTCGCGTTCGAGCCGCTTGACCTCGATCTCCTCGCTTCTCGTCTGCTCCGGCTCTGCGGTCGGGGCGGCAGCATGGCGCTTGCGCGCGTCGACAAGCGCGATCTCGCGGCTGATCGCGGCGAGCTTTGTCGCCTGCTTTGCCGCTCGCGGACGTGCCGCATCGAAGTCGACGGGGCGCGGTGGCAGCGTGTTCGCCGAAGCCGCATCGCGCCAGGGCGCGCGGCTGGCGTCCTGATCCTGCGGCTCCCAATCGTCCCAATAGGCGTGACGGTCAGTGGACTGCAGACGGACGCGCGCCCCGGCCAAGCGGTAGATGACGCTGGCGAGGATTCCGGCGAGCGCAAGCGCGCCGCCGATCACGAGCAGCAGCATCTGGAGCGAGCCGTTCGACTTGTCCGCGGCGATGTCCGCCGCAGCGGGCGCACTGAGGGGCAGGGATTTTGACGGCTTTGCGCTCGGCTGCGCAGCTGCCGCGACCACGGTTGGTGCCGGCGGCGGCGCGGGCGGAGCGGGCGCCGTGGACACATCGGGCCAGGGCGTGGTGGCGGCGGGCTGCTGGGCGTTGCCGTCAGCGGCCTGCTCCGTCGATTGTTGGACCGGCATTATGGCGGCAGGCTGCGGAGGTGCGTTCGGCGCCTTCGAGGCGGCGCCGCTCCGCGGGGTCAGATATTCGGCCCGGGCGTCCTGCACCGCTTGCTGCTGCTGCTGCGGCTGCTGCTGCGCGACTGGCGCATCCGTCGTCGCATTATCGCTCGCGACCTGCGCGGTCTGCACGGTCCTCGCGCTGTCCTTGTCGCCCGCAGCGCGCAGATACCAACATTTCCGCTTGGTCGTGCGCTCCAGGCGGTAGTACCAGTGCTGCCCCTGAGGCGCAGCGTCCTTCGGCGCGGCGAGACAGTCGGGGGCCGCGTTGGCCATGCTCGAAGCAGTTGGCGCATTCTGCGACACCGCGGCTAATGGCGCGCCCGCAACGATGCTGGCGACGAGGGTAGAAATCAACTTTGCGGCGCGGTTGCCCATCCTGGTCTCCCGGTTACGCATGACGCAACTCTCAACCAGCCCCTTCTGGTCAAAGAGTTGGGTGGCAATGAGCCGCAAATCCGGAGACGATGTGGCTTGAATCGGGCCTGCGCGGCTTTGGTTCCTCAGCGGGATGATGCTCGTCGCCAATAGGTTTCCACCTCCGATCGCTCGTCGACGGCCATGACTTCCCACAGGCGCGCGGCAGGTTCCGCCTGCTGTGGTTCATTGTCCGATCAAGGCCGAGCGGCGCGGAAAGCTGGGGCCGCCGATCTATGCCCCGCTGCCCCATTCAGCCTGGACGACCGCCAACCGGGGACTTGAATGCGAGCCTCGCTAGACAGGAAGTCGCGACCGGTAGGGCGCGGTCAGAAGCAGCATGAAGAGCGCTCTTTCGGCTTGGTACTTTGCGGCACGTCGATTTGGTTCACGCCCGTGCACCACGACCACTCCTTGGCTGGTGCAGATGTTCCAGGCCCACTTCCTCCTGCGCTGCACCAGGACCACTTCAAATGTCGGGAACTCGGGTCTGACCATCGCCGCCGCTTCTCGTCAAACATTCAGCATGGACAGACTTGATCCACAGCGCCGGGTTGTGTCTTCACCCATTTGGGTGAAGAAGTGGCTTGGTCTACCAAGGCAAACCTAGTCCAGACTGACGCGTGCTGGGATCAGACCGGACAGACTTCAAAGCCAGCGGACTTCGCAACCCGCGAGAAGCCGGTGCAAAATCATCCCGGTTTGATGCACAGCAACATCTGTCTAGTCGCCGCGCAATGCCTTGCCTGCGAGCAGGCTGACGAGCTCCTGCTGGCGCGAAAGACCGGTTTTTGAAAGCACGGCTTTGAGCTGCGTGCGGACTGTCTCTCGCGCAACGCCGATTGCCGCGGCGAGCGCGTCGAGCGATTCCGCTTGTGCAACGCGACGCGCCACCTGGGCCTCTGCCGGCGTCAGGTCGAACAGCCCTTGGAGGACTTCCGCACTCGGTACCGCGCCGCGATCGACGGGAGTCACGACGAGCATGAAAGTGGCTCGCGTGAAGATATCGCGCGCCGATCCGCGCACCGGGATGACATGCAGGACCATCGGTACGCGATCCATCGCCGCTGCGATGGCGATGGACTTGACGATCCGACTGCCAGCAACGGACGAAGTCGCCAGCGCTGCCAAGAACAACCCGTCCGCGGCAGCATCGGTCAAAGTCAACCGTTCGGCGCGGTCATGAAATAGCGATGGCATCAGCGCTTCGAACAGGCGGTTTGCCGCGAGCAATCGGCCGCCTTCGCGCAATATCGCTCCGGGCAGGCCGATCGCCTGCAAAGCATCGGCCTGCGCGCGAGCGCGCTCGAAACCAAGGCGGTTTGCGGTCATGGACGCCCGAGCCAGATGCGGCCTCAAGTCATCCAGAAACAAGACGACGTCGCGCGGCACCGGCCCATTGTCCTGATGCCGCGGCATGACGATCGCTATCGAATCGCCGCTCGGGATTGGAATGATTGTCCCGGCTCTGTAGCCGATCCCGTGCCTGCGATAGAAACTGCAATACACGTCGTTGGTCGCAATCTCGTGCTCCGATAGAAGGTCTCCATCAACGAGGAAGCCGGCGTGGTTGAGTGCGGCCGCACGCGGCAGCAACGGATCACGCTCGCTCCATCCCTCCTTCAGGAAAAGCGGCATGGTCTGGTCGTGGTTGGCGGAATTGATCCCACTGACATAGCCGTCGCGTACGGCAAAAAGCAGGCCGCCATTCCCGCCGACGGCGATACCGATTTCATTGAGGACCTCGGGCCACAATGAAGGTACCAGCCCGGCCTCGTAGATGCGGCCAATCAGATGATCGAGATGCTCAGATCCACTCATGCGCAGTGCGAAAGAGCCAATGGCCAACTATAGCCAAATGACCACGCGACGCAATCATCAGCGATACGAGAAGGGCGTCAAGCTCTCCTATGGGATGAGTCGGCCATTTGCATCCTTGCCGCGATGTTCGGCTCGCCGGCGCGGCGGCGAGCCGCGGTTCGGCTACACGATTGTCTTCGAGCCGGATTTCTTCATTGCCCCGCCGGGCGGCATCGCGAAGGTTCGGAGGCCGAAGACGGATCCCGTGATGGGGAGCGGCGGCACGCTGCTCAGCGCCTGGCGGACAAAGCCGCGTGGAGGGGGGTAATCACACGTCTACGCGCGCTCAGCTCAGATAGTCAGGCCTGAAATCCGCTAACCTGCGCAGCTCATCCGACTGAAGCAGCTCGATTTCGCTGCCTTCCCAGGCAATCAATTCACGATGCCTCAGCTCCTGGATGGTGCGATTGACGTGGACGATCGACAATCCGCAGGCGTCCGCAACGTGGCGCTGCGTCATAGGCATCTGGAAGCAGCCGTCCTTGACAAGGCCGACGACCTCCAGCCTTGCGGCGAGCTCGCAGATGAGATGTGCCACCTTGGGCAGCGCTGCCTGTGCGCCGAGGCGCGCGATCCATTGCCGCGAGATTGCCGCGTCGATCAGCGTCTCGCGCCAGAAGGCGCGGGTCAGATGGATGGAGCCGTCGAGCAACTGCTTGAGCTGGCTGTGTGCGACCGTGCCGACGATGGTCGGTCCGAGTCCGACCAGATCCGCATCCATCGGCGAGACCAGCAGCGTGTGCAGGCAGGGCATGTCGCCGGGAACGTGGAACGCGAGGATCTGGCTGCGGTCGCCGACGATGCGCGCCTGGTAGAGGAAGCCGCTGACGACGAACACGCAGCGCGAGGCAGACTCGCCCTGGCGCAGCACGATCTCGCCGTCGGCGACCTGGCGCAGCGCAGAAGGCAGGGCGGCCACCTGCCGGCGTTCCTCCTCCGATAGGCCTTCGATCGCCTGGAGACGCGCGATGAACTTCGAATACGGCATGAGTCTCGCGTGCTGGTTCAGGCGTCCCGCGGCACCGACGCCCCGACGGAGCGCCGCGAGAGTTTTGCGATGGTCCAGTCGGAGGCCGGCGCGGCGCGGAACTCGCGGATGGCGCGGGCGAGTTCCTGATCGGACATCGGCCGGATCGGCTCCTTCATCATGCCGTTCTCGAAGGCATCGCCGATGCTGTCGAGGTGCTCGCTCGCCCGGGGCGGGAACAGGCTACGGATGCGCTCCAGGATCGTCGTAGGGCTCATGAAGGGCGGCTCGGCTCGCGTCGAGGGCAACGGAACGGGATGCGACTGATGGGGCGCTGGTCGGCTAGCAACCTGTGCTTCCGATCCGCGTTCTAGTCCGCTGAACCCGAGCCGGACGTATCATTTGATAGACCGGCGCCATTTTGGCGGCCCCATGGAAAGAGCCCAAGACGTGCTGATCCGGAACCTCGGCGAGCACACCGAACTCGCACAGGAGGATATCGCGGAGATCCGCGCGCTCACCTTCACGCTGCGCGATTTCGACCCCAATGAGGATTTCATCCGCCAGGGCGACGAACCCGAGCATTCGGCGCTGGTGGTCTCTGGCATGGTCGCGCGCTACCACCTGCTCGGCAGCGGGCGGCGGCAATACCTGGCGTTTCACCTCACCGGCGACCTGCCGGATGCGCAGGGCCTGTTCATCGACCAGATGGATCACGGGCTCAGTGCGCTCGGCCCGGCCACGGTCGCGTTCATCCCGCATCGCGAATTGTTCGTCGCGTTCCGGCGGCGGCCGAACTTTGGGCTGGCCGTCTGGCGTGAGACGCTGCTCGACGCAGCGATCTTTCGGGAGGCCATCACCAACAACAGCGCCCGGTCCATGCAGACGCGGATGGCGCACCTCTTCTGCGAGCTGTTCTACCGCGCCCGCGCGGCGCAACTGGTCCGCGGCAATCGCTGCCCCGTGCCGATCAGCCTGGGCCAACTCGGCGAGACGCTGGGCATGGCGATCGCGACGGTGAACCGGACACTCGCCGACCTTCGGCGGAGCGGAGCCATGGACCTGCGCGAGGGCGAGCTCGTCGTGCTGAAATGGCGCGAGCTGCAGCGGCTCGGCGATTTCAGTCCGGCCTATCTGCACCTTAAGCGGCAGTCGTCGCCGCGGGCGTGACGTTGGAGGATTGCTAACCGCCGGCAATTGCCGCGCCCAGCACTTCGTCGAAATGCTTCTTCACCCAGTCGTTGCAGGAGCAGGCTCTTGCTTCGAGCGCTGCCGCGTCGAGGATCAGGATGGCGCCGCGGCGGGTCGCGAGGATGCGCCTTGCCTTGAACATCTGGATGACGCGGCTGGCATAGCTGCGGGAGACGCCGAGCATGCCTGCGAGCTGCTCATGGGTGAGGGGAATTTCGGCGCCACCGACACGTTCCTGGGCCGAGATGATCCACTTGGCAGCGCGCTGCTCGATCGAGTGTGCCGCGTTGCAGGCTGCGGTCTGCAGCAACTGCGCGAACTGGCAGTCGGCATAGCGCGAGAAGGACTCCTGGAGTGTCGCCGACCTCTGCTGCGCCTGCTCGAATGCGCGGAGCGGCAGACGGAAGAGCGTGCCGCCGAGCTTCACGACGATGCGCGAATAGGCGAGCGAAGGGGTGCGGCCGGAGGCAATGCCCACCGCTCCCTCGCGCCCGACCAGCAGGCTCTCGACCTCGCGATCGTCCTCGACTGGCACGGCGAACGACACGAGCGTGGGACCGCAGGGAAAATGAACTGCAGCCATGCCGTCTCCGGCGTGGTGCAGGATATGGCTCGTTTCGACTTCGACCGGCTGGAGGTGAGGCGCGAGCAGCTCGAAATCCTGATGGTTGAGCTGCCGGAGCAGATCGTTCTGGGGCCGACCGGTCACGTTGGGTTCTCTTGGGGCCGGGAATCGGCGCCAGCGTGCAACCTACGTTTCCGCGGCGGAACCGACGGTTCCAAAGTGCACACAACGGATGTTCAGCCGTTACAAAACTTTCGCTTTCGGCTTCCGGGATCTTGGGCGATCGCTGACATCACGGCTACAGCCGAACGCCGCTAGGGCCGGAGGGCCCGACGGGCGGCAACGAACATTATCCGAAGTGCGCTTCGCAGTCCCGCAAGGATCGGTCTTGTGCCGCGTGCGCGCGATAGGCATCGATGGCCTTGTTGGCGAGCATCAAGTCTCGGCGCTCGCCGGTCCGGAGCTGCGCTTCGATGGCATCGAGCAGAAGATTTGCGCTCGCGTCGGGGGGGCCGAGCTCGCCGCTCTTCTCCAGGCAGCCCCAGGCGATAAAGAATGCGCTTTCGACGGTACAGCGAATAGACATGCGCTGCCAACGCGGCGGGCCCGCAGGCGTTCCGTGCGGCGGGCGAGACTTGTGCCAGGCCCGCCGCTGGCGTCAGTCAGTTCTTCAGCACGATGCGGCCGACGACCTTGCCGGCGCGCAATTCGTCGATCCATTTCTGGACATCGCCCATCGGCTCCTCGCGCATCGGCGTCGGCTTGATCTTGCCGGCGCGTGCCAGCGCCATCAGCTCGTGCGCCTCGGCCAACGTGCCGACCATGAAACCTTCGATGGTCATGCGCTTATAGACCCATTGCACCATGGGCAGGGTAAACTGGCCGCCCATCAGGCCGGAGACCACGATCTTGCCGCCGCGCGCGGCGACTGCGACCGCGAAGGCCATCGACTTCTCGTTGCCCGCGAAATCCACGATCTCGTCGAAGCCGCCCTCGGTCTCCTTGAGGATGCGCTTGATCACGTCGGGCTCGGCTGGGTCGTACGCGACGGCGGCGCCGTTCTTCAGCGCGGTGTCGCGCGCGGCCGGGCTGAGATCCGCGACGGTGATCGGCTGCTTGAACATGGCCTGCGCGAACGACAGGCCCATCATGCCGACGCCGCCGAGGCCGATCAGCAAGAGATTGCGTTGGCGCGGGCGATCGACCAGGCGCTTGAGTGCGCCGTAGGCGGTGACGCCGGAGCACATCAGTGTCGCGGCCTGGTTGACGGGGAGGGGATCGTAGTCGAGCAGATACTTCGCGTCGGGTACCAGCACGTGGGTGGCGAAGCCGCCGTCAATGGAGACGCCGAGGAAGCGCTGCTTCACACAAAGGTTCTCGTCGCCGTTGGCGCAGTCGCGGCACTGGCCGCAGCCGATCCACGGGAAGACGGCCTTCTTGGCGCCGACGAGGCTTGCCGGCACGTCGGGGCCGACTTCATCGACGATGCCGGCGATCTCGTGGCCGAGCGTGAAGGGCAGCGTCATGCCGCGCGTGGTGTCGAGCTTCTTGCCGCCGCCGAGATCGGCATAGCCGTCCTGGATGTGCAGGTCGGAATGGCAAAGGCCGCAGCGTTCGATGCGAACCAGCACCTCGCGGCCTTGCGGCTTGGGCGTGTCGACGATGGTCTCGCACAAGGGCGCATCGAACTTGACCAGGGATTGCCTGCGCATCAGCGCCATATTTCTTCCTCCGAAATTCTGATTGTCACGTTTCGCTGCGTATATCCGCCAATTCACGCGCCATGGCAACAAAGCCGGCGATCGGAATTGTCTCGGCGCGCCGCGTCGCATCGACGCCCGCAGCTTGCGCGAGCCGCGCGGGATCGACGCCCAGCGGCTTCAGGCTCTGCCGCAGCATCTTGCGGCGCTGGCCGAACGCCGCGGCTGCGACCTGCTCCAGCAGCCTGCGATCGCACGGCAGGGGTTCTGGGCGCGGCACGAGACGCACGACGGAAGAGGTGACCTTCGGCGGCGGCACGAAGGCGGACGGTGAAATGTCGAACAGGATCTTGGTCTCGCAGCGCCAGTTGGCGAGCACGCCGAGCCGGCCATAGGCCTCTTCGTCCTCGCGCGCCACGATGCGCTCGCCGACCTCGCGCTGGAACATCAGGACCATCATCTCGTACCAAGGCGGCCACGGCTCGACGGTGAGCCAGTTGATGAGAAGCTGGGTTGCGATGTTGTAAGGCAGATTGGCGACGATCTTCGTACGTTCGCCCGAGAGCAGCGGGCGCGGATCGAAGGTCATGGCATCGCCATGCACGATCTCGAGCCTACCGGGGTAGCGTGTGGAAATATCCTGCAACGCCGGAATTGCGCGCTCGTCGTGCTCAATGGCAATGACGCGGCGGGCACCAAGCGCGAGCAAGGCGCGCGTCAGCCCGCCCGGGCCGGGGCCGATCTCGACGATGGTCGCTTCGTCCAGCGGTGCGGCGGCGCGCGCGATGCGTGCGGTCAGGTTGAGGTCGAGCAGGAAGTTCTGGCCGAGCGATTTCCGGGCCGAGAGGGCATGCTGGCGAATGACCTCGCGGAGCGGCGGGAGGTCGTCGATCGCGCTCATCAGCCTTGGGAAGCGGCCATGCGGCTCGCAAGCTTGAGCGCCGCGATCAGGCTGGCGGGATTGGCCTTGGCCGTCCCCGCGATGTCGAAGGCGGTGCCGTGATCGGGCGAGGTGCGGACGAAGGGCAGGCCGAGCGTGACGTTGACGGCGTCGTCGAAGGCGACCGTCTTGACCGGGATCAGTGCCTGGTCGTGATACATGCAGACCGCGCAGTCGTAGGTCTGTCGCGCGGCCGCGTGGAACATGGTGTCGGCCGGCAGCGGGCCCCTGACCTCGATGCCGTCGTTGCGCAGCACCTTCAGCGCCGGGGCGATCACGGTCTGCTCCTCGTGGCCGAGCGAGCCGTCCTCACCGGCGTGCGGATTGAGGCCCGAGACCGCGATGCGCGGCTTTGCGATGCCGAAGCGGGCTTTCAGTGCGGTGGCGACGATGCGAACGGTCGAGACGATCAGCTCGCTAGTGAGTTCTCCCAGCGCATCGCGGATCGAGACGTGGATGGTGACGGGCACCACGGCGAGCTGTGGCGACCACAGCATCATCACCGGCTGCGGCACGCGGCCGTTCTCCGCCGCGAGCTCGGCGAGGAACTCGGTGTGCCCGGGATGACGGAAGCCGGCGCGGTAAAGCACGCTCTTTGCGATGGGGTTGGTGACGATGGCGCCGGCGCGACCCGCGCGAACGTCGGTGACCGCCTGCCGGATCGAGGCGAGCGCGGCCGGCGCACTGGAAGTGTCGGGCTTGCCGGGCTCGGCGCTCGCGCGCTCGCCGGTCGCGACCACGGGAAGGGCGTCAGTGAAAGCGGAAGCGGCATCGCTGGGGCTCACCCCGGCGATCCTGATGTTGGCGCCGAGCACCTTGGCACGCCGCGCGATCAGGTCCTCGTCGCCGAGCAGGTAGAAGGCCGGCAGGTTCAGTTCGCGGCGCTTGAGCCAGGCCGCGATCGTGATGTCGGGGCCGATCCCGGCGGGCTCTCCCAGGGTCAGGGCAAGGGGCTTTGCCGGGCGCTCTGAAGAAGGCTCGGCCATCAGCGGTTGCGATATTCGATCATCGCCGCCTTGCGGAGCTCTTCGAGATAGGCCTTCTGGGTCTTCTCGTACTTCTCCTGATACATCTTCTCGCGAACCTCGCGCTTTTTCGGCGTGTCGATCATGGTCGGCTTGCGCGAGCACAGCACCACCATCTCGATGCCGTTCTTGGTCATCTCGGGCGCGGTCAGGTGGCCGATCGGCGTATCGTCGAGTACCTTGCGCAGCGGCTCGGGCAGTTCAGCCGTGGTCTTGGTGACGGTGTCGCGGATGGTGGCGTTCGGGGTCGAGCGAAACAGCGAGTTGGCTTCCTCGCAGCTTCCGATCCGGGCGCGATAGGCCTCGGCTTCCTTCTTCCGCGTTTCCAGGAACGTCGCCGACGAGCCGCGCGGCACGATCAGGACGATCGGCTGCATCTTGTACTCGGTGCCCTCGATCTGGAGTTTCTCGCCGGTCTGGGCCTGCACGGCTTGCGCGACGTCGCGCTCGCCGACCTGGAGGCGCTCCTTGTAGCGGCCGCGCACCAGGCTGGTCCAGACCATCTCGGCCTTCATGCGGCCCTTCAGCGTCTCCGGGCGGACGCCCTTGGATTCGAGCGACTTGGTGAGCTGTTCCGGCGTGATGCGCATGCGCTGCGCCATGCCCTCGTAGGACTGGTTGATGTCGGAAACGCCGGGATCGACACCGTACTTTCTGCCTTCCTTGAGCTTCACCTTGTCGTCGATCAGCGAATTGATGACCTCCTGCCGGCTCGGGGTCTTCTGCGTCGTCAGCTGGGTGAGCTTGGTGCGCTGCTCGATGTCGAAATCGGTGATCGGATCGCCATTGACCATGACGACGATGTTCTGCGCGCGCAATGGCGAGGGCAGGCCGGTCAGCATCAGTCCGGCACAGATAGCGAGAAGGAGGCGGAAGACAGGCAATGGGATCATCATGATGTCGCTCGCATGTCAGTCGCGTTGACGGGGCAAACGCGGCCGGCACCTCGAACCGTTCACTGGAGGCCGGCGGAACTGCTGGTCGTCGACGAGTTCGCCAGCGTGCGCAGACCGATTTGGAACATGAACGCGTGGCTCAGCGTGGGCGGTGCGGTACCCGCGGAATACCTATACGAAGTTACATAGTTCGCCGCCAGCACGAAGCAATCGTCGACATAGCCGGCACCGAGCACATACTGGTTGATCTTGTTGGCCTCGAGGTCCCAGCGCGCCGAGCCCGACACCACCCAGTTGGCAGCGACCTTCAGCGAGCCCGTGGTCAGGATGCCCTCGCGGCGCGTCAGATAGCCGAGCTCCGGCTGCGGCGCGTAATTGCCGTAGAGCATGCTGACCGACCAGCGATTGAAGTTGGCGCGGCCCTCCGCCTCGAAGCGCTGCACGTTCCAGGTCTGCTCGTCCATGCGGGAGCGGATGCTGAATGTGTAGGTGCTGTTGGGCGAGTAGCTTGCGCTCGCGACGTAATCGGACCGCGGCTTGTCAAGGCCGGAATTGAGGCCGGTGTTGATGGTGTCCTGGACCGCGAAGGAGTTCAGGCCGAACAGGTGATAGGACTGGCCGAACAGCACCTTGACGGCACCGCCCCTATCGAACTGCGTGGTGGACTGCACGCCGACATTGGCGCGCCCGCCGCCCTCGACACGGTCGTAGCCGGAGAACTTGTCGACGCTGAACAGGTTCGAGGCGTCGAACACCAGGCTCTGGGCATCCTCGTTCGGCAGCCTGCCGGCATAGGTCTCGTTCGGCCGGATGATGACCTGCGCGATCGGCTCGACGGTGGTCGAGCCCCAGGGCTGAATGTTGATGAAGGGATAGCGGTACTCCAGGCCCACGGTCGGCATCAGGCGGAACGCCTGGGTGTCGCCGACGGGCAGGTAGTTCGATACGCCGGGCTGGTTGGAGACCGAGGAGTTGATCGCATCGGCGCGCAGGCTGGCGAACGGCGTCCAGATCTGGCCGAACGGATCGGTGAAGGATCTGCGCCACTGCGCTTCCGCCGTGAGGCGGGTGTAGGTGCCCGGGAAGCCGCGCAGCAGGCATTGCGAGGGCATCCGGGCCAGCGGATCGGCCGACGCCGTGGTGCAGAGGCTGTTGGTGTTGGCGACCGTCGTGATCGGATCGAACACCGCCTCGTCACGCGACAGGTTCACGAAATTGGTCTTGTAGCTGAACTCGCCGCCGAAGACCGGATAATTGAGCACGTTGGAGTAGTCGATCACCGGATAGACGATCGGCACCTGGCTCTGGTTGCCCGAATAGCTCAGCCAGTACATCGTGCGCGCATCGAAGAAGCTGCGGTTGCCGACGCCGGTCAGATAGAGCTGCGACAGCGCTTCCGTCGGCAGCAACAGGAACGAGCCGAGCGGATCGCGGTACTGGTAGAGCCGGTAGTCCGAGAAGAAATAATAGTCGGACATCAGGACGCCGTCCCAGCCCCAGACCCATTTGTCGTTCAGCGCGAACTGACCCTTGGTGTCGATGGCGCCGCGGAAATCGCGGTCGCCGGGCTGCCCGGCGAATGCTCCGGGATCGAGCTGGTTGATGCCGTAAGCGCGGATCTGGTACGCGCCGTCGATCAGGCGCTGGCGGAATTCGCCCTGCATCAGCACGCCTTGCCGAGACAAGAAGCGGGGGGTGATGGTTGCGTCCATGTCGGGCGCAATCGCCCAATAATAGGGAACCTCGACGCCATAGCCCGTGTTGTCGGTGCCGGAAATATAACCCGGCATCAGGAAGCCGGACTTACGCTTCACGGTAGGGTCGGGCGTCGAGAAATAAGGCATGTAGGCGAGCGGCACGCCGAAGAATTCGATCTGTGCCGTCTCGAAATACAGCATCTTCTCCTGCTGGTCGTGGATGATGCGCGCACCCTTGACCTGCCACAGCGGTGGCTTCTTCGGGTCGTCCTTACACGGCGCGCAAGCCGTGTAGACGCCGTTCTCGAACACGGTGTAGTTGCCGCTGGAGCGGTCGGCGCGGCTCGCGGCCATGCGGGTCTGGTCGGCGGTGTCCACGCGCAACGAATCCACGAAACCGTCGCGGTAATCGTCGGAGAGATCCAGGATCTCGGCATAGGTGATCTTGCCGTCGGCATCCGTCATGCGGATGTTACCTTCGGCGTGCAGCCGCTTGGTCTTCTGGTCGTAAATGACCCGGTCGGCCTCGACGCTCGTGCCGTTGTAGAACAGCTGGACGTTACCGACCGCGGAGACGCGCGAGTTGTTGTAGTCGTAATTGACCTCGGTCGCCTGAACCAGCATCTGGTTGTCGTTGGGGGCCCTCGGCGGCTTCGGACGCGGCGGCAGCGGGTTATACGTGTACTGGGCGTGGGACGGCGTCACGGCTGCAACGTCGATCAGCCCGCCGAGCGAGGCCGCAGCGACGGCAGCAATCAGGAGTCTGCGGACGGACAAACCGCACCCGTTCGCGCGCACTGATGTGCGCCGCGTCAAACGAGACACGAGCCCTCGGCGGACGGCAGTCACTATCCGTCCTCCAGATAGAGCAAGGCCAAAAAGCCGGTGAGGCCGCCCACCACAACGGGCAGCCACGCCGCAGCGATCGGATGCATCAACTCAGCCTTGCTCAAATCCTCAGTTACTTTCGACAGAACGTAGAGCAGAAAGCCTGCGCCCACGCCACTCAAAACCATCTTCTGCACGCCGCCCATCCGGAAGAAGCGCAGCGATACGGAAGCCGCCAGCATCACCATGGCCGCCAGCAAAAACGGCTGCGCCAGCAGCTTCTGATACTGGAGTCGGTATCCGGCTGTCGCGAAGCCTGAGCTTTCGGAGGAGCGGATGTAGCTCGGTAGTTGCCAAAAGGACACAGTCTCGGGGGTGGAAAAGCTGTTGCGGACCTGTGCCTCGGTCAACGTGGTCGGAATCTCCAGGCTGGCCTGGTCGATGGGCGGTGCGTCCAGCGAGAAGCGGCGGACACCCTTGAACACCCAGCGGCCGGCCTCGAGCGTCGCCTCGCGTGCCTCGACCCGCTCCTTGAAGTGCTGGTCCGGGTCAAACCGGAACAGCGTGAGCCCCGTGAGTCGGATGCCCTGCTGCTCACTGCGCGCCGCATTGATGATGGTCTGGCCGTCGCTGGTCACCTGATTGAGCCAGAAGCCGGAGGCGTCCTGGATGCCGCCGCCGGGCGCCGAGCCGAACAGCTCGGCCTCCATGCGCTTGGACAGCTCGCGCAGGTTCGCCGACATCGGATTGTAGGCGACGGTGGCGATCACCCCGATCAGCAGCGCGCTGCCGAGCGCCGGTGCGATGAACTGCCAGGCGGAAATGCCGGCGGCGCGCGCCACCACGAGCTCGAGCCGGCGGGAGAGGGCGAGGTAGCACGTCATGGCGCCGATCAGCATGCAGAACGGCGTCAGCTTCTCCAGGAGCTGCGGCACCCGGAACAGCGAGGTCTCGGCCACCATGATCGCCGAGGCGGATGCCAGGCCCGAGGTCTTGCGCACCATCTCGATGTAGTCGACCAGCACCAGCAGCAGGAAAATGCCGCCGAACACGCCGAGCGCCGCGACCACGAAGCGGCCGGCGAAATAGCGCCCGAGCGTATTGGTGAGCATGCTCATGCGGCGGCCGGACGTCCGAACAGCCGCGCGATCCGTGCATTCGATCTGTTGATCGCCTCCATCAGGCCAGGAGGCGGCTCGACCACCACGCCGCCGATGATCATGGCGAGCCCGATGCCGATCCCGCCTGCGACCATCGCGTATTGGACCAGCACCGCGCCCGGCGACTTCACCGCCATGACCGAACAGGCGAAGCCGGCCATGCGCAGGCCGAACACGGCGAGGATCGAGGAGCCGATCGAGAAATTGCGACTTTGGCGGGTGGTGCGCGGCGCGCCCAGGAACGCGAACGTCAGCACCGCGAAAACGAAGGGATAGACCGGTGCGAGGATGCTGTCGTGCAGCGCCGAGCGGAACTGCCCGGGAATCTGCTTGTAGACGGGATCGTCCTCGGAGGGCGAGAACAGCTCCCACAGATAGCGCTCGCGGATGCCGAGGGTGACGTCGCGGCCCTGGCCCGAGAATTTCGACATGTCGAAGCCATAGCGGCCGAAGGCCACCAGTGCCGGATCGCGCTTGCCGGCCTCGAAGCGCTGGAGATTGCCGGTCTCCAGCACCAGGAACGATCCGGTCTCGTTCTTCACGATCTCGCCGTGCTCGGCCACGATCGAAACGCGCTCGTTCGGGTCGCGGCGGTCGTCGATGAAGATGCCGGCGAGAATGCCACCGGGCTGGCGTTCGCGGATCCGGATCGTCAGGTTCTTGTCGAGCTGAGCGAAGCGACCGGGCTGCAAGATGTTGGTGAGCACGTCGGCGGTGATCTCGGCATCCCACTGCTTGATCCGGCGCATGCCGTCGGGGGCGAGATAGGCCGCGATGAAGGCGACCAGCAGCGCCACGACGCAGGTGGCGTAGAAGAACGGATAGAACAGCCGGAAGGGTGAGAAGCCCGCCGCGTTCATCACGATGATCTCGGAATCAGTCGCGAGCTTGTTCAGTGTGTGCGAGATCGCGATCATCAGCGCGATCGGCGAGATGATCAGCACCAGTGCCGGGATAACGAGGCTGGTGATGCCGAGGAAGGTGAGGATGGTCTGCCCCTGGCTCGTCATCAGGTCGATGCCGCGCAGCGCCTGCGTGATCCAGATCACGCCGGTGAGGCTGACCAGGACGAGCGCAAACGACGCCAGCGTCGTGCGGAAGATATACCTGTCGATCGACCCCATGCGCTACCGCACGAATCCCACCAAGACCCCGATGCCGGCCGGAACCCGTGCCGCCCAACCAATCCCCGACGGGGATCCCCAAGGTTGGGCGAAACCTCTTCCGCCACGCTATTCTCTCACTAGCATCCCTTTGATCCGTCAACAAAATGGCTGCCCCGTGGCGCCGTCATTATATGGTTAATATTTCCCGTGTTGTGGCCCGGCGGCCACGGGGGTGCTTGGCATCTGCTGGGCGAGTGGCCCATAGTGGACAATGTCCAGTGAATCGCCGTTCAGCTACGCCTGCGCGCGGGGCGTCCGATCGCGATAAGCCCATGTTTTGGAGGAGCTATCCATGTCCGATGCCATCAAGGTCGGCTTTGTCCCGTTGTCTGCCGCCCCCCGTGGCATCGTGGTCGTGTTCTGCGACGATGGCCTGAAACTCGGCCCGGCCACGACCAAGGCGCTGGGGGGCGCCAACGAGATCGTGAAGCGCGCGGCCGCCGCCGCCGCCTTCAAAGGTAAGAGCGGGGCTGCGCTGGACATTCTGGCCCCGGAGGGCGTGAAGGCGACCCGGCTCATCGTGATCGGGGCCGGCAAGGCGACCGGCCTGAAGGCGAACGATTTCCTCAAGTTCGGCGGCGTGGCCGCCAGCAAGCTGCCCGCCGGCGCCAGCGCCATGACCATCATGGCGGAGCTGCCCGGCGGTGCCATGACCAGCGAGCAGGCCGTTGCGATCGCCTCGGGCCTGCGGCTGCGCAGCTACAAGTTCGACCGTTACAAGACCAGGAAGAAGGACGGCGAGGAGGGCGGCCTGCGCGCCGACATCTCGCTTGCGGTTGGGGATGCCGGTGCAGCGAAGAGGGCGTTTGTCTCGGCCGGCCACGTCATCGACGGAGTGATCATCGCGCGTGATCTCGTCAACGAGCCGCCGAACGTGCTCTTTCCCGAAGAATTCGCGCGCCGCGCGGCTCAGCTCCGCAAGCTCGGCGTCAAGGTCGAGGTGCTCGACGTCAAGGCGATGCAGAAGCTCGGCATGGGCGCGCTGCTCGGCGTCGGGCAGGGGTCCGCACGGCCGAGCCGCACCGTGATCATGCGCTGGGACGGCGGCAAGAAAGGCGAGGCACCGGTTGCTTTCGTCGGCAAGGGCGTCTGCTTCGACACGGGCGGCATCTCGATCAAGCCGGCCGGCAGCATGGAGGACATGAAGGGCGACATGGGAGGCGCGGCCTGCGTCGTCGGCCTGATGCATGCGCTCGCTGCGCGTAAGGCCAAGGTCAACGTGGTCGGCGCCATCGGCCTCGTGGAGAACATGCCCGACGGCAACGCGCAGCGGCCGGGCGACATCGTCACCTCGATGTCGGGCCAGACCATCGAGATCATCAATACCGATGCGGAGGGCCGCCTCGTGCTGGCCGACGTGCTCTGGTACGTGGCGAAAAAGGTGAAGCCGAAATTCATGGTGGATCTGGCGACGCTGACCGGCGCGATCATGGTGGCGCTCGGCACCGAGCGTGCCGGCATGTTCTCCAACAATGACGAGCTTGCCGACCGGCTGCTCACGGCCGGCATCGAGAGCGGGGAGAAGGTCTGGCGGATGCCGCTCGGTCCCGAATACGACAAGCTGATCGATTCGCAGTTTGCCGACATGAAGAACACCGGCGGCCGCCACGGCGGCTCGATCACGGCAGCGCAATTCCTCCAGCGCTTCGTCGACGGCACGCCTTGGGCGCATCTCGACATCGCGGGCACCGCCATGGGCGCGCCGAAGACCGACATCAACCAGAGCTGGGGAAGCGGCTACGGCGTCCGCCTGCTCGATCGCCTGGTCTCCGACCATTATGAGCGCAAATGACCTGAAATGACTGAAGTGCTGTTCTACCATCTGCAAGACATGACGGTAGAGAATGTGTTGCCGCCGCTTCTCGAGAAATCGCTCGAGCGCGGCTGGCGCGTCGTGGTGCAGTCGACTTCTGAGGAGCGCGCCGATGCGCTCGACGCGCATCTGTGGACCTATCGCGACGATTCCTTCCTGCCGCACGCGACGTGGCGGGTGAACGACGCCGCCGATCAGCCCATCGTGCTGGCGATCGAGGGGGGCAATCCCAACGGCGCCAATGTCCGCTTCCTGATCGACAACGCCGCGTTGCCCGAGGACGCACAGGGCTACGAGCGCATGGTGCTGCTGTTCAATGGCGACGATCCGGACGCGCTGGCGATTGCCCGCACGGTCTGGACGGATTGCAAGGCGCGGGGATTTGATGTCACCTATTGGCAGGCCGACGAGCGCGGCCGGTGGCAGAAGCGCAATTAGCCGCCGTTCGCAATTAATGATAATTTGCACTTTTCGAGCGATGCTGGCTTCGGCCACCTTCGTGCCGCAAAGGGATGTTGGGACAATCGTTTAGGGCTGGTCCTTCACGCGGGGAATTAGTTTATCGTGCGACATCAAAAGCTTCCCGGCTCGCTCATGATTACGTTGGCCGCCGTGGCACCGCTGGTCGCGGGCTGCTCGGGCGGGACCGATCTGTTGTCGAAGGACGCAGCATGGTTCCAGAAGCCCGGCCGGCTCTTCATCAAGAACATCTCGATCGAGTCGCCGCCGCTGACGCCCGATAAGCCGGTCGGACCCGAGGACCTCGTCAGCGCCGACGGCGCCTGTCCCGGCATGACGCCGCCTCCCGGACCGGCCGATGCCAATGCCTCGACGACTGCACCCGCGCCGATGGGGGGAACAGTCGCGCTCGGCCACACCGAATGCGACGTGGTGCGCGGCATCGGTGCGCCCTCGACCGTCAATCTTTCCAACGATGCCGCGGGCCGGCGCGTCGCGGTCGTCACCTGGGCCACCGGCCCGCGCGCGGGCATCTACACGTTCACCTCCGGCCGCCTGTCCTCGATCGAAGGCAATCCCGAACCGCAGCCGGTGCCGAGGGCAGCGAAGCCGAGGAAGAAGTCTGCTTAGGCTCTCTGTGTCCCGGGCTCTGCGGCGCGTCGCTTTCGCTTTGCCTCCGCTCCGGGGCACCAAGCGCTAGCTACCCCGCCGCCTCATCAAATTGCGTGCTCGCCTCGAGCCACTGCTCTTCAGCTCGTGCGAGCGCCTCCGCGGCATTGGCGCGGGCCTTTGACAGCTGCGCAGCCTGCTTGGGATCGCGTGTGAAGATGTCGGGCAGGGCGAGCGCGGTGTCGATCTTCGCGATGATCTCGCTCACGCGGGCGATCTCGGTTTCTGCTTCGGCGATGCGCTTCTTCAGCGAGCCGCGATTGTCGGACTTCGGTCGCTGCGGCTTGTCGTTTGCCGCGCTGCGTTCGCGCGGCGCTTCCGCGTTGCGCGCGGACAGCACGAGGCGGCGGTACTCGTCGAGGTCGCCATCGTAGTTGGTGACGGTGCGGTCGGCGACAATCCAGAGCCGGTCGGCGCAGGCCTCGATCAGATAGCGGTCGTGCGAAACCATGATCACCGCGCCGGGAAATTCGTTGATCGCTTCCGCAAGCGCCGCGCGGCTGTCGATGTCGAGATGGTTGGTCGGCTCGTCCAGGATGATCATGTTGGGGCCGAAGAAGGTCGCAAGGCCCAATAGCAGCCGGGCCTTCTCGCCGCCCGACAATTTGCCGACCTTGGTGTCGGCGGCCTTGCCGGAGAAGCCGATCGCGCCGGCGCGGGCGCGCACTTTGGCCTCCGGCGCATCGCCCATCAGCTTCCGGACATGGTCGTAAGCCGAGGCGTCCTCGTTGAGCTCGTCGAGCTGGTGCTGCGCGAAATAGGCGATCGACAGCTTGTCCGCTCGCGTCACCTTGCCGGAGAACGGCGCGAGACGTCCGGCCAGCAGCTTGACGAGCGTCGACTTGCCGTTGCCGTTGGCGCCGAGCAGCGCGATGCGGTCGTCATTGTCGATCCGCAGGGTGACGCGGTTCAGCACCGGCATTGCCGGATCGTAGCCGACCGAGGCATTGTCGACGGCGATGATCGGCGGCGACAGGATCTTCTCGGGCGCGGGAAAGCTGATCTCGCGCACGTCCTCGGTGACCAGCGCGGTGATCGGCTTCAGCCGTTCCAGCATCTTCACACGCGATTGCGCCTGGCGCGCTTTCGAAGCCTTGGCCTTGAAGCGATCGACGAAGGCCTGCAGGCGCGCGCGCTCGGCCTCCTGGCGCTTGATCGCCTTCGCGTCGAGCAATTCGCGCGCAGCGCGCTGCTCCTCGAAGGAGGAATAGGTGCCCTTGTAGAGCGTGAGCTTGCCGCGCTCGAGATGCAGGATCTGGTCGACCGAGCTTTCCAGGAGGTCGCGGTCGTGGCTGATCACGATCACCGTGCGCGGATAATGCGCGAGGTGATCCTCCAGCCAGAGCGTGCCTTCGAGGTCGAGATAGTTGGTGGGCTCGTCGAGCAGCAACAGGTCGGGCGCAGCGAACAGCGTTGCGGCAAGCGCGACGCGCATGCGCCAGCCGCCGGAGAACTCGGCGCAGGGGCGGAGCTGATCCGCGGCGGAGAAGCCGAGGCCGGAGAGGATCGCGGCGGCGCGCGATGGCGCCGAATGCGCGTCGATGTCGACGAGGCGGGTCTGTATCTCGGCGATCCGGTGCGGATCGGTCGCGTGCTCGGCTTCAGTTAGCAGCGCGTCGCGTTCGAGGTCGGCCTTGAGCACGACCGAGATCAGGCTCTCGGGGCCGTTCGGCGCTTCCTGCGCGAGGCTGCCGATGCGCCAGCGTGGGGGCAGGGTCACCGAGCCGTGCTCGGCAGCGAGCTCGCCACGGATCACCTTGAACAGCGTCGACTTGCCGGTGCCGTTGCGTCCGACCAAGCCGACGCGCGCGCCGGGCGTGATCTGCACGGAACTCTGGTCGATCAGAAGGCGTCCGGCGAGACGGATGGAGAGGTCGGTGATGAGAAGCATGCGGCCTTGTCACCGCAAGGCGCCTCGAACGCAACTCGTTTTTCCGTCAATGCGGCTCGCGCTCGCGCTGCCTCAAGGCGTTGAGGAGCTGCTCGAGGTGCGTCGGAAGGCGAGGCTCGGGTCGCAGACTCTGCTGGAGCCGTTCGCCCACGGCGTCGCAAATCGAGCGGCTGGTGCGCCGGTCGATCTGTTCGCTGTCGTTGGCAAAAAGGCCAGCCATCGCGGGTTCCGTGTTCTCAAAGTAAGGACACCGTACCAAGTCATTGCTAGCCAATTGGTTTCGCCGACTGTGGGGAATGGTGGGCATTCTCGCAAAAATTGTATGAAGCGCACCTTGTCCGTGCAAGGCAAAGCCCCGGCGAGGGGGGCGCCGGGGCTTCTCTTGGAGGTACCCGGGGGGCTCAGGTACCTCGGGAAGGTGCTGACGGTCTTAGTAGCAGCGGTTGATCAGCCGCCAGCGGGGTCCCCACGGGGTCGGGACCAACCGGCGCACATAGCAGCCGCCATAACCGTAGGAGACGGGACCTCCGACATAGAAGCGCGGTCCGCCCCAGCCGTGGCCATGGTGCCAGCCGCCACGCCATCCGCCATGCCAATGAGCGGATGCGGAGGTCGGCGCCAGTGCGGCACCCAGCGCGACCGCGGCGACGGCGGCAAGCGAAAGTTTCCTCCACATGGTGATCTCCTCAAGACTGCCGGCGCGGGGCCATCGCGCCGAAGGGAAAGCCGCCGAAACGGTCCGCCTGACGATCAGGCTTCGGTTTCGATGGGCCGACCTTATGCCACTAAAGCTGAACCGAACCCTGACGGCGGTTTCAGACTGGGTTCATCTTGGTGAAATTGTTGTCATCCATGCTGAATCGAGCGTCCGTCCTCCGACGGAAGCGATTGCGGCCGTACGGGCGGTCGCTTGCCGGATGGCAAAGGCGCCGATATAAGCCCCGCAACTCCGAACCACCGCTTTTCTCCCAAGGACAAGATTATGGCCATCGAACGCACTTTCTCGATCATCAAGCCCGACGCGACCGAGCGGAATCTGACCGGTGCGGTCAATGCCGTGATCGAGAAGGCCGGCCTGCGCATCGTCGCGCAGAAGCGCATCCGCATGACCAGGGAGCAGGCCGAGACCTTCTACGCCGTCCACAAGGCGCGCCCGTTCTTCGGCGAGCTCGTGGACTTCATGACTTCGGGTCCGGTCGTGGTGCAGGTGCTGGAAGGCGAGGGCGCGATCGCCAAGTACCGCGAGGTGATGGGCGCCACCGATCCAGCCAAGGCCGCCGAGGGCACCGTCCGCAAGCTCTACGCGAAGTCGATCGGAGAGAACTCCGTGCACGGCTCGGACGCGCCGGAGACCGCCGCGATCGAGATCGCGCAGTTCTTCTCGGGCAACGAGATCGTGGGCTGATCCGTCAGGCGACAGGTTAGGACGACGGGGCGAAAGGATTAATTGTGGGCTGGCTCTGGCAGATCTTCGATCCCGCTACGATCGGGGCATTCTTCACCCAGTTTCGCAACGAGATGGCCGAACCGACCTTCTGGATTGCGGTCGGCAAAATCATCTGGATCAACATCCTGCTCTCCGGCGACAACGCGCTGGTGATTGCGCTGGCCTGCCGCGGTCTCTCGCCGCGGCACCGGCTCTGGGGCATGATCTTCGGTGCCGGCGCAGCCGTGATGCTGCGGATCATCTTCACCGGCATCGTCGCCAGCCTGATGGGCCTGCCGTACCTCAAGCTGGCCGGCGGTCTCGCGCTGATCGTGATCGCGGCCAAGCTCCTGGTGCCGGAAAACGAGGACGAGGACGACGTCGAATCGGGCGCGCATTTGTGGCACGCGATCCAGATCGTCGTGGTCGCCGACATCGTCATGAGTCTGGACAACGTCATTGCCGTCGCCGCCGCGGCCAATGGCAGCGTGCCGCTCTTGATCCTCGGCCTTGCCATCAGCGTACCGCTGATCGTGGCCGGCGCCGCGCTGATCATGGCGCTCCTCGCGAAGCTCCCGGTCCTGGTCTGGGCCGGTGCAGCGCTGCTCGGCTGGGTCGCAGGCGAGGTGATCGCGACCGATCCAGGCATCGCGCCGAAGCTGCACACGCTGTTCGACGGCCCGCTCGGCGCCTCCCTCGACGGCATGCTCGGCGCGCTGCGCATTCCGCCGCAGTTCGGCCATGGCGGAGGAGGCGGCGAATATTTCTGTGCGGTGCTCGGCGTCATCGTCGTGCTGGTGGTCGGTTTCATCTGGCGCCGCCGCAGCCTGATGCGGACAGCCCTCGAATCTTCCGAGCACCACGCCAGGGCCTCGGCCGAGTGAATTTGACGGCAGCGATCTACAGATGCCGCGCGGCTATATTCGGCAGCCAGTCGCGCGCTTCTCCCCATGTTTAGATCTTATCTTATTCTAAGCTACTGAAAATAAACACACTTTCTTTGACTCGCCGGCTGTTCCCGCGGCACCTCGCTCCGGTATCAATCAAACCGGAAGCCGCCGCGAGATGTCGTCGAGAGTCATTTGCCCTCCCATTGCCATTCTGGCGTCCGCCGTCAAAGCGCTCGCCGGGGTCTCCAGCCCGACGGCATTCGCGGCCTCCGTGATACCAACTATTGGTCCGGCGTGGCGAGCTTCTCCGCGCTGGCGCAAGGCGCGCCGCGAACCCTGCTCTTGTCGATGGCGACGGATTTCTGAGGCGGTCAATCGATCGTGCCGAACTCCGTCACCGGCAGGATCCAATAGACGAGCTTGGTACCGCCAAATGAGGCTCGCAGCCGATCGAGCAAGTTGCTGGCATCGCTCCTCGCCAGGATGATCTGCACCGCCGTCTGGTCGGCATGCCCCTTCACGCGTTCGGCGGCCGTCTGCAATCGAACCCCGGCGCCGTGACCGGCACCGGGCGCTGCCGTGAATCCCGAAACGAGATCGGTCTGGTCGGTGAGATAGTCGAGCAGCTCCTCGCGGAGCTGGTCCGGTACGATCAGGGTGAGACAGACCGGTTGATCGGTCATTTCGCCACCTTCGGCGCTCCGCCATAGCGGCGATACAGGATCGGCAGGAGAATCAGAGTGAGCATGGTGGAGGACAACAGTCCGCCGATCACGACGATGGCGAGCGGTCGTTGCACTTCGGATCCTGGCCCGGACGCGAACAGCAGCGGGATCAAGCCAAGCGCCGTGATGCTCGCGGTCATCAGCACCGGACGGAGCCTGCGCATGGCACCTTCGACGACGATGCGGTCCTCGCTCAACCCATGGGCGCGGAGTTGGTTGAAGTAGGATACCAAAACGACGCCGTTGAGGACGGCGATGCCGAGCAGTGCGATGAAACCGACCGAAGCAGGCACCGACAGATACTCACCCGTCAGGACCAGTGCGAAGACGCCACCGATCAGCGCAAAGGGGATGTTGACCAGCACCAGCAAGGCCTGCCGGATGGCCCCGAACGTGGTGAAGAGCAGCAGAAAGATCAGGCCGATCGCGATGGGCACGACGATGGACAAGCGTGCGGCGGCACGTTGCTGGTTCTCGAACTGCCCGCCCCAGGTCAGTCGGTAGCCGTTCGGAAGGGGAAGCTCGATCGCAACCTTCTGGCGCGCTTCCTCGACGAATCCGACCATATCGCGACCGCGGATGTTGGCGCGGACGACGCTCATGCGCGCTCCGTCCTCGCGGTCGATCTTCACCGGGCCATCCACGCGCTGGATCCGGGCGACTTGCGACAATGCGACATGCTGCCCTGAAGCGAGCGTCAGCGGCAGGTTTGCCAGCAGCGTCGGCGCTTCCCGGGTGGTCTCGCTGCCGCGGACGAGGATCGGCGTGCGGCGTCCTTCCTCGAGCGCGGTGCCGATCGTCCTGCCCTCGATCTGAGTGCGGAGCGAGTTGACGATCGAATCCACCGTCAGGCCGAGGCGGCCGGCCTCCATGCGATTGACCGCAACCGTGTAGTATTGAGCGCCTTCGTTCAGCGTCGTGTAGACGTCCTCGGCACCGTCGATGCTGGACAGGATGGCCGACAGCTTGGCTGCGGCTTCGTTCAGCCTGGCGATATCAGGACCGAAGATCTTGACGGCGACGTCGCCGCGCACGCCGCTGATCATCTCCTGCACCCGCATGTCGATGGGCTGGGTGAAGCCGAGCGAGATGCCGGGAAAGCCGGTCAGAACCTCGCGCAGCTTCTGCAACAGGGCCTCGCGGTCGTCGGTCTGCCTCTCGGCGGCTGGCTTGAGCACGAGGAACGTGTCGGTCTGGTTCGGACCCATGGGATCGAGGCCAAGCTCGTCCGAGCCGGTCCGTGCGACGATGCCGGCAACGTCCGGTACGGCCAGCAGTGCCTTTTGGAGTCTCGCATTCATGGCGAGCGACTCGTCGAGGTTGACCGAGGGCAGCGTTTCCACGCTGACGATGACGTCGCCTTCGTCCATCGTCGGCATGAAGGTCTTGCCAAGTTTCGTATAGGCCAATCCCGCGGCGATCAGTCCGATCACCGCCGCAGCCATCACCTTGCGCTCGTTGTTCAAGGCCCAGTCCAATGCCGGCGCATAGACCCGTTGCGCCGCACGGACCAGCATGGGATCGCGATGCGACGCGGACTTGAGCACGTAGGAGGTCAAGACCGGCACCACGGTGAGCGCCAGCAGCAGCGAACCGGTGAGCGCGAAGATGATGGCCAGCGCGACCGGGATGAACAACTTGCCCTCAAGGCCCTGCAGCGTCAGGAGGGGGATGAACACGATGATGATGATGAGGACCCCTGAGGCGACCGGTTCCAGCACCTCGCAAACCGAACGGTACACCAGGTGGATCAGTGGAACGGTTTTGCCCGGCTCCTGCTTGCCGAGATGGCCGACGATGTTCTCGACCACGACGACCAGCGCGTCGATCAACATGCCGATCGCGATCGCAAGTCCGCCGAGGCTCATCAGATTGGCCGACATCCCCACCAGGCGCATGACGATCAACGCGATGACGATGGCCAGCGGCAGGCTGAGAGCGATTACCAGCGAGGCCCGCCAGTTGCCGAGGAAGAGCAGCAGCAGAACGATGACGAGGACGGTGGCCTCGCCGAGCGCTCGCACCACCGTGCCGACGGCGCGGTTGACCAGGCGGCTGCGGTCGTAGAACACGTTGATGGAAACGGTCTTCGGCAGTGCCGGCTGCAGCTCGGCGAGCCGGGCACGCACGTCGCGGACGAGCTGGCCGGCGTTGGCGCCGCGTAAGCCGAGGACGAGGCCTTCAACGGTCTCGCCGTTGCCGTCCGACGTGACCGCGCCATAGCGGGTCAGCGTCCCGATCTTGACGCTCGCGACGTCGTTGACCAGGATCGGTACGCCATCGCGGGTGTCGACGACGATTGCCTTGATGTCTTCGATCGAGCGGATGCTGCCTTCGATCCTGACCAGAGCGCTGTCTTCGCCCTGGTTCACCCGTCCGGCGCCGTCGTTGCGGCTGTTGGCCTCGATCGCGCGACGAAACACGTCGTACGAAATGCCGCGCGCGGCGAGCGCATCGTTGCGCGGCACGATCTCGAAGGCTCGGACATAACCGCCGAGCGAATTGACGTCCGCAACCCCTGGGACTGTCCGCAGCGCGGGACGGATCACCCAATCGAGCAGGGTCCGCCGCTCGGCGAGCGACAGCTCGGGGCTGTCGATGGTGAACATGAACATTTCGCCCAGGGGGCTCGTGATCGGCGCAAGACCTCCGCTCACCCCGTCGGGGAAGTCACGCGCGATGTTCGACAGCCGCTCCGACACCTGGTTGCGCGCCCAATAGATGTCGGTGCCGTCCTCGAAATCGACGGTGATGTCGGCCAGCGCATATTTCGTGGTGGAGCGAAGGATCTTCTTGTTGGGCAATCCGAGCAGTTCGAGCTCGACAGGGACCGTGATGCGCTGCTCGACCTCTTCGGGGGTCAGGCCCGGCGCCTTCATGATGATCTTGACCTGGATCGGCGAGACGTCGGGGAACGCGTCGATCGGTAGACCGGGCAGGAGGACGGCGCCTGCGCCGACCACCAGCAACACGCTCAGCAGGACGAACAGTCGCTGCGCAAGTGCGAACGCAACCAGGCGCCGGAGCATTTATTGCCCCAGTCCGGAGAGAATGCCGCGAAGTGCCGAGATGCCGCCGATCGCGATCTCGTCCTGGTCCGTAAGGTGGCCGGAGATGACGACATGGTCCTGGTCCTCCGCAACCAGCTTGACCGGTACGAGCCGGAAGCCGCCGGCCGTGGCAACGAACACCGATGTCTGCTCGCCACGACGCACCAGCCCATTGTAGGGAATTTCCCACGCGCTTTCGCCTGCGGAGAGAAAGCCGATGCGAGCCGCGGTGGTCTGACCGGGATGCAGCTCTCCATCGTTGGGGATTTCCGCGCGAACCAGAATGGTCTGGGTGGCAGGGTCGATGGTCTCGGAGACCAGCACGACCTTGCCGGGGGTGGAATAGCCGGTGATCTCGACCTTCGCGCCTGTGCGGATCGCGCGGATATTCGTCGCAGGGACCGCGATTTCCGCCCATAGCGGTGAGAGCCGCGCCAGTTTGATGAGCGGCGCGGATTGTTCGATCCGCTGTCCCGGCGATACCGTGACCTCGACCACGGATGCAGTCTGCGGCGCATTGACCGTAAGCGTACCGCTGATGGCCGCCTCCTGTCCAAGCCGAAGGATCGCCTCGTCGGACATCCCGCTCAGATGCAGCATCTGGCGCCGCTCGGCGACGACGAGAGCGGCCTGGCGTGCTTCAGCCTGGCTGGCCTCCAGCACGCGCTGTGGCACGGCCTTGCCCTCGAACAGATCCATGTTGCGCTTGAGCTGCTGGCTGGCAAGATGCTCCTGTGCGAGCGCATGCAGGTAATCGCGCTGCTGGGAGACGAAGCTCGGGCTCTCCAGGGTCACCAGCGGCTGGCCTGCGGAGACGCGGTCACCGCGCCCGACCAGGAGATTGGCGACCATGCCGGCCATGGGCGCGCTCACGACCCGCAATTGCTGCGTCGGGATCACGATCTGAACGGGATAGGGCAGCGTCAGATCCGTCCGGACCGCGACTGGATGGGTCAGGCGCACGCCGAGATTGCGCGCCTGTGCATCGCTCAGCTTCAGTTCGGCCTGCGCGTGCGGCGCCGAAGGCCAAGAACTCAAAGCGAGCGCAAGCAGAGCGCCGACGGCCGCTTTCCGGGCGCGGACGGAAAGCCGAATCCCATGTTGGAGTTGCATGACGAACTTGAGTCCGGAACAAGTGGCAGCAGGCTAATCGGATGCGCCGCTGGCGGGTTGATTTGCATCAACCGACGCTGTCAGGACACGATGGTTTTCACGACGGCTGTACTGATGCCGATCGGTCCGACAGCCTTGAGCCGCTTGGATCACGAGCAGCGGTCAGATCGGATGATCTGCCGCCAGCATCTGCGACTCGTTCGCACTTCAGCGCCTCACGATCGAGCCGGTGCGGCCGATCAGGCGGGCGAGCTGGCGGAAGCGGCTGCCGACGCGGTCGGCCACGAGATCGCCGAGGCGGTGCTCGAACACAAGCGTCAGATTGCGGCCCCGGCTGCGGAAATGGGTAGCAGGCAGGACACCCGGACGCGCCGCCGAGATCAGATGCGCGACGCGGAATGCGGCGCCCAGCAGGCGCGCGCGTTCGAGCTGGGCCGGCGTCAGCAGCCCCTGCATCGTGGCCGGCGGCTGGTTTTCCTCGCTGAGACCGGCATAGCGATAGAACACCGACAGGCCGACGAAGGCGCGCTGGACGTGGGTGATCGAGCCGAAATTGCCGTTGACGACGAGGCTCAGCGTTTGTTCGCCGCGATGGTCGGGATGTACGCGCCAGCCGATATCGGAGAGCAGGCAGGCGGTGTGGCGCAGGCGGCGATCCTCTTCGCTTTCGCGCAGCTTCACGACGCGCACGAGACGGTCGGTCCATGCGATCAGCTCGCGGGCGTGTTTGGCCGAGCGTGACAGCAGCTGATTCAACTCCTCGGCCGCGCAGATCAACCCGTCCTTGCCGCGTTCGGTTTCGGACAGCTTCTCGTGCAGCAGACCCTCGCGCACGCCGAAGGTCGAGAACACGATGGTCTTCGGCTTGGCGACCCGAATGATGTGCTCGAGCACCAGCGCGGCGTAGGTGAGGAGCGGGCGCCGCGCGTCGGCGACGATCTCGATGTCGGCGAGCATGTCGGCGGCGACGAGGCGCCGGAGACGGCGCGAGAAGTCCAGCGCCTCGGCGGCCGAGATCGAATAACCGTGCATCACCTGGAGTGGATAGCCGCTCTGGATGATGTGGATGCGCGCCAGGGCGCGCCAGGTGCCGCCGACCGCGTAGAAGGTGCGGCCGCGGCCCGCGGTGAGCTGCGGCACCCCGTCGAGCTCCTCGCGCACGATGTGGTCGGCGCGCTTGAGCGATTTATGCGCGAGATCCTGGAGCGCGAGGCCGCCGAGCGGCAGCGTCACGCCGCTGCGCACGCTGTTCCGGCGCACGTCGATCAGCTCGAGCGAGCCGCCGCCGAGGTCGCCGACGATGCCGTCCGGAAGGTGGATGCCGGAGATCACGCCGAGCGCCGACAGCCGCGCCTCGCGCGGGCCCGACAGGATCTCGATGTTCACCGCGCAGATGCGCTCGGCCTTGGCGATGAAGTCGGGGCCGTTCGAGGCGTCGCGGCAGGCCGCGGTCGCGATCGCGAACACGCGTCCGACCTGCATCACGCGGCACAACGCACGGAAACGCTTGAGCGAGGTCAGCGCCTTGTCGACGGCGTCCGGCGCGAGCAGACCGGTGCTCTGCACCTCGCGCCCGAGGCCACACAGCGTCTTCTCGTTGAAGATCGGGATGAGGCTCCGCGAAAGCCCCTCGTAGACGACGAGACGGACCGAGTTGGAGCCGATGTCGATGACCGCGACGCTCGAGCCGCGCTTGCGCGGCTGCTTCACGTCGCAGATCCCCGATCAGGATTGATGGCGTTCGTTCCGGCGCGTGAGACGACGCGGCGAGGATTCCTTGAGCGACTTTCCACGGCCAGACAGACTCGGATTCGTCATGAAGTAGTTGTGCACGTTGAAAGGCTCCTCGCCCTTCGCGGTCTTCATACGCGTTGAGGACCCGTCCGGCAACAACTGCCAGCTCTGCTCATTGTCCTTGAGGTTCGCGACCATGATTTGCTCGAGAACCTGCTGATGCACCGTCGGATTTTGCAGCGGACACAACACCTCGACGCGGCGGTCGAGATTGCGCGGCATCATGTCGGCAGAGGAGATATACACAGCCGCCTTCGCGCTCGGCAGGCCCTGGCCCATGCCGAAGCAGTAGATTCGGCCATGTTCCAGGAATCGCCCGATGATCGACTTGACGCGGATGTTCTCCGACAGGCCGGGGATGCCGGGCCTGAGGCAACAGATGCCACGCACCACGAGTTCGACCTGGACGCCGGCCTGCGAGGCCTCGTAGAGCGCGTCGATGATGTCAGGATCGACCAGCGCGTTCATCTTCATCCAGACCGCGCCGTGCCGGCCGTGCCGGGCATGCGCGGTCTCGCCCTGAATGTGCTCGATGATGCGCTTGCGCAGGGTCAGCGGCGACACCGCCATCTTCTCCAGATCGCTCGGAGCGGCATAGCCGGTGATGAAGTTGAACACGCGCGCGGCATCGCGGCCGATGGTCGGATCTGAAGTGAAGTAGGAGAGGTCAGTGTAGATGCGCGCGGTGACCGGGTGATAGTTGCCGGTGCCCGTATGAACGTAAGTCGTGAGGCTGCCGCCCTCGCGGCGCACCACCATCGAGAGTTTTGCGTGCGTCTTCAATTCCAGGAAGCCGTAGACCACCTGCACGCCGGCGCGCTCGAGATCGCGCGCCCAGCGAATATTGGCTTCTTCGTCGAACCGCGCCTTCAGCTCGATCAGGGCGGTGACGGATTTGCCGGCTTCGGCCGCTTCGGCGAGCGCGCGCACGATCGGCGAGTTGTTCGAGGTGCGGTAGAGCGTCTGCTTGATCGCGACCACATCGGGATCGCGCGTCGCCTGCTGCAGGAACTGCACCACCACGTCGAAGGACTCGTAAGGATGATGGACGATGAGGTCTTTCTGCCGGATCGCGGCAAAGATGTCGCCGCCATGCTCGCGTACGCGCTCGGGATGGCGCGGCACGTAGGGGGTGAATTCGAGATCCGGCCGGTCGAGACGGGTGAGCTGCGAGAGCTCGTTCATGGCGAGCACGCCGTCGACCAGGAACACCTCGTCGTCGGCAGCCGACAGTGCATGCTGCACGAAGCTGCGCAGCTGCTCCGGCATCTTGGCGTCGATCTCGAGCCGGATCACGGACCCGCGCCGACGGCGCTTCAGCGCGGTCTCGAACAGGCGGACGAGGTCTTCCGCCTCTTCTTCGATTTCGAGCTCCGAGTCGCGGATGATCCGGAAGGAACCTTGGCCGTGCAGATTGTAGCCGGGGAACAGGCGGTTGATGAACAGGGTGGTCGCCTGCTCCAGCGAGATCAGGCGCACCGTTCCTTCGGCCGGCAGGCGGATGAAGCGGTCGATCTTGCCGGGCATGCGGATCAGCGCGTTCATCTGCTTGCCGTCGGCGGCGCGCGTGAGCTGGAGCGCGATGGTGAAGCCGAGGCTCGGAATGAACGGGAAGGGGTGGGCCGGATCGATCGCGAGCGGGGTCAGCAGCGGGAACACGTTGTTGAGGAAGTAGTCCTCGACCCAGGTTCGTTCCGCCTTGGTGACCTCCTTGCCGTCGACCAGCACGATGCCGACCTCGGCCAGCGTGGCGCGCAGGTCGCGCCAGATCGCCTGCTGGTCGGAGGCGAGCTGGGAGACGGTACGGTTGATCAGCGCGAGCTGTTCCGACGGCGTCAGGCCGTCGGGGCTGCGTTCGGCGATACCCTCGCGCACCTGGGCCTTGATGCCGGCGACGCGGACCATGAAGAATTCGTCGAGATTGTTCGCCGAGATCGAGAGGAACCGCACCCGCTCCAGCACGGGGTGGTTGAGATTGACCGATTCCTCCAGGACGCGGCGGTTGAAATGCAGCCAGGACAGCTCGCGGTTGATGAACCGTTCGGGGCTGGATGCGATCGCCGGCAAGCCCTCGGCTTCCGGGGGTTTTTCTTTCGTTTCAACCGTTTGCGCAGAGTCCATTAGAAGTCGGTCCATCCTGTCTCGCCTCACTTTGCGACTTATGCGCAAAACCCCGGGGAGCATGTGTTACAGCGATGACGTTTCGATGACATTGATGTTCCGCCCCTCGGTCCCGTCAAGCGGCCTCAAGGCGCCTTGGGGGCTGGCGGGCCAATCAGACGTCCCGCAAGAGCTCGGCGGCCAGCGCCCGGGTGACGGGGCGGCCGAGCCGCAGGGCTTCGCTGTCGAGCAGCTCCACGGCCCGCCGGGCGGCGGCCGAGGACCGCTCCAGGCGGGTGGCGAGGTAGCTGACTACGCTCTCGTCCACGGTGAGCTGGCGGTCGGCGCAGAATTTGACGATGAGGCCGCGAAAGAGCTGGTCGTCGGGGGGCTGCAGCGTGACCACCGGCACGGCACGCAGACGCGAGCGCAGGTCGCGCAGCTCGATCTCCAGCGAGGCCGGCGCCTCGCGTCCGGTGAGGAGGACGTAGGCGCCGTCCTCGCGGGCGAGATTCATCATGTGAAACAGGGCGCGCTCGTCGAAATCGTTTGCCCTGAGATCTTCCACGACCAGCGCGCCGGTGGCGAGCGCACCGGGGACCCCGGCGGCGGTCAGCGCATTGGCGGTGGTCGAGCGGGCACCGGCCTCCTCGGCCCAGATCGCGGCGAGATGGCTCTTGCCGCTTCCCTCGGGACCGGCCAGCCACATGATCCGGTTCGGCCATTCCGGCCAGCTGTCGATCAGGCCGAGACCGGCCGCATTGGCGGGGCCTTCGAGGAAGTTGTCCCGGCTGAGGCTCTCCGCATGCGGGAGCGAAAATGCCAATTGTCGGGGGTGAACGCGGCCTGCCACGCTTGTTTTGCTCCATGCCGGCGCGCCGGCCCGTTTGAAGAGGGTTCGACTTGATCGTGCGGCACTTGTTCGTGCGAGACCTTGATCTTGCGAGACTGGATCTTGCGAGACTTGGCCTTTTGCGGGGCCGCATCCCGGCTCATTTGGCCTCGATCGTACTCATGTGCCGCAGCCACTCGACGAGGTAGAGCGACACGGAGGAGAGCGTGAAGACCGTGACGAGGCCCATCAGGATCATATCATAAGGGGCCGGCTTGAAGCCGAAGGCAAGCGCCGCCAGCACCAGCGCCGCGAACGCCACTTGGGCCACGGTGTTGAGCTTGGACACCTTCGACGGCTTCATCTCGACCGGTCGGTCGAACAGCCAGGATACGATCACGGCGGCAACGATCATGATGTCGCGGGAGACCACCAGGATCACGATCCAGCGCGGTATCGCGCCCCAGATGCCGAGCGCCATGTAGATCGAGACCAGCAGCGCCTTGTCCGCGAGCGGATCGAGCAGCGCCCCGAGCTCGCTCGTCATGTTGAAGCGCTTGGCCAGGAAACCATCCACGGCATCGCTGACGCCGGCAATCAGGAAGACGGCGAACGCCACCTCCATTTGGCTCGACACGATGGCCCAGACAATGATCGGGACCAGCATGATGCGGCCCAGGGTAATGATGTTCGGAATACTCACGAAAGCGCTTTCCCGGCCCCGGCTTGACCTCGAATCCGCCCCCCTTGGGAGGCTGAACCGGTTGATATCTACATAGTATAGAGCGGGGCGCCATGCGAGCCATTGCGCGTCCCCGGAATTCGACGTAACCAGCCGCAAACCCACTGGAAATCGGGCATGACCGACCGCAAAAACGGGCTCACTTACGCCGATTCAGGCGTCGATATCGACGCGGGCAACCGCCTGGTCGACCTGATCAAGCCGATGGTGCGCGCCACCGCGCGGCCGGGCGCGGACGCCGAGATCGGCGGCTTCGGCGGCCTGTTCGACCTGAAGGCGGCAGGCTTCAAGGATCCGGTCCTTGTCGCCGCTACCGATGGGGTCGGCACCAAGGTCAAGATCGCGATCGAGACCGGGCTGCACGGCGGCATCGGCGTCGATCTCGTTGCCATGAGCGTCAATGACCTCGTCGTGCAAGGTGCCGAGCCGCTGTTTTTCCTGGATTATTTCGCCTGCGGCAAGCTCGACCCCGAGGCCGCTGCCGCGATCGTCGCTGGTGTCGCGGAGGGATGCCGCGAATCCGGCTGTGCCCTGATCGGCGGCGAGACGGCCGAGATGCCGGGCCTCTACAAGGATGGCGACTACGACCTCGGCGGCTTTGCCGTCGGCGCTGCAGAGCGCGGCACGCTGCTGCCGCGCAAGGATATCGCGGCCGGCGATGCCGTGATCGGGCTCGCCTCGTCGGGCGTGCATTCCAATGGCTTCTCACTGGTGCGCAAGATCGTCGAGCAATCCGGTCTCAGCTTCGCGGCGCAGGCGCCGTTCGCGCCCGTGATGACGCTCGGCGGCGCGCTGCTGACGCCGACGAAGCTCTACGTCAAGTCCTGCCTGCGCGCGATCCGCGAGACCGGCGCGGTGAAGGGGCTCGCCCACATCACCGGCGGCGGCTTCACCGACAACATTCCGCGCGTGCTGCCGAAGCACCTCGGCGTCGGCATAGACCTCGCGCGCCTGCCGGTGCTGCCGGTGTTCAAATGGCTGGCCGGGCAGGCGGGCATTGCCGAGCTGGAAATGCTGCGCACCTTCAATTGCGGGATCGGCATGATCGCGATCGTCGAGCCCGATAGGGTCGACCAGGTCGTCGAGGTCTTCACCGACGCCGGTGAGACGGTGGCGCAGCTCGGCACCGTGATCCCGGCCGAGGGCGAGCATCGGGTCGTCTATAACGGCCACCTCGATCTGGCGCTGTAATGACGGGCGCTGTGATGAAGCGCCGGGTCGCCATCCTGATCTCCGGGCGCGGCTCCAACATGGCTGCGCTGATCAGGGCCGCCGCCGCTGCGGATTTTCCGGCGGAGATATCGCTCGTCATCTCGAACAAGGCCGATGCGCCCGGGCTCGAACGGGCCCGGGCGAGCGGCGTGAAGACTGAGGTGATCGAGAGCAAGCCGTTCGGCAAGGACCGCGCCGGATTCGAGAAAGTGCTGCAGGCAGCCCTCGATCGGCACGGCATCGAGCTGATTTGTCTTGGCGGCTTCATGCGCCTGTTCACCGCCGAGTTCACCAAGGCCTGGTACGGGCGCATGCTCAACATCCACCCCTCGCTGCTGCCGTCCTTCCCCGGCCTCGACCCGCACGGCCAGGCCTTGCGCGCCGGTGTGAAGTTGTCCGGCGCGACTGTGCATTTCGTGATCCCCGAGACCGATGCCGGCCCGATCGTGATGCAGGGCGCGGTTCCCGTCGGCGATCACGACACCGGGGATACGCTGTCGGAACGCATCCTCGAGGTCGAGCACCGCATCTATCCCGAAGCGCTGCGGCTGCTCGCGAGCGGCAAGGTCCGGATCGAGGGCGATGTGTGCAAGACGGCGGGCAGCGCGGCGTCGGAGAATTTTCTGATTGCGCCGGTGGTGAGCTGAAGCGCCCTCCGCGTCTGGGTGCCTCCAAGAACAAAATCCCCCGGCAAAGCCGGGGGCAACGTCATGATTTCCCGCGCGCTGCGCGACATCAGGAGACCTTGAGGTTCTCCGCGGATGATTTGCCGCGGTTCTCCACGAGGTCGAATTCAACCACCTGGTTCTCGTTGAGGGTGGAGAGTCCGGCACGCTCGACGGCGGAGATGTGGACGAACACATCCTTGTCGCCGCCGTTCGGCTTGATGAACCCATAGCCCTTGGTCGGGTTGAACCATTTGACGGTGCCCTTTTGCGGCATCGCTAGTCTCCTCCACTAGATACAAAAAAGACGCGGCCGCTTTTCGCGTGCCACGCCACAAGCGGGCTTCCGGAAGTCTGTTCGAGTCTTGAGTCTCAACGTCGCGAAACGCACAGCGCAGCGGCCAATTCCGATTGTGTCCAGCATTGCAACATGAAAATCGCGCGCGAGCAAGCTGCGCGCGGATTTCAAGGCCGATGCGGGCCTGTTCGTCTGCAATTTACGACCTGTGGCAGCGGAACCACAATCGAAGGCAATAGGCCCTGTCGCAGCGCTTCGACCGATTGACGCTCCCGGGTAGTTCGGCACAAATCGCCGCTCGCGCCGCGGGTTCGTGTTGTATTCGCGCGCCGCCACTTTGCTTCGGGATTCATCGTCATGCGCTGCGCCGCGCAGCTCTCCGGGACACGGCAGACGATCGGGCTGGTCCGCGTTCCCCGGATCGTGGCTGCGATCGCAATGGCGTTCGCGGTGGTCGTGATGATGGCGGCAGCGACCCCGAGCTTCGCGCAAAGCCCAACGCCCACCCCGACCCCGACGCCCACGCCGTCACCGACCCCGATCCCGTCGCCGATGTCGACGAATTACGATCAGTCGGCCGGCAACAGCGCGCTCAACCTCGGCTCGGGGTTCCTGGAGCGGCTCGGCAACCAGGCTTCAGGCGGTATCAACCGCGCGTTTCGCACCAATCCCGGCGGCGGCGGCGCGTCCGCGAGCACGGAAGATCCGCGCTACCGCACCTGGTTCGAGGGCTACGGAATCTCTGTCCGGACGGATGCGCAAGGTGACTTCGTCGGCGACAAGCGCAAGACCGTTGGCGGCGTCGCCGGTTTCGGCGCGCGGCTTGCGCCGGGCGTCAACATCGGCTTTTCGATCGACCAGAGCCACACCGACATCGATGTGCCGCTGGCGTTGCAATCCGCAACGCTCGACCTGACCCAGCTCGGCTTCAGCGGCTCGGCCGACAAGGGCCCCTGGACTTGGGCCTTTGCCGTGGTGCACGGCTTCGGCAAGGTTCATTCCTCCCGCGACACCGGCCTCGGCCTTGCGACCGCGGGCTATCGCGCCGCCGTTGACGGCGCGCTGACCGAGATCAGCTATTACTGGACCAAGGACCAGATGCGCATCGTGCCCAAGGGCGCGCTCGAATATGTGCGCGCCACGAGCGCCGCGTTTCAGGAGGCCGGCGGCCTCGCCCCGCTCAACGTCGGCTCAACGGCGCTCTCTCGCGCGCGTGTGATGATCGGGGCGGAGGTCGGCCGCTATTTCATCATTGAGCAGAAGGTTCTGGACCTTTCGGCCTACGGCAAGTTCGTCGACAATTTTTACCAGGATCTGGGGTCGGTTCAGGTCAGCCTGGGCGCCCAGAGCATCATTGTCCCCGGCATCGGCGAGAGCCGCTACGGCATGGATGCCGGTGCCTCGGCCTCGCTCAGCCTGACCAACGTGGCACGGCTTTACGTCAATTACGACGGCAAGTTCCGCAACGAACTGACCTCGCATCAGGGCACGGCCGGCTTCGAATACAAATGGTGAGCCGACGCTCGCCTGCGTTCAGGTCGGCGTCGCCGCAACATAGCCTGCCAAACCAAACCCTTCGCGCGCAGCCGTCATCATCGGCACCAGCGCGTCCGGATGGATGAACTCGTCGCGGAAGCAGGGATAGGTCCTGGCATCGAAGATCTTCTTCAGCCAGTCGACTACGATCTTGTGACGTTCGGAGCTGCGGAACTCCTTGTGATAGGTCAGCCACAGATCGGCGTGGTGGCTGACGCCGAGATCGACGGCCACGAGCGGCGCGCCGAGCGCGATCGACACGGTCGGCAGGAAGCCGATGCCGGCGCCGCGCTCGACGGCGTAGAGCACGCCGACCGACGAATTGGTCTTGATCCCGACGATGCCCTCGAGCGAGTTCAATCCGAGCACGCGAGCATAGGCGCCGTCGTCGACCTGCGGCGCGCTCTGCTTGATGATGCGATGGTTCTTCAGCTCAGCGAGCGTCGCCGGGACGCCGTAGAGGTTCTGGTACTCCTTGGAGACGAAAGGATAGATGTGCAGGCGGCCGAGCTTGGCAACGATCAGGTCGGGATTGGTCGGCGGTTCGAGCTGGATGGCAATGTCCGATTCAAGCCGCGCGACGTCGGCCTGCTCCATCGCGCAACGCAGATCGACCGTGATCTTGCGGTAGGTCTTCTGGAAATCGATCAGTCGTGGCAGGATCCAGAAATTGCCGGGGCCTTCCGTCACAGCGACGCGCACGGTGCCTGACGTGTCGCTCGACGATCGCGAGGCGCGGCGGAAGACGTTGAAGGCATGACGCTCCATATGTGCAACGTCGGCGATCATCGCGGTGCCTTCATCGCTGAGCGTGAGTCCGCTCTGGTCGCGCAGGAACAGCTTGCACCCGATGCTCTCTTCCAGCCGGTCGATGCGGCGCATCAGGGTCGTGGAGGTGAGGCCGAGCTCTTCGGCCGCATTGCGAAAACTTTTATATTTTGCGCACGCTAAAAACAGCTTCAAATCGTCCCAGGACGCATCCAGGGCTTCTTCACGGTGCTGCATCATCGCAGCACCCCGGTGCAATAACTGCTGCATACTCCTGATCCCCAGCCGCTAAGCTCATGGCCATAGCGGGGCACGAAAGCCTCGAACGATAGAGGCGTGATATGAGTATGGAAAGGGGCTCGTTTGCCGCAAGGCATGATTTCGATGCCTTGCCGCTGAGCCCGGATGTCGACGTTCGCTGTGCGCAATTTTCCGAAATTGCGACACTTTCGGAAATGGCGCGCCGGCTGGTGCCGGGCGTGCAGATCGGAACGGTGGAGCTTGCGCGATACTTCACTCTCGATCCTCAAAGCATTTTGACGTTCAGCCGGAAAGGCAAGCTCGTCGGCGGCATGGCCTTCTTGTTTCTCAATGACCGCGGCCACGATGCGCTGCTGCTCGACGAGATCTGCCTCACCGCGCCGGAGACGCGTTATCTCGCGTCGGCGAACGAGGACGTCGCTGCTATCTACATCTGGGCGATCGCCGCCACGGGGCGCGGCATCGCCGGTCTCGGCAAGGCCGCGGCTCATCTCAGGCAGATAAGGTTTCGCGGCGCGGATTGCTATGCGCAGCCCTCAACGGTGGCCGGACGCGACATCATGAGGGCGACAGGCTTTGCGCCCGTTCCGAGCTTTCAACCCGACCTGTGGTGTTACGAGCGTCCCTGGCATCGGCAGCCGATGCGCATGCCGGGCGCGATGATCCAATCAAGGAGCTTTGCAGATGCACGGTACTAGGATTCCTGTCGCCAAGCCTTGTTCCCGCGCGATCACCATCCGCCTCGCGCGCGATCCAAATGATCTCATGCTGGTGACCGCCATCCGCTCGGCGGTCTATCTCGCCGAGCAGGATTGTCCCTTCGAGGAGGAGTTCGACGGTAACGACATGGTCGCCGCGCATTTCATCGGCTTCGTCGGCAATGAGCCCGCGGGCTGCCTGCGGGTGCGCTTCTTCGGCGATTTCGCCAAGGTGGAACGCCTGGCAGTGCGGCACCAATACCGCCGCTCACGCGTTTCGTTCAAGCTGGTGCAGGCCAGTGTCGACTATGTGAAGCGCAAGGGTTTTCGCAAGATCTATGGCCAGGCGCAGGACCGGCTGGTCGATTTCTGGGCCCATTTCGGCGCCAAGCCGCTCGGTCACAACCGCAAGATCACCTTCTCGGATTTTTCCTATACGGAGATGTTGCTGGAGATCGAGCCCGGCCCGGACGCCATCACGCTAGACAGCGATCCCTATGTGATCATCCGTCCTGAGGGCGATTGGGATCGGCCCGGCGTCCTCGATGCCTCGGCGGGGCGGGCGGTGACCTCGCCGCTGCGGGACCTCGCACTCGCCGACCGCTGAAACTGGTGCAGCTCTGCGCAACACAATGCTGACGTCCATCCATGATGATCCGCCGATCCTGATCTGTGCGGATCTTCAGGTCGAATATCTGACCCCCGGCCGCCGCCATGTCATCTTTGACGGCGATGCGGCAATGGCGCGCTGCCTGGAACTCCTGATGCTGTGGCGCAGCAATCTGTGGCCGGTTATGCATCTGAAGCGTATCGCACAGGCGGCTTGGTTCAATCCGGCATCCAGGCTGACCGATTGGATCGCAGAAACCAAGCCGCACCCGGGAGAGATGACGTTCGAGCATCCACTGCCGTCGGCCTACAGCTCGGCGCGGTTCGTGGATCATATGTCCAGTATCCGGGCGATGCGGTGCGTTCTGATCGGCTTCTCGCTGGACGAGACCATCCTGGCCACGGCCGTTGACGGGTTTCACCGCAGTCACCGCTACCAAGTGGTCATTGACGCCGTGGCTTGCCGGCAGCCGGGCACGGATGATGCAGCCGCCTACAGGAATGCGGTGGTGAATGTCATCGGGAATTTTGCTACAGTCCAGTCCAGCGCCGAACTGATCAGAACCAGCGGCGCTGTTGCGGTTTAGGTGGCCGCCGACGGGGTGAGGGATTGTCACGGGGAGACGAACTCAGGGAGCTGGCGAACGATCTGTCGCGTGCCGCCGAGAGGGCGCGCAGGCTTGGTCTTCGTACGACGGCCTATTTGCTCTCGATGGCCCTGGTGGAGGTGAGGGAAGCCGGTGCCGCCACCGACGGTGGGGACGACGACGGCGCGGCGTGAGGGCTGCCGCGGCGCGGGCCGGCCGTGTGCGGCTTTGTGCATCGCTGCTGGGCGGCTGCTGCCGACGAATTAGCGTTGCAAGTTTTGCGCTGTGGCAATAGCCAAGGTGCGTGCCATCGAGTGATGACGCCGGCTGCTCCGGCGAGGTGACGCTTTCAAGGATCTGCGCAAATGTCCATGCTGCCCAATTCGCAAGAGGCCCGGGATGTGGCCTATCAGCTCCATCCCTACACCAACGCGCGCGCTCATCAGCAGGCTGGTCCGCTGGTGATCGAGCGTGGCGAGGGACCCTATGTGTTCGACGCGGCGGGCAAGCGCTATTTCGAAGCGATGGCCGGCCTGTGGAGCGTCGGGCTCGGCTTCAACGAGAAGCGGCTGGTCGAGGCTGCGTACAAGCAGATGCAGGCGCTGCCGTTCTACCATACGTTCTCGGCCAAATCGCACGGGCCCTCGATCGACCTCGCCGAGAAGCTGGTCGCGATCGCGCCTGTCACGATGAGCAAGGTGTTCTTCACCAACTCCGGCTCGGAGGCCAACGACACCGTCCTCAAGCTCATCGCCTATCGTTCGAATTCGCTGGGCCAGCCGCAGCGCAAGAAGATCATCAGCCGCATGCGTGCCTATCACGGCGTCACGATTGCATCGGCCAGCCTCACGGGCCTGCCGAACAATCACCGCTCCTTCGACCTGCCGCTGCCCAACATCCTGCACACCGGCTCGCCGCATTTCTACAAGGACGGTGCGCCCGGCGAGAGCGAGGAGGCGTTTGCGACGCGGCGGGCGGAAGAGCTCGATGCGCTGATCCAGAAGGAAGGGCCTGATACGATCGCGGCCTTCTTCGGCGAGCCGGTGATGGGGGCGGGCGGCGTCATCGTGCCGCCGGCGACCTATTGGGACAAGATCCAGGCGGTCCTGAAGAAGTACGACATCCTGCTGGTCGCCGACGAGGTGATCTGCGGCTTCGGCCGCACCGGCAAGATGTTCGGCTGCGAGACCTATGGGATAAAGCCGGATGCGATGGTGGTCTCCAAGCAGATCACCTCCAGCTATTTCCCATTCTCGGCGATCATCATGAACGACCGCATGTTCGAGCCGATCGCCGACGAGAGCAACAAGATCGGCGTGCTCGGCCACGGCTTCACCGCGGGCGGCCATCCGGTCGGATCGGCGATCGCGCTCGAAAACCTCAAGATCATCGAGGAGCGCGGCCTGGTCGCCCACGCAGCCGAGCTCGGCGGCTACATGCAGGGCCGCTTGCGCGAGCTCACCAGCCATCCGCTGGTCGGCGAGGTCCGCGGCGTCGGCATGATCGCAGCGATCGAGCTCGTGCTCGACAAGGGACGCAAGAGCGCCGCCAGCACGCCCGGTGCCGTCGGCGGCATCGCCAGCCGCATGCTCCAGGAGCGCGGCGTGATCTCGCGCAACATGCTCGATGCCATCGCGATCTGCCCGCCGCTGATCACGACCAAGGCCCAGATCGACGAGCTGATCGTCGCGATCTCGGGCGTGCTGAACGACATGAAGGGCGAAGTGGCCAAGCTGACGCCGGCGTAAGGTCTCGCTCTCTCCTCGTCATGGCGAGGAAGCGAAGCGACGAAGCCATCCAGACCGCCGGAACAGTCTGGATTGCTTCGGTACGCTTGCGATGACGATGTGGAGCACCGAGCCTAGGCCCGCTGCACCCCGATCACGCGGCCTTTCTCGATTGCCAGTGCGAGCTCGCCGCGCTTCAGCTTCAGCGCGGCGTCGCCGAACAGCTCGCGGCGCCAACCGCGCAGGGCCGGCACGTCGGCCTCATCGTCCGCCGCGATCTCCTCGAGATCGTCGACGGTCGCGATCACCTTGCTTGCGACCGCGTGGCGCTCCGCGGTCATCCGCAACAAGACCTTCAGCAGCTCGACGATGGCGGCGCCGTTGGAATTGTTGCGCGGTTTCTCCAGCTTGGGCAGCTTCGAGAAATCCCGCGCCAGCCCGCGCTCGACAGCGGCGATGATGTCCGCGCCCCATTTGGATTTCTCGAATCCCTTCGGCACCGAGCGCAGATGCGCGAGCTTCTCCAGCGTAGTCGGCGCGTGGGTCGCGATGTCGGTGACGGCTTCGTCGCGCAGCACGCGGCCGCGCGGCACGTCGCGGCTCTGTGCCTCCTGCTCGCGCCAGGCCGCGATCTCCATCAGTACCGCCAGGTCCTTGGGCTTGCGCACCCGCGTCTTCAGCCGCTCCCAGGCGCGCTCGGGGTGGAAATCATAGGTGCGGGGCGAGGTCAGCACCTCCATCTCGATGGAGACCCACTCGCTGCGGCGGCGCTTCTTCAGGTCGGCGTCAAGCGCTGCGAAAACCTCGCGCAAATGCGTGACGTCGGAGACTGCGTAGTGCATCTGCTCCTTGGTCAGCGGTCGCCGCGACCAGTCGGTGAAGCGGTGGGTCTTGTCCGGGCGGTGGCCGGTGACCTTCTCGACCAGCGCGTCATAGGCGATGCTGTCGCCGTAGCCCAGTACCATCGCGGCAACCTGGGTGTCGAACACCGGATGCGGGATGATGCCCGCCTGGTGCCAGACGATCTCGATGTCCTGACGGGCGGCGTGAAAGACCTTCAGAACGCCTTCGTTGCCCATCAGCTCGAAGAACGGCTTGAGGTCGATGCCCTCGGCCAGCGCGTCGATCACGACGGCCTCCTCGGGGCTGGCCATCTGCACCACGCACAGCAGCGGGTAATAGGTGGTCTCGCGGAGGAACTCGGTATCGACGGTAATGACGGGGTGCTTGGCCAGTCGGCTGCAGGCAGCCGCGAGGTCAGCGGTGGTGGTAATCAAATCCATGAACGGCCCATGACACTTGCCATCAGCCGTTCTGCCGAAAGTGCTGTGATGTCAAGGGGCTCGATGCGAATTCGAGCCTTGCAATCGGGCCGGAATCGCTGTTCTCCGCCGAAGACCTACTCGTATCGCACGCGCTGCGAGGATTTCCGGGCGCACGGCAGCGCCACCACCAGCACGCACATGACGACCAGAGCCAGTCCCAGGAACTCGATAACCAACAGATCCACGGCGAAACCTCCAGAAACATTGCTAGACTTGTCGGGGGTCTGTTGAGGGTCTGTTAATTCTCGTGGTTACCGGCAGCGGGGCGGATGGGATGGTGGACAGGCGGTTAATGGATTGGAGTGCCCAAACGATTTCGGCGCCCCGCATCGCGGAGCGCCGAAGCTCTTCGTCGTCGTAAGCGGCCTTACGGCAGCTTCAGCGACGTCTCTGCATTGTATGGCTTGAGCGTCTCGTCGGCCGCCTTCTGCGCGGCAGCGAGAGCCTCCTTCGGCTGCTTCTTGCCGTTGAGGACCAGCATCACCTCGTCCTCAAGGGTCTTGCGCACCGGGACGGTCTTGTAGGTCGCGAACCAGGGCTTTGCGACGTCGAGCTGATCGACGGCGGTCTTCGCGTCCGGGTTCTTGCCCAGGAAGTCGACCATCTCGGGTGTCTTGTACGCGGCCATGTTCGGCGCGAAATAGCCGGTGGCGCGGCTCCACCAGCCGCTCTTTTCGGGCGAGGTCATCCACTTGATCAGCGTCCAGGCGGCCTTCTGCTTGTCGGCCTCGAGCCCTGCCGGCACGATCAGCGAGGCGCCGCCGATCGGCACGGCGTTGCGGACGTTGCGGGGGATGAAGGCGACCTTGTAGGCGAACTTGGCGTTGTCGCGAACGTAGGTCAGCGAGCCCGTCGACAGCATCATCATCGCGGCATTGCCTGAGATGAAGGAGGTGCTGACGGCCGGGCCGGGGGTGGCGCCGGGCGCGTGGACCTTGTGCTTGTAGACGAGGTCGTTCCACCAGGTGAGCGCCCCCAGCATCGAGGGCGTGTCGTAATAGACCTCGCCGCCGAACTCTTCATTGTAGTAGCGCCCACCATTGCTCATGGTGAGCGTTTCCATCATCCAGCCGCAATAATCATAGGCGCAGGGAATGGCGATGCCCCACTGGGTCACCTTGTCACCGTCGCGCTTGGTGAGCTTCTTGGCCCAGTCGGTGAGCTCGGCCCAGGTCTGCGGCGGCTTGCTCGGATCAAGACCGGCTTCCTTGGCCTTGTCGGCGTTGATGTAGAGCAGCGGCGTCGAGTTGTGGAACGGCACGCCGTAGACCGATCGGTTGATCACCGCGTTGCCGTGCAGCGCCGGGAAGAATTGGCCCAGGAACTTCTCCTTGGTGCTGCCGTCGGCGGCGATCAGGCTGTCGAGGTTGGTGAGCTCGTTCTCGATCTGCATATCGAGCAGGAAGTTCGCCGACATGATCACGGCGGCCGGCGGCTTGCCGGCCTTGATCGCGGCGCGCGTCTTGATCAGCGTGTCGTCATAGGAGCCGGTGTAGACCGCGGTTGCCTTGACGTCGCGATGGGTCTCGTTGAACTCCTTGATCAGGGTGCCCATGTCGCGGGCGAGCTTGCCGTCGACGGGGACGGGGAAGAACAGGTCGATTTCGGTCGGGCCTTCAGCCTTCGCCGGGACGGCGAGGGAGCCTGCCATCGTGCCTGCGATGGCAAGGCTGAGCATGAGCCTGCGGGAGAACAGCATCGGAAATCTCCTATTTGATGCCTGAGGTGACGAAAGAGCTGATGAATCGCTTCTGGAAGATCAGGAAGGTGACGAGCAGCGGCGCGATCACCATCAGCGTGCCGGCCGCGATGGTGCCCCAGGCCTGCGTGCCCTCGGCGGTCTTGGTGAAGACGGAGAGGCCGACCGTGAGCGGCCGCTTGTCCGGCGAATTGATCACCATCAGCGGCCACAGGAAGTCGTTCCAGTGGCTGGTCACGGAAATGATCGCAAACGCCGAGAAGCTCGGCATCGACAGCGGCACGTAGATGTGGCGGATGCGCTGGAGCAGGCCGGCGCCATCGATCAGTGCGGCGTCTTCCAGCTCGGTCGGGATCGCCTCGAACGCCTGGCGCATCAGGAAGGTGCCGAAGGCGGAGGCGAAGAACGGCATCATGACGCCGGTGAGCGTGTCGTAGAGGCCGAGCTGCGCCACCAGCGACAGGTTGGGCACGATCAGCAGCACGGGCACCAGCATCAGCTGCATCAGGAACAGGTAGAAGATCAGCGTCTTGCCGGCGAAGTTCAGGCGCGCGAAGGCAAAGCCCGCCAGCGTGATCGTGACGAACTGCACCAGCAAAATGCCGGCGCAGATGATCATGGTGTTGAGCGTGTAGCGCGGGAAATCGCCGATCTCCCAGGCATCCCTGATGTTGTCGAGCGTCGGGTTGAGGCTCGGCAGCAGTTCGGCCATCAGGTTGATGCCGTCGGACGGCGGACGCAACGTCGCCACGCCCATCCAGAGAAACGGGATCAGCCAGACGATGGCGAGCAGCACGGTCAGCGCAAAGCCGAGCTTGGGCGTGATCTCGCCGCGCGTGGCGAGCGGGGCGTCCCTGAACAGGCGGTCGAACAGCTTCATGCCCCGCCCTCGCGGTTCGCCAGGGTGCGAAAGGAAAGTGCGGTGAGACCCATCAGCACGGCAAGCGTCAGCAGCGTCGCGGCCGAGGCCTTGCCGATGTCGTAATGCTCGACCGCCTGCTGGTAGATGTAGAACAGCACGAGATTGGTCGAGTTCGATGGCCCGCCCTGGGTCATGACGAAGACGTGGTCGACCTGCGTCACAGCGTTGAGCATGGCGATGACGGTGACGAACAGGAAGGTCGGCTTGAGCTCCGGCAGGATGATATGGCGCAGGCGTCGATACGGCCCCGCGCCATCGAGATGCGCGGCCTCCATGACGTCCTCGGGCACGGCCTGGAGGCCGGCGAGGAAGAACAGCATGTAATAGCCGGCGTTCTTCCAGACCGTGATGATCATGATCGCAGTGAGCGCGATGTCGGGATCGCCGAGCCAGTTCGGCAGCACCGGCAGCAGCCGGCCGATGTAATAGTCGAGCAGGCCGACATTGGGCAGGAAGATGAACAGGAACAGCGCGGACGCCGCGACCATCGGGATCAGCACCGGCAGGAACAGCGCGGCGCGCAACGCGCTGCTCACGGCGTGGGTCCGCGACAGCGCCAGCGCGAACAACAGCGCAAGGGCGATGCTCGGGATCGTGGTGGCGACGGCGTAGATGAGATTGTTGACGACGGCGCCGGTGAACGCGGGGTCCGCAAGTACGGCGCTGATGTTGTCGAGCCCGACGAAGCGGACGGGCGCCTTCGGCGTCGTGCGCTGATAGAGCGCATCGATGAGCACGCGCCCCATCGCGCCATAGGTGAACAGCGCGAGGAAGACCAGCGAAGGCAAGAGCAGCAGATAGGCCGGCAGCGAGGCCTTGAAGCTGCTCGTCAAGCGCTTCAGGACTTGCGGTCGCGGCGCCGCCGAGGTCGCGACCGGGAGAGCCGCGGGTTCGGCGAGGCTCATTTCACCGCGCCGGGAAAATTGAGCGCGTAATCGCGGCCGTCCATTCCCGCCGGCGGGGCGAAGGGGAAGCGCAGATTCTCGTCGAGGAAATCGTGGCTGTGCACGACGAGGTTCTCGTCGTCGATCAGCACCACGCCGTAGGCCGGCGGCTCGTGGCTGGCGAGGTGCGGTGCGTTCTGGTCGAGCTCGAACCAGACCTGATGGTTGGTGCCGCGCAGCGTCGAGAACGGGATCTTGCCGAAGCTGCCGAAGATGGGCCGGTGCACATGGCCGAAGAACAGATGACGGATGCGCGAACGGTAGGGCGCGATCACCTCGGCGAACTCCGCGCTCTGCTTCAGCCCGATCTCGTCCATCGCGTGCACGCCGACCGGGAACGGCGGGTGGTGCATGAACACGACGAACGGCATGTCGGCAGGCGCGGCGGCGAGCGTGCTCGCCAGCCAGCCGAGGCGCCTCTCGCACATCTCGCCGGCATGGCTGGTCTCGTCCAGAGTGTCGAGGAAAACGAACAGGCCATGCTCGGTCGTGCGCGTGCCCTGCACGAAGCCGTGGGAATCGCGCGGCGCGGCCTTCAGCGCGTCGAGGCAGGTAACGCGGCGATCGTGATTGCCGACCATCGCGATGTAGGGAATCTTCAACGCGGCCATCGCCTCGGCGAAGTTGACGTAGGACTCCGGCTCGCCCCAATGGGTGAGATCGCCGGTCACCACTGCGAAGGCAGCATCGGACTGGTGCTTGTTGATGTCCGCGATCGCCGCATCCAACCGGGCGCGCGGGTCGAGGCCATAGAGCGTCGAGCCGGGATTTGCGAGATGCGTGTCAGTGACGTGGATGAACTTGAAGGGCATGGCGCTTGTCAGGACTGTTGAAGGATGGGCGCCTCCGGCAAGACGACCCTGACAGGCGGTTAGAGCGCGTGTGTTTCAGTTTGATGACAGCGGTTCCGGCGTCCACAAGCGCGGACGTCGCAGGGTGGATTAGCGAAGTGAAATCCACCTCTTTATTTGCCGCGTATTGTGGGAAGTGGTGGATGACGCCTTCGGCTGATCCACCCTCGCACCGAGTTTGTGGCTCACGTCCCGCAGAACGTCTGCAGCACCCGCTGATCCGGCAGCGGGGGATCGGCATACGCGGCGTACTCGGGCTGATCCTCGAACGGCTTCGCCAGCACCTTCACCAGTTCCTCGAACGGCGCGTAATCGTCGTCGTTCACCGCGGCCTGGATCACGGCCTCGACGCGGTGGTTGCGCGGGATGAACATCGGGTTGACGGCGTGCATGGCGGCTTGCCGCTCGGCGGCGCTCTGCGGCTCCAGCGCGAGACGCGCGCGCCAGCGGCCGGCCCATTCGTCGAAGGCTGTGGGCTCCATGAACTGCGCGCGCGAGTCGGCTGCGTCGCCAGCCGCCGCGTCGCCGAGCTTGCGGAAGGTGAGGGTGAAGTCGGCCTGGTTCTTGGCCATCGCGTCGAGCAGGTCCTGGATTAGTGCCTCGTCGCCATCTCGCTCCGTGAAGAGGCCGACTTTCCTGCGCAGGCCCGCCTGATACGCCGCGCTGAACGTGTCGGAGAAGGCGCCGAGAATGTCCTGGGCTTCCGCGACCGCCTTCTCCTGCTCGTCCGAGAACAGCGGCAGCAGGCATTCGGCGAGGCGCGTCAGATTCCACAGGCCGATGCGCGGCTGGTTGGCATAGGCGTAGCGGCCCATCTCGTCGATCGAGGAGAACACCTGCGCGGGGTTGTAGGCGTCCATGAAGGCGCAGGGACCGTAGTCGATCGTCTCGCCCGAGATCGACGAGTTGTCGGTGTTCATCACGCCGTGGATGAAGCCGACCAGGAGCCAGCGTGCGATCAGATTGGCCTGGCGCTCGACGACGGCTGCGAGCAGGGCGTGGTAGGGCCGCTCGGCATGAAGCAGGTCCGGATAGTGGCGCGCGATGACGTGGTCGGCGAGCCGGCGGATCGCCTCGGTGTCGCGGCGAACGGCGAAGAACTGGAAGGTGCCGACGCGGATATGGCTGGAGGCGACGCGGGTCAGCACCGCGCCGGGCAGCGCGGTCTCGCGGATGACGTGCTCGCCGGTGACGACGGCAGCGAGCGAGCGCGTGGTGGGAATGCCGAGCGCGTGCATCGCTTCGCTGACGATGTATTCGCGCAGGACCGGACCAAGCGCGGCGCGGCCGTCGCCGCGGCGGGAGAACGGGGTGGGGCCCGAGCCCTTGAGCTGGATGTCGCGGCGGACACCGTCTCTGTCGATCACCTCGCCGAGCAGGATGGCGCGGCCGTCGCCGAGCTGCGGCACGAAATGACCGAACTGGTGGCCGGCGTAAGCCATGGCGATGGGCTCGGCCCCGGCGGGAACCGTCTTTCCGGCCAGGATCTCGGCGCCTTCCGGGGTCTCCAGCAGGTCGGGGTTGAGCCCGAGCTGGAGCGCCAGCGGCCGGTTCAGCTTGATCAGCCGGGGAGCGGCGACCGGGGTCGGCGCGACGCGGGCAAAGAAGCTGTCCGGCAGTGCCGAATAGGAGTTCTGGAAGGGGAAATGGACCGTCATGGGCTTAAGATAGGGCTGGAACGCCTGATGGCAAAGGCTCGGACTCTGATAAGCCAAAAATGGCAGTGGAGGTCCAAAACAGGGCGTTCCCTTGGTTGCCGCCTTGGGTCCCGTCGGGTAAACCCTGCCGCAACTTCGGACCGGCCGTGACAGGCGGTTCGATTCGCTTCCTTTGACATTGATTTTGGGACGACCATGCATCGCTACCGGTCACATACATGCGGCGCGCTCCGCGAGAGCAACATTGGCGAGACGGTCCGCCTGTCGGGCTGGGTCCATCGCGTCCGCGACCATGGCGGCGTGCTGTTCATCGACCTGCGCGACCATTACGGCCTGACCCAGTGCGTGGTCGACCCGGACTCGCCGGCGTTCTCGCTGGCCGAAAAGCTGCGCTCGGAATGCGTGGTGCGGATGGACGGCAAGGCGCGCCGCCGCCCCGAGGGCACCGACAACGACGACCTGCCGACCGGCAAGGTCGAGGTCTATGTCAGCGAGATAGAGGTGCTCGGCCCGGCCGGCGACCTGCCGCTGCCGGTGTTCGGCGACCAGGAATATCCTGAAGACATCAGGCTCAAATATCGCTTCCTGGACCTGCGTCGCGAAAAACTGCACCAGAACATCATGACGCGCGTCGAGATCATCAAGTCGATGCGCCGGCGGATGGAGGGGCAGGGCTTCTTCGAGTTCAACACGCCGATCCTGACCGCGTCCTCGCCGGAGGGTGCGCGCGACTTCCTGGTGCCCTCGCGCATTCATCCCGGCAAGTTCTACGCGCTGCCGCAGGCGCCGCAGCAGTACAAGCAGCTGCTGATGATGTCGGGCTTCGATCGCTATTTCCAGATCGCGCCCTGCTTCCGCGACGAGGATCCGCGCGCCGACCGTCTGCCGGGCGAGTTCTACCAGCTCGACGTCGAGATGAGCTTCGTCACGCAGGAAGACGTGTTCGCGGCGATGGAGCCCGTCATCACCGGCGTGTTCGAGGAGTTCGCGAAGGGCAAGCCGGTCACGAAGGGCTGGCGCCGGATTCCGTTCGCGGAAGCCTTGCGCAAATACGGCAGCGACAAGCCGGACCTGCGCAACCCCATCGAGATGCAGGACGTCTCCGAGCACTTCCGCGGCTCCGGCTTCAAGGTGTTCGCGCGCATGCTCGAAGATCCCAAGAACCAGGTGTGGGCGATCCCGGCACCGGGCGGCGGCAGCCGCGCGTTCTGCGACCGCATGAACTCGTGGGCGCAGGGCGAGGGACAGCCCGGCCTCGGCTACATCATGTGGCGCGAGGGCGGCGAGGGCGCAGGTCCCCTCGCGAACAACATCGGGCCCGAGCGCACGGCTGCGATCCGCGCGCAGCTCGGCGTCAAGGAAGGCGACGCCGCTTTCTTCGTCGCCGGCGATCCCGACAAGTTCTGGAAGTTCTCTGGCCTTGCCCGCAACAAGGTCGGCGAGGAACTGAACCTCACCGACAAGGAGCGGTTCGAGCTCGCCTGGATCGTCGATTTCCCGATGTACGAGTATAACGAGGACGACAAGAAGGTCGACTTCTCGCACAACCCGTTCTCGATGCCGCAGGGCGGCCTCGACGCGCTCAAGTCGCAGGACCCGCTGACGATCAAGGCGTTCCAGTACGACATCACCTGCAACGGCTACGAGATCGCTTCTGGCGGCATTCGCAACCACGTGCCGGAAGCGATGGTGAAGGCGTTCGAGATCGCAGGTTACGGCGAGCAGGAAGTGGTCGAGCGCTTCGGCGGCATGTACCGCGCCTTCCAGTACGGCGCGCCGCCGCATGGCGGCATGGCCGCCGGCGTCGATCGCATCGTGATGCTGCTCTGTGGCACCACCAACTTGCGCGAGATCTCGCTCTTCCCGATGAACCAGCAGGCGATGGACCTCCTGATGGGCGCGCCATCGGAGGCCACCACCAAGCAGCTCCGCGAGCTGCACATCCGGGTGAACCTGCCGCAGAAGTGAGCGGGCCGCTATGGCACCGCGACGCCATACGACAAGTATTGCGCCAGGTGCCGCAACATCGTCATTGCGAGTGCAGCTAAGCAATCCAGAATGTTTCCGCGGAGGGACTCTGGATTGCTTCGCGGAGCCTGTCATCGGGCCGCGCGCTGCGCGGACCCGATGGCTCGCAATGACGGCGCGGATAGTCTGTTGACCAGATCGCATTCGGATGTTGCCACCGGGCGGCCGGCCGTGCTTCATCCGGTTTCCATGAGCCGGAATACCGCAATGTGGCGGCTGGCCGGGGCACTTGATTGAAGGCCGGTAACGCGAGGCGAGACACCGCATGTCGTCCTATTCTGATGATCTCCACCAGGCGGCGCTGGCCTATCATCGTTTGCCGCGCCCCGGAAAGCTCGAGATCCAGGCGAGCAAGCCGCTTGCCAACCAGCGCGATCTCGCGTTGGCCTATTCTCCGGGCGTTGCCGCGGCCTGCACAGAGATCGCCAAGAACCCGGCCGAGGCGGCCACGCTCACCACACGCGCCAATCTGGTGGCCGTCGTCTCGAACGGCACCGCAGTGCTTGGCCTCGGCAATATCGGCCCGCTGGCGTCCAAGCCGGTGATGGAAGGCAAGGCGGTCCTGTTCAAGAAATTCGCCGGCATCGACGTGTTCGATATCGAAATTGCCGCCGACACGATTGACCGCGTGGTCGAGACGGTTGCCGCGCTCGAACCGACCTTCGGCGGCATCAATCTGGAAGACATCCGCGGACCGGAATGTTTCGAGATCGAGGCGCGCCTGAAGGAGCGCATGAAGATCCCGGTGTTCCATGACGACCAGCATGGCACCGCCATCATCGTCGCGGCGGCCATCACCAACGGCCTCAGGCTGAACGGCAAGAAGCTGTCCGAGGTCAAGATCGTTGCATCGGGCGCGGGGGCTGCCGCGATCGCGACGCTGAACCTGCTGGTGTCGATGGGGGCACAGCGCAAGAACATCTGGGTTTGCGACATCGACGGCCTCGTGCACGAGGGACGAAATACCTCGATGGACCGCTGGAAGGCGGTCTATGCGCAGAAGACCGACAAGCGCACGCTCGCCGACGTCATCGGCGGCGCCGACATCTTCATCGGGCTCTCGGCACCCGGCGTGCTCAAGCCCGAGATGGCGAAAGCCATGGGCGACAAGCCCTTGATCATGGCGCTCGCCAATCCCGTGCCGGAGATCATGCCTGAGGAGGCACGAAAGGCGCGCCCCGACGCCATGATCTGCACCGGCCGCTCGGACTACCCGAACCAGGTCAACAACGTCCTTTGCTTTCCTTTCATCTTCCGCGGCGCGCTCGATGTCGGCGCCACCGCAATCAACGAGGAGATGAAGCAGGCCGCGGTCGAGGCCATCGCGCAGCTTGCGCGCGAGGCACCGTCGGATGCGGTCGCGCAGGGGTTCGACACCGGCGAGACGCAGGGCTTCGGCCCGGGGTCCCTGATCCCAAGCCCGTTCGATCCGAGGTTGATCCTGCGCATCGCGCCGGCTGTGGCGAAGGCCGCGATAGAGTCCGGCGTGGCGACGCGCCCGATCACCAATTTCGACGAATACACTGCGCTGCTCGAGCGCTTCGCTTTCCGCTCCGGCCTCGTCATGAAGCCGATGTTCGCCAAGGCCAAGACCCAGCCGGTGCGCGTGATCTATGCCGAGGGCGAGGACGAGCGCGTGCTGCGGGCCACGCAGGTGGTGCTGGAGGAGAACCTGGCGCGGCCGATCCTGGTCGGCCGTCCTTCCGTCGTTGAAGCGCGCATCAATCGCTTCGGCCTGTCGATCCGCGCCGGCAAGGACTTCGACCTCGTCAATCCCGAGGACGACCCGCGCTACCGCTCCTACGTGCAATCCTACGTCGAGGTCGCCGGCCGTCGCGGCGTGACGCCGGATGCAGCGCGGACGGTGGTGCGCACCAACAACACCGTGATCGCCGCGCTTGCGGTGGTGCGCGGCGAGGCGGACGCCATGCTTTGCGGTGTCGAGGGCCGCTACATGAGCCATCTGCGCCATGTCCGCGAGATCGTCGGCTTCTCGCCTGGGATCAGCGACTATGCGGCGCTTGCGCTTCTGATCACCAGCAAAGGCGCCTTCTTCATCGCCGACACCCAGGTGCGGCCCAACCCGAGCGCGGAAGAACTCGCGGAGATCGCTTCGCTCGCGGCGGTTCACGTGCAGCGCTTCAACATCAAGCCCAAGATCGCCTTCGTCTCGCACTCGGATTTCGGCAGTTATGACACCGAGTCCTCGCGCAAGATGCGGCGAGCGACCCAGCTGTTGAAGGAGAAGCATCCGGAGATCGAGGCCGACGGCGAGATGCAGGGCGACACCGCGCTTTCGGCCGCCGCTCGGCGAATGGTGCTGCCGCACTCCAAGCTGGAGGGCGAGGCCAACATCCTGATCATGCCGACCCTCGACACCGCCAACGTTGCCTATCAGATGATCAAGTCGCTGGCGGACGCGCTTCCCGTCGGCCCGATCCTGATTGGCCCGGCGCGCCCCGCGCATATCCTGACGCCGTCGGTAACCGCGCGCGGCATCCTCAACATGACGGCCGTCGCGGTCGTGGAAGCGCAGGAGCGCGCAGCCCGGCAGCAGCCGACGTTGTTTACGTAGCGGCAGGCTGCTGCGCCGCGCGAGGTGCTTGTCCCTTCTCGCACAAGGGGAGAAGGGAAGAGACCGGCAACTTTGAATTCCTTGCCAGCTCTCCATTTCCTCGTTTGTAAACCGACGCACGACTCTTCATAATCCACTTACGCGTTCCGTGCCGTAGCGCTCCTACCAAGAGGCCGATCATGCCAGCGTTCGTGACTTTCGGGCGAATCCTGTTCGCCGTGCTGTTCATCTACACGGGCGCGACCAAGCTGTTCGCCATCCAGGCCACCGCGGACTTCATCGCCACCAAGCTCGTGGTGCCCGACGCGGTCGCGCCTTATGCCAAGCAGGTCGAGGCGGCGACCGCGATGACCACGCCGCAGCTGCTGGCGATCGCGATCGGAGCACTGGAGATCTTGGCCGGTTTGATGATCGCACTGAATTTCGGCGCGCGCTTCTTCGCGACGCTGTTGATCATCTACGTTGCCGTCGCGACCGTGATGTTCTACGACTTCTGGAACATGGCGGCGCCCGACAACGCCAAGATGCTGGTCGATGCGCTCAAGAACCTGTCGATCATCGGTGCGCTCTGCATGATCATCGGCTACGGCCGCACCACGCGTCCGGCCGAGGCGGCCTACGGCGACGTGTAGCGATCAATCCGCTCTCGGTGGAGCGATCTCGCGCATCCAGCGGGAAATCGTTGCGCTGTTCGTTGCATCGGTGCCGCGCTGCAGGCCGAGCAATGCGGCCTCGCGCGCCGCGCGGGGCGTGATGCCGTAGGCTGCCTTGAACGAGCGCGCGAAATGCGCGTCGCTGCCGAGCTGCCAGCGCCGGGCGACCTCGCTGATGCGCAGGCCTCGGCCGCCCGAATTGGCGAGATCGAAGAAGGCGCGGTGCAGCCGGCGGCTGCGGATGTAGTCGGCGATGCCGCCGACGGGCGCAAACAGTCGGTACAGTGAGGCCCGGGACAGGCCGAAATGGTCCGCGATCGAAGTGGCCGACAGATCCTCGCTGGCAAGTCCGGCTTCGATGTATTGGCGGATCCGCATCAAGGACGGGTTCGCGGCGCCAGGATGACCTGCGTCGATATCGCTACGTTCGATTTCGTTGCGCAGGCAGGCGGCCACCAGCGACACCGTGCCCTCGACCACCGATTGGCATTCGTCGAGCGTCATGCGCGGCGCGAATTCGAACAGGGCGGTGAGATGTCCCGCCAGGAGCCTTGCGATCACGCTGCTGCCCGGCAGGACGAGGCCGTGCAAATCGTCGACGCGCAGGAGATGGGGGCCGAACATCGGACGCGGTACGACCAGCGTGACGTTCTCGAATGGCGTCGCCCGGGTCTCCAGGGTCTGGGCGAGGTCGAACAGGCAGATGTCGCCAGCGCCCACCTGCATCGGCCGGTCGCCGGCGACGCCGTCAAAGCCGCCCGTCACGTAGAGCTGTAGGATGATATGGTCGACGCCGCTGCGCGCGATCGTTTCAGCTGTCCGGCGGAAACGCTGGCCGCTGGCTCGGCTCAACCCGATCAGCACCGGCCCCATGGCGTAGGAGCGGATGTCGGCGCGAAACGGGCCCGGTTCGCCCGCGGCGAGCTCGTCGATCTCGAACAGCGTGGCGACGGCCTCCCGCCAGGCGGCGACGTTCGCATCCCCATCCATCTGATCGGCGGTGAAGCCGAAGGCGGGCAAAAAGGAGGAAATCGGGGCTGCGTCGTCAGTCAGTCCGGAGGCGTCTGCCGGACCTGTCGTCGTCGTACCGTGGTCGGTCATGCTGGCCTTGTCGCGTCTGGGGCGACGTTAGACGCGGGAGGTCGGCTGGGCAATCATGTCCGGGTGGAAGTTGATATGCGGCAAAGGGAAATGGCTCGTTCGTGCACCATCTGCGGCCTCTCTGAGGCGGGCCGCCTCGTTCCAATGCCCATCCAGTCTTGCGCTTTCGTCTCAGTCTATTGATACGGTGTGTCTCGGCCGTGAGCCCGTCTTGACGCATCGGCGCGGACATTGGCTATAGCGCCATCACCGCCGTCGGGGCCGATTATCGGACCTCGGCACATATGCCAGCCGGCTTTGCGCCGGCCGGCGGCGGGACCCATTATGACCGACATTCGAACAGGATACGAAGAGGTATCTGGTTGCCGGTACTGTGCATGGGGTTGTTTTCCGATTTCGATCGGAGACTCACCGTCGCCACGGCGTGACAGTCACCTCGTGCGCCGCGTCGAGCAGGTACGGCGCGTCCGGCTTCATTCCGTGCGAAGCCAGCACCTCATGGGGCGTTCGCTCGGGGACATCGACAAAACAGCCTTCGCCGCCAGGCAGCCGCACATGCGGGGCTTCCGACAGCCAGAACGTATCGTAGCGGTCCATGAACATGTCGAACACGACCGGACCGCCGATGATGGCGACCGTGCCGGAGGCGACATCCGCGAAGGCGCAGGCCGCCTCGAAGCTGGCATGCTCCGGATTCCACAGCGTCGCATTCGGCATCTCCGGATCGACGGTGAGATCCCTGATCTTCCGGGTCAGGATCAGCCGCTTGCGCTTTGGCGAATTCGGCTGCTGCTCGTGCGAGTGCCGACCATGCACGATCAGCGCGGCGCGATCGAGCGCCTGCTCGAAGAACAGCTTGTCGCCTTCGAACTTCAGGCTGTCCGGCATCACGCGATCGGCGTCGGCAAGCATGCCGTCCGCGGAGACGATGACGTAGCCTTCGATGCGGAAAGACAATTGCCTTCTATTCGGAAACGGTCGTCACCACGGAATTGACGGGGCGCTGGCTCACCGTCGGCAGCTTGAGGTCCTTGAGCAGCTCCTGGTCGTATTCCGGCAACGTCGAGGCCGGGAACTTGGCGCGCATCGCCACCACCTTGTAGCCGCCGGCCTTCAGCCGCTTGAGCAGCTCGGGTAGGGCCTCAGCCGTGTGCTTCTGGAAGTCGTGCATCAGGATGATGCCCTTGCCCTTGGTATCGAGCTTCTTCATCACGGTCTCGACGATCTTCTCGGGCTTGGAGGCCTTGAAGTCGAACGAGTCGATGTCGCAGGAGAAGCTCGCAACATTGCGGTTGCCGAGATACGTGACCATCTCGGGCGGATGCTGCAGCGCCGGGAAGCGGAAGAACGGCGCGGGCGAAATGCCGCCGAGCGCCCACTTCACCGCCGCAAAGCCTTTCTCGATCTCGTCCTTGCGCTGCGCTTCGTTGAGCTTCTTGTTGTTGAGGTTGGCGTGCGACCAGGTATGGGCGCCGACGGTGTGGCCGGCTGCGTAGACCTGCTTGAGGATCTCCGGCTCGTAGGTCGCGTGCTTGCCGATGATGAAGAAGATTCCGGTGGTGCATTCGTCCGCGAGCGCCTTCAAGACTGCGGGGGTGTTGCGCGGCCACGGGCCGTCGTCGAAGGTCAGCACCACTTCCTTGTCGCGCAGGAAGTCGAGCTCCTTGAAGTGCTCGAAGCCGAAGCCCGGACCGCCCGTGGTGTCGATCTCGACGGTGCGGGCAACCCCCAGCGCGCCCGGCGTGTTGCAGGCTGCGCGGGCCGGCTGCGGCGCCTGCTTGGGCGGGGGCGGATTGACGAACCCCGTCGGCGCGGCGCCTGTCGCGGGAGCGGCTGCCGGGCCTGTCGGGGGCGCTGACGCGACTGGCATCGCCGCCGGTGCGACCTGCGTTGCACCCGCCTGCTTGGCAGCCGGTGTCTGCGCCCATGATGCGCCGGTCATCGCCATGGACATTGCGCCTGCCAAAATCAGTCCTGCCGCCACACGCATGGTGTTGTCCTCGAGATTGATCCCGTTGTTCCGCCGCGGCTTTTCGCCTGCCGCAGAACCATCCTGCCAAACGAATCCTAGCCTAGATGGTGGGCCATCGCCATTGCAACGGCTGTTTGATCCGCCGGCACAATTGTGCCCAGCCGGATGGCGCACCCGCTCAACTGACGGCCAGTGCCTTGGCAATGGCAGTCTTGATTCGCGTATCGGGCGGTTCCACTGCTGCCGGAAAGACGTCAGCGATATAGCCATCGCGGCCGATCAGATATTTATGGAAGTTCCACCGCGGGGCGTCCTTTGGTCGCGCCGCAGCCGCCCATCTGTAGAAGGGGTGTGCTTGCGCTCCAATGACGACGGCCTTGGCCGTGACCGGGAAGGTAACGCCATATTGGTGATGCGCCTTCTGCGTGATCTCGTTGGAGCCGCCGGGTTCCTGTCCGCCGAAATCGTTGGAGGGAACGCCGATCACGGTGAGTCCTCGATCGCGAAATTCGTCCCAGAGTTCCTGAAGGCCGGCATATTGCGGCGTGTAGCCACAGAGCGAGGCGGTGTTCACCACCAGCAGCGGCTTGCCGGTGAAGGCGGCGAGGCGGATATCGTCGCCCGACAGGGCCGGGAAGGAGAACGCGTAGGCCGAGACCCGGCTCATGCCGCCATCGGCAAAGGCGCGTGTTGCCGGCGCGAGCACGCTTGCAAGCGTCGCGCTGAGCATGGTCCTGCGATTCATCATGACGGCGTCCCCCGAAATGATCCGAGGGGCATGCTACTCCGCCGTAACGATCTGCCTCGTCAACACCGCGTTATCGGAACGACCAAGGGCTAATACAGGCGGACAATGAAATCGGTGCCTTCGCCGGTCTCGCCCTGGCTGATGCCCTGGTCCGCGACGATGATCGAGCCGCCTGACGTCAGCATCTCGCTGATCTTCGCCATGGTGTCGGCGGGGACCGAGATGCGGTCAAGGGCGTCAGCCGGGCTGTCCGGCGCGATTACGGGCTTGGCGGCAATCGGCATCACTGCGCCCTGCCGGCGGCGCGCAAGGCGGCTGTCATCGGCTCGTGCCGCGGAACGGGCTGAGACGGGCAGCGACACCACCGACCAGCGCAGCGTATTGGAATCGGCCTTGTCGACCTCCGCGGTAAAGACATGCGTGCCGAGCGGCCGGTCGCTGGGTGCGATCGTGACGGGTACCTCGAACAGAGGCGCGAAATTCTGCCGCACATAGAGCTTGGAATCCTTGCGGCTGATGAAGACCGCGATCTGGCCGGCCCGCTTCGGCGCATCCGGCTTTGACACAGGCGCAGGTTCAGTAACGCGTGTCGCGTCCGTCTTCGCATCGGGCGAGGCCGCGGGCGCCGGTGCTGTGGCTTGTGCACCGGGCGTCGTCGCGGCGCCCACCGCTTCTGTCTTGCCCGGCCCGGTCTTGACAGCCTCAACCTTGTCGTCGGCGGGCTTCACCGCGCCTTCCGACTGGGGTTTGGCCGCGTCGGGTGCCTCGGCCGACTTGGCCGGCGTGGCGGCTTCGCGCGCCGGCGTATTGCCCGTGGTCACATCCGACATGACGACAAGGCCGACGGACGAGCGAAGATCGAGCACGCTGTCGGCGCTGGCGGTCTTGGTCTCCACGGGCCTGCTTTCGGCGACGGTCTTCTCGATCTTGTCGCCGTTGGTCTGCGGCTCGAGGCTCACCGTCGGCTGCGGCGGCACGCGCACGGAGGCGAGCAAGGGGTGGGAGAAGCTTTGCGGCGACATCTGGCCAGGCGCCACGATCACGCGCGCACCCATCCGGGTCCAGTTCCACATCTTCATCGCGAACGACATCGGCATCCGGATGCAGCCATGCGAGGCCGGATAGCCTGGCAGTGCGCCGGCATGCATGGCGACGCCGGACCAGGTGATCCGCTGCATGTACGGCATCGGCGCGCCGCTATAGAGATTGGAGCGGTGGAATTTATGCTTCTGAATGACGCTGAACACACCCATCGGCGTCGAATGGCCCTTCATGCCGGTCGACACCGGTGATTCCGCGAACATGCCGTTGCGGTCGTAGACCGTAACCTTCTGCCGGTCGATCGAGACCACGATGATGAGCGGTCCTTGCGGCTTGGTGCCGGCTTCCTTCTCGACGATGCTTTCCTTCTTGCTTGCCGTGCCGCGCTTTTGCGGCTTCTGTCGCGGTATCTCGGGATAGCGATCCGGTCGAGCGTAATAGGACCCGTCGGAATAGTCCGTCCAATAATAATACGCTGCGTCTGCGTGGCTGGTCGCGCCGATCACACCCGCCGCCGTCACAATGGCGATCTGCCACAGCCGCCCCTGCTTGGCAGAAGAATCCGACCCGCTCACGCTGTTCATCCTCGAATCCATAATCCAAATCAGACGTTAGTCTCGCGAAGGGAATACGCGTTCACCAGCAGGGCGGTTCTGCCGTCCGTCACTTTTATCCAAGGCGTAGCAAAAAAGCCTCACGGAGCGGTAAACGGCGGCTGCCTCTCGCGGTCCGTCACCTTCCTGATCGTCGCTTGCGTTCCTACATTGCGGGGACTTGTTACCGGAGAACTTCATGTCATCTCGTTTCCGCATTCTTTCCGGCATCCGTCTGAAAGGTCTTGCTTTATTCCTCCTTGCCCTGACCGCGCCAATGGCGTCGGCATCTGCAGCCGATGAGCCCGATCTGATCTTCCGCCGCTCCACCGTGTTCAAATGGATGAGCCCGAACGACAAGCTTGCGACCTACGGTATCGACGATCCCGAGGTCGAGGGCGTCGCCTGCCATTTCACGGTGCCGGAGAAGGGCGGCTTCAAGGGTTGGCTCGGCCTTGCCGAGGAGGTCTCCGACATCTCGCTCGCCTGCCGCCAGATCGGCCCGATCAAGTTCAAGAACAAGATGGAGCAGGGCGACGACATGTTCCGTCGACGCCGCTCGCTGTTCTTCAAGAAGATGCAGATCGTACGCGGCTGCGACGCCAAGCGCAACGTGCTGGTTTACATGGTCTATTCGGACAGGCTGATCGAAGGATCGCCCAAGAACTCGACCTCGACGGTACCGATTATGCCATGGGGGACGGCGGACGTGAACGTGCAGAAGTGCGGCGAGTTCTTCACGCAGTAATGCGTTGGCGTCGCTCCTGCGGCGCCTTGCGCTCGCTCAGTCCCGATCGCGCAGCCTCGCGAGATGCGAACCGGTCAGACGCACGAACATCTGCGGTGCGGCCTCGAAGCCCCGGCTTGATTGCAGCGCCATTTCGCCGGCGCTGCCGCGAATGGGTGGTTGATCCCCGCGGTCCGTCCCCGGATCCGCATCGCGCGGCGTTGCGCGATTTCCCGCCATCATGGTGGCCATCCCTCACGTGAATGCGCCCGGTGTTCCGGGCGTCTTGGTTCCGATGGCTTGGGTCGCTGCCGAACCACCGCCGGTTCGATGGAGTCCAGCCCCCGTTTGCCGCTCCTTTCAGCAGAGAAACGTAAAATGCGTGTGAAGCGTTCAAGGCGAGGGCATGACGGGTCTGCGTCGTACGTCTCCGGCAACTGAGCCGGAACCTGGCAGACCACTTTGACCTGCAGCTCGCCCCCTCTGAAATGACTGGCTTTTTCTGAGAATTGCTTCGTTGTCCAGCGACGGACGAAACAATTCTCACCAAGACGAAACCATTTTCAGCTTTTGGCGCATCATCCAGGAAACCGCCCATGGTTATCAGCTTCACAACGACGACGGCGTACCGACGCCACTGAATTGGGACACACGATCATGCGCGCGCTCAGCTTCATCCTGGCCCTCGGTTTTGTGCTCGCCGGCCCGTCGTTGGCGGGGACGCCCGACGGCAATCTCCCCGGAATCGGCACCTTCCAGTACAGCGGCTCGCCGGCCGCGACCGCGAAGCAGGTCATGGTCGCCGCGCGCTCCTGACCGCGCGCGAGAAAACAGCTGGCAAAGGCAATCATGTTGCTACGTCTCTGCGCCGCAGCCTTCGTGTTTCTGCTGACGATCGGTTCCGTTCAAGCGCAAGCGCGCGCACCCTCCAGGCTTCCCGATCCACGCGGCGAATTCGTGCGCCAATGCGCCCCGCACATGCTCGGGCGCTGGGAACATCCGGAGGAGGTCTGCGGCTGCCTGCACGATCACGCCGCCGCGGCCGTCGAGGACCGCGATCTGCGTGAAGCACTGTTGCGCGGCATCAGCGAGACGGGCGTGCCCACCATTGAGACCGATTGGGTGCCGGCCTCCAAGCAGAGCGAGATCGGCCCGACCTTCACCAAGATCGCCAAGCCGACCTTGCAGTGCATGTTCGATCCGGCAAAGTAGCGCTTCAGCTCGTCATTTCGATTTGGGGCCGTAGCGCGGCACGCAAGTGCTGGTCCGCGCCACCCCCTTGTCGGTCATCCTGGCGCCGCGCACTTCCTTGACCTGACCGGCGGGGCAGGTTCCATCATCCACTTGCACGCGCTGGCCCAGCTTGAGATCGCCGATATCCTGCTCGCGTCCGACCGTAGCTGCGTCTGCCGTCACGACCGGCGTCGTGGCGATCAGGAGCGAGAGGCAGACCGCACGGCCCAACAGCATGGTGAGAAATCCCGACATCGAGCCTGCACTGTAGGCAGCCGCAGCCGATTCTCATAGTGAACGTTTGCTACCCCCGGTGGGCGGATCTGCCGCGACGCAAGGCAGTTCGCGATTCGCGGGCCAGTCGTTCGGCTGAGGCGACGAGCTGTGGAACCGCATGGCCGGAAAATCCCAGCACGAAGCCAGGCAGCGGGGGCGCGCGCGAATAGGTGTCGGCCAAGAGCCAGCCTTCTGCGTTGGCCGCACGCTTGGCCTGCGCTGGCACCGACAGGGCGACCGAAGGATCGAACCGGGCGACAAGATGCAGGCCCTGTGAGGGCACCGGCACCGAAAGTGCGCCATCGGATGCGACTTCCAGCGTCTGGGCGAGCACATCGCGCGCCTCGCGATAGATTTTGCGCACGCGCCGAAGATTTGCGGCGAATGCGCCGGAATTGAGCATGTCCGCCACCGCGCCTTCCATCAGTGTGCCGGGAAAGCGGTCGAGTGCGGCGCGCGCTGCCGTTACCACTGCGACCAGGCGTTCGGGCAGGGCGCAATAGCCGATGCGCAGGCCCGGAAACAGCGTCTTGGCAAACGTGCCCAGGTAGATCACGCGCTGGAGGCGATCGATGCCCGCGAGCGACATGAGCGGCGCGCCGTCATAGCGGAACTCGCTGTCGTAATCGTCCTCGATCACAAATGCGCCGGTTTGCCTCGCCCACTCCAGAAGCTCGAGCCGCCGGGGCATCGACATCTGCATGCCAAGCGGAAACTGGTGCGAAGGTGTGACGTATGCCGCGCGCGCGGCTGGCGCCGCGATACGGCCTCGGGCGACACGCATCCCATGCTCGTCGACGGGAACGGGCACCGCGCGGTAGCCGCAATGCGCGATGGTGTTGCGAGCGGCGGGATAGCCGGGATCCTCACACCAGACCTGGTCGTTGGATTTCAGGATTCCGCTCAAAACGATGCGCAACGCGTGCAGCGTGCCCGATGTCAGCATGATCTGATCGGGATCGCAGCGCAGGCCTCGCGCTGACAACAGATGGTCGGCGATCGCAGCGCGCAGCTCCCGACTGCCGCGCGGGTCGCCGTAATGCAGGTGCTCGGACCCGAACGCGCGCATGCGGCGGCCGACGAAGGCCCGAAAGCGCTGCAGAGCGCGCTCGTCGATATGGGTGCAGCCAAGCGCGAACGCGCCCTGCCTCGGCGTTTCGACAACGACCTTCGGCCTATTCGCTTCTGCCGCCCTCGCGGGAATGCGTGCGGCCACGAACGTTCCGGAACCGACGGTTGCGTCGGCAAAGCCGTCGGCGATCAGGCGCTCATAGGCGGTGACGACGGCATTGCGCCGAAACCCGGTCTGCCTGGCCAGCGTCCGCGATGGCGGCAGCGCCTCGCCGGGCTTCACGAGACCGGAGACGATCATCTCGCATAGGGCCTGGTACAGACGGTGCGCTGCGGAAGCACCCGCAGTGATGTGCGGCCCCGTGAGGTCGAGGGGCAGCTCCGCCTTGCCAGGCGAGGGGGAATTGGTTGGAATTTTTTGCATGGAATTGGAACTATCGCAGACCAAATACGCGGCTACAACTCCTTGCAGTTCTTCCAATCCGAACAGGAGCGGCCGTGAGCCAGACCGAGACCTCAGATTCCTATCCGACATCGGCGCGCAACCAAGTGAAGCGCCGGCACGATCGCGGCTTCTACGATCATGAGACGGTTCATCGCATCCTGGACTCCTCGATGCTCTGCCACGTTTCCTACGTCATCGATGGACAGCCCTACTGCACGCCGACCTTCTTCTGGCGCGAGGGCACCAGGCTCTACTGGCACGGATCGAGCGCCAGCCGGATGTTGCGCAACCAGAGCAAGGGCGAGCGCGTCTGCCTGACGGTCGCTCATCTCGACAGCCTCGTCCTGGCGCGCTGCGGCTTCAACCACTCCGCCGATTACCGCGCGGTCATGGCATTCGGTACTGCCTATCTCGTCACTGATCCCGAGGAGAAGGACCGCGCGGTGATCGCGATGGTTGACCGCTTTTTCCCGGGCCGCACGGCGAGTCTGCGCCAGAGCACCACGCAGGAGATCAAGGCAACGTCCTTTATCGCGATGGAGATCGAGGAGGCCTCGGCCAAGATCCGCGCCAAGGGTGTAGCTGACGACGACGAGGACTATGCGTTGCCCATCTACGCCGAGCGCATCCCGGTCCGCACCGTGCTCGGCCCCCCGGAGCCGTGCCCGCGCCTGCTCGACGGCGTCAGCCGGCCTGCGACGCTGAATGGCTATAGGGAAGGCCGGCTGCTCGAAGATGCATTGCGGGATGCTTATTTTGTGGAGTACCCGAACGGCTGAAATCGAGTAGGTTGCGCGGCATCGATGATCCGAATGCCGATTGGAGTTGCCTGATGAATGCCGAAACGCAGCAGAGGATTCTTGACGCCGTCGATAGCGGCTTCGAAGCTCAGCTTGCAACCACCCGCGATTTCGTCGCGATCCCTTCGACCCGCGGGGCTGAGGGGCCCTGCCAGGACATGATCGGCGACCTCCTTCGCGAACGCGGCTACGAGGTCGACGATTGGCACATCAACGTCGACGATCTGAAGGATCTGCGCGGCTTCGGTCCGATCGAGCACGACTTTTCGAAGGCGCGTTCTGTGGTGGGTACTTACCGTCCACAAACCAATGCCGGCAAATCGCTGATCCTCCAGGGGCACTGTGACGTGGTGCCGGCGGGCCCGCTGGAACTGTGGGACACGCCGCCATTCTCGCCGGTCATCAAGGACGGCAAGCTGTTCGGCCGCGGCGCTTGCGACATGAAGTCAGGCACGATCGGTGCGCTCTACGCCCTGGACGCGATCAAGGCCGCGGGTTTGAGGCCGACGGCACGGATTCATTTTCAGTCGGTGATCGAGGAGGAGAGCACCGGGGTCGGTGCACTCTCGACGCTTCAGCGCGGCTATCGCGCAGACGCCTGCTTCATTCCGGAGCCGACAGGCGGCAAGATGGTGCGCTCGCAGGTCGGCGTGATCTGGTTTCGCCTGCGCGTGAAGGGGCATCCAACCCACGTGGCCTTCGCAGGCTCCGGCGCGAACGCGATCATGGCGGCGTATCACCTGATGCAGGCGCTGCAAAAGCTCGAGATCGAATGGAACGAGCGGGCCAAGGCCGATCGTCACTTCAAGACGCTCAACCATCCCATCAACTTCAATCCCGGCATCATCAAGGGCGGCGACTGGGCCTCGAGCGTCCCCGCTTGGTGCGACGTCGATTGCCGCATTGCCGTATTGCCGGGCTGGTCGATCGCCGATCACCAGAAGGAGATCACGGCTTGTGTCGCTGCTGCAGCGCGTAACCACCGCTTCCTCGCCAACAATCCGCCGGAGATCGAATGGTCCGGCTTCCTGTCGGAAGGCTACGAACTGTCCGACGCCGCCGCGCCGGAAGCCGCGTTCGGCAAGGCCTTCAACGCCGTCTATGGCGGTGCGGTCGAGGATCTCGTCTTCACCGCGCTCACCGACACGCGCTTCTACGGCCTCAACCACGGCATTCCGAGCCTGTGCTTCGGTGCCAGCGGCGGCGAGATGCACGGCTTCAACGAATTCGTCGACCTGGAATCACTGAGGAAGACGACCAAGGCGATGGCCCTGTTCATTGCCGAGTGGTGCGGGGTGGAGAAGGCATAGGCGTCTCTCCACCGTCATTGCGAGGACTTCTTGCAACGAGGCAATCCAGACTGCCGCCCTGGATAGGTTCTGGATTGCTTCGCTGCGCTCGCGATGACGGATGATAGTAGGTGGGCAAGGCGCTCTCGCACCGCCGCCAACCAAACGGGAGGGGCGCTTCTCGCTGCCCATCCACCGGCTTCGCTAATCCTTTAAGCTTAAAATAAAGACTAGGATGCTGCCCTGACCGGTGGCAGACTGGCGCCCGATCGCTGGACGAGACGGTGGAGTCACAATGCGCGATTGGGACGATGCTTATGCCAATTCGGCCCACGTCCCGGGCTCGGACAAGCTGCCGGCACTCTGGGCGGAGCGGGCGGCGGCCTACCGCGCGGGGCTGAAGGAATTTCGCTCCGACATCGCCTATGGCGCCGGCGAGCGCCAGAAGCTCGATCTGATCCTGCCCGATGGCGACAGCAAGGGCCTCGTCGTCTTCGTGCATGGCGGCTACTGGATGCGCTTCGACAAATCGGCCTGGACCGATCTCGCCGGAGGCGCGCGGCATCACGGCTGGACGGTGGCGCTGCCGAGCTACACGCTGACTCCGGCCGCACGCATCTCCGATATCACTGCAGAGATCGCCGCGGCAATCACCAAAGCGGCAGCGCTCATACCAGGGCCGATCCGGCTCGCGGGACATTCCGCGGGCGGCCATCTCGTCACGCGCATGCTGTGCGACGACAGCCGGCTGGAGCCCGCCGTCTACAATCGCATTGCCGGCACGCTTTCGATCAGCGGCCTGCACGATCTGCGTCCGCTGCTCAAGACCAGGATGAACGAGACGTTACGCATGACGATGGAGGAGGCGACGCTGGAAAGCGCGGCGCTGCATCTGCCGCGCGGGCATTCGCCCCTGACCGCCTGGGTCGGCGGCGGCGAACGGCCCGAATTCATTCGCCAGTCGGATCTGATGGCCAATATCTGGACCGGCTTCGACGTACCCACCCGCCTCGTTATCGATCCAGGGCTGAACCATTTTACCGTGGTCGACGGACTGAAGGATGCGTCGTCGGCAATCACAGCCCGCCTGATCGGCCTTGACTGAAGCGGGGAACATGGATCGAAAGGCACCCGTCATGACGTCCAGCAATTACGATCCCACGAGCGAAGGCGCCGAGACCGATTTCGCCCGGCGGATGTCCTATGGCGATTATCTGGCGCTGGATGCGATCCTCGGCGCGCAGCATCCGCTCTCGGAAGCACATGACGAGATGCTGTTCATCATCCAGCATCAGACCACGGAGCTGTGGATGCGCCTTGCCATTCACGAGCTCAGCGCAGCGCGCCGAGCGATCTCGCGAGATGAGGTGCAACCCGCGATGAAGATGCTGGCGCGGATGTCGCGCATCTTCGAACAGCTCAACGCGGCATGGGACGTGCTTCGCACGATGACGCCCAGCGAATATACCCGCTTCCGCTCGCAGCTCGGGCAGTCCTCAGGCTTCCAGTCGACCCAATACCGGCTGATCGAATTTCTGCTCGGCAACCGCAATCACGCCATGCTGAAGCCGCATGCGCACGATGCGGAGACGACGAAGCTGCTCCAAGCCGAACTTGCGACGCCAAGCCTCTATGACGAGGTGTTGCGCCTGGCCGACCGGAACGGGCTCAGGATGCCTGCGGCGGTGCTGGCGCGCGATGTTCGCGAGACCCACAGCTTCAACGAAGGCGTGCTGCAGGCCTGGCGCATCGTCTACGAGGCGCCGGAGACGCACTGGATGCTCTACGAACTGGCCGAGAAGCTGGTCGATTTCGAAGACTATTTCCGCCGCTGGCGCTTCAATCATGTGACCACGGTCGAGCGCGTCATCGGGTTCAAGCGCGGCACCGGCGGCACGGGGGGCGTCAGCTATCTCAAGCGTATGCTGGAGGTCGAGCTGTTTCCCGAGCTCTGGCGCGTGCGGACGATTCTGTAGGGATGTCATGGCCAGGCTTCGCGTCTACGACGACACCAGGGCGTTATTCCATCTGCCTGACGGCGTGATCTATCTCGACGGCAACTCGCTTGGCGCGCTGCCTCTCGGAGTTGCCGAGCGCGTCAACCGCGTCATCACGGCCGAGTGGGGGAACGAGCTGATCCGCGCCTGGAACACCGCAGGCTGGTACGCCCAACCCCGTCATCTCGGCGACCGGATCGCGCGGCTGATCGGGGCTGCAGCCGGTTCGGTGATGGTCGGAGACACGCTCTCGCTCAAGGTCTATCAGGCGCTCGCCGCCGGGCTCGACATGAATGCTTCGCGCGGGGTCGTCCTCTCCGACACCGGCAATTTCCCGACCGACCTCTACATGGCCGAGGGTTTGATCGCGACGCTCGGGCGCGGGCATCAATTGCGCCTGGTGGCTCCGGAGGCGATTGAGGCTGCGCTGTCGGAGGAGATTGCAGTGCTCTACATCACCGAGGTCGACTACCGCACCGGACGCCGCCACGACATGGCGAAGCTCAGCGCGAAAGCGCATGCGCTCGGGATCGTCACGGTCTGGGATCTCGCCCATTCCGCGGGTGCGCTGCCGGTCGATCTCTCCGGCTGCGCCGTCGATTTCGCCGCCGGCTGCACGTACAAATATCTCAATGCCGGTCCCGGTGCGCCGGCTTTCCTCTACGTCTCGCCGCGGCATGCCGAGAGCGCCCGTGCTGCGCTGTCGGGGTGGATGGGCCACGCGAAGCCGTTTGCGTTCGAGCTCGCCTATGCGGCCGCCGGCGGCGTCGAACGGATGCGCGTCGGCACGCCGCCGGTGCTGGCGATGGCGGCGCTGGAAGCCTCACTGGACGTATGGGACCGTGTCGATATCGCCGAGGTCCGCGCGCGTTCGCTGGCGCTGGGCGATCTCCTCATCAGTGAAGTCGAGCGCCGCTGCCCGCAGCTCAAGCTCGTCACCCCGCGGGCACATGAGCATCGCGGCTCGCAAGTCTCCTTTGCCTTTGAGGCCGGCTACGCAGCGATGCAGGCCTTGATCGCCCGCGGGGTCATCGGCGATTTCCGCGCGCCTGACATCATGAGGTTCGGGATTACGCCGCTCTACATAGGTGAGATCGAGATTGTGCGGGCCGCGGAGATCATCGAGGAGGTGATCGTGGACGAGGTGTGGCGGCGGCCAGAATATCAGGTCGTGAATGCGGTGACGTGAGCTCTGCTGTGCCCGAACGCGGCGCAGCAACGCTGCGCGTCCGGGACACGAGACTGTCGGCGCAGCGGGCCTATGTCAGCACGGCCATTACCTCCGAGGTCATTGCTTTGCCGCGTCAAGCAATTCACGCTGCGAGAACAACGAATTGGGAGGAGATATGATGACGCCGCTCGAGAAACTTAAAGCGATGAAGATGCCGTTCGCCGAGTTCAAGGGCGTCGAGTTCATCGAGGCCGGAAAGGATCGCGTGGTGGCGCGGATGACGGTTCGGCCTGATCTCTGCACACTTCACCACACCATCCATGGCGGGGCGGTGATGGCGCTGGCCGATTCCGTTGGCGCGGCTGCTACCGTGATCAATCTGCCCGAAGATGCCAAGGGCACGACAACGCTGGAGAGCAAGACCAATTTCATCGGTGGGGCGAAGGAGGGAACCACGGTCATTGCCACGGCAACGCCGGTCCATCGGGGACGACGGACCCAGGTCTGGACCACGCGGCTGGAGACCGAAGACGGCAAGCTCGTTGCCGTGGTCACCCAGACTCAGCTCGTCCTGTAAGACTACGGGACTCTGATTTTGTTAACGAATTGGTCGTTTTCCATGCCTCAAACTTGGGCAGGTCCTCGTCTTGCAAAGTATGCTGCGATGCACAATATAGGGGGCCTAGGGATTCGAACGCCTCCTCGAGGGACACCAAGAGGAGTTCTGACGTGGTACTTGAAGATACCGTCCGCACGGCTCCCGGCTATGTGCGGACCCTGATTCAGCAGGAAGAATTACCGCTCCTGCGCGATCATTTGCTGAGGCTCGATGCCGCCAGCCGACACGACCGTTTCAACGGCTTTCTCGATGACAGCTTCATCGAGCGCTACGCTGCCCGCTGCGCTGAGGACGGCACCGTCATCGTTGCCTATATCGTCGATGGGGTCGTGCGTGGCGCGGCCGAACTGCACCCGCCGGAAGGTGATTGCTTGCCTGAAGTCGCCTTCAGCGTGGAAGCCTCCGCGCGTCGCCAGGGTGTCGGCACCGTGCTGTTCCGTCGCCTGATCGCGGAGGCGCGCTGGAAAGGCTACAAGCAGCTGCGGATCACCACGGGCGCCGAGAATCACGCGATGCGGGCGCTCGCCCGGAAGTTCGGCGCGCATCTGGCTTTCCGCCACGGGGAGTCGACCGGTACGATCGACCTCGTCAAGACGCCCGAGGCAGAGCTCGCCGATCTCGCAGCCTCGCCGTTCACGACCGGGCGTGCTCTCCTGAGCTTCAACAGCACTTGCTGGAAGCTGATCTCCAGCATGTACGGCAATCGCGCCGCATAGCCCGAAAACAACGGGCAGGAATCACAAGCGGACCGGCAAGGCCGGTCCGCTTTCGTATTCCGGGTATGAAATAAACGCTCAGGTCCCGGTGCGCTTGTCGTTGCCGAAACGGCGGACGACGCGGCGCTCGACGACCACGGAGCGCTGCGCGCCTTGCTCGCCGGCGATCACGCGGGTTGCGGTGAGGCGGCTGTTGGTTCGAGCCTGCTTCTTCACTTCGGCCTGGACGACGTCGAGCGGCATTCCCATCAAGGCTGCGGCGATCTCGGCCTGCTGCGCCTGATCGTCGGTGATGCCGACCGCGGCGAAGATTGCCTCGTCCAAGGTGGGCGGATCGTGGCGGACACGCCGCGTGCCATATTTGGTGTTCCAGTCTGCGCTCATAACGGCCTCATCGTGATGCCGGGATACCTAGTGCCGAGAATGCTGCATTGCAATATGAAATCGGTGTGGCATCTCAGCTATGCATTGGCCGGCGTCACGGCAGTGTCGCCGGACCGGCATTAGCCCCAACCCGCTGCTGGGGCCAACGTTTCAGAGCCGCGTGTCCGGCTTCGGTGAGTCCGTAGATTCCCCGCTCGGTGCGGTCGAACCAGCCATACACATTGTTGAGCAAGATCTTTCCGGCGTCGGGACAGCGTTCGCGCAGTTCGCGCACGGGCTTCGGGCCCTCGGCGAGCGCGGATGCACAGGCCAATGCCTGCTGCCGATACGCCGTCATGATCGGTGCGCGGGTGCTGCCGCCGAGCACCGGATCGCCCTGGCGCCGCTGATGCTCGGCGACGAGCCGCGAGCGCACCTTCGGCTCGCGCCGCGGTGCCGCGGTCGGCGGCTTGACCAGCACCTCGACCTGGCCGCGATCGGTCACTCCCAGCATGCCGAAGCCGAGACGACGGCAGAGATTGCGGTAGCGCGCATCGTTCTCGCGTCCCTTGCCACGCGCTGACATCTTGGCTGCGATCCAGACTTCGTCGCCGGCCGGCGCGCGATCGACCGCCTGCAGGATCAGTTCGAGATTGAAGGCAAGCTTTAGCTCGCCGATCACAACGACCGGAGGATCGCCCGCGCTGAGCCCGACGAGATCGCAGCCGCCGATCTCGCCCTTGACCGTAAAGCCGAGCTCCTCAAGGAAGCGTTTGACGGGCAGATAGAGCGCGGTTTCCAAGGTCGTTCCGAGTCGGAGAATCAGTTGTTGGCCAGTCTAGTGCCTTCTCGGCTCCGATTGAATCGGGCCAGCAACCAGACAGTGCGTGATCAGACTCGTCCGCCGACGGGGATCAGGGCGCCTGTGACGCCGCTCGCGGCGGCGCTGGCGAGGAACAGGATGACTTCGGCGAGCTCCTGCGGCGTCACCCATTTGGAGAAGTCGGCTTTCGGCATGTCGGCGCGGTTGGCCGGGGTGTCGATGATCGAAGGCAGCACGGCGTTGACCGTGACCTTGCCCTTCCACTCGTCGGCAAGCGCTTCGGTGAGGCGATGCACGCCGGCTTTCGACGCCGCGTAGGGACCCATGCCGCTGCCGGCCTGGAGCGCGCCCGTTGCGCCGATGTTGACGATCCGGCCAGCCTTGGATGCGGCGAGATGCGGCAGCGCCGCGCGTGAAGTGTTGAGTGCAGTCAGGACATTCAGCGCGTACATGCGTTGCCAGGTCTTGATGTCGCCGTCGCCAACAGTCTCGAAAGCGAAGCCGCCGGCGACGTTGATCAGCGCATCGAGCCGGCCGAAATGCCTTGCCGCCGCATCGACCGCAGTTTTCGCTTGAGCCGCGTCGGACAGATCGATGCCGCCGATCTCGATGCCCTCAAGCGTTGCGGACTCTTGCGACGGTGCATGATCGATGCCGGCCACGCGCGCGCCGCGTGATTGTGCGATCTCGACGACCACCTTGCCGAGCGCGCCGCGTGCGCCTGTAACTATCAGGACTCTGTCTTGCATGTCGTTCTCCGGCGCGGCCGCCTATGATTGCAGATAGCGAGCCTTTAGCGCGCTTCGCTCTGCCGCGCCGAGCTTGAGCCCATCGCGCAGATAGGTTTCGAGATCGCCATATTCATGGCCGACGGCTTCGAAAGCCGCAGCAAGATAGGAGGCATCGACGCTGCCGATGGCCTCGAGAACATCGGCGGGAAGATCCGAGGCGGTTGACACGTCGCGCCTGTAGTGCCGTTTGGTCAAGAGGTAGTCCTCGGCAATGACGTCATCGGGCACGCCGAGCGCATGCAGGATCAGCGCGCTGGCGAAGCCGGTCCGGTCCTTCCCGGCGGTGCAGTGAATCACCAGCGGCGCGCGGTCTTCCAGCAGATGGCCGAACAGCGCGCGAAAGCAGTGCGTGTTGTGGCGAACATAGTTGCGATAGGACTCGCGCATGAGCTCCAGCGCCACCGGCGCCGTGAGCTTGCCCCGGGCGAGTTCGGTGCGTAGCGCGGCCACCACGGTCGGCTCGATCGGAAGCGGATGCACCATGATCTCGTTCAGGGCGCAGAGCCCGGCCGCGCGCTCTTCCAGCCCGCGAAAATCGAATGCGCTTCTGACGCCCAGTGCGCGGACGATCTCGATGTCGGCAGCGGTGAGCTGGCCGAGATGATTGGAGCGGAAGATGTGCCGCCAACGCGTGATGCGGCCGTCGGTGGTCGGATAACCGCCCAGATCGCGAAAATTGCTGGCGCCTTGCAGGGCAAGATGACGGGCAGGAGAGTCTGACATGAGATCAGGTTGGGTTATGGTTCCATGGATGCGCTACGGCATCCTTGAGTCCATTAGAGAGGGCGAACATGGACCGACACAAGGCCATTGTTTTGGTCGTCACCATGCTGGTGGCCGGAATCCTGGCAGCACGGCGGGCCGACGCACAGACGTTCCAGACCTATCGCTGTGTCGATGGTACGCAGTTCATTATCGGGCTTTATGACGGCGACAGGCGCGCCTTCCTCCAGATCGACGGTGAGCCGGTCACGCTGGCCAGGAGACCGGCGGTTTCGGGGATACGCTATTCGGGGGCTGGGGTCACATTGAGGATTCCCAAGGCCGGGCCCACGACGGTGAAGCACCTGAAGCGCCCGGTTACGGCCTGCGCGGTGATCTGAATGATGTGGTTCGCGCCGGAATCAAAAAGGACCGAAACTCCGTTGTTTCGGTCCTTTTCGAACTGCCACCGCGTGACGGCGAGGGTGCGGCGCTTTCAAACCGAGTAAAGGCATCAGCGGTCCCATTTCGGCTTGGCTTCGTCGACTGCATCCTGATGATACCAGCTGTCGCTGCAAATCGAGACGTTCGAAGGCGGCGAAGCGTGATCGGCAGGAAGGCGGGTGTCGCCATAGCGGCGTCCGGCGAGAGCCGCGCGGCCCCCGGCGGGGAATTGATAGATCTTCGCAGATCCGTGACTTAGACCATTGTTCATCATTGCGATTTCTCCTTGGTCGAAGCGCCTTGGCCTCCATGGTGCGCCCGACTCGTTCGATTGTGGTTACTGGAGTCCCCATATCGGCCGCGCTTCCCGAATTGGAAAGTGCTGAAAAGGAGATCAGTTGCCGCTTATTTTGTAGGCAGGCGGCCTGCTGCATCTCCCGAGGCAGCGTCTCGAAGGCTAACGCGTAGGCCGTTCCAAAGGTTGCTGGGCAGGGGTGTCAGCCTTTGCGAAAATTGCCGGCCGTTGATGCGCGTTTGGTCGGCAGCCTCAAAGTGCCCGTCCACTGCTTGAGAAACGGGCGTTTTCCCCGCCATTCCGCCGTGCAGCATCACGCGAGGGTGCGCGGCTATGACGCACAGTCAAGGTGGGGCCTCGTCGGTGGCACGGAGAGACCCGCTCCGCGGAAAACCTCTCGCCCTGCGTCCTTTTGGCACGACAAATGCTTGGGAAGGCCCGGCCGATGATGGCCGGGTACAAAACGTGCGGGGGCCTCCCGGGCCCCCAACCTTTCGCATCATCTACAGAGAGGCTCAATGACCAAGTATAAGCTCGAGTACATCTGGCTCGACGGATATACGCCGACTCCGAATTTGCGCGGCAAAACTCAGATCAAGGAATTCGCGTCGTTCCCGACGCTCGAGCAGCTTCCGCTCTGGGGCTTCGATGGCTCCTCCACCATGCAGGCCGAAGGTCACAGCTCCGATTGCGTGCTGAAGCCGGTCGCGGTGTTCCCGGATGGCGCGCGCACCAACGGTGTGCTGGTGATGTGCGAAGTCATGATGCCCGACGGCAAGACCCCGCATCCGTCCAACAAGCGCGCCACCATTCTCGACGATCCCGGCGCCTGGTTCGGCTTCGAGCAGGAATACTTCTTCTACAAGGACGGCCGTCCGCTCGGCTTCCCGGAATACGGCTATCCGGCGCCGCAGGGCCCGTACTACACCGGCGTCGGCTACAAGTTCGTCGGCGACATCGCCCGCAAGATCGTCGAAGAGCATCTGGACCTCTGCCTGGCTGCCGGCATCAATCATGAAGGCATCAACGCGGAAGTCGCCAAGGGCCAGTGGGAATTCCAGATCTTCGGCAAGGGCTCCAAGACCGCTGCTGACCAGATGTGGATGGCCCGCTACCTGATGCTGCGCCTGACCGAGAAGTACGGCATCGACATCGAATTCCACTGCAAGCCGCTCGGCGACACCGACTGGAACGGCTCCGGCATGCATGCCAACTTCTCGACTGCCTATATGCGCGAGGTCGGCGGCAAGGAGTATTTCGAGTCGCTGATGGCTGCCTTCGAGAAGAACCTGATGGACCACATCGCCGTCTACGGCCCGGACAACGACAAGCGCCTGACCGGCAAGCACGAGACCGCGCCCTGGAACAAGTTCAGCTACGGCGTGGCCGACCGCGGTGCTTCGATCCGCGTTCCGCACTCGTTCGTCAACAACGGCTACAAGGGCTATCTGGAAGACCGCCGTCCGAACTCGCAGGGCGACCCCTACCAGATCGCTTCGCAGATCCTGAAGACGATCGCGTCCGTGCCGACCGACAAGAAGGCCGCCGCCTAAGATCCTCCCGGCCCGGGCTGGGGGGCTGGCCCGGGTTGGTCTCAATCCGCCGGAGCGAAAGCTCCGGCGGATTTTTGCATCGTGATGATGCTCGTTCCTCTGACGCTCGTGTCTGCGTTGCTGGTCGAGACTTGAGCCTTGAACTTGCCGGGGCGGGGACGCAACGTAACGACTATGCGAACCAATCTCCTCGCGATGATTTTCGCGCTGGCCGTGCCCGTGATGGCGCATGCGCAATCGGCCGACCTCGTCCTGTGCGACCGCATTGCCGCCGATCCCAGCGATCCCGACAAACCGGCGGACGTGAAGGGCGTGACGGAAATCGCGCCGTCAGACGTCGCCACCGCCATCAAGTTCTGCAAGCAGGCCGCGCCGTCAGCGCGCCGCGCCATGTTCGCGCTCGGCCGAGCCTATGCGGCCAACCGGCAGACCGGCGAGGCGATTGCGGCCTGGCGCAAGGCTGCCGAGAAGGGATCGAGTGCGGCCATGGTCGAGCTCGGCGTCGCCTACGCCACCGGCTCCGGCATTGCCAAGGACGAAGGGCAAGCGCGAAGGCTGTTCGAGAAGGCGGCGCAGTCCGGCAACCCTCGCGGCGTCAGCAATCTCGCCGCGCTCGGCGGCGCAGGTGGCGCCGCGCCGGCCGACCCTGCCCAGGCGCGCGCGCTGCTCGGCAAGGCAGCCGAGACCAATGCGGAAGCGCAGTACCAGCTTGGCCTGATGCTGTCCGAAGGCTCGGGCGGCGCCAGGGACGATGCCGCCGCGCGTGCGCTGTTCGAGAAGGCGGCGGCACAAAACCATCCCGGCGCGTTGGAGAGGATGGGCGCATTCGCACAGGAAGGCCGCGGCGGTGCGAAAGACAAGCAAGCGGCGAAGGCGTACTACGAGCGCGCCGCCGCGCTCGGCGACGAGGACGCCAGGAAGGCGCTGGAGCGCATTCGTTGCCCCTATGCGATCAAGGACAAGCAGGGCAAGCTCGTCACCACGCTATGCTTCTAGCTCACTTCATGTAGTAGGCAAGATCGTTGCGGGCGTCGCGGTAGGTGGTCTCGAGATAGTCCGGATATTTTCGCCCGGCCTGCGCCACAGCGCGCACCACGCAATTCCAGAAATCGCCGTTCCAGTCGAATTGCTTGTTGTATTCATCCTCGAACTTGACGGCGGTCATGATGGCCTGCCGGATCGCCCGGTCGTCGGCGCGCGGATGGGCACGCTTCACATAGCCGAACATCGGCCCTTCATGGGCGTGGTCGCGATCATGGCGGTACTTGCCGCTGAGCTGCTCAGGGGTGAGGGTGCGGTTGACACGGATCTCTTCGGCCGTCGGCCGGCCCGCAATCGTATCCAGGCGATGGCGCTGGCGCCAGAGCTCGTACGCCGCATCGAGCAGCGGCTGCCTTGCGGCGCTGGAGATGATCGCGCTGAGCTCGTCATCGGCTGCTTGCGGTGTCGCATTCATGCCGCTTGGTCGTGCCTTGGAGGAAGCCGGTTCAAGCGTCATGCCGACTGCGTCCGGGGTCTCTTGCGCGAGCCGCACACGAAATCGAAAAACGACCCCATGCACAGTAGCCAAGCCACTGACATCACACGAATGCGGATTTTGCGCAGTCGATTTGACCTGTCAGGCAAAACAGGGACATACTCGCATCGTAGCGCTGAGGGTCCCGTGAGCGGTCATGCGCGGAAAAGCCGTGTGGCTTCAAACCGGCCACGATGCTAGGTAGCGCGCAATTCTTTCCGATTTCGGGTTCATGACGTTGCTGGACGGACTCTACAAGGTTGAATACGGCGTCAACGACGGTTTTGGCCGCAGCATCATGTGCTTGCACGACGGCAAGATGCTGGGCGGCAATTCGGGGTTTGCGCATCTAGGCACGTACGTCGAGCGCGACGGCGAGATTATCGCCGGGGTCATCACCGAGCGGCACAACCACGATCCCAACTACAAGCCGCTGATGGGTGCGGACGTCGCCTCGATCGGGGCGCGCGGCCGGCTGTATGGCAACGAGATCCGTCTGGAGGGCAGCTCGGATACGATGCCGGGCGCCAGATTCTGGGCCAATCTCACGCGACTTGACGACGAGGGCTTGCCTCCGAGCGGTGCGGTCGGGCCGGGCGGCATCGCCAACGGGCTCTACGGGATGAAGCTGAGCGCGCTGGACGGCATCGATGCCGGACTGTCCGGAGTGATGCTGCTGATCGACGGTCGCATCCTCGGCGGCGATGCGTTCTTCTATTATCTTGGCTCCTATTCCTCGGCGGACGGCCGCTGGAAGGGCGAGATGCTGAACCAGGAGCATACGCCGGCGAAGGGGGAGAACCCGGTGTTCGGCGGCCTCGAGGTCGGGATCGGGTTCTCCGGAACCTGCACGGAAGACAGCGGCGAGCTCGAAGGCATCGCACTTGCCGGCAAACGCAGCTTGCGCCTTGCGGCCTCGCTCAAGCTGATGAGAAGGGCGTAGGACCCGTACTCACACGGTTGTGTCAGCCACTCGATTGAACATGAATGCTGTTCAAGTTTGAACGGTGTCCTTGGGCCGAAGCAGGTTTCGGGAGCGAGTGGCTTGAGCTGGGGCTGACGTTGGCGAGGAGCAATTCCCGCCATCCGAACCCAGGCGATCGCGGACCAAACCTATCGCCATGTAGATTAGGAACAAACCAAAACCCCGTGCGTAGTCGGGCCAACGCGTGGAGGATTCATGACGACGACGCGAAACCGTGTGCCTCTCCATTCTTCCGAAAGCGACAACCTGCGCATCAAACGCACGATGCAGGCCAACGTTGCCTATTTCGCCGAACACCGCGATCAGATCGCCGGCCGACTGCGTGAAATCGACGAGGAGTGGGATATCGAGAGGGCGATCGAAGCCAATGCCGCGGTTATCGGCTTCGCCGGCGTCGCGCTGGCCGCCACTAACAGCCGGCGCTGGCTCGCCCTTCCGGCGTTGGTCACGAGCTTTCTATTTCAGCATGCGATCCAAGGCTGGTGCCCTCCGGTCCCGGTTTTGAGAAAGCTGGGCTTCCGGACGTCCTACGAAATCGAGGAGGAACGCCGAGCCCTCATGGCGCTGAGAGGCGATTTCGGACACGCGGCTGAAAGCGCCGACGCGGCCCTTCGGGCTTCCACCGGTAGGACGAACGCGACCGTACCGGCGTAGCTCTGCCGGTCACCCAGTAGAGGAGTCTGGAATGTCCTACTACTTCGCGAAGAAGCTTGACGTTCCTTTTGCGGAAGGCGTCGACCGAGCGATATCGGCGCTCAAGGGCCGCGGGTTCGGGGTGTTGACCAGGATCGACGTGCAGTCGACTCTAAAGGAGAAAACCGGGGCCGACTTCCGGCCCTACGTTATACTCGGCGCCTGCAATCCAAAGATGGCTCACGAGGCGCTGATGGCGGAGGACAAGATCGGCACCATGCTTCCGTGCAATGTGATTGTTCAGGAAGTTGCCGGAAAGACGGAGGTCGCGGCGGTCGATCCGGTCGCGTCAATGCAGGCGATACAAAACGAATCCCTGAGAGCCATCGCGGAACAAGTTCGCGGTGAGTTGAGGGCGGCGGTCGAAGCGATCTAAGTCGCTCTGGCGTTACTCGCCTCGTCGGTGCGACGACATGTCGGACCTCAATCGCGGCATGAAATCATTCGCGGGCGGCTGCGGACTCCACGGCGGCCGGAAGCACCACGACCTTGGTTCCCGATGGAACGCGACGGTACAGATCGATCACGTCCTGGTTCATCATGCGAATGCAGCCGGAGGACATCGCCTGGCCGATCGACCACGGCTCGTTGGTGCCGTGAATCCTGTACAGCGTGTCCTTGCCGTTTCTGAACAGATAGAGCGCGCGCGCACCGAGCGGGTTCTGCGTGCCGCCGTCCATGCCTCGGGCCCACTTGACGTATTTGTTCGGCTCGCGCGCGATCATGTGCCTGGTCGGTGTCCAGCTCGGCCATTCACGTTTGATGGCTACCTTGGCCGTACCTGACCACGCCATGCCGGCCTTGCCGACGCCCACGCCGTAACGCAATGCCTTGCCACCTTCCTGCACAAGGTAGAGGAATCGGTTCTTCGGATCTACGACAACGGTCCCGACAGACTCTCCGGTCGGATCGTCGACGAGCTGACGCATATAGCGAGTCTTCAAGTCGCGGGCAGGAACAGCAGCAATAGTGTAGTCTCCGTCCGAGACCGCATCATATCGAGAACCGGACGTCGACGCGTAGGCCGCCGCCTTGGGCATGATGTCGGAACCGGACACACAGCCTGCGAGCGCCATCGGCAGAAGTAGCGCCGCAGCTACCGCCCATCGCTTGTGAGACATCATTTCGGCTCCTTCGACGCCGCCTGTCGGCGCGGGTTCGCGACAGCCCGGCGGAAGCCGACGTAGTCGAGTTTGTCGTAGCGAAGATCGCTGATCAGGGACGCCGGCGTACCAGGTCCCGGGAAATATCCTACGCTCCATGCGTCCGTCCTTGAGAGAAGGCGTGCGTCCGAGATTCGACGATCCCGGCGTGCCACCGCCGATGGCGGCAAGCTTCGATCTACAGCCTACGCCAGGTTTGAGAGCGGCTCCGCGTTGCTCACTTCTTTGCCGCGCGGGCACGCGCGTCCGCAGCGACGCGCTTGAAGCCTTCGTAGTTCAGGGCCTGCGTCACACGGTACTGGCCGACGATGTAGGCGGGCGTGCCCATCAGCCCCAGCGAGTCCGCCTGGGCGAGATTGCGGCGCAGGAGCTTGGTGATGTCGTCGCCGTGGGCCTGGAGATCGGCATCGAGACGAGCCATGTCGACGCCGGACTTCGCGATCGCTTCCCGCATCCGCTCGGCGGGAATCTTCGGCCCGGGAATGCCCATCATTGCCAAGTGCGCGGCGTCGTAGCGGTTCTGATACTTCGCGGCCAGAGCCCACTGAGCGCCCTTGATCGAGTCCGGCGTTAGGATCGGCCAGTCCTTGTAGACGAGGCGGATGTTGCCATCGGTCTTCACCAACCGCTCAAGCTCGGGCTCCGCTAGCTTGCAGAAGGGGCAATTATAGTCGAAGAAAACCACGATCGTCAGATCGCCCTTCGGGTTTCCCGCGGTCGGTGCCGCGGGATCGTACAGGATCGCCTCGCGCGATACGTCTGCTTCGGAGGGGCCGTCGTCGGCGCGCGCGGGCCCGACCAGGCAGGGGATGGCGGCGACGGCGATCATCTGAGCGAGCGTGCGTCGGGAGATGTGCTGAATCATGTCTGCCTTTCTTCTTCCGTGAGTTTGGGGTCAGTCGGCCGAGGCGACGGCCGACAATTTTCCGAGCAGGGCGTCGGCATCGACGGCGCCGATGATTTTGGTCGTGGGATCGACGCTTCCGTGTGCGCCGAACAGCAGGATCGTCGGCGGCCCGACGATTCCGAAGCGTTTCATCAGGGCGCGGCTCGCGTCGTCGACAGCGGTGACGTCGGCACGCACTATCCTGAAGTCTTGCAGCCGTTTGCGTACTTCAGGTTTGCGCAGGACGGCATCCATGACCCTGCATTCGACGCACCAGTCGGCGGAAAAGTCGAGCATGACCGGCCTTTCGTCGGCGCGCGCCGCGGCGAGTTCATGGTCCAGCGCGGCGACCGATCGGATCGTTCGGACGGAGGGGTCGGGTCCGGTGTCGCGGCTCACGAATTGGTCGAGGATGCGCGTCGCGTCCGGATTGTCGTTGTCCGCCGAGCCGATCATCAGGACCGAGCCGACCAGAAGCGCGAAGCTCGCCATGCCCATCGAGACGAACCTCCATCGACTATGCGCTGTCAGGAACTGGGTGCCGAAATAGACGGAGATACCCGTCGCGAGCGCGCCCCACAGCTGCAGCGTGGTCTGCTGCGACAGAGCGCGAGAGAAGATCGAGATCGCGACGGCGAGCAGGATGAACCCGAAGCCATGCCTGACACGGACGAGCCAGCGGCCGGGCTTGGGCAGGAATCTCGGCCCTAGCGCTCCAAAGAGGAGAAGCGGCACGCCCATGCCGACGCCGAATAGGAAAAGGGCGGCCATGCCGCGCACGACGTCGCCGGTCCTGGCGACATACAGCAGCGCCGTGGCAAGCGGAGGTGTGACGCAGGGCCCCGCGATCAGCGCCGATCCGAAGCCGAGAACGGCGGCGGCGGCCAGCGGTCCGCGACCGCCGCCGGAGGCCACGTCCGGTATACGCGCGACAAAGGCGGCCGGCAGCTGGATGTCGAATAAGCCGAACATCGACAGCGAAAGGATGACGAGCACCGCGCTGATCACGCCAAGCGCGAGCGGTGTCTGCAGCAGGATCTGCAGGTTCTCTCCGGAGCCGGACCAGGCCGCGAACGCGCCCAGCGTCGCGTAGGCCGATGCCGACGCACCGACGAAAGTCGCCGCCAGGGCGAGACCGCGACTGAACGAAAGCTCCTCCTGCGAACGGGCCAATACGCCGAAGAAGATCGGCACAAGTGGGAAGGTGCAGGGTGAGAATGATAGCAGAACGCCGAAGCCGAAGAACGATGCCAGCGTGCCGCCGAGCGTCACCCAGAAGGAGATGTCCACGTCAGGTGTGAGGGCGGCCGTCTTCAAACCATCGTCTTCCGGTACGCCGGCTGCGACCGGAGCATCCACGAAAGGTGATGAGGATCCGGGCGACAACGCGCTGGTGTCGTCGCGGTTCTTGATGGCCAGCGTCTGCAGATCGATCGTCTTGGCGACCGGCGGGTAGCAGATCTGGTACTCTTCCGCACAGCCCTGATAGGTCACTACGATCTGGTGCAGCCCTTGCAGATCGGTGGATGCGATTTCGGCCTTTGCTGAGTTCCGGTAGATTTCCTGCGACCCGAAGTCCGGATCATCCTTGGGTTCTCCCGGCGGCGTCCGGACCGCGACGGGCGTCCCGGGAACCACTGCGTTGTTGGCGGCGATCATGGCGCGGTAGAGGTAGCTGCCCGGTCCGATCGCCCAGACGAGGGAGAGCCCGGCATCGTCGCGCGAAACCTTCAATTGGAACGCCTCGTCGGCGGGAGGCGGCGTTCCTGCCCGGGCCACCGCGAAGGAGGACGACAGAAGAACGACCAATATGACCGATAGTCGATGAAAGCCCGGCATCCTGTGGCGGCCCTGCGTCTTGTGAGCGGATGCCGCGACTTGGATAGTCTGCCTTAAGCCAGCCTTAAGGCGGGCGACCGAGGGGAGTCTCGGAGAAAATGATGCGCATACTCGTTGTCGAAGATGATCCGATCCTGTCCGACGGTCTGCGAGCGGGCCTGTCTCTGACGGGCGCAACCGTCGACGCGGTCGCCACCTGCGAGGACGCCGATAACGCGCTCTCGACGACCCGCTACTCGGCGGTCGTGCTCGACATCATGCTGCCGGATGGAAGCGGCCTGGATTTGCTGCGCAGGCTCCGGGGACGCCAGGACGCGACGCCCGTTCTTCTCCTGACGGCGCGCGATAGCGTCGGCGACAAGGTCTCCGGATTGGATTCTGGAGCCGACGACTACCTGGCGAAACCGTTCGATCTCGATGAATTGGCCGCGCGCCTGCGCGCCATCGTCCGCCGGGAAGGCGGGCGTGCGGGTCCAACGATGACCTACGGCGCCATCGTGCTTTCACCGGCCGATCTCTCGGCGACCGTCTCAGGCGAACCGATCAACCTGTCGCGCCGCGAGTTTGCCATCCTGGCAGCGTTGATGGAGCGTCCGGAGCAGGTCCGCTCGCGTGCCGAACTGGAGGAACGCCTCTACGGCTGGCAGGAGGACGTGGAAAGCAACGCAGTCGAGGTTCACATCCACAATCTCCGCAATAAGATCGGGAGGGATGCAATCCAGACGCTGCGCGGCGTGGGCTACCGGATGGGGACCGTCCGATGAGGTCCTTGAGATTGAGACTGTTCGCGATACTGCTTGCCGCGACCGGGATCGTCTGGGTCGCGGCGGTCGTCTGGATCTACGTCGGAAGCCGCGACGAGGTAGAGCATGTTCTCGACACGCGCCTGCAGGAGGCCGCGCGCATGGTGGCCTCGCTGGCGTCGGGACTCGACAACCTCCCCGGAAACTCGGTGCCTGCGGCCGCGCAGCCGCTCGGCAGCTACGAACGCCAGCTGTCGTGCCAGATCTGGTCGCTCGACGGCCGGATGGTCGCCAAGTCGAGCGGCGCGCCCGACCAGCAGCTCTCGCCCGCCGCATCCGGCTTCTCGGACCGGATCATCGACGGCGAACCCTGGCGCGTGTTCTCCGTCGAGGACGCCGACCACAATCTGCGGGTGATGGTCGGGGACCGTGTCGGGCTGCGGGAACGCCTGGTGACGGATCTGATCAAGGGACTCATGCTGCCCGCGCTGCTGATCGCGCCGCTGCTCGGTGCCGCGATCTGGGCGAGTGTCGGACAGGGCCTGCGCCCGCTGCGACAAATGGCTCAGGACCTCGGCACGCGGGAGCCGGACGACATGCGGCAGGTGGAAACCGAGCGGGCCCCGGCCGAGGTCAGGCCGCTGGCCCTCGCCCTGAACGGCCTTCTCAGCAGGGTTGAGGCCGCACGCCGGCACGAACGCGAGGTAACCGCCTTCGCCGCGCACGAACTGCGCACGCCGCTCGCGGGCCTGAAGACGCAGGCCCAGGTGGCTCTGGCTGCCGATGATCCGCAGGTCGTCCGTGGTGCGCTCGAGCAGATCGTAACCGCGGTCGATCGCAGCACGCGCCTGGTGCGCCAATTGCTGACGATCGCAAGGCTGGATTCCGACGCTGTCGACGCGCCGCTGGCGCCCGTCGCGGTCGGGCCCATTCTGGAGGAAATCGTCGCCGCTACGCCAAGGCACGAGCGGACGACCGTGACGATCGACGCCGGCGTCCGAACGATGGTGCTCAACACGAATGCCGAATGCCTCCAACTCGCGCTTCGGAACTTGCATGAAAACGCCGTACAGCACACTCGAGAAGGACGTGTGGTCTGGAGCGCTGGCAAGAACGCCATCGCGATCGAGGACGAGGGGCCGGGAATCCCTCCCGAGGAGCTCGACCAGATCGGCAAACGCTTCTTCCGGGGAAGGCTGAGGAGCCCGATCGGAAGCGGGCTGGGCCTCGCGATCGTCAAGCTCGCGCTTGCGAAGGTCGGGGCGAAACTCACCATATCGAATCGCGAAGGTCGCCGCGGCACCAGATCGGAGCTGACGTTCGATATTTGAGCAACGATCAGTGCCGCAGCATACCGCGCTCAGGCAAGATCGTGATGCCCGGTCTCATCGATCTGCATCGTCACGTCTATTCGTGCGTCTCGGCAATCGGCATTCCCGCCGACGAGTTGGTGCAATTCCAGGCAGCAGCCGGTCAGCTTCGTTGACAGCCGCATCAACAGGAGAGCCCGTTACGCGCCTGGCGTTACCCCAAAGCGGCCGAGGCCAGGCAGCTTGAGCGCCGGGCGGCGGATATCGAGGCCGAGAACGGCGCCGAAGAAATTGATCTCCACGCCTTCGACCCAGCCAATGGACAGGCCAACGTATCCGGCGAGCGAAGCAAAGATGCCCGTGCCGGACGCCGTCAGGCCGAACCATTTGCCGGTGTACGGGAAGTCCTTGCCGATCGCGGTCGGCGGCAGGACGGCCCGGAGCTCAGGGACGGAGTCGAGTGCGGCCTGCACGAAGGTGTTCGAATTGGGACCGGGCCAGACGCTGTAATCCCCGTAGGATCGAAACCTGTAGTTTTCGATCACATGCCGGATCTTCGGGATCAGCGCCTCCGCGCGATCTCCGTCGACAGCCACGATGATTTCTGGCGCGGCGCCGAACCACCGCCCGTCGGGAGCAAAGCCGTTGGTGCGGAGCGGCTCGCCCCACGCCGTGTAGTCGTAGCGGGTGTAGGTCGCCGCATCCTTCTCCTTGACGACGATCCAGGTGTGAATGGCGAAGATGCTGCGCCATCTCACCGTTCTCGCCCCGAACACCCGTATGACGGCTGCAGGGTGATCGGCAGCGGCGGTCAAGAGACCGGCACTCGACCGATCGGCCGTTTGCCAGTTCTGGCGGCCATCGCCCAGCCAGAAATATCTGACGGTGGATGCGGTCAGCGGGGCGAAGACAAGGAACAGAAAGATCAGCAAGGGCTTTTTCAAGGGAGCGGTACGGCGAGGCTTTCGAGAAGACATATAGTTCGCGTCGATGCCGACGCCATAGCTGCTCCCATTGGTGCCGGGGTCGGACGGGTACCCGAGAGGACGTGGTTGTTCTGCAACCGCAGCAGGATTGGAGCATGGGCATGGACACGAAGGAAGCCGCCGCGATGACAGAGGCCTCCGGGCTTACGGACGATCAGGGCGGCATAGAGCAGAGTTCGAGCTTGCGGTCGGGCTCCGGAGGGCAAAGCGGAGCTTTTGATCCGCAGCTCCGGTCGCCGCCTGCAGACGCCGCGAAGCGGCTGGCTGACCAGCTGCGCGAGATCACTGTTAAGGCGCCGTTACGGTCATTGCTTATTGCGTTCCTGGCCGGAGCATGGATCGCGCGCCGGCGATAGGAGCTCTTCGTGACAAGGAACCCAGCGGTTCAGGAGCCGGCTGGCAGACGGAGGACGGACATGAGAATTCCAGCTTTGGCCGCAGCCATTCTTCTGAGCACCATTTCGTTCGCCATGGCGCAAAGCTCAGGAGGCGCTTCAGGCGGTTCTTCATCCGGCGGAGGGGCGAGCGCAGCTGGTTCTGGCTCTGGCGGTGGCTCGACGCTGTCGAACGGGACCACACTCAGCGGAACCGGCGGCTCGCCAGGTCCGAACTCGGCCAATGCCAAAGGCCAGGGCACCACCGGTGAGAGACTTGGCGTCGCCGCTCCTACACAGGAAGGCGGTGGATCTCGACCGAACTACAACACCCCCGCGGCGAATGCTGCCGTCCAGCAGCTTGGAAACACCAACACGGGTATTCTCAAGAAGTGACGATCACCGGCGCCGGGCGACAGCTCGAGCACCGATAGCCGGATCATCTGGGTCCAAAATCCTCCGAGCTGCGGCTTGAACGGGGGGATTGCGGTCGACTTCGCCTGTCCCGGGCTTCCCCTGGCGGCCCGCATGGCCTATGACGCTGCAACGCAAAATCCCCCCACAAAGACCCCATGATCCGCCTCGACAACGTCAGCAAGCAAGCCGGCCATCAGATCCTGTTCATTGAAGCCTCCGCCGCCCTCAACAAGGGCGAGAAGATCGGCCTTGTCGGCCCGAACGGCGCAGGCAAAACCACGCTGTTCCGGATGATCGCGGGCGAGGAGCTGCCGGACGAGGGCCAAGTCTCGACCGACCGCGGCATCACCATCGGCTATTTCAACCAGGACGTCGGCGAGATGTCTGGCCGCAGCGCGGTGGCCGAGGTGATGGATGGCGCCGGTCCCGTCAGCGAAGTCGCGGCCGAGCTGCGCGAGCTCGAGGCTGCGATGGCCGATCCCGACAAGGCCGACCAGATGGACGAGATCATCGCCCGCTACGGCGAGGTGCAGCACCGCTTCGAGGAGCTCGACGGCTACGCGCTCGACGGCCGCGCGCGCGAAGCGCTGGCCGGCCTCGGCTTCAGCCAGGAGATGATGGACGGCGACGTGGGAAAACTTTCCGGCGGCTGGAAGATGCGCGTGGCGCTGGCGCGCATTCTCCTGATGCGTCCCGACGTGATGCTGCTCGACGAGCCGAGCAACCATCTGGATATCGAAAGCCTGATCTGGCTGGAGAAATTCCTGCGCGATTACGAAGGCACGCTGCTCATGACCTCGCATGACCGCGAGTTCATCAACCGCGTGATTTCCAAGGTGATCGAGATCGATTCCGGCTCGCTCACCACCTATACCGGCGATTACGAATTCTACGAGCAGCAGCGGGCGCAGAACGAGAAGCAGCAGCAGGCGCAGTTCGAGCGCCAGCAGGCCATGCTCGCCAAGGAGATCAAGTTCATCGAGCGCTTCAAGGCGCGCGCCTCACACGCCGCGCAGGTGCAGAGCCGGGTCAAGAAGCTCGACAAGATCGAGCGCGTCGAACCGCCGCGCCGCCGTCAAAGCGTGGCCTTTGATTTTCTGCCGGCACCGCGCTCGGGCGAGGACGTCGTGGCGCTCAAGAACGTCCACAAGGGCTACGGCTCGAAGCGCATCTATGACGGCCTCGATTTCATGATCCGCCGGCGCGAGCGCTGGTGCGTGATGGGCGTCAACGGCGCCGGCAAGTCGACGCTGCTCAAGCTGGTTGCGGGCGCGAGCGAGCCGGACGAGGGCACCGTGGCGCTGGGGGGCAGCGTCAAGATGGGCTATTTCGCCCAGCATGCGATGGACCTGCTCGACGGCGAGCGGACTGTGTTCCAGTCGCTCGAAGACGCGTTTCCGACCGCGGGGCAGGGCTCCTTGCGCGCGCTCGCCGGTTGCTTCGGCTTCTCCGGCGACGACGTCGAGAAGCGTTGCCGCGTGCTCTCAGGCGGCGAGAAGGCGCGGCTCGTGATGGCCAAGATGCTGTTCGACCCGCCGAACTTCTTGGTGCTGGACGAGCCGACCAACCATCTCGACCTCGCCACCAAGGAGATGCTGATCAATGCGCTGTCGGACTTCGAGGGCACCATGCTGTTCGTCTCGCACGACCGGCATTTCCTCAGCGTCCTGTCGAACCGCGTGCTGGAGCTGACGCCGGAAGGCATCCATCAATATGGCGGCGGCTACACGGAATATGTCGCACGCACCGGGCAGGAGGCGCCGGGATTGCGAAGCTAGTCATTGCTCTTGCCGGTCAGCCTGGCGACGGTCTCGATTTCGTTGGTCCAGATGCCGCCGGAATAGCTTTGCGGGAGGCGGGCCAGCAATTCCGGCGTGTCGACGCCCGTAGAGAACTCGCCGCCGCTGTACGGGCCGAGCACGAACGCGGCGCTGTTTACGCCATTCATGCGTGCGAGGAAGCGATCGGGCCAGCCCCATAGCCAAGGGGCGACGTTGATTGGCACCAGCACCAACGCGTTGCGGCAGGCCTTCGGGACCAGGCCTGTCCAGCCATAGCCGATATAGCGGAACAGGCAGCTTCGGATGGCTGCGCGCGAGATCGTGCGGACATCCGGGGCGAGGCGACGGATCACGTCGATGGGCTCGTCGCCGCCATAGACCATGATGGTCCGGCGCCGCTCGGCCGGCAGTGCGTTCAGCACGCCGGCAAGTCTCTCGCCTTCGTCCGGGTCGCGGCTTTTCACGTTGATGAGGAGCTTCTTGTCCGGAAAGGCTGCGAACACTTCCGATAGGGTCGGCATCATTCCGATCCCCTTGCCGCGAAACGGGAAGGTTTTGCCGCCGTCGGCGGTATAACCGTAACCGATGTCGAGTGACTTCAGCTTTGCCATGGTCTGCGCGCGGGTGACGCCATTGCCGTCCGTCCGGCAGTCCAGTGTCCAGTCGTGGAAGATGGCAAACTCGCCGTCGATGGTCGGGTGCACGTCGAGCTCGACGATGTCGGCACCAGCCGCGAAGCTCGCGCGCATCGAGCGCAGCGTGTTTTCGAGATAGTCGTGCGCCAGCGGCAGCATCCGCGCGGCGGTGCAGGTGTCATTCTTCAGGTCGCGCTCGTCGAAGCGTTGCGCCATGCCGCGATGGGCGAGCAACAGCGGCTTGTCGTCCTGATGTGACGCCAGAAGGCTTGTGTTGTTGACATAGATTGCAGCTGCGACGGCGATCACGATCGCCGCGGTCACTCTCAGTTTCCTACCCACCGGACGGTCCTCATTCCGCGAGCATCTTCTCCGGCGTTTGAGGTTGATTTGCGGCACGCGGCGCATTGGAGGCTCCGGGTTCGGCGCCTTGAATACCCTGAGTCCGTTCGCTACGCTTTCGCCAAAGGGAGCGAACATCATGAAGCAAATCCGGATCGGCGACATCACCATCGATGCGGTGATCGAGCGGGAAGGGCCGTGGCGGCGGGCGCAGGATTTCTTCCCGGCCTACGACGAGTCGGTCTTCAGACGCCATCTGCCGACGATGGAGCCGGAGGTGTTCGATGCCACGCGGGGTATGATCGTCATCACCTACCAGAGCTTCGTGGTGCGCACGCCGCGCTACACCATCCTGGTCGATACCTGCACCGGTGAGGACAAGGGCCACCCGCCGCCGTTCGATTTTCCCGGCAAGGAGCGCTGGCGCAACGAATTGTTCGCGCTCGGCATCTCCTTCGAGCAGATCGACTACGTGTTCTGCACGCATCTGCACATCGACCACACCGGCTGGAATACGACCCTGCGCGACGGCCGCTGGGTGCCGACCTTCCCGAACGCGAAGTATGTCTTCCACAAGGGCGAGTACGCGGCCTGGGAGGCGGAGCACGCCAAGGGCAACGATCCGCCGGGCACCGTGTTTCGCGACAATTGCCTGCCCATCGTCGAAGCGGGGCAGGCGTTGTTGGTCGATGACGATTACGCGCTCGACGACACCGTGACGCTGACGCCGACGCCGGGGCACTCGCCCTGCCATTGCTGCGTGAACATCGTCTCCAGAGGTCAGCGCGCCGTGGTGACCGGCGATCTCATGCATCACCAGATCCAGTGCCGTGAGCCGGAGTGGTCAGCCAAGCCCGACTGGGATCCAAAGCTGTCGGCGCTGTCGCGGCGGAAATTCTTCGCCTCCGTTGTGGACACGGACACGCTGATCCTGCCGATCCATTTTCCCGCGCCGACCGTCGGGCTGATCAGGCCGCTTGAGGGGGCGTTCGATTATCGGTTCAAGCGGGAATAGCTCCCTCGCTCATGGCCGGGCCTGGCCCCGGCCATCGACGATCTCCTGGCACGACGCCCCAGACGTGGATGCCCGGGACAAGCCCGGGCATGACGAGTTCATGGAGCGAATGTTCGCGGAAGCAGCGATCTGCAGCGATCAGGCGCCGGTCTCGCACTTCTTCATGAAGCTGTTCTTGGCGGCGCCCGAGAGCGGCTTGCCGTCGGCGCTGACGGCCTTGGGCGCGCAGGCGTCTTCCTTGCACTTCTTCAGGAACGAGGTCTTGGCGGCGCCGGCCAGCGGCTTGCCGTCCTTGCCGACGGCCTTGCTCTCGCAGGTTTCTTGCGCCAGGGCCGAGCCCGCCGCAAAGCTGGCAACGATCGCGGCGAGGAAAATCCGCTTCATCATGGGTGTCTCCTAACCAGAAATGGCCGCCGGATTGGAGCCGGGAATCATGGCGCAATCAAGCAGGATGAGCAGCCATGGTCCGGTGTCCCTGGCGATTCTTCAACGCCGGCTCGGCAGCTGTTGCGTGTTGCACCGCTCGCTGACCCCGTCCGGCGATCCTGCTAGCTTCGATCACCCTAGCTGGATGGAGCATCGTCATGGACGCCACGATCGCGAAAGGCCAACAATCCGCCGACCGGCATTCTCATCTGGTTCGCCCCCAAGACATGGAATGGCAAAAGACCCGCTTTCCGGGGTGCGAGGCCAAGACATTGCTGTTCGATCGCAGCAGCGGGCTGATGACTGCGTTGATGCGTTTTGCGCCGGGATCGGTGCTGCCCGATCACGAGCATGTCGGGATCGAGCAAAGCTGGGTCATCGAAGGCGCGCTCGTCGACAAGGAAGGCCCGGCTGAGGGCATCGCCTGCAAGGCCGGCGAATTCATCTGGCGCGAGGCGGGCAGCCGGCATGCCGCCTGGTGCCCGGAGGGCGCCCTGATCCTTGCGATCTTCCAGGTGCCGAACAAGTTCTTCGAAGCCGACGGCCGCGTGGTCGATGCGGCCGGCCAGGACTGGGACGAGATATGGGGGCACACCGGCGCCCAGCGGAGATCTCCCAGCTAGGGTTATGCGCCCCGGATGAGCAGCGCCTTGAATTCGGCTCGCGCCCGCTGCGCTTCGGCGCGCGCGACGTCGGAGGCATCGCCCATGCCGAAATAGCCGTGGATCAGGCCGGGGCCTTCATGGTGCTTGACGCGCACGCCGGCGGCTTCCAGGGCCCGGGCGTAGGCTGCGCCCTCGTCGCGCAGGGGATCGAACCAGGCGGTGGTCACGATGGCCGGCGCGACCCCGGCGAGGGAGGGTGCGCGGAGCGGTGACACCCGCCAATCGGTGGCGTGGTTGGCATCGGCGAGATAGTGACCGCAGAACCATTCCATCGTTGCGCGGGTGAGAAAGTAGCCCTCCGCGTTCTCGGCGCGGGATGGATAGCGCGCGTTCTCTTGCGGATCGGCGTAACGGCCGAGGACATCGGTCACGGGATAGACCAGCAATTGTGCGGCGAGCCTAATGCCGGCATCGCGGCAGGCGATCGCAGTGGTCGCCGCCAGATTGCCGCCGGCGCTGTCGCCGGCCACGCCGAGGCGCCGCGCATCGCCACCAAATTCCGCGACGCGGCCAAAGACGTCGTTCACAGCGGCGAAGGCATCCTCAAAGGCGCCGGGAAAGCGCGTCTCGGGTGGGCGACGATAGTCGACCGAGATCACGACCGCGCCGGTTTCGATCGCAAGGTTGCGCGCCTGCCGGTCGTGGGTCTCGAGATCGCCCGCAACCCAGCCGCCGCCATGGAAGAACACCACGGTCGGTGCCGGCGTGGCGCCGACCCGATAGACCCGTGCGTCGAGCGGACCGGCACCGCCCTTCACCTTGATGTCCTGCACGCTGTCGACGGGCGGAGGCGGGATGGCGGCGCGCGAGGCAGCCAGTGCGCGCAAGGAATCGCGGGCGCTCTGTGGCGTCATGACCGTGGGATCGCGCATCGGCATGAGCGGGATGATCTGGGCGATGACGGGATCGAGCGGCGCGGCCATGGCGGGTCTCCTCGCGAGGTTCTTGGTCTTGCTTGCGGGCTAGCATAGGTTTTGCGCGGGACATCGGCAACCGGCCGTGTGCCATGCCGGACGAACGGGCAGGGAGGTTCACGAGTGGAATTCGAAAAGCTGGTCCAATCGCGCCGCAGCGTACGCGGTTTCAGGAAGGACCCGGTGCCGCGCGCGGTGATCGAGGCGATCATCGAGAGCGCCAAGCGCGCGCCATCGTCGATGAACACCCAGCCCTGGCATGTCCACGTGCTCACCGGCAGTCCGTTGGAAGAGCTGCGCCGCCGCAACATGGAGGAGATGGTGGGCGGCGCCAAGGTCAAGCGCGACATCGTCAGCCATGGCGAGTACCAGGGCGTGCACCGCACGCGGCAGGTGGACATCGCCAAGAAACTGTTCGGCGCGATGGGAATCGCGCGAGACGACAAGCCGATGCGGCAGGACTGGGTGTTGCGCGGTTTCCGCCAGTTCGACGCGCCGGTTTCGCTGGTCCTGACCTACGACCGCGTGCTCGATCCGGGCGCAGTCTGCCATTTCGACCTGGGCGCGCTTTGCTACGGCATCGTGCTCGCGGCTTGGGACCGCGGCCTCGGCTCCGTCATCAACGGGCAGGGCATCATGCGCTCTGACATCGTGCGCGAGGTCGCGAAGATTCCGGAGGACGAGGTCATCATGACCTGCGTCGCGACGGGCTATCCGGACGACGGCTTTGCCGCGAATGCCGTGCGCTCGGACCGCGAGCACAACGACGAGTTCGTGCGTTACGTGGGTTTTGCCGACTAGCACGAGCAGGAGGAGATTATTCTCCGGCCGAAATTTTCGGTGCGGCGCTGCGAGCGGCCTCTTGCAATCTCGAAGATGCAGGAGGAACAATGTCCGGAGTGAGAGGTTTGTTGCTGGCGCGAGGGATTTGACATGCGGCGGCTGGCTAGCCTGGTTCGGCGGTTCTTCGGCCCGCGGATGCGGCGTCCGATCGATGATGATCCGAGTCTTCCTTTCACACCCGACGAGTTCGGCCGCCTCATTCGTAGCGGCAGGCACGAGGACATGAAGCTGCTGGCCGAGGGGTTGGCCTGCCGGTCCATTCGGCGCCGCGCCAGATATCGTGCGACGCACTAAAGCGCCGTGAGATCATGGAAGGCATCTCGCTTTGAGTTGTTACTTGAGCACAATCTCTCCGGAAGGCCGCTGCACACTTTCCGGATCATGCCCAAGCTGGTTTCGGCGGCACTCACCTCGTGAGTGCGACTTGCTTGAACGCGGTCACCAGCGCCTTCTCGAGCTTTCCGGTCATCCCGCATAATATCCCGTACGCTTCCGCGCGGGGCATGGTCGGCTTGTACTGCCGATGCTCGATCAGCGCTGCGAAGATGTCGGAGATCGTGAGCATCCGCACGATGTCGCCGATGCTATCGGCACAGAGGGCGTCGGGATAGCCGCTGCCGTCGAGATATTCGTGATGATGACGAACGGCATCGAGGATCTCCGGCGAGATCTTGTCGTGCCCCTTCAGAAACTCGTAGCCCGCGGCCGGATGGGTCTCGATCAGGGCGCGTTCCTGCGCATCGAGGCGGCCCGGCTTGTCGAGGAGGGAGAGCGGGATTTGCGCCTTGCCGATGTCGTGGAACATGGCCGCCGAGTAGAGGCGCTCCAGATCGGGTCTTCTGACGCCGAGGCTCAGGCCGAAGTCGATGGCGACCCCGGTCACGAGCAGGCAATGCTGATAGGTTCCTTCGTGGTGGCGCCGCACCGTCGTGAGCCATTCCGACAAACCATGTTCGGTGATGCGTTCGGCAATCTGGCGGCCGGCTTCCCTGGTGCCGTCGATATCGAGCGGCTGGCCCAGGGTGACCGCCGTGAACATCGAGGCGATCGCGGTTGCCGCAGTCTCGACAGCATCGTCGGATTGCGCAGTTTCGCTTGCTGACGCGGAGGACCGAGCCGGCGGATCGGACAGGGCGGACAGCAATTTGATCCGGTTGATCGTGCCGGGCAACACGGTCGTCGCTCCCAGCGCGTAGGCCTGTGAAACGCCGACGTGAGACGCGTGCTCCAGGAGGAAGATTCGCTTCCTCGCTTTCGCCAGCTTGCCCGCCCGCTTCTTGATGGCCGCGATGTTGTCGACGTCGCGAAGCTCCGCGCGGATGACGATGGCGGACGGCACCTGTGACAGCTTGGCCTCGGCGTCCAGCCGTTCGCCTGCGACGGAGAACCGTTCCTCGAGAATCGAGCACACGCCCGCCAGCTTGTCGGAGGTATCGGCCAGCACATGCACGAAGGGGCGGGCCGCTTCACCTTCGCGGATGCCGTTACGGTCGACGGGCCTTGAGATGGTTCGCGCGTTCTGCACGGTTCGACCTGTGATCCCAGAAGTGCAATATGCCCGGATGAACTTCTCTGCCTATTTGGGATGATCGGAGTTCTGCGCCGCGGCCGCCGGTCCGCTCGCCGGCTTCCTCTTGCCATCTGCAGTGATGAAGTGAAGGCCCGCCGTGGTCCCGTCGATCCAGACGAGCTCGCAACGCCGATAGGCCAGTCCCGTCGACGATAGCAGCATGAAGAATTCCTTCGCCTGGAGCACGTCCAGCGTCCCCTCGACCTCGACTTTCGCGCCCGTCTGCGACACGTCGAGCAGAACGCAGCTGCGCCGCCATGTGCCGTCGGAGCCCATGAGGTTGACGGGATGCCTGTGGTCCATCCGCACGCGCGAAGCTTTGCGGCCGTCGAACTTCATCGCCTAACTCCCATTTTTGCGCCGCGATTTTCCCGACTGCTCCCTTTGGCATTTGCGGCGATTTCACCCCATCGCACCGTCCACTGGCTGGTCGAGAGAAGCAGGGTCTCGAAAATGTGCTGCGCGCGTTCGCGCTCGGCGAAGGAGAGCCTCGTGCCGCTGCGGTTGCCGAGGATGGCAAGCGTCGTCTGCCAGTTCAGCCGCGAAGCCCGGCAGGCCATGACCAAGCCCTCGCAATCCTGATCGGTCATGACGCGCTCGATGATCTCGATCGGAGCCCCGGAGAGCACCGACAGAGCCGTGAACAGATTGGCGGTCTCGCCGCGGATGGCGAAGCGGTTCACCGTGGAATCGTTGAGCTTGCCGATGCGGTTGAGTGCGACGATCTCGGGCCGCGCGTTTGCGTAGTCAGCCGCGCAGGGCAGCTTGGGGGCGATCGACGCGGCAGCTTCTGGACGCGAGACCGGGAGCGCCTCTGGCTGCCTGCGGGCGTTCGGATCCGGTGCGGCCGACAGCAGTTTCCGCACGACCAGATCTGGCGTGTCAGGCCTGAGCGCCAGTGCCTTCGTGAGCTCGTCGTCCCCGGCGCACTTCTCGAGGAGCGCAGCGTAGCCGGCATCGGAGAACAGTGCTCCTGCATTGCCGATCAGCGCGAGGTGGACGGCCCGGTCGCCTGCCTTGACGAGCGCCCCCGTCAGTGGCGGCTCGATCAAATCGCGAGCGGCGATCGCGAGCTGTTGCCGCCTGCCGCGCGAGGTCGCGATTACCTCGAGATCCGAGGTGGACAGGGCCGGTGATTTGAGCAGGACTGGACAGGCCACGTCCGGATCGTCGTGTGAGGCGAGACGTCGTAAGGTCTGCGGCGGAGCTGCCTTCAACTCGGCAAGCGCATGGCTCAGTTGAACAAGCGCAACGGCCTCGACCCGGTCTGTCAGTCGCAGCAGCACACCATCGGTGACTCCCGCGAGCAGCTCCTGAGACCGGTCGCCGCTGCCGGTGAGCAACTGCACAATGCCGGACAGGATGCGGGCGCAGCGGTCGAGCGGACACGCTGCTACCGCATCTTCCAATTCGACCAAAATATCAGTAGGCGAGTTTGCCTTCATGGCAGCAGCCTGAATTGAAATGAACTTGACGATCAAACGACGTCATTCAGCCTCACGGACATTAATTTGAATTTTAGGCACCGACGGCTCCGGTATCGCCGCACCGTCTGGGGAGCCAAAAACGCTATCGAAATTCGGCGAGACGGGGCGCCCCGGCTTGTCCCTGCAATTAGCCCCCTCGCCAATTGCTCAGGACAAGTTAAGATTGATTATCGGGCCTAGCGTAAAGCCGAAGGGGGAAGCTAACCGGCGTGGTCGCCGGACGCGCGCCAATTGCGGCGCCGCGGTTCATCTCGCCATGAACAGTATTGATGATGTGCCGGGGTCGGCACTCAAAACGTTTCGTTTTTCAGACGTCGACGAATTTCGAAGCGCCATACGCGGGTTGAATTTCGAATTCACACCTTTCGTACGGAAGATTTCGGCCGAGCAGACGATCCTGTCCTTACCCGGCTGCGACGTGAATCTGACGCACGCCTTTCCTCGGGTGGTCGACGCACAGCTCGTGGAGAATTGCACGGCGATTGGCTTCACGATGGACGACCTCAACGTGCCCATCCGCTTCAACGGCTCGCAACGCGCGCGACCGGTCGTGGTCATTGGCAGCAGTGGCGCCGGCTACACCACCATCGAGGAGGTGCAGCGTCAAATCGCCTCGGTGGTTTTCAGGCCGGAGGTAGGGGGACGTGGTTGGCCGCCTACGCCATCCAGCTTCAAGATTTTCGAGATCTCCGCGGACGGCTTGCAGCGGCTGCGCAGCGTGGTTCGCGAGGTGCTGGCCGAGGCCGCCGGCCCCGTGGAGGTGCCGGAGCTTTCATTGAAGGGCGCGGCGATGAGGGAGTCCTTGCTCGCAGCCGTTGATGAAGCCCTCCACAGCGTCGTTTCGGCCCGCTGGACGCTGGCCCCAAACGACGGACGGAGTTTCAGGATCTTCCAGGAGATCCGCTCGCTGCTCTCCGACCTGTCGCAGCCGATCTACAGCGACGAGATCGCGCAGAAGCTGGGGCTGTCCGTTCGCACCATGCACGACGTGGTCCGCCGCTATCGCGGGATGAGCCTGCACCGTTACCTGCGCCTGCGCCGGTTGTGGCTGGTGCGCCGGCAGCTTCTGGCCGGGGCCGAGAGCGTCAAGGCGGTCGCGCTGGCGTTCGGCTTCTGGCATCTGAGCGATTTCTCCCGAAGCTACCGCAACCAGTTCGGAGAGACGCCGTCGCAAACGCTGGAGCGCGGACGCGGCCGATAGCGCGCCAGAAAATCGAGTAGGGCCGGGCGACGGTTTCGTGCTACCGTTTGGTCATGAGCAACCGCATCCTCGTCCTCTACGGGTCATACCGTTCCGACCGCATGGGCATCCGCCTTGCGAATTTCGTCATCAATCGGCTGCGCGACCGCGGCGACGACGTCGAATTCATCGACGCCAAGGCGATCGGCCTGCCGATGCTCGACCGCATGTACAAGGAGTACCCGAAGGGCTCGGCGCCCGCCGAGATGGAGAAGCTGGCCGGGCAGATCCGCGATGCCGACGGATTCATCTTCGTCACCGGCGAGTATAATTGGGGCATTCAGCCGGGGCTGAAGAACCTCACCGACCATTTCCTCGAAGAGTGGTTCTGGCGCCCGGCCGCGATCGTGAGCTATTCCGCCGGCCGCCTGTCCGGCGCGCGTGCCGCGACCGCATGGCACGGCACGCTGTCCGAGATGGGCATGGTGGTGGTGTCGAGCACCATTGGCGTCGGCCCGATCGCGCAGACGCTGTCGGCGGAGGGGGAGCCGATCGGCGAGGGCGGCAAGGCGCTGGAGCGCTCGTTCCCGCGCTTTGCCGACGATCTCACCTGGTGGATCGAGGCGGCGAAAGCGCAGCGGGCGCGCAAGGCGCCGCCCTACTGACGTCGCGTTGCGGGCTACGAATCCGCCCTCCTAGGCGGCCCTGACCTCGCTGAGGAAGCGGTCGAACTGTCCGGCGAGGTCGCGCGACTGCGTGGAAAGCTGTTCGGCTGCGCCCAGCACTTCCCTGGCGGCCGAGCCGGTGTCATCGGCGGCGCGCTGTACGCCCGAGATGTTGGTGTTGACCTCCTGGGTGCCGCGGGCGGCTTCCTGAACGCTGCGGGCGATCTCCTTGGTGGCCGATCCCTGCTCCTCGATCGCTGCGGCAATCGCGGTGCCGATCTGGTCGATTTCGCTGATGACCTCGGCGACGTTGCGGATTGCGGCGACGGTCTCGTCGCTCGCGGTCTGGATCGCGGTGATCTGCTCGGAGATTTCTGTCGTGGCCTTGGCGGTCTGGCCGGCCAGCGACTTCACTTCGGAAGCCACCACGGCAAAGCCGCGGCCGGCATCACCGGCACGGGCGGCCTCGATGGTCGCGTTCAGGGCGAGCAGGTTGGTCTGCTCGGCAATGCTCTGGATCAGCGTGACGACGTCGCCGATCTTCTGGGCACCCTCGGCAAGGGTACGCGCGGTGTCGCCGGTGCGGCGGGCGTTGTCGACCGCGCGGGCCGCGATCTCGGTCGATTGCGCGACCTGGCGGCCGATCTCGGCGATCGAGGAGGTCAGCTCCTCGGTGGCGCTGGCGACCGTCTGGACGTTGGTCGAGGTCTGCTCGGACGCGGCGGCGACCACTGCGGCCTGGCTGTTGGTTTGCGCCGCGGTCGAGGTCATCGACTGTGCGGTGCTTTCCATGGTCGCCGAGGCGCGGGACAGGCCGCCGACCAGCTCGGTGACCTTGGCCTCGAAGGCGCGGGTGAGCTCGTCGAGCGCCTGCGCGCGGCGCATCTTGCCGTCGTTCTCCGCCTGCTTCTCGGCCGCGAGCCGGTCAGCCCTGATCATGTTGTCCTTGAACACCTGCACCGCCGCCGCCATTGCGCCGATCTCGTCGGAGCGCTCGGCGCCGGGGATGCTGTCGGCAACCTCGCCGTCGGCGAGCCGCGACATCCGCGTCGTCAGGGTCACGATCGGAGCGCAGACGCGGCGGCGAACCATCACGATGAGGCCGACGCTCGCGATCAGCACAGCGACGAGGCCCGCGAGCGCGATCGTGAAGCTGGTGCGCGCGGCGGAGGAAGCGTCGGCGAGGATATGCTCGGCATTGTCGTAAAGAGCATCGCGAACGCCGATGATCGAGCCGAGACCTTTTTGTGAGGCTGCGTAATAGGTCTCGACGTCGTGCTCATATTTGCCGCTGATGGCACCGTCCTTGACCATCTTGAGCTCGCGTCCGAATTCCTCGACATAACGCGAATTCATGGCCTCCAATGCTGCGCCGACATTGGCCGGGGTCGCCGGATGGCCGCGCAGCTCCATCAGGGCCATCACGATCTGGTCGCTTCGACCCTGCATGCGGGCAACGTCCGCCTTCTCGGCGTCGGTTGCAACCTTCTTGCCGCCAACAAGGTTCTTGTGGACGCTGGCATTGAGGCCGCCGATGTCGCGCAGCGTCATGGCGATGTTGGCGTAGTTGGCCTGGCGGAAGGCATCGCCGTTGAGGATCGCCATGCGGCGAACCTGCTCGTTCAGCAAGGCGGTGACGCCGGCGTTGAGCACCGCATTGTCGGCTACGACCTTCCTGGCGGCATCCTTGCGTGCCTCCGCGGGTCCTGCGATCGCCTTGTCGATGGCCTCGCGCAGTGCCGTGAACTTCGAGTTGATGGCGTCAATCTCGGTGCCGATGGCGTTGCCGTCGTCGAGCGAGCCCGGCAGCTCCTTGCGCAGAGCATTCATCTTGTCGCGGGCGCCATCGGTCTGCTTGCGCAGCTTGTCATGTCCGGAGAGCTGTGCCGGATCAACGGTGGCCGGTCCGTAGAGGATATTGGTTGCAAAGCCGCGCTCGGGGTTGAGGTAACGCGGGATGTCGCTGACCGCGCGGACGATCGCCAGGCGGCCCTCGGCTTCGCTGATCCGCTCCATGGTCTGGTATTTCGTCACGGCGACGTAGACGGCGAGGCCACCGCCCACGGTCGAGAGCGAGACGATGGCGCTGGTCAGGAGCGTACCGATTTTCATGATCTGTCCGGCAATTGACGGAGAACTATATTTCGCCGGACGTTAGGCGGTCCGTGTTAATCGCGGGTTTACGCTGCAGGTCCGATCAACTCAGCCGGGTGCCCGGTCGAGCTTGGACAGGATCTCCAGCGTGGCGCGGTCGCGTTCGCCCGCAAAATATCGGGCAATCGCCTGATCGAAGATCGGCTCGTCGGACACCGCACCGAACAGCGTCATCGACGAGCGGAATTTGGCGTCATCCGGAGCCCCGAGGATCGCGTTGATGGTCCGCCCCTCGACGGCGAGTACGAGCCTTGTGCACTCGATGAGGCGCGCCCCAAGGACGGGGTGGGCGAGATAGGCCTTCGCCTCCGCGCGGGAGCCGATCGCGTAGCGTTGCGACATGGCGCTGAAGCCGAGGCCGGCGACCTGCGGGAAAATGAACCACATCCAGTGAGTCTGCTTTCGTCCCCGGCCGAGCTCGCCCTGGACGTCGCGATAGACCGGGTCCTGGGCTCGGACAAAGCGTTCTAGATCGAAAGGGTCGGTCATTGGATACCTTGGCAGGCCTTTGCGCCGCGATTATGCCTAACTTTTGGCTCCCAATGTGGTAGCTGGTATAGAGTCTCTCCGGGTGGGGGTGGGTAGCCCCCGGGGGTCGATTTGGGGATCTGATGGTTTCCGACGCAGCACATGCCGAGAGGCTGTTGTCGCGCCGCCGTGTCGGGCGGGCCGAGACGATTCTGCTGTCTCTGGCGGCAGTCGCGCTGGCATTGGGTGCTGCCGCTTGGGTCGCGGATATCGGCGATTCGAGTCCGTTGGTCTCCGCCGCGCTGCCGCCGGCCAATGCCCCTTCATTCGAGGACCGTTTCGCGTCGGCGTCCGGCAGCCCGACGCCACGCGAGCTCGGCCTGCGGGTGTTGGAGCGCTCCACCGTGAATGCGGTCCAGTTGAAGCTGCGGGACGCCAAGGCGATGCTCGCGCAGAAGCTCCAGGGCGATGACTGGCGCTCGATGCTGACCGACGACGACGGGAGCGCGGAGGACGAGCGGAGGTCCTCGCACCGTGCCGACGCCATCCCAATGCCGCGCTCGCGTCCGGTCCAGGCGGACCTGGCCGCCCAGATCGCCTCCAGTCAGGCCTATGCCGATACCGGTTCCCGGGCCGACAACCGCAATTTCTTCGAAAGATTCACCGACAAGATCAAGCTGGCCTCACTGACGCCCAGCGACGGCCTGTTCGGAAAGGCGCCGGATCTCGCCGCCCTCGGCTACGATTCGCGGACAGCGGTCTATGACATCTCGGCCAAGGCGGTCTATCTGCCGAGCGGGGTCACGCTGGAAGCGCATTCCGGCTTGGGCGCGCTGATGGATGATCCGCAGTATGTCGACCGGCGCATGGTCGGCGCGACACCGCCTGCCACCTACGACCTGAAGCCGCGCGAGAAGCCGTTCCACGGCGTCCGTGCGCTGCGCATGACTCCGGTCGAAGGCACCAGCGCGCTCGGCCGTGTCGGTCTGCTCACGCACAGCTACTTGCTCGGACCGCGCGGCGATTCCAACGGCTGCGTCTCGATCAAGGACTATGATCGTTTCCTCAAGGCCTACGACAATGGCGAGTTCAACCGCCTGGTCGTGGTGCCGAGCCTGCGCGGCGCGACGACCGCTTCGCAGCGCGCGAGCACCGATTCCTGATATTCGCCTGCGACGGCGGGGCTGCCGTTTCCCCTTCGTTAAGCCGTCCTCGTCCAGAAGCAGCCCATGAGTGATCCCTCAAGTTCCGAAACACCGCTGCGCACGACGTTCAAGATCAAGCTGAACGGCGATACGCTGGCGATCGCGACCGTCGGTCAGGCCTATCAATTCCTCACCAACTTCAAGTCGGTCGAGTGGATGGAATTCCGCTCCCTGCACGAGGACGCCGTCGCAGCCCTGGAAGGTGCTGCCGGTAACGCCATGCTGGCCGTGCAGGCAACCAACGCCGTGCGGGCGCTGTTCGTGAGTGCCAAGCTGCTTTGAGGGCTTTTCAGCTCACAGTCTCGGCCCGGATGCAGCCCGGGAAGGGGTTGCCGCGGATCGATAGCCCTGCGCTTGCGTCCGCCCGCGCTCCAGGCCTTCTCCTCGCATCTTGAACTCCGCTACAGGAACGGGCAAACGGTCCGCGACCGCAAGTCCATAAGTTTGAAACTGACTTTCAGGGAGAGCCTCATCATGAAACGCCGTACATTCCTCAGGTGCGGTGTAGATTGTAAGTAATTACAAATACTGAGGAAATTTTTGCGACGGATCTCAGTCAGTTAGCATGTCAGTCATCCATCATTCTGTTTTCGTTCCGTTCCGCTTTTCCAGCCGGATAAGCTGGACGTTCCGGATCTTCTTGTCCCTCAGCCGAGCGTAGCGCTCGGTCATGTTGATGTTGCTGTGCGTCGCAGCGTGCTTGACGTGTTCGAGCTCGGCGCCGGCCTCCGTGGCCTCACTGATCGCGCCAGCCCGGCTATCCCGGTTCTGGACGTTGTCAGGGATTTTGCAGATGCGAGCGATCTTGCGCCAAGTCTGCCGGAAGAACTCTGCGCTGTACGGCTGTGCCGTGCTTTCCAGGACGACTACCGGACCCTTGGCCGGCTTGCCGCCGAGGAAGGCGATCAGGATTTGCAAATCCTCCATCACCATAGGGCAGAGCTTGAGATCGATCGATATCTTCTTACCCTTCTTACTCGTGACCTTGGTCAGAATGAAGTCATCGCTGATCATCTCCCAGCGAAGTCCTTTGACCCACTTCAACTTGCGGCGGCGGTGGATCACGTCGGAGACCTCGCGCTCGTCCAGCGGTATCCATTCACCAATTACGTCTTTCTGCCGGAACATGCAGTCGAATTGGAAGGCTTGCGCGAGCGCCATCGAGAAATAACCGATCTCTCGGCACTTGGCGCGGTGTGCAATCACTTGTTCGGCCGTGATCGCTTCCTCGCGCGGCTCGCCGCCGCTCTCCAGCCGCAGTTCTCGGAAGAGGGGCAGAACTCGCTCACATTCCCGGTCCTCCAAGATGCTCATCCCAAAAGAGAACGAGCTGCGGAGCAGGGACATGCAGCTATGGCCGGTGGTCAGCTTCTGGCCTTGCTCGCTCCATTCGTCGTGCCAATTGACGAGCGTTTTGAATCTGATGTCTGAAATCTGTTCATCGCCGTGCGTCTCAACGATCTTCTTCAGGACGCTATCGTGGTTGCGGCGCGTCCAGTAACGCTTCTTGACGTGCCGCGATGCCGTGTCCGTCTGATATTTGTTGATCAGTTCGCGCACAGTGCGGACGCCTTCTGGCACCACAAATTCGCCAGCGCGAGAGAACATCAGCATTTCGGCCTGAAGCCGCTCGCACTTCGCCTTGACGTGCTTCGCCTCTGTCTCGGTCGGCGGCTTGTCGAATGACATAAGTTGCACAGTCTGCGGCATGAATCCGAGTTTGATCAGATCAGATCGCGCCTGCCAGGTGGCAACCCATGCGCTTTTCCGAGGGCGCCAGACAAGGCCGGGAGCGCCCTCAATCTTCGGTTTATCCATACCTCGTTCTCCCCTTAGATACGGCGTCGGGGAGTGTAAGCCCTTCGTGCTTGTCGAGCCAAGCTTTCACTGCGGGCCAGTACCGTCTATCCCCGAAGAAAGCAGACTTCTTCGGAAAAGCGTGCTTGGCCTCAAGCGCCGGCAGGAGAGGGCGCAACATTTTCTCAGGCACGCCTAGCCGCCGGATCATCTCGGCATCCGTGAGATAGAGCTTGTCCTTCTCGCGCTCCAAGGTCTCGGGGCTCGGCATCGTCATTGGTCGCTAGGTCCTCTCATCTCGTGAAGGGGCGAACGTCTGTTCCAGGCGGCTATCGCCTCTGCGCTGGTGTCAAGATGCGAAACGCTCGCCTCGCATTTCGTACAGCAAACTTCGCCGTTCCATGCCTTGCCGCAACAATCGCAGGACGGATGTGAGGTCTCGATCGCCTCCGATCCGCAAAAAGGGCATGGCAACAATTCAGTCATGGCTTCGCCCCTGGGAAAGCGTCGAATTGAGGTAGAAGTGCCGGCATGAATCTTTTGCCATCGGCGTGAACCACGGCGAAAGTCGATTGTGACAGTCGCCACGAAACTCAGATTCTATAAACTTCGGCGGCGTCCCGAACGCATCGAAGTATTCGCAATTGCGGCAAGTTTGCTCGGTCACGGCTTAGCCCCGCTTATATGGGAAATGGGTGAACGCTTGTCGCGCTGCGTGTACAGTTCGACACGAGCTTGCTCGATCAGCTTGATTGCAGCCGAGTTTGTCTCCGGCATCATGCGCAATTCGTTGAGGACATCCGTCAGTGCCTGGATGACGTCAATCATTGGGCTGCCTCACCTGTGGGAGGGGCGAATGCGCGCGGATCGCCGTGGCGACGTGCTGGCAGGTCTCCGGCGAGAGGTGAAAGAACCCGAGCGCGCCGCGGCAGGGTATCAACGGCAAAGAGAATGCATCCTTGAGCACAAAACCGTACCGACCGAAGAACCAGCTGCTATCCATCTTTTCGACGCAATCGACGATACGGGCCATCCCGACAACGCCGCCGCGAGGCATGGCGGTCTCCAGCGGATCTTCCTTGTCAATCTCGCTCTTGCTGATGCCGGCGTGCACGATGAACCAGCCGCGGCCCTTCGTCGGCCAATCCCGGTTCTCGACATCTTTACCATCGTGGAAGATGTGATGAGGATAGGGCTGCTTTATCGAGAGCGCCTTGATCTCTCCTCGGCCTACACGATCGGCCAATTCCTGATAATCGATCATACGTCAGCCTTTCGTTCATGCGGAGCGTGCTCTTGAGCAGTCGCGACGCTGTGACATGGGTGATAGGGATAGGTGCAGTTGAGCTTGTGTTTCCCGCACCCGCAGATGTCGGTGGAAGGACTCACGGTCGATGAGTGCTTCGGCCTGACGTCGAATTTCTCGAGGATGGCTTCTGCGGTCTGGCGGTATCCGAGCCAAGTGTCTTCGTCCGAGCAATTGCCTTGCTCGCGCTCGACATCGCGAAGGAATTGCGCAAAGTCGTCTGGGTGCACGACCTCTGCCGGTGTACTTCTGGCCGCGGCACGAAGTGCGCCCACGATCAGCGGTTGATCCTTCTCGGAGATGCAGAACCCGGCGACAAACTTAAGGTCGGTCGGTTTTGTCGCGGCTGGCCCATAGAAGACCTGACAAGCCTCAAGATCATTCGCGATAGCCAGGAGTTTGGCGCTGGCCGCATCACATTGGGCAGGTACGGCAGCATGCTCAGACGAGAACGTGCCATCAGCGCGGGCCTTCTCGACCTGGTCCCACATATGTTTGACAGTATCAGTCATGAACATCTTCCCCCTGTGCGAGTGCCTGCGATGGGCCATAAGCCAGCGTCGGCGGCCCCTCGTGCTGCCAATCCCAAATGAACCAAGCGTGATTGAAGCTGGGCTGACCCTTGGAGTCCTCGAACCACTTGATGCGCTTCGTAAGGACGACCTTTTTCGCAAAGGCCCGATGCCCGCCGAACAGGTATTGGCGCGTTTTGGCGTGATCGAAATCCGTGCGGAGAAGCATCGCCACGATCCCGCGTCCGACGCTGCCAAGGGCTCGCTGCACGAACTCGGTAGCCAGCTCATACGGCGGGTTGGTTATGACCGCATCGACCCCGTCGTGAATTGGGCACTTTAGGAAGTCGGCAGGGTAGCAAAGCTGGTTCGGCTCGATATCGGACGAGACCACTCTGCACCCCCACGTTTCAAGCACGCGAGACATTTTTCCGGTGCCGGCCGCCGGCTCCCAGATAAATTTCGGCATGCGCGGGAGGTGAGGGCGCAGGGCCTCGGTCGCCCATGCCGGCGTTTCGTACAGATCCCGCTCTTTCCGCTCATACCCGCTATCGCGTTGCGACATTACCCCCTCCGTCAGCGTCCATGTGAGACAGGCTGGCGTGAGCTTCTTCCAGCCCCTTCAGCGAATGCCGCATCTGCTGAAGCAGATTGGCGATGCCGTGATAGGTGCCAGTCACGCCGGCTTTCTGCACCGCCTTCACGGCCTGCACGACATCTTCAGCGGCCACCCATTCATGCTCGCCAACCTGCTTGACGAAGTGCTCCCACTTCTCGGCCTTCTCTCGCAGTTCCCGCGTCTTACGCGCGACAGTCTCGTCCACCCGCTTCTGGTAGGCGTCGCGATCGGCCTGGAGCGCCTTCGCCACGCGAGCCGAGATGTCCCGCTCTTCCTTGGCGTGGCCGCGGCGGAACATCTGAGCCACAAAGGCGCGCGTGATGTCCTTCGGCTCCAGCTTCGGGGCTTTACGCTTCTCGCGCAGCTTGCCATCCTTGAAGCTGAGAATGCCCCAATTCACCGGGACTTCGTCATCCTGATAGACGCCTTCAGCCGCGACCAAATACCAATAGTCGCACTTCGACAGGATCGGCTCTGACTTCTCCGGCTTCTTGAGCTCTCGGAGCCAGTCCGACCGAGAGGCCTTCACCTCGAAGCCGGTAATGGCATAGCCGCGCGAGGCCCACATGTTGATGGCGACGCCATCCGCATAGACACCACTACCAGACCCGGAATCCCCGACCTCCTCAAAGAAGGAAAACTCCGGGGAGCAATACCGCTCGCGCAGCGCGACCATGATTGCGCCGGTCGTCACCGCAGCGGAAACGGGTTTGCCTGGAATATGATCAAGCAGATCAGTCACGGGCTGTCTTTCTTCTGCTGGGTGCGAAGGGCTATGCCGGCCGGTGGGTGATCACGTTCGCGGAAAGCCGCTTCATCGTGTCCAGCAGCGGGTTCAGGTAATCGACAGCGATCCCCGCATCCTTGCCGGCGTCGATCAGGTTGCCGAGCTTGCCCATGAAGTGGTGGAGCTTCGCCTGTTCTGCCGATGGGAGCTCGTTGATAAAGGTGATCGCCCGCTCAAGCGATTCCTCGAAAGTATCTCCCGAGAAGCATTCGCAATCCGTCTCCCAATCATGGGGGGCGAAAGGCTTCTTCCAGTTCATGTGGATCGTAATGCGAGCGTTCGCGTGGATCATGAAGGTGACATCAGGCATCACCTTTCCCTTTGCCGAAAGCATGGCCGGCATCGGATTGATCGCCGCGTAGATGTCAGAAATCGTCGTCATCTTCATCCCCCAGATCTGAAAAGTCGTTGTCTTTCACGGCGGGAAGGCTTTCCTTGCCGTACTGAACTAGAAGGTTGAGGCCGCGAGCGATCTGCTCAGCGTCGTGCTTGGCGTAGCCGTTGCGCCCCTGGTCGTCGCTGGCGAAGCAAACCCGCCGGTAGGTGTCGGGCCGCATGTCCATGACCTCGTAGACGATTTCGCCGTCATCGTGGTCGATCCGCTCAACCTCGTATGGCGCGTTCGGCTGGTATGTTTTGCGCAACGGGCGCGGCCGGCGTTTCAGCTTGATCACGTTGTCTGTCACAGACATTCTCATTCTCCTGAAGTGCGCGGACCTAGCGCCGCCGAACGGCGAACAACGCGAGTTCAAGGATCGCCACAATCCCGATGCTGAACACGATCACGAAGGCCCAGAAGATCGCTTGGTTGATGAAGGGCTGGCTGATCATCAGAAACCTCTCCACTTCTCGATTGGCGCCGACGCTTTCCGCTGTGGAGGTGCCTTCGCAAAGCCTCTGCTCTGGATCTTGCCGCGCGGAGCGGTGATGCCGCTGTGCTTGTCGCGGATGCGCTTCATCTTGGCGATGCGCGGCACGTCATGCTTGCGCGTCTTTTCGCCGTGGCAGACGTGGCAGAGCACGGCGCAGTTCTCCAATGTCGGTTCGCCGCCGAGCCCGTCCGCAATGACATGGTCAAAGTGAAACTTGACGCCGAACAGAGCGCCGCATCCTTCGGCTTCGCACTGGCCGGCGGCGCGCTTGAGCGCCTGGCGCTTCACTTCCTTGGAGAACTCGCGCCGGCTCATGCTGCGACCTCCCTGCGCGGGGACGACGCAGGCATCACCACTGCGTCGTCCCCACTGGTGCCGAGCGGGGGGCAGGGGGGAAAGCTCGGCACGTTCGAAATATCGTCGTGGAAGGTAACGCCATTCTGGGCGCCCCAGGCGTGGATGAAGTCGATCAGGTCCGTCATTTCCTTCTTCGACAGATCAGATGATGACTGGCCCCACGGAATGAAGGTGGAGTTGTCCAGTGAGGGGATGAATTGCACCTCCCTACCGCAAGCGTGCATGAAGAGCACCTTCCACTGATCGGGAGTGTACTTACGGCCTGCGTGCTCCTTCTGCGTGGCAACGTCAGTCAGCATCGCCCACATACGATCGTTTTGCGCAGTGGTCCGTTTGGAGTCCTTGAAGATGACGCGCGTCCCCGCCGGCGCCTGCTCGATCCATCGCATCGCGCGCTCACGAACAGACCGATCGCAAAGGGTAAGCTGAGCCCGGCTCATGCTAATTCCGCCTCTCGCTTGCGGAAGATCGACATGAGGTTTTCCTGGTCATGCGGGAACAGGTCACGCTCGATCGGCGTAACGTGCTTGTCCCAAACTTCGTTCAGGGCCTCGACGGATTGCGCTTCCATCAGTTTGGCCGTGATGAACGCAACCATGTCGTCGCCATCGTCGGCCGCTACTTCTTCAGGCGCTTCAGGCGCTGGCGGATCATCGGCCTTCGGCGAGATCTGCGCCGCGGAAGGAGGGGCTGGCGGTTCCTCCCGCGGCGTGATGTCCCGCATCGGCTGCGCGTCTTCGATTTCCTCGCGCAGGTACAGGCCACCGAGAACGTCTGCGAAGCCGTCGCGGAGCGCAAAGGCACGGGCGCGCATCTGAAGCATGCGCTCCGGATACTGCTGCCACGGTCCTTGCTTGCCCCAAAGGCCGGCTTTCTTCGCGTCGGCCACTGAGAACGTGCGGCGGATCGGCTCGGGCTCGCCGCGTCGCTTGGCCTCGCATACAGCCATGCGCGCGTCGCCTGAGCCCTCGATGCGCTCCTTGATGAACTCGCAGAGGCCGGAGCCACGCACTAGGCCAATGGCACCATCACCCCAGATCGTAGGCCGGCCGTTGACTATGGCGATTTTGTCGAGCGCCATGAACGGCGTCAGACCGACCTCCATGCCGCGCATGATGGCGATCATGCACTTCTCTGGCGTGTCCATCCCCTTGGGCGCCATGCCGGCGAGGCAGATTGCTTTGCCCAGGCGATATGCGGAATCCATGTCGGTCGGCACGATCGCGGCGGGACGGTTGCCCGTGACCAGGCTGGGACGGGGCTCAACTGCTACAACGTTAGACATCAGGCGGCCCTCTGCTCTTCGGTGACGGCGACGCCGGGCACGTTGACGCCGGCAGCGACGGCCTTCTCGGCCATCTTCTGGAGCGCCTCGGTGATCAGCGGGTTGTCGGCAAAGAAGGCGAGCAGCGCGGGCCGGTCGGTGATGGTCACGACCTTGACCGTGCGGAGCGCAACAGAACGACGGCCACCGCTCCCTGCCTTCGGAGCTGCGCGCTGCGGCTGCGCCTCGGGAATGACTTGGCCGGTCTTGGCAGCCTCTTCAGCAGCCTTGCGAGCCGCTTCCTCGGCGGCGCGCACCTTGGCGGCCTCGGCTACCAGGAACGGCGTGATCACTGCGGCCTTGATGCGCTTGTAGATGTCGGCGGCGCCAAGCAGCGGCTTCCACTTCGCCTGTACGGCGGCGACTTGCTCGTCCAGCGGCTTCTTCTCGGCGGCGCGAGCGGCGTCGGCCGACTTTTGAAGCTCGGCGAGACGGTTCGCCAGGTCGGAGGCGCGGTCTGCCGCGGACTGGTCGGCAGCCGGTCCGGCTTCGATCAGCTTCTGAGCATCGCGCGCCAGATCCTCGATCCGATCCTTCAACCCCTCAAAAGAGTTCTCGTCCTCGGCGCCCGTCGAGTTGGCGCGGTCGCGGATCACAGCCTCGTGCTGATCCGGCCACGGCTCTCCGGCGAGCACGGCCTTGTAGACCTCGTGCGAGATCGGGGTCTTGGAAATGTACGGCCAGCGCTCGGCTGCGGTCTGCTCGTTTATGTCTTGCGTGCCGACACGGCAGCGCAACGCGCCATCACGGCCAAACCAATAGGCGACCGGGTGCCAAGTGCCGTCCTTCGTCTTGGTGCGATAGAAGCCGGCCTGCGGCTCGCCATCGTGGATCGGAACAACCTCGCCGGCCATGCGGCGGCGCCAAAAGTCGTATTGATCTGGCGCGGCGGGCTTCACGTTCTCGGCGGGCAAATTCATGCGGCTAACTCCGGTTCGGCCATCGCCTCGGCGACGGACTGCTGTACGGTTTCGTAGTCGAAAATCAGATCGATCAGCCGGCGCTTCTCTTGCGGATCGGCATTCATGATCTGGTGGAATTGCTCTTGGATCGCTCGGACGATCGCGCGGGTATCGGGGCTCATTGCAGCGTCACTCCCACCACGAAGATCATCGAGAGGAAGAGGCTGAGAGAGGCGAGTTCGGATAGGGCGCGGAGCATCAGAACGCACTCCCGAAGCCGCCAGAGAAGGGCGAGATCATCAAGGTCGCTACGGGCAGGCCGCGCGCCTGGCGCCAAGCGATGACTTGATCAGCGACATATCCGCGGTAGAGCTTGGAAGCCTCGCGGAGATAGCGCGGCGCGCAGCTCGCGAAGGTCCGCATTGCCTCGCGGCGCACCAGCGCCTCGTAGACATCGCGGTTAAGCTTGCCGGTGTCCTGATTGAGCAGGTTGCTGACGGCTATGAGCCGGGATGGTGTGCGCTGGAGCATATCGTTTCCCCGTCGATCTGATGGAAACGAACGTACACCATGCGTACATACGCCGCAAGGAAAATCGTACGTCTGGCGTACATATTTTTTCGGCAAAAGAAAACCCGCTAGAATCAGCGGGTTAACTTGTGTCAGCGGCGGACTGTGCGCCTAACGTCGTGCCAGAGCTGGATCAGGGTTTCCCTGTCCGGTGGCATTTCCTCGCCCTCCTGTGGGGGCGGCTCGGCAATCAGCGTCGCCACGGTCACGCCCAGGGCGTCAGCGATGCCCTCCATGATGGGTTGGGAGTATGGCATGCGGCCATTCTCGATCCGGCCAATGCTTGCGTAGCTGTAACCCTTCTCACTGATCCCGGCTTCCCGCAGATACTCGCCCACCTTATAGGCAAGTTCCTCCTGGGACATCTCGCGGTGTTCCCGCCATGCCCGGATGAAGGTCTTTTGATAAAGGGGCCGTAATCTTGGCTTCGGCGCCGGTTTTTGGGGTCGTTTTGCCATGTACGCATCATGCACGGTCCGGTGTTCCGGGAAAATGACACGGTGCGTACAAAGTGCTTGACGGCTTATGTACGCCTAGCGTACAACATCCGTCATGCACCTCTCGGATTACATGACACTTCACAACCTCGATGACGACGCCGTCGCGGCCGGCATCGGCAAAACGCGCGTAACGGTGAGCCGGATTCGGCGCCGCAAGGTACGGCCTGACTGGCCGACCATTGAGAAGATCGTGGAGTTTACGCAGGGCGCCTCGACGGCCGACGATTACCTGACGCTCGAGGCCGCTCAATGAGCGCTCGCGCCGACCTCCTGACCTCCTCCGAGCAATATCCGCGACACTGCTTCGCGGATATCTCGGTTGATCATCACGAGTTCTGCCGCTGGCAGTACCGCAATGAACTGCGGAGCCAGGATGCTTCCACGCTTCTCCCAGTGATAGACGCGGACGTTGTGCCCGAACGCCTCGGTGCGCGCATTCGTAACGAAGTAAGTAGGCAGGCCGGCAAATTCCTCCGCGAAATCCTGGGTCATTCCAATTTCCCCGCGCTGGTTGTTGGCGCGAAATGTGCGCGTCACAATGCAACCACAATGCGCGGCGCACGCGCAAGTGAACTTGCGTCGCAGGAGCGGGAAAATTTGGCATCGGATGTTTCCCGATTTGGAACAAATGCAACCGCTGCGGGTGAAGCATGAACCGGCGCGCCAGCCTCACGGGGATAAGCACTGACGCGCCGGGTGGTGGTGCGAAGAAGCAATACAATCACCGCACCGAAATAGTCCGCATGCCTTCAGGGTCGATTGCGCAAATACCTGCGCTCGAACCTCTCAATCTCTCTCAAGCGCGTCTCAACAAAGCGGTCGTGTTCGCGCTGCTTGTCAATTTCATTGCCTGGGGCCTGATCTTGATCGCCTGCCGCTGGCTTCTGTCTGTCTTGTTCTAACCACCTAACGACGTTCAGCGTTGCAGCGCCGAGCGTCGTGAATGTGAATGGGTCGTTGTCGTTGTCGAATTGCTTCATGACTTGATGATTCAAGCATGGAGCGTTGGGGAAATGAGACCAATTAGTGGGAAGCGTAAACCAATGAACGGGGCAGTCAGCATCACAAGGAGCGCCGCAGCGGCGCTAGTCGAGCGCGAGGAGCGGCGCACAGGATCGCGAATGGTCGCCTATCACACGGTCGGCCAGATGGTCGGCGCGTCGGCCGAGTGGGTACGCAAGTACATTTCATCGCAGGAGGCCGCAGAGCCTCGCTTCAGTGTGGGGATCAACCTCATCCAGGTTTACCGCCGGGTGTGTGAGCGCGTCGAACAGGCAGGAGACCGAGAACGCAAGCTCAAGGAAGAGATTGATGCGGCTTTGGAAAGCGCTGGTCTACTGGTGGACGCAGCGAAAAGAACGGATCGCGGCGCAACTTAGGATGCGCGAGTTTCTGAAACGGGGGAAGTGATGGAAGAGAGTCAGCAATTCAAGACATATCAGGAAGGTCTGCGCGCCAAGAACATGCACTCGTGCAACGCGCTCTTGTCGCGGTTAGTGCAGTTTCACGGGGACGAGTTTCGGACGGTCTCGCCGGTCGTGGTTCTGGAAGCGCCGCCAGAGCCCGCGCCGCCGGCGCCCAGCATGGCTATCGCTGAAATCGTGACCGAAATCGAGGAGGGGCCGCGCAAGCCGACGATCAGAGAGATCGGCAAGTGTGTCGCCAAGCGATTCAACATCTCGATGAACGAACTGGAATCGTCGCGGCGCCTCGCGCAATTGGTCAGGGCTCGGCAGACTTGCTTTTATCTAGCGCGCAAACTCACATCTCGCAGTCTTCCAGAGATTGGACGACGCTTGGGGGGGCGTGACCACACGACCGTGCTCTTTGGCATAAGGAAGATGGAGCGCTTGATTGATAGCGACAAAGAAGTTGCGCGAACCATCTCTGAATTGGAGGAGCAGTTTCGTTGAAGATCCGGGAACTGCCATCTCAATCGCTGCTGCGCGAGCATTTCGACTACAACCCCGAAACGGGCGTCTTTACTTGGAAGAAGGTTCATTACACTAATCCGCATCTATTGGGCAAACCTGCGGGAGCGCTGAACCGAGGCTATATCATGATCGGCGCGCCTGGGCATGCCCAAATGGGCGCACATCGGCTCGCATGGATTTATATGCACGGCCCGACGATCGGTGGCGGTGAAATCGACCATATCGACGGCAACCCGACCAACAACGCTATAGCTAACCTTCGCTTGGCTACGTCACGCCAACAGAAGCAGAACAAGCGTGTTCAGTCCAACAATCGATCTGGCCTTAAGGGTGCCTACTATCACGCAGCCCACAAGGGCAAGAAGTGGCGCAGCCAGATCAAGGTAGGCGAGAAGCTTATCTTCTTGGGGTACTTCCACACAGCTGAAGAGGCGCACGCGGCTTATGCACAAGCCGCTATCGAGCATTTCGGCGAATTTGCGAGGACAGCATGAAACTCCGCGACCTATTGAAGCGTCGTAAGGACGCGCTCCGCAAAGCCTCTCCGAAGTCGCGCGATCGGCTCCGGCACCGCGTGCATGTGCTCGAGCGGGTTACTCAGATCAGGCGGGAGCTGCGCGCATGAGCATCGCAAAGCTCGCCTGGCTCACGTCTCCGGACGCCGGCCGCTATGTCCTGAACTTCCAACTCTTCGGCTCGGAGGATCTGATCCAGATCGAGCTGGGTCCGGACCACATGCGAAATATCCTGAGCGACGGCGTTCCGCTCATGCTTCGCCAGAGTTTCCACCGCGTTCCCGTCACCGCCAACACAGAGAGCGCAAATGGACACTCCAGCGCAGGGTCACAACGGACAGCTTAAGGCGCTGGTCGAGCGCATCAACAACCTGATGGACAGCCGAGACGAGGTGTCCGCGGACATCCGCGACGTTTTTGCGGAAGCGAAATCGTCCGGATTTGATATCCCAGCATTGCGGGCGATCATCCGAGCCCAGCGCGAGGACGCAGAGAAGCGCCGCAACCGCGAAGCTCTGGTTGATCTTTACCGCGGCGAACTTGGGATCGACTGATGCCTCGATATGATGATGGCCTGGATGATGACGGCTATCCGCTCCCGCGGCCATACGTCCAGGGCTCCGAGGAGATTATTGGCGAGTTCAAGCCTGTAGCGATCGGAAGCGCCTTCGCCAGCGTAGTGGAACGTGCTCGGGTGGCTATGGAAGCCAATCGCACGGCCGACAGCCCGATTGAGACAATCCTTGGTGCGGCAATAATCCTGTGCTTCCAGCACAATGGAAAGCCTCTGCTGCTGGCCTCGGAGCCGTCTCAGGATGCAAGGGGATTGCTGCTTGTGCCGCAGTTCAAATGGGCGATCTATCGCTCGGATTGGGCAATCTATAACCCGAGGACCAGCGGCGCGCTGCTGATCGAATGCGACGGTAAGGACTATCATTCGTCTGTGAACCAGATCAGCCACGACATGCGCAAAGACCAGGCTGCGCATGATCGCGGCTACCTGACTATGCGGTTCACTGGCTCGCAGATCCACCGCGGCGCCGACGAATGCGCCAAGGAAATCTTCGACTTCGTTCACGGGGGCTCGCGTGGCTCGCATTCGTAGCATCAAACCTGAGTTCTTCAGGCATGAAGCCCTGTATGAAGCGGAGAAGGAAACCAAACTCCCGCTACGGTTGGCGTTTGCCGGCCTCTGGACCGCCGCTGATAGGGAGGGGCGCTTTCGTTGGTCGGCCCGTCAGCTCAAGCTCGACTGCCTTCCTTACGACGAATGCGACTTTTCACGCGTGCTCGACGCGTTGATGACGCGTGGCTTCATCGTGAAGTACGAAGTTGACGGCAAGGAATACGGGCACATTCCGAGCTGGCATCAACACCAGGTCATCAACAACCGCGAAAAAGCGTCGGACATACCCGAGCCTGACGAAAACAACATCTTGACGCGTGAGGCACGCGTGGATGACGCGAGGGCCACGCCCCTTGTGCAAGTCCAAGGGGAAGGGAAGAGAAGGGAAGGGGAAGGGAAAGGAAAAGTCTCTCGGTCGGTCGCTGACGCGACGCGACCCGTGGAGGATTCGAAGTTCGAAGAATTTTGGAAGGCTTACCCACGCCGAGACGGGCCCAATCCACGGAAGCCGGCAGAGCAGAAGTTCAACGCGCTCACGAAGACGGGGGTTGACCCTGACGCGATGATCGACGCAGCCAAGCGTCTAGCGGCAGAGGAGTCCAGACGCGGCAAGATTGGAACGCAGTTCATCCCCCAGGCGATCACTTGGCTGAACCAACAGCGCTGGTCCGACCATGCGGCGACCGCGTTCGCTGCGGATGACGGCATGATCGAGGTCTTGGATCAGCTCCAGCTTGAGGCTTGGGACGAGTACGGCAAGCAGCATCTCGGGAAGCCATATCCCCGCAACCGCAAGGGAGGTTGGCGATTCCCGTCCAAGTGGCCGCCCGGCTATGAGGCCAACATGGTCGCTGATGTGGAGAAGCTGCTTCACGGGAAGGGTATCCAATGATCCGCGATCCCTCAGACGGCTCGGTGAGAGAGCCGCCGAAGACTTCTTTGCAGAAAACGCAAAGAACGGTCGCGCCCGACACCGGCATCCGCCAGCCCACGCGCACCGACGCGCAAGAGCGGCTGGAGAGGTCGAGAGAGTGGTTACGAGCTTACCAGGAAAGGAAAGCAGCGCATGGACGGGGATCGGCTGACAGCGAAGCAGGAAGCTGTTTGCGAGCTGGTGGTCAAGGGCTGGAGCAACAAGGAGATCGCGGCGAAGCTGGGGATTGATCACCGGACGGTGGAGACCCACCGGGCCAACGTTTTCGAGAAGATGGGCGTTCGCAACGCCGTGGAACTCACCCGCAAGATGCTTGGAGCCGAGGTATGACGGAGCGCTATTGGACGGTCGCGCAGACGGTTTCGAAGATGGAGCACATCGCCCGCCGGGAGATCGAGAAGACGAACCACGGCGCGTTTTTGCCGACTTATGCGCGTTGTCAGAAGGTTGATGGACGGGACCACGTGACGGAGCGTCCGATCTTCACCGGGTATGTGTTCTTTCAGACCGATGGCGACGATTGGGCTGGCATCCCGGATATCCATGGGATCTACCATGTCCCGTCGAACCCGAACCATCGTGCGCAGCGCGTCCGCGATTCCGAGATGTTTCGCATAGTGCTCGGTCATGCCGGCGGCGAATACAATCGCACCGACCCGCCGCGGTACACCAAGTATTTCCGCGGCGAGAGGCCGAAGCCGGTAGCGCGCAAGACCAGCCGCAAACCCCGACCTGGAAAACGTCTGCGTAACCTCGCGTCTATGTAGTTTCCACAATAGGCAAATCGGTTTGGAACATGCGAGAAAACCCCAACGGTGAAGTGGTCATTGGCCTTTCCGCCGGGCTTGCCGCAAGCGGTTCAAGCCAGACGGATAGCTTTGCCGTTTCCTTGTCGGGCCTTCCGACGTTTCTTGGGCGTTTCCTCCCTAGACTTCACGCCCCGGCTCCTGTCCCCCAGAGCCGGGGCTTTTTCCTTTCACTTCGGAGCGGCCCGGACATTCGCTTTCGTGCCCGAAAGCAGTTTGTGAGCAAACCGGGCCGCTTCGGAACGTAAAACCCCGTCAGCAAGTTTTTCATGCGCCCCGCATCTGAGCGGGTAAACCCCAACTCAGGGACAAGTCACATGGCGAAGAAATCAGTTGCGAAACGCTCGGCCGCCAAAGACGCCGCAGGCGAGGCAGAGAAGCCCGCTCGCACGACTTCGGCGAATAAGGCTCTTTCGGTCAAGGACACCGTCGGCGCGCGCGCTGCGGCTGTGGCTACGAACCGCTGGGCCACTCTCAAGGAAACCGACGGCATCTTCGACAAGGATCCCCGCAAGGAGGTCATCAACATCTCCATCATGGAGAACGGCCCGCCTGAGGTCGACGGCAGCCTCGCTGCGGAGGGCAATGAGAACGCCGAGAAGTACACCTATCAGCAGGTCGGCCCCGGCGTCATGATCGGCATGCGCGAGGGTGGAGAGTTCGAGAGCGTCGACGGCTTTGGCTGGCGCGATGCTGAGGACAAGGCCGCTCACGGCAATCCTGCCGGTCAGGGTGCGGCGCGCCTTGCGGATATGCAGTAGCCTTGCCCATCCTCAACAACCCCCGCCATGAGCGCTTCGCTCAAGCCCTCGCGGCGGGGAAGCCCGCCAGTGATGCTTATGTCGAGGCCGGGTACAAAGAGAACCGGCACAATGCGGCTGCGCTTGCGCGCGAGGAACACATTTCAACACGCGTGCATGAAATCTTGGCCAAAGGGGCCGAGAGGGCAGAGATCACCGTCGAGAATGTGCTCAGGGAGCTTGCTAAGCTCGGTTTCGCCAACATGGCTGACTATATGCGGGTGGGCGCGGACGGTGACCCCTGCCTCGATTTCAGCGCTCTGACGCGTGATCAGGCCGCAGCACTTCAAGAGGTCACGGTCGAGGATTTCAAGGATGCGCGCGGGGGGCAGACTCGCGACGTTCGCAAGGTGAAGTTCAAGCTGGCTGACAAGCGGGCGGCCCTGGTCGACATCGGTAAGCATCTGGGCATGTTTATTGATCGCTCTGAGGTCGGGAAGCCCGGCGAGTTTGACGAATTGACCACGGAACAGAAGCGTGAACGTATCCTCGGCCGCGTCAAAGAATTGGGAGTCGATCGTATCGGCGCTGTCGCCGGATCAGCTTGACGCGCTATGGAAGGATCTTGAGCTTGCCGACCGCAACCGGCTGGCTCTTTACGGGCCGTATGAGAAGCAGAAGGTGTTCCATGCGGCTGGCGCTAAGTTTCGCGAGCGACTTCTGCGCGCCGGAAATCAGAACGGCAAGACGTTCTGCGGCGGTTGCGAGGGCGCCTATCATCTGACCGGAGACTATCCGTCCTGGTGGGTTGGTCGCCGCTTCGAAAAGCCAGTCGTCATGTGGGCGGCGGGCGTCACCGGAGAGACCACGCGCGACAATCCGCAGCGTGTTCTGCTTGGGAACGTCGGCGACCAGGGCAAGGGCACCATCCCTGCCGACCGCATCGTCGACACGGCGCCGGCGCGCGGCGTCTCGGACCTGTTGGACTATGTGAAGGTCCGGCACAAATCGGGCGGACTGTCGACGCTGCGCTTCAAGTATTACGAGCAGGGCCGCCAGAAGTGGCAGGGCCCGCCGGTTGATGTGGTATGGTTCGATGAGGAGCCGCCGCAGGATATCTATGACGAGGGCTTGGCGCGCACGATCGCGACGGGCGGTCTCGTCTATCTGACGTTCACGCCGTTGCTCGGCATGTCGGAAGTGGTGAGGCGCTTCTTGACCGAGAATTCGAGCGATCGCCACGACACAAACATGACCATTGATGATGCTCTGCACATTCCTGCAGAGGAACGGGCGCGCATCATCGCGAGCTTTCCGGCACATGAACGAGAGGCGCGGTCCAAGGGGACGCCGGTTCTCGGTTCAGGTCGCATCTTCCCGATCGCGGAAGAGGAAATCACGGTCGCCCCGTTCCAGATGCCGGTTTACTGGCCGAAGATCGGCGGCATGGATTTCGGGTGGGACCACCCGTTCGCTGCTGTGGAGATCACGTTCGATCCTGAAGGCGACGTGGTCTATGTGACCAAGGCATATCGCGCACGGCAGGAAACGCCGATCCTGCACGCTGCGGCCTTGAAAGCCTGGGGAAACTGGATTCCGTGGGCATGGCCGCATGACGGCTTGCAGCACGATAAGGGCTCTGGTGAGCAGCTGGCGAAGCAGTATGAGAGCCACGGGCTCAACATGCTGGGCAGCCGCGCAACGTTCCCGGATGGGACAAATGGTGTCGAGGCCGGCGTCTTCGACATGCTGGATAGGATGCAGACCGGCCGGCTCAAGGTCTTCTCGAACCTGGCTGAATGGTTTGAGGAGTTTCGCCTCTATCATCGCAAGGACGGCAAGATCGTCAAGGAAGCCGACGACTTGCTCTCTGCCACGCGCTACGGGATCATGATGTTGCGCCATGCTCTGCTGCCGCCGGCGCTTCGGGCTGAGAACAGGAAGAAGGCCGCGGCGCGCAACCCGCTCGGCGCGGATCCGCTGGAGCATTTCTGATGCCGGCCGTTGTGCGCTGCAAGCTCTGCGGCAAGGACCATCCTTATCGCGATGACATCGAGCGCAGGCGCTGCGAGGAATGCGACACGCATCTCGACGCTGACAATGCTCGGATCGTGATCCGGCCGCGCGACATCCGGCAGGCTGATCCGCTTGAAGGCATGTGATGTTCACCAGCGTGGTCGACGCCACGTTCCGCGACCTGTCCTATATCGCGGCGCATATGAGGGCGGCCGATCGGGCTGAGGTCGAGGCGCAACTAGATGAATGGAGCGCGCCTGCTATCGCGGCCATGTCGCTCCGAGACTTCGCGTTCTGCGTCGAGCTGAACGGAAATCCTGAGGCCGCCTTCGGATGCGGTCAGGTCCGCAAAGGTTACTGGATAGCTTGGAGCTGGGGCACGGATCGGCTGACGAAATGTCTGCCGGTCATGGTCCGCTTCATCACCGAGCAGCTGCAACCGGCCGTTTATGAGGCTGGCGCGCTCAGGGTCGAGGCTCGCGCGCTGGCGCGACACAGACAAGCCCGCCACTTCCTAGAGCGGATCGGCGGGCAGTTTCGCTGCTACCTGCCGGCATACGGCAAGGGTGGCGAGGACTTCGTCCTCTACGATTGGACAAGGGAAACCTATGTGCCTGTTCAACACTCCATCAATGCCGACGCCAGCGCCGGCGCCGCGCACGCCGCAGCCTGATAGCTTCCAAGCTCAGCAGCAGTCTGACGAAGCCCGTCGGCTGGCTGCGGCCCGTGGCGGTTCGCAAGCCAACATCGTGTCCGACCTGAAATCTAGCGACGTCGCCAGCGCGCGGCCGGTGCTGAACCCCGTTAAATCCGTGGTGCTGGGTCAGTAAATGGCTGAAGTAACCGCCAGAGAGATCCTGTCGCGTCAGTCTCAGCTCGAGGACACGCGCAAGGATTACGAGTCCGTATGGAAGGACGTCGCGGAATACTGCGCTCCGGATGCGCCGGAGCCGCTTCGCCATGCGTTTTCGGCGGGTCGGTCGGATAATCAGGTCACGCGCACCGATCGCCGCACGCGCCGGGTCTATGACACGACGGTTCGTACCGGTGGCCGCCGGCTTGCCGCGGGCCTCGAAAGCTTGATCACGCCACAGAACGATAAGTGGCAGGGCCTCACGACCGCGGCCATGGACGACGAGGAAACCGACGAGGAAAAGGAATGGGCCGAGAAGGTCCGCGATTTCCTGTTCTCGATCCGCTATTCGCCCGGTTCGGGCTACGTGCCGGCCATGCAGGCATGCTATGCGAATATTGTTCGGTTCGGCCCGGCCTATCTCTATGCCGAAGAGGATTTCAGCGGCCGGTATATTCGCTATCGCTCGCTACCGGTGGCCGAGGTTTGGATCGCCCGCAACAAATGGGGCGAGGTCGACACGCTGCACCGGCGCTATAAGCGTTCCGCTCGCGTCGCATATCAGATGTTTGGCGACAAACTGCCGGCCAAAATCATCGAAATGGCTAAGAACCCGAAGCAATGCGACGAGCTTATCGAGTTCGTCCACGCCATTTGCCCGAACTATGACCGCAAGGTGGCCCGTGTCGGCGGCGCTCCGATCTACCTGGAAGGGCCATTCCGGTCTTACCATGTGGTTTGCCAGGATGAGAAAATCGTCAAGGAGAAGGATTTTCAGTCATTCCCGGTGGCCTGCTTCAATTGGGGCAGGGATGATGGCGATGACTACGGCACCAGCCCGGTCATTGAGCTGCTGACTGAGGTCCGCGAGATCAACGCCGTCAGGAAGGGCACGCTGCGCGGCTTGCAGGGCATCACCGATCCTGCGCTCGCCCTCGGTAGCAAGGTCGACTGGCTTCCGCCGCTGGATCCCGGCTCGCGCCATCCCGGCCTGATCGACGACAATGGGCGCCTGATGGCTCAGCCGATCGTCACGGGCGCACGTCCGGACTATGCGTTCCAGTATATCGAGCAAAGCCGCAACACGATCCAGGAGGGGCTTTACGTCAACCTGTTCCAGACGCTGGTCTCCAAGCCCGGCAATCAGACCGCGACCGAGGCGCTGATCAGGCAGGAGGAGAAGGGCGCGCTGCTTGGCCCGGCCGGATCAAGCATCCAGAACGGTCTCTCGATGCAGACTGACCGCGAGCTTTCAATCCTCGAAAGCAAGGGGCTTTATGAGCCGGATAGCCGGTTCGTCCCGCCGCAGTCGCTTCAGGGCAAGAGCATCAGGGTTCAATTCACGTCTCCGCTCGACATCCTACGGAAGGCAGGTGAAGCAAAGGCTGTTGTCGAGACCTGGAGCTTTGCGGCGCAACTGGCACAGGCCAAGCCTGGCGTGCTCGATAACCTCGATGAGGACGAGAGCTTGCGGGTGTTCCACTCTGCCGGCCGCGCGCCGCAATCCATTCTCAAGCGTAAGGAAGAGGTCACTGAGTTCCGGGCGCAGCAGGCACGCGCGGCGCAAGCTCAGCAGGGCCTTGCCGCGGCTCAGGCGGCGGCTGGCGTCGCCAAGGATGCCGTGCCCGCCATGGCGCAAGCGGCTGATGCCGGCCTCATCCCGAACCTTGGCGCGGCGGCGCCGCAATGAGCAACGTAATCAGCATTTCCGGCAACCGTCCGCTTCAGCTAGGCGAGCCAAACAAGGCCCTCGTTGAGGCGCTGGAAGACATGCTCGCCATGGCGAAGTCCGGTCAGCTGCAAAACTTCGTCGGGACGGGGTTCACGTCCGACGGCAGCCGCCTGTCCTGCTGGGCCGGCGAGCACATGAACGTCTACGAAATGCTCGGCGCCATCAACTGGCTCGAGCATGAATATGTCCACCGGATCACCGGCGATGACGACGAGTGAGCAGCAAGCCGCCGAAGTGCGGCTGGCCTATGCCCGCCTCTTCAGTGATGCGCCGCGCCGTGGTGACGGCCTGATCGTATTGACCGACCTTGCGCGCCGCGCCGGCTTCTATGGCGTGCCGTCGGTCGCCGCATGGAAGGCCGAGACCGGCACGACCGAGGGATATGAGATCAATTGCCATGAGTTGAACGGCAAGCGTGCCTTGTTCGCCGTGGTTTCGAGCTTCGCCAGCCTGAACGAAAGCGAAATGCTCCGCTTGGAGCGGATCGCGCGCTTTGGGTTTGCCGAGGAATAGCACTCCAACAATCGAGGTTTTTCATGACTACCGCGGACGCAGGGTCCGTGGCGCAGCAATCTGCTGCGTCGGCGGGCACCCCTGACACGCAGAACGCCGGAGCGGATAACGGGTCCGCCGCTGCGGCAGCATCGCCTTTCGCCGGTCTTCAAGATGAAGGCACCCGGAAATGGGTCGAGACAAAGGGCTACAAATCTGTAGAGGATCTGGCTAAGGCAGCCGTCAACCAGGAATCGATCATCGGTTCTTCGGTCCGCCGCCCTGCCGATGACGCGCCGGCTGCGGAATGGGATAAGTTCTATTCCAAAATCGGGCGTCCGGAAAAGCCAGATGCATATGAGCTGAAGCGGCCAGACGGGCTGCCGGCTGATCTCCCGTATGACGAGGCCCTTGCGGGCAGCTTCAAGACGTGGGCTCATCAGGCAGGCTTGAACGGCAAGCAGGCTCAATCCTTGCACGATGCTTTCGCGCTCGCCCAGGCTGAACAGGCCAAGGCGCACGTGACAGCATTGACCAAGGCCGTCGAAACTACTGCTGACGCGCTGGCGAAGGAATGGGGTCCGCAGGATTCCGAGACCTTCAAGGCCAAGCACGAACTGGCAAACCGGGCTCTGAAGAAGCTCGGGCTTGTCGAGAGCTTCAAGAAGTCGGGCATCATCCTCAACGATGGCGCTCTGACCGACCCGGCTCTGGCGGTGGCGTTTTCGCAAATCGGCGAGAAGATGTTCGCCGAGGACACGATTGACGGCGAGGGCGGCCAAGGTGGGCCGAATCCCTTCAAGGGTGAAAAGAACCTCACGCAGATTACAGCCCTGGTGAAAAGCGACCCTGACAAGGCGCGGCGTTTAGCGCGTGAAGCAGGCGTTGATCCTGACCATTGGGTGCCCAGAAGGTAGCACTCCAATTCACGCGGCCGTGCCCTTTCTGAAGGGACTGCCTCAATGGCTGACGCATATACCAGGATTTCTGACGTAATCCTGCCGACTCCTTACGCTCGTTACTCGTTTGAAAAGCATGTCGAAGTCCTCGACATTTTCCAGGCGGGCCTCCTCGGCACCGATCCCATGATCGCCGGCAAGTTCGGCGAGGGTGGCAAGTTCGTCGAACTGCCGGGTTGGAAGGACATCACTGGCGATGCTTCTGAGCCGATCAACGACGATCCGTCGGATTCGATCGAGACGAAGAAGCTGCTCACCCGCTCCGAGACTGCGCTTCGCCAGATGCGCGCTCAGGCGTGGGCCTGGCCCGATCTGACGGCGGTTCTCGCCGGCGATGATCCGGGCAAGGTCATTGCGGATCGCCAGACCGACTACTGGCAGCGTGCGATCAAGAAGATGGTGCTCGCCTCGATAGCCGGCGTTCTCGCCGACAACATCGCGAACGACTCCAGCGACATGATCCGCGACACCAATGCCTCGATCGTCGACACCGACCTGATCGATGCGGCGTACCTGCACGGCGACCAGGCGGACCGCTTCGTCGGCGTGCTGATGCACTCCAAGCAGATGAAGGTTCTGAAGAAGGCGGACCTGATCGACTACATGCCCCCCTCCGAGCAGGGCGGCATGATGATCCCGACCTATCAGGGCCTGCGTGTGATCGTCGACGACGGTATCACGAAGACCGGCTCGAACGAGTACAACGCGATCATCTTCAAGCCGGGCGCCGTCGTTTACGACGAACTCCCGGTCAATACCGAGGGCGGCCCGATCGAGACCGACCGCAAGCCGCGCCAGGCGCACGGCGGCGGCGTGACCGAGCTGGTTGCTCGCCGGCAGATGATCATCCATCCGCGCGGCTTCGACTGGCTGCACGGCTCCGTGGCTGGCGTCTTCCCGACCGACACCGAGTTGGCTGCTGCGGCCAACTGGAATCGGACGGCGACTGACATCAAGAACACGGGCTTCGTGTTCCTGCGTACGACTGAATCGTAACCTCCGATGCGCAAGCCGGGGCGGCCTACGGGCCGCCTCTCACTCCTTGATGAGGACGATCGATGCCTTACAAGCCGACGGGAAACCCGCCTGGCCGCCCCAGGAAGCAACGGCCAAATGAGCCGGTGCAGCAGCCCGAGCCTACTCAGGCGGCGCCGATCAAGCCGCTCGAACGCGCTCGCGAAGGCTTTCGGCGCGCTGCTGTTGATCCTACTGCTGATTTGCATCGTCCGCCTCGTCTTGGCGCCAGACGTAAGGAAGAGGTCAGTCGGCGTCCGGTCCTGCACCCTAACGTGATCAAGGGCTGACCATGGCGAATACGTTGCCCTCACCGGATTATCTGCGCGAATGTTTCTCGTATGACGGCATGACAGGGACACTCGTCTGGAAGAACCGCCCACTCCATCACTTCGTGCGAGATAAGCATCGGCGTTGCTTCAACACCAAATGGGCCGGTAAGTCTGCGGGCAATATCAGTGTTCAGGGTTATTTGGTCGTCAAACTGAACGGCAAACTTTTTTTCGGTCACCGCATCATCTGGAAAATGGTTCGCGGGACTGAGCCGGAACAGATTGACCACAAGAATCTCACTCGATCTGACAACCGGATCGACAACCTGCGCGCTTGTTCATTGCCACAAAACGGCATGAATAGGTCCATTTACCGCAATAACAAGACCGGGTTGAAGGGCGTTTCCTGCCGAGATGGTCGCTTCAGGGCGACGATCCAAGTCAACCGCAAAGCAAAGACAATCGGCAGCTTTGACACTGCCGAGGAAGCCCATGAAGCCTATCGGGCTGCCGCAGATCGACTGCATGGCTCGTTTGCGAGTTACGGCTGATGGCAAGCGTTACCGTAGAAGATCTTGCGAACATGGCGCTCGGCATTCTTGTCGAGGCGCCAATCGACAGCCTGGACGACAATACCAAGGCGGCGCGCCTGCTCAATCTTCACTATGAAACGACCCGGCAATCTGAACTGATGAAGAACGCATGGTCGTTTGCGATCTTCAGGGTCGAGCTTGATCCGGAGGCCGACGCACCGACCGGCGACGTTTATGGATATGGCTATTCCGTTCCGGACGATGCGCTGCGCGTTCTTCCGCTGACGGATACCGGAGAGGCTGAGGGCGCCCGCATCCCGTTCAAGCACGAGGGCGGGCTTCTCCTGACCAACTATTCCGGCCCGCGCCTTGTTCGCTACATCGCCAACCTGACCGATCCTGCTGATTGGGATCCGCTCTTTGTTGAAGCCCTAGCCGCGCGGCTCGCGATGAAAATCGCCATGCCGCTGACGAACAAGCCAAGCGTTCTGCAGGGAGCTCAGGTCGTCTACAACGAAGCAATCTCAGAAGCCCGTCGCATTAACTCGATTGTGGCAAGCTCGGCGGCGACCGTTCCGTCCTGGGCGCAGCAGCGCGGCGATTGGTCTGACGTTCGATGACGCTTTTTCCATCTCAGGATAGCTTTGTCAGGGGTGAGATTTCGCCGCGCCTTCACGCGCGGGCGTCGCTAGATCTCTATCGGTCAGCCCTGAGGACGTGCGAGAACTTCATAACCCTGCCGCATGGTGGCATCCGCAAGCGTGGTGGAACATACTTCGCTGGCGAGACGTCAAGTTCACAGCAGGAGCGACCGATCCCATTCGTCTTCTCAGAGGATCAGGCTTACATGCTGTTCTTCGGGAATTTGTATTTCAGGGTGTATGCTTACGGTGGGCCGATCCTAAATGGGTCGGATGTTGTTGAGGTGACGACGCCATATCCGTATGCAGATGTGGTTGATCTCCAGTTCGAACAATCTGGTGACGTTCTATATTTGACACATCCCAGCTATGCTCCTCGGAGGATCACGCGTTCATCGAACACAAGTTGGACGTTGGATGAGGTCAGTCTGACTGATGGTCCGTTTGCCGCCGGGAATTCTGACGAGTCCGTAAAAATGTATGCGAGTGCTGCAACAGGCACCGTTACATTGACGGCCGATGCTGCGGTATTCACCTCAGAAATGATCGGTCAACTCGTCAAAATCCAGGTCGAAACCTATGAGGCATGGAAGCCTTGGGAGTCTGGCGGGTTCTTAACGACTTCTGGCGTGTCTGGAACGCCGATCTACCGACGCCACAACGGGAATGTATATCAGGCGACAGCTCCCCTTACCGTGACCGGAAAGGTGCGTATGGGCGGAACGCCACCAACCCATTTGGAAGGTGCCGAGTGGGACGGCGGTTCGGAGACCGGAGAGGCTTACGACGGTTCTGCAAGCGCGTTCGATGATAATTACGGCGTGCAGTGGACCTATCTGCATTCTGGGTTTGGCGTGGCGCGCATTACGGCTGTTGCTGTAGATGGTTTATCAGCTACTGCATCCGTGCTTTCCACGTTCCCAACTGAAGTTGTTGGGTCCGGAAACAAATCGTATCGGTGGAGTTTGGGCGGGTTTGGAGGTGATGGAGGATATCCACGCTCGGTGAAGATATTCGAGGAGCGGCTGACCTTTGGTCAGAAATATTCTGTTTACGGTTCCAAAACATTTGACTTCACATCCTTTCGTGGTGGGGCTGATGATGATGATGCGATCTCATTCCAGTTTGCCGGCGCGCGTGAGATTACTTGGCTGGAAGAGTCGGACGGATTTCTAATCATAGGCACGATCGGCGGGGTTAGGACGCTTTCGGGTGGTGGGGCTGATCAACAGCTGACACCCTCAAAATTCAAAACGCGTGGATCTCCAACCAAGCGGTGCTCGAGCGTCCCACCCGTTAAGGCGGGTTCTACGTTCGTTTATGTAGGCTTCGATCGGAAATCTGTTGTTGAGATGAACTTCTCTCTTGAGCGCAATGGCTATTCCACGGCTCCGATCAGCATCATCTCAGAGCATATACCGAAACTTGGCATTTCATCGCTGTGCTATCAGAGCGAGACAGATCAGATTTTTTGGATGGGCTTGGATGACGGTCAGTTCGCTGGGATGACTTTTGAGGCCGACCAGAACGTCAGGGGTTGGCATCGTCACAAGCTGGGTGGATCATTTGGCAATCTCGATCATGGGGTAGTGGAATGGGTAGCGGCGACGCCTGGACAGTCGGGTTCAGACGATATCTGGCTGGTTGTAAAGCGTACGATTGGAGGCGCGACGCGGCGCTACATTGAGGTTCTGCAGCCTGGATTTGAATATGATGACGCCGAAAATGCGTTTCTCGTTGATTCCGGACTGACTTATGATGGGTCGGAAGTGACGTCAGTTTCTGGGCTCGACCATCTCGAGGGCGAGACCGTATCTATCCTTGCTGATGGCGTCGTTTACCGTGACAAGGTTGTGAGCGACGGCGCTGTGACGATCCCGGTCGCGGCTTCGAAATGGCATGTTGGATTGCCCTATACTGCGGTGGCGGAAACGCTGGAGCTTGATGTGGGCGGGCGCGACGGCTCTGTTATGGGCCGTCGTAAGCGGATCAACTCGGTGATCCTGTCGGTCTTGGAAAGCGCGAACATCTATGTTCGGTCTGCATCGAGGGATGGATTTGAGCTCCAGCGCGCCGGCCGGAACACTGTGGCCGCGGCGTCCGATGTTGTCTCGCTCTATACCGGCAATCTGGACGAAGTGAAGCTTGATGACACGTGGGAGGGTCAGGGGCGATTGAGGATTGAAGCTCCAGATCCAGTGCCGTGCACCATCCGGGCCATTATCCCCGGCTTCGATAGTGAGGGTTCATAATGTGCGCTATGGCGCCGTTGCTGATCGCGACAACTGGCCTTCAGGCCATGGGCTCTATTATGCAGGGAAATGCTGCAGCCGATGCCGGAGCGGCTCAGCAGGCAGCCTACAACCAGGCGGCTGAAAATGAGCGGCTTGCTGCTGGATATGAGGCGACCCGGGTTTACGACCGGGGCCGGCGCGCGCAGTCGGCGGCGCTGGTGCAGGTGGCGGGTTCTGGCGTTTCGCTAGCTGGTTCGCCGACGGAAGTCCTCGCCGATAACGCTATCCAGACCCAGATGGATGTCGACGCGATCCGGTTTGGCTCTCAGATCAAGCAGCAGAACCTTCGCACGCAGGGCGATCTTGCGTTTATGCAGGGGCAACAGAAGCAGCAGGCGGGCTATCTCGGGGCGATCACAAATGTCGCCGGCGGCCTGACCCAGCTCTATACGCCGCGCTCTTCCGTGCGGCTCGGCGGGAGCGCGTTTGCCTGATGGCAACTATTCCTCGCATTGTCGCTGGCCGAAGCCTCGATCCTGGGGGCGTCGTTTCGTATCCGTCCGGAAGTCCGGTCGGGCAGCAACTGGAGCAGAGCGGAAAGCAGCTGCAGTCGCTCGTTATCCATTACCAAGATCGCGTCAACCAGCAGGAACGGTTTCAGTCGCTGATCTCGTTCGATGGATTTTCAAATTCGCTCGTCGCCGACACAGACAAGGCCAAGCAGGACATGCAGCCGGGCGCTCTCGGCCTGCATGACAAGCTGCTCGAGAACTATGATAGGCGCTCGCAGGAATGGCTTGCAACGCTGCCAGAAAGCCAGCGGCCGGAGTTTGAGGCGCGCATCAGGGCGAAGCGGGAAACCTTCTCTGTCGGTGCTGCCAGGCTGGAAAAGGACGAGAGCGACCGCTTCCAGATCGACGGCATTACCAAACGGCTCGACGGCGCCAAGTCTGGCGTGCTGCAGTCCGGGCCAGAGGCGGTCGCGGCCTATCAGCGCGACGTCGAGGAGCTGATCGACTCCTCGACACTTACGCCGATCGCCAAGCAGCAGGCCAAGGATAAGGTCAAGGCTGATTTGGCTGAGACCGGTTTCCTTTCGCTCGCCAAGCGCGACCCGGAGGAGGCCCAGCGCGTCGCCAAGGGCTGGGGCATCGACAAGGGGTTCTCCGGGACTGCGGTCGACCGCACCATGCAGCTGTTGAGGGACAAGGAGGGTTTCAAGACCGGCACATATTGGGACGTCAACGCGCATCGGCTCGGCTATGGTTCGGACACGATAACGGGTCCGGACGGCACGGTGCGGACCGTCAAGGAGGGCGACACGGTCACGCGAGCGGATGCTGAGCGGGATCTTCAGCGCCGGACGCAGGAGTCGCTCAACCAGGTTCGGCAGGCGATCGGCGAGGAGGCGTTTTCCCGCCTCAATCCGAACCAGCAGGCCGCGCTCGGCTCGGTGACCTACAATTACGGACGGCTGCCGGAGAACATCGCGGCTGCGGCTCGCACGGGTGATGCCAGCGCAATAGCTGCGGCGATCGAGGCGCGTCAGGACGACAACAAGGGCGTGAACCGCAACCGTCGTCTCTCGGAAGCGGCGCTCGCGCGAAGCTCAGGTGATGGTCCTGTACCCGGCGTCTACCAGCCTGACGCGAGGTTCGATGGCGTTCCAGCCGACAAGCGGCTGCAGCTTGCCGGCATGGCCGATCTTGAGATGCGGCGCCGCGAGGCTGCGACGGCTGCGGCTGATACACAGGTCTACAACGACCGCTTTAACACGTTGCAGACGGCCATCATTGACAACAACGCAACGCTCGCGGACATCCAGAAGGCGCGGGCGGACGGGTGGCTCAAGGATGCCGGGGACATACTGCGCCTGCAGAACATGATCGCGGCGCGGGACAAGGGTCTGGCCGATAGTGTGAATTTCGGCAAGGCGATTGCCGACCCGAATTTTGCGTGGAACCCGGTCGACAAGGATCAGCGGGATTGGGCGGACGCCGGGTTCAAATCGCTCGGTGGCAATATGCAGGCGTTGCAGACGATTGCCGAGAAAACCGGGATTGTGCCGGCAAGTGCGGGCGTGGCTCTGAAGGGCGCTCTCTTTTCGCCCAACGCGCAAACGGTGCAGAACGCGCTACAGACCTCGGCAAATCTGGTGGGCGGGCGCTATCCCGACATCTTCGCCAGTGTCGCCGACGGCAAGCAGTTGACCGACGCCGCGCTGACATTCCGCCACTACGTCTATGATCGAGGCATGACAGCGGCCGATGCCACCAAGCGCATCATGGAAGAGCGGACGCCGGAGTATGAGCAGAAGGTAAGGGCCAAGCTGAAGTCAGACGATGTGACTGCCGTCGTCAAGAAGGAACTGAACGTCAACGATATTCGCTCGGCGTTCGATCCGTCGTTCCTTGGCTTGGCGCCCAACCCGCAGCTGACCTTCAGTCCGGAAATGCGCGTGCGCGCGATGGGAGACTACGAGGAAATCTTCCGGGAGAAGTACCTCGCAAATGGCGATGTCTCGCTAAGCAAGACGCTGGCGCTCGAGGAGATGAAGAAAACCTGGGGCGTGACATCGGTGAGCGGGACTAAGACGGTGATGAAATACCCGCCAGAACGGTCTCCGGCCTACGCCGGGGTGGAGAATACCAGCGAGCAGATCGCAATGCAGGCTCTGGCCGCCATCAAGGATCTGAACGGCGCCGACGTCGAGCGCTCAAAGCTCCGCTTTGACGAGGTCCGCAACACCGGCGAACGGTTCACGCGCGGCGAGCCGCCGACCTATGTCCTTTCCTATGTCGACAAGAACGGGCACGTGCAGACTATCCCGAGGCAGTTCTACGCCGATCCAGCTGCGATGCGCGACGCTCAGACCGCGGCCCGCGCGGCGCAGTCGGCCAAAATCAACGAAGCCGCCGGTATCACGGCCGACAACGTCGACCTGTCCCGCGCCAACTTCGGGGTGCAGTGATGCCGTTCCTTGAAGAGGATCAGGCTATTGACCTGTCGCGGACGATCGACGTTCCGAAGGGGTTTGCGGTGGCGCCTGGAGCGGCCGATCTTGAGGAGGGCTCGCAAAAGCCGTCATGGAATTGGGGCGCCGCGTTCCGCCGTAACAACGAGGTGGCTGCGTTGGCCGCCTCGAATTCATACTGGATAGATAACCAGGCCGAACCTGGCTTCAATCCGTGGGACAAGATCAAGGGAACGGCGGACGAAGTGAATTTTGAGGCGCTGTCGGAGGCGCGCAATCAGCGTAAATTCGACGCCATCAGGGCGGACATCGCGCGCGAGACCGAGGATCGTAAGCTCCTGGATTCGCAGCCGTGGTGGATGGGGCTTGTGACCGAAGGCGCGGCCGGCGTGCTCAGCCCGACATCGCTCATTCCTGGCGGCTCGTTCGTGAAGGGAGCCAAGGGCGGGATCGCGCTGGCCAAGGCCGGTGCCGTCGTCGGCGGCGCGAATGCTGTCAGTGCAATCATTCAGGAAGGCGCGCTGCAATCAATCGAGCAGACCAGGACGGCGGCTGAAAGCGCCACGGCGATAGGATCCTCGCTGTTCCTGGGTGGCCTGTTGGGGGTCGGGGGCCAAGCTTTGCTATCGAAGGGTGAGTGGCAGAGGGCCGTTGCCGCGCTGGATCAGGAGCTTCAGGCGCCGGCTAGGGCGCCTTCTGTGACGCCGGAGGCACTCCTTGAGGCTGCCAATTCTAACGCGCCGCTGCGCGCCGCTGGCGCGGCTGCGAACACTGCGGCGCCGATCGAGGAGAACACCATTGCCGGCGGCGCGGCGCGCATGACTGCGGCGGCCACGGCCCAGATGAACCCGCTGCTGCGCGCCTTGCATAGCCCGTCGGCGGCCTATCGCGAAATCATGCTGGATACGGTCGAAAACCCGCTTTACCTGACCAAGAATTTCGAGGGGGTAGCGTCCGCGCCGGCGGTCGAAACCCTCATGAAGGAATACAACGGGGGCCTCGCCAAGGCCCTTCAGGCGACCAATGACGCTTATCTCGAGCATCGCAAGGCGGGTGGTCAGCTCGCGCGGGATGAGTTCCGGGAGGCCGTCGGCAAGGCGATGCGCCGCGGCGACACGGATGCTGATCCGGTCGTGGCGCGTGTTGCGCAGGAATACCGAGCCAATGTGTTCGAGCCGTTGAAGGAGCAGGCCATCAAGGCGGGGCTCCTCCCGCCGGATGTGTCGGTCGATACGGCGCAGTCCTACTTCACCCGCATGTGGAACAGCCGGAAAATCTCTGCCGACGAGCAGGGGTTCAAGGGCATGGTGCAGGATTGGGTTGAGCAGAACCAACCGAAGTGGGCCGAGCAGTTTGACAAGGCGGCCGAGCGGCGGCTTGATCCGATGCACCGCGAGATTTCCGCGCTTGAGATGGAGAAGGTCAGGCGCGCGGAAGATCTGAAGCAGCGCGCGGACGTGGCTGACACCTCAGAAATGTCGGAAGGCGATATCCGGCAGGCCCTGCGGATTGTGCAGGGCGGTGCGCCGAAACCAAAGGGCGTCAAGACGCTGTCTCAGTTCGTGGTCGAGCAGGGCGGCCTGGTTGATGATGCCGGCGAGTTGGCGCACCGCGGCATCACGAACAAGGCTCGGCCCGGCATGATCCGCAAGGAACGGCGGACGGCGCAAGGCAATGGCGGCGGCTGGACGCTGGATGACATGGCGCGGCACGCCTGGGAAAACGGCTATTTCCCGGAGCATAGCCAGCGGCCCGGCATTGATGAATTTGTCGAAGCCCTGAACGATGATTTCAGTAAGACGCGGGCTGTGCTCAAGCGGGGTGACGAGGACGCCTATCGCCTGACGGAGCTTGTCGCTCAGCTCGAGGCAGATCTTGCCAGGGCGGGCGTTGGCGTCGACGGCAAGGCGCCGCGGTTCTCGACGTCCGAGGAAATGAAGGGGGCGGTCGAGCGGGTCTATAAGGCGCTGGATGCGGAGGCCGATCGCAAGATTGCCGTTCTCAAGGATAAGCTGAACGAGCGCCAGGCGGATATTCGAGTTGACCGGGAAAGCCGATTCCTCGGCGATCCTAAGGAACTCGCGAGGAGCATCGCGGACGAGGTATTCGACACTTTGACAGGGCGGACGGGCGGCGGAGTCCGCAACGACTTCCTGACGATCAAGGCGCGGGGACCGCTCAAGGAACGCACCTTCAACATCGCCGACCTATTCCGCGCATCGAACGGCCGGGCTGTTGAGGACTATCTCGAGCATGACGTTGAGCACGTGGCGCGGCGCTATACTCGGGTGATGGGCGCGGATGTGGAGCTGGCCCGTAAATTTGGGTCTGTCGACATGGTCGACCAGATCAACAAAATCAGGGATGATTACCGCAACCTGCGCGCCGGCATCACTGACGAGAAGCAGCTGAAGAAACTTGCCGATCGTGAGAAGGCCGATATCCGCGATCTTGAGGCAGTCCGCGACATGCTGCGCGGGACCAACCCGGGAGCTGCGGTTGAGGCGAACTATTCCCGTATCGTCCGTTCGGTGAACCACTTCAACTACCTGCGGTCCATGGGTGAGGTGGCAATTGCGTCCCTGACGGAAACCGTACGGCCGGCGATGGTGCACGGCCTGATGCCTTACATGGAAACGCTGGGCCAGACCCTGACGAACCTGAAGGGTATTCGGGCCTCGGTGAAGGAAGCACAGCTTGCCGGCGTCGTGACCGAGCGCGTGCTCGGAACCAGATTGGCGACGCTCTCGGAAATCATCGACCCCTACGCCTCGCGCGGGCCGGTCGAGGCGTTCCTTGAGAACATGACGAACATCGCCTCGAAGTGGAACGGCATCCGGCTGCTGACCGATATGCAGAAGTCCATTGCCGCGGTGATGACGCAGAACCGGATCCTGCGCGGCTCTGCGCAGTTTGCCGAAGTTGCCGAAAAGGAGCGGGCATATCTGGCCTATCTCGGCATCGACCAGAGCATGGCCGAGCGCATTGCCCGCCAGTTCGCCGAGCACGGCGAGACTGTCGATAAGGTCCGCGTTGCGAACGTTGAAAGCTGGACGGACGAGGTTGCGGCGCGCACCTATCGTGCGGCGTTGTCGAAGGACGTCGACTCCATCATCACGACCAAGGGCGTCGCCGATACTCCGCTGTTCGCCAATACCCCGACCGGCCGGGCCATGCTGCAATTCAAGTCCTTCGCGCTGGCCTCGCATCAGCGGGTGTTGCTGCGCGGGCTTCAGGAAGGACAGGCGCGCTTTGTCGGCGGCCTGATCGCCATGACGACCATCGGCATGATGGCAACCTGGATGAAGGCCGTATCCGGAAACCGCACCGAGAAGCTTCAGGACATCGGCAAGAACCCTGGCTGGTGGATTTCAGAGGGGTTGGACCGCTCCGGCATCTTCGCCGTCCCGATGGAGCTGGCCAATACGTTTGAGAAGGCAACCGGCTTCAACCCGATCAAGACGCCGATCAAGGCGGCGGACGAGGGCTCGGCGATCTCGCAGAGGATGCAGAACCGGAGCCTTATCGGCTCGATCGTCGGGCCGAGCGCCGGACTTGTCGACGACACCGCGACGGTCATGGGCCTTCCTAAGAAGATGATCGACGGCGAGGAAGTGACGCAGGCTCAGAAGAACGCGGCTGAGCGCCTGTTGCCATTCAACAGCTATTTGGGCCTGAGGCAATTTCTCCGCTACGTCGTCAACCCTCAGACCTAGCAGAACTCGCGTGAAAGGCCTGTTCCGCATTCGGCTGGAGGCTTTGTGCCGGACCCTATCGGTTTCGGCCCGCCAGATAGAATGATGATCGAAAGCCCGACCATCAGGGCGGCTAGAGGCGCAAGCCAGTGTGACCGCTTGGACATCCAGTAGACGAGCTCGCGCCACATCAGCCGATAGCAACCCTTGCGATGTGGATCAGGGCTGCGGCGATGACGACCGCGCCCATACAGTAGACCGTAAACCGGCCAACAGAATGCAACCGCATAGCCTGCCTCCATCCCCGGAGGCAGGTTTCTACCGCACGGGCCGGCAGCCCGCAATCCCGCCCGAGAGGCGGCTCTTGAGGAGAAAAAGCAGATGGCACGTAAGTTTGGACGGACCCGCACCAGCGGCAGTGATTTCGGCAACCGCCCTGGCTATGCCGGGAACCTCTCGACCCTGACCGGCCGCAAGACCGGCATCGCTAACAACACCGCGACGTCGATCATCCGCGTCACGGTGCCGTCGGGCAATCAGAACGCATCGATTGAGCTGACGCTGGCGGCCTGGCTCGGCACCGGCACCGATCAGAGCGAGTCCACCCGCATCGGTAAGGGCCTGATCGCCATCGCGCGTCAGACCGGGAGCGTCGACACGGTGGCAGCGGCGGCTACCATTGCCCTGACCGGCATCGCGACGGTCTCCGGCGGCGGCACACTGACGCTCGCCTATAGCGTGAGCGCGATTTCCGGCGCGAACACTGGAACGCAGACGTTCGACGTTCAGGTGACACTCGTCGTCACCGGCACCATCACCGATCACGCCTGCATGTTCGAGGCCCGTCTTCTGAACGGGCAGGACAACGGCGTGACGATGGCCGCGGTCTAAGCGAGGTAAATGATGCCGACCCCCTCGACTGCCGCTGTTCGCCTGCTCGCTGGCGATAAGGAACCCGTTCGTCTCGCGACGACAGCAAACATCACGTTGTCAGGCCTACAGACCATTGACGGCGTGCTGACTGTTTCCGGTGATCGCATCTTGGTCAAAGACCAGAGCGATGCGACCGCGAATGGGATTTACACGGCATCGGAGGGGTCGTGGCGTCGCTCTCCTGACGCGGCCTCCAATCGAACCTTGATCGCGGGCATGAAGGTTTCGGTTCAAGCTGGAACTGCCCATGGCGGCGATGTCTGGAGCCTCGCAACTGATCGGCCCGACATCGGAACGGACAATATCGCCTGGGAATACTGGATGAACCAAGCGGATTTTCAGGAAGCGACGGACGCGGTTAGCGATCTTGCAACGGCCGCGGCTGCGTCTGCTTCCGCCGCTGCCGCTTCGGCTACTGCTGCCGCTAATTCTGCATCAGCCGTTTCGACGAGTGTTGCAAAGGCTATCTCCGGTCTTCTTCCATCGAACAACGCAACAACGCCCAACACGAAACTTGATTTTACGGCGGGCACGGCGCGCGACAACAATAACCTGATCGACATCACGCTCGGCGCTGGTGTGACCAAGACCACAAGCGCATGGGTTTCAGGATCGGGCAACGGTGCGTTGGACACGGGGTCCGTCGCGATCAATACTTGTTATCACATTTTCATCATCCGAAATCCGACGAGCTCTGCGGTCGATATTCTATTCAGCACGTCGGCTGTGTCGCCGACAATGCCGTCTGGATACACGCAAAAGCGGCGCATCGGCGCTTTCCGCACTGATGCAAGTGGGTTCATTCTCGCCGGTCTATGGCGTGCCGATGGTTCTTTTGAGTTTGCAACTCCCATCACGGTCACGAGCGGGCGATCTCTCGGCCTCGCCTCGCTTCTGACTTTGCCTGTCCCGATCGGCGTCAAGATGAAGGCCCGTTGTTTCCTGACTTATGAAAACCTCGTTGACGCAGGAAACCCGGCATATTTCGTGATCTTTCGTGACCCTGATCTCGGTGCGCCAACGCTCGGGCAGCAAGCCTCACAATACAAGCAGGCGGGGTTTGATGGCGGCTTGGTCGAGACGTTCACGAGCACAGCCGGGCAGGTCTATACGTATAGCGCGGGTTCTACCGACACGGACAACTTGGTGAACGTGTTCTTGCAGGGCTGGACCGATCTTCGCGACGAGTACGCCTGATGAATGTCTTTGACATTGCGATCCATGGCACTAGCTTGACTGTCGACCGCAACGCGCGCAACTGGCCGATCATTTGGGAAAAGTCGATGCAGGTTGGTCGAGTCAGCCGCATCAAAACCTATCTAACAGGCAGAGAAGGCCAGGCCTCCGGGTACGGGCTTGCCAATATCCAGCCGGTCGTAAACCTCCGTCCTCGCGCCGCCGTCCTGGAATGGATCAACGACGCGAATCCCGCGCAGGGGGTCAGCATTTCGCAGGCCGCGTCTAACTGGACGGCCATGGTTGCCGCGATCCGCAGTGGATCGCCGAACACCTCGATCTATTTCATGCTTGCATCACAGCCGCGAGCGGATGCCATAGCGGCCACGTTCCCGAACCTTGCTGGCTATGACGCTCGCATTCGGAGCTTGGCCATAACTCTGGGCGTCCAACTGATCGATGTCCGAACAGCCTGGGGCGATCCAGTTCTCCATCCGGAAGAATATGCTGTTGATGACGGCATTCATCCGCTTCTGAGCGGCCTTCAGCGCGTAACCATGCCGCTCATGACCGCAACGTTCGGGCCGCTCATTCCGTAGAGCAGGGCTTCTCTATTAGCGCGCCGTTGTAGGCGTAACATCGATCGTTACTGAGGCTAGCTCCGATCGCTGCCGCAGCCAATATCAGGGCTCCAGCAGCTATTAACCAGATAGTCCGCATCATTCCTCTCCCAGCCCGGGCGGGGTACTTACCAGACAACCAGCCGTTGATTCAACCAGAGAATGGCTCTGACGAGGAGAACCTATGGCAATCGATGTTCAAAAGCTTAAAGCAGCCAACGCACGCCGATGGGCTGCGGCGAAACTTACCCGTGGCCCTGAATTCGGTCCTGTCGCTCGCCGGCTCGTAGCGGGGAAGGCACGCTTTCAGGCCATGGAGGCCCGCACCGGCGTCCCCTGGTTTGTGATCGCGGTCATCAAGGAACGGGAGTCTGGTGCCGATCCGCAGTGGCTCAGGAGCATCGCTCAAGGTCAGCCTTGGAATAAGGTCTCGACCATCGTTCCGAAGGGCAGGGGGCCGTTCAAGAGCTGGGAGGAGGCCGCCTATGATGCGCTGGTCAACTGTCCGCCCTACGCTGCCCGGAACAAGGATTGGTCTATTGGCGGCATCCTGACGCTGCTCGAGGGTTACAACGGCTTCGGCTATGCGCAGCGCGGATTGCCGTCGCCCTATGTCTGGTCGGGTACGGATCAATACAAAGCCGGGAAATACGTCGCGGACCACGTCTTTGACCCGAACGTCGTCGACAAGCAACTCGGCTGTGCCGGTCTTATCCTCGCCATGCAGGCCATCGATCCGACCATCAGGTTTGAGGCGCCAAAGCCGACGGTGACACCATCTGATGCCGGCAAGGCTGGCGGCGGCGCGGTCGTGGCCGGTACCGTTGCAGCTGGCGTGCAACAGGGCTGGTCTGCTTGGCAGTGGGGTTTGCTGGCCGCTGCGGTCGTCGCGGTCGCGGCGCTGGGGTATTTCGCTTGGCGCTGGTGGAAACGGCATCAAGCTCAGCCGGAGCCCTATCACGACGTTCTCCTGTCGGCAGATCGGGCAAAGTCCTCGGGCGCGCTGGCTGCACTCCCGGCGCCGGCCGATGTGTGGAAGGCGCCAGCGAAGCCGCGCGCGCGGCGCGCTCCGGCGAAGAATGGCAAGACCAAAGCTAAGCGTAAGACCACCAAGAAGCGGAAGGCGGCCTGACATGGCGATCGATCTCGGCAAATGGTCGTGGCTTGCAAACACCGCGATCGACTTCGGCCTTCCGATCCTTGGAACCGCGCTCGGCGTTCCTGGCCCGGTGTCCTCATTCGCGGTCAGCGCGATCAAGAAGGCTCTCGGGCTGCCGTCCTCGGCAACGCCGGAAGAGGTGAACACGGCAGTCGTAGCCGATCCGGACACCGCGCGCGCGGCCCTTGAGGCCGCTCAGTCCGACGTGCAGGCGAAATACGCCTATCTAACACGCTTGGCCGAAGTTAAGGGCGATGTCGACAAGGCAAACATCTCTGAGATTAACAAGACCATCCGTGCAGAAACCGGCAAGGTTCCGTGGTGGCACTGGCGTCACCTTCTTGGCTACCTGGTTCTGCTCTACGGCATCGAACAAGTTGCTGCGATCGCCTACACGATGTTCGGCAAGGGCGTGCCGCCTGACCAGCTAGCGACATTGTTCAACTCCACGGCCATCTTTACTGCCGGCCTGTTCGCTTTGCTTGGATACGTTGCCTCTGACACAACTGCGATGAAGCAGACGGCGATCACGGGGCAGGCTCCCGAAGGTGTTGTCGCATCCACGATCAAGGCCGTTACTGGCCGAAAGAAGTAGCGGATCGCCGCGGCGGTTGCAGCCGCCACGACGATCCTAACCCGCGCTGTGGCGGCACCATAGCACGGGCTGGGCGGACCCTAGCTCGGAAAGGTTAACATGCTGGGAATCTTCCTAGCGGCGGCGGACGGCTAGGAGAGTGACGGGGATGAAGGAGCTGTATCCTTGGATTTCGGTGGGCGTCGTCATCTTAGGGTTTATCGGGCAGGGCCTATTCGGTTCATTTCGACTTGGGCAAGCGGTTGGAGAGCTTAAGGCTGCTCTAAAAAAGCAGATTGATGATGAGCGAGACAAGATACTCGCGGAAATCAAAAGGCTCGAAGCCAAGTTTGCAGATGAGCAACGGAATCAAGATCACAACTTCGGAGAGGTCGGCCACGCCATGCGGGAAAAAATCGCGTCCGTGGAGAACAAGATCCGCGAAGTCGAGATCTATGGCAGGGACAACTATGTGAAAATTCCGGACTTCGAACGCGCTATTGAGCGCCTTTCGGCGGATTTGAAGAGTGGTCTCGGTGAGATCAGGGACGACATCCGGGAATTGCTGAAGATGAAGCCGAGCTGATGCCACACATGAGACGTAGATCCAATCTCTTCCTGCTCTTGCTGGTCGTCGGAATTTTCGTGTTGTCAGCAGCGTTGATCATGCTCATGACGCGCCAAGCAAGGGCGGCTGCGACGCCTGACATCGGCCTTCCTGCCGGCGCAACCTGCGAAGTCATTCGCGAGAAGGTCGCCGAACACGGCAAGGCCGCATCTCTGGCTTGGGCCATCAAGCAAGGTTTCTCGCTCGCTCAGATTCGCGCTGCAAGGCGGTGTCTGAAATGACGGCAGCCTGTCGCACTAGTCTACAAGCCGCCCGGCTGAGCCGGGCTTTTTCTTGAGGGCATGATGGCAAAGGCCAAAAAGAAGATCCCTTGGCGGGTTCAAGCTCAGTTGCACCGGGTTTGGCGTGACAGACGCCTTGGGAGTGCGGCAGGCAGCGGGCCGCCTGTTGACCTTCCAACCGCGCCGGTTCTGAGCCTGAACACCGCCGTTGCCGGCCTGATGACCTTCTTCTGGGATCTGGACGATACGGTAACGACTGGCGACACGCTGACGCGCCAAGTCGCGACCGACAGCGGCTTCTCAACCATCATCGACACCACGCCGCACGTCATCACGTCTGGCGAAGATACCGCCAACGAGGTCACGACGGATCAGTACCAGGCGCCGGCAAACGGCACCTATTACGTCCGCGGGCGCGTGACGCGCGCCTCTGACAGTGCAGTCAGCGCGTGGTCGAACACTCTAACCGTCGTCGTCAGCGACATCGTAACCGGTAACTTCCGTATCGCTTCTTCCAACAACCGTCGCATCTCTTCAGCCGGCAACTACAGGATTGCAGCAGCATGACCGACTATCTCATCAAGACAGATGGCACCTCGTCCGGCCTCACGCTTGGGTCGGATATTAGTGACACTGACGCTTTCGAGGTGCAGCAGTCCTTTTCTGCGCCGGCCTCGACGCTTCACCAGACGTTCGCCGCGATCTGGACGTGGATACTCAGCAAAATTTCTGCGAATGCCAGCACGGTTCGGGCCAACGCAGGTTCGTGGGCCAAACTCTGGAAGCCCTATAAGACGGGAACGTATCACTACCCGTTTGGATATAACATCGCTCCGTCGTCGGGGTCTCCTGCGGGCGCCAATACCCTGCTTCTGTTCCCGGTTATTTTCCCGGCTGACGTGACGATCTCTGATCTTTGGGTTCGAGTCTCGACTGGAGCTGCTGGGAATTGGCAAGCTGCAATCTATAACGCAGACCAGAGCACGTTTCATCCTACCACTCTGATTGCAAAGAGCAGTGCAAGCGCGAGCACGAGCAGTTCGAACACTGTCGTCGCTGCTGGTGGTTTGGATACCAATGCTTCGTTGAGTGAAGGCGTTCTTTATTACTTTGCTTTTAACGCCAGTACGGTCTCGCCGACCTTTCATATTCTTAGTGCTGCTGGAAGTCTGTTCGGACTATCGTCGCTTCTTGGCACGACCACGCTCGCCAACGTTGATCAGATCACCTCGCAATTCGTTCCGGGATACTCTATTGCTAGTGTGTCTCTTGGCACATGGGACGATTTGACGGCGGCGACACTCGTCGAGACCGTAAGTTCCGGCGGCTTCCCGCTCGTCGGCTTCAAGGTGGCCTGATGACGGTCCTCGCAACGTCTCACAACGGCGGCCGATCTCAGGTCAACTTCAACTTCCCGTCTTCCACACAAAGCGGGGAGTGGTGGGCGAACAATATCTTCAAGCAGTTCGGACGGCCACGTTGGACGCTTGGCGCAATGGCGCCGACCGACCTCGACGCGGACGGCTATCCGAACATCAATCCGTCCGGGAAGGGCTTCGTCATCAACGGAGCGCTGCCGGGTGCCAACGTCCGCCCAGGTACGCTCGTCATGACGTGGGACGGCAACGGGACCATGAGCCTGTCTGTTTCCGGCCTGACTTATGCGGGGGTCGGGAGCCTCACCAGCACAACAGGTTCGGGCCGTTACGAGTTCACGATCCCGAACACGAGCCAAGCTCAGGTAGGCATCACGTCTTGGACAACCAAGATCACCAACATCAAGATTTTCTTCAAGGACGAGGAAGCAAATCTATCAACCAGCTATTTCAGCACTGATTTCAAGAACAAGCTGCGAGAGATGGGCTGGGGAGTCTATCGCTTCTTGAATTGGCAGTCCGGTAACGACAACAACATCTGGAAGTGGTCGGATCGCAAATCCCTGACCTACGCGACGTGGGGCAGTTCGGACGTCCGACCCGAGCTTTACTGCTCCGGCTGCACGGGCACCAATGACTATGCCGTCAACGGCAACGTGGGCAATGGGGCCAGCGTTCCGGGCATCATCCCAACAAGCGGTGACCCCACGGACGGCATGGCCATCTCTGTTCTGATCCCGAATGCGCAGACCTTTGCCAAGGTCACTGGCATCTCGTTCGATGCAACGAACGACTATGTCAATTGGACATCGCACGGACTTAGCGTAGACGAGCCCGTGATGTTTGGATTGGACGGCGCTACCGCGCTGCCTCCCGAGCTAAGCACATTGGTGATGTACTACGTCAAGACTGTTGTCGATGCCAACCGCATCGAGATTTGTCAGATTGTTCCGGGCAGTGCCAAGGTGCTGTTCTCGACCGGCGGGACCGGGACATCGACGGGGTTCTTTGCCACACGCCAGCCGACACTCACTTTGAACGGCGGTACGCGAATTCCGATCAAGAGCCCGAATTATGGGAGCTTCGGTCAAAACCTGCGGATGAAGAATAACTATTATATCCTTACTTATGACGACCTCCAAAAATCGTGGATAGCCGGAGGAGGCACGATTTCCTCAGGAGAGGACAATCTCGGCTACCTGAACAGCGTGCCATACGAGGTCATGCTTTCGCTTTGCCAGGAGATGGGCGCGCACCCGTGGTTCTCGAACCTGCACCCCGGCGCTTACGCTCAGTCGGACTTCTGGCCCGGTCTCGTCCAGATGGTCTACGATGCCGTCCAAGAGACGCCGTGGATGATCCCGAGACTTGAGACCATCCCGAACGAGACGTTCCTATTCACTGCTCTCCCGAACTGCTGTGCCGTCGCGCAGTGCTTCGCCATCGCGTATTGGCAGAACAACGCATCGTGGAGAACCGATAACGGCAACTGGCACGCTTGGGCGGGAATGGTGAACTCGCGAGCGGCTCAGGTCGTCTACAACACGTTCTTTCCTTCTGGGGGCGTCCTCAATCCGGCGACGGCGCCCTACCAGACCATCAATAATGTCTGGCTGGCGAACTTCATTTCTGGCCCCAGCATGAGCCACGACGAGCACTACACCAGCGCGCTCTATCGCTCGACGTTCAGCCGGCCGTCGTCCGATGCGGCGTCGAACTGGCTGACGCACTCGTGCGCGGCGATGTACTTCCGGTCTTCGACTTACTACGGAACTGCTCAAGAGACGACGTGGGCGAATGATTATGTCTCTACCGGTAACACTGCGAACATCGCGACCTATATGGATGATCTGCTGAGCGTAGGGAACGATGGCATTCAGGCTATGAATGCGCTCTTCGTCAATTTGGCCGTGCTCGGAACGCGCTTCTCGACCAAAGACGGACACCCTCTCCGGATGACAATGTACGAAGGCGGGTACAACTATCTCTACAAAGATCAGGCGGCTAACCTCGTCACATGGCGCGATCGGTGCAAGAGCTATCAAAAGCTCTATGATTATCTCCGATTGATGTACCTGAATTTTGAGGCTGCCGGCGGTGAGTTTCCGTCATGCTTCCAGATGGGCGGGTACGCTCCAAAGCAATATCCATGGGCCGTCATGGAGGATCTGTATCAGACGCCGGAGCAGCCGCAGGCAACGTTCATCAAACACTACAACAATCGCTTGCGGCGCATCAGGTGGTGATGGCGGGATGCAACTGGCGACGAGCGAGCTTTGATCTGCTCAGAAAATGCTTTTCAACAAGGTGCCAACTTAAAGCCCCAGCGAGTATGGAGAGCGCCGCTGAGAGGAGAACGACCTCCGGAAGGCTGAACAGGTTGGCCGAGATAAGAGCCTGTTGAATGGGGAACGCATAAAGGTACGTCCCATAAGAGAGGTCGCCGTAGCACGCTGCGTTCCTGAGGCGTATTCTGTCGCTAAACGCAAGGTAAAATGTCGAGTAGGCTACTGCCGCCGGGAAGATCAGTTGCGATGCGATCTGCTGGAACTTAGCGCCAAGGGGGGCGTAGCAGGCCGCAAAAAATGCGGTCACGAGGGCGACGAGAATTGCTAGATGTCTCGGAATGCGATCCTTCAGCAGGAACACGAGAGCGCCAGAAAGGAAGCACGGGAGAACGAACGTCCAAAGGTAGGGCCATCCAAAAATATAGCCGATCGCTCCCCATCCCGGTTTCCGGTCGAAAAGATCGAAGGCTGCGCGCGCAAGCAGGGTGACCGCAATGATCGCTATGACAGCCCGCGCGCTGCGCAGGAGTCCTAAAAGCCCCAGAGCGGCCGTAAATATGTAGCACCAAAATTCAAAGGGGATGCTCCAGAGGGAACCATTAACTGCTGTGTTGAGATTGTGAGCAAATGCAGTGGACGGTGGAAAGAAATTTCGCAGAAGTAGATTCGAACTGATGGTCTTTGCGATCGTGTAAGGCGACAGGTCGTAAACGGTAGAGAATGCTGGAACGACGACAAACGCGCAGATGGAGGTGGCGGCCATATAGCCAGGATAAATTCTCCGCACGCGCTTTTCTAAAAACGAACGCAAATCCCGACTAGACATCCAACTCTGGCAGATGAGATAGCCGCTGATCGTAAAGAAGACCATGACCGCTATACTGCCGGCGCTATAATGGCCGTTGGTTATCCGCGAGACTGGCTCCGCGCGTTCGCCCTCTGGCAAAGCAAGGGCAAAGCTGTGTGACCAGACAACGGCAAGAGCCATCGCTAATCGAATGGCGTCAAAGTTGTTTTTGCCGTCGTCTGTCTGACTGATTGGGCGCATTTTTAATATTTCGATCACTAAAGAACATGGCGGCGAGCATCAAAATCCAGACGAGCGCGCCGACCACAATAAAAGCAATACCTTCCATACCCCACCACTACCCCACGTTGCCCCTCCCGCCTAGCCCCTTCTGGCGGTCTCCTGGGCCTGTTTCTTGGCCTCTTCTTGCGTTAAGGTTTCCGGCCTGAGGCGCCGGCCTGCATTGTCATCCCAATAGAAATAGACGCTCTGGCGGCCGTCCTTGTAGCGCACCTCGAAGCTTCCGCAGTCTGGCACAATCGAGTGGCGGATGATGCGGACGAACTTGGTCTCGGTCACGGTCCTGCACACTCAGGGTATCAGCGGGCCTGATTGGCCGCTCGGGGCCGCATTCTGCTCAGATGCGTGCGGCTGCGAGGTCGGCTCGATGCGACTCAGGATGTGCCGAGTAACCTCAAGCACGTTCTCATTTGTCAGTTTGCCGCCCTTCGCTAGGGACTCGAGCGAGATGATGGACGAGAGGAGGAAATCGCGCTCTTGTTCTCGCTTCAAATAGTTGCTCACGTTCGATCTCCATTCGAGTGCGAAGGGCTGACGGCGCGTCCGAGTACTTCGTGCAGCACAGAGATATGCTTGCCGGTGAAATAGTCTGCGCCGTCGAGGGCGCCTTCATCCACGTATCGCAAGGCCGCGCCGACTGCCGGGGAGTGGTAAACCAGCATCGTGCGATCCGGCACCCTGCCATTAGCAATGCAACGGTAGAAGCCTTGCAGGGCTCGGTACGCTCGCCCCAACTCCTTCTCTAGCCGCTCGGTCTCGCTCATTCTTGTTCTCCATCGCGTCTGATGCGTCATTGATTCCCTGAAGGTAGGCCGACGCGAGCACTATCTTCATCGGTTGATCGCCGTAGGTCATCACGCGGAATAGGAACTCGGTGCGGCGCTGCGCCAAGTCGATGAACTGGTGCGGGATGTCGTATTGTTCGTACCGAGGCTTATGACGCGGTGCCATGCAGGTCATCTTTCAGGTGCGGCGGTCTAAGCAGGCGCCGCGGATCGCCTCGCGTTTCGCCTCAGCCATGGTGGTGATCCCTTCCGGCGCATAGCCGTCGTAGGCGTGCATTCCGGACTCAAGCGATCGGACCCAGATATAGAAATGGTGGTCCTCAAGGTCGTGATCACGCTGGATCTCGATCTCGTAGCCTTTGTGGGTACCGCGGAAATAGCCGCGCTCGCTTTTGATGATCCTCATTGTCTCAGTCTTCCAATGTGTGAGGGGCTATTTAGGACGGGACATCAGGGCGGCCTTCAACCCTTCACAGCGCGAGATATCGACCAGCGTCACGCGCTGCTGCTGCGCCTCTCGCTGTGCCTTCACCACCGACGCTGCTTGATTCAGGTAGTGTCCAAGCTGTGGCCTCGTCTTCGGAGGCCATGGAGCCTCTGACAACGGCCGGCCTGGGCAATGGTTGTGGGCGTAGAGCGCCCGCGCCACCAGTTCGACCTCAGGGTCACATTCGATCGTGGTCACGATTTCCATTTTCTGCCTCTTTGTTGATGGCGGGACGGCCGGGCGCTACCCCAGCGATTACCTCGTCTCCCGGCAGCGGAAAGCTCCTTACCCGCACATGCCGTAGGAAGCCGGGGATCGTTTCACCTGGAAGTATCTAGCCCCGTGGGGCGAGCCGGCGGCTGGCTTGGTCCGACTTTCAAACAGCCGCTTTTCCTGTCCACATCCCAAACTCTTAATCTCTCTATTGGCCGGCCAACTTGATAATGTTACCGACATCTGCCATATCTTTCCTCAATTCGGCTGAGGCCGAAGGGAGGGGGTAGCCCCGCCCGGATTGCTATGAGTCCGGAATTAACGGCGGCTCAGCGGTGGGCCGCCGTTCTTCCTATATGTGAGTCAGGCTAGTGCAGCTTCGAGGCACTTGCGCGCCAGCTTGCGCCAAACATTCTTCATCTCTTCGCCCGGCATCTTCTCGGGCGGTCCATCCCAGGTCTTGCCGTACATGCCGCGGCATCCGTTCTCTACCATCTCGTCGGTCACGTCGCTTTGAATCGCAAACCGCCCGTATTTATGAACCATTTCTTTCAGTTCTTCTGAAGGCTCTGGGGCAGGTTGTGGCGGCACGAACGGCATTCTGCTCATCTCACGCTCCCGGCGTTCGCTTGCTGTTCGCCCTTCGGGGTGAGCACATAGCCTTCCTTCCCGACCTGCTGGATAAGCCCTAAGGACAGCCAACGCTGCATTGTCTGATCAGACAAAGGCTCGCCGCGCTCTAGATGTCCGCCCCAGAGCGGCTTACGTGAACGTCCGAGATATCGAAGCTCAACCTTTTCTTGCATGGTCAACATCAGTTCTTCGCTCCCATTCCAGATGCTAGTACGTGCCGTCCAGGGCGCGCTCGACCCGCATGAAGTAGTCAAGCATTTCCTGTTCGATCGGGCTCCGATCTCTGTTCTTCAGGATGACGATGTGCTCCCGCGTCTCGTCATAGACGGCTGATCGCCAGCAATGATGCAGGGCAAACTTGCGAGGGCATGGCACAGGCCGGTCGTCGTCCGGATGGCAAGTGCACGTCCTGGTGTCGAGCTTGGCGTCGGTGGCTTGGTCCATCTTGGGTTCTCCAGGTAGCATTACTTTCAGGTGCGAGGGGCTATGCCGGCTCGACGCAGGGCCATAGCGGCGATGTTTCGCACAGAACGTCCTCGCTTTCTGCGCAATCCCACTTGACGACAATCTTGTCATCATCGGTTAGATCAATGCACGTCACGCGCCCCAAAAACGGGCCGCATGTAATCTCGTCATTGACCCTCAGCTTCTTGATCTCGGCAGGCGACATTGTCTCATCTCCGGTTGGTGGGTCAGGCTGCGAGCGCGGGCGGGAAGTGCTTGTGCTCGACGCCGTCGATCAGGCAGCCGTTGTCCTTGCCGCGAAGCCCGCCGTTCTGCTTGTGGTGGAAGGTGATCCCGAGTGCGGCGCACTGGTCACGGAGATACCGCACGGCATCCATGTCCAAGGGCCGGCGCTGCGGGCCGCTCTCGCCCCCGGTGATGATCCAGTCGCACCAGCGGTCCCGCTTGTGGCTGGCGTGGTCGAGCACGATCCGGCCAAGAAGCGGTTCCATGGAGATGCCGCGCCAGGCCGCCGGCACCGCCGCCAGCTTGAGCCTGTCCCGATCGTATTCCTCCTGGTTGCCCATGGTCGCCATGATGCCGACGTGGGGATAGGTGTCTGGCCCGAAGTCGGCCGGCAGCATCTTCCGGGCGTTGCCGATGCGCTTAGTCAGCAAGATCCAGCGGAGGTGCGGGGTCTCCCGTAGGAGCTGCCAGAGGTCGTCGCGCCACGCCTGCGGGGCCTCGTTATCGAACACGTCCGCAAGGCTGGCACAGAACACCCGAAGCGGCCGGCCGGTCTCGGCGGCCTTCCTGTTCCATTTGACGGGGTCGCCCCAAGTCTTGGTTCGCTTCCGCGGGACGCCCGGCCCCCAGCCTGGCACCCAACCCCGCCGGCTGTTGTCGCGCTCGGCGTAGCAGTGGTCGCAGGCTGGCGACACCTTCGTGCAGCCGATCCACGGATTGAAGGTCGCGTCCGTCCAAGAGATCGCCGAAACCTCGGCCATTTGACAGTCCTCCGTTTAATTCCTTAGATGTCCAAAACTCAAAGGGATGACTGACAGATGCTAGCCAGGCCAAGCACTAGACGCTGTTTCCTCAAGGGCGGTGCAGTCGCCGGTGCGACGACGCTGGTTGCTGCACCTGCGATCGCGCAGAGCATGCCCGAGATCAAATGGCGCCTGACCTCGAGCTTCCCGAAGTCGCTCGACACCATCTACGGCACGGCGCAGACCTTTGCGAAATACGTGGCCGAGGCCACGGACAACAAATTCCAGATCCAGACCTTTGCGGCCGGCGAGATCGTTCCGGGCCTCCAGGCGCTCGATGCCGTCAGCACCGCCTCGGTGGAGATGGCGCAGACGCCGCTCTACTTCTACATCGGCAAGGAGCCGGCGCTGGCCTATGCCACCGGTGCGCCGTTCGGCATGAACCATCGCCATCAGGAATCGTGGTGGCACTTCGGCGGCGGTGCCGATCTCACCAACGAAGCGCTCAAGCCGTTCAAGGCGCACGCCATCCTCTGCGGCAATTCGGGCACTCAGATGGGCGGCTGGTTCCGCAAGGAGATCAAGACCGTCGACGACCTCAAGGGTCTCAAATTCCGCATCGCCGGCATGGGCGGCCATGTGCTGGCGCGGCTCGGGGTCGTCCCGCAGCAGATCGCCGGAGGCGATATCTATCCGGCGCTGGAGAAGGGCACGATCGACGCGGTCGAGTTCGTCGGCCCCTATGACGACGAGAAGCTCGGCTTCCAGAAGGTCGCCAAGTACTACTATTTCCCCGGCTGGTGGGAAGGCGGCGCCATGCTGCACATGATCGTCAACGACGAGAAATGGGCGTCGCTGCCCAAGCAGTATCAGGCCATCGTCAACCAGGCAGGATCGGCGGCCGGTGCCTGGATGCTGGAGAAGTATGACAGCGTGAATCCGGCAGCGTTGAAGCGGTTGATCGCCAATGGCGCGGAGCTGAAGGCGTTCCCGCAGCCGGTGCTGGAAGCCTGCTACAATGCGACCCAGGACCACCTGAACGAACTCGCCGCCAAGAGCGCCTTGTTCAAGCGGACCAAGGAGAGCCACGACGCCTACATGAAGGAGCTCCTGTTCTACACGCAGATCGCCGAGAACTTCTACGACAACTATCTGCTGAGCAAGACGCGCAACAAGACCTGAGCGGAAGAACCGGGCGCGGTCGTCAGGCCGCGCACCGTCATTCAGGGGCGCGCCTCTTGGCGCGAACCCGGAATCCATTTCACGCGTGTTTTGCTGCCCGATGGATTCTCAGATGCGCAATTGCGCATCGTGGTTCGCGACTTCGTCGCGCCCCGGACTGACAGCGGAACGGCGCGCTACGCCGTTCCCAACCCCAGCTTCGCGTAGATCCGCCTTGCATAGGCACCGAACGCGTCCGTGGTCTTGAGCGGCAGGTCGCGCGGGAAGGGCAGGTCGATCGCGAAGTAATCGGCCATCTTCGCCGGGCCCGCCGTGAGCACGGCGCAGTGCGAGGACAGGAAGACGGCTTCCTGAATCGAATGCGTGACGAAGATGATGGTCTTGCCGCTCTGGCGCCAGATCTTCAGCATCTCCAGATTCATCTGCTCGCGCGTCAGCGCATCCAGCGCGCCGAACGGCTCGTCCATCAGGATCAGCTTTGGATCGTGAATGAAGGCGCGCGCGATCGCCGTGCGCTGCTGCATGCCGCCGGAGAGCTGCTGCGGGTATTTCTGTTCGTAACCGGCGAGCCCGACCAAATTGAGCAGGTCACGCGCCCGTTCGCGCGCGGCTTTCACGGGAAGGCCGACGATCTCGGCCGGCAGCAGCACGTTGTCCAGAATGGTTCGCCATTTCAGCAGGAGCGCCTGCTGGAACACCATGCCGATGTCGCGGGTGGGATCGAACGGGCTGCTGGCATTGCCGATTTTCACGGTGCCGCCATCGGCGCCGTGCAGCCCGGCCAGGATCTTCATCACGGTGGTCTTGCCGCAGCCGGAGGGGCCGACCAGCGAGACCAGCTCACCTTCCTGCACGTCCATGGTGACGTCGGACACCGCGAGAAAGTCGGTGCCGCCGCTGCGATACACCTTGCGGACGCCCTGCAGGCTGATGAAAGGGGCCGAGCTCATGCCAGCCATCTGTCCAGGTTTGCGGCGACGAAGACATCGTCGCTGAGGTCGGCGTGCTCGCGCGTGACGCGATCGATCTCTTCCTTCTGACCGGGGCTGAGGCCCTCGCTCGGATCGAGGCACCACAGGCCCTTCATCAGGCCCTGGCGCCGCAGCACTTCATGGCAGCCGGCGATGCAGCCGTGGAAATTGTTGGCGACGTCGAAGAAGGCGCTGTTGCAATCGGTGACGCGGGCATCAAGCGCCAGCAGATCGGCGGGCACGCTGTCCTTGTGACGCGCCGCCTTGCAGCGCTCAAACTGCTTGATGGCGCTTGCGGTCCACACCGACCAGTGGCCGAGCAGGCCGCCCTTGAAGTAGGTGCGGGTGGTGACGCCGTTATCGCGCAGGTCGAACGGCAGCACCAGGTCGAGCAGGATGTGGTCGTCATTGCCGGTGTAGAGCGCGACGCGATCGAGCGCACCGGCGGCTGCGACGCCGCGGAGCACGTCGAGAGTCCTGTAGCGGTTGAACGGCGCGATCTTGATCGCGATGACATTGTCGATCGAGGCGAAGCGTTGCCAGAACCGGCTGGACAGGATGACGCCGCCGACGGCGGGCTGCAGGTAGAAGCCGACCAGCGGGATCTCGGCGGCGACGGACGTGCAATGCGCGATGATCTCGTCCTCGGACGCATTCTTCATCGCGGCGAGGCTGAGCAGGCCGGCGTGATAGCCGATATCCCGTGCCGTACGGGCTTCGGTGACCGCCTGCTTCGTCGGACCCGCGAGGCCCGCAACCAGCGCCAGCGGACGCTTGGTCCAGTTCGCGGCAGTCTCGGCGGCAAGCTCCAGCACGGGGCGATAGAGGCCGACGTCGCGGATCGCGAATTGAGTCGTGTGCACGCCGACGGCGAGGCCGCCCGCCCCGGCGTCGACGTAATAGCGCGTCAGCGCGCGCTGATGCGTCTTGTCGAGCTGGCGCTCGGCGGTGAGCGCGAGAGGATGCGCAGGCAGCACGGTGCCCTCGGCGATCAGCTTGCGGATGTCGCTGTTGATCTGGCTGTGGTGCATGATGTCCTATCCGAATTCAGGGCCGGCGACGGCGAATGGCGTTTCCTTCGCGGCATTGGTGGCGGGGCCGAACCGCATGCGCTGGAACGGTCGCTCGATGGTCCAGCCAGAGGCCGTCAGGCCGTCCAGGAACTGGCTTTGCGATGCGACGGCGTCGATCAGGAGCGGGCTGGTCTCCGATGCTGCGATCGCGCCAACAAGGGCCAGCGCATCGGCAGCATGATCGGCGAATAACGGACCGATATGGCGCGCGGTTCTGCCGTCGCGGACCAGCGCGATGCATCCGTTTGCGGCGACGATGCGTGACCCCGGGCGCTGTGCGAAGGCGGTCAGCAGGGCGGTGCGGTCGAAACCGCCGGCGCGCCGGTCGCGGGCACAAAGCGCCTCGATCGTTGCGGCCGATGGCGCCGGCGCGGATGACGGCGCGGGGTTGACCAGCTTCAGTCGTCGTAACTGCAGGGTCGGCGTGAACCCGAGCGGACCATAGACCTTGGCGCCGTCAGGCGTCGCATCGAGCCAGCTCGTCAGGCCGCTCTTGCGCGCCGTTTCCATGCAAGCGTCGACGAGACGCGTTGCCAAGCCGCGGCGGCGATGGGTGCCCGATACCAGCACCATGCTGATCCAGGCGTTGTTGCCTGAATAGGGCAGCAGCGCCGCGGTCGCGACCAGTCGGGCGCCGTCGCGGATGCCGAATACGACTCCGTCGCGCAGGAAGATGCGCCAGTCCTCTTCGGTCTGGTTCCAGTGCGCTTCCGTCGAGAGCGCCAGCCCGGCGATCTCATCCTGCTCGCCGAGCTTGATGACCGGCGGGCCGTCAGTAGCGTCCATCGCGCACCTCGTATTTGGTGGGCTTGCCGAGGCTCGGCATGGCGCGCGAGACCCAGTCCGCCGTCCAGGCGATCAGCTGCTCGGTATCGACGACGGGCAGACCAAACAATTCGACCGCCCTGGACGTGTCGGTCAGCCAGGCGGTCGGCTCTTCCTTGCCCGTCAGTACCGGCGCACGGCCGAACCTCGCGCCGAATTTTTGCGCGAGATCGCGCACCGCCAGGATCTCGTGGCCGCTGACATTGATCGGGGAAGTCGGCGTGGTGCAATGGGCGAGGCAGCGCAACGCCTGCGAGGACGCATCGCCCTGCCAGATGAAGTTGACATGGCCGAGGCTGACGTCGATCGGCGTACCCGTGAGCACTTTCGTCGCGATGTCGTGCAGCACGCCATAGCGCATGTCGATCGCGTAATTGAGGCGGAACAGCCGCCCCGGCGTTCCGAACTTGCGCGAGAAATATTCGAACATGCGCTCGCGGCCGACGCAGGACTGGGCGTATTCGCCGGGCGGGTTCGGCGCCATGTCTTCGGTCGAGCCTTTGCCGTCGACAGGCACGAACGGATAGATGCAGCCGGTCGAGAACGCCACGATGCGCGAGGAGGGGAAGGCCTGCGCGACCAGCGCCGGCACATGCGCGTTCATCGCCCAGGTCAGCGACAGATCGCCCTCGGCGCCGAACTTGCGGCCGGCCATGAAGATGATGTTCGGCGCCTTCGGTAAGGCATGGATCGAGCGCTCGTCCATCAGGTCGCAATTGATGGTCTCGACGCCGCGCGCGTGCAGCCAGTCCTTCACACCGGGTTCGCTGAAGCGGGCGACGCCGATCACGCGGCGGTCGGGCGTGGCGGCTTTCGCCAGCCCCGCCAGCGTCGGCCCCATCTTGCCGGCGACGCCGAGGATCATGATGTCGCCGTCGACCTTCTCGAGGTCGTCGATCAGCGCCTGCGTCGGCCGGCACAGCAGCTCGTCGAGAGCGGCGATATCGGGAATGGTCTTCGGCAGCGTCTGGCGGGTGAGCAGCATGGATCTTTCCAGTCCTAGTTCTGCCTGGCGTCGCCGACCACGAACATGCGTTCGAGGGCCAGCACCAGGCCATAAAGGGCGACCCCGAGCAGCGTCAGCAGCACGACCGCCATCACCATCGCGGGCGTATCGAGGGAGGATTGCACCTGGATCATGAGGTAGCCGAGCCCGCGCTCGGAGGCGATGAACTCGCCGACGATGGCGCCAGCGACCGCGAGGATGGCACCGACCTTCATGCCGGAGAAGATGTAGGGCAGCGATCCCGGCAACTGGATCTTGCGGAACAGAGTCCAGCGCGAGCCGCGCAGCGATTTGACGAGATCGAGCAGATCAGGCTCGACCTCGCGCAATCCTCGTGCGGTGGTGAGCAGGATCGGGAAGAAGCAGATGCTGAAGGCGATCAGGATGTTCGGGACTATGCCGTAGGAGAACCAGACGATGAAGAGCGGGCCGAGCGCGACCTTCGGGATCATGTTCAGCGTCACGAACAGCGGCAGCAGCACGAGGCTCAGCAGCGGCGCCCAGCTGAAGATCACAGCGAGTGTCACGCCGACGAAGGCGCCCAGCGCGAAGCCGCCGAGGATCTCGATCGCCGTCACCAGCGTGTTGGCGCCCCAGGCATAGCCCGAGGTTCCCAGCGTCTGCACGGTAGCGAGCGGCGAGGGCAGGATGAATTTCGGAACCTGGAACGCGTCGACCGCGACTTGCCAGAGCACGAGCACGGCAAGGTGCACGATCAGGACGATCGCAAAGCTGCGTGCCGCGCGTGCCCGGTCGGCTGCCACGTTCTGCTCCCTGTTGTCCGTGGCCTCGCCGCCACGATGTCAGCCTAGCCGGCCTCGGGACAAGTTTCAACCAGTTGGTTGATTATGGCCGAAGCGAGTGCAGCACCAGATCGGCGACGTGGCGCCGGCGGGCGCGGCGTGCGGTGCGGCTCGACAGGTCCTTGCCGAAGATCGCCGACAGCGTCGGTGTGTTCGAGAAGAAGAAATAGCTGAGGCCGGCAATGGAGATATAGAGCTGGACCGGATCGATCCCCTTGCGGAACACGCCCGCGCGCACCCCCTCATTGAGGATGTGCGAGACGCTTCTGACGAGCGGTGAGTGCATTGCTTCGAGGCGGGTCGAGCCGCGGACATGTCGGGCGCCGCCGCGGTTCTCGTCGTTCAGAAGCACGATGAAATCGGGGTTCGCCGCGAGATGGTCGAACGAAGCCTCGATCAGCTTGCGGATCGCCTTCTCCGGCGGCAGGCCTTCGAGATTGAGCCTGCGCTCCTGCTCGCGGATATCTTCGTAGACCCATTCGAGCACGGCGAGGTAGAGCGCGTCCTTGTCTCCGAAGTAATGATAGACGAGCTGCTTGTTGACGCCGGCGCGCTCGGCGATCTCGTCGACGCGGGCGCCCGCAAGGCCGTGCCGGGCGAATTCCTGGCGCGCCGCGGTCAGGAGCTTCTTGCGGGTGGCGACGGGGTCGCGGCGCTGCGGCGCGGTGTCGCCGGATCGTTTTGCGGGCATTTCCAACCAAACAGTTGACAAGTGGAGGGCGGGCTTGTTGCATTGGTATCGTCACATGGGGAGAGCGACAAGCCGGGTCGCGGCAATGAGGAGAGATGCGATGAAGCGTTTGCAGGCGGCGGGCTCGGCCCTGGTGTTGGCCTTGGGGCTCGGCGTGTCGGCGGTGCCCGCCCAGGCGGGAGAGGCCGTCAATCTGATCCTGAACTGGACGCCGACGGCCGACCACTCGCCGTATTATTACGCCAAGGCGCAGGGCTGGTACGAGAAGGCGGGCATCGATCTCACCATCGAGACCGGCAAGGGCTCCGGCGTCTCCGCCGCGAAGGTCGGCTCCGGCGGCTCGCCGTTCGGCGTCGCCGACCTCGCCACCATGCTGGTGGCCAAGAGCAAGGGCGCCGACACCGTTGCGGTGATGAGCGTCTATGCCAATACCGGCCAGACCTTCTACTGGCTGAAGAGCTACGGCGTGAATGGCGTCAAGGATTTCGCCGGCCACAAGATCGGCAATCCGCCCGGCGATGCCTCGCGCGTGATGTGGCCGGCCTTCGCCAAGGCCGCCGGCCTTGCGCCCGACTCCGTCGGCTTCGTCAATGTCGGGCCGACCGCGAAGATCGCGGCGCTGAAGAGCCACACCGTCGACATCATCAGCGACTTCTACAACGAGCACGATCTGAAGGTGATCGAGTTCGGCCAGGACCTCGGCTACCTCAACTGGAAGGACATCGGGCTCAACCCGTACGGCAATTCGCTGATCGTCAACGGCGCCTACTTGCAGAAGAATCCGAAGGTCGTCGAGGACTTCGTGCGGGTCACGCAGAAGGCGTTCGCGGCGTGCGTCGCCGACGTCAACCCATGCCTGAAGGCGCTGTTGGACCAGGTCTCGGGCCTGGACAAGGCGAACCAGGAGCGCCAGTGGGAGCGCATCAAGTTCCTGATGACGGACGAGTTCACGACGACCAAGGGGCTCGGCTGGATCGACGGTGAGCGGATGAAGAAGGATTACGAGCTGGTGCAGACCTATCTCGGCATGGAGAAGCCGTTCGACGTGACGACGGCGTTCACGACCAAGATGCTGGATCCGAGCATCAAAATGGATGCGAGCAAGGTGAAGAAGTGAGCGGCGCTTGACCGCTCGCTGCGTCAGCCCTTCTTCATGTCGTAGACGTGCTCCGGTCCGGGAAAGGCGCGCGACCGCACGTCGGCGGCATAGCGTTCGATCGCCGCTTCAATGGCCGGACCGAGGTCGCCGTAGCGGCGAACGAATTTGGGCGTTCGTGGCGAAAGCCCGAGCATGTCCTCCAGCACGAGTACCTGGCCGTCGCAGGCTGCGCTCGCGCCGATCCCGATGGTGGGGATCGCGATCGCTTCCGTGATCTTGCGCGCCAACGGCTCGGCCACGGCCTCAACAACGACTGAGAACGCACCCGCATCGGCGACCGCCTTTGCATCGTCCTCGATCGGCCCCCAGTCGATCTCGCTGCGTCCCTGGGCGCGAAACGAACCCAGCGTGTTGATGGATTGCGGCGTCAGGCCGATATGACCCATCACCGGAATGCCGCGCCCGGACAGGAATGCAATGGTCTCCGCCATGCGGACACCGCCTTCAAGCTTCACCGCGCCGCATTGGGTTTCCTTCATGATCCGTACCGCGGAATTGAATGCCTGCTCCTTGGAGGCTTCATAGGATCCGAACGGCATATCGACGACGACCAGCGCTCGCTTCGATCCTCGCATCACCGCCGCGCCCTGAAGGATCATCATGTCGAGCGTGACCGGCACGGTCGTCTCGAAGCCGTGCATGACGTTACCAAGGGAATCGCCCACCAGAATGACGTCGCAATGCTGATCCACCAGCGCTGCCGTGTGCGCATGATAGGAGGTCAGCATGACGACCGGCTCGCCGTGCTTGCGGGCGCGGATGTCCGGCGCGGTCTTGCGTCTGATGGACGACTGAATTGACATGATGGGCTCCGTCTGCGGGACGCGCATCGAAACCAGTTGGTACCACGGTGTCAATCCGGCAAGCGGGCCTGCAACCACATGGATGGCATGACATCCGAAGGACGTAGGGCATGCTCCGCTTGCCGTGACTGCTCGCAGCGCGACCCGGACACGGCAGCCGTCGCTGGTTCACGTTCCCACGTGACGCCCTGGGGAAATTAACTGACCGTTAACCATGTCGGCCGCATCGTTAACCATTCAATAACAGGGAACGAGTCGGCCGCCATGGAGGCTGCAGTCAAACCTCAACGCCAAATGGTGCGCCTGCGCGGGCGCTCCTATGTGGCCTTTGTTTTCACGCCGACGGTTCCGGTGCAGGACTGGCTGCATGAGATCGACGCCACCATTGCGCGCTCGCCGGGATTCTTCGCCGGACGGCCCGTGGTGATCGATCTGTCCTCGGTGGAGCTAAGCCAGGCTGGCATCGGCCATCTGCTCACAAGTCTTCAGGACCGCAACATCCGCGTGCTCGGCATCGAGGGCGTGGAGGAGGGAAGGCTGACTCCCATGATGCCGCCGCTGCTGTCCGGCGGACGCAGCTGCGTGGTGGAACCGAGCGCGCCGAAGAAGGCCGACGCGAAGGTCGAGGTCAAGCCGACTTCATTGCTGCTGGAACACCCCGTACGCTCTGGCCAGACCGTGATCTTCCCGGACGGCGACGTCACCATTCTGGGCTCGGTCGGGTCCGGCGCCGAGGTCGTCGCCGGCGGCTCCATCCACGTTTACGGCGCGCTGCGCGGCCGCGCCATGGCGGGCGTGAACGGTCACACCAGCGCGCGCATCTATTGTCAGAAGATCGAAGCCGAACTGCTTGCAATCGATGGGTTTTACCAGACAGCCGACGACATCGACGAGGCCTTGCGCGGCCGGCCGGCCCAGGCCTTCCTGCAGGGCAACACCATGCGAATTACTGCGCTGAACTGACCAGAAGGAGATAATTGAGATGGCCAAGGTACTGGTCGTGACATCAGGCAAGGGTGGGGTCGGCAAGACCACCACCACGGCCGCGCTGGGAGCGGCGCTCGCACAGCGCGGCGACAAGGTCGTCGTCGTCGATTTCGACGTCGGTTTGCGCAACCTCGATCTCGTCATGGGCGCCGAGCGCCGCGTCGTGTTCGACCTCATCAACGTGGTACAAGGCGTTGCCAAGCTCCCGCAGGCACTGATCAAGGACAAGCGGCTGGAGAATCTCTGGCTGCTGCCGGCCTCGCAAACACGCGACAAGGACGCGCTGACGGAAGAGGGCGTCGGCAAGGTCATTGCCGACCTGCGCAGCCGTTTCGACTGGGTGATCTGCGACAGCCCGGCCGGCATCGAGCGCGGCGCTTCCATGGCGATGCGCTTCGCCGACGAGGCCGTGATCGTCACCAATCCGGAAGTCTCCTCGGTGCGCGATTCTGACCGCATCATCGGCATGCTCGATTCCAAGACCATGCGGGCCGAGAAGGGCGAGCGGGTCGAGAAGCACATCCTCATCACCCGCTACGATCCCGCCCGCGCCGCGCGCGGCGAGATGCTGACCATCGACGACATCCTCGAGATCCTCGCTACGCCCCTGCTCGGCATCATCCCCGAGAGCCAGGACGTGCTGCGCGCCTCCAACGTCGGCACGCCCGTCACGCTGTCGAATGCGGACGGCGCACCGGCTCGCGCCTATATCGACGCGGCGCGGCGGCTGTGCGGCGAAACGATCGCCATGCAGGTGCCGGCCGAGCGCAAGGGTTTCATGGACCGCCTGCTGCGACGGAGGGCTGCATGAGCATGGGTTTGCTCCGGCTTCTCCGCGGCAACAAGGCCACTGCACCGGTCGCGCGCGAACGTTTGCAGATCCTGCTTGCCCATGAGCGCGGAATGCGCGGCCAGCCCGATCTGCTCGGTGTGCTGCGTGAGGAAATTCTCGCCGTCGTGTCCAAGCACGTGACGCTGGACCCGACCAAGGTCATCGTGCGGCTCGAGCGCGGCGACGAGGTCTCGACCCTGGAGGTCGATATCGAGGTGCCCAACGATTTCGAGCGCAAGCGCGCGGCGGTCGCGTAGGGCCCGGCCGAAGACTCTGGCCTCTTGGGGGAGAAACGCGGTCCGCCGGGCATGGCGGGCCGCCATTATGGTGTGGCTCGCTACGATCTGACGGAACGAGCTCCAGGCCCAATCGTTATGAGCGACCCGCGGCGGCAGCGACGCGCTGCACCGCAGTTCCCTCAAGCGGGAGAGCGCCCATGATGTCCGAGGTCCAGGTCCATACCATTGCCAGGCAAATGCTCGAACAGCACGGCTTTGCTGCGATTGCGAAGGCGGCCGAGCAGGCCCAGGCCTGCGAGGGCCGTGGCGATGCCGAGGAGGCCAGGGAGTGGCGTCACATTGCGGACGCCATGAAGATCATGCGTGGCCCGCATCAGGGCTGATATCCGAGCGCGAGCGTCTTCAACGCTCCCCGCGATCGGCACCTCGCGATGACGAACGATGCTGGGTCTGCGGCTGCCCGCGCTCGCCTGCCTCCTTGCAAGGGAGCTGCTCCCAGGAGCCGTCCGGCGCCTGCTGATAGGCACTGCAGGACGACGAGGTGGATTTTTCCTCGCCCCTCTGGGCGTCGGAATTCCTCGCCAGTGCGGGCGCAGTCAGCAGCGCAGCAGCCGCAATAGCGCCGGCGAAAACGAAATGGATACTCCGCATCAGTACCTCCTGTTCGTGTTCGAGGAAGCCGCATGCTGTGAAAAATTGTGACGATTTTTAGCCAGATCAACCGGGCTGCCGCGGCGTGCTTAACGTCCACGACCGGCTTGCTAGCCGCCCTTGCTGCGGATCAGGCCGGCCAGATTGGTCTTCTGGGCCTCACACCAGCCGGACATGCCGAGCCGGCGCTGGTCCAGATCGGTGGCCTGGGTCGCGACCGCGACCTCGACCATGAGATCGTCGTCCTGCTTCTCGCCCATCTTGCCGCCGGTGTGCATCCAGGCGATCGCCTTGCGCACCCGCTCGGTGGTGCCGTCGGGCAGCTGCATCTGCTGCGCTCTCTGCACGAGGTCCTGGTAGACGAGATCCGTGTTGGGGCACTCGACCTTGGCAGCGAAGGCCTGCAAGACCATGGTCACATAAGTCGAGCGTGGCGGTGCGTCGCCCGCGACGGCCGGCGCAGCCAGCAGCAACAGACCCGCAATCAGAAAACCGGTGCGCATCCTGGAACCTCCTCCATTTTCTTGAGAGGCTAGCGCCGGTCGCGCTGCTCGGCAATGGTGCACGGCGCGATTGTCGTTCGTCCGGGTGGTGGGCTAATCTGGAACTCCCCAGTCTCGGAGCGCGACATGAGCCTGTTCAGCACGCCTTTCGACCCCGAACGCGACACCGCGCTCGTCACCGGAGCGGGCAATGGCATCGGCCGTGCGATCGCGCAGGCCCTCGTCGGCGAGGGCGTCCGCACCGTGTTCGCCGATGTCAGCGCGGAGCGCGTACGTGCCGCGATCGCCGCGTGCGAGCGCCCCGGTCTGGCTGTGCCCTGGGTCGGCGATCTCGGCAGGCTCGAGGCCTGCGATGAGCTGCTGGTTGCCGCCCACGCGGCGCTCGGCGAGGTCACGCATTTGGTCCACAGCGCCTCACCGCCACGGCGCGAATCCGATCACTTGCTCGCGGTCGATCGCAAGACATGGCAGGAGATGCACGCCGTCAATCTCGATGCCGGCTTTCACCTGGCGCGCGAACTCGGAAAACGGCTGATCGCGGCGAAGCAACCGGGCTCGTTCCTGTTTCTCACCTCGCTGCATGCGGGCACGCCGCGCAACCTGGCGCACTATTCGACGGCGAAGGCGGCAATGGCGATGCTGGTGAAGGAGCTCGCGAAGACGCTCGGGCGCTACAACATCCGCGTCAACGCATTGGTGCCTGGCGCGATCGCAGCCGGCGGCTTCGTGGCCGATCCCGCGCTGGCGCGGCACGTTCCGCTGGGGCGTCTTGGTGCGACCGATGACCTCGCACCGATGGCGCTCACCGTGTTGTCGAACAAGCTGTCCGGCTACGTCACCGGCGCAGCCTTCGTCGTCGACGGCGGATTGTCGCTGACGAACTGGTTCGAGCCGCCGGTGCTCGATATCTAGCTAGCGCTGCCAGGCTGGCACGGGATCGAGCGGCGTGCGATAGAGCTCGTTGTGATCGCGATCGGTGACGCGCACCGCGCAACCCTTCTGCTGCAGCTCCGGCTTCACTTGCGACAGCTCGCAAGCCAATTGGTCGGCGCGATCGGAGGCAACCTCGATGTCTTCGAGGATGATTCCACCCTGGTTCCTGAACTCACCACCAACCACAAGATCGAAATAGTAGTAGGGCATCCGAATTCCCCGGTGTGAGGATGTCAGCTTCAGTGCAAGTCTCAACCCATGCCGGAATGTACCACTGAGTCGATATCTATCGAATGAACAGGCCGCGCAATCTCTGTGCTTATGGCGCAGAAATGATGTGCAGCGCGTGGGCTCGTTAAGAATTTATTAAATATGCCGGCGCGATCATGAGGCATGGAATTGCAGCAGAACCGGGCTCCGGGAACCGGCAGCTGCAAGAGAAGGCCGGCGGCATAGATCCCGACGGCCTTTTCTCTTGAGCGAAATATCGCTTACCGTAATTGCCCGGTCTCAATCGATCACATCCACTCCGACACGTGGGCAAGCTGCGACGTGGTACGTCGCCCGAACCATGTTAGCGCAGCGGCATCGGTGGACGCACGATAGGTCCATCGTCATCGGCTACGGCTTGAGTCGTTGCAACCGCCGCAGCCGGCGGCGGCGCCGCGGAAGCTTGCGACGGCGGCGGTGGAGGTGCGAGCGGCGTGGGCGAATAGGTCCGGGTCACCGGCGGCTTCGGCTTGCGAACCCGCTGCGCTGAAGGCTGCGGAGGCGACGCAGCAGCACGTGCGCGCGAATCGACCGGCTTCGTTTCAGCAGCCGCTGGCCCTTGCGCGGCAGGCTTCGCCATCTCGCGCGCCATCTGCTCCTGTCCGGCCTTCAACTCGGCGATGTTGGCTTTGAGCTGATCGATCTGCTGCGCCATCGCCGCAAGGTCGTTCGACATCGACTGCACCAGTGGCGCCGGGTCGGGCTGCGCTGCAGCCGGTGGAACGCCAGCTTGCGTTGGAAGCGGCGAGGCTGATGGAACGACCGATTGTTCCACTGCAGCTTGTGCCGGCCCATCGTCGGCTTGCACGGCGGCAACCGGCATCGTCTGCGACGTCGAAGGCATCAACGACGCAAGCACCGGCTTCCATTCGGCGAGTATTTGCTTTGCGGTGTCGCCGTGTTGCTCCCAGGCTATCGAGGCAGCCACGCTGCCGCCCGCGAACAAAAATGCGACGAATGCACCGCGCAGCCACTTGCCGGCGGCGGATCGCTTCCGCGTGACAAGTCCATCACTGGTCGTGACGCGGATGGCCGTGTCGACCGGCGGTGCCGCAGCGGCTTTTCCGTACACCACGTTGATGGTGGGCTCAGGAGCACGCGGCGGCTCCGGAACGAACTTTGGCTCCGGAGCAAACTTCGGCTCCGGACGGGGGGCGATCTCCGTCGCCAGCGCCGGCGATACGTTGACCGGCCGTGAGGCCAGCACGATTTCGGGAGAGATCTGAACCGCGTCGTGCGGATCGTTGTCCTTGACCGTGTCCTTCACGATCTCATCGACGATTTGCTTGGCGTTCAGCGTCGCGAGCATCGCAGCTCCTTTGAAGCCCAGTGGTGGAAACCCAGTTTGAAGCCCGGCGTGTGAGGCCCAGGTCGTTCTCATTGGCGCGGCGCCGATCGGCGAGGTCGCTCATCCCCAGCCCCCACGAGTCCAGCCGCGTTTGACCAAAGCAAGGCGAGGGGAAGGAGATGGTGGGACGCTTCTCCGCCCTTTGTGGTGATGGAACCCATCTCGCCGGACACGCGCACGTGTTCCGAGCCGCCTTGTTTTCAGCACGATTTTGACGGTATGTGGGGAGGCGGGGGCGTTGCTGTCCGCAGTTGGGGGGCCGGCGGTGCCAAGATCTTTGTTCGTTTTATTTGCGATTGCCTTGCTGCCGCTCGGCGGTTGCATGCAGACGACGCTTTCGCCATCGACGGACGCAAGCATGACGCCGCGCGACCGGCAATTGCTCGCGCACGCGCCGTATGCGAAGGTCAACGTGCCTGAGCAATATCTGCGTCACATCGTGGATTACCACCGCAAGGAGCAGCCGGGCACGATCCTGGTCGATACCGACGCGCGCTACCTCTATTTCGTGCTGCCCGACGGCAAGGCCATGCGCTACGGCGTCGCGGTCGGCGAGGAAGCCATGGCGTTCTCAGGCGTTGCGCGTGTCGGCCGGCTGGCGGAATGGCCGGACTGGGTTCCGACAGCCGACATCCAGGCGCGCCTCGGCCCGTATCCGCCGCGCGTTCCTGGCGGTCCCGCCAATCCGTTGGGGGCCCGGGGCATCTACCTCTATGTCGGCAACAAGGACACGCTCTACCGCATCCACGGCACGAACCAGCCGGAATATATCGGGCAGGCGATCTCGTCTGGCTGCATCCGGATGCGCAACGAGGACATCATCGATCTCTATGATCGGGTGAAGCTCAACTCGATGGTCGTGGTGCTGCCGCCGGGACAGAACGCGCAAGCCGAGAGGGGCACGCGCTGGCGCGGCTGACGGCCGCCTGCGGTTAGCTTGGTTCCGCCGGCCGTACTTGGCTCTAGTTCTCCGGCCGCGCAATGCGCCATTGCAGCGTCGTGGCATTGCCGTTGGCGTCACCGGGCGCTTTGTCGGCGGGCGAGGTGTAGAGCGGACGATAGCGATACGCCCACATCTTGCTCCCGTCGTCACGGTTGATCACGGTGAAATCGCCGACGGCCTTGGCGTCGGCCGTCGCCGCCAGTGGCACCCAGCTTTCCGTGCACTTGCCGTTGCAGCTCGATGATTTTCCGGTCGTGTCGCGCTCGTAATAGTAGAGCGTCATGCCGTTGAGATCGACGAGCTTGGCGCCCTGCTTGGTCAGGATGACCTTCGCCGGCGCAACCGCCGGCTCGGCTTTCGGCGGAGGAGGGTCGCCGCCGCCATGGCCACCTGCGAACGCCTGACCGATCGAGAGCGCGATGGCTGCAGCCCCAACCAGGAACCTGAACATTCCCAAACTCCGCCCCGCAAAGTTAATTGCGCGTTAAGCGCCCAATGGGGTCGACGTTAGCAGCTGAAGGTTAGTTCCTGGTTTCGTGCGCTGCGACAATTACGCACTTGGCCCGGGATCAGACCTGCGCGTCGCGCAGCGGGGCGCGGCTGAGTTCATTGCCCGCGGCAATGGCCTTACGCAGCAACCGCATCAGCTCCTCGCCTTCCTTCGCGCTGAGGCCGCGCAGCATGATGCGCTGGGCAGATTCGACCGCCGGTGTGATCTTGCGCAGCGTGCGCCGTCCTTCGCCGGTGATCTCAAGCTCGCGGGCGCGGCGGTCGCGGCTGGAGGGGCGACGCTCCGCGAGGCCCTTCTGAACGAGGCGATCGATCACGCCGGTGATGGTGGTGCGATCGTATGCGATCAATCCGGCGAGCGTCACCTGGTCGAGCCCCGGATTGGCCTTGATGGTGGCGAGCGCAGCGTATTGCACCGGCGTCAGGTCGAAGCCGGCGTCCTCGACCTCGGCCAGGAAGACCGCCACCGCGATCTGCTGGAAGCGGCGCGCCAAATGCCCGGGCATGTCGTTGTTGTCTTTCACCGAATTCTCCGGACGTCGCGGCGAATGAGGCGTCGTTGACAAGTATACTGATAGTCAGCATACTGAGCAATATCAAAACGAGCGTTGTCGGAGAGGAGCGCATGCAATTCCATCTCAATGGATTTCAGCCCGGCGACCCTGAGATCACCGATCCCGCCGAACGCGTTCGATCCTCGGGTGCAGCGGGCGCTGTGCCTGACGAGGTCGATGTTCTCATCGTCGGCTGCGGGCCTGCCGGCCTGACGCTCGCCGCCCAGCTTGCGCAATTTCCCGATATCAAGACCTGCATCGTCGAGCAGAAGCCGGACCGCTTGCTGGTCGGTCAGGCCGACGGCATCGCCTGCCGCACCATGGAGATGTTCCACGCCTATGGCTTCAGCGAGCGTGTGCTGAAGGAAGCATATTGGGTCAATGAAACGACGTTCTGGAAGCCGGACGAGCGGACGCCGGAGAAGATCACCCGCAGCGGCCGGGTGCAGGACGTCGAGGACGGGCTCTCGGAGTTCCCGCATGTCATTCTCAACCAGGCGCGCATCCATGATTGCTTTCTCGACGTCATGCGCAAGTCTCCGGCAAAGCTCGAGCCGTATTACAGCCGGCGCGTGCTTGACCTCCAGGTCGATCCGGCTGCCCATCATGCCGTGACCGTGCGGCTCGAGCGCGTCGATCCCGCGAACGAGGGCAAGGTCGAGACGATCAGGGCACGCTACGTCGTCGGCTGCGACGGCGCACGCAGCACGGTGCGCAAGGCGATCGGGCGCGAGCTGCATGGGGATTCCGCCAATCACGCCTGGGGCGTGATGGACGTGCTGGCGGTCACGGACTTCCCGGACATCCGCTTCAAGTCGCTGATCCAGTCGGCCAAGGACGGCAGCCTGCTGATCATTCCACGTGAAGGCGGCTACATGGTCCGCATCTATGTCGAGCTCGCAAAACTCGACGTCGGCGAGCGTGTTGCGAGCCGCAACATCTCCGCCGCCGACGTGATTGCAAAAGCACAGCGGATCCTGAAGCCGCATACGCTGGAGGTGAAGGAGATCGCCTGGTGGTCAGTCTATGAGATCGGCCAGCGCCTCACCGACAAGTTTGACGACGTGCCGGAGAGCGCGGTCGATACGCGTCTGCCGCGCATCTTCATCGCCGGTGATGCCTGCCACACTCACAGCCCGAAGGCGGGGCAGGGGATGAATGTCTCGATGCAGGATGCCTTCAATCTCGGCTGGAAGCTTGCCGCGGTCCTGCGCAAGCAGTGTGCGCCGAGTCTGTTGCATTCCTACTCCGCCGAGCGCCAGGCGGTTGCGAAGGAGCTGATCGATTTCGATCGCGAATGGGCGGGAATCCTCGCCTCCGCAGCCAGGGCCGGCGGCGTCGACGCGACCAAAACGCAGGACTATTTCGTCAGGCACGGGCGCTACACCGCGGGCACGGCAACGCACTACAGGCCATCGATCCTGACCGGTGCGGCTTCGCATCAGCACCTCGCGCAAGGCCTCATCGTCGGCAAGCGCTTCCATTCCGCGCCGGTGATCCGGCTGGCAGACGCCAAACCGGTACATCTCGGCCATGCCGCGCAAGCCGACGGCCGCTTCCGCATCTATGCGTTCTCGCCGGCGGAAGATCCTGCAGCCGCCGGCTCGGCCATCCGCGCGCTGTGCGACTTCCTCACCGAAGCAGGGGAATCGCCGGTGAGGCGATATACGCCCCTTGGCACGGACATCGACAGCGTCATCGACCTGCGCGCCGTCTTCCAGCAAGATCATCGCGAGCTTGCCGTCGCGGCGATGCCGCCGCTGCTGCTTCCGCGCAAGGGCCGCTACGGTCTGATCGACTACGAGAAGATGTTCTGTCCGGATCTCAAGGGCGGTCACGATGTCTTCGCAATGCGCGGCATTGACCGGAAGGTCGGCTGCATGGTCGTGGTGCGGCCAGACCAGTATGTCGCGAATGTGCTCCCGCTCGATGATTATGCCGGGCTTGCGTCGTACTTCGACCGCTTCATGCTGATGGCCAACTGTTGCCTCAGGCACCTCGACCGTCGCGCCTATGAAACAGCGGACGATAATTGGACTTCGCTCAGTGTCCCATGATGCGCCGGCCGGCTACGTGGGGATTCGGGTTCCCTGCGCGTACAATTTAAGAAAGTTCTTCGCCGGCAGATTTCATCGATCGTAAGATGTGTACCCAAGGATGTACGCATCCACTCGGGGCAGCGGGGCACGGGAGGATGCGATGAGACAGAGCCAGGCGGAGACGCGCCGCCATAATGTCGCGAAGCGGTCGATGACCAAGGAGGTCAGGCAGCTGACCAGCCTGATCGCGGGACTGCGCAAGTCGCTTGAAGGGATCCAGAAGGAACGAATGAGCACGAAGCTTTCCAGCCCCGAGATGGGCTTTCTCGACGAGCGCCGCAACAATCTGTTGCTCACCATTGCAGCCCTCGACGACCGCCTCTCGGCGGTGCAGGGCCTGATCAATCTCGGCCGCCCCCACATCATCCGCGTCCACTAAGCGATGGCATCCTGGATCGTCGTCGCGCTCTAGGTTGTTTACGCATGGCCTCTGCGGAAGACCGACCCGCGCTTGTCCGGATCATGCTTTGGCGCCGATTCGACGCAGCAGGATCGACTCCGTTCCAGCAAGAGACGGGACTGGCCATACTGCTGCGGATGGCACCAAATTGCCACGCTCCCGGCGAATTGCCGCCAAAGCCCGCTGCCACGAGGAGGCGGGGTGCAGGGCGACGCAAGGGGATGCGAGTTGGCCTACAAAATGGTCGCAGAACGCGACAACGAGAAGTACAGTTTCGACCGCGAGAGCCGGCTGCTCATCGTGGCGAAGGCGAAAGTGTGGGCGAGCGAGGGGTGGCGGGTCGTCATCACCGATCAGGACGGCAAGGCCTACGCGCCGCCCGAATTCGATCAGCTGTCGGCGGCGTGAAAAGACGGGCGAGGGGACGACGGTCGGAGGGCTTTGGCGTCAATTGCCCGCGCCACCTAAGCGGCGGGCATCAATGCATCGCCGTCTCCGAGAATAGGTTGATCACCACGACCCCCGACACGATCAGCGCGATGCCGACGAAGGCCGCGGCATCCAGCATCTGGCGGAACAGCACGAAGGAGACGGTGGCGGTCAAGATGATGCCGACCCCGCCCCAGATCGCATAGGCGATGCTCAGCGGGATGACGCGAATCGCCACCGACAACGCGTAGAACGAGGCGACGTAGAACAGCACCATTGCCAGCGTTGGCCAGGGACGGGTGAACTGCGCGGATTGCTGCAGGAACGCCGACGCGGTGACCTCGAACACGATGGCGAGAGCGAGTGCCGCATAGGCGTTGAAGGCGGAGGTCATGCGGAGGCTGTGTCCGGGATGACAATGTGGGGCGTGTGGCAGGGTGTATCACGCCGGAATGACGAGTCCGCGACAAAAGGCTGTGCTTGCTTGCGTCTTGGCCTGATTGGCCCTACGGACCTCTGTCATGCTCGTCATCTCCATTCAGAGCCAGGTGGTCCACGGCCATGTCGGCAATAGCGCGGCTGCCTATGCCATCCAGGCGGAAGGCGTGAACGTTGCCGCGGTACCGACGACGCTGCTGTCGAACCATCCGCGCTATCCGACCCTGCGCGGGCGGGTGCTGGAGACCGAGCTCGTCGCCGACCTCCTGAAGGGCGTCGAGGAGCGCGGCCTGGTCGAGGAGGCCGCGGTACTCGTCACCGGCTATCTGGGCTCGCCCGGCAATGCCAACGTGATTGCCGATTTCGTCGAGCGCGCGCTCATGCGGAATGCGAAGCTGGTCTATCTCTGCGACCCCGTGATCGGCGATGACGGCCGCGTCTATGTCGCCGACGGCATTCTGGACGTGGTCCGGCACCGGCTGCTGCCGGCGGCGAAGCTGACGACGCCAAACCAGTTCGAGCTCGGGCTGCTTGCGGGCCTTGCGATTGCCGATGCGCAGGACCTGCGCGCGGCCTGTGCGGCGCTCGCGCGAAGTGGCCCCATCGATGTCGTTGCGACCGGCTGCACGCTCGCGGATACGGCGGAAGGGCGGTTGGAGACGATCCTCTGTGCCGATGGCGATCTGTCGCGCTTTGCGACGCCGCGTCTGCCGATCCGGCCCTATGGCACCGGCGATCTCCTCAGCGGTCTGATCGCCGCGCAACTGGCCAAGGGCGAGACGACGGAGGTGGCGGTGCAGCTCGCAGTGGAGACGATCTTTGCAGTGCTGGTGCGCACGCAGGAGGCCGGCACAGCCGAAATGCGCCTCGTGCCGCTGCCGGGCCGCAAGCCGTAACGGCTTCAGGTTGCGGGCTTGACGCCCGATTGAGCCGACTTCTGCGGCTTTGCCGGACCCTTCTGCTCTCGCGCCGCCTGGGCCTTGGGGGGCTTTGCGTGGGCCGCGGTGTGCGTCTTCTTCGGCTTGACGTTGGCTGCTTCCTTGCGGTCCGCCGTGCCGCGACGCGAGATATATTCCTTGCCATCGATCGGGCCGACATGTGGCGGATCGCGGCCGAGGTAAGGCCGGCCGATGCCGTACGCCTTGCCGTTGGCATCGACCCACTTCCACAGGATCTCGGTCGAGACCCAGCGCTGCGCGCGGTTATTGCCCTGGGTGCTGACGATGTCGGCCGCCATGCCGTGACCATAACCGCCGCGCGCGCTGCCGCCGTGATAGGACCGGTCGGAGGCGGCCTTGAGGCCGCTCGCGATGGACTGGCGATAGTCGTCGCGGAATGCGCTGGTGATGCCCGGCGACAGGCCGGCGGCTTCGGCCGCGAGCATCATGCGAAACAGCTTCAGCTTGAAACTCTTGTCCATGCCGCCGATGACGTAGTCCATCATCGACATGCCGGCGCGCTCGGCTGCCTTCGGATCCTTCCAGGTGAAGTCCTGATCGACCAGCTTGGTGGAGCTGCGCATCACCGTGACGGTCTTGCCCTTGCGCTTGATGGTGACGGCGCGCCGCTCCTGGACCTTCATCGTGTCCTCCTTGGCGGTGCGCTGATAAAGCGTCCAGAGATAGCGGTCGACGCAGGCTTCCATGACGAAGCATTCGTCGAGCACGGCGACGGTGTCGGCCGGTGGAGATGCCTTGCTCGCGGGCGGGACGGGGCCGCTCGCGATCGCCGCAGGCGACAATGCGTCCGTCGTCACGATCTCGGTGGGATCGGCGGACGCGAGCTTGACGGGTTCTGGCGCGGGTGCAGCTTCGGAGACGATGGCTTCCGGTTCGGGCGAGATCTGCGCTACGGGCGCCGCATCTGTCGGCAGGATCAGCAGCGGGTCGGCCGAAGCGAGCTTGACGGCGGCGGCGGGCGCCTCGGCCGTCTCCTGCGGTGTCGTCGCCGGGGCAGGGGTCGCAGTGATGGCGGCGGCGATTTCGGCGGTCAAGGCGACGCCGTCCTCGATGGTCGCAGCGCGCGGTACGTCGGCGAGGTCAAGGCGGCTGATATCCTTCGCCGGTGAGACGACCGCCACATTCGCTCCGCTGTTCTCGATGAGGGCCGGCGCATAGGCAGAAAAAGACAACGCCAGCCAGCCGGCGAGAACGGCGGAGGGACACGACACCGCAACCAGAAGAGACCGTCGATCGTTCATGATCCTGCCTCCAAACGGTTCTGTCCGAGCCATCTGGTCCGAACAGTCATGATGCAGACGCTTGACGAAAACAGTCTTGCACGGAAAGGCACGCAGCCCGCCGATTGTTCGGGGGATCGTGTGGCGGCGCAATGGCGCAAACCGACGAGGACCGGCTTTTCGAGGCGGGTGTTGCCGAGGTGCAACGCGGGTTCCATGCAAGCCCGAGCTGCGGGCCGCCGCCAAAAACCGGCAAATGCTGGATTGCTGTCAACTTGCAGCAATTGCGTTTACACAATCTTGGATTGTGGTCGTGCATTTCTACGCGGCCGCCAGTTTCGAGTAGAATTGGGAGAATCGTTGCCCGTGAAATTGAAATGCATATTGGCCGAGTTCGCCGCCGATGAATCCGGCGCCACCGCGATCGAGTATGGACTTATCGCAGCCGGAATCGCACTCGCAATCATCGAGGTCATTCATGCTCTCGGCATCAATCTCGTGGCAAAGCTGCAATCGCTGGCAACCGCATTGAAATGAGGCGCCTGCATCTTCGGCCTCTGGCCCGGTGTTTTGCTTGATGTCTCTGCCGCAACTTTGCAGCGGCTGGTGCGTTGGAGGCGCCATGACGCATCCCTCGCTTCGTCCCATGGACGCCTTCGATCCCAACGAGCCCGCCATCCTGCACGATCGTCTTTCCGACACGATCATTACTTGGACCGCCGATCAGGCCGACGACTACCGCCGAGCCAGCCGGCCTGGCGCAGACGGAACCGTTGCTTGGAGGAGCTACGTGTTCGACGGATGGGGCAACGTCCTTGGTGGTTGAGGCGAACGTCGCCGCGATTCTCCATACCGGCGTAAGCATCAAGCATACCGCCATGCATTGAAGGGAATGTTGCGTTGCAACAAAGCATGTCGCAATGCAGCAAAGCGGACCTAAATATGCTCCGAGTTCTCACCTCTGGAGCATCACCAATGAACAAGAAGACTTTGTCGATCGCCGCTGCTGTCCTCACGATCGCGGGTGGCACCGCTGCCGTCGCTGCCGAGCTGCCGACCTATGAGGCTGGCGGTTTCCCGGTTTCCCCGCTGCAGGTGCGCGTGCTCGGTGCGGCGCATGTCGAGCAGCAGGTTGAGGCGCCCGCCACGGTGGCCTCGGTCCACCAGGCCAAGGTGCTCAGCCCCCGCAAGGTCAAGACCGCGGACGTCACCACGGGCGCAGCCCGCTAAGGCGGAGCTCGCCTGAGGCGCGGCTCGCCTCGCGCCGTCGACAATCAAGGCGCCGCATGCGCATTTGTGCGTGCGGCCATCGCGGAGTTTCGCCGCATTCGGCGACGCCTGCGTGCCAGCCCTGCAACTGCGTGGGTTGAGCGGCCCGGCGCGCCGACATATCGCTTGATCCATGGATCAGCGGACGAGCGGTGCCGACGCTCTCACTCAGAAGAACGATGCAGCGCCGGCGCTGCTCGGCGTGGTCTGCGGGCTTGCGGCGGCGCTGTTCTGGGCGTTCGGCTTTGCCGCCACGCGGCACGGGCTCAAGGTCGGCTTCACGCCGGTCGATCTCCTGGTGCATCGCTATGTCTGGTCGGGGATCGCGTTCGTGCCGCTCGTGTTGCGCGCCGGCGTCTCCGATCTCTGCGGGATCGGCTGGAGCAGGGGCCTCGTGCTGATGGTGCTCGGCGGTCCCGTGATGTCGCTGATCTCCTACGCCGGCTTCCTGTTCGTGCCGCTCGGCCACGGCAGCGTGATCCAGCCCTCCTGCGCGACGCTGGGCGGCCTGCTGCTGGCGGCGCTCGTGCTGAAGGAGCGGATCTCCGCCTCGCGTCTGGCCGGCGCGCTCGTCATCGTCGGCGGCCTCGGCGTGATCGGCGCGGAATCGATCGGCCACATCGGCGCCGAGGGCGTTCAGGGCGATCTGATCTTCGTGCTCGCCGGACTCATGTTCGCAGGCTTCGGCGCGATGTTGCGCCGCTGGCGCGTCTCGGCCGTCCCGGCTGCGCTGGTGATCAACGTGCTGTCGCTGCTGCTGGTGCCGGTCTACATCGCGACCGTCGGCCTCGCCCATGTTGCGGCCATCGGTCTGACCGAGAACGCCATCCAGGCGCTGGCGCAGGGCGTGCTTGCCGGCCCCGCCGCGCTCTATCTCTACGCCGTCTCGGTCCAGCGTCTCGGCGTTGCCCGCGCCGCGGTGTTTCCGGCCTGCGTGCCGGCGCTGACGCTGCTCACCGGCTGGCTGCTGCTCGGCGAGCCGCCGACGATGCTGCAGACGGCGGGCCTCGTGACGGTGCTGTGCGGATTCTACCTGGCGCAGCGGCAAAGCTAGCGCGAGCTTACGTCTTCCTCACGAACTCCGATTTCAGGTTCATCGCGCCGATGCCGTCGATCTTGCACGCGATGTTGTGACCGTCGCTGGCATCCTGCAGGCGGATGTTGCGCACCTTGGTGCCGCCCTTGACCACGGATGACGAGCCCTTGATCTTGAGATCCTTGATCACGATGACGCTGTCGCCGTCCGCGAGCGCATTGCCGTTGGCATCGCGCACGCCGGCATCCTGCGCCGTGTCTGCAAGCGCGTCCGCCGCGCCGCTCCATTCATGACCGCATTCCGGGCAGACCCAGAGATCGCGATCCTGGTAGGCGTGCTCGGAGTTGCAGGCGGGGCATTTCATCGTGTCGGGCATCTCTGGTCTCGTCTCGCGGGTTCGTGCGCGGCGCGACCGTAGAGGCGGGAACCGGGAAAGCAAGGAAAAGCTGCGAACCGCGCGCGGCGGGCCCGACCTGCCGGTGCGATGTCACCGAAACAGCGCGACGAAGATCACGTAGAACCAGCCCAGGATGCCGTGGATGATCGCCCACAGGATCGAATGGTTGTTGGTGTAGGAGATCGCGATGGCGAGCGCCGAGCCGAACCCCACGCCGTATTTCGCGCCCTCGACCCGCACGCCGTAATAGCGGTTCTCGTTCATGGTGATGCCTCCTGACCTCGAATGAGCGCGAGCCTATGCGGTGAACGCGATCCTGGCGAGCGGCATGATCGATGCGGCAGCGCCTGCGCGCGTTGAGCTGCATCAACGGCATTGCGCGACCGCGCTCTTGACGCAGATCAACCTGACCGGGCGGTGCCGACCTACGCTGGCCCGATGAATCAATCGCGAGGTTTGGCGATGTCGCACAGTGTTCGAATCTCCATCGGCATCATCGTCCTGATCGTGTTGTCGGTGCTGTTCCTCTTCAGCGTGGTCCACACCGCCGCCGGCGCGCCGAGGCCCGCATCGCGCATGGCCGCGGAGGGCCATCGCCTGGCGCAGGCGTGGTGCCAGTCCTGTCATGCCATCGAGCCGCACATGACCGACTTCTTCGACGAGGCGCCGAGCTTCCAGGCCATCGCCGATCGCCGGGGCACCACCGCGCTGTCGCTGAAGGTGTTCTGGCGCACGAGCCACCAGAACATGCCGAACATCGTGATCTCGCCGGAGCAGGCCGATGCGCTGTCGGCCTACATCCTGAGCCTGAGGAGCCGTTGAGAGACGGGCCCGGACTCGCTTTCGCGAAAACAACCCCATGCACAGTAGAGGTCCCCATGAAATCGCTCGGGGTTCCCGTCGACTTCGGTGATACCGAAAAATAGTTGCGGCGTCGGGCAAAACAGGGGCATGATGGCATGCTGGCGCTCGAGCGGTGGCGAGCCGCTTTGCGCGTCGTCCGGGGTGCGAAATCCCGGATATGACGTGCGGCATCACCCCGGATTTACGCTTGCGTTCCATCCGGGCTACGGTCGCTCCGCAACTTGCGACGAGTCTGACATGAGCTTTCTCCTCAACATCGACGTCCCCGACGTCGGCAAAGCCACGACCTTCTACACCGAGGCCTTCGGCCTCACCGTCGGACGCCGCTTCGGCACCGATTTCGTCGAGCTCAACGGCTGGCCGGCGCCGGTCTATCTTTTGACCAAGCAGGCCGGCACGCCGGGGGCCGGCGGCGACCGCCGCCGCTACGAGCGGCACTGGACGCCGATGCATATCGACGTAGTCGTCGACGATGTCGATGCCGCCGTCGCGCGTGCGGTCGGCGCGGGTGCGATCCTGGAGGCGCCGGCGCGCGATGCGCCCTATGGGCGGATCGCGATGCTGGCCGATCCGTTCGGCCACGGCTTCTGCCTGCTGGCGTTCAGCGAGAAGGGGTACGACGCGCTGCTTGGAAGCTCGTAGCCGGGATGAAGCGCAAGCGTGATCCGGGACGCTTGGCCCGCGGACACAAGACCCCGGATTGCGCTACGCTCCATCCGGGCTACGTAGCCAAGATCGGGGCGGCATGGCAAAGCAAGCGAAAAGCAAGCCGAAAAGAAAACTGAAGACCTACCAGACCTCGCTCGGCTTCTACGATCAGGCGATCGCGGCGCCCTCGATGAAGGCGGCGCTCGAGGCCTGGGGCGCCAGCTCCAACCTGTTCCATCAGGGCGTCGCCAGGGAGACCGACGACCCCGACATCGTCGCGGCGACCATGGCGAAGCCGGGTGTCGTGCTCAGGCGGCCCGTCGGCTCGGACGGCCGCTTCACGGAGAGCGCGGAGCTGCCGACCGATCTCGTCGAGAACGAGGCCAGGCCCGGCCGCAAGGCCAAGAATCCGGCAAAGAAGCCGGCGAAGAAGCCAGCGAAGACCGCGAAGAAGGCATCCCGCGAGGAGGACGATGCGGCGGCGCGCAAGGCCGCCGCGGCGTTCGAGAAGGAAGAGCGGCGGCGCGAGGCCGAGCGCCGCAAGGAAGAGGCCGCCCGCGCCAGGGCGCGCGCCCGCCGCGACAAGGCGGTTGCCGCCGCCGAGGCGGCGCTCGACAAGGCAAGGCGCGAGCACGACGCCAAGGCGGAGGCGATCGAAGCCGAGCGCGCCGCGCTCGACGCGCGTGCCGAAGCCGAGCAGGAGCGCTGGGACAAGCAGAGGCTCAAGCTGGAGCAGGCGGTGCGCCGCGCGCACCAATAGCGGCGGGCGCGCCCATCACGTCATCACATCGCCCAGCGGCGGGATCGCGGTTCCATCCCCATATGAGATCGAGTCTCCTATAGGTCTGGAATGCCCGAAAAATCCCCGAAACCTGCAGGCCCGATGATCGTGCGCTCGCGCCGCGCGGCGCCGGTCCTGGTGTGCGCCAAGTGCCTCAAGCGCAGCGACGAGGGCCGCGACGTCAGGCGCGCGCTGAAGTCCGAACTGAAGGCGAACAAGCGCGACGGCATCAAGCCGGCCAAGCTGGTCATGACCGGATGCTTCGGCCTGTGCCCGAAAAAGTCGATCGTGCTCGCGAGCGGCGCCAGCCTGGCGCGGCAGGAATATGTGCTGGTCGCGGATCGCGATCAGGTGCCGGCGGCGCTGGCGCGGTTGAACGGGGGGAGGGGCGAGTAAGACGCAGCTGCGCGAAAATACGATTGCGGCTTGCAGGGTCTGCGCCTCTCGACCGTCATTGCGAGGAGCGAGGCGACGAGGCAATCCAGAGTCCCTCGGCGGAGGCACTCTGGATTGCTTCGCTGCGCTCGCAATGACGGAATATGCGGCGGCGGCGGTGTGTTGCGGAGCCTGCCGTCGGGCTGCGCTCCGCGCGGACCCGATGGCTCGCAATGACGGAAAGTCGAGGCCCGCATCGGTCGTTCACGCAAAGTCGAGAACAAATTCGCTTGCCATGCAAAGCGTCCTTTTGCACTCTGGCGGCAAGGAGACCAACGCAATGAAGACGAAGATCATCGCCTATGCGCTCGGAACCGCCCTGGTGCTGGGCGGCCTCGCAACATCAGCCGCCGAAGCAAGGCCGCGGAAGGCGCAAGTGGTACGCGCGCCGCAGGAGAGGCTGATCATCACGGCGCCCGTGCTGCGGCCGACCCCATGGGACTACAACATCGTGCCGCGCTATCGCTATCGTCCCGAGGACGACAAGGTCGATCCCTACGGCCCGCCGCTGGTGCCGTCCTACGTGCGCTATCAGGGATGGCGCTGGCCGTATTGGTGGTGAGAGACGGCCGTTAGCGCACTTCGACGGCGCCTTCTGATCGCGCGCGGTCGCTGCAGGTCCGGCAGCGAGGGTTAATACATTGGTCATTTCTTTGCGGTCATTTTCGCGACCTCAGTCAGCAAAGAGGCACCATGTCCGACATCACCATTCCCGGCGGCAAGATCCGTTCCTTCGTCGAGCGGATCGAGAACCTCGACAGCGAAATGCAGGAGTTGAGCGAACAGAAGAAGGAAGTCTTCGCGGAAGCCAAGGGCGAGGGCTTCGACGTGAAGATCCTCAAGGAGATCATCAAGCTGCGCAAGGAAGACAAGAACGAGCGCGACGAGCGCGAAAGCCTGCTCGACCTCTACATGCGCGCGATGGAGACGGCCACGCCGGAGCAGGCGAAGGCGGCGTAAGAGCAGAGGGTCACTTTCGCGGACGTATCTGCAATCGGCGAATGCCGGCTACTTCGTAGGGTGGGTTAGCCGAAAGGCGTAACCCACCACCGCGTATCCGACGGGCAAGACGGTGGATTCCGCTTCGCTAGTCCACCCTACGCGCTTTCCTCTCGGCCGCTCCCGACCTCGCGTGTCACTTCTCCTTCTTTTTCACGCTGATGTTGCCGTCGCCCTCGATGTAGGCCTCGATGACGTCCGCAGGGCTATCGACGCCTTCTTCCCGGAGCTTGCTCAGCAACTCGTCCATCGTAACCAGCTCCTGTCGCAAATGGCGGCGAAGGACCTGGCCGTTCTTGATCAGAAGTAGCGGCGGGGGCTGAACGAGCCGCTCGACGAAGGGGACGTGATAACCGACCCAATCGATGGCAAGGTTCCAGAAGATGATGGTGGCAACGAGCACCAGGCCTTCCGTGATCGACCGGTATTCACCCGCCATGCCGTTCTGCGCGGCATCGGCCAGAAGCACGACGAGGAGCACGTCCGGGATGCTGATTCCGCCGGTTTGTCGCTTCAGGATGAGGCGCATCAACGTGAAGATGCCGAAATACATGATGGTGCCCCGTACGATCATCTCGATGAGAGAATGCGTCGGAGCAAAGATCTCGTGCCATGGGAGCTGGAAGTTCAACATGGGGCCTCGCATCTAGACAGGAGCTTCCTGCTAGCATGTTTGGATGACCTGATGGACTGGCGCTGTGCGCTTGCAGGCCGCCCACTCGGACGAGCGCGGAAGCCTGCTCGACCTCTACATGCGCGCGATGGAAAGCGTCGCCGGAGCAGGCGAAGGCGGCTTGAGACAGCCAGGTTGATCGGTGAGGGAGACACGGCCGCGATCGAAAGGTTGCGGCTGTCATGCGTTGGCAACCACGCAAGGTGAAGCGCTGCGGAACTTACCGTCATCCGCGCCGGAATGACAGCGCAAGGGTTACGGCTCTCGATGTCGTGTGAGGAACCAAAGGCGAAAGCATTCGATTGAGTGGCATCGCCTCACACGCAATGGAGACACGGATGGAACTGTCCGGAAAAAAGATCGCGATTCTGGCCACCCACGGCTTCGAGCAGTCCGAACTCGAAATGCCGCGTGATGCCCTCAAGGCGGCCGGCGCAACAGTGGAGATCATTTCGCCGCAAGCCGGCGAGATCAAGGGCTGGGACGAGAAGGACTGGGGCCGCCCGGTCAAGGTCGACAAGACCCTCGACCAGGCCAAGCCTGCCGACTATGACGCCCTCGTGCTGCCCGGCGGCCAGATCAACCCCGACCTGCTGCGTGTCGAGCCCAAGGCGCTTCAATTCATCAAGAGCGTGTTCGACGCCAAGAAGGTGGTGGCCGCGGTCTGCCATGCGCCCTGGCTGCTGATCGAGACGGGCATCGCGAAGGGCCGCAGGATGACGTCCTACAAATCGATCAAGACCGACGTCGCCAATGCCGGGGCGAAGTGGGAGGATTCGGAGGTGGTCGTCGACCAGGGCCTCATCACCTCGCGCAATCCCGGTGACCTCAAGGCCTTCAGCGCGAAGATCATCGAAGAGGTGAGGGAAGGACGTCACACGCAGCGCAGCAACGCGGCGTAGTCGTCATTACGGTGACGGCGCGCAGGGCGGGTTAGCCGAAGGCGTAACCCACCGATCTTGTGTCTGCGAAGGGTGAAGAGGTGGGTTACGCTGCGCTAACCCACCCTACTTAGCCCCAGAACTACCGGCACCGACAGTCAATAGCGGCCGCCGCTGCCCTTTTGCTGCGTGATCCAGTCCGACAATGATTTCGGCTTCGATTTCACAGTCCGGCCCGGTGATGCCTTCGGATTGTCGCGAGCGCCTTTCGCCGGATGCGTGCGCGACGCTTGCGTTGCGCCGGCGCCCTTCGAGGCAGCCGTCGATGCCTCCGCGGCTTCCCTCTCCAGGCGCAACTGTTTCAATCGCGCCATTTTGAGGCGCTCGGCCTCGACCTCGGGCCGTTCGGCTAGCTGCGGCTTGTGCTCAGCAAATTCCGCCGTGACCACGACGGCGAGAATGGTCGTCTCGCCGAGCGCCTTGCAGGCCTCCAACCGATGCAGTCCCTCGACCAGAACGAGGCGGTCTCCGTCGCGCCGAATGGAAATGGGGGTCTGTTGTCCGATCTCCAGCATGCTCTCCGCGATCTCCGCGACGGTCTCGGGCTTGATGGCTTTCTTCTGCTTCGTGGGTACGAAGATTGTCTCGATCGGGAAGCTTTCCGGTTTGGGCATAGTTTGACTCCGCTGTTACCGGGCCAGTCGGAACGCATGCCGGTGGCGTCTGGAGTTTAGGAGGGAAGGGCGCAGCCGCAAAGGCAATTTCGGCGATAGGTTTGCTGAGCATCGAAGCCGGAACCAACCTCAATCGGCGACAGTGCACTTAGTGCCCCCGTCCACCCCGATGGCTCCGCTTCAACGTGCTGAAGCTGTCATCGTTAAAGCAGTGAGCTAACACCTTCGTCTCGAAGCGCGAGGCTCGCGACGATGATGCTCGCCGGATTCATCCCGAGTGCCTGCACTTGAGCGTTTAGTTTCCTTAGCAACAGCTTTCCCATGGCATTCTCTACGGTGATTTGGTTCGCCGGCAGTAAGCCAGCCGGATCCGGGCAATTGTCTTCGTCACCTTTGTAGAGAGTTCTCTTAATCTCCTCGCGTTTGTCCCGAAACTTAATCACAAAAGTATTATTGTCGTTTCTAACGACGTCGTCGACCAATATCGTCATGTCTTCTATCGGTCGCTGTAGAGATGCGGCCAAGTGGCTTGCTTGGGCAAAATAGCCCTCAACATCGGAGAATTTGGTAATCAGCAGTGCAACGTTTGCGCCCTCAGGCAAAGAGTACTTTCTGGTGAGGCGAGCAACCTCATCATCGGTCATGAAGTCTCGATCTCGGTGAACAATAAGCTTAACGCCGGGTCTGACACGCTGTACGAAGCTGACCATGAGGGCCGCAGCGTCGATCTTGCTGCTTGCCTTATAAGAAAAGACCAGTGTTTGATCGAGCGGAAAGCCGTTAGCTTCGAGAAGTGCTTCGAGATAGCGCGTGTTTGTATCTTCCGTCCAGACGAGGTACTTAAACTGGCCATGCAAGAACTGCTCCCCGCGGTCGAGCGCGCCAAGGTCGATAAGGACCGCGACGTCTGACCAAGTTTCCTGTGGTGTCGCGGAACCGTCCTTTACCCAATAGAGCTTTGCGTCCACGTACTCACTTAACGCATCGAGTAAATGGCGCGAGTGCGTGGCGAGCAAAATCTGTGTTTCGCTCTCTCTTGCGATGAGGTTGAGCGTTTGAGCCAGCAGTCGCTGATTGTTAGGATGTAGGTGAGCGTCAGGCTCATCTAACAGAAGGAGTTTTGGCTCGTAGTTCGTGACGTAGGCTAACAATTGCACCGCTTGGAGCAGTCCCGTGCCGGACATGTCGAGAGGGCGAGTTCTGCCGTCAGGCAGGGTCGCATCCGCCGAAATGAACAAGTCGTTGGCGAGGTCAAATTTTGCGGTGACAACGACGCCTGGAAAAACGCGGTTCAGAAGATCGGTGAATCTGAGGCGTCGATCATTGTGCTGTTGAATCCGGAGGAGCACGTTGCGAAGGTAGAGGTTGGCATCCCCTCGCGCGATCCCGTTGTTCACGACAAGATCAGACCTGTACTCTTCTCGTATAGCGACGCCTGCAAGGCCAGGCACATAAATGGTGAAGAATGCCTTGGGGTTTGATATCTCTCTCCCCAGATCGCTATCCATCCCAACGGCTTTGACTACTCCGTTTCTCCCACGGGTTAACGAAATGCTCGCCTCTCTAAGCTGAGGCTCATTCTCCGTGAAGCTGATGACAATCTCAGAGGTCTCGGTCAGTCGTTCACCGTGGCGCAGATTGAGAAAGTCGTCGGTTGGGCAGTATCGAAGCTTTTCCGGAGGAAATTGTTGTGCTCCAGCGGAGATCTGGGACTGCGAAAGTGTAGCTCCAAAATGAATTCCTTGAAGAAAGCAGCTCTTCCCGGAATTGTTGCCGCCGACGAGAACGGTGATCGGACTAAGATCCAGTTCGGAAGAATTTATCTTCTTGAACGAGCGAATTTGAATTCGATTGAGCGTGCCCATAGTCGAACGACTCTATAAAAAAAGGGGCAGCTTGCGGCTGCCCCTTTGTTTCACCAGTTGTCTTTTACGAACACCCCGTCGTGCTTCCACACGTATCGCACTTCATGCAGGTCCCATTCCGCACCAGCGTGAAGTTGCCGCACTCCGAGCACATCTCGCCCTCGTAGCCCTTGGCCTTCGCTTCCGCACGTCGCTCGGCCTTGCTGGGGACAGCGGTCGCGGCGCTGCCGGCCTTGCTCCACTGCAGGGCCTCCAGCTTTTCCGTCGGGGAGAGGTCGTGCTGGACTTCCTGCTTCAGGGCGACGGCGCCTTCGAGGGCGTCGCCGACGCGGGCGCTGGCGCCATGCGAGGCCATCGCCGTGACCTTGCTGCCGCCGGAGGGCGCGCTGTCGCTGCCCTGGCTGACCGCGGCCGAGCCGCCGCGCATCACGAACAGATTGTCCGTGCGCGAGCGGGTGAGGCCGCGCGAGACCAGCTTGGTGGCGTGGTGGCCGCCGTCGTCGTCCGGCTCCTTGCCTTCGTCGACGCCCTTGCCGAGCGCGTCGAAGCCCGTCTCGTTGGGATCGACATGGGCGAGGTCGAAGCGGCTGAGATAGCTCACCGCCAGCTCGCGGAAGACGTAGTCGAGGATCGAGGTCGCATACTTGATGCTGTCGTTGCCCTGCACGGGACCCGCCGGCTCGAAGCGGGTGAAGGTGAAGGCGTCGACATATTCGTCCAGCGGCACGCCGTATTGCAGGCCGAGCGACACCGCGATGGCGAAGTTGTTGATGAAGGAGCGCAGCGCCGCGCCTTCCTTGTGCATGTCGATGAAGATCTCGCCGAGACGGCCGTCGTCATATTCGCCCGTCCGGAGATAGACCTTGTGGCCGCCGACGACCGCCTTCTGGGTGTAGCCCTTGCGGCGATCCGGCATCTTCTCGCGCTCGCGCATCACGATGATGCGCTCGACCAGCTTCTCGACGACCTTCTCGGCCACGTGGGTGGCGCGCGCCGCCATCGGCTTCTCGTGCAGCGCCTCGACCGCATCGTCCTCGTCCTCATCGTCGCTGATGAGCTGCGAGTTGAGCGGCTGGCTGAGCTTGGAGCCGTCGCGGTAGAGCGCGTTGGCTTTCAATGCGAGCTTCCACGACAGCATGTAGGCGGACTTGCAGTCCTCCACCGTGGCGTCGTTCGGCATGTTGATGGTCTTGGAGATCGCGCCCGAGATGAAGGGCTGCGCCGCCGCCATCATGCGGATGTGGCTCTCGACCGACAGATAGCGCTTGCCGATCTTGCCGCAGGGATTGGCGCAGTCGAACACCGGATAATGCTCGGCCTTGAGGTGCGGGGCACCTTCCACTGTCATCGCGCCGCAGATGTGGACATTGGCCGCCTCGATCTCGCGCTTGGTGAAGCCGACGGCTTGGAGCAGGTCGAAGCCGGGGGCCGCGATCGCCTCGGCGCCGATGCCGAGCTGCTCGCGGATGAAGTCCTCGCCGAAGGTCCACTTGTTGAAGGCGAACTTGATGTCGAACGCGGTCGGCAGGGCCTTCTCGACCTTGGCGATCGCCTCCTCGGTGAAGCCCTTGGCCTTCAGCGTGGTGACGTTGATGCCGGGGGCGTTCGCCAGCGAGCCGTGGCCGACGGCGTAAGCCTCGATCTCCGCGATCTCAGCTTCGCGATAGCCGAGCGTGCGTAGCGCGGCCGGCACGGCGCGGTTGATGATCTTGAAGTAGCCGCCGCCGGCGAGCTTCTTGAACTTCACCAGCGCAAAGTCGGGCTCGATGCCGGTGGTGTCGCAATCCATGACGAGGCCGATCGTGCCGGTCGGCGCGATCACCGTGGTCTGGGCGTTGCGATAGCCGTGCTTCTCGCCGAGCTCGAGCGCCGCATCCCAGGCCGCCTGGGCACGGCTGACGATGTCTGCCTGCGGGCAGGAGACGAGGTCGAGCGGCACCGGGTTGACGCTGAGCGCCTCGTAGCCGTTGGACTGGCCGTGCGCGGCGCGGCGGTGGTTGCGGATCACGCGCAGCATGTGCGGCGCGTTCTTCTTGTAGCCGGGGAAGGTGCCGAGCTCCGAGGCGATCTCGGCCGAGGTCTTGTAGGTGATGCCGGTCATGACCGCGGTGAGGGCGCCGCAGAGCGCGCGGCCTTCCTTGCTGTCATAGGGCAGGCCCATGGTCATCAAGAGGCCGCCGATATTGGCGTAGCCGAGGCCGAGCGTGCGGAACTCGTAGGAGAGCTCGGCGATCGCCTTCGACGGGAACTGCGCCATCATCACGGAGATTTCGAGCACGAGGGTCCAGAGCCGGCAGAGATGCTCATAGCCTTCGACGTCGAAGCGCTTGGTTGTGGTGTTGTAGAACGTCAGCAGGTTGGCGGAGGCGAGGTTGCACGCCGTGTCGTCCAGGAACATGTATTCCGAGCACGGATTGGACGCGCGGATGTCGCCGGACGCCTTGCAGGTGTGCCAGTCGTTCATCGTGGTGTTGAAGTGCAGGCCGGGATCGGCGGAGGCCCAGGCCGCGTAGCCGATCTTCTCCCAGAGGTCGCGCGCCTTCAGCGTCTTGGTCACCTTCTTCGAGGTGCGGGCGGTGAGATTCCAGTCGCCGTCGGTCTCGACCGCGCGCAGGAAGTCGTCCTTCAGCGAGACCGAGTTGTTGGAGTTCTGGCCGGAGACCGTGAGGTAGGCCTCGCTGTCCCAGTCGGTGTCGTAGGTGTCGAACTGGATGTCCTTGTAGCCCTGCTTGGCGAACTGGATGACGCGCTTGATGTAGTTATCGGGCACCAGGCTGCGGCGCGCGAGCTTGATCTCGCGGCGCAGGGCAGGGTTCTTCTCGGGATCGAAGCAATCGTCGCCCGAGCCTTCGCAGTTCACGCAGGCCTTCAGCACCGCCTTGAGGTGCTTCTGGTTGATCTTGGATCCGGTGACGAGGGCGGCGACCTTCTGCTCCTCCTTCACCTTCCAGTCGATATAGGTCTCGATGTCGGGGTGATCGACGTCGACGACGACCATCTTGGCGGCGCGACGGGTGGTGCCGCCGCTCTTGATGGCGCCCGCGGCGCGGTCGCCGATCTTGAGGAAGCTCATCAGGCCGGAGGAGCGGCCGCCGCCGGAGAGCTTTTCGCCCTCGCCGCGCAGGCGCGAGAAGTTGGAGCCGGTGCCGGAGCCGTACTTGAACAGGCGGGCTTCGCGGACCCAGAGGTCCATGATGCCGCCCTCGTTGACGAGGTCGTCGCCGACGCCCTGGATGAAGCAGGCGTGCGGCTGCGGATGCTCGTAGGCCGACTTGGACTTGGTCAGCTTGCCGGTGAAGGGGTCGACGTAATAATGGCCCTGGCCGGGACCGTCGATGCCGTAGGCCCAGTGCAGGCCGGTGTTGAACCATTGCGGCGAGTTCGGCGCGACCATCTGCATGGCGAGCATGTAGCGGAGCTCGTCATAGAAGGCCTGGGCGTCGTCGTCGGAGGTGAAATAGCCGCCCTTCCAGCCCCAATAGGTCCAGCAGCCGGCGAGACGGTCGAACACCTGCTTGGCCGAGAGCTCGCTGACATAGCGCTCCTTCTCGGGCAGCGCGGCGAGGGCCTCGGTGTCGGGCACGGAGCGCCACAGGAAGGAGGGGACGGATTCCTCCTCGACCTTCTTCAGGCGCGCGGCAACGCCCGCTTTCCGGAAATACTTCTGGGCCAGCACGTCGGAGGCGACCTGCGACCACTCCGAGGGCACCTCGACATTGTCCAGCTTGAACACGACCGAGCCGTCGGGATTGCGAATCTCCGACGTGGTCAGCCGGAATTCGATTCCCGCATAAGGTGACTGTCCCGCACTGGTGTGGCGCCGCTCAATCCGCATGTCTTGCCCCGTCTTTCATCTCTGACCGGTCACGCCCCTCGTTGAAGGCGTCCCGGGTCGTCATTTCACTTCGCGAGTCCCTCGGCCGTCGGCCTTCAGGCTCCGCAGCTCAGCCGGTGGACCCGGCCCTTGTTCTCCCGACGCGATGGCTCGGTGCGCGCACCTCACATCCCGCCTGCCTGTCCAGACCCATCCGCCCCCAAGGGGATGAGCCCGACAGGCGATCAACGCCCCACAACGCCGCTACTTCTCTCACTTCACGCAGGTGTCACTCGAAACCACCGCGAAGTCTGCCATCCGAGCCTGTTGCCGGCCCGCTCTGGCGCCCCAGGAGTCCCGCCTTTCGAGGGCAGACAAGCCCTCATCCGCTGCCTTTGGCTGGCCGGCGGAGCTGAAATTTGCGGTGCCCTTTGGGGGAGTGCCGGCGGGACGCAAACTCACTCGCGCCGAACGGACCGAAAGCTAGGACTCTCCGTTGCGCCCGTCAAGAACTAGTGCGAGTTCCTGAATCAAATACTAAATATGGTGGATTGTGGGGGATAACAGGGGTCTTCGCCGCGCCTGTCTTGGGCCAAGTATCAGTGAGTCCTCAGGGATTCCCAACTGAAAAAATTTGCGTCTCGGGGTGATGCGGGCCTTCATCCCGCTGTTCACAGGCCAGGTATATTTTTGGCGATTGGGATTGCGTCTGCGGGACTCACGTTGCCCTACGGAAGGCGAGGGCAGGCATGCCCGCTAGGGCGGTGGTTCGGCCGGCGAATCCGGGCCAAGCTGCTGTCAGATTTGCCGGACTGCCCTCATGCATGATTCGACTCGCCGGGATGCGCGGCCGCGTATCGCCCCGGCCGGCCTGATGTTCCTCGCGATCACCTCGATCGGCTGGGGCTTCAACTGGCCCGTGACCAAGTTCCTGCTCGCGGAGCTGCCGCCGCTGACCCTGCGCGGGGTCACGGGCGTGCTCGGCGCGGTGCTGCTGGCGCTGTTCGCGGTGATGCGGCGGCAGAGCCTGCGCGTTCCGGGCGCGATCTGGCCGCGCCTGCTCACCGCCGCCGCGCTCAACGTCACCGGCTGGATGGTGCTGATGGGGCTGGCGCTGCTCTGGCTGCCGGCGAGCGAGGCGGCGCTGATCGCCTACACGATGCCGGTCTGGGCCTCGATCATCGCCTGGCCGGTGCTGGGCGAGCGGCCGACGGTCTTGCGCACGCTGGGGCTGGTGCTGGCCTTCGCGGGGCTCGCCTCGATCATGGGCGGCAACGGGATCGCCGCCAGCGCGGAGAAAGCGCCTGGAATCATCATGGTGCTCGTCGGCGCGTTTGGCTTCGCGTTGGGCACGGTGCTCTCGAAGAAGTACCCGATCCACCTGCCGCCGATCACGGCCGCGGCCTGGCAGATCGGGATCGGGTGCCTGCCGATCTCGATCGTCGGCCTGCTGGTCGAGACCACGGATCTGGGCAAGGTGACGCCGCTCGGCTGGTGGCTGCTGGTCTATTCGACCGTGGTGCAGTTCTGCATCGCTTATGTCAGCTGGTTCGCAGCGCTGGCGCGGCTGCCGGCCTCCGTCGCCGCGATCGGGACCATGGCGGTGCCTGTGATCGGCGTCGTGGCGTCGGCGGTCGCGCTCGGCGAGCCGCTCGGGGCAGGGCAGATCGCCGCGCTGGTCTTCACGCTGGCGGCGGTGGTGCTGGCGACGCGCGGCTAGTTGCCCAGCGCCTTGCGGATCATCTCGGCGAGCTGGTTGCGGCGGTAGGGCTTGGTCAGCAGCATCACGCCGTCGTCGAGCTTGCCGTGATGGACGATGGCGTTGTCGGTGTAGCCGGAGGTGTAGAGCACCTTCACGCCCGGCCGGCGCCTGGCCACTTCTTCGGCCAGCTCGCGTCCGCTCATGCCGCCGGGAATGACGACGTCGGTGAACAACAGGTCGAACGCCTGGCCCGCGTCGATCAGGTCCAGCGCGGATCTGCCGTCCGGCACGGCCACGGTCTTGTAGCCCAGGCTCTGCAGCTGCGTGGTGACGAAATTGCGCACGAGATTGTCGTCCTCGACCACGAAGATGGTCTCGGCGCCGCCCTCGGCGGCAGGGGTGACGGGCGCGGCCGCGTCCGCCGCACCTTCGCCCGGCGGCAGATAGAGCTTGATCGTGGTGCCGTGGCCTTCCTCGCTGTAGATCTTGATGTGGCCGCCGGACTGCTTGACGAAGCCGTAGACCATGGAGAGGCCGAGGCCGGATCCCTTGCCGACCTCCTTGGTGGTGAAGAACGGCTCGAACGCCTTCTGCTGCACCTCGGGCGGCATGCCGGTGCCGGTGTCGCTGACCGCGAGCATCACGTAGGGGCCGGGCGTCACGTCCGCATTGGCCTGCGCATAGGCCTCGTCCAGCACGACGCGGTGCGTCTCCAGCAATAGCTTGCCGCCGTTCGGCATGGCGTCGCGGGCGTTGATCGCCATGTTGAGCACCGCGTTGGTGAGCCTGGACGGATCGATGTGCGTCTTCATCGTCCCCTGTTCCAGCACGGTCTCGATCTGGATCTGCTCGCCCAGGGTGGGGCGCAGGAGCTTGGCGATATCCGCGATCGCGGCGTTGATCTCGACGTTGCGCGGCTCGAGCGGCTGCTTGCGCGCGAACGCGAGCAGATGCTGGATCAGCTCGGCGCAACGCTCGGCGGCATCGTCGATCAGCCGCGCCGTGCGCTGAAGCTCGGGCTGGTCCTTCAGGCCCTCCACCAGCGTCTCGGTGTTGCCGGAGATCACGGTCAGCATGTTGTTGAAGTCGTGCGCGACGCCGCCGGTCAGCTTGCCGACCGCATCCAGCTTCTGCGACTGGTGCAGCTGCCGCTCGGTCTCGCGCGAGGTCGTCGCATCGTGATAGACCAGCACCGCGCCGGAGACGTTGCCTTGCCCGTCCCGCATCGGTCGGCCGCTGATCATGAGATGGCGGGTGGGATTGCCGCTGTGCGGGCGGACGATCATCTCCAGCTCTTCGAAGTGCTCGCCGCGCAGCACGCGCGCCGATGGCAGTTCGTCGGTCTTGAGCGGCGTGACGCCGTCGCCGTGAAACACGTCGGACAGCGCGCGCAGATTGCTCACGTTCATGCCGGTGCGATGCAGCAGCATGCGCTCGGCCGCCGGATTGGAGAGGAGCACGGTGCCCTCGGCGTCTATGACGAGCACCGCCTCCGCCATGCTGCGAAACGTGCTCTGGAGCACGTTGACCGACAGGCGGAGCTCGTCATGCGCGGTGACGAGGTGCTCGGTCCGCTCGGCCACCGCAGCCTCGAGCGCCGCCTTCGCGGCTTGCGTCTGCGCCAGCGAGCTCTGAAGCTCGCCCGTGGCGCGCCGGCTTTCGCGCAAGACCAGCGCGACGAGCAGCAGGATGAGCAGGGCGCCGGCGACGTCGATGCCGAGCAGCACGATGCCGGTGCGGCGTGAATCCTGGGTGCGCTCGGTGAGCAGGCGTTCTTCCTGGGCACCCAGACGGTCGAGATTGCCCATCACGGTGTCCATGAGGCCGCGGCCCTCGGCCTTGCTGATGAGCGCGGCAATGCCGGCCTCGTCGTTCTCGGCGCGCAGGCGCATCGCCGTGGCGGCGATCTCGATCCGGCGCAGCGCCAGCGGCTCGGTGCCCTCCAGCAGCGCGACATGGTCCGGATTGTCGCGCACGTCGCGCTTGAGCTCGGCGAGGGCAGGCGCGATCCTGGCCTGCACTGTCCGGAACTCATCGTTGAAGCCCGGCGTGCGATAAAGCTCAAAGCCGCGCGCGGCGCTCTCGGCGCGGCGCAACAGCACGCGCAGATCGGAAATCTTCTTCTGCACCTGGATCGTATGATTGACCCGTGCCGCGTCGGACCGCGACTTGACGTCGAGAGCGATCGAGGCCGCGGTGATGATCAGGAGGATGGCAAGTCCGGCACCCAGAATGACGCGCTGCGTTGGAATCAAGGGGCTTCTTTCTTGTCCTTCGGCTGCGCGCTCTCGCCCGCGCCGGCGAGGCATTCCCGGATCGTCGTCAGCAGCGCTTCCGGCGTGAACGGCTTGCGCAGGCAGCGCGTTGCGCCGAGTTCCAGGGCCATGCGCAGGAAATCGGGAGAAGGCGAGGCGGACGAGGCAAAGGCGTAGCCAGACATCGCGATCAGCGGAGTGGTCGGCGCGCGCTCGTGAAAGATGCGGATGGATTCGAAGCCGCGCATATGCGGCATGAAGATGTCGACCAGCATCACGTCGAACACCTGCGATTCGAGCGCCGCCAGCCCGGTTTCGCCGCCATCGGCCAGCGTGACGTCGAAGCCCTGACGTTGGAGGAGGACCTCGATGGTCGCACCGACCATCGGATCGTCATCAACCACGAGAACACGCGGCATGACACTTCCCAGCAATCAAAGTCCCCTCTGCTTTTTGTGATATCCGCGAATCGTGGGTCGGGTCAATTTTGGATTGGATCACCGAGGATATGCACGGCGCAGTGCATAAAGGTGCATTTGCATTTCGTACGCAGCCTCGCGGGGCACGGAGCATGAGGGAACCGAAAACAGGCTACATACACCTCAACGCGAAAGAGGCGCCGCATCGCTGCGACGCCTCTCGCCTCATGCGTCGGCGATCCGCTTACGGGCAGGGATGCCGCTTGCCGTCATAGCCGAGATAGGTGCCCGAAGCCGGGTCGTAGGACTTGAAGCGCCGGGAGCAATAGGCCACGGAGTCGCCACCGCCGTCCTGCACCACCGCAACCGACGGTTCGTCATAATAGCCGTAGTAATAGGGATCATCGTAATAGCCGTAGCCGCTGCCGTAATAAGCGTACGAGCCGATTCCTCCGATTGCGGCGCCAGCCGCGAAGCCGGGCCAGAAGCCGCCGCGGCGATGATGACGGTGCCAGTGGCGGCCGCCGCCGCCATGCCAGTTGCCGCCCGTCGCAACGTGGCGAGACCCGCTATAGGACGGTGCGACTCCGGGACGGGATGCCAAACCGCCTACGAAGCTGCCGCCGCCGGGACGGGCCGCGGGGCCCGCCGCGAAATTGCCGGTGCTCGGCCGCATGCCGGCCCCACCGCCCATACCGCCGCCACCGCCTTGAAACGCGGGGCCGCCGCCCCCCATCCGCGCGCCACCGCCCCCGCCCCCGCCGATGGAGGCGCCACCACCGCCGATGGATGCGCCGCCACCGCCACCGCCGCCACCGCGAGCGCCGCCGGGGCTCAGCCCCTGCGCAAAGCTCGGAGAGGTCATGGGTAGAACGAGAGCCAGCGCTGCGGCAGCACTCAAAACTTTCAAAGTGTTCATGGTTTAACTCCTTTCCCGCAAGCAAACACCATGAGTGGGCAGGAGTTCCTGGGACCATGCCAGTTTGCGCGGGAATTGAGCCTCGCGCGCAGCCGCTGTACCCGGCATGAACGGATCGCGTCCGATTTGCGGCAATACCTGTCGCAGCGGCACATCGTGAGCCCTGTCGAACTGGACATTTCGTCGCCCGGATGGCATCAGGACCCCACGAAAGCAGGGCCCTTGCCGCATGAAACAGTTCTTCCTCAAGTTCTTCACCTGGTGGAATGGCCAGACCTTCGGCACCCAACTCTGGACCAGGCGGTACGGAGAGCTGGTCGGCGAGGACGAGCAGGGCAACCGCTACTACCGCACCCGCGGCGGAGCCATCGATCCGGCGCTCGGTTTCGAGCGGCGCTGGGTGATTTACAACGGCTACGCGGAAGCGAGCCGGATTCCGCCGTCGTGGCACGGCTGGATTCATCACGTCGTCGACATGCCGCCGACTGAGATCAACTATCAGCCGCGCGAGTGGGAAAAGCCGCACCAGCCGAATCTCACCGGCACGGCGAAGGCCTATCGTCCTTCCGGCTCGACGCTTGCCAGCGGCCGGCGCCCGAAGGCAACCGGCGACTACCAGCCCTGGACGCCCGGTTAGCTTTCAGCCACCCGCAAACCGCCATCGTGCCTAAGCGGATGCACATGCATCCGCGCCATGCCGCTGTGGACAATGGGAACAGCGGGGATGCCGCTTGCGCCGGCGTTGCTTTGACGCGGGCGATGGAGCTCAATGATCCCATCTTGCGGAGATGGGAGACCATCGCGTTCGGTTCGGGCAACAGCTCGCGACTGTCCCGAGATGCAGCGGCCGCCGACGAAGGACTCGACCGGGAGATAGGCCCCCGGTCTTGAAGCTCCGAAATCGCCCGATGTGAATGTGCAGCCGCCGTGAGACAGGAAAGGCCGCTTGGGAAACCGAGCGGCCTTTTTCTTTTTGGACCTGCATGCTCGTTCCCCAACGTTGCACGCTGCACCGCATGCCAGACACGAGAGCGAGTCTACATCACGCGCTCGGCAGCCCGCTTGACCGCCTCGAGTCGCCGCGCCTGGTTCTGCGCGCCGCGCGCTCCGAGCAACGCCATCACCTCGGCGGGTGCGGTGTCGGGCGAACCCGAATTGAATGGCGGGGCTGGATTGTATTCCATCTGGAGCTGGATCGCTTCCGCCATGGTGCGATTGACCATGATCGACACCAGCGTCAGCGCGAAATCGATCCCGGCGGTGACGCCGCCGCCAGTGATGCGATCGCGGTCGATGCAGACGCGTGTCTTCGTCGGCGTCGCGCCGAACTCGGCGAGCATGTCCATTGCGCTCCAATGGGTGGCGGCGCGGTATCCCTTCAAGAGGCCGGCGGCGCCGAGCGCCAGCGATCCCGTGCACACCGAGGTGACGTATTTGGCGCCATCAGCCTGCCGGCGCAGGAAATCGAGCACTTCCTCATCGTTGAGCAGGTCGTTGGTGCCGTGGCCGCCGGGCACACAGATCACGTCGAGTTGGGGGCAATCCGCAAAGGTCGTGGTCGGCGTCAGCGTCATCACGGAGTCGCTCGGCACCGGTTCAATCCGCTTCCAGATCAGGTGCAGTTTTGCGTCGGGAACCATGGCGAACACCTGCAAGGGACCAGTGAAATCGAGCTGGGTGACGCGCGGAAACACCAGGAGGCCAATCTGAAGCGGGGACGACATCGACAGGGTCCTTCAATTGCGAGCTTGACGCGGGCAGGATGGCATGGTGCCGTTCTGTCCGGAATGGCGTAATTCCCTCACTTTCGGACATCACCGATGATCGGCATCCTGATCTTCCCCGACTTCCAGCTGCTCGATGCGGCAGGCCCGATCTCGGCATTCGAGATCGCAGCGCGCTGCATCGGCAAGGCGCCTCTCCTTCGCGTGCTGGCGGCGAAGCCCGGACTCGTGCGCAGTTCGTCCGGAGTCGAGATGATGGCGCGTGACCTCAAGTCGGCCAGCACGATCACGACGCTGGTCGTTGCGGGCGGGACCGGGGTGGCCGATGCCGCGCGCTGCGACGCCACGCGCGCTTTCGTGCAACGGCTCGCAAGGCGCGGCGTACGCGTCGCGAGCGTCTGCTCGGGCGCCTACGTGCTGGCCGAAGCAGGCCTGCTCGACGGGCGCCGCGCCACCACGCATTGGGGGCGCACGCGCGATTTCGTCTCGCGCTTTCCCAAGGTGAAGTTCGAGCCGGACCAGATCTTTACCCGCGACGGCAATGTGTGGACCTCGGCGGGAATTACCGCAGGCATAGACCTCGCGCTCGCAATGATCACTGAGGACCACGGCGAGGAGATCGCACGACAGACCGCGCGCCAGCTCGTGCTGTACCACCGCCGCAGCGGAGGCCAGTCGCAATTTTCGTCGCTCCTGGAGCTGAAGACGCCGAGCGGGCGCTTCGGCCCGCTATTGTCCTGGGCGCGCGAAAACCTCGATGCGCCTTTGACGGTGGAAGATCTCGCCGACCGCGCCGGCATGAGCGCGCGGCACTTCGCCCGCGCCTTTGCCGCCGAGACCGGCACGACACCATCCAAGGCGGTCGAGCGATTGCGGCTCGAAGCCGCCCGGGAGCGCGTCCAGTCCTCACGCGAGGCGATCGAGCGCGTTGCGGAAACGACCGGCTTCCGCGATCCCGAGCGCATGCGGCGCGCCTTCATCCGCGCCTTCGGGCAGCCGCCGCAGGCGCTGCGGCGCGCGGCGCGCGCGGGCTAGCAGCCCTGTACTCCTGAACTGGCGCTCCGTGCGGAATGGCCAGGCCTGCTTCGCTCAGGAGCGGGCTAGGCGATGGTCACTTATCGGGCTTTTCGCGCACGATGGCGCCGGTCTTGGGATCGGCGTGGAATTCCATTTTCTGGCCGTTCTTGACGCCTTCGCCTTCCCACTGGCCGTCGTCGGCTTCAAGCTTGGTGACCTGTGAATAGCCGGACTCCATGACCTTGGATTTCACCTGCTCCATCGGCATCCAGTCAGGTCCGGGTTGATCGGCCCTCGCTGCCGAGCCCATGGCGAGCGAGCCGAGAACCAGAATCATGGCAAACTTCATCGCGAACCTCCTTGCGGTGAGAGGCTTCAACCGGGGTCCTGAACTGATGTTCCTCCCCTGCGTCGGTGCGACGCGAACGAGCGAGCGTCAGCCTTGGTCGTCCCGTTGAGCGCGTCTACGTCCGCAGTCAGTCGCCTTGCGATCGGCATCAGCATGTACGGCGCAAGGTGGATCGGGAACTGTGTCATCGCGAAATAAAGCCAGGTGCTAGGCGGCAATGCGCCGGCCGTCGCCGCCAGCATCAATCCGAGATTGCGCTGTGAGACCATCAGCCCGAGCGCCAGCGCGCGCTCATACCCAATGCGGCGGAACAGCAGCGCGGTGACGGCGAGCAGGGTGAAATAGATCGCGAAGGACAGCAGCGCGAGGCCGATGGTGAACAGCGGCTGGCTTACCAAGGCGCCGGCGACGTCGCCCATCACCGCGGAGGCGAACACAAAGAGGATGATGATGTTGAAGCCGTCGATCGGCCGCTTCGCGCGCTGAATCGCCTCCGCGCCAAAGACCCAGCGGGTGACGGTCGCGGCCAGCAGCGATGCGGCGAGGATGCCGAGGAGCTTGAGGCCGAGCGTCAGCGGCGAGATGCTGAGCATTCCGTCGAGAAACAGGGCTGCAAACAGTGAAGCGGTGAAGGGAACGAGCGCAGTCGATGTCACCAGCGTGACCAGCACCAAGGTGGCATCGAGCCCCATCAGCGCGGCGAGTGCCGGCGAGGCCATCATCGGCGAGGCCATGCCCTGGAGCATCAGCGCAAGAGCAAGGCCGGGGGAGTGGCTCGTCAGTCCCATTGCATGGGTGATCAGCCCGACGATCAGCGGAACACCGATCATCGTCCAGGCCGTAGCCGTTACGACCAGCGCCGGCCTGCGGAGATGGCCGTGCAGCGCGGCGAAATCGACGCGCATGAAGGAGATGCAGAGCAGAAGGACAATCGCCTCGGTGACGTAAGGGCGCAGCAACGCCCCAAGTGGCGGCACCGCGACTGCGATGAACGCGACGGCGGCCACCGCACGGGTGCCCTGGCCGCCGAGCCATGTCAGGCCGCGCAGGGGAAGAGCGAAGATGGATTGGAGAAAGGAAGTCATCTTGAGTGTGGCATCAGTCCAACCCGTAGCCCGAATGAGCGCGGCGATATCCGGAAGAAGCTATTGCCGCGGTAAGAGCGGTCCCGCAGGTTGCTGCGCTCATGTGGGAGGGGACTGCTGTCAGCCCAATCCTTTCAGCCAGGCGCCGATCTCGCCGACAGCAACATTGGCCTTTGCCAGCAGCTTGCCCATCGTGAAGAAGCCGTGGAATTGGCCGGGATAGTGCTTGGTCGTCACGGGCACGCCGGCCTGCCTGAGGCGGTCGGCGTATTCGTCGCCTTCGTCACGCAGGGGATCGGCACCGGCGGTCAGCACATAGGCCGGCGGCAGGCCGGCGAGGCTTTGCGCGCGCGCCGGCGAGGCGCGCCAGTCGTGGATGTCGGCCGCGCTGTTGAGATAGTGATCGCGGAACCAGCGGATCACCGAGTGGGTCAGGAGCACGCTGGTCTCGGGCTCGCTGTGGGAGCCGTGCGTCATGGCGAAATCGGTCGCCGGATAGATCAACACCTGGCCTGCGAGCGCAGGGCCGCCGGCATCGCGCGCCGCGAGTGCCACGACCGCGGTGAGATTGCCGCCGGCGCTGTCGCCGCCGATCGAGAGGCGCGAGGCGTCGATGCCGAGCTCGCGCGCGTTCCCAGCGACCCATTGCGTTGCGGCGACGGCGTCCTCTGCGGCAGCGGGAAATTTGTGCTCGGGCGCAAGCCGATAGTCGATCGAGATCACGATCAGCGCACCTTCGACCGCAAGCTGGCGGCAGACGACATCGTGAGAGTCGAGGTCGCCGATCACCCAGCCGCCGCCATGGAAGAATACCAGCGCCGGCGACAGGCCGTCGCGCTGGCGCGGTTCTTTGGGCACGTAGAGGCGGGCGGGGATCACGCCGTGCGGCGCCGGGATCGCCAGCGGTGCGACGCGGGCGAGCTCCGGCGCGTCAGGGTTGGTGGCAAAGCGGGCCTGCGAATAATAGGCGCGTGCTTCCGGAGCTGTCAGCGTCTCGTAGGCAGGGCGGCCGGCCTCCTGGAATGCCTTGTAGACGGCAGCGGCATCGGGATCGAGCACAACGGGCATGAACGGGGACCTCGGGGTTTCCAGTTATCATTGGGTGTCATTTTCGGGCGACGCCCGCCCTGGCCTGGTGAGGGGCTCATGACTATCCCATCCGGCAGCTGGCCTGGCCAGACCGCGCCGGGAAGGGCAGGGATGCCGCCCTTTCCCCGCCGTATTCGGCGTGTTAACCGGAGGGCCTGCGAGCGGCGGTATCCCCTGTAGAATGTCCAACAAGCCCGATTCGCTGTTGAAGCCGCGCGAGATGTTTCGAACCTTTACCCTGACAGGCCTTGCGGCACTGCTGGCCGCCACCGCACTCACGGTCGCGACGCCGGCTCAGGCGCAGATCGGCACGATTTTCTCCGACCCGCCGCCGCTACGGCCGCCGGGCAGCATTCCGCGCGGCCAGCCGCAGCAGATCCCGGAGGACGACGAGGAGGTGCCGGAACTGCCGCCGCAGGGCCGTGTGCTGCCGTCGCGCCCGATGCCGCTGCCCCCGGGCCGCCAAGGTAACGTGATGCCGGGGCCGGTCGAGAGCCAGCCGCTGGCCCCGCCGCCGGGCTCCACCCTCGCGCCCCCGAACCAGCCGCCTTCCGCGGCGATCACCCCGTCCGGTCCGCAAGGCGTCCCCGGTCAGCGCCAGCCCCAGCAGAAGGGCGCGCCGGGCACTGTCCCGCAGACGCCGGCGAGCCTGCAGCCGGGCGACGAGGTCGTTACCGAGCCGCCGGCCCAGAAGATCGCGAACAAGAAGGCGACCTTTTCGGGCCTCGACAAGATCACCGGGCGCATCATCAATTTCGACGAGGAGATCGGCGAGACCGTCCAATTCGGTGCGCTCCGGGTCAAGACCGACGCCTGCTATACGCGTCCGGCCACGGAGGCCGCCAACACCGACGCCTTCGTCGAAGTCGACGAGATCACCTTGCAGGGCGAGGTGAAGCGCATCTTCTCGGGCTGGATGTTCGCGGCGAGCCCGGGCCTGCACGGCGTCGAGCATCCGATCTACGACATCTGGCTGACCGACTGCAAAGAGCCGCAGCAGACCATCGCGACTGCGGCACCGGACCCGGCGGCCAAGCCGGCACCTCCGCCGCCCGCACAGAAGAAGGCCGCGCCCAAGCAGGCGCAGCAGCGTCCGCCGCAGCCGCTGCCGCCGATCCAGCAGCAGCAACCGGCACCGCCGCCGCCTCCGCCGCCGGAGCAACGGCCAGGTCTGTTCGGTATCCCCGGGTTCGGGCGCTAACCCCAGCTGTCGATCATTGCCGCGAGGCGATGATCTCGAGCGCGCGTGCGCCGGGGATCGGCTCGCCGGCGGAGAGTCTCAGGAAATCGCCAGGCTCGCCCGCGAGCGCCTTGTCGAGCAGCGCGGTGTAGCGCCGCCGCGAAATCTCGACTGCGCCGAAGCTCTTCAGATGCTCGGTGACGTATTGGGTGTCGAGCAGCTCGAAGCCGCCGTAAATGAGCCGCGCGACCAGATGCACCAGCCCCACTTTCGAGGCGTCGCGCGCCGTGTGGAACATGCTCTCGCCGAAGAAGGCACGTCCCAGGCTGACGCCGTAGAGCCCCCCGACGAGATCGTCGCCCTGCCAGGCCTCGACGCTGTGGCAATGGCCGAGCTCGAAGAGGCCGCCATAGAGGTCGCGGATGCGCTTGTTGATCCAGGTGTCCTCGCGCCCGGCCTGCGGCGCGGCGCAGCCGGCGATCGTCGCCTTGAACGCAGTGTTGACGGTGACGCGAAACGAGTCGGAGCGCACCGTGCGCGCCAGCCGCGAGGCGACGCGAAATCCGTCGAGCGGGATGACGCCACGCAACTCCGGCTCGACCCAGAACAGGGTCGGATCGTCGGCGCTTTCCGCCATCGGAAAGATGCCGCAGGCATAAGCGCGCAGCAGCACGGCCGGCGTGATTTCAGACGGGGCGGAGTCGCGCGAAGTCATGCGCCATCATAGCAGGATCGCATTGCGGTTGCGATGGGTGGCGCGGCAGGGCGCGAGGTCAGCTTGCGGCGGCGGTGCTGGTCTTGCCGGGGACTGCGGGCACGCGGCCGAATTTCAGCACGATCCGGGTTCCGGAATGCGCGGGATCGCGTTCGACCGTGGCGTCGAGCTTGGAAGCCATGGCCGCGACGATGCGCTGACCCATGCCGGTGGAACGCGGATCGGCCTTGACGTTGTCGCCCACGCCGTCGTCGGAGATCGAGAGCTGGAGATCGTCGCCCCGCGAGATCAGCTCGACATGGATGGGGCCGGCGCCGTCCGGATAGGCGTACTTGACCGCGTTCATCACCAGCTCGTTGACGATGATGCCGACGGCGACCGCGCGATCCGGATCGATCTCGATCGGCTCGGCCTTCAACGTCAGGCGCGACATCCGGTTGCCCTCGGCGGAGCGGCGGAGATCCTCGAGCAGCGAGTCCAGATACTGGTTCAGGACCACGCTCTTCAGGTCCTGCGAGGTGTAGAGGCGGCGGTGCACTTGCGCGACGGCGGCAACGCGGCCCATCGCATTGGTCAGCGCCGCCTTGACCTCGTCCTGCGCGGCGGAGCTTGCCTGAAGGTGCAGCAACGAGGCGATGATCTGAAGCGAGTTGCCGACGCGGTGGTTGACCTCGCGCAGCAGAAGCTCGCGTTCGGCGGCAAGCGCCGCGTAGCGGTCGCGCGAGGCGTGGATCTCGGCCTCGGCTTCCTCGCGCGCCCTCTGCAATTCGGCCTGGCGCAGCGCGCCGTCGGCGGCGACATGCAGCAGCGGGATGAAATCGCCATGGACGTCCTTGACCAGATAGTCGGCCGCCCCGGCCTTCAGTGCAGTCACCGCGATGCTGGAATCCTGCGACGCCGTGACGAATACGACCGGCGGCGCGTCCGGGATCGCCATGATCTGCTCGAGCGTTTCCAGCCCGTCGAGGCCCGGCATGTACTGGTCGAGTGCCACGACATCGATGCTGTCTTCAATGCTGCCCTGGGCGCCGGCGCGGCGGATGCGCTCGAGGCCTTCCTCGCCGCTCGCGGCATGGACGACCCTGTAGCCGCGCCGCGTCAGGCCGCGATCGACCAGGCGCGCCAGCGCGTCGTCGTCATCGATGTAGAGAAGTGTCGGCGTGCTCTGGTTCATGTGGCGGCTGGCGGGACCTGGATGACCGAGAAGAACAGGCCGAGCTGCCGGATGGCATTGGCGAAATTCTCGTAGTTGACCGGTTTGGTGATGTAGACGTTGCAGCCGAGCTCGTAGCAACGCTTGATCTCCTGGGAATCGTCGGTGGTGGTCAGCACCACCACGGGCGAGGCCTTCAGATATTTGTTCTCCTTGATCTGCCTCAGGATGTCGATCCCGGTCATGTCTGGCAGATTGAGGTCCAGCAGGATCAGGAGCGCATTGCCCTTCTGCACGAGCCCGGAACCGTCGGCGCCGAACAGGTGCAGCATCGCGTCGGTGCCGTTGGCGAACGAGACGATTTCGTTGTTGACGCCCGAGCGGCGGATATTGCGCTCGATCAGGCGGGCATGGCCCTCGTCGTCCTCGATCATGATGATGGTGACAGGCTGGGTCATCGATCTGCGTTCCGGTTGTTCACATTCCAGGCGATGGGCAGGGTGATGGTGAAGGTGCTGCCCGCGTTCAGTTCCGATGATACCGACATGGTGCCGCCGAGGCGACGCACAAGTGCACGCACATGCGCAAGCCCGATGCCCTGGCCGGGCTTGTCCTGGGTTCCCGCACGGCGGAACAGGTCGAATATCCGCTGGTGATCCCTCGGATCGATCCCGCGGCCGTTGTCGCTGATCTCGAAGATAGCGTAACCGAGCTTGGTCCGCCCGCTGATTCTGATCTCGCCGGGCACGCCCGGCTTGAGATATTTGACCGCGTTGTCGATCAGATTGGAGAAGATCTGCTCGAGCGCGAGACGATCGCTCACGACGTCCGGCAGAGGCTCGAGGTGAATCTCGGCCCGGGCCTCCGCCGCCTGGTGCGCCACTGTCGAGACGATGGCCGCGATCAGCTCGCGCGTGTCGATCTTCACCGGCTGGAATTCGCGCCGGCCCTCGCGGGTGAGGTTGAGGATGGCCGAAATCAGGCGGTCCATCTTGGCGATCGACGACTTGATGAAGCCGAGCGCTTCGGAAAAATCCTCCGAGAGCTGCTTGTCGGCGCCTTCGAGCGCGATCTCACCGGGCCCTGCGGGCGCCGGCGGCGTCCCATCCCCACGAGCGCGGGCGAGGCTGCTGATACGGCGGAAGATGTCGCCGCCGAGCTCCTCGAGCTCGCTGGTGAAGCCCATGATGTTGACGAGCGGCGAGCGCAGGTCGTGGCTGACGATATAGGCAAAGCGCTGGATCTCGTTGTTGGCTTCGCGCAGGTCGGCAGTGCGCTCGTCGACCACGGCCTCCAGATTGACATTGGCATCGCGCAAGCGTGCTTCGGCCTCGTCACGGGCGAGCGCCGAGCGGCGCACCAGCCAAATGGAGATCAGCGCCAACACCACGACGAGCCCGGAGCCGATGCCGGTCATCGATGCGGCCAGAGTCTGGCTGCGGTCGGAGTTCACCGTTCTTAGCCGGAACAGCCGTTCCTCTTCCCGAATCATTGCCGTCGCGACTTTGGCAATCGCGGCAGTGGTATCGGTGGAGCCGACCTCGCGGACCACCGCTGCTGCCTTGTCCGGATGACCCTGACTTATGAAATCCATCTCCTGAGCGAACTGGCCGAGCCGGGTCTCGATCGCCGCGCTCAACTTCTCGATGTTCGCACGTTGTGCAGGGTTGTCGCCGGTCAGACGCGTGAGCCTGTCGAGCGCCGGGATGATTGCCGCCACGGCCTTCTCATGGTCGGCCTTGAAGTCCGTCGCTTGCGTCAGCAGGTAGCCGCGGGCGGTGCTCTCGGCACGCCGGATTTCGAGCAGCAGAGCGTTGATCTGGTTCTGCGCCTCGATCGTGTGAACCACCCATTCGGCGTCCTGCCGGGCCTTGTTGACCAAGTAGACCGAGCCGGCGCTGATCGCGGTCAGCACCAAAAGGCCCGCCGAAAACAGCAGGACCTGCCAAAACGCCCGCCGTCGCTGGGCCTCAGCCGTCACGACAGGTCACCTGTAAGTTCAGTGGAATTCAAAACGCCCCCTTGGAACTGCCCAACCGTCCAGAACGCGATTGGGCCCCAATAGTTCCTCGGGAGGAGAATTATCTCTGGGCGGGTTCCATCTTTCCGGCGAGATATTGCTCCAGCCAGTGGATGTGGTAGTCGCCGTTGATGATGTCGGCTTCACGGACCAGGGCGCGGAACAGCGGCAGCGTGGTCTCGATGCCCTCGACCACCATCTCGTCCAGCGCCCGGCGCAGCCGCATCAGGCATTCGGCGCGGGTCTTGCCATGCACGATCAGCTTGCCGACCAGGGAGTCGTAATAGGGCGGGATCGTGTAGCCCTGATAGACCGCGGAATCGATCCGGACGCCGAGGCCGCCGGGCGGATGATATTGCAGGATGCGCCCTGGTGACGGGCGGAAGGTCTGCGGGTTCTCGGCGTTGATGCGGCACTCGATCGCGTGGCCGATGACCTGGACCTCGTCCTGCCTGGCCGGCAGGTCGCCGCCCGCGGCGATGCGGATCTGCTCCAGCACGAGGTCGATGTCCGTGATGCTCTCGGTGACGGGATGCTCCACCTGGATTCGCGTGTTCATCTCGATGAAGTAGAACTCGCCGTCCTCGTACAGGAACTCGATGGTGCCGACGCCGAGATATTTCATCTCGCGCATCGCTTTGGCGCAGGTCTCGCCGATCCTGGCCCGCGCGGCGGCGGCCAATACGGGCGATGGACCTTCCTCCCAGACCTTCTGGTGCCGGCGCTGCAGCGAGCAATCGCGTTCGCCGAGATGGATCGCGCCGCCGCGGCCGTCGCCGAGGATCTGGATCTCGATGTGGCGCGGCTTCTGGAGGTATTTTTCCAGGTAGACGGAGGCATCGCCAAAGGCGGACTTGGCCTCATTGGCCGCGGTCGACAGCGCGAGCTGGAGGTCGGCCTCACTGTGCGCGACCTTCATGCCGCGGCCGCCGCCGCCGGCGGCCGCCTTGACCAGCACCGGGAAGCCGATCTCCCTGGCGATCGCCATCGCGTCGTCATTGGGACCGACAGCGCCCTCGGAGCCGGGCACCACCGGGATGCCGAGGCGCTTGGCAGTCTTCTTGGCTTCGATCTTGTCGCCCATCAGGCGGATGTGCTCGGCCTTCGGGCCGATGAAATGCAGATTGTGCTCTGTGAGGATTTCCGCAAAGCGGGCGTTCTCGGAGAGGAAGCCGTAGCCGGGATGCACTGCGTCCGCCCCGGTGATCTCGCAGGCCGCGAGCAGCGCGGGCACGTTGAGATAGCTGTCCTTGGAGGGCGGCGGCCCGATGCAGACGCTCTCGTCCGACAGGCGCACATGCATGGCATCGGCGTCGGCGGTGGAGTGCACCGCGACGGTCGCGATCCCGAGCTCCTTGCAGGCCCTGAGGATACGAAGCGCGATCTCGCCGCGATTGGCTATGAGGATCTTGTCGAACATATTGTCCTGCAGCGAATGGCGAGTGGCGAATGGCGAGTAGGGAAGGCTGACGCCATTCGCTATTCGCTATTCCCCATTCGCGTCACTCAATAATCACCAGCGGCTCGCCGTACTCGACCGGCTGGCCGTCCTCGACCAGGATCTGCGTCACCGTGCCGGCGCGTGGCGAGGGGATCTGGTTCATGGTCTTCATGGCTTCGATGATCAGCAGCGTCTGGCCGACAGAGACCTTGGTGCCGACATCGATGAACGGTTTTGCGCCCGGCTCCGGCGCCCAATAGGCGGTGCCGACCATCGGCGAAGTCACGGCGCCGGGATGCTTCGACAGATCGGAGGCGGCTGGGGCGGACGCGGCGGCGCTTGCTGCCACCGGAACGGCGGCGGGAGCGGGTGCCATCGGCATCGGCATGGTCGCGGCAACGCTGATGTTGCGCGCGACGCGCAGACGCAGGCCCGCCCGTTCGATCTCGATCTCGGTCAGGCTTGTCTCATCGAGCAGCAGGGCCAGCTCGCGGACGAGCGCGGAATCCTCGCTGGAAAACTTTGCGGCTGCTTTGTCGTCTGGCTGGCGCGCCATGTTGTTTGATCCGAATGTTCTGTTGGAAGGGGGCGTCAGGCGTTGGGCTTGATGCCGAGCTTGGCGGCAAGGCCCTGGATGGCGAGGCGGTAGCCTTCGATGCCGAAACCGCACAGCGACGCGAAGGCCGCGCGCGCGGTGTAGGAATGGTGACGAAAGCTCTCGCGGGCGTGGATGTTGGTCACATGCACCTCGACCGCCGGAATCTGCACCGCGAGCAGCGCATCGTGCAGTGCGATCGAGGTGTGTGAATAGCCGCCGGCATTGATGATGATGCCCTTCATCTTGCGCCGGTGCGCCTCGTGGATGAAGTCGATCAGCTCGCCTTCGCGGTTGGACTGCCGGCAGTCGGCCTTTAGACCGAAGCTCGCCGCCGCGTCCCGGCACAGCGCCTCGACGTCCGCCAGTGTCGCATGGCCGTATTTTTCGGGCTCGCGCGTCCCCAGCATGTTGAGGTTCGGCCCGTTCAGGACGAGGATCGTGTCGGTTGCAGGTTCGGCCATTCCAATCCCGGCGGAGGTGCTTCGGCGTGGCGGGTTATAGGTAACAAAGCGCGTGAGGGGAAGCCTTGAAGGGCCTCAGGGGAGGGATCAGGCGCCTCATCCGGTGTGCAAAAACTTGTGCGGAAGCCACGGAAATTGCTTGTTAACCAGTCGAAAACGTGGATGTCGGCCGAACGAAAAGGGGGCGGGCATTGCTGCCCGCCCCCTGAGGCTGCCGGTATGCGCCCTTAGACGTTCAGGACGGCCACGATCTCGTAGGTATCCGGATTGATGATCACGATCTCTTCCCGGACCAGGACGTACTTGTAGCTCCGCCACTCCGGATAGATCGTCACGACCCGGGACGGCAGGGAGTGAAGGGTGATGCCCTCCCGCGGAATGCGGGTGCCGACCGAGATCGAGAAGTTCACGTTCGTCACCGGAGCGACGCGCTGCTCGCGGATGACCGAGGTGATCTGGGTCCGCTGCTCGGTCGAGAGCTTGGCAGCGGCGCCGGCCTGGCCGACCGTGGTCGAGGACGAGCCCTGACCCTGCGCATTCTGGTTGGTGCTCGCACCGGTGCCCTGGCGGGTCTCGGCGTTGTTGGTCGAGGCGCCGCTCTTGCTGCCCTCAGCCTTCATGTCCTTCTGGTCCTTGCTGCCGGACTTGCTGGTGTCCTGGCTCATGCTCTTGGACTTGTCCTGCTGCGACTTGTCCGTCTGGCCCTGTGCACGGTCGTCGGTGCGCTGGCCCTTGGTGCCCGACTTGTCGTCGGCCGCGTTCTTGTTCGTCGCGCCGGACTTGTCCTCCGAAGCCCGACCGGACTTCATGGTGTCGGAGCCGCCGGACTGGCCGACAGTCCCCTTGTCGTGGCTCATGGAGTCGCGGCCCATCGAGCCGCCGCGCTCGGCGCCGCCGCTGGAGGGCTGCGACTGCTGCATCTGTGCGCCGCCGGCGCCGCCACCGCTGTCGCGGCCCATGGTGCCCTGTGCATTCGCCAGGCCGGTGCCCGCAACGAGTGCGGCCGCGGCAACCGAGATCATAAAGCGGTTCAACATCGAAATTCTCCTCACGTGTTCATTCGCGTCATTGCCCGCGCCGACAACGAAAGGAGATTTGAGTTGTTCCGGAACTTCGGCTGTTCCGCGGCATTTGTTTGTTGAACGCCAGATGAATGACTTTGCACGAAGCGGCCAGCCTTCGGCGAAAGAAAAAGGCCGGCTTTTCTGCCGGCCCTCGATGTTCTCGGTAATCCTACAACGTGCGATCAGCAAGTCGCCTTTCCGCAGCGTGCGATGCTGATCTTTTCCTTGAGGGCTTCGACACCGACGGCGCCGATTACGATCTGCTTGCCGATCACGTAGCTCGGCGTGCCGTTCATGCCCATCGCTTCGGCGAGCTTAAAGTTCTCCTCGATGGTGGCGCGGACCTCGGGGCTGGCGATATCCTTCTCGATTCTCGCGGTGTCGAGGCCGGCTTCCTTGGCCGCCTGGATCGCGCGCGCCTTGTCCGCGGCACCGCGGCCGTTCAGCAGCCTCTGGTGGAAGTCGAGATACTTCTTGCCGGTGGGATCCTGCATGCGCACGGCGACCCCAACCTGGGCCGCTTCGACCGAACCCTGGCTCAGCACCGGAAACTCCTTCAGCACGACCTTCAGCTTCGGGTCGCTCTTCATGATGTCGAGCATGTCGCCCATGGCGCGCTTGCAGTAGCCGCAATTGTAATCGAAGAACTCGACGAACGTGACGTCGCCGTCCTTGTTGCCGAGCACGACCTGGCGCGGCGAGTTGAAGATCGCGTCCGCGTTCTGCGCGATGCTGGCCTCGTGCTTCCGCGTCTCGGCCGCTGTTTGGCGCTTGCTGAGCTCGGCCATGGCCTCCTCCAGCACCTCGGGATGGCTGACGAGATAGTTCTTGACGATCTTCTCGATGTCGGTGCGCTGCGCATCGGAGAAGCTGTCGGCCGACGCAGGGTCGGATGCGCCGAACATGGCGAGCGCGAACAGCGCGGGAGCAAGCAGGCGCAGCGAAAGCATGGGCAAATCCTCTATCCAAAGCAGGTGTCGATAAAACGTCGCGAACTCAAGCTCGATGTCGTGACGTCGTGTAGGGGCGTCGGTTACGTTACGTCAGTTGCGCGGCGGCTTTGCCGCCACGATGTCGTCGGCCTTGACCCATCCGGGCGTGCCGACGGCGAAACGGGTTTTCGCGCGCGTAGCAAGCTCGCGGGCAGTCTTGTTGTCGCCGCGCAGGTAAGCGGCCTGGGCGGAGGCGAGATCCGCCTCGGCATAGTCTCCCTTCCGGCCATAGGCCATCGCGAGCTGGGTATAGCCGAGCGCCGCCTCTGGCTCTCGTGCGACCGCGGCACGGAGAATCCGGACGGCATCGTCGGTGTAGGCCCTATTATCGGTTCCAACCAGAGCCTGCCCAAGTAACATCTCGATGAGGGGGGCATTGTTCGAAAGCTGCGCCGCCTTGCGCAGGGGAGCGATGGCCTCGGCCGGCTTGCCGCTCTCCAGAAGTGCCTGGCCGCGCACCTCGTAGAAGTAGGGGTTGTTCGGCTGCACCTGGATCAGTGCGTCGATCTGAGCGAGGGCGCTGCGCAGATCCCCGTGCAGATAGGTGCTGATCGCACGGGCATAGCGCGCCGGCAGGCTGTCGTTGGTCTGCGGATAGCGGCGATACACCGTCTCCGGCCGCTCCATGAAGGCGGAAATCTTGGCGCGGACCATGTCGTGCCGGAGCTGCAGCGCGGGATCGTCCTTCTTGGTCCAGTACGGGCTGGAGCTGGCGAGCTCCTGAAGCGCGGCGACGCGCTCGGCCGGCATCGGATGCGACTGGAGATAGGGATCGGCGCCGCGGGCCGCGAACAGGCTCTCGCTGGTGAAGCGCTTGAACGTCTCGTACATGCCCCTCGGCGATTGCTGGGTCGCCGTGAGGAATTTCACGCCGGCGCGGTCGGCGTTCTCCTCCTGCTGGCGCTGGTAGGACAACAGCGTGCGGCGGATCATCTCCTGCGGAGCTGCAATGGCGGCCGCGCCGGCATTGGCGAGCCCATTGTTGCCGGCGCCGCTGCGCTGCGCGCTGCCGGCTGCGATGGCACCGGCACCCAGCAGCATCGCGATGATCATCTGGGTCTGGGCGGCGGCGAGCTGCTCGCGCAGCTTGGAGAGATGGCCGCCGGCCAGATGGCCGGTCTCGTGCGCGAGCACGCCGATGATCTGGTTCGGCGTCTCCGACTGCAGGATCGCGCCCCAATTGACGAATATGCGGCGGCCGTCCGCGACGAACGCGTTGAACGAGCTGTCGTTGATGATCACCATCTGGATGTTCTGCTTCTCCAGACCCGCGACGCGGAGGATCGGGCGCGTATATTCGCGCAGCAATTGCTCGGTCTCTGTGTCGCGCAGGACCGGCGGTCCCTTGGCCCGCGCCCGCGCAGACGAGAATGGCGTCAGCGCGATGGCGGCGGCCGTCACGAGGGCGGTGAGGGCGGAGGCCTTCCGGCGCAATGCGATCTGGAGCAACATCAAGCGGTCTTGGTCAAACGGTCTTGGTCAAGCAGTTGCGAGATTGGTTTGGCGATTGGCGGCGGACCGGATACGCGATATGCCCTTGTAAGCCGTGCCCTTTATGAGCCGTACAATGCGGCCAGTCTGGGGCGCAAGCGCCCCGTTTTCGGACCGGACGGTCGGTTCGCCAGCGAATAGCAGAAATCGATGCACGACGCGACATTGAGGAACCGGTTGGGGCAATGGCTCGAGCCCTCCCGCCGCAGTGATGTTCCCCCCTTTATGGTGATGGACGTCATGGCCGCGGCGGCCCGAATCGAGGCCGCCGGCGGCCATGTGATTCACATGGAGGTCGGCCAGCCCGCGGCCGGCGCGCCGAGCACCGCGATCGCGGCCGCCCATGCCGCGCTCGAGGCGGGACGGATCGATTATACCTCCGCGCTCGGTATCCCATCCTTGCGCGAGCGCATCGCGCGGCATTATCGCGGCACCTATGGCTGTGATCTCAGCGCCGAGCGGATCGTCGTGACCACTGGCTCCTCCGGCGGCTTCATTTTGGCTTTCCTTTCGATGTTCGAGCCCGGCGATCGCGTCGCCGTGACCGTGCCGGGCTATCCCCCGTACCGTCACATCCTCACCGCGCTCGGCTGCGAGCCGGTCTTGATCGAAACCACGAACGAGACGCGCCACGCGCTCACAGGCGAGGCGCTGCTCGCGGCGCATCGCAAGGCGCCGCTGAAGGGCGTGCTGGTGGGCAGTCCCGCCAATCCAACCGGCACGATGATGTCACGCGAAGCGCTCGCCGGCCTCATCGCGGCGGCGGAAGATGCCGGCATCCGCTTCGTCTCGGATGAGATCTATCACGGGCTCGACTACGCGTTTCCAGCCGTCACGGCGGCGGCGCTGACCGAGCACGCAATCGTGATCAACTCGTTCTCCAAGTATTTTTGCATGACGGGCTGGCGCGTCGGCTGGATGGTCGTGCCCGAGATTCTGGTGCGGCCGATCGAGCGACTCCAACAGAACCTCTCGATCTCGGTGCCGGCGCTGTCGCAGATCGCGGCAGAGGCCGCCTTCGACGGCGCGGCCGAGATGGAGGCGATCAAGCACGGCTATCAGGAAAACCGGCGCATTCTGAGCGAGGGTCTGCCGAAGGCAGGTCTCAGCAAGTTCTTGCCCGCCGATGGTGCATTCTATCTCTACGCCGACGTTTCGGATTTCACCTCGGACAGTTTCGCGTTCGCAAAGCAGATGCTGGAGCAGGCACGCGTTGCGGCAACGCCCGGAGTCGATTTCGATCCCGTTCACGGCCGCTCGTTCATTCGTTTCTCCTATGCGCGCTCGCCAGGGGAGATGCGTGAGGCAGTTGACCGGATTGCTGATTGGCTTAAATGACTGAGAAAGTTTTCGTCACGCTTCCGGAGTTCAGCTTGTCAGACCGTTCCGTCCCATCCGCCGCTGCGCCACATTCCCCTCTCGCCGCCTTGATGTGGCCGACCCGGCCAGGCGAATCCGTCGGCGCGCTGCGCGCCATCGTGCTGGTCGCGCTCGGCACGGCGTTAATGGCGCTGTCCGCCAAGGTGAATCTGCCGCTGCCTTATGTGCCGATGACGTTGCAGACGCTGGTGGTGCTGATGATCGGGGCTGCCTATGGCTGGCGCCTCGGCAGTGCAACCATGATTGCCTACCTCGCCGAGGGGGCGCTCGGCCTGCCGGTGTTCGCCGGGCCGGTGGGCGGGATTGCGCCGCTGGTCGGGCCGACGGCGGGCTATCTGTTCGGCTTCGTGCTGGCTGCGTTCGTGACCGGCTGGCTCGCCGAGCGCGGCTGGGATCGCAGCGTGTTGCTGCTGTTTGCTGCGATGGCGGTTGGCCATGTCGCCATTCTGGCTGCCGGCTTCGGCTGGCTGGCTTTTGGCCTCGGTCTCGGCGCCGCGAAGGCCTGGCACGTCGGCATCGTGCCGTTCCTTGCGGCCTCGCTCGTCAAGAATGCGCTGGGCGCGGCGTTGCTGCCGGCAGCGCGCCGGATCGTCGAGCGCCGCGGGTAAAGACGCGCTACAACCACACTGGCGGACGATGAAGCAAAAGGGCTGATCGAGATCCTCGATCGGCTTTCTTGCGAGGGCTAGAAGCGCTCGGGCCGGTACGGCGTGGGATCGACGGCCGGCGTCTCGCCATTCATGATCTCAGCCAGCAGGCGTCCGGTCGCGGGTCCCAGCGTAAAGCCTTGGTGGCCATGGCCGAAGTTCATCCAGAGGCCTGGGTGACGCGGAGCGCGGCCGAGCACGGGGAGCATGTCGGGCGTGCAGGGCCTCGTCCCGAACCATGGATCCGGTTCGACCCGCTTGCCGAGGTCGATCAGCTCGCGCGCGGAGGCTTCGGCGCTGGCGAGCTGCACCGGTGTCGCCAGCGCGTCCGCGCCGGTCAATTCCGCACCAGTGGTGATGCGAATGCCTTTGGCCATCGGACCCATGGCATAGCCGCCAGTCTTGTCGATGAGCGGCAGGTCGAGCGAGGCGCCGCCGCTGTAATGCATGTGGTAGCCGCGCTTGCGCACCAGCGGAATGCGATAGCCGAATTTATGGAGGAGGTCGGGCGACCACGGCCCGAGCGTCACGACCGCGTGGGGAGCATCGATGCGCCCCTGGTCGGTGTCGACCGACCAGCCGGTCGCGGTCTGTTGCAGCGAGCGTGCATCACCGAGCACGATCCTGCCGCCGAGCCGCTCGAACAACTCGGCATAGGCCGTGACCAGCGCGCCGGGATCGGAAACGGTCCAGGTGTCGAGCCAATGGATCGCTCCAGGAAGATCGTCGCGCAAAATCGGCTCGGCCCTGGCAAGCTCGCTGCCGGACAGCACGCGAAAGTTCACGCCGAATTCGCGCTGATCTTCCTCCGCAGCCTTGAGCGCGAGATTCAATGACGCGGAGTCGCGAAACAACGCGCGGTAGCCGGCGCGGCGGATGAGGTTGTCGGCGTGCGCCTCGCAGATCAAGACGTCGTGCTCGGCCGTCGCATAGGCGATCAGCCGTGCCCACGCCTCGATCGCCTCGCGATGCCGCTTCGGCGCCGAATGCCACCAGTAGCGGAGCAGGGGCTCGACGTGGAGGTGGAGTGAGGAGAGGCTGTAGCGCACGTCGTTGGTGCGGCCGGTCGCGATCTTCAACAGTGAAGCGAAGTCGCGCGGCATCGGATAGGGGCGCACCGCTTCCGCCTGGATCATCCCCGCGTTGCCGTAGCTGGTCTCGCGGCCCGGCTCCCTGCGATCGACCAGCGTGACGGCCCAGCCGCGCTGCTGCAGATGCAGTGCCGCGCTCACGCCGATCATGCCGCCGCCGAGAACGATTGCACTGTTCATTTGACCTCACCAACCAAAAACCGCCCGGTTTGGCCGGGCGGTTTGATCTCGATTTCGTTTCCTATTCGCCGCCACCGCCGAAGCGGCGCGACCACCAGCCGGCGCGGCGCGGGGCCGCGGGGGTTTCGCTTGCGGCTTGCGGCGCGGGTTCGGCCGCCGGTGCGGGCGGAGCGACCTGCTCGGCTGCCTGCGCAACCGGCGCTGTCGGCTCGCTCCGGCCGTTCGACAGGAAGCTCACCTTTTCCCGGACCGTCGAACGTCGGCGCGTGGCCTTGTCGTCGGCCGGCTCTTCTGCCGTCGCGGCAGCAGGAGCCGGCTCCGGCTCCGGCTTCGCGGCCACCTCGATCTGCGCCTCGAGGTGCGGCTCAGGCCGCACGATTTGCGGCTCAGCGGTTTGCTCCGCGATGTGCTCGGCTCGACCGTGCTCGGCTTGACCGTGCTCGGCTTGGGCGTGCTCGACCTGCGCGATAGAGGGCGCAGCTTCCCTGGAGAAGCCGTCAAAATCGGCGACCGCGTCGGCAGCTTCCGAAGGCTGGCCGGTGCCGAGTTCGTCGTTGATGGAGCCGGCAAGGCCTTCCTCGCCGCCACCGCGACGGCGACGTCCGCCGCGGCGACCGCGCCGGCGCCTGCGATCGCTGCCCTGCTGCTCGCCGCGGGCGGCCTGTTCCTCGCCCTCCTCGCCGTCCTGCTCGGCCTCGGTCTCGTCCTCGGCTTCGCCGGCGATCATCGCCGGCTCGGGCAGCGTCGGGGCCGTATCCTCGCGCAACTCGCCCTCGCGCTGGCCACCGCGGCCGCGCCGGCGGCGACGGCGCTTGCGGCGCTGGCCGTCCTGCTCGGAGGCGGACTCGCCGGCCGCCTGCTCGTCGGCAAGACCCTCGGTCTCGTCGGTTTCGACCTCGGATTCAGTCTCGATGTCGAAGCCATCTTCGTCGTCATAGGCTTCTTCGGCCTGTGGCGGCGGGCTCGCGGCGGCCTGCGCAGCAAGCAGGGCCTTGGCGGCTTCGAGCGTATGGACCTGCTCACCGCGGTCGATCACATAAGCCTGTGGGCCGCTGACGCCGGGATCGGCGATGACAGAGAGCGTGACCTTGAACCCGTTCTCGAGGTCGCGCAGATGGCCGCGCTTGTGGTTGAGCACATAGAGCGCCACGTCGGTGCGGGTGCGGACCACGAGATTGTGGGTCGCGCCTTTCATCAGGATCTCTTCGAGGCCGCGCAGCAGCTGCAGTGCCACCGAGGACACCGAGCGCACATGGCCGGTGCCGCCGCAATGCGGGCATGGATCGGTCGAGCTCTCCAGCACGCTGGCACGGATGCGCTGGCGCGACATCTCGAGCAGGCCGAAATGCGAGATACGGCCGACCTGGATTCGCGCGCGATCCTGCCTGAGGCAATCGGACAGCTTGCGCTCCACCGCGCGGTTGTTGCGCTTCTCGTCCATGTCGATGAAGTCGATGACGATCAGGCCGGCGAGGTCGCGCAAGCGAAGCTGGCGGGCGACCTCTTCGGCCGCCTCCAGGTTGGTCTTGAGCGCGGTGTCTTCGATGTGGTGCTCGCGGGTCGAGCGACCCGAGTTGACGTCGATGGAGACCAGCGCTTCGGTCTGGTTGATCACGATGTAGCCGCCGGAGCGCAATTGCACGGTCGGCGAGAACATCGCATCGAGCTGGCTCTCGACGCCCATGCGCGAGAACAGCGGCTGACCGTCGCGATACTGCTTCACCGCGCCGACATTGGCGGGCATCAGCATCTTCATGAAATCGCGCGCCTCGCGGTAGCCGGCTTCGCCGGCAACCTGAATCTCGTCGATCTCCTTGTTGTAGAGATCGCGCAGCGAGCGCTTGATCAGCGAGCCTTCCTCATAGACGAGGGTCGGGGCCTGCGACTTCAGCGTGAGATCGCGCACCGTTTCCCACATGCGGATGAGGTATTCGAAGTCGCGCTTGATCTCGGGCTTGGTGCGGGAGGCGCCTGCCGTGCGCAGGATGATGCCCATGCCCTCGGGCACGTCGAGATCCTGCACCACTTCCTTCAGGCGCGAACGGTCTTGCGCGCTGGTGATCTTGCGGCTGATGCCGCCGCCGCGGGCGGTATTCGGCATCAGGACGGCGTAGCGGCCGGCGAGCGAGAGGTAAGTCGTGAGCGCGGCGCCCTTGTTGCCGCGTTCTTCCTTGACGACCTGCACCAGCATGACCTGCCGGCGCTTGATCACTTCCTGGATCTTGTACTGACGGCGCGGACGGAAGGTGCGCTCCGGCACTTCCTCCAGCACGTCGTCCCCGCCGACGGATTCGACGACTTCCTCTTCGGCTTCCTCGCCGTCCTCGTCCTCTTCATCATCATCGTCGTCGTCATCATCATCATCGCCGGTTGCTTCCGCGGCTTCGGCCTGCGACGCTTCAGTGCTCTCGCCGGCGGCGTAGACGGCATCGGCCGGCTCCGCGGCTGACGTTACCGCTTCCGCCAGGGCCTCCGTGGGTGCCTCGGAAGCTGGTGTCTCGGAGACATGAGCTTCGAAGGCGTGAGATTCCTGGGGCTCGGCAACGGCCTCGGTCGCAAGCACCGGTTCGGCGCCGACGGCCGCGACAGGCGCGGGCGTCTCATCGGCATGGTCATGGTCGTGATGATCGTGCTCGTGGCCATGGCCATCGTCGCCGTGGTGGTGCTCGTCATCATGATGATGATTGTCGTGATCATGTTCATGATGGGCGTCGTGCTCGCCGTGATGCTCCGCGTCGGCATGCAGATGCTCGCCCTCGTGCGGCGTGCCCTCGCCATGCGGGGGCTCGCCCTCCACGGGCTGGGCCACGGGATCGGCGCCGGCATCGAGGCCTTCGACGATGTCGCTGCGCACGCGTTCGCCATGACCGCGGCGGCGGGCGTTGCGGTGGCGTGAACGGCGGCGGCCGTGCGACCGATTCTCGCTTTCTTCCTCCGCCTCCCGATGGGCCTGTTCCTCGGCCTCGATCAGCGCCTGCCGGTCGGCGACCGGGATCTGATAATAGTCGGGATGGATTTCGCTGAAGGCGAGGAAGCCGTGGCGGTTGCCGCCATATTCGACGAAGGCGGCCTGGAGCGAGGGTTCGACCCTTGTGACCTTGGCGAGGTAGATGTTCCCGCGCAGTTGCTTGCGTTGCGCGGTCTCGAAATCAAACTCTTCGACGCGATTGCCGCGGACCACGACGACCCGGGTCTCTTCCGGGTGGGTGGCATCGATCAACATCTTGTTGGGCATGTCTTAACTCTTGGCGGCGGCGGGCGCGATAAACCGTGGGCGCGTATCGCGCCGCCGGGTGACGCGACGGTCCACCTGATTCGGGGGTGAGGGGAAGGCCGAAACGCCGTCTCTCGCGCCGTGCCGAACCGGAAGCTTCAGGACCAATGCGACGCGCGGCATTGTCACTCCGCAGCGTTGCGAATGGTCCTTCAGATTTCGTCGGCACAGTCTGGCGCATCAAGCGTCGGCCCGTATGAAACACTGGACGGTGAGGCCGCCCTTCAATCAGTTGCTGCTGGCCAGGCACGGCGCGAGCGCGCTCGCCTTGGGGATCACGAACCGCTCCCTTGGGATCAAGGGACCGGGTAATGGGTTACGTCGCTGTCAGAACCATCCCGGTACATGAGTGGTAACGCGGGACCGTTCTACCGCCGGCGCTTGACCCCGCTCCACCTCGCTGCCGCGCACCGCGCTGGTCTGGAGGGAAACGGAAAACGCTGGAATTCCCAAACCTTGAGAGTTCCGGCGCTGCACCGGGAGGCTGAATGCGACACAACCGGAAATATCGGCCGTCAGCATTCCGTACATACGAGGAATGAGCCAGCCGTGCAAGGGAGCGTCGCACGGCGGTCACACTCAGCGAGTTTCGCGCGTCGGTCATTAAGGAGCGATTAACCCTGTGGTTCTATTGCGTTAAGAGGGCTGCTCGGAGGCACGGAATCGGTGGCGAGCCGCACAAATCGACGGATTTTGCTGGGAGGCGTGTTGCTGTGCATCGCGGCATTGCCGTGTGCTGATTCCTCGCGCCTCGTTGCTGCGGAAAGCCAGCAGCAACCCGCTCACGCAGCAGCGAATTTTCCGGTCGCGTCGGCCGCCCGGCTGGCCGGCGACGGCAAGCACACGCGCTTCATCCTCGACATCGACCAGGCCGTCACCTTCCGCGCGGTCACGCTGGCCGACCCCTACCGGGTGGTGGTGGATGTGCCGCAAGTCAATTTTCGGCTGCCAGCCGGTACCGGCAGCGGAGGACGGGGGCTCGTCAAGGCCTTCCGCTACGGGCTCGTGATGCCAGGCGGCTCGCGAATCGTGTTCGACCTGACCGGGCCCGCGAAGATCGCCAATTCTTACGTCGTGGAGGCCGCCAACGGCCAACCGGCTCGGCTCGTGCTCGAGCTGGAGGAGGTTGATCGCACCGCCTTTGCCTCCTCGTCGCAGCCAGAAAGCCGTCCTGAACTGCGGCCCGCAATCGCGGAATCGCCGCCTGCCGCCGCTCCCAGCGCGCCGACGCCCGATGCTCCGCAACAGAAGGCCGACGGCCGTCCGGTGGTGGTGATCGATCCCGGCCACGGCGGCATCGACAACGGGACACAGTCGAGCGGCGAGAGCGAGAAGAACCTGGTGCTGGCTTTCGGGCTGGCGCTGCGCGACAAGCTGGAGAAGGCCGGAAAATACCGCGTGGTCATGACGCGGGACGACGACACCTTCATTCCGCTCGGTGACCGGACCAAGATTGCCCGCAATCTGAAGGCGGCCCTGTTCGTCTCGATCCACGCCGATGCGCTGCCGCGGACGGAGGGCGACGCGCAAGGCGCGACGATCTATACGCTCTCCGACAAGGCATCCGACGCCGAGGCCCAGCGGCTGGCGGATGCGGAGAACCGGGCCGATGCGATCGCCGGCTTCAACCTCGCGGAAGAGCCGACCGACGTCGCCGACATCCTGATCGACCTCACGCAGCGGGAAACCCGCACTTTTTCAAACCGTTTCGCCCGCCTTTTGATGACTGAAATGAAGCAGACGGTGCGAATGCACAAGCATCCCTTGAAGTCCGCAGGCTTCCGGGTCCTCAAGGCGCCCGATGTACCCTCGGTGCTGGTCGAGATCGGCTATGTCTCCAACAAGGGGGACCTGCAACACTTGGTCTCCGAGGGGTGGCGATCCCGCGCCGTGGGCTCGATGGCCCAGGCGATCGACGGGTTCCTGACCAAGCGGATGGCCACGGCCGGCACCTCGAACTGAAAGGGTTTTCCCTCCCGACCCAAAGGCCCTAGTTTGGCCACAGCGGACGCTTTATAAAACCGCCGCAGAGGGTTCCGGAATCGGTGAGAATCCCGTTCGGCGAGCGTCTTGAGTCCGGCATCGATGTGATTGCGTAAAGCCGGTAAATTCGCGACGTGAGGTTGGCGCCTGTTTGGGGTGCCAAAGGGCTGGTACTGGGCTGATCCAGAGTTTGAACGGATAAACAGATAATGCGCTTGCTGGTGCGGTTCATGGGCTTCCTGTTCGCCGCGGGAACGGTGGTGTTCCTTGTCGGTGTCGGGGCCGTGGCAGGCCTGATCTGGCATTTCTCCAAGGACTTGCCGGACTACTCTCAGCTTCAGGATTACGAGCCGCCGGTGATGACCCGCGTGCACGCGGTCGATGGCTCGCTGGTCGGCGAATACGCCAAGGAGCGGCGGCTGTACCTGCCGATCCAGGCCGTGCCCAAGCTCGTGATCAACGCGTTCCTCGCGGCCGAGGACAAGAATTTCTACGAGCATGGCGGCATCGACTACACCGGCATGGCGCGCGCCGGTCTGGTTTACATTCAGAACTACGGCTCCAACCGCCGTCCGCAGGGTGCCTCCACGATCACCCAGCAGGTCGCCAAGAACTTCCTGCTCACCAACGAGGTCTCCTTCACCCGCAAGATCAAGGAAGCCTTGCTGGCGATGCGCATCGAGAAGACCTACTCGAAGGACAAGATCCTCGAGCTGTACCTGAACGAGATCTATCTCGGTCTCGGCGCCTACGGCATCGCGGCCGCCTCGCTGGTCTATTTCGACAAGTCGGTGAACGAGCTGACGGTGGCGGAAGCGTCCTACCTGGCCGCGCTGCCGAAGATGCCGGCGACCCTGCATCCCGTGCGCAACCGCGACCGCGCCATCGAGCGCCGCAATTACGTCGTCGACCGTCTGCTTGAAAACGGCTGGATCAAGCAGGCCGACGCGGACAAGGCGCGCAAGGAGCCGCTGGCGGTCACCAGCCGCTCCAACGGCGCCCACACCTTCGCCGGCGAATATTTCGCCGAGGAAGTCCGCCGCGACATCTTCGAGCGCTACGGCGAGAAGAAGCTGTACGAGGGCGGTCTGTCGGTTCGCACCACGCTCGATCCGAAGATCCAGGTCATGGCGCGCAAGACCATGGTGGCCGGCCTCGTGAGCTATGACGAGCAGCAGGGCTATCGCGGCGCCATCAGCAAGCTCGATATTTCGGGCGACTGGGGCGTGAGGCTCGCTGAGATCAAATCGCTCTCCGACATCTCGCCATGGCGCATGGCGGTGGTCCTGGAGACCAGCGAGCAGTCGGCGCGGATCGGCTTCCAGCCTGGCCGCGAGCTCGGCGGCGCCGTCAGCAAGCAGCGCGAGACCGGAATCGTCACGGTCGACGGCGTACGCTGGGCACGGCCCCTGCAAGGCGGCACCAGGGGCAAGACTCCAACAGCGGTGTCGCAGGTGCTCCAGCCCGGCGACGTGATCTATGCCGATCCGCTCTACAAGGACGGCCACCCCGTCGAGGGCCAGTACCGGCTCCGCCAAATCCCGGAAGTCTCCGGTGCCATGGTGGCGATGGATCCCTGGACCGGCCGCGTGCTCGCGATGGTCGGCGGCTTCTCCTTCGATCAGAGCCAGTTCAATCGCGCCACGCAGGCCTATCGGCAGCCGGGCTCGTCGTTCAAGCCGATCGTCTATTCGGCCGCCCTCGACAACGGCTATACGCCCTCGACGGTCGTGCTCGATGCTCCCATCGAAATCGACCAGGGTCAGGGCGCCGGCGTGTGGCGGCCCGAAAATTTCTCCTCAGGCAAGTTCCAGGGTCCCGTGACGCTGCGCAACGCGCTGCGGCAGTCGCTCAACACGGTGACGGTGCGCCTCGCGCAGGACATCGGCATGCCGCTGATCGGCGAATACGCCCGCCGCTTCGGCGTCTACGACGAACTGCCGAACTATCTCTCCTACGCGCTCGGTGCCGGCGAGACCACCGCGATGCGCATGGTCACGGCATACTCAATGCTCGCCAATGGCGGCCGCCGCGTGAAGCCGACCCTGATCGACCGCATCCAGGACCGCTACGGCCACACCATCTTCAAGCACGACCAGCGCGAATGCCGCGGCTGCGACGCGCCGGGCGGTTGGAAGAACCAGCCCGAGCCGCAGTTGATCGACCGCCGTGAGCAGGTGCTGGATCCCATGACGGCCTATCAGATCACCGAGCTGATGGAAGGCGTGGTGCAGGCTGGAACGGCCACCGTGATCAAGGATGTTGGCAAGCCGGTCGCGGGCAAAACCGGCACCACCAACGAGGCGAAGGATGCCTGGTTCGTCGGCTTCTCGCCGGACATCGCGGTCGCAGTCTACATGGGCTTTGATAAGCCGCGCCCTCTCGGCAGGGGCAATGCGGCGACCGGCGGCCATCTCGCTGCGCCGATCGTGCGTGACTTCCTCAAGCTCGCGCTTGCCGACAAGCCTGCGGTCCCGTTCAAGGTGCCGGCTGGCATCAAGCTGGTCCGCGTCGTCGCCAAGACCGGCATGCGCGCCGGCCCCGGCGAGACCGGCGGAACCATCCTCGAAGCCTTCAAGCCCGGCACGGCGCCGCCGGACAATTATTCGGTCATCGGCGTTGCCGACGCCGACGGACGCGGCATGCCGCTCTCGCAGCAGCAGCAGCCGGATTCCGGCTTCCTCATTCGGCCGGGCACCGGCGGGCTGTGGTAGGCCGCGGATAAGGCCGACGATCACGGTTCCGGCGGTTGCGCTTTGCGGCCGCCGCCGCTACATCCCCCTCTCGAATTGCACGCGGGATTCCGCAAGACAGAGAACAACATGCGCGCCGAAATCGAACGGTTGGTAGAAGAGATCAAGCAGTCGGTCGGGCTGCTGAGGAGGCATCTTTGACGTCGAGAAATCGACGGCGCGCCTTGCTGAGCTGAACAAGCTCGCGGAAGACCCCAATCTCTGGAACGATCCCCAGAAAGCCCAGAAGCTGATGCAGGAGCGCACCTCGCTCGAGGATGCGCTGTCCGGCATCGGCAAGGTCGAGCAGGAGCTCGAAGACGATATCGGCATGATCGAGCTCGGCGAGGCTGAGGGCGATGAGGGCGTCGTCGCCGAAGCCGAAGCTGCGCTGAAGAACCTCAAGAAGGAGGTCGCGCGGCGCGAGCTCGAGGCGCTGCTGTCGGGCGAGGCCGATCGCTTCGATTCATATCTCGAGATCCATGCCGGCGCCGGCGGCACCGAGAGTCAGGATTGGGCGCAGATGCTACTGCGCATGTACACGCGCTGGGCGGAAAATCACGGATTCAAGGTCGAGTTCCTCGAAGAGTCCGAGGGCGAAGAGGCCGGCATCAAATCGGCGACGATCCAGGTCTCCGGCCACAATGCCTATGGCTGGCTGAAGACGGAAGCCGGCGTCCATCGTCTGGTTCGAATCTCTCCGTTCGATTCCAACGCGCGGCGGCACACCTCGTTCTCGAGCGTGCAGGTGTTCCCCGTCATCGACGACAGCATCAAGATCGACATCAAGGAATCCGACGTGCGCGTCGACACCATGCGCTCGGGCGGCGCCGGCGGCCAGCACGTCAACAAAACCGAATCCGCGGTGCGGCTGACGCATATCCCGACGGGCGTCGCCGTGGTCTGCCAGGCCGGCCGTTCCCAGCACAAGAACCGGGCGCAGGCCTGGGACATGCTGCGCGCGCGCCTGTACGAGATCGAGCTGAAGAAGCGCGAGGAGAAAGCGGCGGCCGATCAAGCCGCTAAGACCGACATCGGCTGGGGCCACCAGATCCGCTCCTACGTGCTGCAACCGTACCAGATGGTGAAGGATCTGCGCACGGGCGTGCAGACCTCCGACACCGCAGGCGTGCTTGGCGGCGATCTCGACGAGTTCATGGCGGCGACACTGGCGCAACGCGCGTTCGGCACTACGACCGGCGACATCGAGGACGTGGACTGATCATGCCTCGCGTCGCCTTCATCGGATTGGGGCGAATGGGTCATGGTATGGCCGGCCGCTATCTCGATGCTGGCTTCACGGTGACGGTCTGGAATCGCAGCAAGTCCAAGGCGGAAGACCTGATCGCGCGCGGGCGCACTGGGCGACCTCGCCGGAGGATGCTGCGATCGACGCCGACGCGGTCGTGACCATGGTCGCCGACGACGAGGCCTCGCGTGCGGTCTGGCTTGGGCCGAAAGGCGCCGCCAAGACAGCGAAGGCCGGCACCATCGCGATCGACTGCTCCACCGTCTCCTACGACCACGCGCGAGAGATGGGCCGCGAGCTGAACGCGCGCGGGCTCATCTACATCGACTGCCCGGTGACCGGATTGCCGGATGCAGCCGCGGCCGGGAAGTTGACTCTCCTGGCCGGCGCCGACGCAGCCGATCTCGAACGTGCGCGGCCCTATCTCGAACCGATCGGCTCGAGCATGCGCCATTTCGGCCCGGTCGGTGCCGGCACGGTCTACAAGCTCATCAACAATCTGATGGGCGCTATCCAGATCGCCGGACTCGCCGAAGGCCTCGCAATCGCCGAGCAGGCCGGTCTCGACATGAACCTCGTGTTGGAATCGATCCAGGCTGGCGTTGCCGCAAGCCCCCAGGTGCAGCGTCACTCCAAACGCATGGTCGCCCGCGATTTCTCCGGCGCGACCTTCACGGCAGCGCTGCGGCACAAGGATGCCGCCTACGCTGTGAAGCTAGCGGAGAGCCTGCTCGCCGATAAGCCGATCGTTGCACGAGCGGCGGTCGAGGCCTATGCGAAAGCGAAGGCGGCGATGCCTGACGACGATGAGGGGCGGATGATCGAGCTGGTGTCGCGGCGGAAGTAGCGGGCTCACGAACCTGCTGCCTGAAATCGGGTGGGAAGATCGATCGCGGTGGACTAGATCTGTCTCTCCGTAGTCAGGCCAGGGTTCGTCGTGCTCATCAACTTCACGCTCGCGCCACTCGAAAAGATCATCCCCTGGGGCCAGCCGGGGAGCTATTGCCTTCATTGGTTTGGTCTCACTTTCGGCGAGTACTGGATACAAGCCGGTGAAGCCACACTCTTCGAATACAGCGACCATGCCCGGGCTGCCGGTGCAGAGCGCTATTGCACCTATCAAGTCGTCCGCCTCTACGAGGACTTGATGGACATGCTTCCCTACATACTCGAGCCGGTTCCTGATGCGCTCGTGCCGTACATCTCCGGCGACGGGGCCGGAATTCTGCGAAGCGCCCATGAGGCCTGGTGCGAGAGAGCCGATGACGTCCCCGATGAGGATGGCCTTTTTGACTCTGCCGACGTTGCAGTCATGTGGGTCGGAAAGCGTCGTCTGGACAGTTCGTACCTGGCTCCATCGGCCAACATCGCAATCTGGTCCGATGAAGAGCATGTGCACATCGAGTGGGATAATCGCGATCGCCAACTCGGTGGATCGCCGGCGTGGTCGGCGAGCCTCGGCTCCTATCGCGTGTCGCAAAGCGAATTCATCGAAGAGATGAAGTCGTTTCACGTTCGCCTCATGGAGCAGATGGCGGCGCGGATCGAGCAGGTGGCATCAGGCCAACTTCGATCCGAGATACAGATCGACCTGGCAGCACTGGCGAGAGAGCACGAACAACGGACGTGCTCGCTCGACGCTGCCTTGAAGATCGTTCCGGCGACGGACTGGCAACAGGTCGAAAGAGCTGTCGGTGAAATCCTCGTTGCGCGAAACGGGCTGTAGGCCCCTTCTAGAGGCCAGGCGCCCTGAATTTCGCCGCCGGCTTTGCTGTCTCCTGCCGGCCTTTGTGATCGTTAGCTTGTCGATGAGCCGCGTATGACCATCAATGCCAACAGGATCGATGGTCGGGACTGGTCGCTGCTTGCGGCGCTCTCCATTCTCTGGGGCGGTTCGTTCTTCTTCAACGGAGCGGCTCTGCGCGAATTGCCGCCTCTGACGCTCGTGTTGCTGCGTGTCGCGTTCGGAGCGGCCATTCTTGCGCCATTGCTCCGCATGCAGGGGATCGGCTTTCCCAAGAGCATGGCGGAGTGGACGCCCTTCGTCGCGATCGGGCTGCTCAACAATGTCATCCCGTTCTCGTTGATCGTGATTGGCCAGACGTTCATTCCGAGCGGGCTGGGGTCGATCCTGAACGCGACCACGCCGATGTGCACGGTCATCGTCATGGCGATGGCAGGCGAAGAGACGTTGCAGATGCGGCGGATTGCCGGCGTCGCATTGGGGATCGTCGGCGTGGTCATCCTGCGCGGATGGGGTATTGAGGCAAGGCCTGGGCAGGGGCTCGGCATCCTGCTCTGCCTCGGCGGCGCCTTCAGCTACGGTCTTGCAGCGCTCGCCGCGCGCCGGTTGCTGAAAAACTCAGCCCCGCTCGGAACGGCGACATTTCAACTGATGGCTTCAACCGTGATGATGGCGGTGGTCGCCGGCACTGTGGAGCGGCCCTGGCAACTGCCGATGCCGGCCCTTGCGACCTGGCTTGCCGTGCTTGGCCTCGCCACGCTCTCGACCGCGCTTGCCTATATCGTCTTCTTTCAGATCGTGCGGCGCTCGGGCGCGAGCAACGTGATGCTGGTGACGCTGCTCATTCCCGTCACCGCCATCCTTCTGGGATGGCTGGTGCTGGGGGAGCCGATTTCCATGCGTGCGATCGTGGGCGCGATCGTCATCGGCAGCGCGCTGCTCGTGATCGACGGACGTGCGGTTGGCCTGCTGCGCCGCGGCGCATGAGCTCTTGGCCACCAGTCGCTTCCAATGGCTTTCGCCCCGACGTTCCGATGAGAGAAGCGCAGGCTCAACCCGCGCTGAGCCGGACGCCAGCGCGCAAGAATTTTTGCGGATCCACCGCTTCGCCTTCGATGCGGGTCTCATAGTGCAGGTGGGGACCGGTCGAACGGCCGGTCGAGCCGACGAGCCCGATGACCTGGCCGATCTTCACTATCTCGCCGACCTTGACGTTGATCTCGGAGAGATGGCCGTAGCGGGTGGAAAGCCCATTGCCGTGATCGACCTCGACCATGCGGCCGTAGCCGCCGGACCAGCCGGCGGAAATCACCTTTCCAAAGGCCGTGGCGCGGACCGGGTCACCGGTGGCAGCGCGGAAATCGAGGCCGGTGTGCATCGCGGGCCGGCCCAGGAAGGGATCGCTGCGCACGCCGAAACCGGAGGTGAACTCTACCTCGCCGATGACGGGCTTGCGGTAGGGGACCAACGCCAGCGTGCGATTGAGACGATCCATCTCGGCGCGTGTGGTGTTGATACGATGGAGCTGCTTCTCGAACGGTCCGGCATTGGCCGTCAGCTTGATGGGCACGAACGGCCCGCCCATCGCGGTGCGCGGCACGGCGGCTTCGAGATGGGCAAGGTTCAAGCCGAGATCGCTGACCACGCCGCGCATCCGCCGCATGCGTGAGTCCATGCTTTCCTCGACGGCGCTGAGCGCCGCCATCTGGCGCCGCTCGACCTGGTCAAGCGAGTTCGTGAGCCGGACCAGCACGTTCTCGAAGCTTTGATTCCGGGCAAATTGACTGCTCGGCGCTGCCACCACGGTCGGCGCGCGCGATTCGAGGCGCGCTTCCCGGTCCGGCGGCGCCACGAAGATGACGGTGTCGCTGATCGGCGATGGCTTCGGTGTGGTATGGGCTGCGTCGCCGCGCTGCGGGGCCGAGCGGGGAATCGAGCCAGTCACGTCGGGCATGGCCCCGAGCGCCGTGGCCCGGGACTCCAGCGCCGTCTGGCGCTTCATGATCTGGTCGAGCTTCTGGTCGAACTGCTCCTGGTCAAGCAGCTGGCGGCTGGTGGTGCGGTCGACCCTGGCGCGCAGCTCGGCGATTCGATCTTCATAAGCGTATTGCATCTCGGCCTGGCGGGCGATCAGCCGGGTCAGAACGTCGTCGCGGAAGGCAAAATAAGTGGCCGTCGCCGCCGACCACAGCCCCAGCAGCACCACGGTGCCAACGACGATCCAGAATACGACGGGCCCAAAGCGGACCTGCTTGCCGGCATGGACGATGGTGTAGGCATCGTCGGTGGGGGGCAGGGGAATCGCAGTTGCCGCCGCCGCAGCAGCCGGGCGGCGCTGGAAGGCTCGTCCGTGGTCGTGAGGGTGATGTTGGGGGTACTGCGAGTATTGGGCAGAACTTTTCGACATCGGCACTCCCGCGCCGGTCGGATGGGTTCCTTGCGGCTCAATTGCCGCAGCAATCTGGGCCGGTCATGGTTAATTTTCCGGAAATGGGAACGCGCGAATTCGACGGACTGGTTAAAGACTTCTTGCCGCCTCCAGCACGTCGTCGGCATGACATCGACCCGGACATTGCGCCAGATCCGTGCCACCTTACCGTCGGTCCCGATCAGGATTGTTGTCCGAAGAACTCCCAGGAAGCTCTTGCCATACATGGATTTTTCCCCCCAGGCGCCATAGGCATCGAGCACCTCATGTTTCTCATCCGAGATGAGCGGGATGGCGAGCTTGTGCTTGTCGCGAAATTTCTCCTGGGCCTTCAACGGGTCGGCGGAGATGCCGAGCACGGCAGTGCCGGCGGCAGAGAAGGCTTCGGCGAGGCGAGTGAAGTCGATCGCCTCGCGGGTACAGCCAGGCGTATCGGCACGGGGGTAGAAGAACAGGACCAGTTTGCGGCCGGCATAGTCCGCCAGTGTGACGGTGTCGCCGCCATCGCGCGGCAGGCTGAAGCCGGGGGCCTTTTGGCCTTCGGCCAGGCCGGACTTCGCCCGAGCGGGTGGGGGAGACGATTTGGACGTATTTAACTGTTTCGATGCGGCCTTATGTGATCCTGCTTTTGCTATGGTCCCGGTTGATTTGCTTGCCGGGGTCCGCTGTGTTTTCGCGGACCTTGTTTGAGTCGATGCCTGCGTTTTTGCGGTCTTCTTTTTGGCGGTCGGGCTGCCGGAGGACGTTTTGGACGATTTCTTGCGGGATTTCTTGGACATACGCCTTCCTTTCGACGCTTTCGGCGGGTCAACCGAAGCGGTATTGCAGCTCTCGTCCGGCGTGCTGGAATCGCGCCCTCGGCTGGGCAAGTTTGGCGGCGCCGGAGTATGGTTACAAGGAATTCCACGCACCACCCCACTGCTCGTTGAACGCGCTCCCGGGGCGAAATGACGAACAGCAGGAATATTCGAGGTATGGCGGCAGTGCCGGCGCAGGGGGCTTCGCGTCCTGTGAACGGCTGCGGTCCCGGCGGCGCTCACCCCTACGACGGGCGCTTGTATCAAGAGGCAATGGCAAGGAATACGTCGCCCCAGGACTACAACCGGAATTTTGATCGGCGCAGCGGCCAATACGAGCCGCAGGAATGGGACGATGCCGAGTGGGATCCGGATCAGGAAGCGGCGGCGGGCCATCGCGCACGCCGGCTGCTGGCGCGTTCCGGTTCGGGTTTCCATCGTTTCGGAGACGGATTCGGTTCATTGCGCCGTTGGATGGGTGGAGGCCGCTGGCTGAAGCGTCTGGCCGTTGTCGTCGGCGCCGTGCTCGTCATTTTCGTCGGCTGTTTCGGTGCGCTGTGGTGGCGGCTCGGCGCCGGTCCGATCAATCTGGATATCGCAACGCCATGGCTGGCGGCCGCGATCGAAGACAATATCGGTCACGGCAACACGGTCGAGGTCGGCGGTACCCAGATCGAGCGCGCCGGCCGGGTTCGCATCGCCGTACGCATCCGGGACATCATCGTTCGCGATCGCGATCAGGCCGTGGTTGCCAGCGCGCCGAAGGCCGAGGTGAAGCTGTCGGGTGCGGGTCTGCTGATGGGGCGGCTGCGCGCCGAAAGCCTTAATCTCGTCGATGCCGAGCTCGCGATCCGCATCGCGCCTGATGGCACTGTCACCGTGTCCGCCGGCGACACCACCAAGCCGCTTGCGACCGGCGTCGCGTCCAAGAAGGACGCGGGCCTGCCGCCGACATTCCCCCGCAACGGGGTGCCCCCGCCGCCGTTCGCTGCTCAGCCAACGAGTCCCGAAGCGCCGCAGGCCTCACCGCAGGCGGCGGGGCAGAGCGGCATCCTCCAAAGCCTCGACTGGCTCGACAGTCTGAGCATGACGGGACTCGACGGCCAGAACCTCAACGAGATCGGCCTGAAGAACGGCAATCTGATCGTCGACGACCAGCAGCGCGGCAGCAAATGGTCGTTCGAGAACATCACCCTCAGCCTGCGCCGGCCGAGCCGCGGCGGTATCGCGCTCAGCCTCGGCGAGGAGGGCGCGCGCCCGTGGTTGCTGCGCGCCACGATCGGCCCTGCCGAGAACGGCGTGCGGTCCGTCGACATCAAGGCCGACAAGGTCTCGACCTCCAACATCCTCCTGGCGCTGCGGGTGAAGGACCTCACCTATACGGCGGATATGCCGCTGACGGGCGAGCTCAAGGGCGAACTCGGCCGCGACGGCGTGCCGACCTTCTTCCGCGGCAAGATCGCGGTGGGTGCCGGCAACATCATCGACACCGATACGCCCGACTATCCGATGGGGATCGACTCGGCCGAGATCAACGTCGAGTGGGACGCCAACCGGCGCGTGCTGGTCGCACCCTTCAAGATCCTCTCCGGCGCGAACCGCCTGACATTGCTGGCCCATCTCGAGCCGCCCAACGGCACCAGGAATGACTGGCAGCTCGGATTCAGCGGCGGTTCGATCCTGCTTGGCGGCATCGATAACGAGCCGCCGCTCGTCTTCAACCGCATTGCGATCGGCTTTCGCTTCGACACGGATCACAAGCGCCTCCTGCTGACACAGGCGGATGTCTCCAACGGCGAGATCGGCGTTGCCGGCACTGGCGCCATCGATTATTCCGGCGAGCCCCGGCTCACTCTCGGCTTTGCGGGAACGCCGATGTCGGCTTCCGCCTTGAAGCGGATGTGGCCGACGCTGATCGTCCCCGAACTGCGCGAATGGGTGATCGAGCGGATCGAGCGCGGAACGCTCCAGCGCATCGAGATCGGCGTCAACTCGCCGACGAAGAACCTGCCGCGCAAGGGACCGCCAATCCCGGACGACGGCCTGTCCGTCAACATCGTGGCGAGCGGCGTCGCAGTTCGCCCCGTGGATGGCATGCCGGTGGTGCGCGATGCCGATCTGAGGGCGCGCGTGACCGGGCGCACTGCGACCGTGAACATCGGGCAGGGCGTTGCCGATACGCCCTCGGGCCGCAAGGTTACGATCTCAGACTTCGTGTTCGAGGTGCCGGACATGGCGCCCAAGCCGTCGCCGTCGCGAAGCAGGTTCCGCGTCGATGGCCCGGTGCCTGCCGCCGCTGAAATGCTCGCCAATGACCGGCTGAGCGATCTCTCCGCGACGGTCATCGATCCCAACACCAGCAAGGGGACGTTCACCGCGAACATCCAGCTCGGCATGCCGGTCAAGGGCGAGCTGACCAAGGCCGACACCACCTATTCCGTCACCGCCGACCTCAACGGCTTCGCCGCCGAGAAGCTGGTGATGAACCAGAAGCTGGAGGCGAACAGCCTCAAGATCATCGCCAACAACCAGGGCTACCAGGTCAAGGGCGACGTCAAGATCAACGGTCAGGCAGCCTCGCTGGACTATCGCAAGCCGGCTGAGGGCGACGCGGACGTGAGGCTGCAGGCGACGCTGGACGATGCCAGCCGCGCGCGCCTCGGCTTCGATCTCAGCCCCGCCGTCAGCGGATCGTTGCCGATCAGGCTGTCGGGCAAGATCGCGAGCGGCGCGGATCAGACCACGAAGCTCGGCGTCGAGGCCGACCTGACGTCGGTGCGGCTCGACAACATCCTGCCCGGCTGGGTCAAGCTGCCGGGCAAGTCCGCGAAGGCCAGCTTCAAGGTGGTGCCCACGGCGCAATCGACGCGTTTCGAGGACATCGTGATCGAGGGCGGCGGTGCCTCGATCAAGGGCTCACTCGAGGTCGACGCGAACGGCGATCTCATGAACGCGAATTTCCCGATTTACGCGCCGACAGACGGTGACAAGGCCTCGCTCAGAGTTGAGCGCAGCCAGGAGGGCGTCATCAAGGGCACGATGCGTGGCGACGTGTTCGACGGCCGCGGTTTCCTGAAGTCGGCGATCTCCGGCCATTCCAAGGAGGACAAGAGCAAGCTGAAGAACGTCGATTTCGATATCGACGTGAAGCTCGGTGCCGTGGCCGGGTTCAACGGCGAGGCCATGCGCAGCGTCGATGCCAAGATGTCGAAGCGCAACGGCGCCGTGAAAGCCTTGACGCTGAGCGGCAAGATCGGCCGCGACACGCCGGTGGCAGCCGATCTTCGCGGCGGCCGCGCGCAGGGCAGTCGCGAAGTGATCTATCTCCAGACCAACGATGCTGGCGCGCTGCTGCGCTTCACCGACACCTACACCAAGGCGGTCGGCGGCCAGATGGTGGTGGCGATGGAGCCGCCGACATCCGAGCCGAACACCGCCCGCGAGGGGCTCATCAACGTGCGCGACTTCACGGTGAAGGGCGAGGCGCAGCTCGAGCGCGTGGCCGCCGGCGCGCCCAACGGCACCGGCAACGGAGTCTCATTCAACGCGCTCCGTGCCGAGTTCACCCGGCAGAACGGCGCGCTGACGATCCGAGACGGCGTGGTCAAGGGGCCGATGATCGGTGCCACCATCGAGGGCTCGATCGACTATCCCGGCAACCAGGTGTGCATGAGCGGCACCTTCGTGCCGATGTATGGCGTCAACAACATCTTCGGCCAGATCCCCCTGTTCGGCATCTTCCTCGGCGGCGGCAACAACGAGGGGCTGATCGGCGTGACCTACGAGGTCGTCGGTACACCGGCCGCGCCCGTGATGCGCGTCAATCCGATCTCGGCGATGGCGCCCGGCCTGTTCCGCAAGATATTCGAATTCAACACCGGCAAGCAGAACTCGCCGTTCGATGAATTCCCGTCGCAGTCGAACGACGGCTCGACGGCATCGACCCGTCAGCTGTCGAGCGGCTGCAGCGTCTCGCGGCGGCAGTAGCGCGATCCAGTTGCAGCCGCGATGCAAGGTGCGCTCCTCTCCCGCCTGCGGGAGAGGGCTGGGGAGAGGGGGCCTCCACAGAGCGGCTCCCAACGAGGAGAAAGCCCTCACGCGACGCTTCGCGCCGACCTCTCCCGCAAGCGGGAGAGGTGAACGAGCGGCTACGCCGCGCGCACGCCGGCCAGGAACGTGCCGACTTCGCCGGAGAGCTGCTCGGCCTGTTTTGAGAGGCTCGAAGCTGCTGCCAGCACCATGCCGGCGGCGTTGCCGGTCTCGTTTGCGGCGGTGGAGACCACGCCGATATTGGTGGTGACCTCCCTGGTCGCCTCCGCCGTCTGCGAGACGCTGCGCGCGATCTCGGCGGTGGCGGCGCCTTGCTCCTCGATGGCGGCGCCGATCGAGGTGGCGATGCGGCTGACCTCCTCGATGGTGGCGGTGATGCCGCCGATCGCGTCCACAGCTTCCTTGGTTGCGCCCTGGATCTGGGCGATCTTGTCGCCGATCTCGCGGGTGGCTTCCGCGGTCTGGCTCGCCAGCGACTTCACCTCGGAAGCGACGACGGCAAAGCCGCGGCCGGCTTCACCGGCACGCGCGGCTTCGATGGTGGCGTTGAGCGCGAGCAGGTTGGTCTGGGCCGCGATGCTGGAGATCAGCTCGGCCACATGCTCGATCTGCTGCGCACCGTCCGACAGCGCGCGGACGATGGTGTCGGTGCGGCGAGCGCTGTCCACGGCGCGGCCGGTGACCTCCGCGGACTGCGCGACCTGACGGCTGATCTCGGTGATGGAGGAGGAGAGCTCCTCGGCGGCAGCTGCCACCGTCTGGACGCGCTGGCTGGCCTCGGTGGCGGCGGAGCCGACCACGGCGGCGCGGCGGTTGGTGCCCTCGGCAGTCGAGGACATCGACTTGGCGGTGTTCTCGAGCTCGCCGGAACCGGAGGCCATCAGGCCCACGAGCTGGCCGACGGAGGCGTCGAAGCGATCGGCGAGGGCGATCAGGGCGTCGCGCTTCTCCTGCTCGGTGCGGGCCTTGATGGCGACCTGCTCGGCTTCCAGCGTGCGCGCGGTCAGCGCGGTCTGCCGGAGCACTTCGAGGGTCTCGGCCATGCGGCCGATCTCGTCGCCGCGGTCGGTCTCCTCGACCGGCTTGTCGATGGCTCCTTCGGAAATCTCCTGCATGCGATTCTTCTGGCGATCGAGCGCGCCGAGCACGTCGCGAGCAATCAGCCAGGACAGCGCCGCCATCAACAACATCAGGCCGCCGCCGATCGCGGCCAGCTCCAGCGTCAAGCCGCGCACGTCGGCGTCGATATCATCGACGTAGACGCCGTAGCTGATGGTCACGTTCCATGGTGCGAATTTGCGCGCGAACACGGTCTTGCGGACCGGCTCGGTCTGGCCGGGGCGCGGGTAGAGATAGGAGGTCACGCCGCCCTGCGCGGTCTCGCTGCCCGCCTTGATAATGGCGTCGGCGATCAGCACGCCATTGGAATCCTTGGCGCCGGTGATCTTGCCTTCGAGCTGCTGATTGGCGCCGTTGACGACCAGGGAGGTGTCCTGATTATAGACCACCGGGTAGCCTTGGCCGCCGTTGAAGCTCATGCGGCGACCGCGCTGGTGGAACATGCTCTTGGCCTCGGCCGGCGTCAGCTTGCCTGCTGTGACCTCGTCCTGGAGCGACTGTGCATAGTTGTAGAGCAGCTCTACCGCGGTCCGCATCTGCTCGACGCGGTCCTCCATCATGCGGCTCTTGCTGAGCACCGACGATACGCCGATGATGGCCGTGACTGTGAGCGCCGCAAGGCAGACCATGCTGGCAAGCTTGGTGCGGATCTTCAGGTGACTCAGCAGATTCATCACAGCCCCTACGGAATGGTTGTTATTGCTCGCATGGGTAGCATGAAGTTCTTACCAATCATGAACGTAGGCATGGCCGGCCTGCCGCGCGGGACGGCTGCCGCAGGCTTATGCGCAACCGTGCAGGCGAATCTGCTCTTGCCGGCAGGCGGCGGCCGATCCGGAGTCGAAAATCGACATGGACCTTGGTAGCCAAAGAGACAGGTTGGACAGGCAATGAATCGATTCGTTCATCGCGCCGTCATGTCCCTGCTGCTCGTCGCGGCCCTCGTTCTGATCTGGAATGTGCTGGGCGCGCGCTAAGCGGCACCGGAGGTCTGCCGGTGCCGCCGTGCTTAGCGGGATAAGTTGAGTGTGTCAGCGCGGTGCGGGCTGCGCCGGTGCAGCACTTATTTCTTGCCCATTGCGGCGTCGGCGCTGATCGGGCCGCCGCCAGCTGCCGAGAGATACAGGCACGCGAAGCAGAAGAGTATCGCGAGAGTGCCGTTGTTCAGCAATGGCAGGAACACCGGGGTTTCGCCCCTGAACATATGGCCCATGAAATAAGCGAAAGCCATTTCACCGGACAGGATGAAGGCCGACAGCCGCGAGAACAGGCCGATCATCAGTAGTGCGCCAAGCACCAGTTCAAGCGCCCCGGCCGCGCCGTAAAGCGACATCAGCTCGACTTTGGCGAACATCGGAACAGCCGGAAACTTGAACAGCTTGGCGACGCCGTACTGAAACAGCAACAGGCCGGTGATGAAGCGAAACAGGCTCAGGAGAACCGGCTGAAAGCGGGTGAGATAGGGAAAGTCCATTGGTTTGTGCCCTCCATCCAATGCGCGACTTGGACCGTATTCAGTTTCGTCTCGCAAGCCACTTGGGATCAATGCGCCCTGACATTTTCGTCATGTCGGACAAAACATCGCAGTAGCGGTCGTTGATCCGCACGCGCCGCGGTTTTTCGAACGTGTTCACCTGTGGTCGGTACGTACTATTCCGGTGATGTCCGGGGATGCAGGTTACGTAGGGGAGACCTACTCCCGCAAGGCGGGAACGACCAGGAACGGAATCATGCCGAGCACGACGCTCGCAAGCGCGAAGATGAGCAGGAGATCGTAGCCGTGAGTCGCATCGTGAATCAGGCCGCCGCTCCATGAGCCGAACGCCGAGCCCAGGCCGCTGCCGATCGAGATCGTCCCGAAGATGGTGCCGACGCGCTTGCCGCGGAAGATCTTCATCGCAGTTGCGGTGATCAGGGGCCCGCGGGAGCCCATCATGCTGCCGAAGCAGACCACGAAGCCGGTGAGCAGGACGACGTTCGGATAGTACTGCAGGAGCCAGAGCAGAACGATGCCGAGGATCGAGATCGCGTAGCTGAGCAGCACCGACGGGCGGCGTCCGATCAAGCCGTCGAGCGCAGAAACACCCAGCATCCCGAACACCAGCACGACGCCGGAGAAGCCCCAGGCGGTCGCGGCCTGGAGCGGCGGGAAGCCGGCGTCGATCAGATAGGCCACGATCTGCGCCGCGATGGCATACATGCCGACCGCGGTGAAGAAGAACGTCGAGAACAGCGCCCAGAAGGCGTGGTGGCGCATCGCGCTCACGAGCGTCCAGCCGTTGTCGACGAAGTCCGGATCGCTCTTCTTGGCCACATGCGGCGAGCCGGCCGCGAACAGGCGCCAAGGCAGGAGCAGCAGCGGCACCAGCAGGGCGAGCGCGGCAAGACCGTAGACCTGGTAGGTCTCGCGCCAGCCGAGATGATCGATCAGGAGTTGCGAGGCCGGCAGCAGTGCCAGCACGCCGCCGCCCATTGCCGAGTAGACCACCGCCATCGCGGTCGGCAGCCGCGGCCCGAACCAGCGGCCGAGCAGGATCGAGTTGGGCACATTGCCGATGAAGGCAACGCCGATGCCGACGCAGATGCCGATCGAAAGCTGGAATTGCCAGAGTGCTTGCGCATGGCTCGCGCTCAGAAAGGCCGAACCGAGCAAGAGCAAGCCGAGCGCATAGACGATGCGTGGTCCGGAATGATCGAACAGGCGGCCAACCAGGGGGGCGGTCAGTCCGCTGATGAGCCAGGCCAGTGAATAGATCGAAACGGCCTGGGCACGGTCCCAGCCGAGATCTTCCGAGATCGGCTTGAGGAAGACCGTGAAGCTCTCGCTCAGCCCGCGACCAAGAACAGCCAGCGCAAAGCACAGGCAGAGCACGACGAGCGCGATGCGGACTGCGTCCTGCCTGGTGCTTCCGACCTGTTCCTTGCTCGCTTCCGCTGTCGTTTCCTTGGGCGCGTTCTGGTCCATTGCCATCAGGGAGCGCGCTTATGCGCGCCCTGACAAGCAGTGAAAAGCTCATACGCCTATGCAGGCTTGATGAGGACGTGCTTCTTCTTGCCGAAGGACAGCTTGATCACGCCTTCCGGCGTCAGATTGTCCGCCGACAGCGCCATCTTCTCGTCGGCGACAGGCGCATCGTTGACGCGCAGGCCGCCGCCCTTGATCTGCCGCCGGGCTTCGCCGTTGGAGGCGACGAGACCCGCCTTGACGAAGGCGTTGAGCACGCCGAGACCGGCGTCGAGCTCGCCGCGCGGAATTTCCACCGTCGGCAGGCTCTCGGCGAGCGCGCCCTCCTCGAAGGTGCGGCGCGCGGTCTCCGCGGCTTCATTCGCAGCTTCGCGACCGTGCAGCAGAGCGGTCGCCTCGGTCGCGAGCACCTTCTTGGCCTCGTTGATCTCGGAGCCGCCGAGCGCTTCGAGCTTTCTGATCTCGGCCATTGGAAGCGTCGTGAACAGCTTCAGGAACTTGCCGACATCGGCATCCTCGGTGTTGCGCCAGTACTGCCAGAAGTCGTAGGGCGAGAACTGGTCGGCATTGAGCCAGACCGCGCCTTGCGCGGTCTTGCCCATCTTGGCGCCGGACGCAGTGGTCAGCAGCGGCGTCGTCAGCGCGAACAGCTGATGCGTGCCCATGCGACGGCCGAGATCGACGCCCATGATGATGTTGCCCCACTGGTCCGATCCGCCCATCTGGAGGCGGCAGCCGGTGCGCCTGGCGAGTTCGACGAAGTCATAGGCCTGGCAGACCATGTAGTTGAACTCGATGAAGCTCATCTCCTGCTCGCGCTCGAGACGCAGCCGCACGGAGTCCATGGTCAGCATGCGGTTGACGGAGAAGTGCCGGCCGACATCGCGCAGCATCTCGATCCAGTTCAGCTTGGTCAGCCACTCCGCATTGTCGAGCATGATGGCGTCGCTCTTGCCCTCGCCATAGCGCAGCACCTTGGCGAACACGCCGCGGATCGAGGCCTTGTTGGCCTCGATCTCGGCAATGGTGCGCATGGCGCGCGTCTCGTCCTTGCCGGAGGGATCGCCCACCATGGTGGTGCCGCCGCCCATCAGCGTGATCGGCTTGTTGCCGGATTGCTGCAGCCAGTGCAGCATCATCATGGTCAGATAGTTGCCGATATGCAGGGAGCGGGCGGTGCAATCGTATCCGACATAGGCGATGGCCTCACCCTTGGCGGCAAGCGCATCCAGCCCCTCGAAATCGGAGCACTGGTGGATGAATCCACGTTCCTGCAGGGTATTGAGGAAATCCGATTTAAATGCAGTCATCTGTCGGCGTGCCTGACAATTCTTGGTTTACTCTTTTGGGGGCAATTTAAGGGTCTTCCGCGGGAACCCGATGTCCGCCCGCCACTTGGCGCTGTGGCATTATAAGATGTGTCCCTCTGGCACAAGATCGGCATGCCGGAGGGGTCTTTCAGGACGCTGATCCCATGATGTTGACGGCACTCGGCTTGATGAGCGGCACCTCGCTGGACGGGGTGGATGTCGCGCTGATCGAGACCGACGGAAAGCAGGTGAAGGCGTTCGGGCCGTCCGGCTACCGGCCATACAGCCCGGCCGAGCGCAACGTGTTGCGCCAGGCGCTGAGCGAGGCCGTGCATCTGCAGCAGCGCGACGCCCGGCCGGGCATTCTGGCGCAGGCCGAGCAGGCCGTGACGGGTGCCCATGCCGAGGCGGTGGCCGCCTTCCTGGCGCAGAACCGCATGAGGCCGGAGGACATCGATATCGTGGGCTTCCACGGCCAGACCGTGCTGCACCGGCCCGAGAAGCGGCTGACCGTCCAGATCGGCGATGCGCCGTTACTGGCCAGGGCAATCCATATCCCGGTGATGCATGATTTCCGTGCCGCCGACGTCGAGGCGGGCGGGCAGGGCGCGCCGCTCGTGCCCGTCTACCACCGCGCGCTGGCTCATTCGCTGGAACGCGAAGGACCGATCGTCGTGGTCAACGTCGGCGGCGTCTCCAACATCACTTATATCGACGGCAACGATGCATTGATTGCCTGCGATACCGGCCCCGGCAACGCGCTGCTCGACGACTTCATGTACTGCACCATGAATCAGGCGTTCGATGCGGAAGGCAAGTTCGCGGCGCTCGGCAAGGTGGATGAGGCCTGGATCGCACGGGCGCTGGAACTGCCCTTCTTCGCGGCGGCCCCACCCAAATCGCTCGATCGCAACGATTTCGCTGCACTCAAGCTCGGCGCCATCGAGCCGGCCGACGGCGCCGCGACGCTCACCGCCTTCACTGCGGCTGCGATCGCCCGCGTCATTCCGCTTTTGCCCCGGCGGCCGCGGAGCTGGATCGTCTGCGGCGGCGGCGCCCGCAACCTCACCATGCTGCGTATGCTGCGGGAGCAGGTGGGCTCGGCAAGGGTGGAGGCGGCCGAGACGCTCGGCTGGGCCTCCGACGCCATCGAAGCGCAGGCTTTCGGCTTCCTCGCGGTCCGCGGCATGAAAGGCCTGCCGCTATCTTATCCCACTACCACGGGTGTGCCGATGCCGGTGACCGGCGGGGTGATCGCGCGTCCCTGACGCAAGGCTAGATCAATGCAACTGCATGCAACTTGACGGGTAGATGCAAATGCATCTACATTGAATGCAGTTGCATCTAACCGCCGGGATCGCCCATGACCGTTTCGTTGAAACTGATCAGCCACAAGCTTTGCCCCTACGTGCAGCGCGCGGTGATCGCGCTGAAGGAGAAGGGCGTGCCGTTCGAGCGGATCGACATCGATCTGGCTGACAAGCCCGACTGGTTTCTGAAACTGTCGCCGCTCGGCAAGGTGCCGGTGCTGGTGGTGACCACCGGGGAGGGCGAGGTCGCGCTGTTCGAGAGCAACGTGATCTGCGAGTACCTCGAGGAGACGCAAGCCGGTGCGAAGCTGCATCCGGTGGATGCGCTGAAGCGTGCCGAGCACCGCGCCTGGATGGAGTTCGGCTCGGCGATCCTCGGCGACCTCTGGGGGCTGGAAACCACGAGCGATCCGGCGACATTCGAAGGCAAGCGCCAGGCGCTGGTTGCGAAATTCAGGCGTGTCGAAGCCGCGCTCGGCGCCGGTCCGTATTTCGCGGGCCGCGCATTCAGTCTGGTCGACGCGGTATTCGCGCCCGTCTTCCGCTATTTCGATCTGTTCGACGAACTAACCGAGCACGGCATCTTCCAGGACGCGCCGAAGGTCAGGGCGTGGCGGACCACGCTTGCGCAGCGTCCGAGCGTACGCAGCGCTGTCGACGCCGACTATCCGCAATTGCTGCGCGCCTTCCTCGTACGGCACGACGCGCATCTTTTGAAGCTTGCGGCCTGAGCGCAGCGCGCTCAAGCCGAATCCCTCAGCGCACGTTCGCCAGGCGCATGTCGAGATACGCCGTGATGGTTTCCATCAGCGGCTCGAGCTTGGCGTCGAAGAAGTGGTTGGCGCCGGGGATGATCTGCTGGTCGATGACGATGCCCTTCTGCGTCTTCAGTTTCTCGACCAGCGTGTTGACGTCCTTGGGCGGCACCACCGCATCCTTCTCGCCATGCACGATCAGGCCCGACGACGGGCAGGGCGCGAGGAACGAGAAGTCGTAAAGGTTGGCCGGCGGCGCGATCGAGATGAAGCCCTCGACCTCGGGGCGGCGCATCAGGAGCTGCATGCCGATCCAGGCGCCGAAGGAGAAGCCGGCAACCCAGCAGGCGCGCGCTTCGGGATTGATCGTCTGGGCCCAGTCGAGCGCGGCGGCGGCATCCGACAACTCGCCGGTGCCGTGGTCGAACGAACCCTGGCTGCGGCCGACACCGCGGAAATTGAAGCGCAGCACGGAGAAGCCGCGATGCGCGAACGCGTAGTAGCACTGGTACACGATCTGGTGGTTCATCGTGCCGTGGAACTGCGGATGCGGATGCAGGATCATCGCGATCGGCGCATTCTTCTGCTTGGCCGGATGGTAGCGGCCTTCGAGGCGGCCAGCAGGGCCGGTGAAAATGACTTCGGGCATTGGTGTCTCTTGATTGATTTCCTGGAGAGATGATCCCTAGCAATCAACCGATTGTAGCCTCGTCGGCAGATGCCGACGGAAGCGCGAATGAAGGGTGAGAAGGCGCGCCTTGCGGTGATGCGCTAAGAGCGCGCGGTGACTTGACGGAGCGCGTTCTAACATAGGCAGAGGGTCAAAAAGCAAGCATCTTGAACATCCCCCAATGGGTTCAACACGTTAGCTTGTCATGACCGCGTCACGGCGCCCGCTCGCTCGGAATCGGGTTGCCAATTGCGCGCCCGCGGCCCATGTCGGGTCGGCGCGAAACGCCGCCCGCGATGCGAGGTAACAAAATACTCAATGCTTGCCCGGGTCTATCTCGATTGGAACGCGACCACGCCGCTCCGTTCGGAAGCGCGGGCTGCTATTCTGGCTGCATACGACCTGATCGGTAATCCATCCTCGGTCCATGCCGAGGGCCGGGAGGCACGACGACTGGTCGAGGAGGCGCGCTCCGCGCTGGCGGGCGCGGTCGGCGCTCAGCCGCGCAACGTCGTTTTCACCTCCGCCGGCACCGAGTCCAATGCGCTTGCGCTCTCGCCGGGCCTGCGGGGGCGGTCTGGCGGACCTGTCGAGCGGCTGCTGGTCTCTGCGGTCGAGCATGCTTCGGTGCTGGCCGGCGGCCGGTTCCCTGGCGACAAGATCGGCCTCATCCCGGTCACGCGCTCCGGCGTGGTGGACCTCGATCGCCTGAAGATCCAGCTGCAGGATGGCCCGCCAGCCCTGGTCTCCATCATGGCCGCCAACAACGAGACCGGCGCCCTCCAGCCCGTCGCTGAGGCGGCAAGCATCGTCCACGCGGCCGGCGGCCTCCTGCACGTCGATGCGATCCAGGCGCTGGGGAAAATCCCATTCGATATCAATACGGTAGGCGCCGACCTTGCCACCTTTTCTGCGCACAAGATCGGCGGCCCCAAGGGTGTCGGGGCCCTGGTGATGGCTGAAGGCATAGGCGGCCTCGAGCCGGTCCTGCGAGGCGGCGGACAAGAGCTCAACCGCCGCGCCGGGACCGAGAATGTCGCGGGCATCGCCGGCTTCGGGGCGGCGGTAAAGGCTGCCCTTCAGGCTCTGGCGAAGGATGTGGAGCGAATGGCAAGCCTCAGAGATCTTTTGGAAAATGGCCTTCGCGGCATCGCCGGGGCGACGGTCTTTGCGGACGATGTGGCGCGGTTGCCAAACACGGTGCTCTTCACCGCGCCGGGCCTGAAGGCCGAAACCGCCGTCATCGGCTTCGACCTGGAGGGCATAGCGGTCTCCTCCGGCTCCGCCTGTTCCTCAGGGAGGGTCCAGCCATCCCACGTCTTGTCGGCCATGGGCTATGATCCCGCTGTGGCCCAGGGAGCGGTGCGTCTCAGTCTTGGCTGGTCCACCCAACCGGAGGACATCAATAGGGCGTTAGAGGCTTGGCGAAAGCTGGGTAATACCCTACTTAAGGGCTAAGCGACGAAACACGGCTTGAACGGTTCTAAGCCCGTGCTTTCCGCAGTGAAATATCGTAATACTCGTCCGAGTTTGATCCACCGCGGTCCTTGAAACCGCGAGCGGAGGATGGAATGCCAGCCGTACAAGAGACGGTCGAGCGCGTGAAGCGCATCGACGTCGACCAGTATCGTTATGGGTTTGAGACCCTGATCGAGTCCGACAAGGCCCCCAAGGGACTGTCGGAGGAGACCGTCAAGTTTATCTCCGAGAAGAAGAACGAACCCGCCTGGATGCTCCAGTGGCGGCTTGAGGCCTATCGGCGCTGGCTGACCATGCAGGAGCCGACCTGGGCGCGCGTCGACTATCCAAAGATCGATTTCCAGGATCTCTATTATTACGCGGCGCCGAAGCCGAAGAAGACGGTCTCCTCGCTGGACGAGATCGATCCGGAGATCCTGAAGACCTACGAGAAGCTCGGCATCCCGTTGCGGGAAGTGGCCATGCTCGAAGGCGTCGAGCCCAAGCCTGGCGAGGAGGACCCGGCCCGCCGCAAGATCGCGGTCGATGCTGTCTTCGACTCGGTCTCGGTTGCGACCACCTTCAAGGCCGAGCTGAAGAAGGCTGGCGTGATCTTCATGCCGATCTCGGAAGCGATCCGCGAGCATCCCGAACTGGTGCAGAAATATCTGGGCTCGGTGGTGCCGACCTCCGACAACTTCTACGCCACGCTGAACTCGGCGGTCTTTTCCGACGGCTCGTTCGTCTACGTGCCGCCGGGCGTGCGCTGCCCGATGGAACTGTCGACCTATTTCCGCATCAACGAGCGCAACACCGGCCAGTTCGAGCGCACGCTGATCATTGCCGACAAGGGCTCCTACGTCTCCTATCTCGAAGGTTGCACCGCGCCGCAGCGTGACGAGAACCAGTTGCATGCCGCCGTGGTCGAGCTCGTGGCGCTCGACGATGCCGAGATCAAGTACTCGACCGTGCAGAACTGGTATCCCGGCAATTCGGAAGGCAAGGGCGGCATCTATAATTTCGTCACCAAGCGTGGCGACTGCCGCGGCGCCAACTCCAAGATCTCCTGGACCCAGGTCGAGACCGGCTCCGCCATCACCTGGAAGTATCCGAGCTGCATCCTGCGCGGCGACAATTCGCGCGGCGAGTTCTACTCGATCGCGATCTCGAACGGCTTCCAGCAGGTCGATAGCGGCACCAAGATGATCCATCTCGGCAAGAACACGTCGAGCCGGATCATCTCCAAGGGCATCGCCGCCGGCAGGTCGCAGAACACCTATCGCGGCCTGGTCACCGCGCACCGCAAGGCGACCGGGGCGCGCAACTTCACCGCCTGCGATTCGCTGCTGATCGGCGACAAATGCGGCGCGCACACCGTGCCCTACATCGAGGCCAAGAACTCGTCGGCGACGTTCGAGCACGAGGCGACGACCTCGAAGATCTCCGAGGACGTGCTGTTCTACTGCATCCAGCGCGGGCTCAGCCAGGAAGAGGCGGTCGGCCTCGTCGTCAACGGCTTCGTCAAGGACGTGCTGCAGCAGCTGCCGATGGAGTTCGCGGTGGAAGCGCAGAAGCTGATCTCGATCTCGCTCGAAGGGTCGGTCGGCTAGCACCGGCCTCGTCCTGAAGAGGCCGCGGAACGCGGTCGTCTCGAAGGATGGATTACCGGAAAGATTGTTGGCCTCAATCCTTCGAGACGCGCCTTCGGCGCTCCCTGGGATGAGGGGATAGATGGAAAAACATGATGGCTTTGCTTGAAGTGAAAGACCTCAAGGTTCGTGTCGAGGAGCGTGAGATCCTCCACGGGTTGACGCTGACCGTGAACGAGGGCGAGGTGCACGCGATCATGGGGCCGAACGGCTCCGGCAAGTCGACGCTCTCGCACGTCATCGCCGGCAAGCCCGGCTATGAAGTCACCGACGGCCAAATCCTTTTCAAAGGCGAGGACCTCCTGGAGATGGAGCCGGACGAGCGCGCCGCGAAGGGCGTGTTCCTGGCGTTCCAGTATCCGGTCGAGATTCCCGGCGTCGCCACCATGAACTTCCTGCGCACCGCGCTCAACGCGCAGCGCAAGGCGCGTGGCGAGAGCGAATATTCGACGCCCGACTTCCTGAAGAAGGTCCGGGAAGTCTCGAAATCGTTGAACATCCCGCAGGACATGCTCAAGCGCGGCGTCAATGTCGGCTTCTCCGGCGGCGAGAAGAAGCGCAACGAGGTGCTGCAGATGGCGCTGTTCGAGCCGAGCCTGTGCATCCTCGACGAGATGGATTCGGGCCTCGACATCGATGCGCTGCGCATTGCGGCCGACGGCGTCAACGCGCTGCGTTCGCCCAAGCGTTCGATGGTCGTCATCACCCACTATCAGCGGCTTCTGAACTACATCGTGCCCGACGTCGTGCATGTGATGTCGAGGGGGCGCGTGGTGAAGAGCGGCGGCAAGGAATTGGCGCTGGAGCTGGAAGCGTCCGGCTACGCGCAATTCGAGGCCGCGTAAGGATTGGTTGCAATGAACGTTGCTGTGGCAAAGACCGGAGGTGGCCGCGCGGTGAGCGATCTGTTCGCCAGCGCCGAAGGCCGGCTGCCGGGTTCGCCCGAAGTGATCGCGGCGCGGCGCGAGGCATTCGAGAGCTATGAGCGTCTCGGCCTGCCGCATCGCCGGATCGAGGAATGGAAGTATACCGATCTGCGCGCGCTGGTCGGCGAGGTTCTGCCCCTGGCAGCGATCCCCGATGCGGGCGCGCTGAAGCGCGCCGCGGAGGCGGTGAAGGCGCATGCGATCGAGGGCGCCCGCAAGGTGGTGCTGGTCGACGGCGTGTTCGCGGCCGATCTGTCCGACGTGAGGGCACTCGCCCCCGAGGCAGGCTTCAAGACCCTGCGTGAGACGCTGGAGAAGGATGCCGGCCTGCTGAAGACCGCGAGCACCGATGCGGTGATCGCGCTGAACGCCGCGATGGCGACCGACGGGGTCGTGCTCTCGATCGCTGACGGCGCGCAATTGTCCGCGCCGATCCAGATCATCCACATCGCGACTGCCGCGTCGGCATCGGCCTTCACCCGCTCGCGGGTCGCGATCGGGAAGGGCGCTCGCGCCACCATCGTCGAGACTTTTGTGGCGGCGGAAGCGAAGGCCTACCAGGTCAATGACGCCGTCATCGTCTCGGTCGGCGACAACGCCGACGTCGCGCATATCCGGCTGATGGACGATGCGCCCGATGCGGTGAACATCACGTCGCAGTTCATCACGGTCGGGGCCAACACCAAGCTGAACCTCTTCAGCATGACCAGCGGCGCCGCGGTCAGCCGTTTGCAGGGATTCATCACGCTGGCGGGCGAGGGCAGCGAGCTCTCGGTGAATGGCGTGAACCTCCTGAAAAAGACCGAGCACGGCGACACCACGCTGGTGGTCGACCATGCCGTGCCGAACTGCGTCAGCCGCGAGACCTTCCGCGCCGTGATCGACGATCGCGCCCATTCGGTATTCCAGGGCCGCATCATCGTCCGTCCCGACGCGCAGAAGACCGACGGCAAGATGATGACCCGCGCGCTGCTGCTCTCCGACGAAGCCGAGGCGGACAACAAGCCGGAGCTCGAGATCTTCGCCGACGACGTCTCCTGCGGCCACGGCGCCACCGCCGGCGCGCTGGACGACAGTCTCCTGTTCTATCTGAAGGCCCGCGGCCTGCCGGAGAAGCAGGCCCAGGCGCTGTTGATCCAGGCCTTCGTCGGCGAGGCGATCGAGCAGATCGCCGACGATGGCTTGCGCGAGCATGTGATCGGCATGGCCGAGCGCTGGCTGGAGCGGCGCTCATGAGCACGCATCCGGCAGTCAAGAACGGCGCTTATGACGTCGCGCGCGTGCGCCAGGATTTCCCGGCGCTCGCCATGCAGGTTTACGGCAAGAATCTGGTCTATCTCGATAACGCCGCATCCGCACAGAAGCCGCAGTCGGTGCTCGATCGCATGACGCAGGCTTACACGAGCGAGTACGCCAACGTGCATCGCGGCCTGCATTTCCTCGCCAATGCGGCGACGGAAGCCTATGAGGGCGGCCGCACCAAGGTGGCGGAGTTCATCAACGCGCCCCGCACCGAGGAAGTGATCTTCACCCGCAACGCGACCGAGGCCATCAATCTGGTTGCCTCGTCCTGGGGTGGCCCGAACATCAAAGAAGGCGGCGAGATCGTCATCTCGATCATGGAGCACCATTCCAACATCGTGCCCTGGCACTTCCTCAGGGAGCGTCAGGGTGCCGTGATCAAATGGGCACCGGTCGATGACGAGGGAAATTTCCTCATCGACGAGTTCGAAAAGCTGCTGACGGCCAAGACCAAGCTGGTCGCGATCACGCAGATGTCGAACGCGCTCGGCACCATCGTGCCGGTCAAGGACGTCGTCAGAATCGCGCATGCGCGCGGCATTCCCGTGCTGGTCGACGGCAGCCAGGGCGCGGTGCATCTACCGGTCGACGTCCAGGATCTCGGCTGCGATTTCTACGTCTTCACCGGCCACAAGGTCTATGGCCCCACCGGCATCGGCGTGCTCTGGGCCAAGTACGACCACCTCGTCGCAATGCGCCCGTTCAATGGCGGCGGCGAGATGATCCGCGAGGTCTCGCGCGACGTCATCACTTATGGCGATCCCCCGCACAAGTTCGAGGCCGGAACCCCGCCCATCGTCGAAGCCGTCGGCCTCGGCGCCGCCATCGATTACGTCAACTCCATCGGCAAGGAGCGCATCGCCGCGCACGAGCACGATCTCACCACCTATGCCCAGGAGCGGCTGCGCGAGATCAACTCGCTGCGGCTGATCGGCACGGCGCGCGGCAAGGGGCCGGTGATCTCCTTCGAGCTCAAGGGCGCGCACGCTCATGACGTCGCCACCGTGATCGACCGTCAGGGCATCGCGGTCCGCGCCGGCACCCATTGCGTGATGCCGCTTTTAGAGCGGTTCAACGTGACCGCGACATGCCGGGCCTCGTTCGGCATGTATAATACGCGGGAAGAAGTCGATCATCTGGCACAGGCGCTTTTGAAGGCGCGGGATTTGTTCGCATGAGTGACACGGCCGAAGTCAAAGCTAGTCCGATGGAGACCCAGTCGGCGCTGCCGCCTGAGGAGACCGAGCGTCTCACCAACGAGATCATCGCGGGGCTCAAGACCGTGTTCGACCCGGAAATTCCCGCCGACATCTACGAACTCGGCCTGATCTACAAGGTCGAGATCAAGGACGACCGTTCGGTCAACGTGTTGATGACTCTGACGACGCCCAACTGCCCGGCCGCAGGCGAACTGCCGACCATGGTCGAGAACGCGGTCGCCAGCGTTCCGGGCGTCGGCGTGGTCGACGTCAAGGTCGTCTGGGAGCCGCCGTGGTCCCCCGAACGCATGAGCGACGAGGCGCGCCTTGTGCTCAACATGTGGTGACGGCCTCAGCCCGCATTGAATTCGCTCCGCAACGGACCACATAAACAACATGACCCAGGTGACACCAGCATCCTCCACTCCGAAGCCGCGGCGGCCGCGCCCGCAGGTGATGCGGCTGACGGATGCCGCTGCCCAGCGCATCACCGAACTGACCCAACGTGCAGACTCGGAGATCGTCGGCCTGCGTGTCGGCGTGAAGAATGGCGGCTGCGCCGGCCAGTCGTACACGGTCGAATACGCCCACGAGATCCGCCCGACCGACGAGGTCGTCGAGGACAAGGGCGTGAAGATCCTGGTCGATCCCAAGGCCGTGCTGTTCCTGCTCGGCACCGAGATGGACTACAAGGCCGACAAGATGCAGGCCCAGTTCGTCTTCAACAATCCCAACCAGATCTCCGCCTGCGGTTGCGGCGAATCGGTCGAGCTGCGGCCGGCCAAGATCGACGGGTAGACCGCCTCCGCGGAGGTCGTATGGACTGCTTCGCTCGCATTGACGAGAATGCTATGAGGGTTTGCTTGCTTGCGCAGGAAAACCCCCGATGGACCGAGAATTCCTGACCGACCTGTTCGCCGATTTCGGCCCCGTCACCATCCGCAAGATGTTCTCCGGCTACGGCATCTCCGCCGACGGCGTCAATTTCGCGCTGGCCCTGCGTGCCGGCCTGTTCTTCCGCGCCGACGAGATGACCATCCCGGACTTCGAGGCCGAGGGCTCCAAGCCGTTCCAGTATCAGACGCGCGCCAGAACCGTGATGGTGAACTCCTACTGGGAGCTTCCCGCACGCCTGTTCGACGATTCCACGGAGCTTGCGCAATGGGCAAGGGCGGCACTCGCCGCAGCCCGGCGCGCCAAGGTGAAGAAGCAGCCAAAAGCGAAGAAGGCGGCGGCGAAGAAATCTGCTGCAAAGAAGCGTCCGACCAAGAACGCTGCCAAGACGACGGCGGGTCCGGTGGACAAAGCAACTCGCGCGCCGAGGCTTGCAGAGCGTAAGCGGAAGCGTCGTTCAAGAGTGTGATGCTGGAGAGCTGGTGGGCGCCGTAGCCTTTGCTCAGGCTACATGGTCTCATCCGACGAGATGTCACGCCACCCGGGTGTGCGTCTCGGCCGCGTATTCCGGATCGGATTCGCAGATGACGCGGTTGCGGCCGTTGCGCTTGGCGGCATAGAGGCAGGCATCCGCGCGCTCGATCAGCGCGTCGGTGTCGTCGCCCTCTTTCAGCAGCGAGACGCCGACGGAGATCGTGACCCGGCCGAGGATCTCGCCGGTCGATTTCTTCTTCAGCTCTTTCGCCATCACAGCGCGGCGGATGTGGTCGGCCACCGTGAGCGCCTGGCGTAGCGTCGTATTGGGCAGGACGACCGCGAATTCCTCGCCGCCATAGCGGGCGGTGATGTCCTGGCCCTTGATGGTCTGCTTCAGCGAGAGGCCGACCAGCCGCAGCACCTGATCGCCGGTGAGATGGCCGTAGGAATCGTTGAACGACTTGAAGTGATCGATGTCGAACAGCAGCAGCGACAGCGGCTCGCCCGAGGCGAGTGCGCCCTGCACGGCCATGCCGATCATGCGGTCGAAATATTTCCGGTTGCCGAGGCCCGTGAGCGGATCGGTCAGGCTCTCGGCGCGGATCGCTTCGAGGCTCTGCTGGAGATTGCTGATCTCGTTCTTCGACAGCGTCAGCCGGTCTTCCAGCGCCTTGTTGGCTTCGCGCATCTCGCTGGTCGAGCGCAGCAGCGCCTCGACGATCGCCTTGACCTGCTCGCGGCTCTTGGCAGACGACAGTTCTTCGGTGGCGCCCGACAGGTTGGCATCATAGGCGCCGGTCATGCCGAGGGCATCGCCCAAGACCTTCATGACGTCGTCGATCTCGCCGATGACGCGCGCGCCAACCTTGTCGATGCGGTCGGTGGTCTTGATGTGGGAGAGATAGGTCTCGTAGATCTGCTCGAGATCGGCCTCGGTCAGCTTGCCGCTGCGCGCCAGCGTCTCGTTGATGATCTTGTTGAGCGGAGCATTGTAGCCGGTGGCGTAGACGTACCAGATCTCGTAATTGCGGGGAATTGCCGTCTGCCGAAGCGATCGGATCTGACCGAGCGCCACCTCGGCGAACGCCATCGTGCGTTCGTGTTCGTCGAGCACCTTGATCACGGAACATACCCCACAGCGGTCGGCGCGCCATCGACCGTAGCAATACTTAAACTATGGTCGTAGGCTAATGGACGATCGTGAACGCCCCGTAAATTTACGTGCACGACTGCGTCCAAAAAATTGTGTGCCGGGTTCGCTCAACCGAAACCCGGAACGCGTCGCGCCTCAGGCTCCCGCAGGGGAGCGAACCGGCCGCAGCAGAAACGCCGGCAGATGCGAGTGATCGCCCGGCTCGGTATCGACTTCGCGCTGGCGGCGCGGCTCGGGACGGCCGATCGAGGGCACGTGCGCCGTACTGGCCTGCTGGCGTGTGTCCGCCCGACGCTTGTCGTCGGATCGATGCCTTGGCTCGGCGAGCTGGCGCGACTCCGACGAGCTCCTTGATTCGGAAGAATGTCTTGGTTCCGAAGAAATTCTTGCCTCGCCCCGGGCCTCGCGCGGCTCGTGGCTGCGTTCACGATCCCGGCCGCGCTGCGGCTTGCCACGCCCGCCACGTGAACGTTCGCGGCCGCGCTGCTCGCGGGGACGCTCGCTTGCCTCGGAGGGCTCGGCCGGGGCTTCGTAATCGCCTTCGACCCGCGGAATGCTCTGGCCGATCAGCTTTTCGATCGCTGCCATCGATTTCTGGTCGAGCGGGGTCACGATCGAGATTGCGGTGCCGGTACGGCCGGCGCGGCCGGTGCGGCCGATGCGGTGGACGTAATCGTCGGCGTGATGGGGAACGTCAAAGTTGAAGACGTGGCTGACCTCGGGAATGTCGAGGCCGCGCGCTGCGACGTCGGAGGCGACCAGGAGCGGCAGTTCACCCCTGCGGAACTGTTCGAGCGCCGCGGTACGGGCCGACTGATCCATGTCGCCGTGCAGGGCGCCGACGCTGAAGCCGTGCTTCTGAAGCGATTTGTGAACGATGGCGACTTCGCGCTTGCGATTGCAGAAGATGATCGCGTTCTTGAGATCCTTGGCGTCGCGCAGCAGGCGGCGCAGCAACTCGCGCTTCTCGTGCGCCTCGCGTCCGGCGGGCACCTGCGCCTGCGTCACGGTTACGGCCGTCGTGGCGGGCTTGGAGACCTCGACCTTCTGCGGATTATGCAGGAAGGTTTCGGTGATGCGCCGGATTTCCGGCGGCATGGTCGCGGTGAAGAACAGGGTCTGCCGGGTGAACGGGACGAGCTTGCAGATGCGTTCGATGTCGGGAATGAAGCCCATGTCCAGCATGCGGTCGGCCTCGTCGATGACGAGCAGCTCGACGCCGGTGAGCAAGAGGCCGCCGCGCTCGGTGTGATCGAGCAGGCGGCCCGGGGTTGCGATCAGCACGTCGACGCCGCGCATCAGCTTGGCGTCCTGATCACCGAAAGAGACACCGCCGATCAAGAGGGCGACGTTGAGCTTTTGGCCGGCGCCGTAGCGGTCGAAGTTTTCCTTCACCTGGGCCGCGAGCTCGCGGGTCGGCTCGAGGATCAGCGTGCGCGGCATGCGCGCCCGGGCTCTGCCTTTCTCGAGAATGGTGAGCATCGGCAGCACGAAGGCCGCGGTCTTGCCGGTGCCGGTCTGGGCGATGCCGAGCACGTCCTTGCGTGCGAGGACGTGGGGAATCGCCTGTTCCTGGATGGGGGTAGGGGTGGTGTAACCGGTGGCCGCTACTGCGGCGAGGACTTTTTCGGACAGTCCGAGATCTGAGAAGGACATTGAGCCTCTGGTCGAAACCGCCGTTCGGAATCGAGGGTAATAAGGCTGGTCGCGTTCCACCCCGAAACGGCGCGCTCTCAAAGAAGCTGGGGGTGCTGACACACGCGAACAAAGCGCAAGGCTCAGGAATCGCTCTTCGATCTGAGCCGCGTCGACCCGGAACATAGGCAGGAATTGGCCAAAGTCAATGGAGCGGGCGCGGGAAGGCCCTAAAAAACCTGAGGTTTTTGCTCAAACTACGGGCGCGGCTCGGGTTTTCCGAGGAGCCGGGAGTGCGTCCGCAGCGGCCAGGACGGGGGGTTAACGCCGGTCGGTGGTCCCCGCCCGGAAGTCGCCGGGCGCCATGCCATAGGCAGCGTTGAAGACCCGGTAATAGGTCGCCAGGCTCTCGAAGCCGCACGATGCCGCGATGTCGGCGATCAGCCGCTCCGGCTTCTCCTGCATCAGGCGGCGGCTCTGCTCAAGGCGTTCCTCCGTCACCGTCTGCGAGAAGCTCTTCTCGGCTGTCTTGAACAGCATGTGCAGGTGTCGCACGGACACCCCGAGCAGATCGGCCACCATGGCTGGGGCGAGATTGGGATCCTGCAAATGGTGCGCGATCAGGCGGCGGGCTTGCGAGAGGCGGGCCGTCCGCAGCGCGGCCTGTCCGCGCCTGCTGCCGGGCCGCACGACACCGCGCTCCATCAAAGCCAGATGCCCTAAAGCTTGAACCAAGGGCGTCTGAACGGCAGAGCCAGCATCGGTGGCGGCACCAGCGATCTCGCCGAGATCGGCAAAGCAGGCAGCGAGCAGGGGCGCCAGAGCGGGGTCGAAAAACGTTCGTGGCGCAAGTTCGCGCATGCGGCTGTCCTGTGCCGGGATGTTGCTCAACGGGATTTTCAGGATGCGCAGATGGAAGCCCCCGGCGCCGAGCGGCGCGGTGCGGTAGGGCAGGTTGGTATGACTGGTAGCGAAGCTGCCGTTGGCAATCGAAAAGGCGCTTGCGCGAATGCCGCCGAACCAGCCGCCACTGCCGAGCTGCTGATAGACGCAGATCGCGTCACCTGGGGCGGCGGCGATGTCGGACGTGCTGCGCTCGACCGAATAGGGCGATGCCTTCAGCTCGACGAGGCTGGCACCGCCGAGCTGGCGCAGCGAGAATTCGCCAACGAAGTCCGCGCGCCGTTCGCGCGCGAGCTCGGCCGTGACGCCGAACAATCCCTTGGCGCGCACCTCGCGCCAATAGTCGAAGCGATCCCTCGGCTCGACCTCGTCGGTACACCAGCGAAACACGGCAGCTCCTCGCTTCCGGCGAAATGGTCCAAGAAGAAGCAGATTTCGCCGAAGTCCGCCATGGCCGGACGGAGCCCAGGCCCTTGAACCGTCCTCACGCCTGGGTCGACTATCACACAGCGGCAGGGGGTCAAATGAACTGCCGTTCCAACGGATCGGCGGCAGGGCCGTCCTGCAACAGGAATTTTGCGATGACGCGTCGGCTTTTCGGAATTCTGGCGGCCATTGGCCTCGCGGCGGGCCTGAGCGGCTTGGCAGGTCCCGCTTATGCCGAGAAGCGCGTTGCGCTCGTCGTCGGCAACAACGACTACAGGAACGTCCCGAAGCTGCTCAAGGCGGTCAATGACGCTCGCACCATGGGCGACACGCTGAAGCAGCTCGGCTTCTCGGTGATGGTCGCCGAGAACCAGAGCCGGCAACAATTCTCCGAGACGCTGCTCGCCTTCGACAAGGCGATCGAGCCCGGCGACACTGCGTTCTTCTTCTACGCCGGTCACGGCTTCGAGATCGCGGGACAGAACTATCTGCTGCCGACCGACGTGCCGGCGGCGACGGAAGGGCAGGAAGAGCTGGTGCGTGACGCTTCGATCCTGGCCGACCGCATCGTCGAGCGCCTCCAGAACAAGAAGGCGCGCACCTCGATCCTGGTGTTCGATGCCTGCCGCAACAATCCGTTCGAGCGCAAGGGCACCCGCGCAGTCGCCGGCGGCGGCGGGCTCGCGCCGATGACGCAGCTGCCGGAAGGCGTGTTCTCCGTGTTCTCGGCAGGCCCCCGCCAGACCGCGCTCGATCGCCTGTCCAACGACGATGCCAATCCCAATTCGGTGTTCACGCGGACCTTCGCGAAGGAACTGCTCAAGCCCGGCGAGAACCTGGTGCAGGTGGCGCAGCGCACCCGCCGTGCCGTCAGCGAGATGGCCGAGACCGTCAAGCACAGGCAGGTGCCGGTTTATTTCGACCAGATGGTCGACGACGTGTTCCTCAGCGGCATGGCGAAGGATACCGCCGCGCGCTCCGACGATCCGCCGCCGCAGAAACTTGCGGCGCTGCCGCCGGTATCCGTTCCGCAGCTGCCCAAGGAGGAGACGCTCAACGCGCCGATCGCGAGCTTCTCCCGGCACAATGGCGGCTGGAGCGTGGTGTTCTCCTTCGCCGATCCGACCCTCGGCATTTCCTGGCGTATGGCCGGCAAGGGCGATTTCCGCGAGACCGGCTTCATCGACACGCTCGATCCGCGCACGCGCAAGCGGATGCCGAACCCCTCGATCGAGCTGCCGCCGGATGCGCAGCCCGGCACCATCGAGGTCCGCTATGTCGATCAGTCCGGCGACTTGCAGGGGCCGTTCCCGATCAGGTTCGATCCCGAGGCTGCGCTGATCCGCGATCAGCGCAAGATTCTCGACAGGACGTCGACGAGCTGGCTGTCGTTCCGCGAGTTCAACGGACTCCTGGTCTACTACACCCACCTCGTGTCCTACCGTTGCGCAATCCGTGAGGTGCGCATCGGCATCGACACCGCCGTTCCCAACCAGGTGCTGAAGATGCCGCCTTGTGACATGCGCGACCCTAGCGCGATCAGCGCCGGGATGCCGCTCTACATGAAGCTCGCGCCGAGCACGCAGACTGTCTCGGTCGAGTTGACCTATCGCGATGGCAGCGTGTCCGAGATCAAGAGCTTCCGGAGCGTCAACCGCAGCAACAATTGATGGGCTGTGCAGCCGGCGGATTGGGGTTAGGAACGCTCGGCTGACGGAGTGGACGAACTTTAATCGACGGGCCAAGGTGAAAGTGCTAGAGCCGGGGATGACAAAATTCATCATCGTCGTGCTTCTTACGACGTTTCCGGTTCTGGCCCAAACGACTCCAGTTCTCACCGTGCCGCCGCCCACGGACCGCGAGCGCGTCCAAGCGGATCGTGCGAAGGCAGCCGAGGACGAGAAGGTGGCTCCGATCACGCGCCCTTGGGATCGCGACGCTGACGGCAAGCGCCCATGGGAGCGGAAGTCGGCAAAGCCCTAGTCACGCGAACGTCGATCTCCGCTGTGCATCGGCGACGCCGCGCATGCGATGTCGCCGGTCGGCGGCGTCGGCGTCAATCTCGCCGTGCGGGACCCGGTCGCGACCGCAAAACCTCCTGGCAGACAATCTGCAGCAGGGCTGCCTGTCCGAGGACGAGCTCGATGCCGTGCGCCGCCGCCGCGAGCGTCCGGTGAAGATGACGCAACGCATGCAGGTGGTCGTGCAGAACAACATCATCAGCGGTGCCTTGCAGAGCGGCGACCGGCCGCTGAAGGTGTCGCCGATCCTGCGCCTCGTCACCGCGCTGCCATGGCTACGCGGCATGCCGGCGAGCTTGCTTGTGCTCGTGGCGCGGCCCGAGCATGTGCATTCGAAGGCCGCAAGATTTGGCGCAGCAATTTAGTAGGGATAACGTCGCATTAAATGGCGTCCCGCGCGTTGCGTGCGTGCAACAGCGCAGATGGATTGTAGGACCGCGGCAGGCCAATCCGGCGCATTAACTTCGTTGATTCAAATTTGAGTAAGACCTGCGTGTGACCGTGCGCCCATCAAAGGACACGGGGTGTACCATGCGTAATAAATTGATTGCCGCCTTCGCCTGCACGACGGCTCTGGTTTCGACCGGCGCGGCTTCTGCCGCCGATCTCGCTGCGCGCTACACGAAGGCGCCGGCCTATGTCGAGCCATTGTTCACCTGGACCGGCTTCTATGTCGGCGGCCACATCGGTGGCGCCTGGACCAACCAGCAGTTCATCAACAACGGGACCGGTGCGGCGTTCGGCGACCTCATTCCGGGCGAGGGCTATCGCCAGCGCGGATCGGGCATCATGGGCGGCGCGCAGATCGGCTACAACTGGCAGGCCAACAATTACGTGTTCGGCATCGAGGGCACGATTTCCGGCCTCGACAACAAGGGCACGGTCGTAAACAACGTGTTTGGCGCCGCGGACGACGTGTTCTCCTGGCGCGCCAACGTGCTCGCGACCATCGTCGGCCGCGCCGGCTTCGCCGTGCAGAACAACCTCTTCTACATCAAGGGCGGCTATGCCGGCGTGAACAACCGCCTCTCGGTCACCGACACAGTCGGTGTGGCGACGGGTTCGGGCGGACAAACCCACTGGGCCAACGGCTGGACTGTCGGCGCCGGCTGGGAATACGGCGTCACCCGCAACTGGATCGTCGGCCTCGAATACAACTACGCTGCCTTCGGCAGCCAGACCTATCAGCTCGGCGGCACCTCCGGAAACTACACGTTCGATGCCAAGCCGCGCGACATTCAGTGGGCCGTGGTGCGCGCGAGCTACAAGTTCGACGCACCCACCATCTCCCGCTACTGAGCACGTCGACGCAACGCGACCAACGATCAAGAAAAGCACTGCAAATTTCAAAAGCCCCGGCCAGGCCGGGGCTTCTTTTTTGCCTCTGCCGGATTGCAGGCAGGCGCGGCGTCAGGCCATCACGGAGAAGCCGCCGTCGACCGGAATCGCGGTGCCCGTGACGAAATTCGAAGCAGGCGAGGCAAGGAACACGGCGATGCCGGCGAAGTCGTCAATGTCCCCCCAGCGCCCTGCGGGCGTGCGCGCCAGCACGCGCTCGTGGAGCCCCGAGACCTGCTGCCGCGCGCCCCGGGTGAGATCCGTATCGATCCAGCCCGGCAGGATGGCATTGACCTGGATATTGTCGGGCGCCCAAGCATTCGCGCAGGCGCGCGTGTATTGCACGATGCCGCCCTTGCTCGCCGCATAGGCGGTCGCGAAGCTCGCGCCGAAGATCGACATCATCGAGCCGATGTTGATCACCTTGCCGTTGCCGGACGCCTTCAGCGCCGGATAGGCCAGCTTCGAGCAGACGAAGGCGCTGGTGAGATTCGTGTCGATCACCTTATTCCACTCGTCCAGCTCGAGCTCGTGCGGCGGCTTTCGGATGCTCATGCCGGCATTGTTGACGAGGATGTCGATGCGGCCGAGCTCCTTGACGACCCGATCGATCATGGCCGCGATCGCCGCCATGTCCGTCACGTCCGTGGAGACGGCGATCGCCTTCACGCCGCGCTGCCGGAGATCGGCCACCGCCGCGGCGGACTTGGTTTCGTTGCGCCCGACGACGGCGATGTCGGCGCCGGCGTCGGCAAGGCCGCGCGCCATGCCGAGGCCGATGCCGCCATTGCCTCCCGTAACGATCGCGACCTTGCCGCTGAGATCGAACCGGCTGGATGTCATGCTGGTATTCCCTGGTTTCTTCTATGGATTGCTCTGCCAGATCAGCACCAGCCCGAAGCCGGCCATGGCTGCGCCATAGCCCGCCCATTGCAACTGGTTGACCATGAAGCTCGATCGCGGCCACGGAACGGTGCCCGTGCCCTGTCCGATCCAGAGCAGACCGACGGCTGTCGCAAGCAGGCCTGCCACAAGCAGAAATCTGCGCAAGCATTCCTCCCATCGTCCGCTTCCGTCGCGCGTGGCGGCGAAGTGCCGCCAACCGCGAGGCTTAGGGTGCACAGTAACCGCAGCTTCGGTGTGGATACAATGGCGCCACCGGTCCCGGCTGGCGGCGGGAAGGGAGCGTGTCCGTCAAAGGCAACTCGCTGCTTGGCAATCAGTGCCGATGGTCGGCTGGCGAAACCCGGCTCGCGGGACGCGGTATTGCAGTCAAGCGTTGGTCGCCCCGCCCAAACGAAAAAGCCCCGGCGATGCCAGGGCTTTGACGTTCGATCGTGAGGTCAAATCAGATCAGTACTTCGCGACGACCGGACCGGTCCAGTTGAAGCGGTAGACCAGCGAGGTCGAGATCGTCTGGTTCCAGTGGTTCGTACGGATGCTGTTGCCGGTCGGAATGTTGCCGGCATCGAACAGCTCGTCACGAGTGGTGGCGTTGTAGAAGGCCGAACGATACTCGGTCTTCATGAACCAGCCGGGCGAGGTGATGCCGAAGATGTTCAGGCTGTTCTCGACGCCGCCGCCGATGAACCAACCGTGACGGTCATACCCGTCGAGGTGGATACCGGCCGGAGTGCCGGCGAGGTTGGTGAAATTGGTGCGACCAAAGTGGGCGCCGGAGTAACCGCCGTTGACGTAAGAAAGAACATTCGGGGCAACCAGCCAGCCGAGGCGAACACCAGCCGCCCAGGAGGTCTCCAGCTTCTGGTGACCGGTGAGGCCAAAGATCGGATCCTGCACGGTGCCGCGGATGCTGCCGAACTGACCGTCAGCAAACACACCGGCAACCCAGGTGCCGCTGAACTGCCAGTCGTAGCCGGCGCCGACCGTGCCGAACCAGCCCGAGCCGCCCTGGCGCTGGTCGATCGTCAGCGGGACTGCGCCGACGGTGGTCTGCACGTGCTGATCTTGGTTCGAAAGGCCGCCGCCGCCGCCGCCGAAGATGTAGAAGCCGGTCCAGTTGGCAACCGGGGCCGCCATCGGAGCCTTCGCGTAGGGACGGGCACCCAGGTCAGCCGCGGAGGCCGAACCGGTCATCGCCGCGACCGCGGACAGAGCGAGCAAAATCTTCTTCATGTCAAAATCCCCAACTTGGTCTGTCGTGGCGCGAGCGCACTTAAGTCCGTGTCATCTGATGCCCGAACTATAGACGGTTCTCGCCGAAATGCTGTTGCCGGGTGGGCACAGTTACCGGAAAACGGCGGTGCTGGGGTAACCCGGGCCCTCTCGATCGAACAGAAAATAGATATGAAGAATCATGTAGTTATGAGATTTTCGCAGTTCTTGTTTCGGATAACGTCTCGTTAGCAAAGTCGGCCTCGTCCGAAATGGAGGCAATCCTGCCTTAGCCTCGGCGCCTATGAGCCGTTGGACGAATCGCCGTGCGGCGCTTTCGGGGAATCAACGAAAGCGCCTGCGAACTGCCAGGCAAGACAGCCCGGCCCCCGAAACAAAACAGCCCCGGCTGGCCGGGGCTGTTTTGGCGTGCTGCGGGCTGGGTTGAGGTCTCAGACGTCCAGTAGCTCCTCGCTGGCAAATTCGGCCTTGTCCGAGATGAAGGCGAAGCGTGCCTCGGCTTTGGTGCCCATCAGCCGCTCCACCGAATCCGCAGTCGTGTCGCGGTCGTCGGCCAGCAGCACCACCTTGAGCAGCGTCCGCTTGGCCGGATCCATGGTGGTCTCCTTGAGCTGCGCCGGCATCATCTCGCCGAGGCCTTTGAAGCGATTCACCTCGACCTTGGCGTTGGCGTTGAACGCGGTCTTGATGAGCTCGTCCTTGTGCTTGTCGTCGCGGGCGTAGACCGATTTGGTACCGTGCGTCAGCTTGTAGAGCGGCGGGACCGCGAGGAAGAGGTGGCCCTCGTCGATCAGCCGCGGCATCTGCCGGTAGAAGAAGGTGATGAGGAGCGATGCGATGTGGGCGCCGTCGACGTCGGCGTCGGTCATGATGATGATGCGCTGATAGCGCAGATCCTCTTCGCGATATTGCGCGAGCGTGCCGCAGCCAATCGCCTGCACGAGGTCGGAGAGCTGGGCGTTCGCGGTCAGCTTGTCCTTGCCGGCGGAGGCGACGTTGAGGATCTTGCCGCGCAGCGGCAGCACGGCCTGGGTCTTGCGGTCGCGCGCCTGCTTGGCGCTGCCGCCGGCCGAGTCACCTTCGACGATGAACAGCTCGGAGCCTTCGGTGCCGGCGTCGGTGCAGTCGGCGAGCTTGCCGGGCAGGCGCAGCTTCTTGCCGGCGGTTTTTCGCGCGGTCTCCTTCTCCTGCCGCCGCCGCAGCCGTTCTTCGGCGCGGTCGATCACGAAATCGAGCAGCCGGTTGGCCATGTTCGGATTGCCCGACAGCCAATGGTCGAACGGATCCTTCATCGCCTGCTCGACGATGCGCTGCGCCTCCGCGGTGGCGAGGCGGTCCTTGGTCTGGCCCTGGAACTCGGGCTCGCGCACGAACACCGACAACATCACGGCGGCGCCCACCATCACGTCTTCCGAGGTGACGGACGCCGCGCGCTTGCCCTGACCGACGCGCTCGGCGTGATCCTTCAGGCCGCGCAGCAGCGCGCTGCGCAGGCCGGACTCGTGGGTGCCGCCATCGGGCGTCGGCACGGTGTTGGTATAGGAGGATAGGAAGCCGTCCGCATCCGCGGTCCAGGCCACCGCCCATTCGCAGGCGCCGTGCGCGCCGTTGCGGCCCGACTTGCCGGAGAAGATGTCCGGGTGCACCAGCGTGTCGGCGTGGATCGCCGCGGCAAGGTAATCCTTGAGGCCGCCGGGGAAGTGGAACGTCGCTTCGGCCGGCACGTCCTCGACGCCTTTGAGCAGCTCGGGCGCGCAGTTCCAGCGTATCTCGACACCGCCGAACAGATACGCTTTGGAGCGCGTCATCTTGAACAGACGCTGCGGCTTGAACGCAGCCTTGGGCCCGAAAATGTCCGTGTCAGGCTTGAAGCGCACGCGGGTGCCGCGGCGATTGTTGACCTTGCCGAGATCCTCGAGCTTGCCCTTGGGGTGGCCGCGCTCGAAAATCATGCGATGCAGTTTCTGCCCGCGCGCAACCTCGACTTCGAGCCGCGAGGAGAGGGCGTTCACGACGGAGATGCCGACGCCGTGGAGACCGCCAGAGGTCTCGTAGACTTTGCTGTCGAACTTGCCGCCCGAATGCAGCGTGCACATGATGACTTCGAGTGCCGACTTCTTCGGGAATTTCGGGTGGGGATCGATCGGGATGCCGCGGCCGTTGTCGGTGACGGTCAGGAACCCGTCCGCACTCAGCTCGACTCCGATGAAGGTCGCATGCCCCGCCAGCGCCTCGTCCATCGAGTTGTCGATCACTTCGGCGTAGAGGTGATGCAGCGCCTTCTCGTCGGTGCCGCCAATATACATGCCGGGTCGGCGCCGCACCGGTTCCAGGCCTTCGAGCACCTCGATGTCGGCCGCGGTGTAGTCGGCTTCTCCGCCGCTTCCACGCGGCGCCGCCTTGGGCGCGCGGGGTTTCGGCTCATCGCCGCCAAAAAAGTCATCTTTTGCTTTGGGCTTCAACTGCTTGGCCATATATCTTGATACGTTCTGAGGGCCGCATTGGCGGCGAATCGGTCGGGCCGACTATGCCACTTCTGACGTGGAAAGGTTACCGGGGGCCGGACCGGGCGGTGTGGGTGGGAGACAATCCCGGCGGTTTTACGCCGCAGGCCGGCCAATTCCCGGCAATTTGACGTTCCGACCTCGCCATGTGGGCTTTTGTGACTTGATGTCACACAAGTCCTTGGCTTACCAGTCCTTTTCATCGAGCAGCACCTTGAGACGGGGCGGGAAGGCTATTTTTGATGGAGCAGTATGCGCACGCCCTCGCTGAATTCGTGCGCGTTCACCAGGCCTGGGCGGCGCCGGTCGTGTTCCTGCTCGCATTCGGAGAGTCGCTTGCGTTCGTCTCGCTGCTCGTTCCGGCCTGGGGTGCGCTGGTGGCGATCGGCGCGCTCATCGGGGTCAGCGGCATCAGCTTCTTTCCTGTCTGGATCGCCGGCGGCCTCGGCGCTGCGCTGGGTGACTGGGTCTCCTATTGGTTCGGCTACCGCTACAAGGAGAGGGTTGCCCAGATGTGGCCGCTCTCGCTCTATCCGGATCTGCTGCCCAGAGGAGAGGCGTTCGTGCGTAACTGGGGCATACCCAGCATCTTCATCGGGCGCTTCTTCGGTCCCCTGCGCGCCTCGGTGCCGCTCGCGGCCGGCATTTTCGAAATGCCTTATTGGACTTTCCAGGCCGCAAACTTCGTCTCGGCCCTGATCTGGTCGGCCGTGCTCCTGCTGTTTGGCGACGTGCTCGCCAAGATCATGGAATGGATCTGGCGCGTGATCTGACGGTCTGAACCTTGACGGGAACTGCGCCTGGCCCTATAGCCGCGCACCATGATCAACGCCGCGACCATCCTGTTCGCCCGTCGCCGCCGCCGCACTTCAGCGGTTAGGGCGGTCGATCGCGTTTGAGATCATCGTCTTTGCCGCTGGATCCGATCCGCGGCATTCTCTCTCCTGTCAGCGCGATCTGATCCGGCGGCTTCCTCAGGAGGCCCAGCAGGAGACTACGATGTACACGCCACCTTTCTTCAAGCAGGACCGCGCCGTAAGCCTCAAATTTGCGGAGCAGCGCGGCTTCGGCACCATGTGCGCCTTCGACGGCCACAAGCCCGTCGCTTCGCCGCTGCCGTTCTATCTGACCTATGCGGCTGACGGGACGCCGCAGGCCGCGTTCCATCTCGCCCGTCACAATCCGCTGGTAAAGCTGGCTGGCGGTGATGCGTCATGGCTGCTCGCGGTCAACGGTCCCGATGCCTATGTATCGCCGGACTGGTACGTCTCGCCGGACCAGGTGCCGACCTGGCTATATCAGTCGGTGCATCTGAGCGGGCCGGTGCGGCTGCTGTCGGACGAGGAGCTGTCGGTGCAGGTCGACACGCTCAGCGACAAGTTCGAGAGCCGGCTGTTGCCGAAGAAGCCCTGGACCTCGGGCAAGATGACGGCGGGCCGGCTCGAGGCGATGAAGAAGGGGATCGTGGGCCTGGTCATGATGGTCGAGGAGGTCGAGGGCAGCTTCAAGCTGAACCAGCACAAATCCGACGCCGACTATGCAGCCATTGCGGACGCACTTGGTGGCGGCGATGCCGACGCCCGGCAGATCTCACAACTGATGCGGCAAGCCAAGCCGCAAGCTTTCAAAGCCGACACGAACCTGCTCGAAGGGAGCACGCCATGAGCCTCGCTGACACCACGAAAGCCCCGACCACCAGCGCGGCCAAGAAGCCCGCGACCGTCTTCGTCGACGGCGGCTCCGGCACCACCGGCCTCGGCATCAGCGAGCGGCTGAAGCTGCAGAGCGATGTCGAGGTGAAGACCATTGCCGACGACAAGCGCAAGGATCCCGCGGCAAAGAAGGCGCTGATGGAGGAGGTGGACCTCGTCATCCTCTGCCTGCCTGACGATGCCGCCAGGGAGACGGTCGCGCTCATCGACAGCATGGGGCCGTCCGGTCCGAAGGTGCTGGACGCCTCGACCGCGTACCGGGTCGCGCCGGACTGGGCCTACGGCTTTCCCGAGCTGACGCCGGACCAGGCCGGAATGATCAAGGCCGCGAGAAAAGTCTCCAATCCCGGCTGCTATCCGACCGGCGCGATCGCGCTGCTGCGGCCGATCGTCGATGCCGGTCTGTTGCCGCAGGACTATCCGATCACCGTCAATGCGGTGAGCGGCTATTCCGGCGGCGGAAAGTCGATGATCGCGAGCTTCGAGGACGGCAGCGCGCCGGCCTTCGAGCTCTATGGCCTCGGCTTCGAGCACAAGCATCTGCCGGAGATGCAGCTCTATGCGAACTTGACGCGGCGGCCAATCTTCATTCCCTCGGTCGGCAATTACCGGCAAGGCATGCTGGTCTCGGTGCCGCTCCAGCTCGACACGCTGCCGGGCAAGCCTGGCGGTGCCGACCTGCAGACGGCGCTGGCCAAGCGTTACGCCGGCTCAAAGTACGTCAAGGTGATGCCGCTGCAGAACGAGGCGACCAAGAGCGGCCGGCTCGAGCCGGAGGCGCTCAACGAGACCAACATGCTCGAGCTCTACGTCTTCGCCAGCGACAAGTATCATCAGGCTGTGCTGGTCGCCCGGCTCGACAACCTCGGCAAGGGCGCCTCGGGAGCCGCTGTGCAAAACATGCGGCTGATGCTGGGCCTGCCGGAGGAGTGAGAGACGTCTCGCTCCGTCATTCCGGGGCGGTGCGCAGCACCGAACCCGGAATCTCAAGATTCCGGGTTCGCCCTTCAGGCGCCCCGGAATGACACCAAGGGGAAGCGAGCTTCGCAGCTAAACTACCCCGAAGATCGCCAGCGCCAGCACGGCCTGGGCGAGGAAGCCGACGGTGAAGGCCAGCGTGCGGAACACCGGGATGCCCAGCGCATAGACGATCATGTGTGCGACGCGTGACCAGAAATAGACGGCGCAGGCCAGCACGGTCCATTTCGTGGAATAGTCGATCGCGTTCAGGATCAGCACCAGCGGCGCGAAGATGACGAGGTTCTCGACCGCGTTGTCATGTGCGAACATGAGCCGGTTCGCCCACTCCGCCTGCGGCTTGTCGCCGCGCGAGGGATTGGCCATGGCACCGCTGAGCCCGCGAACCTGACATCGGTTGATGATGTAGGGAATCCAGAGGACCCCCGTCAGGATCACCGTCAATGTCAGCCAGAACAATTCGCGTGTCATGAGTGCCGCTCCCCTCTGTCGTCGCTGTGCCTGTCTATACGAAAGCGCGCAAGATTGCGCCACGCGCAAGCAAGCTTCCGTTATGCGCGAACCCTGACATAGCTGCCGGGTGCGTCCTCGATCGGTGGGAAGGCTTCGCTGCCGACCGCGCGCGCCGGGACCTCCTCGGGATCGAGCTCGCCCAGCCATTGGCGCCAGTCCGGCCACCACGAGCCCTTGTGCTCGGTGGCGCCCTTCATCCACTGCGCGATGTTGACGTCCTTGATGTTGTCGTTGGTCCAGTACTGATACTTGTTCGAGGCGGGCGGATTGACGACGCCGGCGATGTGGCCCGACCCGGACAGGACGTACTTCACCGGGCCGCCGAAGAATTGCGAGCCGTACAGCACCGATTCAGCGGGCGCGATATGGTCCTCGCGGGTGGCCAGATTGTAGACGGGCACTTTCACCTTGGAGAGATCGAGCAATGTGTTGTCGAGCACCATCGTGCCGGTGGAGAGCCGGTTCTCCAGATAGCAGTTGCGCAAATAATAGGAATGGTTGGCCGCGGTCATCCGCGTCGCGTCCGAGTTCCAGTGCAGAAGGTCGAACGCGCTCGGCTGCTGGCCCTTCAGGTAATTGCTGACGACATAGGACCAGATCAGATCGTTCGAGCGCAGCATGTTGAAGGCCATCGCCATCTTCGAGCCTTCGAGCACGCCGGCGGTCTTCATGTCCTGCTCGAGCGCGGAGATCTGCTCCTCGTCAACGAAGACGAGGAGATCGCCGGCATGGGTGAAGTCGACCTGGGCCGCGAAGAACGTCGCGGACGATACCCGCTGGCGGCGCTTCTCGGCGAGCCAGGCCAAAGTGGTCGCGAGCATGGTGCCGCCGACGCAATAGCCGGCGGTGTGCACCTTCATCTCGCCGGTGACCTTCTCGATCACGTCCATCGCCGTGAGCGGGCCTTCCTTCATGTAGTCTTCCCAGCTCTTCTTGCCGAGCCGCTTGTCGGGATTGACCCATGAGATCACGAACACGGTGATGCCCTGGTCGACGCACCACTTGATGTAGGATTTCTCCGGCTTGAGGTCGAGGATGTAGAATTTGTTGATCCAGGGCGGCACGATGAGGAGCGGTGTGCGCAGCACCTTCTCCGTCGTGGGCGCATACTGGATCAGCTGCATTATCTCGTTCTGGTAGATCACCTTGCCCGGTGTGGTCGCCATGTTGACGCCGACGACTAGATTGTCCGGATTGGACTGACGGATCTTCAGCATGCCCTTGCCGGCCGCAATGTCCTCGGCCAGCATGGTCAGACCGCGCGCGAGGTTCTCGCCGCTGCTCGCCACGGTCTCGCGCAGCACCTCCGGATTGGTCAGCACGAAATTCGACGGCGACAGCGCGTTGGTGACCTGCTGGACGTAGAACTCGGCCTTGCGGCGCGTATGCGGATCGAGCCCCTCGGCATCGCGCACGAGCTCCTGCGCCCATTTGGCCGTGAGCAGGTAAAACTGCATGACGAAATCGAAGAACTGGTTCGACTTCCATTCCGGATCGGCAAAGCGCTTGTCGCGCGGCGAGGGTGCGATGGCGGGCTCGGCGTCCTGACCGGCCATGCGGCGCACCGCGGCGCCCCAGAGGTCGAGATAGTCCTTCGCGAGCTTGGTCTGCAGATCGGAGGAGCGGGACGTATCCGACAGCCAATATTCGGCGACCGATGTGAACGTCTTGACGATCTCCGCGAGCTCGGCCGGTGGCCGATCCTGCACCTCGCCGCTCTCGCGCGGCTTCAGATAAGCGGCGAGTGCCTTGCCGCCGCTCTCCATCGCCCGCGCGACATTCATCGCGAAGGCTTCCGCGTCGAACTTCGTACCTGATTTCGGCGTCTCGGTCGTGGCCATGCTCATGAGCAGAACAGTAACGATTCATTCCGTACTCGTCACCGCGAAGCTCGCATGTTTGACGTTAAACACTCTCGAAGATGTGTTGCACTGCGACAAATCTTCTTGGTTCCGTCACAATCGAGCCGCACCGCTCGGCTTGTTGGGCATTGGGCTGTTTTCTGGCTCGCACCATTTGGGCAGCAATGGTTTGAGCTTGGGCGCGGTCTTGGGTAAGGTTGCCCGGGGCCGTGCTTTGGGACGAGTAGGGGATTTCCCAAGTGTTGGCGTTATGGGACCTGCAAAAGACGCTGCCGATCCGCGGCGCGCTGCTGATCGCGGCGCTCGCCCTGGGCGGCTGTTCGAGCCAGCTCGCGGATCTGACACCCGCGGATGCGCAGTCGGCTGTCAGGGAGCCCGGCAGCTATCTGCCGGTGCACGATCTGCCGCCGGACCGCGATGAGGCAATCATCCCGCCTGAGCAGCGCGCCAAGATCGAGGCCGAGCTCGCCGCTGCGCGCGATCGTCAGGCCGTTGCCACCAAGGACGCCAAATAGGTCTGGGAGGCGGAGACTGGCAAGGTAATCGCTGGCGCCTCCGCTTTGCCGTGCTAAAAGACGTCGGTACAGCCAAGAGTCAGGGCGAACGACTTCAGTCTTCGTCGTCGATGATTGCTCTAAATATTTGATTTTGAGCACTTTTCGCGGTGAGATCGATCGCGTTTTGGAGTGGCCCTCGCGGCCTGCCGATTCTGTCCCTGACCGGTTGCCCGGAGCCCAGAGAGCCATGGAAGAATTTTACCGCATTCGCCGCCTTCCGCCTTACGTGTTCGAGCAGGTCAACCGGGCCAAGGCGGCTGCGCGCAATGCCGGCGCCGACATCATCGACCTCGGCATGGGCAATCCGGACCTACCGGCTCCGCCGCATGTGCTCGAGAAACTGAAGGAGACGCTCGGCAAGCCGCGCACCGACCGCTATTCGGCCTCCCGCGGCATCCCCGGCCTGCGCCGGGCCCAGGCCGTATACTACGGCCGCCGCTTCGGCGTGAAGCTGAACCCCGACACCCAGGTGGTGGCGACGCTCGGCTCCAAGGAAGGTTTCGCCAACGTGGCGCAGGCGATCACCGCGCCCGGCGACGTCATCCTCTGTCCGAACCCGAGCTATCCGATTCACGCCTTCGGTTTCTTGATGGCGGGCGGGGTGATCCGCTCGGTGCCGTCGGAGCCGACGCCGCAATTCTTCGAGGCGGCGGAGCGGGCGATCATCCATTCGATCCCCAAGCCGCTGGCGCTCGTCGTCTGCTATCCCTCGAACCCGACCGCCTATGTCGCAAGCCTCGACTTCTACAAGGATCTCGTCGCGTTCGCGAAGAAGCACGAGATTCTGATCCTGTCCGATCTCGCTTACGCCGAGGTCTATTTCGACGAGAGCAACCCGCCGCCCTCCGTGCTTCAGGTGCCGGGCGCGATGGACTGCACCGTCGAGTTCACCTCGATGTCGAAGACCTATTCGATGGCCGGCTGGCGCATGGGCTTTGCGGTCGGCAATGAGCGCGTGATCGCGGCGCTCGCCCGCGTCAAATCATACCTCGATTACGGCGCGTTCACGCCGGTCCAGGTCGCGGCAACTGCTGCGCTGAACGGCCCGGACGATTGCATCAAGGAGATGCGCGACACCTACCGCAAGCGCCGCGATGCGCTGGTGGAATCGTTCGGCCGCGCCGGCTGGGAGATCCCGCCGCCGGAGGCTTCGATGTTCGCGTGGGTACCGCTGCCGGAAGCGTTCCGCAGCGTCGGCAGCATGCAGTTCGCGACCCTAATGGTGGAGAAATCCGGCGTTGCGGTCTCGCCCGGCGTCGGCTTCGGCGAGCATGGTGAAGGATATGTCCGCATCGCCTTGGTGGAAAACGAGCAACGGATCAGGCAGGCCGCACGCGGCGTGCGCCGCTTCCTTGAAAGCGGCATCGAAACATTGCACAACGTGGTTCCGCTCGCCAACCGGCGCTAATTCCCTTCTGCAGGTTTTCTGAAGCATCATGGTCGCACCCCTGAAAGTGGGCATAGCGGGGCTCGGCACCGTGGGTGCCGAGGTTGTCCGTTTGATCGAAACGCAAGCGCGCGTGCTCGCGGGCCGTAGCGGCCGCGGCATCCGCGTGGTTGCCGTCACCGCGCGCTCGAAGGCGAAGAAGCGTGGCATCGACCTGCGCGGTTTCGAATGGGCAAAGGACCCGATCGCGCTCGCCACCCATCCGGACGTCGATTGCTTCGTCGAGCTGATGGGCGGCGCCGGCGATCCCGCTCTGTCGGCGGTCGACGCCGCGCTGAGCGCCGGCAAGTCGGTCGTCACCGCCAACAAGGCGCTGCTCGCAAAGCACGGCGTCAAGCTCGCCAAGGTGGCTGAAAAGCATGGTGGTGCGCTGAATTTCGAGGCAGCGGTCGGCGCAGCAATCCCCGTCATCAAGACGTTACGCGAAGGTCTTGCCGGAACCGGCATCGACCGCGTCTACGGCATCCTCAACGGGACGTGCAACTACATCCTGACCCGGATGGAGCAGGAAGGGCTGTCCTTCGCCGAATGCCTCAAGGATGCGCAGCGGCTCGGCTATGCCGAGGCCGACCCGTCCTTCGACGTCGACGGCCACGACACCGCGCAGAAGCTCGCCATCCTCGCCAGCCTCGCCTTCGGCACGAAAGTTGCTCAAAGCGCCGTGTATGTCGAAGGCATCTCATCCATCGCGCCGGAGGATCTGCGTGCGGCGGCCGATCTCGGCTACCGCGTCAAGCTGCTCGGCGTCGCCGTGCGCACCGCCAAGGGCATCGAGCAGCGCGTGCATCCGACCATGGTACCGAAATCCTCCTCGATCGCGCAGGTGATGGGTGTCACAAACGCGGTCACGATCGACGGCGAGGGCATTCCGCCGATCACGCTGGTCGGGCCCGGCGCCGGCGGTGCGGCGACCGCATCCGCCGTCGTTGCCGACATCGCCGACGTTGCGCGCGGCATTCGCGCCAATCCGTTCGGCCGGCCGATCTCGCAACTCCACGACACCAAGAAGGCGCCGATGGAGCGGCACGAGGGCGGCTACTACATCCGCCTGCTCGCGCGCGACTTCCCCGGTACGGCGGCCGCGATTGCGACCCGGCTTGCAGAGCAGAAGATTTCGATCGAGTCGATCGTGCAGCGTCATCCCAATGGCGGCGCTGCGCCTGCAAATGGCAAGGCGGCACCCGTGCCCGTCATCCTGATCACCTATGCCACACACGAGGACGCCGTGCGCCGCGCACTCGCCGCCGTGCAGAAGGACAAGGTGATCAGCGGACGGCCGCAGGTGATCCGGATCGAGAAGAACTGACACGGTTCGAACGAACTGTGGGTGCTGTGAGTTGATGCGGGCAGAGAAGTCTGTCCCAAACTGTTTCGAAGGAGTCAGCCGATGTCGACCCATATTTCAGTCCCGCCGCAAGCGTTGCTTGAGCGGATCCTCACGCTGGAGATCGTGCGGGTGACGGAGCGGGCGGCGGTGTCGTCGGCGCGGCTGCGCGGCCACGGCAACGAGAAGGCGGCAGACCAGGCCGCCGTCGATGCCATGCGACGCGAGCTCAACAAGCTGCCGATCCAGGGCACCATCGTGATCGGCGAGGGCGAACGCGACGAGGCGCCGATGCTCTATATCGGCGAGCAGGTCGGCCTCAAGGCGGGGCCCGAGGTCGATATCGCGGTCGATCCCCTCGAAGGCACCACGCTCTGTGCCAAGAACATGCCGGGCTCGATCGCTACCATGGCAATGGCCGACGGCGGCACGCTGCTGCATGCGCCCGACGTCTACATGCAGAAGCTCGCGATCGGCCCCGGCTACGACAGGGGCGTGGTCGATCTCGATGCTTCGCCGGCCGACAACGTCCGCCGCCTCGCCAAGGCCAAGGGCGTCAAGCCGGAAGGAATCACCGTGCTCGTGCTCGACCGTCCGCGCCATGCCGACATCATCGCGAGCGTGCGCTCGACCGGCGCGGCCGTGCGCCTGATCACGGATGGTGACGTCGCCGGCGTGATCCACTGCGCCGACCCTGATAACACTGGTGTCGACATGTATCTCGGCACCGGCGGTGCCCCGGAAGGCGTGCTCGCCGCCGTGGCGCTGCGCTGCATCGGCGGCCAGATGCAGTGCCGTCTCATTCTCGATTCCGAGGAGAAGCGCGAGCGCGCCGCCAAGATGGGCGTCAACGATCCCAAGATGATCTACGGCATCGAGGACATGGCGCGCGGCGACTGCCTGTTCGCCGCCACCGGCGTCACCACGGGCTCGCTGCTCTCGGGCGTCAAATTCCGTAAGGATGGCGTGATCGAGACCGAGACCGTCGTGATGCGCTCCGTCACCGGCACCGTGCGCTACATCAAGGCCGAGCACCGCGAGCTGGCCAAGTTCCATTTGGATTGACGCTTTCCGTCATTCCGGGGCGACGGGACCGCGCAAGCGCGGGCCCGGAGAGCCCGGAATCCAACGGGCGGCAGACTCCGACGCGAAATGGATTCCGGGCTCGATGCTGCGCATCGCCCCGGAATGACAACAAGACAATAGCGACAACAAGAACAAGCAGGGAAACCGCCCATGTCCGATCTCTCCGCCGTCAAAGCCCTCGTCTTCGACGTGTTCGGCACTGTCGTGGACTGGCGCACCAGCTTGATCACCGACTTCATGTGGTGGGCGAAAGGCCGCGGCATCAGCGCCGACTGGACCGCGCTCGTCGACGGCTGGCGCGGCATGTACATGGCCTCGATGGACGACGTTCGCCAGCATCCCGAGCGCGGCTATGTCATGCTGGATGATCTGCATCGCCGCTCGCTGGACAAGCTCGTCGAGAAGTTCGCGATCAAGGGGCTGACGGAAGCCGATCTCGATTATCTCACCAAGGGCTGGCACCGCTTGCACCCGTGGCCGGACAGCGTCGCCGGCCTGACCCGGCTCAAGACGAAGTTCGTGATCTCGCCGCTGTCGAACGGCAATGTCGCGCTGCTCACCAACATGGCGAAGTTTGCGGGGCTCCCGTGGGACCTCATCCTGTCGGCCGAGTTGTTCGAGCACTACAAGCCCGATCCGGAAACCTATCTCGGCGCCGCGCGGCTGCTCTGTCTCAAGCCGGAAGAGGTGATGATGGTGGCTGCCCACAACGGCGATCTCGCGGCGGCGCAGAAGAACGGGCTGAAGACTGCCTTCGTGGCACGACCGACGGAGTATGGTCCGCTTCAAAAGATTGACTTCGAGGCGACCGGCAATTGGGACATCGTCGCGAAGGATTTTGGCGGCATCGCCGACAGGTTGGGGTGCTAACGGCGTTTCCGGTGATGTGCGCGGCAACATCGGTCCGGGCAGCGCAAGCGCCGCCCGGAGCTGATCTGCGTTAAAGCGTCATTTTCATCGGCTCCGGATAGTAGCGGAAGCCTTCGCCTACCTTGGCGACATGGCCATAGCCCGGCCAGGCGAAGTGATAGGACATCACCGGGATCTTGTTCGTTGCGAGCATCGTCAGGAGCTTGACGCGCGACTCGGCCGCCTGCTTCGGGTCGGAGTCATAGGAGAACTCCATCCGCGGCCGCTCCAGCAGCAGCACCGAATGGTGCGAGAGGTCGCCGAGGAACGCGAACGATTTCCCCGCCGAGGAGACCATGAAGATGGTGTGGCCGACGGTGTGTCCGGGGGCGGCGATCGCCTGTACGCCGGGCAGGAATTCCTGGCCGTCCTTGAAGAACACGATGCGGTCGCGAACCGGCAGCAGGTTCTTCCGGGCGTGAATGACGAAATCCTTGGCGGCGCTGCCGAGCTTGCCCTCGTCGGTCCAGAAGTCGAAATCGCTCTGGGCGATGTAGATCTGGGCATTCGGAAACAGCGGCTTGCCGCCTTCGTCCACGATGCCGCCGATATGGTCGATATGGGCATGCGAGCAGACGACGGCGTCGATGTCGCCCGGCTTGATACCGGCTTCCGTCATGCTCTTCTGCTGCCGGCCGGTGCTGGCGCCGAACATCTTCGAGCTGCCCATGCCGGTGTCGAACAGGATGAGCTTGTCGCCGGTGTTGACGATCGGCGAATTCTGCTCGAGCACGACGTTGTCCGGCGACAGGAAATTGTCGGAGAGCATCTTCTTGACCTCTTCCTTCGGAACGCCGGTGAAGGTCCCCGAGGGGTCTCCGAGGGGCAGCGGCCCGTCGGATACGACGGTCACCTCGGCGTCGCCGAGCACGAAGCGGTGCCAGTAGGGCGTCTGAGTACCAAGCTTGGGCGCCCGCGCCATCGCGCTGCTGCCGAGCATGGCGCTAGCACCAAGACCCGCCCCGAGTGCGAGCAGGGACCGACGAGAGACATCGATTGTCATGCGTTTCCTCCGCTTTATTTTTCGCAACCATTTGCGCGTTGCGACCGGCCTGGAGCCGGCCGCGCGATGCTGCGCTGGTTTGAACAAGCTAGCAAGTGGAATTGGTTCGGGGTTGATCGCTGCTCTCAAAGCTGGCACGGAAATTCTGGCGCATGGCATACGCGCCGTCGCCGACGTTCTTGCCGTCAGAACGATTCCATGGGTCGGCGCAAGACAAGCAAGGTTTGTGTCGTGATCATGTCTGCTGGTCGCGTGACCTGCTCGATCTCGTGAGGATCTCGTAAGGCGACCGGCGGCGTTCGCCTCATGCTCCGCAGACAATCACGCCATACCAGCCGAGCCCGCGATACGTCTCGTAGCCGGGGGTTGCATGGAATGCCACCAGCGTACCCGTGCGGTCGTGATAGAAGCCGGAGCGCTGGCCGTTCAGCGAAAGCGAGATGCGCTCGCTGAGGATGCCCTGACCATCGGAGGCCGCGATCACGCGAAAATTCGAATCGACCAGCAGCACCCGGGCCTTGTCGCTGTCGCCGACGCGGACGCCTTGCACGATGGCGCGGGCTTGCGGCTCCCAGTCAAAGTGGATGGCGAGCACGCCGATCGGCGCGCCATTGGCCTGGCCGCCGGCGCGGACGCTGGCGCAATAGGTCGCGACCTGCGCATTGCCGAGCAGCGGTTGGTTCTCGACGTCGCCGGCGACATAATCGTCACCGGAGCGAAGACCCTTCGCCTCGCGAAACCACTTGGTGTGAGCGACGTTCTCGCCGACGACGCGAAAGCGATCGGCCCGACCATTGGCGATGACGTTGCCGTCGAGATCGCAGAGCCAGAGGTCGAGATAGACGGTGTAGGCCCCCAGGATCACGCCGAGGCGCTGCGAGGCATGGGAGACGGCGGCAGCGCTGGGCGAGGCCGCGCAATCGACCACGGCAGAGTCGGTCGCCCACCAGCGCACGTCGCAGGTACGTTCATAGAGATTGCGGTCGATCAGCTCGATGGCGTTCAGCGACAGGTCGACCATGCGTTCCCCGCGGGAGCGCTGGCTCATGCGCTCGATCGAGGCGACGAGATCGCCGGTGCGCTTCGTCAATTGGGTTTCGAGCTCGCGGGCGATGGTCTCGACCTGCTGTCCGACGCCGCGCACCTCCTGCGCAACCACCGCAAAGCCCGCACCTTGGGCGCCGGCGCGCGAGCTCTCGATCAGCGCGTTTAGCGCCAGCATCTTCATCTGGTTGGTGATCTGCTGGATCGATTTGGTCTTGTCGACCGCGATCTGGTTGACCTCTGCCGTAAGGCGATTGATCAGCGCGGAGACATCGGAATCATCGTCCGCGGGTTCGGTAGCACTCGGCTTGGTTTTCAGACCCAGCGCAGCAGACATCGGGGAGCTTCCCTTGGCAATGAGGTCTGATCTGCAATGAACCCGGAACAATCAATTACAGATCGAATACGATTCTTTTTCGAGGATTCCACCTAACGCCCGCTTAATTTGCTGTTCGACGGGATGCCTAAATGGTAGTCACTCTCTCCCGGGCCGACGGCCATCCACCGCTTTGTGCGGCCGGGCCGTTGCAAATCCGGGCCGATTGCCGGCCAATCCCCGGAAGCCCCAGTGACCGTGCGTCCGCGTGATCGCCTGGACCCGAGTTCCAACAGCCTGCCTCCCGTCATGACGCCGCCTGCTACCGCCTTGCCCGTCGAAGCGCCCCAGGCTTTCCTGGGCGTGTCGCGCTCGCTGACCGACAAGCTTTGGCGCGACCGTCTGGACGGGCGCGGGGCGGCCCAGGCGCTCGCCATCGTGCAGCGACACCAATTGCCGGAGCTGCTGGCGCGGGTGCTGGCCGGACGCGGGGTCGATATCGACGCCGTGCCCGATTTTCTCGATCCCACCATCCGCAAGCTGCTGCCGGATCCGTTCACGGTGACGGAAATGGAGGCCGCCGCCAAGCGGATCGCCGATGCTGCAGCGAGGACCGAGAAGGTCGCCATCTTCGGCGACTACGACGTCGATGGCGCGACTTCTGCTGCGCTGCTCGCCTGGCACCTGCGTCATTGCGGGCTTGATCCGCTGATCCATATTCCCGACCGCATTTTCGAGGGCTATGGCCCGAATACCGAGGCGGTGCGAGCGCTCGCCGCGAAGGGCGCGACGCTGCTGGTTACCGTCGATTGCGGCACCACCAGCATGGAGCCGCTTGCCGAAGCCAAGCGCCTCGGCATGTCCGTGGTCGTGATCGACCACCACCAATGCGGTCTCGATCTCCCGGAGGTCGACGCGCTGGTCAATCCGAACCGCCCCGACGATCTCTCCGGCTTGGGTCATCTCGCCGCCGTCGGCCTCGTGCTGGTGACGCTGGTCGCCGTCAATCGCGAGCTGCGCCAGCGTGGCTTCTGGAGCAACGAGATGCCTGAGCCCGATTTGCTCGGCATGTTGCATCACGTCGCGCTCGGCACCGTGGCCGACGTGGCGCCGCTGATCGGCCTCAACCGTGCCTTCGTGGCCAAGGGCCTGATCGCGATGCGCCGGCGCGACCACGTCGGTCATACCGCGCTGATGGACGTGGCACGGCTCAACGGCCCGCCGGAGGCCTGGCACCTCGGCTTCATGCTGGGACCGCGCGTCAATGCCGGCGGCCGCATCGGCCGCGCCGACCTCGGCGTGCGGCTATTGCTCGAGGGCGACAGCGTCGAGGCGGCGCGGATCGCCGCCGAGCTCGACCGGCTCAACAGTGAGCGCCGTGTCATCGAGCAGGCCGCGGAGGCGCAGGCTGAAGCGGAGGCGCTGGCCTCGATCGGACTGGAGGATAAGCTCGCGGTGATCGTCACGGCCTCGGAAGGCTGGCATCCCGGGGTGGTCGGCCTCGTCGCCTCCCGCCTGAAGGAGAAATTCGCGCGGCCCGCTTTTGCCATTGCGCTGGAGCCCGGCGGCATCGGAACCGGCTCGGGCCGCTCGATCGCCGGCGTCGATCTCGGCAAGGCGGTGCGGCAGGCGGTCGCCGACGGCATCCTGCTCAAGGGCGGCGGCCATGCGATGGCCGCCGGCGTGACACTGCGGAAAGAGAAGCTGTCCGAATTCCGCGCCTATATGGAGCAGGCGCTGGCGCGCGACGTCGCCGAGGCGCGCCACGTCAACGAGCTCTATATCGACGGCGCGGTCTCCGCACGTGCGGTGACGCCGGAGCTTGCGACGACGCTCAACCGCGCCGGTCCCTTCGGCAGCGGCAACCCGGAGCCTGTGCTGGCGCTGCCGGCGCACCAGCTCGTGTTTGCCGACGAGGTCGGGCAGGCCCATCTGCGCCTTCGCTTCAAGTCGGGCGACGGCGCCATCGTCAACGGCATCGCATTCCGTTCGGTCGGCCAGAAGCTCGGCAATGCGCTGCTCGCCAACCGCGGCCAGCAGCTGCATGTCGCGGGATCATTGTCGGTCGATCGCTACCAGGGTGCCGAGCGCGTGCAATTCCGCGTCGTCGACGTCGCGCTACCGGACCAGGGGCCATCCGTGATTAGATAGCAACGGTCGCTAACAACAAAAAAAGGGAGTGAACATGGCAGGGCAGGTTGAGGGCAAGGTCGCGCTGGTGACGGGCGGCGCGTCCGGAATTGGCGAGGCCGTCGTCGAGCTGTTCGCGCGCGAAGGCGCCACCGTCATTGCAACCGATATCGACGAGCTGAGGGGCCCCGAACTCGCCAGGCGCGTCACCCAAGCCGGCGGCAAGGCGATCTTCCTGGAGCAGGACGTCACCAGCGAAGAGCGCTGGATGGAGGTGGTCGCCGAAATTGCGAAGCGCTACGGCCGGCTCGACATCTTGGTCTCCAACGCGGGTATCGGCATCGCCGTGCCCTCGATCGTCGACATGACGTTATCTGACTGGCGCAAGCAGAATGCCATCAACCTCGACGGCGTGTTTCTCTCGGTGAAGCATTGCCTGCCGTTGATGCGCAAGACCGGCGGCGGCTCGATCATCATGATGTCCTCGCTGGCGGGCCTGCGCGGTGCGCCCGGCCTTTCCGCCTATTCGCTCACCAAGGGCGGCGTGCGGCTGTTCGCCAAATCGATCGCGATGGAGTGTGCGGCGGTGGGCGACGGCATCCGGGTCAATTCGGTTCACCCCGGCATTATCGATACGCCCATCTGGGGAAAGATCCCGACGGGAGCGACCGGCGCGGGCCAGAACGCCCCGATCGATCCCGAGGAGCGCGCCCGTGTCGTGACGCCGCTCGGCCGTGCCGGTCAGGCCGCGGAGATCGCCTCGGGCGTGCTGTATCTGGCCTCCGATGCCTCGCGCTACGTCACCGGCAGCGAGCTCGTCATCGATGGCGGCATGAATGCCGGGGGCGTGCCGCGGCGCGCATAAGCCACGCAGGGCAGGGCGGCGCACGCAAGGGGCTGACGTGCAAGCGCCAGCCCTGTACAACGCGGGGAGCTTACCGACAGAGGTGTCCTTCGCCATGGCGCACAGCCTTCATGCTTCCTCACCCGCGCCAGCGCCAATCCGCTCCAACCGGCCGGACCTTGCGACCGATGCGATCCGCACCGCACGCGAGGATCTTGCCGCCTGCTTCCGCATGGCGGCGCGGAACGGCTTCGAGGAAGGCATCTGCAACCACTTCTCGGCCGTGGTGCCCGGCCATGACGATCTGTTCCTCGTCAATCCCTACGGCTACGCCTTCCGCGAGCTGACGGCGTCGAAGCTCCTGATCTGTGATTTCCATGGCAATGTGCTCGACGGCGACGGCGTGCCCGAGGCGACCGCCTTCTACATCCATGCCGAGATGCACAAGCGCCTGCCGCGCGCGAAAGTCGCCTTCCACACCCACATGCCTTACGCGACGGCGCTGTCGATGACTGAAGGCGACCCCTTGATCTGGGCCGGCCAGACCGCGCTGAAATTCTATGGCCGCACCGCGGTCGATCGCGACTATAACGGCCTCGCGCTGGACAACCGCGAGGGTGCGCGCATTGCCTCTGCCGTCGGCGATGCCGACATCGTCTTCATGAAGCATCATGGCGTGATGGTGCTGGCGCCGACCATCGCGGAAGCCTGGGACGATCTCTATTACCTCGAACGCGCCGCCGAGGTGCAGGTGCTGGCGATGTCGACCGGACGCAAGGTGCTGCCGGTCGATCCGGCCGTGGCGGCCGAGACCTACAGGCAGATGCGCGAGGGGGATGCCGAATCCGCGCGGCTGCATCTCGTCGCAATCCGTAGGCAGCTCGATGCGGAAGAGCCGCAGTATCGGCATTGATCTCAGCGGGTCCTTCCCGGGCGCGCGAAGCGCGAACCCGGAGTGACCGTATGAGAGGACGTCGGCCTACAACCCCTGCCGCAGCTTGGCCAGCACCTTCAGCCCGCCATAGCCATCCGCCGGCGTGATCCCGGCGCGCTGCTGGAAATCCTTGACCGCCTTCATCGTATCGTTGCCGACGCGCCCGTCGGTGCCGCCGGTGTCGAAGCCGGCCTTGGTCAGCCGCGTCTGCATCTCCTGTACTTCGGCCAGCGTCAACGCGCGCTCGGAGCCGGGGAACGGCTGGATGAAGGGCGGTGCGCCCAGGCAACGATCGCCGAGATGGCAGATCGCCAGCGCATAGTTCATGGAAGGGTTGTAGCTCTTCACCGAATAGAAGTTCGGTCCCAGCAGGAAGGTCGGCCCGCCCGCAACCGGCGTCCACATCTGCGCGGATGCGTTCGGCTGCGGAAACGAACGGCCGTCGGCGCGGGTCACGCCGGCTGCCTGCCACGCCGCATAGGTGCGGCGGCCGCTGAGGTTGCCGGGCGCGCGCACCTCGTAGCCCCAATGCTCGCCGCGATGCCATTTGCCGCGGTTGACGAGGTATTTGGCCGTCGAACCCAGCGCGTCGTCGGGCTTGCCGAACGGCGATACCCTGCCGTCGCCGTCGTAATCGATGCCCACATTGAGCCAGACCTCCGGCATCCATTGCGAATGTCCCATGGCGCCGGCCCAGGATCCCCGCATTTCTTCCGGCGTGCTCCAACCCTTCTCGACGATGCGCAGCGCGTTGATCAGCTCGGTCTCCCAATAGGTCTTGCGGCGCGGCTCGTTCCAGGCGAGCGCAGCGAGCGAGGGAAACACCGGCCTCATGTGATTCTGCTGCACCAGGGGATCGCCATAGGCGGACTCGACGCCCCACAGCGCCAGCAGCGTGCCGCGCTCGACGCCGAAATCGCGCTCGATGCGCGCGAACAAAGCCTCGTTGTTCTTCAGCGCGATCTTGCCGTTGATGATGCGCCAGTCGGACACGCGGCGGTTGATATATTGCCAGATCTCCTCGCGGAATTCAGGCTGGTTGCGCATCTGCCTGAACACGCTCATGTCAGGCTCGACACGTCCCATCGCGCGCTGCCATGTCGCGGCGGAGATACCTTTGGCCGTCGCGCGCACGCGGAAGGTCTCGCGCCACTCGTCGAAGCCCGCGGGTGCCGCGAGAGCGCGGTCCGCCGACGCAAGCAGGGCGGTCGCACCGAGTGCAGATTTCAGGAGGGTGCGGCGGGTGTATTGGGCGCAGGAATCAGTTTGTGTCATCCAGCCATTCTAGCGGGAAACGTGGCCCATGTGAGCCGGTTCCCACAGGGCCGGAACAACCCGTTTCCCGCGGAACAAAGTGTCGCAGTCCTGCATTCCCTCCGAAGGAAACGAGGAGGAGAAGATGAGGAAAGTTCTGTTTGCCGCCGCCATGGCTACCGCGATCGCGGCGCCTGCATTCGCTGGTGAAGTCGGCGTTCATGTTGGTCCGGTCGGTGCCGGTGTCACTGTGGGCCAGTCGCCGGATTACCGCGTCCGCGAGCGTGATCGCACCACGGTCATCAAGGAACGCGAGCCGTCAAGCCGCACCACGGTGATCAAGAAGGAAGATGAATTCGGCAATCGCAGCAAAACCGTGATTCATCACGACAACGACTGACGAATAGGGGCCTCGGCTTTGGCTGGGGCCTTCCTTCACCATTGATTGATCGAGCCGGGGGTCGGATGAAGATACGCGCGCATGCGGAAAGCCATGTTGTCGAGCTCGACGACGGATCGCAATGGCAGATCTTTCCCGGCGACCTCGCGGCCACGCTGAGCTGGAAGCCCGAGACCGATCTGCACTTGGAGCGGAGCGCCGACCGTGTGAGTTCGCATGTGCTGGTGAACACCGCCGACCAAAGCTGTGTACGGGTCATCGCGGCCGATGAGACCTGGCCCGACGGCGAGGTCAAGAATGCGCTGAAAGATGGGTAGAGGGGCGCGCCCGCGGCTCCGAGGGGACGTCGTCTAACCCTCCTGTAGGTCAGTCGCAATCGCGGCAAGCCAATGCCGGATTGCGGCTTCAGCTTTCCTATCCAAATCCCTGGCGAGACGCTTTTCCAGTTCGAGCACACGCTGCCGGCACTCCTTCAACAGCGTGGCGCCGCGCAGCGTCAGTGTCCATTGCTGGATGCGGCCGTGGACCGGATGAGGCGTCATCGCAATGGCTCCGTCGCGATCGAGATTGCGGATGATGACGCCCACGGTCTGGGGGGTCAGGAAGGTGAGGCGGGCGACGTCGGCGCCTGACAGGCCCGGATAGGCATTCAACATCGTCAATACCGCGAATTGCGGCGACGTTACGCCGAGATCGGCAAGGGTGCGCTCCATCTTCAGCCGGACCGCGGCATGGGCCTGGCGCAGGAGGTAGCCGAGATAACCCTGCTCGCCGCGCTTGCCTTCGCCCGGAGCAGGAACATGCACGGTGCCGGCTTCGAGCGCTTTTCGTCCCGGTCTCACGACGTGTTTCGCCTTGCGCGTCATATCAGAGCTCTTATAAGATGTAAGGGTTCATATAACAAGACGAGGTGAACGGCAATGTCACACGCCCGCAGCGAATACGAGGATTTCAAGAAGATCGCTCCCGATGCCTATGATCTGGTGTTGGCGCTCGGCCAGCTCGCGGCCAAGGCTGGGCTCGACAAGCAGCTGCTCGAACTCGTCAAGCTGCGCGCCTCGCAGATCAACGGCTGCGCTTTCTGCGTGCAGCATCACATTCTCCTGTCCGAACGGATTGGTGTGCCTGCGGACAAGCTCAACCTGGTGGCGGTCTGGCGCGAGGCGCCGATCTTCTCGTCGCGCGAGCGTGCCGCGCTGGCCTGGGCGGAGGCGCTCACCTGTCTGCCCGAGGGCGTCAGCGAGGAGGTCTACGCCGAAGCGTCCCGCGAGTTCTCCGAGACCGAGCTGATGTACCTGACCTCGGCCGTCGCATCGATCAATGTCTGGAACCGCTTTGGCGCCGCCTATCGCTGGACGCCGGCGAAGCGACCGGCCGTCGCGGCCGCCGCTGCCTCCTGATCAGCAGAAGGGGAGGTCACGATGTCGGCCATCAGCGTTTCGGCCCTGCCATACCCGGCACCGTCACGTTCGACGGCGCTCGCCGTCGTTGCAGGACTCGCCTGCGCGCTTGCGATTGGAAAAGCGCTGCCGGTGACGATCGACAGTGTATCAGACGCGCTAGCCCCGCTCTGTGCCACTGCGGCGGAGAGTTCGCCGCTCGACAAGATCGAGCCGATCGGCTCCTACGCGCTGCCGAACGTCCCCGGCAAGCGCGTGACCATCGTGCGCGTGTCCTATGGTCCCGGCGGATTTTCACGGCCGCATCGTCATGCGGGCTCTGTCACCGCCTACATCACCAAGGGCGAGATCCGCTCGCAGCTCGGTGGCGGCCCAGTCGAGACGTTCGGGGTCGGCCAGTCCTTCTTCGAGCCGCCCGGCTCGACGCATCTGGTCTCGGCCAATGCCAGCATGACGGAGCCGGCAGAGTTGATCGCGGTGTTCGTCGCGGATGAGGGCGCGCAGCTCACGACTTTCTTGGATTAGCCGCCATTCGTCGTCTCGGCTGCGTATTCAAGCCGGCTCCGATCGCCTCAACAGCTTCCATGCCGGCGAGAGGCCGTATTCGACAACCGGAATAGCAATCGCGCCGACAAGCAGTCCAACGACGCCCGAGATGGCCGCCTCGACCGACCAATCGATGATGCCGGCGACGGAGGGAAGAAGGTGTGCGGCCGCCTCGGTTGCAGCATGGACGGTGTGACCGACCGCGGGCGGGCCGTATTTCTCGATGCCGTGCAGGATGATGCCGCCGCCGACCCAGATCATGGCGGCGGTGCCGATGGTGCTCAGCACGGCCAGGAAGATAGGCATGCCGCGGACCAGCGCGCGTCCCAGCATGCGGATCGCGCCGCCGATGACTGAGGCGCCGTCATAGCGCGCAAGCGCCATGCCGGCATCGTCTGCCTTCACGATCAGAGCCACCACGCCGTAGACCCCGACGGTGATGAAGACACCGACCAGCGCCAGCACCAACGCCTGGGTCCAGATGCTGCCCGCCGGAATCGCCGCCAGCGTGATCGCCATGATCTCCGCCGACAGGATGAAGTCTGTCTTGATAGCGCTCGCGACCTTCTCGTCTTCGACCGAGCGGGCATTCAGCGCAATCGGCTGGAGCTGAGCTTCGTGGTGATGCGCATGATGGGGCAGCACCGCTTCGAGCACCTTCTCGGCGCCCTCGTAGCAGAGAAAGGCTCCGCCCAGCATGAGGAGCGGCGTGACCGCTGCAGGCAGGAAGTATCCGAGCAACAGGGCAACGGGCAGCAGAATCAGCAGTTTATTGCGCAGCGATCCGAGCGCGATCTTGCCGACGATCGGCAACTCGCGTTTCGATGCAAAACCAATGACGTAGTTCGGCGTGACGGCCGCGTCATCGATCACCACGCCGGCAGCCTTTGTGCCCGCTTTGGCAGCCTGGCCCGCCACATCGTCGAGCGAGGCCGCCGCCACCTTGGCAATCCCCGCGATATCGTCGAGAAGACCGATCAGTCCGACGCTCATCAATCCTGTCCCTTCTTCGTTCGAACTGGCGGTGGTGCGCGACGACAATCTTGCATAGCCAGGCATTGGAACGAGCAAGCCGTCAATTGTCGCCGCTCGATCCCTCGCGCCGGTGCGGCTTGATCACGTCTTCCGGCAGAGCGTGAGCCACCGGCTGCGACGTGACTGCGATATCTGGGCCGATCTCGCGGCCGCGGGCGCGTATCAGCCGCTCGTAGGCCGAGACCAGCGTGACATAGGGACTGACCCAGATCCAGCCGTCGCGGGTGAACACCTGGACGTCGAAATGCAGGTGCAGCGAGGTTCCGGCGGGACGGTCGAGATAGTTCGAGACCACGCCGATCTTTTCGCCTTCGCTGACGAGGCGGCCGTTGACGAGGCCGTCGGCGTTCATCGCCTGCGGGTTCATGTGCATATAGCGGAAGCGGATGTGCTCGGTGCGGCTGTTGATCTGCAGCGTCGCGGCCTGGTCCCTGACGCCGCGGATCACGATGGCGTCGCGCACCGCGACGACGGCACGCTGCTTGGGGTCGCAGGGCTCGCGGCCTTCGCCGGGCGACGGGCAGTCGGCGGCGCGAATGTCCTCGCCCTGATGGCCGTATCCGCCGGCGCATTGCCACACCTCGAAACTGCGCGCCTCGCAGAAATTGTCGCGCCAGGGATAGGCGGTCGGACCTTCGCCGCTCTTGTCGCGCTTGCCGTAGGATTGCGAGCGCACGAAAGCGGGTGCCTTCTCGAGCGGAAAGCGGATCTGCGCATAGGCCATCGCGTCGGGATGGCCGCCTTGCTTACGGTAGCCGGTATTCGGGATGATATCGCCGCTCGGCCGGTAGCTGAAATCCGGCGAACGCGCCGCGGGGCGATCGATGACGTTGGAGGCAATGTCCGTCAACGGCCGCATGCGCTGGCCGCCTGCGACTCGCAGCGCCCTCAGGAAGCGCTCGGCGACCGGATAGGCCTCCTTGCAGGCGAGCCGCCGCGGCTTGGCGACGCTGTCGAGGCATTGGATCGATACCACATAGGCGGCGCCGAAGCGGGTGAAAGCGTAGCGCACATAACCTTCCCGGATGAACCTGCGCAGATCCGGATAGGTTGTCGCGAGCGGCTTGACCGGCTCGCCCTTGCCGCCGGCGGGATCGGCGATGTCGTAGACGAGTGCCGAGCCGGTGATCTGTACCTCCACGGGCCTTGCGAACACCCGGCTCGGCATGCCCTCACCGGCGCCGGGCTCCAACGAGAAGGTCGCGCTGTAACCGGCCGGACCGGCATGGAACATGTCGACGGGATTGAAGTCGGCCTGGTAGCGTGACAGCGCGAGCGTCACCGGCGCGCCGCTGCGCTGCGCCTCGATGTATGCGGCGACGTCGAACGGCAGCAGCACAGGTACGGGACTTCGGGCAATGCCGGTGAAGAAGCGCGAAGAGACCGCATTCAGCTGCACCAATGCCGGCATCGCGCGCGGATCGTAGCGCGGCACCGAGCGGCGGGGTGCGAAGATGAACTCGCCCGCAATCTGGGGACGGCTGTTGATCTCGATCCGGAGTTGGTCCAGCGCTGCGCGCCAGTCGACGCGCAGGGCCGTGAGCGAGGGGCTGCGGAATTCATCCGCAGCGAGGGGGGTGGCAACGAGAAGCGGCAGCGCCAGCAGAAGCGAGACGAAGCGGAGACTCTTTCTGCCCACTGCCTCGCCCCCCGGCGGTACCTGTTCCGATCCTCGATTGCTCGCTCAGTCCTTGGCGCGCTCGGCGTAGGAGCCGTCTTCGGTCATCACCACCACCCGGGTGCCGACGGTGATGTGCGGCGGGACGGTGGTGCGCACGCCGTTGGAGAGCACCGCGGGCTTGTAGGAGGAGGAGGCGGTCTGGCCCTTTGTCACGGGTTCGGTCTCTACCACTTCCAGCGTCACGCGCTGCGGCAGCGCGATCGCAACCGGGTTGGTGTCGTGCATGGACAGCTTGACGGTCATGCTCTCCTGAAGGTAGGCGGCGGCATCACCGACGACGTCCTTCGAGACCTGGACCTGGTCGTAGGTCTCGGGGTTCATGAAGTGGTAGCCGTCGCCATCCTCGTAGAGGTAGGTGTAGTTGCGCTCCTCGATCGTGGCCTTTTCGACCTGGTCGGTGGTCTTGTAGCGTTCGGAGATCTTTACCCCGTCCGAGATTCGGCGCATTTCGATCTGGCTAACCGGGGTACCCTTGCCGGGATGGATGTTCTCGGCGCTCACGACGACATAAAGCTTGCCGTCTTGCTCGATCACGTTGCCCTTGCGAATAGAACTGGCGATGACTCTCAAGGCTGTATTTCCTGCTTGCTTGGCCCGGCTGCGGCCAGGACGTGGTCAAATTGATGGGGGACTTGGGGCCTCAAATCGGACCTTGGCGCCCGTTTCGGGCCGCAACATACTGATTTTGCCGTTGGAAGCCAGCACTTTGCTGCCGGCTGGGGCCACCGGTTGATGGCCGGGGACAAGCCGTTGTCGCCATTCTGGGCGCCCTCGCGGCACCTTGACCGGCGTCCGTTCCTCCAGGCCAGGGGAGCCGTGACCGGGGCGTTGCGGGGCTTTTTCGCCGAACAGGGCTTCACGGAGGTCGAAACCTCGGTCCTACAGGTCTCCCCCGGCAATGAGACCCATCTGCACGCCCCCAGCACCGAGATCATGCGGCCCGACGGCAGCCGTGCGAGCCGATACCTGCGGACCTCGCCCGAATTTGCCTGCAAGAAGCTGCTGGCGGCAGGTGAGACGCGAATCTTCGAGTTCGCGCGGGTGTTCCGGGACCGCGAGCGCGGCGACCTGCATCTGCCCGAATTCACCATGCTGGAATGGTATCGAGCGGACGCGCCCTATGATGCCATCATGGCCGATTGCATCGTCGTGATCGCCCGTGCGGCGCAGGCGACCGGGATCGGGTCCTTCTCCTTCCGCGGTCGGACCGCCGATCCGTTCGCCGAGCCCGAGCTTCTGACCGTCGCGGGTGCCTTCGAACGTTTCGCTGGGATCGATCTGCTGTCGACAATCCCGGGCGGCGAGGCTAACCGTACCGCGCTCGCTGCGGCGGCCGGGGCCAAGGTCCGTGTTGCCGAGGACGACAGCTGGTCCGACATCTTCAGCAAGGTCCTGGTGGAGCATGTCGAGCCGCATCTGGGGCAGGGGCGTTTGACCATCCTGTTTGAATACCCATCTCCAGAGGCGGCGCTGGCGCAGGCGAAGGCGGACGACCCGAGGGTCGCCGAGCGTTTCGAGGTCTATGCCTGCGGCGTCGAGCTCGCCAACGGCTTTGGAGAGCTGACCGATGCCGACGAGCAGCGAAAACGTTTCACGGAGTCGATGATCGAGAAACAGCGCCGATACGGCGAAGCCTATCCCCTCGACGAGGACTTTCTGGCTGCGGTTGCCGCAATGCCGGAGGCGAGTGGCGTCGCACTCGGCTTCGACCGGCTGGTCATGTTGGCGAGCGGCGCAACACGAATTGATCAGGTGGTGTGGACACCGCCCGCGGATGATAGATGACGAAGGCGAATCTTGCACGCACCCTGCGTGAGCCTGCCGAGCTCATCGCCGAGGGGTTGGCGCCCGCGGCAGCGCTACCGGCGCTCGAACGCGTTGCCGCGCGCTATGCCGTGGCGGTCACGCCCGATCTGGCCGAGTTGATCGACGCATCGGATCCCGACGATCCCATCGCGCGACAATTCGTTCCGACCGCGGCCGAACTGGACCTGAAGCCGGGCGAGAACGCCGATCCGATCGGTGACCATCCGCATTCGCCGGTTCCCGGGATCGTGCACCGCTATCCCGACCGCGTGTTGTTCAAGCTCGTTCACGTTTGCGCGGTCTACTGCCGCTTCTGCTTCCGCCGCGAGATGGTGGGGCCCGGCAAGGAGAATGCGCTGTCCGACAGCGCCTATCGCGCGGCGATCGACTACATCCGGGCACATGACGAGATCTGGGAGGTGATTCTGACCGGCGGCGATCCCCTGATGCTGTCGCCGCGGCGGATGAGCGAGATCATGGCCGATCTGGCCGCGATCCAACACGTCAAGATCATCCGTCTTCACAGCCGCGTGCCGGTGGCCGAACCCGCGCGCATCAGCGACGAGATGGTCGCTGCACTGAAGGTCGATGGCGCCACCACCTGGATCGCGCTGCATGCCAACCATGCGCGCGAGCTGACTGGAGCGGCGCGCGCCGCTTGCGCGCGTCTGGTCGACGCCGGCGTTCCCATGGTGAGTCAGTCCGTGCTTTTGCGCGGCGTCAATGACAACATCGTCGCTCTGTCGGATTTGATGCGAGCTTTCGTCGAATGCAGGATCAAGCCCTACTATCTGCATCACGGCGATCTTGCGCCGGGCACCGCGCATCTGCGAACGACGTTGGCGCAGGGACAGGACCTGATGCGGCAACTGCGCGGGCGCGTGTCAGGACTCTGTCAGCCGGACTATGTCATCGACATTCCCGGCGGCGCCGGCAAGTCGCCGGTAGGACCCAGCTACCTATTGACGACGCAAAATACCGCACTGCCTGCGGATGATGCGGGAGCCGAAACGCGCTATCGTATCGTGGATTATTGTGGCGACGTTCATCTTTATCCGCCAGAGACTTGAGCGGAAGTGGAGAGCGCCGATTTAAGAATGGAGCACCGAAAATGAAAAAGATCATGCTGGCAGCATCGCTTGTGCTCTTGCTGGGTGACGGCGCGATGGCACAGACCGGTGGCTCCAAGGGGCCGACGTCCGGCAGTGGGATCCCTGCAACGGTATTGCCGGCGCCGGTCGGTCACCGTCAGCCGCGCGCGGCCGATGTGCCGAGCGAGAAGAATCTGAGCAATCCGAACACGCCCGCGAACAAGGAAGACGCGGAGCTCGATCGCAAGATCAAGAGCATCTGCCGCGGCTGTTGAGGCTTCCACCTCTCCCGTTGGGAGAGGTGGTGGAGCGACAGCTGGTTGCTCGAGAGCTAGGCCGACCGCTCGTGCCGCCCAGCGCGTCGGATGTTGTGGCGGATCTCGACGGAGTCGGCGAGCTGCTCGAGCGCGCTTGCCGTGGTGGGCCAGTCGATGCAGCCATCGGTGATGCTCTGGCCGTAGGTGAGCGGCTTGCCCGGTACGACGTCCTGCCGGCCCGCGACGAGGTTGCTCTCGATCATCACGCCCATGATGCGGCTCTCGCCGCCGGTGATCTGAGCAGCGATATCGGCCATCACCACCGGCTGATTCTCCGGCTTCTTGCTCGAATTGGCATGACTCGCATCGACCATCACCAGCGGCGCGACGCCGGACGTGGTCAAATCGTTGCAGGCGGCCGCCACGCTTGCCGCGTCGTAGTTCGGCTTGCTCCCGCCGCGCAGGATGATGTGGCAGTCCTCGTTGCCCGCGGTCGAGGCGATCGCCGAACGGCCGAGCTTCGTCACCGCCATGAAATGATGCGGATGCGAGGCCGACTTCACCGCGTCCGCCGCGATCCGCACGTTGCCATCGGTACCGTTCTTGAATCCGACCGGGCAGGACAGGCCCGACGCCAGCTCGCGATGGATCTGGCTCTCGGTCGTGCGCGCGCCGATCGCGGCCCAGGACACGAGGTCGGCGATGTATTGCGGCGTCGTCATGTCGAGGAATTCGGTGCCGGCGGGCAGGCCGAGATTGTTCACAGCCGACAGCACGTTGCGCGCCAGCCGCAAGCCCTTGTTGATGTCGAAGCTGCCGTCGAGATCGGGGTCGTTGATCAGCCCCTTCCAGCCGACGGTGGTGCGCGGCTTCTCGAAATAGACGCGCATCACGATCTCGAGCTGGTCGGCAAGATCTTCCCGCAGCTTCGCGAGGCGCTCGGCATAGTCGAGGGCGGCCTTGGGATCGTGCACCGAGCAGGGGCCGACCACGACCAGGAGGCGGTCGTCCTGGCCGCTCAGGATCGCATGGATGGCGTTGCGCGCGGCCATCACCACGCGCGTGGCGGTGAGTGTCCGCGGGACCTCCCGCATCACCTCTTCCGGCGTGCTCAGTTCTTTCAGTTCACGGATGCGAAGATCGTCTGTCGTGCTCAGCACGGCGGGCTCCTGTCTGGTTTAGAACCTGCCGGCCAACAAAAAAGCCGCCAGGTCTGGCGGCTTGTTCGGACGTCTGCTGCAATGTGTCAGATTGAGCGCGATCCTCCCGCCGCCAGCGAGCTGTCGTAGCTAAAGTACCAAAAATAGCTGGTGGCGACGGTGATCATGGCAGGCCATATAGCGTGCCGCCGGCGGGTTGTCACCCCCCAAATCGGCGCAAGACGTGACGAGCGCTTCAGGTGCTGTCCTTGCGTGCCGCGAGGGCCATGCCGATCAGCGAGGCGCCGCCGAACAGCAGGTTGATACCGACGAGAACGCCGATCGCCCAGTCCGCCGAGCTCGGCAGTCCCGTGATCACCATGAACGAGATCGCGATGTCGACAAGCCCCGAGATCAGGAGCCAAGACCAGCGGCCGCTCAGCTCCCGGCGGTGCTCCAGCGCGTACATGATGGTGGCAACGCCCTCGGCAAGGAAGTAGGCGCCGAGCACGATGGTGAGCGTCAGCACGGCCTGCATCGGTCGCGCCAGCAGGAGCATCCCGGTGAGGACGGCGAGTGCGGCGGAGATCAGCGACCACCAAAACCCTGGCGTGCTGCGCGCCCAATAGGTCGCGATCAGTCCGCCGATACCGCCGATCAGGAACATCCAGCCGAGGAAGATCGTGGTCGCAAGGCTTGCGAGTGGCGGGAGGATCAAAGCGGCAATGCCGAGAACCACAAGCAGGATTCCCTCGAACAGGAAAGCCTTCCAATGCGTCTTGACCGCCTGGTTCATAGCGGATTGCAGCCGTGAAAATTCTTCAGGCGATGTCATGATTGCCTCGATCCCGTAAGCAGCCCTGCAGATCAATCTAATCTAGTATGCGCGCCCGGCGCTTGCCATTGCGCGCCTCAGCCGCCGCCGGGTGCCGAGGAAAAGCCGTCCGCGCTGGTGCGGATGCGGTTGCGGCCGAGAATGTAGATCGCCGTTGTGACGATCAGAAGTGCCAGGCCGAGCAGGATCGAGACGAAACCGATCGGGATCAGAGCCAGCGTCAGGTTGCGCTCGGGGTTGGTCAGCCAGTGATGGATCGAGGTCAGGACGAAGGCGAGCCCGAGGAAGCCGATGCCGCCGCCGGCGAGCAGCAGTGCCCACATCCGCCGGAGCTGGCTGAGCCGCTCGCGCGCGAGATCGGTCCGGGGCGCATGGTGGCGCGCGACGCGCCGGACCAGGCGGATCGCGAATGCGATCGAGCCGAAGCCGATCAGGAGGCTGGCGGCGCCCAGCCACATCCGCAGGGTCGGATCGAGATCGGGCATGCGCTGGAGCGTCAGCAACGGGAAGTCGAAGGCCGAATGCAACGCGAGCGGCGCAGCGAAGATCAACAGCCGGCTGGAAAGACGAGCCCAATCGCGATGATGGCGGTTCGCGCCCAGCGCCGTGCCCGCGCGCGCGATCGTCAGGTAGGCGCCTGCGATGATGCCGAGAGCGCCGTGGAACGGCACGGTCAGCACGCTGCGGAGGGCGGCCAGCGAGCGCCACATGTCCGCGTGCTGGACCAGGTAAGCGAGGTTCTCGTAAGCGGCGAAGCCGAGGCCGACCGCAGCGCCATAGACGACGGTGTCCATCGGATTGGCAAAGGTTCGCCGCTTGGTCGAGGAGATCAGCACGATGGCGATCACCTTGACGGCTTCCTCAGGTAACGCGACGCCGAAGATCGAATGCATCGCAAGCGCGGCCCACGGGTCGTCGGGGGCCGCGACCATCTTGGCGAAGGGGGCGCGGGCGAGGCCCAAGAGCGAAATGCTGGCTGCACCAAGCAAGAAGGCAGTCCAGACCTGGGCCGGCGGGCCGGGGCGCTCTTCAGCGGCGATGACGAGCCATAACATCAGGAGCGCCGGGGCGATGGCGGCAGTTCCAACGACGGTGGGGAGCGCTTCGATCAAATACATTGGCGCCGAAAATAGGTTCCCTTGATCCGCTTATCTACGTTCGCCGATGCGACCATGTGTCATGCGCCTGCTGTCGGCTCGCTTCATGGGTGCGATAGCTCCCGTTCAATCGCAGCGTCGATGGAGATGTAGAACACAAGCGCAATCAATTGCATGACAAAAGATGCTCGCCATCCATGGCAGCGTCCGCGCGCCTTTGGATCGATCGAGATAGCCAAGCCAGATCAGGGAAATGCGCAGGTTTCTTCGATTCACCGTGCAGCATCCCGCCGCGAGGACCTGTCGGCCAGCGCTCAGGCCGGCCGCGCTTGATCGCCCCTGGTGACGGCCGCGCTCTCCGGGCTCAGTGGGTGGTGATGGGCGGCGGGGCGTCGGGTGCGACGTCGAAGGCGCCGAGATGGAATTCCTCACCAACGGATTCGAGCGATTCGGAAGGCTGGGCCAGCAGCGTGAATGCAGCCTGCGGATATCGTCTCCAGATTTCGAGGTCACCGGCGGTGATGGTGAGCCAGCCGAACGTGTATATGTAGCGTCCGGGCTCGGTGACCCGGCCGACCCTGTCCCAGGTGATCTTGCCAACCTTGATCTTATCAACCGTGATCTTGTCGACTGCCATTCGGTCCCCCGATCGCAAGTCTGCAAAATGACGTCCGGCCCGCGGCACGGACCTCGAAAGGCTGATCCGGCATTGGGGCTGCTATAGGGCAGGTGGTGCCGAGGGTCAGGCCGACTTCAGCATGGGCGCGCGGACGATCAGGCGGACGAGGTCGTCCCGCGGCTGCTTCTCGGCGAACTTGACCGCAAAGCCGTGGTTGAATTTGCGGATCACCCGTCCGACGCAGGCGCCGACCGCGAGCGGGGTTCCCACCGCCGGATCATGCTCCGAGGAGACCGCGACGCCGGCCGTGGAGACGTCGATGATGAAGCAGGGGTGAGTGCTGCCGTCCGCGAGGGTCAGGACGGTGTGCGAGACCTGCGGAACGAAACGCGCGTCACGTCGCAATTCTCGAATGCTGTCGTCCTTCTGTTTCTTCTCGAGCCACGTCAGCTTTTCCGACATCCAGGCGCGCCGCGCCCGCGTCATGTCGAGCTCCATCAGAAAGCCCGACTTCAGTGTCGCGCTGATGGTGCTTTGGAATTCGCCGAAATCCTGGAAGTAGGAGGTCACGCGCTCGCCGACCTTGCCGACCACCGGCACGTCCACGATCATCCGGAAGGGCGAGACGCGCTTGGTCCGGCAAGCGAAGCTGCGGAGCTTGCCCTCGCAATCATACCAGCGAGGCAGCGAGTAGCTGCCGCTCACCGCCACGTCCACCGCTCGTTGCCTGAGGAACTCTGCGACGGACATGGACGCCAATCTTCTTGGATTATTCCCGTAGTTTCACGGTAGGGCGCAAACTCTAAGCAATTGATACCCGCGCTCATGAGTGGGGGTAAATTTCCGGTAAATGCGGGGAGCGAAGATGGGGCGACGACGCGCGGCACAAAGTCACAACGGGGTGCATTGCCGGGCGGTGGTGTCAAACCGCGCCGAGAAGCACCAGCAAGGCCAGCAGCCCCACGACGATGGCGAACTTGATCGTCGTCCATATCAGGCTGTCGGGGCGGATTGCCAATCCGAACCGCGCACCTGCGCGCCGGATCGCCAGCGCTGCGACTGCATCGAAAGCAGCGAGCGCCAGAATGATGACGGCGATCGAAGCCCATGACTCGGCTGGCGGCATCCACGGCGCGAGCCAGGCGGGGGCAGAGCCCCGCAAGGAGACGAGCAGTGCGATCCAGGCGAACCAGAAGGCGCAGCCCTTGACGATATCGGGCCCGATCGCATCAGGCTCGAACCTCAAGCCGATCGCTCCGAGCAAGCTTTCGATGCGCTTGCCGTCGGCAAGGAAAAGAAACGCGCCGAGGTAAAGAGGAACGTGAGACTGGAACAGAAGCGTGATGGTGCCGAACAGGATTGCGTAGCCGCAGGCATCTCCGAGAATGGCGAGGCCCGCCGCGAGCGGCGTCTTGGCCGTCGGCCGCAAAGCAGCGGCCTGGGGCTGCGGAAGCGATCGGGCGCGCGCCATGTGCTCCAGCATCCTGGCCCGGCGGTCCGGCGGGTGGGCGGCAGCACGATGCATCCAGGGCGGCGGCGGCGAGGCAGCGCCGGACGAGTCGTTCGGGATGGTCTGGCGCTGCTCCATGGCCTCTTGCCGGTTCCGATCGCAGGTTGGTCGGAAATCGGAGGTGCGGAGGTTCATGCCAGGCGGGTGGATTTCCCGCCTTTGGCGCTCCCTAGCGGAATCGAACCGCTCTCTCCACCGTGAAAGGGTGGCGTCCTAACCGATAGACGAAGGGAGCAAACAGGGCCCTGCCGCTTGCCGCGGCACGGCCGCTGGCCGGCCGAACAGCGCCCGGCGGCTTGCAGCGGCGAACGTATAGTGGCCTTTGCGCTCCCGGGCAAGCCGTTCGGGAACGGAGTTTTGGGCCTCGGTGAACAGCGGCGGGCCTCGGCATGATCGGCAGCGATCTCAACGGTTTCTTAGGGTTCCCTGCGTAGCGCTTGAGTAGGAGATTTCCGATGCCACCGCCGAAAAAGCGCGCAGCCCGCAAGCTGTTGTCGCAGCACGCTTGGATCACGCTCGACGGCGGCTTCGCCGCGCGGCATTGCCTGGTCCAGGACATTTCGGACTCCGGGGCCAGGATCACGCTGGACGAGGACGCGAGCCAGCTTCCGGGCGTGATCCGGATGGCCTTCGCACGCGACGCCCGCACGGGGCGGAGCTGCCAGGTGGTCTGGCGCCGCGGCAAGTCGGCCGGCGTCAAATTCATCTGACATCGCGCCGCAGCGGGGCCGATGGCGCGCCCGCTCCGTTCGGGCTACAAGGCGGCAATGCGCATGCCGCTCCTCGTCCTGATCTCGCTCATGGCCACGTCCGCAGCTGCGGCTGAGAGCCTGCGCCTGCCGCCTGCCGAGCGCCCGCAAGCAGGCAAGGCCCTGCCGCTGAAGGGCACCGCCGGAAAGGCCGGGGCGGGCTCCTGCGCCTCCTACGGCCCGCGCTTCGTCATGGTCGAGGGCACCGGGACCTGCGTGAAGATCGGCGGCGCGATCAGCATCGACACCGCCGTCAGGCGCTGAAGCCCATGCCGGCGGATCTGCTGCGGCTCGACCTCATCGTTCCCGTCCTGATGTATTGCGCGCTGCTCTGGTGGATCGGCCGCGGGATGAGCTGGACGGCGCGGCTCGCCACCGTCGCGGTGACGCTGGTGCTGATCGTCATCGTGCTGCTGGTCGAGCGCGGCTGGCGCTAAGGCCTCAAACAGAACCGCGAAAACAACCCCATGCACAGTAGCCGTCAAGCGCTGCCGTAGCGCCCGGCGGCAGGCGCGCGAACGACGATTCCTCGCGTCCTCGCCGCGGCTTGAGCCGCATCACCGGCTCAGGACATCGGCGGTGCGACGAATTGCGCAAATCCGGGCCGTTTGCCGAGCTCGGAGAGCCAGCGGGTGAGATGCGGCTGCGCCGGCCGGGTGATGCCTTCGACCCCGAGCCAGCGCCGCGCATAGCAGCCGATCGCGATGTCGGCGAGCGTGAACGCATCGCCGTCGATGAAGCTGCGCGTGGTGAGCAGGCGGTTGGCGATGGCCCAGACCTCGGCGGCCGCATCGGCATCGCGCTGCACCTGGATCATGTCGCGCTCGGCGGGCGCCGTGCGAACGATGCCCCAGAACACCGGGCGGTCGACCGGCTGCACCGTCGACAGCGTCCAATCGAGCCAGCGGTCGACGCTGGCGCGCTGCTTGGGCGCCTCCGGGTAGATCGGCGTGCCGCGGCCATGCGCGAGGCAGAGATAGCGCATGATCGAGTTGGACTCCCACAGCACGAAGTCGCCCTCGACCAGCGTCGGGATCCGGGCATTGGGGTTCATCGCGAGGTAGTCGGCCTCGCGGGTCTTGCCATATTGCATGCCGGCATCGATGCGCTCGAAAGGCAGGCCAAGCTCGGTGCAGCACCACAGCACCTTCTGCACGTTGACCGAATTGGCGCGGCCCCAGATCGTCAGCTTGGTCTCAGGCATCAGGCGTCTCCCCGCAGCGTTGTCCGGAGTCGTAGCCCGGATGGAGCGGAGCGCAATCCGGGGGGCTTTGACATCGGCTGTCCCGGACTACGCTTGCGCTCCATCCGGGCTACAAGTCCACCTTGCGCGGGTGATAGCGGAATTTCCCGAAAGACGCGATGCGCGATGCGGCGCGCCTCTCATGCAAAAAGCTCCGCACGTGGCGGAGCTTTCATTGCAAAGTTCAACCTGACGGTCAGCGGCCGAAGAACAGCCACAACAGAATGATCACCGGGATCGGCACGCCGATCATCCACAGCAACAGCCCTCTCGCCATCGCATCCTCCTCCAATTGCATCACTGGAGGGTGAACGCGGGCCGTGCGCGCTTGTTCCCGCGCGCAGCTACCAATGACCGGTGTTCGGCATCGAAGCCCAGGGCTCCTGCGGCGGCTTCGGATCTCCCTTCTGCAAGAGCTCGATCGAGTGCAGGTCGGGCGAGCGCACGAAGGCCATGTTGCCGTCGCGTGGCGGCCGGTTGATGGTGACGCCTGCCTTCATCAGCTTCTCGCAAGTGGCGTAGATGTCGTCGACCTCGTAGGCGAGGTGGCCGAAGAAGCGATCCTCGCCGTACTTTTCTTCGTCCCAATTCCAGGTGAGCTCGACGAGCGGCGCCCCGCGCGTCGGCGGCTGCGTCTTCAGCGCCTCGAGATCGTCCGACGAACACAGGAAGACAAGTGTGAACCGCCCCTTGTCGTTCTCGATCCGCCGCACCTCCTTCAACCCCAGCGCATCCTGGTAGAACTTCAGCGCGACATCGAGATTGCTCACGCGCAGCATGGTGTGGAGATATCTCATGGTTGTTGCTCCCTGGAAAAGATGGAGGGTCTTGAGGCGGCGAAGCCGGCAGGAGCGAGAGATAGCAAAAAAGAGGGAGGAAGGGCAGGGCTCTCGTCGAGCTTAGAACGAGAGGATCTGAGAATGGCTCGCGGCAGGCGCGATTGAAGGGAAGAGGCTGCGAACGATCACTTGCCGAGCATGGAGCTTTCGGCATTGCTCACGCAAGCGACGGTTGACGCAAAGCCGACTTGCCGAAGTGATGGCTTTGACTCCGCAGAACATCGCGCTGTGCTGGAAAGCGCTCGCTAGGGGCGATACCGCCACCGCCACCGCGCGAAGCGTACGCGCGGAAGCGATGCGTCGAATGGGGCAATACTACTGCATGTGACCGAACATCGGGATCGTTCAGGCCGAAGCGCTGTCGGCGGTCGCGTGCGATTGACTGAACTCGCCGCCAAGTGTCACTTCAGCTACTGCAACACCTTCGGCAGCACGACCACGACGTCAATGTTCTGCTTCAAGATGTGGCCGGCAATGTCCGCGACGAGCAGCGCGAAGTCGTCCTCGATCGCGGCAGCGGCGGCTTCGTCTTTCGCATAGACATACAACAGCGGCCCCTCGACCTCGGCAAAACGAACCCCGGCGAAGACGCGGTCGAACTCGGCTGCGCCGAGGACCGCCGCTAGGCGGGCCTGGATCGCAAAATCCTGAATGTCGGATATTTCCATGCGAGACAGATAGAGACGATGCGTCTGAAAACAAGGGTGAATTCAATCCGGCAGGACGTAAGCAGCTTGCGTGTGCTTCATCACAGATGATCGGGATTGGGTCAGAAGCGGCTGCGCGATAACGTTTGACGTATTTGGCTCGGCAGCCTTGGCAGAGACCAAGGTCTCGGCACCTGCTGGTCTACGAATCCGCTCAACCCGAGACCAAGCTGACCGAGCCCGTCAGAAGCCGAAGGCGATCTGGGTCGAGCCGACACACGATGTGGACGACGAGTATCGCGACACGACCTCCGAAGGGTTGTCGCGCAGGCCTATTCAAAGGATCGAGCAGAGGAACGCGCCGCTCGTGATCGCGTTTTGCTTCACAGAGTGAGTACCGGCATGCCGGATCGCGGGAGGGAAGGCGTCGGCCGGGCCGGGACTGCGCGACTGCAACAAGACGACTGATGGTCTTTTGGATGTTCTCGATGACGAAGAACTCATCGAGGCCATGGAGAGGGAAGATGCGAAAGGCGCTGGCAGAACTAAATGAGGACGAACGTCACGCGTTGCTTTACGTGGCCGACCTCGGCACCGCGGCATGTCTGTCCGGCCTGATCGTCAGCATCATCAAGCTCGTCGGCGACTTGCTTTGACGAAGCTCGATCGATGCGGGGCGCGCGGTCAAGCCGCCACCAAGGTCCAATACGCGAACCTTGCTGATGAGGCCGCGTCTACTCAAGGTCGGCCTTGTCATCGTCGCTCTCGAGCTGGGCCCGATATTCCTGCGCAGCCTTCAACAGAGCCTCTCTGATTTCGCCATCCGCCGTCTGGGCAGCGAGGGCTTCGGCGCGGTCGGCTTGGTGCTGGAGCGATACTTTGGTCATGCACGGCCAACTCGCCCCGAGCGCCTCCGTTCCCTCACGCCGCCTTCTCGACTCCCTTCGCGACGATCTCGACCTCGAAATAGCCCATGTCGCGGAGTTCGGCGGCCTTCTTCTCGGCTGCCTCCTTGGTGTCGCGCTTCAAGATGATCTGGCCCGCTCCGTCGCGGGCGCAAACGAAATATGGCATTTTCGATTCCCAATTTCGTTTGCATACACATGGCGGCGAGTTCCCGCAATTCTACTGGCTCACTCCTCCAGCCCGGCCTTTTGCCGCATCTTGTCGATCAGCTCGGAGGCCTCGGCCTTGGACAGGTCTTCCGCTGGCGGGTCCTGATGGGCCTGCTCGGCAAGTGTCTTGAGATAGGATTCCTGAGCACCCGTCATCGGGTCGTCTCCGGAAACCCAGTCTTTCGGGTCCTTCTGGGTGTTGTCGGCCATTGCACATCTCCTATTCCGTTTTCCGTAGAACGTCGGACTCGACTCTTCGTTCCGTTTTTGTTCTCATTGGGCCATATTCAAAATCGCGAGGCCAGACATGCCGGACCTGGACTTTCTCAGGCGGGAGATCGAACGGATGCGCATCCAGATGGGCAGACAGAGGAAGGAGATCCTCCAGCTGCAGCGCGCGGGGATCGGGACGGCCTCGGCGCAAGCGCTGCTGTCGCGGATGGAGGCGAAGGTCGAGAGTCTCTGTGCCGAACGCGACGCGCTGAAGGCGGCACAGCCGCGCCAGACCAAGGGCAGGGTGCTCGGCGGGAGAACATGGTGAGCAGGCGATGGTTCGACGACGAGAGAGACCTGTCGCCCTTCCTGACCGCGCTCGAGGACGTTCGTCGCAGAGCGACGCGGGAAGGGTGGTGCTATGCCCACGTCCAGGCCATCATCGTGGCCATCGACCAGTACGCGGAAGCCGCGACGGGCAATCGCGAGTATTTCCTGAACAAGCCGGTTTCGATCGGGGAGAGCCGGAAAGCTGCCGACATTCCTTGATTGTCTATCCGCTCTATTTGGTGGAACTGGCGGAGCTCCACCCATGCACACGTCACTCCTCGCGGGACCACTGCGCCGCCGAGTATCGTTCATCCGACTTAGCCCCTGGGACTGATGTTTGGGTCATCCGGTTCAGGCAACATTCCGCAACCGGGCGTCCTGTCCGCGTCGGTCAGCTCCGGCGCGGCGTGCGGGCCGGCAGGGTGCTGGCTGCGTTCAGCGGATGCATCCGCCGGAACGACTGCAGCCTGGTTTCTGAGTGCTCTGCATTGCTTCTGCCTGACCGTTCGAACGGGAGCGTCAAAGGGGCCGATGGACTGTCGGGCATCGCCCCTTCCAAGCACCGCAGGCGATTGCGCTGTTGTCATCGTTGTCGCGGGTGCGGACGCAACGTTCCAAATCAAGGATGAGGCGCCGGACAGAGGTTGGCCGAAGCTCAGGAGGAACGGACAAGCAATGCCCGGGTTGGCCACAAGCAACTGGAGGCACCTCGACATGGCCAGAGATCTTTCCCGGGACCAAGAGAGAGAAGGCACGCGCAAGTTGATGATGTGGGGATCGGCGGTTGCCGCGATCCTGTTCGTGGGCTCCGGGCTTTGGCTTGCGGCTCCCCAGATGTTCGGCATGACCGATTACGTTGGGCGCCCAACGACCGGAGCCGACAGCAGCGCGCCGGCGACCACGGTCGGCACTGGTGTTCCAACACAGCGCGACGCGATCAGCACGGCTGCAAAAGAAGATCCGGCTGTAAACGAGGATTCGAGCGGCGGTCGCGCCCGCCAGATCAAGCAGAGCAGCCAGCCCGCGAACCTTTCCGAGCAGCAGCGCCAGCAACTCCAGTCGGTGCTCTCGACGGCGCAAGGTCCTGCGGTGGATCGGCCGAATTTCGAAATGATGGTCGGCACGTCGGTCCCGCGACAAACCGAGACCGCGGATCTTCCGGCTGAGGTGACGCAAATCCTCAACGGGTTTTGGGGCGATCAATATTTGATAGCGGGGAAGTCCCTCGTGATCGTGGATCATCACTCGCGCCGCGTCGCAGCCATCATTGCCGACGTACGATGACGGGTTCCTCGAAGAGCCGCGTGCTCTGTGCAAACTGTTCCGGTGCGGGAACGTCATTCGCTTGAGAGCTTGTTAACCGAGCACGCTCAGGATGCCGCTCCAATTCGGAGGGACACAGCGATGTCAGACCTGGAACAAGCGATCCGCGAGCGTGCCTATCAGATCTGGATGGAGAGCGGCGGTCAGGACGGCCACGCCGAGACGCATTGGCTCGAAGCGCAGCGCGAGATTCTTTCCGCGTCTCTCGGTTCGGTCGCGCGGGTCTCCACGGTGAGCACCGAAAAACCGAAGACGAAGTCCGCAGGGCCGCGAAGGAAGCGCCGAGCCGCATGAGCTTGCGGCCGGCGCTGGGAAGCGCACGCGCGCGCAAGGCGAACGGGTGCGCGCCGCCGTTTGCTGCGATCAGCGAGGTGAGACAGGGGAGGGCACTGATCTGGCCCGGCCGGGTGAAGCAGCCTTCCTGCGCGGCGGAGACGTTCCACCGGTTTTGCCGGACTTCGGCCGAGCTTTTGATACGATCCCGTTCTGTTCATCGAACTGCTTCAGCCACGCCGCGATGTATCGCGGATCGTCGGGACAAAGCCGCTCGAGCAAACGAAGGTTCTGCGCTCTGAATTCCACAAGGGTTTTCGGCATCACGGCTCCTCAAAACCCTGCCCGGCGCAAAAAGTGCGCCGGGAGGGGTAGCGAGGTCAACGGCAAAGAGCGCTTGAAATCCCGGGCAAGCTGATGCAGCGCGCGAAAGCGGAAAACCCCGCCTGGGGGAAGCGGGGTTCTCTGTCGGGGGGAAGCCTTGGGGGCTTCAACTGTAAGACGCGCGAGCCGGTCGAAAGTTCAAAACAAAATGCACTGCCTCGCGGAGGAGGCGGCTCTTGGATCAGTCGCGGATGAACCTCGGCGAGACCGGCTGTGACCAATCGCCATGCTTCAGGGCCTGCTCAGCGCCATCGTGGAAACGCTCCTCACTTCTGTGTGGAACGCCGTCGTCAGGTTCTTGCGCCTGGAGAACGCCGTCGAACTCACCACTGCAATCGTCGGTCTTTCCTGCATTGCAATCGGACTCGCAGCATTCTTTCTCGATCATTGACGCGGAAAGTTCGCGAATTTCGCTGAACGCGGGCGCGAGACGTATCCGCGATTACAAATCCGTAAGTCGATTGAAAAGCTGCGTCTAAAAACTATCTCTGGATCAGGCGGCAGCGTAACAAGCCGCCCTTCAACTGACACCCAGCCGCCGCGCTCAGAAAAGGCGAAGCTGGGTCCTTTGACATTCCCCCGCTTGGCCCCGCCTCACCGGCCTCAGAGGCACATGTCCATGGCTGCCCGAACCTACAATCACGAACGCTGGTCGGAAGACGACGACCGGCTGCTGCGATCCATGTGTGAAACCGGAAAGAGCCTCACGCTGATGATCGTGAAACTCAAGCGTCCCATTGCATCGATCAGGTCGCGGGCGATCGAGCTCGGGATCAATCTGCCCGGCACCCGCATCGGTCTGCGGCGGAAGCCGCGAACCGCCTAGAGCCGGGCCGCTGAAGCCCGCGCATAATTCGGCCGCGCCGCTCTGCTGCGGAGCGGCGCGGCCGGGAAGCAGGCTCTGCGAAAAGCGATTTACTTCATGTTGCTGCGCGTCTTGGTGCCGCCCTGGTCACTGCCCGGGCCCGAGCCGCCCTGACCGGACGCGTCCGGCCTCACCATTCCGCCCTTGCTCATCCCGTCGTTGCTCATTCCGGTCGTGCCCTGATTCATCGAGCCCTTGTCCGTGCTGTTCATGCCGGGCTTCTGCATGTTGTTGGACTGCGGGGCCGGGCCGGTCTGGTTCTGCGCAAAGGCGGAACCGCACATCAGACCGAGGGCGGCGGTGGCGATCATGATTTTCTTCATCGCAAACTCCTGGTTGGTTGCCTGGAGCCAACGGGAGTGCGGAAATCATGTTCCCGGGAACAGGATATTCAAGAGCAAAGAAATTCCGCGAAGCTGTAGCCCCCGGCCTGCACCACGTTCGAGCAGGCGCGGATGTTTACGTGCGGCCGCGGCATTGCAGCCGAGGCCGGCGAAGTTGCGCGGCGTCAGGCCGCAATCCGCTGTTCGACGGGCCTCGTCAGGAACTTGAGGGCTTCGGCATGGGCGAGGTCGGGAACTGCGATCGCCGTATGGCTGTACATCGCATGTGTCCGCGATTTTGCAATGCCATCCAGGATCTCGCCGCCCTTGATGACGTGAAGGCCCATGCCCTCTTCGGTGGGGAAGATCGCCAGCACAACGTCGTAAGCCGCGATGACGGCCCTCAGCGCCTCGGCCTTGTCTTCGGCGACGTCGACAAAAATACGAACATCGGCTGCGAGTTCACGCAGCTCGTCAAAATCCAGCACTGTGGGGTACTCCAACGCAACGAACCTGATGGGAGCTTGGCGGCGTTGGGTTACTGAAGTGTCAACAACGCCTGCAGAGCCACAGATTTCACGCGGAGGTGACTCCACGCTCTATCGCTTTGCTTCGTCCTTGCGAAGCCGTGCCTCCGCGGCCTCGTCCACGAGGTTCAAGGCGAGACCGTCATAGCTCAGCTTGAAGCCGCGGCCGACGATCCATGTCCATCCCTCCCGGCTCTTGATGGCCTGTGCGTTGTACTGGTCGGAGATCGACTTCACGGCAGCTTCCTGCGAGCCCGGATTGCTCAACGTCGCATTGACGCGCCAGATCGGGTGCCTGGCGTCGGACTCGTCGCTGTCGACGGAGACCTTGGCTCCATTGATCTCGCATTCGAGGCTGGGCGAGCTGCGGCCCCGGCGGCAGAGATAACGGCGTTGACTGACGAGCTTGCTGGTCTCCTCGAACGTCATTCCGGGCGAGAAGCCGAAGATGTCGGACTTCTTGACGAGTGCGAGGGATGCCGGCTTCAGGAAGCTTGGCTGTATCGCGACGAACGCTACGACAGCGATGACGATCAAACCTGCGACGACGATAGCAACCTTCATGAGCGCCCCACGAGAATATTCGGGTCACTATAGCAGCGGGGGCGTTCTGCCGGCACGCAAAAGCGAAGACCCGCGCGGGAGGTGGCTCTCTCGTGGATGAAGCGCAGGGACATCGTCGACGAGACGCGCCCGCTGCAGAATGGTTCAAGGAAATTGCATCCCGCCGTCTTTCACAACAAGTCGGGAACCTCGCAGAACCCGTGCTTGCGTTTTCGGCCTCGATGGGCTCTAAGCCCCATCGCTTCATGGCTTCTGGCATGAATCAGCAGCGCGCCATCGCGGTCCGACCGCGTCTCCAGCAGGCATTGCTCGCGCGAATCCATTCGAAGGAATTCAGACATGGCGAAGATGACGAAGACCCAATTGATCGATGCTATTGCCGAGGGCACGCAGCTTTCGAAGAACGATGTGAAGTCCGTGATCGAGTACATGGCGACGGTCGGCTACAAGGAGCTCAACGAGTCCGGCGAGTTCGTCGTTCCCGGCTTCGTGAAGATGTCGGTCGTGAACAAGCCGGCGACCGAGGCCCGCATGGGCGTCAATCCTTTCACCAAGGAGCCGATGCAGTTTGCGGCGAAGCCCGCCAGCAAATCGGTCAAGGCCTCGCCGTTGAAGGTGGCAAAGGACGCCGTCTGAAAAGCCTGCGATGCCGTTGCAGCGCGTCCTCGCAGGACGGTGCAACGATAAACGGCTGAGGACAGGTGGTGCTCGGGGCCATGCCGAACATTGCCACGACGATGACGGCAGTCCCCGACGCGAGCACTCTCAGACCTGAAAGAAAAACCCCGCGCTCTCACGCGGGGTCTCTGGCTGACGGCGTTGGGATTCAGCGCCTGGCCGCCAGCCGTGTCGCTAACTTAAAGTTGAAATATCAAAAAGCAACAGCGCCGCGGCGACGGAGTATGTTCGTCAGGCGGCGCTGCCGTATCACTGGGCGCTGAAATCCCCAGCCTCCATGAGTTCTTGGCCGGCTGAAAAGGTTCGACGGTCTGCGAAATTTCTGAAGAGGGCTGGACATTTCGTTCTCTTTTTGTTCTAGTATGAGCCGCCTTTGTGATCAATTGGAGGTGACTCATGACCGTCGAAAAGCAGCGCGAAGTGATCAGGCTCTGGAACGAACTCAGGAAGCTCGAGGGGCCGGCCGCGGAAGAACTTCGTATCCAGATTCTCGAATGTTTCTCGGCGAAGGACAAGACGAAGCGGGCGGCTTGATCAGCGCCGGCGCTGCGGCAGCACGTGAGCGCGATCTCGTGCCTCGCGGCGCGCGCTTGATTTGCCCCTGATGGATTCCTGACGACGAGTGGTGCCGCCGAAGGGTGAGAGCGTGCTTCACTGATTGTTAGGAGTCGCTGCGCGCTGCTCATCCGATTCCGATTCGTTCTTCGGGAACGAAATGGAGTCGGATGCAGAACACGCGCTGCCCGCTGTCTGCGATAAGACCGTGCGTATCGCAAGGCGTGGTGCCTGGCACAGTCCTGTGCTCATCGCCCCTATGAGGCGAAGAGAGAGCAAATGCGAGCGGCACCACGCTCTCATTCCGTTCCAGTGCGGCCGCAGGGATCCGCAATCGAAGACGACGCGACGCGACCATGTCGTTGCGAACCCCCTGTTAAGAATTGCTCCGCATCGATTTCTGCGATTCCGATTCGTTCTGCGAGAACGAAATGGTATCGAAGCCGGAACAAGTCGGCTGTCCGTCTGGGCTTTTCGCGAAGGTGCCCGCCTGTGGTGCCTAACGATAGCTTGCACGAATGCCGATAACGCTATTCGGTTAGGTTAAAAGCTCAATCGCATTGCGCTTGCTGCGGGTTGCGATAGGTGTCGGGCAAAGACAAGCAAGAAACGACTTCGCCAAGAAGCAATTTTGCCATGACACCTTTTTCAGAAACGTCCTTTTATCAGGGCGACCGGCACACCTACCGTCGCGTCGCCATCGTCGGCGCGCTGTTCTGTCTTGCCTTCGTGGAGATCAGCTTCTCGCTGCGGCCGCCGCAGGCCGAGGACACGCGCGTCGCCGTGAAGGCCGACCGGCTGTTGCGAACGGCAGGGCAAGTGCCGCGCGCGAATTAACGTTCCTTGCTGCACATCCGATCGTCGGTGGACGTGTCGGCGCAGCCGGCGCCGCAGGTCGCCAGCGCAACGAAACCCGCATAGCCGGACAGGTTCACCAGGACTTCGAGCCACACCGGCATGTCATACCTCCTCGTCTTGAAGGGACGAACAACGTGCGCGCGGAGCGCATGTTCCCGAACGAGTGCCGCTCAAATCAAGGCGGGCGCTGCTCAAAGGGGAGAGGAGGGGTCGAGGCGCCGGCCGAGCGTCGCGACCGATTTGCTCGACGGCTGCTCCTTCAGGAACTCGGCAATGGCCCGCGCCAGCTCACGATCACTCATCGGTGTCGGCGGCGGGCGCAGTGTGCCGACGCCGAAGCTGCGCACGATTTCCTCGTAGTGCTGATCGTCGGACTTGGGAACCAATCTGCGGATACGGGCCAGCAAAGCGGATAACGGCAAGCTCTCCTCCTCGAACGTCGGCCCCGCTGGCAACCGTCATGGTCTGCTGCCATCTGCTCCCGTGAAACTGAAAACCCCGCCAGCATCGCGGAGATGCTGACGGGGTCTTCGTGCCGTTGCCTCGACCCGGATGGCGGAGGCTCCCGCACTTGGAAGGTCAATCTGCGCTCGACGATTCTGTTCCCGGTGTCGCGACATTTTTTCGAGCGGTCGGTTTCACCGGGCCCGCAACCATCGCTGGCGCTGACGGTTATCTCCGCACGACGCGAAGGAGAGAGCATGAAGAAGACACTGGCAGTTCTGGCCACCATGGCCGCCGTTGGCGTGACGGCAGTAGCCGCGCCGTCACCGGCAGAAGCGCGCGGTCGTGGCATCGGCCCGGGCCTCGCGTTCGGCCTTGCCGCCGGCGCGATCACCGCCGGCGCGGTCGCAGCCTCCCGGCCTCATGGGTACTACGGTCCCCGCTACGGCTATTACGGCGGCCCGAGCTATTATTACGGACCGGGACCCCACGCCTATTACGGCGGCGGGCCGTACCACCGCCATCACCACTGGCGCCATTGGTAGTCATGGATAGCGAAAAGCCCGGAGCGATGCTCCGGGCTTTTTTCGTTCGCGCGTCTTCCCGCTCATGCTTGCGTGACCGGCCTACGGCCAAAGCGAGGGCCGCTCGACCTTGCGGGCGTTCTCCAGCGTCGACACGAAATATTCGTCGCGCTCGCGCTTGAACTTTTCCTGCGTGGCACGGAAGGCGGCGACACGGGCAGCGATCTCTTCGCGTTCGCGCTCTTTCCGTTCTTCATCTTCGGTCATGTCAAATCCCCTCTACACCTGAGTATGTGCACACCTGAACTCAAGCGCTGCCGCCGCAATCACGTTGAGTCGCGTCAACACATCCATTGGCGCTCTTGAATGGGGCGTCAATGGGGAGGAGGCATTGCAGGATTGTGATAAGCGAAGATCGGAAAGGATTGCCGGGCGCATTGCATTCGCGCTTGATAAAAGCGTCAACGATCTTGCCGCTTGCGCATATTGCTGTCAGGCAAAACGAGTCGGGAGGCGCGATTGATCGCATTGGATCTTCAGAGCGGCGTCGAGCGGCTCGGCGACATGATTGCCGAGTCGAGGATCATCGTTCCGTTCACCGGCGCCGGCATCTCGACCGAGTGCGGCATTCCCGATTTCCGCTCGCCGGGTGGAATTTGGACGCGAAACCGTCCGATCCCGTTCGACGAGTTCGTCGCGAGCCTCGAGGCCCGCAACGAATCCTGGCGCCGCCGTTTCGCGATGGAGGAGGTCTTTGCCGCGGCGAAGCCCGGCCGCGGCCACCGCGCGCTGGCTTCGCTCTATCGCGCAGGCAAGGTTCCCGCCGTCATCACCCAGAACATCGACAATCTGCACCAAGCCTCGGGCTTCGCCGGCGAGCACGTGGTTGAACTTCACGGCAATACCACTTATGCGCGCTGCATCGGGTGTGGGCAGGCCTATCCGCTCGACTGGGTGAGGCGTCGTTTCGACGACGATGGCGCGGCGCCCAACTGCACGGCCTGCGACGAGCCGGTGAAGACCGCCACGATCTCCTTCGGCCAGATGATGCCGGACGACGAGATGCAGCGCGCGACCGCATTGTCGCAGGCCTGCGATCTCTTCATCGCGATTGGTTCCTCGCTCGTGGTGTGGCCGGCGGCGGGCTTTCCGATGATGGCCAAGCGGGCCGGCGCACGTCTGGTGATCATCAATCGCGAGCCGACCGAGCAGGACGATATCGCCGACCTCGTCATCCGCCACGACATCGGCGAGACGCTCGGGCCCTTTGTCGGCAATTGAGGCATCAGTTTGATTCGCGGCTGTGCAAGCTGTTCATAGGTTCCGGCGAATCTCTTTTTTGTCTATGCCTCGCAACCGAGAGTGTTATCTTTTGAGTCGAAAGATTCGCGTCGCGTCGAATTGAGAACATTCTCTTAAAGACGCGTGATTCGAGCGCCGCCGATGTGGCGGGCTGCATGGCAGTGTGGGGTCCGGGGTTATGGGGTCGTCGGACGGATTTGAGTCCAAGAAGCTCGGGGTTCCCGGGCAGGGAGTATCGCCCGGGCGAATGACGCCGGGCGAGCACGGGGGGGCCGGCCGGGATAGTGGGCTCAGTCCGTTCAGCGGGCTTGGTGAGACCAGCGCCAATCTCGTCGAGGTCCATGGCGTCATCAAATGGTTCGACGCCTCCAAAGGTTACGGCTTCATCGTTCCCGACAATGGCTGGCCGGACGTTCTCCTGCACGTTACCGTGCTGAGGCGCGACGGTTTTCAGACGGCTTATGAAGGCGCCCGCATCGTCGTCGAATGCATCCAGCGCGCCAAGGGTTACCAGGCCTTCCGCGTCGTCTCGATGGACGAGTCGACCGCGATCCACCCGGCGCAGATGCTGCCCCCGCGCACCCATGTCACGGTCACCCCGACCAGCGGGCTGGAGCGGGCCCAGGTCAAATGGTTCAACCGGCTGCGCGGCTTCGGCTTCCTCACCTGCGGCGAGGGCACGCCCGACATCTTCGTGCACATGGAGACGCTGCGCCGCTTCGGCATGACAGAGCTCAGGCCGGGCCAGTATGTGCTGGTCCGCTTCGGGCCCGGCTCCAAGGGCATGATGGCGGCCGAGATTCATCCCGAGACCGGATCGCCGGGATTGCAGTCGCACTGAGAGCACCAATTCCCGCCATCGTGAGCAGAGGCGTGCCGGCAGTCCGGCGCGCCTCTTTCCTTTGCGGCTGCCGCCGCGTAAGGACTGGCCAAGTGCCACGCCTCGAGAGCCCACATGAATTCTGATCGAAAGGCCATCTGGTCCGCTGCGAAGGGCTGGCTTGCCGCCATCCTCGTCATCATCGGCTGTGCCGCCGCCGCGCCTGCCGGCGCCGCCACCTTCCAGCCGCTCGAGATCGTCACCAAGAACGGCGTACAGGTGTTCTCGGTGGAAATGGCGACGACCGAGGACGAGAGGCGGACTGGCCTGATGTACCGCAAGGAATTGGCCGACGGCAAAGGCATGCTGTTCGACTTCAATCCCGAGCAGGAAATCTCGATGTGGATGAAGAACACGTACGTGTCGCTCGACATGATCTTCATCCGCGCCGACGGCCGGATCCTGCGCATTGCCGAGAACACCGAGCCGCTGTCGACCAAGATCATCTCGTCCCGAGGTCCCGCCAGGGCCGTCCTGGAGGTCGTGGCGGGAACGGCGCAAAAGTACGGCATCCGCCCCGGCGACCGCGTCGGCCATCCCCTGTTCGGCAGCAAATAGCGCCAGCGGGCCGGGACGATTGCCCGCCGTGCTGCTGCGCGTTGAGCCCTGCTGATGGGCTGGGAAAGCTTGCTGACCGCTCGGGAAGCGTGTATCGACGAGGCTCGCCGGACATTCGGGGTATAGCGCAGCCTGGTAGCGCGGCAGTTTTGGGTACTGCAGGTCGTTGGTTCGAATCCAGCTGCCCCGACCAGTCCCGAGAAGGCTCGCAGGGCATGGGATCGCAGAGCTGCGACCGCAACTCCGCTCAGAACAGCAGCCAGTCGACAAGCCGCCAGGCGCCCCAGGCGAGGGTGCAGATCCAGCCCAGCATTGCGATCACGGCCACGCCAAGTCCGAGGAGCGGCAACAGCGAGCTTCCGGTCTCCGGGACGTTGGATAGTTTCTCGGTCCTATCGATCTGGCTCACTGCTCCCCCTTGGTTATGCGGCCTGCTCATCATTGGTCTCGGCTCGATCGCAGAAATTCACCGGCCGCGCTTCTGCTCACACGGACGTGAGACGAGATGACTCCGTCCATGGCGGGCGCGCGCTGATAGTTGACATTCACGGGGACCCTGAGATCGCTGGGAAAAACCTGCAACGCACGGCGCTGCGTTTGGTTGCTCCGTCCGAGCTAGTAGATCTGCCGGGCCGATTTTTTCGCAGCGCCGCGCCTGCTTTGCGGGATGTGTGCGTGAAGCAAGGATCGGGCGCGCAACCAGCACTTTGCCCGAGGTCTCCTTCGAGCGAGGTCTCCATGTCGATCAGCGCGATTGTATCCACCACCGCGGCCGTGACGACGTCCGCTTCGACCGCGACGCCGTCGTCGTCTGCGGCATCCTCAACGTCTGCGGCCTCGTCGACGGAGGTCGCCTCATCGACCTCGTCGGAATCGTCCTCGCAAGCGGCGGGGGGAAGCTCGGGATCGGGCGGCGGCGGCTCGGCCAAGACCATCGTCAGCGAGGTCTCCATGACTATCGACGGCGTCACCACCACCACCATCACCTATTCCGACGGCACCACAGAGGTCGAGACCTCCGCGAGCACGCAAGGCAGTCCGTCCGGGCAGACCTACAACGCGCAAGGCGCGCTCGGGACAAATGCGCAGAACGCGTCCGGCAGCGCCTCCAGCGCCACGTCCCAGTCGGCTTGATCGCCGAGGCGGGGCGGGCGGCATAGTGCGGGTGAGTCGTTTGCGCGAGGTCTGTCCAATCACTTTGAAGCCCTGGCGCTCATAGCCTGCGCCACACGACTTCTGCGGGATTTTTCAAGGTGTTGCTGAGGGGCGCGCGGCGCCGAATTGCCAAAGATTCATCGAACCTTTAGCTGTTGCCGCAGACATATGTGTGTTGGGGATTTCAGCGCCCAATGTCTAAACGGACGCCGCCAAGCGATGATATTCCGCTTGCGCGGCGTTGCGCTTTTCCGATCGGGCGGGTCAGCTTGACGCGTACCAGCCGGGCGGGAACGGGGCGAACGGCCAGACCGCCTGGTTGTCGTTAGCGGCTTGCGGCGTCTCCTGAGACGGCGTCCTCGCGGCCAGTGCAGGCGGCGTCATGCGCAGCGCTAGGCGTGAACATAGCAATTTCATGATTTGGCCCCCGGCAGAACGATTAATTCCAAACGACCGGTTGCTTTCAAAGTTCGAGGTCAGCATGAAAATGACGGTGCGCCGAAACAGCGCGCCCGTTCTCGAATGATCTGCATTCTAGAAAGGCTGCTTCTGGCTTTCAACCGGTCGCTTCGCTCCATCCCAAGGAGTAAGGTTGATCGGTTAGGTTAAGGGCGGGCGGTTGTTGCGGCCGTTTTGCCGGCTGTTATTAGATCAACATCGGCTCGCGACGGCCTGCCTTTCAATCCGGGCGACCACAGCTCACGGTTCGTCGCGCCGCGCGTATCAGTCGAGTTCTGCGCCAGCGAGTGTCGTCCATGCCCTTCGATCGCAACCTGAAGACCGTTGGTTCGCGGTCGAGCTGGACCGAGATCTGGCATCTGTGGACAGTGATCGTGCCGCGCCGCTCCATCAATGGGCAGTTCGTGGTCGGGAAGGTCTGGCGCCGCCATGACGGTCGCGACTGGATCTACAAGAAGTTCACCGAGTTCGACGGCGAAGAGGCTGCCTGAAGCGCGCGAGGAGATTGTGATAATCTCCTCGCGGCTCAAGCCTGGCTCTGTGCGGTTCTAGCGGGTGTGCCGCTCGCCTGCGGCCGATCCCGGTGCCTGAACGCGGGGCAGCGGCAGTTTGAAATGACGCTTCGCGTACGCGATGATCTCGGCGTCGGAGGGATGATCGGCCGCTTCCACCGCCACGATCCGCTTGGCCAGATCGGGTGCGCTCGCGCGAATGTGGCTGGCGAGCTCCGTCTTGGCGCTTGCCGGACCGATGATGAGGATCTCACCGGCCTCGGCGAGGGCCTTGGTCACGTCAGTGTAGAATGCCTTGTCGGGTGCAGCATGGCCGCTGCCGATCGAATTGGCCTTGTGATGAAGATGGCGTGTCGCCAGTTGCGGATGCAGCGTGACTTCATCCGAGCCGCTCAGGCCGAGATGGAAGATCCTGGCCTGCGAATGGTCGATCCAAACCACGGCGTGGAAATGAGTAGGCATGTGTCTGGGCCTTGTGCGAGAGGAGGCCGCCGGCGTCGATGCGGCGGCGCATGTCGCGGCGACACTAAGCCGGCCGGCGCCGCCTCTGTTGACCCATGTCAATCAGGTCCGTCCCGGCTGAGCAAGCACGGGCAACCGGGCGCCGCGCTCCGGTGCGGGTTCAGGCCGCCTTTGCCGCAGCTGCCCCCGGCTTGGACGGTGGCGGCTTCAGCGGCTTATCCTGCTTCTTCGACCACGAAATGTAGTAGGCCACCGTCGTCATGATCGCGATGCCGGCGACGCTGACGAAGATCTGGGCGAGCAGCGAGCCCGAGCTCATCGTCAGCTCGAAATGGCCGACGAAGGACAGGAACACGCCGACGCAGAACACGGCGAGCGACTGCTGGCCGCAGACGATCAAGGGGTCGAAGATCCTCCACTCCAGTCCCGGCCATTCCTTCGGCACGAAGCGGATCACCAGGATTACGATCACCACGAAATGCAGGAAGCGATACGGCGCGAGGTTGGTCTTGTCGTTCGGGTTGAAGGCCGAGAACAGCCATTCCGGGAACATGGCGCCGAAGGTGGGGAAGCGCCCGGCCATGGTCATGACCAGCGCGAACAGGAGATAGCCGAGGCAGACCCACAGCGTGATCGGCGAGTTGATCAGCGTCATCGAACGCCGGGCGCCGCCCATCGCGCACCATGCGCCGAACACGAACAGCACCTGCCAGCAATAGGGGTTGAAGTACCACTGGCCGGCCGGATAGGCGGTGAGGTTGAGGCCGTAATGGCGCGCGGTCAGCCACAGCACGATCGACAAGATCATCGTCAGGTCGGGCTTGCGCAGCATGAGCCACAGCACCGGCGGAAACAGGCCCATCAGCACGATGTACAGCGGCAGCACATCGAGATTGAGCGGCTTGAAGCGCAGGAAAAGGCCCTGGCGCAACGTCTCGGTGGCGTTGTCGACGAGCCCGGCGACGTTGAACTCGTTGATCATCTCGGAATCGCCGAAGCGCAGCGCCAGATAGCTGATCGAGGCGATGTAGATCACGAACAGGATGATGTGGGCGACATAGAGCTGCCAGACGCGCTTGGTCAGCCGCGTGGCGCCGACGATGAAGCCGCGCTCCAGCATCATCCGCGCATAGACGAAGGAGGCCGTATAACCCGAGATGAAGACGAACAGATCGGCCGCGTCGGAAAAGCCGTAGTTGCGGGTCGTGATCCAGTTCACGACGTTGTCGGGGATATGGTCGAGAAAGATCGCCCAGTTCGCGATTCCGCGAAACAGGTCGAGCCTGAGGTCACGGCCCTTTTCAGGGAGGGTGGCGGTGATGTTCAGGAAGGCCATGCGACGGGAGCTCTCGAAGGGGACGGATACGCTGGTGTCGACGACAAAGTACCGCCGGGTGGCATCCCGGCGAAGGCGGGTACGCAATTGTCACGGTGCAGCATAATGACTATACCGTTGGCGAGGGTGCCGGGAGGGCCCGGAATCACCGATCAGTTCCCGGTCGGTGTCTCTATACTATCCCCGAGGTTTCCACCAACTGCCACCGTGACGCATCGGAATCGGACGAAAAGACCAAGAGGCCCGGACCAACCATGACCGCACGCATTTTCAAGCCCGCCAAGAACGCGATGCAATCCGGCCGGTCCAAGACCCGGGAATGGCAGCTCGACTACGAGCCGGAGCAGCCGCGTTCGGTCGAGCCGCTGATGGGATGGACCTCGTCGGCCGACATGAAGCAGCAGATCACGCTGCGCTTCCACAGCAAGGAAGAGGCGATCGCCTATTGCGAGCGCAAGGGTATCGCCTACCAGGTGATCGAGCCGAAGGAATCGATCCGCCGCCCGGTCGCCTATGCCGACAATTTCTCGTTCCGACGCGGCGAACCCTGGACGCATTGATCCTCGACGAGTGCCATCGGCACGGCATGCCCGGGCTTGTCCCGGGCATTCACGTTTTGGTAGCCGATGAAGGAATGTGGATGACTGGGACAAGCCCGGCCTGATGAGGAGGGCCGCCGGCCGCCCGCCGCGAGAGCCCCTTGGCAGCAATTTGGCCTCGTGCTTCGCTACCGCGCATGACAGCTCATCGGCGAGGTTAGGAGATGGCCGGGCGTGACCAGCTCGACGGCATCGATCTGAAAATTTTGTCCGAGCTCCAGCAGGACGGGCGGGTTCGCAACAACGAGCTGGCGCTGCGCGTTGGCGTGTCCGCGCCGAACTGCCTGCGGCGGCTGAAATCGCTGTTCAGCCGGGGCGTGATCCGGGCGGTGCGCGCCGTCATCGACGAGCGGCTGCTTGGCTATGAGGTGACGTCGTTCGTCTCGATCCAGCTCGGCAGCCAAGCCCAGCCGGTGCTGGAGGCATTCGAGGGCTCGATCGCCGCAATCCCGCGCATCCAGCAGTGCTGGCGGATTTCGGGCGATACCGATTATCTGCTGAAATGCGTCGCGCCGAGTGTCGAGAGCATGCGCCAGCAACTCCTGCATTTCGCGGCGATGCCCAACGTGAAGAACGTCCGCAGCTTCCCCGTGCTGGGCGTCGCAAAGGATGTGCCCCTGCCGCTGCAGGAGGTCTCCGCGGCGCCGGCAGGATAGCGATCTGAACACTCCCCAGATGAGAATGAAACTGCGCACATTAAGTATGAGTTAATCACCTAAGTGCAACATGTGATTTTTGAAGTCCTGCAATGCGCTGGGCCGTGATTGCTGGTTCCTGTGCGCCGCTTAGCTCCAAGATGTGAACCTCAGCATGCTTGGCATGCCGAGGGTCTCTTGTGAGACCCTGAAGCAGGAACAGACTCCATGACATCGATTTCGAACACGTTCGTCGCATCCGCTGCAACGCTGTTTGCGTCCGCGTTGCTCACGATGACCGCACCCGCAGCAACACAGGCGGAAGAATACTGCATCACCAACGGCGCCCAGGCCGCTCATGGCTGCGGCTATCCGACGATGGAGGCGTGCCGGGCCGCAACCGCTGGCATCGGCGGCATCTGCTCGCAGAGCGGCGGCGCCAAGACCGCGAACGACGCGTTCGCCTTGCAGCCGAAACAGTCGCGATCGCGCAAGCTTCGACCGGGCGGACAGACCAACTCGAACTAGGGCTGCAAGCGAGAGCAGCTTGGCGACGTTGCGGTCTGCGACCCATGTCGGGGCCGCCGATACAGAGCAATTAAGCCAGATCGCACTGGCTTGCGCCTCAGCGATAGCGGCCGCGAAATTCGCGCGGGCTTGCGCCGGTCCAGCTGCGGAAGGCGCGGGAGAAGCTCTTCTCGTTGCGGAAGCCGGCGATCTCCGCGATGCGCTTGATCGGAGTGCGGCCGCGCATCAGCTCCTGCTTGGCGAGCTCGAACTTCGCCTCTTCCTTGAGATCGCGCAGCGAGGTGGACTCCTCCCGGAGGCGGCGGTGCATGGTGCGGGTGGAGAGCGCGAGCTCGCTTGCGACATCCTCGGCGCCGAGGACGCGTCCGCGCGCATGGCGCAGCACGCGGCGGACACGCTCGACCAGCAGCCGGTCGCGGCGGTAGGGCAGCACGGTCAGCCTTAGCGCGCCCTTGAGCATGTTGTCGAGATCGGCCGCGCTGCGCGTCAGCGGCAGCGAAAGATAGTGCTTGTCGAAGACGATTGCCGCACGGTCCGCATCGAAGCGGACAGTCCTGCAAAATATGGTCGGATAGACCGAGACGTGGCTGGGCTCGGCGAAGGGGAACTCGGCCGCCCGGAGCGCGATCCGGGAGTCGACGGCCCAGCACGAGAAGCCGAGTACGTAGCGAAGTAGCGTGACCAGGCAGAACTCGCGGAAAGACCCGAGGTCGCGCAGCTCACGGATCGACACGATTGCGGTCTCTTTGCCAACCGCGAGATCGAGCAACACATCTTCGGTAACGAGACGGTGGTGCCGGCACCAGCGCTTGAGCGCGACCTCCAGCGTCGGCGCGGTGATCGAGGCCCGGCACAACATGCCATAGGTGCCCCAAGGCAGCCGCCGCGAGAACCAGCCGAGCGCCTCGTCGTCGAGCTCGCGCATGGCATGGTCTGCCAGCGCCTCGAACTGGGTGGCGGTGACCCGCCCATCCGGAGAATTGACGAGGTCTGGCGCGACCTGGGCCCGGCTCAATGCCTCCGCGGGATCGAGGCCGTATCGCTCATAAGCGGCAACCACGCCGCGGACGAAGGCCGCGGGGGTCACGGCGCGGCGCGGGATTGCGGTGGCGGCTTGAAAAGGCATCGGAGTTCCTTTCGAAAATCCTCGCCAAGTTTGGCGGAAAATGCAACCTTTTCGACCGCAAGAGGGCCGGCACCGGGCTAGGTTCGGACCCCAAAATAGGGAGGAATCGCCTTGAACATCCCGAGCATCGACTTCGATCTGGGCGAAGACATCAGCCTGCTGCGCGACACGCTCCGCGCCTTCGTCGAGGCGGAGATCACCCCGCGCGCCGCCGAGATCGAGAAAGCAAACCTGTTCCCCGCGGACCTCTGGAAGCGCTTCGGCGACCTTGGGCTGCTCGGCATGACCGCGCCGGACCAATATGGCGGCTCCAACATGGGCTATCTCGCCCACATCGTCGCCATGGAGGAGATTTCGCGCGGCTCGGCGGCGGTGGGGCTGTCCTACGGCGCCCATTCAAATCTTTGCGTCAACCAGATCCGCCGCAACGGCAACGATGCGCAACGGCAGCGTTATCTGCCCAAGCTGATCTCAGGCGAATATGTCGGCGCGCTCGCGATGTCCGAGCCCGGGGCCGGCTCCGACGTGGTCTCCATGAAACTGCGCGCCGACAAGCGCGGCGACCGTTATGTGCTCAACGGCTCCAAGATGTGGATCACCAACGGCGGCGACGCCGACGTGCTCGTGGTCTACGCCAAGACCGATCCGGAGGCCGGCCCGCGCGGCATGACGGCGTTCCTGATCGAGAAGGGCTTCAAGGGCTTCACCCACGGCCAGCATCTCGACAAGCTCGGCATGCGCGGCTCCAACACCTATCCGCTGTTCTTCGACGAATGCGAGGTGCCGGAGGAGAACGTGCTCGGCAAGGTGGGCGAGGGTGTCAAGGTGCTGATGTCCGGCCTCGACTATGAGCGCGCGGTGCTCTCAGGCGGCCCCCTCGGGATCATGGCGGCCTGCATGGACGCGGTGGTTCCCTACATGCACGAGCGCAAGCAGTTCGGCCAGCCGATCGGCGACTTCCAGCTGATGCAGGGCAAGCTCGCCGACATGTATTCGACCTGGCAAGCCACGCGCGCCTATGTCTATGCGGTTGGGCGCGCTTGCGATCGCGCCGACCATGCGCGTACCTTGCGCAAGGATGCGGCGGCCGCAATCCTCTATTCCGCGGAGAAGGCGACATGGATGGCCGGCGAGGCGATTCAGGCGCTCGGCGGCGTCGGCTACACCAACGAATTCCCTGTGGGGCGTCTGTGGCGGGACGCCAAGCTCTACGAGATCGGCGCCGGCACCTCGGAGGTCCGCCGCATGCTGATCGGCCGCGAGCTGATGGCCGAGACGGCCTAAACGTTTCACTTCATTGGAATCACCATGCCGCTCCATTCCAGCATCGATCCGTCTTCATCAGACTTTGCGCGCAATTCCGAGGCCATGCGCGCGCTCGTCGCCGACTTGCGCGAGAAGCTCAGCCAGGTCGCCGGCGGCGGCGGCGAGGTCTCGCGCAACCGCCACACCGCGCGTGGCAAGATGCTGGCGCGCCAGCGCGTCGATCTGCTGGTCGACCCGGGAACGTCGTTCCTGGAGCTGTCGCCGCTCGCGGCCTATGGCCTTTATGGTGGCGATGTGCATTCGGCGAGCGTCGTCACCGGGGTGGGGCGCATTGCGGGCCGCGAATGCGTGATCGTCGCCAACGACGCCACCATCAAGGGCGGCACTTATTATCCGATGACCGTGAAGAAACATCTGCGCGCGCAGGACGTCGCGCGGCAGAACAATCTTCCTTGCGTCTACATGGTCGATTCCGGCGGCGCCTTCCTGCCGCTGCAGGACGAGATCTTTCCCGACGAGCGGCATTTCGGTCGCATCTTCTACAACCAGGCGCAGATGTCATCGCAAGGCATTCCGCAGATCGCGATCGTGATGGGCTCCTGCACCGCGGGCGGCGCCTATGTGCCGGCGATGTCGGATGAGAGCATCATCGTCCGCAATCAAGGCACCATCTTCCTTGGCGGGCCGCCGCTGGTGAAGGCTGCGACCGGCGAGGTCGTCAGCGCGGAGGAGCTTGGCGGCGCCGACGTGCATTCGCGCCAGTCCGGGGTGACCGACCACTATGCCCAGAACGATGCCCATGCGATCGGCATTGCGCGGCGCATCGTCGGCACGCTGAAGCCACCCGCGCGGCCGAACCTCAATATGCATCCGCCCCGCGAGCCGCTGTTTGCGGCGGAGGAAATCTATGGCGTGGTGCCGGTCGACGGCCGCAAGCCGTTCGACGTGCGCGACATCATCGCGCGTGTGGTCGATGGCTCCGAGTTCGACGAGTTCAAGAAGCTCTATGGCACGACCCTGGTGTGCGGCTTCGCCCACATCTGGGGTTATCCGGTCGGCATCATCGCCAACAACGGCATCCTGTTCAGCGAGAGCTCGCTGAAGGGGGCGCATTTCATCGAGCTGTGCTGCCAGCGTGGCATTCCGCTGGTCTTCTTGCAGAACATCACCGGCTTCATGGTGGGCAAGAAGTATGAGGCCGGCGGCATCGCCCGCGACGGCGCCAAGCTGGTGACGGCGGTCGCGACGGCCTCGGTGCCCAAATTCACGGTGGTGATCGGCGGCTCCTACGGCGCGGGCAATTACGGCATGTGCGGCCGCGCCTACTCGCCGCGCTTCCTCTGGATGTGGCCGAACGCGCGCATCTCTGTCATGGGCGGCGAGCAGGCCTCGATGGTGCTGAGCCAGGTCCGCCGGGACAATATCGAGGCCAAGGGCGACAGCTGGTCGAAGGAAGAGGAAGACAAATTCCGCGAGCCGATTCGGGCGCAATATGAGAGCCAGGGGCATCCATATTATGCGACCGCGCGGCTGTGGGACGACGGCGTGATCGATCCGGCCGACACGCGCCTCGTGCTCGGCCTCGGCCTCTCGGCGGCGTCGAATGCGCCGATCGAGCCGACGAAGTTCGGCCTGTTCAGGATGTGATGCGATGGACAGCTCAAAGCTCTACCGGCGTTTTCGCACGCTCCTGATCGCCAACCGGGGCGAGATCGCCTGCCGCGTCATCCGCACGGCGCGCGCCATGGGCCTGCGCACGGTCGCGGTCTATTCGGAGGCCGACCGCGACGCGATGCATGTCGCGCTCGCGGACGAGGCCGTGCTGCTCGGGCCGGCACGCGCCCGCGACAGCTATCTCAACATCGATCGGCTGATCGAGGCCGCCCGCAAGACCGGCGCCGAGGCCGTGCATCCCGGCTACGGATTCCTCTCGGAAAATGCCGGGTTCGCGCAGGCCTGCCTTGACGCCGGGCTGGTGTTCGTCGGCCCGACCGCCGGGATGATGAATGCGATGGGCTCGAAGTCCGGCTCGAAAGAGCTGATGGAGAAGGCCGGCGTGCCGCTGGTGCCCGGCTATCACGGCGAGGCCCAGGACGAGGCGACGCTTGCGAAGGCCGCGGACAGGATCGGCTTCCCCATCCTGGTGAAAGCCTCCGCCGGCGGCGGCGGCCGGGGCATGCGCATCGTCCGGTCGGCCGATGAGCTTGGGCCTGCGGTCGTCAGTGCCAAGCGCGAGGCCAAGGCCGCGTTCGGCGACGACCGCATGTTGATCGAGAAATATGTCGACAATCCCCGGCACATCGAAGTGCAGGTCATCGGCGATAGCCACGGAAATCTGCTCTCGCTGTTCGAGCGCGAATGCACGTTGCAGCGCCGGCACCAGAAGGTGATCGAGGAGGCGCCGTCACCGACGCTGAACGCCGCCCAGCGCGAGACCGTCTGCGCCGCCGCACGCAAGGCAGCGGGTGCCGTCAACTATGTCGGCGCCGGCACGATCGAGTTCGTCTCCGACGGCAAGGACGTGTTCTTCATCGAGATGAACACGCGCCTCCAGGTCGAGCATCCCGTGACCGAGCTGATCACGGGCATCGACCTCGTCGAATGGCAGCTTCGCGTCGCCTTCGGCGAGGCGCTGCCGCTCAGGCAGGACGAGATCAGGCTCAACGGCCATGCGGTGGAGGCGCGCGTCTACGCCGAGAATCCGACCAAGAACTTCATGCCGTCGGTCGGCAGGATATCGACCTGGCGGCTGCCGGCGGAAGCCGGGGGCTTGCGCATCGATGCCGGCTATCGCGAAGGTGATAGCGTCTCGCCGTATTACGACGCCATGCTGGCCAAGATGATCGCCTGGGCGCCGACGCGGGACGTCGCGATCGAGCGGCTCAATCGCGGGCTGGAAGAGTCCGACGTCCGCGGCATCGTAACGAACATCCCGTTCCTGTCGGCGCTGATGACGCATCCCAAGGTGCGCATGAATGCGATCGACACCGGCTTCATCGAGCGTGAGCTGGCGGTTCTCACACAGGCCGCGCCGGTACCCGGCGAGCTCGAGCTTTGCGCCGCGGTGGCGGCGATCCTCAAGGACGAGCAGCAGGCGGCCCGTGCGCAGGCAAATTCGCCATGGCAGACCTTCGGCTGGCAGCCGGTCGGCCGCCGCCAGCGCAGCTTTGCCTTCCGCGTCGGTCACGGACCGGAGCAGAAGATCGTGCTGAACTACGGCAGCGGACCGTCGACGCTGCTGATCGGCGAGCGCGAGCTGGCTTTCGCGATTGCGCCGCGTGACGGCGGCTTCGATCTGACGCTGGACGGCGTCAAATCGTCCGTCGCGGCCGTGATCGACGGCCATGAGCTCTACTTGCGCACGCGCAACGGCCGCTTCGATTTGCACTGGGTCGATCCGTTCGGCGGCGAAACCGAGGAGCAGACGGGCGAGGACAAGATCGCCGCGCCGTTGCCGGGAACGGTCGTCGCGGTGCTGGCCGAGGAGGGCGCCAAGCTCGACAAGGGCGCTCCGATCCTGACCCTGGAAGTGATGAAGATGGAGCAGACGCTGCGCGCGCCCTTTGCCGGCGTGCTGAAGTCGGTCAAGTGCAAGGTCGGCGACATCGTCCAGGAGGGTGTCGAACTCGCCGTCGTCGAGCCGTCCGGGGAGTGACATGAGCGACCGAGTCCGCATCATCGAAATGGGCCCGCGCGACGGCCTCCAGAACGAGAAGACTCCCGTCAGCGTCGAGGCGCGCATCGCCTTCATCGAGGCGCTGGTTGAGGCCGGCCTCGATACGGTCGAGGTCGGCGCCTTCGTCTCGCCCAAGGCGATCCCGCAGATGGCAAGCTCGGACGCCGTGCTGCGCGGCGTCAGCCACGTCAAGGACGCCGAATTTCACGTGCTGGTGCCGAACGAGAAGGGCTATGACGCCGCGCGCGCCGCGGGCGCCAGGGTCGTCTCCGTGTTTGCAGCGGCCTCGGAAGGCTTTTCGCGAGCGAACATCAACTGCACGATTGCGGAGTCGATCGAGCGGTTCAAGCCGGTGCTGGCGCGTGCCAAGGCCGACGGCGTGCCGGTGCGCGGCTATGTCTCCTGCGTGCTCGGCTGCCCGTTCGACGGCGAGATCAAGCCGAAGGCGGTCGCAGACCTTGCGAGTACGCTGTTCGAACTCGGCTGCTACGAGATCTCTCTCGGCGACACTATCGGCGTCGGCACGCCCACCAGGGCCAAGGAGATGCTGCGCGCGGTGGCGGCCAACATTCCGCCGGCCAGACTCGCGATGCATTTCCACGACACCTACGGCCAGGCGCTCGCCAACCTCTATGCCGGGATGGAGGAGGGCGTGAGCGTCATCGACGCCGCCGCCGGCGGCCTTGGCGGCTGCCCCTACGCGCCAGGTGCCACGGGCAACGTCGCGACTGAAGACGTCGTCTACATGCTCGAAGGCATGGGCATCAGGACGGGCATCGACATGGAAAAGCTGCTCGCGGCCACGAACGCGATGAGTGGCCTCCTGGGCAAGCCGCCCGTCAGCCGCGTGGCGTCGGCGCTGAACGCGAAGAAGAAGCGGGCCGCCTCATAGGACGGCAGGGAGGCGTAGCGCGGTACCCGCCTGACCGTTCAACGTCTGCCATGGATCGCGAACAGCAGCTCCCAGCGCGGCAGGTGCAGCGAGCATGGCGGGATGTCCTTGGGCATTATTGTTGTGCTGTGATTTGGGCTTGGGCATCGAGACCGGCACTTGCGCCCGTCCTGGCCGGTCCTTCAGTCGAACTTCTTTCAACTGACAGCTTGAGACCGGATGTTCCGGCAGGTACCGGTCGTGCTGCGCTGCACACTTCCGACTCCTCGCAAGCTCGAAGATCCTCGAGGTCGGTCGCGCCAATTTTATCGGCGGGGGCGTAACAAGGCGGGCTCGCGATCCGTCGACATCAAATAGCGGCGTCTGTCGCTGACAACCACCACTCGAAGGGAACATGAACCATGACCATTCGCACCCGCATCGTGCTCGGCGTCTCGGCTGCCGCTCTCTCGCTCGGCCTCGCGTTTGCCCCGGCCGCCTTTGCCCAAGACAAGATGGGCAAGGATGACGGCATGATGAAAAAGGACACGATGTCCAAGGACGGCATGATGAAGAAGGACACAATGTCCAAGGAAGGCGGCATGAAGAAGGACCACATGTCCAAGGACGGCATGAAGAAGGAAGACGGGATGATGAAGAAGAACTGATCCTTCGCCTTCGGAGCAGAGCCTACATTGAGGCGGCCGCACTCTCTCGACTTCCGGTGGCAGCCGTTGGAAGCCTCCGGAAGGTTCTTCAATTCTGGTTCAATTGAACGCGACCAGAAGCCTTACTTGCGCTTGGCCTTGCGGGCGGCATAGCGCGCGTCGCGCTTGGCCTTCTGCTCGGCTTCCAGCGCAGCGCGCTGAGCTTCGGCCTCCTCAGCCTCGCGCGCGATCCGCGCGGCCTCGGCGGCCTTGGCCTCTTCCTCGCGTCGCTTCTGCTCCGCCTTTTCGGCCTCGCGCGCAGCCTTCGCCTCGGCGCGCTTGGCCGCGAGAGCCTCGCGTTCGGCACGCTTCGCCGCCACCGCGGGATCATCGGGACCCGGCTGCGACTTGAACTTGTTCAAAAGATTCTTGCGCGCCTCTTGCGCCGCTTTTTGCCGGTCTGCGAAACCTGGTTCCCTGAATCCACTCATCGACGAGCCTTGTCTTCCTCGCTTTCGATCCTACATCCGTGCCTGTTGGTACGTCGGCTGGGCATAGCAGGCGCCACGCGACGCAGAAGCGTGTACATCGCCGCGCGTCGCGAAGCCACCCAAATCGCAGCCGATCAGGTCAACGAAATCGCCCCGACGATCTCTCGTAGCCCGAAAAAACTGCCGAATTGTGATCTCCCTCATAAGGGAGCACGAGGGCGACGCCTAGCGTCCGCCCGCTACGAGACGGAGCACAGCCATGACGTTCTCCAGACCCAACCTGAAGGCGCTCTCAATCGCCTTCGTCCTGGCAAGCCTGACCGGCGCCGCGGTGCTGCTAGCCCGTCCGCAGCCCATTGAAAGTGCCGTACTTGGGGCGGATTGGGAATGCACCCAGACCGCTTTCGTGCTCACGAGCTGCGCACCGCGGGATCTGCAGGCGATCCCGGCGGTCGAGACCTCGGGTAAGGAAGCTATTCCGTCCCGGCGCGGCTGAATGAGGGCGCGGATTGGGATGTGACGCGACGCCGCACAGGTGATAGAGCCCCTTGCGCGATCAGGTGGCCATGTCCAAGCCCGAACTGGGCCAGAAGCCCAAACCAGCTGGAAGACCTCGACCCGTCGGCAATCGGCGCGGCGCCATTGCCGGCTTGATCATTACGCTTGTCATCCTCGCCGTCGGCTGGTGGCTTGCTCGCCACCTCACCTCGGCAAGCAAGATGCAGGACTGCCTGATGTCGGGCCGCACCAATTGTAATGTGATTGAACCGGCCCGCTAGAGTCCGGCTCCGCCGCAGCGGTTGGGGCCAAAAATTGCCGTGATCTTAATCATTTGTAACGGGACTTAGCCGATCAAGCAGGGCAGTTGTTTCGGCCGGCATCAGCCCGGCGCGCGGCGATTCGCCGATCGCGCCGGGCACCACGGCCATCGACAGAGCAGGGGGCGAGCACGCATGAGTGCGTCCAAACGCATCAAGATCATCATTCCCGTGGCTTCGGCCATGTCGTTCCTCGCGCTTTCGGCGCAGGCTCAGGACTCAAGGCCGAGGGATGCCGGCCCGGCAGCGGCCCGCCCCAGCGCTGGTGCGCCGGCCCCGACCGATCAGAACATGCGTAAAGGCCTTCCGCCGCAGCAGCAGGCGGTCCGGCCGGCGCAGCGCCCTGCCGATCGGCCCCATGCGGGTCCTGGTGCGCACCATGCCGGGGGGCCGCCGCCGGGACGGCACGTCGCCCGCGGTCCTGCGCCGGAGCGCCATTGGGGCGGTCACATCTATCGCGGCAACCGCGCCTGGGATGGGGGACGGTGGCGGCACGAAGTCCGCAACGGACGGTCCGGCTGGTGGTGGGACGTCGGCGGCGTCTGGTATTATTATCCGCAGCGCATGGCGGGCCCGCCCGCTTACATCTCCGAGGATTACATCGACGACGTGCCGGTGGCCTACGCCCCACCTCCGGTCGCCTATGCGCCGCCGCCTCCGCCTCCTGCACCGGCGGATCCCGGTGCCAGCGCGCTCGGCGGGGCGCTCGTCGGCGGCTTGCTGGGCGGCCTGATCTCGGGCAATGCAACGGGGGCTGCCGCAGGCGCGGTTCTCGGCGGCGCGACGGGCGCGATTGCGGGGGCCACCGCTGCATCCCAGCCCGGCTATTACTGGGCGCAGGGCACCTGCTACTACCGTTATCCGAATGGCCAGTATGTGCAGGCCGATCCTCGCGCGTGCTATTGAGTTTTCCAATCCGGATCGAAGAAGAGGCGGGCTTAGGTCCGCCTTTTTTGTTTTGCGCCGCAGCGATTGCTTCAAATCAGCAAATTAGCGCTGGCGCTCGTCGCCGCCTCACGCAAGTCTCAAAAGAAAACGTCGGGATGATTCGCGGGGATGTGGGACATGCTGGATGCCATCCAGATCAGCTTGGCGCTTTGGGCCATGATCGTCTGTGGCGGGATCAAACTCTCGCAGGCGTTACCATATCTGTTCTAGCGCACGATTCGCCACGGCAACCCATGCGTGTGGCACCTGAACCAATCTGCTCGCGCATCAAGACACGAGCCAGCTGAAGAACGCGATCGCCCCCCAGACGAGGCTGGCGATCCAGGCCAGCATCACGATCGCAATGGTGCCGAGATATGCGACGCCGAGCAGATCCGAGCTATGCCGCCGCGGCGGGACGATGGCTTCCGTTGCTGCCTTGCGTGTCATGACGGGACATCATCCATAGAGCCATGAAGCGCTGTTTAGCGAAGATTTCCGGCGCGAGTTGTGACGCAGTTCACAGAGCCTTGCCGGTTACCCCGCAATCATACGGACGAAATTGCCACGCGCTTGTCCAGATGGTCGGTTAGGGTCTGCCTCATGTGCACCGAGTACGATCCGCAGCATGAAGCCGAGCTCGCAATGAAGCGCGCTGCGGAGGCCGAAGGTGCGGACAGGCAACGGCTCATCCAGCTGGCCCTGGCATGGCACCAGCTCGCCCGCGATCCGCGTGGCGAGCGAACCGGCCTCTCTCATCCAGCCGGGCACACAGCCGCGGTCCGATAACGCGGACATGAGAAAACCCCGTGCTCGGGGGACAAGCACGGGGCTCTGCAAAGCCGACCGGGGTTGGCGGTCGGCACCACTCAAGTCGGTCATTCAACGCTCTGCTTGCGCGTTCGTTCCAGGTCTATCGGCGCGGCTGAGACCTGCACTCCTGGAGTGACGCCTGCGCTTGGCAGGAAGGAACGTCCGTTCCGCGGCGACGTTGTGCGGCTATGACCGATCCCGAGCTACGAGCACAGTCTTTCGAGATCGCCTGGCGATATCTCGACCAGTCCGGCCTGCTCACGGGTGAGCACAAGGATTCCGCCCGTTTCATCTTGAGCCGGATCGACCGCATGATGCAGCGCGGAGAGCGGCGCAGATTGCTGCTCTCGAATGCCGCGATCGACGCCTATCGGCTGCGGCCCGCGCTCGTGACTGCCTGATCCATGCATTGAACCAGTTCTTAACAATTGCTCGACGCTTCGATTTGCGATCGCGATTCGTGCCGTGCGAACGAAGCAGAGTCGGATCGTGAACAAACAAAAAGCCCCCGAAGGGGCTCAGTGATTCATGCGGCTTCCGTCTTCGGTACCGCGTCGGCATTCATCGACAGCTTCACGACGTCGCCCTCGACGGCTCCTACATATTTCGTGTCGATGTAGTGATGATGGTCCTTGTGACCTTCCGGGCTGTCCTTGCGCGTCAGCTTGATGCGGTTGCCCTCGACGCGATCGACGGTGCCGACATGTGCGCCGTCCTTGCCGATGATCTTCATGTGCTCTCTGATTTCAGACATGCTGTCCTCCTTGCACGGATTCAACTGCGAAAACGCATGTTCGTTGCACGGGCCTTGGACCCAAGGCGCTTTCTATACGTTGACGCCTGATCAGATCTGTCAGAAGCGCATGGAGACCATTCAAGCCTATCTGCAACGAAAGCATGAGGAACTCAGGCTGTTGAATGGCTGCCTGAGAAACCGGATTGACTTAGTGCGTCCGCAATCCGTCGATGACGTGGTCGGGTCCAAGTTCCGGATCACTGCGGCGCTGAGGGCGGAGCACGAACTGCATGAGTGGAAGGCGACGGAGACGGCCTGGTCGCACACCGCCAATCCCGCCAGCGGACCGTTCGAGTTCGGCTACGATTATCAGCGGGCCGATCTTACGGTACGCGGGCCGCCGTTCTATGAAGTCGACTGCGCCTCCACGAGCACCGCAATCTATACCGCCTCGGGTATGGCCGCGATCTCTGCCGCGCTGCTCGCCTCCGCGCAGATCGCGCCGAAGGCCGATATCCTGGTGCTGCCGGGCTCCTATGGCGAGACGCTGGAACTGATCCGGAGCTACGTCGCTCATTTGCGGCTCGAGGCTTTGAAGCTGCCGCTGGGCGATGCGTTTGCCCGGGCGGGCCGGCCGCGCATCTTGCTGCTGGATTCCTGCTCCTTGGCCGGCGCTTTCGAGGCGGCGCTGCGCTGCGACGGCTCTGGCCTCGACCTCCTGGTGTTCGATACGACATGCTTCGCCGGCCGGTCAGGCCGGATCAGGCGGGTCCTGAGCTGGGCCCGGCGACACGGCATTCCGCTGGTGCTGGTGCGCAGCCACAACAAGCTCGACTCGCTCGGAGCGGAGTATGGCCGGCTTGGCTCGGCCGTCTTCGTGCATGAAAATGAGCGTCAGCAGCGGGCAGGGGGGCTCGAATGGGCGCGTCTCGCGTCCGAAACGCGAAACGCGGTGCGGCTGCTCGGGGGCGCGGCGCTGCCGGCCCACTTCCCGCCCTTTGCGGGCAGCGCCGCGTACTGGGCTCTCACGAAAAGGCGCGTTGCGGCGATCTTGCGCAACGGCCGAAGCACCGCTCGGTATTTTGCCGCAAAGCTCCCGGCGCTCTCGGCCGAACTGCATTTCGCCCACGGCCTGTACGTGACCCTCCGGGGAAGGCGCCCGCTCGACGAGGCGGCAGCGCGCCAGGCTGCCGAAGACATGAGCAGCGAACTGCGGCGTGAGGGCTTTCCCATCCGCCACGCCGGCAGCTTCGGCTTTGATTTCGCCGCGACGGAGTGGTTTCACGACGCGACCACGGACCAGTATAGCGTCCGGGTGGCGGTCCCGGATCTTCCGACCGAGCTTTGGAATGATCTGGCCGCCGCAATCGCGCGATGGTGGCTGGCACATCAGGCGTGAGGTGGTGGGTGAATGCGATGTCCGTTCGACAGCTCCGCGAGCGCGCTTCGCATCAATCGGTCGCCAGGCACTGCTCCAAGGCCGGCTTCTCTTGGCCGCCACGCGCCCACTCCTGAACGGCGAAGGCAAGGTGATGCTGACCCATCGCGGCGCCGACGATCGATGCCTGCGCCACTTCGATAGGCTTCTTGACAACGTTCGTATTCACGACGCCTGCGTCGATCGCCAAGTATGACATCGCGACGATCGCCACCGCAGATGCGATCGCCATTCTGGTCCACTCGGGTTGAGGCATTGGGATCCTGTTCGGGTGCACTTCGCCCGGCGCATAGATAGGGCTGATGTGGAAGCTTCAAAGCCCGGAGCGAAGCGACCCACGCGTTCGTGAACGAGGTCCATCAGCGCAAGAATTGGCGATGCAAGAATTGGCGATCCCGGCAGGACTCGAACCTGCAACCCGCGGAGTAGAAATCCGCTACTCTATCCAGTTGAGCTACGGGACCGTCTCGAGCCGGCCGGTCTGGACGGCTGGCCGTTCATCTAGCAGCCAATATGAAAAATCTGGTGTTTCGCCAAGCCTGAACCGAACCCTTTTCCTCAATGCGGCGACAAAGCGGAACGGCGGGGTGTGGGGTCGAGCGGCAGCGGAACGGACGATCGGTTAAATCGCCAGGGCCGCTGAACAGCTTCCGGGACACGGTTGCCGGTCGACCGGCCATGTCAGGCTGCGCCAACCGGAAGGGCGCGCGCGCCGCTACCTTGACCGGTTTGGTTAGGACTTGTCATGGCGCAATGCGGCGTTTTGTTCTTGTGGTTCCATCGCCTTGAGTCCGTCACCTTTCCGCGCATTTCATCTGACGCGGCGTTTGCCGCGATTTCCGGGAGTCCATCATGATCGCTTTGCTTCGCGCCGTCACACTCTGCGCCACGCTGGCGTTCGGCCTAAGCGCCGCGCAAGCCGCGGACAAGGCGTTCAAGCGCGACGATCTCGCTGATTCCGCGATCAAGCTGGAGGCGCAGATCAAGAGCGAGGCGGGGCCGGTCGCCAAGACCAGCGCGACGCTCAAGACGGACGCCGACGCCGCGTTCCGGCGCAATGATTACCGCACCGGCCTCTCGGTGCTCGGCCAGATCGCCGCCACCACGCCTGAAGATGCCGGCAATTGGCTGCGCCTCGCCAAGGTCATCTTCCAGATCACCCCCAAGAGCTCGAGCGAGCAGACGTTCCTCCTGGAGCGGGCCTCGACTGCGGCCTACATCGCCTATCAGCGTGCAGGAAATCCGGGCGTGGAGGCCGACGCACTCGCCGTGCTCGGCAAGTCGTTCGCCGAGCGCAAGCTGTGGCGGCCGGCCCTGGACGCATTGCGGCTATCGCTGGACATGCGCGAGGTCGCCGACGTCCGCGGCCAGTACGAGAAGATGCGGGACGAGCACGGCTTCCGGCTGCTCGACTATACCGTAGACTCGGATTCGGCGAGCCCGCGCGCCTGCTTCCAGTTCTCGGAGGAGCTCGCCAAGCGCACCGATTTCGCACCGTTCCTGGCGCTGGCGGGCCAGGACAAGCCGGCGTTGTCGGCCGAGGGCAAGCAGCTCTGCGTCGACGGGTTGAAGCACGGCGAGCGGTACAACATCAATCTGCGTGCCGGCCTGCCGTCCACGGTGAAGGAGGGCCTGCCGAAATCGGCCGAGTTCAACATCTATGTGCGCGACCGCAAGCCCTTCGTGCGCTTCACCAGCCGCGCCTATGTGCTGCCGCGGAGCGGCCAGCGCGGCATTCCCGTCGTCAGCGTCAATACGCCCGCCGTCAACATCAACGTCTTCCGGATCGGCGACCGCAACCTGATCAACACGGTGGTCGACAGCGATTTCCAGAAGACCCTGTCCAAATACCAGCTCAGCGATCTCGGCGACGAGCGCGGCGTCAAGGTCTGGTCCGGCGAGCTCGCAACCGCGATGACGCTGAACCAGGACGTCACCACGGCATTCCCGGTCGACGAGGCGATTGGCGAGCTTCAGCCCGGCGTCTACGTGATGACAGCCGCCGCCAAGGGCCCGGGCTCGGACGACGACTACCAGATCGCCACGCAATGGTTCATCGTCTCCGATCTCGGCGTCTCCGCCTATTCCGGCAATGACGGCATCCACGTCTTCGTCAACTCGCTGGCTTCGACCGATCCGGTTGGCAAGGCCGAGGTGCGGCTGGTCGCGCGCAACAACGAGATCTTGGCGACGCGCAAGACCGACGAGTCCGGTCACGTGTTGTTCGAGGCCGGCCTTGCGCGAGGCGAGGGCGGGCTGTCGCCAGCGCTGCTGACCGTCACCGGCGAGAAGGCCGACTACGCCTTCCTCAGCCTGAAGAGCTCGGCCTTCGACCTGTCCGACCGCGGCGTCTCGGGGCGCACCGTCCCGGCGGGTGCCGATGCCTTCGTCTATGCCGAGCGCGGCGTCTACCGTTCCAGCGAGACCGTCTATCTGACCGCGCTGTTGCGCGACGGGCAGGGCAATGCCGTCACCGGGGGACCGATGACGCTGGTGATCGAGCGTCCTGACGGCGTCGAATTCCGCCGTGCCGTGCTGGCAGACCAAGGCGCCGGCGGCCGCACGCTGGCCGTGCCGCTCAACTCGGCTGTCCCGACCGGCACCTGGCGGGTGCGCGCCTTCACCGACCCGAAGGGATCGTCGGTCGGGGAAACCACCTTCATGGTCGAGGACTACGTCCCCGATCGGATCGAATTCGACCTGTCCGCCAAGGACAAGCTTATCAAAGCTAACGTTCCAGTGGAGCTGAAGGCGGACGGCCATTTCCTCTACGGCGCACCGGCCTCAGGCCTTGCGCTTGAAGGCGACATGCTGGTCGCGCCTGCGAGCGAGCGGCCGGGCTTTGCCGGCTACCAGTTCGGCGTCGACGACGAGGAGACCACCTCGAACGAGCGCACGCCGCTGGAGAACCTGCCCGAAGCTGACGCCAACGGCGTCGCGACCTTCCCGGTGACGCTGGACAGTCAGCCGGCATCGACCCGGCCGCAGGAGGCGCAGATCTTCGTTCGCATGGTCGAGACCGGCGGGCGCGCCGTCGAGCGCAAGCTCGTGCTGCCGGTCGCGCCGGCCGCTGCGCAGATCGGCGTCAAGCCGCTGTTTGGCGAGAAGAACGTCGCCGAGGGCGACAAGGCCGAGTTCGACGTCGTGTTCGTCTCGCCGGAGGGCAAGCAGCTCGCTCGCGACGGTCTGCGGTACGAGCTCCTGAAGATCGAGTCGCGCTACCAATGGTATCGCCAGAACAATTACTGGGAGTACGAGCCGGTCAAATCGACCTCGCGCGTCGCCGACGGCGATGTCGCAATCGCGGCCGACAGGCCGACGCGGATCTCGCTCAGCCCGCAGCCCGGCCGTTATCGGCTCGATGTGAAATCGAACGAGGCCGACGGCCCGGTAACCTCCGTGCAGTTCGACGTCGGCTGGTATTCGGATGGAAGCGCCGACACGCCTGACCTCCTGGAGACATCGATCGACAAGCCGCAATACGCCTCCGGCGATACCATGACGGTGTCCGTCAATGTCCGTAGCGCCGGCAAGCTGACCGTCAATGTGCTCGGCGACCGTCTCCTGACGACTCAGACCATCGACGTCAAGGAAGGCACCGCCCAGGTGAAGCTCCCGGTCGGCAAGGACTGGGGCACGGGGGCCTATGTGGTGGCGACGCTGCGCCGTCCCCTCGATGCGGCCGCCCAGCGCATGCCGGGCCGGGCGATCGGCCTGAAATGGTTCGGCATCGACAAGCAGACCCGCACGCTCCAGGTGAAGCTGACGCCGCCGGCGCTGATCCGGCCGAACGCCGCGCTGAAGATCCCGGTCAAGCTCGACGGGCTCAATCCGGGCGAGGACGCCAAGGTGGTGATCGCCGCGGTCGATGTAGGCATCCTCAATCTCACCAATTACAAGCCGCCGGCGCCTGATGATTTCTATCTCGGCCAGCGCCGCCTGACCGCGGAGATCCGCGACCTCTACGGGCAACTGATCGACGGCATGTCGGGCACGCGCGGCCAGATCAAATCCGGCGGCGATGCCGGTGCGGGCGAGCTCCAGGGTTCGCCGCCCACGCAGAAGCCGCTCGCGCTCTATTCGGGCATCGTCACCGTCGCCGCCGATGGGACCGCCGAAGTCAGCTTTGACATTCCCGAGTTCGCCGGCACCGCGCGCGTAATGGCAGTGGCATGGACCGCAACCAAGGTCGGCCGCGCCAACACCGACGTTGTGATCCGCGATCCCGTGGTGCTGACCACGACCCTGCCGCGCTTCCTGCTCAATGGCGACCACGGCACGGTCAACCTGGAGATCGACAACGTCGAGGGCCAGGCCGGCGATTACGCCATCAACGTGAAGACAGGCGGCCCGGTGAAGATGACGGGCAATCCCGCCACGACCGTCAAGCTTGCCGCCAAGCAGCGCAACTCCTTCTCGCTCGCGCTTGACGCAACGGCGGCGGGGCAGGCGACGCTCGATGTCGACATCAAGGGGCCGAATGGCCTTGCCCTGGCGCGCCATTATGCGTTCGACGTCAAGCCGGCGACCCAGGTGCTCGCGCGGCGCTCGGTCCGGACGCTGGCCAAGGGCGAGAGCCTGACGCTGACCTCGGACATGTTCTCCGATCTCGTGCCGGGCACCGGCAGCGTCTCGGTTTCGGCGAGCCTGTCGACCGCGCTCGATGCGGCGACGATCCTCAAAGCGCTCGACCGCTATCCCTACGGCTGCTCGGAGCAGATCACGAGCCGGGCCATGCCGCTGCTCTACGTCAATGACCTCGCAGCCGGTGCGCATCTGGCCATGGACACGGAGGTCGACCAGCGCATCCGCGACGCGATCGAGCGGCTGCTGGCGCGCCAGGGCTCGAACGGCTCGTTCGGGCTCTGGTCGGCGGGCGGCGACGATGCCTGGCTGGATGCCTATGTGACGGACTTCCTGACCCGCGCCCGCGAAAAGGGCTTTGCGGTGCCGGACGTGCTGTTCAAGAACGCGCTCGACCGTATCCGCAACTCCGTCGTCAATGCCGACGAGCCGGAGAAGGATGGCGGCCGCGAACTCGCCTACGGCCTCTACGTGCTCGCACGGAACGGCGCAGCCCCGATCGGTGACCTCCGCTATCTCGCCGACACCAAGCTGAACAACCTCGCGACCCCGATCGCGAAGTCCCAGCTTGCGGCGGCGCTGGCGCTGGTTGGCGATCGCAACCGCGCCGAGCGGGTCTATGGTGCCGCTCTCGACAGCCTCGCGCCGAAGCCGGCGCTGGAGTTCGGCCGCACCGACTACGGCTCGCAGCTTCGCGACGCCGCAGCGCTGGTGTCGCTCGCCAGCGAAGGCAACGCGCCGAAGGCGACCTTGACGAAGGCGGTAGTGCGGGTCGAGACCGCGCGCGGGCTGACACCCTACACCTCCACGCAGGAGAATGCTTGGCTCGTGCTGGCGGCGCGCGCGCTCGCCAAGGAGAACCTTTCCATGGAGGTGGACGGCCAGCCGGTGAAAACCGCGCTGTACCGCAGCTACAAGGCTGCGACACTGGAAGGCAAGCCGATGAAGATCACCAACACCGGCGACGCACCGGTGCAGGCGGTGGTCTCGGTGTCGGGCTCGCCGGTGACGCCGGAGCCGGCGGCATCGAACGGCTTCAAGATCGAGCGCACTTACTTCACGCTCGACGGCAAGCCCGCCGACATCAGCAAGGTCAAGCAGAACCAGCGCTTTGCGGTGGTGCTGAAGATCACCGAGGCAAAGCCCGAGTACGGCCACATCATGGTCTCCGATTATCTCCCGGCCGGTCTCGAGATCGACAATCCGAACCTGGTGTCGTCCGGTGACAGCGGCACTTTGGACTGGATCGAGGATGGCGAGGAGCCCGAGCATACCGAGTTCCGCGATGACCGTTTCACTGCGGCGGTCGACCGCGCCTCGGACTCCAAGTCCGTGTTCACCGTCGCTTATGTCGTGCGCGCGGTCTCGCCCGGCAAATACGTCCTGCCGCAGGCCTATGTCGAGGACATGTACAATCCATCGCGTTATGGGCGGACCGGCACGGGCACTGTCGAGGTACGCGCCGCGAAGTGAGACGAGCTCGAATCTGAGTTGAACTGGATGAGCGCAGCGGAGCCACACAACCAGTCGTCATGCCCGGGCTTGACCCGGGCATCCACGGCCGCAGCGGCGGTGGATGACGGCGTGGATGGCCGGGTCAAGCCGGGCCATGACGGGCGGCGAGGGCGGATAGCCTTTCGTCTGCTGTCAGCCGCTGCGTTCACGCTCATCCTCGCCCTCGTCGGTTTCGTCGGCTGGGTCTACTCTCTCGGTCCTCTCCCGCTCGACGAGGCCCGCCGGGTCTCCACCACCATTGTCGATCGCAACGGCAAGCTGCTGCGCGCCTATGCCATGGCCGACGGGCGCTGGCGGTTGCCGGTCGATGCCAAGACCAGCGTCGATCCCACGTATCTGAAGCTGCTGTTCGCCTACGAGGATCAGCGCTTCTACGCCCACAACGGCCTCGACCCGCTTGCGCTCGGGCGCGCGGCGTTGCAGCTCGGAACGCGCGGCCACATCGTCTCGGGCGGCTCGACCATCTCCATGCAGCTCGCGCGGCTGATGGAGCCGCGGCGCCAGCGTTCGCTCTATGCCAAGCTGAGGCAGATCGTGCGCGCGATCGAGCTCGAGCGAACGTTGAGCAAAGAGCAGATCCTCGATCTCTATCTCGCGCTGGCGCCTTACGGGGGCAACCTTGAGGGCATCCGCGCCGCGTCGATTGCCTATCTCGGCAAGGAGCCGAAGCGGCTGTCGCTGGCCGAGGCCGCCCTGCTGGTGGCTCTGCCGCAATCGCCGGAGACGCGCCGGCTCGATCGCCATCCCGAGGCTGCCCGCATCGCGCGCGACCGTGTGCTCGACCGCATGGTCGGGGAGCATCAGGTCAGTGCGGAGGAGGCGAAGCAGGCCAAGGCCGTTCCCATTCCGAAGCTGCGCAAGCCGATGCCGATCCTGGCGCCGCACGCCTCGGACGCCGCGCTGTCGATGATCAAGGATAAGCCGGTAGTCAAGCTGACGCTGGATGCGAACCTGCAAAAGGTGCTGGAGCCGCTGGCGCGCGACCGCGCCATCGCGCTCGGGCCCAACATCTCGGTCGGCATCATCGTGGTCGACAATGAGAGCGGGAACGTGCTCGCCCGCGTCGGCTCGGCCGATTATTTTGACGAAAGCCGGGCAGGGCAGGTCGACATGACACGTGCGATCCGCTCCCCGGGCTCGACGCTCAAACCCTTCATCTACGGGCTCGCCTTCGAGGACGGCTTCGTCCATCCCGACAGTCTGATCGACGACCGTCCGGCCCGCTTCGGCTCCTACGCGCCGGAGAACTTTGACATGACCTTCCAGGGCACGGTGCCCGTGAAGAAGGCGCTGCAATTGTCGCTGAACGTGCCGGCCATCGTGCTGCTCGACCGCGTCGGCTCCAGCCGGCTGGCGTCGCGACTGCGCCAGGCCGGCGGCAACCTGGTCCTGCCCAAGGACGAGGCGCCAGGGCTCGCCATGGGCCTCGGCGGGGTGGGCGTCACCCTTCAGGATCTCGCCCAGCTGTATGCGGGCTTCGCCCGGCTCGGCACCACGAGGCCCATTCGGGAGATCATGTCTGACAAGGACGACCGCGAGCCGATGCGGTTGCTGGATCAGGTCGCAGCCTGGCAGGTCGGCAACGTGCTCCTGGGTACGCCGCCCCCGGAGAACGCCGCTCATAACCGCATCGCGTTCAAAACCGGAACGTCCTATGGCTACCGCGATGCCTGGTCGGTCGGCTTCGATGGCCGCATGACCATCGGCGTCTGGGTCGGCCGGCCCGACGGCGCCCCAGTTCCCGGCCTGATTGGCCGCGTCGCCGCGGCGCCGATCCTGTTCGACGCTTTCGCGCGGAGCGGCAAGACGCTTGTCCCGCTGCCCAAGGCGCCCAAGGGAACCCTGGTTGCCAGCAACGCCAAGCTGCCGCTGCCGCTGAAGCGGTTCCGCCCAGTCGGAGAATTGGTGCGCGCCGGAAGCGAGCAGCCGCTGCACATTCAGTTTCCGCTCAACGGCTCGCGGATCGACGTCGACCGATCGGGTGGTCGGGAAAGCGCAGCCATGCCGGTCAAAGTCGCCGGCGGCGTGTTGCCGATGACCGTCATGGTTAATGGCACCGCGCTCGGCGAGATCGACGGTCGCCGTCAGCGGCTGATCGATCCGCCCGGTCCCGGCTTTGCCCGGCTCACCGTGATCGATGCCACGGGCGCCGCGGACACAGTCGTCATTCGAATTCAATGATCCCTGCCTCAAGCGGTTGTGGCGATGGCGGTTTCGGCGTAAGCGGAACCAATGGCCGAGACCTACCCAAGCCCCCGTTTTGGAGCACCCCGAGAGTCGAAATCGCCCGCAAATCCGGGCAGCGGTCTCGTGCGCATGCTCGACATCGTCACGACCAGCCATGCGCGCGCCGTCGGCTTCCTGGTTCTGTGCGCGCTACTGCTCTTCCTGCCGGGCTTCTTCACCATCCCGCCGATCGACCGCGATGAGGCGCGGTTCGCCCAGGCCACCAAGCAGATGGTCGAGAGCGGCGACTACGTCGACATCCGCTTCCAGGAGGACGTCCGCTACAAGAAGCCCGTCGGCATCTACTGGTTGCAATCGGCGACCGTGGAGGCGGCGTCGCTGCTCAAGCTGCCGAGGGCGGAATTGCGCATCTGGGTCTATCGGCTGCCGTCGCTGATGGGCGCGATCGGCGCCGTGCTCATGACCTATTGGGCCGCGCTCGGCTTCGTCACGCGGCGTGCCGCCGTGCTTGCCGCACTGATGATGTGCGCTTCCGTGCTGCTCGGCGTCGAAGCACGGCTCGCCAAGACCGACGCCATGCTGCTGTTCTGCGTCGTGGCCGCAATGGGCGCGATGGCGCGGGCCTATGTGTCCTGGCAACGAGCCGAGGACGAGACGCATCCGCCCTGGAGCTGGCCCGCGATCTTCTGGACTGCGCTCGCTGTCGGAATCCTGATCAAGGGCCCGCTGATCCTGATGTTCGCGGGCCTGACCATCGTTGCGCTCGCGATTCAGGATCGCGATGCTTCCTGGCTGTGGAAGCTGCGCCCGGTGTGGGGCCTGATGTGGATGCTGGTGCTGGTGCTGCCCTGGTTTGTCGCGATCTTCTGGCGCGCGGGCGACACCTTCTTCACCACCTCCGTCGGCGGCGACATGCTGAGCAAGCTGGGTGCCCAGGAATCCCACGGTGCACCGCCCGGACTCTACCTCGTGCTGTTCTGGATCACCTTCTGGCCCGGTGCGCCGCTTGCAGCGATGGCGGCTCCCGCAGTCTGGCGGGCCCGGCGCGAGCCCGGCGCGCAATTTCTGCTGGCCTGGCTGATCCCGTCCTGGATCGTATTCGAGGCGGTGCTGACCAAGTTGCCGCATTACGTGCTGCCGCTCTATCCGGCGATCGCGATCCTGACCGCAGGCGCGGTGGAGCAGCGCGTGCTGTCGCGTTCCTGGCTGGCGCGCGGTTCGGCCTGGTGGTTCGCGATCCCCGCGGGCGCCTCGATCATCGCGGTCGTGGGCGCGGTGATCCTGACGCGGCAGCCGGCATTCGTGGCCTGGCCGTTCTTCGCCGCCGCGCTGATCTTTGGCCTGTTCGCCTGGTGGCTCTACGACAACAATCGCGCCGAGCGCTCTTTCCTCAACGCGCTGGTCGCCGCGCTGATGCTGGCGGTGGCGGTCTACGGCATCGTGCTGCCGTCACTGACGCCGCTGTTTCCGAGCATCGAGATCGCGCGCGCGCTGCGCAACGTCACCTGTGTCGGGCCGAAAGCGGCTGCGGCCGGTTATCACGAGCCCAGCCTCGTCTTTCTGGTAGGCACGCGAACCTTGCTCACTGACGGTTCCGGTGCCGCCGATTTCCTCGGGCAGGGCAGCTGCCGCTTCGCGCTGATCGAGCAGCGCTCCGAGCGTAGCTTCGTGCAGCGCGCGGAGGCGATCGGGCTGCGCTACAAGGTCGGCGCCCGCATCGAGGGCTACAACTTCTCGCAAGGACGCGCGATCTCGATCTCGATCTTCCGCTCGGAAGGCACCGAGTAGGATGCGGGCCCCGGCCGACAGTGCGCCGCGCGCCGGCTATCCCGCGCAAGTGCTCGCCGTGACCAGGCGCGGGCTGGCGCAGCTCGTGCGCTCGCCCTCGCATTCGCGCCGGGCCGAGGCAGCCCGCAAGCTGGCGCGGCATTCGCTGTGGCTTGCCGTGGCCGGCTCGATCGCGATCATTGCGCTCATGGTCACCTTCGACCAGACCGAGATCCAGCTGATGCCGCCCCGCGGGACACCCAGCCTCTGGCCGATCCGTATCCTCACCGACTTCGGGAAGGACGAGTATCTGCTCTCGGTGCTGGGGGCTGCGCTGGTGGTCCTCGCCTTCGTTGCGGCGGGACTACATGGGACTCGCCGCGCGCTGCTGCTCGGCTTCGGCACGCGCCTGCAATTCCTGTTTCTGTCGGTTGCCGTCTCGGCATTGGTGACCGAGATCCTGAAATACGTCATCGGTCGTGGACGTCCGTTCGTCGGCGGCACGCCCAATCCGTTCAACTTCGTTCCATTCGAAGGGACTGGCGCTTATGCCAGCCTGCCCTCGGGGCATGCCGTGGCCGCATTCGCCCTCGCGTTTGCCGTGTCGTCGCTGTGGCCGCGCCTGCGCGCCTTCATGTTCACTTACGCGATCGTGATTCTCCTGACGCGCCTCGTGCTGCTTGCCCATCATCCGAGCGACGTCGTTGCCGGCGCCCTGGTGGGCACGGCCGGCGCCATGGCGGTCCGCTACTGGTTCGCGGCCAGACGGCTCGGTTTTGCGATCCGCTCTGACGGCACCATCGTGCCGCTTCCGGGGAGGGTTTCGAACCGCCTCAAAAAGGTTGCCCGCGGGGCATCTGCCACATAAAAGCGGCTGCCTGCGGGGGGCGCCGGTTCCCTTTGAGGCGGCCAATTCCAACCACGAGCCTTGATTTGTCGACGTCCCAGCCCTCGGTTTCCATCGTCGTTCCCGTGCGCAACGAAGCCGACAATATCGCGCCGCTGATCGCGGAGATCGGCGCGGCGCTCGATGGCCGGTGGCCGTACGAGATCATCTACGTCAACGACGGCTCCACCGACGCGACGGGCGAGCGTCTCGCCGCCATCATGAAGCAGCGGAGCAATCTGCGTCAGCTTCGCCATGCGCGATCGGGCGGCCAATCCGCCGCCGTGCGCAGCGGCGTGCGTGCGGCGCGCGGAGAGATCGTGGCGACGCTCGACGGCGACGGCCAGAACAACCCGGCCTTCCTGCCCGACCTGATCGCGGCGGTCGAGAAAGGAGCAGGGCGCGTGGGGCTCGCTGCCGGCCAACGCGTTGGCCGCAAGGACACCGGCTTCAAGAAGTTCCAGTCGCGCGTGGCGAACGGGGTACGCAACGCGATCCTGAAGGACGGGACGCGCGATACCGGCTGTGGCCTGAAGGCGTTTCGGCGCGACGTGTTCCTGATGCTACCCTATTTCGACGGGCTGCATCGCTTCCTGCCGGCGCTGGTCCGCCGGGAAGGTTACGACATCGCCTATGTCGACGTGATCGACAGGCCGCGCCATTCCGGCGTGTCGAACTATGGCTTCTTCGACCGGCTGTGGATCGGCATCATGGATCTCGCGGGCGTATGGTGGCTGATCCGCCGCAAGAAGCCGACGCCGGAAGTGACCGAGGTGCATGCATGATCATCCAATACGGTCAGGCGCTCAGCAACTATCTCTACGACGTCTTCGTCGCCAAGTTCGACTTCTGGCTCGCGTTCGGGCTCGTCGCGCAACTGTTCTTCACCGCGCGCTTCCTGGTGCAGTGGATCGCGAGCGAACGCGCCGGCAACAGCGTAGTCCCGATGGCGTTCTGGTTCTGCTCGATGGGCGGCGGGCTGATGACGCTGGTCTACGGCGTCGTGAAGCGCGAGCCCGTGATCATCCTCGGACAGTCCCTTGCGACCGTCATCTACATCAGAAACATCATGCTGATCTGGAAGAACCGCGGCACCGCCTCGAAGACACTGGACCGCTGATCCAAGGCGTCATCGCGGCAATGCCGACGCTGCGCCTGATGCGGGCAGGGTGACGGTGTCCACCTCGGCTCTGCGGTAAGGCTCGCCGGCCGCATCGAGCACGGGATAGGCGACCGAGCAGATGTGCGAGTGGATGCGCCTGAGGTCGCGCAGCACGTCCAGATGCAGCGAGGTGGTCTCGATGGTCTCCGGGCGGCCCTCGCGAAGGCGATCGAGATGCCGCTCGACCGCGGCAAGCTCGGTGTTGCGCAGCGCCGTCTTCTCTACCAGCAACTTGCGCGCCTCGGTGGCGTCCCCCGACATGAAAACGCCGAACGCGATGCGCAGGGAGTCCATCGTGCGCTTGTGAAACGCGGCGAGTTCCTCGGCCCCTTCCGCCGAGAACTGGAAGCGCCGCTTGATCTTCTTGGTGGCGAGCTCGCTCAGGCTCTTGTCGATGATGTCGCCGATATGTTCGAGGTTGATGGCGAAGGAGATGATCTCCATCGCGCGGCGCCCTTCGCTCTCGTCGAGGCTGCCCCGCATCAGCTTGGTCACGTAGAGCTTGATGGCCTCGTCGAGACCATCGACGAGATTGTCCATCTTGGAGACCTGGTCGACCAGCGCACGGTCGCCGGACATCATCGCGGTCATGACCTTGCGCAGCATCACCTCGACGAAATCGCCCATGCGGAGCGTCTCGCGGGCGGCGTCGGCGAGTGCCAGGGACGGCGTTTCCAGCGCGGTCTCGTCGAGATAGCGCGGGCCGGCGGGATCGGCCTCCTGGACGCGATCTGGCAGGAGGCGGGTGAGCAGGCGCGACATGGTGTCGAGCAGGCCGATGAAGAGGATGGCCGTGCCGACATTGAAAGCGATGTGGAAGGCCGCGGTCATCCTCGCAAGATCGGGCTGCCAGGCGTGCATGTGCCCGGCGACGTCACCCAGGAAGGGCAGGACGAGACCGATCCCGACCACGCGGTTGACGAGATTGCCGACCGGCAGGCGATAACTCGCCGGGTCGTCGCGCCTGGCGCCCTCGAAAACTGGATTGATGGCGCTGCCAAGATTGGCCCCGAGCACCAGCGCCAGTGCCGCTTCGGGCGAGATGAACTGCGAATAGGCGAGGGACATGATCAGCAGCACGCTGGCGACGCTCGAATGCACCGCCCAGGTGACGAGAGCGGCGATGACGACGCACAGGATGGGATCGCCTGTGATGGCCGACATGACGATGCGGACGCCGGGCGCGTTCTCCGCCGGCGCCAGCGTATCGAGCAGGATGTGCAGCGAGAGCAGCATCAGGCCGAGGCCGATGCAGACGCGGCCGATGTCCTTGATCCGGGATCGCGGGCCGGAGCGGAAGGCGACGAGCCCGAGCACGAACAGCACCGGCGCGACGGCCGCAATGTTGAACGACAGCACCTGCACGATCAGCGTGGTGCCGACATTGGCGCCCAACATGATGGCGAGCGCCGCGGCGAGGCTGACGAGCCCCTCGGCTGCGAACGAAGAAGTGATCAGGGCCGTCGCCGTGCTGCTCTGGAGCAGCGCGGTCAGCCCGAGGCCGGCGGCGAACGCGCTGGCGCGGTTGCCTAGCGCCTTGCCGAGCAGGCGTCTGAGGTCGGGACCGAAGGCGCGCAGGATCCCGCTGTGGACCATGTGCAGGCCCCACAATAGCAGCGCAACGCCGCCCATGAGATCGAGCAGAACCAACGTTCCCATGCTCCGTGTCCGGATTGGAGTCGATCGGTGAGGCTAGCGCCAAACGTCCGGCGTTCAAACCGTTTGTTGGGCAACGGGCGTTAACGCCTGCGGCGAATGCGCGTTCCTATGGCGCTGTGCCTTGTGAGCAGGCTCACGTTGCCGCCTTCAGGGCAGCGAAGCCGCGATCGAGATCGGCCTTCAGATCGTCAGTGTTTTCGAGCCCGATGTGGAGGCGCAATGTCGGGCCGCCGGGCGCCCATTTCGTCGCCGTGCGATAGCTGTCGCAGTCGAAGGGAATCGCAAGACTCTCGAATCCGCCCCACGAGAAGCCCATGCCGAACAGCTTCAGGGTATTGAGCATCGTGTCGACCGCCTTCTGCGGCGCCGGCTTCAGCACGATGCTGAACAGGCCTGATGCACCGGTGAAGTCACGCTTCCAGATCGCATGGCCGGGATCGGTCTCCAGGCCCGGATGCAGCACGCGCGCGACCTCGGGCCGGCCCGCGAGCCAGCGCGCCATGTCGAGTCCGGAGCGATGATGCTGCGCCAGCCGCACCGACAGCGTGCGCAGACCGCGCAGCGCGAGGAACACGTCGTCGGGACCGGCGCAGACACCGAGCAGGCGGATGCCCTCGTTGATCTGTGGCCAGGCCTTGGCATTGGCCGAGATGGTGCCGAACATGATGTCGGAATGGCCGCCGATATATTTGGTGGCGGCCTGCATGCTGATGTCGACGCCCTGCTCGAGCGAGCGGTGATAGAGCGGCGTCGCCCAGGTGTTGTCGTCGATGACGAGCGCGCCGCGCGCATGCGCGACCTCGGCCATGGCGCGGATGTCGGGCATCTCGAACGATTGCGAGCCGGGGGCCTCCACCAGCACCGCGCGGGTGTTCGGCTTGAACAGCTTGTCGACGCCGGCGCCGATCAGCGGATCGAAATAGGTGGTCTCGACGCCGTAGCGCGCCAGCATGCCGTTGCAGAAATTGCGCGAGGGCCGATAGATGTTGTCGACGACCAGGATGTGGTCGCCGGCCCTCAGCACCGAGAGCAGGGTGGTGGAGATTGCCGACAGCCCCGACGGCACGATGCCCACGCCGGCGCATTGCGGCCCCTCCAGCGCCATCAGCGTCTCCTGGAACGCCTTGGTGGTCGGGGAACCGTGGCGGCCATAGGTGAACTCGCCGCGATGGGCATGCAGGTCCTCGGCGGTCGGATAGAGCACGGTCGAGCCGTGGAAGACAGGTGGATTGACGAACCCCCTTTGGGCCTTGGTGTCGCGGCCGGAGGTGACCAGCCGGGTCTCGGCGTGCTGCTCTTGAGGGTGCGAGGAGTCCATGCGCCTGCTTTCAAAATTTCCACCGGACGCATCGCGCCCGCGGTTAGGCCCGAAGGCCACTGTCGTTAATAACAGAACACAGAAGAGTCCCGTCAACCCCTTGACCGGGCAGGCCAGTCGTTCTGTGATGCGCAGGTGCTATTCAGTCGCCGCATGTTGAGGGGCCTGCCGCGACCTTCGATCCGATGTCTGACCGGGCCAGACGCCATAGCCACCAGGGCGGGCGCCGGGACAGGGATTAAGGTATGGATATGGCCTCCCTGCATCGGCGAGTGTTCGGCTAGGTTTGCCAGCATGACTCTTGCAGGGCTCTCCCCGGCACAGATGATCCCAGAGACAACGTTCCTGACCTTGAGACGACCTTTGAAAGGCCCAAAGCCCATGAAACGCGTAACCCTGGCTCTCACCCTTGCTCTCGCCGCAGGCCTGTCTACCCAAGCCGCCGATGCGCAAACGCTCAAGACGGTCAAGGACCGCGGCATGCTCTCCTGCGGCGTCAGCCAGGGCTTGCCCGGCTTCTCCTCACCCGACGACAAGGGCAACTGGACCGGCATCGACGTCGACGTCTGCCGTGCCATTGCGGGCGCGATCTTCAATGACCCGGCCAAGGTCAAGTTCGTGCCGCTGTCGGCCAAGGACCGGTTCACGGCGCTGCAATCGGGCGAGATCGACGTGCTCTCGCGCAACACCACCTGGACCATCTCGCGCGACACCTCGCTCGGCGCCAATTTCACCGGCGTGACCTACTATGACGGGCAGGGCTTCATGGTGAAGAAGTCGCTCAAGGTGAATTCGGCGCTCGAGCTCAACAGCGCATCGGTCTGCGTGCAGACCGGTACCACCACCGAGCAGAATCTCGCCGACTACTTCAAGGCGAACAACATGAAATACGAGGTGATCGCGTTCGCCACCAACGACGAAACCGTCAAGGCCTATGAAGCCGGGCGGTGCGACGTCTTTACCACCGACCAGTCGGGCCTCTACGCCAATCGCCTCAAGCTCGCCAATCCCAACGACCACATGGTGCTCCCGGAGATCATCTCGAAGGAGCCGCTCGGGCCGATGGTGCGCCACGGCGATGACCAGTGGTTCGACATCGTGAAGTGGACCCTGTTCGCGATGATCACCGCCGAAGAGCTCGGCGTGACCTCGAAGAACGTCGACGAGAAGGCGAAGCTGGAAAATCCGGAGCTGAAGCGCGTGCTCGGCAGCGACGGCAATTTCGGGGAACAACTCGGCCTGACCAAGGACTGGGTGGTGCGGATCGTGAAGACCGTCGGCAATTACGGCGAAGTTTTCGATCGCAACGTCGGCGCAGGCTCGCCACTCGCCATCAACCGCGGCCTAAACAATCTCTGGAACAAGGGCGGTCTTCAGTACGCGCCGCCGATCCGCTGATCACCCGGTCGGCCAGCAGCGGCATGAGCACCGAGGCCCGAAAGCCGCCGCCCCAGATCGCGCTGAAGATCCGGCGCATTCTGGGCGGCAGGGCAGGCTGGAACGGCGTTGCCGTCCAGTTTGCCTTCGCGGCGATCCTCGGCTGGATCGGCTATGAGATCATCTCCAATGCTCGTGCCAACCTGGAGAACCAGCATATCGCCGCCGGCTTCGGCTTCCTCAGGAACAATGCCGGCTTCGACGTCAACCAGACCCTGATCTCCTATTCCGGATCGGACACTTTCCTGCGCGTGTTCGTGGTCGGGCTTTTGAACACGCTGGTGGTCTCGGCGGTGGGTATCGTCTTTGCCACCGTGATCGGGTTCATCGTCGCGCTGTGTCGGCTGTCGCCCAACTGGCTCTTGTCGCGCGTCAGCGAGATCTATGTCGAGGTCATTCGCAACCTGCCGCTATTGTTCCAGATCCTGTTCTGGTACCTCGCGGTGCTCGCGGCCCTGCCCAATCCACGACAGAGCATTTCGCTGCTCGGCATTGCCTTCATCAGTAATCGCGGACTCGTCATTCCGAGCGCGATCGGCGAGCGCGGACTCGAACCGTTTTTGGCAATGCTGGCCTTCGGCGTCGTTGCGTCACTGGCCCTGCACTTCCATGCGCGGCGTGCGCTGTTTCGGCAGGGGCGGGTGATCCGGATCTGGCCCTATGTGCTGGGTCTGCTGTTCGGGTTGCCGCTCGCTACCGTCCTGATGTTCGGTCTGCCTTTAACCTTCGAGCTGCCGCAGCTCAGGGGGTTCAACTTCGCCGGCGGCTCGCGGATCATTCCCGAATTCGTGGCGCTGACGCTGGCGCTGTCGACCTATACCGCCGCCTTCATCGCCGAGATCGTGCGTGCCGGCATCCTGTCCGTTCACAAGGGGCAGATGGAGGCGGGGTCCTCGCTCGGTCTCAGCCGCGGCGCCACGCTCCGCCTCATCGTCGTGCCGCAGGCCATGCGCGTCATCGTGCCGCCGCTGACCAACCAGTATCTCAATCTCACCAAGAACTCGTCGCTGGCGGTCGCGATCGGCTATCCTGACCTGGTCTCGGTGTTCGCCGGCACCTCGCTAAGCCAGACCGGACAGGCGATCGAGATCATTGCGATGACGATGGGCATGTACCTCCTGATCTCGCTGTTCACCAGCGCTGTCATGAGCGTCTACGGTTGGCGCGTCAATCGGGGCCTCGGCGCATGAGCGATGTCACTTCGCTCAGCTTCGTGCGGCGGGATCTGCTCGCCGAGCGTCCCGCGCCGGTGAAGACCACCGGCTTCATCGGCCTGATGCGCACGCGCCTGTTCAACTCGCCGACCAACATCCTACTCACGGTCGTAGGTGCCTTGCTGCTCTGGTTCACCATCGTTCCCTCGGTCAAGTTCCTGATGGTCGATGCGGTCTGGACCGGCCAGGACCGCACCGCGTGTCTCCCCGAGAACGCAGGCTTTGTGGTCGGCGCCTGCTGGCCCTACATCCAGGCCAAGCTGCCCCAGCTGATCTACGGCTTCTATCCCGAGGCCGAGCGCTGGCGCGTCAACGTCACATTCCTCCTTTCAGCCGTCCTTCTCGTGCCGCTGCTCGTCCCGCGGCTGCCGGCGAAGGGCATCAACGCCAGCCTCTTCTTCGTCGCATTTCCGGTGGTCGCATTTTTCCTGCTGTACGGTGGCGGCATCAAGGGATTTGGCTTGAGCTGGACGGCCGGGCTGCTTCAGCTGTTCGACGAGAGCATTATCGGCGCCGGGCAGGCGCTGCTCAATCTGAGCAAGACATCCGCAATCGGCCCTCTGCTGTGGAGTCTCGGAAGCTTGATCATGCTGGTCGGCACGGCGATCTCCTGGTTGATCTTTCCGCTCACCTGGCTGAGCGATCATATCCAGGGGACGGCGCAACCGGTCTGGATCGATTTTGCCGTTACCGCCGCGATTGTCTCCCTCGTCGCCTTCGTACTGGGGGGCGGCGTTCGTGCTGGAGGGCGCGCTCTGGTGACCAGCGTCGCCGTTTTCATCGGCATCGCGGTCGTCATCCAGCTGATGGGCCTCGATCGCGGCGGATTACCGGTCGTGTCGACGAATCTGTGGGGCGGCCTTCTGGTGACCCTGGTGGTCTCTGTCACCGGCATCGTCACCTCGCTGCCGATCGGCATCGCATTGGCCCTTGGCCGCCGCTCCACGATTCCGTTGATCCGCATCTTTTCGATCACGTTCATCGAGTTCTGGCGCGGTGTGCCGCTGATCACCGTGCTGTTCTTCGCCACCTATATGTTGCCTCTGTTCCTGCCCGGCAATTTCAGCGTCGACGGGCTCGTCCGCGCGCTGATCGGCATTGCGCTGTTTACCGGGGCCTATCAGGCCGAGAACGTCCGCGGCGGGCTCGCTGCGATCCCGCGCGGGCAAAGCGAGGCGGCGGCCGCCCTCGGCCTGTCCTGGTGGAAAACGACCTCGCTGATCGTGTTGCCGCAGGCGCTGCGCCACGTCATTCCGAACCTCGTGAACAGCTTCATCTCGCTGTTCAAGGACACCTCGCTGGTCTCGATCGTAGCGCTGTTCGATCTTCTCGGCTCCCTTCGTGCCTCGTTCTCGGATCCGAAATGGTCGACGCCGTCGACGGCGTTCACGGGTTTCGCCTTCGCCGGGATCATCTACTTCGTCTTCTGCTTTGGCATGTCGCGCTACTCGCTGTTCGTCGAGCACCGCCTCAACGCCCACCGGCGCAACTGATCGAGGTCACCATGTCCGACCCCATCGTCAAGATCTCGGGCCTCAACAAGTGGTACGGCGAATTCCACGTCCTGCGTGACATCGATCTGGCGGTCAACAAGGGCGAGCGCATCGTGATCTGCGGCCCCTCGGGCTCGGGCAAGTCGACGTTGATCCGCTGTATCAATGCGCTGGAGGAGTTCCAGGAGGGCGAGATCGTCGTCGACGGTATCGAGCTTGGTCCCAACCTCAAGCATGTCGATGCCGTGCGCCGTGAAGTCGGCATGGTATTCCAGAGCTTCAATCTGTTTCCGCATCTGACCGTGCTCGACAATTGCACGTTGGCGCCGATCTGGGTCCGCAACATCCCCAAGAAGGATGCGGAGGCGGCGGCGATGAAGTTCCTGGAGCGGGTCAAGATCCCGCACCAGGCCAACAAATTTCCGGGGCAGATGTCCGGCGGCCAGCAGCAGCGCGTCGCAATCGCCCGCGCGCTGACCATGAATCCGAAGGTGATGCTGTTCGACGAGCCGACCTCGGCGCTCGATCCCGAGATGGTCAAGGAGGTTCTCGACACCATGGTCGATCTGGCCGAGGAGGGCATGACCATGCTGGTCGTCACCCACGAGATGGGCTTTGCCCGCGAGGTCGCCAACCGCGTCGTGTTCATGGACGCTGGCCAGATCATCGAGGCCAACACTCCGAACGAGTTCTTCGCCGCTCCGCAGCACGCCCGCACGAAGCTGTTCCTCAGCCAGATTCTGCGGTGAACCTTGCGATCCGGCCTCGCGGTCTGACCGACCGCAAGCCTGGCACCATGCGAATCAGCTGGCCTCTTTCCGAGCAATACTCGGGAGAGAGATCTTGCAGAGAAGCGCCGGCGCGCGCGCATATCACAATGCGCGACTGGAAAAGAAGCTGAAGAAGCAAGCCGATGCCGTCATGGCATTCGCGGTCGAGGCACTCGGGCAGGGCAGACTTGACGAAGCCGAGATGCTCTGCCGCGAGATCTTGAAGGAGGTGCCGGATCATTTCCACGCCACGCACCTGCTCGGCCTGCGCGCGTTCGATGGCAGGCGGCTCGAGGAAGCGGAAATCCTGCTTGAGCGTGCGATTGCGCTCGATCCGCGTTCGCCCGATGCCCACGGCAATCTCGGAGCCGTGTATTTCGACCTCCAGAAATTTCAGGAAGCCCGCGCATGCCAGGAGAAGGCCATTGCGCTGAAGCCGAATTGCCCGATCACCCTGACCAATCTCGGCAACACCCTGCTGCATATCGGCCTCGCCGAGGAGGCGATCGGGCTGCACGAACGCGCGATCAGGCTCAAGCCGGATTATGCCGACGCACTTTGCAACAGGGGCATGGCGGAACTGATGACCGGCCGGTTAGAACGCGCCAAAGAGAGCTTCGATCGCGCGCTGGCGTTTCAGCCGCGTCATGCGGAGGCGATCGCCGGCAAGGGCATGGTGAGCCTCGAGCTCCGACACTTCGAGGAGGCAGTCGTCGCCTTTGACGCAGCACTCGCGCTCAAGCCCGGTTCACCGCAGCTTCTGCTGCAGCGCGGGCGTCTCAATCTAACCCGGTCCCGGCTGGAGCAGGCGGCCGCGGACCTCGATGCGGCGCTGGTGCAATCGCCGCGGCTCGAGCTCGCACTGTGCTGGAGAGCGCAGATCGACCTCCTCGTGGGGAATACCGCGCGGGCTCTGGCGGGCGTCAAGCGACTTCTCGAGGTCAATCCGCAATCTGAGATGGGGATGGCGCTTCTGGCGGCTTGCCATGTGAACCAGGGAGACATCGCGACCGCACTCGAGCACCTGGACGCGGCGCTCAGGATCGCTCCGGATTTTCCGGAAGCTATCGGATACAAGATTTTCGTGTTGGACTATCTGCCGGAGGCCGACTTCGTGGCCCAGCAGGCTGCGCGAAGATATTGGTGGGACGCGATCGGGGCCAAGCTTCCGCAAAGGACGCTGCTGCCGCGCGAGGTCGATCCGGACAGGCGGATCGTGATCGGATATGTCGCCTCCGAATTCAGGCGCCACTCGGCAGCGTATTCGCTGCTGCCGGTGCTGCGCCATCACGATCACGCCAAATTCAAGATCGTCTGCTATTCCTGCTGGCCATCTCAGGACGAGATGACTGAGCGCTTCAAGCCTCTCGCCGATGTCTGGGTCGATGCTGCGCAGCTTTCGGACGACGAGCTGGCCGATCGCATCCAGGCGGACGGGATCGACATTCTGATCGACGTATCCGGGCATACGACCGGCAGCAGGCTCCATGTGTTCGCACGGAAGCCGGCGCCTATCCAGGTCACCGGCTTCGGGCATGCCACGGGGACCGGCCTTCAGACCATGGACTACGTGCTTGCGGACCCGATCTTCATTCCGCAATCGGCGCGCCATCTGCTGGCTGAAAAGGTCCACGATCTGCCGTGCCTGATCACGATCGATCCGATCCTGGACGTGCCGCCGTCCGAGCTTCCCATGCTCCGCAACGGCTATGTGACATTCGGCGTGTTCAACCGCATCTTCAAGATATCGGACGAGGCCATCCGGGTGTGGTCGAAGGTGATGCGGGCGGTGACAGGGTCGAAGATCATCGTCAAGAACGGGCTGCTCGACGACCCAATGCTGCGCGATCGCCTGATCGCGAGGTTCGTGGCCCAGGGCATCGCCGCGGAGAACGTCGTCTGCATGGGCTCGACCCCGCGTGAGGAGCATCTGCGGGTGTTTGCGCACGTCGATATTTCGCTTGATACGTTCCCGCAGAACGGCGGCATCAGCACCTGGGAATCGCTCTATGCCGGCGTTCCCGTCGTCGCCAAGCTCGGCAACGGCGCCTCGTCGCGCGCTGGCGGCTCCATCGTGGCCGCCGTGGGTCTCCAGGACTGGGTCGCCGAAGATGATGGCGGCTACGCCGCGATCGCGATCAAACATGCATCGGAGCCTGTTCATCTGGCGAAGTTGCGCAACGAGTTGCCGGCTCGGATCGCCGCATCCCCCGCCGGCAATGTCGAGATCTATACGCGCAGGGTCGAGGCGGGATATCGCCAGTTCTGGCGAGACTATTGTGCCGTGGCCTCAAAGGGCGGGAGGTAGCTTGGGCCCGGCCGGATGTTGCCTTGAGCCCCCGGGAAATCCCGGAGGCTCGGCTGATCGGCGGCCCCGACGGCGAATCAGCTAGACTCTCCGTACGGCCATTCTCCGGAGAGACACATTGCAAAGCAGCGGCGCCGGCGCGCGCGCATTCCAGAACGCGCGATTGCAGAAGAAACTGATGAAGCAGGCGGACGCCGTCATCTCCGCTGCCGGGGCCGCCTATGGCCAGGGCAGGTATGGAGAAGCCGAGGCGCTCTGCCGGGAGATCCTGAAGGCGCTTCCGGAGCATTTCGACGCGACGCATCTGCTCGGCTTGTGTGCACATGAAGGCCGGCGCCTGGAGGAGGCCCGGCAGTTGCTTGAACGGGCGATTGCGCTCGATCCACGCTCGCATGAGGCCTACAGCAATCTCGCGACGGTCTATTTCGACCTGAAGAAGTTCGAGGATGCGCGCAGGTGTCAGGAGAAGGCTATCGCGCTGAAGCCGAACTTTCCGCTTGCGCTGACCAACCTCGGGAACACGCTGCTGCACATGAAGCAGGCCGAGCAGGCAATCGAGCTGCACGAACGCGCTATCAGGCTGAAGCCTGACTATGCCGATGCATTCTGCAACCGCGGCATGGCGGAACTCATGATGGGCCAGATCGAGCGTGCCAGGGAGAGTTTCGATCGCGCCCTGGTATTTCAGCCGCGTCACGCCGAAGCGATCGCCGGCAAGGGAATGGTGAGCGTCGAACTCCGGCACTTTGACGAGGCCGAAGCCGCGCTCGCGGCCGGGCTTGCCATCAAGCCCAATTCGCCGAGGCTGCTGGCGCAGCGCGGACGGCTCAATTTTGATCTGTCGCGGCTGCCGCAGGCGGCTGCGGATTTCGAGGCCGCGCTGGCGCAAGCGCCGACCCTCGAGCTGGCATTGCGCGGGAAGGCACAAGTCAACATTCTCCTGGGGAACACGGCGCAGGCGATTGCGGCGGTCAAGACTCTGCTCGAGGAAAATCCGCGATCCGAGATCGGCATGGCACTGCTGGCGTCGTGTTACGCGAGTCAGGGCGACATCACGACGGCACTCGCGCATCTCGACGCGGCGTTGGAGCTCAGGCCGGACTACGCGGACGCCATCGAGCGCAAGATCTTCTTGCTGGACTATCTGTCCGAAGCCGGTTTCGCCATTCAACAAGCGGCGCGAAAATCGTGGTGGGATGCAGTCGGCGTCAAGCTGCCGCGAAGGACGTTGGCGCCGCGGGAGCTCGATCCGGACAAGCGGATCGTGATCGGCTATGTCGCGTCCGAGTTCAGGAACCACTCGGCGGCGCTCACTTTGTTGCCGGTTCTGCGCCATCATGATCACGCCAGGTTCGAGATCATCTGCTATTCCTGCTGTCCGTTGCCGGATGAGATGACCGAACGATTCAAGCCCTTGGCGGACGTCTGGGTCGACGCCGGGCAGCTTTCGGACGACGAGTTGGCCGACCGTATCCAGGCCGACAAGGTCGATGTCCTGATCGACGTATCCGGGCATACAACCGGCAACAGGCTCCATGTGTTCGCTCGCAAGCCCGCGCCAATCCAGGCGACGGGGTTCGGACACGCCACAGGCACGGGCCTTCAGACCATGGACTATGTGCTCGCGGACCCGACTTTCATCCCGCAATCGGCGCGCCACTTGCTGGCCGAGAAAGTCTATGATTTGCCGTGTCTGATCACGATCGAGCCCATCCTCGACGTGCCACCGTCGGAGCTTCCCATGCTCCGCAACGGCCATGTGACGTTCGGCGTGTTCAACCGCATCTACAAGATATCGGACGAGGCGATCCGCGTGTGGTCGAAGGTGATGCGCGGGGTGACCGGGTCGAAGATCATCATCAAGCACGGACTGCTCGACGATCCCTTGCTGCGGGACAGCCTGGTGGCGCGGTTCGTGGCGCAAGGTATCGCGGCGGAGAACATCACCTGCATGGGGTCGACGTCGCGCCACGAGCATTTGCTCGCCTTCGCGAAGGTCGACATTTCGCTCGATACATTCCCGCAGAACGGCGGCATCAGCACCTGGGAATCGCTTTACGCCGGCGTTCCCGTCGTCGCCAAGCTCGGCAACGGCGCTTCCTCGCGCGCCGGCGGGTCGATCGTCGCTGCCGTCGGTCTCGAGGACTGGGTGGCCGAGGACGATGAAGGCTATGCCGCGATCGCGATCAAACATGCATCGGAGCCTGTTCATCTGGCGAAGTTGCGCAGCGAGTTGCCGGCTCGGATCGCCGCATCCCCTGCCGGCAATGTCGAGATCTACACGCGCAGGGTCGAGGCGGGATATCGCCAGTTCTGGCGCGATTATTGCGCCTCGGCCTCGGAACGCGGCCCGGCGTAGGCGCTGAGCACCGGGACATTCCGGAGGCGAGGCCGGTCCCGCGGGCGGCCGGCGGGGCCTGCGAATCAGTTAGACTTTCTCCGGGCGATCCTCCGGAGAGAATACTTTGCAGAGCAGCGGCGCCGGCGCGCGCGCATTCCAGAACGCGCGATTGCAGAAGAAACTGAAGAAACAGGCAGACGCGGTCGTCGCCGCCGCGGCAAGCGCCTATGGCCAGGGCCGATATGCGGAGACCGAGGCGCTCTGCCGTCAGATCCTGCAAGCGCTTCCGGATCATTTCGACGCCACGCACCTGCTCGGCCTGTGTGCGCAGAACGGCCGACGCCTGGACGAGGCGCAACGGCTGCTGGAGCGTGCGACCGCGATCGATCCTCGTTCGCACGAGGCCCACAGCCATCTTGGGGCAGTGCATTTCGATCTCAGGAACTTCGATGAAGCGCGCCGCTGCCAGGAGAAGGCGATCGCACTGAAGCCGAATTTTCCGCAGGGTCTGGCCAATCTCGGCAATACACTGCTCCAGCTCAACTTCGCGGAGCAGGCGATCGAAATGTACGAACGCGCGATTAAGCTGAAGCCGGACCATGCCGATGCGCTCTGCAATCGCGGCCTGGCGGAGCTGGCGCTGCGCCAGTTTGACCGCGCCAAGCAGAGTTTCGATCGCGCTCTCGTGTTTCAGCCGCGGCACACGGAAGCGCTCGTCGGCAAAGGCGTGGTCTGTATTGAGCTCAAGCACTACGATGAAGCGAAAGCCGCGCTCGAAGCCGCGCTCGCGATCAGGCCTCATTGGGCCAAGGCCCTGGCGCACCGCGGACGGCTGCATTTCGAGCTGTCGCGACTGGACCAGGCGGCCGTGGATTTTGATGCAGCACTTGCGCTTTCGCCCAAGCTCGAGGTCGCCTTGCAGGGGAAGGCGCAAGTCAGCATCCAGCTTGGGAATACGGCCGAGGCGATTGAGGCCGTCAGGATCCTGCTCGTGGAAAATCCGCGCTCCGCGATTGCGGTGACGCTGCTGAGCGCCTGTTTCGCCAACCAGGGAGAGATCGCATCCACCATCGCGCATCTCGACGCCGCGCTGGCGCTCGCGCCTGACGATGCCGACCTGATTGCACGCAAGATCTTCTTTCTGGACTTTCTCTCCGACGCCGATTTCGCGCTCCAGCAGGCTGCGCGGAAATACTGGTGGGAGGCGATCGGGTCCAGATTGCCGCAACGGACGTTGGCGCCGCGGGAGCGCGATCCGGACAGGCGGATCGTGATCGGATATGTCGCGGCCGAGTTCTGGTACCACTCGGCTGCGTTCGCCCTGTTGCCGGTGCTACGCCACCATGATCACGCCAGGTTCAAGATCGTCTGCTATTCGTGCTCGCCGCGACGCGATGAGATGACGGCCGAATTCAACTCCTATGCGGACGTCTGGGTCGATGCCTGGCAGCTTTCGGACGACGAACTGGCCGATCGTATCCAGGCCGACAAGGTGGATATCCTGATCGATGTGTCGGGTCACTCCTCGGGCAACAGGCTTCCAGTCTTCGCACGGAAGCCGGCGCCCATCCAGGTCACAGGCTTCGGGCACGCCACCGGCACCGGCCTTCAGACCATGGATTATGTGCTCGCAGATCCGATTTTCATTCCCAAGTCGGCGCGCCATCTGCTGGCAGAAAAAGTCTACGATCTGCCATGCCTGATCACGATCGATCCCATCCTGGACGTGCCGTCGTCGGAGCTTCCCATGCTTCGCAACGGCTATGTGACGTTCGGCGTGTTCAACCGCATCTTCAAGATATCGGACGAGGCCATCCGGGTGTGGTCGAAGGTGATGCGCGCGGTGACAGGGTCGAAGATCATCATCAAGCATACCTTGCTTGACGATCCCTTGCTGCGCGACAGCCTGGTCGCGCGGTTCGTGGGGCAGGGTATCGGCGAAGACAATGTCATCTGCATGGGCTCGACCCCGCGCGATGAGCATCTGCGGGCGTTTGCGAATGTCGACATTTCGCTCGATACGTTCCCGCAGAACGGCGGCATCAGCACCTGGGAATCGCTCTATGCCGGCGTTCCCGTCGTCGCCAAGCTGGGCAACGGCGCTTCCTCGCGCGCCGGCGGGTCGATTGTGGCGGCAGTCGGTCTCGAGGACTGGGTCGCCGAAGATGATGAGGGCTATGCCGCGATCGCGTACAAATACGCGACGCAGCCGGCTTGTCTGGCGAAGTTGCGCAACGAATTGCCGGCTCGGATCGCCGCATCCCCCGCCGGCAATGTCGAGATCTACACGCGCAAGGTCGAGGCGGGATATCGCCAGTTCTGGCGTGACTATTGTGCGGCGGGGTCGGAACACGGCGCGATGGTATAGGGCATCCTGCCGTGCGCGAGCTCGGGCGGTGTCTCCGACGTGAGCCTTCCCTCCGCGATCACACGAACGGCGGCTTGATGTTGCTGCGCTTCTCCAGCCACTCCGGCACCGGCAGGTTCTTGGCGCGCATGAAGTCGGCGTTGAACAGCTTGGATTGGTAGCGGCTGCCGGAATCGCAGAGCATGGTCACGACTGTCTTGCCAGGCCCGAGCTGTTTCGCAAGGCGCATCGCGCCGACAATGTTGACGCCGGTCGAGCCGCCGAGGCACAGGCCCTCGTGCTGCAGCAGCTCGTAGATGGCGCTCACGGCCTCAGCATCGGGTATGAGATAGGCGTCATCGACTTTGGCTGTTTCGACGATCGCCGTGGCGCGGTTGAGGCCAATGCCTTCGGTGATCGAGCTCCCGGGCGTCGCCTTGGCTTCGCCGGTCCTGAAATATTCGTACATGCCGGCGCCGTGCGGATCGGCGCAGGCGATGCGAATGGTCTTGCTCTTCTCTTTCAGATAACGGCTGACGCCGGCCAGCGTGCCGCCGCTGCCGACCGAGCAGACGAAGCCGTCGACCTTGCCTGCGGTCTGTTCCCAGATCTCCGGCCCCGTGGATTCGTAATGCGCCTTGGCATTATCGAGATTGTTCCACTGATCGGCGAATAGCACGCCATTCGGCTCGGTCTTGCGCAACTCGTCGGCGAGTCGCCGGCCGACATGCTGGTAGTTGTTGGGGTTGGCGTAAGGAAGGGCGGGCACTTCGATCAGCTCGGCACCGCACAGCTTCAGAAAGTCCTTCTTCTCCTGGCTTTGCGTTTCCGGGATCACGATCAAGGTGCGGTAGCCGCGCGCGCTCGCCACGACCGCCAGTCCGATGCCGGTATTGCCGGCGGTCGCTTCCACCACGAGACCGCCAGGCTTGAGCTCGCCGCGCTTCTCCGCCTCCAGGATCATCCATTTGCCGGCGCGGTCCTTGACCGACTGGCCCGGATTCATGAACTCGGCCTTGCCGAGGATGGTGCATCCGGTCAATTCCGAGGCGCGCTTCAGCTTGATCAGCGGGGTGTTGCCGATGGCTTCGACAACGTCGTTTCGAATGGGCATGTCGGGGAAAATCGCTACCAGGGGGTTGATCAGGTCTGGCGAGAACGTAGTGCTTGGCAGGCCAAAGGGGAAGGCCTTTGCGGTGCGGCGAACCGGAGCGAAACGTCCGCTCAAACACTGATATTCTCGAGGGACGAAACCGGCGGAAGATGCGCGTGGCCGCGAGGCGGGGATATCGGTAGGAGGAAATCATCGAGCTTGGTCAGGGAGCGAAATGATACGCGCTTCATGAGCAGTCTTGCGACCAATTCTTGCTACGGGCGACACCGGTCGAGTTCGAGAGGCGTGGGAAGGCCGGAGCGACATCGGCACGAAAGAGCCACGGGGGTCGGCAGTTGACGGTCTTGTGAGTTGCCGGAGGGCGTGATTGAGCTGAAGCCGCAGGGTGTGGTCGTATTGAAGGGCTCAGCAGCCCGTGTTGCAGCAATATCACATGAAATCTTGGTAAGCTTGATCGCGCTTCCAATGTACCGCAATCCAAGAAGCCGCTGCGAGACAGGCACATTCGGCATTCTTGCGCGCTCCCTGCCGGCGCATTGACATGGGCATCTCGCAACTGCGGCACTGTCCCGCCATTCCGCGCCCGGCTAGTATGGTTCGAGGTTCCGCAGAAAGCATCACGCCTGTGAACGCGTCGTTCAAAGCCTCCCGACTGCCCCGCCGCGAATCGGTTAATCCGGCTGTGCGGCAGCGGCTCGTTCTGCCCGGCGGGGGCTGGATGTGACACTGGAAGTTCCTGCGATCGCCGCGCGGCGGTTTCTCGGTTCTCCGTCATGGACGCTGCGCGCGGCGCGCTGGATTGCGGTGCTGTGCCTCGGTGCCGGTTCCGGTGCGTGTGTGCTGACCCAGGATCTTCCAGATCCCGCCCTCGACGTTCCCGCGCAGTACAAATATGCGGGCAAAGGCGATGCGCCGCCGTCACTGGATTGGTGGCGCGGCTTCCGCTCTGCGGAGCTGACGCAGCTGATGCAGGAGGCGCAGACCGTCAATCTCGACATCGCAGCCGCCGTTGCGCGCATCGTCCAGGCCGATGCCCAGGCGCGGCAGGCGGGCGCCGCGCTGCTGCCCAGCGTCTCCTCTGGCGGCTCGGAAACCTATTCGCGCACCTCGGGCTCGAGCGCTTCGGGCCTGTCCATCGGCGGGCGCGAGGTCGTCAATTATTCGGCCTCGCTCAGCGCGAGCTACCAGCTCGACTTCTGGGGCCAGAACCGCGCCGCGCTGCAGACCGCAGAGGAGACGGCCAACGCCAACCGCTTCGATCGCGACACGGTGGCACTGACGACGCTGGCAGCCGTCGCCAACGCCTATTTCCAGGTGCTGGCCTCGCAGGACCGCATCAGGACCTCGCAGCGTAACATCGCGAGCGCGCAGCGCATTCTCGACGCCGTCAGGGAACGGCGCAACGCCGGCACCGGCACCGATCTCGACGTCGCCCAGCAGGAGAGCGTGCTCGCAAACCAGAAGGCGCTTGTGCCACCACTGCGCCAGACGCTCGACCAGAATGTCAATGCCCTCGCGGTGCTGGTTTCCCGCCCGCCGGAAAGCGTGCGCGTGCACGGCGGCTCCCTGGACCGGATCGCGATCCCGCGCGTGACACCCGGCCTGCCGTCGGAACTGCTGACGCAGCGGCCCGACATTCGCCGACAGGAGGCGCAGCTCGCCTCCGCCACCGCAAACATCGGCAATGCCCGCGCGCAGTTCTTTCCGACCATCCAGCTCACCGGCAATGGAGGCTATCAGAGTTCGGCGCTGGTCTCGCTGTTCCAGCCGCATGCGGCCTTCTTCCAGCTCGTCGGCAGCGCGACGCAGCCGATCTTCGACGGGGGCAGGATCCTCGGCAATTTCGAGCTTGCCAAGGCACGGCAGGACGAGCTGCTTCAGATCTACCGCAAGACCATCATCCAGGCCTTTGCCGACGTCGACAACGCACTGTTCTCGATCAAGCAAACCACGATCAGGCTGCAATTGCAGCGCGACGTCGTTGCCGCCTCGCGCCGAGCATTCGACTTGTCCGAGCAGCAGCTGCGCGCCGGCACTGCCGATATCGTGACCGTGCTCAACACCCAGCTGACCCTGTTCCAGGCGGAAGATGCGCTGTTGCAGGCGCAACTGGCCCGCCTGCTCGCCATCGTCAGCCTGTATCAGGCGCTCGGCGGCGGCTGGGAGCCGCGAATGGAGAAACCGGTCAATGCTCTTTAAGCCGGATGCGAAGCAAGGCGCGGGAGAGGGGAGGGCGAAAAGATCGCGTGCACGCGGCTTCGTCGTGACTCTTATCACGCTCGCGATCCTCGGTGGCCTTGGTTACCTCGGCTGGATTGCGATGCACCAGCAGCAGGCCAACAATCGCAACCAGCGCCCCGATCTGCCGGTGCCGGTGCTGGCGGCGACCCCGCGCATTCAGGACGTGCCGGTCTTTCTCGACGGCGTCGGCGCGGTCCGCGCGCTCAACACCGTGACCGTGCGCTCGCAGGTCGATGGCAAGCTGATCTCGGTCAATTTCACGGAAGGCCAGGACGTCAAGAAAGGCGACGTGCTCGGCGAGATTGATCCGGCGATCTACCAGGCCCAGTACGACCAGGCCGTCGCCAAGAAGGCGCAGGACCAGGCGCAGCTCGCCAACCAGCGCATCGACCTTGCGCGCTACGAGCAGCTCGCCGCCTCCAATGCCGGCTCCAAGCAGCAGGCCGACACGCAGCGCGCGCTGGTGGCGCAGACCGAGGCGCTGGTGAAAGCCGATCAGGCCGCAATCGACAATGCGGCGGCAACGCTCAGCTACACCAAGATCGTGGCGCCGATCTCGGGGCGGGCCGGCCTGCGCCAGGTCGACCAGGGCAACATCATCCGCGCGTCCGATACCACGGGCCTCGTGGTGATCACGCAATTGCAGCCGATCGCGGTGTGGTTCAGCCTGCCTCAGCAGCAGATCATGCGCGTCAACGCGGCCGCGGCAAGAGGGCCCCTCGCGGTCGACGTGTTCGGCAATGACGGCGTGACCGTGATCGACACCGGCAAGCTGACCGGCATCGACAACCTGGTCGACCAGACAACGGGCACGCTCAAGCTCAAGGCCGAATTCCCCAATGCCAATTACCAGCTCTGGCCGGGCCAGTTCGTCAATGTCCGCCTCAAGGTAGAGACCTTGACGCAGGCGCTGGTGGTGCCGACCTCGGCAGTGCAACGAGGGCCGGTCGGGACGTTCAGCTATGTCATCGGTGAGGACAACATCGTCTCGGCCAAGCCCGTTACCGTGACGCAGCAGAACGAGCATGATGCCGTGATAGCCGGCGGCTTGTCCGCGAGCGACAAGGTCGTCACCACGGGCTTTGCCAATCTGGCCGACGGCTCCAAGGTGATCATCGGCCGCGATGACCAGACCCCGTCAGCGGATCTTGCGCCGCGCAAGCGCTCGCGCGGGCCGGACGCCCAGAAGAAGGATGGTGCGAGAGACGGCCAGAAGAACGGCCAAGTCAAGGAGGGCGAGTTCCGCGCCAAGCGCAAGAGCAGCGAAGGCGACCAGAAGGGGCAGACCGGGCCGGCACCGGGGCCGGGGGCATCGGGACCAGGAGCCAAGCAGCCATGATCCCGACAACAGCCGCCTGAGCGGCAGGCAGATCCCATGGGCGTCTCCGAACCCTTCATCCGTCGACCCATCGCGACCTCGCTGCTCGGCATCGCTCTCATGATCGGCGGGCTGCTGGGCTATTTCGCGCTCCCGGTCTCGGCGCTGCCCCAGGTCGATTTCCCGACGGTTCAGGTGACGACGCAGCTTCCTGGCGCCAGCCCCGACGTGGTCGCCTCGCTGATCACCGCGCCGCTGGAGCGGCAGCTCGGCCAGATCCCGTCGCTGACGTCGATGAACTCGACCAGCTCGTTCGGCGTCAGCCAGATCTCGCTCCAGTTCGACCTCAACCGCGACATCGACGGCGCCACCCAGGACGTGCAGGCCGCGATCAACGCGGCGGCCGGCGTGCTGCCCAAGACGCTGCCCTATCCGCCGACCTACGCCAAGGTGAACCCGGCGGATGCGCCGGTGATGACGCTGGCGCTGCGCTCGGACACGATCTCGCTGCGAGCGATGAGCGACATCGCTGATACCATTTTGGCGCAGCGTTTGAGCCAGATCTCTGGCGTCGGGCGCGTCTCGGTGCTGGGCGGGCTGAAGCCGGCCGTGCGCATCCAGGCCGATCTGGCGCGCCTCGCCGCCTACGGCATCGCCATGGAGGATCTGCGCACCGCGATCGCCAGCGCCAATGTCTCGGGGCCGAAGGGCTCGCTCGACGGCGCGCAACAATCCTACATCATCGCTGCCAACGACCAGATCGCGGCCGCCGACGCCTACAAACCCATCATCATCACGTATCGCAACGGCTCGCCCGTCACCATCGGCGATGTCGCACAGATTATCGATGGTCTCGAGAACGATCGCACCGGCGGCTGGTACCAGGGCGCGCCGGCCGTCATCATCGACATCCAGCGCCAGCCCGGCGCCAACGTCATCGACGTCGTCAGCCAGATCCGCGCGGAAATCCCCAAGGTGCAGCGCGCGATCCCGGCCGGCGTGAACCTCACTATCGTGTCCGACCGCACCGTCACCATCCGCGCTTCGGTGCGCGATGTGCAGTTCACGCTGGTCCTCGCCGTCGTGCTGGTAACGCTGGTCGTGCTGCTGTTCCTGCGCTCGCTGCGCGCAACGGTGATCGCCGGCGTCGCGCTGCCGCTGTCGCTGATCACGAGCTTTGGCATCATGTATTTTGCCGGCTTCAGTCTCGATAATCTCTCGCTGATGGCGCTCACGATCGGCACGGGATTCGTGGTCGACGATGCCATCGTCATGATCGAGAACATCGTGCGGCACATGGAGAACGGCGACGGTCCGATGGAGGCCTCGCTGAAGGGCGCCAGCGAGATCGGCTTCACCGTGATCTCGCTGACGGTGTCGCTGATCGCGGTGTTCATTCCGCTCTTGTTCATGTCGGGTCTCGTCGGGCGCATGTTCCGCGAATTCGCGCTGACCCTGACGATCGCGGTCGTGACGTCGGCGGTGGTCTCGCTGACGCTGACGCCGATGATGTGCTCGCGCCTGCTCAAGCATTCCCACGAAGAGCTGGCGGTGCCGGGCTTGGCCGCGATCAGCCGCTTCATCGACCGCACGGTCGAGGCCTATCACAGATCGCTGCTGTGGGTGCTGGAACGCCAGCGCGCCACGCTGGTCGTGACATTCGTTACGCTGATCGCGACCCTCGTGCTCTATGTCGTCGCGCCCAAGGGTTTCCTCCCGCTGCAGGACACCGCCTCGATCACGGCGGTAACCGAGGCTGGGCCCGACGTATCGTTCGCGGAGATGAAGAGACGGCAGGCCGAGGTGGCGGAGGCCATCAGGGCCGACCCTGATGTGCTCGGCGTGGTCTCGGTGATCGGTGCGGGTTCGGTCAATCCGACCACCAATGTCGGCCGGCTCGTCATGGGCTTGAAGCCGCGCGGCGAGCGACGGGACGACATCACAGTCGTCGTGGCCCGGCTGAAGGAGCGGGTGTCGGGCATCCCCGGCATGACCGTCTATTTCCAGCCGGTGCAGGACGTGCAGATATCGACGCAGTCGAGCCGCTCGCAATATCAGTACACGCTGACCGGTACCGATGCGACGCTGGTCTCGGAATGGGCGCGCAAGCTGGTTGCCGAGATGCGGCGCGATCCCTTGTTCCGGGACGTCTCCTCGGAGGCGCAGGAGGGAGGCCTGCGGGCTCAGCTTGATGTCGACAGGACGCGCGCAGGCCAGCTCGGCGTCAGCCTCCAGGCCATCACCGACACGCTCAACGACGCCTTCGCGCAGCGACAGATCTCGACCATTTACGGCCAGGCCAACCAATACCGCGTCGTGCTGGAGGCGCTGCCGATGTACCAGCGCGATCCCTCGATCCTGTCAAAGCTCTATCTCCCGGGCGCTGCGAGCGTGACCGCGGGCGCGCCCGCCGCCCAAGTGCCTCTGTCGGCGGTGGCGACGCTGAAGCGCACCACGGCGCCGCTCGCGATCTCGCACCAGGCGCAGTTCCCGTCCGTCTCGCTCAGCTTCAACCTCGCGCCGGGCGCGGCACTCGGCGATGCCGTCGAGGCGGTCAAGACCATCGAGACCCGCATCGGCATGCCCAACAGCATCGTCGGCGTCTACGCCGGCGACGCCGCCGAATTCGCCAAGGCGCTCGCCGGTCAGCCCTGGCTGCTGCTCGCCGCCGTTATCACGATCTACATCGTGCTCGGTGTGCTCTATGAGAGCTACATCCATCCGATCACGATCCTCTCGACGCTGCCTTCGGCCGGCGTCGGTGCGATCCTGGCCCTGATGCTATGCGGTCAGGATCTTTCGGTGATCGGCCTGATCGGCATCATCCTCTTGATGGGTATCGTCAAGAAGAACGCGATCATGATGATCGACTTTGCGCTCGAGGCCGAGCGCGGGCGGGGCATGTCGCCGAACGAGGCGATCGTGCAGGCGTGTCTCTTGCGCTTCCGCCCCATCATGATGACGACGCTGGCGGCGCTGTTCGGGGCGCTGCCGCTCGCGATCGAAAGCGGCACGGGCGCCGAGCTGCGCTTTCCGCTCGGCATCTCCATCATTGGCGGCCTGCTGCTGAGCCAGCTCCTGACCCTCTATACCACGCCCGTGATCTATCTCGCGCTCGACCGCATCAACCGGCGCCTCGAACAGGCACTGCCGCCTGCCGAATCCGGCGGGCCGCCGGTCGCCGGTGCGACCGAGGGTATGCAGTGATGGCTTCGATCTCGGAGCCCTTCATCCGCCGGCCGGTCGCGACCACGCTGCTGTCGATCGGGTTGTTCCTGCTGGGCGTCGTCGCCTACCAATTTCTGCCCGTCGCCTCAGTCCCCAATGTCGATTTCCCCGCCATCTTCGTCTCGGCCAGCCGCCCCGGCGCGGACCCGTCCGTGATGGCGGCCACGGTGGCCTCGCCCCTGGAGCGGCGGTTAGGCGAGATTGCCGGCATCAACCAGATCACCTCGACTTCGACCCTCGGGACCACCAGCATCCAGCTTCAGTTCGACATCGGCCGCAACATCGACAAGGCCGCACGCGACGTGCAGGCGGCCATCAACGCGTCGATGGTCGACCTGCCGACCGACCTGCCGACGCTGCCGCGCTTCCGGAAAGCCAATACGGCCGGCGCGCCCGTCTTCGTGCTGGCGCTGACCTCGAAAACTCTGTCGGCCAGTGCAATCTACGACGTTGCGGATACGGTCATCGCGCAGCGCATCTCGCAAGTGCCCGGCGTCGGCGATGTCACGGTATCCGGCGCCGACCAGCCGGCCGTACGGGTGCAGCTCAACCCCGTCGCGCTCTCGAGTGCTGGCATCGCCACCGACGACGTCAGGACCGCGATCGTCAATGCCAATCCGCTCGGTCCGGTCGGCATCTTCGAAGGCGAACGCCAGGCCGAGACGCTGGCGCTCAATCGGCAGATGCGCACCGCCAAAGAGTTCCGCGACATCGTCATCAAGAGCTCCAACGGCAATTTCGTGCGGCTCTCGGACGTCGCCGACATCGAGGATTCCGTCCGGAACGCCCGCTCGATCGCCTGGTTCAACAAACAGCCGGCGGTGCTGATCCAGATCACCAAGCAGGGTGATGCCAACGTCATCGACACCGTCGACAGGGTGAAGGCCCTGATCCCCGCGCTGAAGCAGTGGATCCCGGCCGGCGTCGAGATATCCACTCTGGTCGACCGTACCAGCACGATCCGCGCCAGCGTCCTGGACATGCAATGGACCCTGCTGGCGACGTCGTTCCTGGTGATGGTCGTGGTGTTCGTGTTCCTCCGCCGCCTGACCCCGACGATCGCGGCCGGGATATCGGTGCCGCTGGCGCTGGCCGGCACCTGCGCCGGGATGTGGGTCGCAGGTTTCTCGATCGACAATCTGTCGCTCATGGCGCTCGCGATCTCCGTCGGCTTCGTCGTCGACGATGCGATCGTCATGATCGAGAACATGTATCGCAATCTCGAGCATGGCATGCGGCCGTTCCAGGCCGCGCGGGAGGGTGCGAAGCAGATCGGCTTCACCGTCGTCTCGATCAGCCTGTCGCTGATCGCCGCCTTCACCCCGCTGATCTTCATGGACGGCATCGTCGGCCGTCTGCTGCGCGAATTCTCGCTGACGCTGACCTTCGCCATCCTGGTCTCGACGCTGGTGTCACTGACGGTCACGCCGATGATCTGCGCTCACTACATCCGCCAGACCACGTCCGGTACGGCGACCCTTTTCGATCGCATCATAGAGGGTTCGCTGTCGCGCATCGTGGCTTTCTACGCCAGAAGCTTGCGTGCCGTGCTGGATTATCCGTTGGCGACATTGCTGGTGTTCTTCGCCACGATCGGCCTCACCGTGACGCTCTACATCAAGGTGCCCAAGGGCTATTTCCCGACCGACGATTCCGGTTTCATCATCGGCGCGACGCGCGCCTCGGCCGACATCTCGTTCCAGTCGATGCTCAGCCTCCAGCAGCGGCTCGCCGACATCGTGATGCAGGATCCCGCCGTTGCCGGTATCGGATCGACCGTCGGCAGCGGAGGCGGGCCGGGAGCGGCGACCTCGAATCGCGGCACCATGTTCATCAGCCTGAAGCCGCCGGAGGAGCGCGACCACGTCTCGACGCAAGTTGTCATCGATCGCCTCAGGCGCGCGCTGTACCCCGTGCCCGGCATCCGTCTTTTCATGTTCGCAGCCCAGGACGTGCGCGCTGGCGGGCGCCAGAGCGATTCCGATTACCAGTACACGCTCACCAGCACCGATCTCGGGCTGCTGCAGAAATGGGCTCCGATCGTGGCCAAGCGCATGGAGAGCGTCGAAGGCATCACCGACATCTCCAGCAATCGCGACCCCGGCGGGCTCCAGCTCACGCTCTCCATCGACCGCCAGAAAGCCTCGGCGCTCGGCGTCCGGGTTCAGGATATCGACACCGCGCTCAACAATGCATTCGCGCAACGGCAGATCTCGATCATCTACACCCAGCGCAACCAGTACATGATCGTGCTGGAGATCGACCCGAAGTTCCAGGTCGATCCCTCCAACCTCGATCGCATCTATGTCGCCGGTGCGGGCGACGCCCAGGTGCCGCTATCGGCGGTGGTGCATGCTACACGCGGGCTCGCCCCGCTTGCGGTCTATCACTCGCAGTCTTTCCCTTCGACCACCGTGTCGTTCAACCTGCTGCCGGACGTACCGCTGCAGGCGGCGACGCAGAACATCCAGCGCGCGGTCGAAGAGTTGCACATGCCGGAGGGCATTCGCGGCAGCTTCGATGGCAATGCCGGCGACTTCGCCAGGACCGCCGGCCGTCAACCGCTTCTGATCCTCGGTGCGCTGGTCGCGATGTATATCGTGTTGGGTGTGCTCTATGAGAGCCTCGCTCATCCGCTCACGATCATCTCGACGCTGCCCTCGGCCGGGCTCGGCGCGCTGCTCGCGCTTCAGCTCACCAACACGCCGCTGACGGTGATCGCCTTCGTCGGAATCATCCTGTTGATCGGCATCGTCAAGAAGAACGGCATCATGATGGTGGATTTCGCGCTCGATGCCGAGCGCCAGCGAGGTCTATCGTCGGCCGAGGCGATCTTTGAAGCCTGCCAGGCGCGCTTCCGCCCCATTCTGATGACGACCATGGCGGCGCTGTTCGCCGGCATTCCGCTCGTGGTCGCGACCGGCCCCGGCACGGAGCTGCGCCGCCCGCTCGGCATCACCATCATCGGCGGCCTGTTCGTCTCCCAGATCCTGACGCTCTACACCACGCCGGTGATCTACCTCCTGATCGACCGCCTGCGGCGGCGGTCCGAGCCGCGTCCGCTGGCAGTGCCGGCGGAATAGGTTGTTGAAGTGCAGCTTCAAGCGTATAGCGCGCCCATGTCCAACCCGCCCCAGACCACCGCCGCGCCGCCCGAGACGATTCCCGAATGCCCGCACTGTCAGAAGCCGATGCCGCTCTGCATCTGCGACAGCGTCGTGCCGATCGAGAACCGTCTTTCGCTGCTGATCCTCCAGCACCCGCAGGAGCAGGACAGGGCGCTCGGCACCGCGCGGCTGCTGGCGAAGCATTTTGCCGACGCCACAGTGCGGGTCGGCCTGTCCTGGCCGAGCCTGTCCAAAGCAATGGGCCGGCCGATCGAGAACGCCTCGCACTGGGCCGTGCTCTACCTCGGCTCGGCGCGCGCGGCCGATCTGGAAGCCGAAGGCGAGATCGTCGCGCTCAACCGCAAGGGCGAGGTCGCGGAGAATCAGCGCGCGATCCTCAGCAAGCTCGAAGGCATCGTGCTGCTCGACGGAACCTGGAGCCAGGCGAAGGCGCTGTGGTGGCGCAATCCCTGGATGCTCAAGTGCCAGCGCGTGATCCTCAACCCGGCGCACCCCTCGCGATACGGGCGGTTGCGCAGGGAGCCGCGGAGCGACGGGCTTTCGACCATCGAGGCCGCGGCGACGATCCTCGCCGGGCTCGAGCGGCGTCCCGACATCGCCGAGACGCTGCACGCGAGTTTTGAAAGGCTGCTTGCACGTTACCGCGAGGTCCAGGCAGAGATGCCGGAATTGGCGCCCAGACCCGCCGCGAAAGGCCGCAGGCGCGACTTCCGACGCCGCAAACGCGCCTGACGGCATGGCACTCTGGGTCTTTCAAGAGCCTGGAAGTCGGCGGGAAAGTGGGACGAAGGCGGTTGCCTAAACCCTTCATCCCCTATATTGCTCCGCCCTTACGGGGCCACGTGGCGGAGTGGTTACGCAACGGTCTGCAAAACCGTGTACACCAGTTCAATTCTGGTCGTGGCCTCCATTCATAAATCACTGATCTATCGTCGTAATTCGACTTCCGGCCGGGAGAGAGCGTCGAGGCTTGCCCCCGCTGTACCGACGGCTTTGCCCACGGTCAGACGCACTGCGCCCGTGAGGCGGGCGTGCATCCAGACTGCCGCGAAAAAACCCCTCAGCTGGCCGCGTACCACCCCTCGGGGAAGGGCAGGAGGGGCCAGGCGCCTTCGTTGTCATTGGCGGCTTTGGGCGTCGTCTCAAGACTCCACGAGCGGGGCACGAATTCCACCTCAGGCACGGGCGCGACATCTTCGAAGACCATGGCGTCCCGGACAGCATCCAGCATCAAGTTGAATTCGGCTTCGCTCATCACACCCTCGCAGAACGCGGATGGCGCAATGTCGCAAAGCCGGTTTGTTTCCGGATTGACCCGATCGCTCGCATTTTAACGATCCGGCGATCGGGATCCGATTGGTTAGCAATTCCTGAAAATTCCTCGGCGAAGCCTAGGTGCCTCCTGCGCGCCGCGGGTGTGAAAGAGATCACATTCCCAACGGTTTATTCTCCTATCTCTTCGTGCCACGCCAGCCGCGGTGGCTTCGGCGGGAGAGGCAGAGCAGGAGACTGGTCATGAAGGCAAGATTCCTGCGGTTTGCGGGCGTGAAGAGCCGAGCGCGCGGCGCATCCACCGTCGGGCTGTTCCTGACGCTGTTTGCCTCCTCGGCTCATGCACAGGGCACAGCGGTGCAGCGGCGGGCCTGGACGCCCGACGTGTACCGGCTCCACGCGGGCGAGATCTTGAACGTCCACGCCACCGGCGAGGCCTGCCGCGCGGTGCTCGATCAGGCGGGGGGCTGAGCGTGCCGCCTTGTGAGTTTGTGCGCAGCAAGTAGCTCGCATGGGCTGGCGAATCCGCCACGGTCAGCCTGTGGATATGCTGCGGACAGGCTGTGGACGACCGGACGGTATTCTGCAGATCCCAGTTTTTGTGCAGCCGCTTGCCCAAATGCCGGGCGCACTCCATCCAATTTTTTGTGCGCCCGCGGACAAGCTTTTCACGGCCCGGTTCCGCACGCTTCCTCCCCGATCACTGGACCATGGCAGGCGCCATGACATTCGGAGGAACTGGCGAAATGGAGAAATCGGTTTGGCCCCAGGCGCGGCGGGGAATGGCGCGCGCATCAACGCCATGGCGCAAGGCCACGCTTGGCGCCGCCGTCGTGTTCGGCCTCGTCGTCGCCGCACCGCTCGGTGCGCAGGCCGCTCCGCCCGCCGCCTGCGCCGCACTCCAGGAGAAATACCCGGACTGGAAGGGCAAGACACTCGTCAACGCCATCAACCCGCACACGCCGGGTTACGAGACGATCGATCCCAAGGACCCCAGCAAGTACATCGGTTTCGACATCGATCTCGGCGAAGCCATCGGCGAATGCCTCGGCTTCAAGCTGACCTACAAGCCCGTGGTGTTCGCAGCCCTCTTGACCACACTGGCCGCCGGGCAGGCCGACATCGTGATCTCCGACATCTACGCCACCAAGGAGCGCGCCAAGGCCGCCGACTTCATCACCTACTCGAAAGTGTTCGACGGCGTCCTGGTCGCCAAGGGCAATCCGAAGGGCATCAACGGCATCAACTTGTCGCTGTGCGGCGCCGCTGCCGCCGAAAACACCGGCTATGTCGAGGTGCCCCTGATCCAGGCGTTGATCCCGGAGTGCAAGAAGGCCGGCAAGCCCGAACCGACCATCCAGCTCTACGACAACAACGCCAACTGCATTCAGGCGATCCTCGCCGGCCGCGCCGACACCTACATCAACGACGTCAACACCGTCGACAGCGCCGTAAAGGCCTATCCGGACAAGCTGGAGAAGGCGATTGCGGTGACGATCCCGTATTCCGTCGGCATCGCCGTGCCCAAGAACAAGCCGAAATTCCGCGATGCCGTGCTCGCCGCGCTGATCGAGGTGCAGAAGGCCGGCACGCACATGGCGCTCCTTAAGAAGCATGGGCTCGATGTGAACAACTTCATGGAGCCGGGAATTCTCACGGCCGACTGAGCGCGGTTTACCTCTCCCCGACGGGGAGAGGCCGGCGCGAAGCGCCGGGTGAGGGGGCGGCGCGGCAAATGCGGTGCAGCGTAATCCCTCACCCGGCTCGCATCTGACGATGCGACCCCACCTCTCCCTATGGGAGAGGTGGATCGAGCCAGGCTCACTCGCATTCTGCCAATTTCATTCCGTTGATGACGGCTGACTGATGTCGCTGTTCCTTCACTACCTGAGCATGCCGTATCTGCTCGCGGGCATCGAGCTCACCCTGGAGGTGACCGCCCTCGGACTCGGCGGCGGATTGATCCTCGGATTGATCCTCGCCAGCATGCAGCTCTCCCGCTTCTGGCTGCTGGCGGCGATCGCCAGGGCCTACACCGTGATCTTTCGCGGCACGCCGCTGATCCTGCAGATGGTGTTCGCCTACGACGCGCTGCCGCATATCGGCATCAAGCTGCCGGCGGTGCTCGCCGCCGGTCTCGCGCTCGCCTGCAACGAGGCGCCGTTCATCGCGGAGATGCTGCGCGCCGGCGTCCTCGGCGTCGATCGCGGGCAGGTGACCGCAGGCCAGGCGCTCGGCATGACGCCCCGGATCCTGATGTGGCGGGTGATCGCGCCGCAGGCGATCCGCACGATGATCCCGGCTTTCGGAAACGAGGCGGTGAGCGCGCTCAAGAATTCCTCTCTCGCCTCCGTCGTCGCGGTGCAGGAACTGACGCTGCGCTCGACGCAGCTCGCTTCCTCAACTTTCGACTTCTTCTCGATCTTCTTCGCCTCAGGACTTCTCTATCTGGTGCTGACCACGGCCATCAGCGTCATCCAGCTCTTTGTCGAATGGCTGCTCGATCTCGACCGGACCACGCGCCGCCAGCGCAAGCTCGCCGATTATCTGCCGTGGCGCCGTGTCGATCTCGGCACCAAGCTCGAGCTTGCCGCTGCGACCGCCGCGAATCCTGAGCCCGCACCAGCGGAGCTGACCGACACGCCGCCATTGGCCTTGACGCGCGAGGAGCGCGCCCGCCGTGCTGCGACGATCGCGCGCAACAACATCGCGGTCGAGGTCAAGGACCTCACCAAGAGCTACGGCTCGCAGACCGTGCTCGACGGACTCGATCTCACGGTGCGGGTCGGCGAGGTCGTTGCGCTGCTTGGTCCCAGCGGCTCCGGCAAGAGCACGCTGCTTCGCTGCATCAATCACCTCGAAAGCTGGGACTCCGGCACGGTGCGCGTCGGCGGCCGGCGCCTCGGTTTTTCCGAACACGGCAAGCTGCTATCGCCCCGGGCGATTGCCAATGAGCGCGCCAGTGTCGGCGTCGGCATGGTGTTCCAGCAGTTCAACCTGTTCGCCCATCTGTCGGCGAAGGAGAATATCGCCGGCCCCTTGCGTTGGGTTCACGGCATGACCCGGATCGACGCCGATCGCCGCGCGGCCGAGTTGCTCGACCGCGTCGGGCTTTCGCATCGCGCCGACGCGCTGCCGCGGCATCTCTCCGGCGGCCAGCAGCAGCGCGTCGCCATCGCCCGTGCGCTGGCTCCGAACCCGAGCGTGCTGCTGCTGGACGAGCCGACCTCCGCGCTCGATCCCGAGCTCGTCAACGAGGTCCTGGAGGTCATCCGGCGCCTCGCCATCGACGACGGCCTCACCATGATCATCTCGACGCACCAGATCCGCTTCGCCGACGAGGTCGCCGACCGCGTCGCTTTCTTGAGCGGGGGGGCGATCATTGAAGAGGGCCCGGCGCATGAGGTGCTCTCCAACCCGCGTAGTCCGCTCACCGCGCGTTTCCTCAGCGTGATGGAAGCCGACAAGAGGCCGGAGGCGGTGCGATGAGCGCTGTCTCCGCACTGTTCAAGATTTTCCAGGAGGCCACCTGATGAAGCATTTCACGCTGCCGGTTTCGCCGAAGACCGTCCACTGGGGCTATTTCTCCAAGAAGGTCACGCCGGCCCTGACGCTGCGCTCCGGGGATCGCGCCACCATCGAGACGCTGACGCATCACGCCAACGACGATTACGAGCGGATGATTCAGGGCGATCCAGGCGCCGAGAGCGTTTTCCAGTGGACGCGCGAGCACAAGGCGGTGGCCCGCCGTGGCTCCGGTCCGGTCGAAGGTCCCTTTATTCGTGGCGCCGGGGAGGGGATCGGCGTGCATCTTCTCACCGGCCCGGTCGCGATCGAGGGCGCCGAGCCCGGCGATATTCTGGAAGTGCGCATCCTCGACGTCCGGCCGCGTCCGAGCTGCAGCGCCTGTCACGCCGGCCGTTGCTTCGGCTCCAACGTCGCCGCGAACTGGGGCTTTCACTATCACGATCTGATCGAGGAGCCGAAGCCGCGCGAGGTCATCACCATCTTCGAGCTCGATACCTCGGGCGAGCCCTATGCGAAGGCCATCTACAACTATGTCTGGACGCCGCAGACCGACCCTGACGGCATCGTGCATTCAACCATCGATTATCCCGGCGTCCCCGTCGACCACGCCACCATCAAGAAGCGCAAGAACATTCTCTCCAACGTCAAGGTGCCGGCGCGGCTGCATTTCGGCACAATGGGGCTCGCACCATCGGAGGCCGATTTCGTCAGCTCGATTCCGCCGAGCTATACCGGCGGCAATATCGACGACTGGCGCATCGGCAAGGGCGCGCGGATGTTCTATCCGGTCGCGGTGCCTGGCGCCTATTTTTCGGTCGGCGATCCTCATGCGGCGCAGGGCGACAGTGAGCTCGGCGGCACCGCGATCGAGACGTCGCTGACGGGTGATTTCGAATTCATCCTGCACAAGAAGGCCGACCTTGCCGGTACCAGCCTCGAGGGCCTCGACCATCCCATGCTCGAGACCGACCAGGCATGGTCGTTCTACGGTTTCACCTATCCAAACTACCTCGCTGCGCTCGGCCCCGAGGCGCAAACCGAGATTGCCAATCATTCCAGTCTCGACCGTGCGATGCGCGATGCGTTCAGGAAACTGCGCCGGTTTCTGATGACCGTACATGGACTCAGCGAGGACGAGGCGATCTCGCTGATGTCCGTCGGCGCCGATTTTGGTGTCACCCAGGTGGTCGATGCCAATTGGGGCGTCCACGGTACGATCCGTAAGAACATCTTCCGGTGCGACTAGTGCGCGGCCTGTCTTCGGGGTGAGCGTGTGACGAGCGGAGATCATTTGCGGCCCGTCGCCACGACGGACGATCGCGTGCTTCTGGCACGGAGGTTGCTTCGATCGACTGCAACTTGGGTCGATCCGATGAGCTTCCGCCCGTTCACGAGCGAATCCTACGCGCAAGACGACCGTCCGGAGGCCTGGCGGGACGTGCTGGCCGCTGTCGGCCTGCAACCGGCGGGTGGTCACGACGTCTTCGACGGACATGCGAGTGCATCGCACCGGCGCGCTGCAGGCATCGCGCTGACACGCATGGCCGCGGGTGCGCAGAGCGTCGGGCCGCTGTCGCGAGCCAGCGAAGACATTCCCATCGCACTGATGCCGGTGGAGGATGGGATGGTGCTGAAGAGCGCCGGTGATCACCGCATCGTTCCCGTCGGTCACCTTGTGCTGTTGCCGCGCAGCGGCGACTGGAGCATCGTGTTCCAGCGCGACATGCGCGCCATCGTGCTGTCGGTGACGTCGGAGGCGTTGCAGGGGCGCCTCTCGGGCAAGCCGCGGCTCGGCGAGCCCCGGGTCGTTCCGCCGAGCGGCTTTGCCGAATTGTTCTCGCGCCTGCTGGATGCAACCGCGCGCACGCTCGACACCCTGAGCGATGCCGAATGGGATCTGGTGGCACGATCGCTTGCAGACCTGCTGCTGACGCTTGCGCATCAGTTGGCGGCCTCGAACTCCGATGCCGGATCGAGTGCGGCGCAAGCCGCGCTCCTGCACCGGATCTGCCAGACCATCGAGCGTCGCCTCGAAGATCCCGATCTGGTGCCGGCGCGCGTTGCCCAGGCCGAAGGGATTTCCGAGCGCTACCTGCAAAGGCTGTTCGAGACGGTGGGAGACAATTTCACCCACTACGTCCGTGAACGCCGGCTTCAGCGCGCCTGGGCCGATCTGTCCAATCCGACCGCGGCGCATCGCTCGATCTCGGAGATCGCCTATGCCTACGGCTTTGGTGACTCCGCGCATTTCAGCCGAGCCTTCCGCCATCGCTTCGGCCTGCCGCCGCGAGAGTTTCGTCAACAGGAGGCAGAGCGGGCGGCCTCGCAGCTTGGCATCGCGGGCCAGCGCGGCTGGCCACAGGAGGCGCTGGCTCAATTGCGGGCGCATCAGAGCGTAGCGGCGCGCAGCAGCATCGCCCCGGGCGACGGCGAGAAGCGGGCCACCTCGGAGCGCAGGCATCACCATCTCCCGGTCGAGGCCAGCCGCGTGCATTGGGGCTATTTCAGCCGTTCGCTGCCACCGCAGATCGAGATCGCCTCCGGAGATACGATCACCATCGAGACGCTGACCCAGCACGCCTCCGACGATCCCGAGTTGATGATCGCGGGCGATGCCGCCGCTGAAAGCGTGTTCGGCTGGACGCGAAACAGGAAGAACGTGGACCGCCGCGGCGCAGGACCCATGGATGCCAGCGTGTTCGGTCGCGGCGCCGGCGAGGGGTTTGGCGTGCACATCTGCACCGGCCCGGTCGCGGTGAAGGACGCCCAGCCCGGCGACGTGCTGGAGGTGCGCATCCTCGACATCGTCCCGCGGGCGAGCCGCAATCCGAACCACGCGGGCCGGGTATTCGGCTCCTCGGTCGCGGCTTGGTGGGGCTATCATTACAACGAATTTCTTGGCGGCCCCAAGCCGCGCGAGGCCGTCACCATCTACGAGATCTTCGACGACGCTGAGGTGCCGCACGCCCGCGCCCTCTATTCCTACCGCTGGGAGCCGCAGACAGACCCTTTCGGTGTTGTGCACACCACCTACGACTATCCCGGCGTTCCCGTCGCACCCGCCACGATCAAGCGTCGCCATGCCGTGCTCGACGGCATCAAGATTCCCCTGCGCCCGCATTTCGGCGTGATCGCGTTGGCGCCGCGCGAGGTCGATTTCATCGATTCCGTGCCTCCGTCCTATTTCGGCGGGAATCTCGACAATTGGCGGCTGGGGAAGGGGGCGACCGTGTATCTACCGGTTTCGGTACCCGGCGCGCTGCTGTCAATCGGCGATCCCCATGCCGCGCAAGGCGACGGCGAGCTCAGCGGGACCGCGATCGAATGCTCGATGACCGGCACCTTCGAAGTGATCCTGCACAAGAAGGCGGACCTCGCCGGTCGTCCCTTCGCCGATCTCTCCTATCCCTTGATCGAGACCGCCACCGATTGGGTGCTGACCGGCTTCAGCCATCCTAATTATCTCGCCGAATTCGGCGCCCAGGGGCAGAGCGAGGTCTACGCAAAATCGTCGCTCGACCTCGCCATGAAAGATGCGTTCCGCAAGATGCGCCGCTTCCTGATGAACGTCAAAGGCCTGAGCGAGGACGAGGCCATCGCGCTGATGTCGGCCGCGGTCGATTTCGGCGTCACGCAGGTGGTCGACGGCAATTGGGGCGTGCACGCCATCCTCAGCAAGCGCCTGTTTGAAGACGCACCTTGACGAGGATACCGAAGTGAAATTCCACATGATCAGCGGCGGACCGAAGCCGGTCGCGCCATTCAGCCACGCGGTCGAGACCGATGGCTTCGTCTTCGTCACGGGCCAGATGCCGGACACGCCGCAGGCACCAGGAGTCTTGCCCGACGGCATCGTTGCGCAGACCCGCGCGGTGATGGAGAACTTGAAGGTCGTTCTGGCCGGCCTCGATCTGGGCCTCGAGCACGTCGTGATGGCGCGTGTATATCTGACGCGCTTCAATGAGGACTACACGGCCATGAACGAGACCTACCGCGCGTTCTTTCCGCCGGACCGGCTGCCCGCACGCACCTGCGTCGGCGTCACCGGGCTCGCTTATGAGGCGCTGATCGAGATCGACCTGGTGTGCCGGCGGCCCTAGGCGTCACAAGGCAAGGTCGATCGCCCCGGAACGTCTCGCGTGCTCATCGCTCCCTCATTGCGAGTTGAGATCAGCATCGAGAGTCCGCAGAAAGACTCTGGACTTCTCCGTCGCGAGGGGCTCCTCGCCAGATGGCGGTGAGAGCTTGCAGTTCGCTTCAAATTGCAACTTTTGCGTGCAGGAAGTCTTGATTGGCGGTGCGCTAGGGGTGATCGGCCGGCTTGAACGCGCGCCCGAACCACGGCGACTAACCAACAGAGTGCATTGGATCAGAGGAACGTGATCAGCTTCCTTCTTCCTAAAGCACCAAAATGGTGCTTTAGTGCTTTCCATGAAGCAGTCGCCCCGCAACGCTCCCTCTGCCCTGCGTTACAGGCTCGTTCCCGACGCGGCCGCCAAGGCTGCGCTGGAGGCAACGTTTCAGGCTTATGACCGGATGATGGAGATCCTCGACGAGGTGGCTCGTGCGCACAATGTCGGCTCCAATGTCGTCCTGCTCCATGCCCATGCCTACGAGCCCGTCCGCAAACAGACGGGGCTGCCGTCGCGGTTGGTGACGCTCGGCCTGCGCGATCGCGCCGAGTATCGCGCGGCGCAGGGCCGCCGGCTTCCGCTCGACGACAAGCTCGTCAAGATCAAGGGACCGGCCGCTGTGTCGATCGCGACCGTACAAGGGCGCTTCAGCGTGCCTTTCGACTATGCCGGCTATGTCGAGGGCTGGGGGCAGAGCGTGCCCGCGCACCTCATCCGCACCGACGACGGTTTTGAAATCCACTACGGCGTCACGCCGAACAGTTTGCCAGAGGAGGAGAATGCCATGGATACCATCGCTGCCGCTCCCGAAAATTTCCTGTCCCGGGTCGGGCGCCTGATCGCCGGCATCGCTTATGACGCGATCGAGCAGGCGGAAGGCAAGAACAAGCTGAAGGTGGTCGGACAGGCCATCCGCGAGATCGAGCGCGCCGAGACGGAGGCGCGCGATGCGCTCGCGGCCGCGCGTGCCGAGGAATATCGCCTCAACGCGCGCCGTACCGAGATCGAGCGCCAGATGGCCGATCTTGCGCCCAAGATCGAAGCCGCGGTCGCTGATAGCCGTGACGATCTCGCGCGTGCCGGCATCGCGCGACAGATGGATCTGGAGGCACAATTCGAGGTGCTCTCGCGGGCCATCGACGAGAACAACGAGAAGATCGAACAGTGCGTGACATCGCTTCGCGCCGTGCTCTCGGCGCTCCAGGACGCCGAGCAGCGCCGCGCCGATCTCGAAAAGAGCGAGGCGGCCGCGAACCATCAAACCTCGGCGTCGCCGCGGAAGCAGGGCGGCAGCTCGGCGGCCGCGAAGGCGCTGCGGGCAGGACGGGCAGTGGCACGCGCCACCGGCGTACCCCCTGGCATTTCCTATTCGAGCGACATCGACGAGCTCAGCACATTGCATCGAGACAAGGAAATTGCGGCAAGGCTGGCCCGGTTGAAGTCGGGCTCCTGAGTGCCGTGTCATGAGCGCTCTGCTCGAACACGTCATGGCGCCGGAGGTCAGGCCGTTCGCGATCGCGGCGGCCATGATCATCATCGTCGGCTCGATCGAGATCGTCTCGATTCTGGTGGGGGCTTCGCTCAGCGAAATACTCGGCACCAACATCGATTTCGCTCACCCCAGCGACAATGGCGTCGTCAATGCCATCTCCTGGATCAATGTCGGCGGCGTACCGCTCTTGATCTTCCTGCTGCTGCTGCTGGGCGTCTTCTCCATCACCGGATTCCTGATCCAGGACATCGCACGAATGGTTGCGGGTCCCTTGCCGGCGACAGCCGCCTCGGTGGGTGCGGTCGTGGTGTCGGTTCCGCTGGTCCGCGCCGCAAGCAGGACCATCGCGCGGCTCATTCCCAAGGATGAAAGCTATGCCGTCGGCCTCGGCGATCTCGTCGGCCGCATCGGCGAGGTCGTCATCGGCCCGCTCGACCACGGGCCGCCTGGCCGCGTCAGCGTCGCCGACGTCCACGGCAATCGCCACTTTGTCTCGGCGGTCGCCGCGCCGTCATCGGGACCTTTGCCGCAGGGAACCATGGTCCTTCTGGTCGACCGCGACGGCACCCGTTTCGTCGCGGTGAAAGCTGACGATGAACTCAAGCCGTCCAAGCCCAGTCTAAGCAGTTAGCAAGCCCCATCCAGCGGAGAGAGTCCATGTTCGACATTGCAGTCCCGGCCATGATCGGCGTCGCGCTGATCGTCGTTCTGGGGATCGTCTTCACCATCCTCTACAAGCGCGCCACCCGCGACGAAGCCTTCGTGCGCACCGGGCTTGGCGGCAAGAAGGTCGTGCTCGACGGGGGCGCCATGATCCTGCCGATCTTCCACTCCTATGCCTGTGTCAACCTGAAGACGCTGCGCCTCACCGTCGAGCGCAAGGAGCGGGAATCCCTCATCACCAAGGACCGTCTGCGCGTCGATATCGTTGCAGAGTTCTACGTGCGTGTCCGCCCCGACGAGGAGAGCATTGCGCTCGCCAGCCAGACGCTGGGTGCATTGACCAACGATGCCGAGGCGCTACGCAACCAGGTCGAGGCGAAATTCGTCGACGGCTTGCGGTCGGTGGCGGCGACCATGACCATCCTGGAGCTCCAGGAGAAGCGCTCGGATTTCGTCAAGCACGTGCAGTCGACGGTCGAGTCCGACGTGAAGTCGAACGGCCTCGAGCTGGAATCGGTGTCCCTGACGAAGCTCGACCAGACCGACGTGAAGTTCTTCAATCCGGAAAACTTCTTCGACGCCGAAGGTCTTACCCAGCTGAAGACCATCACCGAGACCCGTCGCCGCGACCGCAATGCGATCGTGCGCGACAACGAGGTGGCAATCGCGCAGAAGGACCTCGAGGCGCGGCAGCAGACGCTGACCATCGAGCGCACCAAGAAAGAAGCCGAGCTGTCGCAGGAGCGCGACATCGCCAACAAGACCGCCAGCACCCGCGCCGAGGTCGCAACAGCGACGCAAACCGCACGCCTGACCGAGGAGAACGCGCGCATCGATACCGACCGTGCGGTTGCCGAGAAGGAGGCGGGTGCCAAGCAGGTCAAGGAGACCGCAGTCATTGAATCGGATCTAGCGATCAACAAGCGCAGGACCGACGCCCAGCGCGAGATCCAGATCGCGACCCAGGAGAACGAGATCCAGATCGCGGCCAAGAGCAAGGAGACCTCGGAAGCCGTCGCCGAAGCCAAGACCGCAGAAGCGCTCGCCGTCTCGGCGGAAGAAAAGGTCGTGACCGCGCGCGCCGTCGAAGTCGCCGATCGCGCCCGCCTGACCCAGGTGCTCGCTGCGCGCACCGAGGCCGAGCGCAAGTCGACCGAGGTCATCGTGGCAGCCGAGGCGGAGAAGAGGGCGGCGCTCGACCGCGCCGAGGCCATCACCACACTGGCCACCGCCGAAGCCGAGTCCAACAAGATCAAGGCGGTCGGCGTCAGGAACATCGGTGAGGCGGAGGCCGCCGTCATCACGATGAAAAACGAGGCGCAGAACAAGCTCGGCAGCAACGTCATCGATTTCGAGATCGCCAAGAAGCGGATCGAGACGATGCCCTCGGCGCTGGCCGAAATGGTCAGGCCGATCGCCAATCTGAAGGATGTCCGCATCCTGCACACCGGCGGCGCGTTCGGCGGGAACGGCACCGGCGCGGGCGGCAATGTCGGCTTCGGCGAGGGTCTCGCGGGCGAGCTCCTGAAGGTGCATGCGCTGCGTCCGATGATCGACGAGATCCTGCGCCAGGGCGGCTTTGCGCCGGACGACGATCCCGTCAAGGCGCTGGTGGGTGCCGTTACTGGGAAGAGCAACGGCGCGGCCGTGCCGACGCCACTCCCGGAGAAAGCAAGCGCCGCGGATCTGTGAAGGTCAGTTCATTGCTGCCGAGAATGCGCAGCGCATCTCGCGTCGCGAATCGACAAGGTGCTGCAGACCCCGGCCAGCACGTTTGTCGGTTCGACGACGAAGGCTGCGTCTGGAACATCCGCGTTGATTGGCAAGACGAGGACGAGGCGGAAGAACGCCAACCTCTCCCAGTCGCCGCGCTGCGACGCCGGACCAAGCAATTCGTTCCTCGCGGCATAGTGCGTGGCCGGGGTTGGCTGGAGGAGGAGCCATTCCAGCCCCCTTTCTCAAGACGCATTGCGGACGATGACGAATTCGTCCTTTGCAAGCGCAAGCGGCTTTGTTATACGCAGCCGCGCGCGAACGAACGGTTCGCCTTTTCCTCGGTAGCTCAGCGGTAGAGCATCCGACTGTTAATCGGATGGTCGCTGGTTCGAATCCAGCCCGGGGAGCCAAATCCTTCAAGTATTTCTGTGGTTTAGGCTCGTGATCTAGCGTGGCGAGTGAACTCGCTCGCGTAGTGCTGGAGCATGTCCCAAGGGGTGGATCGCACGTCAAAAGGATGCGCGGGCGCGGTGACGCCATGCGGACGGCGCCAAATCGACCCAATCCGGATGCAGCATTGAGTTGCCGGACATTTACGGAGCCGATTCCCATGCCAGACATCCCGGTCGACCGCTCTCACATGGCCCCCTCGATTCTGCCGGCGGGCGTTCCCGAGCTCAGCGACGATGAATGCCTCGCCTGCCTGGCGCGCGCGGTCGAGACGCCGGATTCCGCCCGGCTGGGCGAGATCGCCGCTCTGATCGGCCGCCTCGCGGTGGCGATCGAATAAGGCTGATCGGCCGGGCTCCGAGGGAGTGGCGTAGCCTGGTGTCTCAGGTCTACCGGCCATGTTGCGTTTTGACCGAGCATGCTCCAAAGATGCCGCGAATTCTCGTCCGCGGCATCGTCCGCATTGCAGGGTCCGCAAATGTCCGGTTTTTCGACCGCGCGCCAAAAAATGGTCGATGGCCAGGTGCGCACCAATGACGTCACCGATCGTCGTGTTCTCGATGCCATGCTCACGGTTCCGCGTGAGGCCTTCGTGCCGGCCGCCAGGCAGGCGCTATCGTACCTCGATCTCGATCTGGACGTCAGCGAAGGGGCGGCCAAGCGGTTCCTCATCAAGCCGGCGCTGACCGGCAAGCTGCTCCAGGCCGCTGAGATAGGCGAGGTTGACAACGTGCTGGTCGTCGGTTGCGCCACCGGCTACCTGGCCGCTCTGAGCGCCAAGCTCGCGCGGCAGATCACTGCGACCGAGTGCGATTCGGCCTTGGCTGCGAAGGCCAAGGCCGCCTTCACCTCTCTGGGACTTGCCAATATCGCCTGCAGGGCGGCGGCCTGCCCCGAGGGAGATCCCTCCGCCGCCCCCTATGACGTGATCATCCTCAACGGCGCTGCCGAGGTGTTGCCGGAAGCTCTGCTCGGGCAGCTCAAGGAAGGCGGACGTCTGGTGGGGGTCTCGGCCGAGTCCAAGCCGCCGCGCGCCATGCTCGTGACCCGTACCCACGGTGAATTCGGCCATCGGACGCTGTTCGACGCCGCAGCCCCGGTCCTTCCCGGGCTGGAACGGGCGCCTGCCTTCGTCTTCTGAGCCCACAGCCCGTTAAAATCCCGTTCCGAATCAGAAGTGTGGCCGGGATGCTGCACGTGAAGAGTTTCCACTGAGAACCCCTCCCGGGTAGTTCCGTCGCGCTTGACCGCGTCCTATGTTGCGGCGGGGCAGCGACTCCACTGGTAGACGGTACCTAGCTCGCGGGCACGAGCCGGGCGTTAGAATGAACGGAATTCAGGGATGCATGGGGTGAAGCTCTTCACCGGAGCTGCGGTTTCGGTCCTGCTGCTCGCGCTTGCCGGGCCGACGCCTGCCTTGGCGGAGACCATGGAAGGCGCGCTGGTGCGTGCCTATCAGGACAATCCGCAACTCAACGCGCAGCGCGCCCAGGTGCGCTCGACTGACGAAAACGTGCCTCAGGCCCTGTCCGGCTATCGTCCCAGGGTCTCGCTGTCCGCGAGCGCTGGTTATCAGTACTCGGACTTCAAGAGCAGCAGCACCAGCGTTCCGGCTAACGGGACCGGCATCCCCCGAAGCGTGGGACTGACTGCTTCCCAGACATTGTACAACGGCAACCAGACGGCCAATCGGACACGCGCCGCTGAGAGTCAGGTGTCCGGAGCCCGCGAAGCCCTGCGCAGTCTTGATCAAAATGTGCTGCTCCAGGCGGCCACGGTTTACATGGACTATCTGCGCGATGCCGCCACGCTCGAAGTCCAGCGCAGCAACGTGCGCGTGCTCGAGCAAACGCTGAAGCAGACTCGTGACCGTTTCAACGTCGGCGAAGTGACCCGCACCGACGTCGCCCAATCGGAAGCGCAACTGGCTGCCGGCAGGACTCAGGCGCTCACCGCCGAGGCGAATCTCACCACGACGCGCGCGAACTTCCGGCGCATCATCGGCAACGAGCCAACGAATCTGGCGCCAGGTTCGCCCGTCGATCGGTTCCTGCCTCCGACGCTCGCTTCGGCCATCGAGCTCAGTCTGGTCGAGCATCCCAATGTGACGGCCGCAATGTTCGGCATCGACGTCAACTTTCTGCAGGTGAAAGTCGCCGAAGGTGCCCTTCTGCCGACCGTCACTTTGCAGGCCAGCGCCACGCAGGCATACGAACAATCCCTGATCCAGTATAGGGCGTTCAACGCTGCCGCGATCGCGCAGGTCTCGGTGCCGATTTATCAGGGCGGTAGCGAATATTCGCTGATCCGCCAGTCCAAGGAGAATCTGGCGCAGCAGCGCCTCAACCTCGAAACCACGCGCGACCAGACTCGTGCGACCGTGGTGCAATGGTGGGGATCGTTGCAGGCCACCAAGGCGCAGGTGCAGTCAGCCCAGTCTCAGGTGGCTGCGTCCGAGATCGCGCTGAACGGCGTGCGCGAGGAAGCGAAAGCCGGGCAACGCACCACGCTCGACGTCCTCAACGCGCAACAGGCGCTGGTTAACGCACGCGTCGCGCTGGTCACGGCGCAGCATGATCGCGTGGTTGCGTCCTATAATGTTCTCGCGGCCGTCGGCCGCCTGTCGCCGCAGGTGCTTGGTCTGCGGACCACGACCTACGACGCAAGCGTTCACTACCATCAGGTCCGCGACAGCTGGGCGGGCGTACGCACGCCCGACGGGCGCTGATTCCCGTAGTCATCCGGTCGACCTCGCAAACAGCTGAGGTCGACCGGTGCTTTGCTTGCAATCGTCAAATTCCCTGACATAGCCTTGCCAAGATGATGCGGGTCGATTCGCCCGCGTTGATGTCGTGTGCGTAAGGCTTGAGTGCCCGGGGGCAGGGGCGCACCGCTGCACGTTGAGCCGTGATCTGGGGACAAGTCGGGCCGCCGCGACGAAAATGACGGGCCTCTCGTTGCGGAACCGGCCAATCCTGTCGTGCTTGGTGTAAAACAACGCATGCGAGGGCGTTGATGATGTGGAGTCGGAGATGACGCAGCCTGCAAAGGTTACAGAACCCTCGATGGAGGAGATTCTGGCCTCGATCCGGCGCATCATTGCCGACGATGAGGCCAAGCCACCGCCGGCCGAGGCCACCAAGCCCGAGAAGGCTGCAGCGCCGGCCGCTCCGCCGAAGCCGCAGGCCATGAACGACATTCCACCATCCAAGGTCGCTCCTGCCAAACCGGCCGCTGAGAAGCCTGCGCCGCCAGCTGCGAAGCCGGCTCCAGCGGCGCCACCCGCGCCGGCGGCGGATGCCTCCAACAGCCAGGACGATATCGACGCGCTGCTGGCTGGGCTCGACGCAGCTACGCCTGCGCCCGAGGTCCGTGCCCCCGAGCCCGAGCCCGAGCCCGAGCCGGAACCCGACGTGCTCGAGCTGACGGACGAGATGGTGATGGATCCGACACCGCCTCCACCGCCGCCGAGCTTCCGCAAGGTCGAGCCGCGGGACGATCTTGAATTCGCCGAGTCGCCCCCCCGTCCGACGCCGCCACCTTCCTACGCGCCGGTGGATTTCGACGCGCCGCCACTGCCGCCGCAGCAGCCGATCCTGGCGCAATCGACGGTCTCGGCGGTCGAATCCGCGTTCAACTCCCTGGCCCATACGGTGCTCAGCAGCAATGCACGGACGCTGGAGGATCTGGTCAAGGAGATGCTGCGGCCGATGCTGAAGTCCTGGCTCGACGACAACCTGCCGGGCCTCGTTGAGCGCATCGTGAAGGCGGAAATCGAACGGGTCTCGCGCGGCGGCCGATAGGAAGGATATGCCCGGCCCTGATATGGCCCCGCTTGTGCGCCATACTGGCGTTTGAGCGGACCGGAGCGCCCGTCTGCGCTCACCTTTGTTGACTTGTCCGTTGACTTGGCCCCCTCGCGCGGCTTTCTAACAGCCCATGATCGAGAAAAATTACCAGCCCGCCGATATCGAAACCCGCATGTCCGTCGTGTGGGAGGACAGCCTCGCTTTCAAGGCCGGCCGCCCTGATCGCCGTGATGCCGTGCCCTTTACCATTGTGATCCCGCCACCGAACGTGACGGGCTCGCTGCACATGGGCCACGCACTGAACAATACGCTGCAGGACATCCTGTGCCGGTTCGAGCGCATGCGCGGCCGCGACGTGCTTTGGCAGCCCGGCACCGATCATGCCGGTATCGCCACGCAGATGGTGGTCGAGCGCCAGCTGATGGAGCGTCAGCAGCCCGGCCGCCGCGAGATGGGGCGCGCGAAGTTTCTCGAACGGGTCTGGCAGTGGAAGGCCGAGAGCGGCGATACCATCATCAACCAGCTCAAGCGGCTCGGCGCCTCCTGTGACTGGTCGCGCGAGCGGTTCACCATGGACGAGGGCCTCTCGAAGGCCGTCGTCAAGGTCTTCGTCGAACTGCACCGCGAGGGTCTGATCTACAAGGACAAGCGGCTGGTGAATTGGGACACCAAGCTGCTGACTGCAATCTCCGATCTCGAAGTGCAGCAGATCGAGGTCAAGGGCAACCTTTGGTATCTGCGCTACCCGATCGAGGGCAAGACATTCAGCCCAGATGATTCCTCCAGCTTCATCGTCGTCGCCACCACGCGCCCCGAGACCATGCTCGGCGACACGGGCGTGGCCGTGCATCCCGATGACGAGCGCTATGAGAACCTGATCGGCAAGAACGTCATCCTGCCCCTGGTCGGCCGCAAGATTCAGATCGTCGCGGACGAGTATTCCGATCCGGGGAAGGGCTCGGGCGCGGTGAAGATAACCCCGGCGCACGACTTCAACGACTTCGAGGTCGGCAATCGCCATGGCCTGCGTCGGATCAGCGTGCTCGACAGGGAGGGGTGTCTCGATCTCCTCGACAACGAAGACTATTTGCGGGACCTGCCCGAAGGGGCTTCGCAATTCGCCGAGGAGTTCCACAAGGTCGACCGCTTCGCCGCCCGCAAGCGCATCGTCGAGCGGCTGGAATCGTTCGGCTTCGTCGAGCGAATCGAGCCGCACACCCACATGGTGCCGCATGGAGACCGCTCCAACAGCGTGATCGAGCCGTATCTGACCGACCAATGGTATGTCGACGCCAAGACGCTGGCGAGGCCTGCGATCGCGGCGGTGCGCTCGGGCGAAACGACGTTCGTGCCGAAGAACTGGGAGAAGACCTATTTCGACTGGATGGAGAACATCCAGCCCTGGTGCATCTCGCGCCAGCTCTGGTGGGGCCACCAGATTCCGGCCTGGTATGGCCCTGACGGGAAGGTGTTTGTCGCCGAGACCGAGGAGGAGGCGATCAGCCACGCCCTTGGCTACTACGTCGAGCAGGAAGTCATCACCCCGGAGCAGGGGCGCGAGATGGCGCTCGACCGTAACAAGCGCGAAGGCTTCATCACCCGTGACGAGGACGTGCTCGACACCTGGTTCTCCTCGGCGCTGTGGCCGTTCTCCACGCTTGGCTGGCCCGACGATACACCCGAGGTGCAGCGCTATTATCCGACCAATGCGCTGGTGACCGGCTTCGACATCATCTTCTTCTGGGTCGCCCGCATGATGATGATGGGCCTGCACTTCATGAAGGAAGTGCCGTTCTCCACCGTCTACATCCACGCCCTCGTCCGCGACGAGAAGGGCGCCAAGATGTCGAAGTCGAAGGGCAACGTCATCGATCCCCTCAACCTGATCGACGAATACGGGGCGGACGCGCTGCGCTTCACCCTGGCCGCGATGGCGGCGCAGGGGCGAGACATCAAGCTCGCCACCAGCCGCGTCGAGGGTTACCGCAATTTCGCGACGAAGCTCTGGAACGCGTGCAGGTTCGCCGAGATGAACCACTGCGCAGTGCCAGAAGGTTTCGCGCCGGCGAAGGCGAAGGAGACACTCAACCGCTGGATCGCGCATGAGACCGCGCACACCACGCGTGAGGTCACCGAGGCCATCGAGGCCTATCGCTTCAATGACGCCGCAGGCAGCATCTACCGCTTCGTCTGGAACGTCTATTGCGATTGGTATGTCGAGCTCGCAAAGCCCATGCTGCTGGGTCCGGACAGCCCAGCCAAGGACGAGACCCGCGCCATGGTCGCCTGGGCGCGCGATGCGATCCTGAAGCTGCTGCACCCGTTTATGCCCTTCATCACCGAAGAGCTGTGGGAGGTGACGGCCAAGCGTGAGGGCCTGCTCGCGCTGGCGCCGTGGCCGCTCAAGCCGGTCGGGCCGACGCCGGAGCAACTCGCGATGCTCGCCGCGACGACGGGGCCGACCGATGCGCTGGTCTCGCCGGCCTGGGTGCTGCCGATCTTCGACCATGCCGACTTCACTGATCCTGCGGCGGAGGCCGAGATCGGCTGGGTGATCGACCTCATCACCCAGATCCGCTCGGTGCGCGCCGAGATGAATATCCCGCCCGCGACGCTGACGGCGCTGGTGCTTGCGGGCGCATCTGCGGAGACCAAGGAGCGCGCCCCTCGCTGGACCGATGTGATCAAGCGTATGGCCCGGTTGTCGGACATCTCCTTCGCCGACCGCGCGCCCGACGGCGCGGTTCAGCTTCTGGTGCGCGGTGAGGTCGCTGCGCTGCCGCTGAAGGGCGTGATCGACGTCGCCGCCGAGCGCACGCGTCTCGACAAGGAGATCGGCAAGGCCGACGCCGACATCAAGCGTGCCGAGTCCAAGCTGGCCAATGAGAAATTCGTCGCCAACGCGGCCGAGGAGGTCGTCGAGGAGGAGCGTGAAAAGCGCGAGGCGGCGCTGGCCCGCAAGGCCAAGCTGCTCGAGGCGCTGGAGCGGCTGAAACAGGCATCGTAAGCCTATTTCGGAAATGGCTTGCTCAAGAACTTCGAGCCCTTGATGCCATAGCGCCAGGGAAGTTCGACCGCCTTGGTGATGCCGATCCGAATCCCGGTTGCGACCTCCACATCCTCCGTCCGCGCATGCAGCGCGATCGGCGGGCGGTCCAGCGGCAGGGCGTTGTGCGCGATAGTGATGCCGAGCGCCTCGGTCAGCTTGCCTGGGCCCGAGCATAGCGCATGCAAGTCCTGCAGGTGCCGCCGGCGGCGCATCGCAGCCAGGCCATGCGTCGGCTCAATCGCGCGGATCAGTACGGCGCTGGCCGAGCCTTCCTCCTCGCAGACGAAGTTCACGCACCAGTGGATGCCGTAGGAGCGATAGACATAGGCAAAGCCCGGCGGGCCGAACATGACCTGGTTCCGCGGAGTCGGCCCGCGATAGGAGTGCGCAGCCGGATCGGTGTGATGATACGCCTCGACCTCGACGATGATGCCGCCGACGCCGTCGACCAGCATGGTCGCACCGATCAGGTCAGGAGCGACCTCGTGAACGCTGCGGCTGAAAAAGGCCCGCTTCAGCCGCTTGCCAAGAGGCGGGGATGAGATCTTCGAGATTGGAGCCATTCGAGGTGAGAATCGCCTGAGAACAGAGCAGGATATTGCCCATATCTGCCATGTTCCCTGAAGCGGGGCGAGGCGGGTTGCGATGCCTGGCCAGACCGACTAGGTAGGGTCTGAACAGACCGGACACCCCATGGTCGTTATTGTCGATACCATCTCGAACCCGTTGCGCCCGCGCCACCCTGAAAAGGTGAACCGGCCCGATTCCGCTTCGCCGCCGAAGCCGGACTGGATTCGCGTGCGTGCGCCGAGCACCCGCGGCTACGCCGACACCCGGAACATCGTGCGGTCCAACGGCCTGCACACGGTTTGCGAGGAGGCCGGCTGTCCGAACATCGGCGAGTGCTGGGACAAGAAGCACGCGACCTTCATGATCATGGGTGACACCTGCACCCGCGCCTGTGCCTTCTGCAACGTCAAGACCGGCCTGCCGAATGCGTTGGATGCGGCCGAGCCGCAGAACGTTGCCGAGGCGACCGCCAAGCTGGGCCTCGCCCATGTCGTCATCACCTCGGTCGATCGCGATGACCTCGCCGACGGCGGTGCCGAGCATTTCGCGCAGACCATCCGCGCGATCCGGGTCGCCTGTCCCTCGACCACGATCGAGATCCTCACGCCGGATTTCCTGCGCAAGGATAGCGCGCTCGAGGTTGTCGTTGCGGCGAAGCCCGACGTGTTCAACCACAATCTCGAGACCGTGCCGTCGCGCTATCTCACCGTGCGGCCAGGCGCGCGCTATTTCCACTCGATCCGGCTGCTGCAGCGGGTCAAGGAGCTCGATCCCACCATCTTCACCAAGTCCGGCATCATGGTCGGCCTCGGCGAGGAGCGCCACGAGGTGCTCCAGGTGATGGACGACCTGCGGTCGGCGGACGTCGACTTCCTGACCATTGGGCAATATCTCCAGCCGACGCGCAAGCATCACGCCGTGATGCGCTACGTGCCGCCGGACGAATTCAGTTCTTATGAGAAGGTCGCCTACACCAAGGGCTTTCTGATGGTGTCGGCGAGCCCGCTGACCCGCTCTTCGCATCATGCCGGCGAGGACTTTGCCCGACTGAAGGCCGCGCGGGCCGCTAACGCCCGCTGAACCGATATGCCCCGTTTTTCGAGCAAGCGCCGTGTCAATCACAGCGCACCCGAGATGTTCGATCTGGTCGCCGACGTCGAGCGCTACCCGGAATTCGTGCCGCTGTGCAGCGCGCTGAAAGTTCGTCAGCGCATGGCCAAGCCCGATGGCACCGAGGTGCTGGTGGCCGACATGACGGTGTCGTTCAAGCTGATCAAGGAGTCCTTCACCAGCCGGGTGACGCTAGATCGCGCCAACCTGAAGATCCTCGTCGAATACCTGCAAGGACCCTTCAGCAACCTCGAAAACCGCTGGACGTTCGAGCCCAAAGGCGAGGGCGTCTGCGATGTTGGTTTCTTCCTGTCCTACGAGTTCAGGAGCCGCATGCTCGCGATGCTGATGGGCTCGATGTTCGATGCCGCCTTCGCGCGCTTCTCCACAGCGTTCGAGAAACGGGCGGACGCGATCTACGGGCGGCCGAAGCTCGCGTCGACGTAGCTGCCGCAGGCACCGATCTTTCCACCGTCATTGCGAGGATCTCTTGCGACGAAGCAATCCAGATCTCTCCGCGGAAGGATTCGGATTGCTTTGTTGTGCTCGAAATGACGGTGGAGAAACCCATGCAATCCACCGCCTTCGCTATTGGGCCCCGGCGCACATGAGTGCGTAGCCTGGATGCAGTGCAAAGCAAATCAGGCCCGCCGACTCTGCGTGAGCGATTCCTGATTGCGCGACGCTCCGACACGTTACGAGCCTACGTTCCCTATCAACATCCGCCGGGATCATTTCGCGGTGCCACGAGTTCTCTCCGGATTGTCTCGGGTTGGAGTCACCATGACCATCAATTTCGATACGCTGAAAGCATCGCTCATCCTGTACGGCTTGAACGCGATCTATGCGATCCTGCTGTTGGCGGTCGGCTGGTATCTGTCCGGCGCGATGCACCGTTTCGTTGCTCGCGTCCTGAGCGTCGCGCACCGCGTCGATCCGCTGGTGACGTTGTTCGTGGGCAGCTTGGCGCGCTACGGCGTCCTCGCCGTCGTCGGCATTGCCGTGCTGCAGCTCTTCGGCATCCAGACCGCGAGCCTTGTCGCCGTATTGGGCGCGACATCGCTCGCCATTGGTCTGGCGTTGCAGGGCACGCTCTCCAATATCGCCGCCGGCGTGATGCTATTGTTGTTCCGGCCCTTTCACATCGGCGACGATGTCGAGGTTGCCGGCAAGGCAGGCAAGGTGAGATCTCTGTCGCTGTTCATGACCGAGCTGGTCGCGCCCGACAACACGCAGATCCTGCTGCCCAACGGACAGGTTTGGGGCGCGGCCATCATCAACCACAGCACCTATCCGGGCACAGGCGAGATCAAGGTGACGTTTCCGGTACCGGCGAGCGCCGCTTCGGCTCTCGCTGATCGCATCCTGAATGAGCTTCGCAGCGATTCCCGAATGGACGATCAGGCTGCGCCTTCGGTCAACATCTCCAGAGTCGTCGATGTTGCCAATCCGGCGTCGCCGATCCTGGAGCTGACTGTGAGTGCGAAGGCAAAGCCCTCGGAGGCGAACGCGGTCAGGCAGTGCGTGCTCGATCACGCCAGCGCGCTGCTCGCAGCGGCGTAGAGGCTTGGAAGGCGCAGTCGTTCAGCTCCGCGGCGAACGCGGCGACCTGCGCTTCACTGCATGCCGGCGCGGCGAGCGTGTCACGCGCGGGCGCAGGCGGCTGGCGGCGGCACGCTGCGGCTTGGCTGCGACTTGCGGCCCGCGGGCGAGATCCATCAGCATGCGCAGCGCCTCGACCACCGAGCGGGCGCGCACCGCGCTGCGGCCAATCGCGCCGAAACGATGCTCGCGGTGGATGATACGGCCGTCGCGTGCGGCGGCGGCAAAGTGCACGAGACCGACCGGTTTACCGGGCGTGGCGCCGCCGGGGCCCGCAATGCCGGTGATGGCGACCGCGAGATCGACATCGGCGCGCTCCAGTGCGCCGATCGCCATAGCGGTTGCGGTCTCCTTGCTGACTGCGCCGAAATTCGTCAGCGTGCTTGGCTCGACCCCGAGCATGACGCGCTTGGCGTCATTGGAATAGGTGACAAAGCCTCGGTCGATCACGTCGGAGGAGCCCGGGATGTCGGTCAGAGCGGCCGCGACCAGACCGCCGGTGCAGGATTCGGCAGTCGCGATCGTCAGCTTGCGCATCCGGCAAAGATCGAGCAGCGAGCGGGAGAGGGCGCGTGGGTCGCTGCCGCCCATGATCTTACACGCTCCAGGGAAGGCGGATGGTGGCGCTCGCGGTGGCCGCGATGCCTTCCTCGCGGCCGGTAAAGCCGAGCCGCTCGCTTGTCGTTGCCTTCACCGCGATGCGGGAGATGTCCACGCCTGATATCTCGGCGATGCGGGCGCGCATGGCGTCGCGCAAGGGGCCGATCTTGGGCCGCTCGCAGATCAGCGTCACCTCGAGGTTGGCGACGCGGCCGCCGCGCTGGGCGACGCGCTCGATGGCGTATTTCAGGAACTGATCGGAAGAGGCGCCCTTCCACTTCGCATCGCTCGGCGGGAAATGCGAGCCGATATCGCCGTCGGCGAGTGCGCCGAGGATCGCATCCACCAGCGCATGCAGGCCGACATCGCCGTCGGAATGGGCCAGGAAACCTTTGGTGTGCGGCACCCGCACGCCACAAATCATGACATGGTCGCCTTCACCGAAGGCGTGCACGTCATAGCCGGTGCCGGTCCTGATATCGCCGAGCTGGGCGGCCAAGCGCGCTTCCTCGCGCACGAAATCCTCGGGGGTGGTGAGCTTCATGTTGGCAACATCGCCTTCAAAGGTTGCGACCGTCAATCCCGCCCATTCGGCAATCGCCGCATCGTCGGTGAAATCGCTGCGCCCGTCCTTTGCCGCGCGACGATGCGCCTCAAGGATGACGTCGAAACGAAAGGATTGCGGCGTCTGCGCGATCCTGAGGCGCGCCCGGTCCGGTGTGTCCTCGACTTCGCCGTTCTCGCCGGTGAGCTTGATCGTGTCGGTGACGGGAACAACGGGGATCGCGGCGCCGGTGCGGCTCGCCGCCTCGATCGCGCGGGAGATCACGCCTGCCGAAACGAAAGGACGCGCAGCGTCGTGAATCAGGACGATGTCGGGCTCGTGCCTGGCGAGCGCCTCCAGGCCGGCGAGCACCGAGGCCTGCCGCGTGGCCCCACCCATGGTCGGCGGCTCGTGCATCAGCCCTGCGACCGCAGCCGTGAACATGGCGCTGTCGTCGGGATTAACGACGGGCTGCACCGCTGATACGTCCGGATGGCGGCTGAACGCCTCCATGGCGCGATAGATAACGGGCACACCGCCGATCGTCCGATACTGCTTCGGTCCGCCGGCGCCAGCGCGCAGGCCGCGTCCGGCAGCCACCAGGACGACCGCGGTGCGTTGTGATTTCGCCATAGGACTGAAGTACTCAGTTGCTGATGAAGGGCAGGATTTATTGCCGGCATGCCTCTAGCACGGCAGGCCCGCAAAAAAAGGGGGTTTCCCCGGATTGTGGGAAACAGCATTTTGCTGCACTGCACTTGAAAGATTTGCAGAACTGTCTAAACTGTAGGCATGACGCTTGACTGCACAAGAATTGTGCGCAAGATAGATCATGGCAGGCGCGATGAGGCCCTGCCTAGTCAACGAGACCCCTGTGACCGGCCCGGCAGTATTCGGCTCTAAGCCGTTGAAAATAGGCGATATTGATGTCGCCACCCCGGTCTTCCTGGCGCCGATGTCAGGTGTGACGGACTCGCCCGTCCGCCGGCTGGCCGCCGAGCTTGGGGCCGGTCTCGTCGTCTCCGAGATGACCGCGAGCGATGAGCTCGCCAGCGGCCACCGGATGTCGCGGTTGCGCTGCGAAGCCACGGGAATCGGTCCGCACGTGGTTCAGCTCGCCGGCTGCGAACGGCATTGGATGGCCGAAGGTGCCCGGATAGCCGAATCCGAAGGCGCCGACATCATCGACATCAACATGGGCTGCCCGGCCCGCCACGTCACCGGCGGGCAGTCGGGCTCGGCGTTGATGCGCGATCTCGACCATGCGGTCAGCCTGATCGACGCAACCATCGCGGCGGTGAAGGTGCCGGTGACGCTGAAGATGCGGCTTGGCTGGGACGACCGCACGCGCAATGCGCCGGAACTAGCGCGGCGCGCGGAGGCATCAGGCGTCAAGCTCGTCACTGTCCATGGCCGCACCCGTTGCCAGTTCTACAAGGGCGAGGCCGATTGGGATGCGATCCGCGCCGTGCGCGAGGCCATCTCCATTCCGCTCGTCGTCAATGGCGACATCACCACCTACGAGAAGGCGCTCGCAGCCTTGGAGGCCTCCGGCGCCGACGCCGTCATGATCGGCCGCGGCGCGCAGGGCCAGCCCTGGCTGCCCGGTCAGATCGGTCGCCGTCTCAACGGCGGGCCTGAGGAGGCCATGCCCTCACTCGAAGCGCAGCTGCAGTACGTCCGCACGCTCTATGACGGCGTTTGCGCGCTCTACGGTTTGCGCATCGGTCTCAGGCATGCCCGTAAGCACCTGGGCTGGGCGCTTGATGTCGCCGCGCAGGCGAGCCGTGCCCCCGCTGAGAAGCTGAAATCCTGGCGCCAGAAGATCCTGGTCTCGGAGGATCCGCGCCTCGTCCACCAATCGCTGCAAGACGCCTTCGACGATTTCGCATGGAGGGCTGCTGCATGAGCTTAGCCGCTGAACATCGTCGGCCGTCCGACAGCGACGCGATCCTCGATGCACTTCCCAATCCCGTTCTGATGATCGGGCCGGACGGCAAGATTGTCGCTGCCAATATCGCGACCGAAGCCTTCTTCGAGATCTCGACCCAGTTCCTGAAACGGCAGTCGCTGAAGGAACTGGTGCCGTTCGGCAGCCCGCTGCTGGCTTTGATCGACCAGGTGCGTTCGTCGAATTCGCCGGTCAACGAATACAAGGTGGACCTGGGCACGCCGCGGATGGGCGGCGACCGTCAGGTCGATCTGCATGTCGCCCCGCTGACGGAGCGGCCCGGCCACATCGTGGTGATGCTGCAGGAGCGCACCATCGCCGACAAGATGGACCGCCAGCTTACCCATCGCAGCGCCGCGCGCTCGGTGATCGCGCTCGCCGCGATGCTGGCACACGAGATCAAAAACCCGCTCTCAGGCATCCGCGGCGCGGCGCAGCTCCTGGAGCAGCAGGCCTCGTCCGAGGACCGCATGCTGACGCGGCTGATCTGCGACGAGGCCGATCGCATCGTGACGCTGGTCGACCGCATGGAGGTATTCGGAGACGAGCGTCCCGTGGTGCGCGGCCCCGTCAACATCCATTCGGTGCTCGATCACGTGAAGCGGCTGGCGCAGTCGGGCTTTGCCCGCAACATCCGCTTCGTCGAGGACTACGATCCCTCGCTGCCGCCGGTGCTGGCGAACCAGGACCAGCTCATCCAGGTGTTCCTCAACCTCGTGAAGAACGCCGCCGAAGCCCTGATCGACGTACCGGACGCCGAGATCCAGCTCACAACAGCGTTCCGCCCCGGCGTGCGGCTGTCGGTGCCCGGTCAGAAATCCAGGGTATCCCTGCCGCTGGAATTCTGCGTGAAGGACAACGGGCCGGGCGTGCCGGACGATCTTCTGCCCAACCTGTTCGATCCCTTCGTGACCACCAAGCAGACCGGCTCCGGTCTGGGCCTTGCATTGGTCGCCAAGATCGTCGGCGATCACGGGGGCATCATCGAATGCGAATCTCAGCCGCGCAAGACCACCTTCCGCGTGCTGATGCCGATGTATTCCACATCGGTGAAACATGCCGATCAAAGCAGTCGCGCCGACTCTGCCGGGACGTCGTCGCCTGCGTCACAGGGGGCAAAATGAGGATCAACGATGCCCGCAGGTAGCATTCTCGTAGCCGATGACGATACCGCCATCCGCACCGTTCTCAATCAGGCACTGTCCCGCGCCGGTTACGAAGTGCGGCTGACCGGCAATGCCGCAACGCTGTGGCGCTGGGTCAGCCAAGGGGAGGGCGATCTCGTCATCACCGACGTCGTGATGCCCGACGAAAACGCCTTCGACCTGTTGCCGCGGATCAAGAAGATGCGGCCGAATCTGCCCGTCATCGTCATGAGCGCGCAGAACACGTTCATGACCGCGATCCGCGCCTCCGAGCGCGGGGCCTATGAATATCTGCCGAAACCCTTCGACCTGAAGGAGCTGATCGCCATCGTCGGCCGCGCGCTCGCCGAGCCGAAGGAGCGGACCTCGACGCCGGACGAGGACGCCGAGATGGAGGCGATCCCGCTGGTCGGCCGCTCGCCGGCCATGCAGGAAATCTACCGCGTGCTCGCGCGGCTGATGCAGACCGACCTCACCGTGATGATCACGGGCGAGTCCGGTACCGGCAAGGAGCTGGTGGCGCGGGCACTGCACGATTACGGCAAGCGCCGCAACGGTCCGTTCGTCGCGGTCAATATGGCCGCAATCCCGCGCGACCTCATCGAGTCCGAATTGTTCGGCCACGAGCGTGGAGCCTTCACCGGTGCCAACACCCGCGCCTCCGGCCGCTTCGAGCAGGCCGAGGGGGGCACGCTGTTCCTTGACGAAATCGGCGACATGCCGATGGAGGCGCAGACCCGCCTGCTGCGGGTGCTGCAGCAGGGCGAGTACACCACTGTCGGCGGCCGCACCCCGATCAAGACCGACGTGCGCATCGTCGCAGCCTCCAACAAGGACCTACGCGTGCTGATACAGCAGGGCCTGTTCCGCGAGGATCTATTCTTCCGCCTCAACGTCGTCCCGCTGCGGCTGCCGCCCTTGCGCGAGCGCATCGAGGACCTGCCCGATCTCGTGCGGCACTTCTTCGCGCTGGCCGAGAAGGACGGCCTGCCGCCGAAGAAGCTCGACACGCTGGCGCTGGAGCGGATGAAACAGCACCGCTGGCCGGGCAACGTCCGCGAGCTCGAAAATCTCGCCCGGCGCCTCGCCGCGCTCTATCCGCAGGACGTGATCACGGCCTCTGTCATCGACGGCGAGCTCGCGCCGCCTTCGGTCAGCCCCGGCGCCGCGGTTCAGCAGGGCGTCGACAACCTCGGCGGTGCGGTGGAGGCGTATTTGTCCTCACACTTCCAGGGATTTCCAAATGGCGTGCCGCCGCCCGGCCTTTACCACCGCATCCTCAAGGAGATCGAGGTTCCGCTGCTCACGGCCGCTCTCGCTGCCACCCGCGGCAATCAAATCCGCGCGGCGGACCTGCTCGGTCTCAACCGCAATACGCTCCGGAAGAAGATCCGGGACCTCGATATCCAAGTCTATCGGAGCGGGGGCTAGTCTCTCGGAGCGGAAGGTGGCTCAGCTCCCCCTACAAAGGCAGAGCTGAGCCTGTCCGGATCGCGCTGGCCGTTGTGGCTGACGCGGTGAGCAGAAGTCCGGAGCGGACCGAAATGTTCCGCTCGCGCGTCCAAGCTGGCCGATTGGCCGCAACGTGTGACGTCGCATCGATTTGACAGGCCTTCCACTGACGCCGGCATCATGCTGGCGACATCCACCTCCGCCTGCTGACGGCCGAGGCCATTGACCATAAGGTCGGCGGCCACGATCAGCAGCAGAACGGCCGACACCATCGTTGCGAGAAAGATCCTATCCATGCCGGATCAAGCCGGGATGGTCGGAATCCGTTCCACCCTGACGGGCAAGATGTGCCTGTGGATTGCGCCGCTCCGCCGCGCGCGCAGCGCCGCGGAATTGTCGCAATTCAGCAACAATGTGGTACGAATACATCAGTATCCGCCCATCGCGGACCCGTTTTCAGCACCCACCATTGCCGGAATGACCAGCGCAGACACCTCGGCCGCACACTTTGACACGACCCCAGCGGAAGAGCCCCGGCGCTGGTCGGTGCGGCGCTGGCTGGCGCCGGTTGCGGTGGCGCTGGCGCTGCTGTCGGCCTTCCTGACTTTCCTGGTTCTCACCGGCCTCACCAGGATCGAGCCGACGCCGGAGGTTGTCCGCACGTTCTACCTCATCAATGCAGCCACGATCCTGCTGCTGGTCGGCATCATCATCCGCGAACTCTGGCAATTGATCCTGGCGCGAAGAAGGGGCAGGGCGGCGGCGCGCCTGCATGTCCAGATCGTCAGCCTGTTCTCGATCGTGGCGGTGCTGCCCGCGGTGCTCGTCGCCATCGTCGCCAACGTCACCATCTCGCGCGGCCTCGACCGGTTGTTCTCCGGTCCGACCAAGGAGGTGATCCAGAACTCGCTGACGATTGCGCGCGCCTATATGCAAGACCACGCGCAGCTGATCCGAGGCGACATTCTCGGCATGGCCAACGACATTGCGCACGCCCGGCCGCTCTATGACCAGGATCGCCGCTCCTTTCGCGAGATGCTGACGGCCAGCGCCAGCTCGCGCAATTTGCCGGGCGCGATGATCATCGACAAGAACACCAACATCCTGGAGTCGGCCGACACCGGCATGCGGCTCGCCTATTCGCCGCCGGCGCCGGACTTTCTCAGCAATGTCAACGAGAGCGAGCCCGAAATCGCGGTGCTCCCAGATGCGAGCTTCGTCGCCGCGGTGATCCGCCTGCGCGCTTTCAACGACACGTTCCTCTACGTCGCCCGCCCCCTTGATCCGAACGTCGTGAATCAGCTCAAGCAGACGGAGGTCAGCGTCGCCGAATACGCTCAGATCGAGTCGCGCCGGCTCGGCATTCAGGTCGCGTTCGCGCTGATGTTCGCGGTGATCGCGCTGACCATTCTGATGGCCTCGGTGCTGATCGGCCTCAACTTCGCCAATTCGCTGGTCTCGCCGATCCGGCGGCTGATGAACGCGGCGCAGACGGTTTCGACCGGTGACCTTCATGTCCAGGTGTCCGTGCACCAATCGGAAGGCGATCTCGCCCAGCTGGGTGAGACTTTCAACAAGATGACGCAGGAATTGCGCAGCCAGCGCGACGAGCTCGTCAATGCGAGCGACCTCATCGACAGTCGCCGCCGCTTCATCGAAGCCGTTCTGTCCTCGGCGAGCGCAGGCATCATCGGCGTCGATGCATCTGGCAGCGTCGGCATTCTCAACCGCTCCGCCGAGAAGTTGATCGGGCACTCCGAAGCGGAGACGCTGGGCCACCCGCTCTCCGACGTGCTGCCCGAACTCGACGACATGATGAAGACGGCGCGGGAAGGGACCCAGCGGCTGGTCCAGGGCCAGATCACCATCAACCGCGACGGGCAGGAACGTAATCTCTCCGTCCGCGTGAGTGCCGAGAAAAATCAGCCGCATGACAGCTACATCATCACCCTCGATGACATTACCGAATTGGTCTCGGCCCAACGCACATCAGCCTGGGGTGACGTGGCCCGCCGCATCGCTCACGAGATCAAGAATCCGTTGACGCCGATCCAGCTCTCGGCCGAACGCATCCGCCGCAAGTTCGGCAAGACGATCACCGAGGACAAGGACAAGCAGATCTTCGACCAGTGCACCGACACCATCGTGCGCCAGGTCGATGACATCAGGCGTATGGTCGACGAGTTCTCGCGCTTCGCGCGGATGCCGAAACCCGTCATGGAAGGCGAGGACGTCGCCGACACCGTGCGTCAGGCGGTATTCCTGATGAAGGTCGCTCATCCCGAGATCGATATCGAGGCCGAGTTCAAGCAGGATCCGCTCCGTGCCCAGTTTGACCGGCGGCTGATCTCCCAGGCGGTGACCAACATCGTCAAGAACGCCACCGAGGCGATTGAGCAGGTCCCAGCGGAGGAACTCGGCAAAGGCCGCATCGACGTCGTGGTGTCACGAGAGGGCGACGACGTGCTGATCGACGTGATCGACAATGGCATAGGCCTGCCCAAGGTCGCGCGTTCGCGCCTGCTCGAGCCGTATGTCACGACGCGCGCCAAAGGCACCGGCCTTGGCCTTGCGATCGTCGGTCGCGTGCTGGAAGACCATGGCGGGCGCATCGAACTGAAGGACGCCTCCGACTTCCGCGAAGGGCAGCGCGGCGCCTGGATGCGGATGCGCTTTGCGGTCTCCGGGCAACCGGCAAAATCCGGGGGATCCGAGCCAGCGGCGCCCGCCGGGCAAGCAACCAAGCCGGAAGGCAAGGAGACGGCCGCGGAATTCATCAAGGAGTCCAACAGGGATTTGGAAACAAAAGAGCCGGCCGCCGGAACCAAAGAGCCGGCTGAAAAGACCAATGATTCAACCAAAATCGAAGCCTCAACAGGCAGCTGACAAGACAGGCGCGATCCATGGCAAGTGAAATTCTGATTGTCGATGATGAGGCCGATATTCGGGATCTCGTTGCGGGCATTCTCGAAGACGAGGGGTTCGTCACGAGGACCGCGCGCGACAGCGACACGGCGCTGGCCGAGATCGCCAATCGTCGGCCGCATCTGGTGTTCCTCGACATATGGCTGCAGGGCTCCAAGCTCGACGGCCTGCAGCTCCTGGAGCAGGTCAAGAAGGACAACGCCGATCTGCCCGTCGTGATGATCTCCGGGCATGGCAACATCGAGACCGCGGTTGCCGCGATCAAGCGCGGCGCTTACGACTTCATCGAGAAGCCGTTCAAGGCCGATCGGCTGATCCTGGTCGCGACCAGAGCGCTGGAAAACTCCCGGCTCAAGCGCGAGGTCAAGGAGCTCAAGCAGCTCGCACCGAGCGCCAGCCAGCTCGTCGGCCGTTCGCCGAGCATGAACCAGCTGCGCCAGACCATCGAGCGCGCGGCCAAGGCGAACAGCCGCATCCTGATCGTCGGCCCTGCCGGCGCCGGCAAGGAATTGACGGCGCGTACGCTGCATGCGGCCTCGGGTCGCGCCGACGGTCCTTTCGTCGTCATCAACGCCGCCGCAATCACGCCAGAGCGGATGGAGCACGAGCTGTTCGGCATCGAGCAGTCCAACGGCGAGCAGCCGCGCAAGCCGGGCGCGCTCGAGGAAGCCCATGGCGGCACGTTGTTCATCGACGAAATCGCAGACATGCCGCGCGAGACCCAGAACAAGATCCTGCGCGTGCTGGTCGAGCAATCATTCCAGCGCGTCGGCGGCACCGCCAAGGTGCAGGTCGATGTGCGCATCATCTCCTCGACCGCGCGCAATCTCGAAGAGGAGATCTCGGCCGGCCGTTTCCGCGAAGATCTCTACCACCGGCTCTCGGTGGTGCCGATCCGCGTGCCCGCGCTGTCGGAGCGACGCGAGGACATTCCGGAACTGATCGACTACTTCATGGAGCAGATCTCCGCCGGCAGCGGCCTGCCCAAGCGTCAGATTGGGCAGGATGCGATGGCGGTGCTGCAATCCCATGTCTGGCCCGGCAACGTGCGTCAGCTCCGCAACAACGTCGAGAGAGTCATGATTTTGGCGGCTGGCGGACCTGAGGTGATCATCACGGCCGACATGTTGCCGCAGGATGTCGGCTCCATGGTGCCGGCAATGCCGACCAGCAACAACGGCGAGCACATCATGGGCTTGCCGCTGCGCGAGGCCCGCGAAGTGTTCGAGCGCGACTATCTGATCGCCCAGATCAGCCGTTTCTCAGGAAATATTTCTCGTACGGCTGAGTTCGTTGGCATGGAACGGTCGGCGCTCCACCGGAAATTGAAGGCCCTCGGTGTGGGCTAGGCGTTATTCCCGCCGGAGTGGAGGCCGGTCCCCGTCGAAGAAGGCGCGGTAAAACAATGGCCTAGCGCGCGACCCTGCTGCCGCGCGTCAGGGATGAGCGAGGAGAACCGTCGATTTCCGTAGTTTTCCGGGACAATAGGGGTGGCCTGCCGCGTGAAGCAGCTTGCCTAATATCCCGACCTGTCCTCTAATCGAAACGCTGTTCCTTCCGAGGGGGATCTCATGAGGGAGCGGCACCGGGAGAGGCCCCGACGTCACAAGAGGGCAGCAACCGGCGCAATAAAAAGAAACTCAAAGCGAGAAAAAAACAATGGCGGCAGACCGCGCACAAAACCTACAGGACACCTTCCTTAATCACGTTCGCAAAACCAAGACGCCACTGACGATCTTTCTGGTCAACGGAGTGAAGCTCCAGGGCATCGTGACCTGGTTCGACAATTTCTGCTTGCTGCTTCGGCGCGACGGTCACTCGCAGCTCGTCTACAAGCATGCGATCTCGACCATCATGCCGGGCGCTCCGATCCAGTTGTTCGAAGGCGGTGAGGATCAGCCGGCTTGAGAGTGATCTGATTGGAACCCCGGAATTTCGGCGGGGATGCCGACCGGCCGCGGTCGGCAGGGGCTCATACGGGACGGGTGCTTGTCATCGGCCCCTACCTGAGAGTGCGTGGGGGTGGTGCCGACGCGCAATCGGAAAGCCATGCGATGCGCGATGTGGAGGCGCGGCTTGACGAGGCTGCGGGCCTCGCCCGCGCGATCGATCTTGTCGTTGCAGATGCCATCATAGCGCCGGTCGGCCAGATCCGGCCCGCGACCTATATCGGCAAGGGCAAGGTCGAGGAAATCGCCGGGCTGATCAAGACGCTGGAGGTCGAGCTCGTGGTGATGGATTGCGCACTGTCGCCGATCCAGCAGCGCAACCTCGAGAAGGAATGGCAAGCCAAGGTGCTCGACCGTACCGGGCTCATTCTGGAAATCTTCGGCCGCCGCGCCAAGACCAGAGAAGGCTCGCTCCAGGTGGAGCTTGCGCACCTCAACTATCAGCGCTCGCGCCTGGTGCGCTCGTGGACCCATCTCGAACGCCAACGCGGCGGGTTCGGCTTCATGGGCGGCCCCGGCGAGACGCAGATCGAAGCGGACCGCCGCCTGATCCAGGAGCGCATCTCCAAGCTCGAGAGCGAACTGAAGAAGGTGCAGGCGACGCGGCGTCTGCATCGCGCCGGCCGCCAACGCGTGCCGTATCGCGTGGTCGCGCTGGTTGGCTACACCAATGCCGGCAAGTCGACGCTGTTCAACCGTCTGACCCGCGCCGACGTTCAGGCCGCCGACATGCTGTTCGCGACGCTCGATCCGACCTTGCGTGCGCTCAACCTGCCGCATGGCGGCAAGGCGATGCTGTCGGATACTGTGGGCTTCATCTCCAACCTGCCGACCCAGCTCGTCGCCGCTTTCCGTGCCACACTGGAAGAGGTGCTCGAAGCCGACGTCATCCTGCATGTGCGCGACATCTCTCATGAAGATGCCGAAGCCCAGCAGAGCGACGTCGATGCCGTGCTGCGCCAGCTCGGCATCAACCCCGACGATTCCGGCCGCATCATCGAGGTCTGGAACAAGATCGACCGTTTCGCCCCTGAGCAGCGCGAAGAATTGCTCAATATCGCCGCGCGCAGGCCGGAGGATCATCCGGCGATGCTGGTTTCGGCCGTGTCGGGCGAGGGCATCGACGCGCTGCTCGCCGCGATCGAGCAACGCCTCGCGGCCAAGCGTACGACGCTCGATCTGTCCATCGATGCCACCGACGGCGCCGGCATCAGCTGGCTGCATCGCAATGCCGAGGTGCTGTCGAAGGAGCTGCACGACGGCCGCTTCGACATGACGGTGCGGGTGGATGAGACCAAGCGGGACATCGTCGTGTCGCGGTTCGACGCCGTGCCGCACGCGACATAGGTCCCGCCGCGAGCTGCGCACTGCTGCTGAACGGTGCTGTCCTGCCGGGTCCTGCGCGCGACTGAGGCGCGCTTGGCGCAGACGCCGTGCCGTTAGCGGCGGGCCCGATTGCGCTCCTCTGACGCTGTCTCCTCACCCTTCGCCGCATTCCACAGCGCGTCCATCTCCTCAAGCGACGCCTGCTCGAGCGTCCGGCCCTGCGCCTCAAGCGCGCGTTCGATATAGGCAAAGCGCCGCTCGAATTTTGCGTTAGTGGCACGCAGCGCAGCTTCCGGATCGGCATCGACATGGCGGGCGAGGTTGACCAGGGCGAACATGAGGTCGCCAGTTTCCTCTGCCAGCTCCTGCTTGTCGTTGCGATCCAGCGCCGCTTCGATCTCGTTTGCCTCCTCGCGGATCTTTTGCAGCACCGCACGCGGATCGTTCCAGTCGAAGCCGACGGTGGAGGCTTTGCGCTGCAGCTCCATTGCGCGGGTGAGTGCCGGCTGGCCGGCCTTCACGCCCGACAGCAGCGATTTATGCCCGGCCGCGTCTTCCGGCGGTCGGCGCGCAGCGCGCTCGGCCTTCTCTTCGGCCTTGATGCGGTCCCAGACTTCCTTGACGTGGGAGGGCGCGAGATTGCCGTCCTTGTCGGCGAAGACGTGGGGATGACGCCGGATCATCTTGCGTGTGATGGCCTCGACGACGTCTCCAAAAGCAAATGCGTTCTGCTCGGACGCCATCTGGGCGTGAAACACGACCTGGAGCAGGAGGTCGCCGAGCTCCTCTCTGAGATCGTCGAGATCGCCGCGGGTGATGGCGTCCACCACCTCATAGGCTTCCTCGATCGTGTAGGGTGCGATGGTCGCAAAATCCTGCTCGAGGTCCCAGGGGCAGCCGGTCACCGGCGTGCGCAGCGCCGCCATGATCTCGATCAGGCGGGAAATGTCGCGGGAAGGGGTCATTGCGGGGTGGTCTCCTGGGTCCAGAGCCTTATGCCAAAAGCGGGCCGCCGTTCCCAGCGCAGGCGCGCGGAACGGGCCGATTTCCACGGATTGGCGGGCAAGTCGCGCAATGCTAAAGCGCGGGCATGAGTGACGCATTTTCCTCCGAAACCGCGCTGGTGCTGTTCTCCGGCGGCCAGGATTCCACCACCTGCCTCGCCTGGGCCTTGAGCCGCTTTGCGGGGGTCGAGACGCTGGGGTTCGAGTACGGCCAGCGCCACGCTATCGAGCTTGCCTGCCGTGACCGGCTGTTCGACGGCATCAAGGGGCTGCGGGCCGATTGGGCCGCAAAGCTGGGCGAGAGCCACACGCTGTCGATTCCGACGCTGGCGGCCGTGTCCGACACGGCGCTGACCCGCGACGTCGCGATCGCAATGGGCGCGGACGGCCTACCCAACACTTTCGTGCCCGGCCGCAACCTTGTGTTCCTGACGTTTGCGGCAGCGCTGGCCTACCGGCGCGGCATCACGCACATCGTCGGCGGCATGTGCGAGACCGATTATTCCGGTTATCCCGACTGCCGCGATGAGACCATCCGCGCCATGCAGGTCGCGCTCTCGCTCGGCATGGCGCGCAACTTCGAGCTGCATACGCCGTTAATGTGGATCGACAAGGCCGCGACTTGGCAGCTCGCGCAGGATCTTGGCGGCGACGGCCTCGTCGATCTCATCCGCGAGCACTCCCACACCTGCTATCTCGGCGAACGCGGCGCGCAGCACGACTGGGGCTATGGCTGCGGGGAGTGCCCGGCGTGCAGCCTGCGGGCGAAGGGATGGCGGGAGTTTGTGGCGGGCAGATGATGCCCGCTAGAAGGTGTGCTGCACTTTCACTGAGATGTTGCGGCCGGTCTCCACCAAAGGGTTTGTGAAGCTCCGCGGATAGGAGCGATTCACGAACGTCGATGCGTCGACATAAGCCGTATTGAAGATGTTCTCCACGCCGAGGATCAGCTTGGTATCGCCGAGTTGAGGGGATACCAGCTTGCCCAGTTGAAGCGTCGCATAGAGCTTGGGAATGGCGTAGCCCGAGGTCGTATATTCCTGCGCCGGATCGATCCGGGTCTTGCTGGCGGCCCAATCGATCACGCCAAGGATCGAGTAGGCGCCGCTCGGGTCCGCGTATTGTATCCCGACCCGCCCGCGATACGGGGCGAGAAAGGGCAGCGGCTTGTCCGTCACCGTGTTGGTGCCGCGCAGCTGGGCAAAATTCGTGAACAGGTTGACGGCCGGCGTCACTTGCCAGCGCGCTTCCACCTCGACGCCGGTCACCTCGGCCTTGCCGACGTTCTGTGACTGGGTGTATCCGCCGACGCCGTTGAGCGTTACTGCGACCGTTTGAAGAAAGTTCTCGTAGTGCGTATCGAACGCAGTGACCTTGAGCTCCGCATTGGTCGTATGAAAGCGTGCGCCTCCTTCATACGTCACGCCGCTCTCCGGCTTCAGGTTCGGATTGGGGAGCTGGGTGGCCGTCACAGCAAACAGCTCGGAATTCGTCGGCTGGCGGAACGAGGTCGCCACGTTGCCGAGCAGGTCGACGTTTGGCAGGACGGCGTAGACGAATCCGAGGCTGCCGGTCGGAGCCGTTTGATCCACGTTGGTCTTGCTTGCGTATACCGCTCTGACATTTGCAGGAATGGTCGAGGCGAGCGGCGAGGTATCAGTTGTCGTGTTGAACCAGTCGAAACGGCCGCCTGCCGAAAGCGTCAGCGGCTGAATCGGCTTCCATTCATGCAGGACGAACGCGCCGACGTTGGATTGCGTCGTGTCGGGGCCTTGCTTGGTGTAAGGAGAAATCACGTCGCTTGTCACGACCCCCGTCGTTCCGTTGCGGGTGATGGTCTCGGACGTCGACTCGCTGCCCGGCCGTGCTTCCCGGAAGCCATCGAGGCCGAGCGTCGTCTTCGTTGCGCCCCAAGGACCGAGCCAGGGAATTTCAGCCAGTGAGCGCCCGCCGATCACCAGCGGACCGATGACATGGCTGGTGGACCTGACAGTCTTCGTGGCGATGCCCGCGGCGTTGATCGTATTGTTGATCGTCGACAGCTTCGTATCGAAATAGTTGACGTAGAAGGATGTCTCGACGTGCTTCACCAGGCCGTCGAGCTCGCCGGTATAGGCGATGCGCGCCGAATGCACCTGATTGGGATCCTGTCGGACCTGCAGGTATGGCGCGCCCGGCGCTCCGCCGACACCGCCGGCGCGCCCGTCCACCTCGCTGTAGGAGCGCAACGAAAGCTCGAGCCTCTGGCCGATATCGGGCGTGTAGCCGAGCTTGATGTTGCCGCCGACACTCTGATAGTCGCTGTTCGGCACCGTTCCGAGCGCAGTCTGATAGTCGCTACCCCAGCGGCCGGCAAAACCGCCGATGAAATCGAAACCCTGTCCGGCGCCCTTGACCCAATCATAGGTGCTGAACGAGTTGGCGACGCTGCCGTAACCAGCTGACCAGCCGCCGCCCGTGAACCGGAACGGCCCCGACGTGTCGCCGCTGTACGATCGGGTCACGACGTTGACCAGCCCGGTCAGCGCCTCGCTGCCGTAGACGACGGAGCCTGGACCGCGGATGACCTCCACGCGCTCGACTTCATCAGGGGCAAGATAGTTGAGCTGCAGCGTATTGCGGCCGCGGAAGCGATCGCCGTCGATGAACAGGGGTGAGCGGAAGTTGTTTGACGAGAACCCTCGCAAGTAGATCTGGCCGCCGATGCCACCGGAGCGGGCGATCGATATCCCCGGGACAGAGGCAAGCACATCGAGCAGACCAGTTGGCGACGTCGCCTCGATCTGCGCTCGGTCGACAACCGAAATGCTCTGCGTCGGCGGATGAGGAATGCCCGGTTGCGGCAGCCTGCCGCCCATCGGCTTCAGGGAATCGCTGTTCGTGCCTTCGGGAGCCGCTGCCGTGGCTTGCCGGCCTTGCGCCGGCTGAACGGCGGGTGATTGAGTTTGCCGCGTCGCACGCGCCGTGCTCTGCCGTCTCGTGCGGCGCGGCGTCGCCGGCTTTCCAGCCTCGACTGTCACGGCCGGCAGCACGGATTGCTGAGATGAGCCGCTCGCGGTCTGGGCTTCGGCGATCACGCTCGATGCCGCGGTCACGACACAGGCAAATCCGAAGCTCAGTTTGCAGGTCGACGAAAAGATCCAGCTCCTTTTGCAATCAAGCGCGGTCCTCAACAACATCAGCGATATCCCTCAGCATTCCCTCAGCCTCGGGGTCCTTATCGTGTTGCAGGCGCGTGAGCCATGGTCCGCAGACGAGTTTCGAGTTATTCAAATTGCGGCGTCTGCGATGCTCATCGCGCAAGCGGTCGATGCACGCAATTCGATCACGCATCGTCGTGGTCGAGCGGCGCCTACTCGTTCTTTTGAATAATTCCAGTTCTGCAGATCGCCACTTGCAGCGCGGGACGAACATTTTGGTTTTGCGTTTTCCTCTCATGGCACTATGTAGCCATGTCGCGGCGCCGCGCAGATCCTCGCTGGCGCCCCCCGAGGTTCTCGAATTTCATGCTGCCGTCGTTGCGCTGGGGAAGATCATTGCTGGGCTTGGGGGGGAGCTTCGTGATTGCGCTCGGCGCATTCAGCTCGGCTCATGCGATTGATCTGACTGACCAGCGCAATCGCAGTATCTCATTCAGCCGACTGCCGGAACGTCTGGTCATCATCCCGATTCCGGCGCCCTCGACCTTCATGGCGATCGATGGCAGCGAGAGGAAGATCGTCGGCATGAACGAATACGCCGCACGCGCGATGCAGGAGGGCATTTCCGGAAAGCTGTTTCCAGGCTTCAAGCAAATTCAAACGGGCGTGACGACCGGGGGAGACGCCTCGAATTTCGCTCCAAATGTGGAGGCGATCCTCGCATTGCGACCGGATGCCATTTTCCAATGGGCCAACAGCAACGAAGTCATCGGGCCATTGGATCGAACCGGAATACCCGTCGTCGGAATGCGTGTGGGCTCGTTCGAGAATTACGTCGCGTACGTGAGGCTGATGGGGAAGATCGCGGGCAGGGAAGAAAGGGCCGCCGAACTTCTCGGCAAGCAGGAAGAGATACGTCAGTCCCTGGCATCGCGCTTTGCCGATCTATCATCGACCCAGCGGCCACGCGTACTCTACTTCAATCGCGCGACCAACATGCTGCGCGTCAGCGGCCAAGGCACGGCGCAGGATCTCGCCATCCAATTGGCCGGCGGACAGAACGCGATCGGTAGCACGCCTTCAATCAGCACCGTGACCATCGAACAGATCCTGGCGTGGAATCCGCAGGTCATCCTGCTCGGAAACTTCGATTCAGCGATGCCGTCCGATCTCTACAGCGACCCGCGCTGGCAGGGCGTCGATGCGGTTCGGGCTCGTCGCGTCTATCGCGTTCCGCTGGGCGGTTACCGCTGGGATCCGCCAAGTCACGAGTCGGCCCTTGGCTGGCTCTGGTTGGCGGGTCTGCTGCATCCTGAGCGTGGGCAGGTGGACATTCGTAGGTCGGTGAGGGACTGGTTTGGCTTTCTCTATGCCTACGATCCGACGGACGAGGAGTTGGACCGCATCCTATTTCTGCAGGAAAACGCGGGCTCGGCCGGCTACGAAGCATATCGGGCTCATTGATGGACAGCGCTGTCTCACGATCGGCGACACGGGCCCAATCGTCAGGTGAACGATCCTACGGCCTGCTCTGCGTTGGGCTCGTTGCGAGCTTGGTCCTCGTCTTGCTGTGGTCGGTCGCATCGGGACGGTATCAGGTCCCGTTCGACACGGTCCTGTCGATCATCCTGTCTCACCTGGTCGCCGTCAAAGTGACATGGACGACCACCGAGTCCGTGGTGGTCGAAACGGTGAGGCTGCCGCGCGTGCTCACCGCCGCCATCGCAGGCGCCGGTCTGTCACTCTGCGGCGCGGTGCTCCAGGCCATCTTCCGCAATCCGCTCGTCGGCCCGCAGACGATCGGGGCATCCTCCGGTGCCGCCCTCGGGGGCGTCACCGTCATCTATCTGGTCGGGTTCGGACCACTCGTCCAGGTCGGAGCGTTTGGCGGAGCCGCCCTGGCGCTCTTGGCGGTGCTTGCGTTTCATCGCAGCGACAATCTCTCGCCGATCCTTACGCTCGTTCTCGCGGGGGTGGTCGTCAGCGCGTTCTGCAGCGCGCTGGTCGGACTCGTGACTTACCTCGCCGATCCCGAGACGACATTGCAGGTGATCGTATTCTGGCTGTTAGGCAGCTTTGCATCTTCGACTTGGCCGCAATTCGGCTTGATTGCATTCTGCACCACGCTCGCAGCCATCGTTCTCATTGGGATGCGGTGGCGCGTGAACGTTCTTTCGCTTGGAGACGACGAGGCCCGAACCCTCGGCGTCAATCCGGCTCGGGACCGATTGATCCTGCTTGCCGCGGCGTGTCTTGCGATCTCGTCCCAGGTTGCGGTCAGCGGCACCATCGGCTGGGTGGGTCTCATCATTCCCAACCTGGCGCGCATGATGGTCGGGGCAGACAACCGCCGGCTTCTGCCGGTATCGACGGTTCTTGGCGCCATCTTTCTGGTTGTGGCGGACACGCTGGCGCGGTCGCTCACGCCGGCGGAGATTCCGGTCGGAATCATCACGGCCCTGGTCGGCACCCCGATTTTTGCGCTGCTTCTTCGGCGCACCACGAAGAGTGGCGCGGCATGATCCAAATCGAGAATGCAGGCCACAGCTACGGGTCCGGGCAGTGGCTCTTTCGTGGACTGTCGGCGACCTTTCCCGCCGGCAAGATCGCAGCGATCCTCGGGCCCAATGGCTGTGGCAAGACCACCCTGCTGAGGGCGATCAGCGGGACGCTGAGGCTCAAGGAAGGAATCGTCGCCATCGACGGCCACGTGGGTTTCGTTCCGCAGGCACTGACGGCGGATCAGTCCTATAGCGCGGCGGACATGGTTCTGCTCGGTCGAAGCCGCTACCTCGGCAGGTTCAGCTCACCGAACCGCAAGGACCGGGAGCGCGCCTATGCATGTCTCGAGGAGGTCGGCCTCACGGCGCTCGCGCAGCAGCGTTATGACCGGCTCAGCGGCGGGCAGCGACAGCTTGTCTTGCTGGCCCGCGCACTGGCTAGCGACTGCAAGGTGCTGGTGCTGGACGAGCCTGCGTCGGCGCTCGACATCGCCAACCAGGGCGTCGTTCTTCGTCTGCTCCTTCGCCTTGCAAGCTCATTAGGCTTGACCGTACTGTTCACGACGCATCACCCCGACCACGCGATCGGCATCGCCCATACGACGTTGCTGATGCAGCGGGATGCCACCCACATTGCGGGCCGCACCGAGGTGGTGCTGACGGAAGGCAATCTCGCCCGGATGTATGGCGTGCCGGTGCGCCGCGTGGATGTTCATGCGGACGAAGAGACGGCATCGGCGATCGTGCCGCTGCACGGCTTGCGAGGCAGAGTGCCGGATCTGGCGGCGCGTTGAGATCAGACGTCGCTGGAATAAGCTCGGAGAGCGGCCTTCGCCCTGGCCCAGGGCAGGAAGCCGTCGAGAAGCTTCGTGGCTGCGGGCATGAAGTTGCTGCCGTGATGATAGAATGGATCCAGCGTCGAGACGAGCATGCTGCCGGGCAGGGTGACGCGATCCTCGTAGAGCAACGCGCCGCCGCTGTCGCGGCCCTGCGGATCGGCCGGAACGTCGATCAACGCCCGGGCCCCCGCAGGCGGAGTTAGCACGCCGTGAAAGTGCCATATCGTATGTTCGAATGGCACCGCCTGGAAGAACTCGTGCTCGGACGCCAGCAGACGGTTCGGCGGACGCGCGTCTTTGTCGAGCCACCACCAGAAATTGGTTGGCCGTGGCGCCCACGTGACGCCCGGCAACCATGTGTCAGCACGATTTTCGCCGAACACGGCCAGCGTGTGCCCGGCTTTTGCAAAATCGATCAAAACGTCGCGCTTGGTGCGAAGAATATTCGGATTGACACGATCCGGAACGATCAGGAATGTGACGCCGACCAAGGCATCAGCCGTGAGCTCGGGGGCATAGATGGTCTTGTCGAACAGCTCTCGATAGCGCTGACCGTGGATTGCCGCGTGATGATAAAACGTGCCGCCGTCAAGGATCGCCAGGCTCATTGAACGTCTCGCTCTCCTGCGACCCATTGCATGATCCGGGAAGCCAGTTGCTTGTCCTCGCCGCCAAAGGTCCAGAGGTCGTTTCCCCCATGGAAAAGCACGTGACCGCGACCGACGGGATAGATGAAGTCCAGCGGCATGTCCGGCTTGCCAAGCGCATGGATGATTTGCGCATCCGGCGGCGCCTCGTGCCAGACCCGTCCATAGAACCCGGACACGCCGCGGCGGAAGGTCAGATCGCGCGGATCGATGCCGTGCCAGATGGGATGATCGGTGAGGCGCAGCACGGTGATGTCGCTGAGCCTGTAATGGTGAATGGTGTGAAAGCCTGCCATGCGCGGAAGATAGGAATAGGCATGATGACCGTTGGCGACGACGACGCCGCCGCGAACCAGGAATTGCTCGATCTGGAGCGCGCGAGCCGCCAGGAAGCGCTGATCGCTATGCATGCTCACGAAGAGGACGCTGAAATCGTTCAGGTCGATCCCGGGCAGCGAATAGATGTCGCGGAGCAGAATTTCCGGCGCCGTTCCTGCGCTGGTCAAAGCATGCAGCGACCCGTCCTCGTAGCCAAAGCTGAGCGCAAGTCCCGGCTTCATCTTTCAGCTCACCCGCATCGTGAAGAGGGTGTCTGGCTCCTTGGCGAGCACATCCTGCGCAACGGCACGCTTCAATGCGCTCAGCTCACGCTCCTGCTCTGTTGTGCGATCCCTGGTGAACACGAGCTCGAAAAACCGCCCGGGCAGAACGCCCGGCCGCAACGCCATCTCGACGGTGCGTTCACCCAGCGTAATTCGAAAGCTGTACGAAATGGCGTGGCCCGCTACGAATCTCGCATCGGGCAGCGAGCGGTCTACGACATAAGCTCCGCGGGTCACGGCGCGGGTGATGACCTCGAAGGCGTCGCGCACACCGGGGCCAGGGTGTCCGCTCACGATGCTGATGTCGCGTCGTGCCGGCACAGCTTGCGGCGACAGCAAGGCGAACGCGGCACGCTGCGCCTGGAATACGATCGCGGCCATGGCGAGCGCGGATTGGCCATGATAGGCGGCCACCATCGGAAAGCCGATCTCGATGGGCTCCTCCTCGGCCAAGATGGTAATCGTAGGTCCTTGCTGAATTGGCGCGCTCACGGGGTCCCCACGGCGAAACGGCTGTTACGCGCATCGGTTATCTCGTGCGTTTGCCCGAGGTCAACAGGCCCAGCTTAGATTCAGTTCAAAGCGCGAGCAGGCGGAATGGCTCTTCCGCGTGCAGGGATGCAAGTGCGTGAGGAATGACCGTTTTGCTGCTCGAATGATCGCGCCCGCGGTTGGGCAATATCGCGCTCGACCCGCATGCACGCTTCGGTCGGTTAGCGGAAATCCTCCGGCTGCAGCTCGATCGGCTTGCCGTGCGGGGTCCGATCGGCGGCGTGGTCCCAGGCGTCGCGATAGCGGTGCAGTGTTTCCGTCGAGGCGACACCCTTGCGCGCAACAAGACCTTCAAGCGTGGCGAGCCAATGCAGGTAGTAGGTCTCACCCGTATCAGGATCGCCCGCCGCCTGGGCACGCTTGATCTCGTCAGCGAGTGCTGCGGCCCATTCCGGCCAGGTGAACACGCCGCGCTCATGAAGCGTCAAGGCCATCGCGAACGCATGCGCTTCCCAAGGCGCGCGGAACACCGGGCCTTCATCGTCGCGGGGAATGCTGGGGATCGCCGCCGTCGCCGCGGCGGCGGCTTGTGTGCTGCTGTTCATGCGGGGTCCAGATAGGGCTCGAACGCGTCGATCGAGACCTTCGTGGTTGGATCACCGTCAGGGCCCCAGAGATCGCGGCCCTCGAACACCACGGTGTAGAGCCATTGCGGATTCTCGCCGCGCTCCATCGCGGCCGTGTCAGGAAAGACGTGGCAGCCGTGGTTGAGCTCGACGACTCCGACATGGCCGCGCACGTATCGGGGCAGCCGCGTGTGCGTCGTCGGATGGATGTTCTTCGCGCGCACACGGTCGCCGATGCTGAATTTCGCCGGTGCCGGAGCAGGACGGTCGAACTTGCCCCGCACCATCACGCGCTCGACATTGGCGAGATCGAACCTGCCGTGCTTGAGCGCCTTTCCAGGCTGCATCGCATGGCCGGCGGCGACCTCCTCGCGGGTGAGGTAGCCTTTGTCGATCAGCATCTCCTCCAGCCCGAGAAACCACTTCTTGTAGTACGAGCTCGACAGGTAGACGTGCGGTGGCAAGGTCTCGCGATAAAAACGCGAGGTGTCGATGTTGAAGGCGCCGGCTGCGCCCATTGCGCGCACCATGGCCAGCACGCGAGACTCCCACTGCTCGTGAAACATCGGCTCGTTGGCTTCGGGCTCGACCTTGCCGAACCCGTCCATGCCGCCCATGTCGTGCACGCCGTTCATGATGGCGCTCCGGGCTTTCGCGGCAAGCCGGTGCCGATCATGGAATCGCGTGTGACGAGCCCGGCGAGTTGCTCTTCGCTCCAGCCCTCGGTGCCTTCGGGGCGCATCGGCAGCACCAGGAAGCGCGTCTCCGCAGTGGAATCCCATACCCGGATTTCCGTGTCCTTCGGCAAGGCGACGCCGAAATCGGCGAGCACCCCGCGCGGGTCCTTCACGGCGCGTGAGCGGTAGGGCGCGGCCTTGTACCAGACCGGCGGCAGCCCCAGCATTTCCCAGGGATAGCAGGAGCACAACGTGCACACGACCATGTTGTGGCGTCCAGGCGTGTTCTCGACGACGACGAGATGGTCGCCGACGCGGCTGACATGGCCCAGCGTGCCGATCGCCTTGCTGCCGTCGTCCAGCAACGCCTTCTTGAAGGTTGGATCTGTCCAGGCCTTGGCAACGACGCGGGCGCCATTATGCGGGCCGATCTTGGTCTCGTAGGCCTGGATGATGGCATCGAGCGCGGCCGGCTCGACATAGCCTTTTTCGGTCAGGATCGTCTCGAGCGCGCGCACGCGCAGCTCGGTCTCCGACAGCTCGGAATGGTCGTGATCGTGATGATGTTCGTGCTCGTGGCTCATGGGCGGAAGGATAGGCGCAATGGTCCCTGCCTGTCGAGTATTCGTTGCAGCGCAATCGGGCCTGTATTCGCAGCCAAGCTTCTGCGCTAGTATCGCCGCAGACGGGGTGGAGACGATGGTGACGGACTACGTGAAGATCGAGAAGGGCCTTGGGCCTGAGGGACGGATTGCGGTGGTGCGCTTCGACCGCGGCGACGGCATCAACGCGCTCTCGCCGGAAGCGTTGCGCCAGCTCACCGCGGCGGCGCGCAGCTTCGAGGACGACGCGGCGACCTCCGTCGTGGTGCTGACCGGCAGCACGAGCACATTCAGCGCCGGGTTCGACCTCAAGGACGCAGAGGGACGTTCGCGCAAGGACATGGATCTCGGCACGCTGCGGCGGCATCTCAAGCTCGGGCCGCGCTTGACGCAAGCCTGGCAGGAAATGGAGCAGATCACGATCGCGGCGATCGAGGGCTTTTGCGTTGGTGGCGGCGTCGCGCTGGCCGTGGCACTCGATTTCCGCATCATGGGCCGCGATGCGCATCTGCGCGTGCCCGAGATCGGGCTCGGCATGAACATGAGCTGGCAGAGCATCCCGCGCATGCTGCATCTGATCGGACCGGCCCGCACCAAGCAGGCGGTGATCCTGGCCGACCAGCGGATCAGCGCGGACGAGGCTCATGAATGGGGCTTGGTGGAGCAGGTGACCGAACCCGGCCACGCGTTCGACGCCGCCATGGAGCTTGCCCGGAAAGTCGCCGCACAGCCGCCGCTCTCGGTCGCAATGACGAAACTCACCGTGAACCGGCTCGCGCACGCGTTGGACGATCTCGCCAGCCACATGGACATCGATCAGTTCGCACTCGCGAGTCTCAGCGAGGACCACAAGGAAGGCGTCGAGGCCTTCCTGGCCCGCCGCAAGCCGCGCTTCAGGGGGCGCTAGAACCACTCAGAGCCCGTGAAGGCGTTCCTGGAAACTCGCTTCAAGGAACTGTCTGCCGACCTGGTAGAGGCGAGCGGTGCGCCTCAAGGCGCCAGTCTGGTGCGCCGCAGCGTCTCCGATGGCAGCTCGGAGAAATGGCGCTTGTAGTCGAGCGAGAACTGGCTGAAGTGCCAGAAGCCGTGCCGTACGGCGACGTCGTAAACGGAGGCGCCCGTGCCGGCGGCGCGCTTCAGATCACGCCGCACGCGGTTCAGCCGCATCGCGCGCCAATAGTGCATCGGGCTCGTGCCCAACACCTCCTGGAAGCAATAGCCGAGCTTGCGCGGGCTGGCGCCGACCGCCTTGCAGACCTCCAGCAGCGAGAGCGTACGCTCGCCGCTGCCATGCATCAGCGCCCGGGCACGTTCCACGGTGCGCTTGCGCGCCGCCGCGCTGCGGCCGGAATCGTTCGCGCGTGCGGTCGGCAGCATGTCCATGATCTCGACGAGGAGGGCGTCTTCGAGCCCCGCGCGGACGGCCGGTTGGTCGAATCGTTCGGGCGTGGTCGTGATGGTGTCGTGAATGGCCGCAAGGTGGGCTCGCAATCGCGCGACCGGCGCCTGTGCCATTTCGATCACCCGCAGCTGATGCCAGACCACGCGCGGCAGCTCGATATCGAGCCGGGCGGCGAGTTCCTCGATCAGCGCCGCGCTGGCGACGACGCCGCGCAGCTCGAACGACTTCGGCGTGCAGATGTCGATTTCGGCGTCGATGCAGGCGATGACCTGGGCGCCTGCAACGCTGGCGCCGTTGCAATTGATCTCACCGTCACCCTGCCACGGCAGAGCAATACCAAAGCAGCCGTCGCCCAGCAGACCGTGTTGGCGGACCTGCTGACTGGTGATCTCACGAAAGACGTCGAGTCGCGGCAGGGAGAGCTGGGTAAAGCTGCCCCTGAAGGCGCCGGCGCTGATCTGGTCGTAGCTCAGCCGCCAGCCTCCGAGCGAAGCGCAATGCTCGTCGACATCGCTACTGCTCGCCTGAAGCAGACTGGCGCCCGAGTCTTGAATCGGAAGAATTGCGCTTAAGGGCATGACAACACTGGAAATTTGCCATCCGGCACCTGGCAGGGAACCACGCCAGACTGGCACGGCCACGGGCGCTGTCCAGCAAAATATTGCCGGATCTCGATAACGCCTGCCGCGACCTTCAATGCACTCTCCGTTGGCGGCCGTTCCCGACATCGGGGTCGGGGCCGCTTTGCGGAGGATCGAGATGCGACCGACCGAGATCATGCGCGGCAGTCCGCCCGCGCCCGAGGCGCAGGTGACACGCGCCAACTGGCGCAGTTTTCCGGCGATCCGCTGGGGCTTTACCCACACCCGCGAAGTGCTGCCGACCGCGGAGGTCCGCCGTTCCGCTCATCCGACTCCGATGCGAAGCGCGCCGCGCGAACTGTCAAAGCTCGGCTTCACCACGCCGGACGGCCAGCCGACCACCGTCGAAGCCACCCTGCACGAGACCTTCGGCGATGCGCTGCTGGTCATGCACAGGGGCACCCTGGTCCACGAATGGTATGGCGACGGCATGAGCGCGACCACGCCGCATCTGATTTGCTCGATCAGCAAGTCGATCGCGGGCACGCTCGGCGGCATTCTCGCCGCGCGCGGCTTGCTCGATCCCGAGGCGAGGGTGGTGCGCTACGTGCCGGAGCTGGAGGCCTCGGTCTACGGCAGCTGCACGGTCCGCAATGTGCTCGACATGGCGGTCGCCATCAAGTTCGAGGAGGATTATGAGGACCCCGCCGGCGACGTGGCGCGCTACCGCTTTTCATCGGGCTGGGACGTGCCGCCGCAGGGTGTCGAGCCCAGCCACCAGCGTGCCTATCTCACAACGCTGCGCGGCACCGGCAAGCCGCATGGCAAGGTGTTTCACTACGTCTCGACCAATACCGAAGTGCTCGGCTGGGTCTATGAGCGTGCCTGCGGTGCGCCTTACCCGCGCATCCTCTCCGAATATCTCTGGCAGCCGATGGGCGCGGAGGAGGACGGCTCCCTGACCCTCGACAGCCACGGCATGGGCCGCATCGCCGGCGGCCTCTCGGTCACCGCGCGCGATCTCATCCGCTTCGGCGAGATGATCCGCTGCCGCGGCGCCGTCGAGGGCCGACAGGTGGTGCCGGGCTGGTGGATCGACGACATCCACGAGAACGGCGATCCCGACGCCTGGGCCGACGGCGATCTCGCCGACATCTTCCCAGGCGCGCGTTACCGCAGCAAATGGTACACGATCGATCCCTCGCGTAACGATCTTGCCGGGATCGGCATTCATGGCCAGTGGCTCTACATCGACGCTGCCGCCGACACCGTGATCGTCAAGCTCGCCACGCAGCCGAAGGCGATGGACGTGCCGCTCGACCATCGCTGGCTCGCCGCCTTCCGTGCCATCACCGCGCATCTCGCCCTGCGCTGAACGTTCGGACAGAACATGCTCGATCCCACCGAAGCGAATTCAAGGCTCCAAGCCGCCAGGCCACATCCGCTCGATCCGCTCACGGCTGAGGAAATCACCGCGGCCTGCACATGGGTGCGGGCGGCGGCGACCGCCCCGGAGAACTGCCGCTTCCCGATCGTTCGGCTGGAAGAGCCGACCAAGCAACAGCTCGCCGCGGGCCGGGGAGGCCGCCGCGCCTTCGTGCTGACACTGGACGCGATGACGGGCGAGGCGATCGAGCATATCGTCGATCTCGGCCGCGGCGAGATCGTCACGCGAAAAATGCTCCCGAACCGCGAGGCCCCCTATGGCCAGCCGCCGGTGATGCTGGAGGAGTTCTTCAAATGCGAGGCCGCGGTAAAGGCCGATCCTGGCTGGCGCGCCGCGATGCACCGCCGCGGGCTGACGGACAAGGATATCGAGCTGGTTCAGGTCGACCCGTTCTCGTCCGGCTTCTTCGACAAGGAGTTCGAGCGCGGCACTCGCATCGTACGCGCGGTCAGCTATTTCCGCGAGCATCCCCAGGACAACGGCTACGCCCATCCGATCGAAGGCGTCGTCGCAGTCGTCGATCTGATCGGAGGCAAGGTCATCGACCTCACCGACGAAGACCCGATCGTGCCGATCCCGCGCAAGAAGCGGAACTATGGCGCACATGAGGTTACGGACCCGCGCACCGACATCAAGCCGCTGCACATCGAGCAGCCCGAGGGCCCGAGCTTTCGCGTCGACGGCTGGAAGGTCGATTGGCAGAAATGGAGCTTTCGTGTCGGTTTCACGCCGCGCGAGGGCCTCGTGCTGCATCAGCTCGCCTACCAGGACGGGACGCGCAAGCGGTCGCTGATCCATCGCGCCAGCGTCACCGAGATGGTGGTGCCATACGCCGATCCGACCGCGAACCATTTCTGGAAATCGGCGTTCGATGCCGGCGAATACGGCCTCGGCATGCTTGCGAACGCACTCGAACTCGGCTGCGACTGCCTCGGCAACATCCATTATTTCGACGTGCCGGCCGCCGACAACAAAGGCGAACCGTTTGTCATGCAGAACGCCATCTGCATGCATGAGGAAGACTACGGCATCGCCTGGAAGCACTACGAGTTCCGCAACGGCCTGTTCGAGGTTCGCCGCTCGCGGCGGCTCGTGATCTCGTTCTTCGCGACCGTCGGCAATTACGATTACGGCTTCTACTGGTATCTCTACCAGGACGGCACGATCCAGCTGGAGACCAAGCTTACCGGCATCATCCAGACCGCCGCCGTGCCATCAGGCGAAAAGTATCGATGGGGCGGCATGATCGACGACAACCTGGGCGGACCCACGCACCAGCACTTCTTCAACGTCCGGCTGCACATGGATCTGGATGGCGGCGGCAACACCGTTACCGAGCACGATTTCGTGCCTCGGCCCTGGGGTGACGACAATCCGCATGGCAACGTGTTCGACACCACGACGCGGGTGTTGTCGCGCGAGTCAGACGCGGCGGCGGTTGCGAACGGCGAAACCGGCCGGTTCTGGAAGATCAGCAATCCCAACGCGACCAACTCGGTCGGCAATGCTCCGGCCTACAAGCTTGTCGTCAATCCGAGCCCGTTGATGCTGGCGCAAGAGGGCAGCTACGTGCGCAAGCGCGGCGGCTTCGCGACCAAGCACGTGTGGGTGACGGCGTTCGATCCCGCCGAGAAATACGCGAGCGGCGACTACCCCAACGTCCATGCCGGCGGCGACGGTCTCCCGCGCTACGCTGCACAGGATCGCAACATCGAGAATGCCGACATCGTGGTATGGCACTCCTTCGGCCATACCCACGTCTGCAAGCCCGAGGACTTTCCGATCATGCCGGTCGAATATGCCGGTTTCGTGCTGAAGCCGACCGGCTTCTTCGCCGCCAATGCGGCCGGAGACATTCCGCCCGACCGCAACAGCCGCAGCGTGCTCGCAAGCGGGAGCAACCGCGACGAATCGTGCTGCTGCGCCGGCAAGACGTAGAGCCCGCGCGGTAACGGGTCGACTATGTCCGGCCGTTGCCGATAAGTGAGGGCGTGTTTCCATCTAGAATTATTCCAAATGCTCGACGGCAGCGAGGAGCGAGATCGCTGCTCGCATGCACGTCGACTGCAAATCGCCGCCGGCGTCATTTGCCGTGGGCGCTTTCGCCGCACATGCTGCGCACGGGTCTGGAGAGATTCTAACCTCGTTCCTATCGCACTACGAAACGGCCTGAGTTACGGCGAGGCATCAAGAACGATACCGGCAAAGCCGGCAGTGCGTGGGGCTTCGAAAAACGTGACCGACTTCCAACTTTCTTCGCGTGGCAGCACGCGTCGTCCACCCATTCAGGTGCTTTTTCTCGGAGCGGTCAGCACATTCTCCCTCGTCGTTCCCATCGGTTCCGTGGAGGCGCAGACGCAAATTCCTGCAGTGACTGTGGAAGCGCCGGCGCAGCGCGCCCGTCCCGCGGCGATTGCTTCGTCGCGAAGAGCGGCGGCGACACGCACCGCACGCGCCGCTCGTCGCGCCCCGGCGCAGCAGCCCGCGCCGACCCAGTCGGCATCATCGAACGGCGCCACGGGCGAACGTGCCAATGGACCGGTGCGCGGTTTCGTCGCGACGCGGAGCGGCACCGCGACAAAGACCGACACGCCCCTGATCGAAACTCCGCAGTCGGTCTCGGTCATCACCACGGACCAGATCAGGAACCAGGGCGCGGTCTCCATCGGCGAAGCCTTGCGCTACACTGCCGGCGTCAGCGGCGACGTCAATGGCGGCTCGGACACCCGTTTCGGCGGCCTGCAGATCCGCGGCTTCGACATGACCATGCCCGGTCTCTACATCGACGGCCTGCGAATTCCGTCCAGCAATTACGTGCATTTCAACGGCCTCGATCCCTATGGCGCCGAGCGCATCGAGGTTCTGAAGGGCCCGTCATCGGCGATGTACGGCGGCAGCGGCACCGGCGGCATCCTCAACTACGTGACCAAGCTGCCGACGGCCCAGCAGTTTGGAGAAGTTTCGATCTCCGGCGGCAGCTTCAACCGCTATCAGGGTCAGTTCGACATGGGCGGCCCCGCCAACAAGGAGGGCACCGTGCTGTGGCGTCTGACCGGCGTCGTCCGCGACGGCCAGACCCAGGTCGACTTCAGCAAGGACAACCGCGTCTTCATCGCGCCCGCCGTGACGTTCAAGCCGAATGAGGACACCACCCTCACCCTGCTCGCCAACTATCAGCGCGACCGGGCAGGGTGGGGCCTTCAGTTCCTGCCCGCCTCGGGCACTGTGTGGCCGAACAACGGCCGTACGATCCCGGTGTCCTTCTTCGCGGGCGTGCCGGGCTTCGACGCCTTCAACACCGAGATCGCGACCGCCGGCTACCAGCTCTCGCACAATTTCACCGACAACATCACGTTCCGGCAGAATTTGCGCTACGCCTATCAGCACAACGAGGAGAAGGTGTTCTACGGCGGCGGCTATACCAACGAGGCCGCGGGTCAGCTCGCGCGCTACGGCAGCTACAGCAACTCCTACATCAATTCCTTCGCCGTGGATAATCAGCTCCAGGGCAAGTTCACCACCGGCATGCTCAGCCACACCACGCTGGTCGGCGTCGACTATCGCAACACCTCCTTCCGCGACACCGCCTTCGGCGTCACGACCTCGTCCCCCGAGATCAACGTCTTCAACCCGAACTACAGCTACGACTACGTCATTGGAACCATGAGCGACAACACGGGAGTCAAGCAGTCCCAGGTCGGCGTCTATGCGCAGGATCAGATCAAGCTCGGCCGGCTCTCGTTCCAGCTCGGCGGCCGCCAGGATTTCGTGACCACGCAGGTCGACAACGGTCTCGCGAACACCACGGCGTCGAAGGATGCCTCGGCTTTCACCGGCCGGGCTGCCGTGATGTACAATTTCGACAACGGCATCGCGCCATATTTCAGCTATTCCGAGTCATTTCTGCCGGTGCTTGCCACTGCTTCCGGCCAGTTGCTGAGCCCCGAGACCGGCGTCCAGTACGAGGTCGGCGTCAAGTACCAGCCGCTCGGATGGAATGCGCTGTTCACCTTCGCCGCCTTCGACCTGACACGCGACAACGTCGTGACCTATCCGCCCCCCACCTTCGTCGCTGAGCAGACCGGGCAGGTGAAATCGCGGGGCGTCGAGCTGGAAGGCACCATGTCGCTCGCCGACGGCTGGAACCTGCGCGCCGCCTACGCCTATGTCGACGCCGTGGTCACGCAGGATCCGGTCAATGTCGGCAAGGCGCCGGTCACCGTGCCGCTCAACCGCGCCTCGCTGTGGAGCGACTATACGCTGCAGACCGGACCGCTGGCAGGCTTGCAGTTCGGCGGCGGCATCCGCCATGTCGGCGCAACCTGGGGCGATGATTCCAACACGTTCAAGGTGGGAGCCTCGACCGTCCTGGACGCGCTGCTCGCCTACACCCGGGACAATTGGCGCCTGTCGTTGAACGTCACGAACCTTGCCGATACGCGCTACGTCGCTGCCTGTTACAGCCTCTCAGGCTGCTTCTATGCCGAAGGCCGCAAGGCGATCGGCAGGCTGACCTATCGCTGGTGATGCTTGATGGCGCTCGTTCATGACCTTTCACAGGCGATCGTCATGCCCCGGCTCGTCCCGGGCATCCACGTTCTTTGTGCTCCGTGGCGCGGCGTGGATGGCCGGGACAGGCCGGCCATGACGCTGGCGGAAAGTAACCGACCAATCTCTCACGTCGTGCGGCGTAAGGAGACAAGGCGATGAGAGCGATGTTCGGCAAACTGCACCGCTGGGCGGGCCTGCTCACGGCCGGGTTCCTGTTCTTCTCCGGCATCACCGGCGCAATCATCTCCTGGGATCACGAGCTCGACGACGTCCTGAACAGCCATCTGTTCGACGTCTCGACCAAAGGACCGGCGATTCCGTCGATCGAGCTCGCCAAGATGATCGAGCAGCGCGATCACCGCGCACGCGTCGTCCATCTCTTCATGATGCCGGAGGAGGGCCATTCGTTGTGGTTCTTCGTCATGCCGCGGATCGATCCAGCGACCGGCAAGCGTTATGCACTTGACTACAACCAGGTCTTCCTCGATCCCAACACCGGTGCGGAGCTTGGGCGCCGCTATTGGGGCGCGGTCTGGCCCGTCACGCGAGAGAATTTCGTCTCGTTCCTCTACAAGCTGCATTACACGATGCACATCCCTGAGTTCTGGGGCAGCGATCGCTGGGGCATGCGGGTGCTCGGCATCATCGCCATCATCTGGACCATCGATTGCTTCGTCGGGTTCTACCTGACGCTGCCCTCGCGGCGGCGCGCCAAGGCGGCGCGGGCACCTGAAGTCGCACGCCAGCTCGAGCGCGGCTTCTGGGCGCGCTGGGCACCGGCCTGGACCATCAAGACCTCGGGCAGCGCCTACCGGATCAATTTCGACATCCACCGCGCCTTCAGCCTCTGGACCTGGGGCTTGCTGTTCATCGTCGCCTTCACGGCGTTCTCGCTGAACCTCTATTTCGAGGTGTTCTCGCCGCTGATGAAGATGGTGTCGAACTACACGCCGACGCCCTACGAGCAGCGGCCCTATCGCGATCTCGACGATCCCATCGAGCCCAAGGTGACCTTCGCCGACATCGCCGCGCGCGCCGCCGCCGACGGCAAGGCGCGCGGGTGGACCACCCCTGTCGGCTCGATCAATTATGGCCCGGCCCACGGCGTCTATGCCGCGGCCTTCTTCCACCCTGGCGACGATCACGGCGCCGGCGGTGTCGGTCCGGCGCAGCTCTACTACGACAGCGAGGACGGCCGCCCGATCGGCGAGCGGCTGCCCTGGGTCGGCACCGCCGCCGACATCTTCGTGCAGGCACAGTTCCCGCTGCACTCAGGCCGCATCGTCGGACTGTTCGGACGCATCCTGATCTCCGTCATGGGGCTCGTGGTGGCCGCGCTCTCGGTCACCGGCGTCGTGATCTGGTGGCGCAAGCGCCGCGCCCGGGTCCGCGTGCGCGAGACCACGGCAATGCGGCTGAGCCGGCAGCTGACACCGGCGGAGTAGGGCATTCTAACTCCCTATGCAGATGAACCTCGCCGCCCCGCGCCAGCACAAACACTGGGAGATCACTCCCAGTCGTTCCGGAAGCTGAAATTGAGATCCCTTGCCTTGGTCTGCCTGCTCGTCCTCGCCGCGCCGGGCCATGCCGCCGCGCCCGAGCAGCACTATCTCGAGCTGCGCGATCGCTATATCGCCAAGTTCTCGAAGGCAAAGGAGAGCGACGAAACATCCAAGCAACATGATACGGCTCTGAAGGAGCTGGCCGGCGTGCTGCGTGGCCTGGTAGGTCCGGTCGCCATCAAGGGGCTCCCGGCAGAGGGCAAGTCGAACGTCGACACGCTCTTCAGGGATGACGTCGGCTTCGGTCACCTCGATGGGCTCAGCTTCGCCTCGGAAGACTATAGGACGCAAGCCGTGGTGACCACGATGACGCTGCTCGGGCACTGGCTGCGCGAGCATCGCGAGGACGGCATGCCGCAGGAGATCGCGGCCGCGCTCAGGTCGGACCGCTTCTACCATTACGCCATCCAGGACGCCGCCTTCGCGAAGTACGCCGAGCTGCCGGTCACCAAGCCCGCGTCTGCCAGCGCTGCGGTCGCCGTGCTGGGCCTGCGCGGCAACGGCGACCTGAAGGGCCTGCCGAGCGAAATTGGCATGGTCGCGATCCAGGGTGACAAGGTCTACTTCATCGCCACGTCGGATGCCGTGAAGACGGCGGAGATTCCGGCCTGCGAAAAGGTCTGGAAGCAGATGATGGCCAGGAAGACGCCACAGGATGCCATGGCGCGCGAGGACCAGGCGATGGACGCCTACACCAAGTGCTTCGCGAAGGAAGCACCGAGCCAGAGCTGGTTCGCGGCGGCGGTGAAGAAGGCGCAGGCACAGCTGGATTCGTTGCTGGCGCGCTGAGACTTGGACTGGCGTTAGAACGGATAGTGCCGTGGTCCGGTCTGTACGGTGATCCAGCGCAACTCGGTGAACTCGTCGATGGCGGCCTTGCCGCCGAAACGCCCGTAGCCCGACGCCTTGGTGCCGCCAAACGGCATCTGGGGCTCATCGTGCACGGTCGGTGCGTTGACGTGACAAATGCCGGCCTCGATCCGCTTGGCGACGCCAAGGGCGCGTGCGATATCGCGGCCGAACACGGCGGAGGAGAGACCGTATTCCGTGTCGTTGGCGACGCGGACCGCCTCGTCCACGCCGCTGACGCGGACCACGGTCACGACCGGACCGAAGCTTTCCTCGCCATAGATGCGCATTGCAGGCGTGACGTGATCGACGATGGTGGCCGGCAAGATCGTGCCGCTGCCATGTCCGCCCGCCGCAACCACCGCGCCCTTGGCGACGGCGTCGTCGATCAGGCCTCGGACGCGGTCGCAGGCTGCGTTGCTGATCAGCGAGCCGAGCACGACATTGCCCTTGCCAGGATCGCCGTGAGGCAGGCTGTTCGCCTTGGCTACGAACTTGGAGACGAAAGCATCCGCCACCTTGTCGTCGACGACGATCCGTTCCGTCGACATGCAGATCTGACCCTGGTTCATGAAGGCACCGAAGGCCGCAGCGTTCACGGCGGCCTCGAGGTCGGCATCGTCGAGGATGACGAGCGGGGCTTTGCCGCCGAGCTCCAGCAGCGCGCGCTTGAGATGCTTGGCGCAGGCGAGTGCGATGAGACGGCCGACCCGTGTCGAGCCGGTGAAGTTGACGCGGCGGATCGCGGGATGGGCGATCAACGCTTCGACGACCGCCTGCGCATCCTCCGGCGCATTGGTCACGACGTTGACGACGCCGTCGCCGAGCCCGGCCTCCGTCAGGCAGCTGCCGATCAGGCGATGCACGCCCGGGCTCATCTCGGACGCCTTCAACACCACGGTATTGCCGCACGCAAGGGGCATCGCGACGGAGCGCACGCCCAGGATCACGGGCGCATTCCACGGCGCGATCCCGAGCACGACGCCGACCGGCTGACGGAACGCCATTGCGAGATTATCAGGCTTGTCGGTTGGAATGATCTCGCCCGATATCTGCGTCGTCATGGCGGCGGCCTCGCGCAGCATGCCTTCGGCGAGATGCACGTTGAACCCGGCCCAGCCGTCGGTGGCGCCGGTCTCGGCGACCATCAGCGCGGTGAACTCCGCCGCCCGACGTGCCAGGATGTCGGCCGCCGCGCTGAGCCGCTTGCGGCGCTCGGAGGGGGCGAGCTGAGACCAGGCCGGAAAGGCGGCGGCTGCGGCATCGGCGGCGCGCATCGCATCGTCGATCGAGGCCGCGGCCACGATGGTCGCGATCTCCCCGGAGATCGGATTGCGGCGCTGGAAGGTGCGCTGGTTGCTGGCCGACTGGTCCTTACCGCCGATGAGAAGGTCGATCGCGTTCATGGCGTTCTCCGTGAGGTGCTGGGGAGGATTACGTTGGTGTTGACGCGCCGCGCGCCTTGCCGAGATAGGCGCGCTGGATCTCGGGATCGTTCTTCATCGCGCTGGCAAGCCCGGTGCCGGCGTTGCGGCCTGACTCGATCAGGTAGACGCGATCGGCAATATCGAGGCTTGCCCGGGCATTCTGCTCGACCAGGAGCACACTCAAGCCGCTGCCGCGGATCTGCGTCAATGCACGGAAGACCTCGCGGCTGAGGAGCGGCGATAGACCGAGCGAGGGCTCATCGAGCAAGAGCAGCAATGGATTCGACATCAGCGCCCGGCCGATTGCCACCATCTGCTGCTCGCCGCCGCTCATGGTGCGGACGGCCTGGGGCAGGCGCTCGGCGAGGCGCGGGAACAGCTGCAGGATCTTTGCGAGCCGGTCTGCCTCGCCAGCGCGGGCACGAGCGGGATAGGCGCCGAGCTGGAGATTCTCGGCAACGGTCAGATCGCCGAAGACGCCGCGGCCCTCCGGCACCAAAGCGATGCCGCGCTCCACGATCAGATGGGCAGGCAGTTCGGCGATGCTCTGTCCTTCGAATCTGATCCTTGCGCCCGCGGCAGGCCTGACCAGCCCGGCGATGCTCTTGAGCAGGGTGGACTTGCCGGCGCCGTTGGCACCAAGAATAGCGACGATCTCGCCTTGTTCGATGCCGAGCGCAACATCGGCCAGGGCCTGGTGCTTGCCATAGAAGTGGGAGAGGGCGGCGACCTCAAGCATCGTCGTCTCCGAGATAGGCGGCCACGACCTTTGGATCGGACAGCACCTCGTCCGGCCCGCCGCGTGCAATCACGCAGCCCGCGTTCATGACGATGCAATGGCCGCAGAGCGCGCGGATCGCGTCCATGACATGCTCGACCATGATGATGGTGAAGCCGCGGTCGCGCAGCTTGGCAATCAGGGCGATGCCTGTTTCGAGCTCGCTCGGATTGAGCCCGGCCAGCCATTCGTCGAGCAGCACGAGGCGCGGCTGCAGCGCCAGCGCGCGGGCAAGCTCCAGCCGCTTCTGGTCGATGTAAGTCAGGTCGCCTGCGGGGGCGGCGTGCACGGTGCCGAGCCCGACGAGGTCCAGCAGCTCGCTTGCCGTAGCGCTTGAACCGTTCGACGTGGAGAACAGCTGCGCCGCCGCGACGTTTTCGGCAACGGTCAGATCCGGCATCACACGCACCAGCTGGAACGTGCGGGCAAGGCCCAGGCGTGCGATCTGGTGCGCGCGCAGGCCGTTGAGGACGATGCCACCGAACCGGATCGTGCCCGACGAGGGCTTCAAGGCGCCGGAAAGCGTGTTGAGAAGCGTCGTCTTGCCGGAACCGTTCGGGCCGATGATGCCGACGATCTCGCCCGGTGCGACCTTGAAGCTGACATCATCGACGGCACGCAACCCGCTGAACGACTTGCTGACGCCTTCGACTGCGAGGAGCGGTGCATCGCTTGTACCCGCGCGCGCGGCCACGGGGCCGCCGGTCGGGACGCGCCAGCGGCCAGTCCCGAACAGGCCGATCACCCCATTCGGCAGCACCATGACGATGAGCACGAAGATGAGGCCGAGCACGATGCTGAAATGGTTGGGCAGCGTCGCGCTCAGCACCTCGAACAGCAGGACCAGCGGAATGACGCCGAGCACGGGCCCGAACAGCGAGCCGGCGCCGCCCAGCAGAGCCATGATCACGACCTGGAACGAGATCGTCGGATTGAATGCGATGGCTGGATCGATATAGGTCCAGCGCGGAGCCATCACCGCGCCGGTTACTGCCATGAAGGTTGCACTCAGGATGAAGACGCCGAGCTTGACCCGCGTGGCGTCGATGCCGGAATGGCTGGCCGCGGTCTCGTCGGCACCGATGGCGCGCAGCGCCAGCCCGTAGCGCGAGCGCCCGAGCAGCCAGCCCACCAGGAACACAATCGCGGTCAAGCCCAGGAGCTGCCAGTAGAGAATATCCTGCGTCACCGCACTGAAGAGATAGCGGCCGACCGATTTGTGGATGTTGACCTCGTACCAGATCACCAGCTGCCGGATCAGCTCGGCAAGCCCAAACGAGAAGATCACGAAATAGATGCCTGATAACCGCAGCGTTGAAAGGCCGGTGATTGCGGCGGTGAATGCGCCCACGCCCGCCGCGGCCAGCAGCACGACTGGCCAGGGCATGGTCTCCCCGAGCACTGCGGCGGTGTAGGCGCCGAGGCCGAAGAAGGCGACCGTCGCAAGCGAGATATAGCGGGTCGGACCTGAGAACATCGCCCAGGCGGTCGCCAGAATCGTGAAATAGAGGACGCTGATGCCGAGCGCGAGATAGTAACCATTGGCATAGAGCGGGTAGGTGACGGTGGCCGCGGCGAGGGCAAGCCCGGCGCACCACAACAATGCGCGCTTGGGCCCGGTCATGACGCAGCTCTCCCGAACAGGCCGGTCGGTCTGATCAGGAGCACGCCGAGAAACAGCGCGTAGGTGGCAGCCAGCGTCAGGCCCGGATCGACCAGCCGCGCCACCGCGGTTTCGACCACGCCGAGCAGCAGTCCCGCGACCAGCGCGCCCATCACGTTGCCGACCCCGCCCATGATGACGACGACCAGCGCCTTCATGGTGAATATCACGCCCATCGCGGCATTGAAGGTGAGGAACATGCTGACCAACACGCCGCCGACCGCGACCAGGCCACCGCCAAAGGCGAACGCGAGCCCCGACAAGGCGGCCACGTCGATCCCGACGAGGCGCGCGGCGTTGGCATCGACAGCGATGGCGCGTACGGCCGTGCCGATCCGCGTGCGGGTGAGGGCGAGATACACGGCGCCGCCGACCAGGGCCGCGAACAGCAGTGCGACCAGGCGATTGACCGCGAGCGTCGAGCCCATGATCGTCAGCGGAATGGAGAGATAGCTATAGCTGTAATACTGGCCGCCGAAGGCGACCAGCATGGCGCCCTGGATCACGAACAATACGCCGAAGGTGACGAGGATGCTGTCGATCTCCTGCGCGCCTCTGTCCTTGCTCCGCCGCATCAGGCGCTCGAGCAGGAAGCGATAGAGCAGCCAGTTCACCACCATCGCGACAGGGACAGCCAGGAGCAGCGCAGCCAGCGGGCTCAGCCCGAGGCCACTGTAGAGCGAGAACGCGCCGAACGCGGCCGCAACGAGCGACTCCCCATAAGAGAGGTTCATGATCCGCGCCACGCCATATTGCAGCGTCAGCCCAAGCGCGATCAGCGCGTACATGCCGCCAAGCACCAGGCCCGGCAGGACGATGTCGACAAGCAGCATGAACGGGGTTCCTAGTGGATGGGGGCAGGCCTCGCAGCGCAAGGCCTGCCCGCCAGCCTTGCCTTACTGCCACTGCGCCTTCGGCACGACCGGCGTACGCGCGCCTGAAAGCGAAGCGGGTGCGAGGGCGTAGAATTCGCCGTTCTGCCACTGGCCGACGCTCCAGACCTCCTGGAGCAGACCGTCCTTCAGCTTGACCTTGCCGATGATGGTGTCGAACGTGCCCGAGCGGATTTCCGCTGCGACTGCGGCGCGATCGAGCTTACCTACCTTTTCGATCGCCTGCTGGAGCACCTGGAGGCTCGCATAGGTGATCGAGCTTGCCCAGCGATCGGGCTCCTTGCCCGTCGCGGCCTTGTGGCGCGCGAGATAGTCCTTCAGCCGCGGCGAGTCCGCGTTCCAGCCACCGATCCCCATAACGCCCTCGCTGTTGGCGGCAAACTTGCCCTTGTAGAGCGGGAATGCGGTGCCGACGCCGACGTAGAAGATTTTGGGGTTGAACTTCAGGAGCTGCGCCTGCTCGGTCAGCGCGATCGTGTCCGGCGGATAGCTGAAGGCGACGAACGCGTCCGGGTTGGACGCGATGGCGTCCTTCACCAGCGGCTGGAGATCCTGCGTTCCCATCGGATAGGTCTTGTCGTAGGCCAGCGTGAAGCCGTGCTTCTTGAACGCTTCGCGCCCCGCAGCGGACAATTCGATGCCGAACTGATCGGCGATGCTGACCATCGCGATGTTCGCCCCGATCTTGCCTTCGCTCCTGAGCTTCCCGAGCAGATCGGCCAACGCCTGGGAGATCTGCGCCGACGTTCCGAGCCAGAACGTCGCGTTGGACCAGCGCTTGGCAAGTTCTGGCGCCTTGTCGGTCACCGAGGTCACCGCGAGGTGAGGGTAGCCGAGACGGTTCAGCGTCGGGCCGACCGCGAGGTTGAGGCCGGTGCCCCAGGGCGAAAGAATGAAATCGACCTTGTCCTGATTGGCGAGGCGCTCGATCGCCTTGACGGCTTCCTCAGAACTGCTGCGGTCGTCGTATTCGACCACTTCGATCGGCAGCTTCTTGTCGCCGAGCTTGATGCCGCCGGCGGCATTCACATCCTTCACCCACAGCTCGTAATTCGGCAGCGTGGTGATGCCGGCGCCGCCGGCATAGGGCCCCGTTTTGGAAATGGCATAGCCGATCCGGATCTTCTCCTGCGCCTCGGCCGTGGATGCCAAGGCTCCCAGCACTGCCGCAACCAGGCCAGTTGCGCGCAGCAACGTTCGACGGTTCGCCGAAAACATGTCGATCCTCCCTCGTGTTTCACGCAAGCGATTGTTCGCAAGCGGTATGAGTGGTCGTTCCTCTTGGCCTGATTTCTTCGGCGCAGCTTCGTTTAGCCGGCCGCGACCAGGACTTGACCTAACAAGCACCGCGCGGTTTGTTCGCACAATGGACAGATCCGGTGAAAGATTGGACGCTTCTGGTCGCGACGGGCAGGTGCGTCGAGGCGTCGCGGGGACCGTTTCGGCGGCCGCGAGCGGCGCTGCGCCTGTCGGCGCGGAGCTGATCCGTTCGCATTACGTTGCGCGCCGCTGGATGCTGTCGTCGAAGGCCGCCAGGCCGTTCATCCATCTGCTTTGCCTGCATGAAGGCGCCAGCATCGACGTCGGCGAGCCCGGCAGGACGATGGCCTTCACCGGGCCTGCCATCGTCTGGCTCCCGGCGGGTTCAGCCGAATACCTGGAGGTGTCAGCCGGGGCGACGGCCGAGTTGCTGCAACTACGCGCTGGCATTTGGCACCGCTATCTGCCGCCCTCGGCCGAGCCTGCCTATCTCGCGCTCGAAGCCGCCGGCGGCATCATGGCGCTGCCGGTCGAACCCGACCTCGTGACCACGATGTCGCGATCAATCGCGGCAATCGCCGCGGAAATCGCATCGCCCGCACGCAGCGCTGCGGCATCGATCATGTCGGCCGAGCTGACGCTGTGCGTGCTGCGCCTCTGGCGGCTGTTCGCCGACAGCGACCGGAACGAGGAGGGCAGTAGCGCCGAGATACTGAGCCGCTTCCGCCGGCTGCTCGAGGAGCGCTATCAGCAGCATCTGCGCGTCAGCGATTACGCCAAGCTTCTCGGCATGACCCCGGACCGTCTGCACGCCCTCTGTAGCCGCGAACTGAAGCGTTCGCCGAGCGAGCTGATCCAGCAGCGCGTCGTCAAGGAGGCCGCGACACGGCTCGAGGCCGGCACCGTTGCCGTCAAGCAGATCGCGTTCGCGCTCGGCTTCAAGGACACCGCCTATTTCAGCCGCTTCTTCCGCAAGCACACCGGTGAGGCACCGGGCGTCTGGCGACGGCGCGTTGCCGCCCGCTCGCGAGCCGGACAGTCGAGGCCGACCCTCAACTTTGCCGACTGGCCGTGAGCGTGGTGTGGCCTGCATCGTTGATGAGATCGACGCGGTCGATGCCGGCACGCGGCAACAAGGATCGAATCTCCTCTTCCTGCATCAGGCTGAACGCCGTCGACAATGCGTCCGCCGCAGTCGCGCTGCGGGACACAGCGGTCACGCTGCGATAGCCCGTTGCGCAGCTTCCTGTTCGGGGATCGAACAGATGGTTGAACTGCGCCTTGGCGCCGAACTGTAGGCCGTAGGCGCCGGACGTCGACACTGCGCGGTCGACGATCGGGAGCACCGCTTCGGCGTGGCCGACATGATCAGGGTCGGCGATGCCGACTTCCCAAGGCTGGCCGTCCGGACGGGCGCCGATCGCGCGGGCCTCGCCCATGTCGACCAGGCTGTGAGAGATACCGTGCGCCCGCAGCAGATCGACCACCTTGTCCGTGACATAGCCTTGCGCGATCCCGTTCAGGGTGACGGCCATGCCGCGGGGCATCGTGATCCGGTCGCGGCTGATCGACAGCCGGCTGCTGCCGATGCGCGCGAGCGCTGCCTGGATCTCCTTTGCGGCAGGTCCCGCCGGATCCGCCTCATCTCGTGAGAAGTGGCCGGCATAGAGATCCCACAGCGGCTGCACGGTGACATCGAACAGACCGCCTGTCAGCGTGGAGTAATGCTGCGACGCCGACAGCAGATCGACCATTTCGGCGGCCGGATCGATCAGGATGCCCTTCCGGTTCAACTCGACCAGGGCGGAATCGTCCAAGTAGAGGCTGAACAGCCGTTCGAGCCGACGCGCCTCGGCGCAGGCCAGCGTTATCAGCCGCTCGGCCCGGCGGCGGTCTTCGTCGTGGATCTCCATTGTCGCGACGGCGCCCAGCATCGTGCCGCGCCAGGTGACTGGCGCGATGTCCGCCCGGAGCCGTCCGCTGATGGACAGCGGGCCGAGGCCCGCCGCCGCCGCGCTGATCCGGATGAACCGTCGGCGCGTCAGCGCTTGCGTCATGGCGTCCTCCTCGATCCGTCGCCGGGCGGCCCTTCGGCTTCGCCGGGCCCAGCGCCGCCGCCGGCATTCGCCGAGGCCAGGACATAGTCGCGGGGCACCTCGTCGAAGCCGACGATCCTGCCGCCGTTCTCGCCGGCGAATTTCTCCGCGGCCGCCCGGTCCGAGAACGGAACGGCCTCGTCCCCTCCCATGCCGCTCTTGACTCGACTCTCGATCACGAACAGCGCCTTGCGGGCCTCCACCCAGTTGTCGGAGCCGGGCGCATCCCAGTTCGCCGCCTTGCCCATGTCGGACACGTAGATCGCCTGAATGTCCTTGGGCTCGTCCGGCAGCATGGTGAAGGCGAGGGTGTCACGCGCCGACGAGAACCATACCGGCTGAATGAGGCTCGCAGCGAAGATATGGCCCTTCGGTCCGGGGTGTTCGAGCACGTTCATGCCGCAGTAATGCCCGATGTCCTCTGCCGTCATCCGATGCGGCGGCGGGATCTTCGCGGTCTGCTTCTCGTTGCAGGCCGCAAGCGCGAATGGCAGCAGCAAGGCCCAAGCGATGGCCACGCGCCTCATAGCTCCCTCCTCGAAAAGGCGAGCGCAGCAAGCCCCAGCGGCAGCAGCGTCCAGCAGAGCAGGGCGGCGAGAAGGACCGGTATCGTCAGGGACGTGCTTTGAGCAAGGCCGGCCATGCCGGCGAAGGTGCTGACATTGGCGAATCCGGTCAGGTTGATCAGCCGGTAGGCGTCGGTCGGGTTCGACAGGAGCAGGGCGTTGAGCACGGTCGCTGAGATGCTGCGCCCCTGGTCGAGCGCAAGCACGCCCAGCAACGCCATGTCGTAGATCAGCACCAGCAGCAGCCACAGCCCGATGCAGATGCCGGCCGCAGTTCCGCGGTCGCGTACCAGCGCGCTGACCAGATAACCGATGGCGACGAACGCAGCGCCGAGCAGCACCGAGGAGCCCACCATCGCAGCGAATGCCAGGAGACTATCGCTGTCGATGTCGCTGCCCGTCGCCGCCAGCGCTCCGGCGGCGGCGCCGTAACCGAGGCACGTCGCAAAGCCGAGAACGGCGAGGTGGCCCAGGAATTTGCCAAGCAGCACCTGCCATCGCGCGACCGGATAGCTCAGCAGCAACAGCATCGTCCCTCGTTCCATTTCGCCGACGACGGCATCATGGGAGATCAGAAGCGCTATCAACGGAACGAGAAAGATCGTCAGGCTCGACAGGCTGACGATGACCACGTCGAGCGCGCGAACGCCCACGTTCCCCGTCGGCGCGCTGCCGAGAAAGGTCAGCGACAGGGCAAGGCCGGCGAGCAGGAGCGTTGCTGCCAGCACCCAGCGATTGCGGATGGCTTGGTGGATTTCCTTGGCGGCGATGATCAGGACGTTCATGGCGCCTGCTCCGATTGCCGAAGAAAGTGAGCATAAAGCTCGTCGAGGGTCGGCGGGACCACGTCGACGTCCTCGACGGAGTTTCCGGCGGCCGTCGCGCGATGCAGAAGCTCGATCTTCCGCTCCGGCGCAGCGTCGATCTCGACGATGTGGCCGTTCAAGCGACGGCAGGTCGCGTCCTTGGGCGCCCAACCCGGCAGCTCGCTCGGAGCGAGGCCCGCCACCCTCAGGCGAATCCTGGTGGGCAGCCGGGCGAGGCGACGCAGTTCGTCGATCGATCCGTCCGCAACCTTGATGCCGCGGTTCATGATGATGACCCGGCCGGCGCGCTCCTCGAGCTCGGTGAGCGCATGCGACGACAGGAGTACGGTCGCGCCGCCAGCTGCAAGCCGCGCGATGATGTCGTAGAACGTCTGCCGCAGCTCCGGATCGAGACCGGTGGTCGGCTCGTCCAGCAACAGCACGCGCGGATGCCCCAGCAGCGCCTGCGCGAGGCCGAGCCGCTGGCGCATGCCCTTCGAGTAGGTGTTCACCCTGCGGCGGCTGGCTGCGCCGAGGCCCACGGCATCGAGCAGCTCCAGGGCTTTGGCAACCGGCTCCCGCTTCAGCCTGGCGTAGAACGCCTGCGTCTCGCGGCCGGTCAGGGCAGGGTCGAAGGAGACGTTTTCCGGCAGATAGCCGAGTTGCCGTCGGCCCGCGAATTCACCGGCGGCGGGATTGTCTCCGAGCACCTCGATGGAGCCGCTTGTCGGCCGGATCAGCCCGAGCATGAGCTTCATGAGCGTGGTCTTGCCGGCGCCGTTGTGACCGATCAAGGCGACGAGCTCGCCTTGTCCAAGCGTGAACGAGGCATCGCGCACGGCCGTGAGCCGGCCGTACGTCTTGGTGACCTCGCTGACGCGTACCGTACCGGTCATCGCGTTTCCTTCGGTGTGCGGCTGTTCGGCGGCGATACCAGCGGATGGCTGTCGACGACGCCACCCGGCAGCAGCGCCGGGAACTGCGCCTGCGCCCAGCGGATCACCTGGACGGCGGGGCTGTTGATGAGAACCTTGGCAGCGGGTGCGGTCCACAGCACGCGGTCGATCATATCGTTCGGCCGGTACGCGGTGTCCGCGATTCCGTCGCCGTTCAGGTCGAATGCCGGGTTGTCGCTCCAATAATTGCCGCGCCCGCCGATCGACCAGTCGAGATGCCGGGTGCCGACATATTTCACCTGGTTGGCGTTGCTGACGAAGGAATTGCCGGTGATTTCGTTGCCTTCGGAGCCGGCCGTGAAGTGCACGCCGATGGAGCAACGCTCGAACCAGTTGTTGCGGAACTTGTTGTGATTGGTGTTGTAGATGAAAACGCATTTCTCCGGGCCGGTCCTGAGAGAGCTCTCCCGTTTCGGCTGCGGAAGCATGCCTCGCTCATCGTCCGGAGCATCCTCAGTCTTCTGCATGACCGGATTCAGCGGGCCGCCGGTGACACGATTGTTCTCGATCCGCGCATAGTTCGCGTAATTCAAAAGTAGTCCATAGTCGCGATCGCGATCGGAGGAATTGCCGCGGATCACCAGGCGGTTCGAATACATGATGGCGTAACCGACATGGTTGCCGATCGACACGTTGCCGCTGACTTCGCTGTCGTTGGTGTACATGTAGTGGACCGCGAAGCGAACCTGCTCGAAGCGGTTGTCGATGAAGCGGTCCTTGCTGCTGGAGATCGAGAAGATGCCGTCGCGGCCGTAGCGGAACGTGTTGTTCGCGATGGTGACGTCGGGTGCATTCCACAGCGAGACCCCGTTGCCCGCCTCGCTGAGGCGCCCGCCGCGCAGTCCCTCGATCTCGTTGCGGACGACTCGGGAGCCCCTGGCACCGTGCACGTAGACGCCGAACAGGTTTCCGACCAGCCGGTTGTCCTCGATCTTCGCACGCTCGGCCGTCTTCTGCAGGAAGATCCCGGAATCCATCGCCTGCAGGTCGCGACCCGACCCGCGAATGGTTACGCCGCGGACGACGACGTCGGGCGCGCTGACGGTGATCACGTTGCCGGAGCCATCGCCGTCCAGCACCACGCCCTCGGTCCCAACGAGCTCCAGGGGACGGTCGATCCGGATCGAGCCGTGATAGTCCCCCGGGGCAAGCTTGACGACGTCGCCCGCGCGCGCGCGATCCAGCACCGCTTGCAGCGGCTGGCCGGGCGCAGCCGTCAAGGTCTCCGCTTCAGCGAAGCTGGACAATCCGGCGGCGACCAGCACCGCCGGAAACATGCGTGACAGGAGACGCACCAGTTCGCTCCGGTCAGACCGACTTCGGTTCGACGAACATGCGGCCCTTCATCTCCATGTGCATGGCGTGGCAGAACCACGAGCAGTAGTACCAGTAGACGCCTGGCTTATCGGCCGTGAAGGTCACCGACGAGGTGGCCATCGGTCCGATCTCCATGTTGATGCCGTAGTTGACGATGCAGAAGCCGTGCGTCAGGTCTTCGACCGCATCGATGTTGGTGATGAAGACGGTGACCTCGTCGCCTTGCCTGACCTGGAACTGATCGAGGCCATAGGCCGGCGCGGTCGACGTCATGTAGACACGCACCTTGTTGCCGTCGCGAATGACCTTCGAATCCGCCTCGAGGTTGATGCCGTCGGCCTTGGCCTGCTTCACCGCATCCGCGAACATCGGATCCGCACGATCCCAGATCGAGATCGGATTGATCTTGGAACGATGGACGATGGTCGCGTCATGCGGTTCGGCGAAGCTCGGGCCGTCATGCACCAGCTTCATCTGATCGCCTGAGATGTCGATCAGCTGATCGTTCTCCGGCTTGAGCGGCCCGACGTTCAGGAAGCGATCCTTTGAGAACTTGTTCAGCGAGATGAGCCATTTTCCATCCGCCTCCTTGGTCTGGCCCATCGAGGTATGGTTGTGGCCCGGCTGATAGTGCACGTCCAGCTTCTGGAGGATGGGATTGACCTTCTCCCCCTTGAAAGCCCGCTTGGCGAGGTCGATGTTCCATTTGCAGACCTGGCTGTCGAGGAACAGGGTCGTATAGGCGTTGCCCTTGCCGTCGTAGGCGGTGTGTAGCGGCCCGAGGCCAAGCTCGGGTTCCGCGACGACGACGTCACGTGGCTTGATCTTGTCGTCGAACAGCTGGTCGAACAGCCGCACGTCCATGACGGTCACGGTGGGCGAGAGCTTTCCGGCTGCGACGACATGGATGCCGTCCGGAGCCGTGTTCATGCCGTGCGGGTTGTTCGAGACCGGGACGTAGCGCGTGTAGGCCGATCCCTTGCGGCCATCGACGACGGGCACGCCGTTCATTTCCTTGAAGTCGCCCTTCTTCACGGCCTCCTCGATCCGCTTGATGTTGAAGATGACGACCCAGTCCTGTTCGGCGGCAGTCATCTCCGCCAGCGTGACGCCTTCTTCGGCGTTGTAGCAGGTCGCGAAGCAGTATTTGCCCTGGTAATCGGCATCGACGTTGTCGAGGTTGCCGCTGACGATCACCTGCCAGGCGACCTTCATCGTGTCGCCGTCGATCGCACTGAAGATGGAACGATACTGTTTGGGATCGTCGAGGATCTTGCCGTCGTTGGGCAGGGGCACCCCATCCTCGCCGTTGGCGAACACGTAGCCGGTGCGCGGATATTTCTGCACGCGCAGGCCGTGGACCGTATGCTGGTTCGGAAGCTCGATGATCTTGTCGCACTTCATGACGTCGAGCCGCACGCGCGCGACGCGACTATTGGCCTTGTCGTTCATGAAGGCATAACGCCCGTCATAGGTGCCGTCGGTAAAGGAGATGTGCGGGTGGTGGAGGTCGCCGTTCAGGTAGGTACCGCCGCGGTTCTTGAGGAATTCGCGCGTTGCCGGCTGCATCCCTTCTGTCAGAACCTTGATGCTTTCGTTGGTCTGCCCCCAGCCGGTCGCGCTGCAGCGATTGAAAACCGGAACGCGCATCAGTTCGCGCATCGAGGGCAGGCCGATGATCCGCATTTCGCCGGTCTGGCCGCTCGAGAAGAACACGTAGTATTCGTCGAGCTCACCGGGCGCCACTTCGGCCTTCTGCACCGCCGGTCGCGCCGCCGGCGCCTTTGGTGCCGCTGTCTTGGTCTGAGCGTCGGCGGACGAGACGAAGCCGCTGCCGGCGTTCATCGCCACTCCACCGGCCAGCCCCACGCCCGCTGCGGCCGCCGTCGTTCCCAGCACAGCTCGTCGGCTGACGCCTTTGGTCTTTTCGTTCTCGCTCATGATTGCCTCCTGGGCTTCCGGTTCAGTGTGGTGGTGGAGAGATGGCGGCTGAAGCGCCGACGGGCTTACCGCCGGCGGTGATGACGGTCGCCGGACCCTTGCCGCCTGAACGCATCGAAGGCGACGACATGGCCGCGAATTTCTCGCGCTTGAGCCGGACCTGGATCATGTGCGGACAGCGATGATCGTCGTAGTAGAGTTCCTGGCAGTGCATGCAGTAGATGCACTCATTGACGTTGATGTGCCCCTCGGGATGGATCGACTGCACCGGGCATTCCTTCGCACAGCGTTGACAGGGCGAACCGCATTCTTGCCAGCGGCGCAGCCACTCAAATGTCCGCATGCGACCGGGGATCGCGAGCGCGGCGCCAAGCGGACAAAGATAGCGGCAGAAAAAACGCTCGATGAAGAGGCCGATGACCAGCAGGGCGACTGCATAGGCGACGAACGGCCAGCTTCGTGAGAACTTCAGAATGATCGCGGTCTTGAACGGCTCGACCTCGGCAAATCGCTCGGCCATGTCGACGGAGTAGAGCGATAGCCCGAACAGTCCGAGAAAAATGATGTACTTGATCGGCCAAAGCCGCTCGTGCAGTCCCCACGGCACCGTTATTTGCGGCACCTTCAGCCATTTCGCGGCCGTGTTGGTGAGTTCCTGCAGTGCGCCAAAGGGACACAGCCAGCCGCAGAACGGGCCGCGTCCCCAGAACAGGAGCCCGCCGGCCGTCGCGGCCCATAGAATGAAGATCAGCGGAGCGGCGAGGAAGAATTCCCAGCGGAAGCCGGTCACCAGCGCGTTGGTGAAGGTGACGACGTTGACGACGGAGAGCTGCGCGTTCGCGTACCAGCCGAGCCAGACCAGAACGAAGGCGAGATAGCCTCGCCGAACCCAGTTGTACAACACAGGTCGGCGAACAAGCAGATTCTGGAAGAAGAAGATTCCGGTGAGGCCGGCCAGCATGAATGCGGTAATGGCGATCGACACCGTGCTCGATCGCCAGATCCGCATCCACAGCGGCTCGTCTGCCTCTGGCGGGGCGGCAGAGGCAGCAGCGGCAGGCTGCGAAGCAGGAGGCGGTGCATTCTCCGGCACCGTCACCGCACGCTGCTCGCGGCGGATATAGCGGTCGGGCAGGGCGTAGCTGAGATCGAAGGTCAGGAAGGCCTTGTCGCGACCGCCGAGGCTCCGTTGCACGAGCAATTGGAGCTGCCACGGCTCCGTCGGATCCAGGGTGAATTCGGGAGGGGTGACGAATAGGGCAACTTCCCTGAACTCGGGCGCGCCGGCGGCCTCCAACGCACCAAGCCGGGTATGATTGCGATCGCGGAAGCGGGTGCTGTTGCCTTCCTGCAGGATTTCGATGCGATCGAAGATGCCGCCGCGCACATAGGCGGAACCCTTGAAGGAGTAGAGGCCGTTGCCGGCGACGACGATGGCCTGCTGCCCAGGCTTCAAACGACCCTTGAGACGCTGATAGCCATCGTCGCCGAGCAGGCTGCGGCCGATCGTAGGCGCGCTCACGAGCGCCACATAGAGGTCGATGAAGGTCTCGCTGGCCTCGCCTGGTTCGGGATATTGGCTCGCTGCCGCACTACCAGATTTTGCAAACGCCTCGTTGACGTCACCGATGCCGAGATGAAGCCGGCGCACCGAGCCGTCGCCAACGAGGCTCTCCCAGTCACGCACTTCACTATGTTCGAGATCGAGAGTCTTGACGACAGGGGGCAGGGCTGCCGAAGCCGCAGCGCCGTCGCCGGCGCCGACGCGGCCGCTCCGGATCAGCTTGGAGGCGGCGCGGACGATACTGTCGTGCATCACCAGCACGGTGACGGTTGCGCCGCTCACGATGTCGACCTGAGGCGGCTTCTCGGCGCCACTTGCGACCGGCCTCATGTCCTTGCCGATCAGCGCGTTCACGGCAGCGACGATTCTGGCCTCAGGAATGCCGACCAGCACGATCGGCTCCTTGTGATCGACGAGCTTGATCCCTGTGATGACACCCTTCGGGTCGATCCCAGCCAGCAGGTGAATCGGTTTTCCGGAGTAGCCGACTGAGTTCGCGAAATCGGAGTTGAGGAAGACAAACCCTTGCAGTTGATCGCCGCGGTAGACGGGCACGATTGGCGGATCGCCCTGTGGCGGGCCGAAGCGATCCGCGCTGGCGAAGAACTCGCCAGGTGCGATCTTCGGCAGGTATGTCTGCAAGTCACCGGCCGCGCATGCGGGCGAAATATATGTCAGACACGCCAACAGCAAGCCCGCGAGCGCGAGCGCTGCACGCCTTGCCAAGGCGATATCGTCAACCGGGCGCTTCGACATGTCGATTCAAATGCCATCTGCGCGGCCAACCGGGCCGCGGATGCGTTGCGATTCTTGGTCGATGATTTGTCGCCGCTGACGTGTCACAATCATCGCGCGCGCCCGCATCTGTCAACCCCGACGAAAAGGATTCGTGTTTGGGGAACCGAAGCAAACGACTGCATTGGGAACCAAGACCATGCCATTTCTACGCACTTCATTACTGAGCGCTGAGCCTGCCGGTGTATTGAAGTCTCTCGACGAGCTCTTTGCGCTAGCGCACGCAATGGAGCAGGAAGCGGCCGACAAGTACGACGCTCTTGCCCAGGACATGCGCGCGCAGGGCAAGGATGATCTTGCCGACGTGTTCACCCGGCTTGCCTCGGCTGAGCGCGAGCACGTCGATAGCGTCGCACAATGGTCGCATTCGCGCCGGGGCAAGAGCCCGGATCCCGCGTTGGTACGCTGGGAACCGCCGGAAGCCCTTGATAAGGAAGCAGCCGCAGAGGTGAAAGCATCCCGCCTGATGACGCCGTACCGCGCGCTCGCCATGGCGGTCCGTAACGAGGAGCGCGCCTTTGCCTTCTGGTCTTATCTGGCAGCCTACTCGCATGATCCCGAGGTCAAGAAGGCGTCCGAGGCAATGGCCAGGGAGGAACTCGGTCATGTTGCCACGCTGCGACAGGAGAGGCGCCGCGCCTATCATCAACAACACGAACGGGAGAGCGCCGATGCATCCGCCGCGCCTCAGCTGCCCATCGATGCGCGCCGACTAGAGCTTCGTCTGGTGGAACAGCTTGGGGAGATTGAACAACGTCTGCGCGGCCCGGCCGCCGTCCGGGCACGAGATATCCGCCAGCAAGCAACCAGGTTGGCTGACGAGGCCGCCGGGTTCGGGAGCTTTCCGGCCGCCATGGAGCGAAAGGATTCGCTGGAGATCGCCGAAGCCTTGGCCGACGCCTACCTCGACGGCGCCGAGCGCGCGAGCGATGCGGCTCGCCTCGCGAGCCTGCAGCGGCTCGCAGAACAGGCCATCTCAAGACTGGCTTGGATGCGCTCGCTCATGGAAGATTAGCCTTGCCGTCGCAGCGCCGAGATCGCATCGCGGCTCAGAAGGGGGCGGCGGTTGCCAATGCTACTGGACGGTGTCGCAGACATCCGCTTTAGCACCGGCGAGTTTCGAGTTTCATTCGAGTCACCCGTGACTTCACCCCAGTGCGTCGATGCTCAGCGCCGCACCAGGAAGCTTGTGCTTCCAGCCGAGATCGCAGGAGCCGGGAGTTGCGGTCTGACATAGATCAAACCTTGCGCGGCTAGACTGGTCAGAATGGCACCGGGTCACGTGCTGAGTTCCGCCTCACGGCTCGGCGCATGAGCTTAGGGTGGCGACCTGCGAAATCTGGTTCGAGGTGCTCTAGACGGACACTTCAGGAAAACGCGGAGCGCCGACATTGGAGCCTCTGTCGTGTGTCAGGCAGCTCGCGGGGGGACAAAATGAGTGCCGTCGTAACAGACAGTCAAGCGCCTCATCCTGGGTCGGGGTTCTGAATGTTCGAAGCGACAGGCCACAATTCGATCGATGCGCTACTGCCGCGAGAGATGGCAGAACGCGCGGAGCAGATTGGTGTCGACAAGACGCATCTCGAAACCGGGAGCTTGATGGCGCTTGCGGTGCTCGCGGGTGCGTTCATCGGTTTTGGTTCAATGTTCTCCGTTGTGGTGACCGCCGGCGCCGAAGGTGTGTTGCCATACGGTGTCATACGCCTGCTGGGCGGCACCGTTTTTTCGTTAGGCCTCATCCTGGTGATCGTCGGCGGCGCCGAGCTCTTTACCGGCAACAATCTCATGATCATGGCTTGTGCGAGTGGCCGCGTCGCACCAGGTGCTCTCCTGCGGGCATGGACGCTGGTCTATATCGGAAACTTTGTCGGCGCTGCCGGTCTCGCGCTGCTCGTCTTTTTAGCCGCCGGTTACGACCACGGGAGTGGAGCGGTTGGGCTGACCGCGTTGGCGGCCGCCAATGCAAAGGCATCCTTGTCGGCGACCCAGGCAGTCATTCACGGCATTCTTGCCAACGTACTCGTCTGTCTTGCAACCTGGCTATGCTATGGCGCACGATCGACGACGGATAAGATCCTAGCCATAGTTTTCCCGATTGCGGCCTTTGCCGCGACCGGTTTCGAGCATTCGATCGCGAATATGTATCTGCTGACCGTTGCACTCCTGACCAAGTCAGGCGCAGACGGTACGTTTTGGGATCTGATCGGGAAGACGCCCTCCCATTTTCCGCATTTAACGGTGCGCGGCGCCGTGTTCAATCTCGCCTGGGTAACAGTCGGCAACATGGTTGGAGGTGTATTGGTTGGGATTACCTACTGGTTCATTTTTTTGCGAAGGTCACGAAGCAAGGCCGCTACTGGAGGGCCGGCTCCATGATCCCTATCGCAATCTCGCGTCTTGAAACAGACGACGAAATCGAGATCGTCGAGCGTAAGGGCATCGGTCACCCCGACACCATCTGTGACGCGCTGGCCGAGATGCTGTCTCGGAATCTCTGCCGCGAGTACCAGAAGCAATTCGGTCGGGTGCTCCATCACAACGTCGACAAGGCGTTATTGTGCGGAGGGCAGGCGGTGCCGGCCTTTGGAGGAGGAACTGTCACGGTCCCCATCCGAATCTTCCTGGCTGGGCGCGCCATCGCCGAATTTGGAAGCGTGACTGTCCCAATCGACACAATTGCCGTCGAAGGTTCGAAGTCCTGGCTAAAGGCCAATCTGCACGCGCTCGACGTTGATCGCCACGTCCGGATCGAGGCTCTCGTCCGTCCGGGTTCGCACGACCTGCGGTCAATATACTCCCGGCGGCGCATCGAAGACATTCCGCTTGCGAACGACACGTCGTTTGGTGTCGGTCATGCGCCGCTGAGCCCACTCGAGCGCCTGGTGCGCGCCATCGAGCAGCGGCTAAATGGCCGTGATCGCGGATCTGACCATCCCGCGTGGGGCGAGGACATCAAGATCATGGCGGTCCGCAACGGCAGCCACCTCGATCTAACCATCGCCTGTGCCATGATCGGAGGATTTCTTGCCGGCATCGACGACTATCTGGAGGAGAAGAGCGCACTGGCCGCTAGGGTCCGCGACTGCGCCAGTCAGTACGGCTTTCCGGAGTGCCACATCGCGATCAATGCCGCCGACGATCCGGCATCCGGGTCGGTCTATTTAACGGTCACGGGAACGTCCGCCGAAGCCGGCGATGACGGGCAGGTCGGCCGCGGCAATCGTGTCAACGGCCTGATCACGCCGTGCCGACCCATGAGCCTCGAGGCTGCAGCCGGCAAGAATCCGGTCAGCCATGTTGGTAAGATCTATAATGTTCTCGCGACGCAATTGGCTGAAACGTTGGTGTCGGCCATTGCGGACATTGACCACGCGCACTGCCTCCTCGTCAGCAAGATCGGCGCACCGATATCTGAACCGGCGCTGGTTCATCTCAGGCTTGCAACGCGGAACGGTGCGTCGCTCGCCCAGTTGAGAAACCCGGTCGAGGCCCTCGTGTCGGACGGTCTCAGCCGAACTCCCGAACTCGTCGCCCGACTGGCCGCTGGCACCGTGGACGTCTTCTGATGCACGCCTGCAGCCGCGCGGGAGAGTGGAGGGCAGACCGGGCGCCTGGGTGTGCGTTCAGTGTTCTACGCTGCGCCCTCGTGCTCGGTTACCGCGGCGCGATGGAACATCGTGCGCTGATTCATAAAGCCGATCCAACGCTTAATCCACGTTAAAGAGACTAATCTATTCTGCGCTAGCGCCGATCGAATGAGGAACATCGGTGGCGCGCTTCGGTTCTGACGGCTGGCGCGAACGCGTCCAGGCGGGTCGAGCACTCGCCGTGTGGCCTCCAACCGGAGCAATCACATGAGCAGGCGTTTCCAGGATCGGCATCATCATCACTCCGTCGACGAAACCATCGCCCAGACCTTCGACGACTATCTTCTCTTCATTGGTGACCGGCACTCTGACCGGTTCGCGGGCTCCGATGACCAGATGAGCATAGCGTTCGGCCGCGCCGGAAACGACCGCCTGTCCGGCGGAGCGATGGACGACGATCTCATCGGTGGAGTTGGCAACGAGCATCTCGTAGGGGCCGCGGGGAGCGATCATATCGTTGGCGGCGCCGGAAACGACCAACTGGACGGTGGCGATCAGGCAGACACGTTGATCGGGGGCGACGGCAACGATGTCCTGGACGAAGGTGCGGGTCATGGTGATCTCGAGGGCGGCCGCGGTAACGACGTTCTAACCGGCGGTCCGGGAGCGGACGCGTTCATGATCTCTCCCGATAGCGGCCACGATATCATAACCGACTTCCGCACCGGTCCGGGGATGTTCGACCATCTTGCGGTCATGGACATCGAACCGGAGCAGTTCCGCTTCAACGATACGCGGGACGGCGTCCGGATTAGTTGGCATACGAGCAAGGGCGACGGTTCGGTGCTGCTCGAGGGTGTATTCAAGGCGGACCTCGCACAGGATGACTTCATGTTCGCCGACGATCGGCACCTGATTGACCCGACGAGTTCTCATTCCGACCGCGTCGCCGCGGAACACTTCGTAAAGGACGAGGGTAACGAGGATGCGCCGCCGTCAGCGGGCGAGACGCCGGCGCAATTCCAGCGCTCTTTCGATGGCAATCTCGTCAAGTACGGCAGCGATGGACAGAACGACGTGTTCCATGCGACGTCCAAGAACGATCACTATTTCGGTTTGGGGGGCGATGACCATCTCTCCGGCGGGAGGGGCGACGACCATCTTGCGGGAGATGCCGGCAATGACGTCCTGGACGGCGGAAACGGACGGGACGACCTTCGCGGTGGCGACGGGGACGACAGCCTCTACGGCGGAGCTATGGCCGACAACCTCATGGGCGGCGCGGGCACCGATCATCTGAACGCCGGGGCCGGACACGACATGCTCGAAGGAGGACCGGGTGACGATATCTACAACGGCGGCGACGGCGCCGACGCTTTCATGGTTTCCCACGGCAGCGGTAACGACACTGTTGTCGCGGGTTTCGATCCAGGACCGGGCGCCTTCGATCACGTCGCCTTCATGGATATCATGCCCAACGAAGTGAGCGTCATTGATTCGCTATCTCCCCACGGCGATGGACACACGGGGGTCCTGGTGAGCTGGGGCGACGGATCAATCTTTCTGGAGGGCATCCAAAAGAGCCAGATGGCGCAGGATGACTTCATGTTCAACGCGGTAGAAGGGGGCGCGTTCGTTCCCGACCCGTCGATCAGCACCGAAGGAAGCCAGATGATCTTCCAGGGAACTCACGGCGATTGGCACCTGGCGTAGAGGCGGTTTCTTTGGGGACCCGCCGGTCGCCAACGGCCGCAGATAAAATGAAAGGCGAACGACATCGGCTCGGTCAACCGCGCCCAGCCTAAAAGTCGGATTCGCATAAGGCATATTATGGAATAAATTTATCTTCCACCGGATCAGACACTTGTCGTTTCGTGTTCGATCTGAGTCATTCGCGTTCAATTGGAGTCTACCGCACCTGCGGGTGGCCGCGGGCACACAAGGCGGTCCCGCCGCCGTGCCCCGCGCCGACTCAGCAAGCTCCTGGAGATGACTGGAGCGCTTCCTGGCGGCCAGGCTGACATTAGGACCAGATCAAGGCTTCCTCTCATCAGCCGCATCCGGCGAGATCGGGACCGCGCCTCAAGCAAGCTTTTTTGCCTTGGCGCCAGTACCGCGCTTATCGCTCGGGCGGCTATTTGCCGACGAGCCAACGGTCCGACTTCTCGGTACTCTTCAGGGGTGATGCCATCGATCTGGAACGCATCCACGGCATCCCGCATGCGACCAAGCTCCCGCCCCAGGACAGCCTTAGCGGTTTGCCTGCAATGCGGCAGTCGCAGAAATTAGTGCAGGCGATCGATCCGGCCATCATGTTCACGAGTGAGTTCGATGCATCGGCAGCGAGACCCCATGGCTCCTGAGCTGGCCGTCAATGAAATCGATCAGCGTTTGGGCGTCCTCGAACATGGCCGATTGCTTGTTGTCGTCGAGAGTCACCCGTCCGCGCCACGTCACTCGATCCTCGAGCCAAACGTGAATCACGAAACTCATTTCGGCTTGAGGTTCGCTTTGGCGATCCATCGCATGCCTGGGGAACGGGAATTTGGTTCGTACGTTGAGCCTAGCCGATCGTCCTCAGTGCTCCAGCACACGCGATTGAGTGCAGACGCAGCCGGACGAAACCCTCGCTTGACCGAAGGATGACTTAGTCGTCACCGCGACGTCACAGCGCCATTCGCCTCACGGGCTTCGAAGCCGGCTCATTCGAGTTGATCGTGCGCGATCCTCTTGATTGAGGGCGATTTTTTGGGAGGCTGACCCCGTTACCATCGTGCGGCGCAGCGGAGGTGCATTCTTGGCAGCAGCTAGTGTTGGAGTGACCGTCGACCGAACAAGTGCGCGGCCACCAATGTGAGGCGCCAAATCAAATCCAACCAGCATCGGCAAAGCGCAGACGCGCGACCGAACCCACACCGGCCCTGGCCAGCCGCACGCAGTAGCCAACGTGGCGGTCCGGCCAGCGCCGTAAGGCCGCTCGAGCGCGATACATTCGAGGGTTGCGAAATCCACTGACTGCGACTAGCCTTGCCACATTTAGAGGGTGTCTTCCTATCGTATGTTTCGGGGGGACGGGGGTGCAGGTTTCAGTAGAATTTTTGGGCCGAACACGAGTCTGCGCTGGCGACAAAGAAATTTCGGTGTCGCGGCAAAGCATTTCCTTCCTGGCTTATCTAGTCTTGTTTCGTGAGATCGACCATCCTCGTGAGGTTCTCATCGAACAATTCTGGTCGTCGAGCGAGCCGACGCGCGCGCGATCGTGTCTTGGTACGGCATTGTCGCGCCTGCGAAATGTGTTGAAGGTCAGCGGGTCGAGCTGCCTTGAATTTTCGTCGCGTGGCGAGCCTCGAATTAGCGTTTCATCGCAGGTCTGGTTTGACATTGTCGCATTTGAAACCGGCATCGCACCGTCGCTCGCCGCTTCACCCGGCCGATTGGAGCCGGCGCTGGTCAATGGCCTCGCTACCGCCCTCAACCACTATCGCGGGGATCTGATGCTGGGGTGGTATGACGATTGGGTGCTGGTCGAGCGCGAGCGGCTGCGCGTGCTTTGCTTGCGCGGCTATCGGAGGCTGATGGAGCACTATTCAGCCGCTCGGGATCTCGAGAACGCGCTCGCCGCCGGCCTATCGGCCCTTCGGATCGAACCCTTGCAGGAACTGGTTCAGCAGCACGTGATCGAGCTTTATTCCGTATCCGGGCAACGGGCGGCAGCGATACGCCAATATGATCGGCTAGCTCAGTTGTTGAAGAGTGAACTGGGCATTTCGCCGTCGAAGGCGACCCGTGATCTCATCGAGCGCATCAGACTGGACCTGCCATTGCGCAGTTCGGCATCTTGGGCGCCAAACAGCGAACCAACCTGAATTTCGCACCGTGCGGCACTCACCGTTAGGAGCGGTACGCGATCGTATGCTCCGCGATCATTGGCAGCCGTTCGGCGGCCTCGCGCGCGCCAGAAGCTATCATCGAGCGTACGAAAGCCCGGAGTATCATAGTTTGGCGTACAAAATCGCGGCCTTGGTGAGCGGGGTCCGTTACCGCCATACCCCCCCTCCCTACTTCACGCTGCGGGCCCGAATTGCACCCGCGGGAGCAAACGAAAAGCCGGGAACCCAGCCAGCGTCTCATTTGCGTGACTTTCGGCTCGGAGTGGGAGCCTAGCTAGGAGGCAGAAAATTCACAACAGTCGTGAAGCTCAGGCAGCATCTTGGCCAACAGAAGCCCTTTCGATCGCCGTGACACCGAGCTTGGACAAATCGTTGAGGACGCGCTGAAGCACGCTCGAGCTGAGGTGTTGCTCATGTTGCTCATGGCGTCATTTTCCTTCCGATTAGAGATTGCAACTCCTCCGCCGCCCGAACGGCCAACTCGATCGATTTTCTCCAACCGAGTTGGCTCGAAAGCCGTATCACCTCGTTCAGGTCGCCGCCATCCGACACGTAATCCTTGAGTGTCTTCATTGCCGGCTCGTCGCCGATCTTGGTGCGATATCGAAGCATATCGACCACAGTGCGCGAACGATTGGTGATCCTGATCGGCACGCCGGCAATTTCTATGTCATCCACGCCGATCCTCCTGGCCTCCTCAGTCCAAAAGACCAGCTTCACTGGATCTCGAGCCTTGCTCCGTATTTGTTTTGTCTTATGGGGATCGACTGCGTACCAGACGGCTCCTGGATTTTCGTCTGAAAGTCGGTGGTAGAGGGCTGCCGAGGACAGGCACACCACTCCGCCAGGATTGAGCAAAGCCGTCGCCGCGAAACTGACCCCTTCGGGCAGGTCAGCGTCTGAAGCGATGTAGATGCCGCGCGCATAAACGACGGCGACACCGTCTTCGACCGCGCGGGCCAGGCTGGCCGGATTGATCCCTGCCTTGACCAGAGCTGAGGGCGGCAGGAGCCGATTTCCGGAAAGAAGCTTCCGGATTTTGCCAAAAGATGGGGGCTCGTTCTTTTCGCCGTCGACCTGCATGCGGAAGGGGATACGGCGTCTCCATGTAATTTTGGAGGGGGTTTTACAAAAAAATACCCCCAATAATTACATCAACGATATTAGAGCATTAGCCTCGGGTGGAACCCTGGCCTGTCTTCCGGATCCTCGCCAGACGACATTTGAACCGCTTCGAACCCGTGAGATCAAATTGACTCCGGTGGAACCGGAATCCCAGCCAATGACTCTGATGGAACCCGACTAGACTCTGAAGGAGCCAACGTCCGTAGGCTGAAACTATTGGCTTTTCTCGGACCGAGACTCAGATCGAACGCGAAACGACAACACTTGTCGTTCCGTGTTCGATCTGAGTCATTCGCGTTCAATGGGAGTCTGTCAGGCCGATCCAGGCGGTTGAACTTTGGGAGCCTAAGCCACAGCACGAAAAGAGATTTTCTCAATGTGAACCGCACTAGCTGACCCGAAACATCGAGCAAAACTATCGCACTCGGCGAACCCATCGGCAGAGCCATCGCCACGCCAAGCGGAACGCCAGGATGGCGGAGCGGGTCCGTCCCGCCTTGCTGCGGCTCGCATCCTCCAGCTCCCTCGCCCGCATCGCCATGCCTGCGGCCGCCCACCGGTCGGCCGCGACGTTCGCCTCCGCGAGCGAGCGGTATCGATGAACACCCTTCGGCGCGACGCGCGGCGCCAGCTTCGCCTGGTCCATGCTCGCCACGACCTCGTCCTCGGTCGGCCCGAAGACGCTGATCGGACGTGGCTTTCGCCGGCCTACCGTGCGCACCTTGTCCATTGGGGACGTTCTTCGTTGTTATCCGCACTAGGTAATCACAGTCTCCTATGATCTGGGCTGGCAACACTCAAGCCAATCCCAGGATTTTCGGATATCCGCGGAATGTCCGCCCACCGCATGGACCGTCAGACCGGGAGCGATCTCAGCATCGCCATCGTAGAACAGGACGCGACGCGCATAGTTCAGCCGCACGATGCCGCAGACGTCCTCGACCTCGAAGGAATGCGACAACCTCGGATATTGCATGTACCGGCCGGTGGCGTAGGCTAGCTCGCGCTCCTGCAGATGAAACCGCGCGTTCGGAAACCGGTCGAAATTGCCCGCATAGTCGTAGTGCAGATGCGTGAGGATGACGTCCTTGACGTCGGCCACGTCAATATCGAACGCGGCAAGCGTCTCTACCGGGCAGCGCAGGAATGTCCGCCTGCGCTGCCTGGCGATTTCGGCGTTGAACCCGGTGTCGATGACGAAGGTGCGCCCGCTTCCCTGCGCCAGCCACATGAAATAATCCATCGGCATCGGCCCGTCATGCGGGTCGCCGCCGATGAAGTGCTCGCTGCGCTGCGCCTCCCGCGTGGCGTAGCGGATGGCGAACAGCTCGTAGACCGGATCAGCCATGTATCTGCGATCTGCTCAGGAGCCGGCCGCGTCGACCTCGTTGAACGCCTCGCGCGCGTTACGGAAGGCGTCAATGCCGGCGGGCACGCCGCAATAGACGGCGACCTGGAGCAAAATCTCCTTGATCTCCTCCTTTGTGAGCCCGTTCTTCAAGGCGCCCTTGACGTGCAGCTTCAGTTCGTGCGGCCGGTTCAGCGCGCCGAGCATCGCCAGATTGACGATCGAGCGCGTGCGCCGGTCGACGCCGGGCCGAGTCCACAACGCGCCCCAGCAGAACTCGGTCGACCATTCCGCCATGGTGCGCGTGAAGTCGTCGGCACCGGCGATGGACTTATTGACGTAATCCTCGCCGAGCACTTCCTTGCGAACCTTGAGCCCCTTGTCGAACAGTTCGGTCTTGCTCATGATCGTCCCTTTCAGGTCTTGAGAGTTGAGTTGGAAGTCGATGAACGCAATAGCGGCCGCAGCGATTGCAGCAAAGCAGCGACGTCATCGACCGCGTCGATCCGCCAGACCGCGTCGATGACACGGTCGGCGTCCCAGTCGCTTCGGCCGGTCCGCACGCCCTCGCGCAGCTTGGCCTCGAGATCGCGATCCGTGAGCGGCGCGGCAAGACTGCCGCGCGGCGAAATGACTGTCTCGGTGAGGACATCCCCGGACGCCAGGCGCAACGTCACACGCGCGGCGCCATCGCGCATTTCGCTGTCGAGCTCCGCACTCACCTTCTGCCGCAGTTGCACGATGTCGGGCCGGATTACGGTTTCCTGCACAAACTCGGCGACCCCGGCGGCACCGAGCAAAAGACCGCATGCCACGCAATGATGGATGCTGACGCGCGCATCGCGCTCGTTGTTGACCGGGCGGTTGCCACGGGCGAGCAGCAGGGCCGAGCCTTGCACCGTCACCTGCTCGATCTGGTCGATGCGTCCAGCGATCCGTTTGCGCAACAGGAGGCAGGCATCGATCACCGCGTGAAACACGATGCCGGCGGGATACGGCTTGTAGGTGTTCTTTGCGATCTCGAACGTCCTGCCGAGACCGTTGAGCAGCCGCGCGATGTCGGGCTCATCGCCCATGGTGCGGGCCCAGCCGAGCGGTCCTTCGATGGCACGGGGCGCCGCCTCGTAGCCCTGCTGCGCCAGCAGCGCGGCGAACAACCCGTTTCGCGCCGAATTGCCGACGCTGACATTCTTGGCTCCAGTCGGCAGGTTCTCGACATTGCCGGCCGACTGGCTCGCCGCAACTCCGATTGAGTTTGCAATGCCCTCCGCGGGCAGGCCCAGGAGCTTCGCGCAAGCCGCAGCCGCTCCAAAAATCCCGCAGGTCGACGTGATGTGCCAGCCACGCGCGTAATGGCGCGGCGAGACTGAATTGCCGATGCGGCATTCTACGTCCACGCCGAGAATGAATGCCGTCAGCACCTCGTGCCCCGACAACCTTCGCGTCTCCGCGAGCGCAAATATGGCGGCTGCGACCGGCGCGGCCGGATGAATGATCGTCTCGGGATGGGTGTCGTCGAAGTCGAGCAGATTCGCCGAGATGGCGTTGAGGAACGCCGCGCAGAGCGCATCCATCGGCTCGGAATGACCGATCACCGTCGATGTCGCGGCACCACTGAACGGTGCCAGCGCGCGAATCGCTGCGATGACGACGGGATCGCGTGCGGAGCCGAGTGCCGTCGCGAAGAAATTGAGGATCGATCGTCGCGCCTCGAGGCTCTGCGCTTCCACCTCCGCCCATGATGAGGCAGCGACGAAATCAGCGAGCGTCCTGCTCACGCTAGGAATGGAATATTGCGGCACGCGGGGCTTCTTCCTCGTTTTGTTCGGACTTTATGCCGATCCGCGGCTAACTGTCGACCCCAAATGTTATGCTTGACAGCTTGTCTGACAATCACAACAATCCGGCCGCTGGCGCGGGATCCCCGCCGCCGCAACGACGGCGGTCGTCCAGGCCGACTGGTAAAGGAAACGACAAGATCAAGACGGCGCGCCCATCGCGGGAGCACGCAACAGGAGTGGACGATGGCGGGAGAAACACTCGGCGTGATCGGAACGGGTCGCATGGGCGGCCCCATGGCGGGGCGATTGATGGACGCGGGCTATTCGCTCGTCGTCTACGACACGCAGAGCGACGCAACGCAGCCGCTGGTCAAGCGCGGCGCTCTCCTCGGCAAGTCGCCCGCGGACGTCGCCTCCCGCGCGGACATCGTGCTCGCAAGTCTGCCGACGCCTGACATCGTCAAGGCGGTGACGCTGGGCCAGGATGGCATCAGCAGCGGCAACCGCGCGAAGATCGTGATCGATCTCTCGACCTCGGGTCCGGGCGCGGCGAAGCTCGTCGCGGAAGGCCTCAAGGCGAAAGGCATGACGCTGGTCGATGCGCCGGTCAGCGGCGGCATCAAGGGCGCCGTCAACGGCACGCTGGCCGTGATGGTATCGTGCCCGCAGGCGACCTACGAGATCGTGCAGCCGATCCTGAAGAACTTCGGCAAGCTGTTCTACACCGGCGACAAGCCCGGCGTGGCGCAGACCGCCAAGCTCGCCAACAATCTGATGGCAGCGGCGGCGCTCGTGATCACGTCGGAAGCGGTCGCGATGGGCGTCAAGGGCGGCGTCAACGCCAAGGTGTTGATCGACATCATCAATGCCAGCAGCGGCCGCAACAGCGCTTCCGAAGACAAATTCCCCCGATCGGTGCTGCCAGGCACGTTCGATTTCGGCTTCACCACCGGCCTTTCCTACAAGGACGTCCGTCTCTGCGTAGACGAGGCCGAGGCTATGGGCGTGCCAATGGTCTGCGGCGCGGTCGTGCGGCAGATGTTGGCGATCACCAATGCCAAGTACGGTTCATCATCCGATTTCACCTCGATCGCCAAGGTGCTCGAGGAGTGGGCCGGGGTCGAGATGCGCGGCTGAGCGCGCGAGTCTTGGGGAGAGCACGTGGCAATGACGAACGGCCCGACCAGATCCGGCAAGGCATCGCTCGCGCGCCAGATGGCGCGGAGCGCACTCGCCGTCGATCTCGGCGATTTCGGGCCCGAAGTCGTCGCCAAGGCCAAGCTCTGCCTGCTGGATTTCCTGTCCTGTGCGTTCGAGGCAGGTCAGCATCCCTGGAGCCGTCAGGCGATTCAGATCGCGCATGACGGCGGCGGCGCGACCATCATCGGGACCTCGCAACTCTCCTCGCCGGCGGACGCGGCATTCAGCAACGCCGTGATGGGGCACGGCCTCGTGCGGGAAGACATGCACGCGGCCAGCATCGCGCACCACGGCGTGGTGATCTGGCCGGCGCTGCTCGCGCTGTCGGAACAGGCGCCGCTGTCCGGCGCGAGGCTACTCGCGGCCGCCATCATCGGCTATGAGACCGGCGCGCGGATCGGCCGCGCGCTTCTGACCTCCGACCTTGCGCGGCTCTATCGCCCGACCGGCGTCGTGGCTCCTCTGGGCGCGGCGCTCGCGGGAAGTTTCGCGCTCCGCCTTTCCGAGGACCAGGCGACCAGCGCCATGGCGATCGCGGCCAATACGTCCAGCGGTCTCAACGAGTGGCCGCATGCCGGCGGCTCCGACATGTATTTCCATCCGGGCTTTGCCGCCAGCAACGCGATCAAGGCGATCGGCCTGGCCGCAGCCGGCGCCTTCGGCTCCGAAACCATCCTCGAAGGCGAGGCAGGCCTGTTCGCCGCCTATCGTCGCCAAGCCGCACCCGACAGCATCGCGATCTTCCCTGGCGGAGAGTGCGAGATCATGGCCGTGTACAACAAGCCGGTTCCGGCCTGCAATTTCGCGCAAACCGCCGCTCAAGCTGCGCTCCGTGTCTCGCACGAACTCGTCGGCACCGACGAGATCGATCGCGTCGTCATTCGCGCCCCCGATGCTGCGGTTCGCTATCCGGGCTGCGACTCCCTGGGGCCTTACCGGAACGCGCTCCAGGCCAAGATGAGCATTCCCTTCAGCGTCGCGGCGACGCTGGCGCGGGGCGAGATTGAGGAAGAGAACTACGCCGAGCTCGGCAATGCCGACATCATCCGCCTGGTTTCGGTCACGGACCTCGAGGCCGATGCCGGCTTCACCGCCGCCTTCCCTGGCAAGCAGGGCGCGGATGTGACCGTGCATCTGCGGAGCGGCCGGACCATCCAGCACATGTTGCCCGACGTCATAGCCGCAACACCATCTGATATTCGCGCGCGCTTCCGCGCTGCCAGTTGCCCGGTCCTCGGTGAGGCCCGCGCGCACAGGCTGGAGCAACTCATCGAGAACAGTGACCGGCTCGACAATGCCGGCGAGATCGCAGCGCAATGCCGCCTGGACACGGCGGAACGGGTTTTACGATCGGCATCATAAGAAGTGCCGGAGAGTACGGGGGAAACATGGTCGATTTCGAGACCTGCTTAAGTTCGTCAGCCGCGCGGAGGCGGGGCTGATGGAGGGATTCCTGCAAGCGCTCGCCGCGGGCCTTCTGATCGGCGCCGTCTACGGGCTTATGTGCGTCGGGCTCGGCCTGATCTTCGGCGTCATGCGCGTCATCAACTTCGCCCATGGCGATTTCATGATGCTCGGCATGTACACCGCCTTTTATCTATTCACCGCCGCCGGCGTTCAATCGTTCTTTGGCAATGCCGTCGGACCATTCGTCGCTATCCTGCTAGCCGGCCCCGTCCTCGCTGTATTCGGCTACTTCGTCCACCGGACACTGATCTCGCACGTTTCAGGGACGCGCACCGCTTCGCTGGAAGGCGAAGGCCACTACGCCCAGCTCATCCTGACGCTCGGCATCGCGCTGATTCTGCAGAACGGTGGCTTGCTCGTCTTCGGATCGGTGCTGGCCTCGATCCGCACGCCGCTGTCGAGCTCGGCCTGGGAGCTCGGCCCTTTCTTCGACATGAGCATCTTCCTCAACAAGGCGCGCAGCATCGACATGATCGTTTCGCTGGTCATGATGATCCTGCTTTCGCTGCTGATCACGCGGACGCGGATCGGCAAGTCGTTACGGGCGGCCGCCGACAATCCGACCGCCGCGACCTATATGGGCATCGACGTCGACCGGGCGCACCGCACCGCCTTCGCGCTCGGCTGCGGCATCACGGCGATCGCCGGCGGCCTGCTTGCCACCAACTATCCGTTCCACCCGTTCGTCGGCCTCGAATACGTCATCGTCATGTATGCGGGCGTCGTGCTCGGCGGCATGGGCAGCATCATCGGCGCGTTCTGGGGCGGCATGACCATCGGCCTGGTGCAGCAGATGTCGACGCTGATCCTGCCGACGCAGCTGCAGAACGCAGCGATCTTCGCAGTCTTCCTCCTCATCATCTTCTTCCGTCCGCAAGGCTTCTTCGGACGGATGGTGGAGAGGACGTGACGATGCTCCGGACGCGCTCCTTTCTGCCCCCCCTGCTGTTCACCCTCGCCTATGCCGCGCTCTCGCTCGGCGTGACCAATTCCTATTACCAGCTGATCCTGACGCTGGTGCCGGTCTGGGCGGTGTTCGGCCTGTCCTGGAACCTGCTCAGCGGCTACACCGGATTGATCTCCTTCGGCCACGCCGCATTCTTCGGCATCGGAGCCTATGCGACTGCGCTCGGCCAAATCTACTTCGACATCTCCCCCTGGCTGCTGATCCCCGTCGCAGCCGTGCTCGGCGGCATCGCCGGGCTCCTGATCGGATTTCCGACCTTCCGCCTCCAGGGCCACTACTTCGCCCTGGCGATGCTCGCCTACCCGCTCGCCATCCTCTACGTGTTCGAGTGGCTCGGCTTTCAGGAGGTGACGCTTCCGATCAAGCGCAATGCGCCGATCGCCTACATGCAGTTCTCCGACCCGCACATCTACACGCTGCTGGGGCTCGCGATCATGCTGGCGACCATCGTGCTGACGCAAGTGATCGAGCGTTCCCGCTTCGGCATGGCGCTGCTCGCTATCAAGCAGAACGAGGCCGCGGCCGAGGCGGCTGGCATCAACACGCTCGCTTGGAAGCTGCGCGCGATCACGTTGAGCGGCGCTATCGCCGCCACTATCGGCGGCTTCTACGCCCAGGTGCTGCTGGTCGTGACGCCGCAATCAGTGTTCGGCATGCTGGTGTCGGCCCAGGCACTGACCGTCGCCATGTTCGGCGGCGTCGGCACGGTCTGGGGCCCGGTGATCGGCTCGGTGATCCTGATTCCGCTCGCCGAGGTCCTGCATGCCGAGGCCGGCGACCGCTTCCCCGGCATCCAGGGCGTCATCTTCGGCTTCGCCATCGTCTGCGTCATTCTGCTGGCGCCGGAGGGTCTGTTCTGGAAGCTGCGCGATCTGTTGCGCAAGCGGATGGCGCCGAAGGCGGCTGCAGCTGACGTCCCCGAAACAGCGGTCGCCAACGTCACCGCGCTGAAGCCCGCCTCGCAGCAGCGTGCGGCCACCGGCGAGATCATGCTCGAGGTCAAGAACCTCTCGCGTTCGTTCGGCGGTCTCAAGGCGGTGCAGAATGTCAGCTTCAAGCTGCACCAGAACGAAATCCTCGGCATCATTGGGCCCAACGGCGCCGGCAAGACGACGCTATTTAATCTCCTCAACGGCTTCCTGAAGCCGAGCGAGGGGGAAGTCTTGATCGGCGGCCGCAACATGTCCGGTCAACGGCCGCACGTGATCTGTGAAGCCGGCATCGGCCGCACCTTCCAGGTCATGCGGCCGTTCCTGCGCATGTCGATCCTCGACAATGTCGTGGTCGGCGCCTATGTGCGCGCGCGATCCGACGAGGTGGCGCGCAAGCTCGCTTCCGACGCGGTCGCCCGTGTCGGGCTCTCTGCCGTCGCCGACCGCCTGGCCGGCGAGCTTTCGACGAAGGAGCTGCGGCTGATGGAACTTGCCCGCGCCATCGCCGGCCAGCCGCGCATCCTGCTGCTCGACGAGACGCTCGCGGGCCTTGGCCACGGCGAGGCCGATGAGGTCGTCGCAGTGATCCAGCAGCTCGCGCGCGACGGCACGACCATCGCGATCATCGAGCACACGATGCAGGCGATGGTCCGCTTGGTCGACAGGTTCGTCGTGCTCGACCACGGCGCCGTCATCACCGAAGGCCTGCCGGAAGTGGTGACGCGCGACAATCGCGTGATCGAGGCCTATCTCGGCAAGAAATGGGTGGGCCATGCTGCGAATTGAGGGATTGAGTGCGGGCTATTCCGCCAAGCCCGTCCTGAACGACATCTCGATCAATGTCGGCGCCGGCGAGTTTGTCGCGATCGTCGGACCAAACGGCGCCGGCAAGACCACGCTTTTCAAGACGATCTCCGGCATCGTCAAGCCGAGCGGCGGGGCCATCACCTTCGACGGCGTCGATCTGCTCGCCGTGCCGCCGCCGCAGCGCCCCCATCTCGGCATCGCCCACGTTCCCGAGGGCCGACAGGTCTTCCCGTCTCTCACCGTGATGGAGAACCTGGAAATGGGCGCGATGACGGAGAGCGGCCGGCGCGACTGGCAGAGCAACATCGAGCGCATCTTCGAGTGGCTACCGGTGCTGAAGGAACGCCGCAACCAGTTCGCAGGCACGATGTCTGGTGGCCAGCAGCAGATGCTCGCGATCGGCCGCGGCCTCGCCTCCTCGCCGAAGCTGTTGATGCTCGACGAGCCCTCGATGGGGCTGGCGCCTTCGACCGCCGACTTCATCTTCGAGCGCCTGATCGAGATCCGCCGTCAATCCGGCCTGACCATGCTGCTGGTCGAGCAGCGCGTCGCCGAAGCGCTGGAATCGGCGGATCATGGCTACGTCCTCGAAGCCGGGCGCGTCGTGCTCGAGGGCAACAACGACACGCTGCGCGCGGACGATCGCGTGCGCAAGGCCTATCTTGGCATGTGACGACAAGAACAAATGACTAGGGAGAGAAAACAATGAAAAAGACATCGAACGGACTCACGCGCCGAACCGTGCTGTCCGGCGCTGCCGCCGTGGGGCTTGCCGGCGTGGCGCACGCGCAGACGCCGGCCGAGATCAAGGTCGGCCTCATCGTGCCGTTGTCGGGCATCTACACCCGCCCCGGCCAGGTGATGAAGATGGGCGCCGAGATGGGCATCGAGCACATCAATGCGCAAGGCGGCATCAAGGCGCTCGGCGGCGCCAAGCTGAAGTTGGTCGTGATCGACTGCGGCGACACCACCGAGAAGGCCAAGAACGCGGCGCAGCGCATGGTGGCGCAGGAGCCCGATCTGGTCGCCGCAACCGGCTCCTATCTCTCGTCCTTCACGTTGGCGGTCACCGAGGTGACCGAGCGCGCCGAGCTGCCGGTGCTGACTCTGTCCTATTCGGACCTTCTGACCGATCGCGGCTTTAAATACATCTTCCAGACCGCCGCGACCGCAAGCCGCCAGTCCGAGCTCGGCCTGCCGACTCTGATGAAGCTCGCCGAGAACGCCTCCGGCAAGAAGCCGAAGACCGTCGCGATGCTGATGGACAACACCGCGACTTCGGTTGCCACCGCGAAGGCGCTGAAGGAAAGACTGTTCGCGCAGGAAGGCCTCCAGCTGGTCGTCGAGGAGGTCTGGACCCCGCCGCTGTCGGATGCGACGCCGCTGATTCAGAAGGTTCGTTCGACCAAGCCCGACCTGCTGCTGTTCATGCCGAACGCGGTGTCGGACGCCAAGCTCGGGCTCGAGAAGATCAGCGAGTTCGGCCTCGGCCAGGGCAAGATCCCGACCGTGTCCTTCAGCATCACCATCGCCGAACCAGACATGCTCCAGAGCGTGAGCCCAGAGACCGTGCAGGGCATCATGACCATCGTCGCCAACTGGGGCTCGAAGGGTCACGAGGCGCTGATCGCCGAGCTGAAGGCCAAATACAAGGAGCCCTGGATGACACAGAACGTCATCTCGACCTATGGCGACATGTGGCTGATGAAGGAAGCCTTGGAAAAAGCTGGCAAGGCCGACCGCAATGCGGTCGCGCAGGCCTTCCGCACCATGGATGCCGGCCCGTCGAAATATTATCCGGGCGGCCAGCTCAAGTTCGACGAGAAGGGCCGCAGGATCGGCGCCGGCGTCGTCATCGTGCAATGGCAATCGGGCGTTCCGGTCACCGTCTATCCGCCCGAACTCGCGCAGGCACAGCCGTTCTGGCCGAAGAAGTAGCATCGCGCAATTTTTCAGGGAGGAGGATTGTCATGAGTAAATTCACGCTAAGTCGACGAACGCTGCTTGCCGGCGCGTCCGGCACGCTGATCGCATCTCGCGCCTGGGCCCAGCAACCTGCGGAAGTGAGGGTTGGCCTGCTGGTGCCGATCTCCGGCATGTACGCCCGCCCGGGCACGGTGATGCGTCATGGCGCCGAGATGGCGGTCGAGCACATCAACGCGCAAGGCGGCATCAAGGCGCTCGGCGGCGCCAAGCTGAAGCTCGTGGTGCTCGATTCCGGCGACTCCACCGAGAAGGCCAAGAACGCAGCCCAGCGCATGGTCGCGCAGGAGAGCGATCTGGTCGCGGCGAGCGGCGCCTACCTGTCGTCGTTCACGCTCGCGGTGACCGAGGTCACCGAACGTGCCAACCTGCCCGTCCTCACCCTCTCCTATTCCGACCTGATCACCGATCGCGGCTTCAAATACGTGTTCCAGACCTCGGCCACGGCAGGATCGCAGGCCCGTCAGGCCTTGCCGCAGATCATCAAGCTGGCGGAGACGGCGTCCGGCAAGCGACCGAAGACGGTCGCGATCCTCACCGACAACACGGCCGCGTCGATCGCCTCGGCGAAATCGATGCGCGAAGGCCTGCTGGCGGAAAACCAGCTGCAGCTGATAGTCGACGAGACGTTCACGCCGCCGCTGGCGGATGCGACATCGCTGGTGCAGAAGATCCGTTCGGCAAAGCCCGACCTGCTCTTCTTCCTCCCGACAGTGATCTCGGACGCAAAACTCCTGCTCGAAAAGATGAACGAGTTCGGCCTCGGTCAAGGCAAGATTCCCACGATCTCGTTCGGCATCGCCATCGCCGAGCCGGACATGCTGGAGACCGTGAGCCCCGAACTGCTCCAGGGGGTCCTGACCTGCGTTGCGAGCTGGGGCGCCAAAGGCCACGAGGCGCTGATCGCGGAATTGAAGACCCGCTACAAGGAGCCCTGGATGACGCAGAACGCGATCTCCACCTATGGCGACATGTGGGTGATCAAGGACGCGCTGGAGAAAGCCGGCAAGGCGGACCGCGTCGCCGTCGGCGAAGCCCTGCGCACCATGGATGCAGGTCCTTCGAAATATTACCCGCTCGGCGAGATCAAGTTCGACGAGAAGGGCCGCCGCGTCGGCGCCGGCATGACCATCGTGCAGTGGCAATCCGGCGTGCCGGTGACGGTGTTCCCGCCCGAGCTCGCGCTGGCAAAGCCATTCTGGCCCAAGAGCTAAGGTAAGAGCTGAGCTGAGAGCTGATACCGCCCGAAGGAGAAACGGAGAACAGAATGGACAAGGCGACCTACGACCGCGGTCTCGAAATTCGCAAGAGCGTGCTCGGCAACGAGTTCGTCGATGAGGCGATCGCATCCGCGGACGACTTCAACCGGCCGATGCAGGACCTCACCACGGAGTATTGCTGGGGCTACGTCTGGGGCCGCGAAGGCCTGACGCGGAAGACCCGCAGCTTCCTCAATCTGGCGATGCTCTGCGCGCTCAACCGGCCGCACGAGCTCAAGACCCACGTCCGCGGCGCGCTCGCCAACGGCGCAACCCGCGAGGAGATCCGCGAGGTCTTCATGCAGGTCGCGATCTATTGCGGCGTGCCCGCCGGCGTAGACGCGTTCCGGAACGCGAAGGAAGTCTTCGCCGAGCTCGACAAGAAGTAACGGAGCGCAGCTGCGATGAAGGACAATTGGGCGCTCGTGACCGGTGCGACGGCAGGCCTTGGCCTCGCCGTGGCCGAGGGCCTGGCCGGCGCGGGCGCCAATATTGTCCTTCATGATCTCGTTGCGCCGAAGCAGGCCGCGGACGATCTCCGCACCCGCTTCGGCGTCGAGGTCATCCCCGCCGCGGCCGACCTGGCCCGGCGGGACGCCATCGACACCATGATGGCCGACCTACTCGACCGCTGCGGCGCCATCGATATTCTCGTCAACAACGCGGTTGTCAGGCATTTCGCTGCGATCGAGCAGTTCCCGCCGGAGCGCTGGGACGAGGCGCTGGCCGTCAATCTGTCGGCGCCGTTCCACCTGATCCGGCTGGCTCTGCCGGCAATGAAGCAGCGTGGCTGGGGCCGGATCATCAACATGGGCTCGATCTATTCGAGCCGCGCGGTCGAGGACCGCATCGACTACGTCACCACCAAGACGGCGATCGCAGGCATGACCCGCGCCGTCGCCATCGAAACGGCGCGCAGCGGCATCACCTGCAACATGCTCTGCCCCGGCACGCTGCCAACGCCAGCGATCCTGAACAAGATCGCGGGGATGGCGGAGACCAGCGGCCGTCCCGTCGCCGAGGTGACGCGCGACTATCTCGGCGAACGCCAGCCGACGCACCGCTTCATCGACATGGGCGCAGTTGCGGCCATGGTCGTCTTTCTCTGCGGCCCCGCCGCAAACGACATCACCGGCGCCAGCCTGCCAATCGACGGCGGCTGGTCGGTCGCATGAGCACCGGAATGGGAGTTTCGCGATGACTGAACAATCGAGCCAAACCGTCGTGCTGACCGGTGCCGCCGGCGGCATGGGTCGCGCCATTACCGAGGCGCTGATCGACAGCGGCCGCCGCGTCGTGTTGGTCGACCGCGACGCCAGGGCGCTTCGGGAAGTGGCGGCGACGGGGGGCGACAAGGTGTTTCCGATCGAGCTCGACATCAGCGATGCAAAGGCCGTCGATCGCCTGCCCGATGCCATTCCCGATCATTTCAGGCCGGTCGGCGTCCTCATCAACAATGCCGGCCACGACATCGGCGGCCGGACGCGCTTCGACATCGGTTCTGCCGACGACTGGTCCAACATCATCCAGACCAATCTGATCGGCCTGATGCGCGTCACGCGCGCGATCCTCCCCGGCATGGTTCAGCGCGATGCCGGGCACATCGTCAATATCAGCTCCATCAACGCGGTACGGATCGTGCCCGACATGGCGGCCTACAGCGCCAGCAAGGCGGGCGTGCACATGTTCACCGAGACCCTGCGCGGCGAGCTGGCGGAGACCGCGATCCGGGTCACCGAGCTCCAGCCCGGCCTGACCCGCACCAACATCATCCTGACCCGCTACCGCGGCGATACGCAGAAGGAAAAGGACTATTTCGACCAGTTCAGGATGGCGCTCGATCCGGCCGATATCGCCCGGTCGATCGTCTTCGCGCTTGACCAGCCCGCCCACGTTCAAATTGCCGAAATGATGATTCTGCCTGTAAACCGGTACTGAGTTTTCCCGAACAGGACCCGGACATGGATAGACGCCGCGACTTGCAATCGACACTCCGCATCGAGGACGTCCCGACCGTCCGTGCGATGGTGGCGCAGAAGCTGCGTGAGGCGATCATGTCGGGAACGCTGAAGCCGGGCCAACGGCTGGTCGAGCGCGAGCTCTGCGAGATGATGGGCGTCAGCCGCCCCTCGATCCGCGAAGCGCTGCGTGCGCTCGAGGCCGACGGGCTCGTCAATATGGTGCCACACCGCGGCCCCGTGGTGTCCACCATCAGCCTCGAAGAAGCCCGGCAGCTCTACGCAGCGCGCGCCGTCCTCGAAGGCTTCGCCGGCCGCGAATGCGCCAGGCTTCACGACCCCGAGGTGGCCCGCCGGATCGGCGACGCCCTGACGCGGCTCAAGGCGGCCGCGGCCAAGCAAGACCTCATCGGATGCCTCGAAGCCAAGACCGAATTCTACGCGGCGCTGATCGGCGGCTGCCGCAATGCGTTCATCCAGCGCATGCTCAAGCCGCTGCACGACCGCATCCAGCTGTTGCGGATCACATCGATGTCGCAGCCGAAGCGCATCAACAAGAGCCTGCGCGAAGTCACCGCGATCTGGCGTGCGATCCAGGCCGGCGATGCGGACCTCGCCGAGCGCTGCTGCGTGGACCACATCAATGCGGCTGCGGTGGCCGCGCTCGACATGATCGAAAAATCGTCGGCGGCCAAGGAGGCGGCGCCTTCCGACGACTAGAACAATGCCGCCAGGGAGTGTTCGATGCCGTATCTCGTACGATCGCTAATCCTGCTTTTCCTGCTCTCTCCCAGCGGCACGGCCATCGCGGATGAATATCCCTCACGCCCGGTCACGATCATCGTGCCGTTCTCGGCTGGCGGTCCCGGAGACGTGATCGCGAGGATTCTCGGCAGCGCAATGAGCGCGGCGCTGAAACAGTCCATTGTGATCGAGAATGCCGTTGGTGCCGGCGGCACGCTCGGCACCAACCGCGTCGCCAAAGCCGCTCCTGATGGCTACACGCTGCTGCTGATGCATGTCGGCCAGGCGACAGCGCCCGCGCTGTACGCAAAGCTGCCGTTCGACCCCGTCGGCGACTTCGCCCCGATCGGGCTCGTCACCGACGTCCCGATGATCCTGGTGGCCCGGCCGAACTTTCCGGCCAAGGACTTGAGCGAGATGATCGCACGCATCCGCAGCGAAGGCGGCAAGATGACCTTCGGCAATGTCGGACTGGGCTCTGCCTCACAACTCTGCGGCCTGATGTTCATGAGCGCCACCGATACGAAGCTCACGCCGATCTACTACAAGGGTGGCGGGCCGGCGCTGAATGATGTGATCGCCGGGCATATCGACGTTTATTGTGATCCCGCGACCGGACCGACGCCATACATCCAGTCGAAGACGATCAGGGGTTACGCCATCACCAGCAAGACGCGTGTCGCGACCTTGCCCGACGTGCCGACCTCGGCCGAGGCTGGCGTTCCAGAATTTAACGTCACGACCTGGTACGGCCTGTACGCGCCGCGCGGCACGCCAAAGCCAGTCCTCGACCGACTTGTTGGTGCGTTGCAGGGCGCGCTGAGGGACCCCGTACTGGTCAACCGCTTTGCCGAGCTCAGCATGGCTCCGGTCGAGCCCGAGCGTGCGACGCCGGATGCCCTCGAAGGCTTCTTGAAAGCCGAGATCGGCAAATGGGGAATGATCATCAAAGCGGCCGGTATCGACCCGCAGTAGACCGCCAGCGGCGGAGAGTCGCCCTGTCAGGCCGTGCTTCGACGCAGGCAGGAGGACCGCATTTCGCGCCTTCTGTGCTCCGTGAAGCGATCCCATCATATACAATCGCAGTTTGGTGAGAAAATCGTATGATTGGTAGCGGGGGAGCGACTAGAACCCCGACGCTGGCCTTTTGTTTTTCTCACTGCAGCTCACTTTACATCTTGGGATTGACCGACGCTGAGCCCTGCTCGTGAGACTTTGCCGAGCCTGCGCACCGCCTCCGCTCTCCCCTCGTCAGCGCTTTCCGAACGCCGCGCGCAGGTCCAACGAACGACTACCTTGCGCTTGCCTCCGATGGATTTTTCTTGATCTCCCGGTGCACACGTTGTGCACACAATGCCTTCTAACCATTTGAAACACCTGAGCTCTCGGTCCAGTCCATCATTGGGCCAGTTTGAGCCAGTTGCAGGCACTCACGATGACGCTCGTCAGCACAACTGCCACGCATCTACGGCGCCCAGGTCTGCTCCTAACTTTGAGATCATCACGTGGAGCGAGGCGGTCCAGACTGCCGTATCTGGCCGTGACGACTTGGAGAGATCGGCGGTCGTCTCGCTGCAGGCCAAGATATCCTTGGCTCTAGTTGGTCTCACGCTGCAAGCGCCGAGCGCGACCGCGTGAATTCCGTCAACATCGCCGACGGCAGCTACTCACAGCTTCGGAACCGAAGGTTTATCTTCTTTCTCGATAACCCAGGGGCGACACTTTTTGTCGGGACGAAGCCTGAAATCCGAACGCACGGCCGATCTTCTGCAAGGTTTCCGACGCGTCTGTTTGCAGGTGCGTTGCGTGTGACGGAAAGCAAACTGGAATTCTCCGGGTGGCGCGTGGCCAGGAAGGCGTCGAATGCAATCAGCCAGGTTCCACGTTCACCGGCTAAGAGAGGCCGGCGAAAGGATCGTTTCCGGATTTTCTTCCGCTTCCCAGTAGCTGACGGGTGCTGGCATCTCGCCGCGCCAATCGATTTCAGTGGCCGGATTGTAGACCTCCAATCGGGCGTTTGCGTTGGGCTTCATGAAGGCGTTCGTCTTGGCCCATGCGATGATCGCATCGTCTACGGTTGGCACCTGAATCGCGGCCGTTGTCTCCTGGGCTCGAATACATGCCCTCGTGATCGGCGCCGGATCGCCACGCCGCGTCAGCGACCACATGCCTCCGATGTAGTCGTCCCGGAAGACCGTCGGGATAATGACGTGGGCCTGATCGGCCTGCAGCAGTTCCGACGTGAAATGGAGACGCGACATGCGACCGTTGCCGTCGTCGAAAGGATGCACCTCGGCAATGAGACAGTGGAGGAATAACCCGCGAGCAAATGGTTCGCTCAGGCCTTGAAGCAGGTCGTAACCGAATTTGAAGGTGCCGATGACAAGGTCCGGCGCGACCATTTGGATTCCGCCGACGCTATTCATCGTGGTCTTGAACTTGCCAGGCTGCTTCTCCGGGCGCGCCTCCATTAGCAATACATGGCGCGCGCGCAGCACGTTCTCGAATTCCTCGTAGTTTGAGGGCTTCGCCTTCAAAGCGCGCTCATCGGTCAGAAGACGGTAGGTTGCAAGGATGTCGTGACCGTCGGCGGGGCGATTGACCGGCGCCTGACCGCTGAAGACGATCCGCTGCGCCTCCTTGGGAGTGAATTCGGTGCCCTCGATGAAATTGGAGAAGTAGGCTTCGATGAAGGCGGTCGACTGACGGACTGCGCCGTCACTCGATGCAGGCAGGTTCTGAAAAGTCAGGGACTTCAAGTGCGAGAACAAGGCTTGCAGGCGCTCGACGCAGGCCTTGTCTGCTCCAGATGCACGCACTTTGGCAGCCTGACTGGCGAAGCGAGTCTTCTGCGTCCCAAGGAGTGCTCCCATGAGACGGTCGAGCTTCTTGAATTCTTCCTCGGCTTCGAGTTGGGGCGCCAAGGCGCGCGCCTGATCGCGGATCTCGTTGAAATTTTCGGTGCCGCCGGAATCGAGGAGCGTGACGAGGTACTCTTCGAATTCGTCGTCCCGGAGATTTCGCTGGATGCCGCCACGCGCGCGAGATGGCATAAGATTTTCGAGGAGCGCGCGCGCCCGCGAAGGGACATAAAAGCTTGCCGTTGTCATTGGCGTGTCGCCGGGCAACGCCGACGGTCCACGGATTAGTCTCACCTCCATTCCGGGAAGCTCGACGTTGCGCGTCGCATACGGGCCAGTCAGGAACACGTACGATCTTCCGTTCTTCTCCGGCTGGTACACGCTGACCTTTGCGCCCGTCCGCGACGTTATGACGGTGTTCGGGAAGAGGTGAGGAAGGATGTACCAGACGTTGCGTTTCACGACGGCTGCCAGGTCGTCGTGAAGGTTCGACGTGTAGACGCGCTCGGTGATCTGCCTCAGTTCTCCGGCCTCGGCCCGGCGGCGGATCTGCCGGTTTGCCGTTTCGTCGTCGCCGGTCGTGATCTGGATTTCCCCGAACGACACCATCTGCAGTCTCGGTCCGTATAAGTCGATTAAGCCTCAGCCTTGTCCGTAAAATTGGATTAACGGCCCGGCTTTGTCCGTAAAGCTCGATCAGCTGTCGCCGTATTATTCGATTAAGTCTGCCTTCGCAAGCCAAACGTCCGTAAAATTCGATTAATTATCCATTTTTGTCCGTAAAAGTCGATTAGACGCGCGAGCCGCTCCGCCTCACCCTCCTTCCGGGACGTCTTTCCTGGTCCTGAGATGCCTGAACAGGTGAGATCCGCTCTTTGAGGTCCCTGCCCTCAACTCCCGGCCACCCCTTGAACCCGCTGGGGTCAAAATGACTCCGATGGAACCCGAATTCCGACCAAATGACTCTGATGGAACCTGAATAGACTCTGAAGGAGCCAACATCTGTGGGCTGAAACTATTGGTTTTTCTCGACCCGAGACTCAGATCGAACGCGAAACGACAACACTTAGATCGAAATGTTGCCGCGCTACCTTCGCTCGGCACCGTTTCGCCTCCACGCATCGACGATCGCGTCAGATCCTTGACAGCTACTGTGCATGGGGTTGTTTTTCAGGTTTGGAGATTGGACCGGTGCGCCGAAAGCCGATGTTGCCGTGACTTCGTCCGGCTGCAATAAGCGGGGCCCGCGAGATCGCTGATGACCTTCAGGCTGACCGTCCGTATAGGTTTGCATCTCACAACAACAACAACAACACACTTCCCAAGGAAGCAGACCCATGAGCTTTTCCCGACGCACGCTTCTCAAGGCCTCCGCCGCGACCGCGGTCCTGGGCGGCATCGGTGCACCGCATGTGGCCCGCGCGCAGAGCGCCGAGTTCACCTACAAATACGCCAACAACCTGCCTGACACACATCCGCTCAACGTCCGCGCCAGGGAAATGGCGGCAGCGATCAAGAGCGAGACCAACGGCAAGTTCGACCTCCAGATCTTCCCGAACAACCAGCTTGGTTCCGACACCGACATGCTGAGCCAGATCCGCTCCGGCGGCGTCGAGTTCTTCACGCTGTCCGGCCTGATCCTGTCGACCCTGGTTCCGGCCGCGTCGATCAACGGCATCGGCTTCGCGTTCCCGGACTACGACACGGTCTGGAAGGCCATGGACGGCGATCTTGGTGCCCACGTGCGCGGCGAGATCAAGAAGGCCGGCCTCGAGGTCATGGACAAGATCTGGGACAACGGCTTCCGCCAGACCACGTCCTCGACCAAGCCGATCACCGGCCCTGATGACCTCAAGGGTTTCAAGATCCGCGTCCCGGTGTCGCCGCTGTGGACCTCGATGTTCAAGGCGTTCGACGCGGCGCCCGCCTCGATCAATTTCAGCGAGGTCTATTCCGCGCTCCAGACCAAGATCGTCGAGGGCCAGGAGAACCCGCTGGCGATCATCTCGACCGCAAAGCTCTACGAGGTGCAGAAGTACTGCTCGCTGACCAACCACATGTGGGACGGCTTCTGGTTCCTGGCCAACCGCAGGGCCTGGGAAAGGCTGCCGCAGGATGTGCGCACAGTCGTCGCCAAGAACATCAATGCCGCTGCCGTCAAGGAGCGTGAGGACACCGCCAAGCTCAACGCCAGCCTCCAGCAGGAGCTCGCGGGCAAGGGCCTGACCTTCAACCAGCCCGCCGTCGCGCCATTCCGGGACAAGTTGCGCACCGCCGGCTTCTATGCCGAGTGGAAGGGGAAGTATGGCGACCAGGCCTGGGGCCTCCTGGAAAAGGCCGTCGGCAAGCTGTCGTAACGCGTTGCGGCCGTCATGGCTCATGTCGGGATCGAAATGACCGAACTGGCGGGTGAGGCGGCGTCTCAATCCCCTCGCCGACCTTCGTTGCTGGCTTCGGCCGAGCGCATGCTCGGTCTCGTCGTCGAAATCCCGGCGGCGATCCTGGTCGTCGCCGAGATCGTGATCCTGTTTGCCGGCGTGGTCGCGCGCTACGGCTTTCAGCGGCCGCTGATCTGGTCCGACGAGCTCGCTTCGATTCTCTTCCTGTGGCTCGCGATGCTCGGCGCGGCGGTCGCATTCCGTCGCTCCGAGCACATGCGCATGACGGCGATCGTCGCCAGCGCCAGGCCGGCGATGCGGGCGTATCTCGATCTGGTCGCGACCTCGGCGGCGCTGGCGTTTCTATTGCTGATCGTCTGGCCGGCCTGCGACTATGCCTATGAGGAGAGCTACATTACGACGCCGGCGCTGCAGATCTCCAACATGTGGCGAGCTGCGGCGCTGCCGGTCGGCATCGGCCTGATGGCGGCCTTCGCCTTGTTGCGCCTGCTGCGTTCCGCCGATTACCGGATGGTCGCTGCATCGCTCGTCACCGTCGCCGCCGTGATCGGCCTGTTCTGGCTTTCGGAGCCGCTCCTGCGGCCGCTCGGCAATCTCAACCTCGTCATCTTCTTCGTCGCCGTCGCCGGCTTCTGCGTCTTTGCCGGCGTTCCCATTGCATTCGGCTTTGGCCTCGCGATCTTCGGTTATCTGGCGCTGACCACGCGCACGCCCGTCATGGTGCTGGTCGGGCGAATGGACGAAGGCATGAGTCACCTGATCCTGCTTTCGGTGCCGCTGTTCGTCTTCCTGGGCGTTCTGATCGAGATGACCGGCATGGCCAGGGCCATGGTAGCGTTCCTGGCAAGCCTGCTCGGCCATATCAGGGGCGGCCTGCATTATGTGCTGGTCGGCGCGATGTACCTGGTCTCCGGCATATCAGGCGCCAAGGCCGCCGACATGGCGGCGGTGGCGCCCGTCCTGTTCCCGGAGATGAAAGAGCGTGGCGCCAAGCCGGGCGATCTCGTCGCGCTTCTTGCGGCCACGGGCGCCCAAACCGAGACCATTCCGCCGAGTCTGGTGCTGATCACGATCGGCTCCGTGACGGGCGTCTCCATCGCCGCCCTCTTCACCGGCGGCCTGTTGCCCGGTGTCGTGCTTGCGATCACGCTGTGCATGCTGGTTTGGTGGCGCTATCGCCACGAGGACATGAGCCATGTCCGCCGCGCCACGGCATCCGAGATCGGCAGGACCTTCATCGTCGCCCTGCCCGCGCTCGCGCTGCCCTTCGTGATCCGCTACGCCGTGGTCGAGGGTATCGCGACCGCAACCGAAGTCTCCACCATCGGCATCGTGTATGGCGCCCTCGTTGGCCTCCTCGTCTACCGCCGCTTCGACTGGCGGCGGATATTTCCGATGCTGGTGGAGACCGCATCGCTCTCCGGCGCAATCCTCCTGATCATCGGCACAGCGACGGGCATGGCCTGGGGTCTGACCCAATCCGGCTTCTCGCGCTCGCTGGCATCCGCCATGACGGGATTGCCCGGAGGCGCCGCGACCTTCATCGCCGTCTCGATCCTGGCTTTCACCATTCTCGGCAGCGTGCTTGAGGGCATTCCGGCCATCGTGCTGTTCGGGCCGCTGCTGTTTCCGATCGCCCGCGCCGTCGGCGTGCACGAGGTGCACTATGCGATGATCATTATTCTGGCCATGGGTATCGGACTATTCGCCCCGCCCTTCGGCGTCGGCTATTATGCCGCCTGCGCCATCGGACGCGTCGATCCGGCCGAAGGTATCCGGCCGATCTGGGGCTACCTGCTGGCGCTGCTGGTGGGATTGATCATCGTCGCGATCTTCCCCTGGATCTCGATTGGATTCCTTTGACGCCATTTAAGGAGTGAGTCGATGAGTGAGCGGCAGAACCCGTACAATGTCGGGCTCGACAAGACTCCGGCCAACTACGTGCCGTTAAGCCCGCTGAGCTTTCTCGCGCGCAGTGCCGCCGTCTATCCCGATCATGTCAGCACGGTCTACGAGGGACGCAGCTTCACCTGGGCGCAGACCGCCGATCGCTGCAAGCGTTTCGCGTCCTGGCTCTCGAGCAAGGGCATCGGCGTTGGCGACACAGTCGCGGCCATGCTGCCGAACATCCCGGCGATGAACGAGGCGCACTTCGCCGTTCCCATGACGGGCGCCGTGCTCAACGCATTGAACATACGCCTCGATGCACCCTCGATCGCGTTTCAGCTCGACCATGGCGGCGCCAAGATCATTCTGGTCGATCCCGAGTTTTCGGGCGTCATCAGCGACGCACTGGCTCAGATGAGCGGTCCGAAACCGCTGGTGGTCGACGTCGACGACGCCGCGTTCAAAGGCGGCAAGCGCATTGGCGAGATCGAATATGAGGCGGCGGTCGTGCAAGGGGATCCGAACTTCACAGCGATCCCGCCGCGGGACGAATGGGACGCCATCGCGCTCGGTTACACCTCGGGCACGACGGGCAATCCCAAGGGCGTCGTCACCCACCATCGCGGCGCCTATCTCAACGCCGTCAGCAACATCCTTGCCGGCAATCTCGGTCAGCATCCGGTCTATCTCTGGACGCTGCCGATGTTCCATTGCAACGGCTGGTGCTTTCCCTGGACGATCGCGGCCGCCGCCGGCGTCAATGTCTGCCTGCGCAAGGTCGAGCCGACCAAGATCTTCGAGCTGATCAAGCAGCACGGCGTCACCCACATGTGCGGCGCGCCGATTGTCTACAACACGCTGATCAACGCGCCCGATGCGCCGAAAGGAAATGCTGTCCGCCGCCTGGTGGGCCTGATCGCAGGCGCAGCGCCACCGGTCGCCGTGCTCGAAGGCGCCGAAAGCATCGGCATCAAGCTGACGCATGTCTACGGTCTGACCGAGGTTTACGGTCCCGCCTCCGTCTGCGCCGAGCAGCCCGGCTGGGACGAGCTTGCGCCTGCCGAACGCGCCCGCATGAAGCGCCGGCAGGGCGTGCCCTACCCGCTCCAGGAAAGCGTCACCGTGATCAATCCGCAGACCATGCAGGAAGTCCCGCGCGATGGCGAGACCATCGGCGAGGTCATGTTCCGCGGGAACATCGTTATGAAGGGCTATCTCAAGAACGAGAAAGCGACCAAGGAAGCCTTCGAAGGCGGCTGGTTTCACACCGGCGACCTCGGCGTGCTCGACGAGCACGGCTACGTGATCATCAAGGACCGTTCCAAGGACATCATCATTTCCGGCGGCGAGAACATCTCCTCCGTCGAGGTCGAGGACATCCTCTACAAGCACCCGGCCGTCTTGTTTGCAGCCGTGGTCGCAAAGCCCGATCCGAAATGGGGCGAAGTGCCCTGCGCCTTCGTCGAATTGAAGGACGGTGCACACGCGACCGAGGCTGACATCATTGCGTTCTGTCGCAGCCACATGTCGGGCTTCAAGACCCCGAAGGCCGTCGTGTTCGGGTCGATCCCCAAGACCTCGACCGGCAAGATCCAGAAATTCCTGCTGCGCAACGAGGTTGGCTCGGCGCAGGCGATTTCGAGCTGATTCAACTGCCGGATGGCCTTCCGCCCCCGCGCCGGAAAGCGGAGAGCGGAAGGCTGCATCGGTCTCACATCTTCTTGTAGGCGTCGACGATAGCCTGGCCGTCGGCCCCGGCCTTCTTGAGCCAGTCGGCCGTGAGCTGCTCACCAATCTTCTGGAAGCCGGACTTGAGCGCCGGGCTCGGCGGCTCGACGGTCATGCCTTTCGCCTTGAGTTGATCGAGGTACCAGGTGCTCTTGTCCTGCCAGGCCTTCCAGCCGCGGGTTTCCGCGGTCGCAGCGGCCTTGAGAATGGCCTCCTGGGTCGCCTTGTCGAGTGCCTCGAATGCGGCCTTGTTGACGAACGTGTAGTCTTTGGGAATCCAGGCCTGCACGTCATAGAAATACTTGAGCGACTCCCAGGCCTTCACGTCGTAGCCGGTGCCCCCCGAGGACATGAAGGAGTTCACGACGCCGGTCGCCAGCGCCTGCGGCAGCTCGGCCGCCTGGATCGTGACCGACTGGGCGCCCACCAATTCGCCGATACGCGCAGTCCCGACATTGTAGGCACGCCACTTCAAGCCCTTCATGTCTTCGATCGCCGCGAGCGGCTTGTTGACGTAGACGCCCTGGGGCGCCCATGGCACGACGAACAGCAGTTTGAGACCCTGCGCGTCGAGCTTCTTGGCGATCGCGGGCTTGGACGCCTGATACAGCTTCATCGCGTCGGGGAAGCTGGTCGCGAGAAACGGTACGACGTCGACGCCGAACAGCGGGTCCTCGTTCTCGTGGATCGACAACAGCACTTCGCCCATCTGCGCCTGCCCGGTTACCACCGCACGCTTGATGTCGGGTGCTTTGAACAGGGAGGCGCCGGGATGAACCGTGATCTGGAGCTTGCCGGAAGTGGCGGCTTCGACATCCTTGGCGAAGGCCACCAGGTTTTCGGAGTGCGGATTGTCGGCAGGATACGCTGCCGGCAGATTCCATTTGGTCTGAGCCAAAGCGGGGGTTGCAGCCAGCATCGCGCCAGCGATCAAGGATGCGCGAACTAAACGAGACATCATCAGGCTTCTCCTCACAGTCAATCGGAAACGGCTATATCAGTCTGGGAAAGCAAGCTTGGGCAAGAACATCACGATCTGCGGATACTCCGTGATGATGAATACGGCAGCCAGCAATAGCACGAAGAACGGGAATGTCGCCCGCGCTACAGTGAACGTATCACGACCGCTCATGTTCTGGAGCACGAAAAGATTGAAGCCAACCGGCGGTGTGATTTGCGCCATCTCGACGTGAATGATGAGATAAACGCCAAACCAGACCAGATCGAGCCCGGCCTGCCTGACCATTGGCAGCACGATGACGGCAGTCAGAACGATCATCGATATGCCGTCGATCAGGCAGCCCAGGATGATGTACATGATGCTCAGATACAGTGCGAGCATGCTCGGCGTGAGCTGCTGGCCCTGCACCCAGGTGGCGAGCGCGGCCGGAATGCCCGTATAGGCCATCGCAGCCGTGGTGTAGGCCGCGCCTGCCAGGATCAGCATGATCATGCAGGTGAGGCGCGTCGCGCTCATGATGCTCTCGAGGAAATTCTTGCGCGTGAGCGTGCCGCTCCACCATGCCAGCAGCAACGCGCCCGTGACGCCCCATGCCGCGCATTCCGTGGCCGTGGCGAAGCCCAACACGAGTGAAAGAAAGACGGCCAGGATCAGGAGCAAGCAGGGTGCGAGCTTGGCCGACTCTCGCAATTTCTGTCGGAACGGCATCGGCGGATCGCGCGGCGGGACCTTGTTGGGATTGAGCAGCGACCAGATGATGATGTAGCCGGAATAGAGCACCATCACGAGGACGCCCGGCAGGAATCCGCCGAGGAACACCTGAAGCACCGAAACATTCGCGGTGACCGCGTAAACCACCATCGGGATCGAGGGCGGAATCAGCAGGCCGAGCGTGCCGGCGCCTGCGAGCGATCCGAGGCTGAGGCTCTTGTCGTAGCCGCGCTTGTCGAGCTCGGGCAGCGCAATCTTGCCGATGGTCGCGCAGGTCGCGGCGGACGAGCCCGACACTGCCGCGAAGATGCCGCAGCCGATCACGTTGACATGCGTGAGCCGCCCGGGCAGCCACTGAACCCAGGGCGACAGTCCCCGGAACATTTCTTCCGACAGTTTGGTGCGGAAGAGGATCTCGCCCATCCAGATGAACAGCGGCAGCGCGGCCAGCGTCCACGAGGAGCTGGCGCTCCAAGTTGTGGTGGCGAGCACGGCGCCGAGCGGCAAGCTGGTCGTCAGCGCCATCGCTACGAAGCCGACGAGGCCGAGCGAGACTGCGATCCACACGCCGCTTCCCAGCAGCAGAATCATTACGCCGAGCAGGACGAACGCCAGCTCGATCATGCCGAGATTGGCCATGGTCAACCTCCGCCGCCCTGCGAGATGCGCTCGATGAATTCGTCCGGCGTCTCGTCCGGCGAGCCCTTCTCGTAGCTCGGGCGATTGCCGCCGGCGACATTGACCAATTCATCGATGAGCGCGATCGACAGGATCGCGAGGCCGCCGGCAAAGCCGAGCTGCGGAATCCAGAGCGGAAGTGCGATGACGCCCTGGGCCACATCGTTGAAGCGCCAGGAGTCGTAAGTCATCTGCACGGCATAGCGCGTGAAATAGAGAATGAAGGCGGTGGCAATCCCGAGCGCCAAGATCTCCGCGATCTGCTTGGTCCGCCCGTGCAGGCGTTCCAGCAAGAGTCCCACCCGGATCATCTCCCCGCGCTTGAATGTGTGCGCGAGACCGAGGAAAGCCATCGCCGCCATGCACCAAGACGCGAAATCATCGCCGGCGGGAATGTTGATCGCGAACTGGCGCCCGACGGACATGGCCATCATGATTGCGAAGATTGCGACCAGGAAGACGCCCGCGGCGTAGCCCGCGCCGAGATAAAGCAGGTCCAGAGCGCGGCGCACCGGTCCTCGAGCTCCTACATCGTCTCCTGCCAACGCAATCCCCATCCTCACACGAAGCGATTCAATCGACCACGCCGGATCGTGTCTGAATATCGCCCCACCCAACGCCTGTTAGATCAACATGATGCGGCCTGTGCAAGCAAGGAGTGTGCCGGCATGTGCCGGAATTTCTACCTCAGGTTCAATGCGTCTCCAGCCGCAGCCCGTCATAGGCTGGCACCACGCCGGCCGGCAGCGACTGCCTGATGACCTCGTAATCGACATCGGCCGTCATGTTGGTGATGACTGCGCGCTTTGGCTTGAACCGTTCGATCCACGACAGCGCGTCGTTGATGCTGAAATGGCTGACATGGCTGGTATAGCGCAGACCATCGACGATCCAGAGATCGAGATTTTCCAGTGCACCCCAGCTCTCGCGCGGGATGTCGTTGAGATCAGGCGTGTAGGCGGCATCGCCGATGCGGTAGCCGAGCGCGGGAATGTTGCCGTGCTGCACCAGGAAGGCGGTCATCGTCACCGCCCCGCCCTTCCCCAGGATGGTCTGGCTTTCGCCAGCTTCAATCGAGTGCCGGGTCAGGATCGGCGGATAATCGCTGCCCTCTGGCGAAATGAAGCAATAGGAAAACCGGGACAGGATGTCTTTGGCCGTCGACTGGTTGAAATAGGTCGGGATACGCCGGCGCATGTGCATGACGACGGAGCGAAGATCGTCCATGCCGTGGGTCTGATCGGCATGCTCGTGCGTCAGGAACACCGCGTCGATGTGGTCGACATTGGTCGAGAGCAATTGCTCGCGCAGGTCGGGCGAGGTGTCGATCAGGATGCGTGTCGTGCCATGCTCGGAGATCCGTTCGACCAGCAGCGAACAGCGACGACGGCGGTTCTTGGGATTGTTGGGATCGCAGGCGCCCCAGCCGAGCGCCGGGCGGGGAACGCCGGCGGAGGAGCCGCAGCCCAGGATCGTCAACGTCAGCGTCATGTAGCTCCCAGTCTCAAGCTTTCACCTTCGAGAACAGACGGAAGAAGTTTTCGGTCGTCTGGCGCGAGATCTCGTCGAGCGAGACTCCGCGAGTCTCTGCCAACACCTTTGCGACCTCGACCACGTAAGCGGGCTCGTTGCGTTTGCCCCGAAATTTACCCGGTGCGAGATAGGGCGAATCCGTTTCGACCAGGATGCGATCGGACGGCAATTCGGCCGCGAGCGTGCGCAAGGCCTCCGATTTCTTGAACGTCAGGATGCCGGTGAAGCCAACATAGAGCCCGAGCGACACCGCCTTCAGCGCCAGCTCTCGCCCGCCGGTGTAACAATGCAGCACGGCGCGAAACGATCCCTTTGCTGTTTCCTCTTCCAGGATGCGTGCGCAGTCCTCGTCGGCCTCGCGGGTGTGGATCACCAGCGGCAGGCCGGTGGCACGAGCGGCGGCGATGTGGGTGCGAAAGCCCCTCGCCTGCGCCTCCGGCGAGCCGTTATCGTAGAAATAGTCGAGCCCGGACTCGCCGAGCGCGACGACCTTGGGGTGCTCCGTCAATGCAACAAGCTCGTCCGGCGCGATGCCGTCTTCCTCGTCCGCGTTGTGCGGATGGGTGCCGACTGAGCAATATACGTCGTCGTAACGGTCGGCGATCGCGAGTAGGTCCTTCAGCCGCCGCACCCGCGTCGAGATCGTGACCATGCGCACGATGCCGGCAGCTCGCGCCCGCGACACGATCCCGTCGAGATCTTCCGCAAAGTCCGGAAAATCCAGATGGCAGTGGCTGTCGACCAACATTGCGCGAACGCCTCTAGGCCGCCGGCTCGACGTAGCGCGGGAATGCCGGCGTCGGTGCCGGCAAGATCGAGCCGGGCGCGATCCGCTTGGCGCCACCGAGCATCGCGAAATTGCGTTCGTCTGCGGGGATGCCGAGGCTGTCGAGCAGCAATCCCGAGGCCGTCGGCATCGCCGGCTGGGCCAGGATCGCGATCTGCCGCACGACCTCGGCGGTGACATAAAGCACCGTCCTCTGCCTGACGGGATCAGTCTTCGCGAGCGCCCACGGCGCCTCTCCCGCAAAGTAGCGGTTGGCTTCTGCGACCACGGCCCACACGGCGTTCAGCCATTGATGGATCTGCTGCGTCGCCATGGCTTCGCGTGACGTGGCAACCATGCCGTCGGCCATCGCAAGGATTGCCTTGTCATTGTCGCTGAACTCGCCGGGCTCCGGCAGCACGCCGCCGAGCTGCTTGGCGATCATCGACAACGAGCGTTGCGCGAGATTGCCGAGGTCGTTGGCAAGATCGGCATTGATCCGCGCGACGATGGCCTCGTGGTTGTAATTGCCGTCCTGCCCGAACGGCACCTCGCGCAGGAAGAAGTAGCGCAGCTGGTCGACGCCGTACTGCTCGGCGAGGTTGAAGGGATCGACGACATTGCCGACCGATTTCGACATCTTCTCGCCCCTGTTGAACAGGAAGCCGTGGGCATAGACCCGCTTCGGCAGCGGAATCCCGGCCGACATCAGAAACGCCGGCCAATACACGGCGTGAAAACGGATGATGTCCTTGCCGATGATGTGCACATCGGCCGGCCAATAGCGCCAGTTCGCATCCTGCTCGTCGGGGAAGCCGACGCCCGTGATGTAGTTGGTCAGTGCGTCGACCCAGACATACATCACGTGCTCTTCGTCGCCAGGCACTTTCACACCCCAGTCGAAGGTGGTGCGCGAGATCGAGAGGTCGCGAAGACCGCTCTTGACGAAGCTCACCACCTCGTTCTTCCGGGAGTCCGGACCGATGAAATCAGGGTGATCGGCATAGAGCTTCAGCAGCTTGTCCTCGTATGCGGACAGACGGAAGAAATAGCTCTTCTCCTCGACCCATTCGACAGGCGTGCCCTGCGGTCCAAGCCTGACGCCATCATCGTTCAGGCGCGTCTCGTCCTCAGCGTAATAGGCCTCGTCGCGCACCGAGTACCAGCCGGCATATGTGTCGGCATAGATGTCGCCGTTCGCCTCCATGCGCCGCCAGATCTCCTGGCTGGAGCGGTGATGCTGCTCCTCCGTGGTGCGGATGAACCGGTCGAACGACACGTTCAGGCGTTCGTCCATCTCCCTGAAACGGCCGGCATTGCGGGTCGCAAGCGCGGCGGCGGACATGCCTTCGCCGGCCGCCGTCTGCACCATCTTCTGACCGTGCTCGTCGGTGCCGGTCAGGAAGAACACGTCCTTGCCGTCGAGCCGGGCAAAGCGCGCCAGCACGTCGGTCGCGATCGCCTCATAGGCATGGCCGATATGCGGGCTGCCGTTGGGATAGGCGATAGCTGTCGTGACGTAGAACACGTTGTCGCGCGAGGGGTTGGCAACGGGCGCTGCGGGCTTCGGCGCACGCGGCACCTTCGGAGTCGAGATCTTCGGCTTCGCTGCCTTCGGCGGCGTAACGGCGGAAGCTGGCTTGACGATCACTGCAGGCGCAGTGCCCCTCACCGTCCTGGCCACTTTCTTCGCCGGAGCTCCAGCTGCTTTCTTGGCCGCCCTCTTCACCGTCTTCTTGGCAGCCAGCTGCTTCCTAGCAGCCTTCTTGCCGGCCTTCCTTGCCGTCCTGGCAGCGCTTTTCTTGGCGTGAGCCGTCTTCGACTTGGCTGCCTTCTTGGCACTCTTCGCAGTCTTGCGCGTGCGCCCCCTCACGGCCTTCTTCGTGGCTTTCTTGACGGCTTTTTTCGCAGCCTTCTTGCCGCTCTTGCTCTTGACGGTTTTCCTAGCTCGCGTTGCCACCACGAATTCCTTTGCCGGCTTCTCGAAATCTGGAAACGAACCTGAGTTCGATTGTTGATTTGCGCATGATCCCCTCGGAAAGCCGCTGCGCACCTTTTCGGATCATGCTCTAGCGCGTTGCGTCCGCCAGCCAGCCGAACACCGAGAAAACCAAGGGCTTGCGCTCCAGATTGTAGGTTTCGGTGTCGCGCGCGGCGCGGACGATCTTTTCCCATACCTCAGCTAAGCGCGCAAGGCGCGGCAGGTTCTGGTTGGCATTGACGTCGTCCGCATGCAGGCGCTCCGCGATCCAGCGATCGATGCCGTCAACGAAGGCGGCGAGCGCGACGCGGTCGCTGGTGCCGAGCGAATCGCCGAGCGTGTGCAATTCGCGCGGGTCGACCTGCGGCAGGCGGGCCAGCAGGGCCGCGGTGCGCTGCTGGAGCTTGAGCGCATCACCGCCGAGCAGCGCCAAGGCGCGCGCCACACTGCCCTCGGATGCTTCCGCCGCCTCGCGCAGCGCGGCATCGCTCGGATCGATGTTGGCGACTGAAGAAGCCGCTCCGATCACATCATCCGTCGCGAGCGGCCGCAGCCGCAGCTTGCGACACCGTGACTGGATCGTGGCGAGCACGCGAGCCGGCGCATGGCTCACCAGAAGGAACAGCGATCGCTGCGGCGGCTCCTCGAGAATCTTCAGAAGCGCGTTGGCCGCGTTGGGATTGAGTTCATCGACGGTGTCGACGATGCAGACACGCCAACCTTCGGCCGCAGCGGTCGAGCCAAAAAACGCAATCGTCTCCCGCGTCTCGTCCACGGTGATCACGGTGCGCATCACACCGCGGTCGTTGGCTGTACGCTCCAATGTCAGCAGGCCGCCGTGCGAGCCGGCCGCCACCTGCCGCGCCACGGCATCGTCAGGATCGATCGCAAGATCTTCGGCGCGCTGCACGGCGGGCGCCAGCGGCTGCGAATGAGCGAGCACGAAGCGGGCCATGCGATAGGCCAGCGTTGCCTTGCCGATCCCTTGCGGGCCGCCGATCAGCCAGGCATGAGGAATGCGCCCGCTGCGATAGGCGCTCAGCAGCGCGGCCTCGGCCTCGCGATGGCCGAACAACAGCGACGTCTCGCGCGGATGCGTAACTGCGGTTTCGCGCTCGGCCTGACGTGGGCTCATGCCGACACCACTGACGCCGGCGTGGGAAGCAGACGCTCGCGCAGCGCGGTCCAGACCCGCGCGGCGACCGTGTCAGGGTCCGAATTGGCGTCGATCAGCACGCAACGCGCGGGATCCTCGGCTGCGATCTTGCGATAGGCCTCGCGCAGGCCCTGGTGGAAGCTGAGCTTCTCGGCCTCGAACCTGTCGGGCGTGCCGCTGCCGCGGCGCGCGGCGGCGCGTTGCAGGCCGATCTCGACCGGCAAATCGAGCACGATGGTGAGGTCCGGCTTGAGGTCGCCAATGGTGACCCGCTGCATGGCGTTGATCAGGCCATCGGGCACGCGGCCAAGGCTGCCCTGATAGGCCCGGGTCGAGTCGGCGAAGCGGTCGCACAGCACCCAGACGCCCTGGCTGAGCGCCGGCTGGATCACGGTGCGGACGTGATCGTCCCGGGCAGCGGCAAACAGCAGCGTCTCCGCTTCCGGGCCGAGCAGCTTGCCCATGCCCGACAGGACCAGATGACGCATGATCTCGGCGCCCGGCGAGCCCCCCGGCTCGCGCGTCACCCGGATGCGCAGCTTTGCCGCCTTGAGGCGGTCTGCGAGCTTCTTGATCTGGGTCGACTTGCCCGTGCCCTCGCCGCCTTCAAAGGTGATGAAGCGTCCACGTCCGGACGGCCGCTGTAGCGAGCCCTCAGCCATGGTCAGAGCTTCTCGGCGCCTGCGCGGAACATGCCGATCACGAGCTCGCTGGCGCCGTCGATCGCGCGGCGCATGGTCGAACCGGTGCCGATCGCCTCGGCCGCATAGACCGGCGTCTCCACGGCGACGTTGCCGCTGCGCCAGACCTTGACCACGCCGACCCGCTGCCCGGGCTCGATTGGCGCACGCACCGGACCGCTATAGACGATGCGCGCAATCAGCTTGTCGCTGCCGTTCTTGTGAACCATCACCTTCACCGGCGTCTTGGCTACCAGCTTGACGGAGCGGCTCTCGCCGCCGAACACCTTGGCGTAGCCGACCGGCTGCTCGGCCGCGAACAGCGTGCGCGTCTCGAAATTGCGGAAGCCCCATTCCAGCATCTTCTTCGCTTCGCTGGCGCGGTCGTCGGAATCGTCGAGCCCGTTGACGACGACGATCAGGCGCGTGCCGTTCTGGACGGCCGAACCGACCATGCCGTAGCCGCCCTCCTTGGTGTAGCCGGTCTTCAGGCCGTCGGCGCCTTCCATCGAATTGAGCAGCGGATTGCGGTTCTGCTGTCGTATCTTGTTCCAGGTGAACTCCTTCTCGCCGAACAGTTTGTAGAATTCGGGGAAGTCGAGAATGATGTGCCGGGCGAGCATGGCGAGCTCGCGGACAGTCATCTTGTTGCGGGGGTCGGGCAGGCCATTGGAGTTGGCGAAAGTCGATCTGGTGAGACCGAGTTCTCGCGCACGCTTGGTCATGAAGTCGGCCGCGAAAATCCGCTCATTGCCCGCCATGGCTTCGGCGAGCGCGATGCAGGCGTCATTGCCGCTCTGGATGATCGCGCCATGCAGGAGATCGTTGACCGAGACCTTGCTGTTGATGGCGGCGAACATGGTCGAACCGCCCGAGGGCGCACCGCCTCGGCGCCAGGCATTCTCGCTGATCCGGTACTCGTCCGTCAGCTTGATGTCGCCCTTCTTGATCGCATTGAAGACGACCTCCGCGGTCATCAGCTTCATCATGCTCGACGGAGCGCGCAGCTCGTCGGCGTTCTTCTCGAACAGAACGCTGCCTGAGGAGGCCTCGATCAGGATCGCCGTCGGGGCATCGCCATCGAAGCCAACGTCGTCCGCTTTCTTGGCGCCCTGGACGCTCTGGTTGGCAGCCAGAACCGCCCCGCCCCAGGCCATGCCTGCGATCAAGGCCGCCGCGATCAGGCCGCGCGTCAGCGTGCCGGCGGTGAACCGGTTGCAACGAAGCATAGGAAGACGAAGTGACATGGCGAAGCCCTGAGAGAGCGTTCTAACAGTTGGAACAGATGCGAACAACACGCGGCTGGACGCTTGTCCCTGAGATTGCACGATTCTCGCCGCGCCCCTATCGTGCCTCATGTTTCTCGACCAAACCCCTGAAACAAGGCGGAAAAGCGAATGTCCTCAACCCGCATGATCAAGGCCAACGGGATCGAGCTGTTCATCCGCGAAGCCGGCCAGGGTCCGCTGGTCGTGCTTTGCCATGGCTGGCCGGAACTATCCTATTCCTGGCGTCACCAGATCCCCGCGCTGGCCGCGGCCGGCTTTCACGTCGTCGCCCCGGACATGCGCGGCTATGGCCAGAGCGCCGCGCCGCCCGACGCTGCGGCCTACTCGATCTTCGACACGGTCGGCGACATCGTCGGTCTCGTGCAGGCGCTCGGAGAGCGCAAGGCGATGGTGGTCGGCCACGATTGGGGCGCTCCGGTCGCTTGGCACGCGGCGCTGTTCCGGCCCGACATCTTCACGGCGGTCGCGGGACTGAGCGTGCCGCCGCCATTCCGCGGCCGTGGCAAGCCGCTCGATCTGTTGCGCCAGGGTGGCATCACCAATTTCTATTGGCAGTATTTCCAGACGCCAGGCGTCGCCGAAGCCGAGCTGGAGCGCGACGTCGCTCGCACCATGCGCATCGTGCTCGGCGGACGCGGCCTCGCCGATCCGTCCGCGGCCATGTTCGTGCAGGAGGGCAAGGGCTTTCTCGGCCATGCGGGCGCCGAAGAGCCGCTCCCCGGCTGGCTGAGCGAGGCTGACCTCGCCTATTTCACCGAAAGCTTCCGCAAGTCCGGCTTCCGCGGCGGGTTGAACTGGTACCGTAATATCGACCGCAATTGGGAGCTGACCGCGCCCTGGCAGGATGCCCAGATCTACCAGCCTTCCCTGTTCATCGCAGGCTCGAAGGACGCGGTGATCACAGGCCTGATCGGCGCCAAGCGCGTGAACGAGCTCGAACGCGTGCTGCCCAACCTGAAGCGGAAGCTGATCATCGAGGGCGCCGGGCATTGGGTGCAGCAGGAGCGACCTGACGAGGTGAACACGGCGCTGGTGCAATTCCTGAAGGCGAGTGCGGCTCAGTAGAGCCCGCGACCACTCAGGATGCTGCGGGCCTCGGCCGCACCATTCGCCGGCGAGCCAGCGCTCCCGGCGGCGTAGCGGCCATCCTCCTCGTAGGACACCGCCCGAGCGTTCTGGAGTGCCCGGCCCCGGCCGCGTCCCGATGCCGACATCTCCGTCGTCGCATTGAGCGAAGCCATGTCGGCCTGGCTGTTGCCGAGATTATAAGGACGCCCTTCCGGCATCGGGACCTCGCCGCGAATGGCGCCGCGGCTCGAGGACGACAGCTCCGGTACGAACGGCTTGGCCGAGGCGACCCGCACCATCGAGGGTGACGGCGCGGGAACGCCAGTGCGCAGCGTCGCCAGGAGCTGGCGGTCGTCCGAGCCCTCAAGCGGTGCCCGGCCGACATATTCGACCCGCACCTTGGCGACGCCATTTCCTTTGAATTCAAGCAGTTCGGCGGCCTTGTTCGACACGTCGATGAGGCGATTGCCGTGATAGGGCCCACGATCATTGACGCGGACGATCAGCGACTTGCCGTTCGAGATATTGGTCACCCGCGCGTAGGACGGCATCGGCAGGGTCGGATGCGCCGCCGTCAGCGAAGTCATGTCGAACACCTCGCCATTGGCCGTCAGGCGGCCATGAAAACTGTCGCCGTACCAGGACGCCATGCCCTCGGCGCGGTAGTTGACGTCCTCCTCCGGCACGTAGGTCCGGCCCGCCACCAAATAGGGCTTGCCGACTCGGTAAGTGCCACCCCCCTTCGGGACCGGGTCACCCCAGGCCACGACCCTGGGGCTCGAGGACACGCCGTATTTCGGATCGACGCGGCCGGCGAACTTGTTGGAGGAGGCGCAATTGGCGAGCGCAAGGCAGGTCGCGACCGCCGCAACACCGCGCGCGGCCCGCAAAACCGAATCTGACCGTCGGATCCCCATGCGCCCCAAATACCACTTCGCCGGAGGCATACCCAACCCGCTTTGGCTACGGGGGCGCGCTGTCCGGTCCTTCAAATTCCGAGGCGGCCCACCACCGCATCGGAAGTGGTAAGGATAACGCAACCGGAACACGGCGGAAATGGGGAGCCCACAGCGATCACGTCAGGATGGTAAACGGGAGGTTCGCTTCTTCCCGTTGATCTACGGGGCGCACGCCCCCTGCTCTGTGCCAAGGCTGGACATTCTGTTGCGCCAAATCCTCACCCCGCCCCCATTGTCGCGTCGCTGACCGAAATTCTTTTGACTGTGCAAGGCCGCACGCGTTCTCTCGGATGCAAGGGTGGGATTTGGAATTGAACGATGATCGAGACGGTTTCGGCACTGATGGGCTTGGTGAGCGCGGGGATCTTCCTGGCCCATGCGTTTGAAGGTTACCGCACGAGGGCGTGAAGGCACTCGCGCGGGCGGCAAGCATCACCTCTTTCAAGGCGGGGCGTTCGGGCGATTTTGATCGATCCGTTCAAGCATCGAAAACGAGAGCGGCAGGTGTCCCATGCGTAACCACGACTTTGTATCCGATGGCTTCCTGGCATTGACTGCCGGCGGTTTGGTTCTGCTCTGCTCGAGCCTCGTTGCCCTGGCGTTTGCCTGAGCGCTCTCTTCCTGTGTGAGCCCAGCCAGCTCAATTGCGACACAGCTCGCAACCTTTCCAGTTGACCGCAAGCGCCGCTGACACGCCGCTTGGCGTAGCCCCAATAACGAACGGCGATAGAAGCTGGCGCGGGCCTCCGTCGAGCCGCCGGCGATAAGTGCAGCGGCTTTCGCGATCCCGGCGGATCATTTGCCGAATGGCTTCGAGACGAGTCCCCGCCTACGCTCCCCCGTGCTCCGGGGCGCCTGCATAGCGGCGCAGGCAACAGCTCCGCGCCAGCAAGATCGGCGACACAGAGGTGTTTACCATTCGTTAGGGAGACTCAGCGCCGCATGGCGTTGGGACATATCGAGAGCTGACGCATGAACAGAGAGCTGCGGGAGTTTCGACGGCTTGAACGGGTCTGCCTGGAGCAGGCCGCCCTCTCCACCATGGATCTCACGCGAAGCGGGCTGCTCAAGGTCGCGGACGATTGTCGCATCGCCGCCGAGACCATCGAGGCACAAATGCCTCGCGGGCCATTCGCAGAGGCCGTCCAGGCGCTCAAGCTCGCCTTGGGCGCAAAGACGAAGTCCTGGCGGCACTAGCGCAGGTCTGGACCGCCGGACGCGAATTCAGGATTTTGAGGCGGCAGCTTCGCGCGCAAGCCGCTCGGCCCTCAGCCGTTCCTTGTTGGCGTAAAACGCCTTTTGCGCCGCTTCATGGTCGCGCATGGCCTTCTCGGCCTCGATCCGGCGTGCCGCGTCGCGGGCCTGGCGCTGTTCGGGGGTCAGGGGTTTGCGTCGGAAGGAAAGGTCTTCAGTCATGGCCATACAACCCGGCAGCGAGACAAAAGTTCCGCATGGCCAGGCGGAGGCATGGACGCGGACATTGAAACCGCGAAACAACCCCATGCACAGTAGCCAAGTCGCTCAGGATGCAAGCGTTTCAAATAGGCGCAGCGGTAGTTGACGTGTCGGGCAAAACAGCCGGGTTCTGACACCGGAAAATCATCCCGGGCCCGACCGATCCGGATGACCGGCACCTTCCGTTTGCGGAATCTCGATCTCCGCAATGACCGGCAGATGGTCCGAATAGGCCCTCGCCTCTCCGTCGGTCCAGACTTTCCCGATGCGGCTGTCGGGCGTGGCATAGATCCGGTCAAGCCGCATCAGAGGCAGGCGTGACGGGAAAGTCCGCAGCTGCGTACGATTGGGACAGGCCTGTGCGAGAACGCGCCGCACGGACCGGACCCAGAACCAGTCGTTGAAATCGCCGAGGACGACGGTTCTCACCGGTTTCACCAGGCTCACAAGGGCCCGTGCCTGGGCATAGCGCTCATGAATGCTCAAGCCGAGATGCGTGGCCACCACGCGCACATCGCCGGCAGGCGTCAGCAAATCCGTCGCAATGGCCCGGCGTGGTTCCCGCTCCTGATACGACACGTCGACGATCTCGGGCACGCTGGAGAACGAAAAGCGACTCAGCAGCATCTGACCGTAGTCGCCATCCTTCGTGACGATCGACTTGGCGTGAACACGGTGATCGCCGACGACACTCGCCAGCTTCGCAAATGGATCGTCCGACCGGGATCGCGAATCCACCTCCTGGAGTGCGACGACATCCGGCGACCACTTGCGAATGATGGAACAAACACCCTCCAGATCGAACCTTGGATTGAGATTGAACGTACCGTGCACATTCCACGTCATGAATCGCACGGGCGCCATCAACGCCTCCCGGCGAGCCACGTCGTAACGAACTGCGCGCCGGCGCAGAGTGCGAGCCAGCCGAGGAATGCCAGTGCCAGCAGCAACATGTTGCTCCAGGACGCATTTCTGGCGAGTTCTGCGATCTGCGAGCCCAGAACCGCCATGGCGAGGATACCGGGCGTGCTGCCCAACAGAGTTCCGAGGATAAAGTCACGAAGAGGCAGTGTGCTCGCACCGGCCACGACGTTCACTACTGAGAACGGCGCTACGGGGAGCATCCGGATGACGACAACCGCCACGACCCCCTTCCCAACGACACGCTCCTGGATGCGCGCGGCACGTCGGCCCAACAGACGCTGAAGGCGTTCTCGGCCGAGGACGCGGCCGATCGCAAAAAGGATCAAAGCACTGACCAGGACGCCCGCCATCGCCGTGACGAAACCCAGCCATGGGCCAAGGGCAGCGGCAGTTGCTGCAATCAGCACGAGAACTGGAAAGACGACGAGCCCGCCAACGACAAAGGCCGCGACTGCCAATGGCGGCCCCCAGATGGACTGCGAATAGGCAGACAGAAGCGTCGAAAGATGACCTGCATCGGCGAAATCGCTCAAGGAGGTGTACGACCAGGCCATCGCCAGCCCGAAAAGCGCCACGGCGATTGAGGCGATCCCGATTAACGTTTTCGTGCTCCACATGCGAGAGGCCGCGCGCTCCAGATGAAGAGGCAGCTCAGGGTCCGCCACCGGCTGAACCAGGGTGGCCAGCGTACTGGTTAGAACCGAAGACTCGACTTTCCGCAACGTCTGGGGGCCACGAGCTTTCGACACCTCGTCCAGCAGGGCGAACAGGCGATGCTCGTTCTGCGTGATGGCGTGTTCGTCGAGACCGCAGAAATGGCCGATCAGGCGACGGCGCACCGAGGTGATGACATCCCGATGCTCCTCCGTTGCAGCTTCAAAGATCAGGTCGCATTCGCTGTCGGCGCCCATCGACCGATTGTTCAGGTTGGCCGAGCCGATCCTCAGGATCCGGTCGTCGACGACCATGAGCTTGCTGTGGACCATCACCGCGGCTTCCTTGTTTCCGCTGCGCGAGACCGGGTAGACGAAACGGATGCGATCGGCGACGCCAGTCTCCCCGAAGCAGTCCATGAAGGCGCCCCGGCCGTTCTGCATGGCCTGGGATTCCAGCCACGAGGAATGCAGTTTGGGCGCAACGATCAGAGCGCGAAGCGACGGCACGCGACGCATCTGCTCTGCCAGTTCGCGCGCCATCCTGGTCGCGCTCGTGAATTGATTCTCGATGTACACGAAGTTCGTCGCCGACCGGATGCCTGCAATGAACGAGCGTTCGACCTCCCTGATCGTCGAGCCCGCAGGAGAGACCACATCGGTCCTGGCAATACCCACAGGCAAGTGCTCGGTTTCGACCGGTACATTCGTCGGCCAGCGAGCGCTCTTCAGGACGCGCCGTTCATCAGCCTGTTGGCCCGCCGCCCGCCAGCGTTCCTCGGCGAGTTCGAACAGCCGCTCCGCAACATCCCCGTCGACCAGGCACTGAACGTCGTGAAACGGCGGGTATCGCTTCCGCTGGGGATCGCAGCGCATTGCATTGTCGGCGCGGTGGTCACTCGTGTCCCAGCGCCTGACCGTCAGATCGAGCCCGCCGACGAATGCCAGTGAGCCATCAACGCAGACGATCTTCTGGTGTTGCGCCGAACCAAACGGAAGCGTCGCGTCGAGGTGAAACCGCACGCGGTCGTCCGTGTCCGCGGTGAACTTCGCCGCCGAATTCCATTCCCTCTCGGAGGCGTAGAACGAGACGAAATCCCAGACCAGAATGTTGATGCGCAAGGCGGGACGTCGCCGAACGAGCGCTCGCAGGAATGGACCAAGCTGCTCCGGCAATCCGTCATCCGCCCGCCCAGACGCGCCGACCAGCGGGGTCTTGCTATGGATATCCCACCCGATGATGTAGACGACGTCCTGCGCCTCCAGCAGCGTCTCCCGCAGGGCCGCGAAATATGCGGCCGCATCGTTCAGAACCGCTACCCGAGCGGCTTCGCACCGCCGCCAGACGGTGTCGCCGGGGATCAGTGTCGATGCAGTCTGAAGCAGGTGGACCTCGCAACTGGGATTCGCGTCTAAACGCCTCGAACAAGCAACGGGTTCCACGCCTCAGGGGCCGGGGTTCAACCGGCGCGATGCCGCAGGTCCGGCGCACATCGCACACTGCCCTCATTTGGTGCGGACAGTCTTTGCGCCCGCGCTCCTCAAGGCATCGGCGATTTTCTCCGGGGCGTCGCCGTGGAAATCGACGGAGACTTCAATCACACCTTCGAGCTTTTGTCGCCCCTCCGGTGCGGGCGCAGCCTTGACGTCAGGGCCCGCCGGGCGTGTTCCCACCGTGTTCGCATCGCCGGCGGGCTGGACGAAGACGTCGCCTCGCGGCACGCCGCATTCCTGCACGACGTGCTCGACCGCGAGCTCGGCGCCGCGGCGCGTGTCGAATTCTCCGATGATGGTCGTTTCCAAGGAGGCTCTCCGTGTGATCGAGTGCGAACAACGGGCGAGCCGGGGCCGAGTTCCTGAAGCCGCGCGCGCAGCATATCTCGAAGTCGAAGATGACGGATTGGCAGTGAGCGGCGATGATCAGAACCGAATTATTCCGAACAGGAGCAGCAGCGCCACCGTGATGAAGCCGGAGATCAGCAGCGAACCGAGACATCCCAGCCGGTTCGAGAAAAAGAAGAACATGCGTTGCCCGCCGTGACGCTTCTTGTCAGGCTAATCTCTCAGATTGGATCGCGTTCCTGTGCAGCTTCGTACGTCCTGGTGGTCAGGCCCGGCACGCTTCGGACCAGCAGGTCGTTGAGGCAGGTCAATACAAGCAAGCCGGAGTTCTGGAATTCTGACGTGGCAAGTCAACGGAGGCGGCCATGCCACAGCAGAGCAGCATGCATCACTATCTGAATTGGGCCAAGGAGCGGATCGACGAAATGGATGCCGCGTTGGCCTCGTTCGAGGTCAAGGCCGGCCAGGCCAAGGTTGAGTCCAAGGCGAAGACCGATCAGTTCCTGTCCGATCTGACGAAGCGCCGCGACGAGTTTCAGGAGATGCTCAAGGCCAAGGCGCAGGCCGGCGAAGCGGCCTGGGTGGAGGCCAAAGCCGACCTGGAAAGGCAGTGGAATGGATTCGAAGCGCAGGTGAAGGCCTACTTCGAAGGCGCGGGCAAACAGCTCGAGCAGCAGCAAGCGACGTTCAAGGATATTGCCGCTGCACAGGCCAGGGCCTGGCGGGAGGCCGCAGACAAAATCGGCGAGGCCGCGGGCAAGGTGGCCGCAGCCCGCACCGGGGACATCGACGCGGCGCTCAAGCAGATGAAATCCGATGCCTCCGAAGCCGAAGCGCGCCTTCAGAAGCTGAAGCAGGCAGGCAGCGAGTCCTGGTCGGTGATGAGCGCCGCGCTCGCCGAATCCCGGAAGGCGTTCGATCAGGCGAACAAGGCCGCCTGGGAGGCGCTGAAGGGCGCTGATACGAAGAGCTGAGACGCTTGAAGCTACCAGTCGTGAGACGGGTGCAGCCGCTCAAGACGCGGTGCGAATTATCAGCGCCCCAGAAGGCTAGTTAAGGTCCGATCACGGTCGGCAGAGATGAGCGGATCCGTTGCGAGAAATCCGCTGTGCCATCGGCCGCATGTGCTGCTGCGTTGATCAAGGACCGCCGCCTCAGTTCATCAAACGGCAGCGTCGCCTCGATCCGGCCCGAGTGGTAGAGATAGCTGTCGATGAGTCCATTGAACAGATGTCGAATGTCGAAGCGTCCTCGCCTACCCGCCGCATTTGCATAGCGTACGATATTGATCGTGCAGCTGTTGGTCAGCAGATGGTAGAACTCCGGCTGATCGGCCAATTCGTTGATGCGCGTCAAATAGACCATCAGTAGCCGGCGCGCGTCCTCAACAGATGTATTGAGGCGATAAAGGTACACCGGCTCGTGGCGATAGTTGGTGCGCACACCTACAATATCATGCTCTTCACCTACGACGTAGATCAGCTCGAATTGCTTGAACAAGGAGGCGACAGGCGCGAAGCCTTCGCCGACCTCAGGACGTGTTTCAATGGAGATGGCGAGCGGTGGCGCATTGTCGAACACGAAACTCACAAACGTGTGTCCAACTGGACCTTCAGTAAAATAGGAAACATAGAAATCCAGGGCTATCAAGTGAGCCAACGACACCTCACGCTCCTCGTAGCTTACTGTGAACTCGTTCCGACTGCGGTAGCTGAAGTTACGCACACCGGATAGGCGCACGCGGTCGCCATCAATCGTCGCCCTCGGCATCACCGCAACTTCCGGCCGCCAGTGGCGATTGTGCGATGGAGGAATCGCGATCCACCATGCCACGACGCCAAGAAACAAAACGAGGAAGAGAATGGACATGCGCCGCTGGCGCGAACGCCAGAGCGCCCAAATCCCGAAGGCCGCAAATGCCAGAGCTAAAAACGTGCGCAGCCAGCTCCAAGGCAAGTTCGAGTAATAGATGGCCAGTGCGGCCCATGTGACTATCGCGATCCGGATGAGAACGCCGATTGTTGTTCTCAACAAGCCGAGCAACATGGATCCAGATTTAGTGATAGAGTTCACCTGGCTGCTCCTGCCGCGAAGCATTGGCGTGTCTTCGTCAACCGCCCGGTTGTGTCAGCTCGCCTGTCGTTTCATTCTTATGTGATACACGCTACAGTAGATTTTCGCTACGTAGAAGAGTGCCACATGTCTTAAGTTCGAAGAATAAGAAGCAACGAAACAAGAGGATCGAACCATGAGCACCGTCGATCGTCGCGCCGCGCTTCGTGGACTTTTGTGTGTCACCTTCGCCGCGGGTTGCGGCGTTACTCTGCGGCCCAGCGAGGCCAATGCCATACCGCTTGCACTTTCCAAAGACCTTCCGGCCGAGTCGAGCAATCTGAAACAGAAGGCGCAAGTTGGCTTAGGCCCGCCACCGCGGCCCCTCCCGGAACGTCATCGCCGGCGTCGGCGTCGGCGTCGTCGCTGGGAGTGCTGGTGGCGCAGAGGGCGTCGCATTTGCGGTTACAGGCATTGGCGTTAGTCATCGTTGTGGCGCCTTGTCATGCCTGCTGAATTCCCGGCCGAGTGTGGGTGCTCGGATTTGTCCTCGGCGTGGCCTAACATCCCACGGCGCAGGTCAGGCTGACCTACGCATGGGGCCGGCGGTGGAGCGACATAGCGAGAATTGATCAATAAGAAGGGAGTACGCTGATGGCGATCGTAGTTGAAAGACCAATCCTTCTGGTCAAGAAGCTCGCGGGTATGCTCCTCCTGCTTTTTGGTTTGCTGCTGACAGCGGTCGGCTTAAGCAGCGAGTCGGCCGGCTTCACCGCTATCGGCATTGCCTTTCTTGTTGCTGGCGCAATCTCCCTGGCTCTGAAAATCGTTCGGCGCAATCAGAGCGATCCGCTCTGATCATTCGTAAAGATATCCTGTCGCTGATACAGAACATAGAGGGGGAATGCGCGGGTGATGCTGGGAGTTTTCTCGATTACTCTGGGCATGGGGCGGCGAATGCGAGGTAGCGCAACATGTCGTTCACTGGCCGTCGCGGTGGCGCTGTCGAGTTGGTTTGGTGGAGTATGTCTAGCGCAGCAGGCGCCTCCGGCAGAAGGGGGGACTACGCTATTTCAGAATGTCCGCATCTTCGACGGCAAGAGCACCACGCTGTCTGCTCCCTCCAATGTCTTGGTCCGTGGTAACAAGATCGAAACAATTTCCCTACACCCACTAGCGGTGGATAGCCTCGCGGAAATTCGCAATATCGAAGGCGGCGGACGCACACTGATGCCCGGCCTCATCGATAACCATTGGCATGCGATGTTGATCCGAGTTACCCCGGTGCAATCATTTGGCGATGTCGGCTACCTCAATCTTGTTGCTGGCGACGAGGCTACGCACACCCTGATGCGCGGTTTTACTACTGTTCGAGATGTGGGCGGTCCGGTATTTGGTCTTAAGAGCGCCATTGACGAAGGTATCATCAAGGGTCCACGCATTTATCCCTCAGGCGCCGTCATTACTGTGACGAGTGGCCATGGGGATTTTCGCCAGCTTATAGATTTACCACGAACGATCGGCGGTATGCTCACCCGCATGGAGCAGACCGGCGGCGCGATGGTTGCGGACAGCCCGGACGAGGTCCGCGTCCGTGCCCGCGAACAGCTCATGCAAGGCGCTTCACAAATCAAGTTGACGGCCGGCGGCGGAGTGTCGTCGCCTTTCAGTCCGATCGACGTGACCACTTTCACCGAACCCGAAATACGTGCTGCCGTTGAAGCCGCTGAGAATTGGGGCACCTACGTCACGGCTCATGCCTTCACGCCTGCGGCGATTCGAGGAGCACTTGCAGCCGGAGTAAAGTGTATCGAACACGCCTTCCTCATGGACGAACAGACAGCAAAACTGATTGCAGACAGGGGTGTTTGGCTGAGTATGCAGCCTCTGCCCGAAGAATTGAGGTTGGGCTTTCCAGTAGGCTCAGTTCAAAGAGCCAAGGCCGATGAGGTCTGGCCCGGGATAGCGAGATCCTACGAATTGGCGAGGAAGTACAAGATCAAGACGGCGTGGGGAACCGATGTTCTGTTCTCTGCAGCGCTAGCGCGACAACAGGGGGCCATCCTGGCCTCACTCGCCCGCTGGTACACGCCCGCCGAAGCGCTGACCATGGCTACATCGACCAATGCCGAACTGCTGGCCTTATCCGGCAAGCGGAATCCTTATCCCGGCAAACTCGGCGTTGTGGAACAAGGCGCATTAGCGGATTTGCTGCTCGTCGACGGAAATCCGTTGAACGATATCAGCCTTCTTGCCGACCCCGTCAACAATCTCAAAATCATCATGAAAGACGGAAAAATATACAAGGATACGCTCACCAAGTAGTGCCGCGCTATTGCCTGTTCGATGAATAAAGTCGTTTTTGCTCAATCGCACCATGAGTCGTTGAGCGACTTTTTATGCCGCTGGTGGATAGCCGCTAGTTCGACATCCGCGCACGAACAAATTCGCGTCGGGTGATTGGCCAGATCGGGGAGGAGATCGAATGTATACCAACATCCTCTTGAGCACCGATGGATCAGACCTTGCGAACAAAGGCGTCAGACACGGACTCGCCCTTGCCAAGGCTCTAAACGCCAAAGCAACGATCATTACAGTGACGGAGGCAATGTACATTGACTATGGGAGTGGGCACACCTCGGCGATCCTACCGTCTCAGGACGAGATCGATAGCTACGAGGCAGCTCATAAGGAGCACGCGCACAATGTGTTAAAGGTGGTTCGATCGATGGCGGAGGAAATCGGCGTTTCTTCAGACTTTCTGCATGTTCCGAATTCGCACCCGGCTACTGCAATCATCGAAACAGCAAAGTCCAAAGGTTGCGACTTGATCGTCATGGCATCTCACGGGCGACGCGGCCTTAGGAGGCTGTTTTTGGGAAGTCAAACATCCGAGGTCCTGGCGAATGGAATGGTACCAGTATTGGTCGTGCCGTAGCCCCCTCTCCTAAAGTTCGAACTCCCGCATGGGCCGGGCAGGCAGACCAGCGTCTGCATCGCCGCAGCAGTCTACAATCTCACACCAGAACTCAGCTGCCGATGAAGAAACGCGAGGTACCCTGCCGGTCTCCGCTTGGTGACAGAGTTCGTAGCTTGTCACCGTAGCTACTTCGCGCCACCCTCAGGTCGCCCTCAGAAAATCGTAGAAGGTTCAATCCCTTAACTATTGCCGTTTGGAGGAGTGGATACTGGCGGAAGGGGTGGGATTCGAACCCACGGTACCCTTGCGGGCACGCCGGTTTTCAAGACCGGTGCCTTAAACCACTCGGCCACCCTTCCAGTCCGGGAGTGGGTGTCGCTTAACGCAGTCGGTCGGGGAAGGCAACGCGAACTTGGTGCTGGCGGCGTGATCGGGTTTTGGGACCCCGAGGGGGCCGCGTTTCGATGAGCTGTCGTGGCAATGTCCTTACCTGAAAGGTGCTCGCCGCCAACGCGAACGAGCCTCCGAGTTGAGCACGATCAAAGGGCTTCGGCTGATCGTCGTTAGCCTTGGCCCATACGTTCGAGGGAGGATCGATATGAGCTTGAAGCGAATTCTGCTGACCGCCGCGCTTCTGGCTGGATTTGCGGCACCGGCGCTGGCGCAGCCGTTTCCACGTCCGGTGCTCCAATACGCCGGCCAGTTCGTTTTTGGATCAACGCTCATTGTCGGGCTGACGGTCGTCAACTGGAATGACTACTCGCCAGCGCTGTTTGCGGCGTCGCCGAAGCTGCCGCCGTGCGGGCTCAACGCCGCTGCATCTCGCACCTGGGTCGACATCTACAATGTCAGGAACACGAGACTCTACGGATTCTGCGACCTCGGCGAGCCGTTTAGCCTGACGCAGCTCTGGTTCTCGCTTCCGTCCGCCCAGCGCCCGAGGTCGGTCTACATCACGCTTACCGACCGGTTGCGGCTCCGAAGAGTGGTGTCGAACAGGGTGGCTATTCCGTGAGCCGGACAGCTGAAGCGGCCGCTTTGGTCTTAGCTGGAGGACAGTCAACCAGCACGGCGCTCCTGATATACTTCGTTCTCTGGCGGTCGCTGACGTGGCGGCCGAACTGAGGGCTGAAACTGAGGTCGTAACGGCACCCTGCGCGCATCGCCTGATAGATTGGTCCTCGCTCGATCACATAGCTTCCTTGAGGGAGCGTCTTGAGGCGGATGTGCGCGGCCGTCTGTTCCTGACCGTGGTCCGCACCCAGATAGGTGACGCGGTCGGTCGACCCGATCGACCAGACAATCGCGACCGCGCACATCAGCGATCCAACGAGGGCAGCGACCATCCCGAGTTGCGGTCGCTCAACGGTTGTTAGGAACGAGTTCATGCCGTTTTGTCTCGTTCCGGGCTTACCGGTTCATAGTGCCCGCCCCTCACATCTCGCAAAAAGAAAGCGGCGCCCCCGAGAGGAGCGCCGCAGGTTCTTCCTAGCTGCGTCTGGGCTCAGTAGCCGCAGGACGCGCAGTTCATCTGCACCGGGGCGTAGTAGGAATAGCCGGGCGAGACCATTTCGACGCGCTGGCGCGTGGCGTATTGCGGCGGGATGCGCTCGTACTGGACGCTGGGCGGCGCCACCATCACCGTCTGCGGCACCATCACGGTGCGGTACTGCGCCGGCGTGCGGTGTGCGACGACTGAGCCCGGCGACACCATCACGGTCTCGTCGACAGTGCGGTATTGCGGGGGCACATATTGCTGCTGGTAACAGGTCGTGCAGGGCGGCGGCGCATAGCAATTGTAGCAGCCAGCGGAGGCTGCGCCCGTCATGGAAATCGCGGCGACAGCCGTTGAGAAGACGACAGCAAGAGTACGAGACATTGCGGTGGTGCCCCAGTTGCCCGAAATGGATTTGCGAAGGTCGCGCCAGTATACGCCGCAAAATCCTGGGCTGCCGAACTTCGTGGGGGCATCCTTAATGCAAACGGCCGGCTATCGCCGGCCGTTCAGAACTTGTTGACCATGCGCGTGAGGCGAACGGCGCGGGCTTACTTCACGCGTCGCTTCACCTCCCGCACCGCGCCACGCGCGGCACTGGTTGTGAGCGCAGCGTATGCCTGGAGCGCGGTCGAGACGTTGCGCTTGCGGCCTTGCGCCTGCCAGGCGGAATCGCCCTTGGCCTCCTCCGCTGCGCGGCGCCTGGCGAGCTCCTCGTCGGAGACTTCGAGGTTGATGCTGCGGTTCGGGATGTCGATGGCGATGATGTCGCCCGTGCGCACGAGACCGATATTGCCGCCCTCGGCCGCTTCCGGCGAGAGATGGCCGATTGACAGGCCGGACGAACCGCCCGAGAAGCGGCCGTCGGTGACGAGCGCGCAGGCTTTGCCGAGGCCCATCGATTTCAGATAGCTCGTGGGGTAGAGCATCTCCTGCATGCCGGGGCCGCCGCGCGGGCCTTCGTAGATGATGACCACGACCTCACCGGCGACGACCTTGCCGCCCAGGATGCCCTCGACGGCGGCATCCTGGCTTTCGAACACGCGCGCGGGACCGGAGAATTTCAGGATCGAGGCATCGACGCCGGCGGTCTTCACGATGCAGCCGTCTTGCGCCAGGTTGCCGTAGAGCACGGCAAGACCGCCGTCCTTGCTGAAGGCGTGGTCGAGATCGCGCACGACGCCCTTCTCGCGGTCGGCGTCGAGTTCGTCGTAGCGGCGCTCCTGGCTGAAGGCGACCTGGGTCGGGATCCCGCCCGGCGAAGCGCGGTAGAAGGTCCGCACCGCCTCGCTCTTGGTGCGCTTGATGTCCCAGCGTTCCAGCGCCTCGTTCATGGTCGGCGCGTGCACGGTCGACACCGAGGTGTCGATCAGGCCGGCGCGATCGAGCTCGCCGAGAATGCCCATGATGCCGCCGGCACGATGCACGTCCTCGACGTGTACGTCCGCAACCGACGGGGCGACCTTGCAGAGCACGGGCACGCGGCGCGACAGCCGGTCGATGTCCTTCATGGTGAAAGCCACCTTCCCTTCATGGGCGGCGGCGAGCAGATGCAGCACGGTGTTGGTCGACCCGCCCATGGCGATGTCCAGCGTCATCGCGTTCTCGAATGCCTTGAAGTTCGCGATGTTGCGCGGCAGCACGCTGGCATCGTCCTGCTCGTAGTAGCGGCGGACGAGATCGACGATGGTGTGTCCGGCCTCGACGAACAGGCGCCTGCGGTCGGCATGGGTTGCCACCACCGAACCGTTGCCGGGCAGCGCGAGGCCGAGCGCCTCGGTCAGGCAGTTCATGGAATTGGCGGTGAACATGCCCGAGCAGGAGCCGCAGGTCGGACAGGCCGAGCGCTCGATCACCTTGACGTCCTCGTCACTGACCTTGGAGTCGGCGGCCGCCACCATGGCGTCGATGAGGTCGACGGCTTTGGTCTTGCCCTGCAGCTTGACCTTGCCGGCCTCCATCGGCCCGCCCGAGACGAACACGGCGGGGATGTTGAGCCGCAGCGCGGCCATCAGCATGCCGGGCGTGATCTTGTCGCAATTGGAGATGCAGACGAGGCCGTCGGCGCAATGGGCGTTGGCCATGTACTCGACGCTGTCGGCGATGAGCTCGCGCGACGGCAGGCTGTAGAGCATGCCGTCATGGCCCATGGCGATGCCGTCATCGACGGCGATGGTGTTGAATTCCTTTGCGACTCCGCCGGCTTGCTCGATCTCGCGTGCCACGAGCTGGCCGAGGTCCTTGAGGTGGACGTGGCCCGGCACGAACTGGGTGAAGGAGTTGACGACCGCGATGATCGGCTTGCCGAAATCGGCATCCTTCATGCCCGTCGCGCGCCAGAGGCCGCGGGCGCCCGCCATGTTGCGGCCGTGTGTGGTGGTGCGGGAGCGATAGGCTGGCATGGCGGTTTCCGTCCTCGGGTTTGCAGCCGGGCGGGAAAATGTGGAGCCGCCTCAGGCCTTTCCGGCCGGATAGCGCACGGACCGTGCGGGCGCAACGGGAACTTGGCCCGGACAGGGCTCCCCTGCTCCCGGCGCGGACCCTCCTGGCCCGCGTGCCTATTGCAGGGTTGGATCGAGCCGGTCGCGCAGCCAGTCGCCTATCACGGAGACGGCCAGCGTGGTCACCACGATGGTGGTCGCCGGTGCCAGCATGATCCAGGGCGCACGGGTCAGATATTCCCGGCCATAGCCGACCATGTTGCCGAGGCTGGTCATCGGCGGCTGCACCCCGAGGCCGAGGAACGACAGGCCGGATTCCATCAGGATCACCTCGGGAAACACCAGCGTGGTCGAGACGATCAGCGTCGAGGCGATATTGGGCAGGATGTGCCGAAGATAGATCCGCGACGGCGTCGCACCGAGCTGGCGCACCGCGGCCGCATAACCTTGCGCACTGGCCGAGATGGCAAGACCTCGCGCGATGCGGGCATAGCGCTCCCAGCCGAACAGGCCCATCAGGCCGACCAGAAGCGGCAGCGAGTTGCCGAAGAAGGCGAGCACCGCAAGCGCCATGATGAGGAACGGCATGCTGGCCTGGAAGTCGGACAGCATCAGCACGAGCTGCTCTACAGCCCCGCGGAAATGCGCGGCGAGGAAGCCGAGCGTGGTGCCGACGATGGCCGAGATGGCGGTGGCGCCGAACGCGATCAGCAGCGAGATGCGGATGGAGACGAGAAGACGCGACAGCACGTCCCGGCCGAGCTCGTCGGTGCCGAGCCAATGCGCAGCATTGCCGGGCGCCGCCAGCCGGTTGCGCAGGTCGAGCTGGGTATAGCCGTACGGCGCGATCTTCTCGGCGAAGGCCGCGATCAGCAGCATCGCGACGATCCAGGCCACCGCCAGCGCCACCGAGACGGGAATGGCCGGCAGGTTGATGCGGCGGCGGACAGACGTATCCTTCAGCGTCGCATCGGTCATGCGTGCGCTCCTTTGGTGCGCAGGCGCGGGTCGAGAAAGCCGTAGAGGAAATCGACGATCAAATTGGACGTCACCATGGTCATCGCGACCAGCAACAGGATGCACTGCACGACGGCGAGATCGCGGTTGGCGACGGCGACGACGAGAAGCCGCCCTACTCCCGGCCAGGCAAAGACGCTCTCGACCACGACCGCGCCCGCGATCAGCGTGCCGACCATGAAGCCGAGAATGGTCACGGTCGGGATCGCTGCGTTCGGCAGCGCGTGCGACGTCACCACCTTGCGCCACGGCACGCCCTTGGCGGAAGCCGTGCGAATGTAGGGCTGGCCCAGCACCTCCAGCATCGCGCTCCGGGTGAAGCGTGCCAGCACCGCGGCGCCGCCGAGGCTCAGCGTCGTGATCGGCAGGATGGCGTGACGCCAGCTGTCCTGCCCGCCTGACGGCAGCCAGCCGAGCTGCACGGCGAAGACGAGGACCAAGAGCAGCGCCAGCACGAAGCTCGGCACCGTGAAGCCGGCCACTGCCGTCATCATCACGGCGCGATCAATTCCCGAGCCGCGATGCAGCGCAGCGTAGATGCCGGCGGGAATGCCGAGCGCGACCTTGAAGAAGAAGGCCGGCAAGGTCAGCGCCAGCGTTGCCGGAATCCGCTCCAGCACCAGCTCGATCGCAGGCCGGCCGTCGCGCATCGAGCGGCCTAGCTCGCCTTTGGCGATGGCGCCGAAATAGTCGAAATACTGAGCCCAGATGGGATCATCGAGGCCCCAGGCCTTGCGGAACGCTGCGAGCACCTCCGGCGGCGCCTCGGGTCCCAAAATCATCAGCGCGGGATCCCCGGAGAGTCGCAGCACGATGAAGGCGAAGGTGACGACGAGGACGATCGTGAGCGCGGCGCGTCCGATCCGAATGGCGAGATAGCGTCCCATCAGGCGGCGTCCCGTGTCTCGGCGCCCGTGACGAGATGGCAGGCCACCTGGCGGTTGCCGCCGACAGCCAGGAGCGCCGGCACCTCGCTGGCACAGCGCGGGACGGCGCGCGGACAGCGCGGATGGAAGGCGCAGCCGTTCGGCCGCGCGGCCGGGTTCGGCGGATCGCCTGACAGAACGATACGGCCCGCGCTGCGGCGGCCAGGCGCGGGCGAGGCCGAGACCAGCGCCTGGGTGTAGGGATGCTCGGGCCGCGCAAACAGATCGTCGGCGCTGCCGATCTCGACGATGCGGCCGAGATACATCACGGCCACGACGTTGCTGATCTGCCTGACGACGCGCAGATCGTGGCTGATGAACAGCAGCGTCAGCGATAGTTGTGCCTGCAGGTCGCAAAGCAGGTTCACGACCTGCGCCTGGATCGAGACGTCGAGCGCGCTGACTGGCTCGTCGCAAACAAGGAAATCGGGTTTCGTGGCCAGTGCTCGCGCCAGCACGACGCGTTGGCGCTGGCCGCCGGAGAGCGCGCCAGGATAGCGCGCGCCGTGGGCCGGTGTCAGCTCGACCGCGCGCAGCAGCTCCCGGACGCGATCTTCGCGCTCGGCGGGCGTGCCGAGGCCGTGAATGTCGAGCGGCTCTCGGATTTGAACCGCGACGGGCAAGCGCCGGTCCAGCGCCCCCAGCGGGTCCTGGAAGATCATCTGCATCCGCGCCCGCTGCGCCCGCCACGCGGCCGTTCCCGGCGCAGCCATGGGCCTGCCCTCGAACCGCACATCGCCGCTGTCGGGCGGCTCGAGGCCGAGCACGATGCGGCCCGTGGTCGACTTGCCCGAGCCGGACTCGCCGACGAGGCCGAGCGTCTCTCCCTTGGCAATCGTGAGCGACACGCCGTCGACGGCATGAACGGCCGTCGCGCGTCCGAACATACCCGAGCGCATGGCATAGCTGCGCGAGATCGCGGACACTTCGACGAGCGGAGGCCTCATTCCGCAGCCATCCCGAGCACCGCGCGGCGCGAAGCCTCGGCGCGGACACAGGCGACGCTGCGGTCATCGGCGATCGGCGCCAGGGTCGGCGCAGCAAGGCCACACGATTCGCCGGCAAGCGCGCAGCGCGGCGCATAGGCGCAGCCGCTCGGCATGTGCGCCGGATCAGGCACCGTTCCAGGAATGGCAGTGAGGCGCCGACGCGGCCCGTCGAGCGGCGGCAATGCGCCGATCAGGCCCTGCGCATAGGGATGCACGGGATCGGCGAAAAGCTGGTTGCTCGGCGCCGCTTCGACGATGCGCCCGGCATACATCACCGCGACGCGATCGCAATTCTCGGCAACGACGCCAAGATCGTGGCTGATCAGGACCATCGCCATGCCCATCTCGCGGCGGACCAGCGAGAGCAGTTCCAGGATCTGGGCCTGGATAGTGGCATCCAGCGCCGTGGTCGGCTCGTCCGCGATCAGCAGATCGGGATTTCCGGCGAGTGCCATCGCGATCATGACGCGCTGGACTTGGCCGCCGGAGAACTCGTGCGGATAGGCGGACAGCCGCCGCGCCGCGTCGGGGATGCCGACGAGGTCGAGCAGCCGTCGCGCTTCCGCCTTCACCGCCTCGCCCGAGAGATCGCGATGCAGCGCCAGCGCTTCGCAAAGCTGCTTGCGGATGGTGAGCACCGGGTTGAGCGCGCTGGCAGGATCCTGGAAGATCATGGCGATCCGCCCGCCCCGGACGTGATCGAGTTCTGCGGACGGCGCGCCGAGGATCTCTCGTCCGTCGAGCCGCACCGAACCTGCGACCTGCGCATGCCGCGGCAGGAGGCCGAGCGCAGCCAGCCACGTCACCGACTTGCCGGAGCCGGACTCGCCGACGAGGCCGAGCGCCTCGCCCTTTTGCAGAGCGAGATCGACGCCGCGCAGCACCGGCACGCCGCTGAAGGCGACGCTCAGGCCTGCAATGGCGATCAGCTGCGTCACCTCAGGCCTCGAAATTGCCGGCGCGGAAATCCATCGCGAAGGCAGGCGAGGCCTTCCACTTGATCGATTTCGGCTTGGCGGTGAAGGTCGCGTTCTGGTGCAGCACGGTGTAGGCGGGGTCCTCGCGCTCGGCGATCTCCAGCATGCGGCGGAACGCCTTCTTGCGCGCGGCGCGGTCGGTCGAGGTCTCCAGGAACTCCGAGAGCTTGTTCAGTTCGGCGTTGGTCCATTCGCCGATCTGCTGCTGCTGGCCGTTCGGGCCGTGCTGGGCGACCAGCGAGGACACCGGATCGTTGAACGCAGCCGAGTTCGACCAGTCGCGCACGGCGCGTGCCGGTCCGCGCTCCATGATCTGCGACCAGTTTTCCTTGGTCTCGATCTGAACGTTGAGGCCGACCGACTTCCACATCTCGACCAGGATCTGCGCGGTCGCGACCTGGTTGGTGTAGTAATTGTTGAGCAGGCGATAGGGGATCGCATCGCCCTTGTAATTGGCCTGCTTGAGCAGATCCTGCGCGAGCTTCGGATCATAGGCGGGCACGTTCCAGTCGGCGTTGAACATGTCGCCGTAGAACTCCCATTGCAGCCCCTTCGGCACGCGGGTGCGGCCGGCCCACAGGCTGTCGACGATGGCCTGGCGGTCGATCGCATGGGTGAAGGCGCGCCGAACCAAGGGATTGGCGAGCACGGCGTGGTTCTTGTCGAACACGGTGAGGCGGTGATTGAGGATGGTGCCGCCCTGCACTTCGAAGGCGGAGTTCTTCTCGATGCCGGCGATCTGATCCGGCGGGATGTCGCAGGCGAACTGGTATTCGCCCGACAACAGGCCGTTGATGCGGCTCGCGACCTCGGGCACTTCGAGGAAACGGATGCGCTTGAGCGGCGGGCGGCCGCCCCAATATTCGTCATGCGCTTCGAGGGTCAACGACACGTCGGGCTTGAGCTCGACGACCTTGTAGGGACCGGTGGTGACGGGCTTGCGCGCCCAGTCGAGATAGCTCGCCGATTCGTCCCAGGCGCGGCGGTTCATGATGTCGGAGCCGTAGCGCGACAACCGCCCCTCGATGGTGACGTCGGGCGTCGCGTTGTAGAAGCGAACCGTGTACTTGTCGACGGCATCGACGCGCACGAGGTCCGGCCAGATGCGCCGGGCGACGGCCGGCACGTCGGGCGGCAGCTCCTTGCCCGGCCGCGGCGTCGGGATCTTCTCGAAGGCCCTGATGGTGGAGCGGTTCTTGGCCTCGGTCTCGCCGAACATGCGCTCGCGGCTGAAGGTGAAGACGACGTCTTCCGCCGTGAGCTCGTCGCCATTGTGGAACTTGACGCCCTGGCGCAGCTTCACTTCGACGGTCTGATCGTCGATGCGGCGCCATTCGGTGGCAAGGCCGGGCACGGCTTCGAGATCGCCGCGCCAGTTCTTGGAGATCAGGCCTTCCCAGATCGAGGAGAAGAACACGCGCTCTCCGACATTGGACTGCTCGCGCAGCACGTCGAGCACGTTCGAATTGGTCACCTTCTGCACGGCGATCGTCACCGACGGACGGTTGTCGCCTTGCGCGATCGCAAAGCGCGGCAGCAGCAGCGTGCTCGCGGCAGCGCCGCCGGATTTCAGGATGGTACGACGGGTGAGTTTGCTCATATTGGACCCCTGCCCTTGTGATGTCGGTTATTCGGCGAGCCCGAGCGCGGCGAGATGGGCTGCGCCGGCGCGGACGTCGTCGTGATTGCGGAGCTCGAGGATCAACCGCGGGTTCGACGTGAGCCGTCCCAGCGCCCGGAATACGGCGACCCACGGGATGTTGCCTTCGCCAGGCGCCCAGTGCCGGTCGGCAAATCCGTCGGTGTCCTGCAGATGCACATGTGTCAGCATGTCGCCCGCAGTTTCGACGTAATAGTCGACCGGCGGCGCTCCCGTGGAGATATGCGCGTAATTGGCGTGGCCGGTGTCGAGCGAGACGCGAACCTTGCTGCTTTCGAGCGCCCTGGCGAGGCGCACGCGGTCACGAGGATCCTTGTCTTCGATGTTCTCGATCACGATCTCGCAGCCAATCGTCTCGGCCCGCGCGATCACCTCGGCGAGCGTTGCTTTGACGCGTTCGACCAGATTGCCGCGATTGTCAGGATAGAGATCGAGATTGTTGTGGTCCCAGGTCGTGAACGGGGAATGGATCACCATCTGCGTCGCGCCGAGGAATTCGGCGGCGTCGAGGCCCTGCAGCAAGCGCTTGGTCACCGCCTGGCGGATCATGGGATCGTGGCTGTCGATCTTGAATCCCCAGAACGGGCCGTGAATGCCGAGGCGCCCGGTATGGCCTGCGAGCATCTGCTTGATCTCGCCCGCGGTGCTCCGCCAATCGCTGTCGAGCAGATCGGCCCGGAAGAAATCCTGTATTTCGAGGTCACGCTGCCGTTCGAGAAGCCAGTCGCGATGCGCGGGGATCGATTTGATGGACAATGCGGCGCCCAGCACCGGCTTCGACATGGCTTGCTCCTCGGTCGTCAGCAATGACGGAGAGCAGCGCTAGACCAGTTCAATGACAGGCCCATGAATGCCGATGCGCCGTAACGAAGGAGGGTGTGGACATCTTGCCGGCCACCCGGAGCAGATCAGGCACGGACGCGCGTGACCGATGTAGAACGAACACATGGCAAGCGAGATCTGTGTCCGTAGTGATCCGGAATGGAATCCTATCCAGCGTTCGCGTACATCGCGGGACATCGATCGGCGGCCACTTCCACGGGCATCACCTACTGATCGCGCAGCATGGGGTTGGGGGACCACATGGGGCGGGGGATTGAAGGCTGGGGCAGGTGACGAGGTCCGGACTCCTAGGCACTCCGGACCTCGAAGCTTTCCTAGATTGAACGCAACAACGCGCCGTCCGGCTGGGGCATCCGGGCGGCGCGTTGTCGTTTCAGTGCCTCGCGGCGATCAGCGCGCTTGCGGTTCGATCGTGACGGTGCAGTCGCCCTGCCCCTGCGTGGCGACCAGGATGCTGCCGGCGGCAGCGTCGAGAGCAATCGGCGCGGAGGTGCCGCCGCCCGGCATCTGAACCGTCACGTTCATCGAATCCATGCGCGCGGTCGAGCCGACCGTCGTCGGCTCTGCCTCGGCGACATTGCCGGAGGCATCACGCCGCATGATCCGACAATTCAAGTTGCTGCTCGTGTTGCTGCCTGCAGCTGCCACGTTCGATGTGCCGGAGCCACCCATCTGCGCACGGGCTCGCGAGGGATCGCGCGGCACCTGGCTGACGATGCGCTGCGTGCGCGGCTCCACGATGACGATGTCCTCTTCGGTGGAGAAATACTCGTAGCCCCGGTATTGCGGCTCGATCGCAATGATCTCTGGCGGAAGCCTATGCAATCGTACGCGTGACGGGATCGTCTCACCCACCCGGATCGAGACGTTCAGATTGCGTACCGGCGGGGCCAGGCGCGCGCGTCTCGCGGTTTCGGAGATCCGCACCTGCTTCTCGGTCGTCACCTGGGCCTGCTGATTGACCTGCGTGTTGGTCTGCGTGGTCTGATTGGCTTGATTGGTCTGCGTGCCGGTGGCGGCCGGCGCAGTCTGCGCATTGTTGGTCGGTGCGGTGCGGTTCGTGTCGGTCGCGGTGGCCGGCCGGTTGTTCTGCTGCGCCGGCTGTTGCTCGGCGGCATTGCGCGGCGGCTGAGACTGATTGCGCTCGTTCTGGTTGGCCGCAGTCCCGGCGCGCTCGTTCTGCTGGCCGGAAGGGCCGCTCTTGGACTTCTCGGACTCCGCGGTCGATTTCTGCGGCGCAGACTTGTCCTGCTTGGTCTCGGCGCTGCTCTTGCTGTCGCGTCCCGGCTTCGTGCTCTCGGCTTCCCGGTTGCGATCGCGCGAAGGCTCGCGGGATTCTTGTGCCTGATCCCTGCCTTTCGTCTGGTTGCGATCGGCAGGACCGCGTGACTGGCGCTTGTCGTCGTTCGCCTCCTGCTTGGCAGCGCCGCCCTTCTCCTCGCGGCTCGCGCCCTGCAGTCGCTCTTGGGCGCCCTGTGCGCGCTCTTGAACGCGTTCTTGCGCTGCACCGCGTTGCGGCGCGGCGCCCTTCGCCGGTTCCTCGGTCCGTCTTGGCTCGTCCCTTCGTTCACCGGGCGACTGGGCGTAGGCGAAGCCGGATGCGAGCATCAGCCCAATGGCCGCAGTCGATAACATCAAGTGTTTACGCATGGTCCCTCTCCTCGACAAATCGCAACAACAAACGCGAACGTTCTGTTCGTGCGAATGTTCCTGAGCAGGAACGTGGCCGTGGAATGAGTCGAGCAGATCAGGTCGCGCTCACATTGCATCCTTGAGCGTCAGCCGCGCCGTGAACGTCACGCTGGTCTTGCCGACCAGCGCCATGCCTTCGACTTCCGCGCCACCGGGGAAATAGTCGCCGGAAAAGCCGCAGGTGACCTCCCGACCGCCAAAGGCAAGCATCCTGCCGACGGCTTCGGTGTGCTGATTGACGATCATGTCGCCGCGCCATTTGCCGTTCCGGAACGAGTAGCTGCCGGTGTAGCAGAAGTAGCTGTCGCCGCCCATGATGCGGCCGTCGCAGAGCACGACCACGCCTCTGGCCTGCCCGCGCTTGCCGTCCCGCATTTCGATGTCGAAGATGTAGAGGCCGTTCGTGACCTTGGCCTCCTCACCCGTACCCGCGCCGTCCCCGGCCGACATCAAATCCTCCCTCCCCAACATTGCCGATCGGCAGCCGATCAGCCCGGCACGTTCCGTTCAAGATCCTCGAGCCAAGCGGACGCACTCGAATCCGACGGCGCGCGCCAGTCGCCGCGCGGCGAAAGCGAACCGCCAGCCGAGACCTTGGGTCCATTCGGCATGGCCGAGCGCTTGAACTGGCTGAACGCGAAGAAGCGGCGCAGGAATACTTCCAGCCAGCGGCGGATTTCGGGCAGATCATAGGCCCTGCGTCGATCGTTGGGGAATGCCGGCGGCCATTCGCCCTTGGCAACGTCTTTCCAGGCATGCTGCGCCATGAAGGCAATCTTCGAAGGCCGCATGCCGAAGCGTAGCGTGTAGAACAGGTTGAAATCCTGCAGCTCGTAAGGCCCGACGGCCGCTTCCGTGCTCTGCGGCTTCTCGCCGGCCTCCACCGGCACGAGCTCCGGTGATATCTCGGCAACAAGGATCGACCCTAGCGTCCTGTTGACGTCGTCACTGAATTGCCTGGATGAGATCACCCAGCGGATGAGGTGCTGGATCAACGTCTTCGGCACGCCGGCATTGACGTTGTAATGCGCCATCTGGTCGCCAACGCCATAAGTGCACCAGCCGAGTGCGAGCTCGGAGAGATCGCCGGTTCCTATGACGATGCCCCCATGATGGTTGGCCAACCGGAACAGATAGTCGGTGCGAAGGCCCGCCTGCACGTTCTCGAAGGTGACGTCGTAGACCTTCTCGCCCTTGCCGAAGGGATGGCCGATGTCCTTCAGCATCTGCGTCGCGGTGGTCCTGATGTCGAGCTCCTGCCAGCTCGTGTGCAATGCCTGCATCAGCGCCAGCGCGCGGGTCTTGCTCTCGCTGCCGGTGGCAAAGCCCGGCATGGTATAGGCCAGGATGTTCTCGCGCGGCAGGCCGAGCAGATCGACCGCCTTGGCCGCGACGATCAGCGCGTGGGTGGAATCGAGGCCTCCGGATACGCCGATCACGACGCGCTTGGTGCCGGTTGCGCGCATGCGCTGCACGAGGCCGGCGACCTGGATGTTGTAGGCCTCGTAGCAATCCTGCTCGAGCAGGCTTTCGTCGCTCGGCACGAACGGAAAACGCTCGATCTTTCGCAGGAAGCCGATGTCGGCGGCCGGCGGCTTCATGGCGAACGTCACCTTGCGGTAAAAGGCCTCGCGCTGCCGGCGATTGTCGTCGAACGTTCCCATCAGCGCGCGCTCCTGCCTGAGCAGGTCGAGGTCGATGTCGGCCAGCGTGATCTGGCCGCCCTGGCGGAACCGTTCACCCTCGGCCAGCAGCACGCCGTTCTCGTAGATCGAGGTCTGGCCGTCCCAGGCGAGATCCGTGGTCGATTCCCCGGCTCCCGCGGCGGCATAGACGTAAGCCGCAAGGCAACGCGCCGACGTCGATTGGCACAGGAGAGCGCGCGAGCGGGCCCGGCCGATCGTGATCGGGCTGCCCGAAAGGTTGATGAGCACGCTGGCGCCCGCGAGCGCGAGCTCGGAGGCGGGCGTCACCGGGATCCACATGTCCTCGCAGATCTCGACGCCGATGGTGAGGCCCGGGACGTCCTCGGCCGAGAACAAGAGATCGACGCCGAACGGAGCATGCAGGCCGCCAAAGGCGATCGTCTCGCCCGAGATGCCCGCGCCGGAAGCGAAATGCCGGCCCTCGTAGAATTCGCGGTAGGTCGGCAGATAAGACTTCGGTACGACTCCGAGGACATTGCCACGGTGAATGACGACGGCGCAATTGTAGATGCGATTGCTAAAGCGCAACGGCGCGCCGACGATCAGGACCGTCATCAGTCCAACGGAAGCCTCAACAATGCTGGCGAGTCCTCGCTCGACCGCATCGAGCAGCGGGTCCTGCTTGACGAGATCCTCGATCGCATAGCCGGACAGGCATAGCTCGGGGAACACCGCGACCGCCGCCGACTGCTCATGGCAGGCCTCGGCCGCCGCCAGGACAGCCTTCGCGTTGGCCGTGGGATCGGCGACATGGGACGTGGTGACGCAGGCTGCCACGCGCGCAAATCCGTGAGCGTAGATCGAGTGGAAAGTCATCGAGCGCAGTACCCTTAAATCTCATTCTTGCCGAAGCCATCAGCTCCGGACTCTATGTAGCCCATCAACCGCGTCCCGTGCAGGCCATCGGCCCTCATGCATAACGGATTTGCCGGGGCGCAACCTGCCTCGCCGCGCCCGGCGAGCTCAGGCGCTGCGAGCCAAGGCGCCCGGCAGGTCATCTCGCAGCCACGCAGCGATCCGGGGCCAAGCATGCGCGTGGGTCCGCGCGCCCATGAACAGGCCGAGATGATTGCTCTGCTCGGAAGCCGCGGCAATGAAGGCTGGCGGCGTGCCGAGCAGGCCGGCAGTGGCGAACGCCTGCGCCGCAGGCACCACATCGTCATCGAGGCCTGCCAGGAGGAAGACCGGCACCCTCACGTCCTTCAGATCAACAGTGCGGCCGAGAGCAACGAAATTGCCGGTAGCGATCCGGTTCTCCCGAAATATCCCGTTGACGATCTCGAGATAGTATCTGCCCGGCAGATTGAGCGTCTCCGCGTTCCAGCGGTCGAACCGCGCGAGCAGCGCCGCCCCCTGCTCGTCCGAGAGATCCCGCTGCAGGGCCGCCACGATATCGTCGCGGCTCGGCGCCTTGGACCAGAGGCGCAGCATCTCCTCGCCGCTGACATTGCCGCCGCCGCGCGCGACGAGCTGGTCATAAACCAGCTCGGGCGCGTCCCGGGCGAGCCGGGAAAGCGAGGAAGCGATCGACACGTCCACGGGAGCACCGACCAGGACCAACCGCCGCACCTTCGTTGGAAAGCGCGCCGCGTAGAGCAGCGACAGCCATCCACCCTGGCAAAGCCCGATGAGGTCAACCGGCGCGCCGATCTCGTCGACGGCAACGTTGAGATCGCCGAGATAGTTGTCGATCGAGAGGTACCGCATCTCGGGCGTGGCCGATCGCCAATCGGTGAGATAGACCCGGCCAATGCCGCCACCTTGCAGGGACTGCACCACGCTGTGACCCGGTGCGAAGTCGGCGATCAAGGCCCGATGCAACGCATAGGGTGCACAGATCAGAGCCGCCTGGCCGGAGTGACCCTGCGAGCAATCGCGCAGGCGCATGGTCGCTAGCTCAAGCGCCACCGTGCTCGGCGTCGTCCATGGCAGGCTGCTCTGGGCCGGCTCGGTCGGCCCGCGCTCCATCCACCAGAAGCAGGCGTCCATGGCGAGCCGGGCCGCCGCGAACGGCCACAGCATGGGCTCCTCCGGAGCAGGCCCCGGGCCCTGCTCTTTACCGGCCTTCTCCACCATGGCTATCTCAACATCCTCACAGGAACGCCTCGAGGCTGACGACAGAGATCCCGAACTCCCGAAAACTCTTGTGGGTCGCGGCCACCGAGCCGTCGAGATCGATGCCGCGGCAGGCATCCTCGATGACGGCTACCTCCAACCCTGCCTTACGCGCATCTTCCGCCGAGAAGCGTACGCAGAAATCCAGCGCCAGGCCGGCGACAAAGACGGACTTCAGCTCGCGCTCGCGCAAATAGCCGAGCAGACCGGTCGGTGTCCGATGGTCGTTCTCGAACAGCGCCGAGTAGGAATCGATGCCACGGCGAAAGCCCTTCCGCACCACAAGGGTTGCCCGCGTCACGTCGAGATCGCGATGGAATTCGGCCCCGGCCGTGCCCTGCAGGCAGTGCGGCGGCCATAGCACCTGGGTGCCGTAGTCGAGTTCGATGGTCTGGAAGGGCTGCTTGCCGTCATGATTCGGCGCGAACGAGATGTGGTCGCGCGGATGCCAGTCCTGGGTCAGCACCACATTGGCGAATTTCTGGGCGATCCTGTTGACGGCCGGGACGACCTTCTCGCCTCCGGGAACGGCGAGGGCCCCGCCGGTACAGAAGTCGTTCTGCACGTCGATCACCAGCAACACGTCACGGTCGGAAATCTTCATCGCAAGTCCCCACCCGATCCGTCCGGCAGCGCGCGTCGGACGCCCTCCCAATGTCGGCCTTCCGGCGCGGCTTCGCAACCACTGACCGCGTGCGGCGAGACCGCGCTGGCGACAAGGCTCATGCAGGATGAAACGGTTTGATCCTGTCCGAGTTGACTAGGAACAACCAAGCGAGGATTCTCAGACCGTCCGCGCTTGCGGATCGGATCAGGAACGGAGGCGAAGGTTCCCGAGGCCAGGCAAGGCCGCGGAAGCCGCAGGGCGATGGGCATCGGCAAGTCAGGAAAGATTCTTCTCGCCGATATCGGCGGCACCAATGCGCGCTTCGCGCTGAGCTCATCCGAATCCAATGACGGCAGTCAGACCGGACCGATCGATTATGTGAAAGTTGCAGACTTCCCGACCGTCGGGGAAGCCATCGCGGACGTCCTGGCGCGCCGGTCGGGCGACGAGCCGCCGCAAAGAGCGGTGCTGGCCGTGGCGGGGCCCGTCACCAACAATCGCTGCGTCATGACCAACAGCCCATGGGTCATCGACGGCAACGAGCTGCAACCCGCGCTCGGCCTGGACAGCGTGCACGTGCTGAACGACTTCGAGGTGGTGGCCTGGTCCCTGCCCGCCCTGCAGCCTGCCGACCTGATCCCGCTTGGCGGCGGCGATGGCCTGCCCGGAGAGCCTTTGCTGGTCGCCGGCCCCGGAACCGGTTTTGGTGTCTCCTGTCTGATCGAACGCCACGGTGCGCGGCTGGCGGTCGTCACCGAGGCGGGGCACGCCACGCTACCGGCCGAGAACGAGCGCGAGGAACGCGTGATCGCCTGCCTGCGCAAGCGCCTAGGCCATGTCTCCATCGAACGTGGCGCGCTCTCGGGTTCCGGGCTGCAGAACCTGTACGAAGCGCTCGCGGAAGTCGAGAGCGCCCAGGTACCGCATCGCGATGCCGCCGCCATCACCAAAGCCGCGTTGGAAGGAAGTTGTCCCATCAGCCAAGCCACATTGCAGATGTTCTGCGCCATCCTCGGCTCGGTGGCCGGCAATCTCGCCGTGACGTTCGGAGCCCGCGGCGGCGTCTATATCGCCGGCGGGATCGTGCCGCGCTTTCGCGACTTCCTCGCGGCCTCGGCGTTCCGCGCACGTTTCGAAGCGAAGGGACGCTTCCAGGATTATCTGCGCAACATTCCGACCAGGCTCGTGATCAAGCCGGATGCAAGCTTCGTCGGGCTGAAGATGTTCGCCGACCACACCGCTGACTGACGGACGATCACTCCCGACCGCGAGTTCCAGTAATACACAACTTGTTTTCGGCGCGCGCCTGGTTCCAGGCGGAACGTACTTGCTTGCCCGTTTCGGATGGGAAACAATCTCACCGTGTGTGGCGTGGTTGCGGGGGGCGTGACATGCGTAAGCAGGATCTGAGTTTCGACTATCACCGCTACCACCGCCTGCTAAGCGAGGCGGACAACGAAGACAAGCGGCTGGCGCTGATCGAACTCCTGATCGCGGAACGGGCGCGCGAGCGGCTGGCGGCCCAGCGCGCTTCGGACCGCGCGGCCATGACGGCCCACACGATCGCAAGGGTGCTGAGAAACGGGCGCGACTGAGCGGTTGAACAACTCTCCCGCCGTCACCTGTCAGTTCGGGTTTGTGGCTGGCCGCTCGGGGAACATCGAATCAATCATCGCCTTGAGCTGATCCATTGCGATCGGCTTGCGCAGGATGGGCCTGCGTCTGAGCAAGGATGGCAGCAATTCCGGACCGTAGCCTGTCGCGAACAGAAAGGGCTTCCCGCGGCGTTCGATCAGGTCGGCGACGGGATCGACGTAGACACCCATGAGATTGATGTCGAGGATGGCGAGGTCGTATTGCGCGGTCATGGCAAACGCGCTGGCGTCCCGCACATTGTCCGCCTCCGCGACGACGTGGTGGCCGAGTTCCTCCACCATGTCGGCAATCATCATCCGGATCAACGCCTCGTCTTCGACGAGGAAAACGGAGAGTCCGTCCGCCATTTCAACCCCGCAATCAACCTTGCGAAGCTAAGCATAACCGAACTGCGGTGTGGATACACGAATTCGTGGCGGACGCCGTTAATTCAGGCGCGCCCGAACCGATCCAACTTGATCAATCCAATCCGCGCTCATGACTGAGGCGCACCATCTCCTGAATGAAGACCTGCTTCTGCTTGTCGTCGAGGCTCGAGTAGAGCGGCTCGGCGGCGTCGGCAACGTTGCGCTGGTCGGCGGCTCGATCGATCAGGAACTGGGCCTCGTTGCGCATCTGCTCGATGATGTCGTCAGGCGGATCCCGCTTGGCGCGCGCAATCCGAAGGTTGAGCCGCTCTGCACCATTGTGCCCGAGGTAGTGCATCGCGCTGGAGAAGCCGTACCAGTGCTTCTCCTGATCCGGCGTGAGGTTCAGCTCGGACTTGATCCGCTCGATATAGGCGTCGCTGTTGGCGACGATTTGTTCCGCGCTCTGCTGGGGTGCGCCGGGCTGGGTGAGAACCGTGACACCCTTGTTCTCCTTGCTGCTCTTGTCCCGGGGCGCGTTCTTCGCCTCCTTGCTCGCCTTGGCGTTCTTACCCGTCTTGGCGCTCTTGGCATCCTTGTCCTTGGCCACCCCCTGCTGCTTGGCGTCTTTGCCAGACTCCTTGGGGGCTGGCGGCTGATTGTTGCCGCCGACACCGAGCACGCCGGTGAAGACGCCAACCACGCCGCCGATCGCACCGCCGAGCACGCCGCCGACCGGACCGGCAGCCTTGTTCCCGGCTTCCGCGCCTTCCTGAACGCCTTTGACCAAGCCTTGAGCGTTTGCCGGCGCGGCGGCGCCGAGCAGCAGCGCGAGCACGGTCCCGAGCGCGAACCATCGCCGCAGGTGAAGCAGCGCTGTGTGCGCCGGGTTGATCATCCTCGTCTCCATTATCGAATCGACGGTCCATCGGGCGGGAATAACCGCCGGCTGCAATTGTATCGTTTCAGCCGCTTCGCGGTCCAGACGCAGCCATTGTTGTCCACGCCCGAAAAGTCTTTCACGCGAAGCGGTTACGCACGGTTATTGGAAACTGCGGCGTAAATGCGCACGGACCGTTCCAGGCGGCTTGCCGCGACGTGTGCGTCGCAAAAACAGCGAACGCCCTTCGCCTGCAGCGTGCCGCCTCGATGCGTCACGCCTTTTCCGGACACAACGTTAGTTTTAGCCGCGGAGCCGTTCGGCTTTCTCGACAGATGCGATCAATCATGATCTGATCGCGCTACCAATTTGCTGCGGCTTGCGTGAATTGCTCGTGCGAGCCGACGGCCCCAATAAGAAACGCCAACAAGAAACACTCGATAAATCAATAAAGAAGTCTCTAGAGGAAACTCCAACAACAACACCCAAGCGAGGAAACGAGATGTCACGCAAGACACTGACGCGACGTCAATTTGTGGCTGCCACTGCAATGTCCTCCGCGGCGCTGATCACCGCGCCCTATGTCCGGGGCGCTTATGCCGCCGGCAAGCTCTCCATCGGCTTCTGGGACCATTGGGTGCCAGGCGCCAACAAGGCCTCGACCGACCTCGTCAACGAATGGGCGGCGAAGGAGAAGGTCGAAGTCTCGATCGACTACATCACCAGCAACAACAAGAAGCTCGAACTGACGGTTGCCGCCGAAGCACAAGCGAAATCCGGTCACGACATTCTCCAGATGCCGACCTGGTGGCCGCACGCCTACGCCGACCAGCTTGAGCCGGTCAACGACATCATGGAGCCGATCATCAAGCAGAACGGCGACGTCAACGGCACCGTCAAGTATCTGGGCCAGGGCGGCGGCAAATGGCTTGCCGTGCCCGCGACCGTTGGCAGCCAGATCAAGGGGCCCTGCTCCCGCATCGACCTGATGAAGAAGCATGCCGGCATCGACGTTCAGGCGATGTATCCGGCCGGCAGCGCGCCCAAGGCCGACAATTGGACGATGGATACTTTCCTGAAGGCGGCGGAGGCCTGTCAGAAGGCCGGCGTTGCGTTCGGCATCGGTCTTGGCGAGACCACCGACAGCGTCGACACGGCCGGCGCGATCTTCCAGTCGTTCGGCGCCGAGCTCGTCAATGCCAAGGGCGATGTCACGGTGAAGACGGACGCGGTCCGGCAGGCGCTCGAGTTCTACAAGAAGTTGATTGCCGTCCTGCCGCCTGACGCAGCGTCCTGGGACGATGCGTCCAACAACAAATGGCTGATCTCGGGCCGTGGTGCGCTGATCCTGAATCCGCCGAGCGCCTGGGCAGTGGCCAAGCGCGATGCCCCGCAGATTGCAGAGCAATGCTGGACCCACAGCATGCCGGCCGGTCCGAAGGGCCGCTTCGCGCCCTTCCTGCCGTATTTCTGGGGCGTATGGGCCTTCGGCAAGAACAAGCCGGCGGCCAAGAGCCTGCTCGCCCACCTCTCGCAGCCGTCCTCGATCGAAAAATTCGTTGCAGCGAGCGGCGGCTATGACCTGCCGGCCTTCGCAAACCTGACGAAGCTCAAGACCTGGGCCGAGGAAGGGCCGCCAAAGGGCACGCTCTACCACTATCCCGATCCGCACGGCAGCCAGACGATGTCGATCGCGGCATCGCCCGCTCCGCCAAAGATCGCACAGCAGATCTACTCCCAGGCGACGCTGACCAAGCTGGCGCTGCGTTATGCCAGGGGCGAGACGATGGACCAGGCGCTCGCCTGGGCCGAGGGCGAGTGCGAAGGCTTCATGCGGAGCTGATGCCGGGTGCTCATGGCGGTTCACGCGCTCACGAGTGAGCCGCCGACGATCCGCTCGTCCCATCATCACATTGTCGAGGGAAGCCGACCGATCCGGCCGGCTTCCCCTTTGAAATCCGCGAGAAAGTCTGACCATGGCCGATGTCGTCGTTGAGCAAGGTCGCTCCGTCCACGCTGCGAGCCCGCGCAAACGCACCAGCCTGCGCAATGCCCTCAGGCGGAAGTCGACGATGGCGTTCTTCCTGACGCTGCCGCTGATTTTGCTGATCGCGTTGCTCGTGCTCTATCCTGCCTTCTACTCCATGCACCTTGCGACGCTGAACAAGTCGATGCAGAAATTCGTCGGCTTCGCCAACTTCACCTTCCTGTTTAAGCGCGACACGTTCTGGATGGTGGTGAGGCAGTCCTGCATCTTCGCCATCACCGCCGTTTTCTTCAAGGCGTTGCTCGGCTTCATCGTCGCTCATTTCGTGCACAACCTTCCGGCCAAGGGCCAGCGCAAATGGCGCGGCATGCTGCTGGTCCCGTGGGTGATCCCGCCGGCGATGAGCACGCTGGCGTGGCTATGGCTGTTCGATCCTTCCTACAGCGCCTTCAACTATACGCTGTCATTCTTCGGCGTCGGCCCGGTCCCCTGGCTCGGCGACACCTTCTGGGCGCGCTTCTCCGTCATTCTCGTCAACGTCTGGTATGGCGCACCTTTCTTCATGATCATGTATCTCGCGGCGCTGAAATCCGTGCCGGACCAGCTCTATGAGGCGGCCGCCATCGACGGCGCCAATTGGTGGCAGCGGATCTGGTACGTGACATTGCCGATGATGCGCAACATCATCGCCATCACGACGCTGTTCTCGCTGATCGTGACCTTCGCCAATTTCGACATCGTGCGCATCCTGACCTCGGGCGGCCCGCTGGATTCCACCCATATCTTCGCCACATGGGCATTCCAGGTCGGAATCCAGAGCAGCGACATTCCGCTCGGCGCCTGCGTCTCGCTGTTCATGGTGCCGATCCTCGCAGTCGCGGCGATCTTCATACTGCGCGATGTCAGCAAACGTGGGAACGAAGCCTGATGAGCACGCTCGCAATCGACAAAGGCGGCCCCACGCGCAAGATCAAGTACCGGAGCATGAGCCGGGACCGCGCCTGGGCGCTGCGCTGGTCCTACTTCTTCCTGGTGGTGTTCGCGATCTTCTCGCTCACTCCGCCGATCTACATGCTGATTACCTCTCTCAAGAGCAGCGCGGAGATTTCGGCGGCGACCAATCCCTGGTGGGTGTTTCATCCGACCCTGGCGAACTATGTCGAGCTTCTGACCTCGAACCAGTTTCTGCGCTTCTTCTGGAATTCCGCCATCGTGTCCATCGTGGTCGTGATCGTCACCATGCTGATCAGCATTCCGGCGGCGTTCGCACTGGCGCGAATGAAGTTCTGGGGCTCGACGACGCTCGCGACCGGCGTGTTCCTCACCTACCTGGTTCCCGACAGCCTGCTGTTCATTCCGCTCTTCAAGATGCTGGCGGTGGTCCAGGATCTGACCGGGATCACGCTGCTCAACCGATGGTACGTGCTGCTGTTCATTTATCCGACCCTGACCGTGCCGTTCTGCACCTGGATCATGATCGGCTATTTCGCCTCGATCCCGAAGGAACTGGATGAGGCCGCCCTCATCGACGGCGCCTCCTGGCTGCAGACCCTGACGCGGATCTTCATCCCCGTCGCGCTGCCCGGGCTGATCGCCGCGACCATCTTCGCGTTCACGGTGTCCTGGGCGCAGTTCCTCTATCCGCTGGTGTTCACGACGTCGGTTGATCAACTCGTGCTGCCGGTCGGCATCACCACCACGTTGATCAAGGGCGACGTGTTCAACTGGGGGCAGATCATGACCGGCGCGCTGCTGGGCGCCGCGCCGCCGCTGATCATCTACGCCTTCCTGATGGACTACTACATTGCCGGCCTGACCGCCGGCGCGACAAAGGGTTGATGGCTCATGGCTGAGGTTGCTTTGCGGAAAGTGGTCAAGCGTTACGATGATGTCGAGGCCGTGCGCGGCATCGACCTCGACATCGCCGATCACGAGTTCATCGTGCTGGTCGGCCCCTCGGGCTGCGGCAAGTCGACCACGCTGCGCATGATCGCAGGCCTCGAGGACATCAGCGACGGCGACATCATGATCGGCGGCGACGTCGTCAACGACGTACCGCCGAAGGACCGCGACATCGCCATGGTGTTCCAGAACTACGCGCTCTATCCGCACATGACGGTCGCGGAGAACATGTCGTTCGGCCTGCGCCTGAAGCATTATCCCAAGGCCGAGATCAAGGCGCGGGTGACCGAGGCCGCCCGCCTCCTCGACATCACCGACCTTATCGACCGCAAGCCGAAGCAGCTCTCCGGCGGCCAGCGCCAGCGTGTCGCGATGGGCCGGGCCATCGTGCGCAATCCGAAGGTCTTCCTGTTCGACGAGCCGCTGTCCAATCTCGACGCGAAACTCCGCGTGCAGATGCGGATCGAGATCAAGAAGGTGCACCAGAAGGTGCGGACCACCACGGTCTACGTCACCCACGATCAGGTCGAGGCGATGACGCTGGCCGACCGCGTCGTGGTGATGAACAAGGGACGGATCGAGCAGATCGGCACGCCGAACGAGCTCTACCACAAGCCGGCGACGCGCTTCGTCGCTGGCTTCATCGGCTCGCCGGCGATGAACTTCATCCCGTGCCGGCTCGAGGATGTCGGCGGCACGCTCCAGATCCGCCTCACCGACCGCCTTGCCTTCCCGCTGCCGCCCGCCCGTGCGGCCCGCTACAACGCGCTGCCGCGCACCGAAAAGCTGCTGCTCGGCCTGCGCCCCGAGCATCTGACCGAGTCGCACGCGCATCTCGAGCCCGGCGTCGAGACCTTCGACACGGTGCTCGACGTCACCGAGCCGATGGGAATGGAGACGCTGGTCTATTTCGGCCTCGAAGGCACGCCGGTCTGCGGCCGCGTCAATCCCAATGCCGGCGCCAAGGACGGGGGACCCATGCGTTTGGCGATGGACCTCAACAACATGCACCTGCTAAACGAAGAGACCGGCGTCGTATTGTGACGCCGCCTTGAGAACGCTGGGCAGGCAGGGGAGCGATGGCGACCAACAAGAAGAAGATTTTCGTTACACAAACTTTGTCGCGAGGGGCACGCGCCCTCCTCACCCAGCGGGACGATATCGAGCTCGTCGAGTTTCCGAACCTGATCTCCGCAAAGGACTTCGAGGCCCTGCTGAAGAGCCACGCCCCCGTCCACGGCGTGGCGCTGGGTGCAACCGCTTTCGGCGAGACCGAACTCGAAGCGTCGAAAGACATGAAGGTGGTGACCCGCATCGGCGTCGGCTACGACGCCGTCGACGTGCCCGCTCTCTCGCGCCGCAAGGTGCCGCTGATGGTCGCCGGCAGCGCGAACTCGCCCTCGGTCGCCGAAGCCGCGCTGTTCATGATGCTGACGCTGGCCAAGCGCGCGCAGGAATTGCACGCCTGCGTCAAGGACGGCAAATGGGCCGACCGGCTCGGCATGCTGCCGTTCGACCTTTACGGCAAGACCGTGCTGATCGTCGGTTTCGGCCGCATCGGCAGCCGCACCGCCAAGCGCTGCCTGGCATTCGAAATGAACGTCCAGGTCTACGATCCCTACAAGGAAGCCGCCGAGATCAAGGCAGCCGGCTGCGAGCCCGTCACTGACCTCGACGCCGCGCTGCCGGGCGCCGACTTCGTCACCATCCACTGCCCCAAGACACCGGAGACCGTCGGCCTGTTCGACGCGGCGCGGATCGGCCGGATGAAGCCCAAAGCCTACCTCATCAATACCGCGCGCGGCGGCATCGTGAAGGAGGCGGCACTGTACGACGCGCTCACGTCCGGCAGGCTCGCCGGCGCGGGGATCGACGTCTTCGAGGTGGAGCCACCGCCGGTCGGCAACGCGCTGTTTGCGTTGCCCAACGTCATCATCGCTCCACACGTCGCCGGCGTCACGGTCGAAGCCGTCGAGCGCATGAGCGAACAGACCGCACGCAACATCCTGAGTGTTCTGGACGGCGACCCCATCCGGCAGAACGTGATCAACCAGAACGTGCTGGGCTGAGCGGAATTCAGGACGCATCTGGATGTGGATGGCCAGAAAGCGTCCCATTTTGGTGCAGATCGAGCCCCAACTCAGCCTTAATCAAACGCGCGTAATGCGTCTTGCCGCGGCGGCAGCGGGACAGACTGGCCGCCCGCGTCGAGCTGGAGGATGACGCTTGTCAGAGATCGATCCGACCGACCATGCGCTTGCGACCATCGCGAGCATTCTGGAAAATCCCGAGCCGGCGCTCGTTGTCCGGGAAACCGAGATTATTCGAGAGACTGAAATCGTCGTCGTGGGCGAGCAGCCGTCCGTCGAAGAGCATAATGTTCTCGACGAGCATCCGGTGGTCGAGGAGCAGCCGCTGGCGCCCGAGCATACGGATGCCGACGGCTACAGCAAGGTCGGTCCGGGGCCCATGGTAGCGATCCGTCTCAAGTGGACGGTCCATCGTGGCGATGACGGCCAGTACTATGTCCACGAGACCATCGGCGAACAATCCGCCCCCGTGGTCAGCGGCCCCATGACGAGCGAGGCCGCGGTCCGCTTCGTCGATGGGCAGCAGGACGAGGCGAACAAGCGCTTCGAGTTGCTGCGCAGCGAGATCGCCGGCCGCAGCTCGCTTGCAGATTACGAGCGCAAGGGCGAAGCGTAAGGCCATTTTCGGCCCGCTCACTTTGCACACCTCTCCCGAAAACAGAGGTGTGCGAGCCACCAACTACTTCCTCCCAAGATAGTCCTTCTTCACCAGCTCGACGCCGGCGTGCCGCAAGATGTCGTAAGCCGTCGTCACGTGAAAGAAGAACTGTGGGAGGCTGAACGTCAGCAGCAGCGTTCGCCCGGTGAAGGGCAGCTCGCTGCCATTCTTCAGCCTGAAGACAACATCCCGTTCCGCCGCCCCATCGATCTTCGCGCGCGGCAGGCTTTGGATGAACTCAACCGACGTCGCGATGCGCGCCTGAAGGCCGGCCATATCGTGCTCGAGCACGGGCAACGTGACCGGCTCGCGTTCGGCCAGCAAGGCTGGCGCAACCGTAGCGTGGCGGCAGGCCTCGCCGATCTGCTGCGCCAGATCGTACATGTTCGGCGCAAGGCGCATGCCGAGCAGAACCGTCGGGTCGAACTTCCGGGTCTCGGCATACGCGACACCCTTGTCGAGCAGAACCGACAGGTTGTGCAGGTACGGCACGAACAGGCCCACCGAGGCCTCGTAGATCGAGATCGTCATGCCAGAATTCCCCTATCTTCGGCGTCTGGTCAAATTCCGCCGTCGAACAGTTGCACAATGCCAGCTCAACATGTCGATGGAAGACGGCAACGCCAAAGATCTACACGGCTTGGCCCGACTAAAGCGATGTCTGCCGACGCCATCAGCAGTGGAGGCCCTATAAGTTGAACGCCGCCTGAGGCCGCGTCCTCCTGTCGCTTGCCTTGCCAAACTTTGGGCCGGCTTCGGGCCTATTGAACCGGGAACCTGCGAAGCACGACTCATACTGACGACAGTGATCTGGATCACTTTCTGCGATCGGACCGGCGCGTAAGCGTCGGTGCGGGGACCACCGGTTCAGGAGACGGAAATGAGGAAGCTGTTGGCCACGGCCGCATTCCTTTTGGCAAGCACCGCCGCGCAGGCGCAGTACACCTTCGAATATGGCGGGCGCACCATCCGCATCGACCCGGAGCGCGGCACGGTGCAGATTCCCGGGGTCTACGACAACACGGGCCAGAGCAAGCCCAAGAAGGCCAAGAAGAGCGAGCAGGCGCCGCAGCAGGCCACGGTCGACCCGCAGGCACCGGCTGCGCCGGCACCTGCCCCCGCCCCGCCCGCAGCTGTGCAGCCGGCTCCGGCTGCTGCCGTGGCGCCGCCCCCCGCACCGCCACCAGCTCCTCCGCCGACCACGACCGCCACCAACTCGCCGGCCGGCGCGGCTGCCGCACCAGCGCCTGCACCGCCTCAGGCCGCTGCTCCAGTCGAGCAGCAGGCAGCGCCTGCCACCGCTCCGCCGCCCGCCCCGAGTGTGGCCGCCGCCCCCCCGGCGCCGCCTCCGCCACCTGCCGCCGCTCCCGTTCAGGCAGCCGCAACAACGCCTGCTCCGGCAACCGCGCCCACGCGAGATCTCAGCTCGCCGCTCGGCGTCTGGCTCACCGAGGAGAGGGAAGGCAAGGTCCGCATCGAGCAATGCGGCACCAACCTCTGCGGCTATTCGGTCGATTCCAGGTCGAACCAGAACGGCGAGCAGGTTCTGATCAACATGAAGCCGGGCAAGGACCAAAAATGGACCGGGCGCATCCTCGATCCGAACTCGGGCTCGACCTACGATTCAACGATCGCCATGAAGGGCACCGACCGCCTGCGTGTGCAGGGCTGCGCCTTCGGCGGCATGTTCTGCGGCGGCCAGACCTGGACGCGCGTGAATTGAGTTCAACGTCCTGACGGAGACAAGGGGCTCGTGATCCGGGCCCCTTTGCTTTTCCCGGGGGAGCATCGCGACGTGCGCAGGCTCACGGAGCCCCTTGCGCACGTGACTGCCCTCACAGCGCCGGTTCCGCGCCCATGCCACGATCCGCGCATGGTCACCCACAGGGGCGTGTCATGAACGGCTTTCGCAAAGGTCTCTTCGCTTCCCTCGTCGCCATCGCCTTGCCATTCGCGCAGGCTGACGCCGCGACAAGCACCTTCGACGGCACATGGAATGTCCGCATCTCGTCATCGAGCGAGACCTGCGGCAACGGCGCAACCGTCGCAATCGGCATCAACAAAGGCCAGATCGCCTCGAGCAGCGCCGCGGTGAACGCGTCCGGTCACGTGGCCGATGCCGGCCGCATCAATGTCACCTTGAGCACCGGCATCAAGCGCGCGGTCGGCTTCGGCCGGCTCAGCGGCAGCTCGGGCTCCGGCACTTGGCGCGGTGCGATGTGCAGGGGAACGTGGACGGCGGAGCGGATGTAGGGCTTCTGTCCCGGACAAGCGGCAATGCAATAGCGCATCGAGGACGCGTGTGAACGCGTTGACGGCATTGCTGCGCCGAGCCGCGACCCAGCGGTGTCGACCACTGCAATATCCCGGCCCCCGCTCCGCGACGCATCGCCCTCGGGCGATGCGTCTTGTCCGGGGCATGCAGATCAGCCCACCGCGGCCCCGTATTCCGCGTCCGTGACCGGCTCCAGCCAGGTCGAATAGACTCCGTCGAGCGCTTCCTGCATGGCAATGTGGCACATGCCGTTGGTCGGCGACGCCCCGTGCCAGTGCAGTTCGCCCGGAGGAATCCAGACGGTATCGCCGGGACGGATCTCGCGGATCGGGCCGCCCTTGGACTGCACGCGTCCGACGCCGGAAATGACGTAGAGCGTCTGGCCGAGGGGATGATGATGCCAGTTGGTGCGCGCGCCCGGCTCGAAAGCGACGCGCGAGCAGTTCAGCCGTGCCGGCGACGGCGCCATGATGACGGGGTCCTGCCACACGGTGCCGGTGAAGTTTTCCTTGGGCGCGCGGCGGGTCGGCCGCGTGCCTGCGACGGTGATCTCCATAGGGTCTGCTCTCCTGTTACTTCTTGCTCGCGGCGTAGCGCGCCTTGGTTTCGGCATTCATGGGGTACAGGCCCGGCAGCGCCGCGCCGTTGTTCACCTCGTTGACGATCCAGGCCTCCATCCGCTCCTGCTCGACGCCCTCGGCAAGGACGTGATCAAGCATCGCCTGCGGGATCAACACGCAGCCGTCCTGGTCGGCAACGACGATGTCATTCGGGAACACGGCAACGCCGCCGCAGCCGATCGGCTCGCCCCAGCCGACAAAGGTAAGACCTGCAACCGACGGCGGCGCGGCATAGCCGTCGCACCACACCGGCAGGTTGGTGCCGAGCACGCCCTCGACGTCGCGCACGACGCCGTCGGTGACGAGCGCAGTGACGCCGCGCTTGACCATGCGCGCGCACAGGATGTCGCCGAAGATGCCGGCGTCGGTGATGCCCATGGCGTCGACCACGGCGATGCATCCTTCCGGCATCGCCTCGATCGCCGTGCGGGTCGAGATCGGCGAAGACCAGGATTCCGGTGTCGCCAGATCCTCGCGCGCCGGCACGAAGCGCAGCGTGAAGGCTGGTCCCACCAAGCGGGGCAGACCCGGGCGCAGCGGCCGTGCGCCGCGCATCCACACATTGCGCAGGCCCTTCTTCAGCAGGACCGTGGTGATGGTGGCGGTGGTGATGCCGGCGAGAGTCTTGCGAGCTTCGGGGGACAGCGACATGGAAACGGACGAGCTCCGGATGGGCGGGAAACAACGCGCGCATCTTGCGAGCCGCAGCCCTTGCGTCAAGGGCCAAGAGGGTCCCAATAACGCAGGGCCGCTGAGCTGTTATGCGCCGCGATAACAAGGCTTTATCGGCACCCCTTGCATTAATTTATTGGACTTGCGGGCGCATTTACGCGAAGCAGAGGTGACGCGGAGCTCAACGTCGAGCCCGCGCGCTTCCAAAAGCCCGATTTCGACAACTCTTCGACAGCTCAATGGCCGCGACGCTTCTCCCGCCCCGCCTTCTGCCCAGTGGCGACAGCGCCGTCACGGTCGAGTTCAGCCGCACCATCGATGATGTCGCCAACCAGCGCGTGCTGGCACTCGACAAGGCGCTGGCAGCAAGTCCGATCGAGGGCATCACCGAGACCGTACCGACCTATCGCTCCTTGCTGGTGCATTACGATCCCTGCGCAATCGCTTTTGATGCGCTCGGCGAGAAGCTGCTCGCGCTCGCGGGCCAACCGCTGCCGCCGGTCACCAAGGCGCGCCGCTGGCGCATTCCGGTCGCCTATGGCGGCGAGCACGGCATCGACCTCGAGGATGTCGCCAAGGCGCTCAACACCACGCCCGATGACATCATCGCCCGGCATGCGGGCGGCGATTACAAGGTGGCCATGATCGGCTTCACGCCGGGCTGGTCCTATCTCAGCGGCCTCGACAAATCCCTGCACATGTCGCGGCGGCAATCGCCACGCCTGCTGACGCCGGCCGGCACCATCTCGATCGGCGGCGTGCAGGCCGGAATCCAATGTCTGGCCGCGCCGAGCGGCTGGCATTTGCTCGGCCGCACGCCTGTCAGGACCTATCAGCTCCATCGCAACCCGACCTTCCTCACCGAACCCGGCGATCGCGTGACGTTCTTCGCAATCGACCACAAGACATTCGAGGAATTGGACCGCGCTGCGGAAGCCGGCGAGATCGTCGCCGAGCAGGTCGTCGCATGAGCCGCCTCGTCGTTGCCAGCATCGGCCCGGCAAGCTCGGTCCAGGACGGCGGGCGGCTCGGCGCGCAACGCTACGGCCTGACGGTGAGCGGAGCGATGGACCGCCTGTCGCTTGCGGCGGCGAACACCCTCGTCGGCAACGAGCCTTTCGCGGCCGCCATCGAGATCGGCCCGGTCGGCGCCTCCTTCACCGCCCGCGACGGCGCCGTGCGCGTCGCGATTTCAGGCGCACCGCGCAACGCGGACATCGCCGGCAGCCCGGTCGCGATGGACGCATCGGTAACGCTGAAGGACGGCGAGACGCTGACGCTCGGTTTTGCCCGCGGCGGCGCGTTCACTTATCTCGCGATCGAGGGCGGCATCAAGGGCGAGCCGGTGTTCGGCAGCCTCGCCGTCAATGCCCGCGCAGGCCTCGGCAGCCCCTACCCGCGCCCGCTTCAGGCTGGCGACGAGTTCAGCGTCGACGCTGCGAGCGGCGCGCCGGAGCTTCGCATCGAGCTGCCGAAGCCGGTGAGTGGCCCGATCCGCGTGCTGCTGGGACCGCAGGACGACGAGTTCGACGACTCCAACAAGGCTCTGTTCCTTGAGAGCGAATGGAAGATCTCGGCGACTTCCGATCGCATGGGCTACCGGCTCGAGGGCCCCGCCATCAAGCATCTGCATGGCCACAACATCGTCTCCGACGGCACCGTGAACGGCAGCATCCAGGTGCCCGGCAACGGAGCCCCCATCGCGCTGATGATGGACCGCGGTACCTCCGGCGGCTATCCGAAGATCGCAACGGTGATAACGGCCGATATCGGTCGCCTCGCCCAGACCTCGGCGGGAACCGCGTTCCGCTTCAAGGCTGTCAGCATGGCCGAAGCGCAGGACGAGGCACGCAAGTTTGCACAGTTGATCCGCAGCCTGCCCGATCGCCTGCGCTCCTCCGACACTGTCGCACTCAACATCGAGGCGCTCAGCGATGCTAACGTGGCGGGCTATGCGGTCAGCGCGGTCGATGCCGGGACCTGGCAGGTCACGGCGGAGCCGTAAGCGACAACAAGACCAGAGGCGGAGAGCACCGATGAAGACAGTCGACCTTAATTGCGATCTCGGCGAGGGTTTTGGAGCGTGGGAGATGGGCAACGACGCCGCCATGATCGAGCTCGCAAGCTCGGTCAACGTCGCCTGCGGCTTCCATGCCGGCGATCCCGACATCATGCGGCGGACGGTCGAGCTCGCGAAGGCGCGCGGCGTGTCGGTCGGCGCGCATCCCGGATATCGCGACCTGCATGGCTTCGGCCGCCATCCGATCGCAGGGCTCAAGGCCTCCGAAATCGAGAACCTCGTCGCCTACCAGATCGGCGCGCTGCAGGCGATCGCGACAGCGGCCGGCCACAAGGTGACCCATGTAAAGGCGCATGGCGCGCTCTCCAACGTCGCCTGCGAGGACGACATGACCGCGAAGGCGATCGCCGCCGGCATCAAGGCGGTCGATCCCGGCCTGATCTTCGTGGTGCTTGCCAATTCCAAGCTGGTGAAGGCGGGCGAAGATGCCAACCTGCCGATGGTGCACGAGGTGTTCGCCGACCGCGCCTATGAGGACGACGGCAATCTGGTCTCGCGCAAGAAGCCCGGTGCGGTCCTGCACGACGCCAAGGCGATCGCTGACCGCGTGGTGCGGATGGTGCAGGACGGCGCGGTCGTGTCGGTCACGGGCAAGGTCATCAAGATGCGCACGGACACGGTCTGCATCCACGGCGATACGCCCGGCGCCGTGGACATCGCCCGCGGCGTGCGCCAGGCGTTGAAGGCTGCGGGAATCGAGGTCGCGCCGTTCAGGCGCGGGGCGTGAGTTTCGCCGCCCCGGAACGACACATTAAAACGGATGCACCGAAAGCGTCCCGAACACGATCGCCGCGATGACGGCGAAGGCGCTGTACATCGCGACATGATGCAGCGTCCCCCGGGTTCGCCGCGAGAGCGAACGCGCGTAGAAATGCAGTCTGGCTTCCGCCGATAATTCGCGCATGGCCGGTCTCCAACGCCCCATTTGCGGGAGTATGAAGGATCAGCCAGGGGACGAGGCAAGATGCCGAGAGAAATAGCGATGAGCTTCTTCTAAGAAGCCTGATCGCAGACGCATATTCTCCCGACCGGCAGGTTCCGAGAATCTCATTCGTTAAAATCCGAGCCAGCCGGAACCGGCCCGTACAACGCCGGTGTGAGAGCAGACTAGTACACGTCGGCCTGGAAGCGACCGGACTTCTTGAGCTCGGCGACGAAGCTGACGGCCTCATCCGTCGAACGCGCGCCGAACTGGGCGACGATGTCGACCAGCGCACGCTCCACGTCCTTGGCCATGCGCTTGGCGTCGCCGCAGATGTAGAGATGCGCGCCTTCGGCGAGCCACGTCCAAAGCTCGCGCCCGACCTCGCGCATGCGGTCCTGCACGTAGAATTTCTTCTCGCCGTCGCGCGACCAGGCCAGCGACAGGCGCGTCAGTAGACCCGAGGTCTTCATCGCGTTGAGCTCCTCCTGGTAGAAGAAATCGCAATCGCTGCGCTGGTGGCCGAAGAACAGCCAGTTCTTGCCGGGCGCACCGGTCGCCTTGCGGTCGAGCAGGAAGGCCCGGAACGGCGCGATGCCTGTGCCGGGGCCGATCATGATGATCGGCGTCTTGGGATCCTGCGGGAGGCCGAAGCCATGCGCCTTCTGCACATAGACCTTCAGCTTATCGCCCTCCTTGATGCGTTCGCCGAGGAAGGTCGAGGCGACGCCGAGGCGCTTGCGCTTGCCGACGATGTAGCGCACGGAGTCCACCGTCAGTGACAGCTTTCCCGGCGACGCATTGTGCGAGGACGAGATCGAGTAGAGCCGCGGCTGGAGCGGCTCCAGCGCCTCGACGAAAGCCTCGGCATGCGGCCGCGTGCCGGAAAACTTCTGCAGCGCGGCCATGACGTCGAGCGTGGCCGCATCGCCATCGGGATCCTCGCCCTGCGCCAGCGCACGTGCCTTCTCGCGCGCGGCGCCGCCGGTGATGAAGGAAATCAGTTCGAACAGCGTGTCAGGCGCCGGCGACAGAGAGACGTCGTCGATCAGCACCTCGCGCAGCGTCTTGCCGTTGACTTTGGTGGTGTGGGAGGCGCCGAGCAGCGCGATGATCTGGTCGACGAGGCCGACATCGTTGCGCGCGAACACGCCGAAACTGTCGCCGACCACGTAGTCGAGCTTGCTCTCGGAGAGATCGAACTCGACGTGATATGTCTCCTTCTCCGATTTGCCCTTGTTGAGCAGGCGGCGCGACAGGAAGGTCGCCGCGACAGGATTGTCGCGTGAGCGGCCGGGTTCGGCGATGGTCACGGTCACGGCTGGTGCCGCCGCATCCGGCTTGTCGGCCGGCTTCGCCGCAGGCGTCTTGTCGAGCTCCTCGAACAGCGACTTCAGCATCCGCGCGGTTTCCTTGCCGCCTGGGACACAGAGGTTGAGCCGCGCTTCGCTGCGGCTCGCAATCGCTTCCGAATAGTCGTGGCAATTATAGCCGCATTGGCCGCAATCCTGCTGCGCCATCGCCGCCATCATCTTGCGGCGCACGGGACGGCCCTCGGCGAGCTTCATCCGCTCGGCGATCGGCATGGTCTGGTCGTGCCACGGCGCTTCACCGTCATCGCCGTCGCCGGCCGCGCCTTGCATGACGGCGGCGCCCTGCTCCGTTGACAGCGGCGCGGCGACCTCAGGCGACAGCAGGCCGGCGAAAAAGCCGTTCAGCCAGGAGCGCTGCGCGTCGGAGAACGGTGCGCTTGGGGGAATGAGGTCGAGCTTCGGCGGAGGGGTGATCTGGTTCATGCGGACACCTGTGCATCGGCCAGCTTGCGCAGCGTTTCACCGTCATGGCGTCGCGCGAAATGGAGGAAGGTTTCATCGGGCGACGAACGATGCGCCATGTAGGCTTTCAGCAGTCGTTCGACCGTCTTTGGCGCATCCTCGGCCTTGAGGTCGCGGTAGACCTCCTGCCCGATGTCGGCGTCGGGCCCGAACCCGCCACCGGTAAAGAGGTGATAGCCCTCGACGGTGTCTTCCTCACTGACCGGCACGCGCGCGCCGATCAGGCCGATGTCGCTGATGTAATGCTGCGCGCAGGAATGGTGACAACCGGTGACGTGGATGTTGACCGGCTTGTCCATCGCCACGCGCGTTTCGCACCAGTCGCCGATCTCGGCGGAATGACGCTTGGTGTTCGCCGCGGCGAAGCGGCAACCGGCATTACCGGTGCAGGCGATCAGGCCGGCGCGGATGTGCGAGGCCTCGACCGCGAGCCCGATCTGCTTGATCGCCGCAACCGCAAGCTCGACGTTCTCGTCGCGCACTCCCGAGATGAGCAGGTTCTGCCAGACCGTCAGCCGGATCTCGCCGTCACCGAGATCCTGCGCGAGCTTGGCGAGGCTTCGCATCTGATCGGAGGTGAGCTTGCCGAGCGGCAGCGACACCCCGATCCAGTTGAGGCCCTCCTGCTTCTGCCTGTGCACGCCGACATGCGCCATGCGGTCCGCCGCGGGGCGTGGTGCGAACGCCTCCTCCGGCACGCGCGTGAACGGCGTCTTCAGCCGCTCCTCGACGAGCTTGACGAAGCCGTCATGCCCCATCGCATCGAGCACATATTTCAGCCGCGCCTTGTTGCGGTTGGTGCGGTCGCCGTGGTCGATGAACACGCGCACGATGGCGTCTGCAACGGCGGTTGCCTGCTCCGGCCTGACGATGATGCCGGAATATTTGGCGAAATCCTTGTGCCCGGTAATGCCGCCGAGGCCGAGGCGGAACCAGACGCCGGGCTCGACGCCGAAGCCGTCCTTCACCTCATAAGCCGTGAACGCGATGTCGTTGGTCTCCTCGAGCACCGCAATCCTGCCGGCGCCGTCGAAGGCAACGTTGAACTTGCGCGGCAGGCCGTAGAGCGAACGGTCGTTGAGGATGTGGTAGTGCCACTCGCGCGCATAGGGCCGCGTGTCGAGCAGCTCCTGTGGATCGATGCCGGCGGTCGCCGTTCCCGTGACGTTGCGGATGTTGTCGGCGCCGGAGCCGCGCGAGCACAGGCCGAGTTCCTGAATGCCTTCGAGGAATTTGATCGCGTGCTTCGGCGGGATCTCGCGAAGCTGAAGATTGGCGCGCGTCGTGACGTGGCAGTAGGGGCCGCATAGCTCGTCGGCGAGGTCGGCAAGGCCGGACAGCTGCCAGTGCTTCATGATGCCGTTCGGAATGCGCAGGCGGCTCATGTAGGAATCCTGCGTCGGCGCGACATAGAAGATGCCGTAATAGCGCCAGCGGAAATTGTCGGCCGGGCTCGGCGCCGCGTTGTCGAGCGCCTGCTGGCGCAACCGCGGATAGGCGTCGAAAGGATGCTCCTCGCGCTTGAACTTCTCCTGGTCGGCAAGCTTCTTGCCCGACGCAATCACCCTGTCCTGCGCCTTGATGTGCACGGCATCGGGCCCGGTCGGCTCGGCGCTCGCCTTGACGGCGCCGCCGCCCAGAGCGCGACCGACGCGGCTGATCTGCAGGCCCGTCGTGAAGCCTTCGAGATAGCGCTTCTGCTCGTCGGTAAAGTCGACTGAGAGCGTTTCGATTTTCATGGTTGCTAACGAAGCTCCTGCGGCCACCAGAGTGGCTCCGAGGTTGGCGCGACCCGCGGGGGAGCTTGGGCCGGCTCAGCGCCGGCTTCGTCACCCACGGTCCGATCAGCTTCGTTGCTGCGGGACTTGGCTCAGCAGGCACCTATGACAAGCTGGCCGCAGTGCAACATTCAAGTTGCGTGCCAGCTTGGTCGAGACTGAAACATCAGTGATGTCAGACGGTTGAGGCAGAGTGCCGGGGCACCCCGCCGGGCAGCTCTCCCGAAATTCGAGCAGCCAGCCCAAACATTAGCCAAGGGGACCGATGCGCTCAAAAACGAAGCAGCGGCGAATCAGGCCTTCCAGCGCCCAACCGCGAAGGCTTCAAGGTGCCCCCGGATGTTGGCGGGATCGAAGACGGGGCCGGCGAAGGCGCCGAAGGCCGCGGGAGCCTCGGTGGGCGCCCTGCTGCCAAGGGCTGCATCGTAGAGGTCCGGCCTGAACACCGCCATGGCCGTCTTGACACCATCGGGGGTCAGCGCCGTCTGTCCCCAGCGCACCATCTGAGCATAGAGCCAGGCGGCCTGGACCGGCTCGGGGCGCCCTGCCCCTTCGCGCCCAACGAGGAGATAGCGGCCGCTCTCACGGAAAGTGCCGTCGGGCGAGATCTTGAGGCGTCCGGTGAGGGTGCGCTGGATGACCTCGGCGTCGACCCCGATCCGCTCCGGCTGAGCCAGGATTTGCGCCGCCTCGGTCCGGTTCTCGGGATGCTCGATGAACTCGGCCGCTTTCACCGCCGCGCGCACCAGCGCTGCGACCACGTCCGGATTCTTGTCCGCCCAGGCTTGGCGAACGGCCAGCACTTTCTCCGCAGCACGGACCAGGATGTCGGAGACGAAATGCAGGATGTGGCCGATGCCGAGATCGACCGCGATCGAATTCCAGGGCGCGCCGACGCAGAACGCATCGACATGGCCGTTCTTGAGGCTGTCGACCATGTAGGGCGGCGGCAGCACCACGAGGCGCACATCCTCGTCGGGATCGACGCCGGCCGCTGCCATCCAGAACCGCAACTGATAATTGTGGGTCGAGAACGGGAAGGTCATGCCGAAGGTCAGAGGCTCGGCCCCTGCCTTGCGCCTGATGGCGACCACCTTCGCCAGCGCCTTCGCGGTCACCATCGGGTCGAAACGATCGCCGTCGATCTGCTCCATCAGCGCGGCATGGAGCGCCGGCGACACAGTGATGGCATTGCCGTTGATACCGAGGTTGAATGGCGCCGCGATCGGCACCTTGACGTGGCCGAGCCCGAGCGAAGACGCGATCGCCACGGGTGCCAGGAGATGTGCGGCGTCAAACAGGCCGATATTGAGCTTGTCGCGGACGTTCGACCAGGAGACTTCGCGCACCAGCTCGACGTCGAGCCCTTCGGCGGCGGCAAACCCCTTGTCGACCGCGACGATCAGGGCGGCGGCATCGACCAGCGGAATGAACCCGATGCGGAGGGTGGCGGTCATTTCAGCATCTCCGACGCGGTGATGATCGACTGCGCGATCTCGCCGATTTTCTTCTTCTCGCGCATCGCTGTGGAGCGCAGCAGCACATAGGCCTCTTCTTCGGTCAGGCCCTTCACCTTCATCAGGATGCCCTTGGCACGTTCAATGACCTTGCGGTCCTCGAGCTGCGACTTGGTTCGCTCCAGCTCCTCCTGGAGCTTGGCGAAAGCGTTGAAGCGGGACACGCAGAGGTCGAGGATCGGCTTGATACGCTCCTTCTTCAGCCCGTCGACGATATAGGCGGACACCCCCGCCTCGACCGAGGCCTGGATCGAGGCTGAATCGCTCTGATCGACGAACATGGCGATCGGCCGCTTCACGGCACGGCTGACCTGGAACATCGCCTCGAGCACGTCGCGGCTGGGGTTCTCCAGATCGATCAGGATGATGTCGGGATCGACCGCATAAATACGGGCAAGCAGGCTCTGCATTTCGCTGATGTGGACGACCTGCGTGAATCCGGCCTCCCGCAACCCCTCCTCCAGGATCGCAGCCCGGATCGGGCTTTCGTCGACGATCACGATTTTGGGCGACTGTTCGGCGCTCATGGCTCACTCGGCGGCAGCTGATCCATCCATAGCACGCCGGATCGCCCTGCAAAGGGTTGTAATTGCGGGCAATTGGGACTAGCTGAGGCCCGTCAATCAGGCAGTTCAGATATGGATCAGACGGCTGCGCCCAAGGTCAGCTTCGTGTCGCTCGGGTGTCCCTGAGACAACGAATGTATAGAAATCCGGGCCGCGCTGCCCAAAGAAAAAGCCGCCCGGAGGCGGCTGTCATTTGAACTATCAGCTCGTCCAGCGGTTCGTGCGCTCATCAAGGCGAGACGTCCGCTTTCGGATGCCAAGCAGAAACTCACATGCTCGACCGAGCGTTGCCGGTCGCACCTCATACCGGTCGCAATTAGCGGGGCTCAAAATTGTAGCTCGTCCCCAAATTAGACATCAGTCGCTTTTTGTACTGCTTGACCTTGCTCTCGAACTCGTCGATCGACGACGCATAGGTACTTTCACGGTCCAACTCTCGCGCTAAGGTCACCTCGGACATGAATTCGTTGCACTGCTCCAGTGTAGCCCCGTTCATGCTCCACAATATACCGGCCGGCCACTCATGACTGGCGTAAGCGAAATCATCCAACAGACTTTTCAGCAACGCTTGACGCACCTCGGTTGAGGTACGGTCTATCGCATATGCCTCCTTGAGCAGATCAGTCTTTCCTTTGAACTTTATCAGCGCATACAGCCTATGTGCGCTGTATAAATTCTGGCAGGTTCCAGCCAGCCAGTAGAGGCTCCAAGCATCATTTCGTTTACTCCCGGCCAGCAAAACCGGGAATATGAGTTCGGCGTAGATCTCATGCCGAACTCTCGCGCCATAGGTATGGGTGTTCAAGTACGTGCGGGTCCATTGCTCCCGTTCCGCGGAAGAATTGAACGATCGGAGAAACGCGTCGAGCATCACCGCCGCGTCCTTCCGTCGTCCCTCGGCCAGCCGCGCCAAATAACCCTCGTACAGAGCTGGGTTCATCGATTACCCGCAAGCATCCCGCTCCCTAGGCACTGGTGGATTCCACTCGCCGAGAGCGTGCATTACTTTATCACAGACGGCACATTCGAAAGGGATTGAATTTCGCTATCACAACAGTTACTTGGATCGAAATCTCTGCAAAATTCAGGATACTCGCTTTGAGCGAAACTTTTAAAGGTGCGCCGCGCATCTCTTTCCATTCGCTCGGCTGTCCCAAGGCATTGGTGGATTCCGAGCGCATCATCACGCGCCTGCGCGCGGAGGGTTACGAGCTCGCCCGCAAGCATGACGGGGCCGACATCGTCATCGTCAACACCTGCGGCTTCCTCGACAGCGCCAAGCAGGAATCGCTTTCGGCCATCGGCGAGGCCATGGCCGAGAACGGCAAGGTGATCGTGACCGGCTGCATGGGCGCGGAACCGGAAGCGATCGAGCAGGCCTATCCCGGCGTGCTCTCCATCACCGGTCCGCAGCAATATGAGAGCGTGCTTGACGCCGTGCATCGCGCGCTGCCGCCAACGCACAATCCGCATCTCGATCTGGTGCCGCCACAGGGCATCAAGCTGACGCCGCGGCACTACGCGTACTTGAAGATTTCCGAGGGCTGCAACAACCGCTGCACCTTCTGCATCATCCCGAAGCTGCGCGGCGACTTGGTCTCTCGCCCCGCCAACGATGTGCTGCGCGAGGCCGAGCGACTGGTCGGCGCCGGCGTCAAGGAGCTGCTCGTCATCTCGCAGGACACCTCGGCGTATGGCATCGATCTGAAATACGCCGAGAGCCCGTGGAAGGAGCGCCAGGTCCGCGCCAAATTCCTCGACCTCGCGCGCGAGCTCGGCGAGTTCGGAGCCTGGGTCCGGCTGCAATACGTCTACCCCTACCCGCATGTCGACGAGGTCATCGCACTGATGAACGAGGGCAAGGTGCTGCCCTATCTCGACATCCCGTTCCAGCATGCGAGCCCCAACGTCCTCAAGGCAATGAAGCGCCCGGCGGCGCAGGACAAGACGCTGGCGCGCATCAAGCGCTGGCGCGAGGAATGTCCGGATCTCGCGCTGCGCTCGACCTTCATCGTCGGCTTCCCCGGCGAGACCGATGCCGATTTCGAATATCTGCTCGACTGGCTGGATGAAGCCGAGATCGATCGTCTCGGCTGCTTCAAGTACGAGCCGGTCGCCGGCGCGACCGCGAACGCGATCGAGAATCCCGTGCCGGAAGAGATCAAGCAGGCACGCTACGACGCGCTGATGGCGCGCCAGCAGAAAATCTCCGCCCGACGTCTCAAGCGCAAGGTCGGCACCCGGCAGCAGATCATCATCGACGAGGTCGGCCCGACCGTGGCCAAGGGCCGCTCCAAGGCCGATGCGCCGGAGATCGACGGCGCAGTCTATCTCACGAGCCGCCGTCCGCTGCGTGTCGGTGAGATCGTCACCGCCAAGATCGAGCGCGCCGATGCATACGACCTGCACGGCAGCGTTGCCGGATTCTGAGCCACCCGTCATTGCGAGCGCAGCAGGGCAATCCGGCATATCGGCTGAGACGCACCCGAACCGGCCGCGCCAGAATGTGACATTATAGTGCATTCACGCAGGGGTCACGGACTCGTCCTAACTCTGCCCGCGCTTTCAACGCGAGCGAGGAACAAGGATGAGCCGCCTTCCGGACATGCTGCGCACGCAGCGCTTCGACGACTATCGCTTCTACCACCAGAGCACGGTCAACCAGACGCTGCACCTGATCAGCGCCGTCATCTTCCTCGCCAGCTACGCCCTTCTGTTCAAGGACCCGGCGCTCGCCGGCATCGTCGGCTGGCTCGCGATGCTGACGCGGCAGACCGGCCACTTCTTCTTTGAGCCGAACGGCTATGACGCCGTCAACGACGTCAGCAACGACTACAAGGAAGCGATCAAGGTCGGCTACAACCAGACCCGCAAGATCGTGCTGCTGCTGGTGTGGGGCAGCGCGCCGATCGCGCTCTACCTGTATCCGACGCTGTTCGGCCTGTTCGATGCGCCGGCCACTCGCCTCGACTTCATCCGGCATGTCGGCACGCTCTGGCTTGCGATCGGCATCGGCGGCGGACTTGCGCGCATGCTCCAGCTCTTCGTCACGCGCGACGTCACGACCGGCCTCGTCTGGGTGTTCAAGGTGCTGACCGACCCGTTCCACAACATCGCACTGTACTGGAATTCACCGCTCAAGCTGATGCGCGGCGAGCTCATCGACACCGCGATTGCAGACGCCGATTGGGGCGAAGAGGATGCCGAGGAAGCCGCGCGTCCGACATGATCGACCCACGGACCGGCGGGTATCCCGAGAAACCTCCGCTTGACAAGCCCTCACGTTCAGCTGTAGGGACGCGCCCCATGATCAATTCTCGGACCCACCGCCGCGCAGCTTTCCGTCGTCGCACCCGCGACGATGATGGGTTGCGCCATGTCCGACGACGCCGCTGAAGCATTAGAGCTCAGCCAGTTTTCGAGAAGGCCGCACCCGCAAAGTGCGGCCTTCTTGCTTTTGCGTCCCTTTTCCACCCGCCCCAGAGGAGTTCGACATGACCACCGCCACCCATCCGTATGACGCGTTGATGGACATCACCGCACGGCCCAAGGCCGTATTCGTCCGCGGCGCCGGCTCCTACCTCTGGGACGACAGCCGCAAGCGCTATCTCGATTTCGTGCAGGGCTGGGCCGTGAACTGTCTCGGCCACTCCCCGCCCGCGGTCGCTGAGGCGCTTGGCGCGCAGGCCAGGCGGCTGCTGACACCGAGCCCGGCCTTCTACAACGAACCGAGCCTGAAGCTGGCGCAGGCGCTCGTCGAGAACAGTGCGTTCGACCAGGTGTTCTTTGCCAATTCCGGCGGGGAAGCCAATGAAGGCGCGATCAAGCTCGCGCGGAAATATGGCAGCGTGCACAAAGGCGGCGCCTTCGAGATCATCAGCTTCGAAGGCGGGTTCCATGGAAGGACGCTGGCAACGATGTCGGCTTCGGGCAAGAAGGCGTTCGAGCCGCTGTTCGAGCCGAAGGTCGCCGGCTTCAAGAAGGCGAAGCTCAACGACATCGCTTCGGTCGAAGCGCTGATCAACGACAACACCGTCGCCGTCATGCTTGAGCCGATCCAGGGTGAATCCGGCGTATGGCCGGCGAGCGATCAGTTCCTGCAGGAGCTGCGCGCGCTGACGCAGGCGCACGGCATGCTGCTCATTTTCGATGAGATCCAGACCGGCATGGGCCGGACCGGAAAACTCTTCCATTACGAGCACACGGGCATCGCGCCGGACATCATCACGCTCGGCAAGGGAATCGGCGGCGGCGTGCCGCTCGCCGCCCTGCTCGCGACCGAACGCGCCTCCTGCTTCGAGCACGGCGACCAGGGCGGCACCTTCAACGGCAATCCGATCATGTGCGCGGCGGGCCTGGCGGTGCTTCAGGAGGTCAGCAAGCCAGACTTCCTGAAGGCTGTCGCCGAGACCGGCCTCTTGCTCGAAAGCGAGTTGCAGAAAGTCTCGGCCCGGCACGGCCTCGGCGGCGTGCGGGGGCGCGGCCTCCTGCTCGCGCTCGACCTCAAGCTGCCAATCGCGCCCGGCATCGTCGCGCAGGCGTTCGAGGCCGGCGTGCTCCTGAACGCGCCGCAAGTCGACACGCTGCGCTTCATGCCGGCGCTGAACGTCACGAAGGCGCAGATCGCCGAGATGGTCGATTGTCTCGACGGGATCTTGACCAAGGCCGGCGCGGCACGGCGCGTGGCGTAGGTCCATCCTTGTCATTGCGAGAAGCGAAGCGACGAAGCAATCCGGACTGGCTCCGCGGCGACAGTCCTGGATTGCCTCGCTTCGCTCGCAATGACGAGAAGCTACGGCTTCAAGATCGACGCGCCCGTGGTCTTGCGGCTCTCGAGATCGATATGCGCCTTCGCCGCATCCTTCAGCGCGTAGGCATGGTTGATCGGCACGTGCAGCTTGCCGTTGATGACGGCCGCGAACAGCGTGTCGGCGCCTTCCAGCAGTTCCTTGCGCGTGCCGACATAGTCGTTGAGCTTCGGCCGCGTCGCGAACAGCGAGCCGTGATTGTTCAGCTCGGCGATCGAGAACGGCGGCACGGGCCCGGAGGCATTGCCGAAGGAGACGAACATGCCGCGCGGCTTCAGGCAGGACAGCGAGCCCGGGAATGTCGCCTTGCCGACGCCGTCATAGACCACGTCGCAGCCCTCGTTGCGGCTGATCTGCTTCACGCGGGCGACGAAATCCTCCTCGTTGTAGAGGATGACGTGATCGCAGCCGTTGGCCTCCGCAAGCTCGGCCTTCTCGCGCGAGCCGACCGTGCCGATGACGTGCGCACCGAGCGCCCGCGCCCATTGGCAGGCCAAGAGGCCGATGCCGCCGGCGGCGGCATGGATCAGCACGCGATGATGCGGCTCGACCTTGAAGGTCTTGTGCAGGAGATACCAGACCGTCAGCCCCTTCAGCATCAACACGGCGCCCTGCTCGTAGGTGATGTGGTCCGGCAGCTTGACCAGCTTCTCCCAGGGAATGTTGCGCTCGCCGGTATAGGCGCCGAGATTGTGGTAATAGGCGACGCGATCACCGGGATGAAAATTCGTGACGCCGGGCCCCACCGCGACAACATCGCCCGAGGCCTCGTTACCCGCGATGAAGGGAAGCCCCGGTGCCTTGTAAAGGCCGGTGCGGTAATAGACGTCGATGAAGTTGAGCCCGACCGCATGCTGTCGGATGCGCACCTCGCCCGGCCCGGGCGCCGGCACGTCGACGCTCTCATAGACCAGGGCTTCGGGGCCTCCGACCTTGTGCACACGGACGGCTTTGGTCATCAGTCGACCTCCTCTTTTCGCGGGCAAGCGAAAGCCATCGCGCCCGCCTTGTCAACTCGAGGCCGATCGAGGCGGGCCAAACACGACTAGTTCCCGGCTTTCGTGCGGTTGCGCCTGGCCAGCACGTTGAAGAGCTCGACCGCCGCCGAGAACGCGATCGCGAAGTAGATGTAGCCCCGCGGAATGTGGAACTGGAATCCGTCGGCGACCAGCGCGACGCCGATCAGCACCAGGAATGCCAATGCCAGCATCTTCGTGGTCGGATGCTCCGCGACGAAGCGCGACACCGGCCCCGCCGAAACGTACATGACCGCGCAGGCGATCACGACCGCCGTGATCATGATTCGGATGTCCTCCGCCATGCCGATCGCGGTGATGATCGAATCCAGAGAAAATACGAGGTCGACGACGATGATCTGGAAGATCACCCAGAAGAAGGCGCTGCCTGTGGATTTCTTCTCGCTCCGGCCGTGATCGGATTCGACCTCGCCGTGAATCTCATGCGTGGCCTTGGCGATCAGGAAGAGGCCGCCCCCGATCAGGATGAGGTCGCGCCAGGAAAAGGCGTAGCCCTTCATCGAGAGCACCGGCTCGGTCAGGCCGATCAGCCAGACCAGAAGACTGAGCAGGATGAGGCGGAAGACCAGCGCCAGCGCAAGCCCGATCTGGCGGGCGCGGTGGGCCTGCGCCTCGGGAAGGCGCGAGACGAGCACCGATATGAAGATGACGTTGTCGATGCCGAGCACGATCTCGAGCGCCGTCAAGGTGAGCAGCGCGGCCCACGCTTCGGGGCTGGCAAGAAGCTCCATCATGCGAACGATCTCCCCAGGCGTATCAAGGTGTCGCTGAAGCTGATCCAGAGCGCGATGGCGCAGAGCACGATGGTCACGCCGCTACCGACGCGAAAATCCATCGCCAGCACGTAGAGGCCGAGCACGGCCCAGATCGCCATCAGCGACATCGTCAGCCAGCGCAGACGCACGACGCGGACCGGATGCAGCACGTGGAACGGCACGAAGGTCAGCACGACGAGCGCGGCCACCAGCAGCGTCGACCACAAAGGCGGCCAGTGCAGCAGGAACAGGTAGAACGCGGCCGCATTCCACAGCGCAGGGAAGCCGCGGAAATGATTGTCGTCGGCCTTCATGCGCAGATCGGCGAAATACAATGCGCTGGTGACGATGATGGCGATGCCGAGCAAGGGAGCGGCCACCGGCAGCAGCATGCCGCTGGCCACGATCGCATAGGCCGGCACGAAGACATAGGTGAGGAAGTCGACCACGAGATCGAGCACGTCGCCCGACCAGTTCGGCTGCACGTTCTTGACGTCGAGCCGGCGAGCGATCGGTCCGTCGATCGCGTCGATGACCAGGGCGAGGCCAAGCCACTGAAACATCGCCGCCCAGTGCTCGCGCACGGCCTCCAGCATGGCAAGCAGCGCGAGCGCCGCGCCGAACGCGGTGAAGATGTGCACCGAGAAGGCTGCGGCGCGGATCGCCGGTCTTGGCTTGAGTGAATCCTGCTGGGTGTCCATGGCTTCTGCTATCAGAATGGGACCGGTTTGCACATCCGCCATTGCGGCGCTCCGTCGCACGATTAACGATGGAAGCAGGTAGAATCAGCAGGCTTGAATTTGCCGCAGGGCGTGTCATTTGTCGTTCATGACAGACGCATCGACACTCCATGACGCAGCCGTGATCGGCGGCGGACCGGCGGGGCTCGCAGCGGCCATCGCACTGGCGCAGGCGGGCGCGCGGACGGCGCTGGTGGCGCGGCGTGCGCCCTATGCGGACAATCGCACCACCGCGCTGTTGGGCGCCTCCATCGATCTCCTGGAAGGCCTCGACGTCTGGCCACGCTGCAAGGACAAGGCTGCAGCGCTGGAGGTGATGCGTCTCGTCGACGACACCGGCCGGCTGTTTCGCGCGCCGGAGGTCCGGTTCTCCTGTCACGAGATCGGCCTCGATGCGTTCGGCTACAATATCGACAACCGCTCGCTGATGCTGGCGCTGGAAGAGCGCGCCGTCGAGCTGCCCAACCTCGTCCGCTTCGACGACGAGGCTGAAAGCGTCGTCATCGAATCCCACGATGTCTCGGTGCGCACGGCTTGCGGACAATTTCTTTCGGCCCGGCTCGTGGTCGGCGCCGACGGCCGGCACTCGCTGTGCCGCGAAGCAGCCGGCATCGAGGTGACGCGGCGCGATCTGAACCAGACCGCGCTGACCTTCAACGTCAGCCATGCCCGGCCGCATCGCAACGTGTCGACCGAGTTCCATACGCCGCACGGGCCTTGCGTGTTCGTGCCGCTGCCGGGCGACCGCTGCAGTATCGTGTGGGTCTCGACCTCTGCGGACGCCGAGCGTCTGCGCGCCCTGAGCGATGAGGAACTGTCAGCCGCGATCGAGAAGCAGTCGCATTCGATTCTCGGCCGCATGACGGTCGAACCCGGGCGCAACCTGTTCCCGCTGGCGATCGAACGCCCAAAATCCTTCGGCCGCGATCGCATTGCGCTGGTCGGCGAAGCCGCCCATGTTGTCCCGCCGATCGGGGCACAGGGCCTCAATCTCGGCCTTCGCGATGCTGCCGACATTGCCAGGCTCGCGAGCGACGCGATCGCCGCGGGCCAGGATCCCGGCGCGGACGAAGTGCTCAGACGCTATGACCGGGCGCGACGGCCGGACATTTTGAGCCGCACCTTTGCGATCGACATCGCGAACCGCTCCCTGCTCAACGACTTCCTGCCGCTCCAGCCGGTCCGCGCCGTCGGCATGCACCTGCTCGGCGCTGTCGGCCCGCTCCGCCGTTTTGCCATGCGCGAGGGCCTGACACCGACGTGGCGGCGCTAGCTGCGTTCGATCCCCGCGCGAGCCTCGCTTCACCTCTCCCCGCGGGGAGGAGGTGAACATCCTGTCGCCGGTCGCCACTCAGGGAAACGTCAGCCGCCCGCTCTGGATTATCCACATCACGCTGATCAGCGTGACCACCGACGCGAAGGTTCCAAGCAGCACTGCGACCGAAGCGGATTCGATCCAGGCATCGTTCTGTCGGGCAATCACGAAAACATTCAGCGCCGGCGGCAGCGAGGCCATCAGTACGGCGGTGGCCGCCCACGGCTGCGCGAAGGGCCCGAACGCGAGCATCAAGCCGAATGCTGCAAGCGGATGGAACAGCAGCTTGACGGCGATCACGCCCGGCACTTCCCACGGCACCCGGTCAAAGGGGCGCAACGCCACCGTCACGCCGAGCACGAACAGCGCAGTTGGGGCAGCTGCGTTCTGCAGGAAGGTAATCGTGCGATCGAGCGCTACGGGCATCTCGATATGCAGCGCCGCCACCGCGGCGCCGAAGCAGGCCGACATGATCAGCGGATTGAGCACGATTTGCTTCAGCACGACTCCGAAGGCATGGACGAGCGAGGGATGGTCGCGGTCGGAGAGTTCGATCAGCAGCGGCACGATCGTGAACAGGAAGATGCTGTCGCAGCAGAATATCAGCGCTGTCGGCGCCGAAGCCTTGGTCCCGAGCACGGCGAGCGCGAGCCCGGGACCCATGTAGCCGATATTGCCGTAGCCGCCGCAGAGACCTGCGAGGGTTGCCTCGCGCAAGGTCAGCCGGCCAAACACCTTGCCGACCACCAGCGCCAGCGTGAAGGCTGCCACCGTCGACAGCGTAGTCGCGACCAGGAACGGCGGGTTGTTCAGCTCGGCGAACGGCGTCTTCGACATGATCGCGAACAGCAGCGCCGGGAGCGACACGTAGAGCAGGAAGAAGTTCATCCAGGCCAGCCCCGATTCCGGCAGGGCCTTGACCTTGCCGCAGGCAAACCCGACGAAGATCAATCCAAAATAAGGTAGAGCTAGATTGAGGATGTCGGCCATTATTGAAGTATTTTCTGAGAACTTGCGGGCTATCTGCCCCTGAGGCGAAGGTTAATTCCGGATAAGGCCACTAGCATCGGCCACAATCCTGGTCTATCGACGGGGAATGATTAAAGCGCGGACCGCCAAATTCCAGATCGGACAGGTCGTTCGCCACCGGATCTTCTCGTTCCGGGGGGTGATCTTCGACATCGATCCGGAATTCAACAACACCGAGGAATGGTGGCTATCGATCCCCGAAGAGGTGCGGCCCCACAAGGACCAGCCGTTCTATCACCTGCTCGCGGAGAACGCTGAGTCCGAATACGTCGCCTATGTTTCGGAGCAGAACCTCTTGCCGGACGATTCCGGCGAGCCGGTCAGGCATTCCCAGGTCGCCGAGATTTTCGTCAAGGACAAGGCCGGCGGCTATCGCCCGCGCAATCCGTCGCTGAACTGATTCCTCGACGACAGGCGGCCAGCAAAAAAGGCGCTCGAGCGAGCGCCTTTTTCATATTCAGATCTGCCGATTACTTCTGACCGGTCGGAGCTGCGCCGGGCGCCCCACCCTGCTGCTCGAGCTTCTTGCGCTGCTCCTCGGCCTTCTTCTGAAGCTCTTCCTGGAGCTTCTTCTGGGTTTCCTCGAACACCTTCGGATCGGTCGGCGGACCGTCATAGGCCTTCTGGAATTCGCCCGCGAGCGGCAGCGGCAGGGTCAGCGGGGCGCCATTGGCATTGATTGCCTGGACAACGAGATTCTGGCCCTTCTTCATGCTGTTGATGAGCTCGGGCGTCGCCTCGTAGTCCGACATGCAGCCGTTCTGGAAGCAGATCACGTAGGGCTGCTGCAGCGGCGCATTGCTGTCCACGATGATGCGGGTGCCGTGCACGAGCTGCATGCCGAGCGGCAGCGTGACACGAAGGATCTTCTTGGGCTCGCCTTCCGGCTCGATGATCACGGCCGCGATGACCGGCTGGCCCGACTCGATGCGGCCGTCCTTGCCGGTAAAGCAGACCTGCTTGGCGTTGGCGTCCTGACCCTTCAGGCAGAACTTGGTCCAGGGGGCGTAGATCAGCTGAATCTGCTGATCCGCCGGCTGGGCGGCGCCCTGCTGCTGGCCGCCCTGGCCGGGAGCCGGCTGAGCCTGCGGAGACGCTGCGGGCGCCGGAGCCTTGGGAGCGGCCTTGGGAGCAGCCTTCGGAGCCGGAGTCGCCTTGGGCGCGCCGGGAGCCGGTGCGGGAGTCTGGGCCTCAGCGGCAAACGGGACGACCAACGCCGTCGCCGTCAACAGGACGAGAAGTCGCCCGCGCGGCCGGACGGACGCGGCCAAGTTACGGAAATTCATTGCGGAAAACCCTTTCTGAACGGGAAGTGCCCGAACCGCTCCGAAGCGCCGAACCTGGCCGCCTTGGGCGCGGCTCTCTCCCCGTCAATTGAGGCGGATAAGTGACGGGCTCGACGCTCTTGCGCGATTGGCTGCCTTCTTAACGTGGCCGACGAAAAGATCAATGCCAACAGGCGTCTTTGGCAACATCCACAGCTGCGCTGCGGGAAATTCCCTGTGATAGGATTCAGGCCCGCCGGTCCTCGAATCAGCGTGTGCCGATGTTCATGTTCCAGCGCCTCGTCGAGGGCCCCCGACCCGGCCTTTGCCGTCTCGCCCAGGCCCTGGTTCTGGCCCTCGCCCTCGGGCTGTCGGCCGGCGGCGCCCGGGCGGAGCAGTCCCACGCTATCGCCATGCACGGCAAGCCGGCCATGGCTGCCGATTTCACCCACATGCCCTATGTCAACCCCGATGCCCCCAAGGGCGGTCGCCTGACCTGGGGCCTACTCGGTACCTTCGACAGCCTCAATCCATTCATCGTGAAGGGATTGGCGGTGCAGCCCGTCCGCAACTACGTGGTCGAGAGCTTGCTGGCCCGCGGGCAGGATGAGCCTTTCACGCTCTACGGCCTGCTCGCCAGGTCGGTCGAGACCGACGACGACCGGACGTTCGTCACGTTCCGCCTCGATCCGCGCGCCCGCTTCTCCGACGGCAAGCCGGTCCTCGCCGACGACGTGCTGTTCTCCTGGCAACTGCTGCGCGACCACGGCCGCCCGAACCACCGGCAGTACTACGCCAAAGTTGCCAAGGCCGAGGCCCTCGGCCCCCTCACCGTCCGCTTCGACCTCGCAGGTGCCAATGACCGCGAGCTACCGCTGATCCTTGGCCTGATGCCGATCCTGCCGAAGCATGCGATAGACGTCGCGACCTTCGAGGAGACGACGCTGGCGGCCCCGGTCGGCTCCGGCCCCTATCGGGTCACTGCGGTGAAGCCGGGCGCCAGCGTGACGCTCACGCGCAATCCCGACTATTGGGGCCGCGATCTCGCCATCAATCGCGGGCTCTACAATTTCGACGAGATCAGGCTCGATTATTTTCGCGAGGCCAACGGCCAGTTCGAAGCATTCAAGCGCGGCCTCTACGATTTCCGCATCGAGCACGAGCCGCTACGTTGGCACGATGGCTACGACTTTCCTGCGGCGAGAACCGGCGAGGTGATCCGCGACACCGTCAAGCCCGGCGTGCCGCAACCGTCCGAATTCCTGGTCTTCAATACCCGCCGCCCGATCTTCGCCGACATCCGCGTACGGCAGGCGCTGACGCTGCTGTTCGATTTCGAGCTGGTCAACCGCAACTATTTCTTCGGGCTCTATTCGCGCGTCGCGGGCTATTTCGCCGGCTCGAACCTGTCGGCCTATGGGCGTCCTGCGGACGCGCGCGAGCGTGAGCTGCTGAAGCCCTTCGCCGCACAGATCCCGCCCGACATCCTGGATGGCAGCTACCGCCTGCCGGCCACCGACGGTTCGGGCCGGGACCGTACGACTCTGCGGGCTGCGCTGAAGCTGCTGTCAGAGGCCGGCTACGATCTCGAGGGCACCGTGCTGCGCAACCGTGCAACCAAGGCTCCCTTCACCTTCGAGATCATGGTCACGACCCGTGACCAGGAGCGCATCGCACTCGCGTTCCAGCGCGACCTCAGGCGTGCCGGCATCGAGCCGACCGTGCGCTCGGTCGATCCCGTGCAGTTCGACCAGCGCCGGCTCGCCTATGAGTTCGATATGATCCAGAACCGCTGGGACCAGTCGCTCTCGCCGGGCAACGAGCAATATTTCTACTGGGGTAGCGCCGCCGCAGACAACCCAGGGACCCGCAACTACATGGGCGCCAGAGATCCCGCCGTCGATGCCATGATCGCCGCCCTGCTCGAGGCCCGTGAACATACGGACTTCGTCTCGGCGGTGCGCGCGCTCGACCGCGCCCTGATCGCGGGCTTCTACACAATCCCCCTGTTTAACGTATCGGAGCAATGGATCGCGCGCTGGAATCGGATAGAACGGCCGAAGGCCACTTCGCTGTCCGGCTACTTGCCGGAGACCTGGTGGTCGAAAGGGCAGCCGCAAGCTCATCAAGCAAAGTGACGCCGTGAACCAGCCAGCAATATCGCCGACGCTCGACACGTTGTTTCAGCGCACGCTGATGCGACAGCCGCACGCGCTCGCTCTGCTCGATCCCCTCAACAAGGCGCGCGTGACCGGGCACCAGCCGCGGCGGATGACCTATGCCGAGGCCGATACGGCCATCGAGGCGCTGTCGGCGCATTTCGTCGAATCCGGCCTGCCCGCCAACTCCGTCATCGCGATCCAGCTGCCTGCCACGGTCGAGTTCGTGCTCACCGTGCTCGCCGCCCATCGCGCCGGCCTCGTCGTCGCCGTGCTGCCGCTGCTCTGGCGGCATGCGGAACTGACAGCCGCCCTCAACCGCACCGCGGCGCGCGCCATCGTCACCATGAGCACGGTCGATGGTGTCAGCTACGCCGATCTTGCGATGCATGCGGCCGCAGAAGCCTTCTCGATCCGGCACGTCTACGGCTTCGGAAGCGACCTGCCCGAAGGCATGGCGTCGCTCGACGACGTGCTGGCGCGCCCGCCCGGCACCACGCGGGCCGTGATCCAGGACGGCCGCAAGGCGGCTATGATCTCCTTCGACGTCACCGCCGAGGGCTTTCGCCCGGTGCCGCGCCCGCATTTCAGCCTGATCGCCGGTGGACTCGCGATGTCGCTCGAAGCCGACATCAAGCAGGGCGCGACCGTGATGGCGGCGTTCGCGCCGATGTCGTTCGCTGGCCTCGCCTCCTCCCTTGCCGTGTGGCTGCTCTCGGGTGGCGCGCTGGCGCTGCACCATCCCTTCGAGAACGAGGTGCTGGAGCAGCAGATCAACGCGCACGAATGCGAGGTGCTGATCGCGCCGGCCCAGCTCGCACTGCGCCTCGGCGTTTCCGACCTCGCGGCGCGGATGCCCTCATTGCGCAACGTCATCGGCCTGTGGCGCGCGCCCGAGCAGGTCGCCGCAAGCGATGCCTGGATCGCGCCGCATGCACCGCTGACCGACGTCTATTTGTTCGGCGAGGCCGGGCTGTTCGGCGCCCGCCGCGGCGAGGACGGCATGCCGGTGCCGGTCATGCCCGGGCCGCACGGCGCCCCGCGCGAACAATCCGGGTCCTCCATTGCCGGCGAGATCCTGCTGACCCCGAAGGGCACGCTCGGCCTGCGCGGCGCGATGGTGCCCATCGCGGCCTATGCTCCGCCGCAGCCAGTCGGCGAGACGCTGACGGCGCAGCCGCCCCGCGACTATGTCGACACGGGCTATGCGGCACGGCTCGACCGTCCGAGCGGCGCGATCTGCATCACTGCGCCCCCTTCCGGCATCATGGCCGTCGGCGGCTACCGCTTCCTTTCCAACGATCTCCAGGAATGGGCCCGACGGCTCGGCCAGGGCGCCCTGCTCACGGCGCTGCCCGACCGCCTCTCGGGTCACCGGCTGGCCGGACGCGCCCAGGACAATGCCCGCGCCCGCGAGGCGCTCAGCGAGCTTGGGCTTAACCCTCTGATGGTCGAGGCTTTTCGCGATCGCTCCGGGCCGGCCTAGACACAGTTTTGCCAGTTCCGTTGACGCCGCATTAAGCCGGCCGAACTAGATTGCGCGGCATCTGTTGCGTGATCAGAGTTTTGCGATGTCCCAGGCGGGCCCGATCCTGTTTGTGTCCGATGCCGGACGCCCCGGTTTCGTGGCGGCGCTCGACGAGGCCCGGCTCTTTCCGGTCGTCGACACCGACTGGGCTGGCGCGACACGCGCGGTCGAAGAGGTGCAGCCGGCCGCTGTCCTCGCCGCGATGCATGCCGGACACCAGCCCCATATCGCAACGCTCGCAAGGAAGATCGCGGATCAATCGCCCTACCTGCCCTTCGTGGCCCTCGATGCGGCGGGCATTCAGCCTGACAACGCCCTGCCCTTCTCCTCGCGCGGTGGCAATCCCGATCGGCTGATCGCGCGGCTTCGCGCTGCGCTGCGGGTGCGCACCCTTCATGCCACGGTGCTGCGCCGGCTGCCCGAAGTGAAGGTCGCGCTGCCGCAGGGCGATCCCGCACGCGATGCGACCGTACTCCTGATCGGTCGCGGCGCGGCCTATCCCGCGCTCTCCGTGGCGTTCGGTGAACGCGTCGGCGTGGTCGGCGCGCTCTCGATCGAGGCCGCCGCCAAACACCTCAATACCCGCGACCTTGACGGCGTCGTGCTCGCCGAAGGCTTTACCGCGCGCGTCACCGACGCATTTCTCACCGTCCTCGCCGAGGACACCCGCTTCCGCAGCCTGCCCGTGATCGTCACCGCGCACCAGCTGACGCAGACCTACGACCTTCCCAATCTCGAGCTGATCCCGGGCGAGCCGGCAAGAATCGCCGCCAATGCGCTGCCGCTGATTCGTCAACACGCGATGGAAGCGCAGCTAAGCCGCACGCTGCGCTCGATCGATGCGGGCGGCTGGCTCGATCCGCGCAGCGGCCTCCTGACGGTGGAAGCCTTCGCCCGCGATTTCGCCAAGGCGGTCGAGCAGACGCTCGCCCGCGGCGGCGGTTTGTCGGTCGCGCGCTTCGCCTTCGACGCCAACAATTCCCGCGCCCAGCTCGATGCCGCGCGCATCCTCAGCCGTCTGATGCGGCAGATGGATTTTGGCACTGCACAGAAGGATGGCTCGGTCATCGTCGTGTTCGCCGAGACCGATTTCCGCACCGCCCACATGATCGCCCGCCGCCTGTCGGCGGTGATGCGGCACACTTCGAACGGCAAGCACGAGATGCGCAGCGATCCCATCGTCAGCGTGGACTCGCTGTCGCCGTCGGACACAGCGCGGTCCCTGCTGGCACGGCTGTCCGCAGAGGCGTCGCGGGCGGCGTCGTAGCCGATAAAGTATCTCTTGACTTGACGGGTTCGTTGACGCCGGCCGCTACCTCTACGGCATCACGAGCCTGATCTCGCCGTTCTCGAACTTCCCCAGCGCGAGAGCGTCGCGGGCCATCTTCTCGACGGCCGGCCAGTTCGCGAGAAGATATCGCTGCGCTTGCACCTTGGTCGGCAAGTTCGTTTGCAGGATACAGTTCTGTCGCGTGTTCCCATTCGCGATTTGGAAGGCCACGGCTTGCGGCCCCTCACTCAGTTCTTGGTCGGTGGGATCGGGAAACTTGCGCATACGGCTCCTGCTCCGGTTAGCGAACGGCCGGGAGGACCTTGAACGCCTGATTGGAAATAGACGGCTCTTCGGGGATCGGCGGCGCCTTTGCCTGGCTTCGGCTAGGGACGGGTCGCGTGTTGCGGACCGCTTCGGTCAGCATCTCCCGGAGTTCGGCCTTGGACTTGGGTGCTTGCCGCGAACTGGACTTCTGCCAATGTGTCATACCCCTATATGGGTATCGCCGCGCTAAACGCCACCCTCCGCTTTCGCCTTAATCGGCACAGCGGGAGCCGCCAGGAGCAGACCGACCGAATCGTTCAGGAGCTCGTAGGCACGGTCGACAATGTCGTCCAGCGATATGGTCTTCACGAACATGCGCTGCGCTTCAGCCAGCAGCTGATCGCGCGTTGGCATGCTGGACAAACGTTCGCCGGCACGCTGCTGCAACAGAGTGAGAGCATCACGGACCGACAATTCGGTTTCATGGATCGAGGTCCGGATCGCCAGCGCGATGCGCTCGGAATCGAAACGGGCGGCGAGCTGTTCCGCCGCCTGCCTGACCACGCGCGATCCCAACCGTTGCTGATTGCGCAGGACCTGAGCGGGAGGCATCTTCAAGTCCCGGACGATCCCGAACCAGGACAAGACCACCAGGACATAATAGGTCAGATCGATCTCGTACCAGTAGAAGCCCTGTCGAGCACTGGCCTGATAGGCGTGATGGTTGTTGTGCCACCCCTCACCCATGGTCAACAGGGCCAGCAGCCAGTTGTTTCGGGAGTCGTCACCAGTCACATACCGCTTGCGTCCGTGAACATGGGCCAGCGAGTTGATGCAGAACGTGGCGTGATACAGCAGCACGGTGCTCCAGAGGAAGCCGACCACGAGTCCGGACCAGCCGGCAACGATAAAGCACAGACCCGCCAGCGCAGCTGCCGGCAGCAACTCCAGCCTGTGCAGCCACATCAGTTCGGGATACGAGGCAAGATCGGCCACTTTGACGAGGTCGGTCCCATCATGCTGACGATAGAAGATCCAGCCGACATGGCTGTAGAGGAACCCCTTGTGCCGGGGCGAATGCACGTCCTGCGCTGTGTCCGAGTGAAGGTGATGATGGCGGTGCTTGGCAGCCCACCACAGCACGCTTTTCTGCGCGCTGCTCTGAGCAAGGAAGGCAAGGATGAACTGAAAGACCCGGCTGGTCGCGTAGGCCCGGTGCGAGAAGTACCGGTGATATCCGGCCGTGATCGCAAACATGCGCAGCCAGTACAGCGCGACGCAAAGCCCGACCGCTTGCCACGAGACGCCCGTCCAGATCGCCGCGACGCATCCGGCGTGGATCAACAGGAACGGCAGAACCTGCGGATACATGATGTCGTCGTGTTCGCGGTCCGGATCGATGTTAACAGGCACCCTTGCCACCTCAGTCGTTTCTCAGTCGTTTCGATGGCGGGTCAATCCGCAACCGGTATGAAAAACCCGCAGCCGGTAAACCGGCCGCGGGTCAAGAGAACCGAAGCTCTGCCAGTACATCCGTGGTCAAAGCTTCATCATGACGATTGCGGCACCTATTCGGCGCGCAGATTCTCGGCCGCAGACTTGCCAGTTCGGCGGTCTGCAACGATTTCAAAAGAAACCTTCTGCCCCTCGTTGAGGGTATTCAAGCCTGCGCGTTCAACCGCGCTGATATGAACGAAAACGTCCTGGCTTCCCTCGTCCGGCTGAATGAAGCCGAAACCCTTCTGGCTGTTAAACCACTTCACAATTCCCGTCGTCATTGGGGTCGTCCTTCAACATGATATGTCCAGGACCGCGCTGAGAGGCGCAGTCGGCGTCGTCGAGATTTGGAGGGAGGGTCGTCAGTCAGGCGCGCTTGTCAGCGGCGAGGCCAAGTCGTTCGGCCGAAACTCGATGAGCGGGATATGGCCTCGCGCCGTCTGATCCGCAAGTGACGTTATGTCGCTGTCTGGACACTGCAAGCAGACTCCGGAACCGCGCTGGCTCCGAAGTTGCATGCTCACGCCGCCTTCTTGCTCTCGGCGAGCTGCGCCAATTGCCGCATGATCTCCGTGGTGCCGGCAAGACGCTCCTCGGGCGTCTCCCAGTCCTGCAGGAACACCACCTTCATGTCGGGCCGCACTTTCGCTGCCTGGCCATAGCTGCGGATGAAGGTCACGAGGCGATCGGGATAGGCGAAGGAATTGTCGCGGAAGACGATGACGGCGCCCTTCGGGCCGGCGTCGATCTTCTCGACATTGGCCCGGCGACAGAACGCCTTGATCGCGGCGACCTTGAAGAGGTAGCGCACCTCGTCCGGCAGCACGCCGAAGCGGTCGCGCATCTCGGCCCCAAAATTCTCGATCTCCTCCTCGGTGTCGAGATCGGCAAGTCGCCGGTACAGCGACAGCCGCACCGAGAGATCGCTGACGTAGTCGTCCGGGATAAGCACGGGCATGCCGATGGTGATCTGCGGCGACCAGCGGTCGGCAGCGGGCTCGGAGACGCCGGCCTTGAGGTTGACGATCGCCTCTTCCAGCATCGATTGATAGAGCTCGAAGCCGACCTCCTTGATGTGGCCGGACTGCTCCTCGCCGAGGAGATTGCCGGCGCCGCGGATGTCGAGGTCGTGGGAAGCGAGCTGGAAGCCGGCGCCCAGCGTCTCCAGCGATTGCAGCACGGTGAGCCGGCGCTCGGCCTGCGCGGTGATCTTCTGCTGAGCCGGCAGCGTGAACAGCGCATAGGCCCGCAGCTTAGAGCGGCCAACGCGGCCGCGGAGCTGATAGAGCTGGGCCAGGCCGAACATGTCGGCGCGGTGCACGATCAGCGTGTTGGCGTTGGGAATGTCGAGGCCTGACTCCACGATGGTGGTCGACAAGAGGATGTCGAACCTGCCGTCGTAGAATGCCGTCATGATGTCCTCGATCACGGCGGGCGGCATCTGGCCGTGCGCGACCGCGACCTTCATCTCCGGCACGTTCTTGTCGAGGAAGTCCTTGACCTCGGCGAGGTCGTCGATGCGCGGCACCACATAGAACGCCTGGCCGCCACGATAGCGTTCGCGCAAGAGCGCCTCGCGGATCATCAGGGGATCGTGCGGGGCGACGAAGGTGCGCACCGCGAGGCGATCGACCGGGGGGGAGGCGATGATCGAGAGCTCGCGGACGCCGGTGAGCGCCAGCTGCAGCGTGCGCGGGATCGGCGTCGCCGACAGCGTCAGCACGTGCACCTCGGCACGCAGCGCCTTCAGCCGCTCCTTGTGGCTGACGCCGAAATGCTGCTCCTCGTCGACGATGAGAAGGCCGAGATCGCGGAATTTGATGGCCTTGCCGAGCAGCGCATGGGTGCCGACGACGATGTCGACGGAGCCGTCGGCAAGACCCTTCTTGACCTCGTTGAGCTGCTTGGTCGGGATCAGGCGCGAGGCCTGCGCGACGTTGACAGGAAAGCCCTTGAATCGCTCGCTGAACGTCCTGTAGTGCTGGCGCGCCAGCAGCGTGGTCGGCACCACGACCGCGACCTGCTTGCCGTCGAGCCCGACCGCGAAGGCGGCGCGCAGCGCGACTTCCGTCTTGCCGAAGCCGACGTCGCCGCAAATCAGGCGGTCCATCGGCCGGCCCTTTTCGAGGTCCTTCAGCGTGGACTCGATCGCGCCCAGCTGGTCCTCGGTCTCGTCATAGGGGAAGCGCGCGCAGAACTCGTCGTAGAGGCCCTGCTGCACCGGCAGCTTCGGCGCTTCATGCAGCATGCGCTCGGCGGCGATCTTGATCAGCTCGCCCGCGATCTCGCGGATGCGGTTCTTCAGCTTGGCCTTGCGGGTCTGCCAGCCCGAGCCACCGAGCTTATCCAGCTCGACACTGGTCTGGTCGGAGCCGTAGCGCGACAGCAGCTCGATGTTCTCGACGGGGAGAAACAGCTTCGTCTCGGCGGCATAATGCAGCTCGAGACAATCATGCGGCGCGCCGGCGACGTCGAGGGTCTGCAGCCCGATGAAGCGGCCGATGCCGTGATCGACGTGCACGACGATGTCGCCGGCGGTGAGGCTCGTCACCTCCGAGATGAAATTGTCGAGCTTGCGGCTGGCCTTGCGCGGCCGCACCAGGCGGTCGCCGAGTATGTCCTGTTCGCTGATCAGCGCAATCTCGTCGGTCTCGAAGCCGCTTTCGAGGCCGAGCACGGCGAGCATGGTTTCGTTGCGCGGCGTCGCCTGCACCGTCCGCCAGCTGTTGACGCTGGTGATATGTGCCAGCTTGTGGTCGCGCAGCATCGAGGTCATGCGGTCGCGCGAGCCTTCGGTCCACAGCGCGATCACGACTTTCTTGCGCTGGGCCTGCAGGGCCATCACATGCGCGACGACGGATTCGAACACGTTGACCTTGGTGTCGTTGCGCTCCGGCGCGAAGTCACGGCCCTTGCGCGCCCCGGCGTCGACCACGCTGGTGCCGTCGGTCGGCACCGAGAACGGCGTCAGCCGCGCCAGCGGGACATCGCCGAGGCGCCTGCCCCATTCCTCTTCGGTCAGATAAAGCCGATCAGGCGGCAGCGGCTTGTAGATGGCGCCGCCCCCGGGATGCTCCATTGCCTCGCGCCGGGCCTCGTAATAGTCGAGGATCTGCTTGAAGCGTTCGCGCACGGCGTCCTCGGCCTGCGGCTCGATCGCGACAGCCGCGCCTTGCAGATAATCGAACAGCGTGTCCATCCTGTCCTGGAACAGCGGCAGCCAGTGCTCCATGCCAGGATGACGGCGGCCTTCGCTGACGGCCTCGTAGAGCGCATCGTCGCGCTCGGGCGCGCCGAACTCGGCGACATAGCCCATGCGGAAGCGGCGGATGGTCTCGGTGACGAGCTGGAACTCGGACACCGGCACGAGGTCGAGCGAACGCATGTCGAGCAGCGTGCGCTGGGTCTCGGCGTCGAACGAGCGGATCGATTCCAGGCTGTCGCCGAAGAAGTCGAAGCGCACCGGCTGCTCGAGGCCGGCCGGAAACAGATCCAAAATGCCGCCGCGCACGGCGTATTCGCCGGGCTCGCGCACCGTCGATGAGCGGTTGTAGCCGTTGTGCTCGAGCCAGGCGACGATGGTATCCATCGGCACCACATTGCCGGGCGCGACAGACAGCGCCTGTGCGGCGACGAGCTCGCGCGCGGGCACGCGCTGCACGACGGCATTCACGGTCGTGAGCACGATCAGCGGCTTGTCGCTGCCCGTCAGCGAGGCCAGCCGCGCCAGCGTCGTCAGGCGCTGGGCCAGGATGCCGCCATGCGGCGAGACGCGGTCATAGGGCTGGCAGTCCCAGGCCGGAAAGGTCAGCACCGGCAGATCCGGCGCGAAGAACCGTAGTGCGCGCTCGAGCTGCTGCATGCGCCCGCCGTCGCGGCAGACCACAGCGAGGCTGACGGCCGGCTTCTTCGGCCGCGCAGCGATCGCTCGGGCGAGATCGGAGACGACGAGCCCTTCCGCGCCCTCCGCGACATTGGCAAGCGTCAGCGCACGGCCGGGCGTCAGCTGCTCGGCCGGTGATTTCATCCCCTGCTTCATACGTCGCGTTCCGCAATCGGGAACGCCTTGATGCGGGCAAACAGCGCGCCGGTGACGTCCGCCGGCAATACCTTGTCGCCGCTGATGGCGGCATACAGATCGGGATCGTTGACCTCGAGCAGGCGCTCGAGCTCGTCGAGCTCGGCGTCGGACAGGTTGCCGATCTCGGCATCCGCGAAGCGGCCGAGGATCAAGTCCATCTCGCGCGTGCCGCGATGCCAGCAGCGGAACAGAAGCCGCTTGCGGCGGTCGTCCAGCCCCTCGCTCGATCGTGTCGTTCCCGTCATGTCTCAGATCCAGTCAAACGCAGAAAGCCCGGACGTGCCGGGCGGGGGGTGATATAGGCCCTGCACCTCCAAATGTCAGCAGCCTTTTGTCGCCGGAAGCACACCGCCTGTGGCTTGCGACTTCTCCATTTCGCCGCTATGTGTCTCCCCCGATCCGGCGCCCATTTGGCGCGATCATCAGGGAGAAGGCTCGATGACGATCATGTCTCGCCGCCCCGTCGAGGGCATCGCCTAAACTGCGCGTGCGCTGGCCGCGCGGTTAGGGAAATCATGCGCATTCCCTTGCGCGTGCCGACGATCCCTATCTGCTGAGAGCTTTCTCAATGGGCAATTCTGCCAACGTGGACGGCCGCGCGCCGATCCACATCTTCGCCTCGTCCAATTCATGGATCGAAGGCAACGCAACACTACAACTGGAACACGTCGCTGGGCTACCTGGAGTCCGGACGGTCGCTGCCATGCCCGATCTGCATCCGGGCAAATATGGCCCCGTCGGTTGCGCCATTCTGTCGGACCGAATTTATCCGCAGCTGGTCGGCTCCGACATCGGCTGCGGCATGGGCCTCTTCGAGCTGGACATCGCGGCACGCAAGCTGCGGCTCGATCATCTGGCCGAACGCATGCATGCGCTCGACCGGCCCTGGGATGGCGGCGTGGAAACCGAATTGGCCGACGCGGGCATTGGCGCGAGCATATTCGATGCCGCGCTCGGCAGCATTGGTGGCGGCAACCATTTCTGCGAAGTCCAAGCGATCGACGAGATCCTCGCGCCTGAGGCGGCCGCGCGGGCCGGCCTCGACCGGAACCTTGCCTATGTCCTGGTCCATTCCGGCTCCCGGGGCCTTGGCTTCTCGATCCTGGAGCAGGCTCTGCGTGATGGACCAGATGCGCTCCCCATCGGAAGCGACCGGGGACAAGCCTATCTGGCGGCGCACGATCACGCCGTGCAATGGGCAAGACTCAATCGTCGCATCATTGCTGAGCGGACAGGAGTGGCAGCACGCGCGAGCCTGCGCCCCATCAGCGACCTCGCGCACAACATGATCGAGCAACAGGCTGACGCAACTGGCGAGGCCCTGGCGCTACATCGCAAGGGAGTCGCCCCCGCAGATCGCGGCCTGGTGCCGGTGCCGGGATCGCGCGGAACGCTGTCCTATCTGGTCGAGCCACTGGCGGAGATGCCGGGCGATGCACTTGCTTCGCTCGCACACGGTGCCGGCCGCAAGTACGATCGCGCCTCCATGCACGGGCGCGTTCGGGTCAAGAAGTCCGATGTCGCACGGCTGGAGCGCAATCCCTTCGGCGGCATCGTCGTCTGCGGCGATCGCGGCCTGCTCGCCGAGGAGGCGCCCGACGCCTACAAGAGCATCGAGCGCGTCATCGCCGACCTCGTGGAGTTCGGCCTCGCGCGCGTCGTGGCGACCTTCCGGCCGCTGCTGACCTTCAAGAGGGCGCAGTCGAGCGTCGCGGTGCGGGACGCCAGGCGCGGCAAGCGCTGGAAGGAGGATCGCCGATGATCCGGCTCCTGTTGACCAGCGGGCGCGGTCCGGGGGAATGCCGGATCGCTGTTGCGAAGACGGCGGCTCTCCTCATTGCCGAGGCGACCGCGCTCGGTCTCGACACCGACTATCTGGAGGGACCAAATCCGGACGCGCATGGTCCGGCATCGGCCATCGTCGTCGTCCACGGCGATCCCGCGGCCGCCTTCGCCAGTCCGTGGATCGGTGTGATCCAATGGACGGCGCAGAGTCCGTTGAGGCCCCATCACAAGAGAAAGAACTGGTTCATCGGCATCTTCGAGCTGCCACCGCTGCCTGACGTACCGAAGGCCATCGACGCCCAGGACGTACGCTTCGAAGCGTTCCGGGCCGGCGGCCCCGGTGGCCAGCACCAGAACAAGACCGAGAGTGCGGTGCGGGCCATTCACGTTCCGAGCGGCCTTTCCGTCGTCGCGCGCGAGGAACGTTCGCAACATCGGAACAAGGCGCTGGCGCTGGACCGGCTGGCTGGGCTGCTCAGGCTGCAAGCGGAGTTGACGGCGATCGCGGCCCGAAACGAAGCTCATGCAGCCCACGATCAGCTCGAACGTGGCCGGCCGGTCAAGCGGTTCAAAGGCGCGAATTTTCAAGCCGTCTGGCAGCGTTGAGTCCGGGTTGGCCTTAGGCCGATCCGGACGTTCCGCATCATTGTCGGGACGGAACAAAGCCATAGACGTCTTGCACAAAACCGGCCATCACGGCCGCAAACGGTCTTAGTTTGCACCAATGCGCCCCAGCCTGCTCAACCCGCTGTTTGCTCCCGTGACCAGCCTGCCCGGGGTCGGTCCCAAGCAGGACAAGCTGCTGCAATATCTGCTCAGCCGGAGCGAGACGCCGCGGCTGGTGGATCTGCTGCTGCATCTGCCGAGCCAGGTCATCGATCGCCGGGCCCGGCCGAAGGTGCGCGACGCCGCCGTCGGAACCATGGTGACGCTGGAGGTCACCGTCGATCGCCACCGCCCGCCCCCGCCGCGCAACGCGCGCGCGCCCTATCTGGTCTATGCCAGCGACGATACCGGCGACGTCGTGCTGACCTTCTTCCGCGCCAAGCCGGGCTATGTCGAGAAGCTTCTGCCGGTCGGCGAGAAGCGCTTCGTCTCGGGCACGCTGCAGATGTATGACGGCATCCCGCAGATCGTGCATCCCGACCGCGTGCTCGACGAGGAGGCGATTGCAAAGCTCTCCGGCATCGACCCCGTCTATCCCCTGACCGAAGGACTTGCGCTCGGCTCTCTGCGCCGCGCGATCGGCCAGGCGCTGCAAAAGCTGCCGGCGCTGCCCGAATGGATCAGCCCGGAGGTGATGCGCCGCTGCAATTTCCCGCCTGTTGCGGAAGCGCTCACCCGCGTGCACCAGCCGGCCGAGCTCACCGACATCCTGCCGGACCAGCCGTTCTGGTCGCGCCTCGCCTTCGACGAGCTGCTGGCCGGCCAGCTCGCGCTCGCCCTGATTCGCGCGCAGTTGCGCCGTCCCGCCGGCGTGCGCAACGCCGGCGACGGACACCTGCGCAACAAGATCATCGACGCCCTGCCCTACGCGCTCACGCCCTCGCAACGCAGCGCCGCCGCGGCCATTGCGGAGGACCTGAAGCAGCCCGTGCGCATGCTCCGCCTGCTCCAGGGCGACGTCGGCTCCGGCAAGACCGTGGTCGCGCTGCTGGCCGCCGCCGCGGTCGCCGAAGCCGGGAAGCAGGCCGCGCTGATGGCGCCCACCGAAATCCTGGCGCGACAGCACGTCAAGACCATCGCCCCGCTCGCCGAGCGCGCCGGCATGCGGGTTGCGATCCTCACCGGCCGGGAAAAGGGCAAGGAGCGGCGCGAGATCATCACGCAGCTCGCCGACGGCGAGATCGACCTGCTCGTCGGCACCCACGCCCTGATCCAGGACGATGTGATCTTCAGGGATCTCGCCCTCGCCATCGTCGACGAGCAGCATCGCTTCGGCGTGCGCGAACGCCTCGCGCTGACATCGAAGGGCGAAGCCGTCGACGTGCTGGTGCTCAGCGCCACCCCGATCCCGCGCACGCTGGTGCTGACCTATTTCGGCGACATGGACATCTCGGAGTTGCGCGAGAAGCCGGCCGGCCGCCAGCCCGTCGACACCCGCGCCGTCGCCATGAGCCGGCTTGGCGAGGTCATGGACGGTGTTGGCCGCGCTTTGCAATCGGGAAAACTGGTCTACTGGATTTGCCCGCTGGTGGAAGAGTCCGAGGCGGAAGGCACCGAGCATCTCACCAACGCGACCAAACGTTTCGAGAGCCTGCAAAAGCGCTTCGGCGAACGCGTCGGTCTCGTGCACGGCCAGATGAAGGGCACGGAGAAGGACCGCGTGATGGGCCAGTTCGCCGCCCACGAGATCGGGCTCCTGGTCGCGACCACCGTGGTCGAGGTCGGCGTCGACGTGCCGGCCGCGACCATCATGGTGATCGAGAATGCGGAGCGCTTTGGGCTTGCGCAGCTGCATCAGCTGCGCGGCCGCATTGGCCGCGGCTCGGAGGCGTCGACTTGCATCCTGCTCTACAGCGAGCCGCTCGGCGAGATGTCGAAAGCCCGGCTCAAGGTGATCCGCGAAACCACCGACGGTTTCCGCATCGCCGAGGAAGACTTGAAGCTGCGCGGCGAAGGCGACGTCTTGGGCGTGCGCCAGAGCGGCCTGCCCGGCTACCGCATCGCGCGCCCGGAGGTGCACGGCCAGCTGATCGCCCAGGCTCGAGACGAAGCGCTACGCATCCTGAAGGACGACCCGAAGCTCAAGGGCGAGCGCGGCGAGGCGCTGCGGTGCCTGCTGTATTTGTACGAGCGAGACGAGGCGATCCCGCTGATCGGCGCGGGCTAGCCGTTGGACACGCTGTCTCCTCCCTCGTCATCGCGAGGAGCGAAGCGAAGAAGCAATCCAGGACTACTGCGGGGGCTCTGGACCGCTTCGCTGCGCTCGCAATGATGTTGTGAATACAGCGCGACAATCTCGGCCAAAGTGCATGCTGACGATCAGGCCCCCGTTTGCGCGACGCGCGCAGCAAAAGCCCTCATCAGCTCCGCGTCCGCCCCCTCGCCCTTCGCATCTTCGGCCAGATGCTCGAACCAGCGCGCGAAGCCCTCGTAGATCTGGCTGGCCGGGTGATCGGGCCCGAGGAAACCGGAAATCTCCCGCATCTCCGCGACCCAGCGATACGCTTTCGGAATCATGTCGGGCAACGCCACTTCGAGCCGCGCCAGAATCGCGGGCTGGCTCAGTGCCAGTTCGTCGCGGAGCGCATCGGCCGCACCCGCTTTCGTTGCCGCGATCACCATGGCCGAGCCGATCCCGGCGAGGCCCTTGACGATGCCCGCATACGACATTTTCAAGGCCGACGCCGCGCCGACCGGGCCCTCAATGATCCGCACGTCGAGGCCGAGATCCTTCAGCACCATGACGTCCCTGGCGTGCTCACCGGACATGTAGAAGGCCGGGCTCTTGCCACCTGGCTGCGGCGGAAAACCGATGATGCCGCCATCGACGAACGGTGCCTGCGCAGAGGCGATGATCTCGCCGATCCGCCGCACAGTCTCGACATTGACCGCGTTGCAGTCGACGACGATGGGCTTGTGGGCACGCGTGGAGATCAGCGCGGCCAGCCGTTCTGCCAGCGCGACCGCTTCACTGGGCGGCACGATCGAGAGGATGATGTCGGCCTCCGCAATCGCGTCGTCCTTGGCGCCGACCATGCCGGCGTCCACCGCCCGCTTCAGGGTCGCCTCACTGCGCCCCTGCAACGATGTCAGCACGCGTGCGCCGTTCTCGCTGAGCCGGCGCGCCACCGCGCTGCCCATCGCACCGGGGGCGAGGATGGCAATGGTCTTTGACGTCATCTTCGACATCGTGCACTCCAGCTCAATTCCGAGCGACACGCCCGGCTGAGCGGAGACTAGCAGAGGATGCGATCACCGGCGTGAAGGGGGCCCATCCCGCGCGGGAATGGCCCTACTCCACTTTCGCAGGCTCCGGCTTGAGCGTCGAGGCGTTTGCAATGCGCGCGGCGTTTGCCACGCCGGCGAGCGCCGCCGCCTTCTTCGAATCGGGCGTCGAGCCCGGCTGCACCACGCCTGCCGACATGATGAGCGTCGCGGCCTCCTCCGCGGTGAGGTCGACCTCGATGATCTTGCTCTTGGGGACGTAGAAAAAGAAGCCCGTGGTCGGGTTCGGCGAGCACGGCAGGAACACCGAAACGTGCTCTTCCTGCCCTGGCAGGCTGCGCGCGATGTCCTCGTTCGGCGATTGCGAGATCAGCACGATCGACCACATGCCGGGCGACGGAAACTCGACCAGGCCGACCTTGCGGAAGCTCGAGCCCTTGCCCGAGAACAACGTCTCGAACACCTGCTTGAGGCCGCGATAGATCGCGCGGACGGCCGGGATCCGCCCTAGGAACGTCTCGCCGACGTCGACCAGCGTGCGGCCGATCAAATTGGCCGCGAGGAAACCGACCAGCGTCAGCGTAAAGAATGCGACAATCAGTCCCCAGCCGGGAATGACGTAGGGCAGATAGGTTTCCGGCCGGTAGGCCAGCGGCACGAACGGCCGCACCACGCCGTCGACCCAGGTGACGAACCACCAGACGAGATAGAGCGTGATCGCGATCGGCCCCGTGACGACGAGGCCGGTGAGGAAATAGTTGCGGAAGCGGCCCATCAGGCCGGTATGCGGTTCCGGGACGGGATCAAGAGGCGCAGGCGCGTCGTCGCGGGGGGTCATTCGGGTTCCAAGTCGGTCGCAGCACACAAGCTAGGGTCTTCTAGCAGGTTTTGGAAGACCACGAACCGACCGTCCGATATCCCTACTGCCTATTCCACGGTCACAGATTTCGCGAGATTGCGCGGCTGGTCGACGTCGGTGCCCATGACGACAGCCGTGTGATAGGCGAGCAGCTGCACGGGAACGGCGTAGACCATCGGCGTGAACGCCGCCGCCATGTCCGGCATGACGATGGTGACAAGGGACTCGACCGTCGCCTCTGCCGCGCCCTTGGCGTCCGTCATCAGGATGATGTTGCCGCCGCGCGCGGCGACCTCCTGCATGTTGGACACCGTCTTCTCGAACACGCGGTCGTGGGGCGCGATGACGACGACCGGCATGGTCTCGTCGATCAGCGCGATCGGCCCGTGCTTGAGCTCGCCGGCGGCATAGCCTTCGGCGTGGATGTAGGAGATCTCCTTCAGCTTCAGCGCACCTTCGAGCGCCAGCGGGAAGCTGGTGCCGCGGCCGAGATAGAGCACGTCGCGGGATTTGGCGATCCGGTGCGCGAGCTTTTCGATCTGGGGCTCGCTGGTGAGCGCATCCGCCATCAGGCGCGGGACTTCAACGAGGCCATGGACCAGCTTGGTCTCGTCCTCCTCGGACAATTCACCTCTGGCCTTGCCGGCCGCGATCGCAAGGCTGGCCAGCACCATGAGCTGACAGGTGAAGGCCTTGGTCGAGGCGACGCCGATCTCGGGTCCCGCGAGCGTCTGCAGCACCGTCTCGCTCTCGCGCGCGATCGTCGAGGTCGGCACATTGACGACGGCGACCGTGTGCACGCCTTCCGCCTTGGCGTAGCGCAGCGCCGCCAGCGTGTCGGCGGTCTCGCCGGATTGCGAGATGAAGATGGCGAGATCGCCCTTGCGCAAGGGTGCCTCGCGGTAGCGGAACTCGGAGGCGACGTCGACTTCGACCGGCAGGCGCGCGAAGCGCTCGAACCAGTATTTTGCGACGAAGCCGGCATAGCTAGCAGTGCCGCAGGCGGTGATGTTGATGCGGCGAATGTCGTTGAAATCGAACGGCAGGTTCACGGGCAGCGCAACGCGCTCGGTCGCCATGTCGACGTAGCGTGCCAGCGTGTGACCGACCACTTCCGGCTGCTCGTGGATCTCCTTGGCCATGAAGTGGCGGTAATTGGCCTTGTCGACCAGCGACGTCGATGCCGCGTGCCTGATCTTGTCGCGCTGGACGGCGTAGCCGTCCTTGTCGTAGATCGTCGCGCTCTTGCGCGTCAGCACCACCCAGTCGCCATCTTCGAGATAGCTGATCGTGTCGGTGAACGGGCCGAGCGCGATGGCGTCGGAGCCGAGATACATCTCGCCGTCGCCATAACCGATCGCGAGCGGCGGTCCGTTGCGGGCGCCGATCATGAGGTCGTCGTCGCCGGCGAATATGAAGCCGAGCGCGAAGGCGCCGCGCAGGCGCGCCAGCGTCAGCTTGACGGCTTCCACCGGCTTGTTGCCGCGCGCGAGCAGATCGTCGACGAGGTGCAGCACGATTTCGGTATCGGTCTCGGTGTGGAACACCGTTCCCTTCCTCTCGAGCTCCTCGCGCAGCTCGCGGAAATTCTCGATGATGCCATTGTGGACCACGGCGACGCGCTCTGTCGCGTGCGGATGGGCGTTGTTGACGGTCGGCTTGCCGTGGGTGGCCCAGCGCGTGTGACCGATCCCGGTCGTGCCCTTCAAGGGCTCGGCTTCCAGCCGCTTCTCCAGGTTCTTCAGCTTGCCTTCGGCGCGGCGGCGCTCCAGGTGCCTGCCCTCGAGCGTGGCGACGCCCGCGGAATCGTAACCGCGATATTCAAGACGTTTGAGCGAATCCACCAATTGCTCTGCAACCGGCTCGCGCCCGAGAATGCCGACAATCCCGCACATGCGGTTCACTATCCCCCAAATCGTCGAAAAATCGCCTAAACGACGCGCTCGTTTTTTAGCGAGATTCCCAGCGAACCAGATACTCAATAATTATTGCCGATTGAGACAGCACTGGATCGCGATCTGAGCTTCGCCTGCGTCGAATTGGCCGACCTTAAACCGCGTGCGTTAACTCGTTGTCAACGAATTTGGCCAACGCTTCCGATGAGGAGAACAAGGCCATGAAAGGCTCGTCCGACCGCAAAGGTCTGTCTTCGATGTCGGTGCGCGCAAGCGAGACCACGGGCACGCACCTTGCGCATTGGCCGCCGCCGCAGCGCGGTAAGGAAAGCAAGCCCGTCTTCATGAAGCATCCGGAAGGCGAGCCGGTGAAGCGCGCCAAGCCGCGCGGCTGGCGCCTGACCCGTGCGATCTTCTCCGAATTCGCCGACGAAGAATAGCGCCGCTCACTTCTCCGGCTTCTTGCCGCCCGTCTTCATCTCGCGATAGCGCGCAGCGCCGCCTTCCCGGATGGTCTGCTGGTTGCGCTCCAGGGCCATGGCGTCGTCAGGGACATCCTTCGTGATCACCGAGCCCGAGCCGATATAGGCGCCGTTGCCGATCGTCACCGGCGCGACCAGCGAGGAATTGGTGCCGACAAAGGCGCCCTGCCCGATGACCGTCTTGTGCTTCTTGAAGCCGTCATAGTTGCAGGTGATGGTGCCGGCGCCGATGTTCGAGTTGGCGCCGACGGTGGCATCGCCGATGTAGGAGAGATGGTTGACCTTGACGCCGGCCTCCAGCGTCGCCGCCTTGGTCTCCACGAAATTGCCGATGCGCGCGCCGTCGCCCAGCGAGGTGCCGGGCCGAAGCCGCGCATAGGGGCCGATCGAGACCTTCTTTCCGAGCGTCGTCTGCACGATGTGCGAGAAGGAGTGGATCACCGCGCCGTCCGCGATCGACACGCCGGGGCCGATCACCACAAACGGCTCGATGGTGACGTCCTTGCCGAACACAGTGTCGGCGGACAGATACACCGTCTCGGGGGCGATCAGCGTCACGCCGGCCTCCATCGCCGCCTTGCGCAAGCGCGCCTGCAGCACGCTTTCCGCTTCCGCGAGCTGCGCCTTGGTGTTGATCCCGCGCACCTCGTCCTCTCCGGTCTCGATCACCACGGACTCCCATCCTTGCCTGCGGACGATCTCGACCGCGTCGGTCAGATAATATTCGCCCTTGGAATTCGCATTCCCGATCTTGTCCAGGATCGCAAGCGCCCGGCGCCCGTCGATCGCCATGACGCCGGCATTGCACAGATCGATCCTGCGCTCCGCTTCGCTGGCGTCGGCCTGTTCGCGGATCGCGACCAGGCGGTCGCCCTCGACGATGAAGCGGCCATAGCCGGTCGGATCGGCGGCGCGAAAGCCGAGCGCGGCGATGGCGGCGCCTCTGGCGAGCGGCGCGCGCAGCCGCGCAAAGGTCTCGGCCGAGATCAGCGGCGTGTCGCCGAAGGCGACGAGGAGATCGTCGACGCCCCGCGCGATCGCTTCGCGCGCCGCCAGCACCGCATGCGCGGTGCCCAGCCGCTCGGCCTGCACGAAGGTCATCGCGTCGGGGCGGATGCGTTTGGCCTCGTCCGCGACCGCCTGATGATCCGGTCCGATCACGACGGCGAGCGAGGTGCCGGTTCCCCTGGGAGCGGCGGCCAGCACATGGGCGAGCAGGCTCTGATGCGCGACCGGATGCAGCACTTTCGGCAGGCTCGATCGCATGCGCGTGCCTTCGCCGGCGGCGAGCACGATCGTGAGGCTGGAACGGGCGGTCATCGAAATCCTGTCAGATATGGCCGAATCGTTTGGCGCGACGGGCAGCGAGCGCCCTCGGGGAAGCTATCGCTACCCCCGCAAACGCCCGGAATTCAAGTGCGGCACGCTTTTCCTGTTAATGTTCCCTGATTGATTCGGGGAAGCCGGACAGGGCTGGGCATTTAACGTTCATGGCAAAGGATTCCGACCCACTGGCGGACGCCTTCGGCGCCAAGGAGACCGGCGGCCTGTTCTCCGGACTTCTGGCCGAGGAAAGCGCGTTCGACCGGCGCTTGATGTGGCGGCTGGGCTCGTGGGGCGTCGCCGCAGTGGGGGCCGTCGTCGTCGCCGTCATGGCCAACCAGGCCCAGCTCGGCTGGCGGCGCGACCAGGTGGCGTCCGCAGATCTCGCGCGCCAGGCCGATCGGTTGCAGATGCTGAGCAAGGAAAGCCAGAACGAGGCCCGCCGCCTCGCCGCCGCCATCGAGACGCTGAACACCGATCGCGACCGGCTGTATTCGCGCGTCACCGTGCTGGAGCAAGGGCTCGATTCCGTCACCGGTGCCATTGCCAAGCAGGCCGCTGCGCCGGCGCAGGGCACGAAGCCGCAGGACGCAACACCCGTGGCCGCAGCTCCCAGCGTCGCACCGGTCGCCTCGACGCCAACGCCGCCGAGCGAGAAGCCGCGGACCGAGGCGGCCAAGGATGCGCAGAAGGAAACCTTGCAGAAGGAAACCGCGAAGGAGCCCGCGAGCGCACCGCCGCAGACCGCTGCCGCAGCCTCGCTCATGCAACAATCGCCGGCGAACAATTCGGCGCTGCCGACCATTCCGCTGGTGCCGTCCAAGTCGATCATGGCACCGCCGGATCCCGCCGCACCGAAGCTCATTCAGCATGACGCCGCCGAGAAGAAGGCCGAGCCGCCCGCGGCGGCCGAGGTCGTGGCGGCAACAACAAAGCCGTCCGATGCAGCCGAGAGCGAATCCCCTGCCATCGCGGTTCAGCAGACCCGCTTTGCCATCGATCTCGGCGGAGCCAACTCGGTCGACGGCCTGCGCGCGCTGTGGCGCGGCCTTACCAAGTCCAATCCGGAAATCGCAGCGCTGCGGCCGATCATCATGATCAAGGAAGGCACCACGGGCCTGGGAATGCAGCTTCGCCTCGGCGCCGGTCCCCTCGTCAACGCCGCCGTCGCAGCGAAATTCTGCGCAAGCCTCGCCGAGAACGACCGTCACTGCGAGACCACGATATTCGACGGCCAGCGCCTGTCGATGCGTGGCGGCCAGGACAAGGGACAGGACAAGGCGCAAGAGAAGACGCAGGAACGGGTTCAAGACAAGAGCGCGGAGAAGAACCCCGACGCGGTCCCGCAAGCCGAAACCGCACCCGCGAGCGCCAAGCCCGAGAAGCAGCAGCGCCGCCGCAGCTATCCATCGAAGCGCTCGAAGCGCGAGGAGCCCGCGCCCGCCCCGGCCGCGCAGCCTGCGCCCGCGCCGCCGAAACCGGAGGCATCGGCCGGATCGACGCTGTCGTCGTTCTTCAGGCGGTGATACTGATTTCCGTCGTGGACCTTGGGCATGCGACTATCGGACGCTTGGCCTGAGCCGCGCTTTCGCAGCAAGCTCGCGATCTTGTGCTTCGCATTCGAAGCGTCGTCCCTCCCGAAAGGCGCGCGAATCTTGATGAACGAACTGGATGATGTGCTGAGGCTGCTCGTCGCAGCGGCGACGGGGCTCCTCATCGGCATCGATCGCGATATGAACGACAAGCCGGTGGGAATGCGCACGCTGGCGCTGGTGGCTCTCGGCTCCGCGCTGGTGTCGATCTCCGTGATCGAGTTCCAGAACATGCGCGACCACCCGGATGCGATCTCCAGGGTCATTCAGGGCGTCGTGACCGGCGTGCTGAGCGGCGTCGGCTTCATCGGTGCGGGCGTCATCCTGCACGATCGCAAGTCGAAGACCGTTCATGGTCTCACCACGGCCGCGACGGTCTGGGTTGCGGCCGGCCTCGGCATTGCCTGCGCATTGGGAGCCTGGTTGCTCGTCGGCGCAGCCATCGCGGTGACGTTGCTGGTGCTGTTCGTTCTGGGCTGGGTCGAGCGCCGGCTGGGATTCAAATAGGTTTCGCCGAGGCTCGATCACTGAAACATACGAGCGCCGGCTCGCGGAGCAGAGCCGGAACACGCAAGGCCGAGCCTGATCGCGCTGGCGCGCGGGCGGCGATCTATTCCATGCGCGCCTTCTCTTTCAGATCCCGGATCCGCGTCTCGGCTTCGTCCTTTGACTGGACGATTTCCGACCAATCCTCCACCCGCGCTTCCTTGCTCAGCCTCTTGAGCTCGCTGAGCTGCTCCTGCGTTGGCTTGTCCATGCTCGATCCTCGACGGCAATTGCGTTGGGCCCCACAATGTGCAGAACCAGCCGGACGCTCGCCTGTTCCTGCATGATGCAGGGGCAGGCCGAATCGACGGAAACGTCACCTGCCGTGTCACCTGCCCTGTTGCCTGCCCGCGCCATCCCGACCATATTGCCGCCATGACAAAAAAGCCCTTCCGCCTCACGCCCTACCAGGTGCAGTTCCTGATCGTCGTCGGCTTCGCCTCCGTCGGCTATGCGCTCTATCTGCGGTACCTCGCGATCGAGCTGTCGCAGGTCGCGCTTGCCTGCGACGCCGGCCTTCAGACGCTGATCTGCAAGGGGCGTTCGGTTGCGACCGTTCTGTTCAAGAATTCGGTGTTCGGCATCGTCGCGCTGGTGGTGGCGACGCTGAACCTGATGCGTCCGTCGATCGTGCTGCTCACCGTCGGCATCATCGCCGCCGGCCTCGGCATCGTGCTCTACAACGTCGTGCTGTCGGGCCTCGCGATCGGCCTGCTCATTCTCGGCTTTGCTCGGCCCGCGCCCGCCACAGCGTGAGCGCGAACAACAGATAGATCGCGCAGGTCCACAGCGACTGCCAATTGTCGCGGCCTTCGTTGACCAGCACGTAAGCCGCCGAGAGCGCGAGCACGCCGGCGAACACCGCTTCCGCGATCGGACGCTGGCCGATCTGCGGCCGGTTCAACATCAGCAGAGCGAACGGCACCACGGCCATCGTCAGCGCGGCGTAGGGGAAATCCTTGTAGCGCGGGTCGAACACGAAGCCGAGCGCGGTCGCGGCCGCGATCACGGCCGTCACCGCCAGCGTCAGGCCGAGCACGGCGGTGAGCTTCGACCACTTCCGGCCCTCGCGCGGGCCGAGCAGATCGAGGAAGGTCGGAAGGCTGCGGCCGATCACCATCGCCTGCGCGCAGAAGATCGGCGACAGGATGCCGGCCAGCAGCAGCGCGCCCCAGAGCAGCCAGCCGCCGATGCCGTAGCTCTCGTAGTACATCTTGTCGATGCCGATCCCGAGCAGGATGCCGGCTGTGGTCGCCGAGATGCCGACGCCGAGCCAGGCCGCGAAGCGCGGCGTCCACGGCCGCCGGCGCAGCGTGATGAGCGCGACGGCGAACACCAGCACGGAAAGGCCCATGCCTGCGCCCATGTACCATTTCCAGAACGGGAAATTGCTGATCGGCTGTCCCGGCGGATATTTCAGCGTCCGGTGCACCGCGTCATACAGGCCCCAATAGCCGCCGACAGTGCCTTCCAGCTTGCGCTTCCAGGGCTGGTCGTAGGACTCGATCAGGTTGACTCGGAACTTCTGCGACTTGGCGAGGCTGAGAATTTCCGAGACGACGCGCGCCTGGTTGGTGCGCGACGGCAGCGCGCCGTCACGCATCCGGCCCTCGCTCGGCCAGCCTGTTTCGCCGATCAGGATCTCCTTGCCGGGAAACGCCACCGCCATCCGCTCGCGGATCGCCTGGACATGGGCGGAGGCGAATTTCGCCTTGATGGGGAAATCCTCCCAGTAGGGCAGGATGTGAATCGTGACGAAGTCGACGGCGTCATAGACTTCGCGGTTCTTCAGCCAGTACTCCCAGACGTCGGCATAGGTGACGGGCACGCTGACCTGCGTCTTCACCAGGCGGATGATCGAGACGAGGTCCGCCGTCGTCATCTCGCCACGCAGCAACACCTCGTTGCCGACGATGACGGACGTGATGATGTCGGGAAACTGCTTGGTGAGGCGGATGGCAAGGCCGGCCTGCTCATAGTTCTTGGTGCGATTGCTGGAGAGCCAGATGCCCTGGAGCACTTTCAGCCCGCCGACCTTGGCCGCGATCGCCGGCACCTGGTCGAGCCCGTTCTCCATCGAATAGGTGCGAACGCAGTCGGTGATTTCCTTGAGCTGGCGCAGGTCCTGCTCGATCTGCTCGGCCTCGATATGGGTCCAGGCTTCCAGCGGCGTCTGCTCGCCGCGGAACGGCGCATAGGAGACGCATTGGACCTTCTCGGCGGGATCGATCGGGGCGCGTGCGAGCGTGATTGGCGTCGCCAGCCACCACCACACGGCGGCAATCGCACCCAATGAAACGAGCAGAAGCGCCAATGGCGTACGAAGTGAAATCGGTTCCGTCCTCCGCGAAGGGTCCGTCGATTACCTGCTCGGGCGCCGTCTGCCAAGGGGGTGTCCGAATGCCGATCCTCACCGCGGATCCGCTCCTCCCCCGAAGGAAATTTCACCGCCGTCGTTCGAGCGCGGCCTAGCATCGTGACTTTGCTGGACAAAATTCGAAATACAGGTCATGGAATCGCAAAGCCTTTCTCGCCGCATTGGAGACCCATTTGGACGCCATCACCAACCCGTCCACGGGATCCTGACGCGGACGGCCAGCGGTTACATTGAGGAATTCATGCGGCAACGGGTGTTCGAGTCACGAAATGCGGTCCTGCGGCAGTTCGCCGCCACCTTGGCCGTCTCCTCCCTTCTCGTCATCGCCGGTCTCGGCAGCGCTTCCGCCCAGAGCGGCACACCGACCCCCGACCCGGGCAAGGCGGCTCAGCCCGCCGACGCCGCCAAGGACGCCGCCCAGAATCAGCGCCGCACCGACGAGTTCGCGGAAGCAGCCCATGTCATCAACGGCCCGGCCGGCAATCCCGAATGCGTCTGGCTCGGCCGCCGCGTGGTGCGCCTGATGTGGCGCGATGACCTCGATACCGCATTCCGCCACCTCGATCTCTACGACCGTTTCGGCTGTCCCGGTGGCCACATCCAGGCCGCCTTCCGTTGTCTGACCCGCTTCGGCGGCCAGATCGATCCCAAGGTCGCCGAGACCTTGGACAGCCGCGTGCACGCGTGCTGGATCAATCCGGCCGCTCAGCCTCAGCAGGCAGCGGCCGCGGCGTCCCAGCCCGCGGCGCCCGCAGCAGGCAGCTCCCCGGCACCGCAGCCGGCCGCCAGCCCCTCGCCTGCGGCAAGCCCGTCCCCGGCGCCCGCGAAATAGCTCGAGGTCTCAAATCGCTCTGGTCGTTTCAGCTGTCGTTCAGGAACGATCGGCCATAGAGACGGTTGGCACTGCCGCGCATCCCAAAAGGCATGCCCTCATAAGGACATGAGGCCATGACAGTTGTGAAACCACGCGGCAGAGGTATGCTCCATTTGCCGCGGACTCGGTCGGATCTCGGGGTCAGATCCGCTTCCCTGCCACCCCAGCCCCTTTTGGTTTAGCCGCGATGCGCGTTGTCGCCGCCGTTCTGTTGCTCGTGTCTGCGCTCCATGCAGGCGTCTGGGGAGTCTTGCGCGAGAAGGAACCCGCGCCCGACTTCAGGGGCCTGTTGCCCAGCGTGTCCTACGCGCCGTTCGAAGGCTCGGCGCACCCCGACATCGACAACATCCCGACCGTCGAGAAAATCCGCGCCGACCTGAAGACGCTGTCGACCATGACGCGCGCGATCCGCCTCTATTCGTCCACGGGCGGCGTGGAACTGGTGCCGCCGATCGCAGCCGAGTTCGGGCTCAAGGTCACCGTCGGCGCCTGGATCGACAAGGACACGGACCGCAACCAGCGCGAGATCAAGGCCGCCATCGAGCTCGCCCGCAAGAACAGCAACGTCGTCGGCGTCGTCGTCGGCAACGAGGTGATCTACCGCGGCGAGCAGAAGGTCGAAGATCTCATCGACATGATCAAGAAGGTGAAGAGCGCGGTCCGCGTGCCCGTCACCACCGGCGAGATCTGGAACATCTGGCGCGACAATCCCGACCTTGCGTCCAACGTCGATTTCATCGCCGCGCACGTGCTGCCCTACTGGGAGAACTTCCGCTCGGACCAGGCGGTCGACCAGGCCGTCGACCGCTACAACCTCCTGCGCAACCTGTTCCCCGGCAAGCGCATCGTGATCGCCGAGTTCGGCTGGCCGAGCCAGGGCTACAATCTGCGCAACGCCGATCCCGGCCCGTTCCAGCAGGCCCTCGTCCTGCGCAACTTCGTCACCCGCGCCGAAGCCATCGGCATGGAATACAACATCGTCGAAGCCATCGATCAGCCCTGGAAGTTCTTCGAAGGCGGCGTCGGCCCCTACTGGGGCGTCCTCAACGCCAGCCGCGAGCCGAAATTCGCCTGGACCGGCCCGGTGGAGAATCCCGATTACTGGAAGCTGATGGGCATCGCGCTCCTGGTCGGCATCCTGCTGTCGCTGCCGATCCTGCGGATCGAAAAGGCGACCGCGAAGCAGGCCTTCCTGCTCTCGGCCACCGCCAACGGCGTCGGCGCCTGGGCCGCGACCGTGTTCGCCTTCTGGAACAGCCACTATTTCATCTTCGGCTCGGCCTTCGCGCTGACGCTCGGCATGATCCTGCTCGTTCCGCTCGTGCTCATCGCGATGGCGCGCATCGACGAGATCGCAGCGGTGGCCTTCGGCCGGCCGCCGCAGCGGCTGCTCAGCAAGGGCAAGCCGGTCGAGAACGTGCCGGAGAATTACTGCCCGAAGGTCTCGATCCACATCCCCGCTTATTTCGAGCCGGTCGAGATGCTCAAGCAGACGCTGGATGCGCTGTCGCGGCTGAACTATCCGAACTACGAATGCGTGGTCATCATCAACAACACGCCGGATCCCGCCTTCTGGCAGCCGATCCAGGACCATTGCCGCGCGCTCGGTGAACGCTTCAAGTTCATCAACGCCGAGAAGGTGCAGGGCTTCAAGGCCGGTGCGCTGCGCATCGCGATGGACCGCACCGCGGCCGACGCCGAGATCATCGGCATCCTCGATGCCGACTATGTCGTCGAGCCGGACTGGCTCAAGGACCTCGTGCCCGCTTTCGCCGATCCGCGCGTCGGCCTCGTGCAGGCGCCGCAGGAGCATCGCGACGGCGATCTGTCGATCATGCACTACATCATGAACGGCGAATATGCCGGCTTCTTCGACATCGGCATGGTCCAGCGCAACGAGGCCAACGCCATCATCGTGCACGGCACGATGTGCCTGATCCGCCGCGCCGCGATGGACATGGCCGGGGGCTGGTCGAGCGACACGATCTGCGAGGACAGCGATCTCGGCCTTGCGATCCAGGAGCTCGGCTGGGTCACCCACTACACCAACACCCGGTACGGCGCCGGCCTGCTGCCCGACACCTACGAGGCCTTCAAGAAGCAGCGGCACCGGTGGGCCTATGGCGGCCTCCAGATCGTCAAGAAGCACTGGCGCCGCTTCCTGCCCGGCGCGAGCCGGCTCACGCCCGACCAGAAGCGCGAATACAGCCTCGGCTGGCTCAACTGGCTGGGCGCCGAAAGCCTCGGCGTGGTGGTGGCGCTGCTCAACCTCGTCTGGGTGCCGATCGTCGCCTTCGCCGACATCGCAATCCCCGACATGATCCTGACGCTGCCGATCATCGGCGCCTTCGTCGTCTCGCTGGTGCACTTCCTGTCGATGTACCGCGCCCGCGTCGCCATCAAGCCCGGCCAGATGCTGGGCGCCATGATCGCGGCGATGAGCGTGCAATGGACGGTGTCGCGCGCGGTGGCGCAGGGCCTCATCACCGAGCACATCGCCTTCGCCCGCACCTCCAAGGGCGGCCTCAGCCGGATGTCGATCGAGTTCCAGGCGTTCTGGGAAGCGGTGATCGGCACCCTGCTCCTGGTCGGCGCCGGCGTGCTGATCGCCACCAACAGCTACAAGCAGATCACCGAGATCTACGTCTTCGCCGGCGTCCTCGTGCTGCAGAGCCTGCCGTTCCTGGCCGCCGTCGCCATCGCCGTCCTCGAGCTCAGCCGCATCAACTCGTTCCAGTTCTGGCGCGACAGCGCCATCCGCACCGCCGAGCTGATCGGCCTGCGCCCGGTCGCTCTGCCGCCCGTGGGCGCGCCGCAAGCCGTGCCGACGGAGGTCCGCCGCGAGGCGAATTGAAGGACCCTCATGGTGAGGAGCCCGCCGCAGGCGGGCGTCCGGACGATGCTCCGCATCGCCGGGCGACCATGCAGACGCAGGTCGTCCGCCGACCTCCAACAGTTCGTGGACGGCGTCCCGCCAATCAGGTTGAGAATCACGGCTTAAGCCAAGGATTGCACGAACGAAACCCCGCCTCTGCGGCGATCTTCGGCAACCACCCGCGCTATTGACCTCCGCAGCCACTCCCCCTACACAGCGCGGGCCGAAGGCATGATCCGGAAACAGCCGGTTTTCCCCGCGACGCCATCTCAAGCGCAGCGGCAAGACATGCCTCTCGAATGTCCGATCACGATGGCCATCTCTTTCGAAGCCATCAGCGGCCATGGGAGCGCGTAGCTCAGCCGGTAGAGCACGTGACTTTTAATCACGGGGTCCTGGGTTCGAGCCCCAGCGCGCTCACCAAATTCTCATTTGAAGACAAATGGATGCCTATTCGCCTGGCGGAGGCTCGCCTAGCTGAGATTAGGTCTAGACTAGGTTCATTCCTGCATGCTGCTTGAATTCTCTCGATTGGAGAAGGATGCTGATGCACGGGAGAGTTGAACGTAAGGAGATGGACGTTGCAGCAGGCGCGCCCCCAGAACTTTTATATCTGCATCTATCTGAAAGACGGGAAGCCTATCGGTCATCGGGGAAGCTTCCGAAGGGAATTCCCGAACACGTTGCGCGACAAGAGCGGTGGCGCGGAGGACGCCAACAAGTCCTCACCTAGAATTAAGCGGTCAGGATATGACGCGATCTCGCAAGATTTCATTCACGCGATGATGGGCTACCTCGAGTACGTCCCACTCATCCTGAAGATGGCGCCGATGATATCCCATCAGATGGTCACAGCCTCGATGCAGCAATACCTTTCCGCCAACTGCTCGTCTTGCGAACGACTTGACGACCGCATCATTTACGATTTCCCCATCGAGAAATTCGCTAGCGTCGAACGCTTTCAGGAGAATCTAAAGGCCGTGACCTGCCCCTGAGTATTTCCTCCAGATGGAGTTAGAGTCCGGCCTGAAAAGGACGGACAGATGAAGCGAGCAAGGTTCACGGAAGAGCAGATTATCGCCGTGTTGAAGGAGCATGAGGCCGGGGCGAAGACGGCCGACCTGGCTCGCAAGCACGGGATTTCCGAGGCGACGATCTACAACTGGAAGGCCAAATTCGGCGGCATGGATGTCTCCGAGGCCAGGCGGTTGAAAGCGCTCGAGGAGGAGAACGCGAAGCTGAAGAAGCTGTTGGCCGAGCAGATGCTCGATGCGGCCGCGCTACGCGAGCTTCTTTCAAAAAAATGGTAGGGCCCGCCGCCAAACG
>NZ_AUGD01000001.1:520000-1115679 GCF_000426845.1 Bradyrhizobium sp. in8p8 | reverse complement strand
CGTAACCCTCCGGTGAGGGCCGCGGTCAGCAAAGTTTCGGGCGATGGCGTTTCAGTGGGTACCGAACTCAGGCCGAAGCTGGACTAGTAGTTGGGCAACCTGATCGCTCTTCTCAGCTAGGCGCCCGTGGTCGGTTAATCCCATATGCTCGGTGGCGACAATATAGAGATAGCCGGAGATTTCGCTCGCGGTCGCACCTTCGTCCATCAGCATGACGTAGGCCCTATTTGCGTAGGTGTCATACTCGTCGGTGGCCTGTGGTATGCCGTAGACCCCGATAGGGTCCCAGTCGCGAAGCAATATCTCACGGACACGAGCACGGTTCTCTCGTGATTGATACTTGTTTCGTCCGTGAGCCATTGTCTTGCCCTATGCTGCAACTGCTTCTGCTGATCCCGGTGTCCAATTCCAGGGCAGCAGCTCGTCGAGCCGATGAGCTGGGTGGGCGGCGATGCAGGCAAGGATATCCGTGAGCCATGCTTGCGGATCAATGCCGTTCATTTTGGCCGTGACGATCAAGCTATACATGGAAGCCGCACGCCGACCACCGCGGTCAGAGCCGCAGAACAGCCAGGCCTTTCGCCCGAGAGCTATACCTCTTAGTCCTCGCTCGGCGGCATTGTTGGAGAGGCAAACCCGCCCGTCCTCGAGGAAGAGAGTGAAGCTCGCCCATCGCTTCAGGATGTAGTTGAACGCCTTGGCCAGGTCGTGCCCACGGGACAGCTTGGCAAGCTGCTCCCGCATATAGACCTGAAGGTCCTCGACCAGAGGCCGGCTCAGCGTCTGTCGCGTCTCCAGACGCCCCTCGGGGCTCCTGCCATTGATGGAGCGTTCGATCTCGAACAGCGCATCGATCCGCCGCACGACCTCGACCGCGATGGGCGAGAGTGGGATCTCCTTTTTACCGGCGGCCTTGCGACGCGCATTCTCTTCGATGTCGGCCATGGCGAAGAATGGACGCCGCGCATGGACCCAACATGCGGCCTCCCGGATCAGTCCGGGCTGGCGCCCCGCCAGATAGAGCTGGTTATACCCATCATAGGCGTCGGCCTGCAGGATGCCGGCATACCGGGCCAGATGCGCCTGGGGATGCTCGCCCCTGCGGTCGCGGGAGTAGTAGAACATCGCCGCCGGCGGGCCGGTGCCGCCAAACGGCCGGTCGTCCCGGACGTAGATCCAGCACCGCCCCGTATCGGTCTTGCCCTTGGCCAGCACCGGCACGGTCGTATCATCGGCATGCAGGCGCTCGGCCGCCATGACATGAGCTTCGACCAGGCGCATCAGGGGATCCAGCGACGCGCAGACCGATCCCACGGCGTCCGCCATGGTCGACAGCGCGATCGGCACGCCTTCGAGGGCGTAGCGCTCAGCCTGGCGGTTCAAGGGCTGATGTTGGCCGAACTTCTCGAACATGATCATGGCCAACAGGCTCGGGCCGGCCCATCCCCGGGCGACAGCATGGAATGGCGCCGGCGCCTGGCTGATCTTCTCGCAGTCGCGGCAGGAGAACTTCTCCCGCACCGTTTCGATCACCTTCCACTGGCGCGGCACCACTTCCAGTGTCCTCGTCACGTCCTCGCCGAGCTTGCGCAGACGATTGCCGCCACAGCACTGGCAAGCCGTCGGCGGCTCGATGACCACTCGTTCGCGCGGTAAATGCTCAGGGAAGGTCTGTCGTTCGCCTCGCTTGCGCGTAAATCCGCGCACCGTCGTCGCCTTGGCCACAGCGTGCTCTGCCGCCAGCTCGTCTTCAGTGGCATCACTTTCCAGCTCTTCGAACGTCAAAGCCAACTGCTCGATCAGGCGCGACGAACGCTCCGACCGCTGGCCGTAGATCTGATGCTTTAGCTTGGCGATCTGCAGCTTCTGCTGGGCGATCAGCGCTTCGTCCTCAGACGACTTCGCGCGGGCGACCGCGAGTTCAGCTGCGATCTCCAAAGCCTTCGCGCGCTCGGCTGCCAGCGCCGCTTTCAGGGCGGCAATGTCATCCGGAACAGTGTCGCGCCCAGCATCCATGCGACACAGTGAATCACAGATTGGAAGCGTTGGGACTCCCCAAAAATGCAAAATCTGCTGGATTTTGTGCTCAACCCGCGCTTCTCGGTCGCCAGCTCAGTTGTGGATTCCGCCAGTCGATCCCTTCCAGCATATAGGCCATCTGCGCCGCTGAGATCGATACCGCGCCGTCTGACGCCGAAGGCCAGATGAACTTGCCTCGGTCCAGGCGCTTGGCATAGAGCGACATGCCCAACCCATCATGCCAAAGAATCTTGACCAGATCGCCGCTGCGGCCTCGGAAGATGTAGAGATCGCCGGCATGGGGATCGCGCTTCAGGCTCTCCTGCACCGTAAGAGCCAGGCTCCGCATGCCGCGGCGCATATCGGTGTGGCCGGTCGCGATCCAGACCCTGACGCCGCTCGGAATCGGAATCATCGTCGTCGCAAGAGCTCAAGAACCTGCTGCAGCGCCTCAACGTCCACGTCACGGTCAACGCGAACACGACAGCCGCCCCCGAGCTCAATCTCGATGATTCCAGCCCTTGCACGCTGCGCAGGCGGTGAAGACGCCAGTTGTGGTGTGCCGCTCGAGATCGGAGCCGCTACAGGTGTGATCTCGACGGGAACAAGAGCAGGCGCAGCATCTCCGCCCAGTCGCCCCTGGCGCGCTTGTCGACGCCAGGTGAACAGCAGGCTATGAGCCACCCCGTGCCGGCGTGCCACCCCGCAGACCGTCTCGCCGGGCTGCAAGGTCTCTTCGACAAGACGGACCTTCTCGTCGTAACTCCATCGCCGCCGACGCTCGGCGCCCAACACATTGACCTGCATTCCCGACGTGACCTTAAAGCTAGACTTAAGGTCAAATCCTCAGGCCGTCTCGCAAATTACGCAAGGCGGCCTTCGCCGGAGAGATACTGGCAAGCTGTCCGCTGTCGCGAACGACTTGGTGGGCCATCGCGCCGGCAGGGTGGTCACAATCGACGGCGCCGACGCCTTCTTCGAGCGGCTCGATACGCTGGTTTCGGCGCAGGCGGATGCCCAGCGGCCCAATCCACGAAGTACAGAGTTGCTGGTTGCCAGCGCGAAGAAGTTCTTCGCTCGTCCCGAGTTCAGAATACAGTTGGAAGAACTGATTGGTGATGAGCAGCGCCGCATCGACCAACACGTCGTCGCGGCAAGCGGTCAACCGGGCGCCGGGTGGTCGGATGACCTTTTTATCTCGGCCGTCGCGCGCTATGAAGCCAGGACTGAGATACTTGCTCGCATCTTCGGTATATTAGGTCGATACGGGACCGGAGAAGAATCTCGCACCGCATTGGATGTCATTTTGGGGCTAAGTGTTCGCGAAGCAGCCGGTGGCTTCACAGCCCTTATCAACCTTAGAACATATCCCGCCGTTCTCTTGTTTTACGCCTACGGCATTGGTCTGTTGAAGGCGCGGCGCTTTGAGGCCTTGTTCGAACTCTTGACCGCGCCGATCAATGTAGGCCGCGACAACTCGAAAGCTGTCGTCTCGCACCTTTATCTCGCCACGTGGGAGGGCATGGAGAATGATCCCTGGAGGCTTGTGCACGAACTCAAGGGCCCCAAGACCGCTCTTAGCGATCACCTTCATGGGGTGTTTCAGCAATGGACTAGCGACTACATTTTCGCCACCAACGAGTTCACAAGCCTGTTCGAACATTTCGAGCTTCTCGCAACGTTGGCCTACATTACGCTGGCAAGCGACAAGGCAGGTCTCCAGGCCGCACTAGGTGGCGCGGGGCGGGATTTCCTATGGACTCCGATCGGGCGAGCCGCTTGGCACAGCTAGGTCAGAGGCCCCATCATTGTAAGTTGGAAGACAGACCTCCAGCCGGAACTACTCAAAGCGGGATTTGCCCGGGGCGACAAGGATTATCTACTTCTTGCTATCCAGAGCATTTGTCTGGCCGGATCAGTTGGTGAACTCGGAGGCTATCGGAAAGTGGTGTGGTGCATCGCGGGAGAGCCTCACCCTCTCAACTATGCAAAGTCTTGCGCTTTTGTTCGGAGGCCTCCCTTAAGCCTCGCCTCTTTTCGAGCGACCAGTTCTGCAACGAGAGACTCTGCAGCATTCCAGCTCTCCTTTGCCTTCATCCTTTCAAGCCTAGCGGTCGGAACCAAACCGCAGACCCACACATCATCGCTTCGTCCGGTAGGTGGCCGCTGAACAGCGCTTACCTTCGAACGACCCATCGAAGCCCCCCTTTTCTGCTTGTCGATAGCGGTGGGCTTGCACATATTCGAAGCGAAAAGCCCCGCCCGGCATAGCCGGACGAGGCTCGGCTGAATGCGCCTTAGTCGGCGCTCTTGCGCGGCCGCGACCAGAGGAGCGTATACTCTTCGCTTCCCTCGTCATCGAACAGATTCGCGTAGATCGGAGCTGTGAAGGAAGGGTCGTCGAGCTTCAAAGAGAGGTAGTCGCGGCCTTCCTCGGATCGCTTCGACCACGCTGCCCCAATCTCGGCTCGGCGCACGTACACTCGGTGGCTGGGAGCATTCTCGTTGGACCGACTGGTTTCTGCAATGATGCGGACACCCTTGGCTTGCAAGCTCAACGTCACGATCTCACCCTGAAAATCGTTGCCGACCTTCTTGAACGAACCGATGGTAGCCATGTCACTTCTCCTTGTTGTTTCGGACCGCGACCACCGCGGCCTCGATGGCGATGACCAGGCCGAATGACGATCGGCGACGCACCCGCTTGCGGGCCGAAGCATCGCGGAGGACGCCATGGCTGAGACTTTCTTGTCTCGCGAGGAATGGGCTTTAGCCCAGGGGAAGAAAGTCGCAGGACTGGCGTTGCGGCTCAGACGATCGAGGCGCGGCCGGTCTTCGGCCAGATCAAGCCATCAAAGAGGCGAGGTGTTCGCGTGCTGAACAACGTTGGGAGGAGACATGACTGGCATCGGTCGTACGGTACAAGAGGTCGGTTTGTTTTCAGGTCGGAAAAGAGAGAGCACGTGCAGGAACGGCGATTCAATGCCGAAGATAAGCGCACCTGCAAGGAGGCTCCGATCCAGCACGTAGTGTGCCGAGGGTTGGGCAATGATGGTAACGAAGTGCTGTGAGGAAGGCGCACCTATCGAAAAGACCGAACCTCCAAGCGCCCAAAGACGAAGCAACAGTCGATGCGGAGGCGAAGGTTACACGCTGTTTTGGTCGCGGCCGTGGGCGCCTTTAAAGACTCGTTCGAACCCGCTTCTGTCTCGTCGGGCGGGTTTTGTGGAGATACCAAACGGAAGTCGCACAGTGGCGCCAATATAACCGCGTAGACACAGATGAAAGTCGCATTGTGACGGCGATGATCGGCACAGTTGGCAAATCGCCGTGATTTCTCCGAGCGTCGTTGCATGCATGGCGCGAGGCGGTAGGCTCGATCGCGGCGCTATGCGCCGCCGTCGCCAAATTTCCAGACCGGGATTCCCATCCGCCGTGCCTTGTCGGCGAGATTGTCCTGAATTCCCGTTCCCGGGAATACGATGACGCCGATCGGCATCATCGTCAGCATGAGGTCGTTGCGTTTGAATGGCGCAGACTTGGCGTGCTTCGACCAATCCGGCTTGAATGCGACTTGCGGAACCTTGCGGTTCGTCGCCCATTTGGCCGCAATCAGCTCGGCACCCTGTGGTGAGCCTCCATGCAACAGGACCATGTCGCTGTGTTTAGCGTGAACCTTGTCGAGGCGATCCCAGATCAGATGATGGTCGTCGAAGTCAAGACCTCCAGTCAGTGCGACCTTTGGTCCGACCGGAACAAGCACCTCGGTCTCGGCGCGGCGCTTTGCGGCGAGAAAGTCTTTGGAGTCGATCAGCGCAGAGGTGATCGATCGGTGGCCGACGAGCGATCCGGATCGTGGACGCCAGAGTGAGCCGGTGTTGGTTTCGAATTGAGCGATAGCTTGCTCGCGGAACAGCTCCATGCAGTTGCGGCGCTCGATCAGAGAGAGGCCTTCCGTGATGAGCCGCTCAAGTTCGACCGAGCGTACCTCGGAGCCATCCTGCTCGTGTTGGCTCCTACGCTGGGCCTGCTCGTTCTGGTCGAGCTGGCGCTCGATCCGGCCTGCGGCTCGATGGAATAGATTGACCGTCGACCAGAGCAGATCTTCCAGATCCGGCTCCATGCGGCTGTCGCTCAGGGTTGCCACGAAGGCATCGAAGATGTCGGCAACGGCACCAGCGATCATTTTCCCCTCGGGGAGCGGCCTCGGATCGGGCTCGTCGCTGAAAGGGCGGTAGCCGTAAAGTTGCAGTTCGGTCAAAACCTGATGAAGTGGGGATGAACCGTGCTGCGGTTCGAATGCCATGTCGTCACGATCGATCATGGGATGAGGCCCTCCGTGGATCGGCCGCGACCATCGCGGCCTTCGTGGCGATCACTCAGACGGCGAGCGGGCCGGACCAGAACCCGAAGCAATGCGGAGGGCCGAAGCGACAGCGGAGGATGGCTGGGCGCGGCTATTTTGCTTCGCGATGCAAAGGCGGATGAACCGATCGTTGTTGATTTAGGCGGTGACCACCGCCGGCGGAAAATAGCCGCGCCCTGCCATTGCCGGTGCGGCCCGCTTGCCGTCCGATCGCCCTCTAGAAGGCCGGGCGCGGCCCTCTCACGACGTGGCCTCGCCTGATTGGTCTACGACCCCGATTGCGAAGCGCAGGCGCTCATGCAGTGATCGCGACCGCCGACGGCAAGAAGCGGACGACATCAGCCGGCGCAAGCTGAATGCGAAGAGCCGCTCGGAGCTCATCGACGCCGCAGGTGCGCAGATCCTCGTTGAAATCGCCAAGCCGGGGCGATAGCGGGATCGCCTCGATACCGGCGCCTTCCGCCCGTTGCGCCAATGCGGTTGCGACCGCCTTTCCGGCTGCATCGGCGTCATGGGCGATGTAGAGCCGGCGCAGGCGCGGTGGCAGCAGCATGGCCGCGAGATGGCTGGCCGATAGCGCCGATGCCATGGGCAAGGTCGGGAGGGCGCAGCGCAGGGAGAGCAGGGTCTCGATGCCTTCGCCGGCGGCGAGAACATCATGTGCTCGTCCAAATCGAACCGCGTTGCCGAGCAGGAGGCCCATCGCCCGGCGCGGCGTGTCGATCGGCGCCTTGCTCCGACCGGACGGATCGAGCCAAGTGCGGTGCGCGCCGGTGATGACTCCATCGAACGTGGTGACAGCGGCGATCAGGGCCGGCCAGGTCTCGGTCGGCAGGTCATCATCCGGCCTGTAGTAGCAACGCGGGTGAAACCGGAGGCTGGTAAGCTCATGTAAGTCCAAAATACCGCGCGTCCGGAGGTACGTTTCGGCAAGCGTGCCATCAATAGGCTTTGACATCGCAAACAGCCGCCGAGCCGATTCCGGCGAACCGATGGGAACGGGTGGGAGCGGCGATTTGGATCCCGCCTCGGGCTGCGGCAGGCTGAGAAAACGCCGCGCCTCGGCAAGGACATCGCGGAATTCAACAAGGCCGCAGCTTTCCCTGATGACGTCGAGCAGATCGCCGTGTTCGGCGGTCGCGGCATCCGTCCACTTGCCAGCCGCTCCCTTACCCCCATGATGTGGACGCAGCCGAACGAACGTGGACCGGCCGCGCGTGTTGTGAATGTCACCGACGATCCAATAGCGTCCAACGCGCCGGCCGTTCGAAAGATAGTGCCGGCAGACGAATTCGGCCCGCTCGGCCAGCCGGCGGGCAAGATCGGATGCTTGAGCTGACATAGCTGATCCTTGTCAAAAAGAAGGCCCGCCGGTGACGGCGGGCCTTCGAGTTCGACGCTTCTGCTTATTTACTCGGCCGCGACAAGCGGCTCGTCGGGGAGAATTGCACTTTCGAGCGGATGCTCTGCATCCGGCATGGTCCCTTCGCGTTCGCTCACTGGCGTGTCCTCCTCCGACGCGGATGGGGAGATCAGGCCAGATTCAGACGCCGGTGATGTTGCGCTGGAGAGGCAACCAGCCGTCCGCAGCGGCTCGGGAAGCCAGCCTGAGCCAGTAAGGAGTTCTTGCGCCCTCTCCGCCATCTCGTCCTTCTTCAGGTGCTCGATAAGCTGAGCCGCAGTTTCTCCCTTGGCTTCACGGACGGCTTGCAGGATGCGCGCCTTGGTCACCCGGCCGAGATAGTTGTCGACGGTCGGCGACCAGCCGGCCGAAGCGACATCGAGCCCGATCGCCTCGGCGAGGCGATCGGCGTGGCTCAGCGCACGCGGGCGTCGATTCCAGGGCTCGTACACCGCATTCACGCTGAGGGCGACGCAGTGCGCGAACAGGGCGTCGCGGCTGTCACGATCGAAGGTCGTGAGCGCGTCCCAGAGCTCGGCCGATTCACGCGGCAACTGCTCCGACCACTGCCGGTGCCTCTCGTCGACTGCCTTTGCGATCGTGGTATCGCCGAGGCCCGGCGCCTGGCTGCCGAAGACGACGCTCTTCGCGTCAACGTCGAGGCAGGACTCGGGCGTGTAGCGGTAGAAAAGCTTCAGGCAAAGGGCGTGAAGCGCCGCCAGGAACGCAGTGTCCGAGTCCTGTGCCAGCGCGTCGCGCAAGGCCAGGGTGCGATACGCCGTGAGTTCGGTCATCAGCCGATCTGGGATCGGCTTGATGCTGTCTTCCTGATCGGGCTCCTCGGCATTTGCCGAGGCGCCTGTCAGCCCTTCGGTCGCATCTCCTGAGGCAGAGGTCGCCCCTGGTGTGGCACTCGACTCGATGTCCGCCTCTCCCTCCGGCTTCGAAATTGCCGGTTCATCCTCGGGTCGAACATAGCCGCGCTCGACCCGCAGCGCGCCCGACGCGTCGATGTTGGCGAAGGTACCCGCGCGCGCGATTTCGTCAGGATCGTACTGAACGGGCCGCTCATCGAGTTCGGCAAGGGCCGTCTCGATCTCGCCAAGGCGCTGATCGATCCCTTCGGGAAGGAGATCGGCGTCGGAATGCTCCTGCTCGAGACGCTCATACTCGGCGCGCAGGGCTTCAGCCGCGGCGACCTCCTCCTCGGTCATTGCGACCAATTCGCCGGAGATGCGACGCAAGCCGTAGGTGTGGCCATACGGAAAGTCGATCGCCACCTCGACCCACTTCCAGCCCTCGGCGCGGACGTAATCCGCCGCACGCTCCAGCTTGTCGGCGACGAGGCGATCCAGCAGCATCGGATCCTGGAGCCAACCGCCGTCGTCCTGCTGGAACAGATCCCGCATGACCTCCCCGCCGGCGGCCTCGTAGGCCTCGATTCCGACGAACTGGGCGCGTTTGTCGGAGGCACGCACGGCGCCTTCGGTCAGCAGACGCCGGATGTAATACGGCTCCTTGTTGTGCGAACGCTGCACCGCCTGCCATACCTGTTGCTGCCGCTCGTGGTCCGGATTGACCGCAAACGCCATCAATTGGTCGAGGCTCATGCCGTCTTCAGCATAGACGTCGAGCAGCGCTGGCGAGACGGCGGCGAGCCGCAGCCGCTGTTTGACGACCTGGATGCTAACGAAGAAGGCAGCAGCGATCTCGTCCTCACTCATGCCCTTCTCACTCATGTCACGGAACGCCCGGAACTGGTCGAGGGGGTGAAGCGGGGCACGCTGGACATTCTCGGCCAGCGAATCCTCCTCGGCTAGGCCATCGGTCCGGATGACGCAGGGAACCGGCGCGGTGCGTGCGAGCCGCTTCTGCTTGACCAGCAGTTCGAGCGCGCGATAGCGCCGGCCACCGGCCGGAACTTCGAACATGCCGGTCTCGGCGCCGCCGTCGTCGAGAACCGGACGGACGGTGAGGCTCTGAAGCAGTGTGCGCCGCGCGATGTCCTGCGCGAGCTCCTCGATCGAGACGCCCGCCTTGATACGGCGAACATTGGACTGGCTCAGCACCAAGCGGTTGAAAGGGATATCGCGAGACTGGCTTAGGGTGATCTTGCGAACGGATTTTGCCATTGACGTTTTTCTCCGCGACGAGCGATCCAGAGCCTCTCTCTGGACCTTCTGACCCGTCACGAAGCGAAGCGCCGCCCTCTTCCTCTGAGGGCGGCGTTGGGTCGAAGAAGACGGGGCGGAATCGGCTGCGGATAGGCCGGAGATAGGCCGCCTTAGTTGACGTGGTCGAGCAGCTTTTTCGCGCGCGCCTCGAGATCCAGCCGAGCATCCTGATGCAGCTTGTCCCGCGCAACAGCGGTAATGCCCTGCACGAAATCGAAGACGCTTTCGGGCTTGCGGCCTTCCTCAGCAAGCACGGTCTCGATGATCTTTGCTGTCTCCGCTTTGCCGAACCCACGCTTGCGCAGGAAATGGGTTCGCTCCTCGTCGCACCGTGCGACGACGCGCTTCCGCGCCGCCTTGATGCCGTTGACGAATGGCATCGGCGAGGAATCGGCAAAGCGCGTGAGCGCTGGCGCCGCCTCGTGGGCGAATCGCGACGCCGCGTATTTGGAATGGCGGATGGTGATCTCCTGGAAATCCTCCACGCCCCAAAGATTGCGATTCTGACAAACGGCGCGAAGGTAGAAGCTCGCGATACCCAGCGTTTTGGCACCGACCTCGGAATTCCAGCAATAAAAGCCGCGGAAGTAGAGGTCGGGCGAGCCGTCAGGCAGCTTGCCCGCCTCGATCGGGTTGAAGTCGTCGACCAGGAACAGGAACACGTCCCGGTCGGAAGCGTAGAGGGTCGTGGTCGCTTTCGTGATGTCAACCCGCGGATTGTAGATTCCGGTCGACCAGTCGAGCACCCCTGGCACTTTCCATCGCGTGTCGCCGGTGCCGTTACCGGCGATGCGCTGCACGGCGGCGACCAGCTCCTGGTCAAAGATGCGCCCATAGTCGGGGCTGGTGACCGCCCGCAGTTCGGTGCGGCCGTCTTCGACCTCGAGGGTCTTGATCTGCTCCGCGCGATTCGAGCTTAGCCCAAACTGCAGGTTGATGGCTGCAAGCGGCGCGGGAAGTTGGCGAAGGTAAGCCGATGGCGCGCCGACCATCGTAGCGAGCTGGCCGAAGCTCCAGTGCGTCGGCGCAAGAGGCGCTGACTCAGCCGGCAGCATCAACGTCAGCCGCTCCGTATCGTCACGACTCGCCTCCACCCGAATCGCCGCGCTCTCCACCGTCCGGGTCCGGCTTCGCTCGGCACGGCAGCGCACGGCAGCGTGAAGGTCGGAGAGTGACAAGTACCGCTCGTCCGCCGGCCGGGAAAACCATTCCGACGAGACGCGGCCGACGCGCTCACCACGGCTCACATCTACCTTATAGCCGCCACGCTCACCGCGCGCGGCGTCCAGAACATCCAGCTGGGTCATGAGATATCTCCATGACGGGTGCCGCGAGGCTCTCTCGCCGCCTCAACCCGTCACGGAAAATCCGGCCACACTCTGACTCTATGATAGCTGACGCGCTTAGATGCCCTTTGCATCTGCGCAATCCAGATCTGAACACTCCGTTGCGGACGCATGAGCGGCCTAACGCGCAGGCACTCGCGGCGCTCAAGGAATGTGGCGTAGCCCGCCACCTCTCGGGCCCGATTGTATCCCGAAAGTGGTCGGAGCCGGCCGGCGGCACGGAGAGCCCCGGGGTTGCTCGCCATTGTGAATGGCAAAACGTGATTGCCATCGCGTCGAGTTGCTACCGCTCCCGACGGCCTATGCCCCCTATGAGCCTATGGGTTCCTCCGGTGATCGAGCCTGAGATCCGCGATCTCGGATCATATGCCCCCTATGCTTCCTATGCCATTGGCGTAGGCACACGCTCTCAGCGAGCTTCTGCTCAGCGGGAATTGGCCGCGCTCGCCGAGCGCCGCTAATCGGTTTTCTGAAGGACATACGTGGACGTGCCCCATTTTCCGAGGGGCTTGTTGCGCAGCATGACGAAACCGCCCGCGCGCGTCCCCTCGAGGTTGGCAACAAAGCCCGCAAGGCTTTGCCGACTTCCGCGACCATGCGGATGAGCAAGCAGTGAAAGGCGCATGTCGAGCTCTTTGACCTTGATCGCGCGGTCGCCATAGAGCTCATGCCAAGTCGTAAAGAACTCGACGACCTGAACGCGGCGTGGATCGTCGCGCTTGATGTCGGAGATTCGTTGGACGGGGTCGGCGCAGCCGAGCGCAAGCAGCGGATCGCGGCACCAACTCGCCCACTGTTCAAAGCTACCAAGCGCCTGACCTTGCTTGAGGCTATTCTGGCGGCCCCACCGCCAGATCGTGAGCGCTGCGGCAAGAAGGTCGCGGCGCTTGCGCTGGATCAGGAGATCGAACTCCTCGCTGAATTCGCGCCGTTCGGGATCCTCGCAACCGGCGTCGAGCCCAACGATAAGGAAGCGCCGCGCCAGATCCTCGGACACGGCAATGGCGTTCCCGGTGATCGCGAGAAAAGCGTTCGTGGTGATCGACACCATCTTCGTGTTCTCCCGAAACGGTCGGATCGCACACGGGTTTTCGGTTGCGATTTGCGCCAGGAGGTTGGAACGCACAATCTCCGCATTGACGTTATCGAGAAAGACGACAGGGTCTGCAGCGACCAGCGACGCAGTCAAACGCTTATCGAGCTCCGCGCGATCACCCGTACTCGTGAACGCTTTGGGCGCGAAGTCGAATGCGATGCGCGCGGCGGCGCGAATGAGCTTCCCCTTTCCAGTGCCCGCGCCAGAGTATTGCGGCGAACGAATGATGAAGCCGGGAGCGAGCGGGAGACTGGGACGGCAGACGGCGGTCAGGATGGCGACCAAGTAGCTTGCCTCGTCGACCCTCGGCGGCTGCGAGAGGTCGACCATCAGCCTGCCGCCCGAAACAGCGGTCTTGAGCGCGTCAGCAAAGGGGAACGTTGCGAAGACCCTGCGAAGACTGTCGAGCGCCTTCTCAGCCTGCTTTCGCGTCGGGCGATCAGGAATGCGGGGCAGTTCCACCCCAATGCACCAGAAGTGCGTCTCCTTGTCGTACCCGTGCGTCGCGCGGATCGAGCCATCGTCTGAAAGGATCGGGGCCCGGCAAATGCCGTCCAGGTGACGGACACCCCAAGCGTCGTGCCGGTTGAGGTAGAGCTTGGCGACGCGCTCCGGAAGCGTCACCGGCTCGCGCATGAGCTCGCCACGCACGATCTTTTGCATCACGGGACGACATACCTGGTGGCTGTAATTGACAACGTCATGGACGTTGAGGAGAAGAGTTGAAGGGCCTTCGGTGGTATTCACCAGTTTCACGAGGGTAGAACCCCGCTGAAACAGGCTCGGCGAGCTCGCCAAACGCTCAGCCAGTTTGCCGGCCGCGGCGGGCAAATCGGCCTGGTCAATGATCAGATCGGGCCGCTCGTCGGCCTTGGATGACTGACGGGGCGCTGACGGATTCGGGTTCGGGCTATCTCCAACACGGCTCGAATTCTTGCGGGACATGTGCTTCCTTTCTTCGATCGAACCGACTGTTAGCCGATCGGCTCTTGGAAGCCCTAACCCGAAGCCGCGAAGAAACTAAGCAAGTGACCTCATCAGTTTGCGGCAGCCCGCACGGCCAATGCTGGCTAGACTACTTGCTCCTTGCTTGCTCCTGCGGTGGGTCCTCAAAGGACTTTCGCGGGATTGAATTCGCGACCTCGACCCGCACCCGCACGGGATCGCTGGTCAGCACTTTAAAGAAGTGCCTTATGCGTTGCTCGATATCGGGCAAGCGCGTCAAGCCTCGGAAATGCCTTTCGAGCGGTTGCCGGGCGTCCGCCAAGGCTTCGAGGTCTAGCGCGATGGGCGCAATCGATCCATTGCTTAGACGCTTGATCAGCTTCTCGGCGTATAGGCCGTCGTCCGTAAGATGCCAGCGGTTCGGGACAACGATCGTGCCCCAATCATTAAGCTCATCCAGAAGGGCGTTTAGTTCGGGACGTCCTTCGGTTTCCGTCTCGTAAACAATCCTAGCACTCCAGTCGATCTGGCGAGGGTCTTCACCCTCGTTCCTGGGATAAATTGCGCGGCATGTGACGCCAATGTCTTTGACCAACGGCCTCTGAAGGAGCTCGAAGAACGACTCGATATTCCTCTTGTTGTCCTCGTTGTAAGTGCCGTCACCCTTCTCTTGCTGATGTCTCCTGCCTTTCGCGGAGTGGTAACCATAGATCGGAACTGACAATCCCATAAGTCCTCCCCAAGCAACGCCTATGCCGCAACAGATCTGAAGTACAGTGGATCGCTAACAGGTACTATTCAATGAAAGATTAGTCGGTGAACGTCACATGTCCGATTGATGAAAGCTGACTAACCCGCCAGGCCTGCCTAAACCAGAAGCGCGAACTCCTCGTCCGTCAGCCGATTTGAGCTCAAGTCGCCGCTGTCTCCGTTATTCCCGACGAATGAATTTTGTAGCTCGGAGATGTCAAAGGACAATCGCAGCAAGAGACTAAGGATTTCATCTCGCTCCATGAAGACAATCGCGTCGGCGCATTCTTGCCTTAGAACGGGAAATGGAATGCCTTCTTGCGGGTAAATTTGTAGCCTCTCGTAGTATCTCAGTTTGTCGGCGGTTGCGCTCGGCAACAGACGATCATAAGGCAGAAGGCAGATGCAGGTGCTGGCATCGTAGGGACGCTGCGAGCCCATTCTGGTGACGACACCTAAGGCCAGATCCCGCAATTCGGTCAACGCGCGCGCATCAGCCAGCCGCTTCCAAGCTCTGGAATGGAGAGCGGTCATGACGCCCTTGATTGCAATCTCGCGATTACGATCCGCAAACATGTCGTGATCCTCGTTGCTTCTGGCGATGAAGGCTTCGCCTACTATCAACGCACCGCTGAATTGACCGCCAGCAAAGGAACGTTGGATCGTGATGGCGCGTCCCACGGTAACGGGTCGGCGTCGGCATTCAGTGCAACCGTTGTGTGGAATCAGTTGAGGCTCGGCCTCTTCGAAAGGTCCGATCGCCAATGGATAATGTCTGGTTACGTAAGACAGGCGCGATTTATGGATCGATTGAAGCCATGTTTCATGAACCCGCACCACGCCGGAATAGAAGTCCGCGCCGGCATGATCGATGTCATCGGTAACGCGCACGTCCCACGGGGTTCCGAAGATGGTCTGCGGGAGAGTTGCGCGTACCGCGCTTGCGAGTGCTTCGTCAGCGAGCCTGCTCATACGGGCCGTCCGAGATTGAATACGATCATCCGATAGCGCGGACATTCAAAGCGATCGTTGCGCAGATTGATAAAAGTCTATGTTGGGGATGAGATTCACCGCGCCGGCTAGGTCTGCGCGCTCGTCGGTCGTGCCATTCGCGTTTTGGTGCACGGGCGCTCGCACCACTGTAGGTGCGCGCGGTGCTGATCTACCGGCTCGAAGCCGGATCTGCATCTCGTCACCAACGGTCAGACGTCAAAACTCACGAAGTCACTTCCTTAGTTTCCCGGCCAGACCGACGTAACGTTAGGCCAGGGTAATGGCATTCGACCCGTCGTTCATTCGAGTGCCGCACGACTATGAGTAAGCATCATGCGTTTCTTTACCAGCGAAACGAGAATCAAGCGGGACGCCAAGCGCCTCATGAAGTCGTTGGCGCGGCATGGCCAGGAGTTGAAGTACACGAAGTGCCTGGAGTTGATGGCGCAGCTGCACGGCTTCTCGCACTTTCAGGAGTGGAAGAGAACGGTACTGGACGGTCCGTTGAGCACGTTCGACGAGGACGCCGATGACGAGACCGTCGAAGCCCGCTTCCAGCACCAGGAGAGCGTGATGGCAGAGGCCGGGTTCGCCGCCGTCGCGGGGGTGGTGCTCGACGAGGTGAACCCCACCGGGTGGCAGAAGCAGTCTTTTGGGAACGGCCAGCCGTTCACCCACGATGCGACATGAGGAGGAGTTAGTAGATGCGTATCAAGGTTAATAACGTCAACGCCATGCGGCTCGCGGCTGCGCTGAATGGCGCGAACGGCAAAGCGCACAAGCACACGGCTTCGCTGGCCGACGTCCTGGCCCTCGCGAACAGGGCCGAACGGTCGTTGATGGCGGCGGGGATTTCCGGGCGCGCGCGCGCCGGCGCCGAGGTGATCTGGCACGCGGCCGGGCCGGTGGCCAAGGCCTACGGCTATAAGATGACCCGCACCTGCGTCACGCTGACCAGGGGGACGCGCGACTGGTTCCTGACCGAGGCGAAGCGCGTCGGCGTCTACCCGCAGCAGAGCGAGCGCTACCGCATCAGCATCTCCACCGCCCAGCGCGACCGCATCGTCGCGATGGCGCTGCGCTGCTTCGAGGTGCGCAGCGCGGCCGCTGAGGTAAACGCCGAGCCGGCGGTCTAGACACGGGCTAGTCACATGGACATGAACTTCGACTCCGATCCCGAGCATAGCGAGCAGTCCGGCGAGCCGGAGCCGCGCATCTCTAAGGCCCGCCTGAAACGGGAGGGCTGGCGGGAGGTGCGCGCGTTCATCGAGCCGGGCGAGCAGGCGCCGGCTACGAAAAGCGAGCAGACGGAGGCTCGGACCGACGCCGAGCGTAAGGCTGATCAGCGCCAGCGTCAGCTGGCCGATGGCTTGCGGCAGGTCAATGTCGTCGCCCCCAAAGATGACGACGCCCGCGCTCTCGTCATGCAGGTCGCGAAAGCTATCAGGTCGAAGGCGGTTCGCCGCGACATCGCTGCGGTTCTCGCCGACCGCGACCTCGTGAAGATCGGTCGCAAGGTCAGGCGGCTCCGTGGCAACGTGGCCGACCAGGTCCGCGCGCTGCTGAAGCTTTAGACGCCATAGCATGAAAGGAGCCACACCGATGAGCAAAGTGTACCTCGCCCAGCCGCTGTTCGACCAAAACAGTCCCGATTTCGAGCACCTTCCGAGCCTGCCTGCCAAGTTCACGCTGGACACCCCCGGCGCGCGGCTGGCGTTGGCGCTCAACTACTACACGGTCGAGGCCTACGCGCGGAAAGCGGATCGGGATGCCGCATGCGGCATTACCGCTCACCCGGACATCATGTACGTGCCCACTGCTAAGGTCTCCGCAGAGGAGGCTGACATGATCGGCTGCGGCTATTCCATCGACCACCCGGATTTTGAGAAGGTGCTCGCTCCGATCTTCTCCCGGCTGGTCGACCGGTTGATCGCCAAGATGATGGCCGCGGGCCCGAACGCGGAAGGTCCGATCGCTATGGAAGCGCTGTCCATCGCGCGAACGCGCTACACGATCGAGGCCATCGCCGATCACGACATCATCCGTTTTGAAATCGATGGCTTGGCCGTGTTCGAGCAGCGCGATCGCGCGACGATCGACGCCACGTGCGCCTTTCTCGATGAACGGCTCCGCCTCCACCTCCTCCCGACGCCGCCGAAGCGGAAGGCTCATTAGATCCACAGCACGCGCAACGCGTCGTCATCGTAATGGCGAGCCAAACAGGGCAACAACAATGAGCGAACTCATCCTCGATCCGACAGTCATTCATGCAGAGCAGCGGGACTGCTGGCCGATCCAGGAGAGGGGCCGTCCTGCGCTGCCTCCCTGCTTCGACCTGGCGCTCGGATCGGGCCTTCTCAAATTGACCCATGCGGCGATGCCGGAATGGGTCACGGTGTCGACCGAGCACGTCCGCATCGCCATGCCCGATGCCGTCAACATCACCCTTCTCCGCAAGGCGTTGGGCACCGGGGGCGTTCTTCGCTCGGCCCTGGTCGACTTGCGCTGGGCTGCGATCTCCGACCGCGGAATCCTCACCGCGTGCGGTGAGGTCAAGAAACAGCTGCAGAGCCTTGCCGAGCAACCGGGCAGGCGTGGCACCGACCACGATGACGCCGAATTCCATGATCCGGTGATGCAGCCGTACGATCGCTGGTGGTACGGCGTCGAGCGCAACGGAAACGAGGCCTCCACCGACAAGCCGCAGGTGTTGGCCTTCCCGATCACGCACGTGAATCGTGCGAGGGAGCGCAATCCCAACCTCATCATCGAGGAACTGTATGAACTGCTGGCGGAGGGCCTCAGCCCGGTGATGGCCAAGATCGGCGTGCCCAGGCACAGCTCCGATTTTGCGGCGGTGCGCGCCGAATGGATCGAGATTGCGATCGAGTCGCTCATGGCGAACATCGAGGAGGCCGTGAAGGGCTGGTCGGTCCTGCCGGGCGAGCCGTTCCAGAACATCGTGATGATCGACGACGACATGTTCATTATTACCCTCGACACCATCGACGGCGTGACCGTGGCCTCGGCGACGGCCTCGAAGCAGGCACTGGAGGAGTTCAGCCTGGAGGTCCACAGGGTTGGGCACCTCCATCTGGCGCGCGGTCTCGCGATGCTGCACCGGGCTGTTGTGTCCTGAGTTGACGTAGCTCCCAGGTCTAAACCGCCCAACTCGAGCCGACGCTGTGGCTGGCGCGGACAAACACACAATATTCATTAGGAGCAGACAACATGGCAAAGCACAGCGATACGATGGGCTGGCGTGAATCGACGGCCAATTACGGGCAACTCGATCGATCTGAGGCCCGTGAGCGCGACCTCGCGACGCGGTACCGGCACATCCGCAGCCATATGGACGTGACGCAGGCGCTGGAAAGGCTTGGCGGGATCGAGAACGCTGGTTTCCAGGACCTGCTGGCGCAGCTCGCGGATATCGGTGTGATCATCGGTGCCGACGCCGTTCTCCCCAGGGACATGGCGCGCCGCAGTGACAGGTTTGGGCTGACGCTTGTTCTTGCCGGAAGCGGGCCCCTGATCTGGCTCAATCTGCTCAAGCACGACAGCGTCGCCGGTCTCGTCGACACCGTTGTCCACGAAGCTGTTCATTCCACGATCCGGCATCTCGGTCGTCTGCCGCGTACGCCGGAGCCCGACGAAGCGATTGCTTCCTATGGTGAGGAAGTCGTCGCCCTTGCCGGGGCGAACCTCATTCTGCGGAAGATCAAATTTTCCGCGCGTCGCGAAATCGCGCGGAACATGATTGCGCTGGCCAATTGCAAGACGGTCCTCGGCCAGCTCGGATGCAGTGAGGGGTTCCTGCGCGACCGGATTGCTGAGGCGGAGGTTGCCGCATCCTTCCTCACTGATTTCGGCATCGATGTCGCCGCTCCCACCCTGGAAGCGATTCAGTCGCGCGTCGGCCGCAAGTAGGCAGTCTGCGGACGGACGAACTGAGAACAATCGATACACAAGCAAGTACCTTTCAGGAGCAGCATCGCGTGAACAATCTCCCGAGGATCCTCCAAAAGATCGAGAGGTTGGCCGCCGCTTGCCGCGCGGAGGTCGAGGCCTCTGATCGTCCGATCGACGCTTTGCCCGTGCAATGGGTGTTGCCGTTCTTTTTCGTGCACCCCGACCATGCCGCGGAATGGTGGCAAAGCGTTCGTCCAGAGGTCTGGGAGCGGATTCATCGTCTAAAACAAGAGCCGGAGCGCCTGATCATTCCGGAAGCGGAGTTGCAGAGGACGCCGTTCGCGTTGTCGCACGCTGAAATGCAACAGTTCCGCACTGGGCCGCTGCTTCGGATGTTGTCACTGGTGGACTTGCGACTCGCTCGACATCGCGGCGGCCGGCTCAAGCGTGAGGTCGAGCTCGCCGTCCGCGAGGCGTTGGAATTCGAGGTCTTTCGGCGAGATCCGGAAATCGGCGCCCTGCTGTCCTGCATGCACGCGCAATTCGATGGCGCTGAGGTGTCGGTGGTCAAGGGCGCCGGCTTGAATACGCTTGCAGAGCTTGCCTGGGTGCCCGGGATCCCGACCAAAGGAAAGGCGGCAGACGACGACCTCAGCGAGGAAGATCGCCGTCTTGCGCTGTTCGAGACGCTGAGGTCGGAAGGCGAAAAGCTCGCAGTCCGCTGGCTCCCGGGCCTGACCGATCCAGCCCAGGCGGAGGCAGCCGTCGTCGGGCAGGTTCGCGATTGTGTTGACGGCGGCCGCTGGTCGCGAGCGGAGTTCGAGGATGCGATCAAGGCTGCGGCGAACTGGGTCCACACGCTGGCGAAGGCGTGCGTTCATACTAAAGAGGTCGCGGAAGAAAAGCACCAGCTCGCCAAGCGCGCGAAGGACGTTAAAGCGTTGAAGCGCCCGCGGAAAGGCAATGATCCCTTTCACCAGGAGCCGATGACGCGCCAACAGCACGAGCTGTTCACCAGAAACGAGTTTTCGGCGGTCGAGCTGGCGTTCATTGCCGTGGCCGCCGATGTTGATCCCAATCTGGTCACCGTCAACCACGTGCTGGCGACGGCGGAGTTCCGGCTGGCTCGCAAGCTGGGCCAAATCGGCCGCGGACATCAAGCGCTCTTCGACCCGAAAGAGGTCAAGGACCTGGACGAGCTGATCCTGGGCGAGAAGGGCCGTGCTGAAGGCGCGATTTACCGCGATGTTCACCGGTATCTGGCCAAGTGCGCCCTCGACATCCTGGTGCTGCCTGGGGGGAAGGATCGTCTGAACAAAGCGATCGCTCACGGGCAGGATTTTGCTCTTCCGGATTAGGCTCGGCTCTCAGGCTGCGACGGCGCAAGCTCGAATTCCTGGCCGCCCGCGCAATTAGGTCATTCATTTCCGAGACGGGTACCGGGCCGATGGGCTCCTCTAGGCGGTGGATCGCTCAAGATCCATCCGAGAGGAGAACATGTCGAAAAAGATGCGTAATGACGGCCCGGTGCTGCCGTTGAAGTTGCCCGCGGCCGCGATCATCACCCAGGACAAGGGCGGGGATGGAAAAAGCCTGCTCGGCCACGCGCTGTCGGAGCGCGCGCGGATCGCCGGCGTGCCGCTCGGTGTCGTCGAGGTCGATACCCAGGGACAGTCGCTGTCCATCCTGGGGCCGCATGTGGTCTCCATCGCGACCGACGCGAAGATGGCGCGGCGCGATCCGAGTGTCGCCTTGCGTGCCCTGACGCCCCTCTATGACACCCTCGAGACGATGGCCAAGACCAGTGGCCTCACCGTGGTGGAGTTCGGGGCCAATGAAGCCTCGCGTGGGGCATTGTGGGCAGGGATGGTGGATCTGCAGGAAGACCTCTCGACGCTCGGCGTCGAGGTCTTCGTGATCACCCCGTTCACCGCCCAGGCCGAATCGATGCGCCGCGGCGCGAAATCGGCCTCGAGCTTTCTCGAAGTGCTGCCCCACGCCCGCCTGGTTCTGATCGAGAACCAGCGCGACGGCGCGGTGAGCGATCTGCATCCGGCGAGCGATGCCGCCGAGGCGTATCGCACCTCCATCATGCCGCTCGCCAAGAACGCGGTCACGCTGCGGATGCCGATGATCGAGGCCGGCAGCTGGCGGCCCTTCGAGGCGCGCGGGGCGCGCCTCGTCGATGCGGTCACGATGCCGATCGACGAGATCATGAAGGTGACGGGGCTGCCGCGGCCGGAGGCCAAGATGATCCGCGGCGATGTCGCGGCCTGGTGCTCGGAGATGTTTTCCGAGTTCGACAAGCTGATCGCGTTCGAGGGTGACAACAATGGCTAATGAGGACTTCGAGGACGTGGTCGCCGCGGCCACGGCCGATGCTTCGGCCAGCCGCAAGGAGCTGGGCTGCAACTATGCAGCCGAGTTCCGGGGGGATCCCGAAAGCTTCGACCCGCGCAAGCTCATCCTTCTCGGCAAGGAGGGCCTGCTCTCCTTCGTCACGACCGTGAGCGTACCGACGCGCGGCATCGACACGACGAGCCAGCCCGAGGTCGAGGTCGAACTCGCCGAGCAGACGTCGGCCGATCTCGGCTGGCGCGACAAGCAGACCGTGCCGCTTCCCTTCGAGATCTCCGCCCTGCTGTTCGGCGCCTTGGCGGGGATCGGAATCGTGTTCGGGTCGGCAATCGCACTGACCATCTGACAGCGAGAAAATCTATCATGAACAATCCTATCTGCCTGTTTCGGTCCGCCCTCATCGTGGCGCTCGGCGCTGCCCTGATCACGCTCATTGCCGGGGTGATCTCGCTGTTCCTCGTCGCTCCGCCGACCGTCGACGTGCTGTTCCACGGCAACGTCAGCCTCGCCAGCGACGTCGCGTTTCACGAAATCGTTCAGAACCTTCGCGGCGAGAGGTGCGGCCATTCGAGCTGGCCGATCGTGTGCCGGTTGGACTGGATCCAGGCGATCACAGCGCAGTTGCTGGAGTCACCGATCGGAGCCCGGCGGCTTGCCACCATCGCTCTTGCGGTTCTGGCGGCAAGCGGCTTTGCCTTTTCCTTCGCTTACGCCGATACGCCGCCGATCGAGAACCTCACGGTCACGCGCGGCCGGCGCATCGAGACCGGCGCCTATGCCTCCCGCGCGCTGCGGCATGCGATCCATCGCCACGGGCCGCCGCAGACGCATGATCTGTGGCTGCTCCCAGAGGTGCAACTGAATGCGGCTTCGGCGGCGCGAAATCTCCTGCTGGTCGGCACGCAAGGCTCGGGCAAGACCGGCCTGCTGCGAGCGTTTGCCGAGCAGTACCTCAAAAGCCCGAGCGGTCGCACGTTCGTGTTCGACGCGAAGGGCGACATGCTGGCCGGCTTGCCGGTGGATTCGATGATCCTGGTGGCCCCTCAGGATGCGCGCGGCTGGGCGATCGACATCGGCCGCGAGATTACCAATCCGCTCGTCGCGCGGGAATTCGCCGCGAAATGCGTCCCGGTGTCCGAGCAGGACCCGATGTGGGCCCATGCGTCGCGGAGCCTTCTTGCGGACATCGTCATGGCGCTGCGCGTACGCTCGGGCGAGACGTGGGGCTGGAGCGATCTTGCCGAGGCGGGGCTCTCGTCCGTGGCGGAGATCCGCCGAATGTTGCTCGAGAGCGGCGGCAAGAGCGTTGCGCTGCTGAATTTCGGCGAAGACCCCGAGGAGAACCGCACCGTCATGTCAATCCTGATCACGCTCTGGGTGACGGTGTTGAGCGTGATCGAGCCGCTCGCGCGCGCCTGGTCGGAGGTCGACCCACCGCAGCGGTTCACCGTGCGCGACTGGCTGGCGCCAGGTTCACAGCTCCCGCGCACGCTGCTGCTGCAGAAGTCGGGTGAGTATGCCGAGCTCTCCTCTATGGTCGGCAGCTTCCTGGCGGAGCGGGTGGCCGCGGCGGCGCTCGTCTCCACTCGTCGTCGCGCCGGCACGGAGCACCTGACCATGCTGCTCGATGAATTTCCGGAGGTGCCGATCGAGCGTCTGCCGCGGCTTCTCGCACTTGGGCGCGAACTGCACGTCAACACCATCGCGACAGTGCAGGACCTCGGTCAGATCACCGCTATGTTCGGCCAAGAGAAAGGTTCCGTGGTTGAGGCGCGCTTCGGCATCCGACTGGTTCTTCGCCTTGAGCCCGGCGAAACCGCAGGTCGCATCTGCGAAGTCTGGGTCGGACGCCGTCAGATCCGCAGGCGCCGCGATGCGACCGTGGAGGAGTTGGCCCGAGGGATCACGAAGCCAATGGAGACCGTCTGGGAGGACACGATCACGACCGACTTCCTCTCGGATGCGCTTGGCGTGTTCGAGACGTCAGCCGGAAAAATGATCCGCGTCCTGGTGACGGGCTTTCCGACGCTGGCCATCGTCGAAGTTCCGCTAACGACCTGGGCAGATCGGCGCGAAGGCCACATCCCGGCGCCCTGGATTGGCGACGCCGGGATGCTGCATAGGCACGAAGCGGAACGCAGGGTGAAAATCTCGTCGAAGAACGCCAGCTCGACCACAAGGCTATTACCGTAAGGGAGTTTCGCGCGCTTTACCTCAATGATGGCAATCTGATGAAGGCCATCCCGGCGCCGCTGATCGTGCACGCGCTCCAGATGATCGCGCGCAACGTGCTGATCTTCGTCCATCATCTCCTGATCGGCGTCATGCTCAAAGCGACGCCGAACAGCAAGATGCTCTGCCTGGGGCGACAACGCCACCAAACCGAGCCGTCGCGGTTGCGAGCCAAGCGCGGCCTCGTGTTCTCCCGAATTTTGGGTGAGGCGCACAAAACATCGTCATCCCAGACTTCGTCGATTATTTTGTCGCATTCTGGTTCTCGCCCTTTGCACCTCTGCCACGACGACGACGTCTGCGGCGTTTCGGTAGCGTCAGCTCCTGATGAGGCGCGTTCGTGGGGGCATTGAGAGTCGGCCACCCGTCGGTTAGCCGGCGCCTGACGTTCGCTGCAAGACCAGGGCTCTTGATGTAGAGGCCGATTTCGCCCAATGGAGCATCGGCGCTTGTATCGGCCGACGACCAATTCAAGCTGGTGAGTACGAGATGGTCGTCGTCCCAAAGAAGAAACTTGCCGTGAAGTTCACGGTCCTGAATTTGAACTAGCCTGACGCCAGCCGAGCCTGCAAGTGCAGCTAAGTCCTTGGCATCTTGCTTTGTGACTGGTCCTGAGGGCTTCGAGTAGCAGAGAATTCCCTGCACCGAGCGCTTCGCGGCCGCCATCATGGGAATGATCGTTCGCGCTTCTGCCGCCAATCCGAGACGATCACCGCCGACCACAATCGATTTGGTGGCCGCTTCGCGAGCCAGCCGCATGAGATCCGCGTGTTCGTCTCCTCTGACCAGCTGTAACTCTGCTTCACCGTCTGGAGCAGGATGGGTGCGCAGTGTTCGGGCCAGCGACGTCAGGTCGGAGGCTGCGTCAGAGCTCGTCGCGATGTCAAAGATCAGTTCGGAAAATTCCTGCGCGACCCGCGCCACAGCGTGGGGATGGCGCAAGACGGCCGACGTTTCCACGCGATTGAACCCGCTATAGAGCCAGTTGCACGATCCGACTACAGCGACAAACTCTCCAGTGCCGCGGCCAGTGGCGTCCGCGATTAGGAGCTTGGCGTGGGAGCGCGTCGTGTAGAGATGAACTCTCGCACGTCCCCGCAAATTCTGGTCTGCTGTGATCCGGTGATTGATCGCAATGGCCGCCTCCAGGTTGGCTTTGCGATCGGTCTCATCGCTGTTCGCACCCCAGAAAATATCAATCTGAACACCGCGTTTTGCCGCCTTGCCAAATTCCTCCTGCAACTCAACGAAGGCGCTCTCGCGTAGAAACGTCGAGTGCATGATCAACCTGGAACGCGCTTGGCGGAGAATTTCGATCAGACGGTCGCGATGATCTTGTCCGCTGAGCACAATATCGTCTGGTCGAATCGGGGCCGTGCGCACGCCGTTTCGAGCCATCGCAGAAGCCGCCGATCGACGCGGCGTCTTGATCGTCATCGGCGCGCCCGGCTTCCGTTCTTTGGCTGCCTGGCGTATCGCGGCAACGAGTTGTTCGGCGGAGTCTTGCGGCAGGCCTTTGATGCTGTTGCCAATCACCGTGAATAAGGCGAATTGGTCCACGGTGTCGGAAGCGCTGTAGTCGACGCTGGAAAGCTCCTCGTCATCCGACAGCACCTGATCTGCGGCAGCGTAGAGATCTAGGCTCGACAAGCGCCCCCATCCGCCATCGATAACGAGCCGACGGACGTCATGCTCACGCTCAATCGCCTCGATTTCCGAGGGGCGATATGGTTTCAGATCGCGCAGACCATAGGCTCGCCAAGCGAAAGGCTCCATCGCGAACGATATTCTGCGCGCAACCCGTCGAGTGACGGGCGGTAAGGTCTCGAACGTTTCAACAACCTCGCGGCCGGCCTCGGTGGTGCGGAACGAGGCGCCCTTCGGGGCGGCGGCAAGCTCGACCCAACCAAATCGCATCATGCGCAGGATTATTTCCGTGATCAGCCGCGCCGGAATCCGTGCAACCTTCGCCAACTCACCGGCGGTGCTCGGCTCAACAGTCAAAGCCCACAGGATCAGGCGATCGACTCCGCTCCAATGGCGTCCCTTGTCGACCCAGACCCGCAGACGCGCCAGCTTGACCGGAACAGCGACACGCACCGCATTCTGACCGCTCATGATTTGGTGTCCGTCATGAGCGAAGCCGCCGACACCAACTTGAACTTCGGCGTCTTTCCATCGGGGAGCGTCTCTTTCGCTAACTGGTCGAACACCTCTGACATCTTCGCGAGGAATGCCGGCACGCTGCGGTTATCCGTGTTGTGACGACGATATCGCCGGCCTTGGACACGCAGGAAGTCCATGCTACCAACAATAATGAGTTTCCATTTGGCTCGGCTCAACAGCACGTTCATGCGCCGCCGGTCGCGCAAGATGCCAAGCGCACGTCGCCCGACATGGTCATTGTTTCGCACCAACGAGACAACCACGACGTCGGCCTCACTGCCTTGGAACGAGTCGACCGTGCTCTCGAATCCCGGCGCATTCGTCCCACGCTTGAAATCCACGATATTCGCGAGTTTGCCTTGCAGCGCATCTTCGATCGCACGGCCCAAGCGCTCGACCTGCTCGTTGTATGGGGATAGAACAGCCAACGTTGACGGTTCCTCCGGCTTTTTCGGAGCGGCTTTCAACATTCCGAGGACGGACAATACAGCCTGCAATTCCGCCGGATTGTGATAGGTGGGACGTTGTTCGCCAGCGTTGCCTTCACGCTGCACATACGGGAGATCAATGAAGACGATCGGCGAAGAGGGCAGGCGCTCGTCCGTGATCGTGAATGGTGGCTGCTCGGTATCGAATTCTGCTTTGCGTTCTTTCGGCGTATCGAGCGTTCTGTCGTAGAAGCACTCGGAAATCACGGTGGCAATCGCAGGGTGCATCCGATGCTGCTGCAGGAGTTCGGTCGCCACACGCCGCCGGCGCTGGTCAGATCGTTTCTGCCGGTCGAGCTCGCTGGTGACCAGGCTCTCGAACAGCAACAGCATGCGGCGCGCCGACGCACAAATCTCGCTCAAGACGCCATCATCTTCGATCGCTTCCTTGAGATCATCCAGTCCGAAATCACGAAAGATGTTGCCTATGAGTGGATCACTTTCGGCCAGCGCATCCTTGACTCGCGTTTGGTCTTCTAGAAATTCCGCGATCCGGTCGGTGTCAAACGGCGGCAATTGGTTATGATCCCCGATCAGAAGACGCCGCATCGATAGCAGTTGAGGAGCGAGCAGTTCCGATCCGGTTGCCTTTGCGGCCTCCTCGACGATAGTCCAGTCGAACAGCGCGCCATCGTCGATCAAGCGCTCCAGGTCGCCGGAGTTGGTCGTCGAGAACAGAACATTGGCCGATTGCAGCACGAGCGCTTCGAAGGAACGCCGCTGACGCAGGCTTGTCAGGGAAAGTCTTGCTCGCAGATTGCCGGTCACGTCTGCGGCCGTCGTCATGTCGCGCAAAGATTGCTGTATGGCCCTCGGTGCCCGGCGATAGAGCGAGCTATCCTTGAGTTCTTTGAGATAGGCCTTTGCCCGGTCTGGGGTCTGTGCGCCAGAAAGGCCGGCGCCGTTGTCTGCCTTGGATCGGACCAGGATGACATCGTCGTCCAGCCCGGTTTTCTTCAGCATTTTCTGAACTGAGGCTGCGAGATGATCCAGGGCCTGATGTGCCTGCGCGCTAAGCAGAAGCCGGATCGTTGAGTCACCCGCCAGCGCTCTGCGCACGATCTCGGTCACCAGTCTGGTCTTGCCAACGCCAGGCGGACCGACAACGAGCTGACCGGGACCGGTCGACCAAATCGAGCGCAACGCCTCCTGCTTGGACTCGTCGAGCTTGCCGAAATGATCATCCTCAACAAGCGGGTCGTCCTGATAGGTGCGCAGTCGTCCGCGGGGATCGGCAAGCATGTGAGCGAGTTCGGACTGGGTGGACAACGTCGTCAGCATGCGAAGTCGCCGCCGGAGGACTTGGTCGGTTCCTGTTTCGTCGACCTTGCGTAAATGAAGCTGTGCCTGCGGTGGGACGACGCCATCCAGAATCTCGAATTCGTAAAGCCGCCGGTTATTCTGTTGGACGGGACGAATAAAGCGCACGCTGGCTGCAGCCCGCACAGTCATGCCGAGCCCAGCTACTTCAGTAAGTTGCCATTCCGCATCGACGTCGGCTTCTTCGCGGTCGAAAAGTCTCCGCATCAGTTGGTGCGGCTCGCCCACGCCCAGTGCCTGCGAGAGCCGTATACGATGCTCGGAGTCGCTTGCCGCGATTTCAACGATCCGTTTGTCTCCTTGACGCCGCTGGTTGACCAATTCCACTGGCGCGATCTCGGCTGCCTTGAAGAGCGCTTCGGCAATCTGCGCAAGAAGCAGGCCGCGCCGAACGGTGAGCGTCGGATCGCCATCCGGCGTCATGTCGAAGGCCGCGCTCCAATCCAGTGCATCCGACCGCAATTCATTCAAGCGCCGCGACGCGGCAGCAAAACGGATGATCTCGATCCGGTGTGCGGGAAGGTCGGTTGTTTCCCGTCGTCCCAGGTGGACGTCGTCCCGAAACCGGGCGTTGTTGCAGGAGGCGACATTCCAGGTTTCATCGGACCCCGCGACACGCAGGGGCTGGAGATCATAGACTAGGCTTTCGGTCATCAGCAGGAGATCGCCCCTTGCTGTACGGGTAAGACTTACCCCTGTTTCCAGATCGGCGCGAATGAAGTCGAGCTGGCTTTCGGCGTCGTCGGTGTCGAATGTGTCGCCCGATGCCGCGTTCAGGATTGCAGAAAGACGGCTTGTCTGCCCGAGTCGAAGTGCCAGCACATAACGGTCGTTATCGGCGAATGCTTCCGCATCCAGCTCATTGAGAATAGCGTCAACTCGGTTCGTGACCGTTGCGGCGTCGAGGATACGATTGCGTTCTGGTTCAAATAGCAGCCGGATCAGGTCAATTTCTGAGGCACGCAAATCGATTTTCGCGCGCCCTTCAAAGAACGGAATGTCCTCTTCGTCGAGCTTGTTTGCATCAAGGCCGACGAGATCGGCGATGACCTTGCCCAGCGCGCGCCAGTCGTCGAGGAAGGAAAAGATGACCGAGCCGACGGGACGACTCTTGGCGATGACATGCAGCGGTGCCTTGTTGAGTTCTGCGACCCGCAGGCAAAACTCGAACCCGCCCAAGCGAAAATCCGGGGTTGTCGCAGCCCCGGTAGAATAGACGGCCCGGCCATCGATCCGGCCATGGACCAACCCCTGGCCGTGAACGGCACCGAGAGCTTCCGCCAAACGGCGCAAATTCTTCCAGAGGAGAACGCGCTGACGCGGTCCGTGTAGGCTGCGGAGCCAATGATCGGGGCGCACAAATCGGGAGGCGTGTTCCAGCGGAGCGACGTCGCTTGGCATGACAATGTAAAATGCATCGTCACTTTCTCCCGAGGCGAGAACCTCGACAACGACTTCATTACCGCGCGGGAAAGCACGCACGCGCTCGCTCTGGCGCATTTCATGCCGCCACAGTTCTCGGAAGTCCGCGTCGACCGCGGTTCCGGTCTTTGCCCAGTATTTAAGGACCACCGGATCGCCAGTACGGCGGTCGGTCGCACGGATCACTGCAGATTTCAGCGCGGCCGTGTTTGGGGATGACAGGAAGGTTTCATCGAGCTCGAAGCGTTGCTCAAGCGTATCGAGTTGCCGTTTGGCATTCCTTGATTGCATCAATCTCCCCAACGCCACCTTGAATGCAAACGTCGATATGGCGCTTGCGCGTTGTTCGAATCAGTCACGGCGGAGCCCTCACGATCCGTGTTTCCTGTTTTGTTCGCAAGGAGGGTCATGGTAGCCAGCTGCCCGAGTCTTACGAGGATCTCGCTGGCTGTCTCCATTCTGGGTTGGCACCGTTCTGGCGTAGCGCGGGTAGCCCCGAAGGACTAGCGAAATTGTTAGCTTCGTGCTACATATATCAAAATTTTGTAGTGCGAAGATGTCAAATGCCGACTCCTCACAATCCTCCCGCCGCTGTGCGGCGCACCCTGCGCAAGCTGGGCGCGGACATCCATGACGCCCGCCGCCGCCGCCGGCTGCCCATGGCGGTTGTGGCGGAACGCGCCTTCACGTCCCGCTCCACCCTCCAGAGAGTCGAAGCCGGCGACACCAACGTCAGCATCGGCATCTATGCCGGTGTTCTCCAAGCGCTCGGTCTCCTCGACGGCCTGAGCCAGATTGCCGACATCAGCAACGATAGCGTCGGGCGGGCTCTCGCCAGTGCCGAGCTGCCCAAGCGCGTCCATCTCAAGCGGCCGGCTGGACCGCCCCGTAATGGCTGATTTCGAGGTCCATATCGATCTCGAAGGTCGCACGCACCAGATCGGGCTGGCGCGGAGCAATCGCGTTCGCGGCGCCGAGACGATCCTCTTCGAATATGACGGCGCATGGCTGGAAGACCCCGACGCCTTCTCGCTTGAACCTGCCCTCGCTCTGGGCCGCGGCGCCTTCGCGCCGCCCGCCGGCCTTGCAACTTTCGGTTCCATTGGCGATTCGGCTCCTGACACCTGGGGGCGTCGCCTCATGCAGCGTGCCGCGCGCCGCCTCGCCGAACGCGAAGGCCGTGCGGTCCGCACGCTCGCGGAGAGCGATTATCTCCTCGGCGTCGCCGACGAGACCCGATTGGGCGCGCTGCGCTTTCGCTGGGCTGGCGACGATACCTTCCAGGCGCCGATTCGCGCGGGCGTGCCTGCCCTGGTCGAGCTTGGCCGCCTGCTTCAGATCACTGAACGTATCCTTCGCGACGAGGAAACCGACGAAGATATGCAACTCATCTTCGCCCCTGGCTCCTCCTTGGGCGGGGCGCGGCCCAAGGCGTCGGTGATCGACCAACACGGGCAACTCTCCATCGCCAAGTTCCCCAAGGAAACTGACGACTACAGCATGGAGACGTGGGAGGAGATCGCGCTGCGCCTTGCGAGCCAGGTCGGCATCGTCACCCCCAGACATGAATTGATCGACGTCGCCGGTAAGAAGGTCATGCTGTCGCGGCGCTTCGATCGGCGTGGCGCAATCCGCATTCCGTTCTTGTCAGCCATGGCGATGATGGGCGTCCGGGACGGCGAACGCGGCAGCTATCCCGAAATCGTTGATGCCCTCGCTGAATATGGCGCGCAGAGCAAGACCGACGCGCATGCTCTTTTTCGGCGCGTCGTCTTCAATGTGCTGATCTCCAATGTGGACGATCATCTGCGTAACCACGGTTTCCTGTGGCTCGGAAGGGCAGGATGGTCGCTCTCTCCGGCCTACGATCTCAATCCTGTCCCGACGGATCTCAAGGCGCGGGTTCTGACAACCAACATCGATCTCGACGAGGGCACCTGTTCGCTCGATCTGCTGGAGGCTGCTTCCGAGTTCTTCGCGCTGACGCTGGTGCAGGCCCGCGCGATCATCAAGGAAGTCGCCACCGTCACAGCGACCTGGCGCCACACCGCGAAGTCGGTGGGCGCGCGCGGGGCCGAGATCAACCGCATGGCCAGCGCATTCGAGCACGACGACCTGAACCGAGCGCTCGCCTTATGACGAGAACCTTTCTTCACAGCTTCGACCCGCCGACCGCCAATCCCGTCACTGGTCCCACCGTCGACCTTGATGTCGCAGCCATCGAGGACGCGGGTATCCGGGAAGTGCTGCAAACGCCGGGCGCTGCCTATGGCGCATGGTCCATTCTGGATGCGCTGCTCACCCCAACCGGCTCTGGAACGCCCTTCATTTTCAAGGAGCCACTTGGTCAGGCCCGCGAGGTGAAGGTGGCCCTATCTGGTCTGTTCGGGCGCTTCATCGCGCGCGCCTATCTTGAGCGGTACTTTAGCCTGTCGATCTTCGCGCATCTCGGCAGCCGCGTCATCGATCTCGACGGGCGCCGAAAGGTGAAGGTCAAGCGGTTGTCCCGAGGTGATCTGCCTGACTGGATCGCTTGTGCCTCCGACTTGGCCGCCCTGACCGTCGCGGAGGCCAAGGGCTGCCATGATGCAGGAGGTCCGGCATCGGCATTGGCCCGCGCCTGGAGGCAGGCCGCGCGAATTGATGTGACGGCCCGAGGCCGCAAAGTCACCGTGAAGCGCATTGCCGTCGCGACACGTTGGGGCATGGCCGTCTCAGGCCCGGCTGATGCCCATCTCTCGGTCAAGGACCCCGTGGACGAGGGCGAGCCCATCAAGCCAGAGGAGAAGGACGCACTCTTCATTGGGCTGCTCCGCCTCCACATCGCCAATCTGATTCGGCCGCTTGGTCATGTCGAACTGTCGGATGCCCTGAAACGCATGACCCATCAGCCCTTCGCCAACCGGCTCCAGGCTGACCTCCAGACGGCACGATCGCTGCTCGACGCCGCCCCGGTGGGCGATGTTGAAAAGGCAAGCGCGATCGGCGGGCTTGTCGGTGGATTCGTCACACGCGCCGGACCTGTCAACGATGCCGATATTTCCGTTGCCGATCAGGAAGCGCTCGCCCGCCTCAATCTCCGGCCGATCTTCGTGGGGATAGACCGGGATCTCATCCGCGCTGCCATCGACGCCGAGCCCGACGCGGTGCGCGTCCGGCTGACTGAGACCGCGCAGCCGGATGACTTTGCACGGCCTGATCGTGCGGGTGGCTGGATCGTGCCGCTCGGCCAGGAACGCCGCATCATCAGGGGGACCTGAGACGGTGATTGCGAGAACGAAACGTGGAAACGGGGCCTGTGGCAGCAGGTAAGGGTCGGGGGAAACCATGGACGGACAGGACGAGGATCTTTCGAACGAAGCAGCAGCTCTTGCCGACATTCTCAAATGGTCCGCAGATTTGCCGGCTTGGCAGCGCGATGCGCTGCGGCGGCTATGTAGTCAGCCCAAGCTGGAAAGCGCCGATATCATAACGCTTGTCGCCATCTGCAAGGCCGCCGAACAGGGAGTGCCCCTCGACGCCAGCCACGTCCGCGACCCGTCGGCCAGCCATGCCGTCGTCAGCCTTGCCGCCCTTTATGGCCTCTCGCACGTCAACGCCCTCGCGCCCGGCGAGCGGCTATCCTTTGGCAAAGCCGGCCTCACGGTCATCTATGGTGACAATGGCGCAGGTAAATCCGGATATGCTCGCGTTCTCAAGCAGCTTTGCCGCGCGCGTTCGCCGAAAGGCGATGCGATCCTGCCTAACATCTACGCGGCCAGCCCCGGCACTCCCGCTGCCTGCATCGACTTTTTTATCGGCGCACAGAAGCGAAGCGCGTCGTGGACCCAGGGCAGCGCGCCGGACGCCATGCTTTCCGCCGTGAGCGTGTTCGATTCCCGAACCGCCAACGTCCATGTCGAGAACACCAACGATCTCGCCTACACTCCGCTTCCGCTCCGCATTCTCGCCGGCCTCGCGCAGGCCTGTCAGGACGTAAAGGCCAAGCTGGCCGCGGAGATTAAGTCGCTCCAGGAGCAGACGCCGGCTGTCCTTTCCACACCCGAATGCAAGGAGGACACTGCAGTAGGCAAGCTGATCACCGGGCTGTCGGGCAAGACCAAACCGGAAGACATCGAGAACCTCGCCGGTCTATCGCCCGACGAGGAAGCACGCCTCCAAATGCTCACAACAGATCTCTCAAGTGATCCGACCCGGACTGTTCGTCAGCTCCAGGGCGAGGAAAACCGCATCAAGACCATTGTCAGCCAGCTCGAGCACCTGGCTGCGGTCGCCACGGATGAAACGTGGACAGAGCTCAGCGAAGCCCACACGCATTTGTCGAACGCGCGCTCCGCCGCCGCAGCCGCATCCGCAAATCTCTTCGCCGATGAACCGCTGCCCGACATTGGTGCTGACGTTTGGAAGGTCTTATGGGAGGCCGCTCGCGATTATTCGCGCGCATCTGCCTACCCGGATCGGCCGTTTCCGGTAACGGAAGGCCGCGCCCATTGTGTCCTCTGCCAACAGCCGCTCAGCGAGGAGGCCGCGCAGCGGCTCCGCAGTTTTGAGACCTTTGTTCAGGACGAGAGCAAGCGCCGCGAGCAGGAAGCCGCTGACGCCTACAGTGAGAAGTGCGAGGAGGTCTCGTCGAAAGCCATCTCGATGACGGATCTGCTGGCAATCGTCGCCCTGATGCGGGATGGCATCGGCCAGGAAGAACTGGCGGCCACTCTTCGCCGTGAAATCCTGCAACTGGCCTGGCGGCTGCGCGCGCTTCTCAGAACTCACCACTTGGCGGCGATGCCGGCCCTTCCGCCCGCAGCAGTCCCTTCCGTCGCGCCGTTGCGCACGGTGCTCGATGATATCGCCGCCCGCATTGCTGGCCTTCAGGCGGAGGCCAATTCTCCACAGCGGGCAGCGCTCATCGCGGAGCGTGATGGCCTCACCGACCGCAAATGGCTCGGTGTGGTGAAAGCCGATGCGCTGGCCCAGATCGAACGCCTCAAGGCTATCGAGGCGATCGAGAAGGCCAACAAGGACACGGCGACGAACAAGATCACGACCCAGAGCGCCCGTATCGCGCAGGCGCTCGTCACCAACCGCTTGCGCGGCCAGTTCGCCATCGAGGTAAACAAGCTCGGCGTCGCCGGTCTTGCCATCGAACTTCAGCAGGCGAAAACCAGTGCGGGGGTTCCCTTCTTCCAGGTCCGGCTCATCAACAGGCCGAGTGAGCCGGTCGGTAAGGTCCTGAGCGAAGGCGAGCATCGCTGCGTGGCGCTCGCCGCTTTCATGGCGGAGCTTTCGACCATCGACGCCCAGTCGGCGATCGTGTTCGACGACCCCGTCTCCTCACTCGACCATCTACACCGCGACAAGGTTGCCGCCCGACTGGCCGAGGCCGGGCAGACCCGGCAGGTGATCGTCTTCACCCACGATATGGCCTTCCTGCTCCTTCTTGATGAAGCCTCCCGGGCCACCAAAGAGCGGGAAGCGACACCGGTGGCCTATCGGCTGATCAGCCGCGGCGCCGACAACGCCGGCTATTGTCACCAGGAGCCGCCGGCCAGCGTGATGCCGCTCGACAAAGTGATCGAGGGGATGAAGGCGCATCTTGCGAACGTGAAAATCCATTACGAGCGCGGCGATCAGGCGAAGTGGCTTCGCGAGGTGACGTCCTTCCAGGATCAACTTCGCACCACATGGGAACGCGCCGTCGAGGAAGTGGTGGGGCCGGTGATCCGCCGCTTGTCGCGCAAGGTCGATACGACGGGCCTCATCAAACTGACGGTGCTTACCAACGCTGATTGTACCGTGATGCGCGAGGCCTTTGGGCGCTGCTCGGCGCTCCTACATAGTCAGCCCGGTGAGATCAATCCGCGCTTGCCAGCCCCGGCGCTTATCGAGGGCGAGATCGATGTGCTAGAAAAATGGATCGCCGACGTGCGGACCCGTCAGGATAAAGCGGCATGAAATGGTCCGAGCTGAAGCGGACGTCCGATACCATCCTCGCCGCCGGTCGGTACCGCTTACGCACCTCAAGAATGATAGCCGTGACGGACTCTCCTCTTCTCGTCGCCGCGCCGGCACGGAACACCGACCATGCTGCTACGGCTTCTCGCGCTGGGGCGCGAATTGCGCGTCAACACCATCGCAACCGCACAGGAGCTGGGTCAGATCACAGCTATGTTCGGCCAAGAGCAAGGCTCGGTTGTCGAAGCACGCTTCGGAATCCGACTAGTCCTTCGTCTGGAGCCGGGTGAAACCGCAAGGCGCATCTGCGAGGTCTGGATCGACCGGCGTCAGGTCCGCAGGCGCCGGGATGCGACCGTCGAGGAGCTGGCCCGAGGAATCACGAAGCCGATGGAGACCGTCTGGGAGGACACGATCACGACCGACTTCCTGTCGGATGCGCTTGGCGTGTTCGAGACATCGGCCGGGAAAATGATTCGTGTCCTGGTGACGGGGTTTCCCGCGCTCGCCGTCGTCGACGTCCCGCTGACGGCCTGGGCTGATCGGCGCGAAGCGCACGTCCCCGCGCCCTGGATTGCCGAATCCGGCATACTGCATCAGCACGGAGCGCAGCGGGCCTAAGGGGCGCCCCAGGGTCGAAACTAGGAGAATAGGCGAAAAGTTCATTCATTTCCGAGACCCCTACCAGCACGCGCTCTAATTGGAAGGCCTCCCATTCGGAGGTCTTCTTCGTGGTCGCGACGTGGAATCCTGCAGCAAGCGCGAGCTACTACACGCGCCAGACCGAGTATTACCTCGGCGACGGCGAGCCTGCGGGCCTCTGGTACGCCCCGGCGGGGGATTTTGGCGTTGTAGACGGCGCGCAAGTCGAGCGCCAGACCTTCGAGCAATTGTACAATGCCCTCGACGCGGATGGCCGCCCCCTCCTGGATAAGATTCGCCGCCATAGGGAGCGGACAAGCGCGTTCGACGTGACACTCAGCGCACCGCGCTCGGTATCCCTGGTCTGGGGGCTGGCGACGCCCGAGACGAAGCGCCTCATCGAAGTTGCGCAGCAGCGAGCTGTTAAAGCAACGCTGAACGTCCTGGAGCGAGAGGCCACCTGGGCGCGCCGGGGCCGCAACGGCATGTCGCTGGAGAAAGTCGCTCTCACAGCCGCCTTGTTTCAGCACGGCGAAAGCCGCCCTGCAAAACACGCCGACGGGCGCATATTCGCAGATGCAAATTTGCATACGCATTGCGTATGCATGAATATCTCGACCCGCCAGAGCGACGGCACAGTTGGAGGTCTTCACTCCAAGGTCATCCGCGATTGGAAGATGGCGGCCGGCGCGACCTATCACGCCGCCCTCGCACATGAGCTGACGAAGCTCGGCTTTGACATCGTCCGCGTCGGCAAGAACGGCATCTTCGAAATCGCCGGCGTGGATGATGCCACGATCAAGTACTTCAGCGCGCGTCGTCAGGAGATCGAAGACGAACTGGCCGAACACGGTGTCGCCAGTGCTCAGGCGCCGGCACTCGCCGCTGCCATCACCAAAGCGACGCGCACCGCCAAACGCGACAGCGAAACCGCTCGCCGCGAGGACACTTGGCGAGATGCCGCGGAATCGATCGGGATCGAAGTCGAGACGTTCACCGAACGTCTGCGAGATCCGTCGAGGATATTCGATCGCGCAGCGGCCGAACAACTCTTGTCGGAGCGACTGGACGCATTGCCGGCCGCCCTCACCGAGCAGGAGAGCGTGATCGAGCGCCGTGAGTTGTTGCGTTCCGTGACCGCCACGCTCGTTGGCACCGGGCTGCCGGCCGAGCGTGCGGAGGTCGAAGTCGATCGCCTGCTGAGGAATGGCGCAATCGTCGAGATCGGTCACGATGCCCTTGGCCTGCCCAACTATTCCACCCCCGAAATGCTCGCTATTGAACGGGAAGTCGTCGCGATGGCGCAGGACCTCGCGTCCCGCTCCTGGCACGCCGTCGATCTGACGCGAATCGCTGAGCGCTGCGTGGCCATCGGGCTGAGTACGGAGCAGACCGAAGCCGCCATTGCTGCGTGCGGCGGCAACGCGATCTCGATCATCGAAGGAGCGCCTGGCAGCGGGAAAACAACCACACTCTTCCAGATCGTTTCGGCCCACACCGCGATCGGCTCAGGTGATGTGACGTTCAAACAGGAGGGCCGACGAGCAGGTCCGCCGATCAGATGCATCGCCACGGCCACGGCCTGGCGTGTCGCAAATACCTTGGCTAGCGACCTCGGCATCGAGTCGCGCGCGACGGCGTCCTGGATCGCGATGCTCAAGGCCGGTCACAATGTCTTCGATGAACGCACGCTCCTGATCGTCGACGAAGCCGGCCTGCTGTCCTCGCGCGATATGCATGTGTTGCTCAGCGCTGTGAAGAAGGCCGGCGCCAAGGCCGTACTCGTCGGGGATCGCCGCCAGCTCCAGCCGATCGGGGGACCCGGGCTTGACCTGGTGTCCCGCGCCGTCGAAGCGACTCGGGTCGACAACATCGTTCGCCAACGCGAGGCGTGGGTCCGGGACGCCATTACCGCCTTCGGCAAGGGCGACGCTGCAGAAGGATTGAAGGCCTTCGCCGATCATGGCCTGCTGGTGGAATCCCAGGGCGCCAAGACTGCCATTGCAGCTACGCTTGATGCAGCCGAGGCGGCCAAGGTTCGCGATCCGGCCGGTTCAATCCTTATTCTTGCAAAGTCCAATGCCGCGGTTGCCGCGATCTCGCGCGTAGCGCGGGAACGCCGCAAGACCGCCGGCCTCATTAGGGGCGACGAGATCTCCTTCACGGCGGTCACTTCCTCGGGACACGCCACTCAATTGGCGCTGGCTGCAGGCGACAGGATCCGATTCCTCGTTCGCAATGACGATCTCGGCGTCATCAACGGCACGACCGCGACGGTCGTGACGGTCAGCGAGACGCAGGCGCCCTTCGGCGAGACGAGCCAGCTTCGGATCGAAGCCGACGTAGGTGATCGGCGCATCGTCTTCAATCCCACGTGTCTTGCCGACGCGCAGGGGCGCCCGCGCCTTGGCTGGGCCTACGCCTCAACGATCTATGGGAGCCAAGGCCTGACGGTCGACAACAGCATCGTCTATGTCGACCATACCCTCAGCCGGCACGATATCTTCGTGGCATCGAGCCGGGCGCGCGAGACGACGACCCTCGTGGTGGACTCACAGCGCATCGATCGACACCTCGCCTCCGAACTGCCGTTCGACCGGCAACATGACGGATCGGCCTTTTCCGAAACGCAGCGACGCGAGTGGCTCGCCGAGCGGCTCTCCCGCGCGGCACCTAAGATCTCCACGCTCGACGTGATCGAGGGCGTAAGTTTCCCTGATCGGAAAGCCGAACATTTGCGCGACCGGCGGCGGGAGCTCAACCATGAGCTCTAGACGCGCAAGCCTTCGCAAGCGAGCTGAGCTGAGGTCCCGCGATGCCGCACCAGGCGAGTCCTGTACTGCGTCAGCACAGTCCCCAAAGAAGCGCGGCCCGCGTCAGCTACAGCCGGGGGATTTCCGTGTGACGATCGAGATGCCGCATTCTGTTCCCATCCTGGAAAGAGAACTGCGCGCGATCGAAATTTTGCTCGGCGCTGAGCTTCAGAATGTGCTCAGGGGCAGTGCCAAAGAGCGCTAATTCCGTGCGCAGATTTTGATTGACAGAGCACCTTGTCTGCTGCGCAGATTCGATCCTGGCGACAAAGAAATGCATTGTGCAGCCGTAGATCTGACCATGAACAAGCACGTATTTCGCAACTCGGCCCAGAACCAAACAGATGCGCCGAGGCGCGTTGCCACCTATTATAGAGTTAGTACGGGACGACAGCTAAACCACGAAGCCTCAATCCCGAGCCAACGCAAGGTCACCGCAGCTTTCTGCGATCAGAATGGCTATGCCATTGTCGAAGAGTTCGTGGAGGCGAAGACAGCAACGGACGACCGCAGGCCCGTGCTACAGGACATGATCGATCGCGCCTGCGCTCCGGATCATCCCTACGATGCTATCGTGTTTTATGCGTTTAATCGCTTCTTCCGCAACGTCGCTGAAATGGAGTTGACCATCCGCAAGCTGCGGAAGCATGGCGTCGAGGTCGTGTCGGTCACTCAGCCGACGGGCGATGACCCTAGCCAGATTCTAGTTAGGCAGATCATCGGAGCATTTGATGAACATACATCTCGGGAAATCTCCAAGAACACTACGCGCGCAATGCGCGAGTCAGCGCGCCAGGGTTTTTGGAATGGCGCCACGCCGCCGCTTGGCTACAAGATTGTAGAGGCGGAACGACGCGGACAGAAGATCAAGAAAAAGCTCGGCATCGATCCCGTCGAGGCCGAAACGGTCCGGCTAATTTACAAGCTCTATATGGACGGCGATGGGACTACCGGTCCACTCGGCGTGAAGGAAACGACAAAGTGGCTGAACAGCCACGGCTACCGCACGCGACGGGGCGTGACCTTTGGCGTCGGGCCAGTGCACAAGATCCTGACCAACGCCTGCTATGCTACCGGTCAATGGCCCTATGGCGTGCGTAGCTCGCGGGATGGCCGCAAGCACGATCCATCCAGCGTCGTCAATATCACTGTTCCGATTCTGATCGAGAAGAGCGACTTCGACCGCGTGCAGGCGAAACTCACGCAGAACAATCCCAAGACGACGCCGCCACGCGTGGTCAACGGCCCCTCGCTGCTCACGGGCATCGCCGTCTGTGCGTCCTGCGGGGCGGGAATGACCCGTACGGGAACCACCAATCGGCAGGGCCGGTCGTATTCCTACTATTCCTGCGCGGGTTGCCAACAGAAGGGCAAGACGGTCTGCAACGGCCGGCATATCCCGGCGGCGACCCTGGACGATATCGTCCTGACCAACCTGAAGACGCGCGTGCTCGCTCCGGACCGGCTCGCCGACCTCCTGAAATCGCTGATCGAGCGCCAAGCCGCAAAGAGCGAATCCGCGGACCAGCGGCTGATAACGCTCCAGAAGGAGCTGACGGACGTCGACGAGCGCTTGAGGCGGCTCTACCGCTCAATCGAGGACGGCATCGTAGAACTCGACGAAATCTTGCGGGAACGCACCACGGCGCTGAAGTCCCAGCGGGAGCGCGCAAAAGCGGCTCTTGATCACGCTCGCGCTCAGTGCAGTACGGCGGCCGCAATCGACGCCGGGAAGATTGACGCTTTCGCGAGGCTCATGACCGAAAAGCTCGACGCAGGCGACACGAACACCCGCAAGGCGTACATCCGCTCGATCATTGACGCGGTCGAAGTCGACGATCGGGCGATCCGGATTGTTGGCAGCAAGGACATTCTCCAGGCTGCCGTTGCCGGCAAACAGACCGAGAACGGAAATGTTCGTGGTTTTGTACGCAAATGGCGCGCCCGACACGATTCGAACGTGTGGCCTCCACCTTCGGAGGGTGGCGCTCTATCCAGCTGAGCTACGGGCGCATCGATATTCAGATAGTGTCCGAGATCGACCACGGTCAATCGCGAATTCTAGAATCGACATGGCTCAAACGACGCGGGCTAAAGCCTCGCCGATCATCGCCATTCGTACTCCACAACCTCCTTTCGGTTTGCTTCCGTGGTGCTTCCGCGACCTCGAATGCGATTTTCGTGCTTCCTTCGAGTTTCGCCAATCGCTTGGTTTCACTCGTTTTTTACGACACCCTCGACCATCAGAAAGAGCTTGCATTTGCCTTCGGAGGGCAACGCTCTATCCAGCTGAGCTACGGGTGCAGAGAGGCTTCATGTAGCCGATTGGCGCGGGGCGGGCAACCGCTTCTCGCCGGATCGGACTCAAGCCATCTTGCGCCGGAAGGGCGCCGGAACCGCTGCGGCCTCCCGGCCGATGGCGGCGAACTCGGCCAGGACCTGTTCGGCGCAGATGACGCGGTTGCGGCCGAGCCGCTTGGCGACATAAAGCGCCTCGTCGGCGGCGCCCAGCAGCCGGTCGGCACTGCCGTCGGCGCTAACGGGAATGTGGCTGGCGACACCGACACTGAGGGTGACATGGTCGCCGGCGCCCAGGGCGCCGTGGGCGATCTGCAAGGCCATGACGGCGCAGCGGATCGCTTCGGCGACGCTGCAGGCGGCGTCGCAATCCATGTCCGGCAGGATCAGCGCGAACTCCTCGCCGCCGTATCGGCTGGCGAAGTCGAGCGGGCGCATGGCGTGCCGGCTCACGGCCGCGGCGATCGCGCGCAGGCATTCGTCGCCGCTCTGGTGGCCGTGGTGGTCGTTGAACAGCTTGAAATGGTCGACATCGACGAACAGCAGCGCCAGCGGCTTCTGCGTGCGCTGGGCGCGGGCCCATTCGCTCGTCAGCATCTGGTCGAAAGCGCGGCGGTTCGACAGGCCGGTCAATCCGTCCTTGGTGGCGAGCTCCTTCAGTGCCATCTCGGCGCGCTTCTGGTCGGTGAGGTCGCGCAGCGTCTCCACCACCGCGATCAGGTTGCCGGCCTCGTCGTGGATCGGGCCGGCGTCGATGGCGAGGTAGAGCTGGCTGCCGAGCTTCGGCATCACGCACCAATTCTCCGCGGAAAAGCCGAGCCCGTTATGGCCGCGCGCAGCGTATTCCGAATAGTATTCCGGGAGCTGCTCGGGCCGGTCGAGCGCGACGAGGTCTGCGAGGCAGGGGCGCTTCGTCTCATAGAAGGCCTGCCAGTGCTTGCTGGTGCCGATCACTTCGGCCGCGGCGACGCCGGTCAGCCGTTCGCAGGCCCTGTTCCAGATCACGACGCGACGTTGCGGGTCGATCACGAAAGTCGGCACCACCAGGTGCTGCATCAGCCGCACCGCGTAGGAATCCGCGACGTCGACCGCTTTGCGTGATCTTGTCATCAAGCCACCGCCGCCACCGGCCCGGTATCGCCGCCGAACAGCTTTCGCACCTCGCTGGCCGGCTTCGGCGCGCTGAACAGATAACCCTGCATCTCGGTGCAGCCGAGCGTGCGCAGCATCTCGCGCTGCGCTTCGGTCTCGACGCCTTCGGCGACGGTGGTCATGCTGCTGGCCGCAGCGATGTTCACCACGGCCTGCACGATGACGGGCGAGCCGCTCGCCTCCGCGATATCGGCGACGAAGCAGCGGTCGATCTTGATCTTGTCGAACGGGAAGCGCTTGAGGTAGCTGAGCGAGGAATAGCCGGTGCCGAAATCGTCCAGCGCGATGCGCACGCCGATCGAACGGAGCTGATGCAGGATCGAGAGCGCCGCCTCGTCGTCGCGGATCAGCACGGCCTCGGTGATCTCGAGCTCCAGCCGGCGCGGGTCGAGCCCGGAAGCGGCCAGTGCGCCCGCGATCCGCAGCGCCAGCGTGTCGCATTTGAGCTGCACCGGCGAGACGTTGACCGCGACGCGCACATGCGTCGGCCAGGTCGCGGCCTCGTTGCAGGCCATGCGCAGCACCCAGTCGCCGAGCTCGGTGATCAGGCCGGTGTCTTCGGCGACCGGGATGAACTCCGCCGGCGAAACCATGCCGCGCTCGGGATGACGCCAGCGCAGCAGCGCCTCGCAGCCCGAGACTTCGCCCGAGCGCAGGTCGACCAGCGGCTGGTAGTGAATCTCGAAGCCGCCGTCCACCAGCGCCTGCCGCAGGTCCTGCTCCATGCTCAATCGCGCCTTGGCGCTCGCATCCATCTCGGGCTCGAAGAAGCGGTGCGTGCGTCGCCCCTCGGCCTTGGCGCCGTACATCGCAAGATCGGCGTTCTTGACGAGCTGGTCGAGATCGTCGCCGTCCTGCGGCGCGAGCGCGATGCCGATGCTGGCGTCGGTGGAGAGCTGATGGCCGGAACAATGATAGGGCTGTCGGATCGCCCCATAGATCCGTTTCACGAACGAGACCACCTCGGCCGGTGACTGGACCGCGGTCTGGATGACCGCGAACTCGTCGCCGCCGAGCCGCGCGATCAGGTCGCCCTGCTTGAGACAGCTTCGGATGCGGCCTGCGATGGCCTTCAACAGCTCGTCGCCGACGTGGTGGCCGAGCGAATCGTTGATGCCCTTGAACTCGTCGACATCGATGTAGAGCAGCGCGAACTGATCCCCGTCGGCGACCTTTGCCAGCTCGCGTTCGATCTGCTCCCGGAACAGCGTGCGGTTCGGCAGGTCGGTCAGCGCATCGTAATGCGCCATATGCGCGATCTTTTCGTCGGCGCGTCGACGCTCGGTGACGTCGTCGATGACATGGATGAGGTAGCGCGGCTCTCCCGTTTCGTCGGGAATACCGATCCTGGTCGAGGTGATGTAGCGCAGACCCGTACCAGGCATCTGCCAGGCGTGCTCGTCCTTGAACAATCCCTTGGCCGAATTTAGCGCGCGGCTGTCGTCTTCGGTGATGCGGGCGGCCGGCGCCTCGGGGAAGACGTCAAAGGCAGTCCTGCCTACGACTTCCTGGCGAGACCGGCCGAAGAGCTGCTCGGCGACGCAGTTGAGCAGCAGATATTGGCGCGTGCGTGCGTCCTTCACGGTGATCTGCGAAGGGATATGGTCGATGATCTCGCGCAGGAAGGTGTGGTTGCGATCCCGCTCCTGCTCCAGCTTGCGGCGGTCGGTGATGTCTTCGATCGTGGCCACCCACCCGCCCTGTGCGAGCGGGGTGTTGATGACCTGGAAGGCGCGGCCATTGGCGAGCTGATGAACTCTCGTGGAGACCCTGCCCTCCGCGACGATCCTCATGACCTCGGCGCAGAATGCCTCGACGTCGCCGTCGAACGCGCCACGCTCCTTGCGATGGCGCATCGCCTCGCGGATGTGGCAGCCAGGCTTGATGACGTCGTGGGACAGGCCGAACATCTCGGCGTACCGGCGGTTACAGATGACGATGTAGCCGGCGGCGTCGTACAGGATCAGCCCTTGCGACATGTTGTTGAGCGCCGTGTCGAGCTGCATCCGCTTTGCTTCGATCCGTTCCCGGGCCTCACGATTCTGACGGCTGATCTGGCGGATGATGAAATAGAGGATCAGTGCGATCACCGCCGCCGAAAATCCGGCGGTCGCGACCAGGAAGCCGGTCTGCTGCCGCCAGTCGACGAGCGCTGCGTCGGTGGTGGTGGTGGCGATGATGACGAGAGGGAAGTGCTTCAGCGACGCCGCCGAGCCGAGCCGTTGCTCACCATTGACCGGACTGTTGCCGCGCAGCGTGTGCTGGCCGCCCTCGGCCAACACCTTCTGCATCAGCGGCCCATCCTTGAAGTTGCGCCCGATCAGCTCTTCGACGTGCGGATAGCGCGCCAGCATTTTGCCTTCGCGGTCGAACAGCGAGATTGCCGTGCCCTCGGCAAGCGCGACGGACGCGAAATACTTGTGGTAGCTGTCCGGATCGATCCGGCGCGCCATTGCGCCCAGGAACGACCCGTCGGCGCTGTTCAACCGTCGTGCGACGACGGTGGTCCATTTGCCTATGATGAAGCTGCGGACGGACTCCAGAATGACCGGTTCGGATTGCGGATTGGTCTTGAAGGCCTGAAAGTAGCCGCGGGAGGAAACGTTGATCTTCGGCAGCGGTTGAGCCCGCGACCAGCTAATCAGCTCGCCATCGGCGTCATAGATGGCGATGTCACCGAGATAGGATACGGAGCTGATCTTGCTGCGCAGCATCTGGCTGGTGGCGGGACCTGACATGCGCTCGCGGAACATTGCGGGCGAGGTGATCTCCTCAAGGTTCATCTGCGCGATCAGATCGGCGGCGACGACGTCGGAATCCTCGAACTGCTGATCGAAGTGCCGCGCGATCAGCTGCACCGTGTTTTCCAGCTCGCGTTCGCGGTTGGCGAGGGTGCGTTCTCGGAATTCGCCGACGGCCATGGCCGTGACGGTGAAGATGCCCGCGACCAGCAATACGCCGCACAGGGTCAGCCACAGGACAGGACCACGCCGCGTCAAGGCCTCCCAGCCGTTCCTCGCGGCTAGAGACATTCCGGCGGTCACCATGGAAAAGACCTGGCGCATTCCCTCTCCTTGGAGGGAGAGGAATACACCGCACAAATGGCGCAAACCTTAGGAAAACCAGTTACCTAAGGATTAATCCAGTTGCGCAGCCTGGCCGCATGCATCGGAGCGGGAGACGCGTCACGGTTGTGCGGCGCGCGCGGCAACCGACGCGCTGCATCATGAATCCCCGCTTAATGCGATCTGCCGCCGCTCTTGTCTCCGGCGGGATTGCGCAGCCGCCCCACCACGCCGGTCGGGAAGAAATAGACGCTGGCGATGAACAGCAGCCCGAGCCACAGCAGCCAGCGGTCTGGATGCAGCAGCCCCGGCAGCAGCGGCAGGCCCGCTTCGCCCGCTGCCGTGGAGGCGGCACCCATCAGCGCCTGAAGATAGTTCTGGGCCAGGATGAAGATGGTGGCGCCGATGATCGCGCCGTAGATCGTGCCCATGCCGCCGATCACGACCATCAGCAGGATGTCCAGCATGATCGAGAAGCTCAGCGACGTATCGGGGCCGGCATAGCGCAGCCACAGCGCGTTCAGGATGCCGGCGCTGGCGGCGACGAGGGCCGCGATGCAATTGGCGTAGGTGAGGTGGAACACGGTGCGGAAGCCGAGCGCCTCGGCGCGGAAACGATTTTCGCGGATGGCCTGGAGCACGCGCCCGAATGGCGAGTTCACGACACGCAGCAGCGCGAGGATCATCAGCGCCGAGACGGCGAAGACCAGATAGTAGGTCAGGATGCGGCCGTTGATCTCGAAGCCGAACAGGTTCTTGGAGATCAGTATCGTGCCGGGGCGAAGCAGCTCGGGCAGCTGGAAGCTGCGCCCGTCCTCGCCGCCAGTCAGCCAGGACAGCTGCGAGGCCAGCACCTGGAAAGCCGAGGCGACCGCGAGCGTGATCATGGCAAAGAAGATCGCGGCCACCCGCAGCGAGAACAGCCCGATCGCGAGCGCGAGCAGGGCGGCCAGCGGCAGGCCGGTGACGATGCCGGTGGCGACCGCCGCCCAGTTCGGCCCCATTCCGTACAGCGCGATCGCGATGGCGTAGCTGCCGATGCCGTAGAACATGGTGTGGGCGAACGACACCGAGCCGGTATAGCCGAGCAGGAGGTCGTACGAGGCGACCAGCGCGGCGAAGACGCAGATCTTGGCCGCGACGTTCAGGGCCTTGGCCCCCGGAAACAGGAACGGCGTCGCTGCCAGCGCCAGGATGATGAGAATGAGAACGAGCGTCAGAACGCGGCTGCGCGGCGGATCGCCTGAGAGGATCATCATCGGCTGGTCACCGCATAGAGGCCGCGCGGCCGCCACATCAGAATGGCGACCATCAGCAGGATGTTGGAGACGAGGGCGAGTTTCGGCACCAGGAAGCCGCCGTAATTGGCCACCATCGCCACCAGGATCGCGCCGATGAAGCAGCCGCCGATCGAGCCCAGCCCCCCGATGATGACGACGATGAAGATGAGCACGGTGAGCTCGTCGCTCATCGAGGCGTGCACCTGCTCGCGGTAGAGCGCCCACATCACGCCGCCGAGGCCGGCCAGCGCCGATCCCGTCATGAACACGCCGAGGAACAGCCGGCGGATGCGATAGCCCAGCGCCTCGACCATCTCGCGGTTCTCGACGCCGGCGCGGATCAGGAGGCCGAGCTTGGTGCGGTTGAGCACGAGCTGGATGGCGATGAAGACGGCGAGCCCGATCAGCATCGCCAGCACCCGGTATTTGGCGATGGCGACGTCCCCTATGATGAAGGAGCCGCGCAGCGACGTCGGCAGCGGCATCGGGATGATCTGCGGCCCCCACAGCGCATACAGCGTCTGCTCGGCGACGATCAGGCCACCCGTCGTCATCAGGATCTGCTTCAGATGCTGGCCGTAGACCGGGAGGATCAACACGCGCTCGACGACCAGGCCGAGCGCGCCCGAAACCGCCATCGAGAGCAGCGCGGCCGGCCCCAGCACCGCGAGGTTCATCCAGAGCGAGTCGGCCTGCACGGAAGCCGCGAACGGGGCCAGCACCAGGGTTGCGATATAGGCGCCGACGGCGATGAAGGCGCCATGGCCGAAATTGAGCACGTCCATCAGGCCGAACACCAGCGTCAGGCCCGAGGCCATGATGAAGATCATCATGCCCATGGCAAGGCTGGCGGCGGTCAAGGTCAGCCAGGAGCTCGGCGATCCGATCAGCGGGATCATGAGAAGCGCGAGCGCCACCGGCAGCAGGATCGGCGCGAGATCGCGCTTCGGTTTCGGCAGCGGATCGGTTGCGGCAAGTTCAGTCACTGATGCGTCTCCAGGCTCAGGCCGAGCAGCCGCTCCTGCAGCGGCACGTCGGCGGCGAGCGCCGCCATCTCGCCGCGATGGACGATGGTGCCGTTGTCCATGACCAGCACATTGTCGCCAAGCTCGCGGGCGGCGAAGAAATTCTGCTCGACCAGCAGGATGGTGGCGCCCTTGCGCTTGATCTCCTTCAGGCACTCGATCAGCGCCATGACGATCGCCGGCGCCAGCCCCTTGGTCGGCTCGTCGATCAGCAGGAGCTTGCGCGGCTCGACGATCGCGCGGGCGATGGACAGCATCTGCTTCTGCCCGCCGGAGAGGCTTCCGGCGCGCGACAGCCAGAACCGGCGCAGTGCCGGGAAGAAGCCGAAGATCCAGTCGAGCTGGGCGTCGTCGAGCGGCCCGTCGCGTGCCGCCAGCACCAGGTTCTCCCTGACCGTGAGGTCGGAGAACACCGCCATGCTCTCCGGCACATAGCCGACGCCGAGCTTCGCGATGTCCGGGGTGGCAAGGCTCTCGATGCGCTTGCCGGCAAGGCTGATTTCGCCGCTCGATGCCTGCCAGAGACCCATGACGGTGCGCAGCGTCGTGGTCTTGCCGGCGCCGTTGCGGCCGAGCAGCATCGTGACCTGACCTTGTGGCACCGCAAGATCGATGCCCTGAAGGATGTGGTAGCGACCGATATGGGTGTGCACGCCGGAGAGTTTCAACAGATCGCTCATGCTGCACCCTCGGTGGCATTCTTGGGTGCGACGCCGAGATAGGCTTCCTGCACGATCGGCGAGGCGATCACCTCGGCAGGCTTGCCGTCCGCGACGAGCTGGCCGTTATGCAGCACGATGATGCGGTCGGCGAGGGAGCGCACCACGTCCATCTTGTGCTCGACGAGGAGAATGATCTTGCTCTCGTCCTGCTTGAGCTGCGCGATCAGGTTGAGAACGACGGGCACCTCGTCGATGCTCATGCCGGCGGTCGGCTCGTCGAACATGAACACTTTCGGCTCCAGCGCGATCATCAGTGCCACCTCGAGCTTGCGCTGGTCGCCATGCGACAGTGCGGTTGCGGCGCCGCCGCGGCGGCTGCCGAGCGCGACCTGGTCGAGAATGGCGTCGGCCCGTGCGATCAGGTCGCGACGCACCATCCAGGGTCGCAGCATGTCGTAGTGAGTACCGCTAGCGGCCTGCACCGCGAGGCGCACGTTCTCTTCCACCGACAGGTTCGGAAACAGGTTGGTGAGCTGGAAGGCGCGGCCGAGGCCCGCGCGCGTGCGCATCGGCGCGGAGTGCTGGGTGATGTCGGCGCCGTCGAACAGGATGCTGCCGTTCGAGGCGCGCAATTGGCCCGAGATCAGATTGAAATAGGTGGTCTTGCCGGCGCCATTCGGCCCCACGATGGCCGTGAGCTCGCCCGGTCGAAACGTGCAGGAGACATTGTTGACCGCGACATGACCGCCGAAGCGGATGGTGAGGTCGCGGGTTTCGAGGGTGAGCGGCATGGGTGTCTGGAAATGATGAAGCTAGATTTATCCGCAGTCGCGGTGCGCTCCCTCCCCCGCTTGCGGGGGAGGGTAGGGAGAGGGTGTTTCCGCAATGGAACTATCCCCGAGAGGAGAAAGCCCTCACCCGGCGCTTCGCACCGACCTCTCCCGCACGCGGGAGAGGTGACCATATTACCTCTTGTTCTTGACCGGAACGTCCATGTCCTCGATCTTCAGCTCGCGCACGGGCTCGAGCACCGCCCAGGCGACGTTCGGATCGACCTTGACCTTGAAGTGATACATGCTCTGCAGCGCCTGATGGTCTTCCTTGCGGAACACCATCTTGCCCTTGGGCGTGTCGAACTCCAGGCCTTCCATCGCGGTGATCAGCTTCTCGGTGTCGGTCGACTTCGCCTTGGTGACGGCGGCGACGACGGACATCGCAGCGGCGAAACCGCCTGCGGTGAAGAAGTCCGGCGGTGCGTTGAAGCGCTTCTGGTGCTCGGCGACCAGCCAGTCGTTCACCGGGTTCTTCGGGATTTCATAGTAGTAGTAGGTCGCCCCTTCCATGCCGGGCAGGCTCTTATAGGCCGCGAGCGCCGGCAGGATGTTGCCGCCCGTTGAGAGCTCGATGCCGTAGCGCTTCGGGTCCATGTCCTGAAGCTTGGCCAGCGGATTGCCAGCGCCGGCCCATATCACCCAGATCACCTTGCGGCCGGGCTTGTCCTTCAGTGCGTCGAACAGGCGCTGGCCGACAGCGGTGAAGTCGGTGGTCGAGGTCGGTGCATATTCTTCGGCTGCGAGCGTCGCGCCGGTCTTGGCGAGCGCCTCCTTGAAGGCTGCGACGCCGTCGCGGCCGAAGGCATAGTCCTGCGCCAGCGTCGCGACGGTGACGCCCTGCTTGCCGATCGCCACCGCGTTGGAGATCGCGTCCTGCGAGGAGTTGCGCCCGGTGCGGAAGATGTAGCGATTCCACTTCTCGCCGGTAATCTGGTCCGCGACCGCGGGCTCGACGATCAAGATCTTCTTGTTCTCCTCGGCGACGGGGAGAATGGCGAGCGCGGCGGCCGACGAGGTCGTGCCGATCGCGATATCGACCTTGTCATCCTGATAGGCTTCGGCGAGCGCGGCCTTCGCAAGATCCGGCTTGCTCTGGTCGTCCTTGGTGATGATGACGATCTTGCGGCCGTCGAGCGTCATGCTGCCTTTGGTGGCGTATTCGAAACCCATCTTCAGGCCGGTCTCGGTCTGTTTGGCATAGGCCTCGAGCGGGCCGGTCTTGCCATAGATCAGCCCGATCTTGAGATCCTCGGCCCGTGCGGAGGAGCCCGCGGCGAGCGCGAGAATGGTTGTTGTTAAGATGAGTGATCGACGCACGATGGTCCTCCTGATCTAAAGTTTCTCGGCAACAGCGATTTGCACAAGCTTACGAACATTGCAATTGAACCTTGCGGTGGAGCGGGCGCTGGCTTTTTAGCATGCATCATCTTTGGGCCTGCCTCGCTGCGCCAGCCTCGACCTGGCGCCAGTCCGACTGCGCTTCTTCCGCGCTCTCGAAGATGTGCGGCGCGACGCCGCGTTTCTCCAGAGCTTCGCCGAGTTTGATGCGCAGGAAGCCCGACGTCGTGTAGCGCGACACGCCGGAATAGAAGCGATCGACGAGGCTGCGCACCATCGCCGAATAATCGTCCATTAGCTCCGGCAGGATGGAAAAATTGTCATAATTGACGATGGCGTAGACCCGGCGTCCGAGCGGCGCCAGGCGGGCCTCGACGATGGCGGCGATGGTGTCGATCTCGGCCTTGCTGCGCAGCGGATAGCGTTCCAGATTGACGAAGAACAGGTTCTGCTGCTCGTCCAGCGTGAAGCGCTGGTCGAGCGGGATGGTGAGCAGGCGCTCGCGCAGGTCCATCAGGCCTTCGCGGAAGATGCGCTCGTCCATCATAGCCGGGTCGCGCGGGATCAGCGGCTTGAAATCCATCAGCCGCAGAATGTCACGCTCGATGTCGATACCCGGCGCAACTTCGGTGAGCTCGAGCCCGTCCGCCCTGAGCTCGAACACGCAACGCTCGGTGACGTACAGCGCGCGCTGCTTGCGCGCGGCGGCAAACGGACCGCTGAAGGTGACGTGCTCGACGCGATCGACGAACTTGCGCGACTTGGCTTCGTCGAGGATGACGAGCTTGCCGTCATTCACTTTGATGCGCTGCTTGCCCGCGCCGAACGTTCCGACGAAGACGACCTCCTTGGCGTTCTGGCTGATGTTGATGAAGCCGCCGGCGCCCGCAAGCTTCGGCCCGAACTTGCTGACATTGAGGTTGCCGGCGCGATCGACCTGGGCAAGCCCGAGGAACGCGGCATCGAGACCGCCGCCGTCGTAGAAGTCGAACTGATAGGGCTGGTCGATCACCGCCTGCGTGTTGATCGCCGCGCCGAAATCGATGCCGCTCGCCGGGATGCCGCCGATCACGCCCGGCTCCGCCGTCAGCGTGATGAGATCGATGATCCGCTCTTCATTGGCGACGGAGGCGATCCCTTCGGGCATGCCGATGCCGAGATTGACGACGCTGTTGGCCTTCACCTCCAGCGCGGCGCGCCGGGCGATGATCTTGCGCTCGCTGATCGGCATCACCGGCAGCGAGGCCGCGCGGACGCGGATCTCGCTCGAAAAAGCCGGATTGTACTGCGTGCCGAAAGTCTGCCAGTGGTTCTCCGGCCTCGACACCACGACGCAGTCGACGAGGATGCCGGGAATCTTCACCTGGCGCGGATTGAGGCTGCCGGCCTCCGCCACGCGTTCGACCTGGGCGATGACGATGCCGCCGGAATTATGCGCCGCCATGGCAATGGCCAGCGCCTCCAGCGTCAGCGCCTCCTTCTCCATGGTGAGATTGCCGTCGGGATCGCCCGTGGTGGCGCGGATGATCCCGACCTGGATCGGAAACGTCTTGTAGAGCAAGCAGTCTTCGCCGCCGATCTTGATCAGCTCCACCATGTCCTCGGTGGTGCGTGCGTTCAGCTTGCCGCCGCCGTGCCGGGGATCCACGAAGGTGCCCATGCCGACGCGGGTGATGTGGCCGGGCCGGCGCGCGGCGATGTCGCGAAACAGATGCGTGATCACGCCCTGCGGCAGGTTGTAGGCCTCGATCTGGTTCGCGATCGCGAGCTGCTGCAGTCTGGGCGCAAGGCCCCAGTGCCCGCCGATCACGCGCCGGACCAGTCCTTCATGCGCGAAATGATTGAGGCCGCGCTGCCCGCCGTCGCCCTGTCCGGCTGCATAGACCAGCGTCAGATTGCGCGGCTTGCCCTGCGTGTAGGGCGCATCGCCCTCATGGGACAGATAGAGCTCCTCCAGCGCGATCGCGATCTCCTCGGCAAAGCCGATGCCGACGAAGCCGCCGGTCGCGACGGTGTCACCGTCGCGGATCAGCATGACGGCCTCGGCCGCCGAGACGACCTTGCCCTTCTCGGAATTGCGCAGATAGGGCAGAGCTGGGTGATGGCTCACGGCGTTCCTCCCGATCCCTCGACCGTATGCCGTTGTTCTTGTGCGTTGATCTTAGCGTGGGGAGCTGCCCTGGAACAGCTTGCTCCCGCGCGAGAAGACAGAGATAGCAAGGTCCGCGCCAGATGCCGCTGGTTCGCGGAAAGCGGCCGAAGTTGCGGCAATTCCCACATGCCGGCGTCAAAGAGTAGCCCGGCACCGTGTCCGGATTCCGAGACTCCGGACAGTTTCATGTCTCAAAACTCAGACGGGAGCCGACCCGGAGGCGAGGCCGAACTTGGCGAGCTTCTTGTAAAAGGTCGCGCGCGAGATCCGCAGCATCCTGGCGGCCTCGGTGATCTGTCCGTTGCTGGCAGCGAGCGCCTGCTCGAGCGTGTGCTTCTCGAACTCAGCCTCGGCTTCGGCATAGGGCACGACGGCCGCCGCGGAGCGTGCGGGCGCCGCCGGCCTGACCTCGGCACCGACAGGAAGGATGCGGGCGACATCCTCGCCGGTCGGTCGCCCGGAGTCGCTGAGGATCAGCGCGCGCTCTAGAATGTTACGGAGCTCGCGGACGTTGCCCGGCCAGTCGTAGCGGGCGAGCGCTGCAAGCGCGCTCGGTGTGATCTTCGCCTTGACGTAGTCGCCCGACGCGCTGATGTCGTCGAGCAGCCGGGCGCAGATGTCGGGGAGATCGCCGAGGCAGTGCCGCAGCGGCGGCAGATCGATCGAGAGCACGTTGAGACGGTAGTAGAGATCGGCGCGAAATGCGCCGTCGCTGACGCGCTTGCGCAGGTCGACATTGGTCGCGGCGATGACCCGGACGTCGACCTTGGTGATCTTGTCCGAGCCGAGCGGCTCGATCTCGCGCTCCTGGAGGACGCGCAGCAACTTGGCCTGCAATTGCAGCGGCATCTCGCCGATCTCGTCGAGGAACAGCGTCCCGCCGTCGGCGATGCGGAATTTGCCCTCGCGCCCCCTGCGGTCGGCGCCGGTATAGGCGCCCGGCGCGGTGCCGAAGAATTCCGACTCGATCAGCGTGTCAGGGATGGCGGCGACGTTGACGCTGACGAACGGCTTGTCTGCACGTGAGGAGGCGTTGTGAATGGCCTGAGCCAGCATCTCCTTTCCCGTTCCGGTCTCGCCGGTGAGCAGGACGGTGACGCTCTGTCGCGCCGCACGGCTCGCGAGCTCCTTGGCTCGCGCTATTCCCGGCGTTGAGCCGACGAAATCGGCGAAGGTGAAACGCGCGGCGCGGGCGCTCGACAATTGCCGCCGCGCCAGCCGCAGATCGCTCTCGAGCTGGGCGACGCGGGCGAGCAGCGGCTTCAGGCTTTCGAGGTGATCATAGAGCACGAAGCCGATCGCGCCGATCACCGTCCCGTTCTCGTCCTCGATCGGCATGCGCGTGACGACGAGCTGCTCGCCGCCGAGCTCCATGATGTCGAGCAGGATCGGCTCGCCGGTCTCGGCCACCTTCCGCATCAAGCTGTTCGGGATGACTTCCTCGATCGATCGTCCGATCGCCTCGCTGGTCTGCTTGAGACCGAGCGCAGCAAGGTATTTTTCGTTGACGTAGACGACGCGTCCGCTGCGATCGATCGCAATCGCGCCCTCGCAGAGCTTCTCCAGCCGCTCGAACAGCGTCTCCATCGCGCGTGCACGGAGATAGGCGGGATCGCTGATCGAGGAGGAGGGAGCGGACATGACATATCCCAGGCGGCGTCCGCCTGTGTATCAGCAAAATGCCAGCAATTTCAAAGGGGAAATGACGCTGAAGCCAGCTCCGCAATCGCGGTCGTCCCGGGTTCGCTTCGCGCCACGGAACGACAATGGTGCGTGTTGCGCCGCTCCGCGTCCTACCTTCGATACCCGCTCGCCCGGGAATAGCCTTGGCGATTGTGTTGCACCGGCCGGCTCGCCACGCTGATCCGCGCCTCGCTGGAGGCCGGCGTTGCGAGCTTCAGCTCCTCCAGGAAGATCGGCCGGGAGAAGTAATAGCCCTGCGCGTAGCGGATCTTCGTTGCCGCCTGGAGATAGGCGAGCTCCTCGTGGGATTCGAGGCCTTCGGCGATCACCGTCATGCCGAGCGCTTCGCTCAAGGATTCGATCGCGCGCAGGATGCCCTGGCTGCGCGGGCGCTTATGGATGTCGGTGATGAAGGAGCGGTCGATCTTGATCTCGTCGGCGGTGATGTCGGCGAGCGCGGAGAGCGAGGAATAGCCGGTGCCGAAATCGTCGATGGAGATGCCGACGCCGAGCTTGCGGAACATCGGCAGGATCTCGGTCTGGAAATGATTCTTGGCGACGAAGGCGTCTTCCGTCACCTCGATCATGAAACGCTGGGGAAAGCCGGTCTCGTCCAGCGCCTGCGCAAAGCTGCGCATGAACTCGGGATTGCCGGCCTGCTTGGCGGCGACGTTGATGCTGATGGTCGCTTCCGCGCCGAATGTGTCGTTGATCAGGTCGATCGATTTGACGATCTCGGCGAGCACGAGATGGGTCAGCTCGTCGATCAGCCCGAGCTCTCCGGCAAGATTGATGAACGAGCCGGGCGCCTGGATCACGCCTTCGTCGTCGCGCAGGCGCACCAAGGCCTCGATGCCTTTTACGGCCTGCGTGCGGATGTCGACCTTGGACTGGAAGGCGCAGCAGAAGCGTTTTTCCAGGATGGCGAGCCGCAGCGACTGCTCGACCTTCATACGCGCCTGCGCCTCGCGCTCCATGCTGGCGTCGAAGAAGGCCGCCAGCCCCTTGCCGTTGTTCTTGATGCGGTACATCGCGATGTCGGCGTTCTGCCGCAACGTCTCGAAGCTGCGTCCGTGGTCCGGATAGAGGCTGATGCCGACCGAGGTCGAGGCGAAGATCTCCGAATTGTCGATGAAGAACGGCGCGGTCAGCCGCTCCAGTGTCGATTGCATGAATTCGGCGACTTCCTCCTGGCTCTGGATCGGGGAGAGCAGCAGCAGAAATTCGTCGCCGGAGATGCGCGACAGCATGTCGGAATCGCGCAGGTCGCGCCCGAGCCGCTTCGACAGTTCGACCAGCAGCGCGTCTCCGACGGCGTGACCGTAATAGTCGTTGATGTGCTTGAAATTGTCGACGTCGAGAAAGGCCAGCGCGAATCGCTCCCCGCCGCGATCCCTCGCCAGCAGATTGTTGGCGCGATGCTCGATCACGCGCCGCGAGGGCAATCCCGTCAACTCGTCGAAATATGCCGAGCGGAACAGCTGGTCTTCGAAATTCTTCTGCTCGGTGATGTCGGAGGATGCCGAGATCAGGAGCTCGCGCCCGGCGAGGCGAACGGGACGATGGGTCGTGAGCAGCACCTGCCGCGCGGCGCCGGCGTGAAGCGCTTCCTCCGTCACGACCGCCTGGCCGGCGCTCAGTGCCTGCCGGCAGGCTTCGCGTCGCGGTGCGAGGTCGGCCAAGGGACGGCTGCCGTCGATGCCGAGCTGGGCGGCGGCGGCATCGTTGACCAGCAGAAGCTCACCCTGCGCGTCCTGCACGGTGAGGCCGGCCGGCAGCATTCTAACGATTTCCTTGAGAAAACCGAGTTCGGCTTCGGTCGCGCCGGAATAGCTATTGTCGTTCATAGAAGTCATGAATCTTGTTGTTTCAGCGCGCCTTTGCAATGGGCGCGATCTTCCGCGGTTCCCTCTTAAGTTTGGTTAAGGGGTCCGGAGAAATACGGGGGTGTTTTGGAGAAAACTTGCGGCGATGCGATGCGCGCCGACGATCGTCATTAACAGAGGGTCAACGCGCATAACGAAACTGCGTGACGTGCGCGCGCTTGGTTTTCGTTGGCGTCGTGGGTAGCATTTTGACGAGGTCGATCGGATGCAGCCTGGCCGTGACGCTGCGGAAACTCCGGTGGTCCGGTCGACCGGCCTTGCGTTAGCCGCTTCGCGGGATCCGGCATTGCATGATGCAATGGAGCCCGGTCTTCAGGTAGGAGATCTCTGTTCTGCCTTCGAAGGCGGAAAGCGCCGACTTCAGCAGCTTGGTGCCGAAGCCGGGCTCGGACACCTTGTCCACGCTCGGCCCCTCTGTTTCGTCCCAGGTGATGGTCAGGCGGTCCTCGCTGACGGTCCAGGACACCTGCAGCAGACCGCGCGGAGAGGAGAATGCGCCGTACTTGCCCGCATTGGTGGCGAGCTCGTGAAACATCAATGACAGCGTGACCGCGAGCTTCGGCGGCAGGAACAATCGATCGCCGTTGAGCGTGAAGCGGACATGGCCGTAAGGGCCGAGCTCGGAGATCAGGAGGTCGCGGATGTCGCAGCCGGCCTTGTCGATCCGCGAGATCAAATCGTCGGTTGCGGCCAGCGAGCGCAGCCGGGGATCGATCCGCGCCCAGACCTGCGGCTGGTCGTGCAGGACCTGATGCAGCACGGCATGCACCGTCGACAGCTTGTTCTTCAAGCGGTGCTGAAGCTCGTCGACCAGCAGCTTGCGATACTCTTCCTCCTCGATCAGGCGTTTGGAGATCCGGCGCTGCTCAGCCAGCATGGTGCGATAGTGCTCGACTCCCCAGATGGTCATCGCGCAGACGGCCCAGTAAAGCGCGAGCAGAGCGAACCGCGCACGATCGGCAAAGGCATCACCGAAATTCAGGACGACTCCGAGCACGCCGCCGACCAGCGCCGTCACCACGCCGATACGGAATCCGCCTAGCGCAGCGGCAAAGAAGACGGCCGGGAAGTACGGCGTAAAGTAGATGTCGGGGCGTACATGAGCGAGACCCCAGCGCACCAGGGTCGCGCCCAACAGGCAGATCACCGCAAAGGAGATGCTCAAACCGAGCGAGGGCGGTGCGGCGCCCTGCCAGCCTTTGCGAAACTCTTCGATCAGCTTCCCCATGCGCAGCCCGCTCGCGAGAGGCGTTCGAAAATCGGGCGGCCCGTGAGGATGTTACGCATGCCGCCTGCACAAGCATAGCTTGCCTTGGCGGACGCGGACAGGGATAGTGGTTGCTCTGGCGATGGCCGACATTCGTCACTCGACATCAATCGCTCAAAACAGGAACATCTCATGGGCAGGCTGGACGGCAAGGTTGCGGTGATCACGGGCGCGACCAGCGGGATCGGATTGCGCACTGCGGAAGTCTTCGTTGCCGAAGGTGCCAAAATTGTGATCGCTGGGCGGCGTCTACCGGAAGGCGAGGCGCTGGCGAAGCAGCTCGGAGCCAACTGCATCTTCCGTCAGACCGATGTCACGGTCGAAGCGCAGATGCAGGCGCTGATCGCGCTCGCAGTGGATAAATTCGGCAGGATCGATTGCCTGTTCAACAATGCCGGGGGGCCGGCGCAGACCGGCGGCATCGAAGGCCTCGAGGCCGAGCGGTTCGATGCGGCAATGGCGACGCTGGTGCGCAGCGTCATGCTCGGGATGAAGCACGCCGCGCCCTACATGAAGAAGCAGGAGGCGGGCAGCATCATCAACAATGGCAGCATCGCCGGCCGCCTCGCCGGCTTCTCGTCCTCAATGGTCTACAGCGCGGCGAAGGCAGCGGTGATCCATCTCACCAAATGCGTGGCCATGGAGCTTGGCGAGTCCAACGTGCGCGTCAACTCGATCTCGCCCGGCGCGATTGCGACAGGCATCTTCGGCAAGGCGCTGGGGCTCTCGATCGATGCAGCGGAGAAGACGCCGGCGGTGATGCGCGAGGTCTACAAGACCGCGCAGCCGATCCCGCGTGCCGGCCTTCCCGACGACATCGCCCATGCCGCGGTGTTCCTGGCCAGCGACGAGTCCAGCTTCGTCAACGGCCACGACCTCGTCGTCGACGGCGCCATGACCGGCGGCCGCAACTGGAGCCAGCAGCAGCAGGGTTACGTGGCGCTGCGCAAGGCGTTCGATCAGGGCGCGTAGTCGATATCTGCTGTCATTCCGGGGCGATGCGAAGCATCGAACCCGCAACCTCGAGATTCTCAGGTGCGCAATTGCGCACCATGGTTCGCAGTTCGTGCGCCGCAGAATGACGGAGTTGACTCAAGCAGGCTTCACGCTCACCCGCAGCCCATCCCGAGGCTTCGGGATCGGCCACATCTGCCAGTCCGGCTTGTAGCCGGGCGCGAGCGACACCTCTATGTTCTGCAGAAAGTGCCGCGCGAAGCACTTCGCCTGCATATAGGCGAAGTGCAGGCCGAGACACATGTGCGCGCCGCCGCCGAACGGGACGAAGGCGAAGCGGTGACGGTTGCGTTGCGCTTCCTCGGTGAATCGCAGCGGATCGAAGCGCTCCGGCTCCGGCCAGATGTCCTTCATGTGGTGTGTATAGAGCGGATTGATGCCGACGGCGGTACCGGCCGGCACCTTGAAGCCCTTGAAGGTGAAATCGCGCATCGCACGCCGCGGCATCGAGGGTACCGGCGGCTTGATCCGCAGCGCTTCCTTGAAGGCCATCTCCGTCAGCGGCATCTTTTCGAGATCGTCGAAGCTGCTCGGCGCATCCGGCGCAAGGCCGAGCGCGAGCACTTCCGCGCGCAACTTGTCCTGCCATTCAGGGTTGGCGGCGAGCTCGCCGATGAAGGAAGTCAGCGACGAAGTCAGCGTGTCGTGCGCCGCCATCATCAGGAAGCTCATGTGATCGATGATGTCCTGCTCCGAGAGCAGCGCGCCATCCTCATGGGTGGCGCGGCAGAGCTGCGAGAACAGATCGTCGCCGCCGTGATTGCCGCGGCGCAGCGGAATCTGCTCCCGGAAATAGGCGACGATGCGCTTGCGTCCCTTCACCCCTCGCGCCATCTGGGTGCCGGGCAAGGGGTGGCGGACCGGCGACACGGAGGCGGCGACCATATCGACAAAGGCGCGGTTGATCTCCTCGACCTCCGGCCCGATATCGGTGCCGAGGAACGAAGCCGCGGCGAGATCGAGCGTGAGCTGCTTCATCGCCGGATAGAGCTGCATCTCGCCGGGTCGTGCCTTCCACTTCGCGACGCGCGCGGAAATGCCGCGATCGAGATCGCCGAGATAGGATTTCATCGGCCCCGACTTGAACGCGACCGACAGCGCCTTGCGATGCAGCCGGTGCTCGTCGAAGTCGAGCAGCATCAATCCGCGCGGAAACAGCAGGCCGAGAACCTTGTTCCAACCGTGCGTCGAGGAGAACAGCTTCTGCTGGTCGAACAGCACGAGCTCGTTGGCCTCGGGCCCGAGCAGCACGACATTGGTCTCGCCGAAAAAGTGAGTGCGGTAGACCAGGCCGTATTTGGCGCCGTTCGCTTCGACATGGCCCTTGGGATCGGCGAGCACCTGAAAGGTCTTGCCGATGATCGGCCAGCCTTCGTCCCCGGGGATGTGGGTCAGCTCATTGCGTCGCGGCGGGGTGAACGGAAACGCAGGGGCGGCCACATTCTGCATCGACATGACGATTGCTCCGGTTGGCTGGCCTTGCCAGGATAGCACATCCGGGCAGGCTGGCGCGGCGGTCTCCCGTGCACGATAACGTCACCTCACCATCGTCGTCCCGGCTTTTGCCGGGATGACGACCGGGCATTCTCCCTATCGCTTCGCGGCTTCCTTTTGCAGATCCGGCGCGTTGACGGCGGGAATGGCGACACGGCCGGGGCCGGTGACCTTCAGTGCCTCGGCGGCCTTCTCGTTCTCCATGATCTTCGCCATCACGGCCTGCCCTGCGCGTTCGAAGATCGCGCGGTTCTCGATCACGAATTTCTGCGAGCTGCGCAGGCCGTCGATGTAGCCGTTGATCTCCGGCACGACATAGCGCGCCACCATGTCCCAGCTCCTGCGGGTGTTCTCCGGATTGGCCCAGTCGTGCACGAAGCCGATGATGGCGCCGACGCCGCCGGAAACCTGCATCACGTTCTTGATCGTCTTGACGAGATCGTCGGGCGTGCCGATCGTGGATGCCGCGCCTTCGACGAAGGCGGTCTTGTCGACGGCCTCGTCGGGCGAGGAGAATGCCGTGAGGCCCGGCCGCTGCAGCGTGCCGACGTTATATTCGTTGTGCCAGCGCATCAGCCCGGCGCCCGCCTCCTTGCGTGCCTGTTCGCGGGTCTCGGCGATGTGGAAGGTCAGCAGCACGCGCCAGTCGGCACGGCTCACCGTGGTGCCGTGCTTCTTGGCGGCATCCTCGGCGAACTGCCATTGCTGCTGCAGCGACATCAGCCCCTGCGTCGTCATCGATCCCAGCGAGATGATGCCGATGCCGTATTTTCCGGCCAGCGTCATGCCCGACGGCGAGATCTGCGAGGCGACCACGAACGGCATCTCCTCCTGCAAGGGCAGGATCTGCAGCGCGGCATCGTTCATCGTGAACCAGTCGCTCTTGGCGGTGACGCGCTCGCCGTTGAAGAGGCGGCGGATGATGCCGATGGCCTCGTCCTGGCGGTCGCGCTGCGTCATCGGATCGATGCCGAGCGTGTGCGCATCCGAGGCGAGCGCGCCCGGTCCGGAGCCGAAGATGGCGCGGCCGCCGGTCATGTGGTCGAGCTGCACCATGCGCTGCGCGACGTTGAAGGGATGGTGATAGGGCAGCGACACCACGCCGGTGCCAAGCTTGATTCGCTTGGTGCGCTCGCCGGCCGCAGCCAGGAACATCTCGGGCGAAGCGATCATCTCCCAGCCGGAGGAATGATGCTCGCCGCACCAGAACTCGTCATAGCCGAGCGCGTCCAGCTGCTCGACGAGGTCCAGATCGCGCCGGAACTGCAGCATCGGATGCTCCCCGATCGGATGATGCGGGGCAAGGAAGGCTCCGAACTTCAGGCGCGCCATGGGGTTCTCTCCGGCTGATTTTCTGTTTGTTGAGCCGATGAGGCTACGTGTCTCATGGCACGAACGCAATCGCGCGATGTCCCGTGCGGCGGAATGCGGTCATGCGTGCAGCGTCCTTACCTGCGAGGTAATCGCGGCGCCCTGTGCGATCTGAAATCCTGAGAACAGACAGGTTCCAGAGCCGTGCGCCAATGCACCAGATCGTCACAAGGCAAATCGATTCGTCCTGCCGCTGGTGGGTGCTGGCCATCGTCGTGGCCGCCCAGTTCATGCTCGGCGTCGATGCCTTCGTGGTCAACGTTGCCATTCCCACAATCGCCATCGACCTGCACGCGACGTCGGCAGAGATCGAGTCCGTCGTGGCGATCTATCTGATCGCCTATGCGACCCTCGTCGTCACCGGCGGCCGCCTCGGCGACATTCACGGCACCAAGAACCTGTTCCTGGCGGGCGTGCTCGGCTTCACCCTGACCTCGCTGTGGTGCGGCCTCGCGCAATCCGGCCTCGAACTGATCATCGCGCGGCTGGCGCAGGGCGCCACCGCGGCGCTGATGGTGCCTCAGGTGCTGGCGATGCTGCATCTGCTGTTCACTGACGAGGCGCGCAATCGCGCCTTCGCCGTTTACGGCATCGTGCTCGGGCTTGCCGGCGCCGCGGGCCTCCTGCTCGGTGGCCTTCTGCTCACGGTCGATCTCGCCGGCACCGGCTGGCGCTCGGTATTCTTCATCAACGTGCCGTGCGGCCTCGTCATCGCGGCCGCGGCCTGGCGCATCATGCCATCGACATCGCGCCGCGCCGACACGAAGCTCGACATCAAGGGCAGCGTGGTGCTGTTCGCGGGACTGTTGTGCCTGATCGGTCCGTTGCTGTTCGGGCACGATGTCGGCTGGGCGCCCTGGCTCTGGGCGATGATGGCCATCGGAGGCTTGATTCTCATTGCGTTCCTGAAGCTGGAGCAGGCGGTCGCACGCGCCGGCGGCATGCCGCTGATCGATCTCGCGCTGCTGGCGGACGCCGCCTTCATGCGCGGTCTCGGCGCCGTGTTCTTTTTCTTCTTCGCCAATCTCTCGTTCTATCTGGTGATGACGCTGTTCATGCAGCGTGGCCTGAACATCCCGCCGCTCGCAGCCGGCATGGCATTCATTCCGCTCGCGATTGCATTCGTCGCGGCTTCGCGCCACAGCGGGGTGCGGGCGCGCCATCGCGGCACCAAGGTTCTGCTCGAAGGCTGCGCACTTCAGATCGTAGGCCTCGCGGCGCTCGCGATCGTTTCGGTCCATGCCGAGCAGCCGACGGCGCTTGCGCTGGCGCTTACCATGATCATCTTCGGCTATGGTCAGGGTCTGGTGATGGCGCCACTGTCCGGGGCCGTGCTTTCGACCGTAAAACCTGGTGCCGCAGGCTCGGCCTCCGGCATGTACGGCACGACGGCGCAGATCGGAAATGCGGCCGGTGTGGCCGCAATCGGCGCGGTGTTCTTCGCGGGCGAAGCGCTGCAATCAGCGCGCGCGGGATTCCTGGTATCGCTCGCCCTGTTTGTGACATTCATCATGATCTGCGCCACGTTTCTGCTGTGGACTCGCCGCGCCGGAGCAAGAAGTTGAGGCATTGCGGTTAATACGTGCAGATTCGGCGCCATTTCCGCGCTTTTCGCCGCGATTGACCGCGCACGGCCTTTTTATTTTGCAGCGCAGCAACTATCTGCTTGGGCTGGACGTTGAACGTCGCCCACCAGGAAGCCGCCGTGTCGCTAGCCAAGAACATCGATCTCTTGAGACGCCTGCCCAGGCTGGACGGACTGCGTTTTGCCGGGCCAGGCCGCAGCCCGGATTCATCCAGTCCGCTGCAAGAGGTCACGGATTTCGGTGACAATCCCGGCGCCTTGCGCATGTTCGCGTTCGTGCCGGCCGAATGGCAGAAGCCGCGCGCGCTCGTCGTCGTGCTGCATGGCTGCGGGCAGACGGCGGCCGCTTACGACCTCGGCGCGGGCTGGTCGACGCTGGCAAGACACTATGGCTTTGCGCTGGTGATGCCCCAGCAGCAGCGCGCCAACAACGCCAACACCTGCTTCAACTGGTTCAATCCTGAAGACACCGCGCGGGACAGCGGCGAGCCGCGCTCGATCCGCGAGATGATCGCGTACATGGTGAAAGCGCATCGCATCGACCCCAAGCGCGTCTTCATCACCGGCCTGTCGGCCGGCGGCGGCATGACGTCGGTGATGCTCGCGACCTATCCGGAAGTCTTTGCGGCCGGCGCGGTCATTGCCGGACTGCCCTATGGCATCGCCTCCAATCTGCGCGAGGCGCTCGACGGCATGTTCCATTCGCCCGCGCGTCCGGCGCGCGAACTCGGCGACCTCGTGCGCAGCGCCTCCGATCATCGGGGGCCCTGGCCGAAGGTCTCGGTCTGGCACGGCAGCGCCGACCGCACCGTCAATCCCGGCAATGCCAATGAGATCGTCAAGCAATGGCTGGATTTGCACGATCTGTCCGTTGACGCGCCGATGGCGGAGACGATCGTCGACGGCTATCCGCGCCAGGCGTGGTGGGACAGGGACGGCGAGACGCTGGTCGAGTCCTATGCCATCACCGACATGGCGCACGGCACGCCGCTTGGCCTTGCCGACAACGATCAGCGCTACGGCGTCGAAGGCGCATTCCTGATCGAGGCCGGCATTTCCTCATCCTACCATATCGCAAAGTTCTTCGGCCTCACCGGTTGGATTGCCGACGCCGCAAAGGCGGAAGCCAAACCCGCGACAAAGCCTGCAACGAAGCCGGCGCTGACCTCCGCGCCGCATCTCGCCCGCTCGATCCGCACCACGATTGCCGAAGCGCCGGTCGAGCCGCAGCGCGAGAAGACAGGCGGCTTGGATATCGGTCAGATCATCACGCGGGCGCTGACGGCAGCGGGCTTGATGAAGTAGCCCCCGCGGTCGTCCCGAAATGACGGCGGAGTTCGAGACGGCGGCGCGGTGGCCGCCATCGCGTAGCGCTTACATCTCGCCGGTGATGAACGGATTGGTCATCCGCTCCTGGCCGATGCTCGAGCCGGCGCCGTGGCCGCAGATGAAACCGACATCGTCGCCGAGCGGCAGCAGCTTGGTGAGAATCGAGTTGATCAGCGTGGCGTGACTGCCGCCGGGCAGATCGGTGCGGCCGACCGAGCCGGCGAACAGGACATCGCCGACATGGGCAAAGCGCAAATCCTTGTTGAAGAACACGACGCTGCCGGGCGAATGACCCGGGCAATGCAGGATGTCGAACTGCAGGCCGCCGATCGACACGCTATCGCCCTCGTCGAGCCAGCGATCAGGCGTGAAATCGCGCCCTCCGGTCATGCCGAAGCGCGCTCCGCTCGCGACGACATTGTCGAGCAGGAACTTGTCCGCGGCATGCGGACCTTCGATCGGCACCCCCAGCGCATCGCGCAGCTCGGCCGCGCCGCCGACATGATCGATATGGCCGTGGGTGAGCCAGATCTTCTCCACGGTGACGCCGGTCTGCTTGATCGCGTCCAGGATCTTCGGGACGTCCCCGCCTGGATCGATCACCACGGCCTTCTTGGAAGGCTCGTCCCAGATGATGGTGCAGTTCTGCTCGAACAGCGTCACGGGAACGATGATCGCGCCCGCCTTGGCTTTGGTGTCGTTTTGCTCGGTCATGGCCTCACAATGCCGATTTTTGCCGGGCCGCCAAGCAAAAGATTCGGACCGCTCTTCCGGAACAAATGTCACAGGGCCGTCCCAATTGGCCCTGCAATTTGAACCGGGGCGTTGCTGTGGCGTTCTCTCGCGCAAGGCGGCAGATTTCGGGTGGTCTATGGCTCACGGCAACGAGAATTGGTGGCGCGACGGCATCTTCTATCAGATCTATCCGCGCTCGTTTCAGGACTCCGGCGGTGATGGCGTCGGCGACCTCGCCGGTATCCTGCGTAGGCTGCCTTACGTGAAATCGTTGGGCGTCGACGCGATCTGGCTGTCGCCGATCTTTCCCTCGCCGATGGCCGATTTCGGCTACGACATCTCCGACTACGTCGGCATCGAGCCGCTGTTCGGCACGATGGCCGACTTCGACGCGTTGCTCGCGGCCGCTCATGACAATGGCCTGAAGCTGATCCTCGACCTCGTGCCGAACCACACCTCGGACCAGCATCCCTGGTTTGTCGAAAGCCGGTCCTCGCGCGACAATCCCAGGCGCGACTGGTACATCTGGCGCGATCCGGCACAAGGCGGCGGCGTGCCGAACAACTGGCTGTCCGAGTTCGGCGGCAGTGCGTGGCAGTTCGACGAGACCACGGGTCAGTATTACTATCATGCCTTCCTCGCCCGGCAGCCGGACCTGAACTGGCGCAATCCGGACGTCCGCGCCGCCATCTACGACGTGATGCGGTTCTGGCTGGACAAGGGCGTCGACGGTTTCCGCGTCGACGTGATCTGGCACCTGATCAAGGACGCCGAATTCCGCGACAACCCGCCGAACCCGCATTACGTCGAGGGCCGGCCGCCGAACGAAAGAATCCTGACGCAGTACTCGACCGACCAGCCGGAGGTGCACGATGTCATCGCCGAGATGCGGCGTGTCACCGATTCCTATGGCGCGCGCGTCCTGATCGGCGAGATCTATCTGCCGCTGCATCGCCTCATGGCCTATTACGGCAACGATCTCACCGGCGCACAGATGCCGTTCAATTTCGCGCTGCTCTCGACCTTCTGGAGCGCGCGCTCGATCGAGAAGATCATCGAGGATTACGAGAAGGCGCTGCCGCGCGGTGCCTGGCCGAACTGGGTGCTCGGCAATCATGATCGCCCGCGCGTGGCGAGCCGCGTCGGTCCCGAGCAGGCCCGCATCGCCGCGATGCTGCTGCTGACGCTGCGCGGCACGCCGACACTCTATTATGGCGATGAGATCGGCATGCATCAGCTCGTGATCGCGCCCGAGGACGTGCGCGATCCATTCGAGAAGAACGTGCCCGGCATCGGTGTCGGCCGCGACGGCTGCCGCACGCCGATGCAATGGGATTCGTCGAACTTCGCCGGTTTTTCCCAAGTGCGGCCATGGCTGCCGCTGCCGGAGGATCATATCAGCGAGAATGTCGCCAATCTGGAAGCCGATTCGCGGTCGATTCTCAATCTCTACAAGCGCCTGATCGCATTGCGGAAGGGCTGTCCACCGCTGGTCGCCGGCGATTATCATCCGATCGCCGCGCAGGGCGATCTCCTGATCTACCGCCGCGAGGCCGAAGGTCGCGCGGTGATCGTGGCACTCAATCTCGGTCCTGAACCGGTTTCGGTGACCACCAGCGCGATGCGTTTCGGCAGCAGGATATTGCTGTCGACGTTCCTGGATCGCGAAGATGAGCGAATCGAAGGCGTGCTGGATCTGCGCGGCAATGAGGGCGTGGTGGTGGCGCCGCCAAGCTAGCTGTCTGGTGCGCCATCACGCTCCAGCCCGGGCGATAGGGAGGATGCGATCTCCCTTTACCGAGCAGTGTGCGCGCCGACGGAATCGGTTATCCTGCCTCCATGGACAACACCGCCCGCAACATCTCGCTCGTGCCGCCTCCGGACCGCCGTCAATCCGAGACCGCGCTTGCGGTCGCGCGCGGCACGGCGCGGCTATTGAGGTCGCTCGGCTTCTCCTGCATCAGCGAATTGCCGCTGCCCTCAGGCCGGCGCGCCGATCTCGTGGCGCTGAACGAGCGCGGCGAAATCTGGATCGTCGAGATCAAATCCTCGCTGGAGGATCTGCGCGCCGATCAGAAATGGCACGAATACCGCGCCCATTGCGACCGGCTGTTCTTCGCCTTCACGCAGGATCTGCCGTGCGAGATCTTCCCTGAAGACACCGGCCTGATCATCGCCGACGCCTATGGCGCGCACCTGCATTGCGAGGCGCCCGAGCACAAGCTCGCTGCCGCCACGCGCAAGCAGATGACGGTGCGCTTTGCGATGGCCGCAGCCTTGCGGATCAACCGGTTGGTCGATCCGCAAGGTCACGCGGATTTCTGGGAATAGGGGCGCGCTGATCGAAGCGCGGCGCAATCGGGAGTCCTCGTGATGCGTGAGGCGCCGGTTTCCAACGGTCGCGGCTACTTCCTGGCGTGCGCCGCCCGGATCGGACCGAAGGGTCCGTATGTGTGCTGCTGCTGATCGAATCCATCGGCGTACGGTCCGTAAGGCGTATCGACCGGCTTCTTCGACAGGTCTGGATAGTCCTTGTCGAGACCGGCCTTTCTCGGACGCGGTTGAGAGATCATATAGGCGGCCACGTCCCACGCCTGCTCGACCGTGAGCTGCGGATTCAGGTAGTCCGTGCCGTGCGGCATATTGAAGTGCAAGAAGTTCGCCGCGGTAATCAGCCGCGCCATGCCGGCACCGTCATTGAAACTGTCCGGGCCCCAGAGCGGCGGCACCATGTAGCCGAGATCGACGCTCGGCAGGCTGCGGCGTATTCCGGAGCCGTCCTCGTTGTGACAGGAGAGACAAGCGTTCGCATAGATCGCCTTGCCACGAACGGGGTCGGCCGCCCGATCGAGCTCAGGCATCGATCCGGTGCCGAGTCCTGACAATGCCTTGCCGGCCGGCACGCCGGACGAGAGGAACTTGATGTAAGCCACGAAGGCCTGCATTTCCGGACTGTCGAGCGGCAGCGCGCGGCCATTCATGCTGCGCGCCATGCACGAGTTCACACGATCCTCGATCGTGATCTCGGCGCCGAGGCGGGCACTGTATTGCGGGAAGAGCTCGACCAATCCAAAGATCGGCAAGCCGAATTTTTTCGTGCCAGCTTCGAGATGGCAGTTGCTGCAGGCGAGATTGTTGCCGGCATAACGCTTGGCTGGGTCCGGCACCTCCGGCCCGATATGGGCGTAAGTCGCCGTGATGAGGTCGCGCCCGCGCCGCACGAGCCGGCCATGAGCGTCATCAGGCAGCGCGCCGACTTCCGGCACCGTCCAGACCGGCGGGGAGGCTTGCTGCGCGCGCCCCGCACCCGGTGCGGCTACGGCGATGACGGCGACGGCAATCGCGCGTACGGTCCAGAAGCAAAGCAATGCAAGCAGTGGCGTGGGGTGAACCATCGTTCTCTCGAGACTATTCGACGCGTCAGGTCGGCGCGATGATCCGCCGCCTGAGGTTAACGTCGGGTTCAGGGGCGCACGACGCCAGCACCCGGCCTTGTCGATATGGCGCAGGGGACATCGGGCCGGCACGTTCAGCCGCAGACCGGCTTCAGGCGTGTTGATCGAGGAGCGTACGCGCCGGGAGCTGCGAAGCCCGGCAGCTCATCGGCCTGAAGGGCAAATTCGGCCTGGCCGCCGATGTCCATCGCCAAATGGCCAAGCCGGGCCAAAGCGGCAACGCTTTGACCCCGTCGAGCATCTCTGCCTCAGCCATGAAGGCTGGAGATCTGCGCTTCCCAGAGTGAGGGTGGGATTACCGCGGCGCGCGCTTGGCCAGAATCCGCTGCAGCGTACGGCGATGCATGTTCAGCCGCCGCGCCGTCTCCGAGACGTTGCGGTTGCACATTTCATAGATGCGCTGGATGTGCTCCCAACGGACGCGGTCGGCCGACATTGGGTTGCTCGGCAGCTCGGATTTCTCCGCATTGGTCGAGAGCAGTGCCGCGACCACGTCGTCGGCATCCGCAGGCTTGGAGAGATAATCGATTGCACCCATCTTCACCGCGGTGACGGCGGTGGCGATGTTGCCATAGCCGGTCAGCACGATCGCGCGGGCGTCCGGGCGCTTCTTCTTCAGCGCCGAGACCACATCGAGGCCGTTGCCGTCGCCGAGCCGCAAGTCCACCACGGCGAATGCCGGCGCCGACTTGCCGATCTGCGCAAGTCCGTCCGAAACGGTATCGCATGACGTCACTGAAAAGCCGCGGGTCTCCATGGCGCGCGACAGGCGTTCCAGAAACGGCTTGTCGTCTTCCACGATGAGCAGCGAGCGGTCGGTCTGTTCGTTCAGTTCGGCGATGGCGTTCAAGGTGTTGTCCTCTCTCCAGCGCGTTGACATATGGCGTCGCGACCGGGCGGTGCCAAGGCGACAAATCGTCGATCTGGCCCGTTATGCGACGCAAGGTCGCGCCTATCCTATTGTTTCTTCGAGGCTCTCGATAGCCTCAAAACGCTCCCTGGGCCACGTGATCTGGACCACCGCGCCGTGGTCCGGGAACGTCCGGTTGGTAAACGAGACCTTGGCGCCGGTGCGCTCCAGCAGGGTGCGCGCGATGAAGACGCCGAGCCCGAGCCCGCGGCGTACGCTGCCGCCGTCATCCTGGGTGCGCCGCCGCGACAGATAGGGCTCGCCGATCCGGTTCAGAATATCAGGGGGAATGCCGGGGCCGTCGTCCGAGATCACGAGTTCGATATGATCCTTGTTCCACCAGGCGTTCACCTCGACTGTCGTGCGGGCGAAATCGACCGCGTTCTCGACGATGTTGCCGATCCCGTAGAGGATCGCGGGATTGCGCGAGCCGACCGGCTCGGCCGCGGCGGTCACCGCGATCCGCACCTTGATCTCGACGCCGAAATCGCGGTGCGGGGCCACCACCTCCTCGATCAGCTCCGACAGCTTCATGCGATCGAACGGCGCGCCGGTGGAGGAGAGCTGGGTGATCTTGCTCAAGATGTCGCGGCAGCGCTGGGTCTGTTCGCGGAGCGTCTTCAGATCGGCGGCGATGCTCGGGTCCTTCACCGTCTTTTCCAGCTCGCGCGAGATCAGGAAGATCGTCGCGAGTGGCGTGCCGAGCTCGTGCGCGGCCGCGGCAGCAAGGCCGTCGAGCTGGGTCAGATGCTGCTCGCGCGTCAGCACCAGCTCGGTGGCAGCCAGCGCGTCCACGAGCTTGCGCGCCTCTTCGGTGACCTGGAACGAGTAGAGGCTGGTGACGCCGATCGCGAGCACGATCGAGAGCCAGACGCCGACGAGATAGATCGGCGGCAGCACCAGCGGATCGTCGGAATCCCACGGCAGTGAAAAATGGAAGAAGAACAGGATCGAGGCACAGGCAACCGCGAGCACGCCGAGGCCGAACGTAAAGCGGGCCGGCAGCGCGGTGGCGGAGATCAGCACGGGCGCGAGGAACAGGAAGGAGAACGGGTTCTGCAATCCGCCGGTAAAGTACAACAGGCCGGCCAGCTCCACGATGTTCAGCGCGAGCAGCCCGGCCGCCTGCATCGGCTCCAGCCGCTGCATGGGATTGGCTGCGGTCTGGAGCGCCAGGTTGAGCGCTGCCGACAGAAAGATGATGCTGACGCAGGGAACGATCTCGACGTTGAACTCGAGCCCCTGTGCCACGATGAAGATCGCAGCGAGCTGCCCCAGCACGGCCAGCCAGCGCAGCCGCAGGATCGTGTCCAGCCGGATATTCCGCTGCGCGTGGCGGAAGTCGGAAGCGGCAATTTCGGTCATGGCTGCCAATGCGGCGGTCCCTTCTCGATCACAAACGCGCGGCTCGCGGAACCATCCAGGATTACAAGCCTTGCGCTCTTCGCTGCAATAGCAGAAGAACGGCAAGCATGACGGAGAATGACGAGGCTTCAAGCCTGCCGACTGTCGCGGATCGCAGCCCGCCTGCGGCCATCGCGGTCGATCACCTCGTCAAGGTCTACAAGCAGACCCGCGCCGTCGACGACATCTCCTTCTCGCTTCCGCGCGGCAGCATCACCGGCCTTCTGGGCGGCAACGGCGCCGGCAAGACCACGACGATCGCCATGATCATGGGCCTGGTGCTGCCGACCTCCGGCCGCGTGCAGGTGCTCGGGCATCGGATGCCCGAGGACAGCGCGTCCGTGCTGGGGCGGATGAATTTCGAGAGCCCCTATGTCGACATGCCGATGCGGCTCACCGTGCGGCAGAACCTCACCGTGTTCGGCAAGCTCTATGCGGTGAAGAACCTGTCCGATCGCATCGCCGAGCTTGCCGAGGATCTCGACCTCACCGACTTCATCGACCGCGCCAACGGCAAGCTCTCCGCCGGGCAGAAGACCCGCGTTGCGCTGGCGAAGGCGCTGATCAACCAGCCTGAGCTGCTGCTCCTGGACGAGCCGACCGCTTCGCTCGACCCCGATACCGCGGACTGGGTGCGCGCGCATCTGGAGCGGTATCGCCGGGACAACGACGCCACCATCCTCCTCGCCTCGCACAACATGCTCGAAGTCGAGCGGCTTTGCGACCGCGTCATCATCATGAAGCGCGGCCGCATCGAGGACGACGATACGCCGGAGGCGATCATGGCCCGCTACAACCGCACCACGCTGGAGGAGGTGTTTCTGGACGTCGCTCGCGGCCGGGTGAACGGCGCGAAGGAGGCGGCGCGGTGAGGGGGAGCAAATCTCCATCCGGGCTGCGGGAGCGTGCCATGACCGACACCTCCCTCCACCGCGGCATCTCCGTCCATCGCATCGGCGCGATGATCCTGCGCTATTGGTATCTCTTGCTGTCGTCCTGGCCGCGGCTGCTCGAACTCTTGTACTGGCCGGCGCTGCAGGTCATCACCTGGGGCTTTCTCCAGCTCTACATCGCCGAGAATGCCAGTTTCTTCGCGCGCGCAGGCGGTACGCTGATCGGCGCCGTGATCCTCTGGGACATCCTGTTCCGTGGCCAGCTCGGCTTCTCCATCTCCTTCCTGGAGGAGATGTGGGCGCGCAACCTCGGCAATCTCATGATGAGTCCGCTGAAGCCGATCGAGTTTCTCCTGTCGCTGATGGCCATGAGCCTGATCCGGCTCGCGATCGGCGTGATTCCGATGACGCTGCTTGCGCTGTTCCTGTTTCACTTCAACGTCTATGCCCTCGGCCTGCCGCTGATCGCGTTCTTCTGCAACCTGATCTTCACGAGCTGGTCGGTCGGTATCTTCGTCTCGGGTCTCGTGCTGCGAAACGGCCTCGGCGCCGAGAGCATCGTCTGGACCCTGATGTTCGCGATTCTTCCGCTCGCCTGCGTCTACTATCCGGTCAGCGTGCTGCCGGCCTGGCTGCAATACGTCGCCTGGGCATTGCCGCCGACCTATGCCTTCGAGGGAATGCGCGCGCTCCTCATCGAGCACACCTTCCGAACCGATCTGATGCTGGAGGCGTTGGCCATCAATGTAGTGCTTTTGGGTGCATCTTTTTGGGCATTCCTTGCCCTTTTGCGCAGCGCCAGGGAGCACGGCTCGCTGCTGGCGGGCGGCGAATAACGTCACTTTATCGTGGATTCAGGCAGATTTGGCTGCTTCGGCTACGTAGATGTACGGAACCATGCATTGACGCAATATTACGCATTCGGCAGTATGTTGCGATGCGAAGAGGAATATAGCGATGCCCATTGGTGAGTTTGGCGGCGCGCCGCCCCTGGCTGCAGAAGGCAGTCCGGTCCTGACGACGCCGATGTACTGGATGTACGAGATGGCTCATGCCGCTCTCAATCCGGCACGTGCGGTCACCGACGCGACCAAGCTGTTGTTTCAGAATCCCCTCAATCCCTGGACGCGCACCGAGGTCGGCAAGTCAGTTGCCGCGGCCTGCGAATTGTTCGAGCGCACCACGCGCCGCTATGGAAAGCCTGAATGGGGCCTCAACGATACCGAGGTCAACGGCATCCGCGTCCCCGTCGAGATCCGCTCGGTGTGGGAGAAGCCGTTCTGCAAGCTGCTCTACTTCGATCGCAAGTTCGCCCGTCCGTTACGCAGCCCGCAGCCGCGCGTGCTGATCGTGGCGCCGATGTCCGGCCATTATGCGACGCTGCTGCGGGGCACGGTGGAAGCTTTCCTGCCGGCGCATGAGGTCTACATCACCGACTGGGCCGATGCCCGCATGGTGCCCTTGAGCGAAGGCCGCTTCGATCTCGACGACTACATCGACTACGTGATCGAGATGCTGCACGTCCTCGGCGGCAACACCCATGTGATGGCGGTGTGCCAGCCTTCCGTGCCCGTCGTGGCGGCCGTCTCGATCATGGAAGCGCGGCGCGATCCGTTCGTGCCGACCTCGATGACGCTGATGGGCGGCCCGATCGACACCCGCCGCAATCCGACCGCGGTGAACAATCTCGCCCAGGAGCGCGGCATCGACTGGTTCCGAAATCACGTCATCACCAAGGTGCCGTTCCCGCATCCGGGCATGATGCGCGATGTCTATCCGGGATTCCTGCAGCTCAACGGCTTCATCAGCATGAATCTCGACCGGCACATGGATGCCCACAAGCAGCTGTTTGCCAATCTGGTGAAGGGTGACGGCGATCTCGTCGACAAGCATCGCGACTTCTACGACGAATATCTCGCGGTGATGGATCTCTCGGCCGAGTATTACCTGCAGACCGTGGACACAGTTTTCGTGAAGCACTCGTTGCCGAAGGGCGAGATGACTCATCGCGGAACCCTCGTCGATCCTTCCAAGGTCAAGCGCGTCGCGTTGATGACGGTCGAAGGCGAGAACGACGACATTTCCGGTCTCGGTCAGACCGAAGCGACGCACACATTGTGCACCGCGATTCCCGATCATCGCCGCGTTCATTACGTCCAGAAGGGCGTCGGACATTACGGCGTGTTCAACGGCTCGCGCTTCAAGTCGGAGATCGTGCCCCGCATCCATGACTTCATGGTTTCGGCGGCGAATCCGAGCTCGTTGCAGGCCCTCGCGGCCGAATAAGCAGCAATTTCGGCTTTCCCGCCGAAATTTGGGTCCCTGCCGGAGGCTCCGGCAGCGAAAGATTGCCCCTAGATTCGCGGTATTTAGGTAGCTTTATAGGAGTGAGTCTTCCCTCACCCCTTGGGGGTGCCGCATGCGTCCAGCGAGGGCGAAAAAAGCCGGTTCCAACCCCAGTCTGTAGGGTCTCCCGGACGCCTGACCGCTGTATATTGGGCAAATGATTTGTTTTTGCGCCGAGCGCTTTCCATGGCGGCGGTTATGGCAGAATCCGGGCGTTCTCCTGCCCCCCGGACTGACAGACATGGCCACCCGCGCACTTCTTTATCGTCGGCCCCACGAACCGAAGACCCTCGTCATCACCCACGGATCGCAATTCTTTGCCATCCGATTGCGCCGGCACCGCCGCGCGCGCCGTTACACGCTCCGGATTCATCCAAGTGACCGCGAGGCCATCCTCACGATGCCCCCGCGCGGCACCTTGGCCGAGGCAAAGGACTTTGCGCAACGGCACGGCGCGTGGATCGCGGCCCGTCTCGGCCGCTTGCCGAAGGCAGCACCATTTCAACCGGGCACGGTGATACCGCTGCGCGGCACGCCGCATCGCATTGTTCATCGCGCCGGCCAGCGCGGCACGGTATGGACCGAGACGCGTGACAGCGGTGAACGCATCCTCTGCGTCGCCGGCGGCCTCGAGCATGTCGACCGCCGCGTCAGCGACTTCCTCAAGCGCGAGGCGCGCCGCGACCTGCAGCGCTCGGCCGAAGCCTACGCCGCCGAACTCGGCGTTCGCGTCAAGCGGCTTTCGATCCGCGACCAGTCCAGCCGCTGGGGCTCCTGTACCTCTGCCGGCTCGCTGTCGTTCTCCTGGCGTCTGATCCTCGCACCGCCCTTCGTGCTCGACTATCTCGCCGCCCACGAGGTCGCCCATCTCGTCGAGATGAACCACTCGGCACGGTTCTGGCGCGTGTGCGGCAAGATCTGCCCGTCGATGGAGCGCGCCAAGAAGTGGCTCGACACGTACGGGAACGATCTGCACCGCTACGGTGTCGAGGATTAGGGCCAGGCCGACGGCGAGATCTGGCGGCGCGAATGACATCGGACTGACGGCGCGAGGTTCACCTGCAGTGCGGTCTGCGCAAGCTGTTGATCTTGCTAGCGCTGCCTACTGTGCATGGGGTTGTTTTTCGCACCCGCCGCCGTGAGGTACCCAGAACCTCAGTGCGAGCTATCGGTTTCCGCCGAACAGCCGATCCATCAGCCACCCGTCGAGCCCTGCCGCCGGTTCGGGCCGCACATTCGCGCGCGTCGGGGGCGGCGGACGATAGCCGCCGTTGCTGGACGGAGCTGGTCCGGGCGCGGCCGGCGTCGGCGGCGACACCTGCGAGGCCGCGTGCGCGAGGTTCGACAGGCCCCAGCCACCGGGCACGCTCGGCAATGCCGCCACGGGCACGCCCTCATGCGCCGCCTTCATGAAGCGCGACCAGACTTCGACCGGCAGGCCGCCGCCGGTCGCTTTCTTGGTCGGCGAGTTGTCGTCGTTGCCGAGCCAGACGCCCGTGACGAGATTTGCAGTGTAGCCGATGAACCAGGCGTCGCGATAATCCTGACTGGTGCCGGTCTTGCCGGCCGCCGGCCAGCCGGGGATCTCGGCCTTCTTGGCGGTGCCTGATATCAGCGTCTCCCGCATCATCGCGTTCATCATGCCGACATGGCGGGTGTCGATGACCTGGTTGCGCTCCTCCGGCTGGCGCATGTAGAGCAGCTTGCCGCTGAGCGTCCTGATCCTCGTCACGACATGCGGCGCCACCGCGAGGCCGCCATTGGCGAACGGCGCGTAGGCGCCGACCAGCTCGACCATGGAGACTTCGGACGTTCCGAGCGCGATCGAGGCGTTCGGCTCGAGCTTGGAGGAGATGCCGAGCCGGTGCGCGGTGCGCACCACATTCTTCGGCCCGACCTCGAGCCCGAGACGGATCGCGACGGTGTTGAGCGACATCGCCAGCGCCTGCGTCAGCGTCACCGCTCCGAAATATTCGTGGGTGTAGTTCTCGGGTTTCCAGCCCTTGACCTCGATGGGAGCGTCCTGGCGGACGGTGTCGGGCGTCAGCCCCTGTTCGAGCGCGGTCAGATAGACGAACGGCTTGAACGAGGAGCCGGGCTGCCGCTTGGCGGTGACCGCGCGGTTGTACTGGCTGTCTGAATAGTTTCGTCCGCCCACCATGGCGCGCACTGCGCCATCGGGCGTCATCGCCACCAGTGCGCCCTGGCTGACATTGAACTTCACGCTCTTGGCCGCGAGCTCGTCGATGATCGCGGCTTCCGCAACGCTCTGCAGCTTCGGATCAATCGTGGTCTCGACCTTGATGCTCTCGTCGATCTGGCCGACCAGATCGTCCAGCACCTCGCCGATCCAGTCCGCGACGTAGTTCACCGTGCCGGCGCCGACGGGCTTCACGTTGTAGGAGGGGTGGCCGATCGAGGCCTTCGCCTGCGCGTCGGTGATGAACTGCGCATCCGCCATCGCAGCGAGCACGATCTGCGCCCGCGCTTCGGCACCTTCCGGGTTGCGGTTCGGCGCAAGGCGGGACGGCGACTTGACGAGGCCGGCCAGCATCGCGGCCTCGGCAATGGTGACGTTCTTGGCCGACTTGCCGAAATATTTCTGCGCGGCCGCTTCGACGCCGTAGGCGCCGGAGCCGAAATAGACGCGGTTGAGATAGAGCTCCAGAATCTCGTTCTTGGAATGCTTGCGCTCCAGCCAGATCGCGAGCTCCACCTCCTGCAGCTTGCGCCGCATGGTGCGTTCCTGGGTCAGGAACAGATTCTTGGCGAGCTGCTGCGTCAGCGTCGAGCCGCCTTGTGAGACGCCGCGATGGAGCACGTTGGTGACCAGCGCGCGCAGGATGCCGACGGGATCGATGCCGAAATGCGAGTAGAAGCGGCGGTCCTCGATGGCGATGAACGCCTTCGGCAGGTACGGCGGCAAATCCTTCAGCGCGACATTGGCACCGGCCATCTCGCCCCGCTGCGCCAGGATGCTGCCGTCCATCCCGACGATCTGGATCGTCGGCGGGCGCTTGGGGATTTCCAGCGACTGGATCGGCGGCAGATGGGCGCCGACATAGATCACGACGCCGATCACTGCGATGACGCCCCACAGGCTCAGCACCGCGCCCCAATAGACCAGACGGCCGAGGCCGAAGCCTCCACGCGACTTCGTGCGGCGCTTGGCGCCGCTGCGACCGGCGGGTGCCTTGCGCTCGCGCGGCGGCTCGTTGCCGGCATCGTCGCTCTTGCGCTTGGCGGATGTCTTGGAAGATTTCTTCGGCTTGTCGTCACCGCCGGGAATGCGGTCGGCCGGAGTGAGGCGCAGATCGGCGAGCGCGGCGGGCAAGCCGAACAGCGGCTCCTTCCGCGCACCCTTCTTCTTTCCCCACGCCATACGCAATACGCCCGGTCAGCTCGCCCCGCCGCACGCTAGCGGTCGCTGTTTAAGGCCCGGTTACCCCGGACCTTAACGCGCAATTAGGAGGTGCGGCATTCACCCGCCGCAGTTCCGCTTGAAGCGCCGCAGCGCTAGGATCGCCGGCACAAAGCAGACTTGGAACCTCACGAAGGGAGCACAAATGGGCCACATCGACCCGACCAAGGAGATCTTCGCGCAATTCCGGGAGGACGATCGCCCGGGCCCGATCCACATGCTCAATCTTGTGCGCTTGCGGAAAGAAGCGGCCTACCCCGATGGCCGCAAGGCCAGCGGCGCGGAAGCCTATGCGGCCTATGGCCGCGAGAGCGGCCCGGTGTTCGAACGCCTCGGCGGGCGAATCGTCTGGCAGGGAAAATTCGAGCTGATGCTGATCGGCCCGCAGGAGGAACGCTGGGACCATTGCTTCATCGCCGAATATCCGAGCGTCGCTGCCTTCGTCGAGATGATCCGTGACCCCGTCTACCGCGAGGCGGTGAAGCATCGCCAGGCCGCGGTGGAGGATTCCCGGCTGATCAGGCACGCTGTGCTGCCGGTAGGGAAGAACTTTGGGGAGATACCGAAGTAGACAACGTCATTCCGGGGCGACGCGAAGGCATCGACCCCGGAATCGCAAGGTTCCGGGTCTGGCGCTTGCGCGCCATCCCGGAATGATCGCGAAGCCTAGCCCGACGGCCCCGAGTCCTCGATGATCGGTCCGAACAGCTCCCAGCGTTCGCCGTTGAACTTCATCATCTGCATCTGCTTGTTGACGCGGTAGTCGTTGGGGCCGGTGTTGATCTTGATACCCGGCAGCGCAAGGCTCGGCGTGAAGCCCTTGATGTTGGCGGCCTGCTTCATGACGTTCTCGCGCGTCAGGTCGTCGCCGCATTGCTTGAGCACCTGCACCAGCAGTTCCGCCACCGAATAGGCGTAGGTGTTGATGGTGTTGAGCTTGTCTCCTTCGGGGAAGTACTTGTCCATGAAGGCGAAGAAGGCCTTCACACCTGGATCGTCCTTCCACTGGGGATCGCCCGGGTCCTTGCCGTAGTTCGTCGAGATGATGCCTTTGGAGATGTCGAGGCCGGCGGGCTTCAGCGTCGCCGACACCGGGCTCGCGTTGATGTCGAGGATATGCACCGGGGTCCAGCCGAGGTCGGCGAGCTTCTTGATGGCCTGCGCCGCGAACTTGGGCGTTGAGGCGTCATAGAACAGGTCGACGCCCATCGACTTCAGCTTGACCACCTGGGAGTCGACGGTCGGATCGGTCACCTCATAGGACACCTCGCCGACGATCATGTTGGCCTTGTCGCCAAGGCCGCTCTTGAGGCCGGCGAGATAGTCGCGGCCCATGTCGTCGTTCTGGTAGAGCACGCCGATCTTGGCGTTGGGGTGATTGGCGAGAATGTACTTGGCGTAGATCCGTCCCTCGGACACGTAATTGGGATTATAGGCCATGGTCCAGGGGTAGTTCTGCGGGTCGTTGAAGCGCGCGGCACCCGTCGAGGCGAGGAGCTGCGGGATCTTCTTGCCGTTGAGGTATTTCTGCACGGCGGCGTTCGCGGCAGTTCCGATCAGCTGGAAAGTGAACAGGACCTCGTCGCCTTCGACCAGCTTGCGGACCTGCTCGACCGTCTTCGGCGGCGAATAGGCGTCGTCATATTGGATCAGGTTGATCTTGCGGCCGTTGATGCCGCCCTGATCGTTGATCATCTTGAAGTAGGCGGCCTGGGTCTTGCCGATGTTGGCATAGACCGAATAGGCGCCGGAGAACGGCACAGTCTGGCCGATCTTGATCTCCGTGTCGGTTGCGCCGGTGTCGTATTTCTTCTGGGCGAGGGCCTGGCTGGTGGAGACCGCGACGGCGAGCGCCGCTGCGGCAGCTATGAAGGCTCTGCGATTGTTCATGTTGGGTCGTTCCTCCTGACGGAATTATCGGCCGACGGTCTTTCTCCGTTGATTGCAACGGTCGCCATCGCTGCCGAAGATTGTGGAGGAAGGTTTGCCGCTACGCAAGGATGGCGGCGCTGCGCCGTAGCGTCTCAGGCGAGAAACAATGCGACCAGAGCGACGGCCGCGGGCAGCGCCTGCACGATCAGAATCCGCGTGCTGACGGTCGCGGCGCCATAAGCACCGGCCACGATCACGCAAAGCAGGAAGAAGACCTTGATCTGGAATGCGAAGGTCGGGTTGCCGTGCGCAAGCCCCCAGATCAGGCCGGCGGCGAGGAAGCCGTTATAGAGGCCCTGATTGGCGGCCAGCACCTTCGTGATCTCGGCCTTCTCCGGCGTGTTGCGAAACACCTTGAGGCCCTGCGGCCTGTCCCAGAGAAACATCTCCAGGATCAGGAAGAAGACGTGCAGTGCTGCGACCAGCGCCACCAGGACATTGGCGATCAGGTTCAAGTTGACCTCCCCCGAAGCGTCAGCTTTCGGGTGGACGTTAGCACGGCCGGCATGGCAAGTGCGACGGGTGTGTTTCGATGCCTGGTGCCGCGATGCCCGCTCGTTCAACCAACTTGCCCGACCGCTTCGACCTCGATCGCGTGACGACGCCGATCGGTACCGCGCTGCTCGTCACCGATGCCGAAGGCGCGTTGCGTGCGCTCGACTGGGAAGACTACGAGCAGCGCATGCGTGAACTGTTGCGCCTCCATTACGGCACGGTGGATCTGCGCGAGCAGCCTGCGCCGACGGCGATGCGGATTGCGCTGGAGCGCTATTTCGACGGCGATCTCGGTCAGATCGCAGGCATTGCGTGGCGCATCGCCGGCACGCCGTTCCAGCAGAAGGTCTGGACTGCGCTCGCGCAGATTCCTGCCGGCACCACCATGAGCTATGGCGCGCTCGCGGCAAAGATCGCCATGCCCAGGGCGATCCGCGCCGTTGGTCATGCCAACGGCTCAAATCCGATCAGCGTGGTGCTGCCCTGCCATCGCCTGATCGGTGCGAACGGTTCGCTGGTGAAGTACGGCGGCGGACTGGAGCGCAAGCGCTGGCTGTTGCGGCATGAGGGGGTGGAGGTTTAGGTCTCCCCCATCGTCTTCCGGGGCGCGCGAGGCGCGAGCCCGGATCATCTATCCGCGTAACCGTTCGCTCAATGGATACCGGGTTCGCCGCTATCGCGGCGCCCCGGAATGACGAGAGGCCTCACGCCGCCGGCTGAACCGCTTTGTCGCTAGCCATCACATGAGTCAGCGCGCTCTTGATCGCGGCCTGCCGCGTCGGCGCGTTGATCTGCGCGCCCAGGAGGTCGGTGACGTAGAACACGTCGCGCGCGCGCTCGCCGAAGGTCGCGACATGGGCCGACGCAATATTGAGGTTTAGCTTGGAGATCGCCGTGGTCAGCTCGTAGAGCAGGCCGGGCCGGTCGAGGCCGGAGACCTCGACCACGGTGTAGCGGTCGGACCATTGGTTGTTGATGGTCACTTCCGGCTCGATCACGAACGGCCTCGCCTTGCTGCGCACGGTGCGCCGCGCGACGGCTTCGGGCAGGCGCAACTTGCCCTCCAGCACGTCCTCGATCATCTCGCCGATGCGCGTGGCGCGCCTTCCCTCGTCCTCGTCGCGATCGTATTCCCGGGAGATCGAGATCGTGTCGAGCGCGCGGCCGTCGGTCGTGGTGTAGATCTGGGCGTCCACGATGTTGGCGCCGGCCGAGGCACAGGCGCCGGCGATGATCGACAGCAGCCAGGGATGGTCGGCGGCGAAGATCGTCAGCTCGGTGACGCCGCGCACCTCGTCGAAGCCGACATTGATCGCGAGCTTGTGGCCGGCCTGCTCGCTGGAGCGGACGAAGCGGGCGTGGCGGATCTTGCGCGGCAGCTCGACCTTGAGCCAATAGGCCGGATAGTGCCGTCCGATATAGGCATCGAGCTCTTCCGCCGGCCATTCGGCAAAGGCGTTGCGGAATTCGGCATAGGCGGCCGTGAGGCGCTTGCCGCGATCGACTTCCGAGAAGCCGCCCGTGAGCACCGGCTCGGTTTCATAATAGAGCGAGCGCAGAAGCTGCGCCTTCCAGCCGTTCCACACGCCTGGACCGACACCCCGGATGTCGGCCGTGGTCAGGATGGTCAGGAGCTTCATCTGCTCGACCGACTGCACCACGGCGGCGAAATTCTCGATGGTCTTGCGGTCCGAAAGATCGCGCGACTGCGCGACCGTGGACATCGTCAGATGCTCCTCGATCAGCCAGGCCACGAGCTCGGTGTCGGCCGGACTGAAGCCGAGCCGCGGGCACAGCCGGCGGGCCACCTTGGCGCCAGCGATCGAGTGATCCTCGGGCCTGCCCTTGGCGACGTCGTGCAGCAAGGTCGCGATGTAGATCACGGCGCGGTGCTCCGGCCGGATCTTGCGGAAGAGGTCGCTGGCGAGCGCGAACTCCTCGATGCCGCCGCGCTCGATGTCCTGCAGGAAGCCGATGCAGCGGATCAGGTGCTCGTCGACGGTGTAGTGATGATACATGTTGAATTGCATCATCGAGACGATCTTGCCGAAGGCGCGGATGAAGTGGCCGAGCACGCCGGTCTCGTTCATCCGCCGCAGCACGATCTCCGCGTTGTCGGAGGTCAGGATCTCCATGAACAGCCGGTTGGCCTCGGGATTCTCGCGAAGCTGGGCGTTGATCAGGCCGAGCGAGCGCGTCACGTCGCGCATGGCATCCGGGTGGAAGGCGAGGTTGTTCTTTTGCGCCAAGCGGAAGATGCGGATCAGATTGACCGGATCGTGCTTGAAGATGTCGGGCGCGGCGACGTTGATGCGGTTGTTGTCGACGATGAAGTCGTCGCTGTCGGGGACGCGCCGCTTCACGGTGCTGGGGCGCAGCCGCGCCATCATCCGGCTCAGCACCGGCGCAGGCTTGGCCTGCTGGTCCTCGAGCTTGGCGCAGAGGATGGCGGTGAGGTTGCCGACCTCCTTGGCCACCAGGAAGTAGTGCTTCATGAAGCGCTCGACGTCCTGCATCCCGGGATGCGAGGTGTAGCCGAGGCGCACCGCGATCTCGCGCTGGAGGTCGAAGGAGAGGCGCTCTTCGGCGCGGTTGCAATGGAAATGCAGATTGCAGCGCACCGACCAGAGGAAATCCGCGCAGCGACGGAAGGAGCGATATTCCTGCGCATCGAACACGCCGCGCACGACCAGCTCGTTCGTATCGCGGACGCGGTAGACGTACTTGGCGATCCAGAACAGCGTGTGCAGGTCGCGCAAACCCCCCTTGCCGTCCTTGACATTGGGCTCGACCAGATAGCGTGACTGGCCGCCGCGGCGGTGCCGCTCTTCGCGCTCGGCGAGCTTTGCGGTGACGAATTCAGACGCGGTGCCCTGCACGACCTCCTTGTCGAAACGCTCGACCAGCTCGTCATAGAGCGGCTTGTCGCCGGTGAGGAAGCGCGTCTCCAGGATCGCGGTGCGGATCGTCATGTCGCCGCGCGCCTGCCGGATCGATTCATCGACCGAGCGCGTGGCGTGTCCGACCTTCAGCCCCATGTCCCAGAGACAATAGAGAATCGCTTCGGCGACCTGCTCGCCCCAGGCGGTCTGCTTGTAGGGCAGGATGAAGAGCAGATCGATGTCCGATTCCGGCGCCATCAGGCCGCGGCCGTAGCCGCCGGTCGCCACCACCGCCATGCGCTCGGCGCCGCTCGGGATCGGCGAGCGGTACAGATGGCGCGTCGCGGCAGAGTACAGGATACGGATGATCTCGTCCTGCACGTGGCACAGCCGCTCGGCGCAGCGGCGGCCGTGGCGGTCCTTCAGGAGGATCGCCTGTGCGGCGGCGCGCGCGGCGATCAGCTCCGCCTTGAGCAGTTGCGCCATCGCCGTGCGGAACGCGTCCTCGCGTCCCTGATGCTTTTCGGCAAGCGCATCGACCGCGGCGGTGATCCGCGCGGTATCGAAGCGATCGTCCGCCCCGGCCTTCTGCTCAGTCGCGATGCTGTCCATGTCTCTCCGGATATAAGAGGTGAAAGGCGCTGTCACCCGCCAATCTCTGGCAATAGTCGTTCCATGCTGGAAAGGCGCGGCTTCGGGCAAGTCTGTCCTCAGCTCGGGTACTTTGGAGGGACAGATTTCTCATTGACCTCTAGATATAACTCATTGAAAGACAATGAAGTTTTTGGAGGAGGCTGAGCGTGACCAGGATTACACGACGCATTCTGTTGGCAGGCGCGGTGGCGCTCGCCGTGACTCCCGCGGCACGGGCGGCGGATCCGCTCAAGGAGATCCGCATCGATTGGGCGACCTACAATCCGGTATCGATGGTCCTGAAGCAAAAGGGTCTTCTGGAGAAAGAGTTCGCCAAGGACGGCATCAAGGTCACCTGGGTTCAGTCGGCCGGGTCCAACAAGGCGCTCGAATTCCTCAACGCCGGCTCGATCGATTTCGGCTCGACCGCGGGCTCGGCGGCGCTTGTCGCCCGCATCAACGGCAATCCGATCAAGTCGATCTATGTCTATTCACGCCCCGAATGGACCGCGCTGGTGACGGGCAAGGACTCCAGGATCGCTGCTGTTGCCGATCTCAAGGGCAAGCGCGTCGCGGTGACGCGCGGCACCGATCCGCACATCTTTCTGGTGCGTGCGCTGCTCGGCGCCGGCCTGACGGAGAAAGACATCACACCCGTGCTCCTTCAGCATGCCGATGGCAAGACCGCGCTGATCCGCGGCGACGTCGACGCTTGGGCCGGTCTCGATCCCATGATGGCGCAAGCGGAGGTCGAGGAGGGCGCAAGGCTGTTCCACCGCAAGGCTGAGGCCAACACCTGGGGCATCCTCAATGTGCGCGAGCAGTTCTTGAAGGATCATCCCGAGGCCGTCCGCCGCGTCCTCTCGATTTACGAGGAAGCGCGGAAGTACTCGCTGGCGAACTACGACGAGCTGAAGAGGACCTTCATCGCCGTCACGAAACTCCCCGAGGCGGTCGTCGACAAGCAGTTGAAGGACCGCACCGAGCTCACCCACAGCCGCATTGGCGCCCCCCAGCGCGAGTCGATCCTCGCCGCCGGTCTCGCACTCCAGCAAGCCGGCGTCGTCGATCCCAAGGTCAACGTCAAGGCGACGCTGGACGCCCTGATCGACGACCAGGTCCCGCTGCCGACGAATTGAGGTCGGCAGAGAAGAGGCGGACAAGCGCAGCAGTCTCCGCTGTCGTCCCGGGCAAGCGTGAGCGCAGACCCGGGACCCGTAATCAAGGGGAGTCGTTTGGCGCGGAAGACGTCACTCCGGGTCCCCGTAACCACATCGTCCTGGGGTTATGGGCCTCGATCTGCGCTTCGCTTGTCCGGGGCGACGGCGGAGAATGTCGCGCGCCCTTGCATTCCTTCACCAGACACGCTTGCTAATGGCCATGATCTCCGACGCGCCAGTTCTTCGACAATCCTCTGATACAGCCGAGCGTGCCGCCGCAACATCGGCGCTGTCGCGCTTTGGGCGGCCCATGCTGGGTGTGCTGCTGCCGGCCTCGCTGGCGCTTGGCTGGGAGCTCGTGGTCTGGTTTGGCTGGTCCAACGGCCGGCTGGTGCCGCCGCCCTCGCGCGTCCTGGTCGAAATCGCCGAGCTCGCCCACTCTGGGGAGCTGGTCCGCCACATCACGGCGACGCTCTGGCGCGTCGGCCTCGGCTTCCTGTTCGGCGTGGTTGCGGGCACGCTGCTCGGCGCCATCTCCGGCTATTGGTCGCTGGCGCGCCGGCTGCTCGATCCGACCGTGCAGGCACTGCGTGCGATTCCCTCGCTCGCCTGGGTGCCGTTGTTCATTCTCTGGCTCGGTATCTTGGAGACCTCGAAGAACGCACTGATCGCGGTCGGTGTGTTCTTTCCGGTCTACCTGGGCGTGATGGGCGCGATCCTGTCGGTCGATCGCAAGATCGTCGAGGTCGGTCGCACCTTTCGCCTGTCCGGGTTCGCCATGATCCGCCGCATCCTGTTGCCTGCGGTGCTGCCCGCCTATGTCGTGTCCTTGCGCGTCGGACTTGGGCTCGGCTGGATGTTCGTGGTCGCGGCCGAGCTGATCGGCGCCGCCGAAGGCCTCGGCTATCTCCTGCTCGATGGCCAGCAGCTCGGCAAACCATCGCAGATCCTCGCCGCCATCGTGATCTTCGCCGTCCTCGGCAAGCTCACGGACTGGCTGATCGAGATCGGGTCCGCGCCCTTCCTGCGCTGGCAGGACGCCTTCTCGCGCGCGGCGGGAGCTTGAGGCAATGCTGGCGCTCGACCGGGTCAGCAAGACCTATCCCAACGGCGTCGAGGCGCTGGCGCGCTTCTCGGCCGAGATCAGGCAAGGCGAGATTATCGCCATCATCGGCGGCTCCGGCTGCGGCAAATCCACATTGTTGCGCGCCATCGCCGGCCTCGACCGTGCCAGCTCAGGCTCGGTGACGCTCGACGATGAGGTCATCACCTCGCCGCACGCCAAGATAGGCATCATCTTCCAGGAGCCTCGGCTGCTGCCGTGGCTCAGCGTCGCCGACAACATCGGCTTTGGGCTCGCCGATTTGCCCGCGATCCAGCGCCGCGAGAAGGTGGCGCGCGCGCTCGAGCGCGTCGGGCTCGCCGACAAGGCGCAGGCCTGGCCGCGCGAGCTCTCCGGCGGGCAGGCGCAGCGGGTTGCGATTGCGCGGGCGCTGGTGCCGCAGCCGGAGGTGCTGCTGCTCGACGAGCCGTTCTCCGCGCTCGACGCTTTCACCCGCAGGGATCTCCAGGATCATCTGCTCGACCTCTGGGCCGACACGCGGCCGACCTTGATCCTCGTCACTCACGACGTCGACGAGGCCGTGGTGCTGGCCGACCGCGTGCTGGTAATGCGACCGCGACCGGGCAGGCTGTTCGACCAGATCGGGATCAATCTCGGCCGGCCCCGCGACCGCAACTCGCCCCTGTTCGAGAATTTCAAGCGCAGCGTGCTGACCTCACTCGACCGATCGCTCGACCGCAGCGTGCCCGACCGCGACGCAACAGAGGGTCCCGGGCGGGCCATGTGGTGGTGACAATCTTGCTGCGAGCCGGTACATCGGAGGTATCATGTCCCGGGAGAGAACAAGATGGACGCTGTGCAACTGCGCCAGATGCAAGCCCCGATCAAGGAGCGCTACAAGACCGATCCCAAGGCTGCGTTGATCACGCTGAAGGCCAAGGGCTCCACCGCCAGCGAAGGCATCGCCTGCAAGATCGAGACAGGGCGCGCCATCGCGATGGCCGGCCTGCATCCGGGCACCGGCGGCTCCGGCCTCGAGCTCTGCTCCGGCGACATGCTGCTTGAAGCCCTGGTTGCCTGTGCTGGCGTCACGTTGAAATCGGTTGCGACGGCGATCGAGGTGCCGCTCAAGACTGGCAACGTCTATGCCGAGGGCGATCTCGACTTCCGCGGCACGCTCGGCATCGACAAGGAAGCGCCGGTCGGCTTTGCCGAGATCCGTTTGCGCTTCGAGGTCGACACAGACGCGCCGCAGGACAAGCTCGATCTCCTGCTCAAGCTCACCGAGCGCTATTGCGTGGTCTATCAGACCATCAAGAACGGCCCGAAGGTGTCGGTGTCGATGCAGCGGATGTAAGGGCGCAAGTCATCATCCCAGCAATTGGTGTCGTCCCGGGGGCATGCCTCTTGGCGCGAGCCCGGGACGCCATGAGCGCAGGCCGTCGCGATTTCGGGACGGTCGTTGCTCCCAGCTCTCGAACCACGACGGCCTGTGGTTATGGATTCCGGGCGCGCGCTTCGAGCGTCCCGGAATGACAGACAGAATGTCCCTCGACCTCCACTTCCTTCTCTTTCTTCTCCTGCGCATGGCGGTTGCGGCGGCTTTCGTGGTGACGGCGTCGGTCGTCGCCGAGCGCTTCGGTCCTGTGATCGGCGCGCTGGTCGCGACCCTGCCGGTTTCGGCCGGTCCCTCCTACGTTTTCCTCGCGCTCGATCACGACGCGGCCTTCATCGCGCAGAGTGCGCTGGCGAGCCTGCCGGTCAATGCCGCGACGATCGTTCTCGCACTCACCTATGTCGTGCTGGCGCAGCGACATGGCCTTCTCGTCAGTTGTGGATGCGCAGTCGCGGTCTGGATCGTGCTTGCATCGATCATCCGCCAATTCGACTGGTCCCTCGCCGCGGGGCTTGCGGCCAATCTGATCGCGTTCGGCGTCTGCATACCGCTGCTCGCGGGCTATCGTCATGTGAAGATGCCGCTGGTGACGCGCCGTTGGTACGATGTGCCGATGCGCGCTGCGCTGGTCGCAACTCTCGTTGCCATCGTGGTCTCGACATCGAGCTGGGTTGGTCCCCGCATCAGCGGCATCATCGCACTGTATCCAGTGGTGTTCTCCAGTATCATGGTGATCCTGCATCCGCGCATCGGCGGACGGCCGACCGCCGCCGTGTTTGCCAACTCCGCCTGGGGCCTGCTCGGATTCGGCATGGCCATCGCTGTGCTGCACGTTGCAGTCGTATGGTTCGGCTCCGCCGTCGGGTTGTGCCTCGCGCTCGCGACCTGCGTCATCTGGAATTTGACGCTGTGGGCGAGGAGTCGCTGATCGTTGCGTGCGACCGACTCACTCGGCGAGGCCCGCGCTGCTGATATCCGATGAGGATGTTAGAAGTTTATTCGAACTTGTTGCTTACATTGACCTTGGCAATTCCCGTCCAGCGTTCAGTACGTCCGTTTGCGGTCCGTAAGTCTACGGAGCGCCTTTGCACAACCGGGTTGATACGGAGATACTATGTTCAAGCGCAAGTCGAATTCCGACGCATTGACGTTGATGGCGACCAAGGTGGTGAGTGCCAATGTGATGGTCGCGGATAACGACCTCAACATCGTCTACATGAACAATGCCGTCACGGATTTGCTCCGCGAGGCGGAGACAGATCTCAAGAAGGAGCTGCCGCATTTCAATGTGAACACGCTCGTCGGCACCAACATCGACGTGTTCCACAAGAACCCCCAACATCAGCGCCGGATGCTCGCGAGCCTCAGCACGGTGCATCGTGCGATGATCCAGATCGGTGAACGGAAGTTCGATCTCGTCGCAACGCCCGTGAAGAACGAGGACGGCAGCCGCGCCGGAATCGTGGTGGAATGGTCCGATGCCTCGATCCGCCTCCGGAACCTCGACTTTGGCGCGCAGGTGGCAGCTGCGAGCCGTTCGCAGGCGGTCATCGAGTTCAACATGGACGGCACGATCATCACCGCCAACGCCAACTTCCTCGGCGCGCTCGGCTATTCGCTCGACGAGATCAAGGGCAAGCACCACAGCATGTTCGTCGAGCCCAAAGAGCGCGACGGTGCCGCCTACCGCGAGTTCTGGGCCGCGCTCAACCGCGGTGAATACCAGGCTGCCGAATACAAGCGTATCGGCAAGGGCGGCAGGGAAGTCTGGATCCAGGCCTCATACAATCCGGTCTTCGACGAGAAGGGCAAGCCCTTCAAGGTCGTGAAGTTCGCGACCGATGTCTCCGCGCAGAAGCTGAAGAACGCCGATCTCGCCGGTCAGATCGCGGCGATCGACAAGGCCCAGGCCGTCATCGAATTCAACATGGACGGCACGATCATCACCGCCAACGCCAATTTCCTCGGCGCGCTCGGCTATTCGCTGGCCGAGATCAAGGGCAAGCATCACAGCATGTTCGTCGAGGCCTCAGAGCGCGACGGTTCCCGCTATCGCGAGTTCTGGGCCGCACTCAATCGCGGCGAGTACCAGGCGGCCGAATACAAGCGCATCGGCAAGGGCGGCAAGGAGGTCTACATCCAGGCCTCCTACAATCCGATCCTCGATCTCAACGGCAAGCCGTTCAAGGTGGTGAAATACGCCACCGACGTGACCAAACAGGTCCTTGTCCGCATGGGCAACGAACGCGTCCGCGGCATGATGGAATCGGTTGCTGCCGGCTCCGAGGAGCTCAATGCGTCGGTACGGGAGATTTCCGAGGCGATGACCAAATCGCGCGAAACCGCGATGAGCGCGGTCGAGCAGGTGTCTTCGGCCGATGCGCAGGCCCAGCGTCTCACCGAAGCCGCGCAGGCGATGAGCGGCATCGTCGAGATGATCAACAACATCACGGGGCAGATCAACCTGCTCGCGCTCAACGCCACGATCGAGTCCGCGCGCGCCGGTGAAGCAGGCCGCGGCTTTGCAGTGGTCGCATCCGAGGTGAAGAGCCTCGCCAACCAGGCCAAGCAGGCCACCGACAAGATCGGCGAGGAGATTGGCAGCCTCAACAGCATTTCCAGCGATGTCGTCAGCGCGCTTGGTTCGATCAAGCAGGCGATCAACAATGTCAGCGAGTACGTGACGTCGACGGCCGCGGCGATCGAGGAACAGAGCACGGTGACGAACGAGATGTCGACCAGCATGCAGCGCGCCGCCGCGGAAGCCGCGGCGATGGCGGCGCGGGCTTGACCTTGCATAGGTAGCCCGCATGAGCGAAGCGACATGCGGGAACAAACCTCCCGGATGTCGTTGCCCTCATCCGGGCTTCAGCACGATTACGGCTTCGGCAGCTTGGCCTTCAGGGCATAGAGCGCATCGAGCGCCTCGCGCGGCGACATCTCGTCGGGGTGAAGCGCCTTCACCGCCTCCATGAGCTGCTCGGCTTCGCTCGGCGGCGCGGCCTCCGCGGCGGCGCGCGAGGGGACTGCGAACAGCGGCAGGTCGTCCATCAGCGCGCGCGCTGTCTGGCCGCGATCCTGTGCCTCCAGCTTGGACAGCACCGATTTGGCGCGCGTGATCACCGCCGGCGGCAGGCCGGCGAGCTTGGCGACCTGGATGCCGTAGGAGCGGTCGGCCGAGCCCGGCAGCACCTCGTGCAGGAACACGACGTTCCCCTGCCATTCCTTGACGCGCACGGTGGCGTTGAACATCCGCGGCAGCTTGGCCGCCAGCGCGGTTAGCTCGTGATAATGCGTGGCGAACAATGTGCGGCAGCGATTGCTCTCGTGCAGATGCTCGATTGCGGCCCACGCGATCGAAAGGCCGTCGAAGGTAGCGGTGCCGCGGCCGATCTCGTCGAGGATCACGAGCGAGCGCTCGCCGGCCTGGTTGAGGATGGCCGCGGTCTCGACCATCTCCACCATGAAGGTCGAACGGCCGCGGGCGAGATCGTCGGCGGCGCCGACGCGCGAGAACAGGCGATCGACGATGCCGATCCGCGCGCGGGTGGCCGGCACGAAGCTGCCGATCTGAGCCATCAAGGCAATCAGCGCATTCTGGCGCAGGAAGGTCGACTTACCCGCCATGTTCGGACCGGTCAGCAGCCAGAGCTGACCGGACTTCTGCGCTGGCGCAGGCGACAGATCGCAGGCATTCGCAATGAACGGCTCGCCGTTGCGCTTCAGGGCCTGCTCCACCACCGGATGACGGCCGGCTTCGATGGCGAAGCTGAGCGAGCCATCGACCTCGGGCCGCACATAGTTCTCGTCGACTGCCAGCTTGGCCAGCGAGGTCGCGACGTCGAGCAGCGCAAACCCTTGCGCCGCCGCGCGCAGATCGTCGCTGATCGCGAGCGCCCTGGCGCAGAGCCGCTCGAAGATCTCGAGCTCGAGCCCGAGCGCGCGGTCGCCGGCATTGGCGATCTTGGCCTCGATCTCGCCGAGCTCGGAGGTGGTGAAGCGCACCTGTCCCGCCAGGGTCTGGCGGTGGATGAAGGTGGCGTTCAGCGGCGCCGACATCAGCTTGTCGCCATGCTGGGCGGTGACCTCGACGAAATAGCCGAGCACGTTGTTGTGGCGGATCTTGAGGCCCTTCACGCCGGTGTCGTCGGCGTAGCGCGCCTGCATCGAGGCCACCACCAGGCGCGAGGCGTCGCGCAGGTTGCGCGCCTCATCCAGTGCCGGTTCGTAGCCCTGGCGCACGAAGCCGCCGTCGCGCTTGATCAGCGGCAGCTGCTCGTCGAGTGCGCCGGCGAATTCGGATGCGAGAGCGCGCGACGGCCTCTGCAGCGCCGCCATCACCGCTGCGATCTCCTGCGGCGGTCGATCCAGTTCGGAGAGCCGGGCCAGGACCTGGTCCGCAGCGATGATGCCGTCGCGAATGCCGGCGAGGTCGCGCGGTCCGCCGCGGCCGACCGAGAGCCGGGCCAGCGCGCGCGCAATGTCGGGTGCGCCGCGCAGGATGCTGCGAATGTCCTCGCGCGCGGCGGAATCGGCCACGAAGGCCCTGACCGCGTCGAGCCTCCGCGCGATCGCCGGCGCATCCGTCAGCGGGGCCGCCAGGCGCTGAGCCAGCAGGCGCGAGCCGGCCGAGGTCACCGTGCAGTCGATCGCGTCGAGCAGCGAACCACGGCGCTCGCCGGCGAGGGTCCGCGTCAGCTCGAGATTGGCGCGGGTGGCCGGGTCGATCGCCATGGTCGCGCCCGAGGCTTCGCGCGCGGGCGGCGACAGCGGCGGATGCTTGCCGACCTGGGTACGATCGACGTAGGTGACGGCGGCGGCCGCGGCGGTGGCTTCCAGGCGCGTGAGCTGGGAGAGCCCGTCCATGGTTGCGACGGCGAAGTAGTCGCACAGCCGCTTCTCGGCCGTCGCACCGTCGAAGACGTCGCGGGTCAACGGCGTCACCGCCGGCAGCTCGCGCAACGTCTGGCCGAGCTCGTTGTCGTTGTAGAGCGCGTCGGTGACGATCGCCTCGTTCGGGTTGATGCGCGCCAGCGTCGCCGCAAGCTCGCCGCTGGAGCATTCGGTGACCATGAATTCGGCGGTCGATATGTCGATCCAGGCGAGGCCAAAGCGGTCGCCGCCGGCCGAGGAACGGGCGCGCGCGATCGCCAGCAGATAATTGTTGGCGCGCGCGTCGAGCAGCGTGTCCTCGGTCAGCGTGCCCGGCGTGACCAGCCGCACCACGCCGCGGCGCACGACGCTCTTGTTGCCGCGCGCTTTCGCCGCGGCCGGATCCTCGGTCTGCTCGCAGACGGCGACGCGGTGACCGGCCGAGATCAGGCGGTGCAGATAATCCTCGGAGCGCTCGACCGGCACGCCGCACATCGGAATGTCGGCGCCCTGATGCTTGCCGCGCTTGGTCAATACGATGCCGAGCGTCTTCGAGGCGATCTCGGCGTCCTCGAAGAACAGCTCGTAGAAGTCGCCCATCCGGTAAAACAAGAGGAGGCCCTGATGCGCCGCCTTGATCTCCAGGTACTGTTCCATCATCGGCGTGACGCGCGCGGCTGCTTCGGCCTGCGGCGCGGGCGCGGATTCGGCCTCTTGGGCGGAGATGGGCTGCTGTATCGTCATGAGCGGCGCAACCTACAAAATTTCGCCACCTGCTCCTATCGCTTTGGCCGGCAAGGGGAGGTTTTCCACGTTGTCCGCATCGCGGTATGCGCGGCCTGTGTGCGCGTCCCCCGGAACATGCGGGCATCAGTCAATTGACCTGCCGCGGGCACCCTCCTAAAACTCCGCCGACATTGAAGAATTTGGCCGAACCGCGGCATTCAGGGAGAACAACGATGCGTGACGTCTTTATCTGCGATGCCGTCCGGACCCCGATCGGCCGCTTCGGCGGCTCGCTCGCCAAGGTGCGGGCCGACGATCTCGCCGCAGCCCCGATCAAGGCGCTGATGGCCAAGCACCCCAACCTCGACTGGGCGCAGGTGGACGAGGTGTTCTTCGGCTGCGCCAACCAGGCCGGCGAGGACAACCGCAACGTCGCGCGCATGGCGCTCCTGCTCGCAGGTCTGCCGGATTCAGTTCCCGGCCAGACCCTGAACCGGCTCTGCGCCTCCGGCCTCGATGCCGTCGGCGCTGCGGGGCGCGCGATCCGCTCCGGCGAGATCGAGCTCGCGATCGCGGGCGGCGTCGAGTCGATGACCCGCGCTCCCTTCGTGATGGGCAAGGCGCAGGAAGCTTTCTCGCGTTCGGCTGAGATCTTCGACACCACCATCGGCTGGCGCTTCATCAATCCGCTGCTGAAGGCGCAATACGGCGTCGACGCGATGCCGGAGACCGGGGAGAACGTCGCCGAGGAATTCCAGGTTTCCCGCGCCGACCAGGATGCCTTCGCCATCCGCTCGCAGCAGCGCGCGGGTGCGGCGATCACGGCCGGCTATTTCGCCGAGGAGATCACGCCGATCACGATCCCCGGCGGCAAGGCCGGCCCCATCACCATCGACCAGGATGAGCATCCGCGTCCCGAGACCACGCTGGAAGGCCTCGCCAAGCTGAAGCCGATCGTGCGCAATCCCGGCACGGTCACCGCCGGCAACGCCTCCGGCGTCAATGACGGCGCCGCCGCGATGATCCTCGCGTCCGAAGCTGCGGTGAAGAAGCACGGCCTGACGCCGCGCGCGCGCATTCTTGGCCTTGCCTCGGCCGGCGTGCCGCCGCGCATCATGGGCATCGGCCCCGTGCCGGCCACCCGCAAGCTGATGGAGCGCCTCGGCAAGAAGATCAGCGATTTCGACCTGATCGAGCTTAACGAAGCCTTCGCCTCGCAGGGTATCGCATGCCTGCGCCAGCTCGGCGTCAAGGACGATGCCGATTTCGTCAATCCGCATGGCGGCGCCATCGCGCTCGGCCATCCGCTCGGCATGAGCGGCGCGCGGCTCGCCCTCACGGCGGTTCACGGCATGGAAAAGCGTGGCGGCAAGCTGGCGCTCGCCACCATGTGCGTCGGCGTGGGCCAGGGCGTCGCGGTCGCGATCGAGAAGCTGAACTGACCGGGCGCGAAGCGTCCGCCCCGTCCATCTGACGTCATGCCCGGGCTTGTCCCGGGCATGCACGTTCTCGGCGCCCCGGGAACATCGTGGATATGGCCGGACAAGCCCGGCCATGACGGAAGCAGGGAACCGACGCGCTCGAAACCCGCTTCCCCCAATTAGTTATATCCTATAATGATCGGCGAAAGCGCTGACCGGCCGGATTACAATGGCCGGGGAGGAGTTCGCCATGACCTTCATCTACCCCACGGACAGCAACAAGGCGCATCCGCTGCCGCTGTCGCCCGATTACAAGAGCTCGATCAAGCGCGCGCCGAACAAGCCCCTGATCCCGATGCGCCACACGCTCTCGGAGCTGACCGGCCCGGTCTACGGCCACGAGACCGTGCGCGACGGCGACAACGACCTCACCCGCCAGCACGCGGGCGAGCCGCTGGGTGAGCGCATCATCGTCCATGGCCATGTCCGCGACGAGGATGGCCGCGGCGTGCCGCACTCCTTGGTCGAGATCTGGCAGGCCAATTCCTGCGGCCGCTATGTCCATGTCCGTGACCAGCATCCGGCGCCGCTCGATCCGAACTTCACCGGGGCGGGCCGTACCGTGAGCGATGCTTCCGGCTACTACCGCTTCGTCACCATCAAGCCCGGCGCCTATCCCTGGGGCAATCACCACAACGCCTGGCGGCCCGCACACATCCATCTCTCGGTGTTCGGCTATTCCTTCGTCACGCGGCTCGTGACGCAGATGTATTTCCCGAACGATCCCTTGTTCCCCTTCGACCCGATCTTCAATTCGGTCCCGGATGAGAAGGCGCGGGCGCGGATGGTCTCTTCGTTCGATCTCGAGAACACCAAGCCCGAATGGGCGCTGTGCTACCGCTTTGACGTCGTGCTGCGCGGCAAGAACGCCACCCCCATGGAGAATCACTAAGTGCACGAGTCTGTGAAGCCCGACGGGATCACCCCATCGCAGACGGTCGGTCCGTTCTTCAAGTACGGCCTGACGCCCAACGGCGAATACGCGTGGAACGACGCGTTCACTAATTCAACGCTGACCCCGGACGTCTCAGGCGACCGCATCCGCATCGAGGGCCGTGTGTTCGACGGCGACGGCGTCGCCGTGCCGGATTGCATGCTGGAGATCTGGCAGCCGGATGCGCAGGGTCGCTTCGCCGATCCCCAGGACAAGCGTGCGCTGCCGAATGCGAGCTTCCGCGGCTTTGCCCGCTGCGGCACCGACAAGGATGGCAACTACGCGTTCGAGACCATCAAGCCGGGCGCTGTGCCGGATCCCGACGGCAAGCCGCAGGCGCCGCATATTCTGCTTGCGGTGTTCGGCCGCGGCATGCTCAGGCATCTCTACACCCGCATCTATTTCAGCGACGAGGCCGGCAACGCTGCCGATCCCGTGCTGGCGCTGGTGCCGACTGACCGCCGGGCCACGCTCACTGCCGTACGCGAAGCCGGCAAGCCGGTCTACCGGCTCGACCTGCACCTTCAGGGCGAGAACGAGACGGTGTTCTTCGACGTGTAACTCGTCGCGTGCCGCTGACGCGAGTCGGCGGGCACGCGCGCTTCCAGCGCAGTGCGCGTGGCAGGCATCCCATCTGTGCTCTCGCCTGTGTGTCAGCCTTGCTGACCAAACAGCGATCGTTCAGTGCTTTGCTGCCCGTAGTTTTGCGGAGCTTTTCGTCGACGTCCTTTCGAAAGGGCAATCCCGTATTTACGATGTTGATCTAGGCTCCTCGCGGTTTCGGCGCGAGCCCTGGAATATTTCATGAAGTTTCGTCTCTCGTTGTCCTCTGCGATCATTGCATTCGGCATCGTTCTGGCCCTCGGTTTCGCGGCCGTGGTCTCCACCAGCCTTTACACCTTGAAAGAACTCAAGGTCGGCGGCCCGCTCTATTCCGACATCAAGCTCGGCAACGACCTCATCGCCGACATCCTGCCGCCGCCGGAATACATCATCGAGGCTTACCTCGAGGCCACCCTCGCGATGCGTGAGCCGGATCAACTGGCCGCGCATGGCGAGCGCCTAGTCCAGCTCCGCAAGGATTACGACGAGCGCAAGGCGTTCTGGGTCTCCTCCAGTCTCACGGAGGACCTCAAGACCACGCTGGTGTCGAAGTCCGATGAGCAGGTGCAGAAATTCTGGAAAGCATCCGACCAGCTGCTGCCGGCGCTCAAGGCCAAGGACGCGGCTGCGTCCGAGCGCATCTATGCCCAGCTCAAGGACGCCTACACTGCGCATCGCGCCGTGATCGACAGCATCGTCGAGAGCGCCAACAAGCGGAATGCCGCCATGGAGAAGCTGGCCGCGGACCGCGACAGCTCGATGCTCTATATCCTCCTTGGCGTCTCCGTAGCCGTCCTCGGCTTCATTGCCGCTGGCCTGCTCGGCGTTGCCCTCGGTGTCGTGCGCCCGATCGTGCGAATGACCGACACGATGCAGAAGCTTGCGACCGGTGATCTCGCCGCCGACATTCCATTCGCGCGCCGCCAGGACGAGGTCGGCTCGATGGCGGGCGCGCTCCTGGTGTTCAAGCAGGCGGCTATCGAGAATTCCCGCCTGCGCCAGGAACAGTTGCGGCAGGAGCAGGAGGCGGCGCTTGCCAAGCGCGCCGCCCTGCACCAGATGGCCGAAACCGTGGAGCGCGAGACCGGCCGCTCGGTCGACACTGCGGGCGCGGCGACGCAAGGCGTCGAGCGGGCCGCGTCCAGCCTGTCCGAGATTGCGAAATCGCTCTCGGCGCAGTCGCAGGCGGTCGCGGCGGCCTCGACGCAGGCCCTCGGCAGCTCGCAAGCCGTCTCGGCGGCGGCCGAGGAATTGAGCGCCTCGATCCGCGAGATCGCAAGCCAGGTCGCACGGACCAGCACCGTCACCAAATCGGCGGTCGCCGGGCGCGAGCAGGCGCGCTCGACCATTCAGGCGCTGGCGGGATCGGTGAAGAGGATCGCGGAGGTTTCCGACCTGATCGGCGGCATCGCAGGCCAGACCAACCTCCTCGCGCTCAACGCCACGATCGAGGCGGCGCGCGCCGGCGAAGCGGGCCGCGGTTTCGCGGTGGTTGCCGCCGAGGTGAAATCCCTGTCCGACCAGACCGCCAAATCCACCGAGGAGATCGGGCGGCTGATTGCCGAGATCCAGACCTCGACGCAGGCCGCAGTCGACGCCGTGGAGGCCATGGGAGGCCACATCGTCGAGATCGACGGTGTCGCGACCTCGGTCGCCGCCGCGATGGAGGAGCAGGACGCCGCGACGCGGGAGATCACGCGGTCGATTTCCGAATCGGCGTCCGCTGCCAAAGAGGTCTCGGCCAAGATCGGCGATGTCAGCCGCGATGCTGCCTCCGTCAACGAGCGCGCCGCGGAGGTCAGGCAGGCGATCGCCGGGATGGCGGCCAATCTCGAACAGCTGCGGTCGGTCGTCGTCAGTACCGTGCGCGACTCGACCGCGGCGGCCTGAGCCCGGCGGCAACTCGGCCGCTGGTGCCCGGGAGCGTGATTGTGCAGTATGGCGAGGGACAGGGGCATCATGGTTCATGACATCTCCACAATTGCCGGCGGTCGTTGAGCCCGCCCAACTGACGGCCGCCCTGCGCAGGGGCGGCGTGCTGGACGCAGGCGCCGTGCGCGAGGTGAAGGTGCTGCATCAACGCGACACCGTCGTCTCACACATCATCCGTCTCGGCCTGCGCTATGTCGGCGAATCCGCCGGCGCCCCGCATTCGCTGATCGTGAAAATCCCCAATTCCGCGTTCGCGCAGACGCTCGCAGATGGCGGCCGGCGCGAAGTGGACTACTACACCCGGCTCGCACCAAGAATGCCGCCTGGGCTCGTGCCGCGCTGCTTCGACGGACATTTCGACGAGCAGAACCTCGCCTGGCATCTCCTGCTCGAAGATCTCACCGACAGCCATGCGACCGCGGGGCAATGGCCGCTGCCGCCGTCGCGCGATCAGGCGGTCGCGATCGTCACCACGCTCGCACGCTGGCATGCGGCATGGTGGGACCATCCCGACCTCGGCGACACCGTCGGCACGTTTGCGAGCGCCGGGGACAGCGCGGAGCGCATGGAGGCCTTCGCCGGCCACTACGATCGTTTCGCCGACCTGCTCGGCGATCGCCTCAGCGAAGAACGCCGCATCCTCTACCGACGTCTCATCGATCGATCGGACGGGCTGTCCCAGCGCTACCACTCACGCCGTCATCTCAGCATCACCCATGGCGATGCCCATGTCTGGAACTTCCTGCTGCCACGCGCAGGTGTTGCCGACACCGTGCGGATCTTCGACTTCGATCTCTGGAGCATCAACGTTCCGACCCACGACCTCGCCTACATGATCGCGATGCATTGGTATCCGGAGCGCCGGCAGGCGCTCGAACGCCCGCTGCTCAGTCTCTACCATGACACGCTGATCGAGAGCGGCATCACCGGCTATACGCGCGGCGCGCTCGATCGCGATTATCGCTGGGCGGTGCTTTGGCAGATCACGCGGCCGGTCTGGCAGTGGAGCATCAACATCCCGCCGGGGATCTGGTGGAATAATCTGGAGAGGGTGTTTGCGGCAGTGGACGATCTAGGCTGCGAGGAGATGCTGGGCTGATCCATCGTGCCCGGACGTTGCGCAGCACTCCCGGCGATGCCAAGCATCGTCCGGTGTGATGCCCTGCTGAGCCGGGGCCTGGACTCAACAGCAGAATGCGTGTCGGTCCTGCGGCGCATCGCTACGCGCTGCGCCGTGTCCGCGACACCAGGCCGCGCGAAGCCTGCCTACTCGATCACCGCGTGCTCCGGTCCCGCCGCCTGCTTGCGCAGGGTGGCCTTGGTCGAGCCGATCAGCAAGGCGAGCGGCAGGGTGCAGAGGACGAAGATCATCACCAACTGGTAATCGTGGGAGAAGGCGATGATCTGCGCCTGCACGTTGACCATCCTGTCGGCCATGGCGCGGCCGGTGTCGGTGGACAGATTGATCAGGCCGCTGACGCCGGGCATCTGGAGTGCGTGGTTGAAGGGGTTGATGTGCTCGGACAGGATCGCGTAGGTCCACCGCGTGCCCTGCGTCAGTTGCGCGATCACGATGGAAATGCCGACCGAGCTTGCGACGTTGCGCATCAGCGTCAACATCGCGGTGCCGTCGGTCCGGAGTTCGTTCGACAGGGTCAGGAACGCCACCGTCGAGAGCGGCACGAAGACGAGGCCGAAGCCGAAGCCCTGGATGACGCTGACGGTGACGATCTCCGGCACCTGGGTCAGGTCGGTCCAGCCGGTCATCTGAAACAGCGAGCCCGCGGTCAGCGTCAGCCCGGCGACGATCAGCGTGCGTGCCTCGAAATAGCGCATCATGCGGCCGACCAGCATCATGGCGAAGAAGGTGCCGAGCCCCCGGCTCGCCAGCAGCAGGCCGGCGGTGATGATGGGGTAGCCGATCACGTTTTGCATGTAGGGCGAGGCCAGCGCCATGGTCGAGAACAGCACGAGCCCCATCACGATCATGAACACGCAGCCGGTGACGAAATTGCGATCCCGGAACAGTGCGAAGCGGATGAACGGGGTCGAGGTCGTGAAGGAGTGCGCGAGGAAGAAATAGAAGGCGGCGGCCGAGACGATGAACTCCGCCACGATCTCGTTCGATTCAAGCCAGCCCAATTGCTCGCCTCGGTCGAGCGCGAGTTGGAGCGCGCCGATCGCGACCGCCAGCGCGGCGAAGCCGAACCAGTCGAATTTGAGGCTGAAATCCTTCCTGGTCTCGTCCATGAAGACGATCAGCCCGAGCACGGTGATGATCCCGAACGGCAGGTTGACGAAGAACACCCAGTGCCAGGAATAGGTCTCGGTGAGCCAGGCTCCCAGCGACGGTCCCATGATCGGACCCATCATCACGCCCATGCCCCAGATCGCCATCGCCTTGGCGCGTTCCTGGAGCGTGTAATAGTCGAGCATGACCGATTGCGACAGCGGCACCAGCGCCGCGCCGAACACGCCCTGCAGCAGGCGGAACAGCACCATCTGGTTGATGTCCTGCGCGAGGCCGCACAGCACCGACGCCATGGTGAAGCCGGCCGAGCAGATGATGAAGATGCGCTTGCGGCCGAAGCGATTGGCGATCCAGCCGACCGGCGCCGTCATGATCGCGGCGGCGACGATGTAGGAGGTCAGCACCCAGTTGATCTGGTCCTGCGAGGCGGACAGCGTGCCCTGCATGTAGGGGAGGGCGACATTGGCGATGGTCGTGTCGAGCGCCTGCATGATGGTCGCGGTCATGGCGCAGATCGTCACCATGTTGCGGCGCAGGCCGGGGACCATCAGGCTGGCATTGGCGTCGGACATCGGATCGGTCCTGTCGCAGTCTCTGGCTCAGTCTTTGTCGCCGTCCTGGCCCGCGGTCGCCGACAGGCCGAACAGGCCCGCCAGCGAGCGCTTGTGGCCGGTGTCGATGGTGGCGTAGACGCTCATGCCGGCCTTCAGCTTCCGCACATGCCTGTCGGTCTCGTCGAAATAGATGCGGATCGGCACGCGCTGCACCACCTTGACGAAATTGCCCGTGGCGTTCTGCGGCGGCAGGATCGCGAATTGCGCGCCGGTGCCGGGCGAGAGCGAGCCGATCTTGCCCTTGAAGACGTGGTTCGGGAACGCGTCCACGACGAGCGTCACCGGCTGTCCCTCGGTTACGTAAGTGAGATCGCTCTCCTTCGGATTGGCATCGACCCAGGGATGGGCGACGTCGATGATGGAGAACACCGGCGTGCCGGCGGGCACATAGCGCCCGAGCTGAATCTGCTCGACCTGCGTCGCCACGCCATCCATCGGCGCGCGCAAGACGGTGTGGTCCAGGTTGCGCTGCGCGTCATCCAGCTTGGCTTTCGCCTGAGCGTAGGCCGGGAATTGCTCGAGCGGCAGGTCAGGGTTGCCGAGCAGTTGTGTTTTGGCGTTGGAGAGCTGCTGCCTGATGTATTGCGCCTGCGCCCCGGCGGTGACCAGTGCATTCGATGCGTTGTCGAGATCGAGCTGCGAGCCGAAATTGTTCTTCACCAGCGCCTGCTTGCGCTCGACGTCGCGCTGCTTCAGATCGATGCCCTGCTGGGCCAGATTGAGCATGTCGCCGTAGATCTTGATGTTGGCGACCAGGTTGTCATAGGTCGTGCGCGCCTGTGCCAGCTGTGCCTTGGCCTCCTCCACCGCCAGGCGGAACGGAACTGGGTCGATCTCGAACAGTTCGTCTCCCCGCTTGACCGACTGGCCTTCCTTCACGACGACCTTCAGGACCTTGCCGGAGATATCCGGCGTCACCAGCACCTTCTGCGCGCCGACATAGGCATCGTCGGTGCCGACATAGCGTCCGCCATTGAGATAAAACGCGAGGCCGCCGGTGGCGACGACGATTGGTAGCACCACCAGGAGCAGGAAGCGGCGGTAACGCCGCAGGCCCGCGACGAGGCGGCGGCGCGGATCGGTGCCCGCCTTCTTGGCTGGTTTGGCGTTGTCGGTCTTCTGTTCGGTCTGGAACTTGAGGACTTGATCAGCCATAGCGCTGCTCCTTGCGCGCCTGTTCCGCACCGCTGGTCTGGATTGCGGTCCGCACGTTTTCCTTGATGGCTTCGAGCTGAGTGAGAAGGCGATGGGCGTCGGCCGGCGTAATGCCGTCGAGCGCGTTGGCCGTAAGCTCGGACTTCAGCCCGCTCATCCGGCCAAGCAATTGGCGGCCGGCCTTCTTGAGATAGAGGCGCTTGACGCGGCGGTCCGAAGCATCGCTGCGGCGCTCGATCCAGTCATTGTCGCAGAGCTTGTCGATCAGCCGCGTCAGCGTGATCGGCTGCATTTCGAGCAAATCGGCGAGCTCGGATTGCTTCATGCCCTCGCTGCGCTCGACCTTGGCGAGCACCGCCCATTGCGCGCGGGTGATGCCGAAGCGCGAGGCCTCCTTGTCCGCATAGACGCGCAGCAGACGGTAGAGCTCACCGAGCGTGAACAGGAAGTTCTGGTCGACCGACCCTCGGGTCATGAGCTTCATCTCCAATAAGCAACGAATATCATAAGCAAGCTTATGATTTTTTCATGGCTGATTAGCAGGTGGCTGTCCCGCAATGCCAGCATGGCTGGCAGCCGCTGCCAGGGTGGTGCTTTGGGTTCCCCGGATGAAATGCTAGAAGTCGGCCACATGACCCTCGCAAAGCCGGCATTTCCCGCGCCCGATCACGATCACCGCCGCTGCACCGCGGATGCACTGGCGCATGCCGAGGCGGTGTGCGAGCAGCGTGCGCAGAAATTCACGCCAATTCGCCGTCAGGTGCTGGGGGCGCTGCTCTCCAGCCACCGGCCGCTCGGCGCCTATGAGGTGATCGACGAACTCGCCAAGTCGATGGCGCGGCCGGCGCCGATCACGGTCTACCGTGCCCTCGACTTCCTGATGGCCAACGGCCTTGTGCACCGCATCGAAAGCCGCAACGCCTACCTCGCCTGCGCTGCCCACGACCACGACACGACCTCGGCGGTGGCGTTCCTGATCTGCGAGCGCTGTGGCCTGGTCGGCGAGATCTCGTCGGCGCCCTTCGCCAAGGACCTCAACGCCGCCGCGCGCAGTTCAGGCTTCGCTCCCAAATTGTCCGTGGTGGAGATCACGGGCGTCTGCACGCATTGCCAGAAAACTGACTAGAGCAACAACGGCGCGAAGCCGGATTTCGGGAAGACATGCCCTCGCCACAAGCCCTAACGTCCGCCGCACGTCCCCTCAGTGCCGGCGCCATCGCCCTGATGCTCATGCTGTGCCTGACCTGGGGGTTCAACCAGATCGCGGTGAAGCTGGTGCTGCCCGACATTCCGCCGATGCTCCAGGCCACCATCCGCTCGATGGGCGCGCTGCCGGTGCTGTTCATCATTGGCACCCTGCGTGGCGTCAATTTCTTCGAACGTGACGGCACCTGGAAGCCCGGCCTGATCGCCGGGCTGATGTTCGGCATCGAGTTTGTGCTGATCTTCCAGGGCCTGCGCTTCACGTCCGCTTCGCGCGCGGTGGTATTCCTCTACACGGCGCCGTTCTTCGTGGCGCTCGGCTCCTATCAAGTGCTTGGCGAACGTCTTGGCGCCTCGCAATGGCTGGGATTGGCCATCAGCTTTGCGGGCGTCGCGCTCGCTATCGGCGTGCCGCAGCCCAATGTCGATGCGCATGTTCTGCTCGGCGACCTCATGATCGTCGGCGGTGCCGCGCTGTGGGCTGCGACCACGCTGGTCGCCAAGGGCACGCGGCTGCGCTTCGCCGCGCCGGAGAAGGCGCTGGGCTACCAGGTTGCCACCTCGATCCCGATTCTGGGAGCGGCGGCCTGGCTGTTTGGCGAATCCATCACGCACACGCCCAGCCCGCTGTCGCTCGGCCTGATGGCGTTCCAGGCGATCTGGGTGGTTGGAACCACGTTCACGCTTTGGTTCGCGCTGGTGAAGGCTTACTCCGCCAGCAAATTGTCCGCTTTCACCTTCATCACCCCTTTGTTTGGCGTCGTCGGTAGCTATTTCATCATGCACGACACCCTAAGCCTGGCGTTCGGGGCTGCTGCCCTCCTTGTAATTGCTGGGCTTTTTCTAGTTAACCGTCCGAGCCAAGGCGCCGCGGCGCCGCGTGATGCATTGCTGAACGTCACCAAAACCTGATATTTGGACCCCCATGAACAAGCTCGAAAACCCTCTCGATTCCGACATTGCGGGCCCGGCGCCCCGGCATCGGACCACCCAGGTCAAGGTCGGCGACGTCGCCGTCGGTGGCGGAGCACCGATCGTCGTGCAGTCGATGACCAACACCGACACCGCCGATGTCGATAGCACCATCGCCCAGGTCGCAGCGCTCGCGCGCGCCGGCTCCGAAATGGTCCGCATTACCGTGGACCGCGAGGAGGCAGCAGCCGCCGTTCCTTATATCCGCGACGGCCTCGCCAAGCGCGGCATCACCACGCCCCTGATCGGCGACTTCCATTACATCGGCCACAAGCTGCTCGCGGCCTATCCGGCCTGCGCCGAGGCGCTCGCCAAGTACCGCATCAATCCCGGCAATGTCGGCTTCAAGGACAAGCGCGACACCCAGTTCGCCGACATCATCGAGATCGCGAACAAGAACAGCAAGCCGGTGCGCATCGGAGCCAACTGGGGCTCGCTCGACCAGGAGCTCCTGACCAAGCTGATGGACGAGAACGCCGCCTCGCCGAATCCGCGCGACGTGCGCGCGGTGACGCGCGAGGCCATGGTGCAGTCGGCGTTGCTCTCGGCCGCGCGCGCCGAGGAGCTCGGCATGCCCAAGGATCGCATCATCCTCTCGGCAAAAGTCTCGGCGGTGCAGGATCTGATCGCGGTCTACCAGGATCTGGCCCGCCGTTCGGATTACGCCATCCACCTCGGCCTGACCGAAGCCGGCATGGGCTCGAAGGGCATCGTGGCGTCCTCGGCGGCGCTCGGCATCCTGCTGCAGCAGGGCATCGGCGACACCATCCGCATCTCGCTGACGCCGGAGCCCGGCGGCGACCGCACCCGTGAGGTGCAGGTCGGCCAGGAGCTGCTGCAGACCATGGGTTTCCGCACCTTCGTGCCGCTGGTTGCGGCGTGCCCCGGCTGCGGCCGCACCACCTCGACCACCTTCCAGGAGCTGGCCCGCTCGATCCAGGATTTCATCCGCGACGAGATGCCGACCTGGAAAACGAAATATCCCGGCGTGGAAGAGCTCAACGTCGCGGTGATGGGCTGCATCGTCAACGGCCCCGGTGAATCCAAGCATGCCAATATCGGCATCTCGCTGCCCGGCACCGGCGAAGCCCCGGCCGCGCCCGTGTTCGTCGACGGCAAGAAGTTCCGAACGCTGCGCGGTCCGACCATCTCGGCCGACTTCAAGGCGCTGGTGATCGACTACATCGACCAGCGCTACGGTCAGGGCGCCAAGGTGCCGGTCTCTGCGGCGGAGTGATCTCACCCCGCTAGCGCACCACACACCTCCGTCGTCCCGACAAGCGCAGCGGGCCGCAGCGCAGGTCCGGGACGGCGGCTTTGCAGCGCAGATTGCGTATCTGTCGTCGCGCGCTACGATGCGCCCAATCAACAATGATCGGGGCACGCCATGAGATTGCTCGCCGGCAAGCAGGGTCCCAGCAACTCGAGGGACCTGCTTGCGGGGATCCCGGAACGCTTCGGCGGACGTTGCCGGCTTCGTCGATCGTCCCAGGTCGCAGCGGCGGAGTAGCGCTTGAGGCAGCTGCGGAGCTTCATCGTCGGGCTGCTCACGGCGATCCCGCTGTCGTCGCTTGCGGTCGTTGGCAGCAGCGAGGCAGTTCCCGCGCGAAAGGTCGTTGGACCCAAGGCCAAGCAGCTGTCACCTGCCAAATGCGAAATCCCGAAGTTTCGAATCGTCGTCGATGTCGGACACACTCCGGACTCCTACGGCGCGTTGAGTGCGCGCAATGATCCGGAGTTCGGCTTCAACTTCCGCCTCGCCAGCCTGATCACGACGAAGCTCAAGTCCGAAGGATTTGCCGCGACACGCCTGCTCGTCACGGACGGCAAAGCGCGGCCGAGCCTGTTCAAGCGCGTCAGCGCCGCGAACGAAGGCAAGGCCGATCTGTTGCTGTCGGTCCATCATGATTCCGTGCCGGACAAGCTGCTCGAGACCTGGGAATTCGACGGGGCCAAGAGCTATTTCAGCGACCGCTTTTCAGGTCATTCGCTGTTCGTCTCGCGACAGAATCAGCACTTCGCCACCAGCCTGATGCTGGCCCGGATCATTGGCAGGCAGTTGAAGGAGCAGGGCCTGAGCTATGCCAGCCAATACACCCTGCCGGTCATGGGCCGCTACCGGCGCCAGCTGCTCGACAAGGACGTGGGCGTCTATCGCTATGATGGCCTCGTCGTGCTGTCGCGGACGAGGAGCGCCGCGGTGCTGCTCGAGGCCGGCTCGATCATCAATCGCGACGAGGAAATGGAGATGAACTCGCCGGAGCGGCACGAGGCGGTCGCCGGAGCCGTCGCGGCTGCAATGAGGGAGTTTTGCGCGAGGCGGTAGTTTGATCTGCCGGTTCAACAGCAATCATTGCGAGCGAAGCAACAACGAGAAGCTACAGGAGCGCCTCGCGATATTCCCGGTTCGCCAGACTCGCCTCCTCCAGATCGAGATCGCGCTCGATCCGTCGTCGCGTCTCGTCGGTGATCTGGCCTTTCCGCAGGAGATTGTGGATGAATGCTCTCTCGGCGGCGATCAGTTCCCGTGTCAGCGCGGTACCGGCGGCCGAGATGTCGTGATGGTTGGGATCGAGCGCGTCGGGAAGCTGGTTCAAGCGTATCTCGTGGCGAGCGCGCAGCAGCCGCATCACTTCGTCGGAGACGTCCTTCTGCTCGGTCAACGCGTCGAGCGATTTCAGCGCGGCATCGAGCGCCTGACGGCGTGCGGCAATCTCGGCGTCGTGCTCGGCGGCATGCTCATGCCGGCCGGCTTCGGCGACGCCCAGCCAGCGCACGACCGGCGGCAGCGTCAGGCCGACGCCGATCAGCGTGACGAAGATGACACCGAAGGCGACGAACAGGATCAAGTCGCGATATGGAAAGGCCTCGCCGTCCGGCAATGTGAACGGCAGCGCCAGCGCGGCCGCCAGCGACACCGCGCCGCGCACGCCGGTGAAGGCGAGCACGAACGGCCATTGCCATGGTGGCGACGGGTCGCGCTTGCGCAGCGATTTGCTGAGCATCCGCGGCAGATAAGTTGCGGGATAGAGCCATGCGAAGCGCGCGACCACGACGATGACCAGGACCACGGCCGTCGCGATGAGGATGTCGTCGAGCGGGAAGGTCTTCGATTTTTCGTAGAGCGCGCGCATCTGGAAGCCGGTCAGCAGGAACAGCATGCCTTCGATCAGGTAGATCACGAGATCCCAGAAGAAGATGCCTTGCAGGCGCGTTGCGGACGAGATCAGCAATGGCCCGTTCCAGCTCACATAGAGGCCGCAGGCGACGGTCGCGATCACGCCGGAGCCGCCGACGTGTTCGGGCAACCAGTAGGAGACGTAAGGTGTGATCAGCGACAGCGTCAGCTCGACCTGCGGATCTCCGGACCATTTGCGGAAGCGCAATGAGAGCCAGCCGACCCCGACACCGAAGGCGATCTCGCTGGCGATGATGAGCAGGAACTCGCCGGCCGCGAGCGGCAGGGAGAAATTCCCGACCATGATCGCCGCGAGCGCGAAGCGGTAGAGGATCAGCGCAGTGGCATCGTTGGCGAGCCCTTCACCCTCGAGGATGACCAGGAGCCGGCGCGGCATGTTGAGCCGGCGCGCGATCGCGAGCGGTGCCACCACGTCGGGCGGCGCGACGATGGCCCCGAGCAGGAAGGCGACGGTCCAGGGCAGGCCGATCATGTAGTGTGTTGCGGCCGCCACCAGCGCCGCGGTGAAGATGACCGCGCCGACAGCGAGCAGGACGATAGGGCGCAGATTGTTCCTGAATTCGCGCCAGCTCATGGCGACGCTTGCCGAGTAGATCAGCGGCGGCAGCACCATCAAGAGCACCAGCTCCGGCGGCAATTCCACCGGGGGCATGCCCGGCACGAAAGCGAGCCCCACGCCGGAGAGCATCAGCAGAATGGCAGGCGCGATGTTGAAGCGGCGCGCGACGAGAGCGGTACCTGCCAGCACGGTCAGCAGGATGAGGAAAGTCTGAAATTTCGCTTCCATGACGGTCTGTCTTCACCCGGAAGCGATCGCAACGTCAATCCGCGTGGCTTACGCGAGCCGTTCCGTCACCATGCGCCCCATTCGTGCGAACACGGCCGCGATCTGCTCCGCGGTCGGCGAGCCGCCTTGGACATAGGCCGCGATCAGGATCGGCGTCTCGGGCTTCGGCCAAGCCACCGCGACGTCGCCCGCCGCGTCCTTGCCGTTGTAGCCGGTCTTGTCGCCGATCTTCCAGCTCGCGGGGAGCCCGCCACGCAGCCGGTTTGCCCCGGTCTTGCAGTTCACCATCCAGTCGGTGAGCTGGGCACGCGAGCCTGGCGACAGCGCCGCGCCCGTCACCAGCCGCCGCAAATTGCCCGCCATCGCTGTTGGCGTCGTGGTGTCCTGGGGATTGCCGGGCGGTGAACGGTTGAGTTCAGGCTCGTCGTGGTCGAGGCGTGAAATGGTGTCACCGATCGATCGCCAGAATGCGGTCAGGGCGGAAGGGCCGCCGATCCGCGCCAGCAGCAGATTGGCGCAAGTGTTGTCGCTGAGCTCGACGATCGCCTTGCACATTTCAGCGACGGACATCTCGCCGGCCGCGAGGTTTTGCCTCGCCACCGGTGCGTAATCGAGCAGGTCGGTCTGGCCAAAAGGGATCATGGCCGCAAGCTGCTCCTCGCCCCGATCGACCCGCGCCAGCACGCAGGCCGCAAGCGAGGCCTTGAAGGTCGAGCACATCACGAACCGCTCGTCGGCGCGCCAGGCGAGCTTTCTGCCAGTTGCAAGATTCTCCGCATAGAGCCCAACCCGCCCGCCGCTCTCGCGCTCGTAGGCTTCGAGCTCCGGCGGCGCGTCCGCGGCCAGCACGGGGGCGGCAGCCATCCAGCAGAGTGAGGCGAGCAGGGAACGGCGGTCGAGAATCATGGAGAGTTTTCAGACATCGTGATTGCGAGGGAGCGGAGCGACGAAGCAATCCAGCCTGTCTCCGCGGAAAGACTCTGGATTGCGTCGCTTCGCGCGCAATGACGGAAAATGGACAGCGAGTGCGTCCGATTTCGGGCAGCTAAAGGTCGAGCCTTTTCACTCCCTCAGGTCATACCGGTACGATTTCGACACGATCTGCCAGCCGTCGGCGAGCTTCATCGCGACCAGATAGTCGGTGAAATACCGCGGCGGAAGCTGGCATCTGACCTTGATGAAGGCGGTCTTGTCGTCCGACCGGTCGATCGTGACAATGAAATCCTCGCGTGGCTTGCCTTCTGCCTTGGCCGAGGCGCGCTTGCGGACGCGATCGAGCCAGTCAGGCACCGTCAGAACCTGGAGCTCGCCCTTCTCGACCCAGCGCAGATCGGCGGAGGGATGGAAGATGGCGCCGAGCTTTTCGGCGTCGCCCTCATAAAGTCCGTCAAAATAGGATTGCACGACGGCTTCGACGCTCGACCGGTTTGGGCTCATGGGTCATTCCTTTGCATGATGGCTTCGGGCAGTCCTAGTCGTACACATCAAGATGCGACGACACCACCCGCGATGCCCATTGTCGTCGTCCGGCTCGTTGCCCTATTCCTGGCCCGTGAAGGAGGGGCGGTCCCTGTCGTATGGAGCCCTGCTCGATTCTCCCCTCGATCCGCCACGGATGCCCACATTTTCGTGGACTCAAAGCCGCTCTGGCATGAAATTGCGGACGAACTGCCGCAATATCGGGAGCACATCGGGGTTGTCTGAGGGGAACCCGCTCGCCCGCATCTGCCGGCGAACCGCGACAGCACTGGCGCGACAAACCAAAAAGGGGCTGTCGGCCCGTCGTCGGTGGCCTTCGTGACCTCCATCACAAGCGCCTGCGGCGGATGCTGCTAAAGCGGTCCAAGGGGCCCAGCCGGCCCGGAACTATCGGAAGTGGTGTCATGCGCATTTTGCTCAGACTTTGTCCGCTTTTCGTCGCCCTCGGGCTGCTGGTCGGCGCCGGGCCCGCCCTTGCCGGGAAGCGCGTCGCTCTGGTGCTCGCCAATTCGGCCTATCAGCACGCGCCGTCGCTCGCGAACCCCGTCAACGACGGATCCGTGATGGCCAGGACGCTGAAGGAGGCCGGCTTCGACGTCGTCGATTCCCGGCACGATCTGTCGGCGCAGGACACGCGGCGCGTGCTGCGCGACTTCGCCGACGCGACCCGCGATGCCGATATCGCCGTGGTCTACTATGCCGGCCATGGCATCGAGGTCGAGGGCTCGAACTACCTGATTCCGGTGGATGCCAAGCTCGAGCGCGATACCGACGTCTACGACGAGGCGCTCTCGCTCGACCGTGTCCTGGTCGCGGTCGAGCCTGCAAAGCAGCTTCGTCTGGTGATCCTGGATGCCTGCCGCGACAATCCGTTCGGCAAGCGGATGAAGCGCACGATTGCATCGCGTGGCTTCGGCCGGGGCCTCGCCCAGGTCGAGCCGACCAGCCCCAACACGTTGATTGCCTATTCGGCCAAGGCCGGCTTCACGGCGCAGGATGGCGACGGTGTCAACAGTCCATTCACGGTTGCGCTTTCGAAGCATCTGACAACACCCGGTCTCGACGTCCGCCGTGCCTTCGGCTTCGTGCGCGATGAGGTGCTCAGGTCGACGGGCAACAAGCAGGAGCCGTTCGTCTACGGTTCCCTCGGCGGCGAGGACATGCCGCTGGTGCCGGTCAAGGTGGCCGCTATAGCGCCGGCGAATCCCCAAGCCGATATCCGGCGGGACTACGAGCTTGCGCTTCAGGTTGGCAGCAGGCCGGCGTGGGAAGCCTTCCTCGCCCAGCATCCCGACGGCTTCTATGCGAGCCTTGCCAGGCTTCAGATCGAGAAGATCAGCGCCGAACAGGCCCATGCGGCAGCCATCGCGAAGGCGAAGCAGGCCGAGGCGGAGCGCGATCGTCTTGCCGCGCTCGGCGCCCAGAAGGAAGCGCAGGCCAAGGCCGCGGCCGATGCGAAGGCCGCCGAACAGGCGCAGCTTGCCGCGCAGAAGGCCAAGGAGCAGGCGCAGCAGCAGGCGGCTGCGGCCGAGCAGCAGCGTGTCAACCTCGCCGCCGCGGCGCCGAGTGCTGCACCGGCCAGCACAGCGAGCCCCGCAGGCACCAGCGTGGCCTCTCTGACCCCGGCGATCGCACCAGCCGATCTCAACCGCTCGGTGCAGGCCGAACTCGGCCGCGTAGGCTGCTTCTCCGGCCAAGCCGACGGCAATTGGAATACGTCCGCGCAGCGATCGCTGTCGCAGTTCAATCGCTACGCCGGCACCAAGCTCGACGTGAAGGTGGCGAGCACCGATGCGCTCGATGCGGTCAAATCGAAGCCGTCGCGCGTCTGTCCGCTGGTCTGCGAGCATGGCTTCAAGGCTGACGGCGACAAGTGCACGAAAATCGTCTGCCGCCAGGGCTATGCCGTCAACGACGACAATGAGTGCGAAAAGCAGCGTGCGGCCAAGCCGGCCAAGCCCGCGTCGGCCAAGCGCGACGACCGTGATGAGCGTCCTGCACGGCAGCGTCGTCAGGCCGGCGGTGCGGCTGCTGGCGCTGCAGGTGGCTATGGTGCTGCTGCCGGCATCGCCGCTGCCGCTGGCGGCAGCCGCGCCTTGAGTGGCGGGCAGATTTTCTGCAACAGCACCGGCTGTCGTCCGGTCCACCGCGGTTGCCGTCTCGAATATCGCGGCGGCGGCGGCCCCGGCAACGACGCCAATGCCGAGGTCTGCTACTGAAGCGCCCTCGAATGACGTCCCGGCGTCGGCCGGGACGACTGGATCAGTTTGGGATCGCGCTGGCCGCGATATTGACCGTCAGCGCGAGCAACGCGGTGTTGTAGATGAACGACACGATCCCATGCGCCGTAGCGGTGCGGCGGATTGTCTTGTCCGTGATGCCGACGTCGGAGACTTGCGCGGTCATGCCGATCACGAACGAGAAATAGACGAAGTCCCAATAGTCGGCGTGGTCTTTCTCGTCGCCGCTCGGAAATTGCAGGCCGCCCGGCTTGGCGTTGCGGTAATAGTCATGCGCGTAATGCAGCGCGAAGGTCGTGTGCACGGCAGCCCACGACAACGCGATTGTGGTGATCGCGATCGTGAGCTCCAGGACTCCCCGATGCGGGATGCCGAGCTCGGAGACGATCGCCGCGATGCTGGCGAAGGCGCCGGTCGCCGTCATGAGCAGGATCACGAAGCGGCCGTCGTCCTGCATCGCGGCGGCGCGGCGGATGTGCTGGTGGTCATTGCAGACCATCATGGCGTAGACCAGCACGAGATAGACCGCGATCAGCGCATTCCAGCCGAGCAGGAGCCGTGTCACCAGCCGGTACGTCCCCGGCAACAGCAGGCAGACCAGGATGCCGACAGCGAGTGCGACGAAGGTCCGCGGCCGCGCATAGATCAGCCGCACCGGCCGCGACATCTGGCGGAAGCGGACGAGGACGGGATCCTCTTTGCCGCCGGCCGCCATCGTCGCGCGTCAGTTCTTCCGTTCGGCGACGAAGCGCGCCGCAGCCTGCAGTACCGCGGCGCGGTCGCCGAAGATCGACACGGCGCTGTCCGCCCGCGCGAGCAGATCGCGCACGCGCTGCTTGGCGCCTTCGATGCCGAGCTGGGTGACGAAGGTGGTCTTGCCGAGCGCGGCGTCCTGGCCGGAGGGCTTGCCCAGCGCGGCCGCATCGCCCTCGACGTCGAGCAGATCGTCGGCGATCTGGAAGGCCTCGCCCAGCGCGCGGCCGTAATCGTCGAGCGCCTGATATTCCTTCTGCGAGGCCTGGCCGAGGATGGCGCCCGCGATGCAGCCGTAGCGCAGCAGCGCGCCGGTCTTCATCTGCTGAATGCGGGCGACATCGATCGGCTCGTTTCCGCCGAAGCGGCCCTCGCCGGCGAGATCGAGGATCTGCCCGCCTACCATGCCGCCGATGCCGGCGCAGCGCGCCAGCGCGCGCGTCAGCAACAGCCGCACATTGGCGTCGCGATGGACCTCGTCGCGGGTGATGATGTCGAAGGCGAGCGTCAGGAGGCCGTCGCCGGCGAGGATCGCGGTGGCATCATCGGTCTTCTTATGCAGGGTGGGGCGACCGCGACGCAGGTCGGAATTGTCCATTGCCGGCAGATCGTCATGGATCAGCGAATAGCAGTGGATGCATTCGAGCGCGGCGCCTACCAGCAGGGCCGCCTCGCGCGGCACACTGAACACCGCGGCACTCTCGACCACCAGGAACGGCCGCAGGCGTTTCCCGCCATTCAGGGTCGAATAGCGCATTGCGTCCATCAGTCGCTTGGGCCGGGCGATCTCGTCGTGCAGGATGTCGTCCGACAGCAGGCGCCCGAGCAGGGCTTCGGTGTCATCAGCGGTCTTGTCCAGACGTTTGGCGAAATCGGACGGGGACGTGCCGGTCATCAAGAAAGGCTCCAGAACTAAAATTCGGCGGGACAATCCTTTATGAACCGGCCCCAGTCAATCGTTTGGAAGGCCTAAAAAGTGCTGGAAAAGGTCCGGATTATCACAGACTTAATGGCTCAGCCCATGGCCGCGTTTCATCGAGCGCCGGAAAGGTCGATTTGCGCATCGTCAAGATCCTTCTCCTGGTGCTCGCAGTCGCAGCTCTTGCGCCCTATGTCATTGCGCCGTTCTACCGCACCGGGCATCCCGTTTCGACGCTGATGGCCTGGCGCGCGCTTCGCGGCGCGCCGATGCACCGAGAGTGGATCGATCTGGCGAACATGTCGCCCTACCTGCCGCGCGCCGTGGTGGCGGCCGAAGACGCCCATTTCTGCAAGCATCACGGCATCGACTGGGGTGCGCTGCGCGAGGCGATCGACGATGCGCAGGAGGACGGCACCCCGTTCCGGGGCGCCTCCACCATAACCCAGCAGGTCGCAAAAAACCTGTTCCTCTGGCAGGGGCGGGATTTCGTCCGCAAAGCACTGGAATTCCCGCTGGCGCTCTGGATCGATCTCGTCCTCCCGAAGCCGCGGATTCTCGAAATTTACCTCAACATCGCCGAGTTGGGCCCGCAGGGGCAATTTGGTGTCGAGGCGGCCAGCGCCTATGCCTTCGGCAAGTCGGCCGGAAGCCTCTCTCCACGCGAGGCCGCGCTTCTGGCCTCGATCCTGCCGAATCCCGTCAAGCGCAGTGCCCGGAGCCCTGGCCCAGGTGTCCGGCGGCTGGCGGCCACCTATATGGCGCGGGGGCAGGCAAGCTCGCTTGCGACCTGCTGGCGGGAAAATCGCTGATTTCGGACCCATTCCGGGCGTATTTTCCGGCCCAAGAGCCTAGCTTTACGGCCTGCCTTCCTCTATAAGCCCGGCCTTGATCGGCATTCAGCTCGCCTCGTATTGCGGGTGCTGAGCCGTCCTTCGCGGACGATGCCCTGAACACCAATCCCTAGAGGATATTGAAATGGCCGTTCCGAGAAGAAAAACCTCGCCGTCGCGCCGTGGCATGCGCCGCTCGGCAGACGCCATCAAGAAGCCGACCTATGTGGAAGACAAGGACTCCGGCGAGCTCCGTCGTCCGCACCATCTCGACCTCAAGACCGGCATGTACAAGGGCCGTCAGGTCCTGAAGAAGAAAGAGTCCTGAGGGCAGGATCTTTCTTCAGGCGGGAGGATTAGGCCCGCCTGATTTCGGCCAACCCATGAGCTAGACGGTGACGGCGGCGGAGCGAATGCTTCGCCGCTGCATTGTTCTGTCCGGATATCTTGATCGAGAAGGCATCTCGCCGATGGTCGGTTTCCCGCTGCTTCTGATTCCGCTCGCGGTCTACAACATCATCGCCTTCCTGATGCCGACCGTGTCCTTTACGGACGTGCTGTTCACGGTGCCGATGATGTCCGGCGAGACCTGGCCGGTCACACTCGCCGACCTCCTGCTCGCATTGGGCGTGGTGTTGCTGCTGCTCGAAGTGGTCAAGGGCGCGCGGCCCGGCTCGAAATTCCTGATGGATCACTTGCTGTCGCTGATCGTGTTCGGTGCTGCTGCGGCCGAATTCGTGATGTGGCCCAAATTCGGCAACTCCACCTTTTTCCTGCTGGTGCTGCTGGCGATGGCCGACTTCCTCGGCGGCATTGCCCAGCGTACGCGCCGGCGCGTCACCTATGTCGCCGAGACGACAGTACCCGCGCCACGCAAGGTCAAGCGCAAGGCGGAGACGCCGGCGGATGATGCGGAGGCTCCCTCCAGGTTCGAGCCGGTGATCGCGCCGCAACCGGCGCCGGCACCGGTAGAGCCGCCCGCCCCCTCGGCGCAATCCGTCGCCGAGTCCGTGCTGATGGATCATCCCGCACCGAAGCCGGCGCAGGGCGCTCCCTCGCCGGAAATACCCTCGCCCCATCTTCAGCCGGGCAACGGTACGCCACCCGCGTCTGATACGCCGCCGCGCTGATCGGCCTCAGGCCACCTGCCGGGTTCGTGCGGCGACACTTCCGAGCGGACGCTTGCTGCCATACGCCGTCCGCGCATCCTCGGAAGAGGCACGGCGGAATCGGCTCGTCTGGGGCGGACATTCGGCGTTGGCGATGAGCTGAGTGATGAAGCTGGGGTCGGGCCGCGGCAGGGGCGCCTTGTGAACCCATTGCAACGTCGGCATCACCGCCACCAGAGCCGTGCCCGTGCCGTTGTCCGCCGCGTCAGACCCATCGGTACTCAACATCGCATTCACCGTTGACCCGGCGAGATTGTCGCGTTTCGGGACGCGAGCGCCGGTGCGAGTCCTGTACTCGCAAGGCCTATGCCGGCCGGGCCGGCTTGGTTCCCCACGCCGGGGAAACGTGGTTTCCAAATTGTTTATCAACTTTGCCTAGGGTCGGGGGCGAATCTGGCTCTATCCTGTGCCGGCTCAGGACTTCTCCACTGTCCCGAAACGAGGCGATTTTGATCCCCACACTGCCGCAAGCCTCAGACATCCTGGCCGCGCTTGGCCAGGCCGTGTTCGCCTGGGACATCGCCAGCGATTCCATCGCCTGGGGCGAGCAGGTCACCAGCATCTTTCCCGGTATTCCGGCCGAGCGGCTGGCGACCGGCGCCGAATTCGCCAAGCTGATCGAGCCCGCGCAAACGCTGCGGAGCGCAGCTCTGGCGCAGACCTCCGCCGTGCACGGCGCCGATGGCACGCCGTACCGGGTTGAGTATGGCGTACGCATGAACGCCTCCGACCCCGTGGTCTGGGTGGAGGAGACCGGCCGCTGGTTCGCAGGCCCCGATGGCCGCCCCACGCGTGCGATCGGTGCTGTCCGCATCAACAACGAGCGTCACGCCCGCGACGAAGAACTGGCCAAGCTGGCCCGGCTCGATCCGTTGACCGGCGAGCTCAACCGCTCCCATCTGCTCGGCGCGCTGGCAGAGGCGATCGAGGAGGCGACCCGCTTCCGTTCGACCGCCGCCTTCATGCTGGTCGGGATCGATCATCTCGCCCGGGTCAACGATGCCTTCGGCTTCGATGTCGCCGATGCCGTGATCCTCGATGTCGCCAAGCGGATTCGCGCGCGTCTGCGCGGCGGCGACGTGCTTGGTCGCTTCTCAGGCAACAAGTTCGGCCTGATCCTCAAGAACTGTACCGTCGACGACATGAACGTTGCGGCGGAGCGCTTCCTCGCCGGCATCCGCACCGACGTGGTGCCGACGAAATCAGGCCCGGTCTCGGTCACCGCGTCGATCGGCGCGGTCAGCCTGCCGCGCTATGCCCGCAACACCGATGAAGCCGTCAATCGCGCCCATGAGACGCTTGACGCTGCCAAGCGCCGCCGCGCCGGCTCGTTCGCGGCATGGCGTCCGGATGCTGCGCGCGACGCGCAGCGCCGGGTCAACATCCGCGTCACCGACGAGATCGTCACTGCGCTCAACGAGCGGCGCATCAGGCTCGCCTATGAGCCCGTGGTCTCGGCCGTCTCGCGCGAGCGCGCATTCCATGAATGCCTGGTGCGGATGGACCAGGGCAACGGCCAGGTGCTGCTCGCGCCCGACATCGTGCCGGTCGCCGAGCGGCTCGGCCTGATCCGCCTGGTCGATCATCGCGTGCTCGAACTCGTGGTCGCCGAGCTCGCAGCCGCACCCGACGTCTGCCTCAGCCTCAACATCTCGCCTGATACGACGATGGATCCGGACTGGTGGGCGGGGATCGAATCGCTGATGCTGGCCCATCCCGGTGTTGCCGAGCGGCTGATCATCGAGATCACGGAGACGGTCGCGATCCAGGACATCGACGATGTCCGTGCCTTCGTCAGCCGCCTCAAGCATTTCGGCAGCCGTATCGCCATCGACGATTTCGGTGCCGGCTACACCTCGTTCCGCAATCTGCGCAAGCTCGGCGTGGATATCGTGAAGATCGACGGCGCATTCGTGCAGAACATCACCCATTCCGCCGACGACCGCGCCTTCGTGCAGACCCTGATCGATCTCGCCCGCCGCCTCGACATCAAGACCGTCGCCGAATGGGTGCAGGATGAAGAAGCAGCGAGCATGCTGCGCGACTGGGGCTGCGACTACATCCAGGGCCGTCTGATCGGGCTTGCCTCGGCCGACCGCCCATGGGGCGCTCCGCCGGACAGCGCGCTGCCTGCGGCGGGGTAAGAGCCGCAAGTGGCTTCGCCGAAGGCGTAACGCACCGCGTTGGCCTCCTTGGAGGGAGAGGTGGACTACGCCTTCGGCTCATCCACCCTGCAGGTTCCTCACGCCCCCTCGTCCAGCGCAACGAGCTCGCGCTTCTTGCGCAGCGCGGGCAACAGCGGCGCGATCAGCAGCACCAGCGCGAACGCAAGACACGCCCCCGAGATCGGACGCTGCACGAAGGTCCAGAGATCGCCCTGCGACAGGATCAGCGACTTGCGCAGATTGTTCTCCATCATCGGCCCCAGCACGAAGGCGAGCACCAATGGTGCCGGCTCGAAGCCGAGCTTGCGCATGAAATAGCCGATGATCCCGAACGCGATCATCACATAGACGTCGAACACGTTGTTGCTCGAGCAGTACACGCCGAGGATCGTGAACAGGATGATCAGTGGGAACAGGATGTTGTAGGGCAGCTTGAGCAGCTGCACCCACATGCCGATCATCGGCAGGTTCAGGATCAGCAGCATGACGTTGCCGATATACATGCTGGCCACGATGCCCCAGAACAGGCCGGGGTTTTGCGTGATCAGCAGCGGTCCGGGCTGCAGCCCGTGAATGACGAACGCCCCGAGTAGCAGTGCCATCACCACATTCGGGGGGATGCCAAGCGTCATCAACGGAATGAAGGCGCCGCCCGCCGCGGCGTTGTTGGCCGACTCGGGCCCGGCGACGCCCTCGATCGCGCCATGGCCGAAACGCTCGGGCGTCTTCGACAGGCGCTTCTCCAGCGCGTAGGAGGCGAATGAGGCCACCACCGCGCCGCCGCCCGGCAGGATGCCGAGGAAGAAGCCGAGGACGGTGCCGCGGCCGACCGGACCCGCGCTCGCCTTCCAGTCCTTCCTGGTGGGCAAGAGATGAGTGATCTTGGTGTTGATGATGTCGCGCTTGATCGCCTGCTCGGTGTTGAGCAGCACCTCGGCAACACCGAACAGGCCCATCACCACCGGCACCAGGCCGATGCCGTCGATCAGCTCCATGCGGCCGAAGGTCAGCCGCGGCTGCGCGGTGATGCTGTCGAGCCCTACCAGCCCGAGCACGACGCCGATGCATGCCATCAACAGTGCCTTAGGCATCGAGCCCTGCGTCAGGAAGGTGAGCACGACGAGGCCGAGCACCATCAGGCTGAAATACTCGGCCGGACCGAATGCGATGGCAACGCTGGCAAGCTTCGGCGCGACCAGCATCAAGGCGATCAGCGCAAACGTGCCGGCGGCGAAGGAGCCGAAAGCGGAGATGCCGAGCGCGGGACCGGCACGCCCCTGCTTCGCCATCTGGTGGCCGTCGATGCAGGTGACGACGGAAGCCGCCTCGCCGGGGATGTTGACCAGGATCGAGGTGGTTGATCCGCCATACATTGAGCCGTAATAGATGCCGGCCATCATGATGATGCCGGATTCGGGCGTCCCGGAGAGCGTCACCGGCAGCAGCAGCGACATCGCCGAGATCGGCCCGATGCCTGGCAGCACGCCGACCAGAGTGCCGATGAAGACGCCGATGAAGCAATAGAGCAGGTTGATCGGCAGCAGCGCGACGCCGAAACCATGGGCGACGTTGACGAGCGTATCCATGGGTCAGCCGATCCCGAACAGGCCTGAGGGCAACTGGATCAAGAGCAGGCGCTTGAGCACCCACCACATGCAGACCGGCACCAGCACGGCGATCGGAACCGCCAGCGTCCAGCGCACGGGATCGATCAGGCGCAACAGCAGCAGCATCAACGGGATCGACGACAACAGGAAGCCCAACGGCTCAAGGGCGAGGGAGAATGCGATGAGGCAGGCGATGAGGAGAAGCGGCTTGCTCCAGCGCACATTCTCCCAGCGTGAGGCCAGTGTCGGCCCGCCCTCGGTGATCGCCGAGACGATGATGGCGCTCGCGAACACGCACATCAGGATTCCGGTGTAGAACAGCACGTAGCCGGAGCCGGGATCGTTGATGGTGCCGAGCCTGAGCTTCAGCCCCGACCAGATCACGAAGCCGCCGAGTGCAAGCCCGATCAGCCCGCCCCAGAGCTCGGAGTTGCTGAGGCGGAGTTTGACATTGGTGTCGTTGTTCATATGACGAACCTTATGGGTCACCGTCACCCGAACGCAGCGGCGAAGCCGTTGTCCTTGAGGTGGCGGGTCGTAGCGAGGCCCTCGAAGGGGCGACCGTGCCCGGTCCATCCTTCGAGGCGAGCCGCCAGTGCGGCTCACCTCAGGATGACGTCAGCATCTGTGGCAGGCAGCCGAACCCTACTTCTTCGCCAGCCCGAGCGTGTTGATCACCTTGCGCTCGGAATCCGTGACCTCGACGACGAACTTCTTGTAGTCCTCAGTGTTCTTGTAGTTCGGCACCATGTCGTATTTGGCGAGCGTCGCGATCACCGCGGGGTCCTCGAGGGCCTTCTTGAAGGCATCGTGCAACTTGCCGACGATCTTGGGATCCATGCCCTTCGGGCCGGCGATGCCGAACGGAGAATCATAGACCATGGGATAGCCGAGCTCCTTCAGTGTCGGCACATCGGGGTAATTCGGCGAGCGGGCGCCGGTCCACACCATCAGCAGCCGCAGCTTGCCCGCGTCGACCAGCGGTCGCCATCCCGTGGAATCAGCCTGAAGCATGGTATGCTTACCGAGCACGGCGGCATTGGTCTCTGCACCTCCCTTGAACGGCACCTGCGTCAGCTTGATGCCGGCCATCCCGGCGATCTGCTCCATCCCGATATGCAGCGAAGTGCCGGCGCCGGGCGTGGCGTAGGTCACCTTGCCCGGATTCGCCTTGGCGAACTCGACCACGTCCTTCCAGCTCTTGAACTGCGATTCCGCGCTGGTCGTCACACCGAAGGTGTAGCCGGTGAGATGGACGATGTAGGTGAAATCCTTCGCTGGATCCCACGACACCTCCTGCATCAGCGGAAGACGGAATACCGTGATTGGGATTTGCGAGATGGTGTAGCCGTCCGGCTTCGCCGCCGCCGCCATGGTCGCAGGTCCGACCGTGCCGCCGCCGCCCGCCTTGTTGTCGATGACGATCGGCTGCCCCAGGGTCTTCGAAGCACTGTCGGCGATCGCGCGCATCGAGATGTCGGTCGATCCGCCGGCCGGCCACGGCACGATCAACGTGATCGGCTTGGTGGGATAGTCCTGCGCGCTGACCGCAGTGGGGAGCAATGCGCCCATCACAGCGTACAGCGTGGCAAATGCGATCGTCTTCAGCCCGTGTCCCGACATTGAAACCCCTCCCTCGCAGCAGCGTCTCTGGCACCGCCGCCTCTCGTTCTTGTGAGGCGATTGTTCCTGAAATCAAGAGAGAAGAAAAGCACATTGCGCACGCCCTGTGAGGAAGCCGGTGGGGCAATGTCGGCAAAGCCGGTCTGTGCGACAATTCGTCGTCAGGCTTCGTGCCGAGTGACGGAATTTGGCGCCGGGAAGCGGTCAGGCCACGCGCCGGACCATGCTCAGTGTCTCGATGGTGCGGCCGACGTCGGATGCGAGACATGGCTTGCCGAAATAATAGCCTTGGACGGCGGTGCAGCCGCATTCGCGGACGAAGTCGAGTTGCTCTTCCGTCTCCACCCCCTCCGCCGTGGTCTCGACGCCCAGCACTGAGCCGAGGCTTGCGATGGTGCGGACGATCGCAACGCTCTCCGGGCTCTCCCCGAGCGTGCCGACGAAGGAGCGGTCGATCTTGATGCGGTCGAAAGGAAATTTTCGTAAGTAGCTCAGCGATGAATAGCCGACGCCGAAATCGTCGAGGCTGACGCGCACTCCTAGCGCGCGAAGCTGGTGCAGGATCTCGATCGTCGCCTCGCTGTCATCGAGCAGCGCCGTCTCGGTCACCTCGAGCTCGAGCCGTTGCGGCGGCAGGCCGGCTTCTGCAAGCGCGCTGGTGACCATCCCGACCAACCCGCGCGAGCGGAACTGCACCGGAGACAGGTTCACCGCAACGGCGACGCCGGGCCAGGACGCGGCGACCGCGCAGGCCGTGCGCAGCACCCATTCGCCGATCGGCACGATCAGCCCGTTCTCCTCCGCAATCGGAATGAACTCGGCGGGAGAAACGATGCCGCGTGAGGGATGTCTCCAGCGCAGCAATGCCTCGAAGCCGGTGAGCTCGGAAGAATCGAGCCGCATCTGCGGCTGGAACACCAGGTGGAACTGACGACCTTCGAGCGCGCCACCCAGATCCTGCTCGAGCGCGTGCCGGCTGCGTGCTTTTTCCTCCATCTCGGGCTCGAACAGCTGATAGATTCCGCGTCCCCTGGCCTTGGCCTGGTACAGCGCGAGGTCGGCGCACTTCATCAGCTCGTCCGCGTCGAGCCCGTGGTCAGGTGCGATCGCAATACCGACAGACACGCCGACATGGACTGATTGACTTTCCAGCGGCGGAGGATGACCGATGATGTCGACGAGACGGCGGGCGAGCTCCTCAGCCGATTGCGGCTGTGGTCCGCGCTGCAGGACGGCGAACTCGTCGCCGCCGAGGCGCGCGACGGTATCGTGTTCGCCGACGTTCGCTTTCAGCTGCGCTGCGACCCAGCGCAGCAGGCGATCGCCTGCGGCGTGGCCGAGGCGGTCGTTGACGGTCTTGAAGTTGTCGAGGTCGAAGCAAAGCACGGCCATGGCGCCGCCGGCGACCGCAACCTGGTTCAGTCCCTCAGCCATCTTCTCGCGGAACAGCGTGCGATTGGGCAGGTCGGTGAGCGAATCGTGCCGCGCCATGTGCGCCACCCGGGCCTGGGCCTTGTGGCGCTCGGTGACGTCCTCGTAGGTGACGACCCAGCCGCCGTGCTCCATCCGTTTGTGATTGAGCTTGATGATGCGGCCGTCGCTCAAGTGCCGATGCAGCGTGTGCTCGCCCTCGCGCAACCGCTCGACATAGTCGGCATAGAGCTTGGCGCCGGTCGTGTTCGGGTGGATGCCGAGCTCGCAGCTGTAGTCCATGATCTCTCGCATCGAGACGCCGGGCTTAACGATCTCCGGCGACAGTCCGTACATCTCGAGATAACGGCGATTGCAGACGATCACGCGCAGGCTCGAATCGAGCATGCACAGGCCCTGGCTCATGTTGTTCAGCGCGGCGTCGAAGCGGCGATATTGTTCGCTGAGCTGCTCGATGGCACGCTCGCGCTCGGTTATGTCCTCGTAGGTGGCGACGAAGCCGCCTTCGGCCAGCGCGCAATAGCGTACCGAGATCATCGTGTCGTCCGCCATGTGCCGGCGCATCGGCGATGAATCGCGGTTCGCAATGCTCGTCCTTGCGGCTTCCAGCAGCTGTTGCGGACTGTATTCGGACGAGAACGCGCCGTTTGCCATCGAGCGCTCGATCAGCTCGGCGAGATGCGTCCCGGGCCTGGTCTCCTCCGGCGCCAGACGGTAGATCTTCCGGTAGGTGGTATTGCAGACGCGAAGGCGCATATCGCTGTCGAAGAAGGCGAGCCCGTGCGCCATGTTCTCCAGCGCCGCATCGAGAATGAAGTTCTGCTGCCTCAGCGTTTCCTCGTATTGCAGCCGCTCCGTGACGTCCTCGTGCACGGTCACCCAGCCGCCGTCGGGCAGGAAGCGGGAGATCGTCTGCACCATGCGTCCGTCGTAGCGCATCACCAGCAGGGATTTTTCTCTTTTGGCGCGCACGTCCTCCATTCTCGAGCTGTGAAACTCGTCGGCCGGCATCCCCGGCAGGTTGCCGCGCGATATCCAATGGTCGAGCACCGCGCGGTGCGAGACGCCCGGCTTCACGATTCCAGGATCGAGATTGTAGAGGTTGAGGAAGCGCTCGTTGCAGACGACCACGCGGCTGTCGGCGTCGTACATGATGAGACCGTGCGACATGTTCGCAAGCGCGTGCTGGCTGCGCTCCGTTTGCACGCGCAATTCCGCCTCGAGCCGGGCGAGGCGGGTGACGTCGTCGCAGATCGTCATCCAGCCGCCGCCGGGGAGAGGCTTCAGCTCGAGCGACATGACAAGGCCGCTCGCCAGCCGCTGCTCGGTGCGGAACGGCTTTCCGGCCGCGATCCGCGCGATCCGCGCCGAATAGAGCGCGTCGAGCTCGCTTTCCGGGAAGTTGCCGCGCCTGGCGCTGTGCGCGAGCACCTCTCGATAGCTCGTGCCGACGCGCACGATGTCGGCGGACATGTTGAAGAAGGAGAGGTAACGCTGATTGACCAGCAAGATGCGATTGTCGGCATCGTAGACGCAAACACCCTGCTCCATATGGTCGAGCGCGAGTTGGCTCAGCGCGACCAGGGCGTCCGGGCCCTGCTCGCGGCGTGCACCAAGCTCTTTGTCGCGGGTCGACGTCATCGGGCGGGACTCGGCAGGCAACAGACTTAACGCAACCTAATTCAGCTGCCGAGGCTAGCGAAGAGGCCGGAAAAATCCCTTAAGCGCAGTAGTTTACGGAGGATGACCGGCGATGCGTGGATGCGTACGAAGTAAGAGGTGCCGGCGAGGACTGGCCAGATATCGTGCGTCGCCGGCACGGCAGCCAACTCTCGGCCGTGCCCTCTACGGCCCGTAAAGCACGAGCTCCGTGTCGGTGAGGTCGCCCAGAAGTGGCTGGTGCGGCCCCTTGAAATATTTGCGACCCCGCCGCTCGGTATAGATACCAACAAGGCCGGGAATTGGGCCATTGGAATCGACGGCGACCGAAATCTTGCCGAGCCGCAACAGCAACCGGCCGATTCGGCCCGCGCATTCGGCGTATTCCGTCATGCTCCGGCAATAGATCAGCTTCATGGCGGGCGGGGCGATGAAGCCGCGGCGGATGCGCACCGGTTGCAGGATGAAGGGGAAGGTTCCTTTCGGCGTGCGGCAGACGAGGCTGAGACAATTGTAGCGCGCATGCCGCCTCAAGAGCTCGGTCTCGGCGGCGGAAAGTCCCTTGATCTCCTTGGCATGCGGCGGGATGACCTCGATCTCGCTCCACCGCGGCGCGCGCGCCAGCGCAGGGATCGAGAAGAATATCCCGCGGCAATAGGCGCGAAAGCCCTGCGTCTCGATGATCGGCCAGGTCCACGGCGCCGGGCTGATGTTGAAATAGGTGACGTCCTTGTGCCGCTGGGCGATCTTGGTTAGCAGCGGCGCGTAGTTGCGATAGGCCGGATCGACATACCAACTCGACAGGTTGCACTGGACAGCCGTCTCCTCGCCACGCTGGCGTGCCGTGTAGATCAGAAGCAGCACGCCGACCGGCGTGCCGTCATCGTCGAGCATGTAGCCGAAGCGCGGATAGCCCTCCGGCACCGCTCGGAAGGCTTGCCGGCGCAGGCCCTGAATCCAGTATTCGCGTGAACGGCCGACGAAGCCGCGCGTCAGCAAGTCCGCGATCTTATCGACATCGGACTCCGTGATCTCGCGGCATCGGACCTTGGTATGGATCACGCTCGTCTTGCCCGTGGAAATGGTCAGCCTCGTGAGTTGCGTTAGCGCCAGCCTTCGCCGTGAGCGCCGGCCGCAACATGCGGCTGCAAGCCCAGGACGTCCTGCACCTTGGCGGGCCAGGCGGAAAGATCGGTGCCGTGGGTGTGGAACATGGCGACGGCCAGCCGGTCCATGCCAAAGGCAACGCAGCCGGTATGAGCCGGCTCGCCATTGGCGTCCTGGATTCCCCAGGTCGTGCAGAAATGTTCGCGGTGATAATTGAAGCTCATGCAGGCCGTCGGCTGCTCGTCCGAGCGCAGCGGAATGAGGAGCTCGAACTTGAGTTGCTGCTGCTTCTGGCTCACCGCCTTCATCTGGCCGACCCGGCCGAAGAATGGATCGCTGGCATAGTCGACGCGGAAGGTGAGGCCGAGGTCACGCGCGATCGCCTGCGCCCGCACCATCCAGCGCTCGCGGAAGTCGGCGACGTCGTCGGGGCTGCCGATGCAGACATATTCGCGCATCCGGAACGATTGCAGGCGATCGAGATGCTTCGACGGCTCGCGGCGGAAGCAGTCGGCAGCGACATCGAAACGCAGGCCGCCCTTCGGCAACGGTCCGCGGCTCGCCGCGATCGGATAGACGGGATAGCAGGCGGCAGGCGACAGCACGAGGTCGGCTGGCGACAGTGAAGAGGTCCAGTCGCCGCCAGCATCGAAGCGGCTCACCGCGGCGTTGATCTCGCGTTCGGTGCCGTGCAGTCCGCAAACGCAGCCGAGCAGGTTCGGAAAGCTCTTGAGGTAGCCGGATTTCTCCAGCTGGGCGCGGCTCATCACCGGTGGAAAGCGCATCACTTCGGTGCCGGCTTCGCGATGGCTCGTGATCAGTGCGGCCAGCCGCTCGACGATGCCTTCATAAAGCGCGGTGCGGGCATAGACGCCGTCGGCGCCCATGCGGTGGAACAGCTTGTCGGCAAGATGATCGAGCGGATCGATCATCTGCGGCGCGGTATCGGGCGAATTGGGGAGGACGGCAATGCTCATAGGTCGGTGTCCTGCTATATGAAAAAAATTCTTCTTCTTGGTTCAGTCGCGAAGGCTCGTCGGCACGCCGCTCATCAGCGTCGATGTCGCGGCGTTGGAGAGAATACGGTCATTGTTGATCATGATCGGTGACGACAGCACGTCGCGCAGGTGGCGGCCCATGGTGAACTCGCCGTCGTTGCGGTAGCCGGAAAGACCCGCGGTGCGCATCGCATGCATCACCGTCTCGACCGCGAGCTCGGAAGCTTGCACCTTGAGCAGCGTGATCGCGGACTGGAAGTCGAGCGAGCTCAGCGCACGCTCGTCATGCTCGGCGCGGGCGAAAGCGTCAGTGTTGGCAGAGATCAGCGCGCGCAGCTTGGCAAGCGACATCTTGGCGGCGGTGAAGTGGGCCGCGGCCGGGGGCATCTGGCCGCCGGAAGAGCGCGCCGCCTTGCGGATGAAAGCCTGCGCGCGGGTCACGGCCGCAGCGGCGATGCCGGCCCAGGCCGACGACCAGCACAGATGTGCGAACGGGGTCATGGTCTGGGCGTGGATCTTGTCGTAGGATTCCGGGAAGACGCGGTCGGCAGGGCAATCGACCTTCAGCTCGAAGCCGGTCGAGCAGGTGCCGCGCATGCCGAGCGTTTCCCAGCCGAGCGTCCGCTTCAGCGAATAATCGTCCTTGGCGAGCGCCATCAGAACCTGGTCGGAGGCTGCGGCATCGGTGGCGCGGCGGGCGATGGTGACGAGGCCGTCGGCCTCGGCGCCGTAGGAGATCACGGTGGCATCGCGAACCAGGGAGACGGTGTCGCCAGCATGATCGACCGCGGCGGCGCTGGCGCGGATATTGCCGCCATTCTGGCCCTCGGTGGTGGAGGAGGCGAGCAGCCACTGGTCGCGGGCGACCCGGCGCATCATGGTCTCCATCCAGGGAATGCCATGGCCGTGCCTGATGACGCAGGCGACCTTGGTCTGATGCATCGCGTAGATCATCGCCGTGGAAGCGCAGGCGCGTCCGAGTGTGTAGCAGATGTCAGTAACGTCATAGATCGAGGCGCCGAAGCCGCCGAACTCGACCGGGATCATCACGCCCAGCAGCTTCTGCTCACGCGCGACGTCGAAGGCCTTGTGCGGGAAGCGGGCGTCGCGATCGACCCCGTCTGCGTCGGCCGCTGCCGCTGCGGCGGTCCGGGCGGCGCGCTCGGTCAGGGACGGGCCCTGCTCGAGAAAGCTCGCCTGCATTTCGTCGACAGTGAGGACTGCTTCACGCACGTTCATACTCGTCCGCCTCCGGTTTGCCGTTCGAGATCGCCAGCATCAGTCGCGATGCCGCCTGAAGCGATCTTCCGGCCATCTTTGCTTGTGAGACGAGGCTAGGGATTTAATTCAAATTCGTCGATGAAATAGAGGGTAAACAAAACCCAATTCCGAACGAACAGTTAAAGGCGGGTTGTTTGCATCACCAGATTTTCCAGCACCGCGTTAGGACTTTGGAAGAATCCCGGATTCCGGACAATCTGAGTCATCGTTTACTAAGAAACGCGAAGTATTGCTGCCGCCCATTGCAGGACCGGCAGGCCGTGCCCATCGTAGCCGGCAGTCCGATCCGACCTCGATAGACACATGGGAATTTGCCGATGCAGGCCTTCGATACCGATTTGCGCAATCGCATCATCAAGCTGGTGAAGGGTATCCTTGAGCAGAACTCGCTCACTGCCGACGTCACGCCGGAGGCAAAGCTCGTCGACGTCGGCCTGACTTCGATGGACATGGTCAATCTGATGCTCGGCGTCGAAGCCGAGTTCGACTTCACCATCCCGCAGTCCGAGATCACGCCGGAGAATTTCCAGTCGGTCGAGACGCTGGAGCGGATGGTCGCGACGCAGCTGCAACTCGCGAACGCGGCTTAAGCCGGGCGCGCCTCTTTCTCCGTCATCGTCCCCGCGTATGCGGGGACCTATACCGCGGAATCTCGATCACTGACGATCGGAGTGCCCAACGACTGGTCTTCGCCTGCCTGTGGTTATGGGTCCCTGCGTTCGCGGGGGCGACACCAAATGTGAGGCTCGCCCCTCCGTCCCTCACACCACCGGCATCACCCGGCCACCCCGTTCCAAAACCGCCGCAAAACTGGCATAGCTCAGCCGTGTCACACGTGGCGGACAGGGTGGAGCAGGCATGACGCAGGCGATATTGGGGATCATCGGCGGCTCGGGCATCTATGACCTGCCGGGCCTCGAGGGGGCCCACGAAGAGGTGATCGCTAGTCCGTGGGGGGAGCCGTCAGCACCATTGCGGCGCGGCTCCATCGCCGGTCTGCCGATCGTGTTCCTGCCGCGGCATGACAAGGGTCACCGGCTTTCTCCCTCCGATATCAACTATCGCGCCAATATCGACGTGCTGAAGCGCGCCGGCGTCACCGACCTGATCTCGCTTTCGGCCTGCGGTTCCTTCAAGGAGGAACTGCCGCCCGGCACCTTCGTTCTCGTCGACCAGTTCGTCGACCGGACCCACAAGCGCGAGAGCTCATTCTTCGGCCGCGGCTGCGTCGCACATGTGTCCATGGCGCACCCGGTCTCGCCGCGGCTGCGGCTCCATCTCGCGGCGGCGGCTGACGCCGAGGGCATCGCGATCGCCCGCGGCGGCACTTATGTCTGCATGGAGGGGCCGCAATTCTCTACTTACGCAGAGAGCATGACCTACAAGACCCTTGGCTATTCCGTGATCGGCATGACCAATATGCCCGAAGCGAAGCTCGCGCGTGAGGCGGAGATCTGTTACGCCACCGTCGCGATGGTGACGGATTTCGATTGCTGGCATCCCGATCATGACGCCGTCACCGTGCAGGACATCATTCGCGTGTTGACGTCGAACGCCGACAAGGCGAAGGCGCTGGTGGCGCGGCTGGCAAGGGATTTTCCGCGCGAGCACGAGCCGTGCCCGATCGGCTCCGACCGGGCGCTCGACACCGCGCTGATCACGGCGCCTGAGGCGCGCGATCCGGAGCTTCTGAAGAAGCTCGATGCGGTGGCGGGGCGCATCCTGCGCGGCTGAGGCGCAAGGCGAAGCACAAGAAGGCAGAATGCCATGAAGGTCGACGGCAAACATTTTCGCAGCATCTGGCGCGAGCGCGACGGCTGGTCCGTCGGCGCGATCGATCAGCGCCGGCTGCCGCATGAGTTCGTCATCGCGCGCCTGACCTCGTGTGAAGACGCGGCCGTTGCGATCCGCGACATGCTGGTACGCGGCGCGCCGCTGATCGGGGCGACTGCCGCCTACGGCATGGCCCTCGCGATGCGCGAGGACGCTTCCGACGCCGGTCTGAAACGGGCCTACGACACGCTCGTGGTCGCACGGCCAACCGCGATCAATCTGAAATGGGCCCTGGACGAGATGCGCAGGACGCTCGCGCCGGTCGATCCCGTTGAAAGGGCGGAAGCTGCCTACGCGCGCGCCGACGAGATCGCCGAGCAGGATGTCGAGATCAATCGCGGCATTGCCGGCAACGGTCTGAAGCTGATCGAGGCGATTGCGGCGAAGAAGCCGGGCGAGACGGTCAACGTCCTCACGCACTGCAATGCCGGTTGGCTCGCCACCGTCGACTGGGGCACCGCGACGGCGCCGATCTATCTCGCGCACGAACGCGGCATCAACGTCCATGTCTGGGTCGACGAGACCCGCCCGCGCAACCAGGGCGCCTCGCTCACAGCCTGGGAGCTCGGCCATCACGGCGTGCCGCACACGGTCATCCCGGACAACACCGGCGGACACCTGATGCAACATGGCATGGTCGATCTCGTCATCGTCGGCACCGACCGCGTCGCCGCCAATGGCGACGTCTGCAACAAGATCGGCACCTATCTGAAGGCGCTGGCCGCGCATGACAACGGGGTGCCGTTCTATGTCGCGCTGCCATCGCCGACGATCGACTTCGCCGTCCACGACGGCATCCGCGGCATCCCGATCGAGCAGCGCAGCGGCACCGAGGTGACCGACATGACCGGCCGCACCGCGGACGGAAGGCTGGAGACGGTGCGCATCGTCCCGGAGGGGTCGCCGGTCGCGAACTACGCCTTCGACGTGACGCCGGCACGGCTCGTCACCGGCCTGATCACCGAGCGCGGCGTGCTGAAGCCGGATCGAGCCTCGCTGGCGGCTGCGTTCCCGGAGCGGGTCGCAGATGCTGCGGAATAGTGCAGTTTACCAGGCGAGATGTTGCCACGTCATTGCGAGGAGCTCTTGCGACAAGCAGCAATGACCAAGAGTGACGCGCCAGCTAGCCCAGCTTGAGGCCCGTGGCCTTCTCGAGCTCGGCGATGGCCTGGGCGCCGCTCGTCACTTTTATCGTCGTCATGCCCATCTCGCGCGCGGGCTTCAGGTTCACACCGAGATCGTCGAGATAGACGCAGTTGTTCGGATCGACCTTTAGCGTCTCGACCATCAATTGATATATCCGCGGGTCGGGCTTGCGCAGGCCAATCTTGGCGGATTCGATCACGTGGTCGAACAGCACCATGACCTCGGCGATGTAGAGGGAACGTCCGGTCATGCTCCCGATGGCGTTGGCCGGAAGGTTGTTGGTGATGCAGCCGGTCTTGAATTGCGCCTTGATGCGCTTCAGGGCTTCGACCATCTCTGGACGTAGACTGCCCTGCAGCAAGGGCAGCACATCGCGTCCGCGTACCTCCGCGCCCAGTGCAAGCGATTCCGTGGCGAATAGTTCGTCGAAAGTGTCGATGTCCACCTCGGCCCGCTCGAACTTGGCCCAGGCGTTCTCCAGGTGGTTGGCGGCGTTGGTGCGCCGGATGATGTCGGCGGGCAGTCCGCGCTCGATCTCGAACCGCGTGAAGGCCTCGAATGGTGAGCTCGTCAGCACGCCGCCAAAATCAAAGATCACAGCCTTGATCGCCAATGTCCTGCCCTCGTCAATTCCTTTCCAAGAGGGCTAGCATGCGCTATCGGCAAGAGCCAGTCCGAAGCCGTCCTCCTCCTCACCGGTGCTGTCGCCGGAGCGTGTTCCCATGACGAAGCTTGCCATGTTCATCGCTGCAGCGCTGCTGCTCGCCACGCCTGCCCGTGCCATCGTCGGTGGCGGCACGCCACAGGCCGATGGTGTCGCGCGTGCCGTCGTCACCATCGTCGGTTCGCGCGGCAATTTCTGCACCGGCAGCTTGATTGCACCACGCGTGGTCCTGACGGTCGCGCACTGCGTGCAACCCGGCGCCGACTACAAGATCGTTGATCGCGGTGCTGACGGCCAGCCGCAATTGTTGAACGTGCGTACGGTCGCGATTCACCCGAACTTCAACATGCAGGCGATGCAGGCGCACCGCGCCACCGCCGACGTGGCGCTGCTGCAACTGGAAATTCCACTCAAGGGAAAATCCACGGTGACGGTCGGCATGCCGACGATTCCAATCCAGGTCGGCAGCCGCTTCGTCATCGCCGGTATCGGTGTCACCGTTCGTGGTGACGGCAAGAGCGGCGGCATGACGCGCGTTGCCGGCCTCGTTGCGACCGGGCGGCCCGGTACGCTCCAGGTTCGCCTGGTCGACCCCGTAACCAACGGTGTTCGCGACGGAATTGGCGCCTGCACCGGCGATTCCGGCGGCCCGGTATTCGAGGACAGGCCGGGCGGTCCCGTGCTTGTCGGCCTCATCAGCTGGTCCACTGGGCCGAACGGCACGGCTGGTTGCGGCGGATTGACCGGCGTGACGCCGCTGACGCTCTATCGCGAGTGGATCTTGCAGGCCGCGCGGAGCTGGGGTGCGGCACTGTGATTTGACCGCGATTTGATCTATGTCATTTTGAAGCGGAAGCGCGGCGGGTGATCATGCCCGCTGCGGAGGAAACGCGCCGCCCAGTCAAGGGCGGCCACAAAAACAAGCAAGGCATAGAAGCAACAATGAATGTCGCTGTTCGCAGTCACGCCACGGCCAAGCAGGTTTCTGAACATTTCGACGTGTTGATCGTCGGCGCCGGCATCTCCGGCATCGGCAGCGCCTATCATCTCACAAAGCAGCTTCCGGGAACGAGCTTCGTCATCCTGGAAACCCAGGCGACGTTCGGGGGCACCTGGACCACGCATCGCTATCCAGGCATCCGCTCGGACAGCGATCTCCATACCTTCGGCTATCGCTTCAAGCCCTGGGTCGGCCCGCCGATCGCGACCGCCGAGGAGATCCTCGCCTACATGAACGAGGTGATCGAGGAGAACGATCTCGCCAAGCACATTCGCTACAAGCACAAGATCAATTCCGCGAGCTGGTCGAGCGAGCAGAACCTCTGGACCATCGAGGCGGTGACGACCGACACCGGCGAGCCCAGGACCTTCACCGCCAACTTCCTCTGGATGTGCCAAGGCTACTATCGCCATTCCGAAGGTTACACGCCGGAATGGAAGGGCATGGATCGCTTCAAGGGCCGCATCGTCCATCCGCAGACCTGGCCGGATGATATCGACTTGACGAACAAGAAGGTGGTGGTGATCGGCTCGGGCGCCACGGCGGCGACGCTGGTGCCGAACATCGCGGACAAATGCGCGCATGTCACCATGCTGCAGCGCTCGCCGACCTACTTCCGTCTCGGCCGCAACGCCATCGAGATTGCGGAAGAGCTGCGCCGGCTTCAGGTCGATGAGGCCTGGATCCACGAGATCGTGCGGCGGAAGATCCTGTTCGAGCAGGATGCGTTCACGAAGCTCTGCGTATCCAAGCCCGAGCAGGTCAAGAAGGAGCTGATCGGCCAGATCAGCGCCGTCCTGGGTCCCGATTACGACGTCGAGACGCACTTCACGCCGAAATACCGGCCTTGGCGGCAGCGCATCGCCTTCGTGCCGGATGCCGACCTGTTCAAGGGAATCGCCAGCGGCAAGGCCTCGGTCGTGACCGACGAGATCGAATGTTTCGTCGAGAATGGCATCCAGCTCAAATCGGGCAAGCTGCTGGAAGCCGATGTCGTCGTCACCGCGACCGGTTTCAATCTTGCGGCGCTCGGTGACATCGCGTTCGAGATCGACGGAAAACCGCTCGCCTTCGGCGACACCGTCACCTATCGCGGCATGATGTTCACGGGCGTGCCCAACATGGTCTGGGTGTTCGGCTACTTCCGTGCCAGCTGGACCCTGCGCGTCGACCTCGTCGCCGATTTCGTCTGCAGGCTGCTCGGACACATGAAGGCCAAAGGTGCGAAGAAGGTCGAGGTCCAGCTGCGCCCCGAGGACCACAACATGCCGATCCTGCCCTGGATCGATCCGGAAAACTTCAATCCCGGCTACATGATGCGCAACATGGACCTGTTGCCCAAGCGCGGCGACAAGCCCGAGTGGCAACACAGCCAGGATTACTGGACCGAGAAGGACGAGATTCCGAAGACGGATCTGGACGACAAGGCGTTCGTCTACGGGTGAGGACGTTGTCGGTGTAGCGGGGGGAGCGCTCGCTACACACTGTCGTCCCGGGGCGCGAAGCGAACCCGGGACCATAGCGACAGGGACTGGTTACGAAGCGAGCGGGTCACTCAGGTCTTCGCCAAACCTCTTCCTGTGGCTATGGGGTCCGGATTTGCGCTTCGCTTGTCCGGGACGACAGCGGTTGTTGGACCAGCGGCGTCTCAACCCATTCAGACCACAGCTCACGAATTCCTCCGCGTCGCATTCGTCGCAATCGCCGCTGCAGCCGTCCGGTTTTCCACGCCGAGCTTGGCGTAGATCTGCTCGAGATGCTTGTCGACCGTGCGCGGGCTGAGGCCCAGAATTTGCGCGATGTCGCGGTTGGTCTTGCCCTTGCTGAGCCAGGCCAGCACCTCGCCCTCCCGGGTGGTGAGGCCCAGCTCGCTGGTGAATTCGGGCGGCAGCGCGGTGCCGGATTCCCGGGAGAGCCGCAGCAGGAACTCGTTTGGCGCGGTTTCGCCCATGTAGTAGAGCCGAAGCTGCGGATTGTCGGGCAACGAAGCTCCCGGAGACTTCGCGCTGCCCTTGGCCTTGGCCTGCTCGAGCCATTGCAGCAGCGCCGGCGGCAGCACGAAGTCGTCCGCTTGCGCGCCGTGATGATCGGACAGCAGCTTCTGAGCCTGCGGCGTCGCCCAGAGCACGTGGCCCTGGCGGTTGACCGCGAACAGAAATCGGCCGGAGACGTCGAGTGCGGCGCGTGCGCTCTGGGTCAGCCGGGCATTGCCGAGATGGACCCGAATGCGCGCCAGCATCTCCTCGATCACGATCGGCTTGGTCACGTAGTCGACACCACCGGCCTCCAGTCCACGCACGATATGCTCGGTCTCGGCAAGACCAGTCATGAAGATCACGGGGACATTGGCAAGACCGGCATCGCGCTTGAGCCGGCGGCAGGTCTCGAATCCGTCGATGCCAGGCATTACGGCATCGAGTAGCACGATGTCCGGCGTGATCTGATCGATGATCCGCATCGCGGCGGCACCGTCGAGCGCCACCATGACCGTCATGCCGGCGCCGTCGAGCGCGTCTGTGAGCAGCCGTAGCGTCTCCGGGGAATCGTCGACAACGAGCGCGACGTCGCGCTTCTTCGACTCAATGTTCATGCGCGTGCAACGTCTTCAATGTAGCCATATATCGATCGAGATCGAAGCGATCGACCAGCGAGCGCATCTGTGCGACGAAGTCGGCATGCTCCGGATGCTCGGTGCCGATCTCGTCCAGCTTCAATTGGATGCCCTTGACATAGCCGAGCTGACCGAGCCCGATCAGCGCCTCGATGTGCCGCGCCGGCGGCTTTGACCCGGTCTCGGCACGCCATAGCGGCATCGGAACCTCATACGAACCGTATTGCCACTCAATCTTGAGGAGCTGGCGGATCGTCTCCAGGAGGCGTGGGATGTCGATCGGCTTCATCAGGTAGCCGTCGTGGAAGGGCTGCGCCAACGGCGCTCCGTGGGCCTCCAACGCACTTGCCGACACCATCAGGATGCGCGCCTGGTGATGGCCGCTCTCGCGCAACGCCTCGGCAACGGCCCAGCCGTCCATGGTCGGCATCGAGATGTCGAGCAGGAACAGATCGGGGCGGCAATGCTGCGCCAGCGCAAGACAGCCCGCACCATCGGGCGCGCTGAGCAGGATAAAGCCGAGCGGCGTCAGCACCTCGCGCAGGAGATCGCGATGCACGGGGTCATCGTCGGTGACGAGGATGGTCTTGCGGGCGCCGTGATAGCCGGAGACCGGCGCCTCCACCGGCGCGATGCGTTGGGGATTGGTGACCTCGGAGAGCAGGATCTTGACCTTGAACGTCGAGCCGGCGCCGACGGTGCTCGTCACCTTGATGTCACCGCCCATCACGCCGGCGAGCAGCCGGCTGATGGTTAGTCCAAGGCCGGTGCCGGTCTGCGGCTGCGAGACGCCAATCTCGCCGCGTTCGAAGGGCGCGAAGATGCGTTCGAGATCGTCGCCCCGGATGCCGGGGCCGGTGTCGATTACCTCGAATTCTGCGACCGGACTGCGGTAGTGCACCACGAATTGCACGCTGCCCGACTGCGTGAACTTGATGGCGTTCGAGAGCAGGTTGATCAGCACCTGACGCAGCCGCTTCTCGTCGGCATAGACCACGCGCGGCAGGTGCGGCGGCCGCCTGAACACGAAGTCGATGCCCTTGGCTGCGGCCTGGAGGCGGAACATGCCGACGAGCTGGTCGAGAAATTCGCTGAGCCGCACCTCGTCGCGCGACAGATACAGCCGCCCTGCCTCGATCTTGGAGATGTCCAGGATGCCGTCGATCAGGCCGGAGAGATGGTCGGCGCTGCGGCGGACGACGCGGACCTGGTCGCGCGGCTTGGCGCCAAGCGTCGTGTCCTGCTCGAGCAGCTGGGCATAGCCGCTGATCGCGTTCAGCGGTGAGCGCAGCTCGTGGCTCAGGCCCACCACGTACCGGCTCTTGGCGAGGTTGGCGGATTCGGCAACCTCCTTGGCCCGCTGGAGCTCCGCATCCGTGCGCTTGTGCGCGTCGATCTCCTGGATCAGCAGCGCGGTCTGACGCCGCGTCTCGGCTTCTGCGGCCCGGCGGCTCTGTTGCGCCAGCACGAACAGCCATGCAACCACGCCGATGATGATGCTGAGTGAGAAGAACACCTTCCAGAGCACGTCGGAAACCAGCGCATTCTCGCCATGCACGCTTGCTGAAGTCTGCAGATAGATCAGCCCCAGCACCAGCGCGACCAGGCCGGCTGAGATCACGAACACGCCGATATAATGGCCGACCTGCGAGTTGATCCGGGCGTAGATCGGCTGCGGCATCAGCTTTCCCAGCGCTTCAGACACCTGCGCCTGGAACCTCGCGTGAGGCTTGCAAAGGTCGTGGCAGCGCGCGTCCAGCGAACAGCAGAGCGAGCAGATCGGCCCCGCATAGGCTGGACAGGAGGCCATGTCCTCCGGCTCGAATGAGTGCTCGCAGATGCAGCACTGGATCGCTTCGATATTCTGCCAGCTCCGCTTCGGCTTGCGTGCAATGTAGTACCTGCCGTCTGTCGCCCAGGCGATCAGCGGCGCGGCGAAGAAGGCGGCCGCAAGTGCGATGAAGGCCGACAGCGCCTTCGCGGTGGGTCCGAACAGGCCGTAGAACGCGCTGATGGAGACGATGGTCGCCAATGTCATCGCGCCGACGCCGACCGGATTGACGTCGTAGAGGTGCGCGCGCTTGAACTCGATCTGCTGTGGTCGCAATCCAAGCGGCTTGTTGACGACGAGGTCGGCGACCAGCGCGCCGACCCAGGCGATCGCGACGTTCGAATAGAGCGCCAGAGTTTGCTCCAGCGCCTTGTAGACGCCGATCTCCATCAGCAGCAGCGCCACGATGACGTTGAAGACCAGCCAGACCACGCGTCCGGGATGGCTGTGGGTCAGGCGCGAGAAGAAATTCGACCAGGCGATCGAGCCGGCATAGGCATTCGTGACGTTGATCTTGACTTGCGACAGGATCACGAACGTGCCGGTCAACGCCAGCGCGAGCTCGGGCTGCGACAGCACATAGCGGAACGCTTCGAGATACATGTGCGCCGGCTCGGCGGCCTCCTCGGGCGGCACGCCGTGGCTGAGTGCGAAGAAGGCCAGAAACGAGCCGGCCAGGAGCTTCAGCGCGCCAAGTACGATCCAGCCCGGTCCTGCGCTCATCAGCGCGATCCACCAGGAGACCCTCGAAGCGCGGCGATCGCGCGGCAGGAAGCGCAGGAAATCCACCTGTTCACCGATTTGCGCGACCAGCGAGAACACGACCGAGGCGGCAACGCCGAACAGCAACAGGTCGAAATGTCCGTTGAGGTCGCCGTGGTCGCCCGAGAACTTGCGCCACTCCGTAAATGAGTTCGGGTTATGCCAGGCGATAGCCGCGAACGGGATGATGTGAAGGATCACCCACAGCGGCTGCGTCCACAATTGGAAGCGGCTGATCAGCGTGATGCCGTAGGCCACCAGCGGTATGATCACGACGGCGCTGACGAGATAGCCGACCGGCCGCGGAATCCCGAAGCACATCTCGAGCGCGGATGCGAGAATCACGGCTTCGATGGCGAAGAAGATGAAGGTAAAGGACGCGTAGATCAGCGAGGTGACGGTCGAGCCGATATAGCCGAATCCGGCCCCTCGCGTCAGCAGGTCGATGTCGATGCCGCATTTGGCGGCATAGTACGCGATCGGCACGCCGCAGCAAAAGATGATCAGAGAGACCACGAGGATGGCGGCGGTCGCATTGGTGACGCCATAGTTCAGGGTGATGGTGCCTCCGATCGCCTCCATCGCCAGGAACGAGATCGCGCCCAGCGCGGTGTTGGCGACCCGGGCGGCGGACCAGCGGCGCGCGCTCTTCGCCGTGAAGCGCAGCGCGTAGTCTTCCAGCGTCTGGTTGGCGACCCATTGGTTGTACTGGCGCCTGACGCGGTCTATTCGCTGCCGCCCTGCCACGCTTTACCCCACTTCCGATACCGGCCCGGAGCCCTCGCAAATTCCGTACCAGAAGCCTACGTCGGCATTTTGCGGTGCAGTATACGCGATCTTGCGTATGCTTGAGCTGCATGAATTCGAGCCATCCTCACGGCACCAAACGCGTGTTCTCGAACAAAAGTGGGGGTGCTCATGTCAGACGAAGCAAACAAAGGCCCGTTGTCGCCGCTCCGGCGCAAGTTGCTGATGGGGATGGCGGCCGTGCCGGCCATCACGATGCTGCCGCGGGCGTCCTTTGCACAGGCGCCGGCGACCTCGGCGGTCAACACCACCGGCCTTGCCGTCACCGACACCGAGGTCACGGTCGGCATCCTGCATTCGGCGACCGGCACCATGGCGATCTCCGAGACCGGCTCGATCCAGGCCGAGAAGCTCGCGATCGAGCAGATCAATGCCGCGGGCGGCGTGCTCGGCCGCAAGATCAAGTTCATCCAGGAGGACGGCGCTTCAGACTGGCCGACCTTCGCCGAGAAGGCGAAAAAGCTCCTCGTCAACGACAAGGTCGCGGCGATCATGGGCTGCTGGACCTCGGCCTCCCGCAAGGCGGTGCTGCCGGTCGTCGAGCAATATAACGGCATGCTCTACTACCCGACCTTCTACGAAGGCCTCGAGCAATCCAAGAACGTGATCTACACCGGCCAGGAAGCGACCCAGCAGATTCTGGCGGGTCTCAACTGGATCGCCAAGGAGAAGGGCGCCAAGTCCTTCTTCTTCATCGGCTCGGACTACATCTGGCCGCGCACCTCCAACAAGATCGCCCGCAAGCATGTCGAGAACGTGCTCAAGGGCAAGGTCGTCGGCGAGGAATATTATGCGCTCGGCTCGACGCAGTTCAACTCGGTCATCAACAAGATCAAGCTGACCAAGCCGGACGTGATCTTCACCGACGTCGTAGGCGGCTCCAACGTCGCGTTCTACAAGCAGCTCAAGGCGGCCGGCATCGACCTTTCGAAGCAGCCGCTGCTCACGATCTCGGTGACAGAGGACGAGATCGACGGTATCGGCGGCGAGAACATCGCAGGCGCGTATGCCTGCATGAAGTACTTCCAGTCGCTCGACAACCCGAACAACAAGGCTTTCGTCTCGGCGTTCAAGAAGATGTGGGGCGAGAAGACCGTGATCGGAGATGTCACCCAGGCTGCGTATCTCGGCCCGTGGCTGTGGAAGCTCACCGTCGAGAAAGCCGGCTCCTTCGACGTGGACAAGATCGCCGCCGCCTCGCCGGGCGTCGAGTTCAAGGGGGCGCCGGAAGGCTATGTGCGCATCCACGAGAACCATCACCTCTGGTCGAAGACGCGGGTTGGCCGCGCCAAGCTCGATGGCCAGTTCGAGCTGATCTACGAGACCGCCGACCTGGTCGAGCCGGATCCGTTCCCGAAGGGCTACCAGTAAGGGCCGCGGCTTCCGCCGCACTTTCCCTCACGACAAGACCGCTCCCTGGCGTGGATCGCAAGTCCATGCCCAAGACCCCGCGTCGCGACTCTGCATCGCGACGCGGGACCCTTACCCCCGACGGAGGACATCGATGTTCGGCGACTACTCGCTTGGTGATCTTGGCTCGATCTTCGTCATGCAGGGCTTTGCCGGGCTGATCCTGTTCTCGGTCTACGTGCTGATGGCGCTCGGTCTCGCGATCATCTTCGGCCAGATGGGCGTCATCAACATGGCCCATGGCGAGTTCATGATCCTCGGGGCCTACGTCACCTGGATGACTTCGAATTTCTTCCAGTCCTATTTGCCGAGCCTGTTCAGCGGCTACTTCTTCCTCGCGATGATTCTGGCCTTCTTCGCCTCCGGCGCGTTGGGGATGTTGGTGGAGTGGGTGCTGATACGGCACCTCTACAAGCGGCCGCTCGATACGCTGCTGGCCACCTGGGGTCTCAGCCTGATGCTGCAGCAGGCCTATCGCTCCGTGTTCGGCGCGCGCGAGGTCGGCGTCGAGCTGCCGCAGTGGATGCTCGGCTCGCTGCGCGTCACCGACAGCATCGAGGTGCCCATCAACGGCATATTCGTGATGGGCCTCACCGTGCTGATTACCATTTCCGTCGCCTACGTTCTCTACATGTCGCGCTGGGGCCGCCAGGTGCGCGCGGTCGTGCAAAACCGCATCATGGCCGGCGCGGTCGGCATCAACACCGAGAAGGTCGATCGCTACACTTTCGGGCTCGGCTGCGGCATCGCGGGCGTCGCCGGCAGCGCCTTCACCATGATCGGCTCGACCGGGCCGACGTCGGGACAGCTCTACATCGTGGACACATTCCTGGTCGTCGTGTTCGGCGGCGCCGCCAGCCTGCTCGGCACCATCGCCTCCGCCTTCTCGATCTCGCAGACGCAATCGACCCTCGAATTCTTCATGTCGGGCTCGATGGCCAAGGTGCTCACGCTGCTCGCCGTCGTCGGCATCCTGATGCTGCGGCCGCAGGGTCTCTTCGCCCTCAAAGTCCGCAAATAACGAGAAGCAGTCATGATCATCAACTCACGCTTCTTCAATCGATCCGAGCTCATGGGCTTCATTGCCCTGGCGGTGGTGCTGTTCGTGATCCTGCCGCTGACCCTCGACGTGTTCCGCCTCAATCTGGTCGCGAAATACCTGACCTACGCCTTCGTCGCGATCGGCCTCGTGCTGTGCTGGGGCTATGGCGGCATCTTGAGCCTGGGGCAGGGCGTGTTCTTCGGCCTCGGCGGCTATTGCATGGCGATGTTCCTCAAGCTCGAGGCCTCCAGCGTCGAGAACACCAAGATCCAGTCGACGCCCGGCATCCCCGATTTCATGGACTGGAATCAGATCACGGCACTGCCCTTCTTCTGGCAGCCGTTTCACAGCCTCACCTTCACCATCCTCGCCATCATCCTGGTGCCTGGCCTGTTCGCCCTGATCATCGGCACCGCGATGTTCAAGCGTCGCGTCGGCGGTACCTATTTCGCGATCATCACCCAGGCCGTCGCCGCCATTCTCACCATCCTGATCGTCGGCCAGCAGGGCTATACCGGCGGCATCAACGGCATGACCGACCTGCGCACGCTCAAGGGTTGGGACATCCGGCCCGACCATGCCAAGATCATCCTCTACTTCGTCGAGGTGGTGCTGCTGTTCGCCTGCATCGGCATCGCGCAGTTCATCCGCCTGACCAAGCTTGGCCGCATCCTGGTCGCGATGCGCGAGCAGGAAGACCGTGTCCGCTTCTCCGGCTATAGCGTGGCCAACTTCAAGATCTTCGCTTTCTGCATGGCCGCGGTCTTCGCCGCGATCGGCGGTGCCATGTTCGCGCTCAATGTCGGTTTCATGTCGCCATCCTTCGTCGGCATCGTGCCGTCGATCGAGATGGTGATCTACACCGCGGTCGGCGGACGGATGTCGATCTTCGGCGCGATATGGGGGGCGATCCTGGTCAACTTCGCCAAGACCAGCCTCTCTGAATCCTTCCCGCAGCTCTGGTTGTTCGGCCTTGGCGCGCTGTTCATCGCGGTCGTGCTCGCCTTCCCGAACGGCCTGTCCGGGCTGTGGGCAGACTACGTGCAGCCCCGCATCGACCGGCTGTTCGCCTCGCGCAAGGCGAAGGCGGGCTGGAACGGCAATTCGGTCGCCGACAGCGCACCGGCAGAGTGAGGAGATCGTCATGCTCGTCGGACATCAGCCCAAGGATTTCCTGCTCGCGGTCTCCGGACTGACCGTCTCGTTCGACGGGTTCAAGGCGGTCAACGATCTCTCCTTCTACGTCGAGGAGAACGAGATCCGGGTCATCATCGGCCCCAATGGCGCCGGCAAGACCACGGTGCTCGACCTGATCTGCGGCAAGACCAAGGCGACCTCGGGCTCGATCCAGTTTCGTGGCAAGGAGCTCACGAAGATGAAGGAGAACGAGATCGTGCAAACCGGCGTCGGACGCAAGTTCCAGACGCCGTCGGTGTTCGAGGACCTCACCGTGTTCGAGAACCTCGAGATCTCGTTCCCGCGCGGTCGCACCGTGTTCGGTTCGCTGACCTTTCAGCGCGATCAGTTGGTGAAGGACCGGGTCGAGGAGGTCGCCGAGATGATCTTCCTCAAGGACAGGCTCAACACCTATGCCGACGAGCTCAGCCATGGCCAGAAGCAGTGGCTCGAGATCGGCATGCTGCTGATCCAGGATCCGGACTTGCTGATGCTCGACGAGCCCGTCGCCGGCATGAGCGTGTCCGAACGCGCCAAGACCGCCGAGCTGCTCAACCGCATCATCAAGAACCGTTCGGTGCTGGTGATCGAGCACGACATGAAATTCGTCGAGGATATCGCGCACAAGGTCACCGTGCTGCACCAGGGCCAGATCCTTTCGGAGGGGACGATGGAGAAGGTCAAGAATGACCCCAAGGTCGTCGAAGTCTATCTGGGGCACTGAGAGATGGCGAAATCGAGTGAGCTAGTCGCGGCTCGGACGGTGCACCTCTCTCCTTGTGGGAGAGGTCGGATCGCGCAAGCGATCCGGGTGAGAGGTATCTCTCCGCGCATCAGACTGCCGTTCGTATTCGTAGATGTGGACCCCTCATCCGTCGCGGGCTTCGCCCGAGCCACCTTCTCCCACAAGGGGAGAAGGAAGGCATACCGAGCCTAGGAGCGCACCGATGCTGGCAATTTCCGATCTCCACGTCGCCTACGGCCAGAGCGAGGTGCTGCACGGGCTCAATGTCAAGGTCGCGCCCAACGAGATCGTCGCGATCATGGGCCGCAACGGCATGGGCAAGACCACGCTGATGAAGTCGCTGATGGGCATTCTGCCCGCGAAGAGCGGCTCGGTGAGCATGGATGGCGCCGAGCTCGGCAATCTCAAGAGCTACGAGCGCGTCGCCAAGGGCCTCGCCTATGTGCCGCAGGGTCGCATGATCTTCTCCACCATGACGGTGAAGGAGAACATCGAGACAGGCCTCGTCGTGTCCGGTGGATCGGAGGTGCCGGACGATATCTACGAACTGTTCCCGGTGCTGCTGGAGATGAAAGGCCGCCGCGGCGGCAATCTCTCCGGCGGTCAGCAGCAACAGCTCGCCATTGCCCGCGCACTCGCGACCAAGCCGAAGGTGCTGCTGCTGGACGAGCCGACCGAAGGCATCCAGCCCTCCATTATCAAGGAGATGGCGCGCACCTTGAAGCGCATCCGCGACGAGAAGGGTCTTTCGATCGTCGTGTCCGAGCAGGTGCTGAGCTTTGCGCTCGATATCGCCGACCGCGTGCTGGTGATCGAGAACGGCGAGATCGTGCGCGACGATCCGCGCGACGCCGTCGATGCCGCACAGGTCTCGAAATATCTGTCCGTCTAACCAACCGTAGTCAAAGGGGAGCCTCTCGATGCCAGAGACACTGATCAAGGTCGATCTCACCAAGTCGGCCTATGAAAACGACATGGTGCACAACCGCTGGCACCCCGACATTCCGATCGTGGCGTGGGTCAATCCCGGCGACGATTTCATCATCGAGACCTATGACTGGACCGGCGGCTTCATCAAGAACAACGATTCCGCCGACGACGTCCGCGACATCGATCTGTCGATCGTGCACTTCCTCTCGGGTCCGATCGGCGTCAAGGGTGCCGAGCCCGGCGACCTTCTTGTCGTCGATCTGCTCGATGTCGGCCCGCTCAAGGAGAGCCTGTGGGGGTTCAACGGCTTCTTCTCCAAGCAGAACGGCGGCGGCTTCCTGACCGATCATTTCCCGCTGGCGCAGAAGTCGATCTGGGACATCAAGGGTCTCTATACCTCCTCCCGCCACGTGCCCGGCGTCAATTTTGCCGGCTTGATCCATCCCGGTCTGATCGGCTGTCTGCCCGATCCGAAGATGCTGGAGACCTGGAACAAGCGCGAGGCCGAACTGATCTCGACCAATCCGACTCGCGTGCCTGGTCTGGCCAATCCGCCCTTCGCGGCAACTGCCCATGGCGGCCGCGCCAAGGGAGACGTGAAGGCCAAGATCGGCGCCGAAGGTGCGCGCACCGTCCCGCCGCGCGAGCATGGCGGCAATTGCGACATCAAGGACCTCTCGCGCGGCTCGAAGATCTACTTCCCGGTCTACGTGCCCGGCGCCGGCCTCTCGATGGGCGATTTGCACTTCAGCCAGGGCGACGGCGAGATCACCTTCTGTGGTGCGATCGAGATGGCCGGCTGGCTGCACCTGAAGGTCGAGGTGATCAAGGATGGCATGTCGAAATACGGCATCAAGAATCCGATCTTCAAGCCGTCGCCGATCACGCCGAACTACAAGGATTATCTCATCTTCGAAGGCATCTCGGTCGACGAGGCCGGCAAGCAGCATTACCTCGACGTCCATATCGCCTATCGCCAGGCCTGTCTCAACGCCATCGAGTATCTGAAGAAGTTCGGCTATTCCGGCGCCCAGGCCTATTCGATTCTCGGTACTGCGCCGTGCCAGGGCCACATTTCCGGCGTGGTCGACGTGCCCAACGCCTGCGCCACGCTGTGGCTGCCGACGGAGATATTCGACTTCGACGTCATGCCGTCGGCGGCGGGCCCGATCAAGCACATCACCGGCGACATCCAGATGCCGATCTCTCCGGACAAGTAATCCCTGCGCGAGGGGATGCGGGACGGCCGGCGTTTCGTCCGTCCTGCATCAACCGCCAGGTGTGTTGAACAGGCAAGATGCGTGGGGATGATGCGATGCCGGTCTACGAATATCTCTGTGACGATTGCGGACCTTTCAAGGACCTGCGTCCGATGGCGGAGTGCGACGATCCGCAAGCCTGCCCGCATTGCGAGACGCTGGCGCCACGGGTGATCCTGACCCCACCGAATTTCTTCTGCATGCCGGCCGACAGGCGCAAGGCGCACGCGGTCAACGAGCGCAGCACGCACGCACCGCAGACGCTGGCACAATACAAGGCCTCGCATGGCCCCGGTTGCGGCTGCTGCTCGACGGGCAAGACCGTCAAGGACAAGGGCGCGACGGACAGGAAAAAGCCCGCGCGGTTGGTGACCAAGACCAGGAGCGGCGCCAAGGGTTTTCCGACGGCGCGGCCCTGGATGATCAGCCACTAACCAGACGCGATGACCTCACACGGATAGAAGACAGGAGCGGTCAACATGCTTCACGGCGACATTTCCAGCAGCAATGACACGGTCGGCGTCGCGGTGGTGAACTACAAGATGCCCCGGCTGCATACCAAGGCCGAGGTGCTCGAGAACGCCCGCAAGATCGCCGACATGATCGTGGGCATGAAGGTCGGCCTGCCCGGCATGGATCTCGTGATTTTCCCGGAATATTCCACGCAAGGCATCATGTACGACTCCAAGGAGATGTACGAGACGGCGTCCATGGTGCCGGGCGAGGAAACCGCGATTTTCGCCGAGGCCTGCCGCAAGGCGAAAGTGTGGGGCGTGTTCTCGCTCACCGGTGAACGCCACGAGGAGCATCCGCACAAGGCGCCCTACAACACTCTCATCCTGATGAACGACAAGGGTGAGATCGTGCAGAAGTACCGCAAGATCATGCCCTGGGTCCCGATCGAGGGCTGGTATCCCGGCAATTGCACCTATGTCTCGGAGGGGCCAAAGGGTCTCAAGGTCAGCCTGATCATCTGCGACGACGGCAATTATCCGGAAATCTGGCGCGACTGCGCCATGAAGGGCGCCGAACTGATCGTGCGTTGCCAGGGCTACATGTATCCGGCCAAGGAGCAGCAGGTCATGATCTCCAAGGCGATGGCGTGGGCCAACAACGTCTATGTCGCGGTCGCCAATGCGGCCGGCTTCGACGGCGTCTATTCCTATTTCGGCCATTCCGCCATCATCGGCTTCGACGGCCGCACGCTCGGCGAGTGCGGCGAGGAGGATTACGGCATCCAGTACGCCCAGCTCTCCAAGCATCTGATCCGGGATGCGCGCCGCAACGGTCAGTCCCAGAATCATCTCTACAAGCTGGTCCACCGCGGCTACACCGGCATGATCAATTCCGGTGACAGTCCGCGTGGCGTCGCGGCGTGCCCGTATGACTTCTACAAGAACTGGATCAAGGACCCCGAGGGCACGCGGGACATGGTCGAGGCGATGACCCGCTCGACACCGGGGACCGACGAGTGTCCGATCGATGGCATTCCGAACGGAGCGGCTCCAAGCAATTACTGAGGCATTGCTGCCGCACGTCGCGGGATCGTACGCCGACAGAGCCTTGTGCGCCACGCGTGGGCTGAGCTAGCGCCTCTGCTCCGTAGGCCTGCGCGGTGGTCGCGGCGGCACGGGGGTCCCCGCCATCTTGTTGGCGGTCTCGCTGACATCGAGCAGCGAGCGGCGGATGTCCTCGATGTAGCCCGCCGACTTCTTCTTCATGGTGCCGGCAAGCTCATGCAGTTCCTTGATCTTCTCGAACAGTTCGTCGGCCTTGCCATCGACGAAGCCTGGGACCGCGCCCTCGATCTTCGCGACCGCCTTGTCGAAGCCCGCGAAGGCGCTGTCGACCTTGGCCATGACGGAGTCGATTTCTCCGCCCTTGCTCCTGAGGTCGGCGGTATAGCTCTCGAACGTGTGCAGTCCTTCCTTGATCGCGGGGGCGTTGCTCACGATGGTGCGATCGACACTGTGCAGCGTCTCCACGATGGACTCGGCGTCGCTGAGATCGGCGGTCAATATGGGGATGCCGTCCGCGTCAAGCGGCACCGGCGGTGCGGAGGGGGCGCCGCCGATCAGCGAGATCGCGGCGATGCCGGTGAGACCCTGGAACTCGATGCCTGCGACGGTGTCCTTGCGGATCGGCGCGCTGTTGTCGAGCATCACCAGCGCCACGATCCTGCGGGGACTATCCAGCTTGATCGACTGGATTTGGCCGACCGGTACACCGTCGAAATTGACCGGCCCGCCGCGCCGCAGTCCGCTCGCGGAACCGCCTTCGAACACCACGCGCAATTGGCTGCGGCTCTGGATGGTGCGCCATTTCTGCACGCCGAGCAGGCCGCCGAATGCCACGGCGATCGCCGCCAGCATCGCCGTTCCGATCACAAGATTGCTCGCGCGTGCCATGGAGGGCGATTCTAGGCCCAAAGCGGGGAAGTTGGAAGGAGTTCGCTACGTTAAGTAGGCCGGGTTAGCGAAGCGTAACGCACCGATGCTCATGCGGATGGACCGAGTTGGCGGACGATCCCAGTGGCAATCCTCCCAATGGCACCTCAATGTCCGGCCGCGTGCCTCGCCGCGGCGTTGTTGAGGACGATCAGGGCATCGACCGCCACGCCCGTCCTGGTGTTGATGAGAAACGGGTTGATGTCGACCGAGGCGATCCGGTCGCCGGCGTCTGCGATCAGGTTGGACAGGCCGACCAGCGCCTTTAGCGCCGAGGCTTCGTGCAAGGCCGGCTTGCCGCGATAGCCGCGCATCTTGATGCCGGCCTTGGTGCGGCCGATCAGGAGCTGCGCCTCGGCTTCATCCAGGGGCGCGCCGGCGAGTGCGACGTCCTTCATCAGTTCGATGTCGATGCCGCCGGTCCCGAACAGCACGACCGGCCCCATCTCGGCGTCGAGCGAGGCGCCGATCACGAGCTCCAGCTCCGCCTTGACCTGCTGCGCGATCAGAATGCCGTCGAGCCTCGGCTTGCCCTTGAGCTTCGTCACCCGCGCCGTGATGTCGGCGAACGCCTTTTTCACCTCCGCCGCGCTGTTGATATTCAGGACCACGCCGCCGATGTCGGACTTGTGCAGAATCTCTGCGCTGACGACCTTTGCCACGACCGGGAATCCGATCTGCCTGGCGATCTTCACGGCCTCCGCCGCAGTCTGTGCGATCGCCTCCTTCGAAATCGGAATGCCATAGGCCTTGAGGAGCTTCTTCGAGGCGACCTCGTCGAGCGCGGCGCCGGTCGCCGATCTCAAGGTCTTCTCCAGCACGGCGCGCGCGGCGGGTTTCGAGCCCGAGACGATCTCAGGCACCTCCTTGCGCAGTTTCGCATAGTCGAGCAGCGACTTAATCGCGGTCACCGCGCGGTCGAGGCCCTGCATGACCGCGAGATGCGGCAGCGATTTGCGCAATTCTTTAGTGAATTCAGTGAAACCGATCGACATCGCGCTGATATAGATCACGGGCTTTCCGGCCTTGCTCGCCATATCGTTGACGATACGCAAATTGCGCTCGCGCAGCTCGTGCGGCGCTTTCGGCAGCTCCGCATCGACGATGACGATGTCGATATCGGGGTCGTCGATCATCAGCTTGATCGACTTCATATAGACAGAGGGATCGACGACTGCGGCAAAGCCGGCGTCGAGCGGATTGCCGACGATCGAGCCCGGACCGAGCATCTTCGCCAGCTCGGAGCTGACATGCGCGCTCAGCGGCGCGAAGTTCAGGCCTGCTGCGTAGAAGGCGTCGATCAGCATGCCGCGCTTGCCGCCGGAGAGCGTGACGGCGGCGAGCCGGTCGCCTTTGGGCACGGTCGCGTGAACGAAGCATTCGGTCGTCTCGATCAGTTCGTCGAGCCCGGCGACCCGGATCACGCCCTCGCGCGTGGCAATCGCGTCGAACGTCTCTATCGAGCCCGCGAGCGCGCCGGTATGCGCCATCGCCGCGGCGCGGCCGCCCTCGGACGCGCCGAGCTTGAGGGCGATGACCGGCTTGCTCGCGGCGCGCGCCGCCTTGCAGGCATCGCGAAAAGCCTTCGTGTTCCGCACGCCTTCGAGGTAGACGACGATCACCTTGATGCTCGGGTCTTCGGCGAAATAGCGCATCAGGTCCGGCGTCTCGAGCCCGGCCTCGTTGCCCGTCGTCACCATGTAGCCGACACCGACGCCGCGATCCTCGAGCGCCTGACGGATCGCCATGACGATGGCGCCGGATTGTCCGGCGATCGCCACCGCGCCCTGTTTCATGGTGACGATACGATCGTCGATATTGGTGAAGAGCTTTTCGCCGGCGCTCAGATTGCCGAGGCAATTCGGCCCGGTGACGGCAAGACCCGTCTCGCGCACGGCCGCCTGCAATTCGGCGGCAAGCTTTTGGCTTTCCTCATCCTGCAGTTCGCTGAAGCCTGAGGTAACGATGGTGGCAGAACGAGCGCCGGCCGCGGCAGCGTCGCGAATCACCTGCACGGCGAAACGTGCAGGCACCAGCACCAGGACGTGATCGGGCTTTTCGGGTAGGCTCGCAAAGTCCTTGTAGCAGGGCACGCCCCAGATGGCTTCGCGCTTGGCGTTGACCGGGTAGAGACCGCCCTCAAATCCGTATTTGACCAGATTGTTCCAGATGCGCTCGGCGTAGTTGCCGGGCTTGTCGGTCGCACCTACCAGCACGATGTTGCGCGGGTGCAGCATGGCGTGGATGCCCTTGACGATGTCACTGGCATCGGGCGGCGGAGACCATGGATGGAACGCGGACGCAGCAGACACCTGGGCTTCCATGGCGTGACCTCACCTGTTGTTCTTCTTGGTTGAGCGCCACTCCGTTCTATGGCGAGTCCTTCGGAGTCGCAACCTCGCGGGCGGTATGCCGCCAGATGGAATGAGCGATCCAGGGCGCGTGTCGTCGATTCGGTAAGCGATCTACCTATCGGCTCCAATCAATGTTGCATGCAGAATGTAGCGCTCGGGACCGGGGGTGACGGCGTCGAACGGCCAGCAGGTCGCGAGAATGAGTTCGAAGCCCTGCGTCGTGGCTTCGATGCCCGATGCATCGAAACGGACCACGGCGGAGGCGTCCGCGCGATAGCGAAAATGTTGACCGTCGCGACGTGTGACGTCGATGACGTCGCCAATGGCAACGTTCCGCAGGAAGCGGAAATGAGTGTCGCGATGGGCTGCATAGACGGCAATCCCGCGTTCGCCGGCATCGGCCGTTTGGTGGACGTGGCCGGGTCCAAAAGCGAGGGCCTGTCCGCTGGTGCCTTCCAGCACAATGGCGCTGGCGCCGATCCGCTTGACCTCGATCCGCGCGACCGGCCAGGTGTCAGCCCACGACCATGGCTTGACGGCCTCTCCCGTCGCAACGCTCCGGTCGAACGCCCGCTCCAACAACACCTGCGCCAGCCAGGCCTTGGCGTGGATGTAAGCGCCGTCGCCGAGCAGGACGAGACCGATCAAGGCCAGGACGAGGGGGAAGATGAAGCGGGGCATCTGCTTCTCTTTGGTGGTCATTCCGGGATCGATGCTTCGCATCCCCGAAGCGGCATTTCCTAAAAAGGCGCGCGCGGCCGTTTGCAGGGGACGGGCAGCCGCGCGCGCTGACAGAGGAGTTCGGGGAGCTCCTCTCTCAAACGGAGTCGGTGAGCAAGGTCCGACGCCGGTTGAACACGAACAGGGTCAAGGCGAGCAGGATCAGGATTGCGCCTGCGAACATCCTGAGCTCGGCCGGAGTTGAGGTTTTGGGCAGGCGGATCGCATCGGGCGCGGCGGGTGTCGGGCGCCTCACCGCTGGCGGAGTGCCCGCATCGGCGTGGCGTTCGCGCAATTGCGCCGGGACCTGCGGCCGTTCGCCGAGATCTTCTCGAAGTCCCAGCCCGCCGGCAGGTTGATCGGCAATTCTTCGAGCTTGAGCGGCGCGCCTTCGGGCCGGCTCGGCGTCTTGTCGACCGCAACGAGGCTGGTGAGCCGCGTGACGATCTGGTGATCGAGCGCCAGCGCCAGGATCGTCTTGTCGGCGTCCTCCGGCGACGTCTCGCGCAGCGTGCGCGCCACTTCCGCATCAGCGATCTTGCGCCTGGCCCAGAGCTTGGAGAGGCCCTTGCCTTCGGCTGCGTTTTGCAGCGGCAACGTTACCGTCCAGGAACGGTCGCCGACGCGGCCCTTGATCTCGAGCGAGCCTGCGAGCTTGTCGAGTTTCGCCGCCAGCACCAACGGCTCGTCGCGATAGACGTCGGGAATGATCGCGGGAGTGACATCGGCGGTGGCTTCGGAGAACCTTGCGGTGAGGCCGGTCACGGCCGGGTTCTCCAGCTTGGCGAACAGACCGCGCATGCGCTCCTCCACCTGCTCGACGGAGCCGATGTGGGTGAAGGCACCGCGGCCGAGCTCGGCGGCGCGTGTCATCAGATAGGTGTTGGGCGCGGAACCGATGCCGACCATGAACACGCGCGAGCGGCCGCGCATCGCCGTGATCGTCTCGAACAATTGCTGCTCGTTGCCGATCGCGCCGTCTGTCAGGAACACGATCTGACGAACCATGTCGGTGCCGCCCAGCTTGTCGGTGAGGGCCGCGCGCATTGCCGGCACCATCTCGGTGCCGCCCCGCGCCTGCAAGGCGCTGACAAAGGAGGTCGCCTCACCGACATGCGCGGCATCCGCCGGCACGGAAGCCGGAAACAGCACGTCCATGGTGTCATCGAAGCGGATGACGTTGAAGCGGTCATTCGGCTGCAGGCGACCGAGAGCATAAAGGAGGCTCGCTTTGGCTTGAACGATGGACGTGCCGCCCATCGAGCCCGAATTGTCGATCACGAACACCACCTCGCGCGCCGGCGGCTTGCGCGCCGCCTGGTCCGCGCCAGGCGGGGTGACGAAGGCGAGCAGGTAGTCGGCATCACCGATCCGCTCGTGGAACAGGCCGACCGAAGGCGCCTTCTCCGCGGCCGGTTTCCAGGTGAGTTCAAAGTCGCGGTCGGCGGGGACGGCGCCGTCGGAAAGCGTGACGATGCGCGTAGCGCTGTCCGGACTCTCGACCTTGACGTTATGATGGTGGCTCTTGATATCGCCGAGCGGGAAGCCAGCCTTCAAGCGCACCGTGATGCTGGTAGGATTGACCGGCGCATGTTTTGCGGGATCCAGCACCTCCGGCGAAATACGCTCACGATCCGGAACCGGATCTGACGTCGCTGCGCCCCAGCCGGAGCCGTCCTTGCGGAAGTCGACGCTCTGCACGATCGGTGCCGGATTGTAGCGCGGTCCGGCCACGAGCGGCAGGCGCAACGAATATTCCCTGCCGGATTGATGCACCGGCTCCTGGTACTCGATCTGAACCAGCACGGTTTCGCCAGGCCCGATATTGGCCACCGAGTTGGTGAAGATGTTCGGTCGTTCCTGCTCGGTAAGGGCGGCCTTCCGGCCGGTGCGGCGCGCCTCCTCGTAGATCACGCGCGCCTGCTGCCGCTCCTTGATGTTGCCGATGATGACGCGGTCGCCGACCACCATCTTCAGCGTATCGACGGCGCCGCCGGTCGCGAGCGGATAGACGTAAGTCGCCTCGACCCAGTCCTTGCTCGTGTTGCGGAAGACCTGCGTGACACGGGCGCGCAGCGTCGGGCCGGACACCGTGATGTCAACGTCGGTGCCGAGGCGGACTGCTTCGGCATACGCGCCGTCTTCCTTCAGGCGCAGGGTACCAGACCTTGCATCGCCGGGCTGGAGCAGACTGGCCTGTTCGGTTGTTGCCGACAAACTTGTCCCGAAGCTCACCAGCAGGGCGATGAAGGCGACCAGCATCACCGCAACGCCTTGCGCGAGGAGGAACAATCCGACCTTGATGAGACGACTCAACAAGGGGTGCTCGTCGCTATCGGCCGTGTCGTAGGTGTCCATTTGCATTGCTCCCGAAGCATGTTCTGCTAGCCCTCAGCATCGGTTCGGAGAGGCTGATCTCGCGAGCAGAATGATCGGCAATGTTCCGCCGCGCCCGGCCCGGGATCGTTCGTCGGGGACGGTCATGTGCGGTTTTGTGCTGGTTTGTCCGCCCTGCTAGAATGGCGCTGCTGGAGCAGGGCTAACGATGCAGACGCAGGATAAAGTCACCGACAAGCAACTTACGGACGAGCAAAGCCGCGAGATTGCCGAGACCATTCGCGAGGAGCTCGCCAGACGGCGGATCTCCCGGCAGGCGCTGGCCGAGCAGGCCAAGCTCAGCCTGTCGACGCTGGAAAAGGTGCTTGGCGGCCGACGGCCGTTCACGCTCGCGACCACGGTCCGGCTGGAGCAGGCACTCGGCGTCTCCCTGCGCAGAAGCGCAGTCATGGTGACGCCTCTTGCCGCGAGCGATGTCGCGCCCGACAGCCTCGGCTCCTATGCGCATCGCGCGGTCACCTGGCTCGAGGACGTCTATGTCACCCTGCGGCCCTCGTTCGGCGACAAGGATGCGATCTTTGCCTATCGCACCGAGATCGTGTGGGAGCCGAAGGTCTCGTCGCTGGTCTTTCGGGAGGGCGATCGGACCGATGCCGCCTACGAGCATACCGGCGAAGTCGCCGTTCCCCATCAGTCCGGCTTCATCTACCTCGTCATCATCAAGCACGGCCAGCACCGCGTGATCACGGTGTCGCGGCCGACGGTTTCCGGCGAGATGTACGGCATCATCTCGACGCTCCGCGCCGGGCCCGGTTCGCAGCTCACGCCGATCGCTGCGCCCATTGCCTATGTGCCGGTCAGGAACATCCCGAACCCGTCCTTGGGGCGCGTCGCGCCCGACGACGGCAACTACGCCCTGTATCGAAAGCATTTGCGTCGGACGGTGGAAGAGTCCTTTGCGCTCTTCCTGCCGGCATAGCCTGGCTCCGAGATCACCTGCACAAAAGATAGCGGCCTTCCGGCCGCTATCTGGGTTGGTTAATTCAGCTGATGCGAGCTAGCCGCCCGTTTCCGCGCTGATGATATCACCGAACAGCTCCCACTGGCCGGCCTTGAAGCGGATCATCTTGAGCTGCTCGATCGGCGCGAAGTCGTTGGGACCGGTGTTGATCTTGATACCTGGAATCAACGTGTCGGGCGCAAAGTCCTTCAGGCTCGCGGCCTGCTTCATCACGTTCTCCCGCGTCAGGTTGTCGCCGCACTGCTTCAAGGTCTGGACCAGGGTCTGCGCGGCGGCATAGCCGTAGACGATGTTGGTGTCGGCGACGTTGGCGCCCGGCATGTACTTGTCGACGAAGGCGAGAAACTTCTTCATGCCCTCGTCGTCCTTCCATTGCGGGTCCGATGCGTCCTTCAGATAGCTCGCCGACAGCACGCCTTCCGACGCGTCGAGCCCGGCAGGCTTCATCACTGCGCCGATCGAGATCGAGACGTCCGTCATCACGTGCATCGGCCTCCATTCGAGCTCGGCGATCTTCTTGATCGCCTGCGCGGCAAATTTCGGCGTCGAGATGTTGACGAACACGTTGGCGCCGGTGCCCTTCAGCTTCACGATGTGGGAATCGATCGACGGCTCGGTGGTCTCGTAGCTCTCCTCCGCGACGATCAGCGAAGAGGCCTTCTCGCCAAAGATCTCCTTGATGCCGGCGACGTAATCCTTGCCGAAATCGTCATTGGCATAGAAGATCGCGACCTTGGCATCGGGCTTCGCCTGCAGGATGTACTTGGCGAAGATCCGCGCCTCGACCCGGTAGCTTGGCTGGAAGCCCATCGTCCAGGGAAAGCCCTTCGGGTCGTTCCATTTGCTGGCACCCGTGGCCAGGAAGAGCTGCGGCACTTTCTTCGCGTTGTGATATTTCTGCACGGCCGTCTGTGTCGGCGTGCCCAGCGCGTTGAAGACCAGAAATACCTCGTCGCTCTCGATCAGCTTGCGCACCTGCTCCACGGTCTTGGGCGGCGAATAGCCGTCATCATAGGAGATCCAGTTGATCTTGCGCCCGTTGATGCCGCCCTGGTCATTGATCATCTTGAAATAGGCTTCCTCGGTCTTGCCGATGATGCCGTAGGCGGAAGCCGGACCGGAATAGGCTTCTACATTGCCGATCTTGATCTCGGTGTCGCTGGCGCCGGTGTCGTACTTCTTCTGCGCAAAGGCACTTTGAGCCGAGAGCAAGGTCAGGGCCGTTGCCGCCGCGAGCAGGGCGATTTTCTTGTTCTTCATGGAAATTCCTTGGAGTTTCTTGTTGAGTAGGCAGGCACGTCAAAAGAAAAGCGCCCCGCGAGGGGCGCTTCGATCAGGCGTTGGCGACTTTCTTGTCGATCTCTGAGGCGACCGAGAACTCCTTGCGCAAGGTGGGTTTGTGGATCTTGCCGGTGGCGTTGCGCGGCAGCGCATCGACGAAGCGGATTTGGCGCGGGCATTTGAAACGCGCGAGATTGGCCGCGCAATGGGCGAAGACCTCGCCCTCCGTCAGCTTCTGTCCTGGCTTGACGGCGACGATGGCAAGGCCCACCTCGCCCCACTGAGCATCAGGGATGCCGATCACGGCAGCCTCGGCGATGGCATTGAGCTGGTGCAGGACGTTCTCGACCTCGGCCGGGTAGACGTTCTCGCCGCCGGAAATGTACATGTCCTTCCAGCGATCGACGATGTAGTAGAAGCCTTCTTCGTCCACGCGCGTGGCGTCACCCGTATGCAGCCAGCCGTCGGTGAAGGAGGTCTTGTTCGCCTCCGGCCTGTTCCAATAGCCGGGCGTGATGTTGGGGCCCTTGACCCAGAGCTCGCCGAGTTCGCCGACATCGGCATCGCTGCCGTCGGGGCGGACGATACGCACCTCGGTGTGCAGCACCGGCTTGCCGGCGGAGCCGGCCTTGCGCGCCGCGTCCTCGCGGTCGAGCACCAGCACGGCCGGTGAGGTCTCGGTCATGCCGTAGCCCTGCTGTAGCGCGACACCGCGCGCCTCCCACACTTTCAGCAGCGGTACCGGCATTGGTGCGCCGCCGACACCGCCGACAATGAGCCGGCTGAGATCGGTGGTCGCGAATGCCGGATGCTGCGCCATGAACTGGTAGATCGCGGGCACGCCGAAGAACACGTTGATGCCCTGCGCGGGATCGTTGATCAGGCCGAGTGCGATGCCGGGATCGAAGGCGCGCATGATCATCACGGTGCCGCCGGCATGCAGCACGGGATTGGTATAGCAGTTGAGCCCGCCGGTGTGGAACAGCGGCAGCACGGTGAGCAGCACCGAGGCGGGGCCGATGCAGGCGGGACCGCCGAGATTGACGCAATTCCAGAAGGTCATGCCATGGGTGATGGTCGCGCCCTTGGGATGCCCGGTCGTGCCGGACGTGTACATGACGGTCGAGACGTCATCGAGCGTGACTTCCTCGGCTCGGTCGAGCGGGTTTGCGGCGGCGATTGCGGCCTCGTAGGCGCCACCCGGGCCGAGCAGCAGGCTGGTCGGAACGTTGCAGAGCTTTGCGACGGCGAGCGCGGTCTCGGCCAGGTCGGCGTCATGGATCATCACCTTCGGCGCGCAGTCGGACGTGATGAACTGGAGCTCGGGAACGGTAAGGCGGGTGTTCAGCGGCACGAAGATGGCGCCTAGCCGTCCGCACGCGAATTGCACCTCGAGCGTATCGGTCGTGTTCAACGCCAGCACTGCGACGCGATCGTCGCGCGAGACGCCGAGCCGGTGGCGCAGAAACGAGGCCAGGCGCGAGACGCGGGCATCCAGCTGAGAGTAGGTGAAGCGGCGATCGCTCGCGAGATCGATCACCGCGACCTTGTTCGGCGTGCGGCGGCCATGATGGGCGATCCAATCGTAGTAACGAACGGCCAAGAATTCCTCCATCGGCGGCCTTGTGCCGCCCACTTCCTGCTGCACGATGCACCATGCCCGGCGTGGCCCTCGGGCCAGCCGGAGTCTGTGCAGCAACGTTTTTTTGCGCCAGAGTTGGCCTGTGCGCGGCGAAAATCGTCTTGCGTTGAGTTGCTAGTTTGCTCCTCGCCCGGAAGCTCGACTGCGGTCAGCCACTCCGCGCAAGTGAGCCGTCAAGGTTCCAGCCATGGTGGACGAGCGAATCCCAACAGGGCGAGACTGCGATGAAGAGCCCGTTCTATACCGCCGAGCATGACGCCTTCCGCGACGTCATGCGCCGTTTCGTCGAGAAGGAGATCACCCCGTTCGCTCATGAATGGGACGAGGCCGGTGAATTCCCGCGCGCGCTCTATCGCAAGGCCGCCGAGATCGGCCTCTTGGGACTCGGCTTTCCCGAGGAATATGGCGGGATTGCCGCCGATCAGTTCATGAAGATCGTTGCGAGCCAAGAGCTCGCACGGCCCGGTGCCGGCGGCGTCAGTGCCAGCCTGATGAGCCACACCATCGGCTCGCCGCCGATCGCCCGGGCAGCCCGCCCCGCGGTCAAGGCACGGGTGTTGCCGCAAATTCTTGCAGGCGAGAAGATCTCCGCGCTCGCGATCACCGAGCCGGGCGGCGGCTCCGACGTCGCGAACCTGAGCACCCGGGCGCGGCGCGACGGCGATCACTACGTCGTGAGCGGCGAAAAGACCTTCATCACCTCGGGGATGCGCGCCGACTATCTGACCGTTGCGGTGCGCACCGGCGGCGAGGGCGCTGGCGGCGTCAGCCTGCTCCTGATCGAGGGCAACACGCCCGGCCTGTCCAGGACCAAGCTCAAGAAGATGGGCTGGTGGGCCTCCGACACCGCGACGCTGCATTTCGACGAGTGCCGCGTGCCGGCCGAAAACCTCATCGGCGAGGAGGGGCAGGGCTTCAAGATCATCATGCAGAACTTCAACAGCGAGCGCATGGGCATGGCGGCGAGTTGCACCGCTTTCGCCCGTGTCTGCCTCGATGAGGCGATCGCTTACGCAAAGGAGCGCAAGACCTTCGGCAAGCCGCTGGCGCAGCACCAGATCATCAGGCACAAGATCGTCGACATGGCGCAGAAGGTTGCGGCCTCGCAAGCGATGCTGGAGATGCTGGCCTGGCGGCTTGAGCAGGGCGAAAGCCCGGTCGCGGAGATCTGCATGATGAAGAACCAGGCGACGCAGACCATGGCCTTCTGCGCCTCCGAGGCGGTGCAGATCTTCGGCGGTGCCGGCTTCATGCGCGGCATCAAGGCCGAGCGCATCTACCGCGAGGTCAAAGTCAACGCCATCGGCGGCGGCACCGAGGAGATCATGAAGGATCTGGCGTCGCGGCAGATGGGGCTGTGATCGATGCCGTCGTTCCGGGGCGTGCGCGGCGCGCATGAGCCCGGAATCCATCGGGCCGCACGTGTCTTAGAAGAATGTATTCCGGGTTTGACGCTGCGCGTCGCCCCGGAATGACGAGAGGATCGAATGCTATTCAAAGCTGACCACGACGATATCCGCCGCAGCCTGCAAAAGTTCATCGCGAACGAGATCAATCCTCATGTCGATGAATGGGAGAAGGCCGACATCTTCCCGGCGCATGAACTGTTCAAGAAAATGGGCAATCTCGGCTTCCTCGGGCTGAACAAGCCCGTGGAGTTCGGCGGATCGGGCCTCGACTATTCCTATGCGCTGATGATGGCGGAGGAGCTTGGCGCGATTACCTGCGGCGGCGTGCCGATGGCGATCGGGGTCCAGACCGACATGGCGACGCCCGCGCTGGCGCGGTTCGGCTCGGATGAGGTGCGGCGCGAGTTTCTGGCGCCCTCGATTGCCGGCGACTACGTGGCCTGCATCGGCGTCTCCGAGCCAGGTGCAGGCTCCGACGTCGCCTCGATCAAGACCCAGGCGCGATCGGATGGCGACGATTACGTCATCAACGGCGGCAAGATGTGGATCACCAACGGCACCCAGGCCGACTGGATCTGCCTGCTCGCGAATACCGGCGACGGGCCGGTTCATCGCAACAAGTCGCTGATCTGCGTTCCCATGAAGAGCAAGGGCGTCACCGTGGCGCGGAAGCTCGACAAGATGGGCATGCGCTCCTCCGACACCGCGCAGATATTCTTTGACAACGTCCGCGTGCCCAAGCGCAACCGGATCGGCGAGGAAGGCAAGGGTTTTACCTACCAGATGATCCAGTTCCAGGAGGAGCGGCTGTGGGGCGCGGCCGCCTGTCTCAAGGCGCATGAGTACATCATCAACGAAACCATCGAGTACACCCGCAATCGCAAGGCTTTCGGCCAGAGCATTCTCGACAACCAGGTCGTGCACTTCAAGCTCGCGGAGATGCAGACCGAGGTCGAGCTGCTGCGTGCGCTGATCTATCGTGCGGGCGAGCAGCTGGTCGCAGGCGAGGACGTGACCAGGCTCGCCACCATGGCCAAGCTGAAGGCCGGCCGACTCGGCCGCGAGCTCACCGACGCCTGCTTGCAATATTGGGGCGGAATGGGCTTTACCAACGAGACGCCGGTCAGCCGGGCCTATCGCGACAGCCGCCTGACCTCGATCGGCGGCGGCGCCGACGAGGTCATGCTGATGGTTCTATGCAAGATGATGGGCACGCTGCCCGGCAGCAAAGGGAAGGCCTCATGATCACGCTCTATCACTGCGACGCGGCGCGCTCGTTTCGTCCGCTCTGGATGCTGGAAGAGATGGGGCTGCCGTATGAACTGAAGATGCTGCCCTTCCCGCCGCGGATGTTTGCCAAGGAATATCTTGCGCTCAATCCGCTCGGCACCATTCCCTTCATGGTCGACGGCGAGACCAAAATGACGGAGTCCTCCGGCATCTGCCATTATCTCGGCATCAAATACGGCCCGACCCCCTTGATGGTCGGTCCCGAAGATCCCGCCTATGGCGCTTTCCTGAACTGGATGTATTTCAGCGACGCTACGTTAACCTTTCCGCAAACGCTGGTGCTCCGATACACCCAGCTCGAGCCGGAGGAGCGCCGCAACCCGCAGGTCGCCGGCGACTACGCCAAATGGTTCCTGGGCCGGTTGCGTGCGGTGGAGGCAGCGACGGCAAATGCCGAAACATTGTGCGGGGGCCGCTTCACCGCCGCCGACATTGTGATCGGTTATGCACTCCGGCTTGCCGAGAACATCGGGCTTGCCAAGGATTTTGGGCCAAATGTCGCAGCCTATTGGGCTCGTCTGCAGCAGCGTGACGGATTTAAGCGTGCAGTTGCGGCGGAACAGAAGGCTGGCGCCGAGCAGAATGTTGCGCCGAGGGTGAGGGCGTAAGTCTCGGAAGCCACTCCGGAGCGATGCACAGCGTCGAACTCCGGTGAGCCTTGCGCACCTGAGGATCTTAAGGTTCCGGGTTCGGTCTTGTGGGCCTCCGGAACGGCTCACCGTGTTTCCGTGACAGCGCTATCCTATCGTGACAGCGCGCAAATTTCCGCTAAGGTGACCTCCGTCCGCAGCGGCCAGAGAGCCGCGCGAGGAGGACCCCAATGGAAGATAAAGGTCGCGAATCCGACCATCTGATGCTGATCACGCCGGAGCGGGTATTCTATGCCGGCCTGCTCGGTCGCCCCCGCAAGCGAACCCCGGGCTGCTGCCACGTCTATGTTGCGGTGAAGGGCAGCCTGCACCTGACGATCGACGACGTCCATCTCTCGGACGAGTTGATCGTGACCCTGCCGAACCAGCGGCACACCATCGCCAGCGACTATCGCACCGTCATCAGCGTAACCCTGGAGCCGGAGAGCATGCCGGATGGCGTGATCGAGGCTTTGGCCGAGCGGCTGCGCGGGCCGGACAAGGCGGCCTATGCCCGCAAGATCCTCGCCGCCTATGCGTTGCTGCGTCAGCGCCGCTATGGCGACATCACCACAGCTGAATTCGACGAAATGTGCTTTGGCGAGGCGCTGCCGCGCCGCGTGCTCGATCCGCGCGTGATGCGTGCCGTTGCTCGCATCGAGCGCTTCTCCGGCGAGCCGGTGACGGCGGACACCTGTGCCGCTGAAGCTGGCCTCTCCGCCTCGCGCTTCCTGCACCTGTTCAAGGAAGAGACCGGCATCTCGTTCCGGTCCTTCCGCGCCTGGAAGCGCGCGCGGCATTTGCTGCACTTCGCCAACCAGGACCTCAACCTCGCCCATCTCGCGCAGGATATCGGTTATCCCGATTCCACGCATTTCAGCCACTCGATCCGTCGCTTCTACGGCTTGAAGCCGCGCGCGATCTTCGTCGGCTCGCGAGACCTGGCGATCTATCGCAGCACCGAGACGGTGCGGCTGGCGGAGGCTTCGTAGCTTCGTAGGGTGGGTTACGCCATCGGCTGACTCACCCTATAACCGCTCGCTTTTCCAGCTTCTCCGCGCAAGAAGCCGCATGTCGCGCGTCACATGATCGCAAGCGTTGAATCCTCAACCTGCGAGACATTACGGGCATGACCGACAAGGCCGTCATCACCTGCGCGCTGAACGGCGTGCTCACCGATCCGAAGCAGCACAACGTGCCCGTGACGCCTGAGCAGATGGCGCGCGAGGCCAAGGCTGCGTTCGATGCCGGCGCATCCATCATGCACATCCATCTGCGCCAGCAGGCGCCGGGCAAGGGGCACCTGCCGTCCTGGGAGGTCGCAGTCAGCAAGGAGATCCAGCAGGCGATCCGCGAAGCGTGCCCCGGCGTGATCATCAACCACACTTCGGGCGTGTCGGGGCCGAACTATTCGGGCGCGCTCGATTGCATTCGCGAGACCAGGCCGGAGATCGCCGCCTGCAACGCCGGCTCGCTGAACTACCTGAAGGTGAAGGCCGACAACACCTGGGCGTGGCCGCCGATGATGTTCGACAATGCGGTCGAGAAGGTGAAGGACTATCTCGACGTCATGAACGCGGTCGGCACCATCCCCGAGTTCGAGTGCTTCGACGTCGGCATCGTCCGCTGCGTTGGCATGTATCATCAGGTCGGCATGTACAAGGGCCCGCTCGAATACAACTTCGTGATGGGTGTGGCGTCGGGAATGCCCGCTGATCCCGAGCTGCTGCCGATCCTGATCAAGCTCAAGCGTCCCGAGGCGCATTTTCAGGTCACCGCAATCGGCCGCGAAGAGATCTGGCCGCTGCACCAGCGCTGCGCCGAACTCGGCGGTCATTTGCGCACGGGGCTCGAGGACACCTTCTACCTCGCCGACGGCAAGAAGGTGACGTCGAACGGGCAGCTGATCGAAGCCGTCGCCGCATGCGCCAGGCGCGCAGGTCGCGAGATCGCGAGCCCGGCGGAGGCACGGAAGATCTTCGGGACGAATCGGTAAAGTATCGCCTCACCCGTCATTGCGAGCGAAGCGAAGCAATCCAGAGTCTCTCCGCGGAAGCAGTCTGGATCGCTTCGTCGCTTCGCTCCTCGCAATGACGAGCAGGATCAAGTGATGTCCATCCTCGAAAATACCATCTCCCCCGGCAGCGCCGCCTACCAGGCCAACCGCGACGGCATGCTCGGCCTGATCGACCGCATGCGCGCGCTGGAGGATCGCACACGCGCGGCCTCCGCCGCGGCAAAGGACCGCTTCCACACGCGCGGGCAGCTGCTGCCGCGCGAACGTGTCGCCCTGGTGCTCGATCCCGGCGCGCCGTTCATCGAACTGTCGACGCTTGCCGGCTACTTGTTCGACGTTCCCGATCCCAACAAGAGCGTGCCCGGCGGGGGTGTCATCGCCGGCATCGGCTTCGTCTCGGGCGTCCGCTGCATGGTCAGCGCCAACGACGCCGGCATCGACGCCGGCGCGCTCCAGCCTTATGGCCTCGACAAGACGCTGCGGGTGCAGGAGCTTGCGCTGGAGAACAAGCTGCCTTACGTGCAGCTCGTCGAAAGCGCCGGCGCCAACCTCTTGCGCTATCGCGTCGAGGATTTTATCCGCGGTGGCAACATCTTTCGCAATCTTGCCCGGCTCTCGGCGGCAGGGCTTCCCGTCGTCACCGTCACGCACGGCTCCTCCACGGCGGGCGGCGCTTACCAGACCGGCCTCTCAGACTACATCGTCATGGTCCGCGGCCGCACCCGCGCCTTCCTGGCCGGCCCGCCGCTGCTGAAGGCTGCGACCGGTGAGATCGCGACCGAAGAGGAACTCGGCGGCGCCGAGATGCACACCCAGGTCTCAGGCCTCGGAGACTATCTCGCCGAGGACGATCGCGATGCACTGCGCATCGCGCGCGAGATCATGGCCGCGATGGAATGGGAGCGGCCGGGCAGGGTGGCTCCGCAGTTCAAGCCGCCGCGCTATGACCAGGACGAGTTGCTCGGCATCATGCCCATGGACCACAAGCGTCCGGTCGACATGAAGCAGGTGATCGCGCGCATCGTCGACGATTCCGATTTTACCGAGATGGCGCCGAACTACGGCCCGGCCACTGTCTGCGGTCACGCCCGCATCGGGGGACAGGCGATCGGTATCATCACCAACAATGGCCCGCTCGATCCCGCCGGCGCGAATAAGGCGACGCATTTCATCCAGGCTTGCTGCCAGACCGGCACGCCGCTGCTCTATCTCAACAACACCACCGGCTACATGGTCGGCAAGGCCTATGAGGAAGCCGGCATGATCAAGCACGGCTCCAAGATGATCCAGGCGGTGACGTCGGCGACCGTGCCGCAGATCACCATCTATTGCGGTGCCTCGTTCGGCGCGGGCAATTACGGCATGTGCGGCCGCGGCTTCCATCCGCGCTTCTGCTTCTCCTGGCCCAACGCCAAGACCGCGGTGATGGGTGGCGAGCAGGCCGCTGAAACCATGGCGATCGTGACCGAAGCTGCCGCCGCGCGGCGCGGCAAGCCGGTCGAGAAGGACAAGCTCGATGCGATGAAGGCACAGATCATCGGCGTGTTCGACGGCCAGATGGACGTGTTCTCCACCAGCGCGCGCGTGCTCGACGATGGCGTGATCGATCCACGTGACACCCGCGCGGTGCTGTCCGAAGTGCTCGCGATCTGTCGCGAGGGCGACGCACGCACGCCCCAGCGCATGCAGTTTTCGGTGGCCCGCCCATGAGGAACGGATCAGTGCAGCACCGGCCGTTCTCTAGGGTTCTGGTGGCCAATCGCGGCGAGATCGCGCTGCGCGTGATGCGCAGCGCGCGAAAGCTCGGCCTCGGCGTCGTCGCGGTCTATTCGGACGCCGATCGCGATGCGCTCCACGTGCGTCAGGCCGATCGGGCCGTGCGCATCGGAGAAGCCTTGCCGGCGCAATCCTATCTCAACATCCAAGCGATCATTGCAGCGGCAAGGGCCAGCGGCGCGGAGGCGATCCATCCCGGCTACGGCTTTCTCGCCGAGAACGAGGAATTTGCGCGCGCTTGCAAGGAAGCGGGCCTCGTCTTCATCGGCCCTTCGCCGCAGGCGATCGAGGCAATGGGCAACAAGGCCGGCGCCAAGGAGATCATGAAGAAGGCCGGCGTTCCCATCGTGCCCGGCTACCAGGGAGCCGATCAGAGCGACGAGGTCATGCTCGCGGAGGCCAAGAAGATCGGCTTCCCCGTGATGATCAAGGCGGTTGCCGGCGGCGGCGGGCGCGGCATGCGGCTCGTCACTGACGCCGCATCTTTCCCCGATGCGCTACGCAGTGCGCGTTCGGAAGCGAAGGCCGCATTCGGCGATTCTACCGTCATCCTGGAACGCGCCATTCAGAACCCGCGCCACATCGAGATCCAGGTGTTCGGGGACAGCCACGGCAACGCCATCCACCTCGGCGAGCGCGATTGCTCGGTGCAGCGGCGGCACCAGAAGCTGATCGAGGAAGCGCCCTCGCCCGCGGTCACGCCGGAGCTGCGCGAGAAGATGGGCGAGGTCGCGGTCGCTGCGGTAAAGGCGTTGCGTTACGAGGGCGCCGGCACGCTCGAGTTCCTGCTCGACGCCCGCGGCGAGTTCTACTTCATGGAGATGAACACGCGGCTCCAGGTCGAGCATCCCGTAACGGAAGCGATCACCGGGCTCGATCTCGTCGAGTTGCAGCTGCGCGTCGCGCGCGGCGAGCCGCTGCCGATCAAGCAGCAGGACATCAAGTTTTCCGGCCATGCCATCGAGGTGCGGCTCTGTTCGGAAGACGCCGCGCAGGATTTCATGCCGCAGTCCGGCCGCATGGCGCGCTGGCAGGTGCCGGACGGCATACGCGTTGAGCATGCACTGCAATCCGGCACGGAGATCCCGCCGTTCTACGATTCCATGATCGCCAAGGTCATCAGCCATGGCACTACACGCGAGGAGGCGCGGGGGCGGCTGATCGTCGGTCTCGAGCAACTCACCGCGTTCGGTGTGACCACCAACCAGGCATTCCTGATGTCCTGCTTGCGTCATCCCGGTTTCGCCAGGGGTGAGGCGACCACGGCCTTCATCGGCGCGCATCGCGACGAACTGCTGGCGCCGGATGCGAACGGTGCATTCGACGTGGCGCTGGCGGGCTTGCTACTCTACGTCACCAATCCACGCGCGCCGTCTTGGCAGGTCGGGCGAAGCCTCGCGGCGACGTTTCCGCTGCCGGCGAAGATCGAAATCGCCGGCCACGCCCATGAGCTCGACATCACGCGAGAGCGCGATGGCGGCTACACCGTCGCCTCCAGTGACCGCCAGGACAGATTCGAAATCGACCAGCTCGCGGCCGATATGATCCGCTTTCGCCATGACGGCCTGATGGACAGCGCCAACTTCCTCCGTGACGGCGATCGGCTCTACGTCCAGCATCGCGGGATCCCGCTCGCGGTCGTCGATCTCACGCTCGCGGCGCCGAAGGCTGCAGCCAGCAATGGTGGCGACGGCAAGGTTCGCGCCGCGATGAACGGCCGCGTCGTCGCCGTCCTGGTGAAGCCGGGCGACCGCGTCACCGCCGGCCAGCCAGTGCTGACGCTGGAGGCGATGAAAATGGAGCACGTCCACAAGGCGGGCATCGACGGCGTCGTCACGGCGATCGACGCTGCCGAGGGCGAGCAGGTGACCACGGGCCGGATCGTGGCGGAGATCGGGGCGGGCTAGCGCCCCGAATGCGGAGTTGGCCGGGCGAATGGGCACACCCCAGCCCAGCGTCTGTTGATCAGGAAAAGCAAACGCTCTCAGAGAGATGTGGCGCGCGATCGCACGCTTGCAGGCAATATTGAACTTTGTTCATTTTCAGGCTACAAATATTGAACGCTGTTCAATAATCTGGAGGCTCGTATGTTGCGCGCAACTGATTCCGCCCGAGACGCCGCTGCTGCGCTCCCGACATCGTCGAGCGCGCTGGCGTTTGCCGCACCAACCATGCGCGAAAGCTGGCTGTTCGGCGCTCTCTTCGTCCTGACGCTGGCCGCGCTCCTCGCACCGGCGCTGCCTCCCGCCGCCTGGCACGTCGCGCATTTTGTCGATAACCGCTCCTGGCTGGGTATACCCAATGCGGGGGACGTGCTGAGCAACCTCGCGTTCGTTGCGATGGGTGTCTGGGGCTCCGAGCGGCTGCGCGCCCGCAATGATGCGCCTGTGGGCGCAAGCTGGTTCTTCGTGGGACTGATCCTCACTGGCCTGGGCTCGGGCTTCTATCATCTGGACCCATATGCGCCGGAGCGACTCGTAGCCGATCGCCTCGGCATGGCGGTGGCGTTTGCGGGATTCCTTGGGATTGCTGCCAGCGAGCGGATCAGCACACGCGCAGGCGAAGCGGTGCTGGTGCTGACGATGATCGCGGGCCTGCTGGCTGCCTGGGTGGCACGCGAGAATCTCGCGCCTTGGGTGGTGGTGCAGTTCGGCGGCATGGTGCTCGCCATGGGGCTGGCGTTGACGCGGCCGCGGCGGGGCGCGATTGGGGTGCGGCTCGGCGGCGTGCTGCTCTTCTACGTGCTGGCCAAACTGTTTGAGCTCGGCGATGCAGCCGTGTTCGAAGCGACCGGGCACGTCATCTCGGGCCACACGCTCAAGCATCTTGCCGCGGCTCTGGCGGCGTGGCCGGTGATCCGAGTGTTGAACCCTACTGGCTCCGTCCCGTGCCCTCGTTGAGCAGACACGCCACCTGATGCCCGTCGCCCGCATCCACCAGCGCCGGCCGCTCCGTCCTGCACCGATCCAACGCAAACCGGCAGCGCGTGTGAAACGCGCAGCCGGAAGGCGGATTGACGGGGCTCGGCACATCCCCATCAACCAGCGGCGCGAGCTTCTTGGCGAGCGGATTGGCGATCGGCACGGAGGCGAGCAGGGCCTGCGTGTAGGGATGCCGCGGATTGCGGAACAGCTCATCCTTGCCGGCGATCTCCACGATGCGGCCGAGATACATCACGGCCACGCGGTGACTGATATGAGCGACCACGGCGAGATCGTGGGCGATGAAGAGATAGGAGAAGCCGTGCTGGCGCTGCAGATCGATCAGGAGGTTGATCACCTGCGCCTGGATCGAAACGTCGAGCGCGGACACCGGCTCGTCGCACACGATCAGGCGAGGCCCCAGCGCCAGCGCCCGCGCGATGCAGATGCGCTGGCGCTGGCCGCCGGAGAATTGATGCGGGAAGTTGCGCATCTGGTCGGGCCTTAAGCCCACCTGATCGAACAGCTGCGCGACGCGGGCCTCCAGCGCCTTGCCGGTCGCGAGGCCATGCACGGCGAGCGGCTCGCCGACGATGTCGCCCGCCGTCATGCGCGGATTGAGCGAAGCAAAAGGATCCTGAAATACGATCTGCATCGAGCGGCGGTGCGGACGAAGATCGGACTTGGAGAGATGGGTGATGTCTTCTCCCACGAGGCGGATCCGCCCCGATGTCGGCTCGACCAGCCGCAGCACGCTCCGCGCCACAGTGGATTTGCCGCAGCCGGATTCGCCGACCAGGCCGAGCGTCTCCCCTACGCCAACCGCGAATGAAACGCCATCGACCGCATGCACCGTGCCGACTTGCCGGCGCAGCACGCCGGCGCGCACCGCATAGTGCTTCTTGAGGTCGGTGACTTCGAGCAGCGCCTCTGTCATGCCACCTCCGCAACCTCTTCCGCGCGCCAGCACGCCGCGAGATGGCCGCCGCCCCAGTCCGCCAGCGGCGGATATTCGGCCTCGCAACGCTTGATGGCGAGCTTGCAGCGCGGTGCGAAGGCGCAGCCCTTCGGCAGCCGCACCAGCGATGGCACGGTACCGGGGATTTCGTTCAGTCGCGCCTGCGCCGGGACTCCGGATGCCGGCACCGTCGGGATCGAGGCCATCAGCCCGCGCGTATAGGGATGCTTGGGCGAGGCGAAAAGCGCCTCGACGCTCGCCTCCTCCACCTTTCGGCCTGCATACATCACGATCACACGCTGCGCCGTTTGCGCGACGACACCGAGATCGTGCGTGATCAGCACGAGACCGGTGCCGAGTTCCTTCTGGAGATCGAGGATCAGCGCCAGGATCTGCGCCTGGATGGTGACGTCGAGCGCGGTGGTCGGCTCGTCCGCGATCAGCAGCACCGGCCGGCACGCCAGCGCCATCGCGATCATCGCGCGCTGGCGCATGCCGCCGGACAGCTGATGCGGATATTCCCGTGCGCGCCGCGCCGGCTCGGGGATGCGCACCAGCCGCAGCATCTCGACCGCGATGCCTTGTGCCTCTTTCGAAGGGATGTTCCGGTGCAGCCGCACCGCCTCGACGATCTGGTCGCCGATCCGCATCACCGGATTGAGCGAGGTCATCGGCTCCTGGAAGATCATCGAGATGCGATTGCCTCTGACGGACCGCATCTCCGCTTCGCTCAGCGCCAGCAGGTCGGTGCCTTCGAGCGAGACGGAGCCCCCCACGATACGACCGGGCGGATCGGGCACGAGCCGCATCAGGGAAAGCGCGGTCACGCTCTTGCCGCACCCGGATTCGCCGACGATCGCCAGCGTCTCGCCGCGTTTCACGCTGAAGGAAAGATCGTCGACGGCCTTGAACAGGCCGGAATTGGTGAAGAACACCGTCTTCAGGTTCTTCACGTCGAGCACGAGATCGGTTGTGTCCGCCATCAGCCGCGTTGCCTTGGATCCAGGATGTCGCGCAGAGCGTCGCCGAACAGGTTGGCGCCGAACACGGCGAGGCTGATCGCGATACCCGGGAAGATCACGAGCCACGGCGCGGTGCGGACATATTCGGCGGCGGATTCGGAGAGCATGCGCCCCCACGACGGATAAGGCTCGGGGATGCCGAGGCCGAGGAAGGACAGCGAGGCTTCCGTGAGGATGGTCGAGCCGAGCTGAGCGGTCGCCAGCACGATCAGCGGCGCCAGCGTGTTCGGCAGCACATGGCGCAGCGCGATCCGCGTCTCGCTCATGCCGATCGATTTGGCGGCCTCCACGAAGGGCTGTTCGCGCAGCGCGAGCGTGTTGGCGCGGATCACGCGGGCGACCGTCGGGATCAGCGGAATGGCGATGGCGATGATGACATTGGGCAGCGAGGGCCCGAGCGCCGCTGTCATTACCAGGGCCAGCACCAGCAGCGGCAGCGCCTGGAGAACGTCGGAGACGCGCTGGAACACGAGGTCGACCCAGCCGGAGAGATAGCCCGAAGTCAGCCCGACGATCACGCCGATCGTGCCGCCGAGAGCGGTCGAGCCGAGGCCGACCGCAAGCGAGATCCGCGCCCCGTGGATGATGCGGCTGAACACGTCGCGGCCGAATGAATCGGTGCCCATCCAGTGTGCCAGGCTCGGGCGGGCCAGCGCGCGAGCGGAATCGACCGTCAGCGGATCATAACGCGCGATGAAGTCGGCGAAGATCGCAGTCAACACGAACAATGTCATGATGACGAGGCCGGCTGCGCCCAGCACATGCCGCTGCGCCATGAACAGCACGCGACGCCAGCCGCCGGTCGCATGCGCGCCGGCCCGCCTTAGTTCAACGTCGAAGTCGATCGCGGCCAAGCTGATCTCCTAATCCGTATACCTGATCCGCGGGTCGAACACCGCATAGAGCATGTCGACGGTGAAATTGGCGAACACCACCACCACCGCGATGAACATCACGAGGTTCTGCACGATCGGATAGTCGCGCCAGCGGATCGCCTCGACCAAATAGCGCGCGACGCCCGGTATGTTGAACACTGTCTCTGTCACGATCAGGCCGCCGATCAGGAATGCCGCCTCGATGCCGATCACGGTGATGACCGGCAGGATCGCGTTCTTCAGCGCGTGCTGATAGTTTACCGTCGCCTCGGACGCGCCCTTGGCGCGGGCCGTGCGGATATAGTCCTGCCGCAGCACCTCCAGCATAGAGGATCGCGTAATGCGCATGGTCAGCGCCGCGCTGCGGAAGCCCACGGCGGCGGCCGGAACGGCGTAGGTTGCGAACGCTTCCAGCCAGGTCTGCGGATTCGGGTTGAAGATCGGCATCTGGCCGAACATCGCCACGGAGGCGGTCAGGATCAGAAGACCAAGCCAGAACGAGGGCAGCGACAATCCGCTGAGACTGACGACGCGCAAAGCGTAGTCGAGCTTCGTCCCCTGTTTCACCGCGCTGATGACGCCGAGCGGGATGCCGATCGATGCCGAGAACAGCAGCGCGAGGCCGGCGAGGCGCGCCGTGATCGGAATCCGCGGCAGGATCTCCTGAAGCGCCGGCTTTTCCGAGACGTAGGAATACCCGAAATCGCCGCGCAGGAAGCCGCTGATCCAGTGCCAGTATTGCACGATCAGCGGCCGGTCGATGCCGAGCTCCTTTTCCAGATTGGCTTTGTCGGCGGGATCGACATAGCCGGCGGCGGCGAACAGGATGTCGACGATGTTGCCGGGGACGATGCGCAGCAGGAAGAAGATGACGATCGAGATCCCGAACAGGGTCACGAGCATCAGGAACAGGCGCCGCACCAGATAGGCAAACATGCACCGCCTCCCGTCGAACCCGTCAACCGCCCGCGGCGTGCGCTACTTGTCCAGCCACACATCCTCGTAGCGATAGCCGTTATAGGAGCTGTTGGTCATGACGGTGAGACCCTTGACGTAGGGCTGCCAGCAGCTGCCCATGCGGCTGTGGAAGACGATGGGGCGCGCGACGTCCTCCTGCAGCTTCTTGTCGATGTCCCAGACCAGCTTCTTGCGCTTCTCGATATTGGTCTCCTGCGACTGCACGTCGAACAGCTTCTCGATCTCCTTGTTGCAGTAATTGGTGTAGTTGCGCTCCGAGCCGCAGGAATAGTTTTCGTAGAAGGACTGGTCGGGATCGTCCACCGCGTTGCCCGTGAGATTGAGCCCGATCATGTAGTCCTTGCGCGCGACCTTCGGGAACCAGTTCGCGGTCTCGACGACGTCGACCTCGCCGTCGATATAGATCGTCTTGAGCTGGTCGATCAGGATCACCGCGGGGTCGCGATAGATCGGGATGTTGCGTGTGGAGACCTTCACGGCCAGATGCTTGTCTGGCCCGTAGCCGGCCTTCTGCATCAGCTTCTTCGCCTCCTCGCGGTTGGCCTTCACGTCGGGCCCGTAGCCGGGAATGGTCTCCAGCATCTCCTTGGGCATGCCCCACAGGCCGTTCGGCGGCGGCAGCATGGTCCCGCCGATGTCGCCCTGGCCCTCGAACATGATGGAGATGAAAGCCTTGCGGTCGAGCGCCATCGCCATGGCGCGGCGAATGTCGACATTGTCGAACGGCGGCGAGGACGAATTGACGATGATGTTGGTCGACACGTTCGTCGGCGCGATCTCGCAGATCGCGTTCGGGGCCTGCTGTTTGACGTCCCTCACCAGCGGGATCGTCACCTCCGTCGGAAACGTCATGTCGAACTTGCCGGCGACGAAGGCGAGGATCGCGGTCGAGCGGTTCGGGATGATGGTGAGCTCGATGCCGTCGAGGTAAGGCCGGCCCTTGCGCCAATAGTCCGGATTGCGGGTCAGCTTGATGGATTCATTGGCCTTGAACTCGACGAACTTGAAGGGGCCGGTGCCGATTGGATGCGTGCGCATCTCCGCCGGCGAGACATGGCAGGGATAGACCGGGGTGTAGCCGGAGGCGAGCAGCGCCAGCAGCGAGGGCTGCGGCCGCTTCAGATTGAACGAGACCTCGGACTCGCCGTTGGTCGAGATGTCGCTGACCTGGTCGTACCAGCTCTTGCGCGGGTTCTGCCGGAACTTCTGCTGCGCCTTGCCCATCAGCATGTCGAAGGTGCATTTGACGTCGGCCGAGGTGAATGGCTTGCCGTCGTGCCATTTCACGCCCTGGCGCAGCTTGAAGGTCAGCGTCTTGTTGCCGTTCACCCAGGCCCAGCTCTCCGCGAGCTCGGGGACGATGCTGTCCATGCTGTTCTGCGCCACGTCCTGCTTGTAGATGACGAGGTTGTTGAACACGGGCATGAAGGGAACGTTGAGCGAGTAGGTCGCGCCTTCGTGGATCGAGGCATTGCCGGGACTGTCGCGGTGATACATCCGCAGAATCCCGCCCTGCTTGGGCTCGGCGGCGAGCGTTGCGGTTGAGATCGTCAGCAAAGATAACGCCGCCGTCGCGGCGAGCGCCCACACGCTCCGCATGCTCATCCTCCCTGGACACGACCTTTTGCGGCCTGTTTGTCTGACGATAGCGAGGCGCGCGCATCGAGGCAACCCGCAAGGCGCGGGCCGCCTCGACAATTCGGATGACGCAAGGCCGCAGGGCTTTCGTCTTCGCACAATGTGAGAGTGCAGTGCGAAGGGAAGGTTCCTGCATCATATTGCGCGCAGCTGCTTCGCCAATCTCACTGTCGTCCCGGGGCGCGACGACGTCGCCAACCCGAGACCATACCCACAGGGAGAAGTTGCGGAGCGAACTGGCAACTCCGAATCTTCGCCAAACCACTCCCTATGGCCAAAGTGCCGGATCTGCGCTGCGCTTGTCCGGGACGACGGCGGATGGAGTTGCAGCCCTCAGACGATCCGCGACGCCTTGTTGCCCCAGTAGCGGTCCCGCAGCAGCCTCTTGTAGAGCTTGCCGGTCGGCAGCCGCGGCAACTCCTTCTCGAAATCGACCGAGCGCGGCACCTTCTGCCGCGAAAGTGATTTGGCGCAGAACGCGATCAGCTCTTCGGCCAGGGCCGGCCCGGGCACCACACCGGGCATCGGTTGCACCACGGCCTTCACCTCTTCGCCGAGATCGGCGTTGGGCACGCCGAACACGGCGGCATCGGCCACCTTGGGATGCGTGATCAGCAGATTCTCGCATTCCTGAGGATAGATGTTCACCCCGCCTGAAATGATCATGAAGGTCGCGCGGTCGGTGAGATAGAGAAAGCGGTCCTTGTCGACATAGCCGACGTCGCCGACGGTGCTCATGCTGCCGTCGGGCGAACGCGCCTCCCTGGTCTTCTCGGGATCGTTGAAATATTCGAACGGCGTTGCCGTCTTGAACCAGACCTGGCCAGGCGTGCCGGTCGGGCACTCCTGCATGTTCTCGTCGAGGATGTGCAGGTCGCCGAGCAGCACTTTGCCCACGGTGCCGCGATGACCAAGCCATTCCTCGCTGTTGCAGGCCGTGAAGCCGAGGCCCTCGGTCGCGCCGTAATATTCGTGGATGATCGGTCCCCACCATTTGATCATGTCGTCCTTGACCTGGGCCGGGCAGGGCGCGGCCGCGTGGATCGCAATCTCCAGCGAGGACACGTCGTAGCGATTTCGCACTTCATCCGGCAGCTTCAGCATGCGCGAGAACATCGTCGGCACCAGCTGGGTGTGGGTGATGCCCCATTGCTCGACCAGCTGAAGGTAACGCTCGGGGTCGAAGCTTTCCATGATGATGACGGTGCCGCCCATGCGGATCGTCAGGTTCACGGCGGCTTGCGGCGCGGAATGATAGAGCGGTGCGGGCGACAGATAGACCATGCCCTCACGGTAGTGCCAGAGCTTGGTCAGGAAATCGAACAGCGGCAGATTGTGCTTCGGCGGCTCCTGCGGCAGGGGCCGCAGGATTCCTTTCGGCCGTCCCGTCGTGCCGGACGAATAGAGCATGGCGGTGCCGAGCCATTCATCCGAGATCGGCGTTGTCGGCAGGCCGGCGGTCACCTCGGCAAGACCGACGATGCGCTCGCTCTCTCCGGGGCCATCGGCCACGATGCAGAGCTTGATATCGGGGCAGGCCTGGATCGCCTCCCGCGCGATGTCGAGCTTGGCGACAGACGTGATCAAGATCTGCGACTGGCTGTTGGCGAGGAGATAGGCGAGCTCGCCCGGCGTCAGGAAGGAGTTGATGCAGGTGTAGTAGAGACCGGAGCGTTCGCCCGCGCCGCAGGCTTCAAGGTAGCGCGAATTGTTCTCCATGAAGACCGAATAATGATCGAGCCGCTTCAGGCCGTGCCTGCGAAACAGATGTGCCAGCCGATTGCTGCGTGCCTCGAGTTCGCGATAGGTGACTGACTCGCCTGTGCCCGCCATGATGAAGGCGGGCTGGAGCGGGCGCAGGCGGGCATGGTGACCAGTGTACATCAATCCTCCGGCTTTGGTTCATGCGGCAAGAAGCAGGATTTCGCGCACGTCGGCGGGACCCTCGATCTTGCGCGGATTACGCGGGATCCAGTTCGTGCGCATTGCCTGCTCGGCGATGGAGTCGAAATGTTCCGGCGAAACCCGAACGTCGGCGAGGCTGCGCGGCATGCCGAGCGAGCGGATGAAGGCATCGAGCACGTCGGCGGCGTCGTGGCCGGGATAGCCCATGGCGGCCGCGACGATCGTCTGGCGCTCGGCATTGTCGCGCGCGTTCCAACGCATCACCGCTGGCAGCATGATGCAGGATGTGTAGCCGTGCGGCACGTCTAAGGCCGCTCCCAGGACGTAGCCGATGCCATGGCTCGCCCCCATGGGAACGCCGGCTGCGAGCGCGCCCATCGACAGCCAGGTGCCGATCTGCGCATCCATCCGGGCATCGAGATCGGCAGGGTTCGCCTTCACCCGCGGCAATGCGTCGGCAAGCATGGCGAGGCCCTTCACCGATTGCGCGTCGGCATAAGGGTGGGTCTCATGCGAGCAGATCGCCTCGACGCAATGGTCGACGGCGCGGATGCCGGTCGAGATGAACAGCCATTCCGGCGTGTGCACGGTGATGGCAGGGTCGAGGATGGTCGCGCGCGGCACCGCCAGCGGATGGCGCAGCATCTGCTTCACATGCGCAGCCCGGTCGGTGACGCCGGCAATCGCGCTGAACTCGCCGCCGGCGATCGTGGTCGGTACGCTGATCTGCCGCACGGTCGGCGCGATCATCTCGGGCGCGACGCCCTTGTGCACGCGGATGCGCTCGATGCCCTCGATATCGTCGATGCCGTTGGCGAGGCAGAGCTGCACCGCCTTGGCGCCGTCGGTGATGGAGCCGCCCCCGACAGTGACGATGAGGTCGGCGTCCGCCTCACGCGCCGCTCGGGTTGCCGCGATCACCGCCTCCCGCGGCGTATGCGCCGGCATGGCATCGAACAAGCCGGCGCAGCGCGGGCCAAGTGCTTGCCTGATCTTCGTAATCTCGTCGGTCTGCCGGTTCAGCGTGCCGGAAACCATCAGGAAGGCCCGGCTGGCTCCGAGCCGGTCCATCTGTGCGACGATGGCTCCGGCCGCAGGATGGCCGAACACGACCTCCTCGATCGCGCCGAAAACGACACGTCCCTGGTGCACGCCTGTCCTCCCGGACATCTTATTGTTGTGATTGGCAATCTAGCCGAGGAGTCTGCGCCCGTCATGTGTGAAGACGCTGGCCCGCACCGACCCTCCCCCTCGAAGAGATGGCTAACTCGCTCGGTCTTGTGACGCGCCGACCTCAAGGTCGCGGCCATTTTCGCCTGTCAATCCGCCGTCCGGGCAAGGCGGCCTTCCAGCCATTGCGGCAGCCGCATCTTGAAGAGATCATCATCGCAACCCATCTTGTGGCGCCCGCAGGTAGAAGCGTACCATGCTTTTCTGCGGCTTTGATGTGAGGACCTGGGATGGGTGGACCGGACGGAAGCGAGCAGTTTGTCAAAAGACACGATTTCGTTCAGCCTCGTCGCAGCGCAATCGCCGGACTTGTCGCCGCAGCGTTCGCCATCACCGGTTGCGACAAGCCGGCGTCGCAGGCCGCCGCGCCAGCGCCCGCGTCAGTGACGGTCGCGCAGCCGGTCAAGCGCACCGTCACCGACTGGGACGAATTCACCGGCCGCTTCGAGGCCATGGAGGAGGTGCAAGTGCGGCCGCGCGTCGGCGGCTTCGTCAACTCCGTCAACTTCCAGGATGGCGCCATCGTGCGTCAGGGCGATCTGCTCTACGTGATCGACCCGCGTCCGTTCGAGGCGGTGGCCACGCAGGCGGAAGGCCAGCTGGCCGACGCGCGCGCCAGGGTCGAGCTCGCAAAGCGCGAGCTGGACCGCGCCTTGAGCCTGGTGCAGACCAGTGCAGTCTCCGAGCAAGTCGTCGATCAGCGCCGCCAGGCCTTGCAGGCCGCGCATGCGGCCGAAACGCAGGCCGATGGCGCATTGAAGGCCGCCAAGCTCAACATCGAGTTCACGCATGTCACGGCGCCGCTGACGGGCCGTGTCAGCCGCCATCTCGTCAGCCCCGGCAATCTCGTGCAGGGCAGCGACAGCGGATCGTCGACCTTGCTGACATCCATCGTGACACTCGATCCGATCTACATCTATTTCGACATGGATGAGGCGACCTTCATCAAATACAGCAAGCTGTGGTTCGAAGGCCGGCGCCCGAGCTCGCGCGATACGGCGAACCCGGTGCAGGTGTCTCTCGTCGGCGAGACCAAGCAATCGCGTGAAGGCACCATCAACTTCCTCGACAACCGCCTCGACGTCTCCACGGGAACGCTGCGCAGCCGCGCCGTCGTCAAGAACACCGATCAGTCGATCCTGCCCGGCCAGTTCGGCCGCGTCCGCCTGATCGCCAGTGCGCCCTACGAGGCGCTGCTGATCCCGGATGCCGCCATCGCGACCGACCAGTCCCGCAAGATCGTGTTCGTGGTCAAGCCCGACGACACCGTCGAGGCGCGCCCGGTCGTGCTCGGGCCGCTTGACGACGGCCTGCGCGTGATCCGTGACGGGCTCAAGGCCGACGATCGCGTCATCGTCAACGGCATCCAGCGCGCCCGCGTCGGCGCCAAGGTCGCTCCGCAGACTGCGCAAGCCCCGACCGGTGGCAAGTCATGAACCTCGGTCGCCTCTCCATCAACCAGCCCATCCTGGCGATGGTGCTGTCGATCGTGCTCTTGATCGTCGGTGCACTTGCCTACACCACGCTGCCAGTCTCCGAATATCCGCAAGTGGTGCCGCCGACCGTCGTCGTCACGACGCAATATCCCGGCGCCTCCGCGCAGACCGTGTCCGACACGGTCGCGGCTCCGATCGAGCAGGAGATCAACGGCGTCGAGGACATGCTGTATCTCTACAGCCAGGCGACCTCGAACGGCCAGCTCACCATCACGGTCACCTTCAAGCTCGGAACCGATCTCGACAAGGCCCAGGTGCTGGTGCAGAACCGCGTCGCGATCGCGCAGCCGCGCCTTCCCGAGGAGGTGCAGCGCAACGGGGTCACCACACGCAAGAACTCGCCCGACATCCTGATGGTCGTGTTCATGCTGTCGCCGGACGACACCTTCGACCAGCTCTACATCTCCAACTATGCGCTGCTCCAGGTCCGCGACCAGCTGCTGCGCCTCGACGGCGTCGGCGACATCCAGATCTTTGGCGCGCGCGACTATTCGATGCGGCTGTGGCTCGATCCCGATCGGATCGCCAATCTCGGCCTGACCTCGGCCGAGGTGCTGGCGGCGATCCGCGCCCAGAACGTGCAGATCGCGGGCGGCCAGATCGCCGAGCCGCCGATCGCGGACCGTGCCTTCCAGCCGAACCTGACTTTCACGGGCCGGCTGAAGGACCAGAAGCAGTTCGAGGACATTTTGATCAAGGCGGGATCCGACGGCCGGATCGTCCGCTTGCGCGACGTTGCCCGCATCGAGCTCGGTGCCTTGTCCTACTCCACCAACAGCTTCCTGCTGCGGAAATCGGCGGTCGCCATGCTGGTGACGCAGCGGCCCGGATCGAACGCGCTCGCAACGGCGAAGAACATCTCCGACACCATGACAAGGCTGAAGGAGAACTTTCCGAAGGGGCTCGACTACAACATCGGCTATAATCCGACCGAGTTCATCGCGCAGTCCGTGCACGAACTGATCAAGACGATCTACGAGGCCATGCTGCTCGTGGTCGTCGTGGTGCTGGTGTTCCTGCAGGGCTGGCGGCCGGCGATCATTCCGATCATCGCCATCCCGGTCTCGCTGGTTGGCACTTTCGCGGTCATGGCGGCGCTCGGCTTCTCCATCAACAATCTCACGCTGTTCGGGCTCGTCCTCGCCGTCGGGATCGTGGTCGACGACGCCATCGTGGTGGTCGAGAATGTCGAGCGTCATCTCGAGCACGGCTTGGGCCGGCGCGACGCCGCGCTGAAGACCATGGAGGAGGTCGGCAGCGCGCTGGTCTCGATCGCGCTGGTGTTGTGCGCGGTGTTCGTCCCGACCGCCTTCCTCGGCGGAATTTCCGGGCAGTTCTTCCAGCAGTTCGCCGTCACGATCGCGGTCGCGACCGCGATCTCCTGCTTCTGCTCGCTGACGCTGTCGCCGGCACTGGCTTCGCTGATCCTCACCCCGCATGAGGACAAGAAGCCGCCCGCCGCGTGGAACGTCGTCGCGCGCGGCTGGAACGCCTTCACGGGCGTGTTCAACCGCGTGTTCGATCGTCTTGCGCATGGCTATGCGAGCCTCGCAAACTTCGTGATCCGCCATGCGGTGGTGATGCTGCTGTTCTATGTCGTGCTGATCGGCAGCGCCGGCTGGCTGATCGTGACCACGCCGCAGGGCTTCATTCCCTCGCAGGATCGAGGCTACGTCATCATCTCCGTGCAACTGCCCGGCGCGGCCTCGCTGGCGCGCACCACGGAGGTCGTGCGCGAGATCGAGCGGATCTCGCTGGACACGCCCGGCATCGTCCGCGTCGCCGCTTTCGCCGGCTTCTCCGGCGCCACGCGCACGCAGGCCGGCAATGCCGCGGCGCTATTCCCCGTGTTCGACGAGCCGGAGACCCGGCTGAAGAAGGGGCTGTCCGCGAACGCAATCACGGCCGAGCTGCGCAAGCGCCTGTCCGCGATCCAGGGCGCGTTCATCATCGTGATTCCGCCGCCGGCCGTGCCCGGCATCGGCACCGGAGGCGGCTTCACCATCCGTATCCAGGACCGACAGGGCCGCGGGCCCGAAATGCTCGCAGCCGCGACCGACGAGCTGGTCGCTGCCGCGCGCAAGGCGCCGAGCCTCACCTCGGTGTTCTCGCCGTTTACGGCCAATACGCCGCAACTCTTCGTCGACATCGACCGCACCAAGGCGCAGAAGCTGGGCGTTCCCATCGCCAACATCAACGACACGATCCAGACCTATTTCGGATCGACCTACGTCAACGACTTCAACCTGTTCGGCCGCACCTACCACGTCACCGCGCAGGCGGACTTCCCGTACCGCAAGGAGCAGAGCGACCTTGCGCGCCTGCGCACGCGCAATGCGTCCGGCGACATGGTGATGCTCGGCAGCGTCGTCGAATTCAAGGACGCCTCGGGCCCTGACCGCGTCGCGCGCTACAATCTCTATGCAGCCTCCGAGCTCCAGGGCGAGCCGGCGCCGGGCATCAGCTCGACCACTGCGCTCGACACCATCAAGCAGCTCGCGAACGACACGCTGCCGAGCGGCTTCACCTTCGAATGGACAGATCTGTCCTATCAGCAGGTCACCGGCGGCAATGCAGGTCTCTATGTGTTCCCGATCTGCGTGCTGTTCGTCTATCTCGTGCTCGCCGCGCAATATGGCAGCTGGACGCTGCCGTTCGCTGTGATCCTGATCGTGCCGATGTGCCTGCTCGCGGCCACCCTCGGCGTCGGGATCATGGGGCAGGACGTCAACATTCTCACCCAGATCGGCTTCGTCGTGCTGGTGGGACTGGCGGCGAAGAATGCGATCCTGATCGTCGAGTTCGCGCGCGACATCGAGAATGAGGGCAAATCGCGGCTGGAGGCGGTGATCGAGGCCTGCCGCCTGCGCCTGCGGCCGATCCTGATGACGTCGTTCGCCTTCATCCTCGGCGTGCTGCCGCTGGTGATCTCGAGCGGCTCCGGCTCTGAGATGCGTCAGGCCGTCGGCGTCGCCGTGTTTTTCGGCATGATCGGCGTCACGCTGTTCGGGCTTCTGTTCACGCCGATCTTCTACGTGGTAGTGCGGAACCTGGCGGAGGGACGCAGAGACAAGAAGCCGAAGATCGTGGCCTCCTAGGTGCCGGCCATTGCCAACAGCGCACCCGCATTCACGCTGTCGTCCCCGCCTCCTGCGCAATCGCGCATGGGGACCCATACCACAGGGAGACGTTTTGAGCGAAGGAGCAACTTCGACTCTTCGCCAAATCTCTCCCTGCGGCCAGGTCCGGATCTGCGCTGTGCTTGTCCGGGGCGACACCGGTTGTTGGCGCGTACCCTCCATACTAATGACCAACGTGAAACGGATGGGCACGCGCGCGGTTCTTCACTAGTATTCGCGCGATTTCACAACAGAAGACTGTCGGGAGCTAACACATGAAATCAGCCCTTTTGGCCGCCGTCGCAACCTCTGCCGTATTGCTCGCCGCACCGGCCGCCGCGCAAGGCGTCAAGATCGGCATTCTCAACGACCAATCCGGCGTCTATGCCGACTACGGCGGCAAGTGGTCGGTCGAGGCAGCCAGGATGGCGATCGAGGATTTCGGCGGCGAGGTGCTGGGCCAGAAGATCGAGCTTGTCACCGCCGATCACCAGAACAAGCCGGACCTTGCAACCTCGATCGCGCGGCGCTGGTACGATGTCGAGAATGTCGACATGATCACGGAGCTGACGACCTCCTCGGTTGCGCTCGCGATCCACGAACTCTCCAAGGAAAAGAAGAAGATCGACATCGTCGTCGGGGCCGCGACCTCGCGCCTGACAGGCGATGCCTGCCAGCCCTACGGCTTCCATTGGGCCTACGACACCCGGGCGCTCGGTGTCGGCACCGGCGGCGCGCTGACCAAGGCCGGCGGCGATACCTGGTTCTTCCTCACCGCGGACTACGCCTTCGGCTACGCGCTGGAGAAGGACACCAGCGAGATCGTCACCGCCAATGGCGGCAAGGTGGTCGGATCGGTGCGCGTGCCGCTCAATTCCTCGGACTTCTCCTCCTTCCTGCTGCAGGCGCAGAGTTCCAAGGCCAAGATCGTCGGCCTGGCCAATGCCGGCCTCGACACCACCAACTCGATCAAGCAGGCATCCGAGTTCGGCATCGTCTCCGGCGGCCAGAAGCTCGCCGGCCTGTTGATGACGCTCGCCGAAGTGCATGGCCTCGGCCTGCAGGCCGCGCAGGGCCTGGTGCTGACGGAGGGCTATTATTGGGACGTCAATGACAAGAGCCGCAATCTCGGCGAGCGATTCCTCAAGCGTACGGGGCGGATGCCGAACATGATCCAGGCCGGCACCTATTCGGCGACGCTGAGCTATCTGAAAGCGGTCAAGGCCGCCGGCACCAAGGATCCGGATGCCGTCGCCAAGAAGCTGAAGGAGCTGCCGGTCGACGACGACTTCGCGCAGGGCGGCAAGGTGCTGGAGAACGGCCGCATGGTCCACGACATGTATCTGTTCGAGGTCAAGAAGCCCTCGGAATCGAAGAAGCCCTGGGACTATTACAAGCTGCTCGCCACCGTCCCCGGCGACAAGGCCTTCTTCACCGCCAAGGAAAGCGGCTGCCCGCTGACGAAGTGACGCGCAGCGTCATTCCGGGTTCGGCGCTAGCGCGCCGCCCCGGAATGCCGGCTTGTGTCTCACCCCTCACACCAGCCGCAACACCACCGCGCCCAGCGCTCCTGCCCACAACGCCATGGCGGCGATGCTCTGGATCGCGAATCCCGGGCCACGCTTGGCCGCAGCCTTCGAATAACCGACGAAGTAGACGATGCGGCCGATGATCCAGACCACGCCGATACCAGCCGCAATGGCATCGCTGATATAGACCGCGAACAGCCACAGCGCCGGCAGGAAGATCGGCATCCATTCCAGCGTGTTCATCTGGATGCGGAAGGCACGTTCGAAATCGGGATGGCCCGACATCGCAGGCACCTTGACACCGGTCGCGGTGCGCGAGCGCGACACGTTGATGGCAGTGAAGAAATAAAACGCGATCGCCAGCAGCGTGACGAGAGCGGTGAGATGATACATCGTAAATCCCCTTGAAGCGAGTGCGCTTCAATAGCCGGTCAGCTCGAGATAGCCAACGCCGTCATGCGTCCCGGCAAAGCTGATCGGTCCCTCCCAATAGGAGAAGCCGGTCCCCATCCAGGCCTTCGGGTTGAGCGGCTTGCAGGCGATCGAGAGCGAGCGCGAGGGGATCGCGATTTGCCATTCCACGGGCACCTTGCGTCCCGCGATATCCGCCGTGCCTTTCGGCATCATCTGAATATCACTACCTGCAATCATCTGTGTCTCGCCCGTGGCGCTGATCCAGTTGCCGAACGGATAGTCCCTGCCGTCCTTCTGCCGCAGCCGGTACAGCATCAGCTTGTCGCCGGATGCGAGATGCAGCGATAGCCAGTCCCAGCCGGTCTGGTCGGCGTCGAGCGGCTGGCTGCTCCATTCCCTGTCCATCCAGGCCTGGCCCGAGACATCGATCGGCTTGTCGTCGATGATGAGCGTGCCTCGGGCCCGGTAGAACGGCTGGCTGTAATAGTAGGACGCCTGTCCGCGCTCCGACTTGCGGCTGTAGCCCCCGTCGCCTTGCAAGACCACCGGCCGTTCGGCCTCCAGCGTCAGCGCATAGCTGAAATCGGTGCCGGACGCCTTCAGCGTCAGCGGCGCCAGTGTGCGATCGTCAGTGCGCTCCAAGCCCTTCATCTCCCAATCGTCGATCCAGGCATCGAACGGCTTGGCCGTGACGCCGGCCTGACCCACGCCGCCGCGCGAAAACGTTTCGGAGAAGCGGTGGGTGTCTGCGCGCGTCGCCGCGGCATGCGCCATCCACACCTGTTGATTGGCCCAGCCTTCGCCTTGCGGACCCGGCTGCGCGGCCTGGCGGAACAGCGTCCATTGCAGCCCGCATGCTGCGCCGCTGCCGTCGACGAGGTTTGCCGTGAGATACCACCACTCGATCCGAAACTCGGGATGCGGCCCGTGATCGGCGGGAAAGGTGAATGTCCGTCCCGGCGTGACCTTGGCGAAGCCGTCGGCGGCCTCGCCGAGGCCGGCATAGCCTTGCGCGCTGGCGCGCCGTACGAATGCCAGGGCGGCGATGCTGGCGGCGAAGGTACGTCGCGAGATCCTGTCAGCGCTCATTGGCGAACACCTTGACGAGGCTGGCCGGCCGCATTCGCGCCAGCCGCGCCACCGGCAGCAGCGCCGCAACCAGCGAAGCGAGCAACGCCACCGCGACGAGCTCGATCAATTGTAACGGAAACACGTGGAACGGCAGTCGCCAGCCGAACGCCTTCACATTGACGATGGCGATCAGGCACCACGCCACCAGTAGGCCGAGCGGCACGGCCAGCAGCGCCGTGAAGAGTGCGACCGAAAGCGTCTTGGTCAATTCGATCGCGGCAAGGCGCGGCCGCGTGATGCCGATCGCCCAAAGCGGCGCGAGCTGCGGCAGACGGGAGGTGGCCAGCGTGAGCAGGCTCGTGAAAAGCGCAATGCCGGCAACGCCGAGCGTGAAGGCGTTCAGCGCCGAGGTTACCGCGAAGGTGCGGTTGAAGATGCGAATCGATTCCGCCTTCACCGTCGCCTGGTCGGCGACACCGCGGTCATCGAGCGCGAACTGCTTCTGCAAGGCTGCGATCAGGCCAGGGATATGGTCCTTCGCGACGACGAGGCCCATCCGCGTCTGCGGCGTCTGCGGAAACTGCCGGATCAGCGCCGCGACATTCACCGTGAGCTGCCCCTTTGGGTTGCCGTAGTCGGCATAGATGCCGACGACGTCGAGCGCCCAGGCGCCGCCCGGCGCCGGCACTTCGATCACGTCGCCGATCCGCAGATTCAGCTGGCGGCTCAATTGCTCGCTGACGAAGGCGGCGTTGCCCGGCACCAGCCGGGTCCAGGCGCGCGGCACGCTCTCCAGCAGCGGCCAGCGCTCGCGATAGAGCGCGTGATCGGGCAGGCCCAGCACTTCGACCGATTGGCCCCGGATCTGCGTCTCGGCGCGTCCGCCCGAGAGGACCGCCTGAACGTCGCCGCGCTCCTTCAGCCAGTTTCGAATCGCGGTGCCTTGCGCATTGTCGGACGCGCTGATGTAGACGTCGGCGGCGAGCCGCCCCTCGAGCCAGCCGATGAAGGTACGGCTGAAAGTTTCCACCATGGTGGACACCCCGACATTGACGGCGAGCGCGAGCAGCAGCGCCATCAGCGCGAGCGAAAGGCCGGAGAGCTGCTGCCGGCTGTCCGCCCAGAACCACAGCGCGAGCGGCCCTCGCGCGGCGCGCTGGCCGGCGAGCAGGATGATCTCGAGGAAGGCCGGCAGGATCAGCGCCGCGCCCAGCATCAGCGCGGCCAGTACGCCGAACCCTGCGATCAGCGATTGTCCGTAGTGGAGGAGCAGCAGCGCAACGGCGAATACGGCGCAGGCGGCGAGGCTCTGCAGCAGCAGCCAGCGCCGCTGCCGCTGCTGCCAGGCGCGCGGCTGCGCGGTCGCCAGCACCGGCATCCTGATGGCCTTGATCAGGCTCGTCGCGGCCGCCACCAGTGCGCCCGCGACGCTGATGCCGATCCCGGCAAGCCACCATTCGGGGCGCAACGTGAGCTGCCCCGGGATCTGCGCGCCATAGAGCCCGCGCAACGACGCCGCGACGTCCGGCAGGAGCGCCGCAGCGATGAAATAGCCGCATGCAAGCCCGATCAGTCCGGCGACCAGCGCCAGCGCGACCAGCTCGATCACCAGGACGGTGTTGACCAGCCGCGCCGAGGCACCGCAGGCCCGCAGCGTCCGCAGCATCGGCAGCCGCTGCTCGAAAGCGAGGCCGACCGCCGAGTTGACGATGAAGAGGCCGACGAAGAAAGACAACAGGCCGAATGCAGTCAGGTTGAGATGAAAGCTGTCGGTGAGGCGCTCAAGCTCCGTTTCGGCATCCGGCTCGACCCGCTGCAGTTGATCGCCGACGACGCTGGCCAGCGGCGCCGGTTTGCCCCTGGGCTTACCGATCAGCAGCCGCGACACTTGGCCCGGCTTGTTGAGAAGGCGCTGCGCCACGCCGATATCGACCACCAGTACGTCCGGCACGAGCTGCGGCAGCACGCGCAGCGGTGGCAGTTTTGCGCCGTTGCTGATCGCCGGCGCCGCGCCTTCCGACTCCCCCAGGCCGCTCAGCGTCTCCCGTGCCAGTAGCGTCTGGCCCGGCGCGGCAACGAAGCTGCTCAGATCCGCAGCGCCAAGGCGCGGCGCGTTGCCGACATCAGTCGGCAATGTCACCGGCTCAATGCCGAGCAGCCGGAGCGAGCGTCCGTTGATCTGCACCCGTCCCTCCAGCGCCGGTGACACCGGCCAGCCCGCCCGGCGGAGTTTGACGAACAGCTCCTGCGGAAAAGTCGCCGCATTGGGCGCGACCAGCATCGCCGTGCGGGCGCCGCCGAACGTCGCCGCAGCGCGGTCATAGGCATTGCGGGCTTGCTGGTTGATCGCCTGCACGCCGCTCCACAGCGCCGTCGCTGCGATCAGTCCGACCAGCAGCGTGGCGAACTGCATCTTGTGGCGCCGCCAATGGCTGAGCAGCACGGCGAGGATCCACAGCGCGCGTCTCATGCGATACGTCCGGCATGCAAGGTGAGGTGACGGTCGAGGGTGGCAGCCAGATGCAGGCTGTGCGTCACCATCAGGAAGCCGCAGCCGGTGCGCGCGACGAGGTCGCGCGTCAGCGCCAGCACGTCCTCGGCGGTGGTTTCGTCCAGATTGCCGGTCGGCTCGTCCGCCAGCAGCAGCGAAGGCTTTGTCGCCAGCGCCCGGCCGATCGCGACCCGCTGTTGCTGGCCGCCTGATATTTGTTCTGGATAACGTTTGAGCAGGCTGCCGAGCCCGAGTCGCTCGACGAGCTCTTTTGTCCAGGCCGCATCGTGCCGGCCCGCGATCCGGGCCTGGAAGGCGAGATTGTCCGCCACCGAGAGGCTCGGGATGAGATTGAATTGCTGAAAGACCAGCCCGATGCGGTCGCGCCGCAGGCTGGCACGCCCCGCATCCGACAGCCTGGTGACTTCGATTTCCTCCAGCCTGATCGTGCCGCCATCGGCGGCATCGAGCCCCGCGATCAGGTGCAACAATGTGCTCTTGCCGCTGCCGGACTCGCCGGTCAGCGCGACGCGCTCGCCGTGCCTGAGATCGAGATCGACGCCGCGCAGCACGTGGACCGGCTCGCCGGCGGAGGAGAAGGTCTTGGAGAGATTTCGGATGCTCAGCACGATGAATGGCGCCAGACGGAATTGACGGAATTGCTGCGTAGCACACCTGCTGCGGAAATGCCGGGTTGCGTTGGTTGTGGAGCCGTTGTTAGCTTTCAAGGCGGCCAAATCAAAAAAGTGCCGAAAAACCATTCGGGGAGAATCATGAGCGCTCAGGGAACGTCGGCGGTGGCGGGCAAGTCGGCGAGGACGCCAAGAGGCGCCTGGACCATCACCTTTCTCCTGTTCCTCTTCATGGTGGTGAACTTCGCCGACAAGATCGTCGTCGGTCTCGCCGGCGTGCCGATCATGACCGACATGAAGCTCAGCGCAGAGCAATTCGGCCTGCTGGGCTCCTCCTTCTTCTTCCTGTTCTCGATCTCGGCCATCGTGGTCGGCTTCGTCGTCAACAAGGTGCCGACGCGCTGGGTCCTGCTGGTGATGGCGGTGATCTGGGCGCTGGCGCAGTTCCCGATGGTCGGCACCGTCTCCTTCACCACGCTTTTGATCTGCCGCATCGTGCTGGGCGCCGGCGAAGGTCCGGCCTTCTCGGTCGCCGCCCACGCCATCTACAAATGGTTCCCCGACGAGAAGCGTACGCTGCCGACCGCGATCCTGTCGCAGGGCTCCGCCTTCGGCGTGATCCTGGCGGTGCCGGCGCTGAATTGGATCATCGTCAACCATTCCTGGCACTACGCCTTCGGCGCGCTTGGGGTCGTCGGCCTGATCTGGGTCGCGGCCTGGCTCGCCCTCGGCAAGGAGGGACCGCTCGAGGACACGGAGGTCCTCGCCGTCACCGAGCCGAAGATCCCGTATGTGCAGCTTCTGACCTCGCGCACCTTCCTCGGCTGCGTGTTTGCAACCTTTGGCGCCTATTGGGCGCTGTCGCTCGGGCTCACCTGGTTCACGCCCTTTATCGTCAAGGGGCTCGGCTTCTCGCAGAGTCAGGCGGGCTTCATCTCGGTCCTGCCCTGGGTGTTCGGTGCCACCATCGTCATGCTCACCGGCTGGATCTCGCAAGTGATGATGGCCCGCGGTTACACCACGCGCATCTCGCGCGGCGTGCTCGGCTCGGTGCCGCTGATCATCGGCGGCCTGATCCTCGGCATGATGCCGCATGTGCAGGGCGCCGGCCTGCAGATCGCGTTGCTCGTCGTCGGCTCCGGCCTGTGCGGCGCGATCTACGTGGTCTGCCCGCCGATGCTCGGCGAGTTCACCCCGGCCTCGCAGCGCGGCGCCGTGATCGCGATCTACGGGGCGCTCTACACGCTCTCGGGCATCATCGCGCCCAGCGTGATGGGCACCGTGATCCAGCGCGCAGGCAGCATGCTCGACGGCTACTTGACCGGCTTCACGATCAATGCGGCGGTCATGATGGCCTCCGGCGTCATCGGTCTGGTGCTGCTCTGGCCGAACACGGAAAAGACGAGACTGACGCGTGGTGCGTCGGCGCAAAGGGCGGCGCTGAAAGGTGCTATCTCGCCGACTTAGGATGCTCCGCTCCAGGGGAAGGTGCGATAGCACACACGGGGAAACGCGGCGGGAAGGTCGCCTGCGGCCATCCCTCGCGACGCCCGCCTCCGGCGGACCCTCAGGATGAGGACCACGTGCTCAGCAGTGTCAGCGGACGCGGCGCTCGCTCAGCCTCTTCCGAAAGCTCATATGCGAGTGCCATGCCTTCCAGGGAAGGGCCAGCAGGCAGCCTCGCTAATTCACTCCCTGCGCGCCACGAATCAGCTTGCCCGGCCGCCGTCCCGTGGCCTCGCCGTGCCGCCGCGTCACCACGCCCGAGACGATGGTCGCCTCATAGCCGTCGACATCCTGCAACAGCCGCCGTCCGCCGACAGGCAGGTCGTAATGCACCTTGGGCGGATGCAGATGCAGGCGGTCGTAATCGATCACGTTGACGTCGGCCTTGTAGCCCGGAGCGATAAGCCCGCGGTCCGTCAGGCCTACCGAGAGCGCGGTCTTGCGTGACTGCGCCGCCACCACGAACGGGATCGTGAGCTTCTCGCCGCGCTTGCGGTCGCGCGTCCAGTGGGTCAGCAGATAAGTCGGGAAGCTGGCATCGCAGATGATGCCGCAATGTGCGCCGCCATCCGAGAGGCCCGGCACGGACCGAGGATCGAGCAGCATCTCGCGCGTCGCATCGAGATTGCCGTCGGAATAGTTCAGGAAAGGCACGTAGAGCATGCCGCGGCCCTCGTCCGACAGCATGGCGTCATAGGCGAGCTCCTCCGGCTGACGGCCTTGCCTGCGCGCTTGCGGCCCCAGCGCGTTCTCCGGCGGCTGCTCGTAATCGGGGGGATCACCGAGCAGGAACATCTTGTCGTAGTTGGGACGGAAGAACAGCGGATCGTCGGTCGCCGTTGCCGTCTCGCTCAGGATCGCCTTGCGTACGTCGCTCTGACGCAGCAGCGCCAATCGTTCCTGCAGCGGCAGATGCGCGATCGCCCTGTAGCTCGGATGGGTCTGGAACGGATTGCGCGACAGCTCGAGCCCGAGCAGGAGGCCGACGGGACGCGCCGCGATCTGTGCCGTGACGGAGAGGCCGCGCCGCGCCGCCGCATTGATCTCGTCCAGGGTCTGGCGCCAACGCTGCGGCGCCTTGTCGTTCTGCGTGATCGAGAAGGAGATCGGGCAGTTCGTGCTATCGGCCACCCTCAGCATCATCGGCAGGTCCTCGTGGATGGTCGAGAGGTCCAGCACGAACTGCAGCACGCTGCGGCCCTCGCGATGCATCGCGCCGGCGATGGCCGTGAGCTCGTCTTCGCCCGCCTTCAGGGTCGGCGTGAAGTCGCCGGTCGAGGTCCGATGGTTGAGCGTGCGCGAGGTCGAGAAGCCGAGCGCGCCGGAGCGCACCGCCTCGCCCGCGAGCTTTGCCATCGTCGCATTGTCCTCGGCGGTCGATGGATCGCGGCGGGCGCCGCGCTCGCCCATGACATAGACGCGCAGCGCCGCATGCGGCAGCTGTGCGCCGACATCGATGTCGAAATCGCGCTTGGCGAGCCAGTCCATGTAATCGGGAAAGCTTTCCCAGGCCCAGGGAATGCCGGCGCTCAGCACCGGCTCCGGAATATCCTCGACGCCCTCCATGAGCTGGATCAGGCGGGTGTGATCATCGGGCTTGCACGGGGCAAAGCCGACGCCGCAATTGCCCATGATTGCAGTGGTGACGCCGTTCTGCGACGACGGCGTGATGTCCTGGCTCCAGGTGACCTGGCCGTCATAATGCGTGTGCACGTCGACGAAGCCCGGCGTGACGAGCTTGCCGCGCGCGTCGATCTCTTCGCGGCCCCTCGCGGAGACCTTGCCGACCTCGCTTATCTTCCCGCCGGTGATCGCAACGTCGGCCTCGAACAGCTCTCCGCCACTTCCGTCCGCGACATTGCCGCCGCGGATCACGAGATCAGGGGTGGTGCTCATGTGTTTCTTCCCGTCTTGTTGTGTTGTTTATTTTGTCGTCCCGGACAAGCGCGTCAAAGCGCACACCGATCCGAGCCCCGCAAACGAGGGGCGAAGTTTGGTGAAGACTCGGAGAGATCGGCTTCGCGCGCCACTACTCCCTGTCGTTATGGGTCCCTGCGCGGCGACGACAGCTCAGCTCCTGGTTACCCTTGCCGCTTCCGTTCCGTGAACGGCGACAGCAGCACCGTCGCCAGCATGAAGATCACGGACGCGCCGAACACCCAGTGCGGTGCATTCTGGTCCATGATCCAGCCGAACAGCAGCGGACTGACGATGCCGCCGAGATTGAAGCCGGTGGAGACGATGCCGAAGGCCCGTCCTGCAGCGCCGGCGGGCGCTGCGTTGCGCACCAGCATGTCGCGCGAAGGGGCGATGACGCCGGAGAGGAAGCCCGCCGCCGTCATTGCGGCGGTCAGAGCCCAGCCCGGCAGCGTGACCAGCGCGATCAGCAGCACGATCGCGGCATTGGCGGCAAAGCAGGCCGCGGCGACCTGGCCGTGACGCTCGGTCCGGTCGGCGAGGAAGCCGCCTGCGAGCACCCCAATGGCGCTGGCGCCAAGGAAAGCCGTCAGCGCGATGTTGGCGGCGGAGTAGGAGGCGCCGTAGCCGCTCATCAGCGCCACCACGCCGAAATTGTTGATGCCGGCGACCGACAGGCTCAGCAGCATGAACAGCGCAGTCAGCGTGATAAGCACCGGCGTGATGACGGCCTGCTTTGGCGCGCTCTCGCTGCCGGGCTTCTTCTTGTGCGCACCGGCATCGGGAATGTTCACGACGATCAGCAGCAGCGCCACCGCAATGCCGATCGCGCCGGAGGCGATCAGTGCGCCGGTGCCGCCGGACAGCGTGACGAGCGCGGCCACGATCGCCGGTGCGACGGCGCCGCCGAGAAAGCCGGCAAAGGTATGGATCGAGAAGGCGCGGCCCATTCGCGCCTCGTCCATGTGCTCGGCCAGGATCGCATAGTCGGCGGGATGATAGACGCTGTTGGCGAGGCCGAGCAGCACTGCGCACGCGATCAGCGAGGCGTAGCTGAGATGCAGGCCGAGCAGGATCAGCGCGGCGCCGCCGAGCGCAAGCCCGGCCAAGAGAATGCGCCGCGCGCCAAAATGGTCGACGAGATAGCCGGTCGGCGCCTGGGTCAACCCCGATACCACCGCGAACACGGTGAGCGCTAAGCCGAGCTCGATATAGCCGACCCCGAGCTGGCCCTTGAGGAACGGGAACAGCATCGGGAGCACCAGCAGATGGAAATGGCTGACCCAATGCGCGATCGAGATTCCCGTCAGCGTACGCAGTGCGCTGTCCGCCTTGCCTTGCTGCGGTGCGGCGAGAACGTCGACCATTGCAGTTCCGTTTCACTCCCGATGGAGGCGCAAACTATCGGGGAGAGCGGTTATTTGTCCATGAACGCAGGCGCATGGCAGGTAGCGAGGGCAGGTAGCGAGGGCAGGGGACGACAGCAAAGCGCGGGGTGCCGGCGTAGACCCTCACAACGGCTCGTCATCGGGGCCGTATCGATCGCGTTTCGGCGTTGCGATGTCGCCATCCTCGTAATCGTCGTCATCGAGGGCCGGCGGTGGCACCTTCGGATTGTTGTCCGCCTGCTGCTTCTCGGCGGTCTTGTCGTCGACGAATTTGGGCGGCTCGCTCAGCTTGCCAATGGCCATGGTTTTTCCGGATGGTGATGCTGCATCCGCTCCTATCCGGAACATATGTGCAGGTCCTGACCTATCGCAAGTCAGTGCAACACCGGTCCGCCGGCCTTCTTCCAGGCGTCGATGCCGCCGGCGATATGGGCGGTGTTGAGAAGCCCTGCCTCCTTTGCAGCCGCCACCGCCATTGCCGAGCGTTCGCCGAAGGCGCAGAAGAAGACGACGCGGCGGCCGGTAGCGGCGGCGACCTCGCGCAGCATGCCGCCGGGCTTGAGGCTCTCCTCGACTGAGGGATAGGGCGTGTGCAGTGCGCCTTCGAGCATGCCGTGCTTCAGCCGCTCGTTGGTTTCGCGCAAGTCCACCAGCAGGATGTCGGGCCGGCCGAGGATGCGGATCGCCTCGGTTGCGCTGAGCGCGCGCCCTTCCTTCTCGAGTTCTTCCTGATGCAGACCGACATGCATGTTGGCGGGCACCGCCACGTCCATCATCTTGGGATTGGGCAGCTTCAGGTTCGCCATCAGCTCGATATATTCGTCGACCGAGCGCACCTGCAGCCGCGGATTGTAGCGCTTCTCCTCGCCGATGGTGGAGACGGTGTCGCCCTTGTAGTCGTGTGCCGGAAACACCATCGTCTCGTCCGGCAGCTTCAAGAGGCGGTTGAAGATCGAGTCATATTGCGCGCGCGCCGAGCCGTTCTGGAAATCGGTGCGGCCGGTGCCGCGGATCAGCAGCGTGTCGCCGGTGAAGACGCGGTCGCCCATCAGGTAGGAGTAGGAATCGTCGGTATGGCCCGGCGTGTACATCACGTCGAGCGACAGGCCCTCGATCGTCACCTTGTCGCCGTCGGCAACCCGCATCGCCACCACGTCGGCCTTGGTCTGATCGCCCATCACGGTCATGCAATGGGTTCGGTCGCGCAACTCGCCAAGCCCGGTGACGTGGTCGGCATGCAGATGGGTGTCCACCGCCTTCACCAGCTTGAGGTCGAGCTCGCGCAGCAATTGGCAGTAGCGGTCGACCTTCTCCAGAACGGGATCGAGGATGAGCGCCTCGCCGCCGTGGCGGCTGGCCAACAGGTAGCTGTAGGTGCCCGAAACGCTGTCGAAGAGTTGGCGGAAGATCATGGCAGGACCCGGCAGTGGAACTGGTTTCGAGGATTTTACTACGGCGGAGGCCAAAAGGAGAATTAATTCACTGCCATGAGAAAACAATCGGAAGATTTTCATTGCGATCTGACCCGTCATTCCGGGTGATGCGCAGCTTCGTAGCGGAGTCTCGAGATTCGGATTCGGCTCTGCGAGCCGCCCGGAATGACGGCGAGGTGCCTACGGCCGCACCAATGTGTACCCGTTCTCCGCCAGGAACAGGATTTGCCCGACGCCCACCTGCACTGGCGTCGCCGCTTGGATGAAGTCAGGCCGCTTGCCCGTTTCCCGTTCGATCGTATCGACCGTATTGAGGCAGATGTCGAAGCGCACGCCCTGTGCGATCAGGCTCTCGACCTGCTTGCGGCGCTCGCCGCCGGCGAGAAGCAGGTCGATGCCAGGACCGAACGCCACCACTTCGATCGCGATCTTGTCGGGACCGTAGGCTTTCAGCAGGTTGTTGGCGACGCTCAGCACCAGGGACTGCTTCTTCGCATCGCCATCGGAGAGCTGCAGCACGATCCTGTGCTCGGCGAACGGCTTGTCCTGCAGCGGCACCTGTTGTGCAAGAGCAGGCGGCACCGCTGCCCAGACGAGCAGCGCCAGCATCATCGCGAATTTGAGCTGCAGCCGCATCATCCGCGTCCCGCAATCCCTGGATTGCCCTCGACCCCCTTCAACGTCACGCCGGAGCCGAGTCGCTCCTGCAACATCCGGCCTGAGCGCAGATATTTGCCGACGACGTCCCACACAGGCGCGCCCTGCCGGGTGTTGACCGAAGCCCAACCCGCCACCTTGTAGCGGTGGCTGGCGCTGAGCGGCTTGCCGTTGCCGAGCTTCAGCTCGGAGATGCGAGCCCCGATCGCAGCCTCCGGCGTGCAGGTGTAGCTGAGACCGCCGGCGCGCACCATGTCGCCGCCCTGCTGGTAATACGGGTCGGCGTTGAAGAGATTGTCGCAGACGTCTTCGAGCACATCCTTGATCTCGGCGCCCGTCATCTCCTGAACATAGGTCTCGGGATAGCTGATCGCGGTCTCCGCCAGCAGATCCTCCATGGTCATCGCCTGTCCCGACAGCACGGTGACGCCCCAGCGAAAGCCGGGAGACAGCGCGATCTCGGCATCGAGCTCGGTGCGGAGCGCAGTGCAGATCAATTCGTCCATGGATCCCGAGAAATTGCCGCGGCGATAGAGCAGCCGGTCGGGCGTTGCGATCTTTTCCGACCAATCGGCCACGTGCTGCGCACGGACCCGACCGATCAGCTCGGCCATCGCCGGATCGGGCTTCAGCAGCTCCGAATAGACCGGCAGCAGATGATACCTGACATCGCTGACCTTGCCCCTGTCGAGCGCGAGATCCAGCACGGCCAGGAATTTCCCGTTGGAGCCGGCATTGGTGACGAGCGTCGTGCCGCCCGCATTCCTCACGGCCATCGGCTGCGGCACGGCATCATGGGTGTGGCCACCGAGGATGACGTCGATCCCGGTGACCCGGCCTGCGAGCTTGAGGTCGACATCCATGCCGTTGTGCGACAGCAGGACGACGGCGTCGACCTTGTCGGCGCCGCGCAACGCATCGACATGCTTCTGCAGCTCCTCCTCGCGGATGCCGAAGCTCCAGTCCGGCGTAAATCTCTTGGGATGCGCGATCGGGACGTAGGGGAAGGCCTGCCCGACGATCGCAATACGATGCCCGCCCATCTCCTTGATCATCGACGGCTTGAACACCCGCCCGCTGGCCTTGTCGAAGGCGGGCGCGTCGTTGAACGCGGCTTCCTCGGTCAGGAACACGTTCTGCGCCAGGAACTCGCCCTTGAATCGCTCGAGATTGTCGCGCAGCGCCTGCTCGCCATAGGTGAATTCCCAATGCCCGGTCATCGCATCGATGCCGAGCAAATTGGCAACCTCGACCATGTCGCGGCCCTGCATGACGTTGGCAAGCCCGGTGCCCTGCCAGAGATCGCCGCCATCGAGGAGGAGCGAACGCCGCTCGCCGACTTCGCCGCGCAAGCGATCGACCAGCGTCTTCAGATAGGCGAAGCCGCCGAGCTTGCCGAAGCGGCCGGCGGACTTCTCGAACTCGACGCAGGTGAAGGCATAGGCATCGGCGCTATCTGGCCGGATGCCGAACCGCTCCAGGAAGGCGCGGCCGACCAGATGCGGCGGCCGCCCCGCCATCTCGCCGATGCCGATATTGACGCTGGGCTCGCGAAAATAGACCGGGTTGAGCTGCGCATGCGTGTCGGTGATGTGCAGGATTCTTGCGTTGCCGAACCGCTCGAGGTCGTAGATGCCGGCGGTCTCAGTGCCGCGGGCCAGCCGCGGCAGGGCGAGCGTTGCGGCGGCGAGGCCTGCACTTTTCAAAACATCGCGGCGGCGGATCGCCATCCAAGAATTCTCCGCGCCTCTCGGGATCGCTAAACGGCTACTGTCCCAAACAGTCTAGCGGATTTCCATCGCCTTCCAGGCTTCTTTTTCCGATGTGGCCTGGAAAATCGAGGCCTTCGCCAGCGCCTCGGCCTCCCTGGCGGCGGCAACAGCACGATCGAAATCGCCGCCGTCGGCCGCCTTCTTGGCCGCGGCCAATGCCGAGACGGTGACGGTCCACTGGTTGCGCATGCCGGCCGCCTCCCTGGAGGCCGCTTCGGCGGCGGCATAGGCCGCCTTGTAATCCGCCTCGTTCGCCGCGCGCGCGGATGGCGCAAGGCTCAAGGCAAGCAGCATGGCGAGAGCAAGTGACCGCTTCATGGCCGTGCTCCCGGTCCCGAGATCGGCAGGCCATTGGCGACGTAGGACAGGAAGTACTCGACGTCGCGATATTCGTCCGATTGCGGCTCCAGCGGAACCGCGCGGGTCTGGCTGTTGCAGGTCACGAAGCGGCGGCTGGTGGTGCCCATGCCGCTCCATTCGGAGCGGTAGATCGGCATCGCGTTGAGGATGCCGAGCGCCGGCGCCAGGGTTTCGGCGCGGATGCGCTCGCCCGGGCTCTGCACATGACAGCTTGCGCAGGAGAAGTTCATCTGGCCGCGTCGCGTGTAGAAATACCGCTTGCCGTTCTCGAACGCCGCAAGCGCACGGGGATCGTCGGGGATCCTGATGTCCATCGGCTTGCCGCGCGAGGTATAGGCCATGTAGGCGGTCAGCGAGGCCATCTCGTCCTTGACATAGGAATAGGGCGCTTCGCCGTTGGCCTCGCGGCAGCGGTTGAGCGCGAGCTCCAGCGTGACGACCTTGCCTTCCTTCTCGTCGAAATAGGGATAGTTCTGCCGGATGCCGATGCCGCCGTTGGGGAAGCAGTCGGCATAGGTCTTGCCGTTCTTGAACGGCGTCGCGAACATCTCCTTGCCGGCTTCGAGCGCGAACTCGTAAGGCGGGAATTCCTCCTTCTCGCGCCACTGCCGCTTCATGTCCTCGTTCATGGAATAAGGACCGTTGACGAAATCCTCGCGCTTCACGTTCGGAAACTTCTGGAAGAAGAAGTTCTGGAACGCCTTGGCATCGGCAACGGGATCGACCTTGTCGGCCGCGGCCACGCGCGGAGGCGCGGCCGCGAGCGCGACAAGTGCGGCGCACACGGAGCCGAGCAGAAGTGAGAGGCGGACCTTCATCGTCACGCGATCTTCGCGGTCGTCGTGTCCGACGCACCCTTGTTGTCGATCCAGGAGATCTTGAGCTCGTCGCCCTTCTTGGCGCCCTTGAAGCTGAACTTGACGTATGGGTCCTTCGAGACCGCAGTGCCCCAATTGGCGACGAAGACGTCCTTGCCGTTACATTCGAACTTCAGCTCCTGGATGAAGTGCGCCGGAACCAGTTCGCCGTTGGGGTTCTTGACGAGGCCGGTGTCCATGGGGTGCTGGATCAGCGCCTGCACCTCGGTGATGTCGCCGTTGGACGTTGCGCGGACGCGAATGCTGGATGCCATCTCGAACTCCCTTCGCTCAACCGCCGCAGCCGCCGACGGTGACCTTGACCTCTTTGGTCGCGCTGTAGAGCTTGCCGTCCGCTTCCACGACCGCGGTCAATCTGGTGGTCTTGGCCATCTTCAGACGGTTGGCGACGGCAGGGATCGTGCCGTCCGGGATCTTGTAGCTTGCCGCGAGCGCATTCGGGTTCTCGGCCACGAAGAACGAGATCGATGTCACCTTCTCGAGTGACGTCGTCACCGAGATCGGCACCACGCCGCCATTCTCGGCGATCTCCGGCGCGTCGAGCTTGACCTTGTCGGACGGCTCGGCAGTCTTGCCATAAAGCGCCTTGATCGCGTCGGCCTCGTTCTTCTGCTTGAACGCCTCTTCCGGATATTTGTCGTTGGCCGCAGCGCGCGCGGGAGCGGCGCCGAACGGCAGATTGCCGAGGCCGAGCAGCGCGACGGAAGCTGCGCCCTGCAGGATCAGGCGTCGCGTCGGATGAGGACCGGTGGTGGTGGTGGTGGTCATCTCAAGTCTCCTGGGCAGCCGGCCGTCACAGGGTCTGCAGGAAATCAACGATCGCGTTGATCTCCTGTTCGGTCAAAATCCGGTTCCGGCCAAATGGCGGCATCATGGTCAGCGGATTGCGCTTGGTCTCGTCGAAGATGATTGCGACCAGCTCGTTGCGATCGGGGTACCTAGCCTTGATATCCTTCAGTTCCGGCCCGATCGTTCCCGGCAGGTCGCCGCCTTGCATGGCGTGGCAGGTCAGGCAATTGCCCTTGCTGCGGTCGAAAGCGAGCTTCCGGCCCTCGATCACGGTGGACTGCGCCTCCGCCGTCGCCACCGCAGCGCCGGCGAACAGGGCCAGCGCAACAAGCAAGGCGGGCTTGCGAGGAAAGACGGTCAAGGCATCGTCCTGAAGCGGTATGTCGATGATCTCATTTGCGGAATGGTTCAAAAGCACAAAGGGCAGAGCCTGACAATCAAGACTATGCATACGGCAAAATGGGGTTAATATCCTCGGCATTGCAACTGATGAGATAGTTCGTTCATCAGCCGGGTCGGGATTGGCAGATTATTCTCGGACGTTCGGCCCGCATGGCCATCTTTTCTGTTTCGCATTTTTTGGGGACGTCACTTGGCTGAATATGTCGTCGAATTTGGCAGGGACGGCGGAAGGGTCGAGCCGGATGGGCGGCTCGATGCGCCGGCCTTCCATCGCAATCACGAGCCGATCTGGGCTGCGCTGGAAAAGCATCTCGCCGGCGCGACCGGAAACGTGGTGGAACTCGGCAGCGGAACAGGTCAGCACGTGGTTCATTTCGCGCGCCACACGCCCGGCCTGATCTGGTGGCCGAGCGACCTCAACCAGCGCCACCTCAAGAGCATCGAAGCCTGGCGGGTATATGCGGCTCTGCCGAACATCCGCCCGCCCCTGCGGATCGACCTCATCGATCCCCATTGGTGTCCGGAGATGAAGAGCGGGCAGGGCCCGACGAGCCTTGCAGCCGTGTTCTGCGCCAATGTCATCCACATCGCGCCCTGGGTCGTCGCCGAAGGCCTGTTCGCCGGCGCGGGTCGATACTTGCGCGCCGACGGCAAGCTGTTCCTCTACGGCCCCTTCAAGCGCGACGGCAAGCACACTGCGCTCAGCAATGCGGTGTTCGACACCTCATTGCGCGAAGGCAATCCCGAATGGGGCGTGCGCGACATCGGTGACGTCGAGAGTCTCGCGCGGGGCGCGGACCTTCGTCTCGTCGATACGATCGATATGCCCGCGAACAACCTCACGCTGGTGTTCGCGCGCTAGAAGGTCGTCGTGCCCGGGCTTCCACGTTCGCCGTTCGACACGTCAAGTCGTGGATGGCCGGGTCAAGCCCGGCCATGACGATGTGGAGACGTCCGCGCCCCTAGCGCTAGTCGCCATCCCGCCACCCGATCCTCTCCTTCAAAAACCGATAGCCCAGCACCTCGAAGCCGGCGCGCTCCTTGTTGTCCTTGCCGTAGCCGTGGCCGCCGGCCGCCGGTTCGTAGAGCCAGGCCTCATAGCCCATCGCCTGGAGCTTCGCCGCCATCTTGCGGGCATGGCCGGGATGAACGCGGTCGTCGCGTCGCGTGGTGGCGATCAGGATCGGCGGATAGGGCTGGCCGGCCTTCACATTGTGATAGGCCGAGTAGGTCTGCAGCCACTCCCATTCGTCGGGCTTGTCGGGATCGCCATATTCGGCGATCCAGCTCGCGCCCGCGAGCAGCTTGGTGTAGCGGCGCATGTCGATCAGCGGGATGGTGCAGAACAGCGCACCGAAGCGCTCGGGGTAGCGCACCAGCATGTTGGTGATGAGGATGCCGCCGTTCGATCCGCCCTGCGCCGCGATGCGCTTCGGCTGCGTCACGCCGCGGCGGACGAGATCGGCAGCGACCGCGGCGAAATCGTCATGCGACAGCTTCTTGCCTGCGAGCCGGCCGGCATCGTGCCAGCGCGTGCCGAACTCGCCGCCGCCGCGCAAATTGGCCTGCACCGTCGTGCCGCCGCGCTCCAGCCACAGCTTGCCGAGCGAGGCGTTGTAATACGGCTTCACGGAAAGTCCGAAACCGCCATAGGCGCTCATATAGACCGGCGCGTCGCCGGTCTCTGCGGCGGGGCCGGTCTGGACATAGGGAATGCGCTCGCCGTCGATCGAGATCGCCTCGTGCTGGGTCACCACGAGCCCGTCTGGGGTGAACGTCTTCGGTGCCTGCTTCAGCACGGTTGGGCTGGCGACGCCACGCTCGATCAGCAGCAGCGATGGCGGTGTCAGCGGGTCCTGCACATTGGCGAGCAGATCGCCGTTGCTCTCGGACGGATGGCGATCGAGCGGCCAGACGTCGACGACCCCGATTCCCGGCAGGCCGGGAAGCATCTCGCGGCTCCAGCCGGTTATGGACGGCGTGCGGATCTCGAAGCGCGGCTTCAGCTCGTCGAGAATCGAGAGGACCAGCTTGCCGGCGACCCAAAACAGGCCTTGCAGCGCCCGCCGTGGTGCGGGTTCGAACAGGATTGCGAAATCGCGGCTGCCGGCGAGGAACGCCGAAAGCGAAATGCCGAGCACGGTATCGGTGGCGTAGGTCCGCCCCTCGACCGTCCAGTCCTTGCGCAGCTTCATCGCGAACCAGTCGCCATGCGCCTGCATCCAGATTCCGGTCGGCAGATCGAGCCTGGTCGTCACGCCAGCGGCATCGCGCAGCCAGATCGCATGATTGAAGAAGTCGATCTGGTCTATGATCCAGGTTCGCGGCGCAGTGCCGGTGTCGTCGACGCTGCCATAAATCATCATGTGATCGGGCGTTGTCTCGATGATCACCTGCGCCTCATCGACAGGCTGGCCGCGTCGCCACAGCCGAACGGTCCGAGCATATCCCGAGCTCGTCGTCATGCCCTCGCCATGCGCGCTCGACAGCAGCAGCGTGTCGGCATCGAGCCAGTCGACGCCGCCCTTGGCTTCCGGCAGCGTGAAGCCGTCCGCAACGAAGCTCTTCGTGGCGAGGTCGAACTCGCGAAGCGTGACGGCATCGCTGCCGCCGCGCGACAGGCTCAGCATGGCGCGCGAGCTTCCCGGCATGGTGGCGATCTGGCTCAACAGCCAGTCCTCGCCTTCGCTTGCTGCGAGCTGGTCGATGTCCAGCATGGTCTCCCAGTCCGGGCTGGCCTTGCGAAATTCCGCCATTGTCGTCCGCCGCCACAGGCCGCGCGGATGGCTCGCGTCCTTCCAGAGGTTGTGCAGATCGTTGCCGCGCCGGCTCACATAGGGGATGTTGTCCGGCCGGTCGTAGATCGCGGCGAGGATGTCGCGGTCGTGCTCGAAGGTTTTGCCGCCGAACGCGGCGAGCGTCAGGCTGTTCTGCCGCTCGACGAAATCGAGCGCCTGGGTGCCTTCGATCTCCTCCAGCCACAGCCAGGGATCGTCGTCGGGGGCGGTGAGCGTGGGCCTGTCGTCGACCGACATGAAATGAAACTCCCGGAAGTCGCGGCGGATAGGATTTGATCGAACTCAAGCCGTCAAGGGTGCCGCCCGGTATCATCCGTTCGATTGCGTCGGAGGCATGGCCTGCGCCCATTTGCGCCGGTTGCTTACCCTCTTGCGCCCCACCATAGTCCCGGGAATCAACGAGAGCCCCTGACGAGCCCTTCGGGCGGGAATGCCGATGATCGATGTGACGTCTACTGCCGAAATCGCCGACGACGCCCGCGTGCGTGCCAATGTGGTGCGCCTTGCCGCCGCGCAGGCATTGACCGGCGCCAACTCGGCGGTGATCTTCGCAACCGGCGCGATCGTCGGCGCGACGCTTGCGCCGGACATGTCGTTCGCGACGGTGCCGATCTCGATGTATGTGGTCGGGCTTGCTGCGGGCACGCTGCCGACCGGCACGATCTCGCGGCGCTTCGGTCGTCGCGCGGCTTTCATCATCGGCACGGGCCTCGGCACGCTCACCGGCCTGCTCGGCTCGTTCGCGATCCTGCGCGGTTCGTTCGCGCTGTTCTGCTTCGCAACCTTCCTCGGCGGCCTCTACGGCGCCGTGGCGCAATCCTATCGCTTCGCCGCCGCGGATGGCGCCAGCGCGGCTTACCGTCCCAAGGCGGTGTCGTGGGTGATGGCCGGCGGCGTGTTCGCTGGCGTGCTCGGCCCGCAGCTCGTGCAATGGACCATGGACGTCTGGCAGCCCTATCTGTTCGCCTTCAGCTTCCTGGTGCAGGCGGCCGTCGCGCTGGTCGCGATGGGCATCGTCGCCGGCGTCGACATGCCCAAGCCCGCGCCGGCCGATCTGCACGGCGGACGGCCGCTGCTCACCATCGTGACTCAGCCGCGCTTCATCGCGGCGGCGCTCTGCGGTGCGATCTCCTATCCCATGATGAATCTGGTGATGACCTCGGCGCCGCTCGCGATGCAGATGTGCGGCCTCAGCGTGTCCGATTCCAATTTCGGCCTGCAATGGCACATCGTCGCGATGTATGGGCCGAGCTTCTTCACCGGCTCGCTGATCGCCCGCTTCGGTGCGCCGAAGATCGTGGCCGCCGGCCTCCTGCTGGAAGCCGCCGCCGCCGGTATCGGCCTCTCCGGCCTCACCGCCATGCATTTCTGGGCCACGCTGGTTGTCCTCGGCGTGGGCTGGAATTTCTCCTTCATCGGCGCTTCCGCGCTGGTGCTGGAGACGCACCAGCCGCAGGAGCGCAACAAGGTGCAGGCGTTCAACGATTTCCTGGTGTTCGGCATGATGGCGATCGGCTCGTTCTCCTCGGGCCAGTTGCTGGCCAGTTACGGCTGGTCTGCGGTCAACCTCGTGGTGTTCCCACCGGTCGTGCTGGGCCTTGTCATTCTCTCGCTCGTCTCTTGGGCTCGTCGCCGCAAGGCGCGGCTGGACGCGGCCATGGGCGAGTTTCCGGACGCGGTCTAGGCTGGCGGGAGCCTGTCAGCAGCGTTGATACTTCGATCCCGCTCGAAGTGATTTTCGGGTGAGGGTCGGTTAGATGTCGTCATGGCCGGGCTTGTCCCGGCCATCCACGTCCTGCTACGTCGAAGGAAGAGCGTGGATGTCCCGGGCATAGGCGAGCGTGAAGCGACGCCGTCCTTCGAACGGCTATGCCCGGCATGACGGAGTAGGCGGCCATGCTCGATAATCCTCAACAGCCCCGAATTGACGAATCCTCCCTCCGTTACGAAGGCTGGCGCATCGTCGCGGTCTGTTTCCTGCTCGCCACCTTCGGCTGGGGTCTCGGCTTCTACGGCCAGAGCGTCTACGTCGCCGAGCTCCAGCGCGCGCGCGGCTGGCCGACGTCGTTGATCTCCTCCGGCACCACGTTCTTCTATCTCTTCGGCGCGCTGCTCGTCGTCTTCGTCGGCGAAGCCGTGCGAAAGTACGGGCCGCGGCTCTGCCTGATCGCTGGCACGCTGGCGATGGCGGCCGCGGCCGTTGCGATCGGCGCGGTGCGCGAACCCTGGCAGCTCTATCTTGCCAATGCCGTGCTCGCCTTCGGCTGGGCCGGCACCAGCCTCGGCATGATCACGAACACGATCAGCCTGTGGTTCGACCACAGGCGCGGCATGGCGATCAGCCTTGCGCTGAACGGTGCGAGCTTCGGCGGCATCGCCGGCGTTCCGCTGCTGGTGATGCTGATCGGCCATGTCGGCTTTGCCAGCGCGATGTACGCCGCTGCCGGAGCCATGCTGGTGCTGCTGCTGCCCGTCATTCTCCTTCTCGTCGGCCGACCGCCCGACCGCCACGGCCGGCACGCGACCGCGAAGGCAAGACCGCAATCCTCGACGCAGATCCGCGCATGGGCATTGCGTGACGTCGGCTTCCTCACGGTGACGACAGCCTTCGCCCTCGTGCTGTTCGCGCAGGTCGGCTTCATCGTGCACCTGATCTCGTTCCTCGATCCCGTGATCGGCCGGGAGCGGGCAGCTCTTGCCGTCGCCGTGCTGACGGCGATGGCCGTGGTCGGCCGTGTACTGTTCTCACTGGTGATCGACCGCCTCGACCAGCGGCTCGCCTCCGCGCTGTCGTTCCTCAGCCAGGCTGCGGCGCTTCTCGTCGTCATCAATCTGCACGACGACTACGTGCTGATCGCGGCCTGCGCGGTGTTCGGCTTCTCGGTTGGCAACCTCATAACGCTGCCTTCGCTGATCGTGCAGCAGGAGTTCGAGTCGGCCGCCTTCGGTGTGCTGATCAGCCTCAACACCGCGATCAACCAGGTCACCTACGCATTCGGCCCCGGCGTGGTCGGGGCCTTGCGCGATTGGTCCGGCGGCTATTCGCTGCCGTTCTATCTCTGCATCGTGCTGGAGGTGATGGCAGCTGCACTGATCATGGTGCGAGGCAAGCCAGGAGCAAGGCTATCGTAGCATGGGCAGAGACGCGTTGCGCCGTGCCCACCCTTCGGCATCGCGCTTGATGTTTCGATGTCCCCTCATCACACTCCGTCATTGCGAGCGTAGCGAAGCAATCCAGAATTGTTCCTCAGAGACAGTCTGGATTGCTTCGTCGCTACGCTCCTCGCAATGACGGGAGGAGAGAGCAGAGTTCACAATTCACGCTGCCGCAACAATGCCTCCACATCCAGCCGCTTGGTGAACATTGCGAGCTTTCCATCCGGTCCGAACGGCCATTGTTCCCTCGGCTTGTCCCAGTACAGTTCGACGCCGTTCTGGTCGGGATCGCGCAAGTACAGCGCTTCGCTGACGCCGTGGTCGCTCGCGCCATCGAGCGCAATGCCGGCCGAGAGCACACGGTGCAGCGCATTCGCCAGCGCGGGGCGCGTCGGATAGAGGATCGCGGTGTGGAAGAGCCCCGTCGTGCCCGGGGGCGGCGGCGAGCCGCCCTTGCTCTCCCAGGTGTTGAGGCCGATGTGGTGATGATAGCCGCCGGCCGCGATGAAGGCCGCGCCCGAGCCCATGCGCTGCATCAGCTCGAAACCGAGCACGCCGCAATAGAAGCCGAGCGCACGATCGAGATCGGCGACCTTGAGATGAACGTGGCCGATTCGGGTGCCGGCAGGAACGGCTGGGCTTTGCGACATGTGAATGCTCCCTTGCTGAACTCCAAATAGGCAAGGCCCGAGGCGAGTGCTACTCGCCCGTCCTGAAACTCATCGTTTCCGAATGGGCGGTTAAGCCAGCTCCGACACCTCACCTTCCGGCAGCTCGAACTCGAACGTATTCAGCGTCATCGACACCAGCGTGTAATAGCCGCAGAGTCCGATCACCTCGACCACGCCGCGCTCGCCGAGCAGCTTCACCGCCTCATCATACAGGCCCTTCTCGACGCCGTGGCCTTCGTGCAGCGACTTCGCGAGGTCGTAGATCATCCTGGCCTTGGGGTCGTCGAAGTCGGGCGTGCGGCGGTCGCGGATCGCCTCGATGATCTCAGGGGCCATCCCGCCGGCAAGTGCGAGGCGCTTGTGCGCATACCATTCGTAATGCGCGGTCCAGTGCCGCGCCGTCACCAGGATCGCGATCTCCGAGAGCTTGGCCGGGAATACCGTATCGAATCGAAGGACCTCGCCGAGCCGTGTGGCGTGACGGGCCATGTCGGGGCTGTTCAACCAGGCCATCATCGGCGGCGGCGGCTTGCCGCGCTTGCCGGCGATCGATTCGTCATAGGTCTGGCGCTGGCTCTCGTTCATTTCGCCAGGCGAAAGAAGCTTCAGGCGCATTCTCGTTTCCTCTTTGTTTTCAAGCTCGCCGTAACGGCGACTATAGCCGAATGCGGGCTGCGGAAGTGGTTGAATTCCGCGGAGCGTTGGCCCAGAGTCGCCGGCAACAAGCTGAATTCCGATGCGATGGAAACGACCATGAGCGATACAGAAACCACCGATCTCGAGACCTTCCGCAACGAGACGCGCGCCTGGCTGGAAGCCAATTGTCCGCCCGAAATGCGCAAGCCCGCAACATCGGATGCGGATGTGTTCTGGGGCGGTCGCAACGCGAAGTTCTCGTCGGAGCCGCAGCGCATCTGGTTCGAGCGCATGCGCGACAAGGGCTGGACCGTGCCCGACTGGCCGAAGGAGTATGGCGGCGGCGGCCTCAGCGCCGCCGAGCACAAGGTGCTGCGCGCGGAGATGGCGCGGATCGGCGCCCGTCCGCCGCTGTCGAGCTTCGGCATCTGGATGCTCGGGCCGGCGCTCCTGAAGTACGGCAACGAAGCCCAGAAGAAGGAGCATCTGCCGAAGATCGCAGCGGGCGAGATCCGCTGGTGCCAGGGCTATTCCGAGCCGAACGCCGGATCCGATCTCGCCTCGCTCCAGACCCGCGCCGAGAGCGACGGCGACGACTTCATCATCAACGGCCAGAAGATCTGGACCTCCTACGCCAACTACGCCGACTGGATCTTCTGCCTGGTGCGCACCGATCCCGCCGCGAAGAAGCATGACGGCATCAGCTTCATCCTGTTCGACATGACCTCCAAGGGTGTTTCGACCAAGCCGATCCTGCTGATCTCGGGCTATTCGCCGTTCTGCGAAACCTTCTTCGACAATGTCCGGGTGCCGAAGTCGCACGTGGTCGGCACCATCAACCGCGGCTGGGACGTCGCGAAATATCTGCTCCAGCACGAGCGCGCGATGATCTCGGGCATGGGCGAGCGCGGCGTCGGCCGTCCGCTCGGTCAGATCGCGGCTGACACCGTCGGCACCGATGCGCAGGGTCGGCTCGACGATGTCATGCTGCGCGGCCAGATCGCGCGCTTCGACGTTGACGAAGCCGCGCTCGCGGCCTGCGCCGAGCGCGCCGTCGATCTCGCCAAGGCAGGGCAGGCGCATCCGGCGTTTTCCTCGGCCATGAAATATTACGGCACCGAGCTCAACAAGCGTCGCCACGAGATCCTGATGTCGGCCGGCGGCGTCGATGCGCTGGAATGGGAGAGCGAGCGCTCCAAGCAGGGCGCGAAGCCGCGCGCCTGGCTGCGCACCAAGGCCAACTCGATCGAGGGCGGCACGTCCGAGGTCATGCTCGGCATCGTCGCCAAGCGCATCCTGGATCTGCCGGGGGCGTGAGCGGCGCTCTCACCAAATGTCACTCCGGGGCGCGCGTAGCGCGAGCCCGCAATCCATCTGCCCGCGGAAATGCCGTCTGATGGATTCCGGGCCTGGCCCTTAGGGCCATCCCGGAATGACGACAACGAATAGATTTCGAACGGGAAACACGTACATGGCCCTCGTCCTCACCGAAGAACAATCCATGCTCCGCGACTCCGCGCGCGGACTGATCAGCGGCAAGGCGCCGGTGTCGCACCTGCGCCATCTGCGCGACAGCAAGGATCGCGTCGGGTTCTCGAAAGAGCTCTGGCACGCCTTCGCCGAGATGGGCTTTGCCGGCCTCCTGGTGCCGGAGGACTTCGGCGGCAGCGGCCTCGGCTATGTCGAGGCGGGCGTCGTCATGGAGGAGATCGGCCGCACGCTGATGCCCTCGCCCTTTCTTGCCACCAGCGTGGTTGCGGCCTCGGCGCTGAATCGCGGCGGCAATGCCGCGCAGAAGTCGGAATACCTGCCGAAGATTGCAAGCGGTTCGCTGCTCGCGACGCTCGCGATCGACGAGGGTGCAAAACATCGCCCGCTGCAGACCAGTCTCCAGGCCGTTCGCGCGGGCAACGGCTTCAGGCTCTCGGGCGCCAAGGCTCTGGTGGTCGACGGCCATGTCGTCGACCTCCTGATCGTCGCCGCGCGCACGGCTGGGGCCGCCGGCGAGCGCGAGGGCCTGACCTTGTTCCTGGTCGACCCGAAGGCCAAGGGTGTTGCGATCGAGCGCACCATCATGGTCGATGCGCACAACGCGGCGCGGATCGACTTCGCCAATGTCGAGGTCGATGCCGACAGCGTGCTCGGCGAAGTCGACCAGGCCGCCAACCTGCTCGATGGCGTTCTCGACATCGGCCGCGGCGCCGTCGCTGCCGAGATGGTCGGCCTCAGCGAGGAGGTCTTTGGCCGCACCGTCGAATATCTGAAGAGCCGCAAACAATTCGGCAAGCTGATCGGCGAATTCCAGGCGCTGCAGCATCGCGCCGCCGAACTCTACATCGACATCGAGATAACCCGCGCCGCCACCATGAAGGCGCTGCAGGCACTGGACGCCGATGTTGCCAAGGCCGCATCGAGCGTCGCCGTCGCAAAGGCCCGCGCCGGCACCACCGCCACGCGCGCGGTGCAGGAGGGCGTGCAGATGCACGGCGGCATGGGCATGACCGACCAGTTCGACATCGGCTTCTTCATGAAGCGTGCGAGAGTCTGCGAGGAGCTGTTCGGCGATGCGAATTACCACACCGAGCAGCTGGCCAGGGCGCGCGGGTATTGAGGCAAGCGGCAGAGACGAGGCTAGAGAGGACCAGCGCGAGCCGTCATGGCCAGGCTCGTCCCGGCCATTCACGTTCTCAAGTGCTGCAAGAGCGCGGATGCCCGGGACAAGCCCGGGCATGACGACCAAGAGTGTGGTGCGCGTCTACGTCAACATCGTCATTGCGAGGAGCGCTTGCGACGACGCAATCCAGGCTGTTGCCGGGGAGGCATTCTGGACTGCCTCGCGGAGCCTGTCACCGGGCCGCGCTTCGCGCGGACCCGTTGGCGCGCAATGACGACGGCGGCGAGAGCCGCCGTTATCTCATCGGCGGTGCGTACTGCACCCCGCCCGCGTTCCACAGCTGGTTCATGCCGCGCGGAATCTTCAGCTTTGACTTCTCGCCGATGTTGCGGTCGTACATCTCGCCGTAATTGCCGACGTGGCGGATGATGCGCGCCGCCCAGTCCTTGGTCAGGCCGAGCTTCTCGCCGTAATTGCCTTCGGTGCCGACGAGGCGCATCACTTCCGGCTTCTTCGACTTCAGCGCTTCGTCGATGTTCTCCGAGGTGACTCCCAGCTCCTCGGCGTTGATCATCGCGTACAGCGTCCACTTCACGATCATCATCCAGTCGTCGTCGCGCTGGCGCACGACGGGCGCCAGCGGCTCCTTGGAGATCATGTCCGGCAGGATCATGTGGTCGCCGGGCTTGGAGAGGTTGAGCCTGAGCGCATAGAGCTGCGAGACGTCGGCGCTGAACGTGTCGCACTTGCCGGTGTCGTAGGCCTTCACCACGTCGGCGAGGTTTTCGAACTTCACCTCTTCGTATTTCATGTTGTTGATGCGGAAGTAGTCGGCGATGTTGAGCGCCGTCGTCGTGTTGGCCTGCACGCAAACCTTGCTGCCGGTCAGATCCAGCGATGTCTCCTTGTTGCGCGAGCGCGGCAGCATGAAGCCTGCGCCGTCGTAATAGGCGACGGCGGGGAAATAGAGATCGTAGTCGAGCTCGCGCGCCATGCTCCAGGTCGTGTTGCGCGAGAGAATGTCGACCTTCCGGCTCTGCAATTCCTTGAAGCGCTCGTTGGCGTCGAGCGGGATGAACTTCGCCTTGCCCGGGTCGTCGAAGATCGCCGCCGCCACCGCGCGGCAGAAATCGACGTCGAAGCCGGTCCAATTCTTGTTGTCTTCCGAATATGAGAAGCCCGGCAGTCCCTTGTTGACGCCGCACAGCACCTCGCCGCGGCGCACTGTGCGCTTCAAGGTGCGGGTGTCGTAGAATTCATAGATGATCGCCGCGACGGCGACCACCACGGCGAGGGCGAGCCCGATCAGCAGGCCGCCACGAAAAGTGCGCATCATGTTGCTCTCTCGAAAATCGGAAAATGGGAATTGCAGGAGGGGCGGAGCATGATCCTGGAGATCATGCTCCTATCCATAGCCCTCAGAGTTCGGGCTTCTGCCGGATGACCACCTTGGTGCCGATCGGGACGCGATCGTAGAGATCGGCGACGTCGGCGTTGACCAGGCGGAAGCAGCCCGAGGACACCTTGGTGCCGATCGTGTCGGGTCGGTTGGTGCCGTGGATGCGGTAGACCGTGGTGCCGAGATACATGGCGCGGGCGCCCAGCGGATTGCCCGGGCCGCCGGCCATGAAGCGCGGGAGATAGGGCTGGCGCTGGATCATCTCCGGCGGCGGCGTCCAGTCCGGCCACTCCTTCTTGTTGGTGATGGTCACCAGCCCTTGCCACTGGAAGCCGTCGCGCCCCACCCCGATGCCGTAGCGAATCGCGCGGCCGCCGGGCTGCACAAGATAAAGGTGACGTTCGGCCGTCGAGACGATGATCGTGCCCGGGGGCTCGGTGGTGCGGAAGTAGACCACCTGCTTCTGCCATTCCGGCTCGAGCTGATAGCCGTCATCAGCAATCAAGCCCGGCTCGTCGCCGCGGTCAGGTTGCTGCGCGAGGGCCTGCGGCGCGGACAGGATCAGCCCCATCGCAGCCATGAAAACCCCGGTCAGGCGACGAAAATCCGTCATTTCAAGCTCTCCCCGCTGCCACAGCGCAAATCATTCGGAACCATCAAACCTGAGGGGCAAGTTCATGGCAAGTTGATGGCGCGGGCCCTTGGCATGTCACGAGAATGCTTTGGCTTTTTGAGGCGGTCCTGGCAATGCCACAAACGGGGGATGGCGCGAAAAGCAGTGCTTGTCGCCATGGGTCCGGTGCCTCCCTCCCCTGCACAAGCTAGATCTTGTTGCTCTCCGCCGCGATTCCCAGCCGGCGCACGATCTCCGTGCCCACGGCGCGGGCCTCGACCCGCGAACCGATCCGCGGGCTGCGAAACCGTCGTCCCGAGTGCAGACGGATCACCACGATGCAGTGCTCGTCCTCGGAGCGGCCGCGGCGCTCCACCGTGATCGTCTTCACGTCGGGCCCTTCGATGTGGTCCGCGCGGGGCGTGCCGTCGCCCCACAATCGCTCGACGCGAATATGGTCCTGCCGGATGATCCAGAATGCGCCGATCGCGAGGTTGGCGTAGCGGTAGACGGCCAGCCCGGCGATCACGCCGAGCGGCAGCAACAGGATATCGACATGGCTGGGCGGCAGGCCTCGCCAGAGCTTGTAGGCATAGGGACCAGCGCACAAGGCGATCGCGATCAACGCGACGATGCGGACGTCCCTCACAGGAAAAGGCTCGGCCGGCTCGCCGAGATGCATCTCGGGATTGCGGGCGTCGAGCGGATTGCTGGGTGCCTCGACATTGGGGACCTCGAACTGTGTGACGATCCTGTCCACGGTGTCGCGAACATGGGTCACGTCCGAGATCGGCGGCGACGTCAGGCGTTCTCCCGATGCCAGCGTGAAGACCAGCTGGAAACGGGCTTTCACCCTCTTGCTGCCGGGAACCTGCAATCCGCTGATGTCGTGCTTCGGGACGACACGCGTGCGGAGCTTTCCGAACGGACGCTGCTGCCCGATCAGGATCTCGTTGGGCGTGATGATCCACACCACCGCCGGCGCCATCATGATGCCGACGACGAATCCCGCCCCCACCAGGAGCGCCACCGCCGAGACGATGATCTCCAGCGTATCGTGCGTGAGCAGGCCGGGCGTGAAGCACAGCGCCACCGCGGCCGCACAGCCGGCCATGATCAGCCGTTGCGCGATCGAGGAGCCTTCACGAAGGCGGATGTCGGTGCTGGTGGTCGAGTCGTCCATCGCGGGCGGCTAATTCCGTCGCCCGCGAAACTCTACGGGCGGGTCCGCGGTGTCAAGCAACAAGGGACAGCGGAGACCCGCCGCGCGATGGCTGCGCGCGTCAGCTGGCGACGTTCAGCAGCTTTGCCACGGTGCGCTCGATCTGGTCGTAACTGCCTTCGCCGGCGTGCCGGAATACGATCTTGCCGCTCTGGTCGATGATGTATTGCGCCGGCCAATATTGGTTGCGGTAGGCGTTCCAGGTCTTGGAATTATTGTCCTGAGCCACCGGATAGGCGATGCCGTGGCGCTTCAGCGCGGCCTGCACGTTCGAAGCCGAGCGCTCGAACGGGAACTCCGGCGTGTGCACGCCGACCACGACGAGGCCCTTGTCCTTGTACTTGGCGTAGAGGTCGTTGACGTGCGGCAGCGTGTTGACGCAGTTGACGCAGCCATAGGTCCAGAAATCAACCATCACGACCTTGCCGCGGAGGTCGGCCATGGTCAGCGGTTTCGAATTGAACCAGTTGGTGATTCCGGTGAAATCGGGCGCGTTCTCCTGGCTCGCGGCAGCGACGCGCAAGGGTGCCGCGCCGGACACCTCGTCGCAGACGCCGGGGATAACGGCCCCGGTGACGGTGAAGCCGGTCAGTGCGGCGGCCATGGCGAGCAGTTTGAAAGTCATGAAGGGTTCTCCGGTGAATGAGGCGATGATCACAGGCCGATCTGGCCGGTGGGATAGAAGCTGGTAAGCCAGGCCACGATCAGCGTGTCGTATTGGAAGTAGGCGGAGAGGGCGAAGCCGATCACGACGACGCCAAAGCCCTGCTGCAGCCGCGGCGATATCCGCGCGAGGCTGCGCACACGCGTGGTCGCGGCCTGTCCGCCATAAGCGATCGCGAGCATCGGGATCGCCGCGCCCATGGCATAGGCGACCAGCAGCGTGCTGGCCCAGGCAAGGTTCTTCGAGCTTGCGACCAGCGTCAGGATCGAGCCGAGCACGGGCCCGGCGCAGGGTGTCCATACCAGGCCCAGCGTGGTGCCGAGCACGAGACCGCCGAGCGCGCCCTCGCGCTGCACTCCGCTGGATGCGCCGAGATCGAGCCAGCCGTTGAGCCGGATCGAGAGCCATTCGAACGGCGCCGGCCACAGCATCAACAGGCCGAAGCCCAACAGCAGGATCGATGCGGCCTCGCGCAAAACGGTCGGATCGAAGTCGAACAATTGTGTGATCGCGCCGAGCAGCAGCGCGGTCGCTGAGAACGACATGACGAAGCCGAGCGCGATCATCGCCGGCCGCAAATGTCCTGCGCGTCCGATCGAAGCGCCGAGCAAAATCGGCAGCATCGGCAGCGTGCAGGGCGCCGCGACGGTGAAGATGCCGGCAAGGACGGCGAGGCTGAGTTCGAGCATCGGGGCACTCGTGAGGGAAGTCACGAGCAATTCGGGCGCGATGCGTCGGGCGTTACCTGGCGTCACACGTTCGTGACCCGCGGGCACCCAAATACAAAACGACCCGGAGGGGGGCATCCCGTCCGGGTCGTTGGAGGTCTTGGAGGTCTAAGCAAAACCGTATGCGAAGTTTATAGGGCGGAAGTTTTTCCGGCTGATGTTGTGCTTTGTTTCAATTGTTTCGTCGGCGGTAACGCTTCCGTGTCCCTGGAGAGGGGCAGATCGATGCCCCTATCCAATTGAATTCGTTGAATTTAGGCGGCGAAGCGGTCGACGCCGGCGCCCTTAAGCAAATCGGCCAATTGCTTGCGGGCATAGAACATCCGGGTCTTCACCGTGCTCTGGGGAATGCCGATGATCTGGCCGACCTCCTCCACCGACTTCTCGTGGTAGTAGACGAGGTTGATGATCTCGCGATGTGCGGGCGACAGCTTCTGCACGCAGGCGCGCAGGATGGCGCTGGTGTCGCTGCGGTCAAGCGAGGTCTCCGGCGTATCGTTACCATCGGGAATCTGGCGCACGTCTTCCTGGTCGATGTCCTCGAAGCGGCGCTGGCGCATTGCGGTGAGTGCCTTGAAGCGGGCGATCGAGAGCAGCCAGGTCGAGACCTGCGAGCGGCCCTGGAATTGGCCGGCGGTGCGCCACACGTCGAGAAAAACCTGGCTGACCAGGTCTTCCGCCGTGGTCGCATCGCGCACGATGCGCAGGATGAAGCGGTACACCCGCACATTGTGCCGGCAATAGAGGATGTGCATGGCCGTCCGATTGCCGTCGGCAATGCTTTCGAGAAGCATGTCGTCCGAAGTCGCCTGAGCGGCAACGATGCTCTGGCTGGCCTGGGCGTTGATGGCGATGACGTTCGGCATGGACTTGGCTCCCCGTAGCGCCGCAACCGAGCGGCGTTTCCTTGAGCCGATGTGTTAATGAGCCAACGTTTCGGGACGTCTGCACGAAAAGGGAAAAATGGTTTCGTGCGCCGCCAAATTGTTTCGTCAGAACAGCCGGGACGAAACATTCGAGGCAAAAAGACGTGCAATTTCAATGTGCGGAAAATACGGGGTCAGGGATCTGGAGGCGGACGGGGCCGCCGCGGAACGTATTTCGGGGATTTGCGTTCGGCCGAGCCGTTTACCCCTTCATTCCGGGACGATGCACGGCGTCGAGCCAGGGTGCGCAATTGCGCATCTGAGAATCTCGAGAGTCCGGGTCCGCCCTTGGGGCGCCCCGGAATGACGTTAAAGCCCTACGCCTTCTCGCCCTGCGGCGAGAACAGGTAGCCGCCGCCGCGGATGGTGCGGATCACGGCGGGCTTTGCCGGATCGGGCTCGATCTTGCGGCGGATGCGCATGATGCGCAGGTCCACCGCGCGGTCGAAGGCTTCGGCATCGCGCGCATTGGCGAGCTCCAGCAGGCGCTCGCGCGACAGCACGCGCTTCGGGTTGGCCGCGAACACCTTGAGCAGCCCGAACTCGGAGGCCGTCAGCGGATGCTCGTTGCCCTCGTCGTCGCGCAAGGCCTGGGCTTCGAGGTCGAGCCATTTGGTGCCGAAGCGCACCAGCTGCTCCTTGTCCGATTTCGCCGCCGCCGCGTCGGGCGCGGCGGCCTTGGCCGGCACGCTCCGCCGCAGCACCGAGCGGATGCGCGCCATCAGCTCGCGCAGCTCGCACGGCTTTGCCACGTAATCGTCGGCGCCGAGTTCGAGCCCGACCACGCGGTCGATCGGGCTCGCGGTCGCCGTCAGCATGATGACCGGCACGTTGATGCGGCTCTTGAGGTCGCGAATGATCGAGAGCCCGTCTTCCTCGGGCATGTTGAGGTCGAGCACCACGAGATCGGGCATGCTGCCCTGGATCGCTGCCCGCAGCGACTTGCCGCCGTCGCACAGCGTCACGGTGAAGCCGTGCATCTTGAGGTAATCGCCGACCATCTCCCGGGCCGGGGCCTCGTCGTCGACGATCATGATGTGCTGGCTTTGGGTCATGGTCTTTGCATCACGGCATTTCGGTCGCGGGGAGGGTCATGGTGAAGGTCGAGCCCTTGCCGGGGCCGTCGCTGTCGGCGGTCACCTCGCCGCCGTGCATGTCGATGATGCGCTTGACGATGGAGAGCCCGAGCCCCGTCGAACTCTCGCCGGCGGTCGGCTTTGCCGACAGCCGCTGGAACCGGCCGAACAGGCGGCCGAGATCCTCGGGCGACAGGCCGGCGCCCTCGTCGCTGACGCGCACGATCGTGTCGCTGCCTTCATGGGTGACGGTCACGTCGATCCTGCCGCCGATCGGAGAGTACTTGATGGCGTTGCTGATGAGGTTGTCGATCGCTTCGCGGATGCGGTCGATGTCGCACATTGTGACGATATTGGGCGGGGCGGTGACGCTGATCGTCTGCTGCTTGTTGACCGCGAGCGGCTGGTTGGCCTCGGCGACCTCCTTGACCAGGGTGGCGACATCGACCGGCTCGCGGCGGATGGTGATGTCGAAGGCATCGGCCATCGCATCCGAGATCAGATGGTCAACCATCGTGGTCAGTCGCTTGGTGGCGTCGCGGATGTGATCGACCTGGGCGACCACGCCGGCTTCCGATGCGCCGGTCGAGATCAGCTCCTTCAGCATCTCGGTGCGGCCGAGGATGACGCCGAGCGGATTCTTCAAGTCGTGGGCAACGGTGCCCAGGATCTCGTTCTTGAAGCCGTTGGCGCGCTGCAGCCGCAGCCATTGCGCCGAGAGGCGGCGGTTGGCCTGCATCAGCGCGCGGGTGCGCTGGGCGACGCGGTCTTCCAGCTGCGCGTTGGCGTCCTGGAGCTGCTGGTAGAGGATCACGTTGTCGAAGGCGATCGAGAGCCGGCTGGAGAAGATCTCGACCAGCGAGCGGTCGGTCTCGGAGAGCTCGCGCTCGGCCTGCAGCAGCACCACGACCTCGCGTCCGCTTCCGGTGCGCAGGTAGATCACGCTGCGGTGGTCGGCGAATTCGTTCTTGCGGCGCTGGAACGCCGCCTCCACCATCTCGCGCAGCTCGGGGTCGAGCGCCTTCGACGAGGTGAAGCCGATGAAGCGGCTGTAGCAGCCGCTGCCGGCGAGCACCGAGAGCTCGGGATCGATGCCGCCGTTGTCGCGCAAGACCAGGATGCCGGCGCAATCGACGTTGAGCAGCGAGGCGAGCTGGGTCAGCACGCCCTCGGCGAGGCGCTGCATCGACTTGAAGTCGTACAGCGTCGAGGCGGCGTCGATGATGATCTCCAGCCCGCGCCGGGTCTGCACCATGCGCTCGAGCTGCTGATAGGAGCGCAGCGCGGCGGTCAGCGAGGTGAACAGCTTGTCTGCGGTGAGCTCGGTCTTGGCCTTGTAGTCGTTGATGTCGTACTGCACGATCACGCGCCGCTCCGGCGCCTGACCCGGCTGGCCGGTACGCAGGATGATGCGGACGGTCTCGTTCCTGATCTCGTTGCGGATGTACTCGACCAGTTCGAGCCCGGCGACGTCGGTCTCCATGATGACGTCGAGCAGCACGGCGGCGATGTCGCTGTGCTCGGCCATCAGCTTGCGGCCTTCCGCCGCGGAATAGGCCGACAGAATCTCCAGGCTCTGGCCGTTCAGGCTGTAGTCCGAGAGGGCAAAGCGCGTGCCGTCATGCACGGCCGGATCGTCGTCGATGACGGCGATTTTCCATTTCCGGGCGTTGGCATCCTCCGGCGCGATACCGGTATCGTCGATCAGGTGGAGGACATCGTCCTGTTCGGCCATTGAGAAGTCCCGTCGGTCTCTGTGCTTTGCGCGCCGCCCTTGGCGATGCGGGGCATGATAATGCGAAAAGTAGTGCCTTGTCCCAGCTTGGATTCCAGCATCATGCGGCCGCCGAGCTGCTGGGTGACGAGGTTATAGACGATATGCAGGCCGAGTCCCGTGCCGCCTTCATTGCGCCGGGTGGTAAAGAAAGGGTCAAAGGCCTGGCGCTGCACGTCCGGGGTCATGCCGGCCCCGTCATCGCTGAAGATGATCTCGATGTCCTCCGTCCCGCGCGGCCGCGCCGAGATCGTGATTGTGCCGGCGCGCCCGTCGGCGAAGGCGTGGTTGGCGGCGTTGAGGAACAAATTGGTCAGGATCTGGCCGTAGGAGCCGGGATAGCCGTCCAGCAGCAGCCCTTCGGGCACGTCGACCTCCAGCGTGATCGGCGAGCGCTTCAGCACCGGGCGCAGGCTGGCGATGATCTGGTCGGTGGCTTCGCTCAGGCTGAACTGCCGCCGCTCGGCGTGCGAGCGGTCGACCGCGACCTGCTTGAAGGACTGGATCAGCTCGCCGGCGCGCTGGAGGTTGGCGACCAGCTGCTGCGAGGCGTCGCGCGAGGATTGCACGAACTCCTCCAGCTGCGAGCGGCGCAAGCCGCCCTCGCCCTTGAGCTGGGCCTCGAAGATCTCGGTGCGCCGGGCAAGACTCGAAGCAACGGTCAGGCTGATCCCGATCGGATTGTTGACCTCGTGGGCCACGCCGGCGACCAGTCCGCCGAGCGCGGCGAGCCGCTCCGCGTCGATCAGGTTCTGCTGGGCGGCGTTGAGCTCGAGCAGCGCGCTCTCGGCCTTTTCCTTGGACGCACGCAGCTCGTCCTCGGTCTGGCGCTTGGCGATCGCGTTCTCGCGGAACACTTCCACCGCGCGCGCCATGGCGCCGACCTCATCGCGTGCCTTGGTGCCCTGTACCTCGCGGTCGAGATCGCCGAGCGTGATCGCGCGCATCGCTGCCATGATCTGCTGCAGCGGCAGGCGAATCGACAGCGCGATCAGCACGCCGGCGGTGAGGATGATGCCGAGGAAGATCACCGCGATCGACAGCACGCGGCGGGAAATGTCGGCAAGCGTGCGGTCAAACGTCTCCTGCGCCTTCTGCTCGCGCTGGCGCATCTTGGTCGAGAGATCGTCGATGGCGCCGATCGCCTCGGCCTGGCTGGCGTCGATGGTGTTGCGCAGGAGCTCGGTGCGGCTGGCAAGCTGCTCGGACAGCTTGGCAAATCCCTCGCGCAGCGCTGCAGTGCGGGACGCGAGCCGCCGCAGCGCCATCCTCTGGAGGTCGTTGTCGGCGAGATCGATCATCACGGGGATGGTCTTCTCGATCGTCTCGGTGTTGCGGCGCGCGTCGTCGGCCGCGCCTGACGACAGCGAAAGATAGTAGGAATTGGCCGCCACCAGCATCGCGGTGAAGGCCTCCCGGGATTTCCCCAGCGAGGGCCAGATCAGCGCGTCGCGATGGCCAGTGGCGCCCTCGATGATGGAGTAGAGGCCGGCCATGTCCCTGGCCGGGCCCTGCACCTGCTCCTCGTAGGTCTTGGCGATGGTGGCCTGCACGCTGCGCAGCTCGCCGAAACCGTTGAGGAAGCGGTCGGTGGTGCGCTCCAGCTCCTCGACCGAGCCTGCGAGCATCGGGTCCTTGGCGGCGCGGTTTGTCAGGGTGCCCAGCACCGCCTCGCGCAGCAGGAGGATCTCGGCGAACAGGTCCGGGCTCGGCTGATTGATGTAGCGGTGAATCAGGTTTTGCAGCCGCCCGGTCTCGCTTTCGAGCAGCGCGAGGATACGGTCGGACTCGCGCACCTGGCGCACATCGTCCCAGGCCGACCCCAGCACCTGCGCGCCGTTCCAGATCATCGCCACCAGGACGACGACAACGGCGGAGTTCAGCCCGGCGATCGACAGGATGCGCCAGCGGATCGGCACTGCCCGCAGGACGCCGACGAGTCGCGCCCGCAGCTGCCCGATCGAGCCGGGCGGCCTGTCCGCGTGTTCGCTATGTCCGAGCCCGGGCAAGAAGCTCTACTCCACCTTGCGAATACGTTCGATCAGCGCGGCCGCGGCCGGATCGCGCCCGGCCTTGTCGTAGATCGCCGTCATCGCCTCCTCGAACGGCCTGCGGTCGATCTCCTTGATGATGGTCACGCCCGCGTCCTGCGCCTTGCGCTGCGACTGCTCCTCGAGGTCGCGCCACTTCTCGCGCATGAACCGGCTGGAGCGTTCCGCCGCCTCCTTGAAGATCGTCTGCTCCTCCGCCGAGAGGCTTTTCCAGGCCTTGAGCGAGATCACCAGCACCTCCGGGCTCATCGTGTGCTCGGTGAGCGTGTAGTGGCCGGCATGCTTGTAATGGTCCGTCGTCACGAAAGATGGCCAGTTGTTCTCGGCGCCGTCGATCAGCTGGTTGGCGAGCCCGGTGAGCACCTGTCCGTATGGCAGCTCGACCGGTTCGGCGCCGAGCGCGCGCATCATCTGGCTCATCAACTCCGACTGCTGCACCCGGATCCGCAATCCCTTGAGATCGGCGACAGTCTTCACCGGGCGAACGCCATTGTAGATCGACCGCGCGCCGGAATCGTAGAAGGTGAGCCCGACGAAGCCGTAGGGCTCGAAGCTGTTCAGGATCTCGCTGCCGATGGGTCCGTCCAGCACCTTCTGCATGTGCTCGATGGACCGGAACAGGAACGGCATCGCGAGCACGTTCATCGCCGGAACGAAATTGCCGATCAGCGCCACGTTGGTCCGGTTGAGGTCGATCGCGCCGGCCCGGGTCTGCTCGATGGTCTCCTTTTCCTCGCCGAGCTGGCGGGAATGGAACACCTTGATCTCATGCCGGCCACTGGAGCGCTCGGCGATCAGGGCGCCCATGTAGCGCAGCGCCTGGACGGTCGGGTAATCCTCGGCCTGGGTGTCGGCGGCGCGAAATTCGCGCGCAACGGCGCCCGTCGTCCAGACGGCAAGCACAAGCGCGACGAAGATCACCCCGGTCCGCGAGAGTTCGGCACGGCTCAGCACTGGCACACTCAACCCCTCAGTGGTGGAGTCTATGGCAGATGGAAAAGGTTCAATGCAATCTAAAGCGTTTTCAAGCGAAGTGGAGACCGGTTGTCGTCAGCAAAACGTGTCAGAATAACAGTCCGGAGCCCGGTCCGATCGGAACGGCCCCCGGCAGATGGTCAAGGGACGGCCATCCCGCGTGATTCCGCAGGCCGATTGTGCGGCGCGGCCGGCGTTCATTCCCGGTTGAAACTGGGTATGTCGCGCCTTAAGCAGGGCAGCGGCGTTTTTTCGACCGCGGGCCGGGAAGAGCCATCCTGATGTCAGCCTTACGCCTCTTGCAGCTCGTTGCCGTCCTTGCGGCGCTTTCATTGGCCGCCCCCGCGCGTGCCGCGACCGAGATCGCGTGGTGGCACGCCATGTCCGGCGAACTCGGGCGGCAGCTCGAGAAGCTGGCCTCGGACTTCAACGCTTCGCAGTCCGATTACCGCATCGTGCCCGTCTACAAGGGCAATTACACCGAGACGGTCACAGCGGCGATCTTTGCCTTCCGCTCGCGCAGCCAGCCCGCGATCGTCCAGGTCAACGAGGTCGCCACCGCGACCATGACCGCGGCCAAGGGCGCGATCTATCCGGTGTTCAGCCTGATGCGGGACCAGGGCGAGCCGTTCTCGCTGGGCGATTACCTGCCCGCGGTTTCCGGCTACTACACCGATGCCGCCGGCAATCTCCTGTCCTTCCCGTTCAATTCCTCGACGCCGATTCTCTACTACAACAAGACCATGTTCCGCGACGCGGGCCTCGATCCTGACAAGCCGCCGAAAACCTGGCCGGACTTGGGGGCGGCTGCGAAGCGCCTGCGCGACCGTGGCGCTGCGTGCGGCTTCACCACGTCCTGGCCGTCCTGGATCCATGTCGAGAATTTCTCCGCCTTCCACAATCTGCCGCTGGCGACGCGGGCGAACGGCTTTGCCGGATTGGATGCGGGACTGACCATCGACAATCCGGTGCTCGTCCATCATGTCGCGGCGCTCAGCGAGTGGCAGAAGACGAAGGTGTTCGACTACAGCGGCCGCGGGCAATCGGCCGAGCCGCGCTTCCAGAAGGGCGAATGCGGCATCTTCATCGGCTCCTCGGCGACCCGCGCCGACATCAAGGCCAATTCGAAGTTCGAGATCGGCTACGGCATGATGCCGTACTGGCCCGACGTGAAGGGCGCGCCGCAGAACTCGATCATCGGCGGTGCCACCTTGTGGGTGCTGCGCGACCGTCCTCGCGAGGAATACAAGGGTGTGGCGCGGTTCTTCGCCTACCTGTCGCAGCCCGGCGTGCAGGCTGCCTGGCATCAGAACACCGGCTATCTGCCTGTGACCCGCGCCGCCTTCGAGCTGACGCGCTCGCAAGGCTTCTACGAGCGCAATCCGGGCTCGGCGATCTCGTTCGAGCAGATCACGCTCAATCCGCCGACGGAGAATTCCAAGGGCATCCGGCTCGGCTCCTTCGTCCTGATCCGCGGCGCGATCGAGGACGAGCTCGAGCGCGCCTTCGCCGGCCAGAAGAGCGCGCAGGAAGCGCTTAGTTCCGCTGTCGAGCGCGGCAACAAGATCCTGCGCCAGTTCGAGCGTGCAAGTCCGGAGCGCTAGGGACGATCTGAGCGCGCGCCTCGTCCTTCGAGACGCCCGCCTCCGGCGGGCTCCTCAGGATGAGGCTAGGCAGCGCCGGTGCCGGTGACAATGCTGCCGCGCAACAGCTCCTCATCTGAGGAGCCCGCAAAGCGGGCGTCTCGAAGGACGGCCCGCAAGGACACTGTTTGCAGAATGCAAGCCCGATGAGATTGCCAGACCTCACCGACGCCGAAAGCTTCCGCGCCTTCCGCTCCGATGCGGCGCGTTGGTTGCCGGTCGCGCTCGACATCGCGCGCAGCCACGGGCTCGACGCCAGCGCGCCGCATGTGTTTCCAACCGGGACCAACCTCGTCGTCGGGCTCGGCGGCGGGCTGATCCTCAAGATCTTCCCCCCGCTCTTGCGTGCGCAATTCGTCTCCGAGCGCGCCTCGCTGGCACAGCTCAAGGGTCGCCTCGATCTGCCGATCCCGGAGATCGTCGCCGAGGGCGTGCGAGACGGCTGGCGCTATCTGATCATGACGCGCCTTGCCGGCACGCTCGGTTCGGAAGTCTGGCCGCAGCTGCCGGAAGACCAGAAGGAGCGCCTGCTGCGCCAGATCGGGGAGACCATCGCGAGCGTGCAGCGCGCCCCGCTCGGCGCGCTCGCGCATCTCGAGCCGCGCTGGGACGAATTCATGCGCGCCCAGATGCAGGGCTGCGAGGCACGGCATACGCGTCTTGGCCTCGCGCCCAAATTCCTGAGGGGCCTCGACGATCTCCTGCGCGATGCCGCCGAGCTCATCCCGATGGATGCGCCGCCGGTGATCCTGATCGGCGAATACATTCCCGAGAACTTCTTGCTCGCCTGCGATGACGGCCAGTGGTCGCTCGCCGGGCTGTTCGACTTCGGCGACGTGCTGGCGGGATGGCGCGATTACGACCTGCTCGGCCCCAGCGCCTTCATGGCGGCGGGCCGGCCGGGGAGGGTCAAAAGCCTGCTCGAGGGTTTTGGCTATGAGAAGCTCGACTTCGTCCTCAAGCGGCGCCTGATGGCTCTGATGCTGCTGCACCGCGCCAGCGACCTCAACGGGCACATCTGCGTCGAGGGCTGGCAGGGGAGGGCGAAGGATTTGGTCGAGCTGCAGGAGCTGATCTGGGCGGGCTGATGACTCGACGCGCCTCGGAATGACGCCGATGGTGCCGCTGTATCGCGACGTTCAGAAGGATCATTCTGCTGCCGCCCTTCGAATGAGCGGCCGTACTAATTGCACATATTGTGTGCAGTATGCCGATCATTGTATGCAATCTAAGCTGCCCTCCCCACGTCGCGGTTTGCGGCTTTGGCGGCTAGATAAGAGCAATATCAGTGGCTTATGGGCTATGTAACGCCTCGTTAAGCTCTGGCACGAACCTTGCGAATCCGGTTCCAACGAAACATTGTTTTGGAGCCTTTCATGAAGCGCCGCGATTTTCTCAAATCCGTTTCCGGACTGGCCGCCGGAGCGGCGCTTCCGGCCATGCCCTCGGTGATCTCCTCGGCCAAGGCCGACGCGCGTTCGGAGACACTCCTGATCGTCTCGGAGGGCGGCCCCAACAATCTCGACATCCACGGCGTCGGCACCAACGTGCCCGGCTATGAGGTGTCCTGGAACTGCTACGACCGCCTGATCACCCACGAGATGAAGAGCGGCCCCGGCGGGGTGCCCTATTACGACCGTGACAAGTTCAAGGGCGAGCTCGCCGACGACATGAAGATCGACGACATGTCGGTCACCTTCAAGCTGAAGAAGAACGCCAAATTCCACGACGGCACGCCGGTTACCGCGAAAGACGTGAAATGGTCGCTCGATCGCGCCGTCAGCGTCGGCGGCTTCCCGACCTTCCAGATGAGCGCGGGATCGCTCACCAAGGCCGAGCAGTTCGTCGTCATCGACGACCACACGGTGCGTGTCGACTTCCTGAAGAAGGACAGGCTGACGATCCCAGATCTTGCCGTCATCGTGCCCTGCATCGTCAATTCCGAGCTGGTGAAGAAGAACGCCAGCGAGAAGGACCCCTGGGGCCTCGAATTCACCAAGCAGCAGACCGCGGGCTCCGGCGCCTACAAGGTGGTGAAGTGGACGGCCGGCACCGAAGTGGTGATGGAGCGCAACGACGCCTGGGTCGGCGGTCCCCTGCCGAAGATCAAGCGCGTGATCTGGCGCATGGTGCCGCAGGCCGGCAACCGCCGGGCGCTGCTCGAGCGCGGCGATGCCGACATCTCCTATGAGCTGCCCTTCAAGGATTTCCAGGAGATGAAGGCCAACGGCAAGCTCAACGTGGTGTCGCTGCCGTTCTCCAACGGTATTCAGTATATCGGCATGAACGTGACCAAGCCGCCGTTCGACAATCCGAAGGTGCGGCAGGCCATGGCCTATGCGATGCCGTATCAGAAGATCATGGATGCCGTGCTGTTCGGCCTCGGCAATCCCATGTTCGGTGCGGCCAAGGACAAGCCGACCGAGGTCGCCTGGCCGCAGCCGCACAAGTTCAACACGGACATGGAGAAGGCGAAGGCGCTGCTGGCCGAGGCCGGTTACGCCAACGGCTTCGAGACCACGATCTCGTTCGACCTCAACTTCGCCGGCGTCAACGAGCCGCTCTGCGTGCTGGTGCAGGAGAGCCTCGCGCAGCTCGGCATCAAGACCACCATCAACAAGGTGCCCGGCGCCAACTGGCGCACCGAACTGAACAAGAAGGAGATGCCGCTCTTCACCAACGTGTTCTCGGGCTGGCTCGATTACCCCGAATACTTCTTCTACTGGTGCTATCACGGCAACAATTCCGTGTTCAACACCATGAGCTACAAGTCGGCCGCGATGGACAAGCTCATCGACGGTGCGCGCACCGCGGCGGCTGCCGGCGACAAGGCCGCCTACGATGCCGACGTCAAGGGCTTCGTCGACCTCGCCTACGCCGACATGCCGCGCATCCCGCTGTACCAGCCCTACGTCAACGTCGCGATGCAGAAGAACATCAGCGGCTATCAATACTGGTTCCATCGGAGGCTCGACTATCGCGCGATGGCGAAGGGGTGAGGGGATATGGGCGAGGTGAGCACGCTCTTCAGGCTCCCTCCCCCCTTGTGGCGGAGGGGTGGGGAGAGGGGTAGCCACGAACTCCGACCTCTCCCGGAGCCACCCCCCTCCCTAGCCCTCCCCCACAAGGGGGGAAGGAACGCAGCGGCGCACGGAGCGCGATCTCGTTTCAAAGCAAAGCGCGAGACGCCCTCATGCTGACCATGATCGCCAAGCGCCTGATGTTCGCGATACCCTCGCTGATCGGCGTCGTCATAGTCACCTTCCTGCTGACGCGGGCGCTGCCCGGGGACCCCGCCGCCTATTTCGCCGGTCCCGCCGCAACGAAGGAAGCCGTCGAGCAGATCCGCAAGAAACTCGGCCTCGACAAGCCGCTGATCGAGCAGTTCTTCCGCTACACCAATGATCTCGCGCGCGGCGATTTCGGCAACTCGCTCACCACGGGACAACCGGTCGCGGCCGAGATCCGCAACCGCCTGCCGGCCTCTGCTGAACTCACGCTGCTCGGCCTGTTCGTCTCGGTGGCGATCGCGATCCCGCTCGGCGTGCTCGCCGCGACGCGGCCGGGGTCATGGATCGATCATCTCTGCCGTGTCACGACCACGGCCGGCGTGTCGCTGCCGGTGTTCTTCACCGGCCTCGTGCTGGTCTATGTGTTCTACTTCCGCCTCGGCTGGTCGCCGGCGCCGCTCGGGCGCCTCGACGTGTTCTACAGCGCGCCGCCGACCGTCACCGGCTTCTATCTGATCGACACCCTGGTCGCGCGCGATGTCGAGGCGTTTCGCTCCGCGCTGAGCCAGCTCATCCTGCCTGCAACCACGCTCGCGATCTTCTCCCTGGCGCCGATCGCGCGCATGACGCGCGCCTCGATGCTGGCGGTGCTGGCTTCGGAGTTCGTGCGCACCGCCCGCGCCAGCGGCCTGTCGCCATCGACCGTCATCGTCACCTACGCCTTCCGCAATGCGATGCTGCCCGTGATCACCACGCTCAGCATGGTGTTCTCGTTCCTGCTCGGCGCCAATGTGCTGGTCGAGAAGGTGTTCGCCTGGCCTGGCATCGGCTCCTACGCCGTCGAAGCGTTGATCTCGTCGGATTTCGCGCCGGTGCAGGGCTTCGTGCTGACCATGGCCGTCATGTACGTGCTGCTCAATCTCGTCATCGACATTCTCTACGGCGTGATTGATCCGCGTGTGCGACTGGAAGGGTAGGGGGATTCGATGAGCACCGTTGCGCCTGCCGTTGAACCTGTCGGTCCCGCGCGGACCTCGGGATGGGTCGCGATCCTCGATCAGACCCGCTACGTGCTGAGCGAGAACAAGGTCACCGGCTTTGCCTTCGCGCTATTGATCCTGATCCTCGCCGCCGCGATCCTCGGCCCCTACGTGGTCCCCTACGATCCGCTCGCCTCCGACACCGCCGCCGCCTTGAAGCCGCCATCGGCGGCGCATTGGTTCGGCACCGATCAGCTTGGGCGCGACATTTTCAGCCGGGTCATCGTCGCGACACGCCTCGATCTCTTCATCGCGGTCGCCTCGGTCGCGCTGGTGTTCCTGATGGGGGGCCTCGCCGGCATCGCGGCCGGCTATTTCGGCGGCTGGACCGATCGCATCGTCGGCCGCATCGCCGATACCATCATGGCCTTCCCGCTCTTCGTGCTGGCGATGGGCATCGTCGCGGCGCTCGGCAACACCGTGCAGAACATCATCCTTGCCACCGCGATCGTGAATTTTCCGCTCTATGCCCGCGTCGCGCGCGCCGAGGCCAATGTCCGCCGCAACGCCGGCTTCGTGCAGGCCGCGCGGCTGTCCGGCAACGGCGAATTCCGCATCCTCCTGGTGCACATCCTCCCGAACATCATGCCGATCATGATCGTGCAGATGTCGCTGACCATGGGCTACGCCATCCTCAACGCCGCGGGCCTGTCCTTCATCGGCCTTGGCGTGCGTCCGCCGACTGCCGAATGGGGTATCATGGTCGCCGAAGGCGCCGGCTTCATGGTCTCAGGCGAATGGTGGATCGCGCTGTTTCCGGGCCTTGCCCTGATGATCGCCGTGTTCTGCTTCAACCTTCTCGGCGACGGCCTGCGCGACATCGTCGACCCGCAGCGGAGGACGTGATGGCAAACGCCTGTCGCAAATTCTCCAACGATTTCAGTCGCGCCTCTACTGTGCATGGGGTTGTTTTCGAACTCTCGAGCGATGGGACGCGTTCATGACCGCCCCGCCTCTGCTCGACGTCCAGGATCTCACGGTCGAGTTCAGCACTCGCCGCGGCATCGTCAAGGCGGTGCAGCACGTCAACGTTTCCGTCGCCAAGGGCGAGACGCTGGCCATCGTCGGCGAGTCCGGCTCCGGCAAGTCGGTGACGTCCTATGCAGTGATGCGCATCCTCGACCGCGCCGGGCGGATCGCCGAGGGCTCGGTGATGTTTTCGGGCATCGACGTCAAGGCGGCGACCGAAGACCAGATGCGTGACCTGCGCGGGCGCGAAGTCTCGATGATCTTCCAGAACCCGCGCGCCGCGCTCAATCCGATCCGGAAGGTCGGCGACCAGATCGAGGATGTGCTGCGCACCCATGTGCAGCAGGCGATGGTTTCCGATCGCGGCGAGAAGGCCATCGAGGCGCTGGAGCAGGTCAAGATAGCCCGTCCGCGCGAGCGCTACCACGCCTATCCGTTCGAGCTTTCGGGGGGCATGTGCCAGCGCGTCGTCATCGCGCTCGCGCTCGCCTGCAATCCGCAGCTGCTGATCGCCGACGAGCCGACCACCGGCCTCGACGTCACCACCCAGAAGGCGGTGATGGACCTGATCGTCGAGCTGACCAAGCGACGTGCGATGTCGACAATCCTGATCACCCACGACCTGGGCCTCGCCGCCGCCTATTGCGACCGCGTCGTGGTGATGGAGAAGGGCCGCGTGGTCGAGACCGCCAAGGCCGTCGACATCTTCGCCAACCCGCAGCACCCCTACACCAGGAAGCTGATGCGTGCGACGCCGCGACTCGGCGTGTCCTTGCGAGACTTGCTGCCGGAGGAGGAGGGCGCAGCGGCGCAATCTCCGTCTGTCATGGCCGGGCCCGAACCGGCCATCCATCGAACTTCGAAAGACGCCCTTCCCTCGATGGGGGGGGACGAGAGTGCAAGGCCCCTCCTCTTCGTCGACAAGCTCGTGAAGGAATACCCCCGCCAGGGCGCGACCGCCGTACTGGGCAAATTGTTCAGCCGCAGGCCGCCGGTCGAGCCTGACGTGTTCCGCGCCGTCGACGGCATCTCCTTTGCCGTCGGCCATGGCGAGAGCGTCGGCCTGGTCGGCGAATCCGGCTGCGGCAAATCGACGACGTCGATGATGGTGATGCGGCTCCTGGACCAGACCTCCGGCCTGATCCAGTTCGACGGCGAGGACATATCCGCCATCGCACCATCGGCCTTTGCCCGGATGCCGCAGCGCAGCCGCATCCAGATGGTGTTCCAGGACCCCACCGACAGCCTCAACCCCCGCTTCACCGCCGCGCGCGCAATTGCCGATCCCATTATGCAGCTCGGCGACATCAAGGGCCGCGACGCGCTGCGAGCGCGCTGCGAGGAACTGGCCACCATGGTCGGCCTGCCGCACAATCTGCTCGACCGCTTCCCGCATCAATTGTCGGGCGGCCAGAAGGCCCGCGTCGGCATCGCCCGCGCCATCGCGCTGCATCCAAAACTCGTCATCCTGGACGAGCCGACCGCAGCGCTCGACGTCTCGGTACAGGCCGTGGTGCTCAATCTGCTCCAGGACCTGAAGCAGCGCCTAGGTATGAGCTATCTGTTCGTCTCGCATGATTTGAATGTGGTGCGCTTGTTGTGCGATCGTGTCATTGTGATGCGGACGGGACGGATCGTCGAGGAGGGCTCTTCCGAGCAGGTGCTCAGCGATCCCAAGGACGATTACACCAAGGAGCTGCTGACGGCGATCCCGCATCCGCCGTTGCCGGTGCACTGATTGCTTGAGAGCGTGATGGCCGAACCCCTGGACGACTATATCGACGCCGTATCGAAAGCTCTGGCGCTTCCGGTCGAGGAGGCCTGGCGGCCTTCGGTGCGTGCCAATCTCGACGTCTCGCTGCGGCTCGCCCGCCTCGTCGACGAATTCGCGCTGCCGGACGAGACCGAGCCGGCACCGATCTTCACGGCCTGATGCTGCCATGACCACAAAGCCGGAAATGACAGCCTCCGAGATCGCCAGCGCGGTTGCCGGCGGCAAGATGTCGGCGCTCGACGCCACCGAAGCCGCGCTTGCGCGCATCAAGCAGCATGATGGTGTCCTTAATTCCTTCACCGACGTCACTGCCGATCGCGCCCGCGCGAAAGCCCGCGCGATCGATGCGGATATCGCAGCGGGCAAGACAGTCGGCCCGCTCGCCGGCGTGCCGTTCGCGGTGAAGAACCTGTTCGACGTCGCTGGTCTGCCGACGAGGGCCGGCTCCAAGATCAACCGCGACCTCGCGCCCGCCAAGCGCGATGCCACGCTGATCGAGCGCATGGAAGCGGCCGGAGCTGTTCTCGTCGGCGCCCTCAACATGGGCGAATATGCCTACGACTTCACCGGCGAGAACATCCACGACGGGCCCTCGCGCAACCCGCACGACACGACGCGGATGAGCGGCGGCTCCTCCGGCGGTTCGGGCAGCGCCGTCGGTGGCGCGCTGGTGCCGATCGCGCTCGGATCGGACACCAACGGCTCGATCCGCGTGCCGTCCTCCTTCTGCGGCATCTTTGGCCTGAAGCCGACCTATGGCCGGCTGTCGCGGGCGCGCTCGTTCCCGTTCGTGGCGAGCCTCGATCATCTCGGCCCGTTCGCGCGCTCGGCCGCCGATCTCGCGCTCGCCTATGATGCGATGCAGGGGCCGGACGCGGAGGACAGCGCCTGCACGACGCGCGGCCTCGAGCCGACGCTGCCTTTGATCACCAATCCCATCTCGGACTTGCGCATTGCCATCGCCGGCGGCCACTTCCAGAAGAACGTGTTTCCGGAAGCGGTGGAGGCGATCGGCCGCGTTGCCAAGGCGCTTGGCGCAACGCAGGTGGTCGATATCCCGGAAGCTTCGCGTGCCCGCGCGGCGGCCTATGTCATCACCACGACCGAAGGTGCTTCGCTGCATCTCGATCGCCTCCGCAAGCGTCCGAACGATTTCGATCCGGCGGTACGTGACCGGCTGATCGCGGGCGCCATGGTGCCCGCCCCAATGGTCGATCGCGCGCAAAAGTTTCGCCGCTGGTATCGCGCGCAGCTTGCCGAGATCTTCAAGTCCGTCGACGTGCTGCTTGCGCCGGCGACGCCCTGCACCGCGCCGAAGCTCGGCCAGGTCAATTTCAATCTCGACGGCGTCGAGCTGCCGGTGCGTGCCAATATCGGCATCCACACGCAGCCGATCTCGTTCGTCGGCCTCCCTGTCGTCGCCGTGCCGGTGCCGCTCGAACCGCTGCCGATCGGCGTGCAGATCATCGCCGCGCCCTGGCGAGAGGACATCGCGTTGCGCGTCGCCCACACGCTGGAAAAGATGGGCGTAGCCGCCGCGCCCGCGCCGAGGGGACTTTGAGAGGATTTTGAGATGGAGATTGATCTCCCCGACGTGATCGCGGAAGTCAAAGCCGCGTTCGAACGCTATGAGCAGGCCCTCGTCAGCAACGACGTCGCTGTGCTCGGTGAGCTCTTCCGCAACGATCCCCGCACGCTGCGCTATGGCATCGGCGAGAACCTTTATGGCTACGAGGCGATCTCAGGCTTCCGCGCCGCCCGCTCCCCCGTCGGGCTGAATCGGCGCACCGCAAAGACCGTCATCAGCAGCTATGGCCGCGACACGGCCGTGGCCTCCACCCTGTTCTATCGCGACACGGCGCCCGGCAAGGTCGGCCGGCAGATGCAGACCTGGATACGCTTTCCGGAGGGATGGCGGGTCGTCGCCGCCCATGTCAGCATGATCGACGAGCCGAAAGAGACCGCATGACGCTTGATGATCTTCCGCGGGGAACACTACCGTCAGAGCCGGTAGTGCCGCGCGTTGACCGGGCGTTGCCGTCGCTGCAGAAGGTCACGCGCGCCGAGGAACTGCGCCTGCAGCTTGCCGACGAGATCGTGCGGGGAGCGCTGGCGCCGGGTGCGCCGCTCGACGAGACCGACATCGCGCGCCGCTTCAGTGTCTCGCGGACGCCGGTCCGCGAGGCGCTGCGCCAGCTCGTGGCGAGCGGGCTGGTCGAGGCGCGGCCCCATCGCGGCGCGGTGGTGGCGCGGCCATCCATCGCGCGGCTCAAGAGCATGTTCGAGGCGATGGCCGAGCTCGAGGCATTGTGCGCAGGCCTTGCCGCCGAACGCATGTCGGCGGCCGAGCGCCACGGCCTGGAAGCCATCCACGAGGAGCTGCGGGTGCTGAGCTACGCCGGCAATCCCGATCGCTTCCACGAGGTCAACGAACGCTTCCACAACGCGATCTATGCCGGTTCGCAGAACGGCTACATCGCCGAGATCACGTTGGCGACACGCGTGCGCGTGCAGCCGTTCCGCCGCGCCCAATTCCGCAATCTCGGTCGATTGGCGAAATCGCAGGCCGAGCACGACCGCGTCGTCGTCGCCATCATGCGCGGCGACAAGCAGGGTGCGGCCGCCGCGATGCGCGCGCATATCGAACTGGTGCGCGGCGAGTATGAGATCTACGCCGTTTCGGTTTGATGGTTATGCGTTCACCAGGAGGTGAAGGAGCGAGCTCTCCCGTCGGGAACCCGGCTTTGCGGCGATCGTTTGCTCCCATCGATCCGATGAGGAGAAGCATCATGGCGTCGTCCGAGAAAGATCCCCGGCATCACACCCAGAAAATGAAGCAACGTCTGCAGGAGACCGTGACGCATCTGCGCGAAGACATCCGCAAGGTCGACGAGCCGCAGCTCACTGCCATGTTCGAGACGTCGGCCGAGGTGCTGTCGGGCCTCGTCAAGGCATTCGACGATTACGAGAAGAAGAACGAAGCCGCCTGGCGCAAATCGGCGTGAGATCGCAACTGTCTTCTACGCCGTCGCGGCTTCCGCCATGTAGGCGCGCCAGCCGCCGTAAGCGGTGATTTCGCGGGCGTCGCCCAGCGCTTCGGGCTCGACGAGAAACCCCTTCACCGGGCGCCCATCCGCAAGGCGCACCGTGCCGATCGCCATCGGTGCGGGGATCGCGCTGACGAACCTGCCGAAGGCGGACGGCGACAGCGACCAGATCTCCAGATCGATGGCGGCGCCCTTGCCGGCTGCGACGCGCAGCATGCCCGGTTTTGGCGGTGTAGTCTTGAGTGCGTAGAGCTTGTAGTCGGGGGCCGTCTTCGTCGCCTCGATCAGGCGTCCGTTCAGTGCGGTCAATTCGCCGTTGAGCGCCATGCCGGACAGATGCGCGCCGACGACTGCGATCGGTATGTCGTCGCCGGTGCTGGTGGCGAGCGCTGCGAGCGGGGGCTGCGCCGCACCCTTTGCGCCGATGGTCAGCTTCGTATCGGCATGGAACGCGCGGCCGATGCTCGCCAGCATCGCATCGCGTCCTGCGGGCGCGAGCAGCGTGACGCCGAACGGGATGCCGTCCGCGCGCATAGCCGCCGGCACCGCGAGGCCGCAGAGGTCGAGCAGGTTGACGAAATTGGTGTAGGTGCCGAGCCGGCTGTTGAGCTCGATCGGATTGGCCAGGACCTGCGCGGTCGTATAGGCCGTCGGCGCGGTCGGCAGCACCAGCGCGTCGATGCCTGCAAACGTCCGCTCGGCAATCTTGCGCAAGCCTTGCAGGCGGTATAGCGCGGAAAAGGTCTCCGCCGCGGTCAGTCGCGCGCCGGCCGCGGTGATCTCGCGCGTCACGGGATGGATGGCATCGGGCGCGGAGGCGAGCAGATCCTTGATCACGAGATAGCGCTCCGCGACCCACGGTCCCTCATAGAGCAGCCGCGCGGTCTCGTAGAACGGCTCGAGGTCGAATTCGACCAGCGTGGCGCCAAGCGCAGTGCATCGCTTCAGCGCATCGGCGTAAGCGGCTTCCGATTCCTTGTCGCCGAAGAAGATCAGCTGCCCGTTGCGCGGCACGCCCAGACGCAAGCTCGCAGGCAACGGCGTGAGGGCACCGAGCGGCCGGTCGCGCGAGAACGGATCCGCCGGGTCAGGTCCGGCCATCACCGACAGCGCGAGGGCAGCGTCGTCCACCGTCAGTGCGAACACCGAGATGCAGTCGAGCGTGCGGCAGGCCGGCACCAGGCCCGCATTGGAGATCATGCCGAGGCTCGGCTTCAGCCCGACGATGTTGTTGAGCATTGCCGGCACGCGGCCCGAGCCGGCGGTGTCGGTGCCGAGCGAAAGCGGCACGAGCCCGGCGCCGACGGCGACCGCGGAGCCCGAGCTCGAGCCGCCGGGAACGAGATCGTCACGGATCGGGTTTCTCGGGATGCCGTAGGGTGAGCGCACCCCGACAAGCCCGGTCGCGAACTGGTCGAGATTGGTCTTGCCGATGATGATGGCGCCGGCGGCACGCAGGCGCGCCACGGCGGTCGAGTCGCGTGCCGGCGAGTAGGAGAAGGCCGGGCAGGCCGCTGTGGTCGGAAAGCCCAGCGCGTCGATATTGTCCTTCACCGCGACCGGCACGCCGTAGAGCGGCAGACGCGCAGCATCCGCCGTGGCCAGTCTCTCGGCGTCCGCGATCGCGTCCTTCTCGTCGCGCAGGCTGATGAAGATTGCTGGGTCGCCGTGGTCGCGGATGCGCTGATAAGTCCGCGCTACCGTCTCTGCCGGCGTCCGCGTCCCCGCGCGATGCGCGGCCACAATCGCGGCAATCGTTTCAGGCTGCTCAGCCCCCATGGCGACAAAACTCCGGCAATCTGTCCTCGCCCGAGGGAAGCAAGCGATGTGCCATTGTGTACAGGATCAACGACGGCCGCGCGATCCCAAAACTGTAGTTTTCTGAGTAGCTTGCGTCTCGCTTGGAGAGCGCGCGTCAACCCGCGGCCATGCGCATCTGCTTAAATTATGAGCAGATTGGGTCAGGTGAAGTCGGCGAGGATCCTGAGCAGGTGTTGTCGGTTCTCCCGGCCTATCTTCGCCTCGACGTGGCGCTCGTGCTCGGCCGCGAGCCGCTTGAACTTCGCCAGCGCGGTCTCGCCCTGCGCGGTGAGGTGCAAGGCGTGGGAGCGCCGGTCCGTCTTCGACTTGATCCGCTTCACCAGCTTCCGCTGTTCGAGGCTGTCGAGCAGATGCACCAGTCGGGCGCGCTCGATGCCGAGCCGCTTTGCCACGGCCATCTGCGACAGTCCTGGATTGGCGCCGATCACCGTCAGCACCGAATATTGCGTCGGCCGGATGTCCACCTCGCCGAGCGTCTTGATGAAGTCCTGGAAGATCCAGATCTGGAAGCGCCGCACCGCATAGCCGGCGTGGCCGGCCAGCGCGTCGAGGCCGACGCCGTCGGCGGCATCGCGAGCCGCCGCACCATTGCCGGCACGCTTGCGAGGGGAAGGGCGATTGTCCGCCCGGGCTACGCTGGCTGTCACGTCGGTGTCTCCTGTCGCGCGACCCTAACGCCTCGTGGTCCCGAGAGAAAGATTGTTGTTGACGACAACAATTGCCGTGCCCAACATTATGGAAAGCGGCCCGAACGAGGCTGCGGCCGGACCCGTATCCGGGCGGAGGAGGAAACACATGACGGTCGTCCCAGACGGTGACGTTGCAGGCCTGTTCGCAACACCAAGGACCGTTGCAGAGCATCGCGCCGACGGCAGTATCGTGCTGCGCTCGCCCGAGCCACTGCGCGCGAGCGCGCGTTGCATCGGCGACTGGCTGGAGCAGTGGGCGCGGCAAACGCCGGATACGATCTTCCTGGCCGAACGTGGCGGTGTCGAGGCGCCCTGGATCACCGTCACCTACGCGCAGGCGCTGCGGCAGGTGCGCGCGGCGGCGTCGTGGATGCTGGCGCAGGGCCTCAGCGCCGAACGCCCGCTCGTGATCCTCTCCGACAACAGTATCGACCACGCGTTGCTCGCGCTTGCCGCCCAGCAAGTGGGCGTTCCCTCGGCCGCGATCTCGCCCGCCTATTCGCTGATGTCGAAAGACTTCGACAAGCTCAAGAGCATGATCGCATTGCTCGAGCCGGGCGCGATCTATGTTTCCGCAACCAAGCCTTTCGCAGCGGCGCTGGCCGCGATCAGGCCGCTGCACACGGCCCAGATCATCAGCGGCCATGACAAGGACGCCGATTCGCTGTCCTTCCGCACCATTGTGGAATCGCCAGAGACGTCCGAGGTCGCAAAGGCCTTTGCCGCGGTGACGCCGGACACGATCGCAAAGTTCCTGTTCACCTCGGGTTCGACCGGCACGCCCAAGGCGGTCATCAACACCCAGCGCATGCTGACCTCCAGCCAGCAGGCCAAGGCGCAGACCTGGACCTTCCTCGAAGAGAGCCGCGGCAATCTCGTCATTCTCGACTGGCTGCCCTGGAGTCACACCTTCGGCGCCAACCACAATTTCAATCTCGTGCTGCGCAACGGCGGCTCACTCTATATCGACGGCGGCAAGCCTGCTCCCGGCCTGTTCGCGATGTCACTCGCCAATCTGAAGAGCGTGATGCCGACGGTCTATTTCAACGTGCCGCGCGGCTTCGACATGCTGATCGCGGCGCTGCGAAGCGACGAGGAATTGCGCCGCCGCTTCTTCGGCGAGGTGAAATTCGCCTTCTATGCCGGCGCGGCGCTGCCGCAGAATCTCTGGGATGCTCTTGAGCAGCTTTCCATCGAGACCGTCGGCCGTGCGTTGCCGATGGTTTCGGCCTGGGGCTCGACGGAGACCTCGCCGCTCGCGACGGACTGCCATTTCCTGGCCGAACGTTCCGGCAATATCGGCGTGCCGATTCCCGGCACCGAGCTGAAGCTGGTCACCTCCGGCGACAAGCTGGAGGTGCGGGTGCGCGGTCCCAACGTCACGCCGGGCTATTGGAAGGCGCCGGAGTTGACGAAGCAGGCGTTCGATGACGAAGGCTTTTATCTCATCGGCGATGCCGTGAAACTTGCCGATAGCGCGCGGCCCGAGCGCGGCCTGTTCTTCGACGGCCGCGTCGCGGAGGACTTCAAGCTCAATTCGGGCACCTGGGTCAGCGTCGGCACGCTGCGCATCGCAGGCATCGCCGCGCTGGCGCCGCTGGCGCAGGACATTGTGGTGTCCGGCCACGGCGGCGACGAGGTGCGCTTTCTGGTGTTTTCGAATATCGCGGCGTGCCGCGCCCATGCCGGGCTGCCGGAGACGGCTGATGTGAGTGACGTACTGGCGCATGAGCGGGTCAGGGATGCAGTCGCGCAAGGCCTGGCGAAACTGCAGCAGCAGGCCCCCAACTCCTCCGGCCACGCCACGCGCGCTCTGTTGCTCGCCGAGCCGCCATCCGTCGACGGCGGCGAGATCACCGACAAAGGTTATATCAACCAGCGCGCCGTGCTGACGCGGCGCGCCGATGCGGTGGCGCGGTTGAACGACGACGCATCGGGCGAGTGGATCGGCTGCAGCTAAGTCACTTCGGGCAAAGCTCCTTCCACGCCGTCATTGCGAGGGGCTCCTGCGACGAAGCAGATTCGTCCCCGCGGAAGGATTCTGGATTGCTTCGCGGATCCTGTCATCGGGCCGCGCTTCGCGCGGACCCGTTGGCTCGCAATGACGGAAGATAGGGCAAGCGGCCCGCAGAACACGCCAGCCACCCTGCCGCAATATATTTCTGATTCTTTTGTTGCCTAAGCAACTAATTTGTGCGAACCGTTCCAGCCAGCGATGACGGCGGGGAAACTGCCGCGTCCCAATCCTGGAGGAAACGATGCTCGGCCCGCGTGGTGCCGTCGGCAGGCGCCGGCGCATGCCTGGATGTGACCGAAGGTGGCGCCCGAGGCGCGGCCCGTCAGGCCCCAGTGCCGCCGGTGACCGCGCCGAGATTTTCGTGCAGCCGCCGCAAGAGATCGATCAGCACCTCGCGCTCGTCCTTGCTGAGGCAGGACAACAGGCGGCGCTCACGTTCGAGCGCGGCGACGATCACCCTGTCATGCGTGGTGCGGCCCTTCGCGGTGAGCGAGATCGAATGGGTGCGGCCGTCGTTCGGATCGGTGCGGATCGAGACCAGCCCGCGCTTCTCGAGCCCCGTGAGCGTCCTGCTCACCGGTCCCTTGTCGAAGCCGATGACGTGGCAGATGCGCGAGGCGGGAATGCCGGGCTCGATCGCAAGCAGCGACATGATCCGCCATTCCGTGACGTTGACACCGAATTGCTTCTGATAGAACGCCGTCGCGCTGTTCGAAAGCTTGTTGGCGATGAAGGTGATGAACGCTGGCACGTAGCGGTCGAGATCGAGCGTCGGTCTCGCATCTGTGGGCGTGGGCTTGTGGCGGGCTCTGGTCGAAGACGGCGGCATATCGGGTTTCTGACTCGCGGCGGGCGCAAAGACCTAAGGGCATGCACCACCCTTTCACAAGATCAAAATGAGGGAGACCTTCCATGACCGCATCCGGCGCCGCGGGATCGGGCGTCCCGCATCTCGACGTCGATCCTTTCGACATGAGGTTTCTTGCCGACCCCTATCCGGCACATGAGCTGCTGCGGGAAGCCGGGCCCGTGGTGTATCTCGACAAATGGAACGTCTACGGCGTGGCGCGCTATGCCGAGGTCCATGCCGTCTTGAACGACCCCGCGACCTTCTGCTCCAGCCGCGGTGTCGGCCTGTCCGACTTCAAGAAGGAGACGCCCTGGCGACCGCCGAGCCTGATCCTCGAGGCCGATCCGCCCGCGCACACCCGCACCCGCGCCGTCCTGTCAAAAGTGTTGTCGCCGACCGTGATGAAGCAGGTCCGTGACCGCTTTGCCGAGGCGGCCGAGGCGCGTGTCGATGCCCTGCTGCAGATGCGCAACTTCGATGCGATCGCGGATCTCGCGGAGGCCTACCCGCTCTCGATCTTCCCGGATGCGCTCGGCCTGAAACCGGAGGGGCGTGAGCACCTGATTCCCTATGCCAGTGTGGTGTTCAACGCGTTCGGCCCGCCCAACCGGCTGCGCCAGGAGGCGATCGAACGATCGGCGCCGCATCAGGCCTACGTCGCCGAGCAGTGCCAGCGCGAGAATCTGGCGCCCGGCGGCTTCGGCGCCTGCATCCATGCGCAGGTCGACGAGGGCGCCATCACGGCCAACGAAGCGCCGCTGCTGGTGCGCTCGCTGCTGTCGGCCGGCCTCGATACCACCGTCAACGGCATCGGCGCTGCCGTGTACTGCCTCGCCCGGTTCCCGGACCAATGGAGTCGGCTGCGCGACGACCCCTCGCTCGCGCGCGGCGCGTTCGAAGAAGCCGTGCGGTTCGAAAGCCCGGTGCAGACCTTCTTCCGCACCACCACGCGGGAGGTCGAGCTGTCAGGTGCGAAAATCGGCGAGGGCGAGAAGGTACTGATGTTCCTTGCCGCTGCCAACCGCGATCCCCGCCGCTGGGACAGACCGGACAGCTACGACATCACGCGCCGCACCTCCGGCCATGTCGGCTTCGGCTCCGGCATTCACATGTGCGTCGGGCAGCTCGTCGCGCGCCTCGAAGGCGAGGTGATGCTGACGGCACTGGCCAGGCGCATCGCGAAGATCGAGATCACGGGTGAGCCAAAGCGCCGCTTCAACAACACGCTGCGTGGGCTCGACAGCCTGCCTGTGACGATCACCCCGGCCTGACGAGGAGCTTTGATGCCTGCCATCACCTTCATCCATCCCGACGGCAAGTCCGACCGCGTCGAGACCGCGGGCGGCGAGAGCGTCATGCAGGCCGCGACCCGTCACGGCCTCGACGGCATTCTGGCCGAATGCGGCGGCAACGCGATGTGCGCGACCTGCCACGTCTATGTCGACGAGAGCTGGCTCGCGCGACTGCCTGCGATGGCCGGCGACGAGGATGCGCTGCTCGACGGCACCGCCGCTGAGCGGCGACCGACCAGCCGGCTGTCCTGCCAGATCACGATCACGCCCGATCTCGATGGGCTCGTCGTCAAGCTGCCGGAGCGGCAGGTCTGACCTGCCGCTCCGTCTGATTTTCAAGATGCCGGCAACGACCGGCGCTGCAAGATATCCAACAGGGAGGGAAGAATGAAACATCTGAAGTGGACGCTTGCGCTGGCCGCGAGCCTGTTGTCCGGCGCGGCGAGCGCCGAGATTTCCGACAATGTCGTTCGCATCGGCGTGCTCAACGACATCTCGGGCATCTTCCAGGACACCAACGGCATGGGCTCGGTCGAGGCCGCGCGCATGGCGGCCGAAGACTTCAAAGGCGGCGGCAAGGGCATCAAGGTGGAGATCGTCTACGCCGATCACCAGAACAAGGCCGATGTCGGCAACGCCATCGCGCGCAAATGGCTCGACGTCGAAGGCGTCGATGCCATCGTCGACGTGCCGAACTCGGCCGTCGGCCTCTCCATCAATGCGCTCCTGCGCGACAGCCGCATGACCTTCCTGGCGTCCTCGACTGCAAGCTCGGATCTCACCGGCAAGGCCTGTTCGCCAAACACCATCCAATGGGTCAACGACGCCTGGGCAACCGGCAACACCACCGCCGCGGCGATGATGTCGCGCGGCGGCAAGGACTGGTACTTCCTCACGGTCGATTATGCGCTCGGCAAGGGCATCGAGGCGGAGGCGCAGAAATACATCGAGGGCCACGGCGGCAAGGTGGTGGGCTCCTCCAAGCATCCGCTCGGCACCTCCGACTTCGCCTCCTTCCTGCTGCAGGCGCAGGGCTCGAAGGCGCAGGTGATCGGCCTTGCCAACGCCGGCGGCGACACCATCAACGCCGTGAAGCAGGCCGCCGAATTCGGCATCCAGCAGAACGGGCAGAAGCTCGTCGCCTTCCTGCTCTTCATCAACGACATTCACGGCATGGGAATCAAGGTCGCGCAGGGCCTGCAGCTGATGGAGGCCTTCTATTGGGACATGAACGAGGACACCCGTGCGTTCGCCAGGCGCTTCGCCGCGCGTCCCGGCATGAACGGCAAGATGCCGAGCGGCAACCAGGCCGGCGTCTATGCCTCCACCCTGGCCTATCTCAACGCGGTTGCGGCGACCGGCAGCGACAACGCCAGGAACGTCGTGCCCGAGATGAAGAAGTTCAAAGGCAGGGACAAGTTGTTCGGCGATACCACCATCCGCCAGGACGGCCGCGTCGTGCATCCTATGTACCTGTTCGAGGTGAAGAAGCCGGAGGAGTCGAAATATCCCTACGACTATTACAAGCTGGTCTCGACCATTCCCGCAGAACAGGCGTTCCGCCCGCTGGCGGAGGGCGGGTGTGAATTGGTGAAGTAGGGTCAGCGAGCGCTCCTGCACCTTCTCCCGCAAGGGAGAAAGGGAAGAGGGCTACACCACCTTGCTGCTCCCCTGCGTGATCAGTCGCGCGGCGCGCTGATCCCGGGCGTAGATCCAGAGCCAGCTGAGCGCAACGCTCAGGCGGTGGCGGAGGCCGATCAGGAAGTAGATGTGGGCGATGCCCCAGATCCACCATGCGATGGCGCCGCGCAGCTTGACGCGGCCGAAATCGATCACGGCGAGACGCTTGCCGATCTGGGCGAGGCTGCCGGCGTGCTTGTAGCGGAAGGGGCCGGTCGCAGCACGGCGCAGGCGCGCTCTGATGGTCTCGGCGACATGGCGGCCCTGCTGCTTGGCGGCAGGGGCAATGCCCGGCACCGGCTTGCCATTCCAGGCGTTGATGCTGACGGTATCGCCGATCGCAAAGATCTCGGGATGGCCGGGAATGGTGAGATCGGCCTCCACCTGCACGCGGCCGGCGCGGTCGCTCGGCGCGCCCAGCCATTCGGCCGCGGGGGAAGCGCGCACGCCGGCGGCCCAGATCCTGGTCCTTGCCTCGAGCAGCTTGCCGCCGAATACGACCCCGTCACGATTGATCTCGGTGACGGCCTGCCCGAGCACGACCTCGACGCCGATCTTTTCCAGCGAGGCCTGGGCATAGGCCGAGAGATCGTCGGGGAAGCCTGCGAGCACGCGGGGGCCTGCCTCGATCAGCACCACGCGCGCCTTGCGCGTGTCGATGCTGCGGAAATCGCCGGGCAGGGTGTGATGCGCCATCTCGGCGATGGTGCCCGCAAGCTCGACGCCGGTCGGGCCGCCGCCGACGATGACGAAGGTCAGCTGCGCGGCGCGCTTGGCGGGATCAATCTCGCGCTCGGCGCGCTCGAACGCCACCAGGATGTGCCGGCGCAGAGTGGTGGCATCCTCCAGCGTCTTCAGACCGGGCGCAAATTGCTCCCATTCGTCGTGGCCGAAATAGGCGTGCCGCGCGCCGGTGGCGAGCACCAGCGTGTCGTAGGGCACCTCGCTGCCGTCGTCGATCAGCACGCAACGACGTGCCGTATCCACCCCGCTTACAGTGGCAAACAGCGTCGTCACATCGCGGCGGTCCCGCATGAGATGGCGGATCGGCCAGGCGATCTCGCTGGTCGCGAGCGAGGCGGTCGCGACCTGGTAGAGCAGCGGCTGGAACAGATGATGGTTGCGGCGGTCGATCAGCGTGATCTGCACCGGTGCGCCCGCAAGCCGGTAGGTCGCCTCCAGCCCGCCGAAGCCGGCGCCGACGATGACGACGCGATGGGGAGTTGCGGCCATGATGCACCCTTTGATCTCGCTGCTGCTCTACGCCTTCATTTAAGTGCGGATCGGGCGCCGCGGTCCAATAGCCGTCATCAATGACCGCATAGGCTTGCTGTATCGATCCGGCGCGAAAAAGGGCCGCAGCCGTCCCAGAGGTGGGTAGAATTATATTTCTTGCCATCGTCGATTGAGGCGAAATATGGTGCAGGGGCGGACGCTGAGCCATTGGCGGCTCCACGGATTTTACGTTGAATAGAGACAGGCTTGGAGCGGCGATCACCCCGTTTCCGGGACCGATAATAAGGAGGAAGTTGGTTATGAGGACGGCATTTTGGCTGGCGGGCGCAGCGGCGCTGGTGCTGGCAAATCAGGCATTCGCCGGCGACACCATCAAGATCGGTTTCGTTTCGACGTTCAGCGGCCCGACCGCCGTGATCGGCAACGATATGCGCAATTCCTTCGAACTCGCGCTCGACCATCTCGGCCGCAAGATGGACGGCAAGCCGGTCGAGGTGATCTACGAGGACGACGGCCAGAAGCCGGACGTCGGCAAGCAGAAGACCGAGAAGCTGGTGCAGTCCGACAAGGTCGACTTCATCGTGGGCTATATCTGGTCGAACGTGCTGCTCGCCTCGCTGAAGACTGCAGTGGACTCGCAGACATTCCTGATCTCCGCCAATGCCGGCCCGTCGCAGCTCGCCGGCGAGCTGTGCTCGCCCTACGTGTTCTCGACCTCGTGGCAGAACGATCAGACGCCGGCCGCCATGGGCCTCTATATGAACCAGAAGGGCGTCAAGAGCGTGTTCCTCATCGGACCGAACTATGCGGCCGGCAAGGACATGCTCGCCGGCCTCAAGAGCACGTTCAAGGGTGAGGTCAAGGGCGAGGAGTACACGGTCTGGCCGAGCCAGCTCGACTTCTCCGCCGAGCTCTCCAAGGCCCGCGCCTCCGGCGCCGAATCGATCTTCGTGTTCTACCCGGGAGCTGCCGGCGTGCAGTTCCTCAATCAATATGCCCAGGCGGGCTTGAAGAGCACGATGCCGCTCTACACCGCTTTCACCATCGACGAGCTGTCGCTGCCGCTCCAGAAGGAGAACGCACTCGGCGTTCCCGGCGCGCAGGAATGGGTCAACGATCTCCCCAACGAGCAGAACAAGCGTTTCGTCGCCGACTACCGCAAGAAATATCCCGGCCTGCGCCCGACCTATTACGGCGCGCAATCCTACGACGCGGCGCAGCTGATCAATAGTGCGGTGGTCGCGGTGAAGGGCGACACCAGCAAGAAAGATGCGATGAAGGCCGAGATGGAGAAGGCCAACTTCAAGTCGCTGCGCGGCGCCTTCAAGTTCGGCAACAACCACATTCCGATTCAGAGCTTCTATCTTCAGGACGTCGTCAAGGACGCCGAAGGCCAGCTCGCCCTGAAGACCGTCGCCACCATCGTCGAGAACAACCAGGATCGGTTCCACGAGAAGTGCAAGATGAAGTGAGCTCGAACTCTGCGCCTCGTCCCGCTTGCGGCAGGGCAATCGCACAGGACACGCGGCGGGATACTCGCCTGCGGCCATCCTTCGAGACGCCCGTCTCCGGCCGGCCCTCAGGGTGAGGACCACGCGCGCGGCAGCAGTTCAGCGGCCGCGGTGCCACTTCGCCTCATCCTGAGGAGACCGCGAAGCGGTCGTCTCGAAGGATGAGGCGCTTGCTCATGCTCTTCCGAACGTCATACGCGATAGCCCTGCCGCTCGTGGGGAGAGGGGCGGGGTGACGGGGCTCTGCCGGACGGCCGGGGGGATGTGATAAGCCCACGCCGTCAGTGCGAGTGCTGGACAACGGCGCAGTCAGCGGCGGTATCAGGAAAGGAAGTGGCCGTATTTCGGAATCACGATCTGGCAAACCACGCCGCTCGGACGGTATTCGAGCTTCGTGCCGCCGTTGGGACCGCTACCCAGGCTGCGCGAGATCAAGGTCTGTCCGAAGCCTGAGGTCGTCGGCGGCGTCACCAGGGGGCCATCGCGTTCTTCCCATTCGATCTGCAGGGCGCCGTCCTCGAGCAGGCCAAGGCGCCGAACCGACAGCTTGCCGGATCGGGTCGAAAGCGCGCCGTATTTCACCGCGTTGGTCGTCAGCTCGTGGAAGACGAGCCCAAGGGAGACGGCCGTCTTGGAATCCACGGAAATGTCCAGTCCTTCCATGGTGATGCGTCCGCTGGATAGCGTTGCATAGGGCGCAAGCTCGACGCGAAGCACATCCTTGATCTGCAGGTTCTCCCAGGACGCGTTGGACAGCAGCGTGTGGGTGGCCGCCAAGGCCTGGATGCGGCCGGAAAAGGATTTCTGGAAGTCCTCGATCGTACGTTCGTGAGCTGCGGTGCGGGCCGAGATCGCCAGCACCATGGCAAGCGTGTTCTTGACGCGGTGGTCGAGCTCGCCCATCAGAAGAGCCTGGCGGCGCTCGGCGGCCTTGCGCTGCGACAGGTTGATCAGCGTGACCACGCAGCCCTGTGTCCGGTCGCCGGATACGATGAGCGGCGCTGCGCTGATCATGACGTCCGTGACGTCGATCGCCGATGTCTTCACGGCGGCTTCGAGTCCCTGAACCGGCGTGCCGCTGGTCGCCATCGCGACGATATCGGCGCCTGACATCAGCTCGGACGCATCGGCGAAGGTCAGCTCGATCGCCTCCTCGAACGGCTTTCCGATCGGAGCCTCGGCGCAGATCCGCTCGGCGGCAGCATTGATGTGAGTGACCCTGCCGGAGCGGTCGCAAACGATGACGGCCTCGTTGGCCGAGGCGAGCACGGACCGCGCCAGCCGCTCCGATTCCTTGGCGGCGGCGATCTGCTCCCGTTCGCTGATGTCTGTGAAGGTAATCGCGACCCCGCTCACGATGCCGAAATCGATCGGGGCTCCCGTGAGGAGAAAGCTGCGCTCGCTGTCACCCACGCGAACGTGGATTTCGGCGGATTGGCGTTCCTTCAACGCCTGTGTCAGCAGGCGGCGGAACGTGGTCTGATTGACGGCATCGAGGATGTCCAGCAGCGCCTGCCCCGACAATGCGCCGGCCGGCCGGTCCAGCAATTTGCACAGCGCCTGGTTGGCATAGAGCAGCTGGCCCTCGGCGTCGAAGGCCGCGGCGCCGATGTCCATCGCCTCCATGAAGGTGCGGTAGGACTGGCTGCCGCCTTCGAGCGTGAAGACCTGTTCGGTGGCTCCGCCCTTGATGACCACGGCATCGATCTCGCCCTCGCGGATGGCCCGGAGCGTCTCCTCGGCTTCATAAAGCCGAGCTTCGAGCTCATCCCGGGTCAACGCGGATACGAGCGACACCACCGTCATCATCCCTCAACCGACAGATGAACTAGAACCTTCTGGGTGTCCGAAAGGTCCCCGATGATCTTGCGAATGGGGACCGGAAGCTCCTTCACCAGGGTCGGGATGGCGACGATGCCGTGCTCGCGCGCCAGCTGCGGCTGCTTCTTGAGATCGACCACCTCGACCTTGTACTTGCCTGCCAGATGTTCGGAGCAGATCTTTTCGAGATTGCGGATCGCGGCGAGCGATTTGGGTGTCTCGCCGGCGACGTAGAGGACGAGCTTCACGGGCTCGTTGCTTGCTTGGGACATGGTTCAGTCCTGTCTTGTCTTGCCGGAGGGGGCTTCCATTCCCCGTCCCCGCGCAAGTGCTGCGGCGTCGTCCCGGCTCTGCTGAAGGTAATGCGTCTCGGCCGAAACGAGGCGGTTGAGTTCAGCCTCGTCGGCATCAATATCGGCCTTGAGGGCCTCGATCTGCGCGAGGGCACGCCGCCGCCGCTGCGTCACCTGGTCCTGCAGGCGCGCGACCTCGGACCGCCTCGTCGCTTCTGTCCGCCGGGCCCGCGCTTCCTCGTTTCGGCGGGCCGAACCGGTCAATGCGCCGCCTTCGCCGAGGTAGGGCTCCAGCAGGTGAATGCCGCTGCTCGACATCACGAACTCGCGAACCTGGTTGGAATGGGCGATGCCTCGCGCCTTCAGCAGATAGAGCTCTCTGTTGAACTCGCCGTTCGCCTCGCGGTTTAGCAACAGGATCCATCCGTCCATCAGTGACGACAGGCCGGCATCGGTTTCCGCCTGCTGGACGTTGGCAAGATGGGTGAAGACGGCCGTGACGCCATTGGATTTGAGGTAGTCGACGATGCGCAAAAGCATCGTCTGAACCTCGCTGATGTCAGCCGACCCGGTAAATGCGGAGATCGGATCGAGCACGACGAGCTGCGGCTTGAACCTGCCGATCTCGCGCAACATGATCGCGAGATGCATCTCGAGAGAATAGAACGTCGGGCGTGTCGCGATGTAACGCAACTGCCCGTCCTTCAGCCATTTGCCGAGGTCGGTGCCGATCGACTTCATGTTGCGAACGGTCTGAGCCTCGGACTCCTCGAACGACAAATAGAGTGCGCGCTCGCCACGTTCGCAGGCAGCGTTGGCCATCATGCAGGCCAGCGAGCTCTTGCCCGAGCCGGCGACGCCGGTGAGCAGGATGCTGCTGCCGCGATAGAAGCCGCCGCCGGTCAGCATGGCGTCGAGGTCAGGCACGCCGGTCGAGATGCGATCGTCGAATACCTTGTGGCCGAGGCCGAGCGAGGAAACCGGCAGCACGCTGAAACCGTCCTCGTCGATCAGGAACGGATATTCGTTGGTGCCGTGGGCGGTCCCGCGATATTTGACGATGCGCAGGCGGCGCGTCGAGATCTGGTTGTCGACACGGTGATCGAGCAGGATCACGCAGTCGGACACATATTCCTCCAGGCCCTGACGTGTCAGGCTGCCGTCGCCGCGCTCGCCGGTGATGACCGCGGTCAGGCCCTTCTGCTTGAGCCAGTCGAACAGGCGGCGGATCTCGGCACGCAGGATCGCTGGGTTGGAAAATGCGGAGAACAGGCTTTCGATCGTGTCGAGCACGATGCGCTTGGCGCCGATCTGGTCGACGGCGAATTCAAGCCGCAGGAAAAGGGCCTCGAGATCATAGTCGCCGATCTCCGCGACTTCCGCTGGATCGATTTCGATGTGCTCGATGTGAATCCGCGACTGATCGATCAGTCCCTGTAGATCAAAGCCAAGCGAGTCAACGTTGGCCACGATGTCGACGGGGCGCTCCTCGAAGGTTACGAAGACCCCAGGCTCGTCGTGGAGCCGCGCGCCGTTGAAGAGGAATGTCGACGCGAACAATGTCTTGCCGCAGCCGGCCGAACCGCAGACCAGAGTTGGCCGTCCGGTGGGAAGGCCTCCAAGTGTGAGATCGTCGAAGCCTTCGATGCCGGTTGCAGATTTCGTGATGCCTTCAGTCATGCCCTGTCCTGGTTCCGGGCATTTTTTCTAAGCAAAGAATGGCGGGCCGCATAGAGGGGAGCTTATGCAATTTTGCCGCCTCACCCTCGGAACAAACCTCGCTGATATCGGTTGTATTGCCTCTTCTTCGTGCAGCTATCAGCAGCTGAGGTCAGCTATTCGTCTCGCTGCCGTTTTGGGGCAGCGCGGTCGCGCTGATCTCCTCCGCTGGTCGCGACCAACCCCAATCAATCGCCGTACGTTCACTTGTGAACATACGATTTTACCGCGCAGGTCCATAAGTGCGCTCAGGCGGAGTGCTGAGGCGGGACGGGACAGGATGAGCGAGTTCGAAGGCCGCATGCAAACCATGCTGGATGCGGCACTCGATGCGGCCTTCAGTCACGTCAGGCATGGCGGCGATCATGAGAGCAGGAAGCTGATTGCCGCGCGGCTGATGGAAGCAGCCCGTTCCGGGACGACGGCTTTGGAGGAACTGACGTCAGTCGGCCGCCGTGCGCTGATCGATCTCACAAACAGTTCGTCTGATTGACGGAAGGCGACCCGCCGTCCAGTTCGTTCAGCTGGCACTTGCCCAAAGCGCGTGACTGACGTCGTCCGGTGAGATGGACCGGATATATGCACGACGATTGAATCGACGTGCGGAGTCGCTCACGCTGACGGCAATCGTCACAGCATGGCGCAGCTTAACTTGCCGGCCCCTCGGGCAATATGCTTTCGGCCAGCTCTGCGCGCTCGCCTCGCAGCACCTCGCGCGCAAACTCGATGATCTTCTGCTTGTTTGCCGTTGCGTGGACAGCAAAAAACACGCGGTTCAATTCCAGGCCGAGCACGCTGTTGAGGGCGATGTCCTCGTCTTGCATCGTGGCTTTCCCGCTTCGGACACGTTCAGGTGTAACCTGACGTCGCTTCTTCCACAAGTAGATTAAACTTTCGGAGCAGAGGAACACCGGCAAACTACGGGTGCAGCGAATTGAGGCAGCTGCCACATACGTGCTATAGCGGACAGCGAGGGTCAGGAAACGCACTGATGTCTGCCGTCGTGGATTATGGCCGGGAGGCGCTCGACTTCATCGAAGGCCTGGAGACCTATCGCAAGATACCTGACGCCATGAATGCGCTCGAAACAGCGTTCGGTCGCTTCGGCTTCGAAACCATCATCGTGACGGGATTGCCAAACCCTGACCAGCAGTTTGCACAAATGGTGCTCGCCAAGCGCTGGCCGGCTGGATGGTTCAGCCTCTACACCCAGAACAATTACGACCGCTTCGATCCGGTGGTGCGGCTGTGCCGGCAATCGATCAACCCGTTCGAATGGTCGGAAGCGCCGTATGATGCCGAACTCGAGCCGTACGCGGCCGAGGTGATGAATCGCGCCAGCGAGTTTCGCATGTCGCGCGGCTTCATCGTGCCAATCCACGGGCTCACCGGCTATGAGGCCGCAGTGTCGCTCGGCGGCGTCCACCTCGACCTCAATCCCCGCAGCAAGCCAGCGCTGCACCTGATGGCGATGTATGGCTTCGACCACATTCGCCGTCTGCTCCAGCCGGTGCCGCATTCGCCGGCGCGCCTCACCCCACGCGAGCGCGAGGTGATCGCCTGGGCCTCGCAGGGGAAGTCAGCCTGGGAAATCGGCGAGATCCTGCATATCACGCAGCGCACAGCCGAAGAGCATCTTGCTAGTGCTGCGCGCAAGCTCGGTGCCGTCAACCGTACGCATGCGGTGGCGCTGGCGATTCGGAACAAGATCATCAATCCCTAAGCGCCGTACTGGGAAATTTCCCAATACCGGACCTGCGCCTTTTCGCAGACCCTGTCTCCGTTGAGGATCAATGGGGGCTTTCATGATTCACGCAATTTCCGCGATCAACCGCCACCTTTACGAAGACGTGATCGAGCAGCATTTCCGGCTGCGTCACGACATCTTCGTCGAGGAGCGTCGCTGGGAGACTCTGCGCAGGCCGGATGGCCGCGAGATCGATTCCTATGACGACGAGGACACCGTCTATCTGCTGGCGCTGGAAGGGCGCCGCGTCGTCGGCGGTCACCGGCTCTACCCGACGACCAAGCCGTCGATGATGAGCGAGGTGTTCCCGCATCTGGCGTCGATGCGCGGGTGCCCCGCCGATCCGCTGATTTGGGAATGGTCGCGCTACTTCGTCGTTCGTGATCGCCGCGACGGCGCACTCAACGCGCAACTGATGGCGGCGGTGCAGGAGTTCTGCCTCAATCAGGGGATCGCGCAGGTCAGCGCGATCATGGAAACCTGGTGGTTGCCGCGCTTTCACGAAGCCGGGTTCGTCGTGACGCCGCTTGGCCTGCCGGCTCTGGTGGAGAACGCATGGACCATGGCGGCGACCATCGACATTCGTCGGCAAACGCTCGATGCCCTGCGTGATCGGATCGGCATGGCCTCGGTCGTTCGCCAGGACGGCCCGCGTCTGGATGCCGTCGCCCGTGCCAACCTCTGCGGCCTCGCTGCCGCGCAACGAAAGAGTGCCTGAGATGTCGAACATGATGCGGGACAGCCAGCTCATGGTGCAAATCAAGGACGAGAATCTCGGCTACATGTCCGACATGGCATTGGAGCTTGCTCAGATGGCGGAGGATTCCGGACTGATGACGCTCGCTTATCTGTTCCGGATGGCCGCGCTGGAGGCCTCGACGGCCAGCAGCGTGCTCGCCGAGCCGGACCAGCTTCCCCGGCAGGTGACGTCGCACTAGACGCAGCCACTCGATCCGACAATCGCAGCGCCCTCGCCCCGGCAATGGGGGAGGGTGCTCGCATTCAACGTTCACAAGAGGTCGTCATGCCCGGGCTCGTCCCGGGCATCCACGTTCTTCGTGCTGCAGGCAAGGTTGGATGGCCCCGACAGGCCCGGCCGTGACGCTGTGATCCTGTGGGGTGCTCCAACTGGCACCTCATATGAGATCCGCTTGGGCAAGCGCGCGAGGGTGATCCCTTGGCTGCGGCAGGTTGCCCCAGCCGTTCCGGCAGCCTTCTTGCAGGGCCGTTTCGACCGCATGCACCCGCATGCAACAAAGTGCATCTTTGGTGTCGAATCGCTCTTGCCTCGGAACGATACTGCCATTACCCATTTTTCGGCCTTGAAGAGGCAGGGGGAGCTCTTTCACTGATGGCGACTGTGTTCGAACATCGGCGTGACGCTGCGTGCGCCTGAGAGAGTCTTGATGCTGCTCGTCGTCGAACAATTCTTGAATGGGTTGCAGTTCGGGCTGCTGCTGTTCCTGCTCGCCGCCGGCCTGACGCTGGTGTTCGGGATCATGGATCTCGTCAATCTCGCGCACGGCTCGCTCTACATGATGGGTGCCTATTTCGCCGCGACGTTCGCGGCCTGGACCGGCAGCTTCCTGCTCGGCGCGCTGATGGCGTTAGGGGCCACGCTGGTGCTCGGCATCGTGCTGGAGGTGACGGCGCTGCGACACCTCTATGGCCGCGACCATCTCGACCATGTGCTCGCAACCTTCGGCCTGATCCTGTTCTTCAACGAAGCGGTGAGGCTGATCTGGGGCCCGGCGGGCCTTGCGCTGCCGCTGCCGGCCTGGCTCACCGTGCCGGTGCCGATCCTGCCCGGCATTCACTATCCCGCCTACCGCCTCGCCATCATCGCTGTGGCGCTGCTGGTCGCGCTGTTGCTCTATCTCGGCGTGATGCGTACCCGCATCGGCATGCTGATCCGGGCCGGCGCCTCCAATCGCGAGATGATCGGTGCGCTCGGAATCAACATCAAGCTGCTCTACACGCTGGTGTTCGGTTTGGGCGCCGCGCTCGCCGGCCTTGCCGGCCTGATGCAGGCGCCGATCCTCACCGTGCAGATCGGCATGGGCGAGAACATCCTGATCCTCGCCTTCGTCATCATCGTGATCGGCGGCATCGGATCGATCCGCGGCGCATTCCTCGCCGCGATCTTCGTCGGCATGATCGATACGCTCGGTCGTGCCTTCCTGCCGAACCTGCTCCGGCAGGTGCTGAGCGGCGCCGCCGCCTCCACCGCCGCGCCCGCGCTGTCGTCCATGCTTATCTATCTCGTGATGGCGATCGTGCTGGTGGTGCGGCCGGAGGGGCTGTTTCCGGCCAACCGTCGATGAAGGCTTTCACGGTGAGCAAGGCCGTCACGGCCCTGATGCTGGCGGGCCTCGTGCTGCTGCCGCTCTATTCGCACTTGTCCGGCAACATCTTCATCCTGACGCTGTTCACCCGCATCATCATCCTGGCGCTGGCGGCGGCGAGCCTCAACCTCATCATGGGATTTGCCGGCCTGATGAGCTTTGGCCACGCCGCCTATCTCGGCATCGGCGGCTACGCCGTCGGCATGCTCGCGCAGGAAGGCGTGGGAAGCGGGTTCATCCAGTTTCCGGTCGCCCTCGCCGCTTCCGCGATTTTCGCGCTGGTGATCGGCGCGCTGTCGCTGCGCACCCGCGGCGTCTACTTCATCATGATCACGCTCGCCTTCGCCCAGATGGCCTATTATGTCGCCTCGGGGCTGGCCCGCTACGGCGGCGATGACGGCCTCACGATCTACAAGCGCAGCGACTTCTCCGGCCTGATCGATCTCGGCAACCGCACCCAGTTCTACTATCTCTGCCTCGCCTGCCTGTTCGGCGTCATCTTCCTGATCTGGCGCATCGTCAACTCCCGCTTCGGCCTCGTCGTGCAGGGCCTGCGCTCCAACGAGCAGCGCATGCAGGCGATCGGCTTCCCGGCCAAGCGCTACCAGCTGGTCTGCTTCGTCATCTCGGGCACGATGTGCGGCCTCGCAGGCGCGCTGCTCGCCAACAACACCGATTTCGTCAGCCCGGCCGTGATGTACTGGACGCGTTCCGGCGACCTCATGGTGATGGTGATCCTGGGCGGCATGGGCACGCTGTTCGGCCCGGTCATGGGCGCGGTGGTGTTCCTGCTGCTGGAAGAGCTGCTGTCGCAGATCACCGAATACTGGGCGCTGATCCTGGGCCCGCTGCTGCTGCTGATCGTGCTGTTCGGCCGCGGCGGCATCATGGGTGCGCTGGGGAGGGCCAACCGTGGCTGAACCCCTGCTCCGCGTCGAGAAGCTGGTGCGCCGCTTCGGCGGCATCATCGCGACGGACAACATATCGCTCGACGTCGCCAGCGGCGAGCTGCATGCCATCATCGGTCCGAACGGCGCCGGCAAGACCACGCTGATCAGCCAGCTCACCGGGCATCTCGCGCCGCATTCCGGCAGCGTCTCGCTGGCGGGACGCGACATCACCTTTCTGCCGGCCTATCGCCGCTGCGCGCTGGGCCTTGCGCGTTCGTTCCAGATCACCTCGCTGCTGCTCGATTTCACCGCTGCCGACAACGTGGCGCTGGCGGCGCAGGCGCATGCGGGCACCTCGTTCCGCTTCTTTGCCAATGCCCGCAAGGAGAAGGGCCTGCGGGATGCCGCGCATGCCGCGCTCGATCGCGTCGGCCTGTTGCATCGCGCCGACGTCGTGGTGTCCAGGCTGAGCCATGGCGAACGCCGGGAGCTCGAGCTCGCGGTCGCGCTCGCAAGCAAGCCGAAGCTGTTGCTGCTCGACGAGCCGATGGCGGGCCTCGGGGTCACCGAATCCCAGCGCATGGTGAAGCTGCTCCAGGAGCTGCGCAAGGAAGTCTCGATCGTGCTGGTCGAGCACGACATGCCGGCGGTGTTCGCGCTCGCCGACCGCATCACGGTGCTGGTCTATGGCCGCGTCATTGCCTCGGACGATCCTGCCGCGATCCGCCAGAATGAGGACGTCAAGCGCGCCTATCTCGGCGATCAGCATGTGGTGACGCACCATGGCTGACACGCTGCTCGAGGTCGACGGCATCGAGACCTGCTACGGCCTGTCCCAGGTGCTGTTCGGCCTGTCGCTGTCGATCAAGCCCGGCGAGATGGTCTCGCTGATGGGCCGCAACGGCATGGGCAAGACCACCACCATCCGCTCCATCATGGGCCTGACGCCGGCGCGCGCCGGCAACATCCGCTTCGCGGGCACCGAGGTGCGGCAGCTTCCGTCCTACAGGATCGCAAAGCTCGGCGTCGGCCTCGTCCCGGAGGGCCGGCAGATCTTCCCGAACCTCACCGTGCGCGAGAACCTCGTTGCTGCCGCCGCCGACCGCTTCGGCAGCGGCAATCCCTGGACGCTGGCCGCGATCTACGTGATGTTCCCGCGCCTCGCCGAACGCGCGTCCAACATGGGCAACCAGCTCTCCGGCGGCGAGCAGCAGATGCTCGCCATCGGCCGTGCGCTGATGACCAACCCGAAGCTGCTCATTCTGGACGAAGCCACCGAGGGCCTCGCGCCGCTGATCCGCGAGGAGATCTGGAGCTGCCTGTCGCTGCTCAAGAGCCGCGGACAATCGATCCTGGTCGTCGACAAGAACGTCGATCACCTCGCCCGCATCTGCGACCGCCACTACATCATCGAGCGCGGCAAGACGGTGTGGAGCGGCAGCTCCGACGAGCTGATGGCCGAGCCGGATCTGCAGCATAAGTATCTGGGGATCTAGCCCCCGCTGTCTCCCCGTCATCGCGAGGAGCCCTTGTGACGAAGCAATCCAGAATCCCTCCGCGCAAAGATTCTGGCCTGCTTCGCTGCGCTCGCAATGACAGGGAGAGCGCTGCGTCAGCTCAAAACATCTCGAAATATTCGCGGTGCTCCCAGTCGGTCACTTCGGACAGGAAGCGGTCGATCTCGGCGTTCTTGATGTGGGTGTAGTAGTCGACGAACTCGGCTCCGAGCTTCTCGCGGAAGAACGGATCGTCCTTCAGCGCGGCGACGGCATCGCGGAGGCTCTTCGGCAGCAGCGGCGCCTTGGTCTCGTAGGGCGTGTCCGCCGACGGGCCGGGATCGAGCTTGCGCTCGACGCCGTCGAGGCCGGAGAGGATCTGCGAGGCCATGTAGAGATAGGGATTGGCGGCAGGCTCGCCGATCCGGTTCTCCAGCCGCGTGGCGGCATCGCCCGCGCCGCCAAGCACGCGGATCATCACGCCGCGATTGTCGCGGCCCCAGATCGCACGGTCCGGCGCCAGCGAATAGGAGCGGTAGCGCTTGTAGCCGTTGAGGGTCGGGGTGGTGAACACGGTGGACGCCCGGGCGTGATCAAGCAGTCCGGCGAGATAGGCCTGGCCGAACGCGCTGAGCGGTTCGGCGCCGTCTTTCGCCATGAACAGATTGTCGCCGCTCGCGCGCGAGACGACCGATTGATGCAGGTGCCAGCCGCTTGCGAACACGTTCGGCAGTTTCGGCCGGCACATGAAGGTGGCGTGATAGCCGTGGCGGCGCGCGATCTGCTTCACGGCGCTGCGGAACAGCACCATGTTGTCGGCGGGCGCGAGGCCTTTCTTCGGCGCGAAGGTGAACTCGCACTGGCTCGGCCCGAACTCGACCTCGACCGAGCGCAGGGGCAGGCCGAGCGCGACGATGTCGCGGCGCAGGATCTCGAGCACCGGCTCCATCTGATCGAAGCGCTGCTCGGTGAGATATTGATAGCCGTGGCTGAGCAGGCTGACCGATGGCGGCGTGCCGGGCTGGCCGGCATCTTCGGCGCGCATATGCGCATCCTCGAGCCTGAAGATGTGGAATTCCACTTCGAGGCCCGCGACGAAATCGTAACCGCGCGTGCCGAGTTCATCGAGCACGCGCCTGTAGAGCCCGCGCGTCGCGAACGGCACGGGGCGGCCGTCGTTGAAATACAGATCGCACAGCACCCACCCCGTCGTCGGCGCCCACGGCAAGACGCGAAACGTGGTGGGATCGGCGACCATCAGCACGTCCGCGGCGCCCTCCATCTCCTTCATGCCGAAGCCGCCGCCCGCGGTGAACACCGGAAACACCGTGCGGTGCGAGGTGTCCTTGGCGAGCATGGTCGTGGTGATGGAGCAGCCGCTCTCGAGCGAGGCGAGCGCCTCCGCTGCGATGATGGTCTTGCCGCGCAGGATGCCGTGCTGGTCGGGGAAGGCGAGGCGGATGACTTCGAGGTTCTTCTCCTCGGCGAGACGACGCATGCGCGAGGCGGCGTCCCTTTGCTCATCCGACCACAGCGCATGACGCGCGACGAAAGTCACTTCATCAACTCCTCAATCACCGCTGCTCAACTCGTGCAAGATATCTGCCACATCCGCCGTCATTGCGAGGATCGTAGCGACGTAGCAATCCAGAGTCTGCCCGCAGATACATTTCTGGCTTGCTTCGCTTCGCTCGCAATGACGATGGAGAGAGTTTCGCGCTATTCAGCCGCCGTCAGCCGATGCACCTTGGCGGCGATCTCCTTCGGCACCGGTGCCGTCCATGGCGCGCCGCGGCGGCGCTTGACGTCGACCTCCATCCAGTAGGTCTCCCAGCCCCGCGTCGGCCCGATTCCGTCCATGGTCGCGGGACCCTGGATGCTGCGCGCGTTGGCCTCGTCCAGGAACAGCATCGGCTTCTCGCCGCCCGAGACCTTCTCGATCTCCTGCCGCAGCAGGCGGCGATATTGCACGATCGCCTTGTCGCTCTGGCCGAGATGCTCCTTGGTGCGGTCCTGGATCGCGCCCATCGATTCCACCGCCCACTGGTCGTGAACGTTGATGTCGTTGCCCATGCCGGTATAGGTCGCGTTCTGCTGCTCGTGCGGATCGAAGCCGTAATCGTTGCTGCGGTTCTTGCGCGAGATGTAATCGGGCAGCTCGTAGAGCTCGAGCCGCTGGTCGCGCATTTTCTGCTTGTCGACCGGGTTCCTGTAGCTGGTGAAGATCGCGTACCAGTAGCAGTTCTCGTCGTCGACCGGCACGTGCCACTGCGTGATCGTCATCTCCGTGCTCATGGGGATGACGAAGCCGTGCGGGAAGAGCTGGTTGGTGACGCGCACATGCGTGCGCTCCTCGTCGATCTCGCGCAGGGCGATGAGGCGCAGGCCGTATTCGGTGTGCTCGACGTTGATGATCGGGCGGTCGTATTCCCGCAGGATCTTCGTCATCGGCAGATCGGAGCCGGCGGAGGCGCCGCGGAATTGCTTGCCGTAGGCGGTCGAGGTGTCCTCGTCCTCGAAGAAGCGGTGCAGATAGGAAGCGTGCGCGGGATCGATGCCGACTTCGAGCGCCTGCAGCCAGTTGCAGGCCATGTGCCCCTTGAAAGCGAACGTATGCGTGCCCGGCGCAACGAAGCAGTCGATCTCCGGAAATGCCGGCGGCTCGCCCTCGCCGAGATAGGCCCAGAGGATGCCGCTCTTCTCCACGACGGGATAGGAGCGCTGGCGGATGTTCTGGCAGAGCTTCGAATCCTTCGGCTCGGCCGGGGTCTCGATGCACTGCCCGGTCGCGTCGAACAGCCAGCCATGGAAGGAGCAGCGCAGGCCGCCATGCTCGAGCCGCCCGAAGGCGAGGTCGGCGCCGCGATGCGCGCAATGGCGGTCGATCAGGCCGTAGCGTCCGGTCTCGTCGCGAAACAGCACCAGGTTCTCGCCGAGCAGCCTGACGGGGCGGATCGGCCGCGCGCCCTCCAGCTCGTCCACCAGCGCCGCCGGCTGCCAGTAGCTTCGCATCAGCTTGCCGCAGGGATCCTTGGGCCCGGTGCGGGTGATCAGGTCGTTCTGCTCCTGGCTCATCATGGCGCGTGCATCCTCGTGGAGTAGCGTTTGTTCGCCTATTGAACGAATGGGCGAATTATGACATGCCTTGGAGCGGCAGCAAGCACTATTTTGCAGGATTGTCCCACACTCATGCCCAAGCTGAAGCGAGACGAGCGCGAGGAGCGTGCCACGGATTTCGTCGAGAGCCTCGATCGCGGGCTGCGCCTGCTGCAATGCTTCGGCACCACGGCAGGTCCCACGACGCTGAGCGATCTCGCCCGCGCCGCGGAGCTTCCGCGCGCCACCGCGCGGCGCATGCTGTTCACGCTGCAGCGTGGCGGCTTCGTCATTGGCGATGGAAAACTGTTCTCGCTGACGCCGCATGTGCTGACCTTGGCGGCCTCATATCTGCGATCCAACCAGCTCGTCGCGGTTCTTCAACCCGTGCTCGATCGCATCGCGACCGCGGCGCAGGAAATCTCCTCGCTCGCGGTGCTCGATGGCGATGAGGTCGTGTTCATCGCTCGCGGCAGTCCGGCGCGGGTGTTTTCCGGCGGGCTCGAAATCGGCTACCGGCTGCCGGCCTTCTGCACTTCGGTCGGCCGCGCCATGCTCGGCCAGTTCGATGATGCTGAGCTCACCGCGCGCCTGAAGATGATGAAACGCGAGCCCCTGACGCCGCAGACGGTGACGGACCCGAGGGCGCTGCTCGCGCGCATCGCAGCCGATCGCGCGCAAGGCTACTCGCTCGTCGACCGCGAGGCTGAACCCCATTTCCGCTCGATCTCGGTCCCGGTCCGCCGCTATGACGGCGTGATCGTCGCCGCCATCAACATGGGCGCGCATATCGACCGGGTGCCGGCGCAGGAATTGGTCGATCGATTCCTGCCGCTGCTGCGGGAGGGGGCAGGCTCTGTGCGCTCGCTATTGTTGTGATCGTCGGGTGGATTGGCCGAAGGCGTCATCCACCATCGTGTCCTGTCACGAGACGCGGTGGATTGCGCCTCGCTGACCCACCCTGCCGCTCTCACTGTCCGCTTCGCGCTCCATATCGCGTCCCGTGAGATCCTCGCCCTGCATGTCGGCGTAGACGCGCGCCATCTCGCGCATCAAGAATTTCGCAGGCACGTCGTGATAGGTGCCGCGGTCGTTGACATACTGCATGTAGGCGCGGCCTTCGCCGTCGAACGGATGCAGCAGCGCATCGCTGTGGCCGTCGAAATCGAGCGGCGCCACGCCGACCTTCGCACAGAGCGTATCGTTGAACGTCGGCGTCGCCTTGCGCCAGGCGCCGTCGACATGCACCTCGGTGAAACCGTGCCAGGTGAAGATGTCGGTGCCCATGCTGGCGCGGAGTTTCTCGGTGGTGAGATGGTTCTTCACGTCGGCAAAGCCGACGCGGGCCGGAATGCCGTGGACGCGGCAGGCGGCGGCATAGAGCGCGGCCTTGCCGACGCAATAGCCCTGCCCCGCAGCGAGGACGCTCGATGCGCGAAACGTCTCGGCGACGCGCATGCTGACATAGGGATTGTAGCGGATACCGTCGCGCACCGCCTTGTAGAGCACGCTCGCCTTCTCGCGTGCGTCCGCCTCCGGGCGTACGCTGGTTTCGGCGAAACGCTGCACCGCGGGATGATCGCTGTCGATGTATTCGCCGGGATCGGTGTAGAGGCGACGGATGGTATCGGGGAGGGTGTCGGTCATGCCCGCCAGTCTAATGCGGGCGCGCCGGTTGTCCACGCTGCGCGATTGCTCCGCCCCGATATCAGGCTTGCGCATTCCGTTTGGCTCGAGGTCAGGCCGGCAACGGATCTTCGCCGGCTTTCGGCCAGTAGGTGCCGAAGCTCCAGAGGCCGCCTTCGGGGTCCCGCGCCGAGAAGTCCCGGCTGCCGTAGTCGGTGTCTTGCAATTCCGTTTCGATTCGAGCTCCGGATGCCTTCACCCTGGCATAAAGCGCGTCGGGATCGTCAACGGCCAAGTACACCGCGTCGGTTCGGCGCCCGTCGAGTTCGCCGACGCTCCTGCCATAGCTATCCTGCCGATGCGCTCCGAGCATCAGAATGGATGACCCGAACGACAGTTCCGCATGCGCGACGATGTTCTCGCGCCGGTAGACCACCCGCTCGGTGAATCCCAGGACGTCCTTCAGCCACACGATCATCGCCTCCGCGTCCTTGCAGCGCATCGTGTGATAGAGGCGAGGGGGTTCGTTTCCGGTTGGACTGGACATGGCATTCTCCACTTGGATTGTGCGCTCAGCCTAGGCGAGCCGTCGTCTCGCGGCTTGAACAAATGGGACCTGAAACTATCCGCCGGCTTCGCGGATCAGGCGTGGATCAAGCTGCTCCAGCCGCGCGGCCCAGATGGTCGGCTTCTCGCCGCTGAACTCCTTGAAATCGCGGGCGAGATGCGCCTGGTCGGCAAAGCCGGCCTCGATCGCAATACCGGCCCAGCCTCGCCTATCCCCGTTGCGCGCCAGTTCGCAGGCGCGGTGAAAGCGCAGCATCCGCGCCAATGTCTTCGGTGAAACGCCGATCTCGTTGTGAAACCGGCGCGCGAGATGTTTACGGCTCCAGCCGATGTCCGATGCGATGTCCGATATGCGCGCTGCGCCAGCGCTGCGCCAGAGCTGGCTGAGCGCCGCAGCGATTGCGGGGGAGGGCTCGTGCACCGTCCGCTCAAGCACGAAAGTCTCGATGATGTCGAGGCGTCGCTGCCAATTGTCTGCTTCCGCCACCCGCTCGCCCAGTTCTCGACCGTCGCGGCCGAGCAAATCTCCGATATCGACCATGCGCGCGGTGAGGTCAGGTACGGCGCCGCCGTAGAACCGGTAAGCGCCGAGCGGCGTGAAGTCGATCTGGACACACATGGCGCGGCCATCGGATTCGATCTGCACGGGTCCGGGAAACAAGCCGGCAACGAAGCTCGGCTGGATATCCGACCGATCGGGCTCACGCCCGAGCGCGATGCGGAACGGGCTGCCAAGGTTGATCAGAAACGGCAGCGACAGCGGCGCGGCGTGGCGAAAATTGGTCAGGCCGGCCCCGCGCTCGCGATAGCAGGAGATCGACGAGACGATGTGCGTCATATGCGCGGGAACAGGACGTCTGATGACTTCCGGCGCGATGCTTGCGTCCATGGAGAAGCCTCCGTTGTCCTGCACAGCTTAGCCGGACGACGGGATCGCACCAAGAGACGGCGTCCAACTAAGGCCAGTTGCGCATCCAGTCGGCGAGGCCCGACATCGTGCGATCGAGATGCTGCCGCGCGGCGGCATCGGTGATCGTCTCCGCCAGCGCCCCGCGCATGCAGAGCATCCACGCATCGCGCTCGGCATCGCCGATGGCAAAGCCGAAGTGCCGCTGCCGCAATCTCGGATGACCTTTCTCGGGGGAATAGAGCTTCGGGCCACCCGTCCATTCGGTGAGATAGCGCTTCAGGACGTCGCGGATCGGACCGAGGTCGTCCGCATGCATCGCGCGGATGATCTTCGCCTCCGGTAGCGTGTCCATGCGGTCGTAGAAGCGGTCGACGAGGGCGTCGATCGTTGCGCTGCCGCCGATCCGATCGAACAGCGAGACCGAGGTGTCGATATTGGTCATGCGAAAACCGAGCTCACAGCGCCACGCTGCGCAGGCCGAAGCTGCGCGCCTCGTTCTGCAGCACGGGCCGCACCGCATCGATCAGCCGCACGGCGGCGGCATCGACGGACAGCCCCGCGGTATCCACCACCGCCGCCGCGCGCGAATACAGCGGCTCGCGGCTGAGCAGGATGTTGCGCAGCTCCGCCATGGCGGAGCGGTCATCGGCCATGGGGCGCAGATCGCCCTGGCGGCGCACGCGCGCCATATGCTCCTCGGGCTCGGCCTTCAGCCAGATCGTGTAGAACGAGGATAGCACCTGGTCGAAGGTGAGCGGCTCGGAGACGATGCCGCCGCCGGTTGCCAGCACCATCAGCTCGTTGCGCGCGAGCAACTGTTGCAGCGCCGCCTGTTCCATGCGGCGAAAGCCTTCCTGGCCGTAAAGCGCGATGATCTCGGCGACCGAGAGCCCGTTCTGCCGCTCGACCTCCTTGTTGAGCTCGACGAAGCTCCAGCCAATCTTCTTCGCCAGGATCTTGCCGAGGGTGGATTTGCCGGCGCCGCGCAGGCCGATCAGCGCGATGCCGCAGAATGGCGCGCGTCGCGGGGCGGAGGCGCTGCCGCCGGAGAGCAGCTCCTTGGCCTGAGCGATCTGCGCCGGGGTTGCCTTGCGCAAGAGATCGCGAAACATCTGCCAGTCCGGCGTTGGATCGGCCGAAGGGAGCAGGTCTTCGAGATGCGCGCCCATCGCGTCCGAGACGCGGCGCAGCAGCACGATCGAGACATTGCCCTTGCCGCTCTCGAGCTGCGCGATGTAGCGCTCCGATATTCCTGATACCTTGGCGAGCACCTTGCGCGACATGCCGCGCAGCGCGCGCATGGTGCGCACGCGCTGGCCGAGCTGTTCGAGGAAGCGGGATTCGGCGTCGGGACTTTCGCTCATGAGCCTTCTTTACAGGGGTCCTGCGGCGCGTTTTAATGAAACATAGTGCCTGCTGGCATTGACAGCAAGCCAATGCGATGTCTTTCTATGAATTATAATTCTAAATTCGGGGGAGATGTCTGTGAGCGAGGGATCCTATAACGCGGTGACCTGGCTGCTCGACCGTAACGTCGAGGAGGACCGCGGCAGCAAGCTCGCCTTCGACGACACCGTCTCGCGCATCACCTATGGCGAGCTCCAGCGCCAGACCCGGCGCGTCGCCAACATGCTGCGCCGGCTCGGCGTCCGCCGCGAGGAACGCGTCGCGATGATCATGCTGGATACGATCGACTTCCCGGTCGTGTTCCTGGGCGCAATCCGCGCCGGCATCGTGCCGGTGCCGCTGAACACGCTTTTGACCGCCGACCAATACGCCTACATCCTCGCCGATTGTCGTGCCCGCGTGCTGTTCGTGTCCGAGGCGCTCTATCCCGTCATCAAGGACGTCGTCGGCCGCATGCCCGATCTCGAGCATGTAGTCGTCTCCGGTGCCAAGCAGAACGGCCACAAGCAGCTGGCCGAAGAGATGGCCGGCGAGAGCGACCAGTTCACCACCGCCGTGACCCATCCGGATGAGCCGGCGTTCTGGCTCTATTCGTCGGGCTCGACCGGCATGCCCAAGGGCGTGCGCCATCTGCATTCGAACATGCAGGCAACCGCCGACACCTACGCCAAGCAGGTGCTCGGCATTCGCGAGAGCGATGTCTGCCTGTCGGCCGCAAAACTGTTCTTCGCCTACGGCCTCGGCAATGCGTTGACGTTCCCGATGGCCGTCGGCGCGAGCGTCATCCTCAACAGCGAGCGTCCGACGCCGGCACGCATGTTCGACCTGATGAACCGCTACAATCCGTCAATCTTCTACGGCGTGCCGACGCTGTTCGCGGCGATGCTCAACGACGAGACGATGAAGGGCGAGCGCTGCGGCGAGGCGTTGCGCATTTGCACCTCCGCCGGCGAGGCGCTGCCGGAATCCGTCGGCAACAGCTGGAAAGCGCGGTTCGGCGTCGACATCCTCGACGGCGTCGGCTCGACCGAGCTCTTGCACATTTTTCTCTCGAACGCGCCCGGCGATATCAAGTACGGCTCCTCCGGCAAGCCGGTGCCGGGCTACGCGGTGCGGCTTGTGAACGAGGCCGGCCAGGACGTCGCCGACGGCGAGGTCGGCGAGCTCCTGGTCGATGCGCCTTCCGCCGGCGAGGGCTATTGGAATCAGCGTCACAAAAGCCGCCGCACCTTCGAGGGGCCGTGGACTCGCACCGGAGATAAGTATGTTCGCGACGGCGAGGGCCGCTACACCTTCTGCGGCCGTGCCGACGACATGTTCAAGGTCTCCGGCATCTGGGTCTCGCCGTTCGAGGTCGAGAGCGCGCTGATCACCCATCCGGCGGTGCTGGAAGCCGCCGTCGTGCCCGAGGCCGATCCGGAAGGCCTCCTGAAGCCGAAGGCGTTCGTGGTGCTGCGCCCGGGCGCGACGACGACGGACTTGCAGGAGATGCTGAAGGAACACGTCAAGCAAAAGATCGGCCCTTGGAAATATCCGCGCTGGATCGACGTGGTGGAGTCCCTGCCCAAGACCGCGACGGGGAAGATCCAGCGGTTCAAACTGCGGGAAGGCGCGAATTGAGTTTGCTGATGCCGCGCACTGCCGTCACCGAGACCTCCGTCGCGTTCCCTTCCCCACAAGGGGGAGGGAACGACGGAGTGCGCGTAAATATCTCGCGCTCATCCAGCGAAGCAGAGTGACACCATGACCAATCTCACCCCCACCGGTTTCCTCAGCATCGGCACCGCCAGCCTCGAATACAAATGGCTCGCGCCACCGGCCGCGGATGCGCCGACCATCGTGATGCTGCACGAAGGCCTCGGCTCCGTCGGGCTCTGGGGCGACTTCCCGGAGAAGCTGCAGCAAGCCTCCGGCGCCGGCATCTTCGTCTATTCGCGCGCGGGCTATGGTCAATCCAGTCCGGTCGCGCTGCCGCGGCCACTCGACTACATGCAACGCGAGGCGCTGGACGTGCTGCCGAAGCTGCTCGACTTGATCGGCTTCAAGCGTGGCCTTCTGCTCGGCCATTCCGACGGGGCCTCGATCGCCACGATCTATGCCGGAGCGCATCAGGATCATCGTCTCAGCGGCCTCGTGCTGATCGCGCCGCATTTCATCGTCGAGGATATCTCGATCAAATCCATCGCCGCGATCAAGGCGACGTTTGAGACCACCGACCTCAAGACGAAGCTCGCGCGCTGGCACAAGGACGTCGACAACGCGTTCTACGGTTGGAACGGCGCCTGGCTCGACCCGAAGTTCCGCGATTGGGACATTTCAGACTACCTCGCCTACATCCGCGTCCCCGTTCTGGTCGTGCAGGGTGCGGACGATCAGTACGGGACGCTGCGTCAGGTCGAGATCGCGCAGGAGGAGTGCTACTGCCCGGTCGACGTGAAGATCGTTTCCGGCGCGGGGCATTCTCCGCATCGCGAGGCGCCGGCGGCGACGCTGGAGGCGATCGAGCAGTTCGCAGGAGCGGCCCTGCGCGACGATCAGGGTCTGCAAGGGCGCGCCGCGTGATGGCAGCAGAACGACTCCTCATGAAACAAAGTGCATGCTACGGCAGTTGATGGCTAGACGCGTTCGAAAAGATGCATTATTGTGCATCTAACGGACAAGCCAGAACGCATAATTCAAGCTCAGGGATGACCCATGGCCGGGGAAGATCGGCGCCTCGCAGGCGGCGCGACATTCATCGATTTCCAGACCGAACCGTCCCGCTACAAGCACTGGAAGCTCGCGGTCGACGGCGACGTCGCGACGCTGACCATGGATGTCGATGAGAACGGCGGCCTGTTCGAGGGCTACCTGCTCAAGCTCAATTCCTACGACCTCGGCGTCGATATCGAGCTGGCTGACGCGCTTCAGCGACTGCGCTTCGAGCATCCCGAGGTGAAGGTCGTGGTGATGCGCTCGGCCAAGAACCGCGTGTTCTGCGCCGGCGCGAACATCCGCATGCTCGCGGGATCGACCCACGCGCACAAGGTGAATTTCTGCAAATTCACCAACGAGACCCGCAATGGCATGGAGGATTCGTCGGAAAATTCCGGCCAGCGCTTCATCACCGTGGTGAACGGCTCGGCCGCCGGCGGCGGCTATGAACTGGCGCTTGCGACGGATCACATCATCCTTGCCGATGACGGCTCGTCCGCGGTGGCCTTGCCTGAAGTGCCGCTGCTCGCCGTGCTGCCCGGCACCGGCGGTCTGACGCGCGTCGTCGACAAGCGAAAAGTGCGCCGCGACCATGCCGATTTTTTCTGCACCATCGAGGAGGGTGTGAAGGGAAAGCGCGCGGTGCAGTGGCGTCTCGTGGACGAGATTGCGCCGAACTCCAAGCTGGAAGCCAGGATCGCCGAGCGCGCCAGGGAATTCGCCGCCGCTTCGAAGCGGCAGGGCAGCGGCAAGGGCGTTGCGCTGACGCCGCTCAACCGCGTCATTGACGAGACCGGCATCCGTTATGGCTTCGTCACCGTGGACATCGATCGCGCGGCCCGCATCGCCACCATTTCGATCAAGGCGCCGGAGGCTGCACCGCCCGCCGACATCGACGGAATGATGGCGCAAGGAGCGTCGTTCTGGCCGCTCCAGGTCGCGCGCGAGATCGACGATGCCATCCTGCATCTTCGCATCAACGAGCTCGAGATCGCCATGCTGGTGTTCAAGAGCCATGGCGACCGCGCCCATGTGCTCGCCTGCGACGCCTTCCTCGAAGCCAACAAGGCCCACTGGCTCGTCAACGAGATCAGGCACTACTGGAAGCGCGTGCTGAAGCGCATCGACGTCACCTCGCGCACGCTGGTGACGCTGGTCGAACCCGGCTCCTGCTTTGCCGGCACGCTGGCCGAGCTCGTGTTCGCCGCCGACCGCTCCTACATGCTGATCGGCACGCGCCAGGGCGACAACCGTCCGCCGCCGTCGATCGAACTGTCTGCGATGAACTTCGGCCCGTATCCAATGAGCCATGGCCTGACGCGGCTGCAATCGCGCTTCCAGGCCGATCCGTCCGACGTCGACCGCGCGGAAGCCACGCTCGGCACCGCGCTCGATGCGGAGCAGGCGGAAGAGCTCGGCCTCGTCACCTTTGCGCTCGACGACATCGACTGGGACGACGAGGTCCGCGTGTTCCTCGAGGAGCGCGCCAGCTTCTCGCCCGACAGCCTCACCGGCATGGAAGCGAGCCTGCGCTTCGTCGGCCCCGAGACGATGGAATCAAAGATCTTCGCGCGCCTCACCGCCTGGCAGAACTGGATCTTCCAGCGTCCGAATGCCGTCGGTGAGGAAGGCGCGCTGCGCCGCTACGGCAGCGGCCAGAAGCCGAAATTCGATATGACGCGAGTCTAGCGGGTAGGGAGTGGCGAATGGCGAATAGGGGATGCCCATTCGCTACCCGCCATTCGCCATTCGCCCCTTCAAGCGAGCTAGTCCCACACGGGAGGTCCCCATGAACGTCAACATCATGAACGTCGACTACTCGACCAAGATTCCCAACAACGTCAATCTTGCCGAAGACCGCCAGGTGCTCAAGGCGCTGGAAGGCTGGCATCCCGGCTACATGGACTGGTGGAGCGACATGGGGCCGGAAGGTTTCCAGGAATCGCTGGTCTATTTGCGCACGGCCTATTCGGTCGATCCGCGCGGCTGGGCCAAGTTCGACTATGTCCGCATGCCCGAATATCGCTGGGGCATCCTGCTCGCGCCGCAGGAGGAAAACCGCGTCGTGCCGTTCGGCGAGCACTACGGCGAGCCGGCCTGGCAGGAGGTTCCGGGCGAGCATCGCGCCATGCTGCGGCGCCTGATCGTGATCCAGGGCGACACCGAGCCGGCCTCGGTCGAGCAGCAGCGCCATCTCGGCAAGACCGCGCCCTCGCTCTACGACATGCGCAACCTGTTCCAGGTCAACGTCGAGGAAGGCCGCCACCTCTGGGCGATGGTCTATCTGTTGCAGAAATATTTCGGCCGCGACGGCCGCGAGGAAGCGGATGATCTGCTGCGCCGCCGCTCCGGCGATGCCGATGCGCCGCGCATGCTGGGCGCCTTCAACGAGGCGACGCCGGACTGGCTGTCGTTCTTCATGTTCACCTACTTCACCGATCGCGACGGCAAGATGCAGCTGCACAGCCTCGCGCAGTCCGGCTTCGATCCCCTGTCGCGCACCTGCCGCTTCATGCTGACGGAGGAGGCGCACCACATGTTCGTCGGCGAGACCGGCATCACCCGCGTCGTGCAGCGCACCTGCGATGCGATGAAGGCGGCCGGCATCACCGATCCCGCCGACATCGCCAAGGTCCGCGCGCTCGGGGTGATCGATCTCCCGACCATCCAGAAGAAGCTGAACCTGCACTATACGCTGTCGCTCGACCTGTTCGGCTCGGAGGTCTCGACCAACGCGGCCAACGCCTTCAACGCCGGCATCAAGGGCCGCTACCACGAGACCCAGATCGAAGACGATCACCAGCTCAAGAACTCCACCTATCCGGTGCTCAAGCTGATCAACGGCGAGATCAAGCTGGTCGACGAGCCGGCGCTGACCGCGCTCAACATGCGCCTGCGCGACGATTACAGCCAGGACTGCGTCAAGGGCATGCTGCGCTGGAACAAGGTGATCTCGACCGCGGGCTACGATTTCCAGCTCAAGCTGCCCAACGTTGCCTTCCACCGCCACATCGGCGAGTTCAAGGACGTGCACGCGACGCCCGACGGCATCCTGATCGACGATGCCACCTGGGCCAAGCGCAAGGACGAGTGGCTGCCGTCCGCCAGCGACGGCGACTTCATCACCTCCCTGATGCAGCCCGTCACCGAGATCGGCCAGTTCGCGTCCTGGATCTCCCCGCCCAAGGTCGGCATCGACAACAAGCCCGGCGATTTCGAGTACGTGAAGATCGAGTCGTAAGCATCGGGACTCGGCACTCCCGCAAACACGAATGGCGTCATCACCCGGGAAGCGGGTGATGCACTATTCCAGGGGCGCTTGTGGCTTCACATAGAAGTCGCAAGCGCACTGGATTCCGGACGGGCAGTGTTTTGCCCGACGTGTCAACCGCGTCGCGGCTGAATCGTCGTTTCTGGGCGGCTCAAGAAAATCCCTTGCTGATCAAGGGGCATTCTACTGTGCATGGGGTTGTTTTCGACGTTTCGGTTTTGGGCCCCATTGCGTGTGACCAGAGATCGCCCGATCAATCGCTGTCCCACCCGCTGCCCTTGATCCCCGGGTTCGCATAGACGATGCCGCCGTCGACCGCGATGGTCGCCCCGACGACGTAATCGCCCGCGCGCGAGGCGAGATAGATCGCGGCGCCCGCCATGTCCTCGTCGGTGCCGATGCGGCCGACGGGTACGCGCGTTGCGACCTCGTCGGCGTGGTCGCGCGCGGCGCGGTTCATGTCGGACTTGAACGGGCCCGGCGCGATCGCGGTGACCACGATGTGGTCCGGGACGAGCTTCACCGCCATGCGCCGCGTCAGATGGATCAGCCCGGCCTTGCTCGCGGCATAGGAATAGGTCTCGCCCGGATTGACGAAGATGCCGTCGATCGAGGCGATGTTGATCACCTTCGCGGGCCGCTCCGCGCTTCCCGACGCGCGCAGCGTCGGCGCCAGCGCCTTGGTCAGGAAGAACGGCGCCTTGACGTTGAGGTTCATCACCTTGTCCCAGCCGCTCTCCGGAAATTCGTCGAACTCCGCGCCCCAGGCCGCGCCGGCATTGTTGACCAGGATGTCCAGCCTGGCCTCGCGCTTGCCGTACTCATTCGCCAGCAGCTCGCAGCCGGCGACCGTGGAGATGTCGATCGGCAGCGCGATGCACTCGCCGTCGTATTGGGCGCTGAGCTCTTTCGCGGTGGCTTCGCAGGGTCCTGCCTTGCGCGCGGTGATGTAGACCTTCGCCGCGCCGGCGCTGAGGAATCCCGCCGCAATCATCTTGCCGATGCCGCGCGAGCCGCCGGTCACCAGCGCGATGCGGCCTTTGAGCGAGAACAGATCGTTGAACATGGTGCCTCCCTTGATTGGCGCTTGTTGTGAGCGGGGCGGGGAGGGGAGTCAATCTCCGCCGCCGCGGACATCGAGGGGCTACGCCGCCGCGATCCGGCGGAGGCCGTTCCACATCGCGGTCGCAGCGCCCGAGGTCAGCACCGGCAGGATGCGCGCGTCCTGGTAGTTGCCGTTGAGCGAGACGCGTGGCAGCGCCGTCATGTGGGCGGCATTGTCGGCGAACAGCATGCCGGGCCGCGTCGTCACCGCGGTCTTGAAGCCGGCGGCTGCAGCAAGGGTGAATTCGCGCATCCCCGCGGCCTCGCGGTCGCCATAGGGGTAGGCAAGATGCAGCACGGGGCGCTCCAGCGCCTGCTCGATCCGCGCGCGGCTCACCGTCATCTCCTGCGCGGCAACGTCTTCCGCCTGCTTGGCGAGGTTGCAATGGCTGACGCTGTGCGCGCCGATCGTGACCAGCGGATCGGCGGCGAATGTCTTCAACTCGGTCCAGGACAGGCAGAGGCTGCGGCACAGCGCTCCCATGTCGACGTCGTACGTCGTGCACAGTGCCTCGATCTCGCGCTTGAGGTCGTGCTCGCCCGGCAGCGCGCGCAGCCAGTCGTGCAGGCGGTCGAACGTTGCCTGCTTGGCCGCAGGCGTCGTCGCATCGAGCCGCAATGCAGAATTGCCGATTGTAATGTCGATCTGCTCGGCCTTCGCGATGACGGCCTCCAGCGCCGCCCACCACAGGCGTCCGGTGCCGTCGGCAAAGTCGCTCGCGACATAGACGGTCAGAGGCGCGTCAAATTCGCGCAGCACCGGCAGTGCATGGTCCAGATTGTCGCGATAGCCGTCGTCGAGGGTAAAGGCGGCGAAGCGGCGGTCGAACCGTCCCTGCGCCAATCGCTCGTGCAGCTCGTCCATGGTGACGATGTCGATGTCGCGCGAGCGCAAATGGCACAGTGTCGCGCGAAGGAATTCGGGGGTGACTTCGAGATGCCGGTTCGGCTGAAACGCGGCCTCACGGGCCGGCCGCACCCGGTGCAGCATGAAAATGGCGCCGACGCCCGACAAGAGCGGGCGCAACAGGTGGTGCGCCCCGCTGAAATAAAGTGCTCCCAGCCCGGCGCGGATGACGTTGTTACGCAGTTGTTTCATGACCGGCTGAGGGACTCTGGCATTCCGCCTTCAACTTACGGAAGAACCCTTGAAGAAAAAGTTATTTGGATTGTCCAGGCAGGGCCTTCGGAACGGCACCATTTCCGGTTTGACAGCCTGCCAAGGGTTTGTTTTGTCTCCGTTTCCAGAGTTCGGGTCGTCGAATGCAAAAGCTTTTCTCGTGGGCCAGCAAATGGTGGCCGGGGCTGATCCCCCTGGCCATCATGTGGGGATTTGCGGCCTGGAATAACACCTTACCGGTTGAGGCCGACCTGTCTGCCCGAAGCTCGGCGGTGCTGAAGAATACCGTCCTGGACAAAACCCGGATCGCGGTCGATGGCCGCGACGTCAGCCTGGCCGCGGACGCCTTCTCCGAGGAAGGGCGCCGCGACGCCGTGATGGCGGTCGAGACCGTGCCCGGCGTGCGACTGGTCGACGACCGGACCCGACTTGTTCCCGAGGCCAAGCCTTTCGTCTGGAATGCCGAGCGTGACGTGGTGCGGGTGACGCTGTCGGGCTCCGCGTCCTTGCCGTCGATGAAGGCCCGGCTGACCGAGGCGGCCCGCAAGGAGGTCGGCGGCGCCGAGGTGGCCGACCAGATGGGTCTGGCACGCGGCGCGCCGCCGCGGTTCGAGGCGGCCGCGATGCTCCTGCTGGACCAGATCGGCAAGCTCAAGGACGGCAAGATCACGATAACGGACACCAAGGTCAATCTGTCGGGCATGGCGCGCGAGCTCGGCGGCCGCGAGGCGATCGCAGCAGCGCTGAAGAACCTGCCCGAGGGCTTTTCAATCGCCGCCAACGACATCAAGGCGCCCCCTTATATCTTCCAGGCCTACAAGGACCCGGTGGCGGCGAAGGTGACGCTGACCGGCTACGTTCCCGACAACAATGTCCATGCGGCAATCGCCACCAGCGCCTCGCGAAAGTTCTTCACCGAAAAGGTCGTGGACAATCTCAAGGCCAGCGTCGGCGCACCCGGCTCCTTCAGCATGGCGGTCGTCGCAGCGCTTGGCGCGCTGTCGCGGCTATCGACCGGCACGCTCGTCGTCTCCGATCGCGAGGTGAAGCTGTCCGGTGATGCGCTCTACGAGGGCGCCGCCAACGACATTCGCGCTGGCCTCGGCAGGGACTTCCCGAAAACCTGGCAATACAAGCCGGAGATCACGGTGAAGCCCGCGGCAGGCCCCGTCGACGGCACCGTGTGCCAGCAATTGTTCACAGAGCTGCTGACCAAGGGCAAAATCCGCTTCGCAAACAAGCGCGCGGATATCGATCCCGACTCCGTGGCCATCCTTGATCGTCTCATCGAGACCGCACTGCGCTGCCCCACCACCAATATCGTGGTCGTCGGGCATACCGACGCGGACGGTGAGGATTCCTTCAACCAGGCTCTCTCGGAAAAGCGCGCACAGGCGGTGATCGACTATCTGGTCAAGGCCGGTTTGCCGGCCAGCCGGTTCACGGCGGTCGGCCATGGCAGCACGCAGCCCGTTGCCAGCAACGACACCGATGAAGGCAAGGCGCGGAACCGCCGCATCGAATTTCTGGTGAGGTGACGATGCCCTATCTCGTCTCTTTCCACCTGGGCTGGCTGATCGGCTCGTTGCTGCTGGGCTTTTGCATGGGCTGGATCTCGGTGGTCCAGCGCGGCAACGGCACCTCGAAGGTGACGGCGCGCTGGCTCGCCGCGCTTGCTGTGGCTCTGATCGCGGCCTCGGTCGCCCATGTTGTCCCCGGCCGCTTCGGCTACTGGCTCGACCTTGGGCTGATCATGTTCGCCTGCTATCTCGTCGGTTGCACCATTGGTGCATGGCTGCGCGACCGCGTCGTCTCGCGCACCGCACCGCCGGCGGCTCCGTGATGTTGCCGTGCACCCTGACCGCGCGGCCGATAGATTGAAGTTGGCTTAAGTCGTGACGGAACATTGTGCGGCCGAAATCATCAAAACTTCATGGCGTCTGCGCAGGATTGCCACGGAGATTCGCGTCAACCGTGCCGCCGAAGGCGCCAAACCGTGCATCAGGAGCCATGACCCTGCCTAAAATACTGAAGGCACGTGTTTTTGTTCGAACTGGCGAATTCCACTCCGCCCGAAAACGCGCTAGTGGAGGGGCAGGGGGCATGCGCGATGCCGGTGCCGGCGGCGAAGGTTCGTTGAGTGCCTGTGAGTCGTCCGCCCGTCCGCCGGCCACCCTGGCCGCTGAAGCGTTGTTCGAGGTCTAGATGCTGGAAGCCATACGCAGGGCGACGTCGTTTCTGCGCGAGAAGCAAGTCCTGCATAAGCTTGGCGTTGTGATCAGCATCGCGGTCATCGGGATCGCTTGCTATGTGCTCTACCACATGCTGCGGGGCATCGATTTCAACGAGGTCCTCGAAGCGATCAAGAGCACCGAGCCGAGCCAGATTGCGATGGCGGCGCTGTTCGTCGCTGCGGGCTATTTCACCCTGACCTTCTACGACCTGTTCGCCACGCGCGCGATCGGCCACGCCCAGGTGCCCTACCGGATCACCGCGCTCGCGGCCTTCACCAGCTACTCGATCGGTCACAATGTCGGCGCATCCGTCTTCACCGGCGGCGCGGTGCGCTATCGCATCTATTCGGCCTATGGACTGAACGCGATCGACGTCGCCAAGATCTGCTTCCTCGCCGGCCTCACCTTCTGGCTCGGCAACGCCGCCGTGCTCGGGCTCGGCATCGCCTACCATCCGGAGGCTGCAGCCTCGATCGACCAGCTTCCGCCCTGGCTGAATCGGACGCTGGCGCTGATGATCATCGCGGCGCTGGTCTGCTACGTGGTCTGGGTCTGGACCCAGCCGCGGGTGGTCGGCCGCGGCCCCTGGACCGTGGTGCTGCCGGGCGGCCCCCTGACGCTGCTCCAGATCGCAATCGGCATCATCGATCTCGGCTTTTGTGCGCTCGCCATGTACGTGCTGGTCCCGGACGAGCCCAATCTCGGTTTCGTCGTGGTCGCGGTGATCTTCGTCTCGGCGACCCTGCTCGGCTTTGCCAGCCATTCGCCGGGAGGCCTTGGCGTGTTCGACGCCGCCATGCTGGTCGGCCTCTGGCAGATGGACCGGGAGGAGCTGCTGGGCGGAATGCTGCTGTTCCGCCTCCTCTATTATGTGTCGCCCTTCGTCATATCTGTAATCTTGCTGACGTTTCGCGAAGTTATAATCGGCACACGTTCGAAGCGCTTGCAGCAGGCGGCACTCAAGCTCGACCCCGGCCCGGCGCGTGAAGCCGCCTATGTGAGAGAGCGTAGCGACAGCGGTGCCTGACCGCCGCAAGTCCTCCAGGAGAAGCCCGTCCCGATGGCGATCGACGCCCCATCTTCTCCCAACGTTCAGCCATGGTCGGACCGGCTGCGGCACTCGACCATCATCCTCATCGCCGCGGCGCTGGCGCTGTCAGTCGTGGTCTCGCTCGGCGAATTGTCGGCACTGCACGCCGCGATCGTGTTCCTCTGCATCGCGGCGGCTGCCCTGATCCCCTGGCGGCTGCACGATCCCGCCGCTTCCCGGGACGACGTCAGGCGCATCAACCCGGTCGAGAGCGCGGCGGTGGCCGCGGTGGTCGCCGGCATGCCGGATCCGGCTGTGCTGCTCGACCGCGCCGGTCGCGTCATCCACCTCAATGCCGCCGCCGCTCAGCTCGCCCCGGCGCTGCGTCGGAACGAGCTCGCCCAGTTCGCGCTGCGCTCGCCGGAGATCATCACGGCACTGCGCGAGGCGATCGCGACCACCGAGCCGCGGCGCGCGACCTATCTCGACCATGTTCCGGTCGATCGCTGGATGGAGCTCATGATCACGCCGGTGCCGGTTCCGACCAGCTTCGGCGGTACCGACAAATGCATGCTGATGACCTTCCACGACCAGACGCCGCTGCGCCGGGTGGAGGAGATGCGCGCCGACTTCGTCGCCAATGCGAGCCACGAGCTGCGTACGCCGCTGGCCGCATTGTCGGGCTTCATCGACACGCTGCAGGGCCAGGCCAAGGACGACCCCAAGGCGCGCGAGCGCTTCCTCGGCATCATGCACAACCAGGCCACCCGCATGGCGCGCCTGATCGACGATTTGCTGTCGCTGTCGCGGGTCGAGCTGTCGGCCCATGTCCGGCCCGACACCCTGGTCGACCTCGTGCCGATCATCCGCCAGGTCGCCGACGGGCTCGAGCCGCTGGCCCGCGAGCGCCAGGTCGTGGTGGAAATCCAGCTGCCGGATCCGCCGGTGATGATCGCCGGCGACCGCGAGGAGCTGCTCCGCCTGTTTGAGAACCTGATCGAGAACGCGCTCAAATACGGCGCCTCCGGCGGGCGCGTCATCGTGTCGCTGACATCAGGCGCCGCCTCTGATGGAACTCAGGAAATCCGGATCATGGTACGCGATTTCGGCCCCGGTATCGCGCCCGAGCACCTGCCGCGGCTGACCGAGCGCTTCTATCGGGTGGACGTCGGCGACAGCCGCTCGCAAGGCGGTACCGGACTCGGATTATCGCTGGTGAAACATATTCTTAACCGCCACCGCGGCCGGCTTTTGATCGAAAGCGTGCCCAAGCAGGGTGCAACTTTCACGGCGTGTTTTCCCCAGGCGAAGATTTCGACCGCGGCCTAAAAACCAAGCGAATCCAAATGCTTGGTTGCGTCATCCAACTGTCATGAAACCTTCGTAAAAGCACAGCCGACCGCTCCTAAACGGGCGGCGCGGGGAGCGCGATCGGGCGCGGATGGCGCTTCGCTCCCCTGTATGGAGACCAGCATGAATTTCCTCAAAACTATGGTCGCTGCTGGCTTGGTAGCCGCATCGACGACGGCCGCCTTCGCGGCCGACATCACCGGCGCCGGCGCGACGTTCCCGTTCCCGCTCTATTCCAAGTGGGCTGACGCCTACAAAAAGGAGACCGGCAACGGTCTGAACTACCAGTCGATCGGTTCGGGCGGCGGCATCAAGCAGATCCAGGCCAAGACCGTGACCTTCGGCGCGAGCGATATGCCTCTCAAGCCCGAGCAGCTTGAAAAGGACGGAATGATCCAATGGCCGCAGGCGATGGGTGCCCTGGTGCCGGTCGTCAATCTCGAAGGGATCAAGTCGGGCGAGCTGGTGTTTTCCGGCGAGCTGCTGGGCGACATCTATCTGGGCAAGGTCAAGACTTGGAATGACCCGGCGATCGCCAAGCTTAATCCCAAGGTGAAGCTCCCCTCGGACGCCATCACCGTCGTGCGTCGGTCGGACGGTTCCGGCACCACGTTCATCTGGACCGATTTCCTTTCCAAGACCAATGCCGAGTGGAAGACGAAGGTCGGTGCCGGTACCGCGGTCGAATGGCCGACGGGCGTTGGCGCCAAAGGCAATGAAGGCGTCGCGGGCAATGTCAGCCAGACCAAGAACTCGATCGGCTATGTCGAGTATGCCTATGCCAAGCAAAACAAGCTGACCTACGGTGCCCTGATCAACAAGTCCGGAAAGACCGTGCAGCCGACCGTTGCGGCCTTCCAGGCTGCAGCCGCCAACGCCGACTGGGCCGGCTCCAAGAACTACTATGTGATCCTGACCGACCAGCCGGGTGAAGCGTCTTGGCCGATTACCGGCGCGACCTTCATCCTGATGCACAAGGATGCGACCGACAAGGCGGCCTCCCAGGAAGCCCTCAAGTTCTTCAAGTGGGCGTTCGAGAAGGGCGACAAGATGGCCGAGGAGCTCGACTACATCCCGATGCCCGACACTGTCGTGAAGCAGATCGAGAAGACGTGGGCTGCCGAGATCAAGAGCTGATTGCAGCGTACTGAACTCGCGCTCCGCCTCGCGGCGGGCGCGAGTGGACGAGCGGCCCGGAATCTTCAGGATTCCGGGTCCCCTTCAAGACAATCCCGGAACGACGCGGGCAAGCTGTCGAAAACGACCGCCTTTGGCGGCATGCAGCTGGCGTGAGCAAAACAGGGGATCGGCGTGGCAGAGATGGCCGTTCAGAGCGATGTAATCGACGATGCCGGACCGTATGATCGCGCCAAGGCCTTGGGCGCGTTCAAGCTCGGCGACGTCACTTTCTATTGGATCACGCGGCTTTCCGCGATCTCGGTGCTGCTGATCCTCGGCGGCATCATCCTTTCGCTGGTCGTCGGCGCCTTCCCCGCGATGAAGGAGTACGGCCTCTCCTTCCTGTGGACGCAGCGCTGGGCACCGTCCGCCGATCCTCCGGTGCTGGGCGCGCTCGGGCCGATCTACGGAACGCTCATCACCTCCTTCATCGCCATGCTGATCGCCATTCCGGTCGGCCTCGGCATTGCGATCTTCCTCACCGAGCTCTGTCCGCAATGGCTGCGCCGCCCGATCGGCATGGCGGTCGAGTTGCTCGCCGGCATTCCCTCGATCATCTACGGCATGTGGGGCTTCTTCGTGCTCGGGCCGTTCCTGGCCAACACCTTCCAGCCATTCATGATCAAGGTCTTCGACGGCGTCCCTGTGCTGGGCGCGATCTTTGCCGGGCCCCCCTCCTATCTCAGCCTGTTCAACGCCGCGCTGATCCTCGCGATCATGGTGCTGCCCTTCATCACCTCGATCTCGGTCGACGTGTTCAAGACGGTGCCGCCGGTCTTGAAGGAAGCCGCCTATGGTGTCGGCTGCACCACCTGGGAAGTCGTCCGCAGCGTGGTGATCCCCTACACCCGCGTCGGCATCATTGGCGGTGTCATGCTGGCGCTGGGCCGCGCGCTCGGCGAAACCATGGCGGTGACCTTCATCATAGGCAATTCGTTCCGCATCTCATCGTCGATCTTCGCCCCGGGTACCACGATCTCGGCGGCGATCGCGTCGGAGTTCGCCGAGAGCGACGGCCTGCACCAGTCCGGCCTGATCCTTCTCGGTCTGCTCCTGTTCGTGTTGACGTTCTTCGTGCTCGCAGCCGCGCGGCTGATGCTGATGCGCCTGGAAACCAAGGCCGGGAAGTAAAGCCATGAACCCGATCTATGCACGTCGCCGCCGCTGGGACATCGTCATCCGCGGGCTCTGCATCGCCGCTGCCGCCTTCGGCGTCACCTGGCTCGCGCTGATCCTGATCACGCTGTTCTACAACGGCCTGGCCGGGCTCAACTTCCAGGTCTTCACCGCTGACACCCCGCCGCCCGGATCGACCGAGGGCGGCCTGCGCAACGCTATCGTCGGCTCGCTGATCATGACCGCGATCGGCGTCGGCATCGGCGCGCCGCTCGGCCTATTCGCCGGCACCTATCTCGCCGAGTACGGCCGCAACGACAAGCTGACCTCGGTGATCCGCTTCATCAACGACATTCTGTTGTCGGCGCCCTCGATCATCATTGGCCTGTTCATCTACGGCGCGGTGGTGGTGCCGATGCGAGGCTTCTCGGCGATCGCGGGCGCGCTGGCGCTCGCCGTCATCGTGATCCCGGTCGTGGTGCGCACCACGGAAGACATGCTGCTGCTGGTTCCCAACCCGCTGCGTGAGGCCGCCAGCGCACTGGGCCTGCCGCGCTCGCTGGTGATCAAGCGGATCGCCTATCGCGCCGCGCGTTCCGGCCTCATCACCGGCGTGCTGCTCGCCACCGCCCGCGTTGCCGGCGAGACGGCACCGCTGCTGTTCACCGCGCTCTCGAACCAGTTCTTCAGCCTGGGCCTGGACAAGACCATGGCCAACCTGCCGGTGACCATCAACAATTTCGTGCAGAGCCCCTACGCCTACTGGAAGCAGCTCGCCTGGAGCGGCGCGCTGCTGATCACCCTGACCGTGCTTGCCCTGAACATTGGCGCGCGCATCATCGGCGCCGAGAGGACTGCAAAATGAGTGAAATGTCTGTTTCCGTCAGCGCGCCGACCGTCCATCCCGGCTCGCAGCCCCTGCCCGAGGCGCCCGCCAAGGTTACGGCGCGCAACCTCAACTTCTACTACGGTGAGCACCATGCATTGAAGAACATCAATCTGGCGCTCGGCACCAACCGCGTCACGGCATTCATCGGCCCGTCCGGCTGCGGCAAGTCGACCCTGCTGCGCATCTTCAACCGGATGTACGATCTCTATCCGGGCCAGCGCGCCACCGGTCAGCTGCTGCTCGACCACACCAACATTCTCGACCCCAAGCTTGATCTCAATCTGCTGCGCGCCCGGGTCGGCATGGTGTTCCAGAAGCCGACCCCGTTCCCGATGACGATCTACGAGAACATCGCGTTCGGCATTCGTCTGTACGAGAAGATCTCGAAGTCCGAGATGGACGACCGCGTCGAGAAGGCGTTGCGTGGCGGCGCGCTGTGGAACGAGGTCAAGGACAAGCTCAATGCTTCCGGCCTGTCGCTTTCCGGCGGCCAGCAGCAGCGCCTCTGCATCGCTCGCACTGTCGCGGTCCGGCCCGAGGTGATCCTGTTCGACGAGCCCTGCTCGGCGCTCGATCCGATCTCGACGGCGAAGGTTGAGGAACTGATCCAGGAATTGTCCGAGAACTACACGATCGCGATCGTCACCCACAACATGCAGCAAGCGGCGCGCGTCTCGGACAAGACCGCGTTCATGTATCTCGGCGAGCTGATCGAGTTCGACGATACCAGCAAGATCTTCACGTCGCCGAGCGACCGGCGCACGCAGGATTACATCACCGGCCGGTTCGGCTGAGGAGACGGAACATGGGTTCTGAACATACCGCAAAGGCCTTCGACAGCGACCTCCAGGAGCTCACGCGCCTGGTTGCCGAAATGGGCGGCATCGCCGAGCGCATGATCGTCGATTCCGTCGACGCGCTGATCCGCCGCGACGTCGCGCTCGGCCAGCGCGTCGTCGCCACCGACACCGAGCTCGATGCGCTGCAGAAGCGCATCGAGGAGCGCGCGGTGCTCACCATCGCGCGCCGCCAGCCGATGGCGGTTGACCTGCGCGAGATCGTCGGCGCCATGCGCGTCGCGACCGATCTCGAGCGCATCGGCGATCTCGCCAAGAACATGGGCAAGCGCGTCGCGGCGCTGGAGACGGATTTCCATCCGCTCAAGCTGTTCCGCGGCCTGGAACACATGACCGACCTGGTGCAGCAGCAGGTCAAGTCGGTGCTGGACGCCTACGCCGCGCACGATCTGCCGGCGGCAATGGCGGTGTGGAAGGGCGACGAGGAGGTCGACGCGATCTGCACCTCGCTGTTCCGCGAGCTCCTCACCTATATGATGGAGGATCCGCGCAACATCTCGTTCTGCATCCATCTGATGTTCTGCGCCAAGAACATCGAGCGGATCGGCGACCACGCCACCAACATCGCCGAGACCGTGTTCTACATGATCGAGGGGCAGGCGATCACCGACAAGCGGCCGAAGGGCGACATGACCAATTTCGCCACCACGATACCGAATACCTGAAGACGTAAGGAGCGACGACACCATGGGCGCACGCATTATGGTGGTTGAGGACGAGGAAGCTCTCACCGAGCTTCTCCGCTACAACCTCGAAGGCGACGGCTATGACGTCGAGACGGTGATGCGCGGCGACGATGCCGATACCCGCCTCAAGGAGCACATTCCCGATCTGATCGTGCTCGACTGGATGCTGCCTGGGCTATCGGGCATCGAGCTGTGCCGGCGGCTGCGCACGCGGCCCGAGACCAAGCAGCTCCCGATCATCATGCTCACCGCGCGCGGCGAGGAGAGCGAGCGGGTGCGGGGGCTTGCGACCGGCGCCGACGACTACATCGTCAAGCCGTTCTCGGTGCCGGAGCTGCTCGCGCGCGTGAAGGGGCTTCTGCGGCGCGCGAGCCCCGAGCGGCTCGCGACGGTGCTCGCCTATGGCGACATCGAGCTCGACCGCGACAAGCGCCGCGTGGCGCGCTCGGGCCGGCCGATCGATCTCGGCCCGACAGAATATCGCCTGCTTGAGTTCTTCCTGGAGCATCCCGGCCGCGTGTTCTCGCGCGAGCAGCTGCTCGACAGCGTCTGGGGCCGCGACATCTACATCGACGAGCGCACCGTCGACGTCCATATCGGGCGCCTGCGCAAGCTGCTCAATCTGGGTCGCGAGCAGGACCCGATCCGCACGGTCCGCGGCGCCGGCTACGCGCTGGATGATCGGTTCGCCAAGGCGGAGCAGACGTAAAGCTCTAAACTGGCGAGTGTTGGTTTCGCGAGATGCGGCAATGATCTTGGCCGCCATCCCGGGACGCGCGCAGCGCGAGCCCGGGTCCATAACCACAGAACGTGCTTTGACGAAGACTCGGAGTGACCATCTCGCGCGACAATTGCGCGCTGTGGCTACGGATCCCCGCCCCTCGCGCGCAATCGCGCACCAGGCGGGGATGACACCGAGTTACTGGAGCCGTGATCGCGTCACGGCTGCCATCAGGTAGATCGACAAACTCAGCGCGTGCCCGGCTTGGCCGGCGCGCGCCGGCGGTCTGCTGCGGGCTGATACGCCACGCGCGAATGCTGGGCGCAGTAGGGCAGGCCGGAAAGCGCCTTGCCGCCGCAGAAGAAGAAATCCGGGCTCGAGGGATCGCCGACCGGCCAGTGACAGGTCGCCTCGTTCAATTCCAGTAGCGACAGCCGTTGGCTCATAGGCACCACGTTGTCGTAGGTAACAGGTTCAGCCTCAACCTCGACCTCGAAGGCCTGCGCCAGCGCGGTGTTGCCGCGCGCGACGGGGCGAGTGACTCGCATCATGTGCTGCGCGGGCCGTGCCTTGCGCGGCCGGGGCGCTGCCGATGAAGGGCTCTTGGCGCGGCCGGACAGGCCGAGCCGGTGCACTTTGCCGATCACGGCATTGCGGGTCACATTGCCGAGCTCCGCCGCGATCTGGCTGGCCGAAAGTCCGGCCTCCCAGAGCTTCTTCAGCTGCTCGACGCGATCATCGGACCAGGTCAAAACCGTCATTGCACCCTTTCCCTCGCTGCGCGCCTGCCGTCCTGGGGCCTTCACAGCGAATGCTTAAGCCTTGAAAAACCCGTGCCGCCAGAATCCCTTAAGGCTCGCCGGGCGCGCTCAAGACGCCCGAACGTTTACGCCGGTACATGAGGACTCTTGGGATCAGAACTGCTGCACGAGATGTCGTATCTGACAGTCCAAACGCTACAATATGGCGTGACTCCCGCGCAAGAGTCCGCCGACTCGCGTCCACATGTTCCGTGGTGAAAATCCCGCAAAATCGGCACCGCAAGACTACGGATTCAGCGTTTCGCGGGGCTTTCGGGCGGCATTGACACACGTCTTGCCAAGCATAAGATAGTCCCACGTGCCGCCCTTAAAAGGCGGCACGTTTCGTTTTCCGGGCCGGTCAATGGTGCGTTGCGCAATGCATGCATCACACCGTCCGCAACATTCAAGTGACGTCATGACTAACAGCGCCGCGCCGCATTTGCTCCCCGTTTTCGCCAGGGCCGACCTCGGTTTCGAGCGCGGTGAAGGCTGTTGGCTGATCGCGACCAACGGAGATCGCTATCTCGATTTCACCTCGGGCGTGGCGGTGAATGCGCTCGGCCATGTTCATCCGGCGCTGGTCAAGGCGTTGCAGGAGCAGGCGACGAAGCTCTGGCACATGTCGAACCTGTTCCAGAGCCCGGACGGCGAGAAGCTCGCAAGCCGGCTCTGCAACGAGAGCTTTGCGGACTTCGTGTTCTTCTGCAATTCCGGCGCCGAGGCGCTGGAAGGCGTGATCAAGCTGGTGCGCCACCATCACTTCTCGAAGGGGCATCCTGATCGTTACCGCATGATCACCTTCGAGGGCGCCTTCCATGGCCGCACGCTGGCGACGCTCGCCGCCACCGGATCTGCAAAATATCTGGAGGGCTTCGGTCCGCCGATGGAAGGCTTCGACCAGGTGCCGCATGGCGACCTGGAAGCCGTGAAGAAGGCGATCGGCCCACACACCGCGGGCATCCTGATCGAGCCGATCCAGGGCGAGGGTGGCGTTCGTTCGTCGCCTCCCGCCTTCCTCAAGGCGCTGCGCGAGCTCTGCAACGAGCACGGCCTGCTGCTCGCCTTCGACGAAGTGCAGACCGGCATGGGCCGCACCGGCGAGCTCTTCGCCTACAAGCGCACCGGTGTCGTGCCCGACGTAATGTCGCTGGCGAAGGCGCTCGGCGGCGGCTTCCCGATCGGCGCGGTGCTCGCGACCGCGGACGCGGCCGCCGGCATGGGGCCCGGCTCGCACGGTTCGACCTTCGGCGGCAATCCGCTCGCGATCGCCGCGGCCAATGCCGTGCTCGATGTCATGCTCAAGCCCGGCTTCTTCGACCACGTGCAGAAGATGTCGCTGCTGCTCAAGCAGAAGCTCGCCTCCGTGATCGACCGGCACCCCGATGTCGTCAGCGAGGTACGCGGCGAGGGCCTTTTGGTCGGCATCAAGGCCGTGGTGCCTTCGGGCGATCTCGTCGCGGCGCTGCGTGCTGAAAAATTGCTCACCGTCGGGGCCGGCGACAACGTAGTGCGCTTCCTGCCTCCGCTGATCGTCACCGAGGCCGAGATCGAGGACAGTGTCGGGCGGCTCGAACGCGCCTGCGCTGCGATCTCGTCCAGCCAGACCAAGCGGGCGGCAAGCTGATGAGCAAGACGCCCGACAAAGCTCCTAAGCACTTCTTGGACATCAACGAGCTGCCGTTGTCGGAGCTCAAGCGCATGCTCGCCGCATCCTCCGCCATGAAGGCCAAGCAGAAGGCGCATCAGCCGGTCAGGCCGCTCGAAGGCAAGACGCTGGCGATGATCTTCGAGCGTCCCTCGACCCGCACGCGCGTCTCGTTCGACGTCGGCATGCGCCAGCTCGGCGGCGAAGCGATCATGCTCACCGGCGCCGAGATGCAGCTCGGCCGCGGCGAGACCATCGCCGACACCGCGCGCGTGCTGTCGCGCTATGTCGATGCGATCATGATCCGCATCCTCAATCACGATGCGCTGCTGGAGCTTGCGGCCAACGCCACCGTGCCCGTCATCAACGGCCTGACGCGGCGCTCGCATCCTTGCCAGGTGATGGCCGACCTCATGACCTATGAGGAGCATCGCGGCCCGATCGAGGGCAGGACGGTGGCCTGGACCGGTGACGACAACAACGTGCTGGCGTCCTGGGCGCATGCCGCAGAACGCTTCAAGTTCCAGCTCAACGTCGCAACACCTTCCGAGCTCGCACCGAAGAAGGCGATGCGGGACTGGATCAAGGCGACCGGCGCGCCGATCGTGCTCGGCACCGATCCGGAAGCCGCCGTGCGCGGCGCCGACTGCGTCGTCACCGACACCTGGGTGTCGATGGGCGACAAGGAAGGCGAGCACCGCCACAACGTGCTGAAGCCGTACCAGGTCAACGCCAAGCTGATGTCGCTGGCCAAGCCGGACGCGCTGTTCATGCACTGCCTGCCTGCCCATCGCGGCGAGGAGGTCACCGATGAAGTGATCGACGGCCCGCAATCGGTCGTGTTCGACGAGGCCGAAAACCGCCTGCATGCGCAGAAGGGCATTCTGGCCTGGTGCTTTGACGCGGTGAAATAAGCTTGCTTGGAGTCCGGATGAAGCGCAGCGAAATCCGGGGTTCTCAACTCGTGAAACGATCTCCCCGGATACCCGGGCTACGCGGCCCGTGAGGACGACGGAATGCCGGCGTTCCCCTTCCATTTTCCGCCTCCGACCCCAAATAGTGCGCCATGGTTTCCCAATCCCCTGACATGAAAACCGGGCCGGAAGGTCCGGTTCGCGCACCATCGGCCGTTCCGATCGACGACGCGGTGCTGCCTTACGAGGTCGACGCGCTCGACGTGCGCGGGCGGCTGGTACGGCTCGGCCCGGCGCTCGACGACATTCTCACCAAGCACGATTATCCGGCGCCGGTCGGCAAGCTGCTCGGCGAGGCCATCATGCTGACGACGCTGCTCGGCAGCGCGCTTAAATTCGAGGGCCGCTTCATCCTGCAGGCCCAGACCGATGGTCCGGTCTCGTTCCTGGTCGTCGATTACGTGGCGCCGGATCGCCTGCGCGCCTATGCGCGCTTCGATGCCGCGCGTCTCGGCGAAGCCAAGGATTCCGGCACGCTGCTTGGCCGCGGCCATCTCGCCATGACCATCGACCAGGGCCCCGACATGAGCCGCTACCAGGGACTGGTCGCGCTCGACGGCGGCAGCCTGGAAGACGCCGCGCACGAATATTTCCTGCGCTCCGAGCAGATCCCGACGCGCGTCCGCCTCGCAGTCGGCGAGGAGTGGCGCTCGAGCGACGGCGGCAAGCATCGCTGGCGCGCCGGCGGCATGTTGATGCAGTTTCTGCCCAAGGCCCCCGAGCGTGCCTGGCAGGCCGATCTGCATCCCGGCGATGCCCCTGATGGTACCGAGGTGCACAGCGTCGCCGAAGACGACGCCTGGGTCGAGGCGCGCTCGCTGATCGAAACCGTCGAAGACATCGAGTTGATCGATCCCGAGCTCTCCGGCGAGCGGTTGCTCTACCGTCTCTTCCACGAGCGCGGCGTGCGCGTGTTCAATCCGCAGGTCCTTCAGGCCCGGTGCTCCTGCTCGCGCGATGCGGTTGCCTCGATGCTGAATAGCTTCTCGCCCGACGACCGCGCCGCGATGGTGAAGGACGACAAGGTCGTCGTCACCTGCGAGTTCTGCTCGTCGGTCTACCAGTTCACGCCGCACGAGGCGGGCGTCGAGGACGCTTAATCCTATCCTCCGTCATTGCGCGCCAACCGGTCCGCGCGAAGCGCGGCCCGGTGACAGGCTCCGCGAAGCAATCCCGCGTCTTTGCGCGGTGGCGGTCTGGACGGCTTCGCTGCGCCCGTCCTCAGTTCAACACCCGCTTGTTGTCGGGGCTGTCCAGCGAAAATGTCGGTACGTCGATTTCGAAGCGCTCGCCGGTTTCGCTGACCATCTGGTACCGACCGGTCATGAAACCGGAGGCGGTCGAGAGCGGCACGCCGGAGGTGTATTCGAAGCGCTCGCCGGGGGCCAGGATCGGTTGCTCGCCGACCACGCCCTCCCCCTTTACCTCCTGTTGGCGGCCGGAGGCATCGGTGATGATCCAGTGCCGCGTCTTGAGCTGCACCGTCTCCTCGCCCGAATTGGTGATCACGATGGTGTAGGACCAGAAATAGCGTGAGCGGTCCGCCGACGACTGCTCCGGAACAAAGTTCGGCTCGACGGTCACTTCGATCTGGCGGGTCACGGCGCGGTACATGGCTGCATCATACCGAAATCCGTCCCGGGAACCAAACGCCCCAGGCTGGCTTCGGCGACATCGTCCGGCCAGATTTGGAAGGGAAGGACACCCACAGTGACCTCCTGATGTGGGTCCGGCCGCTTTGCGAGACGGCCGCCGGACCGCTACATTCCGTCAACGTCGCGATTTGCGGGAAGGGTTTTTTGCCCCCGATGACCATTGCCGACCAAGTGACGGGACCGACGATCGCGGGCGCCGCTGGCACCAAGCCCGCGGCGGCCAAGCCACGCACCGCCGTACCCGCCATTACGCTGCCGGCCATCGGCGAGCGCGAGCTCCGGCTCGATCTGTTTCGCGGACTCGCCTTGTGGCTGATCTTCGTCGACCACCTGCCGCCCAGTCTGCTGACCTGGTTCACGATCCGCAATTACGGGTTCAGCGACGCCACCGAGATCTTCATCTTCATTTCCGGCTATACCGCCGCCTTCGTCTACGGCCGGGCGATGCTGGAGAGCGGCGTCGTCATCGCCACCGCGCGTATCCTGCGCCGCGTCTGGCAGATCTACGTCGCCCACGTCTTCCTGTTCACGATCTTCCTCGCCGAAATCTCCTATGTGGCGACCCGCTTCGAGAACCCGCTCTATACCGAAGAGATGGGCATCATGGACTTCCTCAAGCAGCCCGACATCACCATCGTGCAGGCGCTGCTTTTGCGTTTCCGTCCCGTCAACATGGACGTGCTGCCGCTCTACATCGTATTGATGCTGGCGCTGCCTTTTATCCTCTGGTCGATGAAGTGGCGGCCCGACGTCACGCTCGGCCTCTCGGTCGTGCTCTACGCAGTGACCTGGGAGTTCGATCTTTATCTGTCGGCCTATCCGAACGGCTTCTGGGCCTTCAATCCCTTTGCCTGGCAATTGCTGTTCGTCTTCGGTGCATGGTGTGCGCTCGGAGGTGCGCGCCGCATGTCGCGCATTCTGTCGTCACGCGTCACGATGTGGATGGCTATCGCCTATCTCGTCGCGTCGTTCTACGTGACGTTGACCTGGTATGTGCCGCAGCTCTCCCAGTTCATGCCGAAGCTGATCGAGCAATGGATGTATCCGATCAACAAGACAGATCTCGACGTCTTGCGCTTCACGCATTTCCTGGCGCTGGCCGCGCTCACGGTGCGTTTCCTGCCGCGGGATTGGCCGGGCCTGAAGTCGCCTTGGCTGCGGCCGCTGATCCTGTGCGGTCAGCATTCGCTCGAGATCTTCTGCCTCGGCGTCTTCCTGGCCTTCGCCGGCCACTTCATCCTGGCGGAAGTCTCCGGTGGCGCAGTCATGCATGCGTTGATTAGTCTCTGCGGAGTCCTGATCATGTGGGGCGTGGCGTGGGTGATTTCGTGGTATAAGCGCGTGGCTGACAAGAGCGGTGCGAAAAGCAAAAACGCCGTCGGCAACGCCGATCTGGCGGGAGGGGGCTGATGAAGGCGAAGGTTCTCCTGAGCCTGATCCTGCTTTGCGGTAGCCTGACCGCGCCGACGGCGCGAGCGGGCGATGCTGCGCCCACGGCTTCCGCTGCGCCCGCTTCGTGCGATTTGCCGGCCTATCTGCTGACCAGCGAAAGCCCGCTGCCCAAGGTCGCCGCCGCCGTCAAGGCTGGCAAGCCGCTCGAGATCCTCGTCATAGGCAGCCGCTCGACGACCATCCCATCTTCGGAGAACAGCTCGTACCCCGCGCGCATGGAGGCGATCCTCAAGGAGAAGCTGCCGCCGTCGGGAGTGGTGCATGTCTCCGTAGAAATACAGAGCAAGAAAACGGCAGAGGAGACCGCCGCCACCTTCGTTAAGCTGATGGAAGCAAAAACGCCTACCTTGGTGATCTGGCAGACCGGGACCGTGGATGCTATCCGAGCCATCGATCCCGACGACTTTCGCAGCGCCGTCACCGAAGGCGTTGTTGCATTGCAAAGTGCGGGGACTGACGTCGTCTTGATGAACTTGCAGTACAGTCCACGGACCGAAACCATGATTTCGGCCCAGCCTTTTCTCGATAATATGCGGGTCGTGGCACAGGAGCACGACATCCCGCTGTTCGATCGTTTCGCAATCATGCGGCAGTGGAATGATCAGGGTCAGTTCGACCTGTTCAGCCCGTCCCGCGGGCCCGAACTGGCGAAACAGGTCCATGATTGCCTTGGCCGGGCGTTGGCACAATTCGTGATCGACGCAGCTCACCGGGAGCCGGCCCAGCAGCAAAATTGAGGTCTAGCGTTAATGAGTTCTCTCCGCCCTTTTTGCCTGACGACATGGCTGGCCGCGCCTGCAGCCGCAGCGCTGTTGCTGCTGGCGCCGGCCGCATACGCTCAGACGCCAGCCGCACAGCCGACACCGGCGCAGCCGGCTGATCCGACTTCCGCTTCGCCTGCCCAGACCACCGTTGCCGCGAGGTCGTCCGAGCAGCGCGGCGTCACGTCGCGTGCCATCGACAAGGTGAAGGAGGTTGCAAAGTCGGCCGCCGACATCTTCAACCGTGTGCCATGCCTGCCGTCTAAGGGCGGTTCGAAGACAATGGGCTCGCTGCCGCACGTTGCGGGCAAGCTCGCCGCCGGCCAGCCCGTCGTCATCGTCGCGTTCGGCTCGTCGTCGACCCAAGGGTTTGGCGCGAGCTCGCCGGAGTTCAACTATCCCAATCGTCTTGCCGCGCAGCTGCGCCGGCACTACCCGACCGCCGACATCACGGTCATCAATGCCGGTGTCGGCGGCGAGGATGCCCCCGAGATGATGAAGCGCCTCCAGACGCAGGTGATCGACGTGCATCCGGATCTCGTGATCTGGCAGGTCGGCACCAACGCCGTGCTGCGCAATCTCGATCCCGGCGACACCGTGAAGCTGGTCGAGGAGGGCATCAGCCGCATCCAGGCCGCCGGCGGCACCGACATCGTGCTGGTCGATCCGCAATATTCGCCGGCCGTCAATCAGCGCGCCGAGAGCGCCGGCAAGATGGTGAAGCTGCTCGGCAAGGCCGCCGAGCTCCGTCACGTCGGCATCTTCCCGCGCTTCGAGGTGATGCGCGATTGGCACGAGAAGCAGGCGATTCCGGTCGAGGGCTTCGTCATCGCCGACGGCCTGCACATGAACGATTGGGGCTATGCCTGCTTCGCCCAGCTATTGGGTGACGACATCATCCGGTCCGTCGACCAGATCAAGCTCGGTGTGAACGTGCCCGCGGACGTGAGGACATACCGGCCGATGTGAGAAGGCGAATAGGGACTGGCGACTAGCGAATAGATCAACCTATTCGCCAATCACTCTCCGCCATTCGCTATTCACGCCTTCGCCAGCGCCGCCGTCAGATCCTCGATCAGATCGTCCGGATGCTCCAGCCCGGCCGAGAAGCGGATGAAGCCTTCGCTGATGCCGAGCGCGGCGCGGTCTTCCGGCTTCAAGCGTTGGTGTGTCGTCGTCGCCGGATGCGTGACGAGGCTCTTGGCGTCGCCGAGATTGTTGGAGATCTTCGCAAGCCTCAGTTCATTGAGGACGCGGAAGGCAGCCGCCTTGCCGCCCTTGACCTCGAAGCCGACCAGCGTCGAGCCGCCGCGCATTTGCTTCTTGACCAGTGCCGCCTGCGGATGATCGGAGCGGCCGGGATAGACGAGCCGCGAAATCTTCGGATGGCTCGCCAGCACCTCCGCAATGCGCGCAGCGGTATCGGTCTGCGCGCGCACGCGCACGCCGAGCGTCTCGAGACCCTTGAGCAGGACCCAGGCGTTGAACGGCGAGATCGACGGGCCGGTCTGGCGCATGAAGTTGTGGATGTGCTCGGCGATGAAGGCTTCCGAGGACAGGATGATGCCGCCGAGGCAGCGGCCCTGGCCGTCGATATGCTTGGTCGCGGAATAGACGACGACGTCGGCGCCCAGCGCCAGCGGACTCTGCCAGATCGGGGTCGCGAACACGTTGTCGACCACGAGCCGTGCGCCGCCTCCGTGTGCGATCTCGGCGATGGCGGGAATGTCGAGCACGTCGAGCGTCGGATTGGTCGGGCTCTCAAGGAAGAACGTCTTGGTGTTCGGCCGAAGTGCACGCTGCCATTGGTCGAGGTCGAGCCCATCGACCAGCGTGGTCTCGATCCCGTAGCGCGGCAACAGGTCCTGGATGACGTAGAGGCACGAGCCGAACAGCGCGCGCGAGGCCACGACGTGATCGCCCGCCCTCAGCGGCGCCAGGATCGCGGTCGTCACCGCGGCCATGCCGGTCGCCGCCGAGCGGGCAGCCTCGGCGCCCTCGAGCTCGATCATGCGGCGCTCGAACATCGCGACGGTGGGGTTGGAGTAGCGCGAATAGATGAAGCCGGGATCCTCGCCCTTGAACCGCGCCTCGCACTCCTCAGCGCTGTTGTAGACGTAGCCTTGTGTCAGGAACAGCGCCTCGGACGTCTCGCCATATTGCGAGCGCAGGGTCCCGGAATGGACCAGGCGGGTTTCGGGACGGTAGGCAGCAGGCGACTTTGACATTGGACCCTCCGACATGACCATCGACGCGCAAATGGTCACAAAAAAACCGGCCTGGATATCTCCACGGGCCGGGATCACAGAGGTCCCCGGCCTGTTTAGCGACTTATTTAACGTGGCTGCAAGCCGGCCGGCTCAAATCACCACGGGATAAGTGATGCTCATATTCCGCAACGCCCTTTCCGTCAAGGCGTCCATCGGCTAGCCGTAAACGGCCGGCATGTCCCGCATGTCGGGATGCGACAGACCCCTGATGAGGACCCCCGGTTGACGTTCACGGTCGCCGCCGACGCCAATGGTATCCTGCCCGACCGCATGATCGCGGCGATGGCGGAAGCGGGGCTCATTTTGCCGGCGTACGACTTCGTCGAAAGCCAGATCCAGCCGGCGAGCCTCGACCTGCGCCTTGGTGATATCGCTTATCGCGTTCGCGCCAGCTTCCTGCCGGGCCCTGGCGCCACGGTTGCCGAACGCATCGACGAGTTGAAGCTGCACGAGTTCAGCCTCGCCGACGGCGCAGTGCTTGAGACCAACTGCGTCTACATCGTGCCGCTGCTGGAGAGCTTGGCGCTGCCGCCGGAGATCGTCGCGGCCGCCAACCCAAAGAGCTCCACCGGCCGGCTCGACGTCTTCACTCGCGTGATCGCCGACGGCACCCGCCGTTTTGACATGATCGGCGCCGGCTATCATGGTCCGCTCTATGCCGAGATCAGCCCCAAGACGTTTCCGGTGTTGGTGCGCGAGGGCTCGCGCCTGAGCCAAGTGCGCTTCCGCACCGGTGACGCCATCCTCAACGCCGACGAACTCGATGCGCTGCATGCCACCGAGCGTCTCGTCGACGTCGACGATGCCGATCTCTCGGGCGGCGTCGCCGTCTCCGTCGATCTCTCCGGCGAGAAGGGCGGCGGCTTCGTCGGCTACCGCGCCAAGCGCCATACCGGCGTCGTCGACGTCGATCGTCGCTCCGGTTATGCGGTGGAAGAATTCTGGGAGCCGATCTCGGCGCGTCCCGACGGCAGCCTGATCCTCGACCCGGGCGAGTTCTACATCCTCGCCTCGAAAGAGGCGGTGCAGGTGCCGCCCGATTACGCCGCGGAGATGGTGCCGTTCGATCCCTTGGTCGGCGAGTTCCGCGTGCACTATGCCGGATTCTTCGATCCCGGCTTCGGCTATGCCGGCGCAGGCGGACAGGGCGCACGCGCCGTGCTGGAGGTTCGCTCGCGCGAAGTTCCGTTCATCCTCGAGCACGGCCAGATCGTCGGCCGCCTCGTCTATGAGAAGATGCTGGCCCGCCCGGACGCCATGTACGGCCAGCGCATCGGCTCGAACTACCAGGCGCAGGGCCTTAAACTATCGAAGCATTTTCGGGCGTAGCTTCATCCTGTAGCCCGGATGGAGCGCTCGTGTGATCCGGGAACTCTCGCCGAGAAAACCCGGATTGCGCTGCGCTCCATCCAGGCTGCATGCGAGGTGACGAGATGAGCAATCCATCCGATCTCGACATACGTATCATCGAAGACGTTGCGGACGCGCTGATCTATTCGGATCGCTCCGGCACGATCACGCGCTGGAATCGTGCTTCGACCGCGCTGTTTGGCTTCTCCGCCGCCGAAGCGCTCGGCCAGAATCTCGATCTGATCATTCCCGAACATCTTCGAGCCGCGCACTGGAAGGGTTTCGAGGCCGCGCTTGCGAGCGGCACCACGAAGCTTGCAGGCAAGCCGACGCTGACCCGCGCGCTGCACAAGAGCGGGCGCAAGCTCTACATCGAGATGACCTTCGCGCTGGTGCGTGATTCCGGCGGCAACGTGCTGGGATCAGCGGCGATGGCGCGGGACGTCACCGAACGCACCGAGCGCGAGCGAGCGGCCAAGGCTGCACAAAATTCGTGATGCGGAATTGGCGGCGTGCAGTGCAGGGCGGCCTGCATGCGCCTCATGTTGCCTGCCACCGGGCGCGGTGACACACTCGATCAAAACCAGGATCGGGAGTGAACATGACCGCCGCATCAGATACAGCGCAGGAAACCCAATGGAAGCGCTGGCGCGCGATCGCCGATCTCTACCACGCTTACTTTACCGGTCTGATCCTCACCGTGGTCACGCGGCGCGGCACCGCGGATGCAGCTGAATTCGTCTTCCGCGTGTTCCGCCGTCAGCAGCAGGAACGCTTCCTGCCGGGTCTCGAGAAGCTCGGCCTCGACCATCTGCCGCCGGCGGTGGCCGCTGCGCAATATCACTATCTCTCCAACTGGATCGGCGGCGTGCATGTCGAGTACATGTATGAGAGCGACACCAAAGCCTGGATCCGCTACCCGCCGCCACGCTGGATCTGGAAAGGCACTGCGATCTGCGGCATCCCCGGCGAGGTGTCGCGGGCGATGTTGCGCGGCTGGCACGCCAACAACGGCGTCGCCCTCGGCGATCTGCGTCTGGGCTTCGTCTGCACCAAGCAGAGCGTCGACGGACAGGACGGGCTCGAAGGTTATTATCATCAATACGACCATCCGCTCGAGGTCGACCAGCGGCTCGTCTTCGCGCGTCACCTTGAAGCGCCGCTGTTCGACGCGAACAGTGCCCCGGCGCTGCCTGTCGCGAGCTGGCCGAAGCCGCGTCTGGAGAAGGCCTATCGCAACTATGCAATGGAATACGTCCGCACGGCGGCGCCCGTGCTGGTGCAGCTGTTTGGTCCGGAAGATGGCGGGTATCTCCTGCACCTCACGGGGAAGCTGGTCGGCATGCAATATTTCGATGAGGTCGCAGCAGCTCTGACGATGCGCCGCGGTGGCGCACACGAGTTCGTATCGTTCCTGAATGCGCTGTTCGCTGCGCAGGATGACGTGGCCGAGACCACACAGTCCGAGGGTACGTTCGAAATCCGCCAGCAGAGCTGGAAGCTGATGGACGACGTCGCCGACTATCACCCCGCCTGCGCGGAAGTGCTTGAAGGATTGTTCGAGGGGCTGGCTGCGGGATGCGGGCGGCACATCGGCGTGCACCTGCGGCCTTCTGTCGGCGGGCGTCCGCCGCTGGTGTGGACGATCCAGTAATCTCACATGGAAATGCACTGTCGCAGGGCATGCTTGCGCACTGCGCAGGAGGAATCTTGGCGAGCCGTGCTAACAAGCCCGTGCCGCGCACCGCGCGCAAGCAGATTATTGGCACACCTGTTCATTACTGCGCCGCAAGTGGTGCCCGGGAGAGGACATGTCCGACATCGCCGAGATCCCGGTCGATGAGCAAGAACGCCCGTTGCCGCCACCTCCGCCGCCGATCAGGAGCGCGCTGACCGACGGCCCGATCCTCCGCACGCTGCTCTCACTCGCCTGGCCGAACGTGATCGGCCTGTCCGCCGGCATCTGCGTGGTGATTGCGGAAACCTCCTATGTTGGCCGGCTCGGCGTCGAGGCGCTGGCGGCGATGGCGCTGGTGTTTCCGACCATCATTCTGACCATGACCATGTCGGGCGGGGCCATGGGCGGTGCGGTGGCCTCGGCCATCGCGCGCGCGCTCGGCGCCGGGAACCGCGAGCGCGCCGGCACGCTCGCGGTCCATGCGCTGCTGATCGGCGTCAGCTTCGGCCTCGTCTTCATGCTCGGCATGCTGATCTTCGGACCCAAGGTGCTCGAAATGCTTGGCGGCCGCGGCGATGTGCTGACGCATGCGATCGCCTACACGCAGGTGTTTTTCGGCGGCGCCGTTCTGCCCTGGCTGCTCAACACCATGGCCGGCGTCTTGCGCGGCACCGGCAACATGAAGCTGCCGTCCTTCCTCATCCTCAATTCGGCGGCTTGGCAAATCGTGCTCGGCGGCACGCTGGGCCTCGGGCTCGGACCTGTGCCGCGCCTCGGCATGCACGGCGTCGCCGCCGGGGCGCTGATCGCCTATTCCATGAACATCTGCATCATGGGCTGGTACCTTTTCTCCGGCCGGGCGCGGATCGCAATGAGGCTGCGCGGCCTGCGCATTCAATGGGCGATGTTCTTCGACATCCTCAAGGTCGGCGCCATCGCCTGCTTCTCGCCGCTGCAATCGGTTCTGACGATCTCGATCTTCACTCACATGCTGGCGAAGTTCGGCACCGCGGTCCTCGCCGGCTACGGCATCGGGGCGCGGCTCGAATTTTTGCTGACCTCGATCGCGTTCGCGTTCGGCATCGCCTGTGTGCCGATGGTTGGCATGGCGATTGGCGCCGGCCGTATCGCGCGCGCCCGGCGCATCGCCTGGACCGCCAGTGCTGCCGCCTTCGTGGCGGTCGGCGCGCCGGCCTGCCTCGTCGCGATCTTCCCCGACCTCTGGGTCAACATGTTCACGGACAGCCAGGCGGTGCGCGCGGCGAGCCATCAATATCTGTCCACGGTCGGGCCGTTCTACGCCTTCTTCGGCCTTGCCACGACGATGTATTTCTCCTCGCAAGGCGCAGCCAAGGTGATCGGGCCGGTGCTGGCGCAGACGGCGCGGCTGGTCTACATCGCGGGCGTCGGCTGGTGGCTGTCGACGCACGACGCGAGCGCGCAGAGCTTCTTCTGGCTCGCCGCAAGCTCGATGGCGGTGCTCGGCCTTCTGTCATGCTCCAGCGTGGTGCTGACGCGCTGGGGACCGCGCAAGGGCAAGCCGGGGATCAGGCCTGCACTGTCGGGCGCAGCCGACTAGCGGGACTTGTCGCGGCGACGGCGCCGCCGGTATGGCGATTCGCGTCGATATTGCGGGATCATCGCCGTCATGTCGCTGCCATTGCTGCCGCCAAGCAGCACGGCGGCTGCTTGGCAGATCACCTGGCGAATGCGCGTGCCCCTGCGGCCTCTACGTACAAACCGCCTCGACATTGTTGCCGTCAGGATCGATCAGGAACGCCGCGTAATAGGTCGGACTGTAGTCCTTGCGCGGCCCGGCCCCGCCGTTGTCGCGGCCGCCGCTCTTCAGCCCTTCGCTGTGAAACGCCTTCACCTCGTCTTGGTTTTTGGCACGGAAAGCGATGTGGGCACCGTCGGCCTTGCGGCCCTTGTTCAGGTGCAGCCACAGCGCCGGCTCGCCCTTCGGCCCGAAGCCGGCATAACCGTCGCCGCTCGAGCACAGGACATAGCCGAGCGGCGCCAGCACTGCGGTGTAGAAGCGCGTCGCGGCGTCGAGGTCGGCAACGCGAAGTCCGATGTGGTCGTACATGATTGTCTCCATCGATTCAGCGCGCCGACGGCGGCGCGAGCCGGAGACGAAGCTAGTCAGTTGATGGCAAGCCGCTCTTGGAGAATCTTGCGCTCCCCTTTCGAGGCTTGGCGGAATTTCGTCGGGGGCACGCCGGCAGCGCGATGAAACGTACGGACGAAGTTGGAGAGATCGCCGAAGCCGACGTCATAGGCGATGTCTGTGACCGCGATGTCGCCGTCGGTAAGCAACCGCGCCGCGTGCCGCAGCCGCGAGCGCACCAGATATTGATGCGGGGTGACGCCGAGCACGCTCGAGAACAGCCGGAGGAAATGAAACGGGCTGAGGCCGGCCTGTTTTGCTGCCTGCTCGAGATCAAGCTCGGCATGCGAGTTGTCGTCGATCCACAGCGCGGCCTCCACGGCGCGGCGGCGATCGCGGGCGGTGGGCGTGGCTGGCTTGCGGGTCTTGCCCGAGGCGACGTCAACAAAACGGCCGGCGAGGATCTGGCCGACCTCGTCGAGCCCGATGTCGCTGTTGCCATCTGCTGCCGTCTGGGCGAGCTCGCCCAACACCATCAGCTCGGGCAGCGGCGGCGTCGCGCCGACCTGCCAGACCTTGCGCTGTCCGCCGAGCGAATCGACGAGGTGTTCGCTCAGGAAGAACGACAGGCAGACGTCACCGGACACGTGCTCATGCGTGCAGGTATATTCCTGGCCCGGTGCGCCGATCAGCATCGAGCCCGCCACCAGCTCGAAGAAGCCGGCGCGGCAATGGCAGCCGAAGCTGCCGGAACGGACATAGGCGATGGAATGGCCGGTGCGGCATTCCTCAAACGGCGTGTCGTCCGGTCCCGCATCGCAGCGAAACTCGAAGACAGTCATCGATGGGGTCGTCAGCAGCGCGGTGGCGTCCATCCCGCCTATCTAGGTCGAGGCGCGCGGCGGGGCAACGGGCAGCAGAACATCGAACAGAGTCTTGCTGGCGAGGGGATGGGCGCCTTCGAGCGCCAGCAGCCGCCGCTTCGAGATCACGCCGCCGTAGGGCGAGAGCCGGTCGGTGTAATTGCCGGCTTCCAGCACCCGGTGACAGGGCACGATCAGCATGAAGGGATTCTTCGCGATGGCTTGCGCCACCGAATACACCGCTCCGGAGGCACCCAGCGCCTTGGCGACTTCGGCATAGGTGCGCGTCTCCCCGCGCGGAATGGTGCAGACGAACTCGTAGACGCGCTGGTTGAAGCCCGGCACGCCGCCGGCGTCCAGGCTGACATCGGAGAAATCGGGATCGCTGCCCTGCAGCAGGCCCGTGATGCCCTCGATCGCAAGCTCGGCGTTTTCGGACGGCCGCTGCTCCCGCGCCTCGGGATGGACCTGGAAAATCCGGCGGCGGGTGTCGATTTCCCGCGCCTCCGGCAGTTGCACCGCGATCACGCCGGTGCTGCTCCAGATGATGCCGCAGCGCCCCAACGCCGTGTCGAATATCGCGTAAGCCCGCTCCACCATGCACACGCCCCACTCAGTGCACGTCCCCCCAAGAACAAATCATAACACCGCCACAATCCGGCGCACCTGGAATCTTTCCAGGACGTTAACAAGCGTCCCGCCCGCGGCGCCAAGGCGCTTGGCGAGACGCGCCGTCTCGGCTAATCAGGAGGGGCGCAAGGCGCGCGCAAGCGGGCGTAGTTCAATGGTAGAACGGCAGCTTCCCAAGCTGCATACGAGGGTTCGATTCCCTTCGCCCGCTCCAAGCTGCCCGAAGAATCCAAGCTTCCAGGGTCCAAGTCCGTTGGTGCAAACGGATCAGCTCCCGTGCGACGCCAAGTTTCTAATATATTGGACTGTGGCTGCCGGCGTTTGCATGCGTGCGGGCTAAGCTGCTCCCGCCCTGATGGTGCTGTCTTCGTATTGGTCGCTGTTCGGATGAAAGCCTTGGACCAGCAGAAACTCGACCGCGCGATCGGCCGGCGCCTGAAGACGCTGCGGACGCAGGCCGGCATGACGTTGAACGAGCTCGCGGGCCGCTCCGGCGTCAGCCGGGCCATGATCGGCCGGGTGGAGCGGGCGCAGAGCAGTGCGACGGCGGCGCTGCTTGGAAAGCTCTGCGCCGCGCTCGACGTGTCGCTGAGCGAGGTGGTCGCGCTGGCCGAGAAGCCGCCCGAGCGGCTGGTGCGGCTGGCCGACCAGCCGCACTGGCGCGATCCCGAAAGCGGCTATCGCAGACGGCATGCTTCCCCGACGGATGCGGCGAGCGGCATCGAGATCATCGTCGTCGACCTGCCGGCCGGCGCGCGGGTGCCGTACAGCCCCTGGGGCCGCAACGCCTTCACCCAGCAGCTCCTGATGCTGCACGGCGCGATCGCCGTGCACATCGATGCCAAGGCGGTGCGGCTGCGCGAGGGCGATTGTCTGGATTTCGACGTGATGCGTGCCGTGATCTTCGAGAACGAAACCAGGCAGGACGCGCGCTACATCATCATCACGCGGCGCGGCGCCGCCTATGGAAAGATGTGAGATCCTGGAGACCTGACGATGCAGATCCGCACCGGTGACACCTATGATCCCCGCGTGATCGCGCTGCTCGATCATCACGTCACGGCAGCGCGGGCGCAGACAGCGCCGGGCAGCGCACATGCGCTCGATCTCGCGGGCCTGCGTGCACCCGATATCGCCTTCTGGACCGGCTGGGACGGCGAAGCGCTGGTCGCCACCGGCGCGTTGAAGACGCTTTCGTCCGACCACGGCGAGGTGAAATCGATGCACACGCTGCAGACCACGCGCCGGCGCGGCTTCGGCAGCCAGATGCTGCGCCACATCATCACGGAGGCTCGTGCGCGCGGGATGACCCGCCTCAGCCTCGAGACCGGCTCGTGGGACTACTTCAAGCCGGCCCACGCGCTCTATCAGGCGCACGGCTTCGTCATCTGCGGGCCATTCGAGGGCTACGTCGAGGATCCGAACAGCCTGTTCCTGACCCTGGACCTGTCGGCGCCGGCGCACCGGTAGCTCAGGAGCGCGTCTCCTCGATCTTGTCGAGCACGCGCTCCGGCGCAATGTCCCGCGCCGCTTCCTCCATATCGCGCTCAGACTCCGGCTTGACGTCGAGCCGCTCGGCGATCTGCGTGAGCAGGCGGGCAACCTTGGTCAGCTCGTGCTCGGCGAGCAGGCTGATCTGGAGGTCGAGGTCGGCGCGCTTGTCGGCAGCCGCGGTCATGCGGTTCTGCGAGATCAGCACGAAGGTGGAGAGGAAGATCGCCTCCACCGAGGCGATCATCGCCAGCACGACGAAGCTCTCGTCCCAAGCCGGAAGGCCGGGGATCCAGTGCAGGTTGGCGATGATCCAGAACCCGAACACGGCGAGGTGGAGGCAGACGAACGTCATGCTGCCGGTGAAGGTCGTGACGGCGTCTGCGACCTTGTCCTGGCCTCTTGCCGCCTGCTGCTCCCGGCGCCGCCGCTTGACCAGCGCCTGGATGTTGCGTTCGAGCGTCGGGCTCAGGCCCTCGCTGGAATGATGGGTGATGTCGCTGCGCACTTGGCGGCAACGGTCCCCGGGGGAAGCTGTTCCTAGAGCGGAATGGCTTAGGTTGATTCGAGTGTCGCGGGCCATTGACCTCTCCCAGCTTGCGGGAACGTCGGCGCAAGCGCCGGGTGAGGGCTGTCTCCTCCTGGAAATCGTCCGAGGGCAGGTCAGGTTCAAGCCGGTCAGTACCCTCAAAATGAGTTGCGTACCTCAAAACACCTCTGCTAGCCTTCAGCTATGGCCGACACGCTCACACCGACTGCGCTGACGCTGAAGGACATCGCCCGCGAGGCGGGGGTCAGTCTCGCGACCGTCGACCGCGTGCTGCACAACAGGCCGGGGGTACGCCCGGATACGGTCCGGCGCGTCAAGGAAGCCATCGCTCGCAACTCCTTCCAGCCCCATGTGGCCGCCGCCGAGCTCGCGCGCGGCCGCGCCCGCCGCTTCGCGTTCGTGATGCCGTCGGGGCCGAACCCGTTCATGCAGCAGATCGAGGCCTATCTCGGCGAGATGGCGGCCTGGCTGTCGGCCCGCCGCCTCAAGGTCGAGATGGTCGCAACTGACGTGTTCGAGCCCGCCGCGCTGGCGGCCTCACTGGAGGCGCTGTCGGGCGACTACGATGGCGTTGCCGTGGTGGCTCTGGACCACCCCAGTGTTCGTGCCGCCATCAACGATCTCGTCGATGCCGGCACCAAGGTGGTGACGCTGGTCTCGGACGTGCCGTCCTCGCGCAGGCATCATTATGTCGGGATCGACAACATCGCTGCCGGGCGCACCGCAGGCGCGCTGATCGGGCGGCTGGTCGGCCAGAGGTCCGGCAAGGTCGCGATCGTCGCGGGCTCGCAGGGCCTGCGCGACCACGCCGAGCGCATCTTCGGCTTCAACCAGGTGATGGCGACGGAATTCCCCAATCTCAGCGTGCTGCCCGTGCTGGAAGGGCGCGACGAGGACGAACGCTCGGAGCAAATGCTGGCACGGCTGTTCGGCGGACATGCCGACATTGTCGGCCTTTATAATGTCGGTGCGGGCACGCAGGGCGTCGCCAAGGCGCTGAACGACAAGGCGTTGAGCGAGACCGGTCGCGACAAGGTCGTGTTCGTCGGACACGACGTCACTGCGTTGACGCGCCGATTGCTGCTCCAAGGCTTGATGGATGCCGCGATCTCGCAGAATCCCGGACATGAAGCGCGCGCGGCCGTCCGCGTGCTGCTCGCGCTCGCCCGCGGCGAGCCGATCTTGAGCGAACAGGAGAAGATCAGGATCGACATCGTGATGCGGGACAATCTGCCTTAGCGGCAGGTGAACTTGGATACAGGCCGTTCCGGGCGAAAGCGACGCAAGATCGCGCACCGCAGCCGGCCAAAGGGAGGATGACGTGTATCTCGGGATCGACATCGGCACGTCCGGTGTGAAGGCGGTGCTCGTGAGCGAAGCCGGCGCAGTCGTTGCGACCGCCTCGCGCGAGCTTGCGCTGTCGCATCCGGCGCCGCTGTGGTCCGAGCAGGATCCCGACGCATGGGTCGAGGCGGCCGTTGGCGCAGTCGACGATCTCGCCGCGCACCATCCGCACGATGTTGCGCAGGTCCGCGGTATCGGGCTGTCAGGTCAGATGCATGGCGCGACGTTGCTCGGCCAGGATGGCAGGCCGCTGCGTCCGGCCATCCTCTGGAACGACGGCCGCTCGCAGGCCGAATGTGTCGCGCTGGAGCGGCGCTGTCCCTCGTTGCACGCGATCGCCGGCAATCTGGCGATGCCCGGCTTCACCGCACCAAAACTGCTCTGGGTCGCGCGGCATGAGCCAAAGATCTTCGACCGCCTGGCAAAGGTGCTGCTGCCGAAAGCCTATGTCCGCTATCGCCTCACCGGTGAGATGGTCGAGGACATGTCGGACGCGGCTGGCACGTTGTGGCTCGACGTCGGCCTGCGCCGCTGGTCGGCCCTGCTGCTGCATGCCACCGGGCTCGACCTGCATCACATGCCGCGACTGGTCGAAGGCAGCGCGGCCAGCGCGGTGCTCGCGCCGGATTACGTGCAGCGCTGGGGCATGCAGAAAAATGTGGCAGTCGCGGGCGGGGCCGGCGACAATGCCGCCAGTGCGATCGGGCTCGGCGCCATTGCGCCGGGCGACGCCTTCTTCTCGCTGGGAACGTCGGGCGTCCTGTTCCGCGTTACCGATCGCTTCGCCCCGGCGCCGGCCCTGGCCGTGCATGCCTTCTGCCACGCGCTGCCCGGCCTCTGGCATCAGATGGGCGTGATGCTGTCGGCGGCCGCCTCGCTGGCATGGCTTGCCGGCGTGATGGAGACTCAGCCTGCTGCGCTGTTGACGCGGCTCGGCGAGCGCGTCGATGGACCAAGCCCGGTCAAATTCCTGCCCTATCTCGATGGCGAACGCACGCCGCACAATGACGCGGCCGCAAGCGGCGCATTCGTCGGCCTGCGAGGCGCGACCGGGCGCAGCCAGATCGTGCAAGCCGTGCTCGAAGGCGTTGCCTTTGCCGCGCGCGACAATCTGGCGGCGCTGAGCGCGGCCAGCGGGCCGATCGCCGAGCTCGATCTCGTCGGTGGCGGCTCGCGCTCGCCGCTGTGGGCGCAGATTTGCGCCGACGTGCTCGGCATTCCCGTCCATCGGGTCGAGGAAGGCGAGGTGGGTGCCGCGCTCGGCGCTGCGCGGCTCGGCCGGCTCGCCGCGACGGGGGAAGACCCAGCAGACGTCTGCACCCGTCCGCGCCGCCTCGCGAGTTTCACGCCCCGCCCGTCCGTCGCTGCGGCCTATGACGAGGCCTATCGTCGCTGGCGTGCGCTTTATCCCGCGTTGAAGGAGTCTTCTTAAGTGAACGCGCCAGCCCAATTCTTCGATGCAAGTGCGCCCGTCGCCTTCGGAGGCAAGGACGCGGAAGGCGCGCCTGCCTTCCGCTGGTATGACAAGGACCGCCTCGTGCATGGCCGCCGGCTGGAGGACCATATGCGCTTCGCGGTCTGCTATTGGCATTCCCTGTGCTGGCCGGGCGGCGATCCCTTCGGTGGCGAGACCTTCCTCCGGCCTTGGCAGCACGGCACTGATCCGATGGCAATGGCACGCGCCAAGGCCGATGTCGCCTTCGAACTCTTCCGCCTGCTGGATGTGCCGTTCTTCACCTTCCACGATGTCGATGCGGCGCCGGAAGGCGCTTCGCTCGCCGAGTCCGTCGCCAATCTCAATGCCATCGCCGACCTGTTTGAGCAGAAGATGGCATCGAGCAAGGTCCGGCTGCTCTGGGGCACCGCAAACTTGTTCACGCACCGCCGCTACATGGCAGGCGCGGCGACCAACCCGGACCCCGAGATATTCACCTATGCCGCCGGCCAGGTTCGCGCCGCGCTGGAGGTGACGCACCGGCTCGGCGGCCAGAACTACGTGCTCTGGGGCGGCCGAGAGGGCTACGAGACGCTGCTCAATACCGATCTCAAGCGCGAACTCGACCAGCTCGGCCGCTTCATCTCGCTGGTCGTCGAGCACAAGCACAAGATCGGTTTCAAGGGGCCGATCCTGATCGAGCCGAAGCCGAAGGAGCCGACCAAGCATCAGTATGATTTCGACGTCGCGACCTGCTACGGCTTCCTCGAACGTTACGATCTGCTCAAGGACGTCAAGCTCAACATCGAGCAGAACCACGCCATTCTCGCCGGCCATTCCTTCCACCACGAGGTCGCGCTGGCAGAGGCGCTCGGCGTGTTCGGCTCGCTCGATATCAACCGCGGCGACGATCTGCTCGGCTGGGACACCGACCAGTTCGCAATGAACGTGCCGGAGCTGGCGCTGGTGTTCCACGAGATCCTGAATCGCGGCGGCTTCACCACGGGCGGGCTCAATTTCGATGCCAAGATCCGCCGCCAGTCGATCGACCCTGATGATCTCATCTATGCCCATGTCGGCTCGATGGATGCCTGCGCGCGCGCCTTCCTTGCCGCTGCCGACATGCTCGACGCCGGTACGCTCACCGCGCCGCTTGCAACACGCTACGCCGGATGGGCCGGACCCGAGGGCAGGGCCATTCTCGCCGGCCAGCGCTCGCTGGCCGATCTCGCCGACCGCGCGCTTAGCCCCGGCTTCGATCCGCAGCCGCGCTCGGGCCGGCAGGAATACCTGGAATCCCTGGTCAACCGTTATGTCTGAGGAACGCCCGCTGATGACAAAGCCTGACACAACACCGGCGCTCGAGCTCACCGGCATCGGCAAGGAGTTCGGCGCCATCCGCGCGCTGCATGACGTCGACATGCAGATCCGGTCTGGCGAGGTCGTCGGCCTGATGGGTGACAACGGTGCGGGCAAGTCGACGCTGGTCAAGATCATCGCCGGCAACTTCCGGCCCAGCCATGGCGAGATCCGCTTGGCCGGCAATGCAGTCCACTTCAATCGACCGATCGATGCCCGTGCCGTCGGCATCGAGGTCGTCTACCAGGACCTCGCGCTCGCCGACAATCTGACCGCGGCCGCCAACGTCTTCCTCGGCCGCGAGTTGAAGCGCAGGTTCGGACCGTTCGCCTTGCTCGACCACAAAGCCATGGCGGCGCGCGCGCTGGAGCTGTTCGGCGAGCTGCGCTCGGAGACGCGTCCCGACGATTTCGTCAAGCAGATGTCCGGCGGCCAGCGCCAGGCCGTCGCGATCGCGCGGACCCGGCTCTCCAATGCGCGGCTGGTCATGATGGACGAGCCGACCGCGGCCATCTCGGTGCGCCAGGTCGAGCAGGTGCTCAGCCTGATCCGTCGGCTCAAGGAGCAGGGCGTTGCGGTGATGCTGATCTCGCACCGCATGCCCGACGTGTTTGCGGTGTGCGACCGCGTCATCGTCATGCGCCGCGGCGAGAAGCGGGCCGACAAGCCGATCCATCAGACGTCGCCTGAGGAAGTCACCGCTCTCATCACCGGCGCGAAGGAGGCGGCGTGATGGCCATGCCCATGGAATCCCCGATCACCTTCACCAATGTCGGCAAGACCAAATGGTGGCAGCGTGGTCTCTTCGCGTCGCAGACCGGCTATGTCCTGCTCGCGCTAGCGGTGCTGCTGTTGGTCATGCATTTCGCCAGCCCCTACTTCTTCACCCAGGGCAACATGCAGAATGTGGCGAAGAACTTCTCCTTCATCGCCATCGCGACGCTCGGCGTCACCTTCGTGATCATCACCGGCGGCATCGACCTCTCGATCGGCTCGATGATGTGCTTCTCGGCCATGATCACCTCGATGGTGATGACTGAGCTGTCGATGCCCGGCTCGCCTGCAGGATCGCTGTTCGTGCACATGGCGTCGGACGGCAAGACCGTGCTCGCCAACGTACCCGGCTTGATCCTGCTGGTCTCTGTCTTCGCTGGCCTCGGCGCTGCGCTGATCGTCGGTCTCGTCAACGGTTTCTGCATCGCCGTGCTGGGCCTCTCGCCCTTCGTTACCACGCTCGGCATGCTCTCGATCGTGCGCGGGCTCGGCTATGTCGTTTCCAACGGACGCGGCAGTTTCCCAGGTGGGCCGGACGCCGATTACTTCTACGCAGCTACTTCGGGTGACGTGTTCGGCGTACCGGCGCCGTTCATCTATCTCGTGATGCTCGCGCTGGCGATGGCGGTGGTGCTGCACCACACTTCGTTCGGCCGCCACGTCTTCGCACTCGGCGGCAATGAGAAGGCGGCGGAGCTGACCGGCATCCCGGTGGTCCGGGTGAAGATCGAGGTCTACGTGATCTGTGCGCTTGCTGCGGGCCTGCAGGGCATCATCATCTCCGGCTGGCTCGGATCGGCGCCGGCCAACATGGCGACATCCTACGAGCTCAACGTGATCGCGGCGGCCGTCATCGGCGGCGCGAACCTTGCGGGGGGCATCGGTGGTCCGCTCGGGGCCATCGTTGGCTGCGTGCTGCTGGAGGTGATCCGCAACGGCCTCGTGCTCGCCCAGGTCAGCTCCTACTGGCAGCAGACGCTGGTGGGCGTGATCATCATCCTCGCCGTGCTGGTCGATCGCATCCGCTCGCGGGTGAGCTGAACTAACGTCGTCTCGGGAAGGCAGACAAAACGCCGCCCGTTCGCTTCCCGGACGATTCGAAAGGACGGGCACCAAACAAGGGTGGAGGAGATAATGAGGAAGCTTCTTCTTGCAGGCATCGCGGTTGCGATGATGGCGACGCCGACGTTCGCCGCGAACTACCGCTTCGTCATCGTGCCCAAGGCGATGAACAATCCGTTCTTCGACTTCGCGCGCGACGGCTGCCTGAAGCGTGCCAAGGAGCTCGGCAACATCGAGTGCATCTACAAGGGACCGGTCGAGCACGAGCCGGCGACGCAGGCCCAGATCATCCAGGACTTCATCACGCAGAAGGTCGATGGTCTGGCTATCTCCGTCGCGGATGTCGCAGCGATGACCAAGTCGATCGAGGCCGCGACTGCCGCCGGCATTCCCGTCATCACCTTCGATGCGGATGCCCCCGGCTCCAAGCGCATCGCCTATATCGGCACCAACAACAAGGAGTTCGGTGTCGCGCTCGGCAAGCAATTGCTGAAGATGCGGCCCGACGGCGGCAAATACGCCATGGTGTCCGGCGGTCCCGGCGCCAAGAACCTCGCCGAGCGCGTCGACGGCGTGCGCGAGGCGCTGAAGGGATCGAAGTGGACCGAGGTCGCGGGTTCCCCGACCTTCTGCAACGACGATCCCGCGCTCGCGGTCCAGCAGATGACGGACATGCGCACCGCAACGCCCGATCTCGCCGCGATCGTTCCCATCGGCGGCTGGCCGATGTTCGCCCCCGAAGGCTTCAAGGCCTTTGCCTCCCGAAACAAGAAGGACATCGATTCCGGGAAGTTCACGCTGGTCGTGGCCGATACGCTGAAGATGCAGCTCGAGCTGCTGCGCGACGGCTATGCGAATGCGCTGGTCGGTCAGCGTCCGTTCGAGATGGGCGAGAAGGCGATGGATACGCTGCTCGCCATCAAGAAGGGCGAGAAGGTGCCGGAGATCGTCTATACCGGCCTCGACCTCGTGACCAAGGACAACGTCGCGCAGATGCTGAAGTAGGAGCGCCGCCAGCCCCGCGTTCCTGCGTATCTCCCCCGCTTGCGGTTTCCGCGAGCGGGGGAGATGATTGTTGGAAGGACGACTGCTGGAAGGCAATGGGAATGAAATGGTCGCGGCTCGGCGCTCTCGATGTCACCTCAATCGGTCTCGGTTCCGCCCCGCTCGGCGGATTGTTCTCGCCCGTCAGCGATGCTGACGCGCACGCCACGATCGCGCGGGCCTGGTCGCTCGGCGTCCGCTTCTTCGATACCGCGCCGCTCTACGGCTTTGGCCTCGCGGAGCGGCGGCTCGGCGCGTTCCTTCGGCAACAACCGCGCGAATCCTATGTCATCTCGACGAAGGTCGGGCGCCTGCTGCGAGCACCGGATGGCGCTCCCGCCGAGGACGAGCACTACAAGGGCACGCCGCGGGAGCGGCCGGTGTTCGATTTCAGCCATGACGGCGTGATGCGATCGGTCGAGGAGAGCCTGGAGCGTCTTGGCCTCGACCGTATCGACGTCCTGCTCGTCCATGATCCCGACGACCACTATGACGATGCCGTCACCGGCGCCTTCCGCGCGCTGCAGCGGCTGCGCGAGAACGGCACGGTCAAGGCCATCGGCGCCGGCTTGAACCAGTCGGAGATGCTGGTTCGCTTCGCGGAAGCCGTGCCGGTCGACTGCTTCCTGCTCGCCGGGCGCTACACGCTGCTCGACCAGGGCGCGCTTCATGCACTGTTTCCGCTGTGTCAGGCCAAGCATATAGGCATCCTGCTCGGCGGCCTCTACAACAGCGGCATCCTGGCCAATCCCACCACGAGCGCGAAGTTCAACTATCAGGACGCCGACGCGGCGCTGGTCGCACGTGCGCTGGAGCTCGATGCGCTCTGCCGCAAGCATGGCACCGAGCTAAAAGCCGCCGCGCTGCAGTTCTGCATGGCTCATCCGGCCGTGACGGTCGCGGTCATGGGCGCGCGCAATGCCGGTGAGGTCGCCGACAACATGGCGATGACGGAGAAGGCGGTGCCTGCCGCGTTCTGGCAGGAGCTGCGCGCTCGAAAGCTCGTCGATGTGCGCGCGCCGCTCCCGGGCGGAGCGTAGGGCATGATCATCGACGCTCACCAGCATTTCTGGGATCCGGCGCGCGCCGACTATCCGTGGATGGACGCGCCCGAGCTCGCTCCGATCCGTCGCGCCTTCGGGCCCGCCGATCTCGCGCCATTGCTGAAGGCAAACGGCCTCGACGCCAGCATCCTGGTGCAGTGCCGCTCCGCGCTGGAGGAGACCGAGGAATTCCTGCGCATCGCGCATGCGACGCCCTCCGTCATCGGCGTCGTCGGCTGGGCCGATCTGACGGATGGGGCGCTCGACGAAACGCTCGACCGGCTGCGTGCTTTGCCGGGCGGCGGCAAGCTGGTCGGAGTCCGCCACCAGGTCCATGACGAGGCCGATCCCGAGTGGTTGCTCCGCGAGGACGTTCAGCGCGGCCTCACGGCAGTCTTCGCCCACGATCTCGCCTATGATTTCCTCGTCCGCACCCGCGAACTGCCGTCGGCGATCGCAACCGCGCAAGCCTTTCCGGAAGCGCGCTTCGTGCTCGACCATGCCGCCAAGCCGCCGATCGCCGCCGGCGGGAGCGCCGAATGGGCCGACCTCATCAGGGCGTTGGCGGCCTGCGGCAATGTCTGGTGCAAGATCTCTGGGCTCGCGACCGAGGCGGTCTGGACTGACTGGAACGCGGAACGGCTGCTTCCATTCGTCGCGCACGCCGCAGAATGCTTTGGCGAGGACAGGCTGATCTTCGGCTCCGACTGGCCGGTGTGCCTGCTTGCGGGAAGCTACGGCAGGATCAAGACCGCGTTGGAGGATTGCTTGATGGGCCTTGGCCCGCGTGTGCGGGACAAGGCTTTCGGCGTGAATGCGACGCGGGCTTATCGGCTGGCGATCGCAGGTTAGCGCAAGGCGCCGCCCGTGCTGTCTCTCCTGGCGAGCAGGAGAGGCAGCAGCGCGCGGTGCTGCAAGGCTATTCCGACATCGGTTTGTCGGAGATGTCCCAGTCCTTGCCGGTGAAGGTGGAGATGAACAGCGTCTTCATCGGCGTATAGTTCTCGGGCGTGTAGCTGTAGGTGACGCCGTCGAGGAAGTACGGCGAATGGAAGCCCGCGAGCGTCGAGGCATGCTTCAGCACGTTGGCGCGGGTCAGCTCGTCGCCGCAGCGGCGCAGGATCTCGGCCATGGTCGCAGCCTGGCCATACCCGGCGAAAGCGATGGTATTGTCGGGGTCGATCGCCGGCGTGTACTTCTTGCGCAGCTCCTCGAACGCCATCACATCGGGGTCCTTCTCCCATTTGGGAAGGCCGACCTCCTTGTTGTAGCGGATGGCGACGATGCCGGCGGCATTCTCGAGGCCGGCGGCGCTGAGGATGGAGCGGCCGGTCGACCCCGCCGACAGCAGCTGCAGAGGCTTCCAGCCGAGCTCGGCCACTTTGCGGATCGACTGCGACGAGGCTTTGCCGGTGGAGATGTTGTAGAAGACGTCGGCGCCCGACTTCGACAGATTGATCAGCTGGGAGTCGACAGTCGGCTCGGTGAGATCGTAGGTCTGCTCCATGATCACCTGAGCGGTGCCGCCGGCATCGGCCAGCACCTTCTTGAACGGCGCCAGGAAGTCGCGGCCGAAATCGTCGTTCTGGTAGAGGATGCCGATCTTGGCGTTCGGCTTCACGCTGACGACGTGCCTCGCGAGAATGCGCGCCTCGGTCGGATAGAGCGGCAGGCCCGCCATGGTCCATTTGAACTCTTTCGGGTTGTTCCACTTCGAGGCGCCGGTGTTGAGCAGAAGCTGCGGCACGCCCTTGGAGTTCAGGTATTTGTGCACGGCAGTCTGCGGCGCGGTGCCGAGCGAGCCGTAGAGCGCCAGCACTTCTTCCTGCTCGACCAGACGCCGAGTCGCTTCGACGCATTTCGGCGCGCTGTAGGCATCGTCCATGGTGAGGAATTTGATTTTCCGCCCGTTGATGCCGCCCTTCTCATTGAGCATCTGAAAATAGGCCTCGCCGATCCGGCCGAGCACGCCATAAAGCGAGCCGGGGCCGGAATGCGGCACGGTCTGCCCGATCTTGATCTCGGTGTCGCTGGCGCCCGCATCGTATTTCTTCTCGGCGGCCCAGACATAAGGTGCAGGCAAGGTGGAGGCAGCGATGGTAGCGAGCGCAGCGGCGCTGAAATCGCGCCGCGATGGATTCTTCGTCATTATTTGTTTCTCCCTAGCGAGTGCATTGTGCTGGCATCGCAGCTCTGCTCGCAAGTGGGAAGTCGCGGCTTTGCGACGCAATGACGCTTAAATGCTGCAGATTCAGCGCCTAGACTCAAGTTTTCTCGGCGACGACGACGAGGCCGCGCACCGGCTCGTTGTTCTCGTTGCGCGGGGAAGCCGGCTCCAGTGTCAGCAATTTGAGATCCGCCCTGGCAATGGCGACGCGGACATATTCCGCAGAGTGGGCATAGCGCAACCCCGCGCCGAGCACGATCCCACTGCCGCCATGCGTCTCCAGCGTGAAGGCGATCACGCCGCCTGGTACGAGCACGCGCCTCGCTTCGTTCAGCACCGGTGCGAGATCGGACAGATAGACGAATGCATCCGCGGCGACGACGAGGTTCGCGCTGGCGTCAGCCTTGGCACGCAGACCGTCGATCATGTCGGCCACCTCGAGCTCGGCATAGAGGTTCGTCGCACGCGCCTCCTTGATCATGCCGGGGGACAGATCGATGCCGATGAAATGATCGACCTGTTTGGCGAAGGCGGCCGCCGCAAGGCCGGTGCCGCAGCCGAGATCGATGGTGCGCTTGAAGTAAGCCGGCTTGTTCGCCGCAACGCGCGCGGCCAGCACCGCCTTGAAGATCAGCGCAGGGGCGCGATAGCCGAGATCGTTGACCAGCACGTGCTCGAAGCGCGGCGCGTATTGGTCGAACAGGGCCTGCACATAGGCTTTCGGCATTTCAGATAGCGGCGCATCGCCGAGCCGGATCAGATGCAGGCCGGCGCCGTGCTGGTCCTCCGGGTCGCACCGCCGCGATTCCTGGAACGCCGCGATGGCCTTGTCGCGTTCGCCAAGCTGCATTCGGATTTCGCCGAGCGTGAACCATGCCGAGGTGAAATCGGGCGCGAGCTCGATGGCCTGCTCCAGCAGATCGGCGGCCGCGGGCAGATCGCCCTTGAGCTGGAGGTCGCGCGCGAACTCGAAGCGGCGGTCCGCCATGAGATCGCCGGAGGACTGGAACAGGCGCAGGGGCATTGGGAACTATCTCGCCATTGCCGGGCCCGACCCGGCAATCCATCAAAACGATGACTCTTTAAGAGGATGGATGCGCGGGTCAAGCCCGCGCATGACGGCTTAATTTGGAGCGGCTGCTTCCTATATGTCTCACATGCGCCCGCAAGACATCCTGTTGCCAAATGCTGCCGGCCTGTGCTGCAAGCCTGGCGGCTTCCACATCGATCCTGTGCGCCCGGTCGACCGGGCCGTGATCACCCACGGCCATTCCGACCATGCTCGCGCCGGCCATGGCGCCGTACTGGCGACGCAGGAAACGCTCGACATGATGCGGTTGCGCTACGGCGAGAATTTTGCCGGATCGACCCAAGCGATCCGCTATGGCGAGGAAATCCGGCTCGGCGATGTCTGCGTGAAGTTTCACCCCGCAGGCCATGTGCTCGGCTCGGCGCAAATCGCGGTGATCTGCAAGGACACCTGCATCGTCGCCTCCGGCGACTACAAGGACGCGCCCGACCCGACCTGCACGCCGTTCGAGCTCGTGCCCTGCGACGTCTTCATCACCGAGGCGACGTTCGGACTGCCGGTGTTCCGGCATGGCGATGCCGCGGACGAGGTGAAGAAGCTGCTGGCTTCGGTCGCGCTGTTTCCGGAGCGCGCGCATCTGGTCGGCGCCTATTCGCTCGGCAAGGCCCAGCGCGTGATCGCGTTGCTGCGCCGGAGCGGCTACGACGCACCGATTTACCTGCATGGCGCCATGGAGAAGATCACCGAATACTATCAGAGCCGCGGCATCGAACTCGGCGAGCTCAGGCCGGTGAAGGGCATGAAGAAGGCGGCGCTCGCCGGTACCATCACGCTGGCGCCGCCCTCGGCGACCTCGGATCTCTGGACGCGCCGCTTTCCCGACCCCGTCACCGCCTTTGCGTCCGGATGGATGCGCGTGCGTGCCCGCGCACGGCAGCGCGGGGTCGAGCTGCCGCTGGTGATCTCCGACCATGCCGATTGGGACGGCCTCACCGCCACGATCGGGGCGACCGGCGCCGGCGAGGTCTGGGTCACTCACGGCCAGGAAGACGCGCTGGTGCATTGGTGCCGGAGCAGGGGCCTCAAAGCGCAGCCGCTCGATCTCGTCGGCTATGGCGACGAGGAGGAGAGCGAGGTGCCTATTCCAGGCGAGGCCGAGGCATGAACCGCTTCGCCGAACTGCTTGACCGTCTCGCTTATGAGCCCGGCCGCAACAACAAGCTGCGGCTGATCACCGGGTATTTCCGCGAGGCCAGCGATCCCGATCGCGGCTACGCGCTCGCCGCGCTCACTGGCGCGCTCAGCTTCAAGCACGCCAAGCCTGCGCTGATCCGCGACCTGATCGCGGCGCGCACGGATGAGGTGCTGTTCGGGCTGAGCTACGACTATGTCGGCGATCTCTCGGAAACCGTGGCGCTGATGTGGCCGAAGGCGCCATTGGCCGCCCACAACAACCCGCCGCCACCAACGCTCACCGAAGTCGTCACCACGTTGCGCACGCTCGGCAAGACCGAGCTGCCAAAGCAGCTCGAACGCTGGCTCGACGAGCTCGACGAAACCGGACGCTGGGCGCTGCTGAAGCTCGTCACCGGGAGCTTGCGCATCGGCATCTCTGCGCGATTGGCCAAGACCGCGGCGGCCGCGCTCGGCGACAAGGACCCGCATGAGGTCGAGCTGATCTGGCCGGGCCTTGCGCCGCCCTATCTCGACCTGTTCGCCTGGCTGGAAGGCCGCGCCGAAAAGCCGGTCAACCGCGACCCTGCGCCGTTCCGCCCCGTGATGCTGGCGCATGCCATCGAGGACACGGACTTCGCGGCGCTCGACCCCGCCGACTACATCGCGGAATGGAAATGGGACGGCATCCGCGTGCAGGCAGTGGCGGGCCGCGACGACCGCGGCCACATCACGGGCCGGCTCTATTCGCGCACCGGCGAGGACATCACCGGCAGCTTTCCGGATCTCGTGCCGTCGCTGCGGCTGCCCGGGGCCATCGACGGCGAGCTTCTGATCCTGCGCGAGGGCCGCGTGCAGAGCTTCAACGTCCTGCAGCAGCGGCTGAACCGCAAGGTGGTCTCGCCGAAGCTGATCAAGGAATTCCCCATCCACCTGCGCGCCTACGACCTGCTCGGCGACGACGAGAACGATCTGCGCGAGCTGCCCTTCGCGGAGCGGCGGGAACGGCTGGAGACCTTCATTGCGAAGCTTGACGATCCCCGCATCAATCTGTCGCCCACCGTCCGCTTCGCGAGCTGGGAGGCGCTGACTGCCGCGCGCGCCGATCCCGCGAGCGCCGGTGCGGGCGAGGACGCCGACGCCGTCGAAGGCGTGATGCTGAAGCGCCGCGATGCGCCTTATCTGCCGGGGCGACCGAAGGGCCAATGGTGGAAGTGGAAGCGCGATCCGCACATCATCGATGCCGTGCTGATGTACGCACAGCGCGGACACGGCAAGCGCTCGTCCTATTACTCGGACTACACGTTCGGCGTCTGGACCGGCGGCAATGGCGGCGACGAACTGGTGCCGGTGGGAAAAGCCTATTTCGGCTTCACCGACGAGGAGCTCCTGCAGATCGACCGCTTCGTCCGCCGCAACACCACCGAGAAGTTCGGCCCGGTCCGCCATGTCGTGCATGAGCCGGACAAGGGCCTGGTGCTCGAGGTCGCCTTCGAAGGGCTGCAACGCTCGCCGCGGCACAAATCCGGGGTTGCCATGCGCTTTCCCCGGATCAGCCGCCTGCGCTGGGACAAGCCGCCGCGAGAGGCCGACCGGCTGGAAACGCTGGAGAGAATGTTGAAGGCCGAACCGGCGGAGATTGATCTATGAACTGTCCTCACGAGCAATGCGCTCCCTCCCGGGATATCCAGGGTGGGATCGGCCGAGAGGAGAGCGCCCTTACTCCGCGCTGCGCGCCGACTTCTGTCGCAAACAAGAGAGGTTAAGGAGCCCGCGGCCAGCCGCGCGCCACAGTCGAAGCTCCGGCGCTGCCCGAATTAAACTCCGGTAAGCTGATTGACGCGCCGTTACGGGTTCCCCATGTGCCTCGCCGTGCCCTATACTGGGGTCGAATCCCCCTGAGGAGTTTGCGATGGTCCAAGACGTCAGAGATTTGCCGGCCGGCCGCAGCGACGGCCTGCACCGCTTTCTCGGCGGCTCCCCGCTGACGGTCGCGTTCCGGCTGGTCATGCTCTCGATCCTGGTTGGCGTCGTGCTGGCGGCGATCGGCTTCGATCCCTGGAACATCATCTACAGCATCCAGCTGCTGTTCCAGCGTCTGTGGGATCTCGGATTCGACACGATCAATTGGCTGTGGCGCTACTTCCTGCTCGGCGCGGTCATCGTGATCCCGATCTGGCTGCTCTCGCGCGTGTTCGGCGCGCCGCGCGGCCGGTAAGGACCTGGGCGAGGGAGTACGCAGCCGATGCAATTGCGTTTCGTCGGCTGCGGTGACGCCTTCGGCTCCGGGGGCAGGCTCAACACCTGCTTCCATGTCTCGGGGCGCGCCGCGAATTTCCTGATCGATTGCGGCGCGTCGGCTCTGCCGGCGCTGAAGCGGCTCGAGATCGTGCGCGAGGACATCGACCTCATTCTCATCACGCATTTCCATGGCGATCATTTCGCAGGGCTACCGTTCCTGCTGCTCGACGCGCAGTTTTCGCGGCGGACGCGGCCGCTGACGGTTGCGGGCCCGCAAGGCATCGAGACGCGGCTGCGAGAGGTGATGGAAGCGCTGTTCGAGCACTCCTCCAAAACCAGGCAGCGCTTCGAGCTCAACCTGGTCGAGCTCGCCCCAGAGCAGCGTCGAACCTTCGGGGCAATAACGGTGACACCGTATCCGGTTGTGCACGGCGAATCCGGCGGGCCTTTCCTCGCCTATCGCGTCGAGGCTGAGGGCCGGACGCTGGCCTACAGCGCCGACACCGAATGGACGGAGACGCTCATTCCGCTGGCGCATGGCGCGGACCTTTTCATCGCCGAAGCCTACATGTACGAGAAGGTTGTCAAGAACCATCTCAGCTTGAAGACCTTGGAACAGCATCTGCCCGCGATCGGCGCCAAGCGGCTCGTCCTCACCCATATGAGCGACGACATGCTGTCGCGTCTGGGCGACGTGCCGCATCTGGCTGCAGAGGATGGCATGGTGCTCGTGTTCTGACATGCACGCACCGGTTCATCCCAGGATCAGCTCCCGACAGGTGTTCGCCATCGCGGGACCGGCCATGGTCGCGAACCTCACCACGCCGCTGATCGGGGTGGTTTCGACCACCGCGATCGGACGGCTCGACGACGCCGCGCTGCTTGGCGGCGTCGCGATGGCCTCCATCATCTTCGACTGCCTGTTCTGGCTGTTCGGCTTCCTGCGCATGAGCACGCTCGCCTTCACCGCACAGGCACTCGGCGCGGGCGTGACTGAGGAACTGAATGCCATCCTCGTGCGTGGCTTCATCGTCGCCGGCCTGATCGGCACCGGGCTGATCGCGCTGCAATTGCCGCTGACCTCGGTGCTATTCGACCTGATGGGCGGCAGCGAAGGCGTGACGCGCGCGGCGAAGACCTATTTCATGATCCGGATCTGGTCATCGCCGTTCGCCTTCGCCAATTACGTCGTGCTCGGCTGGCTGATCGGGCAGGCCCGCGCCAATCCCGCGCTTGCGCTCCAGGTCGTCATCAACCTCATCAACATGGCGGCGACGATCCTGCTGGTGTTGGTCTATGACACCGGCATTGCCGGCGCGGCCATCGCCGCACTGCTGTCGGAGACGACCGGCTTCGTGCTTGGCGTCATCGTCTGCCGTCGCTCTGCGGTGGGCGGCTTTGCCGTTCCCCGCGCCCGCCTGTTCGACCGGGTCAAGCTGATGCGCCTGCTGGCGGTGAATTCCGACATCATGATCCGCACCGCGGCGCTGATCGTCGTATTCCTGTTCTTCACCGCAAAGGGCGCACGTGCCGGTGACGTGACGCTGGCGGCGAACTCTGTCCTCAACAATTTCCTCCTGGTCAGCGCCTTCTTTCTGGACGGCATCGGCAACGCGGCCCAGCAACTCTGCGGCCGCACGTTGGGCGCGCGCGACGCCAAGGGTTTCCTGGATTCCACCCGGCTGGTGCTGCTGTGGGGGCTCGGCTTCGCGCTGGTCGTTGCCTTGCTGTTCGCGCTGTTCGGGCCGGGGCTGATCAATTTCATGACCGCCAGTGAAGACGTCCGCCGCGCAGCGCGCGAGTTCCTGCCGTTCATCGTGCTTGCGCCGTTGCCGGGCGTATTCGCCTTCGGCTTCGACGGCATCTATGTCGGCGCAACCTGGGCACGCGAGATGCGCAATCTGATGCTGGTTTCGCTCGCGATCTTCTTCGGCGTCTGGCTGGCGCTGCAATCTCTCGGCAATGCCGGGCTGTGGAGCGCGCTGATCGCGTTCTATGTGGCGCGCGGTGGGCTGCAGGGCGCAAGGTATCCGGCGCTGTATAGGGCGACGTTTCCGAAATCGTAGGCGTAGCTCACATCCCTGGCCAGTCTTCCGCCGTGAGCGTCGCGGCATCTGCGCCGACGATCTCCGACAGCGAATCGCGCCCTGTCCGCAGCAGCGTCGAGGTCAGGTCGCGCTTGATCTCGTCGACGAGGCCGAGGCCCTTGTAGACCAGCGACGAATAGAGCTGAATCAGGCTGGCTCCGGCGCGGATCTTCGTCAGCGCGGCGCCGCCGGAATCCACACCGCCGACGCCGATCAGGGGGAACGCGCCTTCGACGCGCACATAGGTTTCTGCGACCATCCGCGTCGACAGACGGAACAGCGGGCGGCCGGACAGGCCGCCTTGCTCTTTGGCGCGCGCCTGCTCGCGCAACGTGCTCGGCCGCGCGATCGTGGTGTTCGATACGATCATGCCGTCGACCCGGCGCGATCGCGCGACCTGCACGACGTCGTCGAGCTGGGCAAGGCTCAGATCCGGCGCGATCTTGAGCAGCACCGGCGTGTCGCCGGCCTTCTGGCGCACCCGCTCGCGGGCGTCGATCACGCGGGCGAGGAGCTCGTCGAGCAGCGCGCCTTCCTGAAGATTGCGCAGGCCCGGCGTGTTCGGCGAGGACACGTTGACGGTGAAATAGCTCGCCACCGGCGCAAAGGTCTCGATCAGCTTGACGTAATCGGCGACGCGATCCGGCGAATCCTTGTTGGCACCGACATTGACGCCGACGATGCCGCCATGCTGTGCGCGCGCGGCAAGGCGGCGCAGAGCTGCCTCTGCTCCGTCATTGTTGAACCCCATGCGGTTGATGATCGCCTCGTCTCGCTCGAGCCGGAACAGCCGCGGCCGCGGATTGCCTTCTTGCGGCTTCGGCGTCACCGAGCCGATCTCGACGAAGCCGAAGCCGAGCCGCAGCAGCGCGTCCGGCACCTCGGCGCTCTTGTCGAACCCCGCGGCCATCCCGACCGGATTGGGAAAATTGAGTCCGAAGGCGCGCACGGCGAGCTTGGGGTCGTCAGGGCGGGGCTTGATCGGCGGCAGGAAGCGCAGGCCCTGGATCGCGAGGCGATGGGCGTCCTCGGGATCGAACCAGCGCAGCACCGGCAGCGAGAAGGCGTCGAACGCGCGGATCACGGCAGCAGCTCCGGAACGTCGTGGCTGCCGTCGGAACGCATGGTGAGGTTGATCACCGTGACCACCGTGCCGAGATCGAGCTCGCCGTAAAGATGCGGGAACAGCTCGTCATTGCGCGAGCGCTCCCAGCGCAGCTCGCTGCCGAGTGCATCGCCGTCGACCTCGACCAGGAACAGCGCGCGCTGTCCGAAATAGTGCTTGCGCAGGGTCTCGGGAACCTGGCCGGCGGTCGAGAAATGGATGAATCCGTCGCGCGCGTCGTCTGCGCTGCCCCGGTAGACACCCTGCCGTTCCGCCTCGCGCCAAGCCGAGGCCGGACAGATTTTGTAGATCTTGACCACCGCTACCGCAGCCTTGTTTGTTCTTTGAGTCTTTTGGATTTTTTCGTCTCGTGCGGGTCCTCAAAACCCGGCCGCGACCGTAAAGGCCGCCTCTGCCGAACTCAAGAGTTAGCCGCCGCCCTTGCGCGAAAAAGGGAAAACCGGTTGATTTGAGGACAGTTTTCCTGAGTTGCGACGGGCTGGACCTTCCATGGTCAGGCAGGCCAAAGCACAGAGGATGCTGACTCACCACCAGATCTGGGCCGCGCTGGATCGGCTGGCGGCGCGTGCCGGGCTGTCGCCGTCCGGCCTTGCCAAGCGTGCCGGGCTCGACCCCACCACGTTCAACAGGTCCAAACGTGTCACTGTCGATGGCCGCGAGCGCTGGCCATCGACAGAATCGATCGCAAAGGCGCTGGCCGCGGCCGACGCCTCGATCGACAGCTTTGCGAAGCTGATCGATGACGGCGGTGTAAGCGACCGCGGCTCGGTGCCGCTGCTCGGCCTCGCGCAGGCCGGGACCGGCGGGGCCTTCGATGGGGCCGGCCTTCCATCCGGCAGGGGCTGGACCGAGATCGCGCTTCCGATCGCCGAGGACGGTCAGGTCTTTGCGCTGGAGATTTCCGGCGCAGCGCTACTGCCTGCTTATCGCAACGGCGACATCATCCTGGTCTCGCCTGCGGCGCCGATCCGCAAGGGTGATCGCGTGGTGGTAAAGATCAAGACGGGCGAGATCACGATCGCGACCCTGAAGCGGCGCACGGCAAAGGCCCTGGACTTGGCGCCCTTCGATGCGTCGCAGGCGGCGCGAAGGGTCGCGTCGAGCGATGTCGCCTGGATTGCGCGGATCCTCTGGGCGAGCCAGTGATTGCGCCGCTCACGCGCTCCTTGCCAGCGCGCCGTCGATCATGTTGATCGCGTTCTGAATGCCGTACACCGCGACGAACGAGCCGAAGCGCGGCCCTTTCTCCTGGCCGAGCAGGACCTGGTAGAGCATGTTGAACCAGTCCAGCGTGACGCCCGGACGGCCGTCCTTGCCCTTCTTGACCTGGTCGAGAAACGGCTCGCGGCGGCCGACCTCGTAGACGACGTTCTGGATGTCCTCGGCGGATGCGTTTGGCGCGAGCTGCGACAGTGCATCGCGCAGATCCTGCAGCGCGGCGCGCTCGGTATCCGTGGGCACACGAAACTGCTTCGTCGGCGCGACGAAGTCGCGATAATAGTTGATGGCATAACCCACCATCGCATCGAGCTTCGGATGCGTCTGCGGGCTCACGCCGGGTCGATAGCGACCGATGAAGCCCCACAGCGTCTCGGCATTCTCCGCATTCGACGACGACACCAGCGTCAGCAGCAGCTGGAAGGTGACGGGCATGTCGCCCTTCGGTGGCCTGCCGTTGTGGATGTGCCAGACCGGATTGCCGAGCTGCTGCTTGGCATCCTGCTTGGCAAAACCGTCGATGAACTGCTGATAGTCGTCGACATTGCGCGGGATGACGTCGAAATACAGCCGCTTGGCCGCCTTCGGCTCGCGGTACATGAACAGCGACAGCGATTCCGGCGAGGCGTAGCGCAGCCATTCGTCGATGGTCAGGCCGTTGCCCTTCGACTTCGAGATCTTCTGGCCCTTCTCATCGAGGAAGAGCTCGTAGTTGAAGCCTTCGGGCGGCGTGCCGCCGAGCGCCCTGGCGATTGCGCCGGACAGCTTCACCGAGTCGATCAGGTCCTTGCCTGCCATCTCGTAGTCGACGCCGAGCGCGACCCATCGCATCGCCCAGTCGGCCTTCCACTGGCACTTGACGTTGCCGCCGGTGACGGGAGTCTCGACTTCCTGGTTCGTATCGGGGTCGACATAGGTCACGGTGCCGGCCGCGACGTCGCGACGGATCATTGGCACCTGCAGCACGACACCTGTGGTCTTGCTGATCGGCAGGAACGGCGAATAGGTGGCGCGCCGGTCGGGCCCCAGCGTCGGCAGGATGATCGCCATGATCTTGTCGTAGGCCGCGAGCATCTTCAGCAGCGTCGCATCGAAGCGGCCTGACGTATAATAGTCGGTCGAGCTCGCGAATTCGTAGTCGAAGCCGAAATGATCCAGGAAGGCGCGCAGGCGCGCATTGTTGTGCGCGCCGAAGCTGTCATGCGTACCGAAGGGATCGGGCACGCGCGTCAGCGGCTTGCCGAGATTGGCTTCCAGCGGCGCCCGGTTCTGCACGTTGTCGGGCACCTTGCGCAGGCCGTCCATGTCGTCCGAGAAGGCGAGCAGGCGCGTCTTGACCTTGTCCTCGGTCAGCACGCGGAAGGCATGGCGCACCATCGAGGTCCGCGCGACCTCGCCGAACGTGCCGATATGCGGCAGGCCGGAGGGACCGTAGCCTGTTTCGAACAGCACCTCGTCCTTCGGGCTTTTCTTCAGCCGCGCGACAATGGCCTTCGCCTGCTCGAACGGCCAGGCGTTGGATTGTTCGGCGAGCGCACGCAAGTCGCTCGGGTTCGCGGCGAGATCGATAACGGACATCAGGGGCCTCCGGGCCGCGGAAAATAGCGATTTCCGGGCCAAATGCAATTTTGTGAGCGGTGTTGCCTCTCGCACCGTCGTTGCGAGCCAACGGGTCCGCGCAGAGCGCGGCCCGATGACAGGCTCCGCGAAGCAATCCGGAATCTTTCCGCGGAAACAGTCTGGATTGCTTCGTCGCTGCGCTCCTCGCAACGACGACGGAGGGAGAGGCGTTCGCCTTAGAACGGGCTCACCGAGAAATAGCGTAGCCACAGATCGGTATAGCGGCCTTTCTCCCAGACGCGGAACATCGCCCAGTTGAGGGCCTGACGCAGCACGTCGTTGCCCTTGCGCACGGCAATGCCGATGCCCTCGCCGAAGAAACGGCTCTCGACGAAGGGGCCGCCGGAGAAGGCGCAGCAATCGCCGGAATCCGTACCGTTGATCCAGAATGCGAGCGAGATGGCGTCGCCGAAGATGAAATCGACCTCGCCCCTGCGCAAAGCTGCGCGCACCGCGTCGTCGCCGGGATAGGCGTGCAACTCGGCGTCGGTGAACATCGCCTTGAGATAAGCCTCATGCGCCGAGCCCGCGATCACGCCGACCTTCTTGCCCTCGAGATATTCGGGCCGGATCTCCGGCATCACGGCATCCTTGCGCGAGACGAAGCGCGCCGGCACGCGGTAATAGGGATCGGTGAAATCGACGCGGGCGCGGAGCTGCGGGCTCACCGCCATCGAGGCGATGATGGCATCGCCCCGGTTGGAGGTGAGGGCATCGACCAGCGTCTCGAAGCGGCGCATCTGGACGGTGCAGGTGACCTTGATCTCCTCGCAAAGCGCGCGGGCGAAATCGACATTGAAGCCGGCCGGATTGCCGTCGGCACCGGTGAAATTGAATGGCGGATAGTCGGTCTCCGTCAGGAATCGGATGACGGTGAGGCGCGACAGGTCCGGCCGCTCCGGTCGTCGGCGCGGGTCCCAGAAGCCGGGCACGGCCTGCGGGGCTGCTTGGGGCGCGGCTTGCGGCGCGGCTGGAGGCCGCTTGGCGGGCGCCTGGGCCTCGGCGGCAGGCAGGCTCGCGAGCAAGCATGCGGCCACGGCCAGCCCGGTCAGCAAGCCACGGGCAGATTTGGACGATTTCGCCTGTTGCGATGGTGCCATCGGCCGGGAATGAACGAACTTCGTTGGGATCGGAGGGCTTATAGACCATCCCAGCGGGAACGCGAGTGCCGATTATGGGCTGGATCGTTAGGCCGGCCTTGTCCCGGGCACCCACGTTCTGCGCGCGCCGAGCCGTGGATGGCAAGCCCGGCCGTGACGGCTGGATCAGAGATACTTCTTCAAATCCGCCGCGGCTTCCTCGGGCGTCCGCTTCAGATTGAACGGAGACACGAACCTCCCCTCGCGGTCCATCAGATAGATCAGCGCGGTGTGGTCCATAGTGTAGTCGCCGTCCTTGGTCGGGACCTTCTTGGCGTAGACCCGGTAGGAGCTGATGACCTTGGCGGTCTCGGCTGGATCGCCGGACAGGCCCTGGAGGTGGGGATCGAAGCTCGAAAGATAATCCTTCATCGTTGCAGGCTTATCGCGCTCGGGATCGACCGAGATGAAGACGGCGTTGATCTTGTCGGCATCCTTGCCCATGACGCGCAGCACTTCCGAGATTTCGAACAACGAGGTTGGGCAGACGTCGGGGCAATGGGTGTAGCCGAAGAAGATCAGGGTCGGCTTGCCTTTCAGGCTCTTGTCGGTCACGGCCTTGCCGTTCTGGTCGGTCAGCTGGAATGGGCCGCCGATCGCGGCCGGTTGCGCCATTTTGCCGACCCCGCCCATCGCCCAGAACATGATCAGGAGCCCGACAATCAGGCTTGCGGCGAAGGCGGTCGCAATCACCAGCGCACGGGTGGCGGAGCTCATGGGCGGATAACTTCCTGTCGCAGCTCAGAAACAGGCGGCAAGGCCAGTCCTGATCATTTCGAAGAACACGTGGCTGCCATAGTGGAACCAAAGTGCCAGCGCACCGATCACCACAAGACCGCCAACGGCCGTGCCGCCCCAGACCAGCACGGATGGCATCCGGCCGGGATTGGGCGAATTGTCCGATAGCCGATGCGCTGGATGCAGTGGTTGAGCCATGACAACGAGCGGGACGAAGGCCCCGGTTCCCTGGCTCTCAGATAGGCTCTGCGCAGCCTGCGGGCAAGCCGCCGCTTGGGCGTAAAACAACCCGTCAGGCTGCGAGGATCAGCGGAGGAGCTGGCCCCGAGCGGATTCAAGTGGCTCCGTCTGTGGCGGCGACCGGCGCGACGGCTTGGCCGTCGAGGCCTGCGCGTCCAGGTAGCAGGGCTTGTACATGGCCTCGAGCTGCTTGCCCTTCAGGAAAAGCATGCGATGAGTGAGCCCGCCCCGCTGGCCGATCCACCGCCTCACCTGAGAGGGATACATCGCATACAGCATCTGCGTTGCTTCGGGATTGGTGACGGCGCGGCCGTTGGCGCCGAAATCCCAGGCAGCGTGGAAGCCGAGCGTCGCATGCGAGGTCACGCAGATGCGGTCGTGCGGGATGGCGCCAAGGACAATGGTGCAAGCGGAGGCGCAAAGGCCGTCGATGATGACGGTTTCGCCCGATTGCCTGAGGTCCTGGTATTTGTCGACGTAGGTTCCGATCCGGCCGCCGCGGTCGTCCGCGATACGAACCACTGCGTGAGAAGCCCCCATGCCCGCCATCAGGAGAACCGACGCAAGCAACCCCGTCAGAAACTTCATTGTCCCCCGCCCCAGTCGTATTCGAATCTGCGTGTCAGGTGGTGATGCGCAGCCAGCGTCCGTCGTAACCAAGGTTTTGTCTAGGCAGGCGGGCTGACTCAAAAGAAATTCAAATCCAGTGTTGCGTTCGCGCTGCACTCCGGCGGTCTCAATCCCAAAGTGGAACAAGTTAACGAGGTCTTACCGCGCCAACCCTTGATCTCAGCTACAACCGCTGGCTTCAATCCGGGCAATTACAGGGGGAACTCGTGGAGGGGAAAACACGGATGGCTGAAGAGACTGATGTCATCGTCGTTGGCGCGGGACTGTCGGGCCTCGTCGCCGCGACCGAGATTGCGGATGCGGGCAAGCGCGTGATCGTTGTGGACCAGGAAGGCGAGCAGTCGATCGGCGGCCAGGCGTTCTGGTCGTTCGGCGGATTGTTCCTGGTCGATTCGCCGGAGCAGCGCCGGCTCGGCATCAAAGACTCGATCGAGCTCGCGATGCAGGATTGGCTCGGCACGGCCGGCTTCGACCGCGACGAGGACTTCTGGCCGCGCAAATGGGCCGAGGCCTATGTGGCGTTCGCAGCAGGCGAGAAGCGTGACTGGCTGCGGGCCATGGGCCATCGCATCTTCCCCGTGGTCGGATGGGCCGAACGCGGCGGCTACGACGCGATGGGCCATGGCAATTCGGTGCCGCGCTTTCACGTCACCTGGGGAACCGGGCCCGGCATCGTCGAGCCGTTCGCGCGCCGCGCGCGCGAGGCAATGAACAGCGGCCGGTTGCTCTTCAGATTCCGCCATCGCGTCGACGCACTGTCCATTACCAACGGCACTGTGGATGGCGTCAGCGGCACCGTCCTCGCTCCGGACCCTATCGACCGTGGTAAGAGTTCCTCCCGCAACGCGACCGGCGAGTTTGCCCTGAAGGCGCAGGCCGTGATCGTCGCCTCCGGCGGCATCGGCGGCAACCACGAACTGGTCCGGCAGAACTGGCCGAAGCGGCTCGGCGATCCCCCGAAATTCATGATCTCCGGCGTGCCCGAGCATGTTGACGGCCGCATGATCGGCATTACGGAAAAATCGGGCGCGCGGCTGATTAATCGCGATCGCATGTGGCATTACGTCGAGGGCATCCAGAACTGGTCGCCGATCTGGCCGCGCCATGGTATCCGGATCCTGCCCGGCCCCTCCTCAATGTGGTTCGACGCCACAGGCACGCGGCTGCCGGCGCCGCTGCTCCCGGGGTCCGACACGCTCGGCCAGCTCAAATACATCATGTCCACCGGCTATGACTATTCCTGGTTCATCCTGACCCAGAGCATCATCAAGAAGGAGTTTGCACTGTCGGGCTCGGAGCAGAATCCCGACCTCACGGGCAAGAGCTGGCGCATGACGTTGCGCCGCGCCACCAACAAGGGGGCGCCGGCTCCGGTGGAGGCGTTCAAAAGCCATGGTGTCGACTTCATCGTGCGCGACAAGCTCGACGAACTCGTTGCGGCCATGAACAAGCTCGCCGGCAGCGATCTCCTCAAGCTCGAGCACATCAAGATGCAGATCGAGGCGCGTGACCGCGAGATCGCCAACCCCTACGTCAAGGACGCGCAAGTGATGAACATCCACAATGCGCGCCGCTATATCGGCGACAGGCTGATCCGCACCGCTCCCCCACACCGCATCCTGGATCCTGCGCATGGGCCGCTGATCGCGGTGAAGCTCAACATCCTCACCCGCAAGACGCTGGGCGGCTTCGAGACCGATCTCGATTCGCGCGTGTTCGGCGAAGAGGGCAGCGTGATCCCCGGCCTCTATGCCGTCGGCGAAGCCGCCGGCTTCGGCGGCGGCGGCATGCATGGCTATCGCTCGCTGGAAGGCACTTTTCTTGGCGGGTGTCTGTTCTCGGGCCGCAAGGCGGGCCGCGCCGCGTCGAAAGCGGTGGGTTAGATCGTGGGACGACGGATGCAGGTTGGGGTGTTTCTTGCGGCGTTGATCGCCGCCTCGGCTGCATCCGCCGAGACGATCGACGTCAACGGCGTGAAGCGCTCCTACACGGCGCAGCTGCCGGGCAAGAGGCTGGTACCGCTCGTGGTCGTGCTGCATGGCAAGTCCCGGCGCGGTGCCGACATGATCGCGCGGACGACCTGGCCTCAGGTTGCGAAGCGCGAGGGCCTTGCTGTGGTCTTTCCGGACGGGCTCAACAATGCGTGGGCAGACGCGCGAACGAAGGCCGGGCCTGCCCTGCGCGGACCGCCAGCGGGTACCGACGACGTCGCGTTCATCGCGAAAATCGTCGACAAGCTGGTGGCCGACGGCACGGCTGACGCAAAGCGCGTCTTCATCGCGGGCGTCTCCAACGGCGGCGCCATGGCAATGACCATGGCCTGCGCGCGCGCCGATCTGTTTGCGGCAGCTGCGAGTGTGATCATGAATCTCACCGACGAGGCCGCCGTCACGTGCCATCCGTCGCGGCCGCTCCCGATGCTGCTCATGAACGGCACCGCCGACCTGCTGGTCCCCTACGCCGGTGGACGCGGAACGAGCTATTTCGCCGCGGATGGATTCTGGTCGACCGACGAGACGCTGGCGTTCTGGCGCAGGCTCAATGGCTGCGAGGTTGAAGACGCGGAGACGACCGATTTGCCCGACAGGGCGCCCGCAGACCATTCCACGGTGACGCGGATCTCCTCGCGTTGCCCCCAAGGACACGACGTGGTGCTCTATCGCGTCAATAGTGGCGGCCACCGCGTGCCCGGATTTGTTCCGGATGCCCGCTTTCCGAAGATCGCAGCCGGCCTGCTGGGGCCGCAGAACATCGACATCGACGGTGCCGAGACGATCTGGACGTTCTTCAGCAGTTTTCCCTGAGGCGACGCAATCGGCCGAGACTCCGTCCGTCGCAGGCGACACATGCGGGCCCGGCGGCGCATGCGCGCCCCGGGGTGGCGGAGTGCGAGGTGCTGGGCTAGACAGAGCCGCCATTTCACCAGGAGACCCCCAATGAGCATTCAGCGTTTCGAAACCGGCCCGCGCATGAGCCAGGTCGTCGTGCACGGCAACACCGTCTATCTCGCCGGCGTCGTCGCCAACAAGGCGGCCGGCGAGAGCGTGACGAAGCAGACCCAGGATATCCTGGCGACCATCGACGCCCACCTCGCCAAGGCCGGCACCGACAAGTCGAAGCTGCTCTCGGCAACGATCTACATCACCGACATGAAGACCTTCGGCGAGATGAACGCGGTGTGGGACGCCTGGGTCTCGCCCGGCAACACGCCGGCGCGCGCCACCGTCGAAGCCAAGCTGGCGGCGCCGCAATACACGGTCGAGATCATGGTCACCGCGGCGAAGTGATTTTCGCCGACGATCCGAAATGAAGCGCGATGAGACCCATCATCGCGCTTCTTTTTTCGCGCATCGATGACGTCCGAGGTAATCGATCCCGGTGCGCAAACCTTCGATAGTGACGGTCAGCCGGAGACGGCTTCATCGAAGGAGAGCAACATGACCGACCACACCGCCATCGCCCTTTGCTATATCGATGTCTGGAACGAGCGCATGGCGAGCCGCCGCCGCGAGCTGCTGAGCGAAACCTGGACGGCGGATGCCAGCTATGTCGATCCCGTCATGAAGGGTGACGGCCGGGACGGCATCGAGGCGCTGATCGCAGGCGTGCAGCAGCGCTTCCCCGATTTCAAGTTCAAGCTGATCGGCGAACCCAACGGCTACGGCGATCACATCCGCTTTTCGTGGGGACTTGGTCCTGACGGCGCCGACAGCCCGATCAAAGGCACTGATTTCGCGGTGCTGAGGGACGGGCGGATCAAGAGCGTGATCGGATTCCTGGACCAGGTGCCGGCGGAGGTGTGAGAGCTCTGGGTCTTCTTGTGAAGCCGGGGAGGGCGCAGCCCCTCGACGAAGCCATCCTCACGGCTTACCTGTCATGCCGTGCCGCCCCGGATTCTACAAAAATCGGTCGAGACGCCTGCCCTTCTGCCCGATCGCTTCCAGCGATGGTTTGCAGCCCGCGGCTGGTCGCCGCGCGCACATCAATTGGCGCTGCTCGAGAAGGCGCGCGAGGATGCCAGCGCGCTGCTGATCGCGCCGACCGGCGCGGGCAAGACGCTGGCCGGATTTCTGCCGACGTTGGTGGAGCTGTCGATCGATCCCATCGAACGCGAGGCAAGCACGAAGCAAAGCCTCGTCTCCACCGGCCGCGGCCTGCAACGGACCGGCGGCTTGCACACGCTGTACATCTCGCCCCTCAAGGCGCTCGCCGTCGACATCGCGCGCAACCTCGAGCGTCCCATCGCCGAGATGGGCCTGCCGATCAAGGTCGAGACCCGCACCGGCGACACGCCGGTGTCGCGGCGCCAGCGGCAGCGGCGATATCCGCCGGATGTTCTGCTGACGACGCCCGAGCAGCTCGCGCTGTTGCTCTCCTCGGACGATGCGCCGTTCCTGTTTTCCTCGCTGAAGCGCATCGTGCTCGACGAGCTGCATGCGCTGGTGACGTCCAAGCGCGGCGATCTGCTCTCGCTCGGGCTGGCCCGACTGTGGCGTCTTGCGCCGCAGATGCGCGCGATCGGCCTGTCGGCGACCGTGGCCGAGCCGGATCAGCTTGCGCGCTTCCTGGTACCGCAGCCCGACGGCACGGAAGCCGCGGCCGACATCGTCGTCGCCGGCGGCGCTGCGCCGCCCGTGGTCGAGATGCTCGATACCCGCGAGCGGCTGCCCTGGGCCGGCCACAGCGCGCGCCACGCGCTTCCCGAGATCTACGAGCTGATCAAGGCGAACAAGACCACGCTTGTCTTCGTCAATACCCGCAGCCAGGCCGAAATGCTGTTCCAGAATCTCTGGAGCATGAACGACGACGGCCTCGCCATCGCGCTGCATCACGGCTCGCTCGACGTCGCGCAGCGCCGCAAGGTCGAGGACGCGATGTCGGCGGGCCGGCTGCGCGGCGTGGTCTGCACCTCCTCGCTCGACCTCGGTGTCGACTGGGGTGACGTCGATCTCGTCGTCAATATCGGTGCTCCCAAGGGCTCCTCGCGCCTGATGCAGCGCATCGGCCGCGCCAACCACCGCCTCGACGAGGCCTCGCGCGCGGTACTGGTGCCGGCCAACCGATTCGAGGTGCTGGAGTGCCGCGTCGCCATCGACGCCATTGCCGAGAACGCCCAGGATACGCCTCCCTTGCGCACCGGTGCCCTCGACGTGCTGGCTCAGCACGTGCTGGGCTGTGCCTGCGGCGAGCCGTTCCTTTCTGACAAACTGTATGCCGAGGTGCGCACAGCCGCGCCCTACGCCGGCCTGTCGCGGCAGGATTTCGACGACGTCATCGATTTTGTCGCCTCCGGCGGTTACGCGCTGAAGACCTATGAGCGCTTCGCCCGCATCAAGCAGGACAAGGAGGGGCATTGGCGTGTCGCCAATCCCAAGGTGCGGCAGAGCTATCGGATGAACGTCGGCACCATCGTCGAGGACGACATGCTGAAGGTGCGCCTGGTGCGCTCCCGCGGCGGCGGTGCAGGTTCTACTGGAGTGATTGCGCGTGGCGGCCGGCTGCTCGGCGAGATCGAGGAAGCCTTCATCGAGGGCCTGAGCCCCGGCGATACCTTCGTGTTTTCGGGCGAGGTGGTGCGCTACGAGACACTGGTCGAGGATCAGGTCTATGTCTCGCGCGCACACGACAAGGATCCGAAGGTGCCGTCCTATATGGGCGGCAAATTCCCGCTCTCGACCTATCTTGCCGAGCGCGTGCGCCGACTGCTCGACGACGGCCGCGCATGGGGCGGCCTGCCGGAGCAGGTGCGCGACTGGCTGTCACTGCAGAAGGACGTCTCGCGCGTGCCCGCGGTGCGCGAGCTTCTGGTCGAGAGCTTTCCGCGCGCCAACAAGCACTACCTGGTCTGCTATCCATTCGAGGGCCGTCTTGCGCATCAGACCCTCGGCATGCTGCTGACGCGCCGCCTCGAGCGCGCCCGTGCGCGGCCGCTCGGCTTCGTCGCCAACGAATATGCCGTGGCGATCTGGGCGCTCGGCGACATGTCGTTCATGATTCGTGACGGCAGGATCGACCTCGACGCGCTGTTCGACCCCGACATGCTCGGCGACGATCTGGAAGCCTGGCTCGCCGAATCAGCGCTGATGAAGCGCACGTTCCGCAACTGCGCGATCATCTCCGGCTTGATCGCGCGCCGCCACACCGGCGAGGAGAAGAGCCGCCGCCAGGTGCTGTTCTCGACCGATCTCGTCTACGACGTGTTGCGCAAGCACCAGGCGGATCACGTGCTTTTGCGCGCCGCGCGGGCCGATGCCGCCACCGGTCTGCTCGACCTGCGCCGACTGAGCGACATGTTGATGCGCATCCACGGTCGCATCACGCACCGGGAACTCGACCGCGTCTCCCCGCTGGCGGTGCCCGTGATGCTGGAAATCGGCCGCGAGTCAGTTTATGGCGAAGCTGCAGACGAACTGTTGGCGGAAGCCGCCGACGAACTCGTCAAAGAGGCGATGTCGTAAACTGCTGCAGCAATGTCTTTCCGCGGCCCAACTCTCTCCATGTCGCCCCCGGGCTTGACCCGGGCATCCACGTCTTTCCTGCAGCGGCAAGAACGTGGACGGCCGGGACGCGCCCGGCCATGACGGACAACGTTGCGCTATCGCTCTCTTCGGCGCTTGCGCTCGATATCGCAGGTGTATCGCTCCAAGCCGATCTCTCCGGCGCGCTGTTCTGGGAAGAGCAGCGCCTGCTCGTCGTCTCGGACCTGCATTTGGAGAAGGGCTCGAGCTTTGCCACGCGCGGCGTGCTGTTGCCGCCTTACGATACCATTGCGACGCTGAGCCGGCTCGCTGCTGTCATCTCCCGCCACAATCCGCAAGTCATCGTTGCGCTGGGCGACAGTTTTCACGACCGCAGCGCGCATGGGCGCCTATCGGCGGAAGACCGCGACACGGTCGCCGCGCTCCAGGCCGGCCGCGACTGGATATGGATCTCAGGCAATCACGATCCCATGTTGCCGCCCGATCTCGGCGGCACCGTCGCGGACGAGGTCGCGATCGGCCCGATCACCTTCCGCCACGAGCCGACCGGCTCGGATGGCGAGATCGCCGGTCATCTGCACCCGAAGGCGCGTGTCTCCGCGCGCGGCCGCTCGCTGGAGCGCCGGTGCTTTGCGAGCGACGGGATGCGCGCCGTGATGCCGGCGTTCGGCGCCTATGCCGGTGGCCTCAGCATCCGCGACGCCGCCTTCGCAAAGATCTTCCCGAAGAACGGCTTTGTCGCCCATCTCCTCGGCGATCGCCGGGTCCATGCCATCGCGGCCTCCCGCTGTTATTGAGATCCGGGCCCAAATTAGGACAGCACTCCAGCCAGTACTTTTCCGGAATCGCACAAGCCTGCCGCCGGTTCTAACCTCACGCTTGCCGGGGCTGGAATTTCTCATCCCGAACAAGATTGTAACCGGCAGGGGGTCGCTGCGAGGCGGCCCCTTTCGATTCCCGGCATTCGCCTGGACCGGCAGCGCCGGTGCCGTGAACGAATTAAGAACACTTTAGCAAGTCTTTGATATATCATTATGATTCGGCGCATTGCCGACACAATATCTAGCGTCTGACAGACCTTGCGAGAACTAGATGTCCACCATCGCCTTCGATCAGTTTGCCCTCACCCGGATCGCCGATTTCGCGCGCTCGCTGTCGCGGCTGCATCAGGCGGCACGGCGCCATGCCGTCGATGACGACCAGTTCGACCGCGAGTTCAACGCAGTGTGCCAGTCGATCTGGGGCTACACCATCGACGACATCAGCGACGATCTGTTCTCGACGGAGGACCATCTGTTTCTCGATACGCTCGACGAGTCGCATGCGCGCATCTTCGCGGCCGAGCAGGGTTATGATCTCGTCGGCGATCAGGGCATGCTGACCGACTGGTGGGGCTTTTGCTGGATGATCCTGGCCGAGAAGCGCGGCCTCCTGACCCCGGAAAACCGCGCCGCTGCGCGGGTGGCGATCGAGGAGAAATATCTGGCAGCGCCGAACGTGATCGGGGTGATCATCGGAAGGTGACGCTGCAACCGCCGTCATTGCGAGCGCAATGACGATGTTGTGACAGATTGGCCTTTAATCCAATCCCGCCCGCTTGGCAGGCTTCTGGGTCTTCGGCACCGACACATCCGGCAGCGGCTCGCGCACGATCTCGGCTGCGGCCGGCGCATCGGCCGACACCGTCTCGGCGCGCACCGGCGCCACCTTCATCTCGCCAAGCCGCGCGCGGACCTGGGCGGTGAGGCCGGGATAGGAAGCAACCGGGGTGAAGTCGGCAGCCTGGTCGTTGCCGACGCGAATGCCGGTATAGGCGACGAGCCCGTCGGTGGTGGCGATCACGTCGCCCGCCTTCAGCGAGGAATCCAGCGCAAGGTCAACCGGAGCCAGGCCGACCGGCTCGCGGCCGTTGCAGGTGCAGTCGGCGCGGAGCGCCTTGCGATAGGCGAACGCGTTCTCGCTGTCTGCATAGCGCTCGCCGGTCTGCGAATAAGCGCCCTCGATGCTGGAGCCGAAATAGACTTTTGTCGCGCTGGCAGGACAGAACGCCTGGCACATCTGCGCCGGTGAGACGAGGCCGCGCATCAGCGGGAAATATCTGCCGTCGCAGCTGCGCACGCAGAAGGCCGGCCCCGAGCCGCCGGCCGCCGCCGAGCGGGTCGGCGGCACATATTGCGGTGTCGCCCCATTCTGCTGGCCGGTGAAGGGATCGGCGTAGGAGTTTGCCTGCTGCGGCACCTCGCGCTGCGGCCGCTGCTGCGGCATGCCGCCGAAGAGGAAGTCGAACAGGCCTTCGGCCGAGACTGGGGCCGGGACTGCGAGCAGCGGCGCTACCAGCGTGGCGGCTACAAGCATCGCGCGACGCTGCCGGCGCGCATGGGACGAGATTGTACGCAAACGCCTACTCCACCCGACGCTACTGAACCGGCTGGAACCCCTTGGGTCTCAGCACATGATTCACCATAAGAGCGGATGGTAAACGAGCGGTTGAGGGGGCGGGTTTCGTGCTCTGGAGGCTGCACAGCGCGCCGCGCCCGGGGACACCCGCTACCCCTTCAAGAACTCCGACGCCTTGTACAGTGAGCGGAACGGCAGGCCGGCCGCACCGAACGTGTCGGTGGCGCCTTCCTCGCGGTCGACCATGGTCAGCACCAGCACCACATTGGCGCCGGCCTCGCGCACCGATTCCACCGCCTTCATCGCCGAGCCGCCCGTGGTCGTGACGTCCTCGACGATCACGACGCGCTTGCCCGCCAGCGTCTCGCCCTTGGGCAGGCCCTCGATCGCGAGCTTGGCGCCGTGCTCCTTCGGCTTCTTGCGCACGAAGAAGGCCGCGATCGGATGGCCCTTGATCCAGGAGATCTGCGCCAGCGCGCCGGCGAGCGGCACGGCGCCCATCTCGAGCCCGCCGATGAAATCGAGCTGCTCATCCTTCAGTGCCTCGTACGTGAGTTCGGCGAGCAGCGTTGCGCCCTCGGGGTCGAGCATGGTCGGCTTGAGGTTGAAGTAGAAATCGCTCTTGCGGCCCGACGCGAGCGTCACCTCGCCGCGGCCGAATGAGCGCCGGCGGATGATTTCGAACAGGCGGGCGCGGGAGGCGGATTTCGACACGGCGGTCCCTCGAACAGCGTTTTAGGTGGGGGCGGAATTTATCCGCGACGGACGCGACATTCCAGAGGGGGCATCTCCCGTCAACAGGGATCGGTCACCCCGGGCTGCCGGTTGTGAGGGCGCAACCTTCCGGAGTAGTTAAGGGGCAGGCTTCTTGGGAAGGAAACGGAATGACCATCGATCTCTATACCTGGAACACGCCGAACGGCCGCAAGATCTCGGTCGCGTTGGAGGAGATGGAGCTGCCTTACAAGGTCATCCCGGTGAACATCACCAAGGGCGAGCAGATGGCGCCCGAGTTCCTCAAGCTCTCGCCCAACAACAAGATCCCCGCGATCGTCGACCCCGAGGGCCCCGATGGCAAGCCTGTCAGCATCTTCGAATCCGGCGCCATCCTGCTCTATCTCGGCGAAAAGACCGGCAAATTCCTGCCGAAATCGCTTGGCGGCCGCATCCCGGTTTACGAATGGCTGATGTGGCAGATGGGCGGCTTCGGCCCGATGCCGGGCCAGGTTCACCATTTCATCGCGCTGGAGAACGAGCAGGATCGCGCCTACGGCCTGAAGCGCTACATGGCCGAGACGCGCCGGCTCTATGGCGTCCTGGACCGGCAGCTCGAGGGTCGGGAGTTCGTGGCCGGCGAGCTCTCGGTTGCCGATTTTGCCATCCTGGGCTGGGCTTGGCGTCACCCTCGCCACAAGGTTGATCTGGCCGACTTCCCCAACGTCAAGCGCTGGTACGAGGCGCTGATGGCGCGCCCGGCGGTGAAGCGCGGGATGGAAGCGAAGCTGGATTGAGGCTGCTGACGCGCTTTCGTGCCTCGTGCCCCGGACGCGGTACAGCGCGCAAGCGGTGCGCTGCAAAACCGGGGCGCATGTAGCGATGGGTCGCGGCTCTGCGCAGCAGCGCGTCCGGGGCACGGGTGTGATCGCGGCCTCCGCTACACCTTCTTCGCTTCGACCGCCATCCGCACCGCGAGCCCGGCCAGCACCGTGCCCATCAGCCAGCGCTGCACCAGCATCCAGCTCGGCCGCGTCGCCAGGAACAGTGCGATTGATCCTGCCGCGAGCGCGATCATCGCATTCACGCTGACGCTGATCGCGATCTGGATGGCCCCGAGCACCAGCGACTGCGCCAGCACGCTGCCGGCGGAGGGATCGATGAATTGCGGCAGCAGCGCCAGATACAGCATCGCGATCTTTGGGTTGAGCAGGTTGGTGACGAAGCCCATGGCGAACAATTTGCGCGGGCTGTCGACCGCGAGCTTTCTGACCTGGAACGGCGAACGCCCGCCCGGCTTCACCGCCTGCCAAGCGAGCCACAGCAGATAGGCGGCGCCGGCAAAGCGCAGCGCGTCATAGGCGAAGGGAATGGCGAGCAGCAGCGCCGTGATGCCGAACGCGGCGCACAGCATGTAGAACACGAAGCCGAGCGCGACGCCGCCGAGCGAGACGATGCCCGCCGCGGCGCCTTGCGTGATCGAGCGCGAGATCAGATAGATCATGTTCGGCCCGGGCGTGAGCACGAGGCCAAGGGAGACGAGAGCGAAGCCGAGCAGCGCGGAGGTGTGGGGCATGGGTGAACCGTGCGGGAGATGCACCAGCTCTAATATGCGCGGAACACTGACACCACCGCGCAATTGCTCGGAGGACAATTAGGTTCTCGCCACGCGCTCACTGCGCTCCCTCCCCCCGCACTTGCGGGGAGAGGGCTGGGGTGAGGGGCTATTCCCGGGAGGGATTGACGCGAGACCTGTACCCCTCACCCGGATCTCAAGAACGATCCGGCTCTCCCCGCACGCGGGGAGAGGTGAAGAGAGAGCGCTAGTGCGCCTCGTCCCAATTGTTGGCGGCGCGCGCGTCGACATGCAACGGCACCGAGAGCAGCACGGCCGGGAACGGCGCGTCCTGCATCACGCGCTGCACGACAGGGAGCGTCGCCTCGACCTCGGCGTCTGGCACCTCGAAGATCAGTTCGTCATGCACCTGCAAAAGCATCTGCGCCGACAGCTTCTTCTCGGCCAGCGCGTCCTCCACGCGCGTCATGGCGCGGCGGATGATGTCGGCCGCGGTGCCCTGGAGCCGTGCGTTGATTGCGGCGCGCTCGTTGAAGGCACGCACCGAGGCGTTGGAGGCCTTGATGTCGGGGTAGTGGCACTTGCGGCCGAACAGCGTCGTGACGTAGCCGTGGCTGCGGCAGAAGTCGCGCGTCTCGTCCATATAGGCGCGGATGCCGGGGAAGCGCTCGAAATATTTCTTGATATAGGCGGAGGCTTCCTCGCGCGCGATGCCGAGCTGGTTGGCCAGACCGAAGGCCGAGATGCCGTAGATGATGCCGAAATTGATCGCCTTGGCGCGGCGCCGGATCTCGCTCGGCATGCCCTTGATCGGAACGCCGAACATTTCCGATGCCGTCATGGCGTGAATGTCCAGCCCGTCGCGGAACGCCTGCTTCAGCACGGGAATGTCGGCGATCTCCGCGAGCAGACGCAACTCAATCTGCGAATAATCCGCGGAGACCAGCTTGTGTCCCGGCGTGGCGATGAAGGCGCGGCGGATCTTGCGGCCGTCCTCGGTGCGCACGGGGATGTTCTGCAAATTCGGCTCATTCGACGACAATCGTCCCGTCGTGGTCGCGGCCAGCGCGTAGGTCGTATGCACGCGATGTGTCTGCGGATTGACGTAAGTGGGCAGCGCGTCGGTGTAGGTCGATTTCAGCTTCGAGACCTGGCGCCACTCCAAGATCTTCTTCGGGAAGTCGTGGCCCTGCTCGGCGAGTTCGTCGAGCACCTGCGCGGTGGTCGACCATGCGCCGGTTTTCGTCTTGGTGCCCCCTGGCAATCCCATCTTGCCGAACAGGATGTCGCCGATCTGCTTGGGGCTGCCGACATTGACCGGCTCGCCCGCGATCTCCTGGATCTCGGCTTCGACACGGGCCGCGGTCTGGGCAAAGTCGCCGGACAGGCGCGACAGCACCTGGCGGTCGATCGAGATGCCGCGGCGCTCCATGCGGGCGAGCACCGACACCAGCGGCCGTTCCAGGGTCTCGTAGACGGCGGTCATGTGCTCGGCGACCAGCCGCGGCTTCAGCACGCGCCAGACGCGCAAGGCGACGTCGACGCCTTCGGCCGAAAGCGGTGCGGCCTTGTCGATCGGCACCTGGTCGAAGGTGATCTTGCCCTTGCCGCTGCCGAGCAGCTCGCTTTCCTTCAGCATGGCATGGCCGAACCAGCGCTCGGACAGCGATACCAGTGCGTGCGAGCCGCGGCCGGCATCGAGCACGTAGGAGATCAGCAGCGCATCGTCGATGTTGCGCAGCGTGATGCCGTGCTGTGCCAGCATCACGGCCGTGAACTTGACGTCGAAGCCGATCTTGAGGATGCCTGATGATTCCAGCACCGGCCGCAGCGCTTCGATGGCATCAGTGTGCCTGATCTGGTCCGGCGCAAGGCCCGCATCGAACAGGCCGGCGCCGCCGCCGGACTGCTTGTGCGCCAGCGGCACATAGCAGGCATCGTTCGGCGCCAGCGCCAGCGCGATGCCGCAAAGATCGGCCTGCATCGGATCGATCGAGTTCGCTCTCGTCTCGATCGCGACTTGCCCGGCATCATGGACGCGCGCGATGAAGGCGTTGAGCTCCTTGAGCGTCTTGATGGTCTGGTATTTGCTGCGATCGACCGGAAGCTTGCGCAGCGCTTCCTCGCGCGCGGCGGCGAGCGAGATCGGTGCACCCTTCAGGCTCGCAGCCTTGTCCTCCTTGCCGGCCGATTTGTTTGGTTCATTCGGTCGGGCCCGCGCCGGGGTTCCCGTGCCTGGTGCGGGCACGACGTCCGAGGGCGGCAGCGTTGTGAACACGCTGGCGCCGCTGGCATAGCCGGGGTCGGCGTCGACATTGGCGGGATCGATCTGCGCATACTCCGCGACGCGCCGCGTCAGCGTCGTGAATTCCATCGCCTTGAGGAAGGCGATCAGCTTGCGCGCATCGGGCTCGTGCACCGCGAGGTCGTCCAGCGGCACCTCGAGATCGACCTTGTCGTCGAGCAGCACGAGCTGTCGCGAGATCCGCGCCTTCTCCGCATTCTCCAGCAGCGCCTCGCGTCGCTTGGGCTGCTTGATCTCGCCGGCGCGGAACAACAATTGATCGAGATCGCCGTATTCGGTGATCAGCTGCGCCGCGGTCTTGATGCCGATGCCGGGCACGCCGGGCACGTTGTCAGTGGAATCGCCCGCGAGCGCCTGCACCTCGACGACCTTGTTCGGCGGCACGCCGAATTTCTCGATCACCTCGGGGATGCCGATGCGACGGTCCTTCATGGTGTCGTACATGGTGACGCAGTCGGTGACGAGCTGCATCAGATCCTTGTCTGACGAGACGATGGTGGCGCTGGCGCCGCGCTCGCAGGCCTGTCGCACATAGGTCGCGATGAGATCGTCGGCCTCGAAGCCGGTCTGTTCCAGGCAGGGCAGATCGAAGGCGCGCACAGCCTCGCGGATCAGCGCGAATTGCGGGATGAGATCGTCAGGGGCCGGCGGCCGGTGCGCCTTGTAGTCCGGATAGATCTTGTTGCGGAACGTGATCTCCGACTTGTCGAAAACGATCGCCAGATGCGTCGGCCGATTGTCCTCCGGCATCTCGCGGAGCAGCTTCCACAGCATGTTGCAGAAGCCCAGCACGGCGTTGACCTGAAGGCCGTCGGATTTGCGGTTCAGCGGCGGCAGCGCGTGATAGGCGCGGAAGATGTAGGAGGAACCGTCGACGAGGAAGACGTGGTCGCCCTTGCCTGCCGCCTTCGAGGCCACCGGTTTGGCAGGGGCTGTCGCGGCGGGCTTGGTATCGGCGGCGACTTTGGACGCGGCCTTGGTGTCAGCTTTGGCGCTGGTCTTCGGGGATGTCTTCGGCGAGGTCTCGGGCGAGGTCTTGGGCATGGGCCGCAATGTATGAATTTTTGCGGGCATTGACAGCCTGGGAAGCGCGAATTTTGGGTCGGTTGCGCGACTATCCCCACTGTCATTCCCGCGAAAGCAGGGAATCCAGTACGCCGCGGCTTCCTGGCCCAACCACTGACGTCTCGGCGGACTGGTCGCCCCGGTCAAGCCGGGCGACGACACCGGCTACTCCGCCGGCTGCAACCGCACGCCGACCTTCTTCGGCGCGATCCAGAACGCATCGGGCCGCTCGAACAGGAAGCGCACATTGAAACGCAGCGCCACGCGCCAGATCGCCAGCGCTCCGAGCACGCCTGCGATGGTGACGATCAGCGACACCGTGCCGATGTCAGGGATGACGCCCGTGCGCAGCAGCAGCGTCCGCGTCGCCGCCATCGGCAGGAAGAAGGCGAGATAGATCACGATCGAATGCTCGCCGCAGAAGCGGAGGAAGCTCAGCCATTGCGCGCGCGCCAGGAGCGTGCCGGTCGCGATGATGGCACATGCGCCGGCGAAGCCGAGCACGAGAGAGACGATCGCCCACTCGCTGGCGCCCCACGCGACCAGGCCGGCATTGACCAGCGCCCAGATCGCGAGCGCCGCAAGTGCGAGACCCGGATGGCTGCGCGCGCGATCCGACAGGGCGAACACGTAAGGCGCGAACAGATAACCTGAATAGAAATAGACGAAGCGCGAGCAGAATTCGTCGATGACGGTCCAGCCGGTGTTGATGCGGGCGGTCTCCAGCGCGGCGGCGAGAAGCCAGATCGCGAGCGGCGGAGCTTTTCGTGTCAGTTTCGTGACGACGAAGAAGATCGGCAGCAGATAGATGAACCACAGCGTGCCGAACGGCTCGATGAAGGATTCAAGGTACAGGACGCCAACGGCGGGCCAGCCGGTCTCCGCGGCAAAGGCCGGCGCCTTGAAGCCGAACTGAATTGTCACCCAGACGACATAGAAATAGGCGAAATGCACTACCTTGCGGTCGAGATAGGTTCGCCAGTCCCGATTGATCACCAGAGACAGGAACAGCCCCGAAATCAGGAAGAAGTCCGGCATCCGGAACGGCTTTGCGAAGGCCACGGCGACATGCATGAAGCCGGTCTGCCCGGCGGCAAGCTCGACCCCCAGCACCGAATGCATCATCACCACCATGACGATGCAGATGCCCTTGGCGTAGTCGACCCAGTCGACACGCGCGGCAGAAGAGGCTGTGAGCCCGGCGCCGCCGATTGTGCCCGATCGTGTCATGGTGTCCCTATTTGAGGCGCCGCCCGCCCGTCCCTGTGTGGTCGCGGGGCAGTTTGGAGCCCAGTGGTTTCCGACTTCTTTACCGGTTCAAATCGCGGGCCGGTTTTTGCATGCGGACTGTTCCATGAGCTCTGGAAAATGCTAAACCGCCCCGAATTGGCCGAGTTGGGCTTTCGTTAACCAAGCTGGAACTGGATTTTTCATGCGCATTGCGATGATCGGCACGGGTTATGTGGGGCTGGTGTCCGGGGCCTGCTTTGCGGATTTCGGCCACGACGTCATCTGCGTCGACAAGGACGAGAAGAAGATCGCGGCGCTCCATCGCGGCGAGATCCCGATCTACGAGCCCGGCCTCGACGAGCTGGTGGCGAACAATGTCAGAGCCAAGCGGCTCGATTTCACCACCGACCTGACCAAGCCGGTGGCGGATGCCGATGCTGTGTTCATCGCGGTCGGCACGCCCTCGCGCCGCGGCGACGGCCATGCCGATCTCTCCTACGTCTACGCCGCGGCAAAAGAGATCGCGCAGTCGCTTCAAGGCTTCACCGTCGTGGTGACGAAGTCGACTGTCCCGGTCGGCACCGGCGACGAGGTCGAGCGGATCATCCGCGAAGCCAATCCCAAGGCTGACGTGGTCGTCGCCTCCAACCCCGAATTCCTGCGCGAGGGCGCGGCGATCCGCGATTTCAAGTTCCCCGACCGCATCGTGGTCGGCACTTCGGACGAGCGCGGCCGCAAGGTGATGGGCGACATCTACCGCCCGCTGTCGCTGAATCAGGCGCCGCTGATGTTCACCGCGCGCCGCACCGCCGAGATGATCAAATACGCCGCCAACGCGTTCCTGGCGACCAAGATCACCTTCATCAACGAGATCGCCGATCTCTCCGAAAAGGCCGGCGCCAACGTGCAGGAGGTCGCGCGCGGCATCGGTCTCGACAACCGCATCGGCACCAAGTTCCTGCATGCCGGTCCCGGCTTCGGCGGCTCGTGCTTCCCGAAGGACACCAAGGCGCTGATCAAGATCGCGCAGGACTACGACGTCAACCTGCGCATCGTGGAATCCGTTCTGGCGGTCAACGAGAACCGCAAGCGTGCGATGGCGCGGAAAGTCAGCCAGGCGCTCGGCGGCTCGCTGCGCGGCAAGACCATCGCGGTGCTCGGCCTCACCTTCAAGCCCGACACCGACGACATGCGCGACGCGCCGTCGATCCCGCTGGTGACCGGCCTGATCGACATGGGTGCGAAGGTGAAGGCGTTCGATCCCGTCGGCATGGAGCAGGCCAAGGGCGAACTGCCCAACATCACCTATTGCGAGGATGCCTATTCCTGTGCGCAAGGTGCCGACGCGCTCGTCATCGTTACCGAATGGGTGCAGTTCCGTGCGTTGGACCTCGACCGGCTGAAGGCGACCATGGCGCAGCCCGTCATCGTCGACCTCCGCAACATCTACCGCCCCGAAGACATGGAAGCCGCCGGGTTCACGTACGAGAGCGTCGGCCGGCCCCCTGTGCAGGGCTGATTGCAGACGGGTTATCCGCTAGATGGGTCATGGCCGGGTTTGTCCCGGCCATCCACGTCATGTTCGCTGTCAGATGAAGGAACGTCATGCCCGGAGTCGGGCATGACGACGGGATGACTTCTTGCCCCGCAGCTTCGCCACCCCCCTTCCGATCGATGCCGTGCTCGACGATCTGTCGCGCACGCTGGAAACCAACAACGCTGCCGTGCTGGTGGCGCCGCCCGGCGCCGGCAAGACCACGCGGGTGCCGCTGGCGCTGCTCGATGCGCACTGGGCGAAGGACAAGAAGATCATCGTGCTGGAGCCGCGCCGCATCGCCGCGCGCGCCAGCGCCGACCGCATGGCCAAGTCGCTTGGCGAGCGCACTGGCGAGACCGTCGGCTATCGCGTTCGCTTCGGCTCGAGGATCTCGCGCGCGACCCGCATCGAGGTGGTGACCGAAGGGATCTTCACCCGCCAGATCCTGGACGATCCCGAACTGACAGGCGTCGCCGCCATCCTGTTTGACGAATTTCACGAGCGCTCGCTCGACGCCGATCTCGGCCTCGCGCTGGCGCGCGATGCGCAAACCGGCCTGCGCGAAGACTTGCGCATCCTGGTGATGTCGGCGACGCTCGATGGCGCGCGCGTGGCAAGATTGCTCGGTGATGCCCCCGTCGTTGAAAGCGAGGGCCGCGCCTTTCCGGTCGAGACGCGCTATCTCGGCCGCAAGGCGGACGCGCCGATCGAGCGGCAGATGGCGGACGCGATCGCATCCGCGCTGCGCGCCGATAGCGGCTCGGTGCTGGCGTTCCTGCCAGGCGCCGCCGAGATCCGCCGCACCCAGAACTTTCTCGGCGAGCGCGTGCAGGACGCTGCCATCGAGATCGTGCCGCTGTTCGGCGCTCTCGATGCCGCCGTGCAGGACCGTGCCATCGCGCCGGCGCCGACGGGTACGCGCAAGGTGGTGCTGGCGACCTCGATCGCCGAGACCTCGCTCACCATCGAGGGCGTGCGCATCGTCGTCGATTCAGGTCTTGCCCGTGTCCCACGCTACGAGCCGGACATCGGCCTGACGCGGCTCGAGACCGTGCGCGCCTCGCGCGCGGCGGTGGACCAGCGCCGCGGCCGCGCCGGCCGCACCGAACCCGGTGTCTGCTACCGGCTCTGGGACGAGCCGCAGACCGCCTCGCTCGCACCCTACACCCAGCCGGAAATCCTCAGCGCCGATCTGTCTTCGCTGGTACTCGATCTCGCGCAATGGGGCGTGAGCGATCCCGCCACGCTGTCGTTCCTCGATCCGCCACCCCAGCCGGCCTGGAAGGAGGCGAAGAGCCTTCTCACCGAGCTCAACGCGCTCGATGTTGACGGCCGCATCACCGCTGAAGGCAAGAGCCTGCGTGCGCTCGCGCTGCCGCCGCGGCTGGCGCGCATGATCGTGGATTCGCATCGCGCTGGAAGCGGCGAGGCCGCGGCCGAGATCGCCGCGATCATCACCGAACGTGGACTTGGCGGCGACAGCGTCGATCTCGAGCACCGGCGCGACCAGTTTCGCCGTGACCGCTCGCCGCGTGCCGCGAGCGCGCGCGATCTGGCGCGCCGCTGGGCCTCGCAGGTTGCGGTGTCGGAGAAGGCAGGACCGCAGGAGGATCTCTCGACCGGGTTGATGCTCGCTTATGCGTTTCCCGACCGCGTCGCGCGCAATCGCGGCAATGGCAGTTTCGTGCTCGCCAACGGCCGCGGCGCTTCGGTCGAGCAGACCTCCTCGCTCGCCCGCGCGCCCTACATCGCGATCGGCGAAATGACGGGAACGGCGGCGAGCGGGCGAATCCTGCTCGCGGCTCAGATCACGCAGGACGAGATCGAGAACCATTTCGCCGAGCATATCGAGACCACCGACGAGATCTCGTTCGATCGTGGCGCGATGGCGCTGCGCGCGCGGCGCAAGCGCGTGTTGCATGCCATCACCCTGTCCGAGGCGACGCTTGCCGTGTCGCCTTCGGAAGATACCGCACGCATCTTCGCGGACGGGCTGATCGCAGCCGGCCTCGACCGGCTGCCCTGGTCGAAGGCCGCCAAGCAGTGGCGCGACCGAGTGACGTTCCTGCGCAAAGCCGAGGGCGACAGCTGGCCCGACGTGTCGGACTCCGGGCTGATCGCGCGCCGCGAGGATTGGCTGGTGCCGGCGCTCTACGACAAGATCGCGCTCAAGGATGTTTCCGCGGGCGATCTCTCCGATGCGCTGATGTCGCTGTTGCCCTGGGACATGCGTGCGCGGCTGGACCGCGAGGCGCCGACACATTTCGAGGCGCCGACCGGCAGCGTGCTCGCGATCGACTATGAGGCCGAGCAGGGGCCGACCATCGCGGTACGGCTCCAGGAATTGTTCGGCCTCAACACGCATCCCTCGATCGCCGCCGGCAAGGTGCCGCTGGTGCTGGAATTGCTTTCGCCAGCGCAGCGTCCGGTGCAGGTGACGCGCGATCTCCCCGGCTTCTGGCGCGGCAGCTATGCCGCAGTCCGGTCCGACCTGCGCGGCCGCTATCCGCGTCACCCCTGGCCGGACGATCCCGCCAATGCGCTGCCGACCCGGCGGGCAAAGCCGCGCGGGACGTAAGAACTCTCACCTGGAATTAACCGTCCGCTCATCCTTTTCGTCAAAATGGCATCGGCCCAGCCGTGGCTTCGCTCGCGGCCGAGCCTGTCGCGTGGTGAAATCGAGCTTTCCGGCTCGGAAGTGGTGTAATGCGTAACATTATGATCATCGCGGCCGTCATGATCGGCCTCGGCACCTTCATGGCGCAGATGGCGGACAAGATGAGCTCGGCATCCGCCACCTCGGTGCCGCGCACGACAGTCGCCGTTGCAGCCACAGAGCCCGCCGGCGGCCGCAGCATCAGCATCCCGCGCGACGGCCGCGGTCATTTCCAGACGGAGGGCCGGGTCGACGGCCAGCGCATCGGCTTCATGATCGATACCGGCGCTTCCGTGGTCGCATTGAACGAGAGTTCGGCAGCCCGCTTTGGCCTCCGTCCCTCGCGCAGCGACTACAACGCAACCGTCTCCACCGCCAACGGCACCATCAAGGCCGCGCGCACCCGCATCGCCATGCTCGAAGTGGGTGGCCTGGTCGTGCGCGACGTCGATGCCATGGTGCTGCCTGACGCAGCACTGTCGGAGAACCTGCTCGGTCTCTCCTTCCTGTCCCGCCTGAAGCGCTTCGAATACGCCAACGGCCAGATGGTGCTGGAGCAGTAAGCGTAGTCCACGCTGTCACGCGGCCCGCCCATTTCAAGAAGATATCTTTGCTCCGGCCGCCCTCCCGGTAACGTTTCTCCGTTACCAAACTGCCGCAATTATCGGCCATAAGCCTTCATTCCCGCCTTTCGTTGCAGCCCGGCATTCGCTAAGGCTGCGGCAAATCCTGCCCCCTTTGCACGAGACGTCTCAATGTTCCCGAAGCCGAAATCCGTATTGTTGCCCAACACCTACGCCTTCGAATCCGAGCCGATGGTGAAGCCGACGGGCTTTCGCGAATACGACGCGCGCTGGTTGTTCCAGAAGGAAATCAACCTGATGGGTGTGCAGGCGCTCGGCATGGGGCTGGGCGCGCTGATCGCCGAGCTCGGCGTCCGTCAGGAGATCGTCACCGGGCACGATTTCCGCGGCTATTCGGCGTCGATCAAATATGCGCTGATCTCCGGCCTGATGGCGGCGGGGTGCAAGGTGCACGATATCGGCCTCGCCGTGACTCCGATGGCCTATTTCGCGCAGTTCGACCTCGACGTGCCCTGCGTCGCCATGGTCACGGCCTCGCACAACGACAATGGCTGGACCGGCGTGAAGATGGGCGCCAACCGCCCGCTGACCTTCGGCCCCGACGAGATGACGCGGCTCAAGGAGATCGTTCTCAACGCCGAGTTCAAGAACAAGGCCGGCGGCTCCTACCAATTCCACGAGAACTATCCGGCGCGCTACATCGCCGATCTCACCTCCCGTCCCAAGCTGACGCGCAAGCTCAAGGTGGTCGCGGCCTGCGGCAACGGCACCGCCGGCGCGTTCGCCCCGCAGGTGCTGGAAGCGATCGGCTGCGAGGTGATCCCGCTCGACACCGAGCTCGACCACACCTTCCCGAAATACAATCCGAACCCCGAGGACATGGAGATGCTGCACGCGATCCGCGACGCGGTGCTGCATCACAACGCCGATGTCGGCCTCGGCTTCGACGGCGACGGCGACCGCTGCGGCGTCGTCGACAACACCGGCGAAGAGATCTTCGCCGACAAGGTCGGCGTGATGCTGGCGCGAGACATGTCCGCGATTCACAAGGATGCGCAGTTCATCGTCGACGTGAAGTCGACCGGCCTCTTCATCACCGATCCCGTGCTGCAGGAGCAGGGCGCCAGGACCGCCTACTGGAAGACCGGCCATTCCTACATGAAGCGCCGCACCAACGAGACGGGCGCGCTCGCGGGGTTCGAGAAATCCGGCCATTTCTTCTTCAACAAGCCGTATGGCCGCGGCTATGACGACGGCCTCGTGTCGGCGATCGCGATCTGCGACATGCTCGACCGCGCGCCCGGCAAGTCGATGGCCGACCTGAAGAACGCGCTGCCGAAGACCTGGTCGTCGCCGACCATGTCGCCGCACTGCGCCGACGAGGTCAAATACGGCGTCATCGACAAGGTGGTGAAGCACTTCGAGGGCTTGCAGGAGAGCGGCGCCAAGATCGGGGGACAGGCGATCCGTGATCTCGTCACCGTCAATGGCGTACGCGTCACGGTGGAGGACGGCAGCTGGGGCCTGGTGCGAGCGTCCTCCAACAAGCCCGAGCTCGTCGTCGTGGTCGAGAGCCCGGTCTCCGAGCAGCGCATGCACGACATGTTCGAGATGGTGAACAGCGTGCTGCGCACGCATCCCGAAGTCGGCGAGTACAATCAGAAGATTTGAGCGCCTGCGCGCGCTCAGCCTCCGGGCGGGCCGAACAGGGCGCGGAGCTTCGCGCCCGCCCCCGGCGCCCTCCAGGCGTCGTCCAGCATCGCGATCCATTCGCCGAGCGCGATCCGGATCGGGTTGAAGGATTGGACGCCCCCGACGAGGCCGAACCGGAGCGGCTGGTCGGAGGGATGTTCGGCAAAGGTCCCGAACAGGCGGTCGAACACGATCAGGATGCCGCCGTAGTTCTTGTCGAGGCACGGCTCATTGCAGGCATGGTGCACGCGATGGTGGCTCGGCGTGTTGAGCACCCATTCGAAGACGCCGAGCTTCGGCCCGAACTGGCTGTGGATGAAGAACTGATAGAGCAGGTTGATGCCGAGCATTGCCACGATCGCAAACGGATGAAATCCGATCAGCGCGAGCGGCAGGAAGAACAGGAAATTGCCCGAGATGTTGCCGGTCCAACCGAGCCGGATCGCCGCAGTCAGGTTCAGCCGCGTCGTCGAGTGATGCACCGCATGCGTCGCCCACATCCAGCGAATGCGATGCGACGCGCGATGCTGCCAATAGTACAGGAATTCGCTGCCCAGGAATAATCCTGCGAGCGCGACCGGCGTGGTCTGCGCAAAGTCGAACAGGCGGTGCTCGTACAGGAACGCGAAGGGCACGGCGAGAAGGCCGGCCTCGATGGCGCGGAGCAGGCTCTGTCCCAACGCCACGCCGAACGAGGCAGCGCTTTCGCGCCAGTCGTGGGTATCGTGACGTGCGAGTCGTCCGATGCCGTATTCGAGCAGCATGAGGCCGAGCGCGGTTGCGAGGATCAGTTGCCTGAGCATCGGGTCGAGCAGCAGTGAAGCGTAGCCCACAGCATTCTCCTATTTCGGTGCCGCGGCGGCGCTGGCGGCATTGTTTCGCAGCGCCTGCGCGCGCGGCAGCGCTTGCGCACAGGATGAGGAGAGCTGGCCGGCATGGGATTGAAGGCAGGCGATGATGCGCCCGCCACCCGGTGCAATGCTGCTGCACAGGCGGTCAAGGTCGGTGCGACACGCCTGCACGATGGTCCTTGCTTCGCTGCGCATCTGCGGCGTGATCTGCGTCTGCAATTGCGTCTGGGCGAGCACGGATGTCGAGGTTGCAAGGCCGAGGGCGACGACGGTTGCGGCTTGCGGCAGAGAACGGAAAATCGACGGCACGGTGCGGATCCTTTCTGACTATATGAGGTCGGCCGTCGCCGCGCGGGGCTGACGCGGCGACGGCGGCGATGCGTCAGCGCGAGACCGTGCCGGTGCGGGTGTAGGTATTGCCGGCGGGACCGGTTCGCGTCACGGTGCGCGTGCAGCTTCCGTAGGCGCAGCTTCCCGTCGCGGTGACGTGAGAGGTGCCGCGCGGCCCGCTCGCCGTCGCCGACCGCGTCCAGGCATTGGCGTCGGCTGCCGCCGCGACCGACAGGGTGCCGATGACGAGGGAGGTGAGGAAAAGCTTGGTCATGGTGGTTGTCTCCTTCTGGGGGCTGCCGTGAGCGGGAGCCGTGCGGAGGAGACTGGGGCTGCTGCGTGTGCGCCGCATTGCCGAAACGCAACGATTGTTGGGACTTTGTCGGCCTCATGTAACACCATGTAACAACGGTGCCGCAGCCCTTGCGCGGCAAGCGCGGTCGTCCACAATGGGGCGATGAACGCGCCTTCGGCCACGATCCTCATGGTGGAGGATGATCCCGAGATCAGCCGTCTCGTTGCCGACTTCATGCGGCGCGAGGGGTTCGAGGTCGCCTGCGTCGCCGACGGCAAGTCCATGGATTCGATGCTCCAGCGCCTGCGGCCCGACATCGTCATCCTCGATTTGATGCTGCCGGGCGAGGACGGGCTTTCGATCTGCCGCCGCTTGCGCGCCGACGATGCCATCCCGATCCTGATGCTGACCGCCAAGAGTGACGAGATCGATCGCGTGGTCGGTCTTGAGATGGGCGCTGACGATTATCTCACAAAGCCGTTCGGTCCGCGCGAGCTCTTGGCGCGGGTTCGCGCCATCCTGCGCCGCGCCAACGGAACTCCGGCCAAGCCGCTTGTCCGGCGATATGCCTTCGACCGCTTCGTGATCGATCTCGATGCGCGCAGCGTCGAGACGACCGAGGCCGAGACGCCGGAACTGCAATTGACCAGCGCCGAGTTCGACCTGCTCGGCTGCTTCGTGCAGCGGCCGCGAAGGGTGCTCACGCGCGACCAGATCCTCGACTGGACCCGCGGCCGTTCGGCGGAGCCGTTCGACCGCACCGTCGATATGCTGATCTCGCGGCTGCGCCGCAAGCTCGATGGTGCAAGTCCCGGCTCCAACCTGATCACGACGGTGCGCAACGGCGGCTATCTGTTCACCGCGACAGTCAAGCAGGTGTCGTGATGCTGCGCGTGACGCTCGCCGCGCGGCTCGCTCTGATCGGGCTGGTGGGGATTACCCTGGTGATCACGGTGGTCGTCGCGATCTTCTACCGCACGACCCTCCGCGAAAACGAGCTGACCCGGCCTTCGCCCGCGCGTCTCGATGCGCTGGCCACGCTCCTCGAGCGAACGGACGCGGGTTCACGGCAGGCCGTGCTCGATGCGGTGTCTTCGCCGCAGTTCACCGTGCGCATCGTGCCGTCGGGCGCGCCGGTCGGCGGCGAGACGCCGCCGGAGCAGCAGGAACTGCGCGAGACCTATGCGGCGGGCCTTGCGGGCCGCCCCGTTGAGATCGTGCCGCCGTCCAATCATCGGGGCAGCCGGGTGTTTCCCCGCCTCGCGCGGTTGATGGCCAACGCGATCGAATTCCGCATCGGCCTGCGCAGCGGAGAGTTGCTGATCATCGACGCCTATACCCGCCTGCCGGTGAGCCCGTTCGGCCTTCCCGTCGGCTTCGGCGCAGGCCTGTTCGGCACGATTGTGGCGCTGCTGGCGCTGCTGGTCATGCAGCGCGAAACGCGGCCGCTGGCGCGGCTCGCCGCCGCCGTCGATCGTGTCGACCTGTCGGCCGATCCGCTGCCGCTGCCGGATGCGCGGCGCAGCGCGCCGGAGATCCGCGCCGTCATCGCCGCGTTCAACCGCCTGCAGGGGCGGCTTGCCGAAATGCTGCGTGCGCGCATGACGCTGGTTGGCGGCATTGCGCATGATGTCAGGACCTTCGCGACGCGGCTGCGGCTGCGCGTCGAGCACATTCCCGACGATGCCGAGCGGCAGCGGGCAGTGGCCGATATCGACGACATGATCCGGCTGCTCGACGATGCGCTGTTGTCGACGCGGGCGGGCGCCGGCGGCCTGTCGCAGGAAATGATCGAGCTCCCTGCGCTGGTCGCTGCCGAGGTGCACGATCGGCGCGTTCAGGGCGCGGCAGTCGAGTTGGTTTGCCACGAGCGGACGCGGAATGTGATCGTGCTCGGTGACAGGCTGGCGCTGCGACGAATCTTTGCGAACATCATAGACAACGCGCTGGCCTACGGCCGCACCGCGCAGGTGGAGATTGCCATGAAGGACGGAGCCCTCGTCGTCTCGATCGACGATGAGGGACCCGGCATTCCCGCCGATCAGCGCCACACTGTGCTGGAGCCGTTCCATCGTCTGGAGAAGTCGCGCAACCGCGCGACCGGCGGAGCCGGTCTCGGCCTCGCGGTCGTCCGCAACCTGGTCGAAGCCCATGGCGGCACGATCGAGATCGGCGCAGCGCCAAGCGGAGGTACGCGCGTCAACGTCACGCTACCGGTGTTTCAGCTGTCCTGAAGCGTATTCGAGCGAAGTGGATAGCGGTTCGCGTGTAGCAAACGCGTCAAACCAGCAATTGGCCGTCAGGCCGCCACCACCGCCGGAATCGGTAATGCCGTCACCGACTTGATCTTCTCCATCGCAAAGCGCGAGGTGACGTTCTTCAGCGGCACCGCGCTGATCAGCTTCTTGTAGAACACGTCATAGGCCTGCATGTCCGCGACCACGACCCGCAGCATGTAGTCGACATCGCCGGCCATCCGGTAGAACTCCATCACCTCGGGCATGGCGCTGACGGCTTCGGCGAATTTCTTGAGCCAGGCCTCGGAATGGTCGGAGCTCTCCACCGACACGAACACGGAAATGCCGAGGCCGATCTTGTTCTGGTCGACCAGGGCGACCCGCTTGATGATCACGCCGTCGGCCTCCAGCCGCTGGATGCGCTTCCAGCAGGGGGTCGAGGACAGCCCGACACGGTCGCCGATCTCGGCGACGGACAGGGAGGCATCCTCCTGGAGCACCATCAGGATCTTGCGGTCGATGGCATCGAGGCGGCGGCTGGTCTCGGGGATCTGCACAGCGGCATCGGTCATTTGAAGAACTTTGTTCCATTTCGGGGGCTGATTTACCTGATATAGAGAAAATCTTTCCCCTGCAAGCCAATATTCTTGGCGCGGACATGGCGTTGCCTAGGTGTCGCATGGAAAGAGCTGGACATATCAAAGGGTTACAGGCCAGCAAGGCCACTGCGCCAGCCACCGCGTTTCAGCGCCACGGCTGCCCGGAGAACGGACGATCGCACCGTGTTGCCGATACCGAGGCGACGGCGCACCCCGGATAGCCGTCAGCGGTCAGCTCTTGTCGTGCACCCAGCGGCCGAGCAGGTGATGAGCGATGGCGAACGGATGCGGACCGGCGAGCCCGTCCGGATGCGTCCGCGTCAGCATCTTGGCCGCCTCTTCGCGCGTGAACCAGCGCGCATCTTCCAACTCCATGCGATCGACGACGATGTCCTCGTTGAGCGCCCGCGCGCTGCAGCCGATCATCAGCGACGACGGATAGGGCCAGGGCTGGGTCATGTAGTACTGCACGTCGGTGCAGCGAATGCCTGATTCTTCCAGGATCTCGCGGCGCACGGCGTCCTCGATGGTCTCGGCCGCCTCGACGAAGCCGGCGAGGCAGGAATACATGCCCGGCGGAAACTGCTTCTGGCGGCCGAGCAGGCATTTTTCGCCGGAGGCGACCAGCATGATCACGACCGGGTCGGTGCGCGGAAAGTGTTCGGCCTTGCAAGCAGGGCAGTCGCGCTTCCAGCCGCCTTCCTTCATCGCGGTACGTGCACCGCAATTGGCGCAATAGCCGTGCCGCTGATGCCAGCCGACCATCGACTTCGCCATTGCGATGGCTGACAGCTCCTGTGGCGGAAGCGCACCCTGCATCGCCATGCCGCGGAGTTCGGTCACGGTATAGTCCTCGCGGCCGACCAGCTTCTCGGCAGCGGCTTGCGGCATCCCCATTCCGAACACGGCCGCGCCCTCGCGCAGACCCAGGAAGACCGTGCCGGGATTGGCGCCGCATTTCAGCGCCTCGTCGATCGAGAGCAGCGCGCGCACTTTGTCGCCGTCGCGCTTCACCAGCAGCGAGTCGCGATAGACCACGTAGGCGCGTGAGGACGGCTTCTGCTCCATCGCGAACAGCTTCTCGTCGTCTCGGCGCAGATGCGCGGCGCGGTCGAGGACGTTGGTGACGAAGGCCGGCTGTCCCAGCGGAAATGCGTCGAATGCTGACATTATTGTTCTTTCAACCCAACCAGATCTTGCGGCGAAGCGCGCTGATGAAATTCTGCACTTCAGTGGCATCGTGCGCCAGCGGCGGCATGACGCCCCAAACCGGTCGCGGCCAGGCCGCGTCGCTGGTGCGGCGTGCGATGATGTGAACGTGAAGCTGCGGCACGAGATTGCCGAGGGCGGCGACGTTGAGCTTGTCGCACTTGGTGATCTCCTTGAGGGCGCGAGATACGCGGGAGATCTCGGTCATCAGCTGCGCCTGCTGCACCTCGTCGAGGTCGATGATCTCGACCGCGTCGGGGCGCCGCGGCACCAGCAGCAGCCAGGGATAATGCGCGTCCTTGATGACCAGCACCTTCGACAGGGGCAGGTCGCCGATGTCGATGGTGTCCTCTTTCAGGCGGGAGTGCAGCGACCAGGCAGGTTCGGGCATGAAGACCTTCTCGTGATGATTCCCACCGTCGCAGAGACCACGGTTCCGGACAATAACCGTGATACGCCGTTGCATCGGGGCGGGCATGCCGATCCGGTCGGGCCAGCCGGCCCCGTGTGTCCCGGGACCCTGGGAACAGTCATCCTGCCCGCTTGCTTTCCGCTCCCTTTGGCCCCAAATAGGGACCGGGAGATTGGCGGTGGACGAGCCACTCGCCAACCGGGTCAGGTCCGGAAGGAAGCAGCCCTAACGAGGTCCGGATCGGGTCGCTCGTCAGTCTCCTACTTGTTTTTTCGAGCGAATTGCGCCGGCGGTCGCCCCGCCAGGCGCGCTCCTTTCCGCAAGAGCCGGCCGAGAGAGATTTCATTGCGGATCGACCGATGACCGACGCTGGCGCCCCTCCCAATCCCGATAGCGCCGGCCAGGCCGGCAATGCACCCTACCGGGTGCTGGCACGCAAATACCGCCCGTCCTCATTCGATGACCTGATCGGCCAGGAGGCCGTGGTCCGCACCGTCTCCAATGCGTTCGAGACCGGGCGCATTCCGCAGGCCTGGATTCTCACCGGCGTCCGAGGGGTCGGCAAGACCACCACGGCGCGCATCCTCGCCCGGGCGCTCAACTACGAGATGCCGGATGGCTCGGTGAAGGGCCCGACCATCCACATGCCGACCTTGGGCGTGCATTGCCAGGCGATCATGGAAAGCCGGCACATGGACGTGCTGGAGATGGACGCCGCTTCGCATACCGGCGTCGACGACGTCCGCCAGATCAACGACAGCGTGCGCTATGCCCCCGCCAGCGCCCGCTACAAGGTCTACATCATCGACGAAGTCCACATGTTGTCGACGGCGGCGTTCAACGCCTTCCTGAAGACGCTGGAGGAGCCGCCGGAGCACGCCAAGTTCGTGTTCGCGACGACCGAGATCCGCAAGGTCCCGGTCACCGTGCTGTCGCGCTGTCAGCGCTTTGATCTGCGCCGGGTCGAGGCGGACGTATTGATGAAGCACCTCGCCAATATCGCGACGAAGGAAGGCGTCGAGATCGAGCCCGAGGCGCTCGGCATCATCGCCCGCGCCGCCGAAGGCTCGGTGCGTGATTCGCTGTCGCTGCTCGATCAGGCCATCGCGCATGCGGCGGGCCAGGTGAAGGCCGATGCCGTCAGGCAGATGCTGGGGCTTGCCGACCGCACCCGCGTCATCGATCTCTTCGAGTCGCTGGCGCGCGGCGACATCGCGGCCGCCTTCAAGGAGTTCCGCGACCAGTACGACGTCGGCGCCGATCCGGTCGTGGTGCTCTCTGACCTCGCCGAATTCGTCAATTTCGTCACCCGTGTGAAGGTCATTCCGGCGGTTGCCGACAACGTCGCCTATGGCGAAACCGAGCGCGTGCGCGCCAAGGAGTTCGCTTCGAAGATCTCGATGCGCGTGCTGTCGCGGATGTGGCAGATGCTGCTCAAGGGCATCGCCGAGGTGCAGGCGGCGACGCGCCCCGCCGCGGCCGCCGAGATGGTGCTGGTGCGTATCGCCTACGTTGCCGACCTGCCGACGCCAGACGAAGCCATCAAAATGCTCGAGCAGAACGGCGGCGGCTCGCCGGTCGTGAACGGCGGCAGCGCAGCGCGCAGCAGTGCGCCGTCCGCGCCGATGTCCTCCGCAGCGCCGGTTTCCGCAGCGCCGGTTCGCATGCCGACATCCTCGCCCTCCTCGTTCGGCGGGGGCGGTGCCCGGCCGCAGATGGCGGCCCCCGCGCCGGATCCGCAGGCCGCAGCGCCCGTGCTGCGCGTCACCAGCTTCACCCAGCTCGTCGCCCTCGCAGGCCAGAAGCGCGACATCATGACCAAGAGCGCGCTCGAAGGCGACATGCGCCTCGTTCGTTTCGAGGAAGGCCGGCTGGAAGTCGCGCTCGAGCCCAACGCCTCCAAGACCATGATCTCGGAGCTCGCAAAGAAATTCGAGCTGTGGACCGGCCGGCGCTGGACCGTGATCGTCTCCAACGAGCAGGGCCAGCCGACGCTGCGCTCGGTGAACCAAGCGGCCAAGCAGGAGCATGCCCGTACCGCGGAAGCCGATCCGCGCGTGCAGGAGGTGCTGTCGCGTTTCCCCGGCGCCAAGGTCGTCGAGGTCCGCAGGCTTGCCCCCGAGGCGCCGGAATCCAATATTAACGCGGACTACGGCAGTGACGATCCGCCCGACGGTTCCGATGGCGACGATCTCTGACCATTCTTTCAAGGACGAGCACCCATGGCTGATTTTCTCGGCATGATGAAGCAGGCGGCGCAGCTGCAATCCAAGATGCAGGAGATGCAGGAGCAGCTCGCCAACGTCGAGGTCGAGGGCATCTCCGGCGGCGGCCTCGTCGCCGTGCGCATGACGGCGAAGATGGACGTCAAGGGTGTCAGGATCGATCCCTCGTTGATGAAGGCGGAGGAGCGCGAGGTGCTGGAAGACCTGCTCGTCACCGCCTTCGGTGATGCCCGCCGCAAGGCGGAGACCGCGATGCAGGAGAAGATGCAGGCCCTCACCGGCGGGCTCGGCCTGCCACCGGGGTTGTTCGGCCAGTAATTATGAGCGCTGTTGCAGGTCCTGAGATCGAGCGGCTGGTCCAGCTGCTCGCGCGGCTGCCGGGCCTCGGTCCGCGCTCGGCGCGGCGCGCGGCGCTGCATCTGATCAAGAAGCGCGAAGCACTGATGATGCCGCTGGCCTCGGCCATGCAGGTGGCGCTGGACAAGGTCCAGGTCTGCAAGACCTGCGGCAACATCGACACGCAAAATCCCTGCACCGTCTGCACGGATCCGAAGCGCGATCCCTCGATCATCGTCGTCGTCGCCGACGTTGCCGATCTATGGGCGCTGGAGCGGGCAAATGCCACCCAGGGGCGCTATCATGTGCTGGGCGCGACATTGTCGCCGCTCGACGGCGTCGGCCCCCAGGACCTCACCATCGACGCGCTGGTGGCGCGCGCGCATGATTCGCAGGTGCACGAGATCATCCTGGCGCTGAATGCGACGGTCGACGGCCAGACCACGGCGCATTACATCACCGACCTGCTTCAGGACGCCAATGTGAAGGTGACGCGGCTCGCCCACGGAGTTCCCGTCGGCGGCGAGCTTGATTATCTCGACGAAGGTACGCTATCGGCTGCGATGCGGCAGCGTACGCTGTTCTAGCAATCCAGACTTTTACGGAACGGACGATATGACGACACGATTCGCCAAACGGCTGGCCCTGGTTGCGATGATGATGGCGGTGGTGACCCCGGCTGTTTCCGCGCAGCAGGACGATGGAGTCCCGCCGCCGTCCAAGCCCGGCAAGCCGATCAACACCGGCGACGTGCTGTCGGGCGAATTGAATGCAATGAAGGTGCGCGACGTCAAGAACGGCAAACGCGTTGCGACCTACCAGATCACCACCGAGCCGCGCCGCCTGCCGCCGCCGAACGGGCTGTGCAATCTCGAGACCGGCCCCGAAACCTTCCAGCTCGTCACCTCCAGCGATGCGCAGGCCACTCAGCTGAAGTCGTTCGTCGGCAAGGAGATCTCCGTGAAGGTCGACGAGATCGCCTGCGCCAGCGATCCCGGCCAGATGAGCGAGGCCGTGATCACCAAGTGGAGCCTGATCAAGAAGCAGTAGGAGGGCGGCGATGCTGTCTCCGCCGTCATTGCGAGGAGCCCTTGCGACGAAGCAATCCAGACTGCCTCAGCGGTGACAGTCTGGATTGCTTCGCTTCGCTCGCAATGACGAAAGAGAGAGGTGAGTTCTACACCCGCGCGGGCTCCAAGGTTTCGAAATGCCCGCGCTTCTGCAAGTACGCCAGCAGCATCAAGCTCGGGATTGCGACGAGCACCGAGATCGCGAAGAACATCGGCCAGCCCGTCGCTTTCGCCAGATAACCCGCACCCGATGACAGATAGGTGCGTCCCACGGCGGCGAGCGCCGTCAGCAGCGCATATTGGGTCGCCGTGTGCAGCGGGTTCTGGCACAGCGCCGAGAGATAGGCGACGAAAATCACCGTGCCGATGGCGTTGCAGAAATTATCGGACGTGATCGCGAGAGTCAGCGCCCATTCATTGACGCCGACCAGTGCCAGCCACGTGAACGACAGGTTGGACATCGATTGGACGATGCCGCCGATCCAAAGGCTCGTTGCGAGCGAATAGCGCCGCGCCACAAAGCCGCCGGCGAAGCCGCCGGCCAACGTCGCGACAATGCCGACGCCCTTGACGATCACGGCATAGTCGTTCCGCGTGAAGCCGATATCGATCACGAACGGCACCGTCATGTTGCCGGAGAACGCGTCGGTGAATTTGAACAGCACGACGAAGGCGAGCACGACCCATGCTTCCTTGCGCCGCAGGAACTCCGAGAATGCGCCCAGCGCGGCATGAAGCACCCGCGATATCGCGCCCTCGTCCTGTGTGGCGGCCTCCGCGCGCTCGGATTGTGGAGGCTCGGTGGCGGCCAGTGCAGTCACCGTGCCGATCAGCACCAGAGCGGCCATCACCACGTAGCCCCACATCCAGGCTGCGCCACGCGGGACGATCGTCTCGAAACCCGTCACGATGAACAGGGCGCCCGCGGTCGATATCAGCATGCCGATGCGGTAGGCGGCGACATAGGCGGCCATGCCGGCGGCCTGCTCGCTTTCGGGCAGGCTCTCGACCCGGAACGCATCGACGACGATGTCCTGCGTCGAGGACATTGTCGCGACCAGCAGCGCACCGAGCGCGACGAACAAGGGTGAGCGTGCCGGATCGGTCAGCGCCAACAGCAGAATCGCGCCGATCAGCAGCAATTGCGAGAACACCAGCCACCCGCGGCGACGTCCGAAGGCACGCGTGAAGAACGGCACGTGCAGCGCGTCAACCAGCGGCGCCCACAGGAATTTCAAGGTGTATGGCGTTCCGACCAGCGCAAAGAGCCCGATCGTTCCGAGATCGACCCCCGCCTCGGCCATCCACACCAGCAGCGTCGATCCCGACAGCGCCAGCGGCAGCCCCGAGGAGAAGCCGAGGAACAGCACGATCAACACCCGCGGCTGCAGGTAAACGGAAAGGCTTTCGCGCCAGGAGGCGACGGGTGCAGTGCTTGCGGCAGGAGAGGTCGCGTCGGGGGCGGTCATGGCGGCGGTGTTAGCAGATTCCGGGGGAAAAGACTCTCGCGGTAGCTGGTGAGACGGGAGAGCTTCCGGCTCGATCGGTGTCATCGTCCGCGAAGGCGGTCGATCCAGTAATCACCAGCGGCTCGGTTCAATCACAATTGCTGCGGCGTACCGGATACCCCGCCTTCGCGGGGTATGACGGCGTGCCCCAATCTCACTCCCCCGCCTGGAGCTTCCGCGGGAACAGCTCTGCCGCTCCCGTCGCCACCAGCCGCGGACCCTCCGGCGCGTCGCTCTTGCTGAAATCGAGCTCCTCGATTCGTCCGGCACGCTTCTCGATCTTGTCGGCGGAGATCAGCACCTGGCGGACGTCCTCGTTGACGTCGGCGAAATGCTTCTGCAGCTTCAGCACACGGTCGCGCAGACGGCCGAGGTCGTCGCCGAGCTTGATCACTTCGGTGCGGATCTGGTCGGCGGCGTCGCGCATGCGCGCGTCCTTCATGATCTGCTGCATCACCTGGATCGCGAGCATCAGCAGCGAGGGCGACACCAGCACGACGCGGGCGCGATAGGCCTTCTGGATCACGTCGTCGAAACCGTCGTGGATCTCGGCATAGACCGACTCCGACGGCACGAACATCAGCGCCATCTCCTGGGTCTCGCCGGCCACGAGATATTTCTCGGCGATGTCGCTGACATGCTTCATCACGTCGCCGCGCAGCCGCTGCGTGGCAACCCGCCGCTCCTCGTCGGTGCGGGCGTCGTGCAGCGCGGTCATCGCCTCCAGCGGAAACTTGGCGTCGATGCAAAGCGGGCGCTGGTCGGGCAGGAACACGACGCAGTCGGGCCGCTTGCCGGTCGAGAGCGTGAACTGGAACTCGTAGGAGCCTTTGGGGAGACCGTCCTGGACGATCGCCTCCATCCGTGCCTGGCCGAAGGCGCCGCGCGACTGCTTGTTGGCGAGCACGTCGCGCAACGTGGTCACCTGCGTGGTGAGGTCCGTGAGGTTCTTGTGCGCGTTGTCGATGATGCCGAGCCGTTCATGCAGGGCGCGCAGGCTCTCCATCGTGTTGCGGGTGGTGTGTTCCATGGACTCGCCGACGCGATGGGTCACTGAATCCAGCCGCTCGTTGACCGCACGAGCCATCTCGGCCTGGCGGCCGGCCAGCGCCTGGGTCATGGCATCGACCCGGCCCGACGACTCGCTCTGCGCCCGCAGCACCTCGCTCAGCCGTTCCTCGAGCTCGTCGGCACGGATTGCATTGGCCATGGCGAGTTCCGCGCCGCGCCGCCCCGAGCGCGCGATCACCACCGCGATCACAATCAGCAGAATGAGGACGAGCGTGCCGAAGCCGATCAGCACGTCAACGGTACGTACCGGCCAGTCGCCAACCATGAAGATGATTTCGTTCATGCAGCCTTGTAGCCGATTCGCAGGGTCGATGCGAACGAAGAGGGAACGTGTCGGGCGACAATCCCCTGATTTCCATGGTTAACGAACCCTGAAGCTTTCATGGTTGGTGGAGGATTGACGGAGTTCCGGTCCGCATTGACCGCATCCGGCATGGGGCTTAAATCGCCGCCATGGCCCTCAGAGAAATCATCATCCTGCCCGACAAGCAGCTGCGTCTGGTCTCAAAGCCGATCGAGAAGGTCACGACCGAGATCCGCAAGCTTGCCGACGACATGTTAGAGACCATGTACGACGCGCCCGGCATCGGCCTCGCTGCGATCCAGGTCGCGCAGCCGCTGCGGCTCATCACCATGGATCTCGCCAAGCGCGACGAGAACGGCGAGACCAAGCCGCTCCCGCGCGTCTTCATCAATCCCGAGATCATCGCCTCGTCCGAGGAACTGTCGGTGTATGAGGAAGGCTGCCTGTCGATCCCCGAATATTACGAGGAGGTCGAGCGCCCCGCGAAGGTGCGCGTGCGTTTCACCGACCTCGACGGCAAGGTGCACGAGGAGGATGCCGAAGGCCTCTACGCCACCTGCATCCAGCACGAGATCGACCACCTCAACGGCGTGTTGTTCGTCGACTATCTGTCGAAGCTCAAGCGCGACCGCGTGATGAAGAAATTCGAGAAGGCCGCCAAGCGCGCGGCGGAGTAAAACTCTCTGTCGTTCCGGGGGCGATGCGAAGCATCCAACCCGGAACCTCGAGATTCCGGGCTCGGCTCTTCGAGCCGCCCGGAATGACGGTCACTGATTGCGTCCCTCCGCAGGTTCGTCACATGCCCCTCCGCCTCATCTTCATGGGCACGCCCGATTTCTCCGTGCCCACGCTGCTCGAGCTGGTCGCACACGGCCACGAGATCGTGGCGGTCTACACCCGCGCGCCGAAGCCCGGCGGCCGCCGCGGCCTGCAATTGCAGCCGACCCCGGTCGAGGACGCCGCGCGAAAGCTCGGCGTTCCCGTCCTGACGCCAAAGACGTTGAAGACCCAGGAAGCGCTGGACGAATTTCGCGCCTTGGATGCCGACGCCGCCGTCGTCGTCGCCTATGGCATGATCCTGCCGCAGGCGATCCTCGATGCGCCGAAGCTCGGCTGTTACAATCTGCACGCGTCGCTGTTGCCGCGCTGGCGCGGTGCGGCACCGATCAACCGGGCGATCATGGCAGGCGATGCCGAGAGCGGCGTCATGGTGATGAAGATGGACGTCGGCCTCGACACCGGCGACGTCGCGATGGCCGAGCGCATCGCGATATCAGACAGCATGACCGCACGCGACCTGCACGACCGTCTCTCCCGGCTGGGTGCCGACCTGATGGTGCGCGCGATGGCCGCGCTCGAACGCGGCGGCCTCCAGCTCCGAAAGCAGAGCGAGGAGGGTGTCACCTATGCTGCCAAGATCGAGAAGGCCGAGGCGCGGATCGACTGGAGCAAGCCGGCCCGTGCGGTGCTGCGCCACATCCACGGCCTGTCGCCGTTTCCCGGCGCCTGGAGCGAGCTCGCGAACATCAGCGAAAACGCGCGCGTCAAGATCCTGCGCTGCGAACTCGCCAAGGGCACCGGCGTGCCGGGCGAGGTGCTCGACGATCAGCTCACCATCGCCTGCGGCGAGGGCGCGATCCGCATCCTGGAGCTCCAGCGCGAAGGCAAGGCCCGGGTGCAGGCCGCCGACTTTCTCCGCGGCATGCCGCTGAAGGCGGGCGCGAGGTTCAACTGATGCTGTCATACCCTGCGAAGGCGGGATATCCAGTATGCCGAGGCTCCTGAGATCGAACCGAACCGTCACGATGTACTGGATCGTCCGCCTGCGCGGACGAAGACACCGGAAAGATGCCCCGCTACAAGCTCACCATCGAATATGACGGCGCGCCATTCTTCGGCTGGCAGGTGCAGGAGACGCTGCCGTCGGTGCAGGGCGCGCTGCAGGCGGCGGTGAAGGCGATGACAGGCGCGGATTTGCGCGTGCACGGCGCCGGGCGCACCGATGCCGGCGTCCATGCGCGCGGCCAGGTCGCGCATGTCGACGTCGACAAGCAGTTTCCGCCGGGCCGTTTTCGCGACGGGCTCAACGCGCATCTGCGCCCGCATCCGATCGCGGTGCTCGAGGCCGAGATCGTGCCCGACAGCTTCGAGGCGCGCTTCTCGGCCATCAAGCGCCACTACCGCTATCGCATCGTCAACACCCGCGCCAATCTCGCGCTCGACGTCGGCCACGCCTGGCGCGTGCCGCGCAAGCTTGATGCCGATGCAATGCATGCGGCGGCGCAGCGTTTGCTCGGCAAGCACGATTTCACCACGTTCCGCGACACCGAATGCCAGGCCAAGTCGCCGGAGAAGACGCTCGATCAGCTCGACGTGATGCGCGACGGCCGCGAGATCACGATCGTCACCTCGGCGCGCTCCTTCCTGCACAGCCAGGTGCGCTCGATGGTGGGCTCGCTGGTCTGGGTCGGCGAGGGCCGCTGGAGCGCCGATGATCTGTCGGCCGCACTCGCCGCCCGCAAGCGCGCCGCCTGCGGCATCGTCGCACCGCCCGAGGGCTTGTACCTGATGAAGGTGGATTATTACCCCTAATGCCGCCACCGCCGTCATGCCCGGGCTTGTCTCGGGCATGACGGCGGAGCGTTGGGCGAGAGTTAGCCCTACCCAAAATACCGCGTCAGTATCCCCCGATACACCCGCGTCAGCTTCTCCAAATCAGCCACCGGCACGCGCTCGTCGACCTGGTGCATGGTCTGGCCGATAAGGCCGAACTCGATCACCGGGCAATAGCTGGAGATGAAGCGCGCGTCCGAGGTGCCGCCTGAGGTGGACAGCTCCGGCTTGCGGCCCGTCACTTCCTCGATTGCTGCCACCGCGAGATCGGTGAACGGGCCGGGCTTGGTGACGAACACGTTGGAGTTCGACGGCTCCCAGACGATGCGGGCCTTGATGCGGTTGCCGCAGGCCTTGGCGAGGCGCGCTTCGACCAGCTCGCGCAGGCTGGCCTGGGTGTGGTTGTCGTTGTAGCGGATGTTGAATTTCGCACGGGCCTCGCCGGGGATGACGTTGCTGGCCTTGTTGCCGACGTCGACCGAAGTGAATTCGAGGTTGGAGGCCTGGAACTGCGCGCTGCCATGGTCGAGAGGCTCGTCGGAGATCGCAACGATCAAGCGCGCGATGTCCGGCACCGGATTGGAGGCGCGGTGCGGATAGGCGACATGGCCCTGCACGCCGTCGACGACGAGCGTGCCCGATTGCGAGCCGCGGCGGCCGACCTTGATGGTGTCGCCGAGCGTCTCGACATTGGAGGGCTCGCCCAGCACGCAATGGTCGAATTTCTCGCCGCGCTCGGCGGCCCATTTCAACAGCTTGATCGTGCCGTTGATGGAAACGTCTTCCTCGTCGCCCGTGATCAGGAACGAGATCGAGCCCTTCCCGTCCGCGCGCGGCTTGCCGCCATTGCCGGCGAGATGCTCCAGCACCGCGGCGACCGAGCAGGCGATGCCGCCCTTCATGTCGACCGCACCGCGGCCATGCAGGACACCGTCCTTCACCTCTCCGGAGAACGCGCCGACGCTCCAGGCGCTCTCGTCGCCCGGCGGCACCACGTCGGTGTGGCCGGCAAAGGTGATGTGCGGCCCCTCGGTGCCGATGCGTGCATAGAGATTGTCGACGTCGGCGGTACCGGGCTCGCTGAAGGTGACGCGGTGGCAGGCGAAGCCGGCTGCGGTCAGGATCTTTTCAAGCACCCCGAGGGCGCCGGCATCGGCCGGGGTTACCGAGGGGCAGCGGATCAGGTCCTGGGCGATCGAGAGAGCATCGGTCATGCGCGTCGGATCAATCCCGCAGCAGCTCGTTGATGCTGGTCTTGGAGCGCGTGCGCTCGTCGACGCGCTTGACGATGACGGCGCAGGCGGTGCTGGGGCCGATCTGGCCGTTCTTCATCGGCTTGCCGGGCAGCGCGCCGGGCACCACCACGGAATATTCGGGCACTTCGCCCATGAAGACCTCGCCGGTCTCGCGGTCGACGATCTTTGTGGAGGCGCCAAGGAACACGCCCATCGCCAGCACCGCGCCCTTGCGCACGATCACGCCTTCGGCGACCTCGCTGCGCGCGCCGATGAAGCAATCGTCCTCGATGATCACGGGCTCTGCCTGCAGCGGTTCGAGCACGCCGCCGATGCCGGCGCCGCCGGAGATGTGGACGCGCTTGCCGATCTGCGCGCAGGAGCCGACGGTGGCCCAGGTATCGACCATCGTGCTCTCATCGACATAGGCGCCGAGATTGACGAAGGAGGGCATCAGGACGACGTTCTTGGCGATGAAAGCCGAGCGGCGCACCACCGCGCCCGGCACGGCGCGGAAGCCCGCATCCCGAAACCGGTTCTCGCCCCAGCCCTCGAACTTCGAGGGCACCTTGTCCCACCAATTCGCCTTGCCGGGACCGCCGGGAATGACGCCCATGTCGTTGAGACGGAAGGACAGCAGCACCGCCTTCTTGAGCCACTGATTGACCTTCCACTTGCCGTCGGCGCCGCGCTCGGCAACGCGCGCCTCGCCCTTGTCCAGAATCTCCAGCGACTGGTCCACGGCCTCGCGCACCTCGCCCCTGGTCGAGGTCGAGATGCCGTCGCGCGCGTCGAAGGCGCTGTTGATGGTGGATTCGAGGGCTGCAAGGGACATCGGGATTTCCTCTGGGGAGCGGGAATTTTGATGGATTGGGGCGCTTTTTCGGGATTTGCAGGGGTGGAGTCAAGGCGTACTCCGCCGTTGCCTACACTCCGCTGTCGCCCCGGATCTGCGCTGACGCCTGTCCAGGAGACGACACGGGTCAGCCTGGCGACAGCTTACCCAAGAACCTCGCCAGATCATCCGTGACATGGTCGACATGGGCGGCGTCCCGGCCTTCCAGCTCCCAATCTTCCCGCACCACTTCTTTCGTCCCGTCAGGCACCACCAGGACCGTGGTCATGCCGAGCCGGTGCGGCACCGTGAGGTTGCGGGCAAGGTCTTCGAACATGGCGGCGCGGGTCGGATCGACGGCATGGTCGCTCAGGAACTTCCGGTACGTCTGCTCAGCCGGCTTGGGCTCGAACTCAGCGGCAATGATGTCGAACACACCGTCGAAATGCGAGGCGAAGCCGAGTCTCGCCAGTACGGCATCGACATGATCGACCGAGCCGTTGGTCAGGATCAGCTTGCGGCCCGGCAGCTTTGCGATGGCCGCGCCGAGCGCCGGGTTCGGCTCGAGCGGGGAGTGGTCGATCTTGTGGACGTAGGCGAGATAATCGTCTGCGGAGACGCCGTGCAGAGTCATCATGCCGCGCATGGTGGTGCCGAAGCGCAGGTAATAATCCTTCTGGATCTTGCGCGCTTCCTCCGGGCCGACATTCAGCCAGCTGCAGACGAACTCCCCGATCCGCGCATCGACCTGCTGCCACAGGTTGACGTGATGCGGATAGAGCGTGTTGTCGAGGTCGAACACCCAGGTGTCCACGTGGTCGAAAGTGCGGGGCAAGTTCATCGAATCCTCTTGATCACGGCACCGCAAAGCGCAGCGTCTTGCCGCCGCTCGACATGTCCACGGCGACAAAGCCCGTCGGCGCAAATCCGCGCGCGCCGCAATCGGTCTGCTCGCTCGTTTCGAACTTGGTCTCGCGCGTGCAGAATTGCCTGTCGCCGCCCCAATTCAGCGGCCGGTCCCTGAGCTTCACGACGCGGTTGTCGGCGTCGACCGCCTCTGCGAAACTGAAGATCTGCTTCGGCTGGCCCGATACGTCGGGGTGCAGGCAGGTCTTGGGATCGATGCGATACCAGCCGCGGCTCGTCACCGACTTGCCGTCGTCGGTCGCGATCGCCGCCATCACCTTGTGCGGCGTGTCGTTGCACCAGGTGAGGCCGGCGGCAGACGGCGTCTGCACCGCATCGACCATGGTCTTGAAGAAGGTCTGCGAGTTCACGATGTCCGGCGCCAATCCGCGGCTCTTCAGGAAGGCGGCGAGCGCCGCTTGCGTCTTCGGCCCGTCGACGCCGTCGATCGGCGCCGCGTCGTAGCCCGCGATGACCAGCAGCCGCTGGATGCCGGCGAGGCGCGCCTGCTCGTCGTCATATTCGGAATCCTCGGCGAGATAGGCAATGAGGTTGCCGTCGGCGCCTTGTGTCGGCGTCACCTGCGTGAACGAGACTTGGGTCTGACCGCTACGGCATTGCCGCGCCGCGGCGATGACGAAATTGTCCTGCGCGACGCAGAGCATGTCGCTGCCGCTTTGCGGAATCGGAGAAGCGCCGTAGACGCCGAGCGCGCGGGCGTTGAGCAGGATGCGGTCCGCCGAAAGCGTGCCCTGCACCACAACGCGGCAGGTGGCGGGGTCGATCCTGAACCAGCCGCGCGTCGCGGTTGCCGCCTTGTCGTCGATGCCGATCGCGGCCTCCACGACATAGGACATGCGGTTGCAGATCTTGAGGTCTGCGATGGCGGGCGCGGAGGAAAAGAAGAACGAGACGACCGCAGCCGGTAGCGCCATCAGGAAGCGTGTGAGCGGGGACCGGTGCGGGGGACGCGATCCCCTCGTTCCGGGATGGTCCGAACGACCGGACCCGGAATCTCGAGATTCTCCGGTGCGCAGTTGCGCACCGTACTTCGCCCTGCGGGCGCTCCGGGATGACTGCGCGAGGCGAGAGCCGTGGATACCCGGGTCGAGCCCGGGCATGACGACCTTCTTCCGCTGCTCGCGCTCCCGCATCACTTGTGGATCAGCGTGCCCGTGCCCTGGTTGGTGAAGAGCTCGAGCAGCACCGCGTGCTGCATCTTGCCGTCGATGATGACGACGCCCTCGACGCCCTGTTCCAGGGCATAGATGCAGGTCTCGACCTTCGGGATCATGCCGCCGGAAATGGTGCCGTCGGCGATCAGCTTGCGCGCGTCCTTCACCGAGAGCTGCGGGATCAGCTTCTTCGACTTGTCGAGCACGCCGGGCACGTCGGTGAGCAGCAACAGGCGCTTGGCCTTCAGCGCGCCGGCGACAGCGCCGGCAAAGGTGTCGGCGTTGACGTTCAGCGTCTGGCCGTCCTTGGACGTCGCGAGCGGCGCAAGCACAGGAATCAGCTCGTAGCCGATCAGCTGGTTCAGCAGCGTGAGGTCGACCTTCTCGGGATCACCGACGAAGCCGAGATCGATCGCCTTCTCGATGTTCGAATCCGGATCGATGATGGTGCGCGTCGTCTTCGACGCCTTCACCATGTTGCCGTCCTTGCCCGACAGGCCCACGGCCTTGCCGCCGGCTTCGTTGATGTAGCCGACGATCTGCTTGTTGACGGAGCCGGCCAGCACCATCTCGACGATCTCGATGGTCGCGGCATCGGTGATGCGGAGGCCAGCCGCGAATTCCGAGACGATGCCGAGGCGCTTGAGCATGGTCGCGATCTGCGGACCGCCGCCATGCACCACCACGGGATTGATCGCGGTCTGCTCGAGCAGCACGATGTCGCGGGCAAAGTTCTTCGCGGTCTCCTCGTCGCCCATGGCATGGCCGCCATACTTGATGACGATGGTTTCCTCGTCGTACTGCTGCATGTGCGGCAGCGCTTCGGACAGGATGCGGGCCTGGTCGAGCGGGGAGATGTTGGTCATGTCGCGATCTCGCTGGCGGGTCGGTGAGCCGCGTTCTATCCGATTGGCGCGCGAGGCGCAAAGCGTGGCAGCCATGTAGCCCGGATGGGCTACGGATTTAGCTCTTCGCCACCAATGCTGCCAACGTCACCGTCAGCCAGCTCGCGATCATCACCGTCCCGCCGGTTGGCGCCGCGTACGGAAACAGCGAGTGCCCGGCATATTGCCGCAAGGCGAGGTCGCCTGCGAACAGCGCGGCGCCGATCACGAAGCCGAACGCCGCAACGAGGCCAATTCCGCCATGCAGAAGGCCGCGCGCGAGCAAGGCGCCGGTGGCAAGTATGGCTGTTGCGTGAAACAGCAGCATTGCGCTTGCCGAGGCGAGCCGGGTGGCATCGGCGCCATGGGCGGAGGCGGCGGCGAGCGCGACGCCGGCGGCGCCCATCAAGCCGGCAAGCCCAAGCATCAGGCGGTGCGCGGCCATCACAAGGCCCGCTCTTCCAGCAGCTGCGCCATCGCGGCCCGCAGCTCGGCCATGCCGGTCGAGCTGCGTGACGAGGTGGCGAGCACGGTAGGGAACGCGGCCGGATGCTTGGCGAGCGCGGCTTCGGTCTCGGCGATGCGCGCCTGCAGCTCGGCGGCCTTTACCTGGTCGGCCTTGGTCAGCACGATCTGGTAGCTGACGGCGGAGCGGTCGAGCGTCTTCAGGACTTCGAGATCGACGTCCTTGATCCCATGCCGCGCGTCGATCAGCACGTAGACGCGCGCGAGGCTGGCGCGCCCGAGCAGGAATTTATGGATCAGCTCGGTCCAGGACGCGACCTGGCTCTTGGGTGCCTTGGCATAGCCGTAGCCCGGCATGTCGACGAGGCGGAGGTCGGTCTTCCCGGGGACTTCGAAAAAGATCAGCTCCTGGGTGCGGCCCGGCGTATGCGAGGTGCGCGCCAGCGCGTTGCGACCGGTGAGCGCGTTGATGAGGCTGGACTTGCCGACATTGGAGCGGCCGGCAAAGGCGATCTCCAGCCCCGCCATCGGCGGCAGTGTTTCGATCGAGGGCGAAGCCCAGATGAACTGCCAGTCGCGAGCGAACAGCTTTCGCCCCGCTTCGATCAGCTTCGCATCTTTGTCGTCGATCATGCGAAGGCCTTTTGCTCGCTGTCTCTCCGCGTCATTGCGAGCGAAGCGAAGCAATCCAGGAATGCATCCGCGGAGGCACTCTGGATTGCTTCGTCGCTTCGCTCCTTGCAACGACGATTACGTCGCCTTCCTCACGAACGTCGCCTTGAGATTGTCGAACAGCTCCACCTTCACGCCGTTGCGGCGCATGATGTAGCTCTGCTGGACCACCGAAAGCAGATTGTTCCAGGCCCAGTAGATCACGAGCCCTGCGGGGAAGCCTGCCAGCATGAAGGTGAAGATCAGCGGCATCCAGTTGAATATGAGCTGCTGCGTCGGATCCGGCGGCGTCGGGTTCAGCTTCATCTGGAACCACATCGTGATGCCCATGATGATCGGCCAGATGCCGAGCGCGAGGTAATAGCCGAACACCGGAATCGTGGTCGGATCGAACGGGATCAATCCGAACAGGTTGAAGAGATTGGTCGGGTCCGGCGCCGAGAGGTCCTTGATCCAGCCGAAGAACGGCGCGTGCCGCATCTCGATGGTGACGAACAGCACCTTGTAGAGCGCGAAGAACACCGGGATCTGGATCAGCACGGGCAGACAGCCGGCGACCGGATTGATCTTCTCCTTGCGGTAGATCTCCATCATCTCCTGCTGCTGCTTCACCTTGTCGTCGGGATAGCGCTCCTTCAGCGCCAAAAGCTGCGGCTGGATCGACTTCATCTTCGCCATCGAGGCGTAGGATTTGCTCGCCAGCGGGAAGAACAACAGCTTCACGATCACGGTGACGAGCAGGATCGAGATGCCGAAATTGCCGAAGAAGCGGAAGAAGAAGTCGAGGCCGAGGAACATCGGCTTGGTAAGGAAGTGGAACCAGCCCCAGTCGATCAACAGATCAAAATGGTTGAGGCCGAGCTCCTTGTTGTAGCCGCCGAGGCCGGCGAGCGGGAAGTTGATGCCGACCACGCCGGCTTCCTTTGCGCCCGCGAACAGCCGCGCGTTCGCGGTCGCCGTGCCGCCGATCGCGACGGTGACGGGATCGAGCAGATAGTCGGTCTGATAGGTGTGAACTTTGCCGACGGGGTTTGACGAGAACCGCGCCTGCAGCCGGGCATTGGTGTCGGGCAGCAGTGCCGAGGCCCAGTACTTGTCGGTGATGCCGAGCCAGCCATTGGTGACATTGTTGAAATTCACCTGCTTGGCTTCGTCGACCTGCTTGTAGCCATATTCCTTCAGCTTCTCGTCGCCGAGATAGCCGATCAGGCCTTCATGCAGGATGTAATAGCCCGAGACGTGCGGCGCGCCGTGGCGCGAGATCAGCGCGAACGGATAGAGCGTGACAGGCGCATTGCCGACATTGCTCACCTCGTCCTTGATGGTGAAGAGATAATGGTCGTCGACGGCAATGGTGCGGCGGAAGGTCAGGCCGTCGCCATTGTCCCATTTCAGCACCACCGGTGTCGACGGCGTCAGGCTGCCGCTGCCCTCCTGCTGCCAGACGGTCTGTGCATCCGGCATCTTTGCCGTCACGCCCGTCGCTGCCACCCAGCCGAACTCGGCGTAATAGGGCTCCGCCGTGCCCGAGGGCGAATAGAGGATGATCGGCGGCGACTTCGGATCGACCGTCTCGCGATATTGCACCAGCGCGATGTCGTCGATGCGGCCGCCCTTCAGCGAGATGCTGCCGGCAATCCGCGGCGTCTCGATCTTCACGCGCGGGCTTGCTGCAATGGCGGTCTCGCGGGCGACGACCGGCTGGGCCTGGTTCACCGCCGGCGTCGACGGCTGGGCAGCGCCGGGCTGCGGCGCGCTGCCGGGCGTCGTGGACGCGCTCGGCTGCGGCGTGCTGCCCTTTTGCAGCTCGGCCTGGGTCTGCTGCTGGGCGCGCTGCTTCTCCATCTGCGGCACGTTGTAGAAATACTGCCACGCGATCAGCACCAGGCCCGACAGAATGACGGCGAGGATGGTATTGCGATTGTCGGTCATCTCGATTGTCTCGTCATCAATCCGGTTTGCGGCTGGTCGCTGCGGCGGGACCTGGCCTGTGGCCGCGCGCATTGGCCGTATGCCGCGCGGGCTTCGTGAACGCTATGCGCAGATCGTCGAGCATGGTGGCGAAGTCGCGCGAGAGCGCGTCTCTTCGTCCGACCAGGACATAATCATGATGGGGCTGCATCGACACCGGATCGAGCCGCTTCACCAATTCGCGAAGCCGGCGCCGGATACGATTGCGCTCGGGCGCGTTGCCGTTCTTCTTGGTGACGGTGAAGCCGATGCGGACCGGGCCAAGGTCATCGCGGCGGCGGCTTTGCAGGACGAACGCGGGATTATTCACCCGCGCGCCATTGGCAACGGCGACGAAATCCGCCCGCTGCCTCAGCCGATCCATGATGAAATCCCAAAAGGGGGTCCGGCTCAGGCGCTCAGACGCTTGCGGCCGCGGGCGCGGCGGGCGGCGAGAACCTTGCGGCCGCCAGCAGTGGCGAGGCGGGCGCGGAAGCCGTGACGGCGCTTGCGCACCAGTTTGCTGGGTTGATAAGTCCGCTTCACGGGTTTTTCTCCGCTGACCGGGCAATTTGCCTGTAGAATTGATGGTAAAGTCCGGAAGATGCGGCCCAAAACGGGCCCTTTTCCGGCCCCGAGAGAGCCGCTCCCGGTGTCGCACCGGGTCATCGCGGACAATTTGCGCGGCTTATAAGGGAGCGCCTTCTTTTCGTCAACGCCGCACAAGGGCGCGATTCCGGTGAATATCGCTGTTTGTGCGGGGTTTTTATCCCTCGCGGTGGCGACTCGCGATATCAGCGCCTACATGCCACCTCGGCAGATTAGCGATCCGTAATTTGACCGGACATCGGGCGGGTCGCATCCTCCACCAGCCAAGGCCAACAGGGGCGAATTTCGTGGCAGCCACAGATCGCCAGCCGATCCAGGATCTGGATCAGCCGGAGCAGCCGGCCATGGGGCCCCGTGGGTCGCGCGGGCTCGGGCTGTCCGGCAAGCTGCTGCTGCTCACCATCCCCCTCGTGATGATCGCCGCCGTGCTGCTCTACGTACCCGCGATCGCCAATTTCTGGGTCAACCGGCTGAATGACCGCGTTGCGGCGGCCAATACGGCGGCGCTGGTGCTGGACGCTGCGCCGCTCGGCATGGTTCCTGATTCGCTCTCGCGCCAGATCCTGAAGAGCATCAACGCCCGCGCCGTCGCCATCAAGATGGGCCAGCAGCGCCGGTTGCTCGCCAGCGACAACATTCCGACCGCCATCGAGCACGACATTGACCTGCGCGACATGACGGCCTGGGAGGCGATCACCGGCTCGTTCCGGATGATGCTCGAAACCGGCAATCAGGCCATCCGCATCGTCGGGCCCGGGGTCGGCAATGCTCAGTTCATCGAGATCGTCACCGACGAACTGCCGCTGCGCAAGCAGATGTACCGCTTCTCCCGCAACCTCGTGGTGGTCGCGCTGATCATCGCGGTGCTGACCGCAGGCCTCGTCTATCTCGCGCTTCATTATCTCTTCGTGCGGCCGATGCGGCGGCTGACTGCGAGCCTGGTCGGCTTCCACGAGAATCCCGAGAGCTCGGCCGGGATCATCGTGCCGAGCCAGCGCAGCGATGAGATCGGGGTGGCCGAGCGCGAATTGTCGGACATGCAGCGCGACCTCATGTCGATGCTGAATCAGAAGAGCCGGCTCGCCGCCCTCGGCCTCGCCGTCTCCAAGATCAACCACGATCTGCGCAACCTGCTTGCCTCAGCCCAGCTCCTGTCGGACCAGCTCGCCAGCGTGCCGGATCCGCGGGTGCAGCGCTTCGCGCCCAAGCTCGTGCGCTCGCTCGAACGCGCCATCGCCTTCTGCCAGTCGACGTTGTCCTACGGCCGCGCCCAGGAGGCCGCGCCCGACCGCCGCATGATCCTGATCGAGCCGGTGGTGATGGAGGTGCGCGAGACGGCCGGGCTCGCCAACGACGCCTCGATCGCCTGGGTCGCTGCGATCGAGCGCGGGCTCGCGGTCGATGCCGATCCAGACCAGCTGTTCCGCGTCTTGCTCAACCTCGTCCGCAACGCCGCCCAGGCACTCGAAAGCCATGCGGCGGGCGAGGGCCGCGTGCAGCAGATCCGGATCACCGGAAAACGCGAGGGCGCCGTCGCCATTCTCGAGGTCTCCGACACCGGTCCCGGCGTTCCCCAGAAAACCCGGGAACACCTGTTCGAGGCGTTCCAGACCTCCGGCCGGCCCGGCGGCAGCGGCCTTGGCCTCGCCATCGCCGCCGAACTCGTCCGCGCCCATGGCGGCGACATCCACCTGGTCGAAGGCACCATCGGCGCCACCTTCCGTATCGTCATCCCCGACCGCCCGGTGGAACTGCTCTCCGTCCGCAACGAGCGAGCCAGGGCGTAAGTCGGCCAGAGGCCGACTGAACGAGCGGGGCGATCTCCATTCCCTCCGTCATTCCGCGACGACCTGAGGGTCGGGGCCGGAATCCATAACCCGGCTGGTGGTTATGGATTCTCAGGTGCGCATTGCGCACCATGGCTCGCGACTCGTCGCGCCCGGAATGACGAACAGAGTTGCGGAAATGCCCCAAAATACCGGCAAGCCAGACCTTGCCAATCGGGACAAGAGCGGTTAGTCAGAGCGCTCTTTCGCACCCCTCCCGGTCCTCGGGAGATGCGTCGCGGGTCCATGCCCGCGCTGTTTGCGAAGCACGCGCCCGTAGCTCAGCTGGATAGAGCATCAGACTACGAATCTGAGGGTCGGACGTTCGAATCGTTCCGGGCGCGCCATTCTTCGGCGGAAGGTCAGGACAAGGCAGCATCTGGTCGCCAGCCCGGCCCGAGACCGGTTGGCCACGCCGTGTGGGGAGCTGGATGAGGATATCGCAGGCGTTCAAGTTCGAGGCGGCGCATCGGCTGCCAAACGTGCCCGAGACACACCGGTGCAGCCGGCTGCATGGTCATTCCTATCGGGTCGAGGTCCAGCTGGACGGTCCGGTGGACCCGCACACCGGCTTCGTCGCGGACTTCTTCGACATCGAAAAATGCTTCGCCGCCATCATGGGCGCGCTGGACCATCACTGCCTCAACGAAGTCGAAGGACTCGAGAACCCGACCGCCGAGAACATCGCGGTCTGGATCTGGGATCGATTGCAGCCGAGCCTTCCGCAGCTATCGGCGGTCCGGGTCTACGAAACGGCGGATTGCTGGGCCGAATATCAGGGGCGGTGACAGACGTGGAAAGCTGTAAGGGGGCGGGCTGACTGACGCATTTCCGCCGCCGCAGATCAGCGTCAACCTCCCGCCGTTCCGTCCCTGATGCCGCCACCTACACCGTCAGCCCGCAGGCCTGCCGGATCGCGATCTGGACCGGCGACGGTGGCAATGCCGGATCGAACTCGCCTTTCGGCAGCAGCGGCGGTTGTGCCATGAAGCGCGGCCGTGTCCCTCGGTGCGGTTGCGCGGCATGGACAAGGAACGGGTGGCACAGATAGACGCTGCCTGCCGCCCCCGTCGCCAGCTCGATCTTGCAATCTTTCGTCGATGCCCAGTTCTCGGAAGCGAGCTGCCGGAGGGTTGCACCTGCGTCGCCATGGGGCAGCAGCTCCCGCGCGATCGTGGCATGCGAGCCTTTCCGGATCCGCGTTGGCGCATCATCGGCGCCGACATCCGAGAGCAGGAAGAGCATCAGCAGCGCACGGCCGCTGCTTTTGACATTGGCGCGCCATTCCATGAAGTCCGGATCGGCGGTGCCAAAACTCATGTCCACATGCCAGCCGTCATCACCGGGGGATTCCGTCGACGGAAAGCGGATCGGAAACGTTCCAAACCCTCTGGGCGCAAGCCAACGCCCTTCGCCCACGAGTTGATCGTAGGCTCTGTGGAGCGACGCCACATTCGCAGCTTCGATGAATGGGGGTGACGCCTTGGATCCCACCCGGACCACGGGGCGGGTCCACTGCTCGGGACGGTCCGGCGACAGGCCGATATCCGCCCACAGCGCGTCCCTGCATTGCTTTGCAAGCTCGGCGCTGAAGGCGTTCTCGATCTTGACGAAACCGTCGGCGATGAAATTCTGGACCTGACCAGGCGTCAGGCCAGCCTCTTCGGTCTGCGACATTGCACATTCTCCGTTTGGCCGCCGCATTGAGCGCAGCCGTTTGATCTGATTGGCGCAGCTGCGCCGGAACGACGTTCTGTCGTTCAGATCAGCGGGAAGAATGTGGTGATGAACATCATGGCCCGAACGTACAACGCAAGAGAGCGTGGAATCAAGACACGCTGGCCGCGTGATGAATGTCGGCAGCCTCTCGCGGACGCGAGGGCTGCCGCAGGCTCATGCGTGCGTCATGGGCACGGATGGCGGAGACCGTCGCGGCCTAGGTAGGTTCCCGAGCCGGGATCGTAGGAGCGATAGCGCTGCGCACAGTAGGAGGCGGCATTGGACTGAGCCTGGCTGTTGGCGATTGCACCGCCGATGATCGCGCCCGCAGCGAGGCCGCCGAGGACGGCAGCGCCGGTGCCGTGACGGCGGTGATGGTGCCCGTACCGGTAGCCATGTCCATGCCGGTACTGCACCTGCTGCACGCCGGATTCGGCGCCCGGATTTCCGATCGGCAAAGGCGCCGCAAGCCCGGGTGAGGCAGCCGTCGAGAGCATCGCTCCAGCGGCCGCGAGAGCAATGAAAGTTCTACGAATGGTCATGTCGGGCTTCCCTATTGGTGAGGATGCATGAGTAACGGCGGCTCGCCCGCTCCGTTCCTCCGGCGCCGGGCGAGCGTCAGACGTCCGCAGATAATGAAACCGGTCGTAAGATGCAGGTGGAACAATGTGAGCATCAGCCCTTCACCGCAGGCCCTGTTCGTCGATCAGAATGTGGTGGATCTCGATGCGCTCAGGCAGCTCGATCAGGAATTCCGGGTCGCGCGGGAGATGATGGACCTTGGTCGGCTCGCCCCTGGTGAAGGCCGTCATCGCGGCGATGTCCGCCCAATAGGAGATGGTCGTGAACCACGTCTCCGCGTCGCGGTCCTCGCGCAATTGTTGCACCCCAAGTGCGGTCTCGAGCAGCGGCGGAATGCCCTCGGCCTGCAGATAGGCCTGGTAGGCGTCGGCGAGATCGCGGCGGGTGCGGCCGCGCCAGATGCGGGCGATGGTCGGTTTGGTCGGCATGGCGGGACTCCCTGCGAGCCGAACGCTGTCCCGCGCATTCCCGTTCCATGCGGCTTCAGTGGACGCCGGCGACGGGACTTGTGCCGCCCGAAGCCGGCGCTGTCGCACGGTTTCCACATCATTGATCTGAAACAATGAGCATCTCCGCCACAAATGCTAGGGCGAGTCGCAGTCACGTGCGAGGCTCCCCAGGCCAGTCAAGACAATTTCAGCGCGTGATGAAATCCGAGGGCTCGATGGGACGACTTCTGAATATTGTGACGCCGCTGCATACCGCGACCAAGCGCGACTACATGGCTCGCATGAATGACGACAAGATCGGCTGCTCGCTGAAGGCGCGGGAATACGAGGCCGATTATTGGGATGGCGACCGCCGTTTCGGCTACGGCGGCTACCGCTTCATCGAGGGTCGCTGGGCCCCGGTCGCGAAGGCGCTGATCGAGACCTACGGCCTGAAGGATGGGTCCAGTGTGCTCGACGTCGGCTGCGGCAAGGGCTTCTTGCTGTACGAGATGCAGAAGATCCTGCCGGGCCTGAAGGTCGCCGGCTTCGACATTTCCAAGCACGGTCTCGCCAATGCCCACGAGCAGGTGAAGCCGTACCTCTTCAATTATCGCGCCCAGGACATCTATCCCTACGGCGACGACAGCTTCGATCTCGTCATCTCGCTCGGAACGCTGCACAATCTCCGGCTCTACGAGCTCGAGGCGGCGCTCAAGGAAATCGAGCGGGTTGGCAAGAACAAATACGTCATGGTCGAGGGCTACCGCAACGTCGCCGAGCTGCACAATCTCGAATGCTGGGCGTTGACGGCGGAGTCGATCCTGCACACCTCGGAATGGATCTGGCTGTACGGCAAGCTCGGCTACACCGGCGATTACGAATTCATCTATTTCGAGTGACCGGGCGCGAGCGATGGACATCAAGACTGCCAAGGCGGCCATTCTCGTCGAGTCCGGCAAGCCGCTGATCGTCGACGAGTTCAATTTGCCCGAGACGCTCGAGCACGGCCAGGTGCTCGCGCACGTCCACACGTCGAGCATATGCGGCGCGCAGATCAACGAGATCGATGCCGTCAAGGGCGTCGACAAGTTCCTGCCGCACCTTTTGGGCCACGAGGCGCTGGCAACGATCGTCGAAACCGGACCCGGCGTCGTCTCCTGCAAGCAGGGCGACACCGTCGTCATGCATTGGCGGCCGGGCAAGGGCATCCAGTCCAACACGCCGGTCTATTCCTGGCGCGGCAAGCGGCTCAACGCGGGCTGGGTCACCACCTTCAATGAATATGCCGTGGTGTCGGAAAACCGCGTCACGCCCGTTCCCGCCTCGATCGATCGCACCAGCGCGCCGCTGCTCGGCTGCGCCGTGACGACCGCGCTCGGCGTCGTCAACAACGATGCGCAAATCGCCATCGGCGAAGCTGTGGTCGTGTTCGGCGTCGGCGGCGTCGGCTTGAACATCGTGCAATTCGCCGCGATGGTCGGCGCCCATCCGGTCATTGCGGTCGACCGCCTCGACAACAAGCTGGCGATGGCAAAGGATTTCGGCGCCACCCACACCATCAACTCCGAAGGGGCGAAGGATGTGGCCGCCGAGGTTCGGTCCATCACTGGTGCCGACGGACCCGACAAGGTCGTCGAGACCACCGGCGTCAAGAATCTGATCGAGCTCGCCTACGAGATCACGGCCAAGAAAGGCCGCTGCATCCTGGTCGGCGTTCCCCGCGAGAAGGCCGAAATCTACACCCTGCCATTGCACTTCGAGAAGGTGCTGAAGGGCTCCGAAGGCGGCCAGTGCCAGCCTGCACGCGATATCCCGCGCCTTGTTCGCCTGAGCGATGCCGGAAAGGTGAGCTACCGCGGCATCGTCACCCACGAGTTCGCGCTCGATGACATCAACGACGCGCTCGACTTGATGCGCAGCGGCACGTCGGGACGGATACTCCTGAACATCAGCTGAGTTGTCAGCTCTCCCTGCGGGAGAGGCTGGGTCGCACGCAAGATGCGATCCGCGCGAGGGCTTGCGCAAGCCGTCTCCTTCCGGTCCGCCGAACTGCCGCCGCCACCGGCATGGCCGGGCGGCGCTCCATGATAGCTTCCTGCTGCGGCCGTAACCGCCGGTTAACCATGGATATTTACGGTGTAACAAGCCTTTGAGCTATGACAGTCAGTTGATTTCGAGTCCAACCCCATGGCGTTCGGTAGCCGCGCATCTCCGCGAAGCATCGCCCCGACGGAGCAAGCGGCTTCGTGGGAAGCGCCGCGGGCTGTGACCCCGGCGCCGGGCGGCACCGGGCCGGCGCTGATCAAGGGATCGCTGACCGTCTCCGGCACACTCGTCTTTCTGCGCGAGAATGGCCGGCGCATTTTGACGCTGGCCGCGGCGCTGTTCGCCCTCGGCGTCGTCGTTCTGATGATTCTTCCGGTCCGCTACGCCGCGACGGCTCTGGTCGTGCTCGATCCCCGCGAGCTGCGCGTGACCTCGGATCAGGAGGTGCTGCCGGGCATCGGCCAGGATGCGGCGGCGCTTCAGAGCCAGATCGAGATCGCCAAATCCGACGGCTTCCTCCGCCCCCTGATCGAACGGCTCAAGATCGCTGACGATGAGGATATCGCGGGCGGTCATACCGACATGACGCGCCTGCTCGAAAGATTCCGCAACCGCCTCGAGATCACCCGGCGCGGGCTCACCTACGTCATTGCGATTTCCTTCACGTCGAATCGGCCGGACCGGGCCGCCTACTATGCCAACGCCATCGCCGAGGCGTTCGTTGCCAGCCAGGGCCGCGTTCGCACCGAGGCGACGGACGAGGCCGCCGACTGGCTGAAGGACCGGCTGAAGACGCTGAGCGAGCGCCTGCGGGCATCGGAAGATGCGGTCGCCGCCTTCCGGCTCGAGCACAACATCGTCAATGCCGGCAAGGAATCCACGACGCAGCAATTGCGCGTGACCGATCTGACCCAGCAGGTCTCGGCCGCTCGTGCGCGCACCGAGGAGGCCAAGGCGCGCTACGACCAGGTGCAACGCGACGTCAAGGCCAATGTCGAAGGGCCTGTGAAGCAGGATCTGCTCAGCATGCTGCGCGCGCAGCGCTCGGCCCTGAATGACCAGATCGCCCAGAAGAAGGCGGTGTATGGCGACCGCCATCCCGACCTCGCGATCTCCTACAGCCAGCTGGCGGACATCAACCGGCAGATCGAAATCGAGCGGAAGAAGAACATCGAGACGGCCAAGTCCGAATATGAGGCCCAGCGTGAGCAGCAGAACGCGCTGGAGAAGCAGCTCAAGGCGGTCGAGACCAAGATGCTGGTCGACGGCCAGGCGCTGGTGAAGCTGCAGGAGCTGCAGCGCGACGCCGATGCCAACAGGAACATCTACGAGCAGTTCCTGTCGCGCTTCAAGACCACCAACGAGCAGCGTCAGCTGCAGGCGTCCCAGACCAAGATCGCCTCGCCCGCCATTCCGCCGCTGCGTTCGACGCGCCCGCCGCTTGCCTTGTTGCTCGCAGCATTGGCGATCGGCTCGCTCCTGACGTCCACCGCTGCCGTTGCGGTGATGACGAGCGTGTCCGCCGACAAGCCCGCGACCGTGCAGGCTCCTGCTCCCGTGGAAGCGGAGGACGCAGGTCAGGAAGTTCATCCTCCGGCCGCAGCCGTGCGCCAGACCGAGGCGATGCCCAGCCTTCCGGTCTGGGTCCGGATTCCCGAGCTGGCGTCCGCAGCCGGGACCAACACGGTCTGGCAGCGACCTGTCGCCGCCGCGGGCGAGCCCGATCTCGCCCCGCATCTGCAGCCGCTGCTCGAACGCATCGACCGTTTGCCGGTACGCGGCTGCAAGGTCGCGCTGGTGCTGTCGGTTGGCAAGAGCGCCGGCGGCAATACCGTTGCCCGCTCTCTCAACCGCGCGGCGGTGAAGCGCGGCATGATGAGCGTGCTGATCCGGCTCCAGCCGGAATTCGCAGGCAGCCAGCCCCCGGTGACCGAATGGCACGACGGTTCGACCACGGCGGGACTTCAATCCATCGACGAGCTTCTGAGTGCCGGCCGAAAGCCGGATGCGGCGCCCGAGGACGACATCCGCTCGGAGTTCGACCTGATCGTCGTGCACGCCAGCGATCTCGCCTTGCAGCCCGACGCCATCGCCCTGGCCGCCCATGCGGACGTCATCGTCCTGGTCGCGCGCGCCGGCGAGCTCGGTTCGGCCGCGATGCGCAGGGTAACCGCGTCGCTGTCGAAATGTGCTGGCGTGCCGACCGGCATCGTCGTCAATCACGTCCCTGCGGGCTCAGCGGCGCCTCAGCCCGAGGGCGGCGCATTGGGTCTTGCGGTTTGACAATGACATCTTGCGGTCGCCTGCTGTTCGCGGCGGTGTTGCTGTCGATTTCATTGAGCCGGCCGGTCTCCGCCGACGATTGCGTGCCCTTGCCCTCGACGGTTGCGCCCGAGCGGCTTGCCGCGCTGTCTCGCGGCTTCAATGCCGACGGCTGGATCAACGGCGCGCCGCCCAGCCGCGCCTTGCTGCAGCAGCTGCGCAAGGCGGGAATGGGCCATGTCCGCTTGCCCGTGCCGGCCGAACGCGTGATGCCGCGTTTCGCGGCGAAGGCCGACCGCGACGAGACGCTGCGCGTGCTCGACAACGCGTTGAAGCAGCTCACATCGCTGGGCTATTCCACCTCCGTCGATCTTCATCCGGGAGAGCGCTTCAACCGCCTGCACAAGGATGATCCGGACGCGGCGGTGCACGAGCTGCAGGAGGCCTGGAGTGCTCTGGCGCAGGTCATCCGGTCTTTTCCGCCCGATCGCATCTTCGCCGAGCTGCTCAACGAGCCGGATATCGAGGCGGACAGGTGGCAAAGGGAGGTCGAGGCGCTTGCCGCGTTCGTCCGGCGATTGCTGCCGGCCACCACGCTCATCATCGGCCCGGTCAACTGGCAGCGTGCGGATTCGCTGCCCCGATTTCGTCCGCTGGCCGACCCGAACATCGTCTACGCCATCCATTTCTACGATCCGATGGTGTTCACCCATCAGGGCCATTGGGACGCGCACGATCCGCTGCACGACATCCGCGACCTGCCTTATCCGATCAGGGCCGACGATCCGGCCGTGCAGGCGCTTCGCCAGGACTTGCAGGACAGGAATGCGACCAAGGCGCTCGCCATGCTCGACACGGCGATTGCCGCCGCCAAGGACAAGCCGGGCGCCGATCGCTGGCTCGCGCCCGCCCTCGCCTGGCAGCAGCAATTCTCACGGCCGATCATCGTCAACGAGTTCGGCGTGTTGAAAGCCGGCGCGCCCAGGGAGAGCCGGCTTCGCTGGCTGGCGGAGGTCACAGCCTATGCCCGCGACCATTGCTGGGGCTGGGCGCATTGGGAGCTGGCGCAGGGCTTCGGCCTGGTCGACAGCCAAACGGGCAGGCCCGATCCCGACGTGATGCGGGCGCTGCTCGGCACGCCCCGCGCTCCCGCCGCACGGCGCTATCGTTAACGGATCCTTACGCTTCGCCCCGCTATCGTGCCCCGCGCGATGTCAAAGGATGATCGATGAGTGCCCGCAACTCACCGGATGGTCGGAGCGTGCAGGCCGCGACAGCGCCGCCGGCCTGGCGGGAGCTGGTTCCGACCTTCTGCATCGCCACGGCAACGATCGGCTTTGCTCCGGTTCTGCACCTGGCCAATCCGGCCCTCGCCATCACGGTCGAGGTCCTCGTCGGCATCGCGATTGTCGTCAGCGTGCCGACCTATGCGCCGGCCATCGCGATCTTCGTCCTGTTCTTCCAGAACATGTTCGTCTCGATCCTGTCGCCGCTGGTCCCGCTTCCGTCCGATCTCGACTTCATCAAGGGCTACAATTTTCTCGTCTGCTCCGTCATGTGGCTCGCCACGTTCGCCCTCTACCTGCTCGGCCAGAGGAATCAGTCGGCCGAAGTGAACCGGATCATGCGCTTCGGCGTCGTCACCCTGGCGGTGGTGTCGCTGTACTTCGCGATCGGCTTCGGCCAGACCGGACAGGCGGCCGCGGTCTATCTGCGCAACATCGTGCTTCCGCTGTTTCTGTTTCAATTGTCGCTCCTCACGGCTGCGACCTATGAGGTGCGGATCACGCCGTTCCTGGCGACGCTCGCCGTCATCCTCATGCTGTGCGGTTACGTGGAGCTCGCATTCCGCGATGTCTGGCTCGCCATCACCAATGGCTACACCTTCTGGGGCTTCGACGAGCTCAAGGCGACCCATTCGGGGGTTTGGGAAGCCCAGATGCGCGCCACCGGAAACGTGCCCGTCGACCTTAAGGACCGTTTCAGCTTCGACTTCCTGAACACGCCGCTGCTCGAAGGATTCGGCCTGTCGAAGATGCTGCGCATTCACGGCCCGAACATGCACCCGATCAGCTTCGCCTACGGGATCGGCTTTCTCGGCCTGTTCCTGTTCTCGGTGGGCCGGCCGCTCCTTGCCCTCGCTGCATTGCCCCTGCTGGTCTTCTGCAGCGTGAAGGGAGCGCTCATCGTCGTGGTCTTCGTAGTCGCGGGCTGGATATCGACCCGTCTGCTCGGCGCCGTGGTGACGCTGTTGCTCGGCCTCCTGGGCCTGATCGCATTCGCAGTCGTCGCGATCCGGATCGGCCTGCAGATCGGCGACTATCACGTCATCGGCCTGATGGGCGGCCTGAACGGATTCCTGGAGAATCCGCTCGGCCGGGGTCTCGGCGTCGGCGGCAATCTCTCGGAGAGCTATTTCTCGATCGACTGGAGTGCCGCGCAGGCGGCCGGGACGATCGATGGCGCGGTCGAGAGTGCGGTCGGCGTCCTGTTGTACCAGATGGGCATTGCCGCCTTCGTGCCGCTCGCGTTCTATTTCACGGTGGCCCTCAAGGCCTGGCGCCTCTACGCCTCGTCTGGATATCTGACGCAGGGGCTCGCCGGCTTCGGCGTCATGGTCGTTCTGCTCAACGGATTGTTTCAGGAAGAGGCCTTGTTTGCGCCGCTCGCGCTCGGGCTGATGCTCTCGCTCGCTGGCCTCGTCATCGGCAGCGATGTGAGGATGCGGACCGTTGCCGTCGAGGATGCCGCGCTTGCGCAGCTCACCGGCTACCAGCCCGTGACATAGCGTACCGGTGTGTCGCCGGGCCGCAGGAACGTCGAGTTTTTCCCGGCGTTGACCTTGCGGTCCCGCACAAGGCGACCGGTTTTGCGCGATGAAGAACTTTTCCAACGCCGAATTCTCTCCCGAGGTGATCGAGATCATGACGCGAGCCCTGGAAGCTGCCGTCGCGAGCCTGCCGGAACCCGTGCATTCGTCGCACGTCAACGCCCTCGCCGAATCCATCCTGCGCACCGCAAGTGCCGGCGAACGCAACGTCGCCGACCTGCAACGGATCGCCTTGATGGAGCTGCAACTGATGCCGCGCAACTGATGAGGCGGACCATGAAGACCACGGCTGCGGCGACCATCGTGCTGCTTGCCAGCCTGTCCGGAGCGCGGGCGGAAAGCTGGACAACCTACCGGATCGCCGAGACCGGAACATCGGTCGACATTCCCGCTTCGGTCTTCACCGACATCGTCGGCAAGCCCGACGGCTATGGCCTGCAGTTTCGCACGTCCGACGGCAGAGCCGATCTCACCGTACAGGCCATCTCCAACAGGTCCAGGCTTTCGCCGGCCACATTCCTCGCCGGCAAGAATCCGCCGTCCGGAATTATCTACAAGCGCATTACGCCGAGCTTCTTCGTGGTCTCCAGCGTCAAGCGCGACAAGATCTGGTACAACCGCTGCAACTTTTCTCGGGGCTATGTGCACTGCGTGCTGATCAATTATCCCGCGGCCGAGAAGCGGCGCTGGGACGCCGTCGTCACGCGGATCAGCCGCAGCCTGCGTGCCGACTAGAACGAATCGCGGAAAGGTGCTGCCCGAGCAGCTCGGGCAGCAGGTCGCGAGGTCCTAGCGCGCGGTCGTCGTCGTTCTCGACATGGTCGGCTTCGAGCCCGGTACGTGCGACATCGTCTTGGTGGTCGAGCCGACTTGTTCACCGGCCTTGACCTTGGTGCGCGTGTGCGAGCGGCTGAAGGTGCCGCCGTCATGAGCCTGTGCGCGGGCGTTGGAGTTGAGCACGGGGCCATTGCCCTTGTTCATGCTGACGCCGGTCTGGGTCTTGCCGCTCGCTGCAGCGGCGCTTCCGCCGGCCGCGATCGACGAGCCGGTACGGCCGGTGCCTGACGTGGACGTGCCGCCAGTACCAACCGTCGAGGCCGAAGTGCCGCCTGCTGCCGCCGATCCGCCGCTTCCGCCGGTGATGCTGGTCTGCGCCACCATGGGTGAAGCGGCAGCGAGCAGAACTGCGACCGCCGATGTCGTAAGCAGAGTTCTCATGTTTCAATCCTCTACGAAATTAAGGTGACGAGGTCGAGATCGTGCAGCCGTTGACGGTGATGGTGCTGGCGCTGGTGGAGCCAGGCCCGCCCGCCGTCGACGAGGAGCTCGATACGCTGCCGCCGCCGGCCTGCACATTCACCGACGATCCGCCGGCCGAGCTCGAGCTCGACAGCGAGCCGCTCGACGAGGTGGATCCGGTCGTGCCCGAACGCGACGAGCCGGCCGCGGTGATGCTGCCGTCGGCATGCTTCTCGACCGTGACCTTGCAGGTCTCGCCGGATGCCGTCTTGCCGGTCTTTTCCATGGTTTCTGCCGATGCGGCGCCGCTCATCAGAGCCAGCGCCGTGATCGCAACGATTGATCTGTTCATTGCGTCTCCTCCTCAACATGGACGAAGGGAGCGGCACGCAGCCGCTCCCGGGATCGGACTAGTTCTTGTCCTTCTTCCACTCGTCCTTGTTATGGCCCTTGCCCTTCTCCATGCCTTTGTCGCTGGCATGACCGGCAGAGGAGCCTGCGGCGCCGACTGTCGAGCCGCTCTTGCCGTCACCGGCTGACGAGCCGCCGGTACCAACCGTCGACGCGGAGTTCGACCCCGAGCCCGCCGCGGAGCCGCCGGTGCCGACGCTGGATGAGCTCTTGCCGCCGCCAGCCGAGGAGCCGCCGGTCCCGAGCGTCGAAGCCGAGCCGCTGCCCGAGCCGGTGCCCGCCGCCGAACCACCGGTACCGACCGTCGAGCTGCTGGTGCCGCCGCCGGCCGACGAGCCGCCGGTGCCGAGCGTCGAAGCAGAACCGGAGCCGCTGCCGCCGGCAGAGGAGCCGCCGGTGCCAACGGTCGAGTTGCTGGTGCCGCCGCCCGCGGACGAGCCGCCGGTGCCGACCGTCGAGCTCGATTGCGCAACGGCGAGCGCGGTGCCGGCCAACAGCGCGGCCGCAGCCGCAGATAGCTTCAGTATCCTCATATCCGTTCCTCCAGTGGGTTTCCAAAAAAACAAACGCGCCAATCAGGCTCGGGATAAAGTGGCAATCGAGTAATCGTTCCTCATGCCGGACGCGGTGACGCGTCGATATTGTCGAGACGCAGTTCCGCGAGGCGCGAACCGCACTGCTTCATTCATCCACGGTTCACCCGCAATGAATGAGCGTGCTGCGTTGCCGCGCAGCGGCACCGGCAGCTCGCGGATGTGCGCCCCATCATCTACGACAGGAGGCGCGAAGACGATCCTCTCAGGCAACGTCCGTGCGGAGTGGATGCGAATGCTGGTGCGATCGATCAACCGGCCGGCGGCATGACCGCCAAGCAACGGCAAGCAGCGATCCAGTGGGCACGGCAGCGCCACCGCGAAACTGCCTTCAAGCAGCACAATGTGAACGACGCGGAAATCGGCACGACCGTGACATGAAGCCGGGACGAATGCGCGGCGGGCTGCTCGAGGCCCGCCGCGCATTAGGATCATTCCACCTCCTGAACGACCATGCGGGTCTGGGGATCGACCAGCATCACGCGGCTGCCCGAGTAGACGTAGCGATACTTGGTGAGCGAGGGACCCCAATCGCTCGGAACGGCCGCGAGCTCGACGTCGCGCGGCACCGGCGAGCCGACCACGATCTTCTCGCGCGTCTCGACCGGGCGGATCTTGTGCTCGGTGACGTACGACCGGATCCGGGTGCGATACTCCGGCTCGATCTGCACGGTGGCGCCGTGTCCCGCGCCGGTCGTCGTCGTCACAGTGGTTTGTGCCATCGCGCTCGTCGACACGAGCAAAGCGGCGGCCGAAATCAGCATGAGCTTCTTCATCGCATTCTCCCTCGCCGCGGCATGCGGCGCTGCGATGAACTCGCCATCGGCTTCGCCGTTCCGAGCGAGAGGGGAACGTTTGCCATTTTTTCCCGTTTACTCGACGGGAGCTGCGCATTGGAGGAGAGGAAAATGCCCGTACTGATTCTTTGGGCCGTGCCGGCCGTCCTCGTCATCGGCGGTGGCATCTATCTCATCGGCCACATGCAATGATGTGAAGAGCCCCGGTTTCCCGACAACGTTGGAAACCGGGGCTCCGCTCAGCGGAAAGCACGCTTCGGTGAAGCCGTTTGACTGACGGTCATTTCTTGCAAGGACAGCGGCCGATCGCGGCTACCGCCATCCGAGCGCCGGCGCCACCTGCGTCAGGATCGCCTCGATCGCGTGCGCGCAGTAATCCACGCCGAGCTGGTTCGGTATCGTCAACAGCAGCGTGTCGGCCTCGGCGATCGCTTCGTCCTGCCGCAATTGCTCGATCAGCACGTCCGGCTCCGCCGCATAACTCCGGCCGAAGATCGCGCGTGTCCGCGGGTCGATGAAGCCGATCTGGTCCTCGCCTCCGCGCTCCGAGCCGAAATAGGCGCGGTCGCGATCGTCCATCAGCGCGAAGATGCTGCGGCTGACCGAGACGCGCGGCTCGCGGCTGTGTCCGGCTTCTTTCCACGCGGCACGATAGGCGCGGATCTGCGCGGCCTGCTGCACGTGAAAGGCCTCGCCGGTCTCGTCATTCTTCAACGTCGAGCTCTGCAGGTTCATGCCGAGCCTGGCCGCCCACACCGCGGTGGCGTTCGAGCCGGCGCCCCACCAGATGCGTTCGCGCAGGCCTTGCGAATGCGGCTCGAGTCGCAGCAGTCCCGGCGGATTCGGAAACATCGGCTGCGGATTGGGCTCCGCAAAGCCTTCGCCCCGCAAGAGGTCGAGGAAGACCTCCGCATGGCGCCGGCCCATGTCGGCATCGCTCTGGCCGTCGGCCGGCCGGTAGCCGAAATAGCGCCAGCCGTCGATCACCTGCTCGGGCGAGCCGCGGCTGATGCCGAGCTGCAGCCGTCCGCCGGCGATGAGGTCGGCGCTGCCTGCGTCCTCCACCATGTAGAGCGGGTTCTCGTAACGCATGTCGATCACGGCGGTGCCGATCTCGATCCTGCTGGTCCTGGCGCCGACCGCGGCGAGCAGCGGAAAGGGCGAGGCGAGCTGCCGCGCGAAATGATGCACCCGGAAATAGGCGCCGTCGGCGCCGAGCTGCTCGGCCGCGACTGCAAGCTCGATGGACTGCAGCAGCGTGTCGCTGGCAGAGCGGGTCTGCGATTGCGGCGAGGGCGTCCAGTGGCCGAAGGAGAGGAATCCGATTTTCTTCATTGGCGTCATTTAATGACGGCCAGGACGGCGTCAACCGCCGGAAACGGCGGCACGGCCATGATATGGAGCCGGCGTAAAATGTTCGGCGCGCTCGACCAGCAGGTCCAGGAAGCTTCGGGCCCGCAACGACATCCAGCTCGTCTCCGGATAGACTGCATGCAGGGGCAGTGCCGCGATCGTGTAGTCAGGAAGCACATGCTCGAGCTCGCCGCTGCGAAGGCCCTCTGCCGCATTCCAGTCGGGCAGGATGGCGATGCCGAGATGATGCATCGTCGCCGCCTGCATCGCATCGGCATCGTCGACATGGATGGGCCCGTTGATCGTCGCGACGTGACGGCCATGCTCGGATTCGAAGGCCCATTGCTGGGCCGGTGACAGCCGTGAATAGACGATGCATTGGTGCGAGCCGAGGTCATCCGGCGTCCGCGGCAGCGGGCGGCCGTGCAGATAGGTCGGCGTCGCGACCAGGTAGCGCTGCACGGTGCCGAGCCGGCGGGCGACCAGCGTGCTCGCCTCCAGCTTTCCAATCCGCAGCGCCAGTTCGATGCCTTCTTCCACCAGATTGACGAACCGCTCGCTGAAGCGGATGTCCACCCGCACTTCCGGATAGTGCCGCACATATTCGGCGATGACGGGCATCATGAAGCGGCGGCCGAACGAGGATGGCACGCCGATCCGGAGCGTGCCGCTGGGGCGAGGGGCTGCCGCTTCGACGCTCGACCGTGCCATGTCGAAATTGTCGAGGATCTGCCGCGCGAGATCGTAGATGCGATGTGCCTCGGCCGTCGGCTTGAGCGTGCGCGTGGTGCGCGAGAACAGCTGCGTACCGAACTCGCTCTCCAGCATCGCGATGCGCTTGCTGATGGCGGGTTGGCCGATGCCGAGCTCCTTCGCCGCGGCCGAGAAGCTGCCGGCCTCGAGGGTGCGAACGAAAGCGCGAAGGCAATCGATGCGGTCCATAACTCATTCCGATCTGGAATAAATCATATCCCATATATTCCGTAGTGCGCAACACGGGCGGCGAGTAGGCTTTTTCAAAACAAGCCGTCACAGGGCAAGGAAACAGGGGAGGAGACCACGTGGCACGTAACGTCGGAATCGTCGGCGCCGGGATCGCCGGCCTGCATCTCGCGCTTTACCTGCAAAAACATGGCGTGGACGCCACCATCATCACCGACCGGCCGCCCGAGGACTATCGCAACATCCGGCTGCTCAACACCGTCGCGCATCACCACGTGACGCTCGCGCGCGAGGATTATCTCGGCGTCAATCACTGGCCCGATCCGAAAGACCATTACTATTACCACGACCATGTCTTCAATTTTCCGCAGCCGTTGAGCTTTCGCGGCGATTTCTCGAAGCCGAGCCGTGCAGTCGACTATCGGATCTATCTTCCGGCCTTGATGCAGGACTTCACCAGTCGCGGCGGCAAGATCGAATATCGCCGCATCGAGGAGCGCGACATCCGTCCGCTGGTCGCCCGCTTCGACCTGCTGGTGGTCTCGACCGGCAAGGGCCCGCTGGGCCAGCTCTTCACCTACCGTCCGGAGCACACGCCCTATTCGCAGCCGCAGCGGCGGCTCTGCGTCGGGCTCTACACCGGCGTGCGGCAGCCCGACTCGATGAACGTCACGCTGTCGGTCTCTCCCGGCCACGGTGAAATGATCGTGATTCCGACCGTCACCTTCGGCGGCATTGCCAGCGCGCTGCTGATGGAGAACGTGCCGGGCGGCGACATGGAGGAGCTTGCGACGCTCAGCTACGACGACGACCCGAAGCACTTCCTGAAGGTGTTGCTGGGCAAGCTGGAGAAGCATCACCCGACGACCTATGACCGTATCGACACCGCCCGCTTCGATCTCGCGCAGCCGCAGGACCTCCTGCAAGGCGGCGTGGTCCCGACCGTGCGCAACACGGTGGTGGAATTCGACGGCGGCAAATGCGCGATCGCGCTCGGCGACGTCCATGCGGTCGTCGATCCCATGATGGGTCAGGGCGCCAATGTCGCCTCCTATGCGGCCTTCGTCCTCGGCGAGGAGATCGTCAATGCGGACGCGCTCGATGCGCGACTGTGCGAGAAGATCGATCTGAAGCGGCAGGACCGTGTGCTCGCGGCCTCGCGCTGGACCAACGTGATGCTGCAGCCGCCGAGCGAAGCGCTGGGCATGCTGATCGGCGCGATGAGCCAGAATCCGGCGCTGGCGAACGAGTTCACCGAGAATTTCAACTACCCCGACCGGCAGTGGGACCGCATCTCGACGCCGCAGCGCATCCAGGCCTGGATCGAACGCATGTCGGCGCCGCCGGAGCCGGTCAGGGCGATCGCGTGAGGATCGATGCGGGCGGAAACTGAGATGCAGCGCGCCAATCCTGCTTCGTTCCGCGAGGCCGCCTCGCGCTTTGCGACCGGCGTCGCGGTGCTGACCGCGCTGGACGAGCACGGCCGCATCTGCGGCATGACCGCCAACAGCTTCGTCACCGTCAGCCTGTCGCCGCCGACCGTGCTGGTCTCGGTCATGCCGGGGCGGATGCACCGGGCGATCTCGGCGACCGGGCGCTATTGCGTGAATGTTCTGCCCGACCATGGCCGCGACCTGTCGCGGCATTTCGCCAGCCAGCCGAACGCGGGCGCTGATCCCGACTACGAGATCGTGGATGGCCTGCCGCGCCTGTTCGGCTGCATCGCCTATTTCGCCTGCGAGGTCACACGCCACGTCGATGTCAGCGACCACACGCTGATCATCGCCGAAGTCTCGGCTTGCGATCATCGCGACACCACGCCGCTGGTGTTCTTTTCCAGCCGGTACCATCGCGGAGCGGGGGTGCCGGTGGATCGGTGAGGGCTTTCGCGGCGCCTTCAGATCTCACAGCCGTTCAAATTCAGTGCCTTGAGCAGGCCACCGAACGCCTTGAGTCGACAGGACTTGGTCTCGCTCGCAATCCTCGCACGCTGAGCGTTGGTGGTTCGCTTGACAACACTTGCCTTCGGTTTCGGCTTCGGACGCTCGTCGCTTGCGACCGGCTTCGGCTTACTTCTTTGACGCACGTTCGGCGCTGGCGGGAGTGAGCTGATAAGCACGTCCTGAGCAGCGGAATTCTCGACCGAAACGGCCTCTGTCGGCATCGCGCCGCTGACAGCGACCTCGAGACGATCGGCCTTCGGCAACGGACTATGGGAAGCCGGGATGGTCAGGCTCTGCTCGGCAGGCGGCTGAAGTATCGTGACCGCGCGACGCGGTGGAGCGGTCAGCTCCATGGCGGACAGCACGCCCACACTTAGCAGAATGACGAGGCCCAACAACGCCATTCTCAGCATCACGCGCCTCCACCAAATTAGCGCCGCCAGGAATTCTTCGCGCCAATGAGGCAACTTTGCCGGCGGCCGCCGGCCCGCCGGCAATCATTTGCCGGCAGGGTTAACGTCGGAGGGCGCTTCCTCGTGGATTCAAGACTGCTAGGGGCTCACGTTACGTCCGAGAGGAGATGTGATCAGGTCCGGCTCAGACGACCGTTGGCCCCCGATCTGCGAATGGAGTGAAGGCCATCGTCACGTCCACTGTTCGAGGGAAACCAGACATCGCCTGTCCAATGGGCCGACAGCTGCTTTTGACCCATTGCGGACCTGAGACGGCCAGCTAATTGATTGGGCATGACCAACTCAAGACGGGTGCTGCGGGAGCTTTACAGGTGAAGGCTTATTTCGTCCTCGACATCACTGTGCATAACTATGGGCGGTTCAAAACGTATATCGAGGAAATCCCTGCGGTCATCGCGAGACATCACGGTAAGTATATCGTTCAGGGCGTCGAGCCCACGCCGCTCGAAGGCGAATGGAGGCATGAGAGACTTGTAGTTATCGAGTTTCCTAGTCGCGCAGATGCCGAAGCGTTGTTGAACGATCCTGAGGCGCAGCAACTTTTCGCAATTCGTCATGCCTCGACGACCGGCCGTCTGCTTCTCGCTGATGGGTGCACCTAGTCGTGGCGTCCGCAAAGGCTTATCGCTGACATTCAGGATGAATACTTACCGCTCGCCATGCCTTGTTTCAACACGATACCAAGCCACAGCGGCTTGTTCTGTTTCGGCAATGAAAGATTCTTTAGCATCCATGTAATTATCCCAAGACGTGGCTTCACCGGAGGTGATGCTGGCCTTGAGGCTGGAATATGCGGCAGCTTTCTCTGGATTGCTCCGTAAGAAGTCCCGAAAAGCAAGGTGGCGTTCGACATGCGGCGAGCCTTGCGTGAATACGTGGAGGTGGTGTGTCCGACGACCAGTCGCGTCGAACTTTCGAAAGTAACGGCGTCCTTCGATACCAAATTTCCCCATAACCTCATACCCGAGGTCGCCCATGCTTGCCGAATGCAGATCCAGCTCCCCGACGTCATCCACGACGCCGAGTATATCGATGATAGGCTTAGCCAGAATTCCCGGAATAGCGGTGCTACCGATATGGTGCAAAACAATCCGCACGTCACTTAGGGCGCTGCCAATAGCCTTTGCCTCTCGCTCAAAGGCAATTTCCCAATCGGGATTGTACGGGATAACGATAACGCTCATGCCAACAGTATGACGGCGCAGCGAAAGGACGGCAATGTCAGCTATTGGCCCAAAGCGCGTGTCGGGAAACTGCTGCGATTCGGCGGCCATTGGAGGGTAAGCAGACATCCGGCGAATAAACTGCAAATGGCGCTCCTGCCCCATCTCGGGAGTAGGCCCTAGTCCAGCAGCGGCCCGATATGCTTTGATGCGTCGGACTAGACCTCAGACGCATGGGTGGACCGATGTACATGTTCATTCGAAAGTACACCAAGGTTCCTTCGGTTGCGGATGCTGCTCTCCGCGCTAAGAGCGGCGTCGGTCAGATCCTGAGGGAATCGCCTGGATTCAGATCCTTTGTGTCCTGGATGGGGCAACGGCGTCGGTGTCGCCGTGATGATATTTGAGGACCGCGAGAGCGCGAATGCGGCGAACGGCAAGGTGGTGGATTTCGTTCAGGCAAGCCTGCATGACCTTCATCTTGGCACCTCCGATATTATCGCCGGGGAAGCTTTGGTGGATATAGAAGCTGTAATTGTTCGTAGATGCTACTCATCCTCTATACGCGAGCCACGGCGTCGAGAGGCGGCCGTAGCGCCCGGCCACTATCCTGTGCTCCATCTTAGAATGAATGTGGCCGACACCATCGACGACTTGGAGACGATATCATGAGCGCAAACTCGGAAATCAAATCTGCGGGCGCCAACATTCAGGCAAGCACTATCAGCACCATTGTACTTGGCTTTGCAGCCGATCCGATGGCGCGTTGGGTTTGGCCCGATTCATCCGAATATCTCAGGATTATGCCTCAGTTCGTCAAGGCATTTGGCGGACGGGCATTCGAGCATGGCACAGCTTACATCACAGAAGGGGCTCGCGCGGCCGCCCTGTGGCTGCCGCCCGGCGTCGAGCCCGACGAAATGGCCATGGACGCACTCATGGCGCAATCCCTGCGTCCGGAGATCGCCGATGATATTGGACACATGCTCCAGGGAATGGCCGAACATCATCCCCGCGAGCCCCATTGGTATCTGCCCCTCATTGCCTCCGATCCGAACTGGATCGGCCAAGGTCTCGGCACATTGTTGATGAAGCACGCTCTTCGACGATGCGACGAGGAGGGCATCGCCGCCTACCTCGAAAGTTCGAATCCGCGAAACATCTCCCTTTATAAACGCCACGGCTTCAAGATCATCGGCGAGATACAACATGGTACTTCGCCGACGATGACGCCAATGTTGCGGACAGCTTCTTGAACGGAATCAAATCTGTCGAAGAGAAGGGCTCGCAGCCGCCAATGACTGTTGACTTCCGCTTGTGGCCCTTTGCCGGCATACAGCAGCGAGCCGACGATGTCCGGTTGTGAGGTCAGAACCGGTGCGCCTGGTGACGTGCGCTAACGAAACGATGCCTGCATGATCCGGCCCGTCCGGCTTTGCACGAATGGCCGGCCTTTCGGTCAAGCCCTGCCGCCTCAGGCGTAAGCCACCCAGCCGCGGAAGGCGAAGCCCGTATAGAACAGCGTCGGGTCGGAGAAACCGGCCTCGCGCAGGATCGCCTCGTCCTGCGCGGGCGCCAGGATCTGCAGATGGTTGCTGACGGCATCCTTCGCGGCCGCGGCCTGGTCCGGCTCGACGCCGGATGAGGCCAGGAATGCGGAGTACCGCGCCAGCCACAGCGGACGTTCCTTCTCTCCGTCGGGCGCGCTCAGATGGGCGATCACGAACGGTGCGCGCGGCTTGAGCCGGCGGCGGACTTCCGAGGCGATGCGACGTCGTTCGGCGACATCGACGAAGTGCAGGGTCAACAGGCAGGTGGCCCCGTCAAACGGTCCCGGCGGGGCATCGTCGATATAGCCTTGATGAAAGCGAGCGCGTGATGCAAGTCCTCCCAGGGTCTGCTCTGCGAGCGCCAGCATCGCCGCGGACGGGTCGACGCCGTCGAAGCTCCAACCGGGATGCGCCTGCGCAAAGGCCTTGAGCTCCAGGCCCCCGCCGGCGCCGAGGACGAGCACCCGCCCACCGCTGGGGACGCTTTCGGCCAGCAGAATCGCCGCCATGGACTGCATCGCTTCATAGCCGGGCACGAAGCGCCGCGGCCCTTCGGTGTAGCGAGCCACGAATTGCGGATCCGAGAATGCGGCTTGAATGTCGGTCATGATGTTGTCCCGTGATGGAGCCGTTCACGCGCGGTGCGCGCTGATGTCGTGGATCTTTCGAGACCCGAGCCGCTTGCGCAGGTCCTCGCCGAGCATCGCCAGCGTCACTTCGCCGAGGCGCGACAGCAGCAGCGCCTCCGCATCGTGAAAGGCCTGGTCGAGCGCGGCATTGACGGCCTGCTCGACGAGGCAGCCGGGCGACTCCGTCCGGTTGCCCATCGCCAGCAGCGAGGGACTGCCAAGCGCGGCATAGACGTCGCGCAGCGTCACCTTCGAGAGGTCGCACGCAAGCCGCCAGCCGCCGCCATGCCCCTTCTCGGAGCGCACGTAACCGAGCTCGCGCAGACCGGCCATGATGCGCCGGATCACCACGGGGTTGGTGTCCATCGCCTTGGCCAGGGTCTCGGACGTGAATGGCCCCGGCTGCTGCGCCATGTGCAGCAGCACGTGCAGCACGCCGGAGAGGCGGGAATCTCGTTTCATGTAACTTTGTATGTTACATGATGGGGCAAAGTCAACCGGGCCTGAGCTGTCGCTCGCCAGGATGGTGCGGTGGTCAAATGGCGCGGTGAAACTCTGCCCGATCGGCGGGCGCCGCCCGGACCTCGCATTCGGGCCAGGAGGGGTCTTCGCCTGCCAATCCCAGAACCTGGCGCCAAGCTTCTTGCCGCCTGAATTCTGGTGACGACCGATGCTTCACACCGCCTTTTCGGTGAACGCGGCGGGAAGCGTGGCGAGGAACGACATGACGCGCTGCGTGCGCGGGGGCGGGCGGCGGTTGGAGGTGCGCAGCATCCATAGGGGTTCGGCAGACCCGCGCCAGGGCGCGAGCACTTCGACCAGCCGGCCGGCGCGAAGGTCTTCGTTGACGAGCCACGCTGGCCCCCATCCGATCCCAAACCCATTCGCGATCAAAGCGAGCGAAGCGTGCGCATCGTCGCAAATGTGCTTTGGCTTGGGCGTGACTCGAATGGGGTCTTTGCCGCGCGGGTCGGCGAAGCGCCAGGTGAGGATCTGACCGCTCGCGGGATTCCGGAAGCCGACGTGGTCGTGAGCGGAAAGCTCGTATGGAGTCGCCGGCGCGCCGCGCGCGTTCAGATAGGCAGGCGACGCGCAAGCGATCCAGGAGAACGTGCAAAGCCGCCGCGCCTGATGGCCGGGCGCACGGTCGAGGGGCCCCGAGCGGATCGCGACGTCGACGCCTTCCGCCGCGAGATCGAGAATCTCGTTGCGGAATTTGACCTCGATCTCGATTTCCGGCCGTTCCCGCAGGAACGCGGGCAGTCGCGGCAGGATGCAGGCCCGCGCGAACGAGGCCGGAGCAGTCACACGCACCCGCCCGCCATCGTCGCGCGCGACTTCGCCGAGCACGGATTGGACACGGGCGAGACTTTCGACCAACGCACGTCCCGCCGCCATCAGCCTGTCGCCCTCTTCGGTCAGCGCCAACGAGTGGGTGGAGCGATGCAAGAGCCGCAACCCGCGAGACTTCTCGAAGCGGGCGACAGCCTTGGACATTGCCGAGGTGGTCGTCCCCGCCCGCCGCGCGGCCTCGGCGAACGAGCCTGCCTCGACGACGCGGACGAAGGCGAGGAGACGCGAGACGTCGGGAGGCAAGGTCGTTGTGGACATGCGGTCCACATAATCATGGCTGCACAGTCACTACAAGAGTCGGTCCCGAACGGCTAAACCGGGATCGTCAGCGCGCATACTGCGGCGCTGGAAACGCGGGAAGTCCCATGAACCTCGTCGAAATCACCCTGCAAGCCCTTGACGCTGCCGAGCGCGCGATCTCCCCGGGCCAGCCTGTCTATATGCTCAATCTGCTGCGCTACCGCGCGTATGCTCGATACGAGGAGGGATTTGACGCCGCGCCCTGCTCGGGCCGCGAAGCCTATCATGAACGCTATAGGCCGGCATTCCGGCGTCTCGCGGCCGGCAAGCCGCTCGTGCGGATGTTTTCCGGGCCGGTCCTCACGAGCCTCGTCGGCTCGCCGAGCGAACGCTGGGACGAAGCGGCGATCAATGAATACGGCGATTTCACCACCTTCCGCTCGATCGTCGACACCGAGACTTACCGGCGCGAAGCCGCCCCTCATCGGCATGCGGCGCTGGAGGATTTCCGGCTGTTCGCGCTCGCTAAGGCGATGTGAGCGCATTGCGGCGACGGGCCTCTGCATTCGCCTGATCTGGGCGCGGGACCGGCAAAGCAAACAGGCCGTGGCGAATCCCACCGCGCTGGTCTGGCGGACGAACGGGCGATCTGGCTCGCCATCTCCTGCAGCCCCAGAACTGGCGAGCAAACAACTTGCACCGGACGCGGTGTGGAGCGCGAGGGCTTACGGAAGAAGAGGCATGCCCTCTTCACGCGTCCTGCAACGATGGCATCATGCGCCTGTTTTGCCCGACGGAGCAACGCCATTTCTGCCCGACGGGCCGAACGTGTGAGCGATGGCGATAAGCCGTTGATTCCGCTAGAGCCGGCTACTGTGCATGGGGTTGTTTTCGAACTCCTGGCTTTTGCCGGCCCGAAAGACCTGCCTCGCCAAGCCGATTTGTCACGGTGACGTCGCCGCGCGCGGGGACGACAATCCGCCGGGGCGATCGGCGTGGACTTCTTGCCCCTGACCTCGCGCCACGCCCGTTTCATTCGTCCATTTTTCGGAGGCCACCATGCAGGTTTACAATGTGGTCAAGTTCAAGGTGAAGTCCGGCGCAGAAGCCACTTTCCTCGATGCGCACCGAGACGGGAAGGCGAAATGGCCGGGCCTGGAGCACGGCGTCATCATCAGGACCGGCGATCGAACCTTCTGTCTCGTCGGCACCTGGGCCAGTCAGGATGCGCTGGTCGCCGCCCGATCGGCGATGATCAGGACCCTGGACAGTTTCAGGTCGGTGCTCGAGGACCAGGGCAACGGACGCGGCGTGACTGATGCGGTGTCAGGCGAGGTCGTGCTCGCGCTGTAGCAGGCGCAGCGCCCGCTACTTCATCACCCGCAGACCCTTGGTGGTGAACTTCTGCGTCTTGCCGCCGGGGCGAATGGGACGCCTGGTGCCGGCGGCCTTGCCGGTGCCGGGCGGCTGATGCGCGGGGACGAGCTGGTGCGGCTGCGAGCCGATCAGATCGCGGCGGCCCATCTCGATCAAGGCCTCGCGCAGCACCGGCCAATTGTCGGGATCGTGATAGCGCAGGAAGGCCTTGTGCAGGCGGCGCTGGCGCAGGCCCTTGATCGCCGCGACCTTGTCGCTGCCGCCGTGGCGGACGCCGCGCAGCGGGTTGACGCCGGTGTGGTACATCGCCGTCGCGGTCGCCATCGGCGAGGGCAGGAAGGTCTGAACCTGGTCGGCGCGATAGCGGTTCTTCTTCAGCCACAGCGCGAGGTTCATCATGTCCTCGTCGGTCGTGCCCGGATGTGCCGCGATGAAATAGGGGATCAGGTAATACTTCTTGCCTGCCCGCTCGGCCGCTTCATCGAACATCCGCTTGAACTTGTTGTACGCGCCGATGCCCGGCTTCATCATCTTGTCGAGCGGACCGCGCTCGGTATGTTCGGGCGCGATCTTGAGGTAACCGCCGACGTGATGGGTGACGAGCTCCCTGATGTATTCGGGGCTCTCCACCGCGAGGTCGTAGCGCACGCCCGAGGCGACCATCACCTTCTTGATGCCCTTGGTCTCGCGCACCTTGCGATAGAGCCGGATCAGGTCGTCATGCGAGGTGTTGAGGTTCGGGCAGATCTCCGGGAAGACGCAGGACGGGCGCCGGCACGCCGCCTCGACCTTCGGATCCTTGCACGCCATCCGGTACATGTTGGCGGTGGGGCCGCCGATGTCGGAGATGACGCCGGTGAAGCCGGGCGTCTTGTCGCGGATCTTCTCGATCTCGCGCAGGATCGATCCTTCCGACCTGTTCTGGATGATGCGGCCCTCGTGCTCGGTGATCGAGCAGAAGGTGCAGCCGCCGAAGCAGCCGCGCATGATCGTCACCGAGAAGCGGATCATCTCCCAGGCGGGGATGCGTGCATCGCCGTAGGACGGATGCGGCCCGCGCGCGTACGGCAGATCGTAGACCGCATCCATCTCCTCGGTGGTGAGGGGGATCGGCGGCGGGTTGAGCCAGAGATCGCGGTCGCCATGGCGCTGCACCAGCGGCCGCGCATTGCCGGGATTGCTCTCCCGGTGCAGCACGCGTGACGCGCGCGCATAGGCCTCGCGGTCCTGCTCGACCTGCTCCAGTGACGGCAGGCGGATCACGGTCGGCCCGCGTTGGCGCGACGCGCCTTCGTCGGCGGAATCGAGATCGTCGGCGTGCAGCTCGGTGTAATCGGGCGGGACCTTGCGGAACAGCGCGACACCCCTGATGTCGTCGAGTTCGCGCGGTGCCTCGCCGGCAGCGAGCCGCTGCGCCACTTCGACGACGGCGCGCTCGGCATTGCCGTAGAGCAGGAGGTCCGCCTTGGCGTCGGCCAGCACCGAGCGGCGCACCTTGTCGGACCAGTAATCGTAATGCGCGATCCGGCGCAGCGAGGCCTCGATGCCGCCCAGCACGATCGGCACGTCCTTGAACGCCTCGCGGCAGCGCTGCGCGTAGACGATGGTGCAGCGGTCCGGCCGCTTGCCGCCTTCGCCGCCGGCCGTGTAGGCATCGTCGCTGCGGATGCGGCGGTCCGCCGTGTAGCGGTTCACCATCGAGTCCATGTTGCCGCCGGTGACGCCGAAGAACACTCTTGGCTTGCCGAGCGCCCTGAACGGCTCGGCCGAGTGCCAGTCCGGTTGCGCGATGATGCCGACCCGGAACCCCTGCGCTTCCAGCAGCCGGCCGATGATCGCCATGCCGAAGCTTGGATGATCGACATAGGCATCCCCGGTCACCAGCACGATGTCGCAAGCGTCCCAGCCGAGCGCATCCATCTCGGCGCGGCTCATGGGGAGGAACGGTGCCGGCTTGGGCGGGCGCGCGTGAGCCATCAGCGGCTTTGCGGCGGTGATCATCTGGGTGTCCATGACGCTACGCATAGGACTCCGGGCGGCCGAATTCAACCGATCGGTGTGCCGGCGTCGATTTCGGGGTTCCGTCCGCGCACCGGCGCAGATCGATATCGGCCACAGGAACCAACCGCGTCCGCGAACATTCTGGTCGAGGGTTCGAGGCGGGCCCGGGTTGCGCGCGCCTCCGTTTCGGCGTCCGTGATGTCGCCTCTGGCGATGGGGGGAGCTGTGAGCACGGTCATAGAGAACTTGCTGTTACGGAAGCAGAAGCTCGTGGAACAGCTCGAAAAGGCGCCATCGGTCGAGGATCGCGACAAGATCGAGCGCCAGCTCGAGCAGATCAACACCGCGCTGGACTTTCTGGACGGACCGGGAGCGAAGGATGAGCGGTGACGGCGCTCAATCCATCTTCAGCGCTCTCGCATAGACCACGCCTGAACCAGCGACTTCGGCGGATCGAGCCTGAGCGAGGGCATGTGCTTTCCTAGATCACCTTGCCTGGATTGAGCAGGTGGTCGGGATCGAGCGCCGCCTTCAGCGTCCGCATCAGCGCGATCTCGGCCTCGCTCCTGGCGTGGCCCAGCCACTGCTTCTTCAAGGTGCCGATGCCGTGCTCGGCGGAGACGCTGCCGCCCATGTCGCGGACGAGACCGTAGATGATCGCGTCCATCTCCTCCTTCGGCTGCTGCGCGACCGAGAGGCCGCCGACCCAGGAGACGAGATGCAGATTGCCGTCGCCGATGTGACCGTAATAGACGCTCTCGCAACCCTTGATGCCGGAGGCAAGCGCCGCCTTGCAGCGCGTGACGAACTCGTCCATGCGCGCCACTGCAAGGCCGATGTCGTAGGCGATGTGCGGCCCCAGCACCTGGCCAAATTCGGCGCAGATGTCGCGCACGCGCCAGAAGGCCTGCGTTTGCGCCAGCGATTGCGCGACGGCGGCATCCGCCAGCAGCCCGCGCTCCATCAGCTCTTCGAGCCAGGCCTGGAAGCGCGGCGCATCGACGCTCTCATCGGTGCCTTGCGCCTCGACCAGCACGTAGAGGCCGTGGCCCGCCGCGACCGGCGGCTTCACCCCCGCGCGATTCGTGATCACGTCCCAATAGTCCGGCCACATCACCTCGAAAGCCGAGAGCAGCGGGCCGAGCCCGCTGCGCGCGGCGTCGAGCAGCGCGATTACCGCCGCATAGTCCGTCAGTGCACAGAGCGCGGCCATGGTCGAGCGTGGCTTCGGAAACAGCCTGAGCACCACGCGGGTGATGATGCCGAGCGTGCCTTCCGAGCCGATGAACAGATGTTTCAGGTCATAGCCGGCATTGTTCTTCATCAGCTTGTTGAGGCCAGTGATGATGGTGCCGTCCGGCAGCACCACTTCGAGACCGAGCACCAGCTCGCGCGTCATGCCGTAGCGGATCACGCGGTTGCCGCCGGCATTGGTGGAGAGATTGCCGCCGATCGCGCAGGAGCCGCGCGAGCCCAGGTCGAGCGGAAAGAAGAAGCCGGCCTCGTCGGCAGCCTTCTGGATCGTCTCCAGCGGCGTGCCTGCCTTCACCGTCATCGTCATCGACGCGCGATCGATCTCCTCGATGCCGGTCATGCGCTCCAGCGAGATCGCAACCCAGCCCGCCTCGGGGGAAGCGCCGCGGCACAGCCCGGTCAGTCCGCCCTGGGGCACGAAGGGAAGGCGCGCCTGCCGGCAGGCCGCGATCGCATCCGCCACACCTTGCGCATCGAGCGGGCGGATCACCGCCAGCGGCGTCTGCGGCAGGCTCGCGCTCCAATCGTTGCAATTGCGGGCGGGCACTTCACTGCCCATCAGTACCGCGGCCGCACCAAGTCTGTCGCGCAGGGCGCCGAGCAATTGGTCGGCCTGCCCGGCCGGCGTCACCATGTCCATGCGAGACCTCCGTCAAGATCCGGCTGCGCTCGTCGCGCGAGGATTTGTACCGGGCTGTGTGTAAGGTACAAGAGAGAGTAAAGCAGACGGAGGGTCTCGCTCAAGGCGGAAGACCCTTAGCGGCTCAGGCCAGGCCGGCCCTCGGGTTGAACGGCGAAAGCAAGCTCACGTCGTCCGAAACCGCAGCACGCCGTCTTGCATCTCGGCCGTCAGCCGGCCCTCGACGATCATGTAGTTGACGTGGGCGACGAGCTCGCCGGCAGCAAAGCCCATCTGGTGCTCGTCCAGCACGTGCTTGTTGAACACCACAGGCACCAGCGCGCGCGAGGTCTGCGGCATCTCGCGGCAGGCTTCGGCGATCAGCCGGCAGCGCTCCTCGTGATGGTCGGCGAGCTGCTTGATGCGGGTCTTCAAGCCGTAGAACGGCACGCCGTGGCCGGGCAGCACCAGCACGTCGTAGGGAAGCGTCGTCGTGAGGCTGGCGAGCGAGGCCAGATACTCGCCGAGCGAGTTCTGCTCGGGCTCCACCGCCCAGACGCTGACATTCGGCGAGATCTTGCTCAGCACCTGGTCGGCAGAGAGGAACAGCTTGTCGTCGGCGCAATACAGCATCACCTGGTCGAGCGCGTGGCCGCCGCCGGTGATTACCCTGAAGCGGCGCGTGCCGATCACGACATCCTCGCCGTGGGAGATGCGTCGGTAGGATGGCGGCAGCACGGAGACCCGCTTGAGATAGTCCTGGCCGCGACCGAGCAGTTTTTCGGTGAGCGACTCGTCCATGCCATGGCGGCGGAAGAACAGCCGCTGGGCCTCGCGCCGCTCGTCGGTGCCGCGGTTCTGGTGATAGACCGACTGCAGATATTCGACCTGCGACATCACCAGCGGGCAGTTGAAACGCTCGACGATCCATCCCGCGAGGCCGACGTGGTCGGGGTGGGAGTGGGTGACAATCAACCGCGTGATGTCGACGCCCTTCAACGGACCATCGAACAGCTTCGTCCAGGCTTCGATCGTTTCCTCGTTGCCGAAGCCGGCGTCGATCATCGCATAGCCGTCGCCGTCGGCGAGCAGGTATATGTTCACGTGGTTGAGGCGGAACGGCAGCTTCAGCCGCGCCCACAACACGCCGGGCCTGATCTCCACGATCTGTTCGGGGCCGGGGTGCTGTTCCCAGGGGTAGCGCAGGGCCTCGGCCGAGGATTGTGCGGTGTCGGTTTTTGAACTCATCCTATTCGCTTAAACCCAGCGCGAGCGGGGCGCCAGCCGAAAAAGGATGGCTGGCGGGCGCCGCATGGCCGTCATACCGGCAGTGTTTTTCCGCGTCTCGGTTGAAGCGCCAAAAAGGCAGTCATTCCGGGACGCTCCAAAGCGCGAACCATGGTGGGCGGTTGCGCACCCGAGAATCCCGGGATTGTGGTCCGAGACTCCGGGTTCGCCTCTTCGAGGCGCCCCCGAATGACGATCAGGCCGCCCGGATGTCGTTGAGGAACGCGTCGATCTCCCCGCGCAGCATATCGGCCTCGCGCCGGAGCGCGTCCGAGGCGCTCAGCACTTCGCCAGCCGCGGCGCCCGCCTCGGCGGAGGCGGTGGATACGCCGACGATGTTGCTGGAGACCTCGCTGGTGCCGCCGGCCGCATGCTGGATGTTGCGGGCGATCTCGCGCGTGGCGGCGCCCTGCTCCTCGACCGCGGCCGCGATCGTCGTGGTGACGTCGTTGATCTCGCCGATGATCCGGCCGATACCCTGGATGGCGCCGACCGCGGAGGTGGTGACCTCCTGCATGCTGGCGATCTGCGTGCGGATCTCGTCCGTCGCCTTCGCAGTCTGGCTCGCCAGGCTCTTCACTTCGGAGGCGACCACGGCGAAGCCGCGGCCGGCCTCGCCTGCGCGCGCCGCCTCGATCGTAGCGTTGAGCGCCAGCAGGTTCGTCTGTGAGGCGATGGTCTGGATCAGGTCGACGACGACGCTGATGCGGCTCGCGCTGTCCGCGAGGCTCTGCACCGTGGCGTCGGTCGCTCCCGCTTCATCGACGGCCTTCTTGGCGATCTCGGCGGAGGTCACGACCTGGCGGCTGATCTCCTGGATCGAGGAGGACAGCTGCTCGGTGCCGGCCGACACGGTCTGCACGTTGACCGACGTTTCCTCCGCAGCGGAGGCGACCGCGTTGACCAGCGCATTGGACTGGTCGGCGGTGCTCGACATGCTCTGTGCGGTCGATTGCATCGAATTGGCCGACTGCGCCAGATTGTCGAGGGCGGAGCGCACCGTGCTTTCGAATTCCGCGATCTTCGCTTCCATGCGCGCGGCCCGCTCGGCCTTGGCGATCCGGTCCTTGTCCTGCTCGCTCGTCAGTGCACGAGCCTCGATCATGCTCTCCCGGAACACTTGCAGCGTGTTCGCCATCGCCGAGATTTCGTCATTGTGGTTCTTCGAGCTGTAGATCTCGGTTTCGAGATCGCCGTTCGCGAGCAGCTGCATCGAGTGCTGCAATGCGCCGATCCGGCGCAGGATGTTGCGGCCGACATAGAGCCAGACGAACAGCGCCGAGCCGACCAGCATCAGCGCGCCCAGCGCCAGCATGACTGACGTCGCGAGCGAGATCTCCTGCCGCGCCTGTGAGGTCGAGGTGTTGGTCTCCTTCTGCACGCCGTCGACGAGCTGCTGCACGCTGATGCCGAGGCCGACATTGAGCTTGCGCGTCTCGTCCAGGATGGTCTGGCCATAGTCGATGGAGTCGAGTTCCTTCTCGCGCAGATTGAACACGCCGGTCTTCCCGGTGCCGAGCGCGAGCAGCTTTTCCGCCGTCTCGCGCAGCATCTTGTTGCCCTGATTGTCGGGCAGCAGATCGAGGTTGGAGCGCAGGCGTCCCTGTGCCGTCTTGAATTCCTTCTGGATGTCGTCGAGCTTGTCGCTCGTGCTCGCCGACAGCGCGGCGCTCATGTTCGCGGCGGCAAGGTTGCCGCTGGCGACGACGTTGCCGAGCTGACCGACCGTCTGCGCGGCATCGGTTGCGTCGGCGGCGGACAGGTCCGCAGAGCCGAGAATGGCGTTGACCCGAGTCTGCGCGTCCAGCATCGCCGGGTTTGCCGCGCCGACGAACGCGCCCTGCGCGGAGCGAAGCGCGTCATATTGCTTCTCATGGAGGGCGGCGATGTCGAGGCGCTCGCGAGCGGCCTTCGCCAGGCTCTGGGCCGCATCGTTGATGCTCTTCATCGTTTCGCTGAGCCCGGAAACAACGCTCTTGTCTCCGCCGAGCTCGATGATCTCGTTGAGCTTCTGTTGCGTCTGCTCCTGCAATTCCCTGAGTTTCTTGGTGCGTTCATTCAGGGCCTCGTCGTTCTGCGCAGCAAGCAGCGCCGGTCCCTGCGCCGCAAGGCTCGCGCTCAGTGCCGACAATTGCAGGCTGGCGGCAAGACGCGGAATGTCCCGCCCGCTAAGTTCCGTCATGCGTCCGCCGAGATTCTGCAGCGCCAGGCCGGCGCCGGCTGCGATCACGAGACCCATGCCCGCGATTACCGCGAACGCCGCGAACAGGCTGCCACGCACGCCCCATCTCGGCATTTTGAAACGAGTACGGAAACGGCCAAGGAAGCGGCCAAGGCCCAGACGGATCGCCATCGAAAATTCCCCCAATGTTCTTCTGGTTGTGGCGGCAGTATCAGTACGACCGGTTAAAGAATCGGAATTGGCGCAACTGGCTGCCTTGTGTTCCGCATGGCGAAAAAAAGAAGGGCCGGCAACGGCGCCGGCCCTTCATCGCGGTAAGATCTTGGTAACCGATCAGTAGCGCGCGACCGCCGGGCTTGCCCAATTGAAGCGGTAGTTGACGCCCGCCTTGAAGGTATGGTCGTCGGTGGTGAAGCTGCCGGTGCCCGCGAGCGGACCGCCGGTGAAGCTCGCGTCGCCGAAATTGTAGTACTGGTACTCGGCCTTGGCCGACCAGTTCTGGGCGAACATGTATTCGAGGCCGGCGCCGACGGTATAGCCGTTGCGGTGATCGCCCGTGATGACGAAGGCGGTGGGCACGCCGCCGACGGTCACCTTCTCGTTGTTGTCCGAATAGGCGTAGCCGCCCTTCACGTAGAGCAGGCCCGGACCCCATGTGTAGCCGACGCGGCCGGTGATCGAGCCGAGGCCGCGCTGGTCGTTGGTATAGGCGACGCCGCCGGGGAACACTGCGCCGACGCTGCCGGACAGCCAGGAATACTGGCCTTCGAGGCCGACCACGAAGTACGGGTTGAGCTGCCAGTCCGCGCCCACCTGCACGCCGCCGAGGAAGCGGCCGTTGGCGTTGTTTCCAGTGGAGAGGCCGTTGAAATTGTTGTCGCTGGAGAACGCGCCGCCGAGATGCGCACCGATGTAGAAACCCGTCCAATTGTAGATCGGCGCAGCGTAGGCCGGCGCGGGCGTCTTGTAGTAGTTGCGGTTGCCGAGATCGGCGCCGACGGCAGGCGCAGCCGCGCCCACCGCGAGCAGCGCTACGGTCGCAAACAGAATCTTCTTCATGGTCTTGAACTCCAACACGTCAGGTCCCGGCAGGCGCGCTTTCCGCGCCGTCACTGGTTTTGCAGATAGCTCGCTTTTGACGAAAATGCTGTCACATGCGTGGCACAGCGGCACCCAACCTAACTTATTGGGCTGTAAATGAGTTTCGTGCTTAACGTCACCCTAAGAAGCGGTGAAGGAAGGCTTAACCTCGCGCACCTCAGGTAACTTGTGCGCGACTCTTGTTAACCAAGCCGCCGCCGCGCCTCATCGCGCATCTGCTCGCGGAACGCGGCGCGCTTCGCCGGCCGGTCTTCCTCGCGCACGTCATGACGATCGAAGACGTCGAACTTCTCCAGGATCGGATAGCGCTCGCTCGCCATCGCGAGGACGCGCAATATCTTTGTCGCCTCGGGTGTTGGGCCGCTGACCTCCCAGCGTCGGATCGTGTCGGCGCCGCCTCTCTCAGGCAATCCGCAAAGCTTGGCCATGTCGGCCGCAGTGAGCTTTCGCTCCAGGGCGTCGGAGAGATCGTTGCGAAGCTGCTTCAGTTCGGCGCCGGTCATGTTGCTTACGTCCAGGAGGTCACTGAACGCAATCCACTAGCGCTGATTCGGGTCCATCCGAAGGCGGCCGGCTATCCATGGGCACCTTCGTCCGGACACGGAGTTATGAATGGAGGCCTATGGAAATTTCCCCGTACCTAAACAGTTGTGATTGACGGATGCCAGCCGGGCGAAAGGATCAACAATGAAAGCCATCAACCTCGCCATTGCGGCGCTCGTTACGTCCGGGCTGCTTGTCGCGCCGTTCGCGGCTGAAGCGAAGAAGGCCCGGCCGAGCCGGACTTACACCACTGGCGTGGGGGCGCCGACCTATAGCGGTGCCGGAGCGCCGGTCGCGCAGCCGAGGTCGTCCTACGGGTCGTCCGGACAGACGGTCGGCACAGTCACGGCGCCCTCGATCGGATCATACAATTGGCCATCGGTCGGCGTGACCAACTCGGTCCCCACATGGAGCAACACCACGCGATAGTCCGGTGTCCTCCGTTCAGACGCCTCGGACGGTCTATTGACCGATCATGCAGCGCCATCCGGCCGGTCGTTCGGCCTCGCGCGCTGGGCTGCAAAGCTGCTCACCACCTCATGTCCGTAGCAGGCGTAACGCGGATGTGTTTGCTCCTTAGATGGCGAGCCGGGCTCAGGCGGCGGACGCTTGCTTCCGACCCGGTACCGCCGCAAGCAGCTCGCGCGTGTAGGCGTGCTCGGGCGCGGCGAACAACTGCGCGGTCGGCTTCAGCTCGACGATGGCGCCGCGTTGCATCACCGCGATGCGGTCGCAGATCTGGGCTGCGACGCGCAGATCGTGGGTGATGAACAGCATCGAGAGGCCGAGGCGCGCCTTGAGATCTTCGAGCAGCTTCAATACCTGCGCCTGCACTGACACGTCGAGCGCGGAGACGGCTTCGTCGGCCACGATGACCTCGGGTTCGAGTGCGAGTGCGCGCGCAATGCCGATTCGCTGGCGCTGGCCGCCGGAGAATTCATGCGGGTAGCGCTCGAGCGCACCGGCGTCCAAGCCGACCATCCTGAGGAGATCGCGGGCGCGCTCGAACGCGACCTTCGGATCCGTTCCGGCCGCGATCGGGCCGGCGGCGATGATGTGGCCTATCTTGCGGCGCGGATTGAGCGAGGCGAACGGGTCCTGGAAGATCATCTGGATGCGATGGCGCTCGGCCCGGAGCGCCTTGCCGGAGAGAGAGGTGAGATCGGTGTCGCCGATCCGCACCGTGCCGCGGTCGGCCTCGATAAGCCGCATCACGAGGCGCGCCACCGACGACTTGCCGGAGCCGGATTCGCCGACCAGGCCGAGCGTCTCGCCCTTGAGAATGTTGAAATTGACAGCGCGCGCGGCATCGACGCGGCGGTCTTCCCGAAACCAGCCGCCCGAGGTGACATAGGTCTTGTCCAGCCCGATCACTTCAACGGCCTTGGCCATTTCGTCCAGGGGGCTGCGAACGGGCGGATCTATCGACGGGACGGCGGCGAGCAGCGCCTTGGTGTAGTCATGCTGCGGCTCCTCGAAGACGGCAGAGGCGGGACCTTCCTCGACGACCTTGCCGTGGCGGAGCACCACGACCTGGTCGGCGATGTCGGCGACCACGCCGAAATCGTGTGTGATGAACATCACCGCCATGTTGCGATTGCGCTGGAGATTTCGAATCAGCTTGAGAATCTGAGCCTGTGTGGTGACGTCGAGCGCGGTGGTCGGCTCGTCCGCGACCAGCACCGCGGGCTCCAGCGCGAGCGCCATCGCGATCATGGCGCGCTGGCGCTGGCCGCCCGAGAGCTGGTGCGGATAGGCGCGCACGATTCTCTCAGGATCGGGCAGGCCGACCTCGCGCGCCAGCGACAGGGCCTTGGCTCGCCTTTCCCTGGGTGTCAGCAGGCCATGCGCCTCGAACATCTCCGCCATCTGGTCGCCGATGCGCATCAACGGATTGAGCGCAGTCATCGGCTCCTGGAAAATCATCGCCAGGCGGCGGCCGCGCAGGTCGCGCCAGCCGTCATCGTCGAGCTTGAGCAGGTCGCGGCCTTCAAAATGGATCTCGCCGGAGGTGACCGACACCGTGTCCGGCAACAGGCCCATCAGCGCATGCGCGCACATCGACTTGCCGGATCCGGACTCGCCGACCACACAGACGATCTTGCCTGGCCGGAGATCCAGCGAGACACCGTCGACGGCGAAGGGGCGCTCGGCGCCTTTGGGCAGCGCGATCCGCAGGTTCTTGATGGAGACGGCGGGTGGGGCGGTCGTCATCAGCGGCCCTCCCGGGACAGGCGGGGATTCAGCGCATCGTTGAGGCCTTCACCGATCAGATTGAGCCCGAGCACCGAGATCAGGATGGCGACGCCGGGAAACACCGTGATCCACCAGGCCTGACGGATCACGGTGCGGCCGGCGCCGACCATGTAACCCCAGGAAATCAAGTTGGGATCGCCGAGGCCGAGGAACGACAGGGAGGATTCCAGGAGGATCGCGGTCGCCACCATCAGCGAAGCCAGCACGATCACGGGCGACAACGCGTTCGGCAGGATTTCGCGGAGGATGATCCAGCTGTTGCTCTGGCCGGTCACCACAGCGGCCTGGACATATTCGCGGGTGCGCAGCGACAGCACCTCGCCCCTGACGAGCCGGGCGACCGGCGGCCAGCTCACCAGGGCGATCGAGGCAACGATCGAGTAGATCGAGGGCTGCAGGATCGCGACGAGCACGATCGCGAGCGCGAAGCTCGGAATGGTCTGGAAGAATTCGGTGAAGCGCATCAAGGCGTCATCGACCTTGCCGCCGAAATAGCCGGCCATGGCGCCGATCGGCACGCCGACGACCAGTGCGACCAGCGTCGAGACGAGCCCGACCAGCAGCGATACCCGTGCGCCGAAGATCATGCCCGCGAACACGTCACGGCCGAGCGCGTCGGTGCCGAGCGGCACCGTCGAGAGCGTGAACGGCGGCAGGAAGGGCCGCTGCACCATGCGCCAGGGCGAGTTCGGGAACAACATCGGCCCGAACACCGCGACCGAGATCGCCAACAGCAGGATGACGAGCCCGATGACGCCACTCGGACTCTTCAGTATCGATTTCCAGAACTGTTTCATGAGGCGAATTCGATGCGTGGATCGACCAGTCGATAGACCAGGTCGGTGATGAGGTTGAAGATCAGGACCATGGCGGAGCAGATCACGAAGACTCCGAGCAGCAGGTTGTAGTCGCGCTGCAGCAGGGCGTCGTACATCAGCCGCCCGATGCCCGGCCAGGCGAATACGGTCTCGGTGATAACCGCGCCTCCGATCAGCGTGCCGGAATGCACGCCGGCGAGCGTCACGACGGGAAGCAGCGCGTTCCGCAGCACGTGGCGGCGCTGGATCACGGAGTCGGCGAGACCCTTGGCACGCGCCGTCTTGACGAAGTCGAGGCGTTTCACCTCCAGCATCGAGGCGCGCGTCATGCGGGTGTAGGTCGCCATGAAGAACAGGCCCAGCGTCATGCCCGGCATGACCAGGTGTCTTGCGACGTCGACCACATGGGCAAGACCCGTATAATTCCCGCCGACCGTGTCGTAGCCGAAGCTCGGCAGCCAATCGAACGTGACCGAGAACAACAGGATGCCCATCAGCGCCACCCAGAAGATCGGCATGGCGTAGAAGATCAGGGCGAACACGGTGATGGCCGTGTCGAGGAAGGTCCCGGCAAAGCGTGCGGCGAAAGTGCCGAACAGGATGCCGAGCATGAGCGAAATCGCGAATGCGGTCAGCGTCAGCAGCAGCGTCGCGGGCAGCCGTTCGCCGATCAGCTTTGCAACCGGTGCCTGCTGGCGGAAGGAGAAGCCGAGGTCCAGGGACACGACGCCCTTGACGTAGATGAAGAGCTGCTCGGGCAGCGGCTTGTCGAGGCCGAACTTCTCCCTGAGCTGTTTGACGAAGACCTGATCGCTGGCGCCGGCCTCGCCCGCCATCACGACCGCGGGATCGCCGGGCGCCAGCCGGATCAGGAAAAAATTGAGAACGACGATCGCGAGCAGGACGATCACGCCCTTGACGACACGCTGAGCAACGAAGGTAAGCATTTAGGTTCGCAAGCTAGTCGGTTGAGGCGGCCGTGCCGCACGCCATACCTCTCCCCAACGGGGAGAGGTCGCGCCGAAGGCGCGGTTGAGGGGGATCAGGTTCCACGAGAGAGCGTAAACCCTCGCCCGTATCGCATCTGGCGATGAGAACGGCCGCCGATAGCGGCCGACGCCTCTCCTTGCGGGAGAGGTGGGCACCGCCCTCACTTGTCGAGCCATGCGTCCTTGAAGCCGTCATTGACTCCAATTCCCGTGGTGATCAGGTTCTTGACCTTGCACCGCGTAATCGTGGGGAATTGCAGCTCGAGCATCCAGGCCACCGGCACGTCCTCGACCAGGATCTTCTGCGCCTTCTCGTAGATCTCCTTGCGCTTCGAATCCGGGGTGGCGACGGCGCCCTCGGCGAACAGCTTGTCGATCTCCGGGTTGGAGTAGCCCTCGACATTATTGAAGACCTGGCCCTTGGCGATGTTGCTGGAAATGTAGTTGCGGCCAACGCCGAGCGCGGGATCGCCGTACTGGTAGAGATAGGTGAAGGCGATGTCGTAATCCCAGTCGCCGATCTTCTGGTTGCCGCCCGCAACGTCGGTGGCGATCGTCTCGATGTTCATGCCGACGTCCTGGAGGTTCTGCTTCACCGCTTCACCCCAGCGCTGCCAGGTTTCGCCATAGGCGAGCGGCATGAGGCGGATCTTCTCGCCCTTGTAGCCGGCTTCCTTCAGCAGCGCCTTGGCCTTGGCTGGATCGTAGGGATACTTCTTCACGTCGTCGGTGTAGTACTTGATGGTCGAGGCGGACGGGCCGGTCGCGACCTTGCCGAGCCCGTTCCAGATCACGTCCTTGGCGAAGTCGCGGTCGATCGCGTACATGATCGCCTGGCGGACCCGCTTGTCCGCGAGCGGACCCTGGCGGTTGTTCAGCCACAGCCAGGCCAACGGCGAGAAGAATTCCCAGCCGGCCCCGGTGACGCAGGTGTCCTTCAGCTTGGACAGCCGCGGCACGTCGAAATTCTCGACCGACCCGCCGGGCAGCACGTCCACCTTGCCCGTTTCGAACGCCACCGAGCGCGCCGCGGCGTCGGGAATGATCTGCCAATAGATCTCGTCGAGATAGGGTTTGCCCTTCTCGTGGTAGTTCGGGTTCTTGACGAGGCGTATGAACGAGCCCTTCTGCCACTCCTTGAACATGAACGGACCGGTGCCGACGGGCGCATTGTTGTATGCGTTGGTCTTGAAGTCGGTGCCCTCATAGAGATGCTTGGGCACGATCGGCATCGAGCCGACCTCGAAGATGCCGAGGAAGGGGCCGAACGGCTGCTTCAGCGTGAACACGACGGTGTAGTCATCAGGCGCCTCGACCCTGTCGACCTGCGCGAGGTTGGTGCGGGCCCGCGCATGCGTCTGCTTCAGCATCTCCATCGAAAACAATACGTCGGCGGCGGTGAAGGGCTTGCCGTCATGCCAGGTCACGCCCTTCTTGAGCTTGAAGGTGTAGGTCTTGGCGTCCTCGCTGACGCTCCAGCTTTCCGCGAGCTCCGGCTGCGGCTCGAGCTTGGGACTGTAGCGCAGCAGCCCCTCGAAAATGTTGCCCGACACCATCTGGGTCGGACCGTTCTGGATCATCGCAAGCATCAGGCCAGGCGGTTCGGGCTGGATCACGGCATTGATGACGCCCCCCGCTTTGGGCTCCTGCGCCAGTGTCGGGGCCGTGAGGCCGCAAGCCAGGAGAAGACCAAGCAACACTCTTTTCGGCATGTCGTATCTTTCTCAAGCGAGGCCAACCTCGAACGCTCCCGCAGGCGTTCTCGCGCGCGAAAGCTACGGCCGGCCCATCCCAGTCCCCATCCGGGATTGAGGCTCCCACAGTCTCGTTCGGCGCCGCAAGATGAAAGTCTCGACAGCATCAGCACAAAAAATGTACAGCGCGTCCTGTTTACCCGTGCGCACTCGGCCACGTCGGATCGGCCCATTTCGAGCGATCGGACAGGTTCAGTCGCGTTGAGAGCAAGGCGAGGCGGTGCACAAGCCTGCGCCTGCGACCAAAAGCATCAGGTCGCTAATTGGTGCCGAGCGCCCGCCGCAGCTCATCGAGCGCCTCGGCCAGCTGCTCGCGGTGCGCGATGTCGTCCTTGGGTATGCCAGCGACGCTGCCTGCGAGGTCACGCAGGATGCCGGCGAGCAGGCCGAAATTGATGTGGAGATGCACCGATTTGCGTTCGTCCGTCGCGCCCGGATGCTGAAGCACCACTGTGACGCCGCTGCCGTCGAGCCGTGCCTCGAAGCGGGACGAATGCTCGAAGGTGCCGACATAGAACTTGTCAGGGTATTCGAGCGCGATCTCTGCCTTGTCGGGAATCGGCTTGGACATGTGAGCCTCATTGATATCGGACCCTTCTGGCCGGGAATGGGACGGATCGCCTTGCGCTAGGTCAGAGACGGCTCCCCTCCCGATTTGATCCGGATCAAAGCCCAGCCACTGCTTTTGCGATCGAATGGCAACTGGTGCGCGCTGCTGCGCGCGCCCTTCCTTGAGCCGCGAGACGATCGATGGACATTCAGGCCACGACTATCCCAGCCGATGACGATCACGGACCTGATATCGCTGGCCTCGATGTGACGGCAAAGGCGGGCCTGCAACACTGCCTGCAATTGCTGGGCAATGCCGGTCTGCGCCCGACGCGCCAGCGCCTGGCGCTCGGCCAGTTGCTGTTCCTGGGCGGCCATCGCCACGTCACGGCCGAGAGTCTCTACGAGGAGGCGATGGCGGCGAATACGTACCTGTCGCTCGCCACTGTCTATAACACGCTGAACCAGTTTACCGAAGCCGGCCTGCTCCGCCGCATCGCGGCCGACGGTCTCAAGTCGTTCTTCGACACCGACACGTCCGTCCATCCGCACTTCTATCTCGAAGGCGAGGATGTGCTGGTCGACGTTGCCGACGGCCTCGCCTTCACCAAGCTGCCCGAGGCGCTTCCCGGCCACGAGATCGCGCGGCTCGACGTTATTGTCCATTTGCGCCGGAAGCGTACATAGCGCCGGTCCTCCGGGGGAGGTAAGAGCACTGCGGCGCTCACCGCAATCCGGCCCGGCGAAATCCCTCCAGATAGTGCTCGCGATCCGCGTCGTTGGCCCACGGCAGCTGTGTAGAGATCCAGTGCAGCGAGATACCGGGCTGAGTACGGCGGAGCTCGCCCAGTGCCATCTCCGCAAGCGCTCCGTCACTCGTCATTCCCGCGCAGACAGCGAGCACGCGGTAGGCGCCGGTGAGATCGCCGCGGTGGCGGATCGCCTCGCGGGCCAGCGCGATGGCCTCCTCATAGCGACGTTCGGTGAAACGCGCATAGGCGGCGATGCCGTGATAGACCGCCAAGGACGGATCGCGCGGCGACAGCCGGATCGCCCGTTGCGCGGCCTCGAACGAATCCTTCGGTCGTCCAGCATAGCACAGCGCCAGCGCGTAGTAGCCCTCCGCCAGCGAGAAGTTCGGATTGAGCGCCAGCGCCTGCTCGAACTCCGACAGCGCATCCGCAAGCCTGCGGGTCGAGAAGCAGACGCTGCCGAGCGCGGCATGCGCCCAGGAATCCTCATGATCGCAGCGCAGCGCCGCGAGCGCGGCAGCTTCCGCGGCCGGGGCGACCACGGCCAGCTCAACCCAGCCGAGATGCACGCCGAACATGTCGTTAACGGCGAGCAGCGACAGCGCCTGGCCATAGTTCGGATCGATCGTCAGCGCGCGCTCGAGCAGTGCCCGTGCGGCGTCGTGATCTTGCCGGGTCACGCGCCAGTAATGCGACAATGCGCGCATCAAGAGGTCCCAGGCGTCCAAACTCAAAGGCGGCTTGCGACGGCTCCGAACATTCTCCGCCGCGTGGATCTGCGGCTCGATGGCCGCGGCGATCGCATTGGTGATCTCGTCCTGCACGGCGAATACATCGACGAGCTCGCGGTCGTAGCGCTCGGCCCAGAGATGGCGTCCCGATACGGCGTCGTTGAGTTGCGCTGTGATGCGCACCCGATTGTCCGCCTTGCGTACGCTGCCTTCGACGACGTAGCGGACGCCGAGTTCCTCGGCGATCTGCCTGATGTCGACCGCGCGCCCCTTGTAGGTGAAGGACGAGTTCCGGGCGATCACCGTGAACCAGCGCTGTTTCGACAGCGCGGTGAGGATGTCCTCGCTGATCCCGTCACCGAAATAGTCCTGCGCGGGATCGCCGCTCAGGTTCTCGAAGGCGAGTACCGCGACGGCCGGGCGGTCGACCACGCGCGGGGGCGTTCCCTCGGCTTCCGCCTGCGCACAGGACGCCGCCGCTTCTTCCCGGACTTCGCCGACGAACCGGAAGCCCTTGCGCGCAATGGTCTTGATCAGCCGCTGGGTCGAGCCGTCGTCGCCCAGCGCCTTTCGCGCTGCGTTGATCCGGCTATTCAGCGCCGAATCCGAGACGATGCGGTCGCTCCAGATCCGACCAATTAGGTCATCCTTGCTGACGACGCGGTCGCGCTCCGTGATGAGGTAGAGCAGCAGATCGAACACCTGCGGCTGCAGCGGCACGGCTGCTCCATCGCGGGTGAGCTCCCGCAGATCGCCGTCAAGAACGTTGTTTTCAAAGTGAAATCGCACGTTTCAGTCGTCTCAAGCAAAAATCAAAGTCGTCTCAGGCGAAAATAAACCGTCTGCGAAAGTCTGGGGACGGACGATCGGGCATGGTGCGAAGACCAAATCGTGTCGATGTCTCGGCACAACGGAGCGTTTCATGACCCAAATTGATCACCAGGTTCATTCCATCGGCCCGGATGTTGCGGGCTCTCGCATTTTCAAGTTCCTCGCCTTTCTGTACGGAATTGCGGCCTATCTCGTGTTTTTCGTCACCATTCTCTACGCCATCGGCTTCGTCATGGGGGTGATGGTGCCCAAGACGATCGACAGCGGAGCCGAAGCGCCTGTCGTTCGCGCGGTCATCGTCAACCTGCTGCTGATGTCGCTGTTCGCGGTTCAACATAGCCTGATGGCGCGCCAGCAGTTCAAGGCTTGGTGGACGCAGTTCGTCCCCAAGCCGGTCGAGCGAAGCACGTACGTGCTGTTCGCGAGCCTGTCACTGCTCCTCCTGTTCTGGCAGTGGCGCCCGCTGCCGTCCGTCGTATGGAACGTCGAAGATCCGGATCTTGCCGTGACACTGGTCACGCTGTCCCTCGGCGGCTGGGTGCTGGTGTTCACCTCGACCTTCATGATCAACCACTTTGAACTGTTCGGCTTGCATCAGGTGACCAACCAACTCGTCGGCAAGGAGACGGCACCGCCGCGTTTCAAGACGCCGCTGCTCTACAAGTTCGTCCGCCATCCGATCTATCTCGGCTTTATCGTTGCGTTCTGGGCGGCGCCGACCATGACCGCGGGGCATCTGCTGTTCGCGGCCGTGACCACGCTCTACATTTTCGTCGGCATCGCGCTGGAGGAGAATGATCTCGTCGCTCTCTTCGGTGACGAGTACCGGCAGTACAGGCAGCGGGTCTCCATGCTTATTCCGTGGCGCCGGTCAGTATAGCCTCGCCTCGTTCTGCGCGTCCGCCGAAAGGAGGACGCGCGACAACTTTCGTTCGAGAGACGGAGACGGCCCGATGAAACATGTCGGAAACTGCTTCTGCGGCGCGGTCACGGTCGAAGTCGCGGGCGCGCCGGAGGCGATGGGCTATTGCCACTGCCGTTCCTGCCGCTCCTGGTCGGGCGGCCCGGTCAACGCCTTCAGCCTCTGGAAGCCGGAGGCGGTGCGCATCACCGAGGGTGCTCAGAATGTCGAGACCTTCGTCAAGACGCCGCTCAGCCAACGCAAATATTGCAGGAAGTGCGGCGGCCATCTCATGACCAACCATCCGCCGCTCGGTCTGGTCGACGTCTTCGCCGCAACCATCCCGACGCTCGCATTCACGCCCGGCGTCCACGTCAACTATTCCGAGACCGTGCTGCCGATGCACGACGGCCTGCCGAAGCTGAAGGATTTCCCAGCCGAATTCGGCGGCAGCGGCGAGATGGTGCAGGAATAGCGGCGGAGCATGAGGTGGCCCTCACCGCCGATCCAACAAGCAGTCTGCGGGGCCCATCCCGTAGCCCAGGCCGAAGCTCGGGCCTGGGCTTGCTCTCGCGAGGGCGGCGGGGCGCCGCCCTCGCCGCCTTCTCCAACGGTGTGATGAAGGACTAGCCTCCGCGCGCTTCAACGACCTTGCGGCAGGAATCCGAGAGCTTCGACTTGTTCTCGCGGAGGCAGGCGTTCATCTGCGGCGGCTTGCCGATGTGCTCGGCGCAGAATTTGCTGGCGTCACCGCGGCAGGCCATTTGCTCCTGGGCCGATGGACCGGATTGCGCAGCAGCGGGCAGGGCGGTGGCAGTGAGCAGCAGCGCGGCAAGAACCGAAATCTTCATGAAGCACCTCTTTGGAATCGTCGTTGGTCCCGACCGGGATCAATCGGGCCGGACCATCTCGCGAAGCTCCGGCGCGGGTCCATGCCATGTTCATGGCGTCGGCTCGGCCTCCCGGCCGCGGCACCCCCATCTTCATGGCATGTATCCTCGCGCCGTCTTTTGCCATTCAGGCTATACCTCGGCTGCGAGACCCGGTGATTGCACCGGGACGCCGAACGGGAGCAGGAGAGCTGAATGTCGAAGAGAGCTGGAGCGCTGAGCGCCGGGCTGACGATCATGGCCCTGGCGGGCGCGGCGATGGTCTCGCTGGGCACGAGCCCGGCGCAGGCGGTGGTTTATTGCAAGACCGTTGGGGTGCCCAAGGGCTGCGTGGTGCGGCCGACTGCGGCGGTGGTGGTCGCGCCGGGAGCTCCGGTTGCGCGGGCTGCGGTCGCGACCCCCGGCGTCGGTGCGCCCGGCGTCGGCGTGCGCGCAGGTACGCCGATGAATCGCGGCGGCCCGGTCAATCGCGTCGGCCGGCGCTGATATCTTCATTCGATCGATTTGATTGCATTGTTTCGGGCCAACGGGACCTGCGGCCGAACACCCCTGTCCTCCGCAGGCAAATCACCCGGCCCGTCCCCTCTCTCCGTGCGCCCCACACGTTCGGGGAGGGGGCTTTTCAGCCCGCAGCCATGTCGCTGTCGGGAAAGCGCTGCGGCAATTGCAGTTGCACGCGCGTGCCTGAGGCATCCGAGCTCAGATCGAGCATTGCGCCGCAGCGCGCCGCGCGGCTTCTCATGTTGCGCAGGCCGCGCGCGGTCTGGCCGGTGCCCGCGGCCGTGCTATTGCCGGCCAGCGCGAAGCCGCGGCCGTCGTCCGCCACGCTGATCACGCCATAAGGTCTGTCGCTGCCGTCACGTGTCTCGATGGTGACCGCGACGTGGCGGGCCTGCGCGTGCTTGACCGCGTTGGTCACAGCCTCGTCGAGGATACGGATGATCTGGATGACATGCCACGGCCTGAGTTCGGGATGCAGCGGCAGGCCCTGCGGCGTCGCCACGCGCCAGTCTAGCGCGATGTCGTGCGGTCGCAACTGGGCTGTCGCGCGCTCGCGCCAGGAGCCGAGCGCGAGCATCAGGTCGCCGCCAATGTCGTCCATGGAATCGATGACGAGGCGCAGGTCCTTCAGTGCCGCGCGGGCGGCGTCCGCGATGGTCGCGCCCTCATTGCCGCGCTCGGACAGCGCGACGATGCTCACCAGCTGGCCGCCGAGGCCGTCGTGCAGGTCTCGCATCAGACGGGTGCGCTCGTTGGCGAGCGCCGCAGCGCGGGCGCGCTCCTCCTCGCGGGCAAAGCTCGCCTTCAGCCGCTCCTCGGCTTCGCGCACGCGTGTCACGAGCTGGCCGGCAAAGCTGTCGACCTGGTTCAACGCGCGGGCAAAGCGCCAGGTCAGCCCCGCGCCGATCGCGACCAGCATCGCCGAATAGGACAAACGCGAGACGAAGATGCGATCGTTGGTCGCGATCTCAAGCACCGTGAGTATGTCCTGGATCCAGCAGACCAGCACGATGGTCACGGCGCAGCCGATCGTGAAGCTCGCAGCATCCTGCCGCCGCACCACCGCGGTTGCCGTGATGCAGGCCATCAGGAACAGGCAGAGCCCGACCGTGGGAATCCCGAGCACCAGGAAGAGAATGCGCGGCAGCGGCGGGCCCCCCAGCAGCCCGACCGCGAACACCAGGATGCCGGGCACGAACAGCAGCGTGCCGTAGCGCGGCCAGCGCCAGCCGAAGAACAGCACGGCGAACATGACGATCAGCGCACTCTCGATCGGTGCCGACGCCAGCAGCACCGCGGCCAGCCGGGAGACGGTGACGGGCGGCACCGGCGGCGGCGCGAACGCCTGCACCACGCCAAGCACCATCGCTGCAGCCAGCACGCCATAGACCGGCTCGTGGCGCCGCATCAGCCACATGATCGCGAGGATGACGGCCAGGATCGCCTGCCAGGCGGAGAATACCACCGGGAGCGTGACGAACAGCAGCGTGCGGGTCTCGAAGGCCGGGCGCAAAGCGGCGTCCGGGCCGACATAGACAGTGTCGAGAAAGCCCTTCAGCGGTCCCCACACGAACAGCCGCACCGTGATCTCGTTTGCGCCTTCGTGCAGCAGCGAAGCCGGGATCGCTGCGATCTGCGGCGTGTTGCGGTCGGGCCGGTTGGCGTTGGCGTCGCGCCGGGAGTCGAGCACGACGACGCCGTTGACGGCGACCTCCACCGCGTTGCTGAAGCGCGGCAGGTACACCGACCAGCCCGCAGCCGCATCGGCGCTTCGGTAGGTAAAGGTGCTGGCGTAGAATGGCGGGTCCGCCACGGAATAGCGCGAGGATGTGAAATGCGGCAGCGTCACGGGGCGGATCAAGCCGTCCTCCCTCAGCGAGAATCCGCTGAGCGCAGAATCCTCGGGGTCGCTCGGCTGCAGCAGGCGCAAGCCCATAACGGTGGCGACCACGATCAGCGCCTGGAACAGCAGATAGGGCACGAGTCGCGAGGCCAAAAGCCGGCGCCGTGCGGACTTGGCCGGTGCCTTCATGGGTGCCTTGGCGGCGAGCTCGCTCACAGCTTGATCAGGCCCTGCTGCACCGCCTCGAACACCGCTTCGCTGCGCGTGTGCACCTCGAGCTTGCGATAGATGTTCTTGATGTGGCCGGGCACGGTCTGCTTGGACAGGCCGAGATGGCTCGCGATCTCGGCATAGCTGAAGCCCTTCGCGATGCCCCACAGGATGTCGATCTCGCGCGGGGTCAGCCTCGCCGTGTTGAGCGCAGGTCCGGGCGGTTGCTCTGCCGAGTTCTGTGCGGCGCCCTGTGTTCTCCGCACGATGAACCGGGCGATCGAAGCCGAGATCGGCGAATGTCCCGCGACCAGGTCGCGCACGGTAGTGGCGATGTCGGTAGGAAAGGCATCCTTGAGCAGATAGCCGGTGGCGCCGACCGTGATCGCGGAAATCACGCTCTCCTCGTCGCCCAGCGCGGAGATCACCATGATCTCGCTGTCGGGAAAGCGCTGCCTCATCTCGCGGATCAGTTCGATGCCGTGGCCGTCGGGCAGCCGCAGGTCGGTCAGCAGCACGCGCGGTGCGCCGCCGCCCAAGGCCTGCCGCGCCTCCGCGAGCGTGCCGGCGCTCCGCACCTCGTAACCGGCCTTGACCAGCGCATCCTGGAGCCGCCAGCAGGTCGGCGCATCGTCCTCGACGAGGAGGATGGTGATGGCCTCACCCGTCTCGCCCTGTTCGGTCATGATCATCGTCCCGCGACCCGCGTGTCCCCCGCGGCGCGAGGCAAGTCTATCCGCAGCGTGGATGCGGTGACACCCATAATCATGGGGGCGGGGATGACATGGGACTGCCATGTCCCGGGCTGATGTTGCGGGGAGACTCGACGGGTGGTCGAGCCGCCGCCGATTCTGCTAGGGAAGATCGACACGTGGCGGCGGATATCGCCGGGCAAGCATCGACAATGACAGCTGTCGTTCGTCCGCCGGCAGCTCCAGATAGGCGAGCACGAGGGGCCGCTTCCAGTCGCCGACGCCCAAATCCATCGCCATCCATTTCTGCGGCTCAGGGCCCTCGAGGCCGCGGACCCAGACGAAATAGCGCGGCAGGTCGTCGGCGTCCGTATCTGTCGTGCGTCTCCTGGCCATCGAAGCTGTCCGCTGCATCACCGATCATTGCCCACGATATAGGGAAGATCTTGGCGAAGTCGAACGCCCCGGGGTGACTGGGGGAGCTCGCCTCGGTGCCGGCGCCGGGCGCACTCGCCGTCACTGTTAGAGCCCGCTCTTCGCCATGCGGCTTTGGAGAAGGACGAGGAAATTCACTCCGATGTGGGTTGGAAGCGGACAGGCAGCTTTGGGGACAAAGGCAGATAGCTGTCGCTACCAGTCAGGTTGAATCCGCTCGAGGAACGACCTCATCAACGAGACAACTTCATCGAGGTTGGTTTCCAGCAGCCAATGCCCCCCGTCCAGGAGATGCAATTCGGCATCAGGCAGGTCGCGCAAATAGGCGCGGCCGGACTCTTCGGGCATGTAATGATCTTGCGGCCCCCACAGGATCAATGTGGGCGGCTTGTGCTGTTGGAGATAACGGCGATGCTCGGGAAACCATTGACGGTTCGCCTTGAGGTCAAACAGAAGGTCTGAGATCGCGTCTTTCCTCCGTTCGGTCACCAACGACCAGTGCAATTGCCAAAGATCCGGCGGGATGAGTCCCGCCAATTCTGCACGCACATCATTCAGGAACTCGTCGCGAAAGTTTCCTTCGGTAACAGCCTCCCTCATCGCCGCACGCAACTCTTGATCGGGCAGCGACCAGGATTTCTCGATGTCCGCGTATTTCGGACCAAGCGCATCTTCGTAAGGTATGTCACCGTTCTGGATGATCTGGGCCACCACCCTCTCAGGCCGCATGATCGCCAGCCTGGCCCCGATCGGTGAGCCGAAATCATGAAGGTAGATCACGAATCGCTCGAGCTTCAGCTGCGTCACGAACTGGTCCAGCCACGCCGCATAGCCGTCGAAGCTGTAATCGAGGTCATCAGGTGTCCCGCTATAACCGAACCCGGGATAGTCGGGAGCAATCAGCCGCAATTTATCCGCCAGCCGCGGCATCAGATTGCGGAATTCATGGGATGAACAGGGATAGCCGTGCGGCAGCGAAGGGAGGCCCTGACGGAACAACGACTGGAGACCTACTGTTACGAAGCAGCATCGAACGGAGGTCCTTATGATCCACCATGTCTCAGTAGGGACGAACGATGTTCAGCGCGCCAAGCGCTTCTACGATGCCGTATTGCCCATCGTTGGCATCATGCCGATGGCGGAGGATCAGGGTGGGCTGGGCTATGGGAGCGGCACGTTTCACTTCAGCGTGCAGGTTCCGATCGATGGACGACCCGCGACCGTGGGCAACGGCACTCATATCGCCTTTGCCGTCGAGAACCGCTCGATGGTCGATCGCTTTTACGCAACAGCATTGAAGCACGGTGGCAGCGACGATGGCGCTCCCGGGCTGCGGCCGAATTACGACCCGAACTATTATGGGGCGTTTGTCCGAGATCCGGATGGTCACAAGATCGAGGCAGTGACCTACTCGGCAAAATAGTCGCGAGGGGAAGCATTCATGCCGACCATCCCGTGCGCATGCGGGCGACTTCTGGTCAGGAGAAGCAAAGCCTTGGGCGGCATGCGTCGTGAGACTGTAACGGCGTGTCTCGCTATTTGAGTTTTGCGCAGACAGTCCGGCTGCGCCAAGAGGCTTCGCCGGAGGGACATGCTTTGCCGGTCGGTTTGGCATGGCCGCGCCACGCGAAATCCGAAGGGCGAAGCGTGGTGCCCCTGGCCGGCAGTCACCTATTTCCTTAACTATCCGAATTTATGGCGATTTTAGTCACGGATTGCTGCCGATACCAGCAGAAATACCAGCAAGCTGAGACGCGCGGTACTCGCTGGCAAAAAATAAGCCAGCAGGCTCCCCGGCAGCAGGCGCGCCCCATGCCGTTCTGGTCTCCACAAGCGCCACGACCGGAATCGAACCCGGCTCCGACTCGAATCCCGATAGGATCGCCCAAACTTGATATCGCGAGGTCAAGGGAGCGCCTTGTCATGCGTAGTCTTTACACTTTGCCCCACGATGCCGAGCGAGATACGTACCTCGTGTTGAACGACTTCGGGGCGAGTCGGTTGCGCCTGGCCAGACCAACACTGAAAGCGCCGGCAGCGACCACTACGCCCGCGGCTTCCGCTCGATCGCCTCGACCCTGCTTAACGATGAGGGCACGTCGGCAACCGGAAAGCAGAAAGCCGCCGTGCGCCTCCGTTTGGCGTTTGCGTGATAGTGGTAATGAAATCATGACCGCAGGATCATGCCATGGCTGATGTGCCGAAGCTCGTCGAGGAATTGTGGAGCTTAACGCTGCTCGAAGCTATAGAACTCGCCGAGATTCTGAAGAAGAAGTGGCGACCGCCGGAGGTATCTCTAGCCGATATAAAGCGCTATCTTCCGCATTGGCCCGATGCAGTCATTGAACTGTGGCTGTTCTACCTCGCAAACCGCAGCGCTGGCGATACGGGTTGGCCGCCGCCGGAGCCGCTCGGCAATCACGCATGGGCAGCCATCCTTGGATACAGGCCCCTTTCATGGTGGCGAGAGGTTAGCTGGAAGCGCGAAACGACTGACTGTGGCTTTGCAAATCTCTGCCAGGGTACGAAGGTCATTGTGGCGCAGATATTGATGGAGAAAGCAAGCGGCACCATTGATGAGGAGACCGGGAGGCGATTCAAGAGGGGGGCCGATTACCTGATGAAGAATGGCGTCTTCGAAAAGCCGCTAGTTGCGATAAGGCTTCCCGATGGCTTGAGCATCCTCGACGGTAATCACCGGATAAGCGCATTCTGTGGCCTGCAAGAAACCCCCGCCGAATTACTGGAGCCGCGCGGTTTAAAGAAGCCGGCGCCCGAACAAGACCTATAGATTGGGACGCACAGCGGCGGCGAAGTGCCGCTGGATTATCTGCCTAGCCTTTAGGCCGCGCCGTCTACCGCTTTGATGCCGAGCTTGCCGAGTTCATCGCGGAGGAAATCGAGGTCGCAGCCGGGGCCGGGAAAAACCTCCGTGATCGTGCCATCTGTCATGGCCTTTCGATAATCAAAGCCGAGTTCGAGTCCGGGGGCAAATTCCATTTTCGTGCCATCGGCCAAGACAAAATGTCCCATGCCAATCGCCGAAAGCGAAATACGCAACTCGCGCTCATCAGCATAGCTCTTGTCCTTGACGTAGGTGTAGCGGATCGGATTGGGCATCCGATCGATATTTTCCCGCACCTCTTCCCACGACAAATAATCGACGATTCCGTAGTTTACGGAGAATATCTGCTTGCAGGCGTTTCCCCGGTACAGCAGTCCATTCCTGACGCTCATGATCTCATTGATGACGGCACGCAGCTTCGCGAAATCGAAAGCGATGCCGACTTTACCATGTGCGCTGCCGTTCCCGTACTCGTGCCAGATGTAGTCGGAGTTCTCCAGCGAGAAGCAGCACGCATAGGTCCGGTTTCGGCAGCGGTCATAATAGTCCGCCCCAGAGAAATCGGGTGCCCTTTCGAACTTGGCGGCCTCATTGGCGGCGCGATCTTGTTGCAACTGCTCACCGTCATGCCCGTCGGCATTCCGGAAGTCCTTGTAGCTATCGACCCGGTTGAAATAGAGGTATCCGCCGCTCACCGACCGGAGCAGGTTCTCAATCGTCATGATTTTGTAAAGCTGTTGCCCGTCCGGCGGTGCGGTCAGCGTTCCGGCGTGCGGTTCGATGGCCCCCAGCGCGGGGTCGAACGGAGCATTATCGGTGTTTTCGGTCATGGCAGCAGTGTGAGGACTTAGCGGCTGCGCAGATCGGCGGCCTAGCTTGCTCTCGTTTCGACCCTCGGCAGCGAAGCATGATATTCATCTATGCTGTTGAGATCAATCATGGTCTTGCCCCCCATCTTGTAGGCCCTGATCCTCTCGTGGGCGATCAGCTCATAAGCTTTAGTTCTTCCAAATTTGCCATAGCGGCAACCATCCTTGAACTCGACGAGCCGGCGCCGCTTGTTGTTATCACTCTCAACCATGAGTCCCTGCAAGCGCTTCGATGATCCCCCGATAAGATCAAAACCGCGCTGAGTGAGATGCGCATATCCATGGCGCGACGCTGTCGGTGCGGGCTCGCCAGAAGACCTACCGTTGTGGTGGCTGACGAGATTCCTGCTGACCCGTTTCGGCGCCATCTACGCGTAACCCAATTGCCATGCATCGATCTAAATTGTCTACGATGCCAAACAAAGGGTCCCCTGATGCCGCCCCCAAGTCCAGAGTGCTGTAGCGTGCAAATCGGATGGACGAGGAAGCGCGGCTCGCGGACGCTTGTATTGTCACCTAGTGCTTTTGACGTGAGAGGTTGCGCTGCATGCTGTGGAACAGGCCTGTGCTGCCAACTGCTCGAAGTTTGATATCGGGGACCTGCTCGCCGGAAATGGAAGGCTACAAGCGGTTGCGATCGAGACGCTTGCCTAACTCTCTCAAACTGGCATCGCGGTGAACTACGCGGAACCAGCCATCGGCTGTGTTTCCAAGAGGCTCCACCATGGCAGCGCCCAAGGTGCGCATGGGGCGTCCATCGACGTAGAGTTCGACACGGAGCATGCCCTGATCCGATGCCATTTGGGCTAACAATGTGATCTGGCCGGTCCGAGCGGTGATCCCTTCTCCGGAAGGATCGATTTCCTCGATTGTGAGGATCCCGTGATCGGCAGGACCGCGTACTACGAGGTGTATTCCCGATTGCATCTCTGAATGTCGTTTAGACGGCCGTCCCATTTCGCCGAACGTAAGGTGTGTCGTGACGGACCGAAGGTGAGGTTGCTGTTCCAACGCTTCACGCGCGCGATCGAATGTGTCGGTGGCCGCGTAGAGGTACCGCGCACTATGAACCGTTTGCTGATGATTGAGGAACAGGACCGCATCTTCATCAATATCGATCGGATTGCCGGACCTGAGGCCGTCTCTGTATCGGAACACTCGCTCCTTTTGATCTGCCTCGAGACTCGCTTGTTCAGCGAACTCATAGCGCTTCACAATTGTCGGGCAGTGCAAGGCAATCATAATCTCTGGTGAGATCGGCAGGACGACTAGTATGCCGTGCGAAGTAAGTCCGAGTTCCCCATAGGGAAAAGCATTCATCACTGCGGTGGGATGATCAGAGATTATGAACCGATGGTCCCCGTTTGCTCGGTATAAGGCGGGATACAGGCGCAGAAGCGCGACGACCTGCTCGCTGCGATCAAGGAATGTCCGTACTGCGCCGAGGCGCAGTGCTGCATCGGGGGGCGTCGCCATGGTCGGATTCTGATCCGGATCGTAGCCGAGCTGCCGTGTGATCTCCCGAAGACGATCAGCGAGGTGCGCCCGCGTGGTTCGACTGAAATGCGTGCGAAGCATCTGGGTGGCGAACAAGTCGGCCAAAGCAAGCCGATCATCCTCGGATAGCCAGGCTAGCGATTTGCGCGAGAGGATCTCCGCAATAAGCAAAGCCGACCGGGTGTCGACTTCCTGGAACAGATCTTCGAAGTTCCACTTGCTGGCGCCGAGACTGATGGTGTTGAAGTCGTTCTCTGAGCCAGCGTTGAGGATCGAAGTTCGGAATGATCGATCCGTTTGTTTGTCGAGCACATAGAGAAAACGGCGCTCCGCGTCCGCAGAGAAATTTCGAAGCTGCGCCTGTGGTACGAAGTGGTGCTTTTTAGAAGGCCGGTTCATTGTCTCTATGCGGTGTATTGACACAGAACATCCGAGTTCCTATCGACGCGAACGTTTCGTAGGTAGCAGCTCACTACACCGCTGCCGGGTAGCATCATCAACCGTGAACTCCTCCGGCGATTTACCACCTAATTCCCGCCTCCTGCCTCGCATCCATAAATTAGCTCGCTCGTCGTCGTAATACCGGGATTGGGCGAGCGCGGCGAGCTCCGCCACGGCTTTTGCCTTCCGCTCGCTTGCTCGATGCTGAACCTCAATCTCTCTTGCTCGGTAATGGAGCGCGCGGACCGCATCCTCGTGACCAGCTTCGCTATCCAAAGCGACCTCGATGGGAGGGCGTCCCCCAGTGTTAGAGTTTGTCGTCACGAGCCAGAGTTCCGCTTCTCTCCCGATCTGTCGAAGCGCGCGATGCTGCAGATCGGCGACGCGGGCAGCTTTATCTGCCTCGATTTTCGCTTGATTGGCGCGTTGACGTTCGGCTTCTTCTGCATGCTTGCGCTCAAGTGCGCGCGCCAGGGCGCCGTGGTAGGGAAGCCCAAAAAGGTCTAAGCGTTCTCGCGGCGAGAACCGGATTTGCGTCGCGATATTATCCAGGTCGTTCGTGAGCGATCGCCACTTCGTTTCATCGAAGTCGATCGCATCACGAGGTGAATGGCCGCGTTCCGGGAGCATTGAACTCCACCATTGTTCAAATACGAAAGCAGCGGTCTCATCCGCTGGAAGAGTGGCAATCAGCTCCTCAACTAATTGACGGAGCTCGCGCGTACGCTTGACCGGTCGCGCGCGGAGCTCGCGCGCCTTATCGATCCGTGCCTGTAGCGTATGTGAGGGCCGCCAAATCTCAGTCGGATCCGAATGAACGAAGCCAAGGCGCTCGAGTTGCGTTAGATATGCTTCGACGGCCTGGAAGGGGGAGTTGAACGGAATCCCGGCCGCTCGCACCCCACATACGATTTCGTCCGAAATGTCAGCAAACGATGAGTCGAGCCATCGTCTGCTTCGGAGTGCCGCGAGCCCATTTCGAGTTCGGAAAGGCGTTTTCGTTGGAGCGAGCAATGCTTCCAGAATAGCCGCTTGCCATTCCGCAACGGCCACTGTGAAGCAACCAGCCCCATATACCGGCAGATTGATGAGGTCGGCGAGGCCGTTTTTCCGGGCCGAAGATTCGCATGCCCCGCTTCCCGGGGATTCTGACGGTGAACGATGGCGATAGGAGCCGCGGTAATTTTCGATTTGCGTCCGCCTCTCCTCTGCTCGCTGTAGCGCTCTCACTTCGAGGCGTGCGCGCGCTTCACGTTCCCGCGGATTGTGCAGCCATGTTCGCGGCGCGTCGTAAAGTATCCGGTCTCCGATCTCGCTGAGCTTGTGGTCGCGGTACTGGGAGAGGTCGATCTCGATTGCGCCGACATCCATCGCTTGGATCCGGGCGATTTTTATTGAGTCGCACGGATGAGTGACCTTGAATTCTACGATGAGCCTGCGATCGCGTAAGAGCAGCACGACGTCGGGAACGATCTGCCCATCTTTGGTTTCTAGGATCGCTCGATCGAAAGTACGCTTCGCCGCCCGGACAACAACTTCGCGATCCTTCTGCTCCTCCACGACCTGCGCTGGCAAAGTAATTTCCAGGCGCTCATCCAAAATGAGTTTCGCAAACTTATGCAGGGCCGTCTCGCCGGCGGACGCGCATGACCGGCCATCTTGCTGAGCATTGTGCGCAAAATGGTGGGCCTGCACATCTCCCTTTTTCGCAACCATCCGCCTTCCGCAGCCGGGACAGACGCAGTTGCAGGCGAGCCCGGAGGGCACCTCGCCAATATGCAGGAGTCGACCATCGGCAGATTCGGCGACGAAAGCGCCGCCTTGCTCCGTACAGGCAAACAGTTCTCTCAGGCGTATAGACATCGTCCGGCTGCTCCCTGGCCGGTATCGCCAGGTGGAGTGTCAGCGCCACTCCATCCATCGTGCTACCCGTGATAGGTTTTCCAAGAATAGATCGAGGTATGCTTCACTGCCCAATGCGAACCCTGCTTTAAGCAGTTGTTGCCTGGTAGGAGTTGATTTCAGCTCGTGTTCTATTGAGCGTCGCCCCTCGCTTCGCCAGCCGATGCGACCGACAGACATCCTAGCCTTCCTGTCGCCGTTCTCCAGTTGATCCTTCAGTGCCCTTTCACTGTTCTCTTCAAGGTGGACCAACGCCCCCAGCGCCTCAAAACGATCGAACAGCAGAGCATTGTCTGTGGGGACGCCCAAAAACGCCGTGCCCCACTCGAAGGATACGTCGAATAGATGGTCGCTGAGTGGTGTTTTTCGGCGGTTGTTGCCTGTCGTGAAACCTTCAACGTTATTCCAGAGATTGTCGTCTGACCCCCTCCAGTCCCACAGGAAGAGCGAATTCACGAGACGTTTTGGGTCCCGCTCGTCCCTAGGCATCGAGAGAGAAAACAGGTCATGCAAGGTCTTCCAACGCTCTGCTCTCGCAAGTCCGAGCCCATATGCAGTCATGAGCAGAACGGCCGGATACGTCCTTAGATCAAGCCATATATTCAGGCCGCTGCCCACCTTGTTCGCCCTGGCAACGACGCCGCGGATCGTATCGGCAATGAGTGCAAGCTCGGCGTCATCCCCCCATCGTCCGAGAACACCAAAGGCTTTCGCGAGCGGCTCGGTAGTGGCCTCATAGAGTTTAAGGCGTCGGCGGAATTCCTCAACGGACCACACACCCTGCGGAGAGAGCTCCTTCGCGTCGAGGCGGTCGAAAAGCTTGTTAACTTCCTGTGTGATGACTTCATCGAGTCGAATGCGAAATTCCGGCCTCGCAACGTACCGCTTGATAGAGCCGACGAGGATATCAATCGTCAGCGGACTCTGCTTCCGAGTCTCGGCGAGTGTTTTCACCAGCTCGGCCAACTTCAGAAAAAAGCTATCGGCGTCGGCAACCGGAATGGTCACAGCCTTACGCTGACTGATGATGGGCTCTGCGCCGCTCCCAACTTTCCCCCGTATGCTCCAGAAAGTAGGGTAACGCCTGTTAGGAGCGCGCAACAATGCTGCCCGTAGCGCGTCATCCCACTCGCCTGACCAACCGCAAACTATAAGACCGTGCTCATCCAAAATGCGGTCGAGCAGCGCATCGTATTGCGGCGGATACACGCCTAACTCTTCGTCGGTATTCAGGATGCGTGCATCCTTGTAGTCACCATGAAGCTTCAGCACGTAGCACGGGCTATGTGTGAGCGGCTCGGCTCCTGACAAGCTGTCGACGGAGGTGACGACAGTTGGCTCAACGCCAACTTCTCGCAGTGCATTTTCTAATAGCCGATCGAAATTGGTCGTTAGTATCACTCGGACATACCCGTCGCGAACCAGGCCCGCGATTGCATGGTGCGCGGCTGTCGGAAGTTTCTTACCCTCTGCACGATCGTCTTCGTCAGGCTCGATGTACGAATGTAAGATGGATCGCCGTTCGGCAGGCGAGGCCGCCAGTCCTGCTAGAATCGCTGAATAATCGGGTTCCGCACCATACGTTTTGCGATACCACGTCGCCCAATCGGACTGATTCTTGACGCCTTGCGCGAGCGCGACTCGTCGAACTAGGTCCAAAGTGATTTCCCATCCAGTTGGAATCCCGGCTGCACGAGAGAGACCAGAGCCGAGAAGCAAAGCATAGACACCCTTGCTCTCGAACATCGAGAATGCGAGCTGAGTAATCGGATCGCTTGATAAAATGCTCATGGCAGGCGCGAATCACTAGGAGGGAAGGGTCCGAGCATAGCAAGATTGCGCAGCAATCAATCGCCGCTCGCGCCTGCTCGGGCGCGCCGCTTCTCGTCGTCGGGTACGAATCGGTCGGCGTACACGACGGACGTGCCGCGCTCGCCGTTGCGGACATTGCCGCCGAGCGCGAGCGCCTGGCGGAAGGTGGGCCCGCTCTGGCCCGAAAAGCCGTGCCGCGGCGCTCCAAAGGATCAGCACGTTGATCCCGGAATAATTCCGCCCGGTCGCGGCGTTTGGCAAGTGGCGCCTTCGCAGCCGCCGTCCTCCAAGGTTGGACCCAGGCACGCGCCCGGCCTCAAGTTCTGCGATGATATTGTCGGTAAGTTCATCGTATAGCTCGCCCGGTCCTGGCCAGCCCGAGCTTGTCAGGTCTTTCTGGACATCACCGATCTCCGCGACCGGCGCCGGGGCCCCTCTTTCAGCCCTCAACCCGTCACGGCGAAGCCGGTCCGCACTCTCACTCTGAAGGGGGCGTTGCGGGGGCTCCCCGCAAAAGGGGGCGGCTGAGACGAAGGCCGGCCGCAGGGGATGGCGTTCCCCTCAGAAGCGCAAAGCCGGGTTTCAGCTTCTCAGGATTGGCATCTTTCCGCCTTTCAGGACATCACTCGTCCGGCGGATACTCACGCGGATCGAGCTCGGAAAAGTCGGTCAGCGTGTCGCATCGGATGCAATAGTACATCTGCGAGGCTTCCTGAAAATGCATGCCGCATAGACATCCGCAGAACGGGCAGCATTCGTCGATTTCCAGATCGGCCCATTCCCACACGCCGAGGTATTCGGGAATGGCGTCGCGATCATAACCGACGATCTGGAAAGCATCGGCGTTCTTGGCGACAAATCCAGCGCGGCCGGCGCGCTTGAGAATGGCCAGGATGTCACCCGGCTCGATGTCGAACCATTCTCCACGCACATGGGTCGATCCAAAATGCTTGTGCAGCTCTCGTTCAAGCTGGAAGGCGTCGGTCGCTTCGATCCACCCGAGCAGTCGCAGCTCCAAAGGATTCCCCGTGTGGAGGTTGCGCTGGCGCGCCTCGATGTTCTTCGCCACGCCGATCTTGATCGGGGAGCATCCGTTTTCATCTTCGCCAATGAAATAGACCGGCACGTCGCGCTCCCCGCAGCGTCAACGGAGCCGGTCGAGCAGGGCCTCGACCATTTCCTGATTTGAGTACGCGATGATGTCGAGCGGCCGGCCCTCCTGCCTCATCAGCGTGATCAAAAGGCAGGCCGTGAAGGGCCAGAAGGACGAGCCGGGCGGCAGATTGTAGCCTCCGATCATCGCCGTCAGCCGCTCGGCGATCGGTGGATACTGCCGATTGCCCCAATGCGCGTGGGTCGGCGTCATCGCATGGATGATCACGGCGGCGAGCGCTATTCCCATCGCGCGCTTCTGCTGGACTTGAGCGTAGTTGTCCTATGCTCCTTCGCATAGGCGGCGAGGCCGCTGGTCATGAACTCGCGGGCCCAGTTATCGCAGCCGATTTCCTCCTCGGGCAGTGTCGACGGTGCGCTCTTGTCGGCGCAATACATGACGTGCCGGAATTCGTGCAGCAGCGCGAAGGCCAGGGCAAACGCGACGAGGTCGAACATCGTCTTGTGCTGGACATCTCCCAAGCTGTCGCGGTCAGCGGTCGGCTCGGGGATGTCCGCAGGCCAGGAAATCTGTGCGGTCTGTTCGGCCGCGATGAGCGATTGAGCGGTGCTGACGCGCTGCTTGTAATCGAATTCGTATTGCCCCCGTTCGGCATCGATCTTGAGGGCCTGATCAAGCGGCATTCCGGTCCATGTCGCCACCAGCAGGGCCGGCGAATACACCTCGATGGCACGCCATGCGCTGAAGCCGAGCAGCCAGAAAAAGTCGATCGTCTTGGTGTCGAACTGGATGCGCTTGTCATCGGCCTTCATCGTCACGCCCTTGGTGCTCGGCGCGACTTCCACACCATGACCATACTGGCTCCATAGGCCGCTGATCTCGTCGGCGCGCTCGGGTACAGCCCCGCGCAGGAGATGGAGGACGATGGTCCGGTCGGATGGTTCCGTTTCCATGTTCAACGATGCTCCTTTGATGGGCGAGGACGGCGACGCATGCATGGCGGGCAGATCATGGCCGCTCGCTTTCGCCTTGCGCGCCGGCCATGCGCAGATGAGTGATCGATGAAATGACCGAGTTCGCCCACATGGTGTTGCACTCGACGTCGCCGCCGCGCTCGAACCAATGGGTCGCGCCGGGTATGAGATCGAAGGGAATGGGGTGCGTCGCCTGTGGGTTGTGAAAGACCTCCAGTTCCTGACACCAGGCTTCGCCCCAAGGCCAGAGCGCTTGGTATTCGGCGCTGTCGACCGACAGATCGAAATCAATGGGCTCCAGCGCGCCCGGCGTTCGGTCGAAGAGAATGCCGCGGCGGGTCATCGTGAGGCCCGGCGGCCGCCATCCAGCGAGAAAGCCCATGCGGTTGAATTTGGCGAGCGTCGCCGCGTTGCTGAAGATGACGGCAGAGAGGTGAGCGAAGTCGGGATCGCGGAATAGCCCGGCCGGAATGCCGTGCCTGCCCGTAAGATTGTTGATCGGCGTGCCGATCGCACGTCGCCCGGCGCCTTCGCCTTCGACATCTGCCCGCAGGCCGTAGAGATAGGTCGGCAAAGCCTCGCGGCTCCAAACCATCGAGCCGGATTCATAGAAGTCAGCGATCGCCAGAGCGAAGGGTATCCCCTTTACATGATCCAGCTCATGATAGTTGCGCTGAAGCTTGCCGCGCAGCGTCTTGGCGAAGCGCTCAGCTGGCGCGCCGGTTAAGCGTTCATTTCGATCGACCGGAGCATGCACCCAGTCCCCGATCCCGCCGGAGCGGGGCGTCTCGGAATTCGCGGTCACGGCTTCGATCCAGCAGGCGGCGCCATCGTTCTCGATCAGGAAGTCCGGTGAGACATGCTTCTGCCGGACGATCAGGCCTTGCTCGCGGAAGCAGGCAAGAAGATAGAGTTCGAAGAGGCGGGACGCGAAATTGCTGGTCTGCAGATCGGGGACGAAATTGGCATCCGGATTGGGAAGCGCGAGGTAGCATTCGCCGACCGCCATCAGCGCCGGGAAATGGCTGATCGTGCTCGTCAGCAGGTCGAACTCCGGCGATGTGCCTCGCGATCCGGTCTTCAGCAGAAGCGGCCGTCGCCGTGCGCCCGGCGGCAATGGCTCGGGCGGCTCGCCAGCGCGCATGCTGATGGTGAGCTGATCCAGCGCGGCTTCGGGAGTGGGATAGGGGCCGCCTTCATCGACGCGGACCCAGCGATGATCGACACGCCTGCGCAAGGCCAGGGCGGTGAAGGTCCCGCGCTCCGGATCGAGGAGGATGCAGCCGCTCGCGCTGCCGTGTCCGGCTTGATAGCTCCCGAAGATCTGCGCGGGATCAAAATTGGGCCCACGTTCGAGCGACAGCGCATAGAGCTCAAACTGCCGCTGGCTGATCGGCGTGATCAGTCGCTGCTCATCGCCGACGGCCATGATCAACCTCACGGAACGGAAGGCGCCAGACGCGGGCACTCGGGCGCATCGTCATGATGCCTCCGCTGCGGCTTGCGCCAGAATGTCGTTGGCCTCCCACTCGTCGCCGCGCGGCGTGATGACGAACTCGCGATCCCAGACGCCCCAGCTTGTCGCCAGCGGAACCTGCGCCAAGGGGTTGTGGACATAGGTCAGCGGGCGGCTTCGACGCGAGAGGTTGCCGAGGCCAACGCGCGACCAGATCACACCTGAGATGTCAGCGAAACGCTCGTCGAGAAACGCCGTGCGCGGGATCGGATTGCGTTCGCGGTCGATGAAGGGGGCCGGGTGAAATCCTTCGTCAACGACGTTGCCGGTCTCGCGATCGATGGTGATGTAGGCATCTCCGATCGGAAATAACGTGGTCATGATCAGCGGCAACGGCTGGTCGGCGACATAGACGCCGAAGCGGCTCGCACTGATCGCGATGATCCTCGTGTCTTCCGGGCCGATCACACCCTGTTCGAGATAGCGCGCGATCCTCTGCGCCTTGGTCCAGAACGCCCCGGACGTGCGCAACTGCGCCTGACGGATCGGTGCGGCGAAGAGGCCGCCGCCCTCGTTGAGGGGGACCGGACGCACGATCTGGTCAGGACCCGGTGCGCCTTCATCTGGGGTAATGGCCTCGATCCAGATTCGGCGGCCATCTTCCAGGACGCAGAGGTCCGGCTGACCGCCTTCGCGCTGGCGCTCGACGACGGGAAGCAGGGTGCGGCCCGCCTCGAGCAGCGTGCAGCCCAGATACATCTCCCAAAATCGGCCATCGACATCGCGTGCGAAACCCTGCCGAAAGTCGGGGTCGGCATAAGGCTCGTAACGCCCCCACATCTCTTGCAGCATGGCGTGAAGCTGCTGCTCGATCGGAAGCTCGGCGGCTTTCAGGTTTTCAAACCCGCGATCGAGATTGGCGCCGTCGACATCGAATAGATCAGTCATCATCTGCTCGTCTCATGCCCGGCGCAGCATCCGCTCGATGCGAACACGGTGGAAGCCGTGCGAATGGACCTGCTGACGAAGCTGCTTGATGTCGTTGACGCCGAACGCCACCGCCGCTTTTAGCGGGCTGGCGAAGGTAGCGTAGAAGGTCCAGCGCGCGCCGTTCGGCAGCGTCGGATTTTGCCGGCGATCGGTGATAACGACGTCGCGCGGATCACTGCTGTTGCGGAAGGCGTGAAAGGTGAACCAGTCAGGCCGGCGATAGCGTGCCGCCTTGCTGAAGGGCACCGACTGAACTTTCACATCGGTCTGGTCGAGCACCCAATCTCGCTGCTCCAGGATCTGCCGCACCATATGGCCGACCATCTGCTTCACGCGGTCGGCCAAGACCTCCTCGCGGAATTCCGCCAGGAGCTGCTCCTCGATGCCTTCGACCGCGGGCTTGCCGAGTTCGGACGCGGTCTCCAGGCGGGCGACGTTTTCGGGCCGCGTGAGAAAGGCCCAGATGCGCTGGCCAAGTTCGGAGGCGTAGAGCGACGCAAATTTTTCGGGGCTATAGGTAAACATGACAGGCCTTCCTTTACCGGGCAAATATGGCCGGTTATAAGCTCCTGTCAATGGTGCGCGCTGCGCGTCCGCAGATATCGCGGGGAGGCTGGATTGGATTTCGAGGATCTCGTGACGGCGCTCGAGCCGCCGCCGAACCGCGCCGGAAAATCGGACGGCGCCCACGAACATCATCTGTATGAGGGCGCGGTGATGGTCGCCTACGCGATGCACTTGCTCCGCACGCAGGGCGCACGGGACGTCCGTGTCCATCCCGACGGCGAGCACGGAAAGCAGTTCGATTTCGCGGGCTGGCTGGGGCGGCGAGCGTTCACCAAGGTCTCCGGCGTCGGTAGCACCGCCTATGGCGGAGTCTATCGAAATCCGGCGGGCCAGACGATCACCGTCAACCCGAAGTCCGGGCTCGGTGATGTCGTCGCGAATATCGGCGACCACGTCATCTCGGCCGAATGCAAGGGCGGCATTATCAACGCGCGGCATCCAGGCCAGTTGTCGCGGCTCTACCGGGGTCTTTGCGAGACCGTAGGCCTGCTGATGGCCACGCCATCGCAGGGGCGTCAGGTGGCCGTGGTTCCGCTGACGGACGGCACCTTGCGCCTGGCCGAGCGGCTCGCGCCGCGGTGCGCCTTGGCCGGCATCGAGATCGCGCTCGTCGGCAGCCGCGGCGAGGTTTTGGAAGTGAAAGCTAGAGAGGCGGCCAAGCAGGCGGCGGAAAGGAACGACACGTGAAACGGGTGCTGACTGTCGGGCTGACTTACACCGGCGACAAGATCGATGGCGTGGAGATCGAAAATCTCGGGCTCTGCCAGCCCGATGTCGATCGAGAGCGGGCGGCCTATCCGCTCTACGAATACGACACGATCATCATCAATCCGGAGAGCTACACGCATTTTCTGTTCGGTAAGGCCGGAGAGTTTTCGAACGAACTTTACGAGCTGGGCAAGCTGAAGGGGCAGAATGACCGCTACGACCTCGACTCCGCCTTCGATGGCGAGGACCGACGCAAGGAGATGGAGGCCGCGATTGCGGGTGGCGCGACGGTCGTTTGGTGCCTGTCCGAGCCGAAGCGGGTGAACTTCTTCGGCTATCGCGAAACCCATCTTGGATATGTGGCGCCGAAAGTGGCGAGTTTCGTAAAGCGTTCGGAGCTTCTCATTAAGAAGGGGCGCAGGATGGGGCCGGTCGATCTCGACAGCCCCTTCGCGCGCTATTTCGAGGTTCTGTCGCGGACCGGCGGCTGGACGCTGTGCCTATCCGATCCCGGCGAAGGCTATGGGTCGATCGCCGCGACGCCGGAGGGCTACAGCCTCGGCGGTCAGCTGATGCTCGGCACCCCGACGGGCTGGCTGCTGACGCCGCCGACGTCGCAGGAAGCCCAGAACCAGCTCGTTCGCGACAGCCTCGCGTTGGAGAAGGCCGATCCGGCGCATGAGAAGTATCACGGCATCTTCCTGAGCCATACTGGCGTCGACAAACCCTTCGTGCGCCAGCTTCGCAAGGATCTGCTCGCTCATGGCGTAGAGCATGTGTGGCTGGACGAGGCCGAAATCGACATCGGGGACTCGCTGATCGCCAAGATCGAAGAGGGGATGAAGCTCAGCCGCTACATCGCCGTCGTCCTGTCGAAAAAGTCGATCGGCGCTCCTTGGGTGAAGAAGGAGCTCGACGTGGCGATGAACCGCGAGATCGCGAGCGGCGAGGTGGTCGTGCTGCCGCTGCTCTACGAGGAATGTGAGCTGCCAGAGTTCTTGAAAGGCAAGCTCTACGCCGATTTCTCCAAGCCCGAGGAGTACGAGGCGGTCCTCGGCAAGCTTTTGCGGCGGCTCCGGATCTCCTGATGAGCGAGACGGGTCCGAGAATGGCGATGCTGATGGCGATGACGGACCTGTGGCGCATACGACCGCCCGGGCCCGACAATATTCTTGCGCACCCGGCCTTCATGCGGCTGCGTGAGATCTGCCGCGACGACTACCCAAACGCCGGCAAGAAGGGGCCGAACTTCGCGCTCTCGACGGCATTGCGGGCGTTGGGCCTTCCATGTCACCTGCAGAAGGACACGGCCCATCTTGCCATGCCTGTGGAGGAAGCGGCGAAGGGATTGGACGCGGCGCTGCGCGCTACCCGGGCCAGGCGCATTCACCTTGCGCCGCTCGATCTTGCCGCCGACCTGCCGCCGCACGCATTCGGTCCGGCCAGGGTGTGCCGGTTGAGCGCCGACGAGCTGCGCGGCGTGATCGATGCGCGCCGGCTGAGGCGGCTTTATCCGCGTCAGGACTTCGATGCCGAGCGCTTCGCCGAATTCCACTGGCTGATCGTTGAGGAGGTCGTGGTGCTCGAGCAGGAGCCGGAGGAACGCGCGGTCCCGGTCCTGTTCATGGACCTGAGCCTAGATCTGGGGCGGGTCGAACCGCATCAAGGGCGGTTCCCGACTGCCTTGGAAGAAGCGCTGTTCTTCCTCCTGCTGGCCCCCTGGGAGAGCTGGTCGACCATGCAGGAAGTCGATTGGCGGGGCTTCCGTGTGCCATGGGTCTACACGATCGACAGCGACATCTTCGTTCGTCCCAGTTCGCCGCCGTCCCCCGACACGTTGAGCTGGGAGGACCGGGTCTACGACGATGGCTATGGCGGGACATACGAGGAAGAGCGCCCGGTCGAGCTGCACCTAGAAGAGGATGCAAAGACCGAGCTGACGGTGTGGGACCAGAGCCGATGGACGACCGTCGAGCAGGCGAAGCAATCGGTTTTGTTTGAGACGCCGATCCCTCACTTCCTCGTCCGCGCGTTCCTGGCCGAGGGCGTGGATGAATTCCTTGCGCACATCACGACGATCGAGGCGGCGCTCGGCTTGCGCGCGGACTATCAGAAGAATTTTCGCATCGCGCCTGACCGCCACAAAGGGATGCGCGCCACGAATAGAATTCGGGGACGGGTGGCCGGCCTGCTGGGCGATCGACGCTTCGCCGATCAGTATGAGCAGCTCTTCAACGTGCGAAGCGCATTCCTGCACGGCCGAGCCATGACCGCCATCTCGACGAAAGAGCGGGTGATGGCGCGGTCGTTGGCCCGCCAGATCGTCGAGGCGTTGATCCTTGCGACGCTCGCGGGGCCGATCAGCTCGCGGGAGGATTTCCTGGATGGTCTACTCGACAGGGGTTCGCCCTTGATCTAGCCGAAATAGACGGCTCCCCAGCAAGTCCGCTGGCTTGAAAACTGTCAGAAAACCGCGTATATTTCTGACAGGAGAACGGCCATGCAACGGTTAACCGAACAGATTCTCGCGCATGCCGAAGGGTTGCCGGAAGGTACGCCCGTGGCGGCTAAGAGCTTGCTTCACCTCGGTAATCGCGCCGCGGTGGATCAGGCTTTGTCGCGTCTGACTGAGCGGGGCCAACTGATCCGGGCCGGTCGCGGCGTCTATCTCCGTCCCATCACGAGCCGGTTCGGAACGAGGGCCCCCTCCGTCCAGCAAGCGGTCGAGGCGCTCGCCAACCAGCGCGGCGAAGTCATCGTCCCGAGCGGGGCGGCGGCGGCCAACACTCTCGGCCTGACGACCCAGGTGCCGGTTCGGTCGGTCTATCTAACCTCCGGCCGCAGCCGAACGATGAATCTCGGCAAACAGGTTGTCGAACTTCGTCATGCTCCGCGCTGGCAACTCGCCCTGGCTCATAAGCCGGCTGGCGAGGCGGTGCGGGCGTTGGCCTGGCTTGGGCCGGAGAAAGCGGAAGCCGCCTTGAAAACGTTGAAGCGGAAGCTCTCGCCGTCCACTTTCAGCGAACTGGTCGCGGCAGCGCCGCAGCTTCCGACCTGGCTCGCGCGCAGCGTAGGAAAGGCGGCGCATGGCTGACGCCTTTCTCCACCTTCCGGTCGCTGACCGCCGCGAGGCGCTAAGCGTCGCGGCCGATCAGTCGGGACGACCGGCGCACCTTCTCGAGAAGGATGTGTGGGTGGTTTGGGCGCTCGCCACGCTCTACGGGTCGGCGCTCGGCGAGCATCTGGTGTTCAAGGGCGGCACGTCACTGTCGAAGGCCTATGGGGTCATCCGGCGGTTTTCCGAGGACGTCGACCTGACCTACGACATCCGGGCGATCGCGCCCGACCTGGTGGACGGCAACGGCGAGGCGTTGCCGAAAACACGTAGCGAGGAGAAGCGCTGGTCGAGCGAGGTGCGCAAGCGCTTGCCGGATTGGGTGGCGGGCACCGCGCAGCCGGTCGTCGCGGACGCGTTGGCTGCCGCGACGTTGGCGGCTGCCGTCCGCGTGGAAGGCGAGAAGCTGTTTGTCGACTACGAGGCGACCACCGCTGGCTCGGGCTACGTCGCACCGAGTGTGATGCTGGAGTTCGGGGCGCGATCAACGGGCGAGCCGGCGAGCCTCCGCGACATCAAATGCGATGCATCCGGCCTGGTTGAAGGCGTAACGTTCCCAACAGCGCGGCCGCGCGTGATGCACGCCGAGCGGACCTTCTGGGAGAAGGCGACGGCTGTCCACGTCTTCTGCCTCCAGCAGCGGCTGCGCGGTGATCGCTTCGCACGCCACTGGCATGACATAGCGCGTCTGGATGACGCCGGCCTGGCGGATGCGGCTTTCGCCGATAGGGAGCTGGCGAACGCGGTCGCGCGCCACAAGGGCATGTTCTTCGTTGAGAGGGCGGCCGATCGAAGTCCGATCGATTATGCGGCTGCCGTGAATGGCGGTTTGCAGCTCGTGCCTGGCGGTGATGCCGCGAAGGCGCTGGAAGAAGATTATGGTCGCATGGTCGAGGACGGTCTGCTGTTGGAAGATGCTGAAACCTTCGAGGTCCTCATGGCGCGGAGTGCAGATGTCGCGCGCCGGGCAAACGAGGCGGCGAAATAGAGATTTGGGGGGAATGCGGTGGCGGATGCAGACAAGACGGAGCCATCGAAGCTCACATTCAAGTTTATTCGCGGCGTCGAGGGTGAGAAGGCTGATTATGATTGGCCTGATGGGGCGGATATTGTCAGAAAGGCGTTGGCTGAGTCACTGAATGCCAAAAATGTGGCGTTCCTCCTGGGAGCTGGCTGTTCTTCGTCGTGGGCTAATGACAAGGAGGTCGGCATCCCAACGATGGCGCCCCTCGCGAAGGAATTCACGGCGGCACCGAAGGAAGGGGATCAATCGTTCCCGACAGCCGACGAACGTGATGCTCTGTTGAAGCAGTTTGGAATCGACCTCGGTGCCGCGGAGTATGCGCGCAACCTAGAGCGGCTGATGGAGCTTCTTTTCAGCCTGCGCTTCGTCTTAGTGCGCAGTTCGCTGAGTGATGCCGCCACAAGACTCAAGACTGTCGAATCGATCATCAAGAAGGTTCAAACATTTCTTTGGGCCAAATGCACGAACGGCGCCTTCGCGAATGGCGACCATACCGTCGTTGGCCTTTATGAATCCTTCTATCGCAAGCTTGTGCTGCGCGACCGATCTCTTCCGCGTCCTTGGGTGTTCACCACGAACTACGATCTCTTCAACGAGACCGCAATGGATAGGCTCGGCCTGCCATACACGAACGGCTTCTCCGGCGTTGTCGAACGGCGGTTCAATCCAGCGACGTTTCGGTACGCCCTCGCTGAACAGCTCGATGTCACCAGCCGCAAGTGGTCTGCGGTCGATGGCTTTGTCTATCTGTGTAAGATTCATGGGTCCATTAGTTGGACAGAGGACGATCACGGACTTTTCCCGATCCGAGAAACGGCCGTCTCCAAAGAACCGGGCAAGGTGATGATCTATCCGACGCCTGCCAAGCAGAATTCGAGCCTTGGGTCTCCCTATGCCGATCTGTTTCGGGAATTCCAGTCACGCATTGTTCGCGAACAGAGCGTGCTATTTACGATGGGGTATGCCTTCGGCGACGAGCACATCAACAATATCATCTATCAGGCCCTGACGATTCCCACGTTCCGGCTCGTGATCTTTGTAGATCCAGATTTGGACGGGGAGATTGCGAAGCTTCGCGCGCTAAATGATCCACGAATTTGGATCATTGGGGGTGCCGGACGCAGCGCCGGACGCAAAGCCCATTACTTCGACACCATTATCGAAGAGTTCATGCCGCAACGCCCGAGCGAGCGCATTGATGACGCCGTTCGGAAGGTGATCGAGGCGATGGCCCCGAAGAAGGAGGCCGCGGCTCCCCAGAAGGGGGAGGATGACGATGAGTCGTGACGATCGGAAGCGCGCAATCGGCAAGGTGGTCTCGGTCGCGGCCGACCGTTTCGTGATCGAGATGCATGCGGGCACCGACAACTTCACCGTCGTCGGATTCGACGACGTTCACTATGTCGCCAGGCTCGGATCGTTCCTGATGGTCGCGGTGCAAACCGAGTACGTGGTTGTCGAGGTCGTCGGCCTGCGTGAGCGCGACGTTGGTCATGTTAGTCGCAGTGAAGGGGAGCTGGATAAGGCTTCTTCGGCGAAGTACCTCGATGTCGTTCCCGTCGGGATGCTGCCTCAAGATCGGCGCGAAAGGTTTCGCTTCGGCGTCTCCGTGTTCCCGTCACTCTACGGCGACGCACTGTATGCGCTGGACGCTGAACTGGATCGAGTCTTCGAAACCGATCATCCTTCGGAGCCTACACCCCCGATCGACAATGTTCCACCCACGCCACCTGATGCCACCCGCTATCGCGCATTGACGATCGGCCGGTCCGTCATATTCGAGGGTTACGACGTTAAGGTCAGGATCGATGATTTCTTCGGCGGACACACTGCCGTCCTGGGAAACACAGGGAGCGGGAAGTCCTGCACGGTCGCATCGGTCCTCCAATCCTTGTTCGAAAAGGCGGAAGAACACCATGCTCGCGGTGCCACGTTCGTCGTATTCGACGTCAATGGAGAATATGCGAAGGCGCTGTCGCCGCTCGCAAAGCGCAAGCAGATCGGCGTGGACCATGTCATTCTGGACGGCACCGCACGCACGGAGCGTTTTCGTCTGCCCCATTGGTTTCTGGAGCAGTCAGAGTGGGAGCTGCTTCTGCAGGCCAGCGAGCGCACCCAACTACCGATACTGCGCATGGCGCTCGGGCTGGCAACATTGTTCTCAGCGGGCAGCGCGGCGGAGCTGAAGGGGATCAAGAACCACATTCTGGCAACCTGCCTGAGCCAAATTCTTCGTGACGACACAGGCAGTCCGTCAAAACACGATCGCATGGTCGGTCTGCTGCAAAGATTCAACACGCCGGAGATCAACAATCAAAAGATCGCGCCATTCATCAAAATCGGCTTCGGCCAGATGGCCAACCCTGCCGGTTTAACAACCTATTTGTTGGGAAACGCCAATGGCGGCGGATTTATCATCGAAGGTTTGAAATTCCCGGCATATGCCAACCTTCCCTTTGAGTTTTCCGCGTTGGGAGAGGCGCTCGATCTGGCGATCCTATACGAGGAGGCTCACGGTAACCGTCAGATCCGAGATTACTGCTCGCAGATGCTGACGCGTTTTAAGTCGCTCGAGGAGCGACCTGAATATGCGTTCCTGCGCTACGACCTTCAAGGAAGCCAAGCTGGGCCGTCGCTCGAAAACTTCCTTGAGCAGCTCCTCGGTTTGGCACGCGACGGAGCGGGTTGGGTCAAACGCAACCAGATCGTCATCATCGACATGAATGCGGTGGAGGATGAGGTTGTCGAGCTCGTAGCGTCAGTGCTCGCTAGAATGGCCTTTCGGCTGCTCCGACAAGCAGATCCACGCAATCGGTTTCCGATCCATCTGCTTCTTGAGGAAGCGCATCGATACATCGCGGAGAAGCCATCCCGCTATGCCATAGACGCCAGCAGAGTTTACGAGCGGATTGCCAAGGAAGGGCGAAAGTACGGGCTGTTCATTCTCGCCGCTTCGCAGAGGCCCAGTGAACTCTCGAAGACCATTCTTTCGCAGTGCTCGAATTTCGTCATCCATCGAATCCAGAATCCCGACGACCTTGCTCATATACGGCAGATGACCCCGTTCATCTCCGAGGCGGTCCTGAAGCGGCTCCCGTCGCTTCCGAAGCAGCATGCGCTGGTCTTCGGCACCTCCGTGAACCTTCCCACGACCTTTCGCGTGCGCGACGCAAATCCTTTGCCTGCAAGCGATGACGCGAGAATTAGAGATTTGTGGTTCCATGAGGAGGGGCGAGCGGCTCAGGTTCGCATTACGCCGGCAACTTTCGAACATGGCGATGATAGCGTCGCGGCTGAGGGGAAATGAGTCGACGATCGATAGTTGTCGAAGGGCCGCTTGCATTCCGTACAGCGCGGATCGCTGCCGCACAGCGAGCGGATTCTGGGCTGCAGATTTTCACACTTCCACTGCTTGCTGCACGTCTCGCCGGAGGCTTTAACCGACCGGCGCGATCCCAGGACCTCGACCCAGCCATTCGCGCTGCACTCGCCGCCGGCGGCTTGACGGAGCTCGAAGGTATCCGTCAGCTTCCGGGCACGACACGGTCAATCGCCCGCACGCTCGCAAAGGTTTGGCAAGCCGACCTCGATCTTGAGGGGCTCGCTAGCCACAATGCTCGGCTTGCCGAGCTTGCGGAGGTCGAGCGCCGCGTTCGCGCCAACCTCCCAGCAGGGGTTCTGACACCGCGCGACTTGCGCGATGCCGCAATTGCGCACGCGGCCCATGCGGCTGCAGCGCTCGGGTCAATCGATATCGATCAGCTCAGTGAGATTGCATCGGTCTGGCGTCCGCTTCTTGCGACGCTCGCGAAGACGGTCCCACTCGCTTGGCGCAATCCTGGAACCTCCGATGCGAACTGGTTTCCGGGCCAGTTAATTACCAGCGACCGCGAGATGGCTGCGGACATATCCTTAGTTTCCTGCGCGAACCCGCGCGCCGAAGCAGTCGAAGCGCTACGTTGGATGCGTGAACTCATTGCCTCTGGCCGCGCGCGACCCGATGAGATCGCGATCTGTGCCACGGCCACCGAGGACTGGGACGAGCACTTCCTGGTTCTCGTCGCGGACGCGGATCTCCCACTCCATTTCTCGCACGGCGTGCCGGTCCTCGCATCGCGCGAGGGACAAGCGTGCGCCGCACTTGCCGACGTCCTGCTCAACGGGCTTGGCCAGGATCGCCTCCGGCGACTGTTCGGCCATGCCGCGGGTCGAAGCCGTGCCTTGGCCGACTTGCCTGCGGACTGGTCGCTCGGCCTCCAGCCTGGTGCGGCGCTGTTCGAGATTGATCAGTGGCAGCGCGCGCTTGACGAGGCGACCGGCCGCCGCGCCGACGCAGGCGATCCAAGACCGGTCGTGATGCCCATTCTGCGGCTGCTTGCGAGTGGCCCCGAGGCGGCTGCGCAGGCCGGCGCGATGCTATTGGGCACAGCGGCCCGTGCGCTCTGGACCGAGGCGCTTCGACGCGCGCCGGCCGAAGGGCTCGAATTCTCACTAGAGGACTTGCGGCTGCCCGATGGACGCGATCCAGGCGCGAGCGCTGTCTGGTGCCCGGCGAGCCACCTTGCAGGTGCGCCGCGTCCCTGGGTGCGCCTGCTCGGCATGACATCGCGCTCTTGGCCGCGCCGCACGGCCGAGGACCCACTGATACCGGCCCACATCCTGCCGCGCTCTGTGCTTGACCCTGATCCCGTCGCCGAGCAAGATCGACGCGCCTTTGCCGTCATCACCAGTCAGGCGGCGCGCGGCTGCGTTCTCTCGCGAAGCCGGCGTAACGCTCAAGGTGGGCAGTTGTCCGCCAGCCCGCTGATCCCGCAGAGCGCATCTTTGCAGATCCTGAAGCGGGCGCGCATTCCGCAGCATGCATTCAGCGAGGCCGATCGTCTTCTTGCACGGCCGGACGAAGCGGCGACATCGCCGGCGCTCACCGCAGCCAATCTCTGCTGGCGCAACTGGCGGCGCCCGATCGTCACCGCCCACGATGGCCAGGTTCGCGCAGACCATCCCCAAATCGTCCGCGCAATCGGTGATGTCCAGTCCGCCACCTCCTTGCGGCTGATGTTGCGCGATCCGCTCGCCTTCGTCTGGCGCTACGCGCTGGGCTGGCGCGCGGTCCCAGAAGACGATCAGCCCCTCACGCTGGACGCACGCTCTTATGGTGAGCTGGTCCATGAGTTGCTGAAGCGCACGGTTGATGCGCTCGAACCTGTGCCGGGCTATGCGCGTGCGTCCCGGGAGGAAATCGAAGCTGCGCTCGCGACCTCGACGGAGACGGTCCGCACGCATTGGCCACTCAAGCGATCGGCGCCGCCCGCGTTGCTCTGGAAACACACGCTCGCTGCCGCAGCTCAGCTCGCCCTCAAGGCACTGACGCTTGACGAGACGTTCCAACCCGGTACGCGAAGCTGGACGGAGCTTGCTTTCAGTCAAGCTGGCGATGGTGCGATGGCACACGATCTACCCTGGCGCCCCGATTCCCTTGTTACGATTCCCGGTACCCAGGTGCGCATCCGAGGCAATATCGATCGGCTCGATCTCACCGGCGACCGTCGCGGCGTGCGCGTGTCGGACTATAAGACCGGCGTAGAACCGCGCCGAGCGGAGGAGATCGTGCTTGGCCGCGGTGCGGAGCTTCAGCGCGTCATCTATTCGGTCGCGGCCAGTCAGTTGCTCCCCGACAATCCGCGCGTGATCGCGCGCCTCGTCTTTCTCGGCAACAAAGAGCCGAGGCCCTATCGCCTACCGGACGTCGACCAGGCGATCGCCGAACTCGGCGGGCATGTCACGGCGGCCATCACCCTCCTGCGCGGTGGCCATGCCCTGCCTGGCCCCGACGCTCAGGAAGAGCACAATGACTTCCGCATAGCCCTGCCGTCGTCGCCAGCAGCCTATCTTCAGCTCAAGAACGGCGCGTTCATGCGCGCTTTCGGAGGGTTTGCACGAGTGTGGGGCTGCCGATGACACTCGCCGACGATCCCGCACGGCTTCGCATCCTGACTGATCTCGACGCCACGTTGCTCGTCGAGGCCGCCGCCGGCACCGGCAAAACGGCGCTAATGGCCGGACGCCTGACCATGCTGCTCGCGCGTGGCACCGAGCCCGGCGCGATCGCCGCGATCACTTTCACAGAGCTTGCCGCGAGCGGGCTGGCGACGCGCGTGCAACGCTATGTCGAGGAGCTGCTTGCGGGACGTGTGCCTCAACCTTTGCGGCTTGCTCTGCCCAACGGACTAAACGTGGACCAACGACGCGCACTTTCCGGTGCAGCGGCGAAGCTCGACGAACTGACAACCGCCACCATTCACGCATTTTGCCAGACGATCATCTCCAGCTATGCGGTTGAGGCCGACATTGATCCGGGCGCGCGCATTCTTGACGCCGTTCAGGCGGCGGCGGCCTTCGATTCCGTCTTCGAGCAGTGGCTGAAACGGCGATTGAATGCGCCCGAGCGGCCAGGCGATGCCATCGCGACACTCTCGCGCGATGATCCGCGTCGCATCGTCGATACTCTTCAGGAACTCGCACGCTTCCGTCTCAGATATCGCGGCGCACGCGCTCTGCCCGCCGAGCTCGGCGGTCGGCCCGACATCGACCTGGTCGACGCCGTCGCGGACTTCCGACGCTGGATTTCGTCGCAGCCGGTCGAGCCCAAGACCCTAGAATTGGTCGGAGAGCTTGAGACGCTCGCCAACTTCTACGCCGGTAGTTTCGACCCTCCACCGGATTTTGCCACGCTCTGGCGTCTCGCCCATCCGCCACAGCTCGCGTGCATGCGCCGACACAGTTTCGATCTTCTCACGCCGAGACGGAAATCAGCTTGGGAGCGTGTCGCGGGCAAAGAGCGAGGCGCGCTCCTCAATGAAGAGGCGACCGCATGCTTTGAGCGGGTCAATCGCTGCTACCGGACCGTTCTTGGTCGGTTCGCGACCGCGCTTGTCGCCCAGCTTGCGGCCGAGCTCGACGAAGTACTCGATGACTACGCCGCCTTCAAACGGGCCGCTGCAGTCTTGGACTTCGACGACTTGCTCGAGAAGGCGCGTGCGCTGGTGCGCCAGCATGACGACGTGCGCCGCGCGCTTGGAGAACGCTATCGCCACATCTTCGTCGACGAATTTCAGGACACCGACCCTGTTCAGACAGAGATCCTCTTCGGGATCGCGGGGAAGGATCGCGCCGGACGCTGGCAGGACAGCGTGCTGCGTGCCGGGGCTTTATTCATGGTCGGTGACCCGAAGCAGGCAATCTATCGCTTCCGAGGCGCCGATATCGGCTCATACTCGCAGGCGCGCGCCGCTGTTGAGCGGCAATTGCCGGAAAATATCGTTCAGGTCACCGCCAATTTTCGTTCGCGTCCCGACATCCTTAGGCACATCAACCGCTGCTTCGCGCGCCCGTTGTCGGGAGAAGGCCAGCCCGGTTACGTGCCGCTCACGTCGACGCTCGGCGACCCCGATCATGATCTGCCCTGCGCGGCGCGAATCACAGTGGATGTGCCGCCTGATTCTCGGCCCGCTCAAATCCGCGACGCGGAGGCCGAAGCCGTTGCCGATCTCTGCACCCGCCTTATCGGCAATCTCCCTATCCGCGACGAGGACGGCGCAATCGTACCGCTCACTGCCGGCGGCATCGCCCTGCTTGCGCCAACTGGCGCCGAGCTTTGGCGTTATGAGCGCGCGCTCGAGCAGCGCGGGCTGCCGATCGCCTCGCAGGCCGGCAAGAGTTTGTTCCGCCGGCAAGAAGTGCAGGACCTGCTCGCGCTAGCTCGCGTACTCGCCGACGCTGGCGACACATTGGCCTTCGGCGCGCTGCTGCGTGGCCCACTGGTCGGGCTTACTGAGGAGGAGCTACTCGACATCACCGTGGGTCTTCCGCCGCATCTCGATCGCGCCGAAGCGCCCCAGCGCTTCTCGGTGCTGACCGATGTCGATCATGTCGCCCATCCTCTGGCACGTCGCACGCTCGCGATCCTACAAGACCTCAGAAAACGCGTGCGGGCGACCACGCCTGCGCTGCTCTTGGCCGAAGCGATCGAACGCCTCGCGGTCCGTGCAACCCTCGCCGCGCGCGAGGGTGATCGTAGTGCGCGCGCGGCCGCCAATCTCGAAGCGTTCCTGGAACGTGCGCGGCCTTACGGTGTGCGAGGCCTCAGGAAGTTCGTTCGGGATCTCGCCCGGGAATGGCGCGACGGCGTGCCCCACAATGAGGGACGAGTTGATGCGGAAGGCGATGCGATCGAAATCATCACGATCCACAGCGCTAAGGGTCTCGAATGGCCGGTGGTAATTCCGATCAACACCGGCACCTTGCTGCGCTCGCGCGAGGCATTCGTCTACCGCGCCGACGACGAAACACTGCATTGGCTGATTGGCGACGTGGTTCCGCCGGAACTGCTTCGCGCACTCGAGTCTGAAGACGATAGCTTGGCCCGCGAGCGGGAGCGCCTCTGGTATGTCGCCTGCACGCGCGCCCGCGAACTTCTGATCGTTCCGGAATTGCCTCAGGCTGAGCAGCGGTCCTGGGCACGGATCGTTGATCTTGCGCATCGGGACTTGCCGCAGCTTGTCCTGTCGCACTTGACGCCGGTCGCCCGCGTGACCGACGTCGCGCCTCCGAATACGCAGACGCCGGAGCTGTTCGGGGCAGAGCGTGCCGCGATCGCCGCCGCGGCGATGCCGCTCCAGTGGCTGCGGCCAAGCGATCACGATCCTGATCGAGCGCCAAGAGGTGAGGCGATCGCGATGGAGCCTGGCGAAGCCCCAGAAACCGAATTGCCGGTCGGCGCCGGCCGCGTGCGGGGCCTTATTCTCCACAAGCTGATGGAGGAGATGCTTACCGGCGAACTGGCCGAGGAGATGCCGGTCGTCGCTGCACGTGCGCGAGTGCTGATGACGCAGCTTATAATTGATGCTGACAACGGAGCGAAGCTTCCGGACCCAGAGGAAATAGCGGTGACCGTCGCGCGCACCCTTGCACTGCCCGAAATCGCCGCACTCAGGCCAAGCCTCGCTCCGGAGTGGCCAATTTATGCGATGCTCTCGGCTTCACCCGCGGCGACTGCGCTGGCTGGGCGGATAGATGCCATCGCTGTTCAAGATGGTCAGCCTGCCGTTGTCCTGGATTGGAAGAGCGATGTCGCGCCCAGCGAGCAGGATAGGCGCGATCATGCCGCTCAGCTGAGCGACTATCTTCGTGCCACAGGAGCACCTCGGGGCGCCGTGGTTTACATGACGGATGGCGTCATTCGGTGGGTCACGACTAGAACGCCACGGTAAAATTCGTGAGGCGGTCTTTTGGACGCTCCCGATCGGGGCTGCCCACCCGGCTAAGCACTGCAAACGGGTTGCGTTATGACGGCGTGGCTTTCACGACGGCAGATTTTTGGGGGTCATACCGATCTTCGTCGTAGTCTGTAGGAAAATCGGCGAGCTCGGTCTGCTTTGTATTTATCAGGCGTTTTGGCTGCGCCTGATGATAGATGGCGAAAGGTTCTCTTTCCACCTTGAACAAAGAACTCAGCAATTTCAGCGCAATTGGCGCGCAGCGCGTTGACAATTTGGACGCAGCCCAAAATACGTGTCAGATACTAATCGTCGAGTTGACTCTCGAACTTCATTAGGAGGAACTCGGCTATGCCAGGCCCTTCCAAATGGAGGCCGATCTCGTCGAGAGGATTATCCGGTGAACCCGACTGAGAGCCCCAATTCATCGTGCTCACCACGACGTGATCTCTGTCCCACAAAAGAAACTTTGCATGGACTTGCGGATCCTCCACGGCGATCAGATCGACTACACCATGTAGCCGTTCGCGGTGGGCCTTGACGTGCCGCCGTTTGATCGGCCCGGTCTGGCGCGAGTAGTAAACACGGACGTCGTCGAGTCGGCGTCCTGCGATTTCGGCGGGGTTAAAGATCGCCGGCACCATGGGAGCTCCGACCTTGTTGGTACAGCAGACAAATCGCTCTTCGGCTTCGTGAGCAACCCTCCGAATCAATCGCTCATGATCGTCAGCCTGGAGAATGCTCATCCGAACTGGAATACTCCCTCCAGCATCGGCGCTAGATGTTAAGGCGCTCCGCGAGCGCCTTAAATCCGATGCTATGAATTGGAGCGTCTCAATCGAACGGCTGGCGCTTGAAAGAGGTGACACGATAGAACGCAAAAGATCCAGGCCCGCCGCGGCCGCGCGGTTCTCTGTCAGCTCGACAGACACCTCCAAGGCAGAAAAGGGCGACGACAGCCAATTGGAGGAGCCGAGCACGACGACAGCGCCGCCGTGGCCGTCATCCGCGGCAAGGCATTTCACATGGCTTCGAACAGAATCGCGCTGCGTGAACACAAAGCCACGCGCGCGACGGACCGACGAGAGCCGCATATTGAGCTCCTGCATCGCGATCGCGTTCTTTCTGTCGGTGTCTAGCGCAGTACCGTAGAACAAGTGGCAGCGCACGCCACGCTGCGCAGCCTGTTCAAGAGCTTTTCGAATGCGTTCATGTTGCTCCGTGTATTTTTCGCCGTGAGGCGTCACAAAAGTCGAAAGTACGAAAACGTCTTCCTCGGCCTGACCCACGATGCGTTCGAAGCATTCGAGATGCTGTTCGCCGCCGACGATCAATTGATCGGTGCCAATCATCGTATCGACGGTCACTGACCGGCTTGGCTGCGGATCGCTAGCTTCCGGCAGAATACCAGTCCTGATTGTTGCTTGAAGAGCGCCGATCAAGTCCTGGCTGGCCCCCTCAGGGAGCAATCCGTTCTTGACGTCGTTCAGTTCGATCGCGAGATATTTTCTTTCGAGAACGGAGTTGATCGTTTGAACGCCGCGCAGCCATTCGCCGGGACGGAGCATGCCGGCGACGAGCTGCGTTACGCGGACCGCCATTGTGTCATCGGTCTCATCTGGGCCCGGAGGAAAGTTGACCTTGTGATCTGTATGGGTCATCCGATAGAGTGGAGCGGTCTCGACGTCGCGGTTGCGAAAGACCGAGTGTCCGACCTTCTCCAGCACTAGACTGATGTGAATCTCCCGATCTTCAGTTCGCTCCGGCAAGGCGCCACCCAACCGGATGAAGTCTTGACCGACGCCGCTTGTCGCCAATTGAGGGACAGGAGCCAGGCGAAGCTCGACCAGGCCGAACTGCATCAACCGCGCGATGGTCGAGCCCGCGACCTGGCTTGGAATCCCGAGCGACGTTGCCACCTCTTCGATCGTTTCTGGGGTGCGATCGAGCGCGAGCAGGATCATTTCTTCGATTGGACTCCATCCCCATGTGCGTTGAACGATGGCGCGCGCGCGATAGTGCCAAGCGGGAAGGTAGATTTTCACGCCGGAAGCCTCCCGTTCTCGTCGATCGCGACGATGGATGCGCCTTTCACCTTAATGCTAGGAGCATCCTTCCTGACGAGCTCGTAATCGGTCCCGGCGAGGGTCGCGAGCTCCTTCAGCATCTTTCGTAGGAATTCAAGATCGTCCTTTTTTGCATCCGGATCGATTCCTTCGACCACTTCGCGAATGAAGCGCTGGCTTGTGGCAAGAATCAGCTTTTGCTTGGCGCGGCTGAGCAGCACATTCATGCGCTGTGGGCTTTTGACGAATCCGAGCGCGCGCGATCCCACCATGACATTGTTGCGCGTAAGGCTGGCGGCCACGACATCGGCTTCGCCACCTTGGAAGCTATCGCTGGTAAAGACGAACTCACCATTACTGCGCGGGCTCGCGAAGCCGAACAAGGTCTTGTCTTTCCTGACTTGGCCGCGCAGTAAGCGCTTGAACCATCTCACCTGCGCCGCGTAGGGCGAGATGATCACGAGGGTCGGTCGGCGGCCGTCCGCGCCAACTATCGGCCGCAACCCTTTCAAGGCCGCTATCAAGGCCTGCGCCTCAAGCTCGTTGCGGAATGATCGCTCCACTTTGTGTTCGAAATGTCGCCGTTTTGACATGCTGAGGGGCGGAAAATCGAGAAGAACGATTGGAGAGGTGAGGTACGCGACCGTGGACGTGACCGTTAGCGTGCGACGCTTGACGCGGTCGGAGGGAGCGAGCTTTCTGTCATAAAAAGTATTCGAGACGAGATCGCCGATGGCGGGGTGCATGCGGCTCTGTTCCAGCAGCGTGTTGACGATCGTGCTCGGACGCCCCGTGTCCTTTTCGCGCTCAATTTCGCGCTCAGCTATTGATCGAAACGGTTCTTCAAGACGCGCCGCTGTTGCGAGAGCCTCCCTCATCAGATGTTCGCTCGACTTAACTGTATCAAGCGCCTCAGTAACTTCCGGCGGTAGATCGGAGATGGTTTCAAGCCGCTCCTTCGCGTCCCGCAGCAGATCAACTGCGCGCTCGGGATCGTAGAATTGTTGCCGCTGGGCGGCATCGAATGGAGAGAGTTGGTTGTGATCGCCAACCATGATTCTTCTGTTGCCCAGCAATAGCGCGCCGATCAGTTCCGCACCGTTGGCGCGGGCCGCTTCTTCGACGATGACCCAGTCGAATTGATCGCCATCGGCAATCATCTCCTCGATGATGTGCGACGATGTCGTGGCAAGCGTGACATCGGAAGAGCGCAGCAGCAGATTGTCGGTATCGCGAAATACGCGTTCCGCAACCGTCGCTTCCGACGCATCAACGGGCCGGAGCGCCTGCTTGATTTGATAGCGTTGGTTGACCATCATGCTTTCAGCGGCGTGGTCGACCGTCGAAACGGACCTAAGAAGATCAACGGAGCTCGCACGCAAGGAGCTGACTTCATCGGTCGATCGTGTCCGCTCGACACGAACGACGATCTTCGTGCCGCTCGCCAGTGTCGCCTTGAGTTCGTCCTCCATTTGAATCAAGGTCTCGTGGTTTTGCGCCGACACTAGAAGCCTTGCGTCCGGTGTTTTGTCCAGAATGCTTTTGACAAGATTCGAAATTAGGAACGTCTTGCCGACGCCAGGAGGGCCAACAACGACATTGATGGACTTGCCTGATACGATTGCGTCCCATGCCACCTTTTTCGAACCGTCCATCTCGTCCGGCGGCACCGCATTCGGGGTCGCAATATCACGTAATACTTCGTCCAGCGCGACCTGCGCCGGATCGTCAATCGCTCTCAAGAGTTCAATATTCGTCCGGGCCGCCACAATATTTTGAAGGCGGCGGCGAATTGCGCGTTCAAATCCACCATCTCTTCGAGGACGAAGAAAAAGAAGCTGCCCCGGTACAACAGCTTCGCTTGTCGCGAACGTGAACGGTAGGCGGCCGTCGACGACACCGCCCGTTCCCTCATAACTGAGTTCCGGAAATCGCTCCCGATCGCCGGCGAGCGCGTCGCTGCGTGAAAGAGTCCAATTTGGTTTGCCGTCGTCGTACTTCAATTCGCGCGCCAAGGCGTCGTATGCCGGGCGCAGTCCCATCAGCTTGCGTCGCATGTCCCGGTCGGGATCTTCGCGGGAGGCGATCCAGGCCAAATCTGAATCCCCGCCGGACGGCGGGTGAAGCACTTCGACGGGATAGATTCGGAATTGCTCCCGCAGCCAAGTAAAGGCTTCGAGAAGAATGAGGGCGTACCAAGTGGGAATCTCTTCGACTGATCGGCTCACTCCTGTTGTGACACTCGCGTCAATCCACGGTTTGGCGCCAGGGCCAAGCCTGCGTACTCGCTCTTCGGCGCTTCTCCGAGTTCGCGCAAGATGAATCCGGTGGCGAACCTCGACGGCATCATAGATGTAGTCGTCAGGCCGCCTCTTGTTGGCGTTCTCGATCATGCCGACATAGTCATCGATGACTTTCACGCCATACGCGGCAAGGTCGGTGACGATACGCACGAAGGCCTCATCTACGACAACAGTGCGTACCGTTGGTCCGCTGAGATCCTCTTCGACAAAACGGAGGACCGCATCCCTATCGTCAGCCGGGATGGTGCCCGATGTAAGCGATGCAAGGTCGCTTTGGGTAACCTGGGTGGAAGGGTAGAGAATTAGCTCGCCTTCGCCGCTTGACCCCGACCGGTCAAGATCGGCCACGACCTCGGCGATCTCGTTTAGCACGATACTTCCGTCGAAAAGCTGGTAGCGTGGCGGATCGGCAAGACGATTAAGCATGCGTCGCTCGATCGACAGCAGGGAAGGACCGCCGCCGTCCTCGGTCAGGCCGAGGATCCGCGACGCTGCCTGCCCAAGATCACTCCAGTCCCGGCGAAACGAGACGGTGCCGGAGGGCCGCAGCAGATGTCCCGCGCCGCCCACATCGCCGTCGGCAATGTGTACGCACGCTTCGTAGCCGCCGAGTCGGAAATCCTCTTTTTCATCGCTATGCGAAAAGATCGTATGTTCGCTGACAGCGCCGTGCACGATGCCCGCATCATGACAAAGTGCAAGTCCTTCAGCTACGCGCAAGATATTGCGCCAAAACATCTTGCGGCCGGTCGTCGTAAGCAGCCGGCCTTCTCGCGCTCGAACCCTGTGCAATGACCCGCAGATCGGACTGCCAGGATCAACCATTAAGATACCGATCTCTTCCTGGTCCTCGACGATCTCAAGAACCTCGACCAATAACTGGCGCGCACGGCGTGACGACAGAACACGCCGGACACGCCTGAGGCCGTGCGTGATGAGCCGCTTCAGGTCCTCGTCCAGCGGGGTTCCGGTCTTCTTGAACAGACGAAGAAGATAGTCCTCGCCGTCGGCGATGCCGGTGGCAAAACGAAGTTGAGAATTCCAACCTTCGGTGCCGCTCGAAAACGCGGTATCAGCAAACTTGAATCGTGCGTCGAGCGTCGCTTTGCCTTGCATGGTAGCTCGCGCCATAGCGCCGTAATCCATCCTTGAAACAGTACAAATGCGGTGATTCGTATATGATAGCGCAGTATATGCTTTGGGTCAGAGTTATCGACTGCAAAGCGATATTTTGCGCGTTTTCCCAAGCATGCTCTGTGTAAATTGGGGGAGTGGATGGCACCTATTGCAAGCAGCAACGAGATGCGGTTGGACCCGCCAAATCAAGCCAGCATGAGTGGCAATTGATCATCATCGAGCCCTGACCCAACAAACCCCCGAAACAGAGATACCGATTAACCGGATCGGCCTCTTTGGCGGCATAAGTTGCGCTAATAGTTCAAGAGCCAGGCTAGAGAGATCGTCCGCGGTGTCGTTCATGCGTACGGACGTGCTGCGAGTGATCAGCTCGAAATCTGAAAAGGATCGCCGTTTGGCCTCGCGCGCCCGTCGCCTCGCAGTGTTGCCGGACCTTGTCGACCAGTGGGCGCAGTTCGATGGTCAGCGCTTCGTGGTCTGCCAAGTCCCGCGAAACGTGCTTTCGGCGCCGACGGACCTTCGGATTCGGTTGGCACGGACAGGACGCTCGTCAATCCCCCGCGAGATCCAGTAATAATACGCCCCAGCTTTCCCAAAATTGGCGTTCATGAACTCGAGCGACTGATTGCGCATATTCATGCCGGTGAAGATGCCAAGGCCATGCATCTTCGCACTGGTCGCCGGTCCGATTCAATGGAATTTGCCGACTGGGAGATCCTGAACGAAGCTCGGCCTCATCTTTGGCGTGATCACGAACTGTCCGTTGGGCTTCCGTTGGTCGGACGCAAGTTTTGCCAGGAACTTATTGTAAGAGATGCCGGCAGACGCGGTCAGGCCTGTCTCGCTCAGGATCTTGACTCTAATCAAGGTCGCGATCTCTGTCGCGATTGGGAGGCCTTGGATGTTCTCGGTGACATCTAGGTAGGCCTCATCTAACGACAGGGGCTCAATGACGTCAGAATGCTCCGCGAAGATTGTCCGGACGTGTCGAGAGACCTCCTTGTAGACTTCGAAGCGCGGCGGCTTTACGAAAATTAGCTCTTTGCATTGCCGTTTGGCTGTCACTGACGGCAATGCCGACCTAACTCCAAACTTTCGCGCCTCATAGCTCGCTGCAGCTACGACACCGCGCTCTTTCGATCCCGCCCACAGCGACTGGCTTGCCACGCAAGTCCGGATTGTCCCGCTGCTCCACTGATGCGTAGAAGATGTCTATATCGACAGAATGATCTTGCGCTGATGCGGTGCTGGCCCCGTTTGGTAGTCGGTCTCGTCCGTCACGTCGTCGGCCCTATTGGGTCTTCCTTGACGCCGCGAGCGACGACCCGGAGGCTTCCGTCCGGAAGCGGCCTTTGCAATTTCAGTACTTCGTCCGCAGGGGCCGTCATCCAGGTCTCGACTTCATCTGGCGTTGTCAGGATCACCGGCATCGCCTTGGGGTGGATGGCGCCGACCTCGGCGTTGGGCTCCGTCGTGAGGAACGCGTAGAGGTCGTTGGTCGTCTCGCCTTCCTTGACCTTCCGGACGGACGTCCAGTTGGTCCAGATACCGGCGAAGCAGGCGAGGGGACGTGTCTCATCGAGCGCGAACCAGATATCACCGCCCTCGGCCTTGTTGAACTCGCTGAACGAGTTGAACGGCACCACGCAGCGATTTTCAGTCCCCAGCCATCGCGTCCAGTGCTTGCTCTTCACATTGCGGATGTTGGTCGTGCCGCCGTCCGGCTCCATTCGCAGCAATTCCTTGAAATCCACTGCCTTGCCCTTGGCCTGCAGCTTCTCGGCTCGCTTCTTCGTGGCGTCCATCAGCGCCTTTGATGACGACGGCATTCCCCATCGCGCCGTAGCGAGCTCGCGGCCCTCCACTCCGTTGCGCACGATCGGTGCCTTGTAGTCGGGAAAATCCCCCGGCATCGGCGCCAGATTTCCAACGTATCGGTTGACAACGCGGAACAGCGCGTTGATCGCGGCTTGATTGGTCGTGATCGAATAAAGATTGCACATCGGTCAGGATTCGGCTCGAGGGTGGCGCGGCTGCCAGGTCAACTGTAGCAGAGTCGCGGATGGACGCCGGCCGGCCTTGGCACATTTGCGACAGCGCAGCCGGCTGGCGAGATCGTGCACGAAGGTGGTCGGCGGGTGCTTCATCGCGGCCAGGTCGACATCGCTCGGCGTCTTGCAGCGCGCGCACCTGATCTCCAGCCAGGGGAAGCCTCCATTTACGGCCTGATCGATGGTCGGCGACGGATCGATCGGTTCGCCGTCACTCCACATCCGCTCGTTCCAGCTTTCGCAAAGCAGCCTGTCGGCTTGCTGGATCATCGCCCCGCCTTTGGCCCGCATCTCCGCCGATTGGGTCGCCAGCATGCTGGCCATCGCGCGTGCCTTGCCGAGCTCTTTCGCCAGAGCCTTGCGATCGCCGCCCGACAAGGGCGTAGGGTGATACTTCGGGGCCATCCAGACATCCAGGCGCAAAGAGATCGGATCGGCAAATCCAGAGCGGCTACGGCGTCTCGAACGCTGGCCAGCACCCGTCTTCTTCATGCCTGCCGGTGCGCTGCCGGCAGGTATTGTCGAGCAGCCGCTGCGCGACGTCCTTCCAGAGCGCGTTGGCGCCATACAGTCGAACGGCATCAGCGGTCTGGATTTCCACGGTCCGCTCGCAGCGGCGGCAGGAGACGCGCAGCACGTGACGCTGAATCTCGGAAAGACGTCGCTGCCGCATCTGAGCCCCGGTCGTGCCGGCGCGTGCGTCTTTCAGGACCGATTCCCAATATTCGGCCGGGAGGGGGGCATCTGGACCCGCAGCGGGCGGCGCTCGTCTGCGGTCGGCTTCAGCGGCCAATTTTTCCATCTGTTTCGGGGTCGGCATGCGCCAGCTCGCGGGTCGGTCGGTCATGCCCGAATTAGAACATAACAAGAACAAATGTCGAGTCCGGCCAGGCAGGCCGATGAGAAAAATCCCGCTGTGGGGCGGGTCGCGATGTCGGAACCAAGCCCGGTCGTTCGTCTTTAATCCGGCATCAGTAATGGAGTTCCCCGCGATGGCCCCCCGCGCCAACTGGAAAGGCTTCCTGCGTCTTTCCCTCGTCACCTGTCCGGTTGCGCTCTATCCGGCCACGTCGGAATCCGAAAAGGTCTCGTTCAACCAGCTGAATCGAAAGACCGGCCATCGGATCAAGTACGCTAAGGTGGATGCCGATACCGGCGAGGAGGTCGACAACGAGGACATCGTCAAAGGCTACAAGGTCGACACGGACACCTTCATCGAGGTGACGAAGGAGGAGCTAGAGAACGTCGCACTGGAATCAACGCGAACGATCGAAATCGACGAGTTCGTCGACCGCAGCGAGATCGATCCGCGATATCTCATTCGCCCCTACTATCTGCGTCCCGACGGTAAAGTCGGGCACGATGCTTTCGCCGTTATTCGGGAAACCATCCGCGAGATGAACAAGGTCGCGATCGGCCGTGTGGTGCTGACCAATCGCGAGCACATCATCGCGCTGGAGCCGTTGGACAAGGGCCTGATGGGAACGCTACTGCGCTATCCTTACGAAGTCCGTTCAGCTGATGAGTATTTCGACGACATTCAGGATGTCAAAGTCACCAAGGACATGCTTGATCTCGCCAAGCACATCGTCAATCAGAAGGCGGGCCATTTCGAGCCGGACAAGTTCGAAGACCAATACGAAACCGCCCTCATCGAACTGATCAATCAGAAGCGCGCCGGCAAACCCATCACCGCGAAAGCGCGTCCCCGCGGCGAGAACGTGGTGGACCTGATCGACGCGCTGCGAAAGAGCATCGGAAGAGAGGGCGCCTCAGCGACAGAGGCACCCAAGAAATCAGGAAAAAAGCCGCGCAAGGCGGCGGCCGGGCAGAAGGAAATGCTGATGCCGATCGCAGGCAAGAAGCCGGCGAAGGAGGCCGCGGCGAAAAAGCCGGCGGCCAAGCCGCAGCGGAAGTCGGCTTAGGTGTCGTGAAGCATCCGGTGACGCCGGACGGCACTCCTTCGTCGTCCGTGGCAGGCTCTGGCGAATGGCAAATCCGTCTCAACGAGGTCACGCGAGATCATCTCGTCGCCGTCTAATGGCGACCCGGCGGGTAGGTGCGTGCGCCAGGAAGGCGGCCGAGCGCGAGGCCGAAGTAACGGTGCATAGGACCGCGGACGAAGCTAAGCAGGCGCTTGGCGAACGCGGTCCCGTATGGCGGGACGACGGCTCGCCGGCTCTCGATTGCTCTGCAAAGTAGGAGCCATATGGCTGCGGTGAAAAAGACTTCCAGGAGATCGACCTTGAGCGCGGGCATTCTCGCATACCGCAAGGGAGGAGCTCGGGGGCTCGAGGTTCTGCTCGTTCATCCCGGCGGTCCGTTCTGGCGTGAGAAGGATGATGGCGCCTGGTCCATTCCAAAGGGCGAAATCGATGCCAATGATGTTCCGGAGAACGTTGCTCAACGAGAATTTGCCGAAGAACTCGGCCCGAGCGCTTCGATTGGTCCACTCCAGGCGCTGGGGGAGGTCCGACAGCGAGGAGGCAAGCGCGTCATCGCATTCGGCGGCGAGGGACACTTTGATCCGGCAGCACTGACCAGCAATACCTTCGATGTCGAATGGCCGCCTCGAAGCGGTCGACGGCAGAGCTTTCCCGAAGTCGACCGCGCGGAATGGTTTGATATCGAGTTAGCGCGGACCAAGATGCTGTCCGCTCAGGTAGAGTTTCTCGATCGTCTTTTGGCGATCTCGGCTGAGAGCGTCGGGAAATGATGTTCAGGATTGGAGTCATTTCGGACACGCACGGCCTGTTGAGGTCCGAGGCGGAGCGAGGCCTGACGGGCGTCGATCACATCATTCATGCCGGCGACATGGGACGCCCCGAGATCGTCGACGCGCTTCGCCGGATCGCACCCGTCACGGCCGTTCGTGGAAACGTGGACAGTGGCAAGTGGGCTCGCGACTACCCCGACACGAAACTCGTCCGTCTGGCAGGTAAGTCGATCTACGTTCTGCACGACCTGAAGACGCTGAAGACCGATCTCGGCGCCGGCTTCGACGTCATCGTCTCCGGGCATTCCCACGTACCGAAGATCGACACGGTCGGTGGCATTCTCTACCTGAATCCCGGCAGCGCGGGACCTCGGCGTTTCAAGCTGCCGATCACGTTTGCGACGCTCGAACTCACGCCTGACGGCATGCGACCGGAAATCCACGACCTTGGAGGCGAGTGAGTGTCGGCGGAGAGTGCATCAATCCTTTTTGCCGGCTTTCGCCGAAGGGAAGCTACTTGCGCGGACGTTCTCGCTCACGCACGACATCCTTCGCCCGCTTGTCGGACCTGAGCCCGAGGTAGACGGGCTGGCGCAGTTCGCCCTTGCTCGTCCACTGCGCAAATTTGACCTCGGCGACCAACGAGGGCTTGACCCAGGTCGTGGCGGCCTCGTCCTTCACTTTGGCAGGGAAGGGTGATTTCGGGATCGTCAGCTTCACGAGCTTGGCGTGGAGGTCTTCCAGGACCTTGTGGCTGAAGCCAGTGCCAACATGTCCGATATAGCGCCATGTGTCGTCTTCCCGCACGGCGAGGACCAGGGCGCCGAAGTATGGTCTTGTACGCCTCGGCGCCGTGAAGCCCGCGATCACCACTTCCTGCCGCTTTGCTGTCTTGATCTTCAGCCAATCCGCCGTCCGGCTTCCGGACGCATACGCGCTGTCGGCGCGCTTCGCCATGACGCCTTCCAGACCCTTCCGCTCGGCCTCGGCGAAGAATTTCATGCCGTTCGCTTTGCGGTGATGGCTGAAGGCGATCAACTTGTCGCGCGGCAGTATTGCCTTCAACCGCTTCTTCCGCTCGAGGAGGGGGTGGTTGCGCAAGTCCGCTGCGTTCTCAAACATGAGATCGAAGGCGCAGTACAGCAGCTTCGCCTCATGGCGCAGCGCGTTTTGAAGCAACTGGAAATGTGAGACGCCATCCTTACCGATCGCGACAAGCTCACCATCGATCACGGCGTCGCCCTTCACGCCCTCCAGCGCTTTGGCGACCTCAATATAGCTGCGGCTGATTATCTTGCCGTTGCGGCTGTAGAGCGCAACTTTGCCCCGCCGGATTTCCGCGATCATCCGGAAGCCGTCGTACTTGTCCTCGAAAACCCAGCTGGGGTCGTCGAACGGCGCCTCGGTAAGCGTAGCAAGCATCGGCTGCAGGCGCTTGGGCAGGGTCGACATCCGGCTCATTCAAGGCCAATCCTTAAGAGCGCGTTGCGAAATGCATGGACGTCCTTCAAGGATTGGGGAACGCTTCGGGGCCGCGTCGTGTTCCGCAGGCATGGTGGCGTGCGAGACGTTGACGATCGACGAGGGCGGATCAGACCGATGGCCAGAAAACTGAAGACCTATCAGACCTCGCTGGGCTTCTTCGATCTGGCGATCGCCGCTCCCTCCATGAAAGCGGCCCTCGAAGCCTGGGGCGCTGACAGCAATCTCTTCCACCAGGGCGCGGCGAAGGAAAGCGACGATCCGGACGTCATCGAGGCGACTATGGCTGCGCCGGGCATCGTTCTGAAGAGACCCGTCGGCTCCAACGGGCCATTCAGGGAGCATGCCGAGCTACCTACCGACCTTGCCAGCGGCAGCTCAAAGAAGACAGGCCGCCGTCAACCGCGGAAGCCTTCTAAGCGGGCCCACGACGATGCGGCCGACCGGAAGGCTGCACTTGCTTTAGAGAAGGAGCAGATGCAACGGGAGCGCGAACGTGCCAAGGAGGAGGCCGTCCGGCAGAAGGAGCGTGAGCGACGGCAGCACGCCGTCGACAAGGCGCAAAGTGCCTTGGACGCGGCCCGTCGCAAGCACGAAGAAAAGGCCGCTGACATTCAACAACAGCTCGAAGTTCTTGAGGAAAGCGCGCGGGACGAGGAAGCGCGTTGGGAAAAGGAGAAGGCCCGGTTGGAAGTCGCGTTACGACGCGCGCGAGGCTAGGTCTCAAAGTGCGACCATCTCGTGTCTTAGCGTTGACGCCTGATTTGCCGCCGAGACCGGAAATTGCCAGACTCTAAACTGCCAAGTCGCGAGCCTTAGCAGTTGCGCTCTTCCCGCAAGATGCGCTCCAGATCATCCTCGAAGATATTTTGCGTTGCTTCAAAGAGAGCCAGGAGCTTCAGAGCTTCTGCGATGTTTGCGCCACCCTTGCGGACCATCCGTTGCTGCCTTTCGACGATCTGACGTCCTTTGGCAACATGGTGACGGGCAAGGATGACACGTTCGGAATAATGAGACATTGGTGGCTCCTGCTGCAGGCGGGAGCGCGATTGGTCTCTCAGTCACCGGTGCCCGCGGGCAGAGTGCCTTTGCCGGTGATGACCAGATCATACTCCGTTTCGCGAATTCGGACACTGTCCAATTCAAGCAGGTCAATCTTGAATGGTGGGTCTCGAGCGGGCGCGCTCAGACTGGGCGCTCGCTGGTAACTATCGGTCGGAAACCGCCCGCCCTGCGGCCTCATTGACCTTTGCGCGGTCCCGCCTGTCCTCCGGAGACAGCTCCATAACCGCTCGATGGAGCTCCGCAGGGATCGTCAGCGGACTATCGAGCGGCTTTTCCGCCCACTCCCAGAAGCGGTCAAAGGCATCCATTACAGATCCTCCCGAAGCCCCCTGAAGAAGGGATGACGGACTTTTCCCTCCGCTGATTTTGCACGGTACTCTATCTCGGCCAGCAGCTTGGGCTCGACCCAGATTCCTTTGTGCGCAATCCGCTTTGCATAAGGCTGCGTCTTGCGGATCAGCGGCTTCAGACGCTTCTGAAGGTCGGCGGCTGATGCCTTGTCGAATCCATGGTCCACCTTCCCGGCGTATATTAGATCGTCGCCCTTACGCCGGCCGACGTAGATGCCGTCCCACTTCGTTCCATCGAGCGCGAAACCCGCAATAGTCAGGGTCTCACGCTGCACGCAGGTCTTCTTGACCCAGTCATTCGTGCGTCCGGCCGGATAGGCGCCGTCCCGGACCTTCGAGACGACACCTTCGAGGCCAAGCTTGCAGGCGTGCGCAAACATCTCGCGGCCGTCTATCGCGAAGCTTTCGCTGAACTGGATGTCGGTGCCGGTCAGGATCTTCTTGAGTTCGGCCTTGCGCTGAAAAAGCGGTAGCTTCCGGATATCTCGGCCGTTCAGATAGAGCAGATCGAACGCCACGAGCACGATGCTCCTCGACTTACCCTTGAGCTCGTTCTGCAGGACCGAGAAGTCGGTCGTGCCATCGGCAGCTGGCACCACGATCTCGCCGTCCACCACCGCAGAGTTCGCCTTGATCCGCCAGGCGTCATGAGCGACCTTCTTGAAGCGGTGCGTCCAATCGTGGCCGCGCCGGGTGGAGATCTTCGCCGTCTCGTTGGCCAGATGGACCTGAACACGGTAGCCGTCGAACTTGATTTCGTGGATCCAGCGCTCTCCCGACGGCACTTTCTCTGTCGAGGATGCCAGGGCCGGTTCGATGAAGGCGGGGAAAGGCGCCTTGACGCCGATAGCCGCCGGCTTGTTACGCTGAAACGCCACTGAAGAACTCCACGCTACAGCCGATTCAAATTGGCACAGTTCGAATCGTTCCGGAACCTGCGAATCCCTGTCGCGTTGCTTCGATGTCCCAACAGGAGGCACCGATGGCGGCAGCGAAGAAGAGCAAAACGGCGCGCGGACGAAAGCAGGACCGGGCGCGGGTGGCAGGCGGGCAGGACTACGAAGTGCAGTACGAGGCGAAGAAGACCGGAAAGTCGGCGCCGGCGGTGAAAAAGGCCGTCAAAAAGGTCGGCAACGCGCGCAAGCGGGTGGAGAAACGGCTAGGCCGCTGAGTAGCAGACGGGTCGGCGTCGGTGCTTAGCGCGGGTCCTCCTCGTCAGGGGGGCATTCTGGGCAGGTATCGCCAATCGAGTCGAGCACGTCGTGAAGCGCGGCCTCCGCGGCTTGACGGGAGACGTCTGCTGGCGGGTCTCGACGGGCAATATCGAAGGCTCGCTCTCGTGCATGCGGATCGGCGCGGTCCTGCATCCAACCATGCTCTTCGCATTCGCGGATGGCGCCCGCTTCCTGGAGCACGTGGATCGCCCAACCCTGCAGTGTCCGTATCGCCGGCCTTCGCTCACTGGTCATCAGCATTGAATAACTCCGAATACACGAATCTAGTGGTCCGCCGTTTGTTCCGGCTGCTAACACAAGGCTGGGATTCTCAGTCAGCAGAGGACAAGGTTTTCGCCCGTTCTGAGACCACTGTGAAATTGCCAGGCTGTTCTCGCAGGATTGCCAGCATCACTTTCGCTCAAGTCTTTTAGTGGTTGTGCGCGTGCGGCCAGGGCCGCACCGGGCTCTCGTGAACCGAGCCGCGCCGCGTCTCGGCCTGCGGCTTCGATCCCTCGCGCCAGAGCTTTGGTGCTCCTCGCCGGGGGCACTCGGAAAAGGGGCTCGCCTGCGGCGATCGTTATCACTGCCCCGTTCCCGGGTGCCCTTTTAACCGGTCTCGTCGCTGCACTCGGTCCCGCGTGCCGCCTTCGGCGTCGCTATGCTCACGCTCCTGCGGGTGCCATTTCTCTTGGGGCGATGCGCCCCTGGCGCACGCCGGATCAGGCCTGCGGCCTAAGGCAAGAAGCTGAGAGTAAGAGTGCAGGCTGGTTTTCCGTGACGGGTTACAATCTGCGAGAGAGGCTCGCGGTGCCCGTCGCGGAGACCCGCGATGTCAAACCCTAATGCTTGCGCGCGCGCCGGCCAGGACCGGGCGAACCTCTACAACGAAATCACCGACAAGATCATCGCCGAGCTTGAGGCCGGACGCGTCCCCTGGGTTCAGCCCTGGGGTACTGCCGCGGCGAAAGCGCCGCTGGCCATGCCGAAAAATGCGTCGACCAACCGGCAATACAGTGGTGTGAACATCCTCATCCTCTGGGGAGTCGTGATCGAACGCGGATTTACCGGTCAAAGTTGGCTCACTTTCCGCCAGGCACTCTCTCTTGGCGGCCACGTTCGCAAGGGAGAGCGCGGGACTACCGTCGTCTACGCGGATCGTTTCGTGCCGAATGATGAAAAGCGCCGCGCCGCCGAGACCGGCGAAGACGCGCAGGCGATCCCGTTCCTCAAGCGATTTACCGTTTTCAACACCGATCAGTGCGAGCAACTGCCCGACGACATTGCCACCGCTGCGCCGCCGCCGCCGGCCGGCCTCATCGAACCGACGGTCGATGCCCTGATCACGGCCAGCGGAATTCCATTTCGGATCGGTGGAGATCGCGCATTCTATGCAACAGCCGAAGACTATGTTCAGGTCCCGCCGCCGCAGGCCTATTTCGAACCCATCAACTGGCACCGTACGGCCTTGCATGAACTCGGTCATGCGACTGGGCACCCGTCGCGTCTCAATCGCGACCAGAGCGGATCCTACGGTACCAAGAAATATGCCTTCGAAGAGCTGGTCGCCGAATTGAGTTCCGCGTTCAGCTGCGCGTCGCTAGGGATCGTCCCCACCGTGCGCCATGCCGACTATATCGGCTCCTGGCTCGAAGTCCTGCGTGAAGACAATCGCGCCATCGTGCGGGCCGCCTCGCAGGCGAGCAAGGCCGCGGACTATTTGCTCGGTTTCGTTCCCGGGTCCATTGAGCCCGCATCGCTGGATTCGGCTGTCGCCGATCACGAGACGGCGTGATGCCTGGCCTCGCGCGAGAGTGAGAGGAGGGGAGGCTGTTCGCGACGGGTTGGAAGCCGAGAGAGAGTCTCACGGCCACCCGTCGTGGAGAGCCAAAATGACGAAAGCCGTACAAAAGATCACGCTGTCCCCTTCTCGGGACATTCCCTTCAACAAGCTCGTGCTCGGCCAGTCGAACGTTCGCCGCGTCAAGGCCGGTGTCTCGATCGAGCAGCTAGCCGAGAGCATCGCGCAGCGTACGCTTCTGCAAGGTCTGAGTGTCCGGGCCGTCGTCGATGCAGATGGCAACGAGACCGGCATGTTCGAGGTGCCAGCGGGCGGCAGGCGCTATCGCGCTCTCGAGCTCCTGGTAAAACAGAAGCGGATGTCAAAGACGCAGGCGGTGCCGTGCGTTGTGCGTGAAGGGGGCATCGCCGAGGACGATTCGGTGGCGGAGAACGATGAGCGGGTCGGCCTGCATCCGCTTGATCAGTTTAGGGCCTTCCAGACACTCCGCGATCTCGGCATGAGCGAGGAAGACATTGCCGCGCGTCATTTCGTGAACCCTGCAATCGTCAAGCAGCGCCTGCGCCTGGCGTCGGTCTCGCCAAAGCTGCATGAGGTCTATGCCGAAGACGGCATGACCCTCGAGCAGCTCATGGCGTTCTCGGTCACGGCCGATCACGCCCGCCAGGAGCAAGTCTGGGAGAATGTCAGCCGCTCCGGTTATGACGAGCCATACCAGATCCGCCGGCTGCTCACGGAGAACACCGTGCGCGGTTCCGATCCCCGGGCCCAATTTGTGGGCCTCGATGCCTATCAGAGCGCGGGTGGCGGCGTTCTGCGGGATCTGTTCGAGCACGACGACGGCGGCTGGCTTCAGGACGTCGTCTTGCTCGACCGCCTCGTAACCGAGAAGCTCAAGGCCGAAGCTGAGACGATTGCTGCCGAAGGCTGGAAGTGGATCTCGGTCGCCGTAGATTTCCCCTACGGTCACACTCAAGGCCTACGACAAATCGAAGGCAAGCCCGTCGATCTCTCGCCTGAGGAGCAGGCCACCATCGATGCGCTGAACGCCGAGCAAGCCAAGCTGGAAGTCGACTACCGGGATGCCGACGAGTTGCCCGACGAGGTCGATCAGCGTCTCGGCGAAATCGAGTCGGCCCTGGCTGCATTCGAAGACCGGCCGATGCTTTACGAACCGGCGGAGATCGCCCGAGCTGGTGTCTTCATCAGCATCGACTCCGAAGGACGCCTCGCCGTGGACCGGGGTTACGTCCGGCCGGAGGACGAGGTGCCGGCAACTGATCCTGATGTCGGGCAGGGCGCCGATGCGTCGTCGACCGAAGGTCTTGAAGTGGGCCCTTCCGTCCAGCGCACGGTCATCGCGGTCGCAGGCGGCGCTGCTGATGCCGAGGAGGATGATGAGGACGCGACCAAACCTTTGCCGGATCGTCTCATCATCGAGTTGACGGCGCATCGTACACTGACATTGCGTGATGCGTTGGCGGGAAATCCAGCGGTCGCGTTCCAGGCAGTTCTGCATAACTTCGTGCTGACGGCCTTTTACCGGTTCGCATCGTCCGGGAGCTGTCTTGAGATCAGCCTTCGCACGCCGAACTTTCCCGCCCAAGCTCCGGGGCTGAGGGAAAGCGTCTCGGCCAAAGCAGTCGAGGCGCGACATGAGGTCTGGAAGGCACGGTTGCCAAAGAGCGAGAACGATCTCTGGGATGCGCTGACGGCTCTCGATGGTGGTGCACAGGCGTCGCTGTTCGCCCACTGTGCGTCGTTTGCGGTCAACGCCGTCCATGAGCCAGCCAATCGCTACAATCAGGGTCGCGTCTCCGCCCATGGCGTTCGCACGCGTCTCGACCAGGCCGATGTGCTGGCGCGCGCGGTCGGGCTCGACATGGTGCAGGCCGGCTGGCGACCGACCGTCGACAACTATCTCGGCCGGGTTACCAAGCCGCGTATTCTGGATGCCGTGCGGCAGGCCAAGGGCGAGTCGTCGGCGCAACTGATCGACCATCTGAAGAAGGCCGACATGGCCAAGGAGGCTGAACGACTTCTGGATGGCTCGGGTTGGTTGCCGGAGCCGTTGCGTCTCCTCGATCCCGATGCGGCGTCAGAGCAGGAGAGCGAGGCGGGCCGGCTGCCCGAATTCCTCGCCGACGAGGAGGATCAGGAGACCGCCGCCGACGAAGATCCGCAACATCTCGACGCGGCTGAGTGATCATCACAGAGCGGGGCGGCTTTGGCCGTCCCGCGGTTGCTTGGGGACCGGTGTGTAGCGCTGGTCCCCATTCTTATTGGGAACGGCGGAGAGTGAGAGTCGGGCCGGGAAGGGTTTGAGCCGTCGGGGGCAAAGGAGAGCGCCTGATGGTTCGACCCATTCCTGCTCTCCGAAAGAATTCCTGCCATGACCGAATCTCTTGCCGGCGGCATCGCCACGCCGCTCTCCATGCGTGCCGCTGCAAATCTCACCTCTGCCGCTGTCAGGGCCGCGCGACAGGTCCTGACCGAGCTCGAACGCGGCCGTCGCATCGATGCCGCTGTTCTGCGTAGCGCCATGGAGTCTGCCTTTGGCGCCTCGGACACGGCCGGCGTTTGGAATTGGAAGACCGCCTATGACGTCTGCGAGGCGGCAGCCGTTCTGTTCCTTCGCAAGTTCGGCCCCGCGATGCGTGCCAAGGCTGGGTCGACGGCAGCAATGCTGCCGATGCTCACGAAGATCGCTAGCTGTCTGCCGACCCACACGCGGCGTTCCGAGGACAGCCAGGCGCTTCAGCAATTCTCGACGCCGATCCCGCTTGGGCTGGCCGCATGCGCCGCGGCTGGCATTACGCCGGCCGATCGCGTTCTTGAGCCTTCTGCTGGGACCGGTTTGCTCGCCGTCTTTGCCGAGCTCGCCGGCGGCGTTCTGGTCTTGAACGAGTTGGCCGAGGCCCGCGCGGCGCTGCTCGATCATCTCTTCGCAGGCGTTAAGGTCTCGCGGTTCGATGCTGCACAGATCGACGACCACCTCGACGCGAGTGTCGTGCCGAGCGTCGTTCTGATGAACCCGCCGTTCTCGGCATTGACGAACGTAGACCGACGGATGACGGATGCGGCTCTCCGTCACATCGCTTCAGCGCTCGCGCGTCTTGGCGACGGTGGACGCCTTGTCGCCATCACTGGCGCCAGCTTCGCACCGGATAACCCGGCATGGCGAGAAGCCTTTGTGCGGCTCCAGGAACGCGGGCAGGTAGCGTTTTCTGCGGCGATCGACGGCGCCATCTACGCGAAGCACGGAACACAAATCGACACACGGCTGCTTGTGATCGACAAGCTGCCCGCTGCCGATCCGACGGCTTTTCCGGCTTCGCCAGGCATGGCGGCCGACGTCGCTACCTTGCTCGACTGGGTGAACCAGCATGTGCCTCCAAGGCTGCCCGTCGCCATATCACCGGAGATCGTCGCTATCGAGCGGCCGGCTATGTCGCGATCGCTGGGCGCCGTTGCACCACGCTCATCGTCTTCTTCGAGAGACGCCGCGCCAGAAGGCGTCGAACTTACATACGAAACGGTCGAATGGTCGCCGCCGGAAGGCACCCGGCTCACCGATGCCCTTTACGAGGAATACGGATTGCAATCGATCCGTATTCCCGGATCGTGCGCACACCCGACCAAGCTCGTGCAGTCCGCGGCGATGGCGTCCGTTGCGTCACCGAAACCATCCTATCGTCCGCACCTGCCTTCGAGTCTGGTGGCAGATGGAGTTCTGTCGGACGCCCAACTTGAGAGCGTCATCTATGCCGGCGAGGCGCATTCTGAGTTTCTCGTGGGCTCCTGGACGGTCGATGCGACCTTTGATGTTATCGCCGCCGCGCGCGATGACGCAGAGAATGCCGTCCGCTTTCGCCGCGGCTGGTTCTTGGGCGATGGCACCGGCGCGGGCAAGGGCCGGCAGGTCGCCGGGATTCTGCTCGACAACTGGCTCAAGGGCCGCCGACGTGCCGTCTGGGTCAGCAAATCCGACAAGCTGATCGAGGACGCGCAGCGCGATTGGTCCGCGCTCGGGATGGAGCGCCTGCTCGTTACGCCCTTGTCCCGGTTTCGCCAGGGCACCCGGATCCGGCTTGCGGAAGGCGTCCTATTTACCACCTACGCCACGCTACGGACCGACGAGCGTGGCGAGAAGCTTTCGCGCGTCAGGCAGATCGTCGAATGGTTGGGCTCGGACTTCGACGGAGTGATCGTCTTCGACGAGAGCCACGCCATGCAGAATGCGATCGGGGGCAAGGGCGAGCGTGGTGACCAAGCGGCCTCTCAGCAGGGGCGCGCGGGCTTGAGGCTCCAGCACGCGCTGCCGAATGCCCGCGTGGTCTATGTGTCGGCGACGGGCGCAACCACGGTCCACAATCTCGCTTATGCCCAACGCCTCGGCCTTTGGGGCGGCGCCGACTTTCCGTTCGCCACCCGTGCCGAGTTCGTCGAAGCGATCGAGGAGGGTGGGGTCGCGGCCATGGAGGTGCTGGCGCGCGACCTCAAGGCGCTCGGCCTCTACGCAGCCCGCTCGCTCTCTTACGAGGGCGTCGAGTACGAGCTTGTTGAGCACCAACTGACGCCGGAGCAGGTCCGCATTTACGACGCCTATGCCGGTGCGTTCAGCGTCATCCATAATAACCTGGACGCGGCGATGCGGGCCGCCAACATCACCGGCGCAACGGGAACGCTGAACGGGCAGGCCAAATCTGCGGCACGCTCCGCCTTCGAAAGCGCGAAGCAGCGCTTCTTCGGTCACCTCCTGACCTCGATGAAGACCCCGTCACTGATCCGTGCGATCGAGAACGATCTTGAGGCTGGGCACGCCGCGGTCATCCAGATCGTGTCGACGGGCGAAGCGCTGATGGAGCGCCGGCTCGCGGAGATTCCAACTGAAGAATGGGGCGACGTCCAGGTCGACATCACCCCGCGCGAGTATGTCCTCGACTACCTCGCCCACTCCTTCCCGGTCCAGCTCTACGAACCCTTCACCGACTCGGAAGGTAACCTCTGCTCCCGGCCTGTCTATCGCGACGGCCAGCCGGTCGAGAGCCGGGAAGCCGTCGCACGCCGTGACCGCCTCATCGAGAAGCTTGCCTCGCTGCCGCCGGTACCTGGGGCACTGGATCAGGTCATCCAGCGCTTCGGCACCGAACTGGTCGCCGAGGTGACGGGCCGCTCGCGCCGCGTCATCCGCAAGGGCGACCGGCTGGTGGTCGAAAACCGCGCAGGCTCGGCCAATCTCGCCGAGACCTCGGCCTTCATGGATGACGTCAAGCGCATCCTCGTGTTCTCCGACGCCGGCGGCACGGGGCGGAGTTACCATGCCGAACTGTCGGCGCGGAATCGCCGGTTGCGCGTCCATTACCTGCTCGAGCCCGGCTGGAAGGCCGACGCCGCGATCCAAGGCCTTGGCCGCACCAACCGGACCAACCAGGCGCAGCCGCCGCTGTTTCGTCCGATTGCGACAGACGTGAAGGCCGAGAAGCGCTTTCTCAGCACCATTGCCCGCCGGCTCGATACGTTGGGAGCCATTACGCGCGGCCAACGTCAGACCGGAGGACAGGGCCTGTTCCGGCCCGAGGACAATCTCGAAAGCCAGTATGGACGTGATGCGTTGCGTCAGCTCTACACGCTGCTCGCGCGAGGCAAGGTCGACGGTTGCTCGCTTGGGAGGTTCGAGGATGCAACCGGTCTGAAGCTCATGGATGCCAATGGGCTCAGGAATGACCTGCCGCCGATCACGACCTTTCTGAACAGGTTATTGGCGCTCACCATCGACCTCCAGAATGTGCTGTTCACCGCCTTCGAGCAGCTCTTGACCGCTCGGATCGAAGGCGCGGTTGCATCCGGCACCTACGACGTCGGGTTGGAAACACTCCGTGCCGAGAGCCTTGTCGTCACCGACCGGCGGACGATCTATGACCAGCGGGGGACCGGCGCCGAGACCCGGCTGCTCACTGTCACACAGCGCCAGCGCAATCATCCGGTGAGTCTGGATGACGCTCTTGCTCGTCTTTCCGATCGTCAGGCCGTCCTGCTGGTCAATGAGCGCTCGGGACGAGCCGCCGTGCAGGTCCCCGCGGCGAGCGTCATGCTCGATGACGGCGAGATCGAGCGGCGCGTCCGTCTGATCCGGCCGATGGATCAGCACACGGTCCCCTTGAGCATGATGGCGGAGAGCCACTGGATCGAAGCGGACCGTGGGCGCTTCGCTGCGGCCTGGGTGGCGGAGCTTGCCGAGGTGCCCCAGTTCACGGAAAGCACGATCCACGTTGTGGCGGGCTTGCTGCTCCCTATCTGGAAGCGGCTGCCGAACGAATCAACCCGCGTCTATCGGCTCCAGACCGATGCGGGCGAACGCATCATCGGACGCAAGTTTTCGGCCACATGGGTCGCAAACGTCCTTTCGAGGGACGCGCCCGCGCTGACGCCGGACGCTGCCTTTGCCGCGCTGATGGAGGGACGCACCGTCCTCGACCTCGCGGAGGAACTCCAACTTCGCCGCGTCCGGGTGATGGGCGCCTATCGCATCGAGCTGTCCGGATTCAACGACACGATACGCGATCGCCTCCGTGCTTACGGCCTCTTTGGGGAGATCATCTCCTGGAAGCTGCGCATGTTCGTACCCACGGACGCGAGCGGCATCGAGGTCCTGTCCAGGGTGCTCGACACCTATCCGGTTACGGGCGTCAGTGAGCGGGAGGCCGCGTGATGGCCGGCGATGCTTCCGAACTGGCACGCCGCCTCTCGTGCGAGGCTGAGGCGGTGTGCCGACACTATCTCTCTAATGGCAGGCGGGCGGGGCGGTACTGGCTGGTCGGCGACGTCTACAATACGCCGGGCCGCTCGTTGTTCGTGCGGCTGCACGAATCACCGAAGGGACCCGCTGGGAAATGGACCGACGCCGCGACCGGAGAACATGGTGATCTCCTCGACATCATCCGCGAAAGTCTGGCCTTGCGAGACTTTCGCGAGGTCGCCGAGGAGGCGAGGCGCTTTCTGAAGCTGCCTCGTTCCGAGGAGCAATCACTCCCGAGGCCCGTTCGTCCAGTCGCGCCGGCCGGATCGCAGGAAGCCGCTCGTCGGCTCTTTGCGATATCCAACCCGATTGAAGGGACATTAGCCGAGGCGTACTTGCAGCGTCGCGGAATTAGTTGCATCAACCATGGTGGCAGCTTGCGCTTCCATCCTCGTTGCTACTATCGACCGGATGAGCATTCGTCGACCGAAACCTGGCCGGCGATGATAGCCTGTGTCACCGACCTCGATGGACGGATCACCGGCGTGCACCGCACCTGGCTAGATCCACACGGTTTTGATCGCGTGCGGCTCGGCAAGGCTCCGATCGACACACCACGACGCGCCATGGGTGACCTGCTCGGCAACGCCGTTCGCTTCGGCGTGGTCGATGATGTGCTCGCTGCCGGCGAGGGAATCGAGACCATGCTGTCACTGCGTTACGCACTGCCGGCCCTGCCCATGGCGGCCGCGCTTTCGGCTAATCATCTCGCAGCGATGATGCTGCCATCTGGCCTGCGTCGGCTCTATATCGCCCGCGATGACGATGCTGCCGGAGATACCGTACAGGCGATTCTCACGCAGCGCGCGGTAGAGGCCGGCGTTGAAGCGATTCCGCTGTCGCCTCGGGTGGGCGATTTCAACGAAGATCTGCACATCTTTGGCCTCGAAGCCCTCCGCGCATCGTTGCGGCTTCAGCTCGTACCAGAGGACGTCGTCCGTTTGCTGCATTCGTCGTTGGCAACCGCGGAATAGCCCCGGCAATTCGATGGGCATCGACAGGTCGGTCGCGGTGCGGCCACTGCCGGGAGAGCACGCGACCACGGCCTTCTAGAGGGCGATCGGACGGCAAGCGGCTCGGACCGGCAATGGCTGCGTCCGGCTATTTTCCGCCGCGCGCCGGCGACGAGAAGACACATTAGCCATCTGGCGAGCGCGCTTTGCATCGCGAAGCAAAATAGCCCGGCCTCCGCCATCCTCCGCTGCGCTTCGGCCCTCCGCTCTGCTCCGGGTTCTGGCCCGTTCCGCCTGCCGTCTGAGTGATCGCCACGAAGGCCGCGATGGTCGCGGCCGATCCGGCAAAGGATCGCCTCCATGACCGACCACGATGACATCGAACCACCGCACGACGCATCTCCGACCGAACACGTTCTTGCCGAATTGCAGCTCTTCGGTTACCGCCCCTTCGACGACCAGCCCGATCCACGGCCGCTTCCCGACGGCAGGATCATTACCGGTGCCGTCGTCGATATCTTCGATGCCCTGGTCGCGACGTTGAGCGACACGCGGCTCGAGCCGGACCTCGACGATCTGCTCTGGTCGACCGTCAACCTGTTCCACCGAGCCGTCGACCGCATCGGTCGCCAACTCGACGACAACGAACAGGCGCAACGGAAGAGTCAGCGCGAGCAGGACGGTTCCGAAGTTCGATCCGTCGAACTCGAACGCATCACGGCGGAAGGCACCACGTTGATCGAGCGACGCAACTGCCTGGAGCTCTTCCGTGACCAAGCCATCGAACGCTTCGAGACTCACACCGGCACATTATGGCGCCCCCGATCGGGATCGCTGGTGAACCACCGCACCCTGACCGCGGCGATGATCGACTCCCGCGACTTCATCGCAGCCAAGCGCCGCGCCGAGACCGAGATCCTGCTGCCCTCAGGGCCAAAGATCGCGCTCACCGGAGGGCTCGACTTCAACGACCACCACCTCATCTGGGATCGTCTCGACAAGGTTCATGCCAAGCATCCCGACATGGTCCTGCTGCATGGCGGCTCCCCGAGGGGGGCCGAACTGATCGCCTCGAAATGGGCGAGCAACCGCAAAGTGGCCCAGATCGCCTTCAAGCCCGACTGGACGAGGCACGCCAAGGCAGCACCGTTCAAGCGCAACGATGCCATGCTCGAACTCCTGCCGATCGGCGTCATGCACTTCCCGGGCACGGGCATCCAGGACAACCTCGCCGACAAGGCGAAACGGCTCGGCATCCCGGTCTGGATGTTCGGCGGCGCATGAGCGCCGTCTGCTCAACTGAAGTCTTTGAGGCGAAATTGCTCCCGCCGCAACTCCGCCTCGTTTCAGTCTCATATCCAGAGTTGCGCCGTGGTGGTGGTGGAAGGCGCGACTGGTAGATCTATGCACATGGAGCCACCACCATGCTCGCTATTGGGCTTGTTCTCAACACACTCGGCATCGGTCTGTTCTGCTGGGCGATCATTGCGCTTGCCGTGTATGCCCTGCCGTTTTTTGTCGCACTCATTATCGGGATGATGACGTTTCACAGCGACGCCGGCCTCATTGGCGCCATGCTTATCGCGACGGCCGGCGGTGCGCTGACGCTGGTCCTCGGCCAGGTCGCCTTTGCTGTTACTCGGTCCTCGGCCTTGCGCATCGCGATCGCAACAGCATTCGCTGTTCCCGCCGCCGTCGCCGGCTATCATGTGGTGTTCGCCGTGTCCAATATCGGGGTGCCCTCGCTGGCTTGGCGTGAAGTCTTCGCTTCCTTGGGCGCGGTTTGCGTTGGCGGCACGGCGATGACGCGCTTGGTGGTTTTGGCGAAGACCCGCCCGTTCGAGCCCGATGTGGTGGTGGAGAAACCGTCCTAGCCAATTCTTACGGCCGCATGGCCCCAGGGGCGATCGCTTACCGCTGCCATGTCGAATAGCTTCGTTTCGCGTAGATCGGCGCGGTGAACGGGATGATCGAACTTGAGCGCGGAGATCTCGTCCTGCTCGGAATTCATCGATCAAGCTGCCGACATTCGGTCTGGCCCACGCAGCCGCGGCAGAACGATCTTATCTCGATCCGTTCTTGGGAGACGATACCGCCTTTTGCAGGAGATTGTTTCTCTTTCCCCGCTGAATCGTTCACGCCTCTTGTTCATCAAAACCGAGATAGCCACGCTTCTCCAGATATCGTGGTTCAGCACGCGGACGCACGTGGCCTCGTTGATGGCTTGATCTGGCCGAAGACCGGCTTCGCCTCGATCGTCTGAGCCGCAACGCCGTTGATGCGACTTTCTTCCCCTGGGCTTCGCCCATTCCTCGCGAGGCAAGAAAGTCGCCACAACGACGTCCTCCGCTGCGCTCCGGCCCGAGCGGGTGCGTCGCCGATCGTCCTCGGCCCTAGATCGCCATCGAGGCCGCGGTGGTCGCGGGCTCGAAACACAACAGGAGAAGTGACATGGCTAACATCGGTTCTTTCAAGAAGGTCGGTAACGAATTCCAGGGCGAGATCGTCACCCTGAGCCTGAAGGCCAAGGGCGTCCGCATCGTCGCCGAGACCAACCGCTCCAATGACAACGCCCCCAGCCACCGCATCTATGTGGGCCGGGCGGAGATCGGCGCAGCCTGGTCGAAGCGTTCCGAGGAAGGCCGCGACTACCTCTCGCTCAAGCTCGACGATCCTTCCTTCAACGCGCCGATCTACGCGAACCTGTTCGACGACGAAGGCGGTGAAGGCTACACCCTGCTCTGGTCGCGGCCGCGCAAGACCGGCGAGTAGGCCACTTCATCAAGCCCCGTCCGGTCTGCCGGGCGGGGCTTCCCATCCTTCCAGGCGTCAGTGAGCGCGAACCGGCCGCCGGATCGAGCGGGTCGGCTCAATCACTCGGCCTGCCCCCGAGTCCTTTTCTTGGTGCTTGTGGGCGGGCGAGTGAGCAGGTCGGCGGCCTCGACACCCAGGCTGCGAGCGAGCCGATCGACAACGTCGATACCCGCCGCATAAACGCTTCGCTCGAGTGCGCTGATATAAGTGCGGTCAATTTCAGCACGATGAGCCAATTCCTCCTGTGACAAACCACGGGCCTGCCGGAGCTTCCGCAAATTGATTGCAAGTATCTCGCGTATATCCATACGCGAGAGGGCATGTCCTTGAAGAGTATTTCACCACGGAGTATTTTCGACAAAACGCGATCCGGACGGCTTCCGCGACAATTTTGGCGCTTCTGCTCCTTCCTGCCCGCGTGTTAGAAATTGTCTAAACTAAGGCGTGGAGTCTTATGAGGAAGCCGCCGCTCGACCCAGGCGTCGCCGACGCTGCGCCTGCAGATCAAATTCTCACTGCCTACGATGAGCAGCATGTCGTGACCTACATGCGCCTTCTGCAGGCCGAAAGCCAAGGGGCTGACTGGATGGAAGTCGCTCGAGTGGTGCTGCATATCGATCCGGTGCGGGAGCCGGACCGTGCGCGAAGCGCATATCAGAGTCATCTCGCGCGCGCCAAATGGGTGACCGAGCAGGGACGCCTCTTGCGCGGCACCGGCTCAAAATAGAAGAAAACCGCCGGCCGGCGACTTGCAGGCAGAACTATTTTCTTTTGCTGATCGGTGGTCATTCCGGTGCACCACGTGGTGCCAAACTAGGGGCTTCCTACAACCGCCTCGTTCATACCTATTGCGGCGCAATCGTTGTTAGCAGCGTGCAATGGGGCGGAAGCAATGCCTGAATTCGACTGGCGGTCGCCGGAATCCTACAAGAGCCTACAAGACGCCGAAATCACCGACATCGCCTGGGAATGTCTCCGCCGCAACGCCGGTTACCGGCGTGAGTACGAGGTGATGATTGCCAACAGCCCGAACGGCGAAGTGACTGACGAATTCAGGAGGAGGTGGGGCCTCTGCTTTCGCCCATGACCCGCGGCGGTCGTTCGATGAGCAGACGATCTTTTGGGCGCCTGAGGTTCTAGCGGCGGTCGTTCCGGTCAAGGTTGCCTCGGCCGCCGATCGCAGTTCAGCGCCTCAACCGCTGCTTGACCTTGCAGCAGGCCAGATGCGCCGCGCCGCCGACGGCTGGCACGCCGTGCTGCGCATCGGTGCAGTGGATCACCGTGTCTGGTCCAAGGATCCACCGGTGCTTGGCGCGTCATATGCAGCCGAACTGCCATTTGACGGCGATTTCGGCGCGCGTGCGTATGCAGCCCGCCGGCTGTGGCGCGCGATGAATGGACGCGCACCAGGTCCTGCCTTTCACCAACTATCTAAACAGCGGCGCGAACGCTTGAGCGCCGCGATCCGTGCGCTTGATGCTCGCAGCGCCGGCGGAAGCTATCGCGTTATCGCCGAAGCGCTCTTCGGCAAAAAGCGAATCCCCGACCGTGCCTGGAAGACCCATGATCTGCGCAATCGAACAATCCGCTTGGTGCAAGGCGGCCTTGCGTTGATGCGCGGTGGTTACCGCAAACTTCTGCGGTCCGGGCGCAGGGACGAATAGCCCTTCCGGTTGGGGGGTATCGAAAGCGGCCCCCTCCATATTCGGCATCCCCCTCCGAGATCTTGCTTCTCCATGATGACCGCACACACGCCGGCCTAGCCAGGCGTAGTGCGATGTCCTCCTGGAGTCCTCAAATGCCCGATCCGATGGCCGGTCTACCACCGCGATTCCTGCGTACACCTGAGGCCGCGCGCTATCTTGGCCTGTCCGGTCGCACGCTCGAGAAGCACCGCACGTACGGTACTGGACCGACGTATCGGAAGATCGGCGGACGTGTTGTCTACGCCGTCGATGACCTGAAAGCGTGGGCTGACCGCGGCGCCAAGACGTCGACGTCCGATCCCGGGAAGGGGACGGTACTGCCGGCCAAGAAGCAGCCCGCGCTGCGCCCGTATGCGGGCCAGGAACGTCGCTGATTGCCGCGTGAGAGTAGTGACCATGCGGCGCAAACACCATTCGGAGCGCGACCAGCTTGAGCTCTTTCGGGCGTTGCCCGGCGATCTTGCGCCGCGCGACGCGCAGGATCTGATGGCGTATCCGTTCTTCTCCCTCGCAAAGACTAAGCGGATCGTGCCGATCGACTTCCGTGCCGGTGCGATCGCAATTCGTGTCGAAGCCGTGCCGGAACACGGCATGGCGACGATCTGGGATGCAGACGTTCTGATCTGGGCCGCGTCCCAGATTGTCGAAGCCCGTGATGCCGGCCTGAAGACGTCGCGCCTGATGGCTGCAACGCCGTATGAAATTCTGACGTTCGTCGGCCGCGGCACCGGCGCACGCGACTATGATCGGCTGAAGGCGGGTCTCGACAGACTTCAGTCAACGACCGTGCTGACGTCGATCCGTCAGCCGGCAGAGCGGCGACGGCATCGCTTCTCCTGGATCAACGAGTGGAAAGAGACGGCCGATGCAAATGGCCGCCCATTTGGGATCGAGCTGATCCTGCCGGATTGGTTCTACGCTGGCGTCATCGATGACGCGCTCGTGCTGACGATTGATCGCGCCTATTTCGAGCTGACGGGCGGACTTGAGAGGTGGCTTTATCGTCTTGTGCGCAAGCACGGCGGACGCCAGGACGGCGGCTGGAGTTTTGATCTGGTGCACCTCCATGCCAAGTCCGGCATCCTCTCGCCCCTCAAGCACTTTGCTTACGACGTGCGCCAGATCGTCCAGCGCCAGACATTGCCCGGTTATCAGCTCGTGCTCACGCGCGACCCTGATGGCACCGAGCGACTGAACTTTGCACCCACGCCTGTTGATCCCTTAACGGCCCGCTTGCGCCGGCGCGGTCTCATTCCAAATTCGGAGGACAACCTGTGAATCAGCTCGTGCTATCGGGGACCGCAACCCTCGTGCTATCGGGGACCCGATCCTCGTGCTATCGGGGACCGGAATCGAGCTTAAGAGCTTGTTTCTCCGCGCTTTCCAGCCGCTCTAACTTTACTAACCGGAAATCCTTCGGATTTCTTCTAACGGAGCAGGCCGAAAGCGGCGTCGATGGCGCTCGGCAACGGCAGTCCGACAGGCCAGCCTGCCTTTGCAGGCGATACACACTCTCGACCGAGCCCCAAGCTCACGGCTGCCAGCCCCAGCGTCCGGGAGCCGCCGCATGAGCGATCTCACGGAAGTGGAAGTGTTGTGGCTCGAGAAGCGCATCGAAAACCGCATTCGGTTCGGTCGCATTGTCGGGGAACGGAAGCTTGATCGCCATCGGCGTGTCCTGTCATTCGCGCCAGGCAGCATCTTTGCCTTCGTCCGGTGGACCTCCAACGACTTTGGCACGATCATTTCGCGCATCGACATCTTGCGCGCGGTCGCACTGGGACAGCGCTGCTCGACCGTTCCTTATGTGACGCCCGGCGGTGAGATTCTGCTGCGCCTGTCCGGCTGGCCGAAGGTCGAGCGCGTGCTGCAGATGATCGATGCCGTTGAGGCGCTCGGCGTCGATCCGGCTGATGTCGCTCCCGACCATTGGCATCACGTTCACAACCGTCTGTCCGTTAATGAAAACCCGCGCCCGTATACGAAAGCGCGCCATCAGGCCTGGCTCCATCGCCAAAGGGTGATGCGATGACGGGCCGCCTACCGATGCTGGCCGTGACGATTGGGGTCGCTGCTGCGCTCATCGCGACGATCGTCCTGGAGCCGATTCCGCTATACATCTGGAACGCATCCGCGAGCGTGCCGATCGGTCTCTACCGCCTCCGACCGGCGGACCAATTCCAAGTTACTGAATTGGTCGCCGTGCAGCCGCCGGAGCCGCTCGCGACCTTCCTCGATTTGAACGGCTATTTGCCCATTGGCGTGCCCATGCTGAAGCGCGTGCTCGCCCTTCCGGGGCAGAGTGTTTGCAGAACCGGCCTCACGATTTCGGTCGACGAGGTCGCGGTGGGCGAGGCGAAGGACCGCGACGGACGCGGCCGGCCGCTGCCGAAATGGCAGGGCTGCCGCGTCGTCGGCGACGGCGATCTGTTTCTGATGAACTGGCAGTCGGACGACTCTCTTGATGGCCGGTATTTTGGATTTCTTCCGGCATCCAGCGTGATCGGCCGTGCGATGCCGGTGTGGACGTGGGAGGGGTGATCGTGCGTATTCGACGTGTTCTCCTCGCCATGCCCTTGTTCGATCGATTGCGGGATCATTCCTCCGTCTCGATCGATGTCTGCAAGGCTGGCGCGAGCCCGACCGCGTGCTTGGGTCGGTTGGGCACGCGCGTTTGTGCAGTCGTGCCCGTGATGCTTCTTCTGACCGCGTTCGACGGTGCTGCTTTGGCCCAGAGCGGATCAACCGCCCAGCCGGCGATCAGTCAGACCGCTCACTCATTTGCCGGCTTCATCAATGAAGCCGCACAACGCTTTGCGATTGCGCCGAACTGGATCCGATCAGTCCAACGCATCGAGAGTGCTGGTGACGTGCACGCCAGATCGCCAAAAGGCGCAATGGGCCTGATGCAAATCATGCCAGCGACTTGGGCGGAACTTCGTGTGCGCTACAATCTCGGGAACGACCCCTACGACCCGCACGACAACATTCTGGCCGGTACGGCGTACTTGCGCGAACTGCTCGATCGGTATGGCTCGCCTGGCGTGTTTGCGGCGTACAATGCGGGACCATCTCGCTATGAAGAGCATCTTGCGGGCGGCTCTCTGCCAGACGAGACGCGAGCATACGTCGCAAAGCTTGCAAATCTGCTTGCCGTCGAACTGCCGCCGAGGTGGACGTCCGGCGGACAGTCATCAGCAGCTGCGACGCTATTCGTCACGCGATCCGATCTCATGAAGACGCGTGATCGGTTGTTGGCGCTCATGCCGTCTAGCGGTGTCACGACCGCGTTCTCGGCGCCCGATGTTTCGCCCATGGTCCCCCGGCCAATTGGCATGTTCGTCCCTCGATCGGATTCGGGAGTATCGCGATGACCAGGTGTGCGGGTTCGCAAGCTGATGGTGTATGGGCGATGCCTTCGGCCCGCGCTCTACTCGTCGCTTCGCTCCTCACCGAGCCACCCTTCGGGTGTCTCGGCCCTTCGGGTAACGATCGCTATCGCAAGCGCTCGGAAGCAGTGGGGGCTTCGCGAGTTGGCGGCCAGGTCGCGGTGGCTCTTTCGGGAACCGGCGACCCGGAGACCACGACGGCAGGACGGCGAGATAAAAGGGGCTCGCCGCTCGAACCGCAAGCCATTGACATGGCTTGGGTTCCGGCGTGCCGGTCGGTCGGGGCGCGTGCCGCGCCTTGGATTTTTAAGAATGAGATCAACTACATTTTCGGCACTCTACGCGTTTTGGCGTCCTTCGAGGCGCAGTCATGACCACGGGCGACAGCGATCTGCGTATCCGGCCCGGGCGCATCCGCAGTACCCGCGCGCCGAAGCCGAAAAGCTTCATCAATCAGGTGCTACGCGCGGCGAAGAAAACCGGACACACCTCGGGTCAGACCCCGGCCGGCAGGCGTTCCGCGGCCCATGGGCGTTCGACGTTTGGCCGCGGGCGCCTCGCCTTTAGCCGGGCGAGATTGTTCAGCCCGACGCGGCGCGTTGTGGTGAAGGCGCGCGTGGTTCGCCACAAAGGACGAGCCTTCCGCTCAGCGCCGCTGACGGCCCATCTCTCGTATCTGAAGCGCGATGGCGTGACCCGGAGTGGTGAGCGGGCCGAGATGTTTGATGCCCGCGGCGACGGCGCCGATAGCGCGGCGTTTGCCGAACGCTGCAAGGACGACCGTCACCATTTCAGGTTCATTGTCTCGCCGGAGGACGCCGGCGATATGACCGACCTGAAGGCCTTCACCCGCGACCTCGCCAAGCAGATGGAAGCCGACTTTGGCACGCGACTGGATTGGGTGGCTGTCGATCATTGGAATACCGACAATCCTCACGTCCATCTTCTCGTTCGGGGGGTCGACGAAGAGGGCGCTGATCTCGTGATCTCCCGCGACTACATCAGCCGGGGCCTGCGTTCACGCGCCGAGGAATTGGTCGCGATCGAACTGGGTCCAAAACCGGAGCACGAGATCCGCAATTCGCTGGAGAGGGAAGTCTCGGCGGAACGATGGACGCGGCTCGACCGGGAGGTCCGACTGGCGGCGGAAGAGACCGGGTATATCGATCTTCGACCCAAGAATCCCGGCAGCGCGGATCCTGAGATCCGCCGCCTGATGGTTGGCCGTCTTCAGCACCTCGAGAAGATGGGCCTTGCCGCATCCGCCGCACCAGGGGAGTGGATGGTCGGACTCGAGGCCGAGCGCAGCTTGCGCGACCTCGGCATGCGCGGCGACATCATCAAGACCATGCACCGCGCCTTTACCGAGCGCGGGGAAGCGCGCGGCGTCGCCGACTTCGTCATCGAGGGTGGACAGCCGACGTCTCAGCTTATGGGACGACTGGTCGAGCGTGGATTGCATGACGAACTGACTGGCGAGGCCTACGCCCTGATCGACGGGACCGACGGACGCGCGCACCACGTGCGCTTTCGAGGTATCGAGGCCTTCGAACATGCTCCGCCCGTTGGGGGAATCGTCGAAGTCCGACGCTTCGGTCAAGCCGGCGATCCACGGCCGACCGTGGTGCTCGCCATCCGCTCCGATCTCGATCTTGCCGAGCAGGTCACCGCAAAAGGCGCGACCTGGCTTGACCACAGGCTGGTCGAACGCGACTCCATGCCGCTTGCCATGGGCGGATTCGGCCGAGAGACGCGCCAAGCCATGGAAGCCCGTACCGAGCATCTGATCCGGGAGGGCCTAGCGCGGCGGCAGGGCCAACGCATCATCTTGCAGCGCAACCTCCTGAACACGTTGCGCCAGCTTGAACTGGACCAGGTGGCCGCAAAAGTCTCGGCCGACACCAGCCTCCCTTACGTGAAGTCCGAATCCGGGGAGCATGTGGCGGGGACATATCGCCAGCGTCTGACGCTCGCCTCGGGACGCTTCGCCATGATCGACAATGGGCTCGGCTTCCAACTCGTGCCCTGGTCGCGCGAACTCGAAAGGAGGCTCGGCCAACACGTCACCGGCGTCGTGAAGGACGGCGGTGGAATCGAATGGGGCTTTGGTCGCAAGCGCGACCTCGGTCTCTAACAATCGCACCAATCCAGCTGCGGAAGGGCGTTCGGGATGTCCGGAACCAAAATCCTTTGGGGGCAGGTGATCGTGGTCGGCCTGATCGTTTTGCTGGCCATCTGGGGAGCAACCGAGTGGACGGCCTGGCGGCTCGCCTGGCAACCGGAGCTTGGGCGGCCCTGGTTCGAACTGTTGGGCTTCAAGGTCTATTACCCGCCCGTCTTCTTCTGGTGGTGGTTCGTCTACGACGCCTATGCGCCACGGGTCTTTGTCGAAGGAGCCTTCATTGCGGCGTCGGGGACCTTCGTTTCGATCGCGGTGGCGATCGGCATGTCGGTTTGGCGGGCGCGCGAAGCCAAGAATGTCGCGACCTATGGGTCGGCGCGCTGGGCTGGTGCGGACGAGGTTCGAGCGGCGGGACTTCTCGGTCCGGATGGTGTGGTGCTCGGCAAGCTCGACCGCGACTACCTTCGCCACGACGGGCCGGAGCACGTGTTGTGTTTTGCACCCACCCGATCCGGCAAGGGTGTCGGTCTTGTCGTCCCCTCGCTCCTGGCTTGGCCCGGCTCGGCCATCGTTCACGACATCAAGGGCGAGAATTGGCAACTGACCGCGGGCTTCCGCTCGCGACACGGCCGCGTCCTGTTGTTCGATCCCACCAACCCAAAGTCCTCAGCCTACAATCCGCTGCTCGAGGTCCGGCGCGGGGAATGGGAGGTTCGCGACGTCCAGAACGTGGCCGACGTCCTGGTCGACCCCGAAGGCTCCCTCGACAAGCGGAACCACTGGGAGAAGACCAGTCATTCGCTCCTGGTCGGCGCCATACTCCACGTTCTCTATGCCGAGGCGGACAAGACCTTGGCCGGCGTCGCCGCCTTCCTGTCCGATCCGAAGCAGCCGATCGAGACCACGCTGAGGGCGATGATGACTACACCGCACCTTGGCGAGCAGGGCGCCCATCCCGTCGTCGCCTCGACCGCGCGCGAACTCCTCAACAAATCCGAAAACGAACGCTCCGGCGTCCTATCCACCGCGATGTCGTTCCTCGGGCTCTACCGCGATCCCGTCGTGGCCCAGGTGACCTGTCGCTGCGACTGGCGGATTGCCGATCTGATCGCAGATGGTCGCCCGACGACGCTTTACCTCGTGGTGCCGCCGTCGGATATTTCTCGGACCAAGCCGCTGATCCGTCTGGTGCTGAACCAGATCGGCCGGCGCCTGACCGAGGATCTACACGCCCGCGACCGTCGGCATCGAGTGCTAATGATGCTCGACGAGTTCCCGGCGCTGGGGCGGCTGGATTTCTTCGAGTCTGCGCTCGCCTTCATGGCGGGGTACGGCATCAAGAGCTTCTTGATCGCGCAGTCGCTCAACCAGATCGAGAAGGCCTACGGGCCTAACAACGCCATCCTCGACAACTGTCACGTCCGCGTCAGCTTCGCGACCAACGACGAGCGGACCGCCAAGCGGGTATCGGACGCGCTCGGGACCGCGACCGAGATGCGGGCCATGAAAAACTATGCCGGCCATAGATTGAACCCGTGGTTGGGGCACTTGATGGTCTCGCGGCAGGAGACGGCCAGACCTCTCTTGACCCCGGGCGAGGTCATGCAGCTTCCACCGATGGACGAGATCGTCATGGTGGCGGGTACGCCGCCGATCCGGGCGAAGAAAGTTCGCTACTACGAGGATAGGCGGTTCACCGAGCGGGTTCTGCCGCCGCCAAATCCGGCGAGCGCCGGCCGATCATCGAGAACGGACGGTTGGTCAGCGCTAGGACCATTGAAGCCGACGGCGGGTCCAACTGACAAAGCCGCGGAGGTCGAGGAAGACACGGCGAACAGCGGACTCCGTCGCGAGCCCGAACTCCCCGATCACGTCGCGATCGCCAAGGAGACGACCGAACCGACGCCGGCAGAAGAATTTGCCGCCGTTCTTGACGATGACGAGGATGGGGTCCGCCAGTCCCGGCTCATACGCCAGCAGATGCGCGGCGTTGCGCGTCAGGTCGCCATGGACCCGAATGACGGTATGGAGCTCTGAGGCATTATGCGCGACCGGATGAACGTCTACTTCCCGCCAGAACTGCTGAAACAGATCTCAGAGCTCGCCGATCGCAAAAGACTTTCTCGGTCGGCGATCGTGGAAGCGGCAGTTGTTTCGTTTCTGTCCCCGGATGGAGCGGACAGGCGAGAAGCGGCGTTTACCCGGCGCCTCGATCGGCTGTCGCGCCAGATGCAGCGGCTGGAACGCGACGTGGGCTTGACGGCCGAAAGCTTGGCGCTCTTCATCCGCTTTTGGCTGACGATCACGCCGCCGCTACCCAACGACGCACAGGCTGCCGCGCAGGCAAAGGGCAGGGATCGTTTTGAAGGATTTGTCGAAGCACTCGGGCGCCGTTTGCAAAAGGGGCAAAGCTTTCTCCGGGAGATTCCAGAAGACATCGGTCGTCAGGAACCGGCCGAAGAAACTTGAGAGAGCCACGTAGACAGACCATTTCGCGGATCCTTCTTATTCTACGCCACCCTACGACCGCAGGGATTTACCCGAACTGACGAAAAGCTGGTCGCGCTATCGGCTCGCACGAGCTGACAGCAAGAGGGCCAGCATGCAAATTTCCGGGACATGGCGTCTCATCTCGCGCGTTTTTCTCCCGTTTGCTGCTGGATACTATCTTTCGTATCTGTATCGAACGATCAACGCTTTGATCGCCAGTCATCTCAGCTCGGATACCGCGCTCGGGACTGCCGACCTCGGGTTGCTTACGTCAGTCTATTTCCTGATATTCGCGGCGGCTCAGATCCCTGTCGGTATATTGTTGGATCGCTTTGGTCCGCGTCGCGTCCAGAGTGTTCTGCTCTTGCTAGCCGCAGCGGGCGCCGGACTCTTCGCGATATCGACCGGTTTCCTGTCGCTTTTGATCGCGCGTGCAATGATCGGGCTTGGCGTGGCGGCGGCGTTGACCGCAGGACTGAAGTCGATCGTCCTTTGGTTCCCCAGAGAACGAGTTGCCTTGCTTAACGGCTACATGATCATGCTGGGATCGCTAGGAGCGGTGACCGCTACGGTTCCCGTAGAATACCTACTCGCTTGGATGAGCTGGCGGCAGCTCTTTGAGATCCTAGCGGCGGCGACCGGCGCGACGGCCATTTTCATCTATGTCGTGGTTCCCGAGCGGGGCATTGTCCCATCAGCAGCCTGCGCCACTCTTAGCTCCGTTTTCAGCGATCGGCGCTTCTGGCGAATGGCCCCGTTGTCGGCGACTTGCGTCGGATCAGCCTGGTCTCTGCAGGGGCTGTGGGCATCACCGTGGCTGATCGACGTGGAGAGGCTTGATCGCACAAGTCTCGTCAGACAGCTGTTTACAATGTCCGTCGTACTAAGCGGCGGTGCCTGGTTGTTCGGTATGGCCGTCCATTACATCAAACGCAAAGGAATCGGAGCGGAGGCTATATTAGTGGTGGTTGCAGTGCTGTTCATCGCAGCCGATTCAGCCTTGATCTTGCGAGCGCCCCTGCCGTCCATCCTGCCCTGGTCGGTTGTCGCAATTGCCGGAACGGCAACCGTGGTCAGCTTCGCGGTAATAGCGGATTACTTTCCGCCGGAGCTTGCTGGTCGTGCCAACGGCGTCTTGAACGTCCTGCACTTTGGTTGGGCATTTCTGGCACAATACGCGACAGGCCTGATCCTGGAGCAATGGCACACGATCGATGGCCATAGGTCCGTCCAGGCCTATCAGGTCGCGTTCGGCCTCAACGTAGCGCTGCAGATCGCAGCCTTGGTCTGGTTCGCGCTGCCTTGGCGTAGAGTCTGCGCTTCATGGATGAGTTTAACTTCCCGCTCCACGCCAGCCTCTGTTTCCAATGGTGTCAAGTCGGTCGGCTTGTACGAGAATTCGCCCATCCTGATACCCGCGGACGACGGCGCGGAGTGGTGAGCGATAGCTCTTAGCGGACTGGTACGATTGAGCAGGAGTCCAATATCAGTTCTCAGTCTTCCTTTTTCTACGCCAGTCTACGATCACCGAAAGCGCTTGTTGCGCCAACTCCATAGGTGCTTTTTCTAATCATCCCATCTGAGGGCCCTTTGCGGACGCTCTCACTGGGTGGGGACGACGGTGCCAAGCCATTCCATTCAATCGGAAGCGAATTCGCGCGGCGCGCGCATGCTTCGTAGTGCGCTTGGCACAGCGATTGCCGGCTACCTCGAAGATGAAGCGATCATCGAGGTGATGCTCAATCCGGATGGGCGGTTGTGGATCGACAGGCTGTCGAGTGGCTTGATCGACACAGGCAAAACTCTCTCCGCAGCGGATGGCGAGCGCATTGTTCGCCTGGTAGCGCACCACGTAGGTGCGGAGGTGCATGCCGGGGCGCCACGGGTTTCGGCAGAACTGCCTGGAACTGGTGAGCGCTTCGAAGGCCTTTTGCCTCCGGTCGTTGCCGCCCCGGCCTTTGCTATCCGCAAGCCAGCGGTCGCGGTGTTTACCCTCGACGATTACGTCGCCAAGGAAATCATGACCTCGGAGCAGGCCGAGATCCTGAAGAGCGCGGTCGCCGCACGGAAGAACATCCTCGTCGCCGGGGGAACGTCGACCGGCAAGACGACTCTGACAAATGCGCTCCTGGCCGAAGTGGCAAAGACTGCCGATCGGGTCGTGCTGATCGAAGATACGCGCGAACTGCAGTGCACAGCGCCCAACCTTGTCGCTTTGCGTACCAACGATGGCGTGGCGACGCTATCGGACCTCGTTCGCTCCTCGCTGCGACTGCGTCCTGACCGTATTCCGGTCGGCGAGGTCCGCGGTGCCGAAGCCCTCGATCTGCTCAAGGCCTGGGGTACCGGGCATCCCGGTGGCATCGGGACCATTCATGCTGGTACCGCGCTCGGTGCCCTGCGGCGGCTTGAGCAACTCATTCAGGAAGCCGTCATCACGGTTCCGCGTGCCCTGATCGCCGAGACCATCAACGTTATCGCCGTGCTGGCGGGGCGTGGCGCTGATCGTCGCCTCGTTGAGCTCGCGCTCGTCCGGGGGCTTGGAGCTGCCGGCGACTACAGCCTTTCAACAGCAGGAGACTGACATGCGTCAGCAAATTCGTTTTCTTCGAGGTGCATCGGTGGCCGCCTTCGGCACGGTGCTTTTGGCGGCGGCGCCGGCATGGGCCGCTGGTTCGAATATGCCATGGGAGCAGCCGCTCAATCAGATCCTGCAATCGGTTGAAGGTCCGGTTGCCAAGATCATCGCGGTCATCATCATCGTCGTGACCGGGCTCACGCTCGCGTTCGGGGATTCGTCGGGTGGTTTCCGCCGGCTGATCCAGATCGTGTTCGGCCTGTCGATCGCATTTGCCGCCTCGAGCTTCTTCCTATCGTTCTTCTCCTTCGGCGGCGGCGTGGTGGTTTGATGGATGAACCGGTCACAGGTTTTGTCGTGCCCGTTCACCGCGCACTCACTGAGCCGATTCTGATGGGCGGCGCGCCGCGGTCCGTCGCGATCGTGAACGGCACGCTTGCTGCGGCCCTTGGACTTGGATTGCGGCTCTGGATCGCGGGTCTCATCCTCTGGTTCATCGGCCACATGGCCGCCGTCTGGGCCGCCAAGCGCGATCCCGCATTTGTCGATGTCGTGCGCCGACATCTGCGCATTCCCAGCCACCTCAACACCTGAGCGCTCCGCCATGATGAACCTTGCCGAATATCGTCATTCCAACGCGCGTCTCGCCGACTTCCTGCCCTGGGCAGCTCTCGTCGACGAGGGAATCATCCTGAACAAGGATGGTTCTTTCCAACGGACAGCAAAGTTCCGGGGACCTGACCTCGACAGCGCGGTGCCGGCCGAACTCGTTGCCGTCGCCGGTCGTCTGAACAACGCCTTGCGCCGCCTCGGATCCGGCTGGGCCGTGTTCGTTGAGGCGCAGCGTCATTCTGCGGGCGCTTATCCTCCAAACACCTTTCCGGATGTCGCGTCTGCGCTGGTCGATGCCGAACGCAGAGCGCAATTCGAGGAGGCAGGTGCCCACTACGAGTCCAGTTATTTCCTGACCTTCCTCTATCTGCCGCCGGAGGAGGGAGCGGCTAAGGCGGAGCGATTGCTCTATGAAGGTCGCGACCGCACCGTTGGAGCAGATGCCCGGGAGGTGTTGCGCGGCTTTATCGATCAAACCAACCGCGTGCTGCAACTCGTCGAAGGGTTCATGCCGGATTGCGCCTGGCTCGATGATCAGGCCACGCTGACCTATCTGCACTCGACGATCTCGACTAAGCGTCACCGCGTTCGCGTGCCCGAAATTCCCATGTACATCGATGCGCTTTTGGCCGACCAGCCACTGACCGGCGGGCTTGAGCCGATGCTGGGTTCAGCGAACGTGCGGGTCTTGACGATTGTCGGCTTTCCGGGCGCGACGACCCCGGGGGTCCTGGACGACCTGAATCGCCTGGCATTCTCGTATCGTTGGTCGACGCGCGCAATCATGCTCGACAAGACCGATGCCACCAAGCTGCTGACCAAGATTCGGCGGCAGTGGTTCGCCAAGCGAAAATCCATTGGCGCCATTCTCAAGGAGGTCATGACCAACGAGGCGTCGACGCTGCTCGATACCGACGCCCACAACAAGGCGATCGACGCCGACGCGGCGTTGCAGGAACTGGGGTCGGATCAGATCGGACAAGCCTTTGTTACGGCCACCCTCACTGTGTGGGACCGAGATCCCAACGCTGCCGATGAAAAGCTGAGGCTGGTCGAGAAGGTCATTCAGGGCCGCGATTTCACCTGCATGATCGAGACGGTGAACGCTGTCGAAGCCTGGCTCGGTAGCCTGCCGGGACATGTCTATGCGAATGTGCGGCAGCCACCGGTCTCGACGCTCAACCTCGCCCATATGATTCCGATGTCAGCCGTGTGGGCCGGTGAGGCGAGGGATCTGCACTTCAAGGCGCCGGCACTCCTGTTTGGCAAGACTGAGGGATCGACGCCCTTCCGATTCTCTCTCCACGTCGGCGACGTCGGCCACACCCTCGTGGTGGGCCCGACCGGCGCCGGAAAATCCGTTTTGCTGGCTCTGATGGCGTTGCAATTCCGCCGTTATCCGAACTCTCAGGTCTTTGCGTTCGACTTCGGCGGTTCAATTCGGGCGGCTGCGCTCGCCATGGGTGGCGACTGGCATGATCTCGGCGGTGCATTGTCAGACGGGGACGAAAACCCCGTCGCCCTGCAGCCGCTGGCCTGGATTGAGGATCCTTCCGAGCGCGGATGGGCGACGGAATGGATCGGCGCGATCCTGGCACGGGAAAAGGTCGAGATCACCCCGGAGGTCAAGGATCATCTGTGGTCGGCACTGACATCTCTCGCTTCGGCGCCGAGGGAGGAGCGGACCCTGACGGGCTTGTCAGTCCTGCTCCAATCGAACTCTCTGAAACGCGCCTTGCAACCTTATTGCCTCGGCGGACCTTCCGGGCGCTTGCTCGACGCCGAATTCGAGCGCCTTGGCGAAGCCTCGGTCCAGGCGTTTGAGACCGAAGGTTTGATTGGAACGGGTGCTGCGCCGGCCGTGCTGTCGTACCTCTTCCATCGCATCGGGGGCCGTCTCGACGGCCGGCCTACACTCCTTATTGTCGATGAAGGTTGGCTTGCCCTCGATGACGAGGATTTTGCGGGGCAACTCCGGGAATGGCTGAAGACGCTTCGGAAGAAGAACGCGTCCGTCATCTTCGCCACACAGTCGCTTTCTGACATTGATGGCTCCGCGATAGCACCGGCGATCATCGAAAGCTGCCCGACGCGCCTGTTGCTGCCGAACGAACGGGCGATCGAACCGCAGATCACCGCCATCTACCGCCGCTTCGGACTCAACGATCGCCAGATCGAACTTCTGAGCCGGGCAACGCCAAAGCGCGACTACTATTGCCAGTCTCGTCGCGGCAACCGGATGTTCGAACTTGGCCTTGGTGAGGTTGCGCTCGCCTTCACCGCAGCCTCTTCCAAGACAGACCAGGCAGCCATCGCGCAGCTCCTTGCCGAACATGGACCTGACGGCTTCGTGCCCGCCTGGCTCCAGCACCGCGGCGTCGCCTGGGCCCTCGACCTGATCCCCAACCTCGTCAATCTGGAGAAATCGCAATGAGACCTCTTGGCCTATTGGCGACCACGGCCGCCTTCGCGCTGCTGCTTGGCGTCACGGTGCCTGCACGGGCGCTGATCGTCTTTGACCCCACCAACTACGTCCAGAATGTCCTGACGGCCGCGCGGGAGCTCCAGCAGGTTAATAATCAGATCACCTCGTTGCAGAACGAGGCACAGATGCTGATCAATCAGGCAAGGAATTTGGCAAGCCTGCCGTATTCATCGCTGCAGCAACTGCAATCATCGATCCAGCGGACCCAGCAATTGCTGGCCCAGGCCCAGCGGATCGCCTACGACGTTCAGCAGATTGATCATGCCTTCTCGACAAGTTACGCGCCAGCGACCAGCAGCCAATCGAACCAGTTGCTGATCTCCAACGCTCAGTCACGTTGGCAGAATTCCTATGCCGCAACGCAAGACGCGCTTCGCGTCCAGGCGGGCATTGTTGGCAACCTCGACACCAATCGCATCCAGACATCCGCGCTCGTAACGTCAAGCCAGGGTGCCAGCGGCGCGCTGCAGGCAACGCAGGCTGGCAATCAGATTCTCGCGCTGAACGCGCAGCAGCTCGCCGACCTCACCGCCGTCGTGACGGCGCAAGGTCGGGCGCAGAGCCTTGAAGCGGCTCAGCGCGCCTCGGCCCAGGATCAGGGACGAGAACAGCTTCGTCGGTTCCTGACTCCGGGACAGGGCTATCAGTCATCCAACGTACAGATGTTCCACTGATGACGGACATAAGGGCATTCAAGGCGTTGTCGCTGCTTACGACAATCGGCGTGTTGGTCGTCACTGCCTGCACGATTCAGCTTCGCGGTGGTGACGAGCAGCCCGCGCTGCCGAAGGCCGCGCAGACGACAGATGCAACCAGCTCTGACCTCGCACGCTGCCGCAGCGTCACTGCGGAGGAAACGGCAGGTTATCAGCATTGCAGGCAGGTCTGGGCCGAAAACCGGCGACGCTTCTTGGCCAAGAAATCTGGTGCCGCGGTTCGTGGCCAAGAAGAACCCGCCGCTGCGTTGGCGCCGGCCCCAAAGGATCAGAGCCGGATCCCGCAGGGATATCTGCTACCGGCGACACCTGAGGCGAGCAAGCCATGACGGGTACGGGGATTATCGACCAATTCCTGGAAACGTTCACGCGATATATCGACAACGGCTTCGGCCTGCTCGGTAGCGACGTCGGCTATCTCGCAACGACCCTTGCCGCGATCGACATCACGCTTGCTGCGTTGTTCTGGAGTTGGGGGCCGGACGAAGACATCGTCGCGCGCCTCGTCAAGAAGACGCTCTTTGTAGGCGTCTTTGCCTATCTAATCGGTAATTGGAACAGTCTGGCACGCATCGTTTTCGAGAGCTTTGCCGGCCTTGGGCTAAAAGCATCAGGCGCAAGTCTCTCCGCGTCGGACTTCCTTCGGCCGGGAAAGATCGCTCAAGTCGGACTTGACGCTGGCCGACCGCTGCTCGATTCGATCTCCAATCTGATGGGCTACATCAGTTTCTTCGAGAATTTCGTCCAGATCGTCGTTCTCCTGTTTGCCTGGATCGTGGTGCTGCTCGCCTTCTTCATTCTGGCGATCCAACTCTTCGTCACCCTGATCGAGTTCAAACTCACGACGCTGGCCGGCTTCGTGCTCATTCCCTTTGGGTTGTTTGGCAAGACAGCCTTCGCGGCAGAGCGGGTCTTGGGCAACGTCATCTCTTCAGGGATCAAGGTCTTGGTCCTGGCCGCCATCGTCGGCATCGGCTCGACTTTGTTCTCGCAGTTCACCGCTGGCTTTGGTGGCAATCAGCCGACCATAGAAGACGCGATGACCCTGGTCCTTGCGGCGCTCTCCTTGCTTGGCCTGGGCATCTTCGGTCCTGGAATCGCCAACGGCCTGGTGTCGGGTGGGCCTCAGCTCGGTGCCGGTGCCGCGGTTGGAACAGGCCTTGCTGCCGGTGGCATTGTTGCGGCGGGCGCGGGTCTTGCCGCCGGCGGTGTTGGTCTCGCTGGCGGCGCGATTGCGGGCGCCGCGCGCGGTGGTGGCGCTGTCATAAGGGGAGCGTCAGCCGCCTATCGAAGCGGCGGCCTTGCTGGCGTCGCTGAGGCGGGCAGCTCGGCTGCCATGAGTCCATTGCGTCGTGCAGCGGCTGCCTTCGGGGGCGAGCAAGCTGGCGAGCAGGCCGCAAGCGCTTCGGCCGAAGGGCTGCCCGATTGGGCGCGCCGCATGAAGCGCGCCGAGACTATTCGGCATGGTGCCTCGGCTGCTGGTCACGTCCGCTCGGGCGATCATGGTGGCAGCGGCTCCTCCGTCGATTTGTCCGAAGGAGAGCGCTGAGACGCATCACCGCACTTTCGCCACCCGCCACGCGGCAGCGCCTCAAACCCAGACACTACACGGCTCAAAGCCGATCACTTGATCTCAGGGGCAATCATCAATGATCAAACGACCATTAGTTCACTACGGGCGCATGCCCGAACCGATCACGCCTTATCAAAAAGCAGCCCAAGTTTGGGACGAACGCATTGGATCCGCCCGCGTGCAAGCCAAAAACTGGCGGCTGATGGCGTTCGGTTGTCTCATACTGTCAGCCGGTCTCGCTGGTGGGTTGGTCTGGCAATCAAGCCATGGGTCGATCACGCCCTGGGTGGTCGAAGTCGACCATCTTGGCCAAGCCCAGAGGGTTGCGCCGGCCAACTTCGACTATCAACCGACTGATGCGCAGATCGCCTACCATCTGGCGCGCTTTATCGAGGATGTCAGAGGTCTGCCGGCCGACGGCATCGTTCTACGCCAAAACTGGCTCCGGGCCTATGATTTTACGACCGATCGCGGCGCCGCTGCGCTCAACGACTACGCGCGGAACAATGACCCCTTTGCCAAGCTCGGTAAGGCGCAAATCTCCGTCGACGTCTCGAGCGTCATTCGCGCGTCGTCGGAAAGCTTTCGGGTCGCATGGACCCAGCGCACCTATGACAACGGTTCGCTGAGCTCGACCGAACGCTGGACCGCAATTCTCACCATCGTGATCGAGATGCCCCGCGATGCCGAACGCCTGCGCAAGAATCCCCTTGGCGTTTACGTCCGCGCCATCAACTGGTCAAAGGAGTTGAGTCAGTGACCAAGACGCCGTTTGACGTTTATTCGAAGCGCCCCGCCCCGGACTGCGGGATCGGTCCCACTTGGCCCGCGTTCTTGACCGCGAAGCGAGCAGTTTTGTTTGCTCTCCTGCTTGGTTCCTCGGCGCTCGGTGGGTGCGCGACCTACATTCCTCCGGAGATCAGCTATGACGCCGAAGTGCCTCCGTTACCGGCTACGCCGGTGGCTCTCGACGACAGATCGCGACCGCTTCACATTCCACCCCTCTGGAAGCCGGCTCTCGGCGGCAAGTCGGGAGGGAAGGAAGACGCTGAACCTGTGAGCCGGGTTGAGACAGCAAATAGCGCGGCCCGGGTCGAACCGCGCAAGCGAGGGTATTTCAACGCAGCGCAAATCTACGCCTACAGTCCTGGGGCGCTCTATCAGATTTACGCCGCGCCGGGGCAGATCACGGATATCGCGCTCGAGGAAGGAGAACTTTTGACGGGATCAGGGCCGATCGCGGCCGGAGATACCGTACGCTGGGTCGTGGGCGATACCGAGAGCGGGAGCGGCGACACACGGCGCGTCCATATCCTGGTCAAGCCGACCCGAGCCTCGATCGAGACCAACCTGGTGGTCAATACTGACCGGCGCACCTACCTGATTGAGCTCCGCTCTCGCGAGCGGCCGTACATGCCATCCGTTGCTTGGTACTATCCTGAGACGGTACGCGAACGGTCGCGTTCAGCTGCTCTGAAGCCCGTTCTTCCGGACCCAGCGCAGCGTATCTCCCGCTATTCCATCGAAGGCGACAGTCCTCCCTGGCGGCCGCTAGCCGCATATGACGATGGCCGCAAGGTCTACGTCGAATTCCCGCTCGGCATCGTGCAGGGCGAAATGCCTCCGCTCTTTGTCATCGGCCCAGACGGCAAGACAGAACTCGTCAACTATCGCGCCTACGGCAATGTGTTGATCGTCGATCGGCTGTTTGCGGCCGCCGAACTCCGGCTCGGCGGTGAGCACCAGCAGAAGGTCAGGATTGTCAGGACCGACGGGAGACCGTCGTCATGAACACCCGGAATGAAAACGATCACGAGCAAGCAGTTCCGCCGGAGACACAAGCGGAGCAGTCCGAAAGTTTCCGCTTGAGAGCGGAGCATCCGCGCGTGACGCGGTTGTCGCGGAAGGTCTTGGCTGGCGGGAGCGCGGTTGCCCTGCTTGTTATCGGCGGAGCAGTGTTGTGGTCACTTCAGAGCAATCGTGCTCGAAATCAGGCGGCCGATGAGCTTTACAGCACCGACCATCACAATGTTGCCGACGGCATTACGACCCTGCCGAAGGACTATGCTGGCGTTCCGCGCCAGCCAATCCCGCAGCTTGGTCCGCCGCTCCCCGGTGACCTCGGTCGACCGATCCTTGCCGCTCAAGGCCAGTCGCCGACGAGCGGCGCTGATCCGGACCAGCAGCGCCGGGATCAGGAGACCGAAGCAGCCCGCATCAGTCATCTGTTCGCTTCGACCAATGGACGAGAAGTGCGTCCGTCCGCGACTGCGGCTGTTGGAAGCGAGCGGGTCGTGCCACCGAACGCAACGAGCACCGGCGACGATGGATCTGTGCAAAACGGTCAGGACCGGAAGCTTGCCTTCGTCAACGCCTCTGTGGACCGTCGCACGGTAAGCCCTGACCGCATCACCAGGCCGGCCTCACCGTATGTCGTGCAGGCTGGGACGGTCATTCCGGGTGCCCTGATCACCGGGATCCGATCAGACCTTCCGGGCCAGGTTACAGCGCAGGTAACCGAAAATGTTTTTGATACCCCGACCGGCCGCTTTCTGCTTGTGCCTCAGGGAGCGCGTCTGATCGGCATCTACGATAGCCAGGTCACTTTCGGCCAGTCCCGCGTCCTGCTCGTCTGGACCCGGCTGATCATGCCGAACGGACGTTCTATCGTTCTCGAGCGGCAGCCTGGCGTTGACGCTGCCGGGTATGCAGGCCTCGAAGACCAGGTCGACAATCACTGGGGTGAGCTGTTCAAGGCTGCGGCCCTATCGACGTTTCTGGCGGTCGGGACCGAACTGGGTGCCGGCTCGGACACCAACAGCAACGACAGCGCAATTATCCAGGCCTTGCGACACGGCGCCTCGGACTCACTGAATCAAACCGGACAACAGGTGGTTCGGCGCAGTCTCAACATCCAGCCGACCCTGACGATCCGCCCGGGTTTTCCGGTTCGTGTCATCGTCAACCGGGATCTCCGCCTCGAGCCTTACACAGGATGACAACCTCAATGACGAAGCTGAAGATCGCCGCCGTCCCAGACGACAAGCCGGTGAAGGTGACCGCGGAGTTGCCTGCATCCGTCCACCGGGACCTTGCTGCGTACGCGGAGGCAATCGCGCGTGAAACGGGTCAGCGCGCCGATCCAACAAAATTGATCGCGCCGATGCTGGCGCGGTTCATGGCGGCTGACCGAGGATTCGCCCGTCTACGACGCGCGTGTCAATCGCCGAGAGATGGGGAGGAATAGCGCTCCGCCAGCATTTCGAGAAAGCGGTTGAGGGCTGGATTCTCGTTGTCAGCGCACCAGTGTGCAGAAAAGCCGATATGGCTTGATCCTGTCCCGTCCCGTAGTTCGCGATATTTCAGTCCGGCGAAACTCGCGCCCATATCGGACTCCATGACGAGGCTAATGCCTAGTTTCATACTGACGAGACCCTTGATCATGCTTCGGCTGACGTCGTGTCGGTCGATCTTGGGCCGATCGTCCGTAGATACAAATTTCGATATGATGAGATCTTCAAACTCGCGGCTGGAATCGTGATGGCTTAGTAGTACGGTTTCGTCGCGAAGATCGGTCCAATAAACCGCGTCGCGCGCCGCCAAAGGGTGATCCTCAGGCAATGCAACGAGGACGCGTTCGCTCCAGACCCTGAGCGTCTTGTTGTCCGATGATGGCGTGTCGCTCGTAACGATGAGAACGTCGAGTGTTCCGCTCCGGAGCGCGTTCATAAGCAAAGTGCGCGGCCGTTCGGCTATAGCGAGTTCGATCCGAGGAAATCTCGTTCTAAAGTCGAGGAGGGTAGTCCGCAGATTGCCTGCTGAAATCGACGTGCAGAAGCCGACCGAAAGGTGGCCAGTTTCGCCACGACCAATTGATCTGCCGGTTGCAACGAGTGTATCAACCTGCTCCAGCACCATTCTTGCGATCCGCACGACTACTTTACCAGCAAGTGTTGGCTGGACTCCCGCGGTCGACCGCTCAAACAAGCTGGTCCCGACTAGGCGCTCGAGTTGGCCAATGGAGCGGCTCACGACAGAATGTGGAATGGAAAGTAATTCAGCGGCTTGCCGAAGACTTCCACAGTCGTTGGCAACGACTGCAAACCGAAGCAGGCGCAGGCCGATGACGGGCATTCCGGTCGTGCGCTGCTGGTTGTCAATGTTGTTGATTTCCATCATGCCTGTAGCCCGTCAGTAGGCGAAACTGCGTCCCAGGGGTCCGCTGTGCGACCGTTCTAGGCGACGCGCAATACAGGCGCCCAGAGCACTGGCCCGGAAAGTCCGCCTGCCCCACGGAGTTTCGCGAGCGCCGCACTGGAGATATCCAGATATCCAGCGACGGCGAGAGTGTTCCCAATCTTAGAGGGAGCGCCGATTCGACGTAGCGGCCACCCAGCGCGCCGCAGGATCCTTTCCATTCGGGCGTCGGTAACGGTAACAATATCGCTCAGATGCCGCGAAAGCCCAAATTCCACCATGCCAGCAAACAACTCGTAGGTGGCACAAGCTATTCCGTGTTCTCCTTTTGGTGTGTCGAGTCTAGCGTCGATCGCAAAGCGGCTGCTTTCCCATATCTGCGGACTCATGGGCATCGGCTGACCATTCAGAAGCGCGGGAAATGTGTCGCGGAGCATCGTCGGTCCCTTGGTTGGAAGCAGGCGGACGCAGCCTTGTACCCGGCCGTCGTCCGAGAGTTGGGCGAGGTATGCCGGATGCAACGAGTCGAACTTGTCAACTTCCATGTCGCCGCTAATTTGAACGTCCCAGTCCATCCGGACCTTGAAGACGCGATGTCGTAGTTGGTGTATTGCAAAGAGCGTATGGGAGAATTCGCCGTACCAAGGCTCCGTGATGAGCTGAATCATGACATCCTCCAAGGTTGCCATGATTCTTTGAGGCGAAGTTACGCTAAGAAGCATCACCCCTAGTTGTGGGAGGAGTTCGCCTTAGTTTTGCTGTTCTCGTTTGGCAGCGGCCACGCGTAGTGCCGCTTGAACAACGGTTCGCACTCCCAATTTTGCTTTCGCGTTGTTCAGGTAAGAGATAGCAGTGTGATGCGATATTCCCAGAATGCGTCCGATGTCCCAAGCGCTCTTGCCGCGGGCGGCCCACTCCAGACATTCGAACTCGCGGGCGGACAAAGCTGCTCCATCAACACGAAGATCGCTCGCGAGTTTGCGGCGAACGTGTGAGTGGAAGAACATCGCCATCAACTGAAGCATTCGAGGGTTCGACGTGACGAAGCGTTCGAATTGAGCTTCCCGTTGGTTGCCGGCAAAGGTGACGGCGGCAACGGGGCCGTGTCCGTCATGGATAGGAACGGTGAATCCTAGCCGAATGCCATATTGGGAGGCTTCGTCCAGCAACCGCTTCTGTGCCGGCGAAAGATATCGTTCGGTCGATCCGATTCCCCAGCGAAACGGCTCGGTGTCCCGTAGCGCCTGCATGATAACCGGATCGATCCGTTCGTAGTGGCTCCTTAGGTAGTGTGAAGTCCACTCCTTTGGGTATGTCGACATAAGACGGGGTGTCCCATCGAGCTTTTGCGGTAGCGCGAGGTACGCAAAGCAAGACAGGTCGAGAGCCGCGGCTGTGACGGCCATGGCTCCCGAAAGCTCTGCTTGATCTTCAGCGCTCGAAAGATGATCAATGAAGTCTTGAAATATGCGATGCATGTCGAGCTAGGTTAGGTGGCGTCGGTACTTGATCTCCGGCACGGCTGTCCCGGTTAAACCTTCCTTATCGAACGGTCAGAGCAGCACGGACATCGTTGACGATTGCGGGTGATGTCCAAAAGGGTACTCAAATCCATAAAAGAAGCCCGGGACCCGTCATCGGACCCCGGGCAGTCTAGGGAGGACGCCCTCAGGCGCTTGCTGCCATTTACTGACACCTTCGCGTCAGACCGCCGACAACGAGCGGGACCACGGGAAATCAAGCGATGGCCTGTGCGATGAAAGGCAGGGTTTCAGATTGTTCCTGCCATTGAGGGAGAGAACATTGGGTCACTTCCCGGCAATCAACTCTGCAGCTTTCTCCGCCATAGCCATGATCGGCAGATTGGTGTTTCCGCTGATCACGGTCGGCATAAGTGAACCGTCGATAACGCGTAGATTGTCGATGCCCCGAACCCGAAGCTTGCTATCGACCACGGCGTCGCGATCCTCACCCATGCGACATGTTCCGACCGGGTGGTAGATCGTTTCTGCGCGGGCTCGTATCCACTTTTTGCGGGATTCCGTGCTGGTAAACGGATCGATATCGAGTTTGCGCTTAATGTGTTTTCGGAGCGCCGGCTGATCGATGATCTCGCACATCTGCCGAACGCCTTCTTGCATGCTGACGAAATCACTTTCATCGGATAGAAAGCGGGGGTCGATCGCCGGCGCGACGAAGGGATCGGCCGACCGCAGGCGCAGCGTTCCACGACTCTTCGGACGAAGCTGGCATACGCGAATGGCAAAGCCGTGCGGGACGCGCTCGCCCTGCGGCGGGTTTCGCAGCGCGACGATGAGATGAGCCTGCCACTCAGGCCACGATGAGGTTTTATCGGGCCCCCAGAAGGCTCCGGCTTCGACCCCCTGTGAGGTGCCGGGCCCCGTGCCTCGGAGCATATATTGTGCGCCGGCCAAGGCACCTCTGAACAATCCGATGTACGGCGTCAGTGTGATCGGCTGCGACGCCTCCAATCGAATTGCGCAATCCAAATGATCTTGCAGATTGCTTCCAACGCCGGCGGAATCGAGCACCGGCTTGATGCCGAGTGAACGGAGGTGATCGGCCGGTCCAATTCCTGACAGCATCAGTAATTGCGGCGAACCAATGGCCCCGGAAGTCAGCAAGACTTCTCGTTCGGCCGAAACGGTGACCTCACGCCCGTTGTGGTCAATGACAACACCCCGAACGCGCGTGCCTTCGACCGCGAGGCGCCGAACCTGAGTGTTGGCCATGATGGTCAGATTGCTTCGTCCTTTCCCCTGGTCGAGAAACTTGAAAGCACCTGAACGCTTGCCGTCTGAAATCGTAAGTTCGTAGAAGCCTGCGCCCATCTGAGACGGACCATTGAAGCCGTTGTTCTCGGGGAGGCCTGCCGACTTGGCGCTCTCAATAAATGCCTTCGAGATTGGATGCTGCAACACGCCATAAGAAAGTCGGATCGGACCCGAATAACCTCGGTCCTGATCGGGCTGGGACGTTACCTGGGCGGCGTCCTCGATTTTTCTAAGGTAGGGGCGGAGGTTTTCGTACCCCCACCCACGACAGCCTTGCGCTTCCCATGAGTCGTAATCCTGAGGATTTCCCCGGATCGCAATCATGGAGTTGATGGCGGACGACCCTCCCACCACCTTGCCACGGGGAATATAGATCTTGCGATTGTTGAGTTCGGTCTGCGGTTCGGTCCAAAATTGCCAGTTATGCTTCGGACTCGTGTAGAGCACGCGAATGCCCGCCGGCATGTGAACGAAGATTGAAGAAGAGGGACGTCCGGCCTCGAGCAGCAACACCTTGACGTTGGGATCTTCGCTCAATCGAGCGGCGAGCACGCATCCTGCCGATCCTGCGCCGACAACGATATAATCGTATTTCGAGAGCTTCATCCTCCGTCCCCTATTTCAAAAGCCGACGATCGGTTCGTTTTTGCGACCAGTTTCGCCAAGGTCAGGCCTTCCCGACTTGCAAAAGCCATCGCCAAACTATAATTGGTCCTACCAATCAGGTCGATCCAATTATAGCGACGAAGGCCTGGTAGTCAACGGAGAGCTCGTCTCATGTTTCAATACCGGAGGATCGTGGCCGCGTTCCTGCTCCTCGGCGCAGGGCTCGCCGTTTTGCTGCTCGCTCCTGCCAAACCTGCCATCCAGCCGGACCAAGAGACGATTCGACGAGTGATATGGGCTCTTGGCCCCTAGCCGACTTCGGGACGTCCGATATCGATGATCCGTCGCTCACTTAGATCTTGGATGGCCGCCGAGTCGTACTTCAGTATCGACTTGAGGATGTTTGCAGTATCCTCGCCTCGCCGCGGCGGTCCTTTGGCATATTCGATCTTCGTTCCGGAAAACTTTATCGGATTGGCGACGAGAGGGGCTGTTGTTCCGGAAGAATGAGGAAGATTGACCTGCATCTCCCGATGGATAACCTGAGGGTGAGCGAACACCTGATCCAGCCGGTTGATCGGTGCGCAAGGCACGCCCACGGGCTCCAGAATGGAAATCCAATGCTGGGTCGTCTGCTGTATCAGATGCGCATCGAGTAGGGGGATGAGTTGATCACGATTCTTAAGCCGGTCGGTGTTAGTGACGAAACGGCTATCGGTTGCCAGGCCGCTTAAACCAGTAGCTGCACAGAACTTCCGGAATTGCTGATCATTACCAACGGCGAGCACGAAGGAACCGTCGCTGGTTCTGAAGACCTGATATGGAACGATGTTTGGATGCGCGTTGCCGAACCGTTTCGGCGGCGTGCCGGTCGTGAGGAAATTCAAATTTTGGTTGGCGAGAACCGCGACCTGGACGTCCAGCAGTGCCATGTCGATATGCTGTCCTTCTCCGGTGCGTTCGCGATGCAGTAATGCGGAGATGACGCCGGCGGCGCTATACATGCCAGTGAGAATATCGACGATCGGAACCCCGACCTTCTGCGGACCCCCGCCTGGCTTGTCATCACTCTCTCCGGTAATGCTCATCAGGCCGCCGATGGCCTGAATGGCCATATCGTATCCTGCGACGTCCTTCATCGGGCCGGTCTGGCCATAGCCGGTGATGGAACAGTAAATGATGTCAGGCTTGACCCTTTTAAGCGCCTCGTAGTCGAGGCCGTAACGCGCCATGTCGCCGACCTTGTAGTTCTCGATCACGAGATCGGCTTGCTGGGCAAGTGCGCGCACAATGGCGCTACCCTCGTCAGTCGATATATCGACGCATATCGAATGCTTGCCGCGATTGGCGCTCAGGAAATACGCGCTTTCGGTCGTATCAATTCCACCGTCTTTCCGCAGAAAGGGCGGGCCCCACTGCCGCGTATCGTCGCCGGTGCCAGGGCGTTCGATCTTCCAAACCTCGGCTCCTAGATCAGACAGCAACTGCGCTAACCAAGGCCCCGCGAGGATTCTCGAAAGATCCAGCACTCGATAACCTGCCAACGGTCCAGCCATCACGCTTCCTTGAAGTCTGCGGGTCAAATAGCCGCGCGCCGTGCGAGGCCGCACTAACTATATGTGGAGCGACCAGATTGGTCAAACCAAATGCTGCTTGACACCGCGCATCACGCGACATTTGGTCCTGCCAAATTGGTTTAACCAATTAATGAAAATACCGGGAAGAACGTGAAGGTCTGGCTGTATGGCGCGAGTAACTCTCCAGAATGTCGCGAAATCCTTTGGAGGAGATCGAGGGCCATGGGCCGTTCAGGACTTTTCGTTGGATATTGCCGATGGCGAACTGGTCGTGTTCGTCGGCCCGTCCGGCTGCGGCAAGTCCACGACGTTGCGAATGCTCGCCGGTCTAGATGACGTCACATTCGGCAAGATTCTGATCGACGGAAGGGACGTCACCGCGCTTCCGCCGAAAGATCGCAACATTGCGATGGTTTTTCAGAACTACGCTCTCTATCCACAGAAGACGGTCTTCGAAAACATGGCCTTCGGCCTTCGGGTCCGTAGGACGCCACAGCAGGAGATCGATCGTCGGGTGCGCAGCGCGGCATCAAGTCTCGGATTGGAGGCCCTGCTGGAGCGCAAGCCACGCCAATTGTCGGGTGGTCAGATGCAGCGCGTAGCGCTTGGTCGCGCGTTAGTCAGAGATCCCGACGTATTCCTCCTCGACGAACCCCTCTCGAACCTTGATGCGAAGCTGCGGGTCCGGACGCGAGAAGAGATTGCGACGCTACACGCCCGATTGGGCGCGACGATGATATTTGTTACCCACGATCAGGTCGAGGCCATGACGCTCGGCGATCGTATCGTGATCATGCGTGACGGATTCATCCAACAGGCGGGCAGTCCGCTTGACCTTTATGATCGGCCCGCGAACGCCTTCGTGGCGACTTTCATCGGGTCTCCAGAGATGAACCTGATTGATGGCGGGTTGATGCGCGACGGGGGCGCGCTCGTAATGCGCTCCGGCGGTTTGAGCGTCAACTTGCCTGCCCAGTCATTCTCCGAAGCGGAAAGGGATGTCACGCTTGGCATTAGGCCCGAGCACATCGAGCGCGCGGAAACCTCCACGGCTTTTGAGCTGGTAGTCGGCTTGGTCGAGCAAATCGGCGCGCAAACCTATGTGCTGGGTAAGATCGATGGCAACAAAATCCGCGCGGTATTTGCTCGGGACGATGCGCTGAGGGCGGGCGACCGAATTTTTGTGAATTTGTCTCAAGAGAAGTTGCACCTGTTCTCGCGCGAGAGCGGCAAGACACTGAGGCGGACCTCGACGAAAGGCGAAAATGGCAACGGGAGAGAACTTCATGGACAAGCTCAGCTTAGGCGCGCCGAGTTCCAAGGCTAACGTGAGCGACATCGATCGGCGGCGTTTTCTCAAAACGACGGCTGGTGCAGCGGCTGGCATCGCGGGCTCACTTTCCGCGCCCTATGTCAACGCACAGTCCGGGGTAACGCTTCGCATTTTGAACGCTGAAACGACTGCTGCGAGCCAATCGGCCTTGCGCGATGCGTGCAATGAATACGAGAGCAAGTTCGGCGTAAAAATCGTCGTCGACTCGACGCCGATTAGTGGTGGTTATGCGAAGTCGATGGCGGCCATCAATGCTGGCGCTCCTTACGATATCGCCACGGCGGGATACATTGCGCACATCTTGCAATACGCGATGGCGGGTCACATCGTGCCGTTGACGGATCTTGTCAAAAAATATTCGTGGGGGAAGCAGGGAACCTGGTCATATAAGGGAGAAAATTGGTTCTATCCCTATGACTACAATTTGGTGACGGTTTTCTACAGAAAAGATCTGTATCAGGAGAAGGGCCTGAAGGTTCCCAACACATGGGCCGAGTTCCTTGAGAATTGCCGGGCGCTGACTGTCGCGAAGGATGGCAACATAGAGCGAGGGGGGTGCGTCATACCGCTCGCGAGTGACAGTGCCACCAACTGGGCGAGCTTCGGCAACTTGTTTGCAGACGCGCCGAAGTTTTATGACGACAAGTGGAACGTCGTTCTCGATGCGCCGGGGAATGCCGGACCGACCGGCCGTTTTCTCGATCTATATGCCGATCTTTATAAAACGATGCCGGCTGGCATGAACACGGTCAGCTATGCTGAGCTGATGAGTCTTTTCGCGACGGGAAAGGTTGCGCATACCGTCTATTCGGGCCGCGTAGTCGAGGCGCTGGAAGCTCGCAATCCGGACCTCGCAAACAAGTATGGTATTTTCGCTTCTCCAGACAGTGCTGGTAAGCAGAACGCACTGTCCTTCGCCTTCGATGGCTTTATTCTTTACAAGACTAAGCAGACTGAGGCGGCCTTTAAGTTTCTACAATGGTTTATTGACGCGCACTATATTCGCTGGCTGCACTCCGCCTGGATGAATTTCCAACCGGCGCGATTGGACATTTACGAAGATCCACGGTGGAAAAATCATCCGATGATTCAGAAGCATTGGGCGACGATGGAGCAGATGAAGTCGTTCATTGATGAAGACAGCAAGACGGTTCTTAACTCAATAGATATGACGGGTCCGTCGTTTGATCTGCGACCGTGCAAGGTCTTTGATGCGAACATTATGCCGGAGATGCTGCAAAATCGGGTTCTTAAGAACATGTCGTCAAGCGACTGCGTGAAAGCCGCCGCCGATCGAATCCGAAAAATTGGCTGAGCATCGGAACTGGTGAATAGAGGCCCGAGGCTATGCGACAGGACTGGCGAATCATCGGTTTGTTCATCGGGGGTGTACTGGTACTCGGTACAATTGTTGGCGGACCTCTCCTCTATTCGATAAAGCTCTCCTTCTACACAGCGGCGTCGTTCATCGACCCGCCGCAGTGGGTGGGACTTGGCAATTACGTGAAGGTTCTTAGTGAGCCGCTGTTCTGGGGCTCGCTGTTAAACGGTGTCACGATCGCCATCTCGGCGATCGTGCTGCAAGTCGTTCTCGGCGTCACCATTGCGCTCGTCCTCAATAGGCAGTTTGTGGGGCAGACTGTCGTGCGGGCGCTGTCAATCGTGCCGTATTTTCTTCCGACGGTCGTCGCCTGCCTCATCACGCAGTGGATTCTTGATCCCAACTACGGCCTTCTCAAGAGTGTCTTCGCGTCATTCGGATATGGGATGTTCGATTGGGGAGGTAATTCAACGAGCGCGAAGGCGACTATTGTCCTTGTTAGCGTTTGGATCTGGACGCCGTTTGTCGTGACCTGTGTTCTTGCCGGCCTTCAATCCATTCCGGCTCAACTGTATGAAGCGGCCCGGGTCGATGGAGCAGGGGTTATGAAGCAATTCTGGCATGTCACGCTGCCAGGATTGAGGTCAGTGTTGATCGTGGTCATCCTCCTGAGAGGGATCTGGATGTTCAACAAGTTCGACGTGATCTGGCTTCTAACGAAGGGCGGACCGCTCAACGAAACCGAGACGCTTCCCACGTTGGCCTACCGAAAAGCGTTTCTCGAGTTCGACTTGGGAGGGGGGGCCGCTGTCGCCACCATCTCGTTCTTGATGTTGGCGAGCATTATCTTGATTTACCTCAGGGTTTTTCCGATCGACGAGGCCAAGCAGGGACGATGACGATGTCGACTCAAAATCAAGCCCGCTCTGCTGCCGCTGTCGTCGTTGGTTCACGAGCGGTGCGGATGTTGCATAGCTCTAGCGGCTCAGGAAGAGAAATCTCAGACTCCACACCTTCAGTCTCGCACGGGAAAACGACGCGGTATTACGGCAAGTCGCTGAAGCAGATTGCCGGCCGCGTCGGTTTGTATGCCGCGGTTGCGCTAATCTGCATCTATTCCTTCTTCCCGATCTACTGGATGATCCTCTCCAGTCTGAGGTCGCCCGAAAAGCTATTTCTGGATTCATCCTTGGTTTTCTGGCCACCCGATCTAAGCTCTTACAAGTCACTCTTGCAGCTTACGAACTATCCGGCGAATTTCGTTAATAGCGTCATGATGGCTATGGCTACGATTGCCGTGGCGACGACGCTGTCATCATTCATTGCTTATGGAGCGACGCGTTTACGGTTTCGGGGCAAAACGACGTTGGTCGCGTCCATGCTGTTCGCCTACATGTTTCCGCCATTGATGTTGGTTATTCCGATGTCCGCCTTGTTCCGAATAGCTGGCTTAGCCGATAGCTTGTGGGGCCTGCTAATCGCTCACCTGGCGATTTCGCTGCCGCTGGCGGTGTGGCTGCTATGGGGCTTTTTCAAATCGATGCCGTTCGATCTGGAGGAAGCGGCAATGGTGGACGGCTGTTCCCAATTCGGCGCCTTCATCAAGGTGGTCCTTCCGCTTTCGGCCCCCGGCTTGATTACGGTCGGCATCTTCTCGTTTTTGCTGTCCTGGGCGGACTACGTATTCGCGCTCATCCTCATCATGAGTGATGATCGCAAGACATTGCCCGTGGGCTTGGCATCAATGCTTGGCGCGCAAGATCTGCGTTGGGGTGAGATACTCGCCGGCGCAACCCTTATTGCTCTGCCGTTGTTCGTTATCTTTATGTTCTGCTATCGATATTTCGTCGCAGGGCTGACGGCGGGTGCGCTCAAAGGTTAGGCACTGTTCGAGCGAAGCACGTCCTCGTGCTTCGCGCTAGACCGTGGGTATTTCGCGTAGAGATGGCGGACGGGGTGCCCGGCAAGACTAACGTTTTGTGACTTTGGTTTCCCCTAGAAGCGATTGCCATGCCTCCACTGTTCGCGAGAGGTGAGCGTTCATCTGTTGTTCGGCTAGGCCTACCCGCCGCTCTTCGATCGCTTCCAAGATGGTGCAATGGTCCTCATAAGATTGTCGACCTCGATTTTGGTCGGCAAAGTAGACCTTCCGTCGATGCCTGGACAGTTCGTAGAACGATCTCGCCACGCGCAGCAAAATGTCGTTCTTGGTTGCAGCAAAAATCGCAAGATGGAACGCCTCGTCCTCGCGCTCTATGCTTTGCTTTTTGGATAGGCGCTTGTTGGTCTCTTCAAGTATGGCGGTGATCTCGCGAATGTTGTCCGCGGTCCTGCGTGTGCAGGCCAACCTGACCGCCTGCCCTTCGAGCATGCGCCGGACCTCCATGACGTCGGCGATTTCCTTGGCCTCGAATGGAACTCCGGATTCAGCATAAAGCACTAGAGCATCGATGCTGCTCTCTTCGATCTTTCGCAGATAGATTCCAGAATTTGGGCGCCGTTCTATCACTCGCATGGTTTCAAGTGCGGCCAGAGCCTCTCGAACCGCGCCGCGACTGGTGTCGAACTTTTCCGCAAAGTCGCGTTCTGATGGCAACCGTTCGGAGGGCTGATAGCGGCGCTCACGGATGAAGGAAAGGATCTTTCCGATGGCGTTCGAAGGAGCCTCAAGCTTGTCGGTTCGATTTCGCTCAGTCATCTAAAATATCCTGCCTGGTCCTGCCGACCACTTGATTTCGATTTCCTCGGTAGCTAATCATGGCCGACCAAATTGGTCGACCAGTACTTTGGAGGAACCTTGAGGATCTCGGTCGAATCCGCCCTGCTTCAGTAGATATCAGGTTGAGGAAATTGAAGCATCTGAAACGCGCCAAATCCACCTAAAGAATTGATTTCCCAGCATGGATAGCTTTGAGACGGATCTGTTTGTCATAGGTGGCGGCTCGGGCGGCGTGCGCGCCGCGCGGATCGCCGCTGGCCATGGCGCCCGCGTCATGATCGCCGAGGAATATCGGATGGGCGGCACTTGCGTCATTCGCGGGTGCGTACCGAAGAAGCTATTCGCCTACGCCTCGCATTTCAGCCACGACATCGCGGATGCCGCGGGCTTCGGCTGGACCGTTCCGCCGGCGACGTTCGACTGGGCCACCCTGATCGCCAACAAAGACAAGGAGATCGCCCGGCTGGAAGCGGCCTACACCACCAACGTGGAGAAATCTGGCGTGCAGGTGATCAAGTCGCGCGCCGTGTTCGAGGACCCGCATACGCTGGTGCTCGACGGCGGCAGGAGGGTGCGCTCGAAGTATATCCTGATCGCCACGGGCGGCGCACCGAACCACGGCAAGGCCATTCCCGGCATCGAGCATGTCATCTCATCGAACGAAGCATTTCATCTACCCGAATTGCCGAAGCGTATCCTGATCCAGGGCGGTGGCTATATCGCGCTGGAGTTTGCGTGCATCTTCTCGGGCCTGGGTTCCCTCGTGACTGTGGTCTATCGCGGCGACAACATCCTGCGTGGCTTCGACGACGACGTCCGCGCCCATGTCCGCGATGAGATGGAGAAGAACGGCATTACCATCCTGACCGGTTGCACGGTCGACGGGATTGAGAAGCACGACGATTGGTACACGTCGCACCTGTCGAATGGCTCCAGCATCGCGTCCGACAAGGTGATGTTCGCCATCGGCCGTCACCCCGCCGTCGCAAATCTCGGGCTGGAGAAAGCCGGCGTCGCCATCAACCCGGATAACGGAGGCATCGTCGTCAACGAAGCCTCGCAGAGCTCGGTGCCACATATCTATGCGGTCGGCGACGTCACCCATCGCTTCAATCTGACGCCGGTAGCGATCCGTGAGGGCCACGCTTTCGCCGATACGGTTTTCGGCAAGCGGGCGGTCAAGGTCGATCACATCGATATTCCGACCGCCGTGTTCACGCAGCCCCAGGTCGGCACCGTGGGCCTCACCGAGGCGCAGGCGCGGGCGCAGTTCGCTATCGTTGATGTCTACAAGGCGGCGTTCCGCCCGTTGAAGGCGACGCTGTCCGGCAGCGAGTCGCGGGTGTTGATGAAACTGGTGGTTGACGCGGGGAGCGACCGCGTCGTGGGTTGCCATATCGTTGGATCGGACGCGGCCGAATTGGTTCAGGTCATCGCCATTGCCGTAAAGATGAAGGCTACCAAGGCGGACTTCGACGCCACTATGGCGCTGCACCCGACCTCCGCCGAGGAACTGGTGACTATGCGTACCCGCACTGCACGTTACGTGCGCGACGCGGCGGCTTAGAAAGCTCAATTTCGATCGATTGTGCAAATTCAGGCCGTTGGCGCGCGCGTTATGCGGCGCCGCTCAAAACGCACTTGACAATACGATTGTGATCATACCAAACTGGTCCTACCAGTATCGGTGAAAATCCAGCAACAGACTAACCTCGCCATCCGCAGCCGCTTGTAGTCGAGGAGCTGGATGCGGAAGTTCTGGCGAAGAAGATTGGGCCCACCATGGAAGTGGATTATTTGACTAGCCTGCCGCGACGCATCCACCTCATTGTGGATGAGGGGGCCAAAGCAGGAGCATCCCGGCCGGCTCTTACTGACGAGCGGGGCATCGTTTGGTCCTATCGGAGACTGATCGATACGATCGAGGCCGTTGCAGGTGACTTGGCGCGTCTAGGGATCCGTCCCGGTGATCGGGTCATGGTGGTGGGCGAGAACTCAATCGGCGCCATCGTCCTGATGTATGCGGCGAGCCGGCTTGATGCATGGGCAGTGATGACGAGCGCACGGCTCGGCCCGCACGAACTGGACGCCATTGAGGGTGATTGCAAGCCCAGACGCGTATTCTATACGCATGGAATATCGGCGGAAGCAGATGCTGCGGCGTGCCGGCGCGGCGCGGAAGCCGAAGCGTTCACGGGGATTGGAGCGATCAAGGTCGGTAAGTTGGAGGCGAGCGCCGTTCCCGAGGAGGTCTATGAGGATCCCGCCCGTCAGGTTGCAGTTCTCATCTACACGACGGGGACTACCGGTCGCCCGAAGGGAGTGATGCTCAGTCATCGCAACCTCGCTTACGTGGCGGGCCGGGGCAAAAGAACCAACACGCTCTTTCCCGAGGACGTCACGCTTTGCGTTATGCCGATCTCTCATTCGTACGGGTTGACGTTGCTGCAAAGTATGTTGTTTGTCGGCGCACACCTGCGGATCATGCCGAGGTTCTCTCTCACGCAAGCAATCGACGCCGTCGTGAATGGTTCGTTGACCGCCTTCAATGCCGTCCCTGCGATGTTGTCGCGGATCATCGCTTACGTCGATCAGAACAATATCAAGCTCACGCCCAATAACCTTCGTTATGTCTATACCGGAACGGCACCGCTCGATCTGTCTCTGCGACAGAGCGTCGAGCGAGTGTTCGGCGTGGTGCTTCATAATGGTTACGGGCTGACCGAGACGTCTCCGACCATCAGTCGGACGCTGTATGCCATGGGAAGCAACGAAATCAACATCGGACCGCCAATCCCGGGAATCGAAACCAAGATCGTCGGACCTGATGGGCGGGAAGTACCCGATGGCGAAGCGGGCGAACTGCTCGTTCGCGGGCCCAACGTGATGTTGGGGTATTATGGTCAGCCGGACATGACCGCGGAGGCGATCGATCGCGAAGGATATTTGAAAACCGGAGATATCGTCAGCCGGTCGCCCGGCGGTGAACTGGTGATCCAGGGGCGGTCGAAGGAGCTAATTATCAGATCCGGCTTCAACGTCTATCCGCCCGAAATCGAGGCTGTCCTCAATACTCATCCGGCGGTTCTAAATTCCGCGGTAGTCGGGCGATCAATCGAGGGCAACGAGGAAATTATCGCCTTCGTCGAGCCAACGCCTGGAAGTACCATCGAAGTGGCCGAGTTGCTCGCGCTCGTGGAGCGGCAGCTCGCACCATACAAGAAGCCGCAGCAGATCATTGTCTTGCCGCAACTTCCGGTAGCCCCGAACGGGAAGATTAGAAAGCACGACTTGAAAAAGCGCGCCGAGGAGTCGCTGTCAGCGGCTACCTCAGTTTAACGAATTATAGACCGGACGGACGGAAATGGTGACAAGTCGCGAGCAGATGTACCCCGATACAAAGTTGTTCATCGATGGATCCTGGCGCGATGGAACGAGCGGAAAGGTCGAGCCCATCCTGAATCCGGCGACGGGAAAATTGATCGGAACAGTTGCGCACGCGTCTATCCCCGATCTCGACGACGCACTTGAATCGGCCGTGCGCGGGTTCGAATTGTGGCGGAGGACGTCTTCCTTCGAGCGATACAAATTGATGCGTGGGGCTGCCGAAAAGCTCCGCGAGCGAGCCGCCTCAATCGCGCGTATCATGACGCTCGAGCAAGGCAAGCCGCTGGGCGAGGCGAAGATGGAGGTGTTGCTCGGCGCAGACATCATCGACTGGTTCGCGGAGGAGGCGCGTCGATCCTACGGTCGGACCATTCCGTCACGTTCCGGCGCCGTACAGCAGGTCGTGATCCGCGAGCCAGTTGGGCCTGTCGCCGCCTTCACGCCGTGGAATTTTCCGATCAACCAAGCCGTCAGAAAGATATCAGCTGCGATGGCGGCCGGGTGCTCCGTGATTCTGAAGGGACCCGAAGAAACGCCGGCAAGTTGTGCAGCTCTGGTCAATGCTTATGTCGATGCCGGCTTGCCCTCCGGTGTCCTCAATCTCGTTTTCGGTGTGCCGTCCGACATATCGGAATACTTGATTGCCCACCCTGTCATTCGCAAGATTTCGTTCACGGGTTCGACGCCAGTCGGGAAGCGGCTTGCGGCTCTCGCTGGAAGTCACATGAAGCGCGTTACGATGGAGCTAGGTGGACATGCGCCTGCGCTAGTCTTCGAGGACGCAGATGTCAAACAAGCGGCAAAATTGCTGTCCGCGGCAAAGTTCAGGAATGCCGGCCAGGTTTGTGTTTCTCCGACCCGGTTCATGGTCCATGAACGGGTCTACGACGACTTCGTTGAACAATTCACCGCTGCTGCCAAAGCTCTCGTCGTCGGGGACGGCCTCGACGAAGCGACCCAAATGGGACCACTAGCTAATCTCCGTCGAGTCGAGGCGATGGACGCGCTGGTCTCGGACGCCGTTCAGCGCGGCGCGCGCATCCGGACAGGTGGAAGGCGCCTGCGCAACGATGGCTTCTTCTTTCAACCGACGGTTCTGACGGACGTGCCTCTGGACTCGCGCATTATGAACGAGGAGCCATTCGGCCCTGTTGTGCCAATCGCGTCGTTCTCGACATTCGAGGATGCCATGGTCGAAGCGAATCGGCTCCCTTATGGCCTTGCTGCATATGCGTATACGAAGTCAGCGGCGACGATCGGCGCGCTCGGCTCGATCGTGGAGAGTGGAATGGTGTCGATCAACCACCAAGGCCTTGCCTTACCGGAGACTCCCTTCGGAGGAATCAAGGACTCCGGATACGGTTCGGAAGGTGGTACAGAAGCGATGGACGCGTATCTCAACACTAAGTTCCTGACCCAGATGCACGGTTAGCATGCGCGATCGGCAATGCTGATACGCCGTCGCGGAGCATGCGTCGCGCAGGTCAAACCTCGCGACGGTCCTTCGCCGCGCCAGACTCTAGGGCCCAAAGATCCAACGCCTAAAGCGAGTTAGCGAAGTGTTGTTGACCATCGACCGCGTTCAGATCGCGACGCCGGATGCCAAAAGTGCCGCGGAGATGTGGCGTCGCCGATTGGGGGCGGAACAAGTCTCTGCGGATCGGGTCCGGGGATTGGGCGCCAAACGAGTGACATTGCGTGCCGGGACCGGCGAGATTGAGTTGTTGGAGCCGGAAGGCAACGGCGTTGTCGCGGACGAACTGGCAAGACGCGGGCGATCTCATCTATTCGGCGCCGGCGCGACCTCACTCGACCCGCGTGCACTGGTGCATCATGCCACGTCGGTCGGAGTTGAGCATCAGCACGAAAATGGCCAGGATTTTCTCCGGTTCGAAATCGAGGGGAAGCCGGTCCATTTCGTAATCTCTCCCCCGCGTACGGTGGAGCCGACCGGCGGGATTGATTTCCTTTATGAGGTGACTTTGCTCGCGGCCGACCAGGCAGCCGCGGTAACGCGCTTCGCCGAAGTCTTTCGTCTTGATACACGGAATTTCGTGACGATTACCTCGGAGCTCTTTGGCTATACGGGCGTCCTCACTCTCTTCGCGCCTGATCGCCTCGACCGATTTGAAGTCATCACGCCGACGGACTTCACCAAGACGCTCGGCAGGTATCACGCCCGCCAAGGCTCGTCTTTCTATATGGCGTATGCCGAAAGCCGAGAGATCGGTCGCATCGAAAGATCGGCGAAGGCGGACGACGTGGGACACACGCTGGATCCGCGCGAGGAGAAGCGGAGCGGTCGAGATCCGGAGCAACTCTGGCTTCATCCTCCGGCCCTTGGCGGAATGATGCTAGGGCTATCGCGGCCGACGCTTGGTTGGCGCTGGTCGGGCCACCCTGAGAGGGTCGTGGCGTTAGTGCAATAGAAGCTCGATGGTGGATGCGTCGGGCTTATGTCGATTGCATCAGGCCGCGACTGACCCATCGGAAAAATATCCGATGACGAGGATACGATGAGCAAAATTAGGTTCACCGAACCAAATCGAGAAATCCTCGCGCGCCGAGATTCAATCATAAACGATCTAACCCGCCTTGTTGACCCCGCTGGGCTAATAACGTCGACGGACGAGTGTCGGGCTTATGAGACAGATGCGTTGACGGCCTATCGCAAGATGCCGCTCGCCGTCGTCCTACCGAAGACGACCGAAGAGGTGAGTGCCGTTTTGAAATACTGTCACGACACCGGCGTCAAGGTCGTGCCGCGCGGCGCAGGTACGTCTCTCGCCGGCGGGGCAATTCCGAGTGAAGACGCCGTCGTTCTCGGACTTTCAAAGATGAATCGGGTGCTCGCGGTCAACTACGATGACCGCTTCATCCGCGTCGAAGCGGGAGTCACAAATTTGAGCGTAACGGCGGTGGTGGCGGAGAACGGCTTCTTCTATGCGCCAGACCCTTCCTCTCAACTTGCCTGCACGATCGGAGGCAACATTGCCAACAACTCCGGAGGCGCGCATTGCCTGAAGTATGGAGTCACGACCAATAACCTCCTCGGCGTAAGGATGGTACTGATCGATGGATCGATCATCGATCTCGGCGGTGACTATCTCGATAGCGCTGGACTCGATCTGCTGGGCCTGGTCGTCGGCTCCGAGGGGCAGCTCGGGATAGTGACCGAAGCGACCCTCCGAATTCTGAAATCGGCCGAGGGAGCGCGCCCGGTTCTGTTCGGTTTCCCGTCTTGCGAGGGAGCGGGCAAGGCGGTTGCGGACGTCATTGCCGCCGGTATCATTCCCGTAGCCATCGAATACATGGACAAGGCCGCCATCGAGATCTGCGAGGCCTTCGCCAAGGCCGGCTATCCGCTCGATGTCGAGGCCCTTCTGATTGTAGAGGTCGAAGGGTCCGACGCCGAGATGGACGCGACGCTGGCGGACATCACCGCCATCGCTCGTGCGAATGGTGCGACGACAGTGCGCGAGAGCAGGTCGGCAATTGAGACGGCGGCAATCTGGAAGGGGCGGAAGTCGGCTTTCGGTGCGACCGGGCGAGTCGCTGACTATTTGTGCATGGACGGCACGGTGCCGACCGGCAAGCTGTCGTACGTTTTGGCGGAGATCTCCAAGATCGTACAGCGACACGGATTGCGTGTCGCGAATGTTTTCCATGCCGGTGACGGCAACATGCATCCGCTCATCCTCTACAACGCGAACGATCCGTCGCAGCAGTCGAAGGCGGAAGCAGCGGGAGATGACATTCTCAGGCTCTGCGTTGAAGTTGGTGGGTGCCTGACGGGCGAGCACGGTGTCGGTATCGAGAAGCGTGATCTAATGCGCTGCCAGTTTGACGATGCCGATCTGGCTCAACAGATTCGGGTGCGCGCCGCGTTCGATCCGCGATGGCTGCTCAATACGGATAAGGTGTTTCCCCTCGATTTTCGATGTCAAGGTTAGGGTGACGGGAGTGTGATGACCGATTGCTATAAGCCGCGCGACGAGTGCGGACTGTCGTCTGCCATCAAGGATGCGGCTACAGCAAAGATGCCTCTCGTCGTGCGCGGCGCCGGCTCCAAGTCGGCGATGGGCCGACCGCTGGGTGGATACGCTATGCCTCTAACGACCGAGCGCATGCGCGGAGTTTCACTTTATGAGCCGACAGAGCTCGTCATCGGTGCTTTGCCTGGAACGCCGGTTTCCGAAATCGATCGGATGCTCGCCAAGCACAACCAGATGCTTCCGTTCGAGCCGATGGATCATCGTGTGTTGTTCGGGACGAGCGCAGAGCCGACAATCGGAGGTATTGTCGCCGGGAATGTTTCGGGTCCGCGTCGTGTCGCGGTCGGAGCTTGTCGCGACAGCCTGATCGGCGTTCGCTTGGTCACGGGCCGCGGAGACATCGTGAAATCCGGCGGGCGCGTGATGAAGAATGTCACCGGGCTCGATTTGGTCAAGCTGACCTGCGGTGCGTGGGGCACGCTCGGCGTTTTGAGCGAAGCCATCTTCAAGGTGTTGCCGAAGCCGGCGCGTTCCCTATCGCTGGGATTGCGCGGCTTGGACGACATGACAGCGATTTCGGCGCTAACCGCAGCGCTCGGGTCGACTTTCGCGGTCTCGGCGGCGGCGCATATCCCGGCGAGTATTGGGTCGGACTCGACTACGATCGTTCGACTAGAGGGGTCCGAGGGCTCGGTAGCCTACGGATCCCGCGAACTTGCCAGGCTCTGGTGCTCCTTTGGGCTGCCCGACCTGATCGAAGGGGATGAAAGCGCAAACTTTTGGTTGCGCATCCGCGACGCGCACTGGCTGGCTCAGCCAATGGATCGTTCCATTTGGCGGTTGTCCTTGGCCCCCTCCAAAGCGCCGCGTGCTCTTGCTGACATCCGGCGAAAACTCGGCGTGCGGTATTTCTACGACTGGGGCGGTGGTCTCGTGTGGCTCGCGGTCGTGGGCGCTGACGATGCGGGAGCGTCGGTCGTTCGGGAAGCTATGGTCAATACCGGTGGGCACGCCACACTCGTACGGGCTTCATCGGAGATTCGCCGCAGGATCGATGTGTTCGAGCCGCTTCCTCCTGCGGTGCTCAAGTTGACGCAGGAAATCAAGAAATCTTTCGATCCTGACCGCGTTCTAAATTTCGGCAGGATGTACGCCGGTATCTGAGGCGAGGCGGACTGGTATGCAAACAAACTTCTCGCTGACGGCCTTGGCCGATGCACATGTAAGCGAGTCAGAAAAAATCCTCCGTGCCTGTGTGCATTGCGGCTTTTGTACTGCGACATGCCCGACATATCTGCTTCTTGGTGACGAAGCGGACAGTCCGCGCGGGCGCATCTATCTGATCAAGGACATGTTGGAGGAGGAAAAGCCGGCGACCCCTCAGGTCGTCGAGCATATCGATCGATGTCTGACGTGTCTTTCCTGCATGACGACCTGTCCGTCCGGCGTGCACTACATGCACCTGGTCGATCACGCGCGAGCCCATATCGCCCGAACCTATACGCGTCCTCTGCCTGATCGGTTGCTTCGAGGCATGTTGGCGAAGGTGCTGCCGTTTCCGGGCCGACTTAGGTTGGCTTTACGCGTGGCTACCGTGAGCAGGCCGATCAGAAAGTGGCTCGCCAATCTTCCCGGCGGCGCGCAACTCGCCGCGATGATTGAACTTTCGTCGTCATTCAAGCGAAGAAGGCCGACCCGAAGGTTACCGGGCGCGACCGTCGATAGGCCGCGCGGTCGGGTTGCGCTTCTGAGCGGATGTGCCCAGCAGGTCCTCGGCCAGAACATCAACGAGGCTGCAATCCGGTTGTTGACGCGTCACGGTATCGAAGTAGTTCAACCGATCGACGAAGGGTGCTGCGGAGCTCTCGTGCAGCACTTGGGATACGAAAGTCGGGCGCTGGATGCGGCTCGACACAACGTGGATGTATGGACACGCGAAATCGAGAACGGCGGCCTCGACGCCATCGTGGTTACGACGTCCGGTTGCGGAACGGTCATTAAAGATTATGGCTTCCTACTTCGCAACGATAACGCCTACGCTCAGAAAGCCGTACGGATCTCGGCTCTAGCGCGGGACATCACAGAATTCTTGCATGAATTACCGCTTCAAGACGGTGTTCGGACTACCGGCCAGGTCGTGGCTTACCATTCGGCATGCTCGATGCAGCATGGACAGCAGGTTAGAGATCAGCCGAAGTCACTTTTGAGGCGAATGGGGTTTGTAGTGAGAGAAGTACCGGAAGGCCACATATGTTGCGGCTCCGCCGGAACATACAACGTACTGCAGCCTGAGATCGCCAATCGACTGCGCGCACGAAAGGTCACCAACATTGAGAAGGTCAAACCGCAAATCATTGCGAGTGGAAATCTCGGCTGCATAACGCAGATTGGTGCTGGAACACGCATTCCAGTCGTCCACACGGTGGAGTTGGTCGATTGGGCGATGGGCGGCCCGTTGCCTGACGTCCTAAAGGGGTGCTTGGGCTAGGTGCGGACAAGCGACCGCTCTGACGTCCTAGTTTGGATTGCCATTTCCGTCCATCGCGGCTTCGATTGCCTTATTGGCTGCTGTCTCATCATACAGATGGCAGGCGATCTGCCGATTGCCGTGCAACCGCAGCGGCGGAATTTCGCGGCTGCAGACCGGCATGGCGGACTGACAGCGAGGGTGAAATGGACAGCCGGGCGGGGGGGTGGCGACGCTCGGCACCTCGCCCTGAAGGAGCACGTGATCGCGGGCGCGCTCGATTTGCGGGTCCGGCACCGCTACCGCATCGAGAAGAATGCGCGTGTAGGGATGGAGCGGTTCGCCGTAGAGGTCGTCGCGCGTCGCGATCTCGACGATGCGTCCGAGATACATCACTGCGACCCGATCGCTCATGTGTCGGACGACGCCGAGGTCGTGCGAGATGAACAGATAGGACAAGCCGAACTGCTCCTTGAGGTCGGAAAACAAGTTCAGAACCTGGGCCTGCACTGAGACGTCGAGAGCTGAGACCGGCTCATCACAGATGAGCAGTTTCGGACGCAGTGACAGGGCGCGCGCGATGGCGACCCGCTGACGCTGGCCGCCGCTGAGTTGGTGCGGATAGCGGTCGAGGAAGCGAGTACCCATTCCGACCGTATCTAGGAGTTCGGCAGCCTTCGCGCGGCGCTCGTGGCCCGATCTGCCGACGCCCTGAATCGCCATCGGTTCGGCGATCAGGTCGGCGATTGTCATGCGGGGATTTAGCGACCCGAACGGATCCTGGTAGATGATCTGCATCTCACGCCTTAGCGGTCGCATCTGGCGATGACTGAAGCCCGTGATATCGCGTCCGTCGAACACGACCCGGCCGCCGCTCGGCGGCGTCAGTTGTAGTATGGCCATGGCCGTGGTGGATTTGCCGCAACCGCTTTCGCCGACGAGCGAGAGAGTTTCGCCGCGCTGGAGTGTGAGGGATATGCCCTTGACAGCTCGAACGGAGGGGGCGCCCGTTACGCCGAAAGAGGTTGTGCTTGCATAGTCGACGCACAGGTCCGAGACCTCGAGAATATTCGTTGCTACGTCGTTCATAGCGGATTCCAGCACGCGAACAGATGGCCGTTCCGTGTGCGTTCGTCGCCGCTAAGCGGAGGGCGTTCGTCGCACCGTTCGGTCCGACGTGGGCAGCGCGGTGCGAAGGCGCAGCCCCCGGTTCCGTCGGAGGGGGCGGGTGGCTGCCCAGCGATCGACTCGAGCCGATGAGCGATCGGACCGACGATCTTGGGCACGGAGGCGAGGAGGGCGTGCGTATAAGGATGGCGCCCATCGCGATAGAGGTCGTCGGCCGCCGCTGTCTCGACGATGCGGCCGGCATACATCACGTTGACCCAGTCGGCGTAGCGCGCCACGACGCCGAGATCGTGCGTGATGAGAAGCAGCGCCCCGCCCAATCCGCGGGTAAGGTCAGTGAGAAGCGTCAAAATCTGCGCCTGCACGGTGACGTCGAGTGCTGTCGTCGGCTCGTCCGCGATGATGAGTCTTGGCTCGCAGGAGATCGCGATAGCAACCATGACACGCTGGCGCATACCCCCACTGAGCTGGTGAGGATAGGCCTCGGCTTTGGTCTCTGCATCCGGGATGCGGACCTTCTTGAGAAGGTAGATCGCCTGCGCTTTGGCGGCGCTCCAGGACATCCGGCGATGACGCACCAGCGGCTCGGCGATCTGGCGCCAGATGCGCAGGCTTGGGTTCAGCGCTGTCATCGGCTCCTGGAAAACGATGCCGACCTCGTTGCCTCGGATGTCCCTGATCTGTTTCGGTGACTGCGTCTGCATATCACGGCCGGAGAGGCGTATTTCGCCGGCCGTGATCTTGATCGGTGGCATTGGTAGTAGATGGGTGAGCGACATCGCCGTGATGCTCTTGCCCGCGCCGCTTTCGCCTACGAGCGCCACGACCTGGCCGGAATAGGCTCGGAACGAAACGTCTGCAACAGCGACCAACTCCGTCTTGCCTGACCAGATGCCCATGCAGAGCCCGCGCACATCCAGTATCGGGGGCCCCGACTTTTTCAAACTTCCGGGCATCGATCAGAAGCCCATCGACTTCTTTAGATCCTGATCGATCCAAGCGCGCGCCCAGATCGGCGCATCACGCCGAGCGGAGACCGAAATCTCGCCATAATAGTTTTTGACCCACGGCCACCATACCGTGAACGAGCGCGGCCTGGGCAGAAACAGGAATGGCGCTCGCGCGGTCATCTCATTGGTGAGCGCGGCGACGGCCTTCTTGACCTTGTCCGGGTCCCTCTCCTGCTGGATGGCGTCGAGCGCCGCATCGACCTTCGGGTCGTTGACGCGGGCCGTATTCCAGACGGACGAGGAGCGGAACAGTTTCTCGACTGAAGCGGTCGGATTGCTCATACCTGCGAAATGCCAATAGCCGGGGCCGTGCTTGCCGGATGTCATCAGACTGAGGAACGCCCCATACTCCTTTGGCTCGATGATCATCTTTACACCGATTGCCGACAGATATCCGGCTACAATCTGTGCCTTCTTCAATTGGTCAGCGTAGGTCGGAACTTGAGCCTTGAACTCGAAACCATTCGCAAGACCCGCTTCGGCTAGGAGTTTCTTGGCCTTGGCCGGATTGTATTGGAGAACCTCCCGTGCCTCCTCCGGCATCTTTTCGGGCGGCGTGAAATAGCCTTCCCAAGTTTCATCCAATGGCAGGTGTGGGAAATCAGCGTGGCCGCCATAGATCTGCTTCGCGATGGCGGCCCGGTCGACCGCGAGATTCAAGGCGAGACGTACCTTCGGGTTGTCGAAGGGTGGTGCATCGACCCGCATTGCCAGCGCCTCACCCGCATAGTCGGGGTGTTCGATGACTTTGATTTTATCTTGGATCGGCGCCAGTGACTTGAGTTCGTCCCAGTTGATATTCGCCATGACATCGATCTTGCCGGTGCGGAAGGCGGCTAGGCGTGTCTGTGAATCCCCGATCGTCCGCATCACAAGGTTATCGACGAATGGGATCTTGTAAGGTTTGCCGTCGATCGTCTCGCGGTCCCAGTACTCCTTGTTAGCCTGATAATCCCCGAAGGCCCCGGCCTCATACCGCGTCAACCGGAAGGGACCCGTGCCGCAGGCATTCTGCCAGTTGCCAGCACCGCCGTTAGGGGCCTCCGTGATCTCTTTGGGATAGATGCCGGCGTAGTAGCCGTAGCCGAGACGGTATTTCCACTCCGAGTTGTACTCCTTTAGGAAGAAGGTCACTTGGTGCGGTCCCGTCTCCTCGGCCCTGTCGATGAAGGAGAAATAGACTTTGTTCGCCTTCGGGCTAGCGATGAGACGGTTATACGCGAACACGACATCCTTGGCGGTAAAGTCGCGCGCTTCCATGATGCCTTTGCAGGCCTGCCATTTCACGTTCTTGCGCAGGTTGACAACGATTGAGAGCGGTTTGTCGACGACCTCCCAGCTCTCTGCGAGTTCGCCGCGCAGCACGTCGTCGGAGAGCCAGGCCTCGCTGAAAAAGTTGTTCTTTCCGCCGCCACGTACGCCCTTGCTTAGGTCGCCCACCATCAGCTGCTCCATATAGGGCCCCGCATCAATCGATACCTTCCAGTTCCAGTCGGCGGGATCCCACGACAACGCCGAAATCCCGGGGGAGTAAGGAGAGATGGTCAGCGTGCCACCGTATTTCGGCTCCTGTGCGCTCACGGCTTGGGTCGCAATTATAGCCCCGAGCGCGGCTGCCGCCATTGTTCCGAGATGTCCGCGTGCCATTCCTTGTTCCTCCTTAGTGTTATGGTTGTTCGCTCAATTGCGGACTATTCCGCGCGGATCGAGAAGATCGCGGAGAGAGTCTCCGAAGATGTTCACGCAAAAAACGATCAGAGTTATCGCGAGGCCAGGGGCCGCGACCATCCAGACGTTCTCGAACATGTAAGGGCGGGCATCGCTCAGCATACGGCCCCACGCGGGTGCCGGCGGCGGCACGCCAAGACCAAGGAAGCTGAGACTCGATTCGACCAGGATCACGCCGCCGAGCCGCGTGGTGTAAAGCACGATGAGGGGCGCGGCGATCGTCGGCAGGATGTGCCGGAGAATAATGTGCCAGTTACCGGCGCCGAAGGAATGGCCCGCCTGCACGTACAGCTGCTCGCGCGCCGACAGTACCGCGCCCCGTACGATGCGCGAGCCGGCGACGCCGTAGAGGATGCCGAGGAGGGCGATGATCTGCACGATCCCGGGGCCGAGAACCGCGACGCCCGCGATCAGCACGATCAGGTCGGGAAAGCTCTGCCAAGTATCGACGAACCGCTGAACCAGGGCGTCGAGACGTCCGCCGAAATACCCGGACAGAACTCCGAGCGTGACCGATATGGCGAGCGATAGCAGCGCGGCGGTGATACAGACGATAACGGAAGTACGGGCTCCGTAGATGACCCGACTGAGGATGTCGCGACCGAGTTCGTCTGTCCCTAGTGGGTGAGACCAGGACGGCCCCTGCATCAGCGATGTAAGGTCGATCGCGTCGAAGTCGTACGGTGCGAGCCAGGGTGCCAGGAGTGCGCAGAGCACGATCGCGGCGAGAAGGCCGGCGCAAACCGTTCCGAGAATGTCCTGTTTAAAAAGGCGACTGAAGAAAGTCCGTACGGGCGCTGCCCAGGCGCCTCGGTCGGGACCTGCGTCGGTCTTCAGGGTCGAATTGATAGCCATGCGTCAGCCCTGACGAATCTTGGGATCTAGGAGGGCGTAGCTGATGTCGACGAGCAGGTTGATCGTCATTACGCCGACGCCCACGAGGAGAAAGATGCCGGTAATGACCGGATAGTCCCGCTGCGACACCGCCATCAGGAGTAGTTGGCCCATACCGGAGATCACGAAGATCTGCTCAATTACGACCGCGCCACCGATCAGCAGGGGCAACTGCAAGCCGACGATGGTTATGACCGGCAGAAGCGCGTTTTTGAGGACATGGCGCAAAACGACCGTCCGCTCGTCGAGACCCTTGCTCCAGGCCGTGCGGACATAATCCTGGCGCATGACTTCGAGGACCATCGTACGGGTCATCCTCATCGTCACTCCGGATAAGGCGATGCCGAGGACGATCGCGGGCGGCACCATCTGGCGGAGGCTAAGGAGGGGATCGTCGGTCAGCCCAACATATTGCGTGGTCGGCGCGATCCCCCAGAGAATCGCTGGCAGGATCACCACCAACGTCCCGAGCCAAAAAGGCGGCACGGACAGGGCTGTGATGGCAAAGACACGGCCGAGATAATCGACCGGCTTGTTTTGCCGGATCGCCGAGATGATGCCGACCGGCAGCGCGATCAAGAGGGCGAAGATCATGGCCAGCACCCCTAAATAGAGGGTAGTCGGTATGCGTTCAGCGACGAGGCTAGTGACGCTCTCTCCCGTCCAAAGCGAGCGACCGAAATCTCCGTGGAGCACAATTGAGCTGATCCAGTGCCAATATTGTACAAGGACCGGCTGATCGAGCCCGAGTGCCTTGATAAGATCTTCGCGGGTCTTGACGCTGGCCGAGATATCGTTCTGGGACATCATCATGTCGATCGTGTCTCCCGGTATCAGGCGAATGGCCGAGAACACAATAACGCTCGCTAGCAGGAAGGTCGGCACGAGGGCGACAAGGCGACGAATTAGATATCTCAGCATGACGCGGTCCATTGGAGGGCGCGCTCACCATGCAGATTGGCTTGGTCCGACAGCACCACGCTCTTGTCCCTCTCTATGTGAAAAAGGCCGCTGAACGCCCGCTCATCAAAAAATGAGGTGAGTTCTCTATTTGCAGATCAGTTGCAATCTGGCACATCCAATCTGGTCATACCATTCAAGCGTGCTCTTGGCGGCGGTGTCAAGGCGAATGTTGTCGCGGTGGCGTAGCTCCGGGGTGCTTATCTACTCCGAGAACCATTGACCGACCGAATTGGATATGCCAATTTGGTCCAACCAGATCGCGATGTTTCCCGAAACGCATGCGCACCTGGATGATTTAATTGACGTCGAAATCTCGAAGGAGGACGCGCCGTGGCGAAGGAAAAGAGCGGCTACTATGGTCAGCGAAGGAAATTCTGGTCGTGGGGATATGAAGGTGAAGATAATTCCCAAGAAGAAATCCGTACCATGCGAGATCGCGTGGAGCAGCGGCTTGGAATTAAAGACATCGAAGTTCTGTCAGACCCGACTCTAGATGAGATTGAACTTTATCCGTCGCGCATAAAGATCCCACGAACGCTGGAGGATTTCTGCACCTCGGAAAAATGGGACAGAATTGTTCATACGTATGGTAAGGGTTTCAAGGACATGACCCTTATCTACCGGCGCGATTTTAAGAAGGCTCCGGACGTCGTGGCCTATCCGCGCGACGAAGAAGACATCGCCGCTATCTTCGACTGGTGCGGGGAAAATGGTTATGCATGCATACCGTATGGCGGCGGATCGAGCGTCACCGGCGGCTTCTGGGGTCCCGAGCGCGACGCCTTTCCCGGCGTCGTCGTAATCGACTTGGGCAACCTCAACAAGATTCTCGAAGTCGACCCCGTGTCACGCTGCGCGCGGATCCAGGCCGGCATTCTCGGTCCGGCTCTGGAAGAGCAACTGAAGCCGCATGGCCTCACCCTGCGCCATATTCCGCAATCGTGGGAATTCTCATCGCTGGGCGGTTGGATCGCGACTCGCTCGTCCGGTCACTATGCGACCCATCTCACGCATATTGACGACATGGTAGAAAGCCTGCGCGTGGTCACGCCGGCGGGAACGATCCAGAACCGCCGGCTGCCAGGCTCGGGTGCGGGACCCAATCCGGATCGGCTGTTCATCGGGTCTGAGGGCTCGCTGGGCATCATCACCGATGCATGGATGCGTTTACAGGGGCGTGTGAAATTCCGTGCGAATGCATCGATCTCATTCAAGACGTTCTATCAAGGTGCCAAGGCCGTCCGTCAGATCACCCAAGCAGGACTATTCCCGGCGAACTGTCGTTATCTGGACGAGCAGGACGCCAAATTCTACGGCGCTGGAGACGGCACCGATTCGGTCCTGTTGCTGGGCTTCGAATCCGCCGACCATCCGATGGACGCGTGGCTGGAGCGCAGCCTCGAAATCTGCAAGGACTTCGGTGGCGTCGTGAAGCAACGCGCGGGAACTGCGGACAACGCGCTGGAGACCAGCCGTAGCGGGCCGCAGGGTAGCTGGCGGCACCAGTTCAGGTATCTGCCCCGGCTGATGCATACGCGCGCCGCGATGGGAATCGTCAGCTTCACGTTCGAAACTGCCTACACTTGGGATAAGTTCGAAGAAGTCGATACCGAGATCATGCGACGCATGCGGAAAGCCCAGAAGGAAAATCTTGGCGGCGGCATCGTCTGCCGTAGGTTCTCCTTCCTGTATCCGGACGGCCCGGCCCCTTACTATTCGGTCATGGCTCCTTCGACACATGCCAACAGCCTTGAAGCCTATACGATGCTCCACGACGTGGCGTCAGATGCGCTACTTGAACTCGGCGCCACCATCACGCACCATCATGCTGTCGGCAAATCGTTCCGTCCTTGGTACGACAAGGAAGTCGATCCGTTGTTCCGCCGTGTGCTGGCAGCCGCCAAGACCGAACTGGACCCGAAGTGGATGTTGAATCCTGGGCTTATCGTTGACAAGCCAGCAGGGCTAAAGATCGTCGGATAGGAGTCCTCTGCGATGATTGATCTATACTTCTGGCCAACCCCGAACGGGTATAAAGCAGCCATAATGCTGGCAGAGTTGGACTTGGAGTATCGTGTAGTTCCGGTTGATATAACGGCAGGTGAGCAGTTTCATCCGGAATTTCTGAAGATCAATCCAAATAACAAAGTGCCGGCCATCGTGGATCACGATGGCCCGCACAACAAGCCATATGCAGTTTTTGAATCCGCGGTCGTTCTTATCTATCTCGCGGAAAAGTCCGGTAGATTTCTCTCTCAGGATCCTGAAAAGCGCTACGATACGCTAAAGTGGCTTGTATTTCAGAATACGACGATGGGTCCAATGCTGGGCCAAGCGCACCACTTCATGGTGTATGCGACTGAGAAGATCGATTACGCGATCGAACGTTATGATCGGGAAGTTGGTCGAATATACAACATTCTCGAGAAGCGCCTTGGCGAATTTGAATATCTCGCCGGCGAGTATTCCATCGCTGACATCAGCACATTCCCTTGGGTTCGCACGCGAAAGCTGCATCGACGTGACTTGTCGGAGTACCCGAACATTGATCGATGGTACCAGGCGATCAAAGACCGTCCGGGGGTTAGGGCGGGCATAAATACGTTGTCCGACAGCAAACAATGGGAAGCGAAGCCGGGCACCGAGGCCTGGAAGAATATGTTCGGAAAGAACTGAAGTTCGCAACAATCCAAAAGCGAGCGTCGACTCGAATGACTAACTGGGTAAAAGCCGCTCTTACGAAAGATGTGTCGGATGACAGCATTCAGCAGCTCAATATCAACGGATGCAAAGTTGCGCTCTACCGCTGCGGCGAAGAGTATTTTGCCACGTCTGACGTTTGTACTCATGCCTATGCACTTCTGTCCGACGGTTGGCTCGATGGTTACGAGATCGAGTGCCCGCTTCATGGCGCCCGCTTCGATGTTCGAACGGGCGCGGCGTTGACCTCACCAGCAGAAACGGCCCTGGCAACCTATCCTGTTCGTGTCGCCGGTGATGCTGTGGAAATCGATGTCACCTCGGCACCGTCTAATCCCGACGCGTCAACCTAACTTAACGGCAAGGGGGGCGACGATGTCGCCATTTTGTGTGACGCCCCCATCTCGTCCGAAATAGCCGCTCCGCTTTGCTACAAGAAAAATAGAGGAGGTCGAATTGACCAGCTTCAGGTCGGAAGTACCCAGCCCTGTGAGGCCGAGCGACGGTGGTGTCAGAGGTGGGCCAATCACACCCGAAATGGTTTCGAAGCTGCTGGACGATCGACCCGATGACGGAATATTTCGGGTAGATCGGACGGTGTTCACCGACCAGGATATTTTTGAGCGCGAACTTACTCACGTTTTCGAGGGGACTTGGGTTTTCGTCGGGCTGGAAAGTCAGTTACGCAAGCCGAATGACTTCGTGACGACGTACATCGGGCGCCACCCCGTCCTGATTACAAAGGACGGGACTGGAGAAATTCGATGCTTCTTTAACACCTGTCGCCACCGCGGGGCGATCGTTTGCCCCTTTAAGAAGGGCAATCAGAAATTCCATGTTTGTCGCTATCATGGGTGGTCGTACGATAGTGCCGGCAAGAATGTTTCGATGACCGATGAGAAGGATGGCCAGTATCCGCCGTCCTTTCTTGCGGATGATCATGGCCTCAAGCCTGTTCCCAAGATTGCAAGCTATCGAGGGCTTCTGTTTGCAAGCGTGTCGCCCGACGTGCCGACGCTAGAGGAGCATCTTGGTGACGCGCGCGCGTTTATCGATCTCGTTGTCGATCAGGGCATCGAAGGGCTGGAGTTCGTTGACGGAAACGTAAGCTACACGTTCGACGCCAATTGGAAGCTTCAGTTCGAGAACGGGCTTGATTATTACCACTTCGCTTCAACGCACAGTTCGTATATCGACGTTCTCAAGAAGCGTGAAGTGCGGAGAGGACCGCTAGAAGTAAAGCCGTGGAATCCGACAGAGACCGACCCCGACGCGCAAGGAAGCTTCAGCCTGGCGAGGGGGCACGCGATGATGTGGTCCATTCATGCGTCAAGGGTTTATAAGCTCCGCCCTCTCAATCAGGATGGCAAACTTCTGTCGACGGTTCAGGGGCAGACTCGGGAAGACAAGCTCAAGTGGATGTTTCGTCAGCGCAATCTCACGATTTATCCTAACCTGCAGATCGTTGATATCGGCACGCTGCAGTTGCGGACGTGGCGGCCATTGGCTCCGGACAAGACGGAGATTACGTCTCACTGTCTTGCCCCAGTTGGTGAAAGTGACGAGGCGCGCCGCGTTCGCATCCGTCTGTATGAGGATTTCTTCAATCCGAGCGGTCTTGCGACGTCCGACGACAACGTCATGTACGAGCTTTGCCAGACCGGCTACGGAGCTCGTTTCGCTGGTCCTACGCAGGGGTATGCGCGAGGCTTGAGGCCGAAGTCCGGCGAGGCACTCAACTACTCTTCCGAATTGCAGGTTTCACCTGATCGGTGGACCTATGGAGCGCCCCTGTTCGGCGATGAGACATGCTTTCATTCCGGTTACCGGGAATGGCTGCGCCTTATGACTCGTGATCCCTCGGAAGGCTAGGTTAGCGACATGTCAGAGGATGATTACCTGAAGATTGCTACTCGCGTTCTCTTCACGGAGGCAAGACTTCTGGATCAGAAGAAATTCCGCGATTGGGTCAAGCTCTACGCTGACGATGCGATTTTCTGGGTGCCGGCCTGGAAGGACGAGTACGAGACGACGTCCAATCCGAACCGCGAGCTTTCAATGATATATCATGAGAACTCATATGGGCTGAGTGACCGAATTGACAGGATACAGTCGCGAAAGTCCATCACGGCGATGCCGCTTCCGCGCACGGTTCATTCCTATACGAACATCATGGTCGATGCGGCCTCGACGGATTCGATCGAGGGAAATGCCTGCTTCACGGTTCATACGTACGATCCGCGCGCTTGTAAAAGCCATACCAACTTCGGACGCCTTGAATTTCGGCTGCGCCGTCTTGGAGAGGCTTGGCTGATCGGATTCAAAAAGATTTCCCTTACGAACGATCAAATGGCCACTGCGCTCGATTTCTACAGCGTCTAGCAAGTGCGTCGCAGATGAATATCAGCAGAATCTGCCAACTAGCCTTCGGCTGAAGGTATTGAATGTGAGAGTGCTCGGCGCCTGTCAACGGCGGATAAGGAGGACGGGCGCGCCGAATGTGCCCTTCCCCTACAGGGAGCGCTAAAATGCGTTTTGTGATTGTCGGAGCAGGCCTCGCGGGGCACACAGCCGCCGTGCATCTTCGCGAGTTGGCGCCACAAGCCAAGATCGATATTCTCGGAGACGAACTCGGCCTGCCGTATGATCGCCCGCCGCTGTCCAAAGAAGTCCTTGGCGAGGGCGCACCGCGCTATCTGGCAAACGCGGAGACCTATCATGAGAACGGTATTTCGTATCATCCCGGACAAACCGCGACGCAGATCGATCGAAACCGCTCCGAAATTCTAACCGCTTGCGGAAATGCTTATGCTTACGATCGGCTACTCCTCGCGACCGGATCGCGGGCGAGAAAATTGCCGGATAGCGTCGGGCAAAGCTCGAAAATTCTCTATCTGCGAACGCTTGAAGACGCGGTTCGCTTGAAATCCGTGCTTCGGGAATCGCGTCGAATTGCTGTGATCGGCGGCGGGTTCATTGGGTTAGAGGTTGCTGCCGCCGCTCGAGCGATGGCCTGCGAGGTTTTTCTGTTTGAGATGACGGATCGGATACTATCTCGCGGCATGCCTGCTATCCTGAGCCGTTGGGCTGAGAAATTGCATCGCCTGAACGGAGTCCAGTTCGAATTTGGCTCAAAGATCGATTCAATTCATCATCAGGATGATGGTTCGTTGCGATTGCGCTGGAATGCATTCGCAGATGTCGACGCAGTCGTTGTCGGGATCGGGGTTCAACCCAACACCCAACTTGCATCGGACGCGGGGCTGGACGTCGATGATGGTATTGTCGTGGATGATCGCTGCCAGACATCTGATCCGGCGATCTTCGCTGCGGGAGAGGTGACGTCACACCCCGTCTTAGGCGGCGCGTTTCGTCAGCGACTTGAGTCCTGGAAGGTGGCCTCGGGCCAATCGCTGGTCGCGGCGAAATCCATGGCAGGGATTGACTCGCATTATGCGGAGCCGCCGTGGCTATGGTCGGACCAGTTTGGACACAACATTCAGTCGTTAGGAGTGCTGCAAAATGCTGACCGCAGTGTCGTGCTGGACGATCCTGAAACGAACAATTGGACGGCAATCTTCCTCGATAGTCACGATAAAATTGCCGGCGCAATCGCGGTGAACAACGGCCGTGATATTTCGATGCTAAAGCGTGCCTTGCTTCATGACGGAATCATTCCAGAGAAACTGCTCAATAGAGCCGCCAGATAGCGCTCCTATTACGTGTTCATCATGAGAACCGAGATACCGAGCGATATGCTTGGCTTCGACCAAACTCATTGCGCCTATGTTGGCGCGGTTCATGGCGACGGACAGAAGCTTTTTTGAAGGCTCGCCGAGTGCGTCATTTCGCTAAGCGAGCCGAAGGGTAGCCCTCGGAGAGCATCCTCAGGAAAGAGTCAGAGCGGGGTTCCCATTGTCGGCTCTCCAATAGGCCGAATAGTAAAGCCGGTTTGGGCCCGCGCCATGCGCAGTTTTCGTTGCCTATTCCGAAGCTCTAGCCGGGACCGCGTTCGCAGCCGCGCCTTCCCGATCCGGCTAAGCTGGTCCCGCCGATGTTCAAGTGCGTCATGGCGGCGGATAAGGGGCCGGAAGGCGAGAGGAAGTTGTCAGTTAAGGTAGATAGCATCAAAGCAGAAGGGGACGCCGCATGTATTGTAATATAGCCGTCAGATCCTCGGTTGCCGCGTCGCGCGACGCACCCGTCGACCATAACGCTCGTTATCCGTCGGATCGGGGTGCTTGCCGCCGCCCTTCCAGTCGTCGGAGATCAGCCAGTCCTCGAAATAGTAAAGCCACGTTGTGGCCCAGGGTACGAATGTCTGATCGATCCGCATCGTGCCGGTCCACTCGCGCGTTCCTGGCAACGTGAGGCACAGGCGCAGGGGATCATGATAGACGTGCGGCAGGGGCCGCTCACCCGCCAAAGCCGAAAGCTCGGGGTCCGTGACGAAGACGCTTGGTGTTTCGCCCCGCTGAAATGTAATGCGCATGGAGTATTCACGGCTAAGGGGCGTCGGCCTGTCACGATAATCCCAAATAAAGCCAGTCGCGTGCAGCCGGCCTGTCCCCGTACAGATGGGATTGGCGCGCAGAAACATAAACTGCTGCGCGGGCGTCAGGTCTGGGCGGTCACGCGAAAACACCTAGTCACCGAAGAACGTGTTGGAGCGAACCGGCGTCGCATTGGCCGCGCTGGACAGCGTGAGCCCGACCGTCGGCGCGACGTAGAGCTTCTTGGCCGTGCGTGCCTGCGAAATGCTGTCGGTGCGAGCATCGATAACTTTGCGAACGACCGAACTCCCGAGGCTTCCTTCCAAGCTCTTGCCGATAACGTCGATGCCCTGCAAATCCGGAAGGGCCTCGAAGTCCGCCAGTGCCTTCGCATGCCACTCGTAGAAGGCGGCGGCGCGAGCCGGCTCAGTATTCCAGCGCTCGGCGAAGTTCTCGCCGACCGTGGTTTCGTTGGCCACCACATAGATCCGCCGACCATTGACGACCGGCTTATCGATGAAGTGTGGCATCAACCGAATGGTCGCGATCAGAACGTCAAGTTCGGAATCGAAAACAAAGCTCTTGACGCAATACTCATACGACTGTGCCGCGAGCGTGGTGATGATGATGGAGATCGGTGCGATCTCCTCGACGACTTCCAGGAAATGCACATCACGATGCCGCTTGAGGATCTGCACCGTCCGCCGCAGGATGCCTTTGGCGGTGCCATGCACAGGGAAGGGCTCGACGGCCGCACGGTCCTCGGCAGCGAGAGCCTTTTGCATCCGCAAGGTGGGGATTAGGGCTGCCCTGCGTTCAAAGAGCGCCTTGTAGCCTTTCGGATTCGTCGGTTTGAATTCCCGCAGCTTCTTGTCGGGAACCAATTCGCCGCCGTTGGCGCATTTGGCATTGTTGATCGTCGGCGAGATGTCGAGATGATATTCGCGTGCGTAGTTCAAGCGCCAGCAGCGCTTCTTCTCTTCGAGCATGGCAGCGTAGCGCGCGTTCTCCTTCAGGCGATCGCCGACAATGCGTTTCAACTCTGCCGGTGGCCGGTCAGCGGTAAAGCGCAGCACCTTGCAGATGAGATCGACGTCGAAATCTTCGCGCCCGATCGGTTTGACCGTCGTGCCGAGGCCGGTCGAGCCGTGAGCATAAATATCGATCCACTTCAGAAGAGGGTTGTCCGACCCGGAGAGCCATTCCGCGACAGCCTCGTAGCTCGTCCGCGCAGCCTCAAGCTGAGCAGCGGTCAACTCCAGCGCTTGGCAAATCTGATCGAGGAGCGAGTAAACCTCGGCTTTGCGCAAAAGCAGATGCGTCTGGGGAGGCGCCGTGAACATCTGATTCATGGCTCAATTCCTTTCACGGTGTAGATAGGTTTGAACGATTCGGCAGTTTCCGTCAGAAAAACGGGTTCAATGCGAGGACGCTCCTTACGAGCTGATGAGGCGCCCATGCCTTTGAGTTGCGCGATCTTGCGCGTGTCATCGAGATTGAAGAAATCCTTCGGCACATCCGGGCAGCACCGGAAAATCGCCTCACGTTCGTATTGATGGCCGGTAAGCAACTTCGCCATACCAAGCGCGCCATGCGACTGGCCGTCCATGAACAGGCGGGTCACATCCTTTGCGAGACCGCCCCAACCAGGCGCCTCGCCGATCATGTAGACCTCGTTGACGCAGCCCAGGCTCAGCACTCGCAGACTGCTGGCCGGCCAGTCGAGCAAAGTGACGGCCTCGACCACCGCCAACGCGATCGGGTTGTTGGCCCATACGCCGCCGTCGAGCAGACCGACATCCTCGGCGGTCCGGTGGCGCTTGTAGTAGGTGGGCGCGGCGGCCGTCGCCATCGCGGCATCGACGGCGAGGCGCTTGTAATCGGTCTTGAGGCGGGGATGATGCGCTGTCTTGAAAATATAGACACCGCGATGGTCGGCATCCCATGCGGGAATCACCAGTCGCGTTCTCGCATCCCCAATGCGCCTGCTGCCGAGAACTGTAGAGAGTTCGCTCCGCAGCAGATCAGCGTCATGCTTCGGGGTGACGATGTGCTTGAGGCGACGCCACGCGTCGCCGGCGAAGCTCGCCAGAGCGCCGCCCGACTGTCCAAAAATGTGTGGGCCGCGACGGACATAGAGGTCAAGGAGATCACGCGCGGGAAGACCCATCGCCAATCCGATCGCCAGAATGCCGCCCGTGGACGTTCCTGCGATCAGATCGAAATACTCTCCGATGGGCCGGTCGAGATCCTCTTCCAGAGACGTAAGAAAGGACGCCGGCTGCGTTCCCATGATGCCGCCGCCGTCAATCGAGAGAATTCGACGAATCGGCGGTTTATCTGAAGGAACTGCAACCTGCGTCATGTCGCTTAGCCCTTCGGAGGATAGGGATCGTGCCCGTAGGAATTCTTGTCGCGAATCCGACCGTCCGGCCGATGAATGACGACTTCGCTCTGCTGGTTGATCGCGATCTCCCGTGCAGCCCGTTCGGCATCTCCCTGGGTCGGATGGATCGAGGTTGCCCTCTCATTCCTTTCGCCACGCACGGCCCATTCGTCACCGTGCGGAACGACATGCTGATTCTTGCCTGCCATGCTCACAACTCCTGATTCCTTGACCTGATTCGCAAATCGTAATAAGTAGCTATACGCTCTGTCATAGCCTGAGCCGAAGAAATAGCCCCGCGGGGCTGTCGACGATCTAGACATGGAACTCTATACGATCTGTCATGGCCGAGTCAAGCGCACCAAAAGACTTCGCCTCTCGCCTGCGCAAAACGCGCGAAACGCGGGAGCTAAGCCAATCCGAACTGGCCAGGGAAGCCGGCATGCAACCTTCGGCCATCGCCCATTTTGAGGCTGGGCGCCGCAAGCCGTCGTTCGACAACGTGCGAGCGCTCGCGAAGGCGCTGAAGGTCTCGGCCGACTACCTACTCGGGGCGCAAGCCGCGACGACCGCCTTTCGCGACGAAGACAAGCTGAGCGCAAAAGATCGACTTTTTATTCAGAACATCATCGACACAATGATTAAGGACAAGAAATAGGGGGCGAAACATGGCGGGCTTTCGGTTGAAGATGGCAACCCAGCACGGCGAAAAGGTCGCTGAGGAATTTGGCTTCAATCAGTTTCCAGTTAGACCTCGAGAGATCGCCAAGGCCAGGGATATTGTCATCCAGGCGAAACCAGCCGAAGTGACGGGCGTGTCCGGCGCGATCATCTTCGCCGGTGATTCGGCCACCATCATCTACTCCACCGAGCACGGCAACGAAGGCTTCGAGAATTTCTCCATTGGCCATGAGCTGGGGCATTGGTTCCTGCCGGGCCATCCCGAGGAGATTATCAAGGCCGGCGGCGCGCACATGTCCCGCGCCAATTTTACACAGAATACGTCGATCGAGCTGGAGGCTGACCACTTCGCCAGCGGCCTTCTCTTGCCGTCCAATCTCACACGCAACCTGCTCTCCAATTATCAGATCGGCCTCGACGGCATTCTCAAGCTGGCTGAGAAGGCCCATTGTTCGATCACGGCTGCCGCGATTCGGGCCGCGGAGTGCGGCAGCTATCCGATGGCGATCATCGTCAGCAAGGGCAACGAGATCGCATATGCGTTTACCTCGGAGTCTTTCAAGAATCTCGGCAAGCTAGCGTTCTTGCGAAAAGGCGCTCCTTTGCCCGACGGAGCGACGCAGAGGTTCAACGCGGATGCGGCGAATGTCCTTCGCGCCGAACGCGCCGTTGGTGAAACCGACTTGGCGACATGGTTCGACGGCCCGGGTCGGATCACTCTTGATGAAGAGATCATCGGCCTTGGCAAATACGGCTACACCTTGACCGTGTTGACCAGCGAGGGGCTGCCCGAAGCCCCTCTCGATGAGGAGGATGAGGATGCTGAATTGGAGCGAAGCTGGACACCCCGCTTCGCTTATGGCCGGTAGCCACATCCGACATTGGGCCGATTAGCAGGGCCATGCTGCGGGCCGTGGGATTGCCCTCGAACTAATACGGGTGTTGCACCCCCCGCAACCATCCCCTCTTCGAAACAGTATTATGACCCTTCCGGTAATTTCGGCTGCCGGAGATGATATTTCGGACGTGGCCGTAGTCCAGGAAGGTCGAAAATGCTTTATCTTTCAGCGGGGGCTGACTGACACTCTCTCCGTCGCACTGCTTCTCCATTGTATCCGGCCGTTCGAAGCCACGGCAAAGCATTGGATCTAGGCGACAACGGCTGTTGCGGTTATCTCAGGCGGACAAGCGCAACGCGATGCAACGGATGCGAAATCGATCCTTCCAGCACGAGATGCACAAGCGTCGACGATTATCACATGAGCTTTGCGACGGGTTGAATTGGGCAACTTAACAGGCCTGATGATAGGCGACTCAAGCCTGCGCGCCTCCCTTGATCGGCATCACCTTCTTGGGATCGAGCCAGTGGTCGATCCGATCAGCCCAATGCTGCATCAGCTTCGTGCGCGAGCCGATCAGCGCGAGGGGTCCGTGCTTCTTGTAGAGACCTTCCACAGTAGAGTTATCGAGATGTGCGAGCTGCAGCTCGACGACATCGCCATCCCATGCCTTGGCGTCCTTGATCTCTTCGTGGTGAGATAGAGTCGAGAACGTGGTCCGGAATCCGTGGGCACAATGATCAGTCTTGGTATCAATGCCAAGCAGCCGCAAGCGCTTGTTGAGCGTATTGTTTGATAGCGGCGCGTCCTTCGAGCAGGAAAACGCGTACCGGCGATGGCCGGTCAGCTTCTGGACGCTACGCAGGATCGCGAGTGCCTGTCGTGACAAGGGCACAACATGGTCCCAACCGGTCTTCATCTTGGGAGCTGGAACAGTCCAGCGTTTGGCATCCCAATCGACCTCGCCCCATTCCATTTCATTGACCATGCCGGGGCGGGGAATGGTCAGCGCATTGAAGCGCAAGGCAAGGCCAACGACGTCACCAAATCTCGCTCTCGTCCACGGTGCGCTGATAAGTTTGAAGACGCGCGTGACGTCGCGTGGTTCGGTGACACCGGGACGCGGCGTCGAAATGTTGGCAATCATCTGTCCATTCAGGTTGCGGAATGGATTGTAGCCGTCGCCTTCGACGTCGGCATAGTCGCAGATCTGCTCGCCGATGCTGCGCACTCGGTCCCGGGTTTCCAGCCTTCCCTCTGCTTCATATGAACGCATGAAAGCGAGCACGTCGGGACGCTTGATGTCCTGCCTGCACAGCTTGCCGAAGCGAGCCTTGACGTAGCCGACGCGCAGCTCGAGCACCTCGACGGTCTTGGGGTCGCGCACTGCGACGATCCTGCCGCGCTTGACTTTCTCCACCTTCTTCTTGGCGAGCCACTCATCGGCCCATTGCGCGAAAGGCCGGGCGGCGGCCTGCTTGTGCTTGTCGAGCTGCTTCTCGATGCTCGGGTCTTTGCCTTCCTTGAGCAGGTCTTTGGCCTTGTCGCGCTCGCGCCGCGCGTCTGCGAGCGAGAACGTGCCATCCCTGCCGTTGCCGTAGGGGCCGATGGAGTAGGTTTTCTGGCGGCCGTGGAAACGGTAGTCCATCCGCCAGAGCTTGGAGGCAGCGTTGCCGGGCCTGCTCACGTCCGGCGTGACGAAGAGATAGAGCCAGCCGCCGGTCACGTCGGAAATCTTAGCGGGACTCCACGCGCCATTGTCGAATTTCGGTCGGGCGGCGCGGCAGTCGACGTCGGTCTTAATCTGCTTGGGATTGGCGCACGCGCCGTCGTTCTTGCCGCCCATCGGCTCAATTCCTTCATTCGGCAAAGCGAAAGTCGCCGTGAACGTTTGTTCTCCCGATACCAGCAAAAATACCAGCAAATCGGGCGGCTGGGATCGGAGGAGAACAAACGGTGACGAACTAGAACGTACGCGGAAGTGCCTATTTTTCAAGGCTTTCCGAGCACGGTGCGGACGGTTGCGGACGTTTCGGAACGGGCTTGAACAGCCTGGTTGGTGCCCCTGGCCGGAATCGAACCAGCACTCCTTGCGGAACTCGATTTTGAGTCGAGCGCGTCTACCAGTTCCGCCACAGGGGCCCTCGGTCGGCCCATGAGGGAGCGTCGCGAAGCGGGCGGACTATAGCCATGGACAAAGCGGGGTCAACCCGCGCCAAAGTGATGCCGGACGTTCTCGACAGCCGCGGGGACCGGGGCTAGAGGCTGGAGCGCGAGAGATGCGAGAGAGGCTGCCGTGACGACCCAGAGTGCCGCAATACCTGCATTCAAGCCGGCCAGCGCCGGTCCCGCGCTGACCGCCTCGCTGCTTGTCACGCTGATCGCCGCAGCCGCGCTCGCAGGTGCCTGGTTCTTCCAGCTCGTCTTGGAGATACTGCCCTGCCCACTCTGCCTGGAGCAGCGCTATGCCTATTACCTCGCGATTCCGCTCGGTGCGCTCACGGTGCTGGCGGCGAGGAGCGGCGCGCCGCGACCGCTGCTGCTGGGGGGGCTCGCGATTTTGGCCCTGGCGACGCTCGCCAATGCAGGGCTGGGCGTCTATCATTCCGGCGTCGAATGGGGGTTCTGGAAGGGGCCGACCGACTGCTCCGGTCCCGTCGTCAATCTCGGCAGCGCGGCTGATCTGCTCTCGAAGCTCGACACCGTGAAGGTGGTGCGCTGCGACGAGGTGCAGTGGCGCTTCCTGGGTCTCTCGCTCGCCGGCTACAACGTGCTGATCTCGCTGCTGATGGCTGCGATCGCCGCCTGGGGATTTGTGCGCACGGCGAAGCGGTAGGACTCAATCGTCCACGTCGTCCTGCGTGCGTCCGAACAGATGCACGATGCCCGGCGTTGCGATCGTCACGAACACGAAGCGCGACAGGTGATGGGCGCCGACGAAAATCGGGTCGATGTGCAGCGTCAGCGCCAAAGCCAGCATCGCATCCATCGCGCCAGGCGCGAAGGCGACGACGACGTCGGAGAGCTTCACCTGCGTGGTCAACGCCACGATGCCGACGAAGATGGCGGAGACGACGATGGCCACGGCGAACGAGCCCAGTGCCGCGCCGAGGTGGCCGGCGAGCGTCTTGACCCGCATTCGCGCGAAACGGCTGCCGATCAGGGCGCCGATCCCGATCAGCGCCACGCCGCGCACCCAGTCCGGCAGGCCGCCCTCGACCCATCCGGCACCATGCAGCACGCTGGAGGCGATCATCGCGCCGAACATCCAGCTCGCCGGAAATTTGATCAGCCGCAAGACGAGCGCTGCGGCCAGCGACGCGGCGGCCAGTTCGAGCAGGTCGAGCGGCGACGCGATGGTCGTCGTCAGCAATGGTGAGGCAGAGGGCGCGACGTCCGCAATCGCCAGCACCATCGGCAGCGCGGCGGTCAGGATGATGACGCGCATGGTCTGCACCACCGCGATGCCCGGCAGGTCGGCGCCGCGCTCGACCGCCAGGATGGTGATCTGCGACAGCGCGCCGGGGCTGCCGGCCAGGAAAGCCGAGGTGCGGTCCCAGCCATGGATGCGCTGGAGGTAATAGCTCGAGCCGAACGTCGAGCAGAAAGTGGCGAGCGCAAGCAGCCCGATGGTGAGGGGATAGGCGCCGACCTGCTGCAGCAGATGGCGCGAGACGACCGAGCCCAGCGAGATGCCGAGCAGCACCAGCACGGTCTGGGTCAGGATCGGCGGCAGCGTCAGCTGGCGGCCGGCGATTGCAGCCATCCCGACCGCGATCATCGAACCCGAGATCAGGCCGCCCGGAAGGTTGGCGGCGAGAAACACCAGGCCGCCGGCGGTGCCGATGACGAGCGTCTCCAGCGTGCTCAGGATCACGGCACGGCTCGGCCATCCGAACGTCAGCGAGGCGGTGATTTGCTTCACGCCACCTTATCGCCTATCGGCGGGAGGCGCACAATTGCAGGCTCGTCATGCCGCAATGCGCGAGCCTCTCACAGGTGCTCGCGAAGGATCCGGTCTTACTTCTTGTCTGCCGCAGGAGCGGCTGGAGCGACAGTGCGGGCCTTCGCCTCCTTCTTGCACTCGCGGCGGAATTTCTTGCGCTCCTTGCCCTTCAGTCCCTTGGTGTCCGCCTGCTTGGAGCATTCGAGCGACTCGGCCGAGCGCTCCATCGCCGTCTTCTTCTCGGTGGTGACAGCGGCATCGGTTTTGGCAGCGGGCGCGGCCGTCTGCGCAGACGCGGCGCCGGTGATCAGCAAGGAGGCGAGAGCGATGACGGCGAGGCGAAAGGAAAAGATCATGTGGTGCACTCTTTTCGCGAGAATGCGAGGGGCGGGGAACGTCGGCTTGGGTTGCTGAACGCGGCATGAATGGTTGAGTAGCGGGAGTCACTATATTTTGCCGACGCAGCTCATCGCATCCTTGTCGAAAGCGGACGACACGCTAGGATAGAAATGTTCGTTTTACTTCCGTCGGGGAAGATCAAGCAGGAGACCCAGGTATGACCATTCAGACGAAATTGTTGTGCGCGATTGCAGCATCGGGTGTCGCGACATTGCTGGCCGGCGCGCCAGCGCAGGCGCTGACCGCGCAGGAGTGCAGCGCGAAATACCAGGCCGCCAAGAAGGACGGCTCGCTCGGGACCATGAAGTGGAATGATTTCCGCAAGGCCCAGTGCGGGGCAGACGCAACGTCTGCCGCGGCTACTCCGGCTGCTCCTGCGGAGCCGAAGCAGGCAAAGAAGGATGGGGAGCCTGCCGCCGCGCCGACGCTGCCGGCTGGCCCTGCGATCTATCCGAACGCGGTCGATCCGAAATATGCCAAGGAGACCCCCGGCAAGGCGCGTCTGCACACCTGCGTCGACCAGTACAATGCCAACAAGGCCAACAACGGCAATGGCGGCTTGAAGTGGATCCAGAAGGGCGGCGGCTATTACAGCGAATGCACCAAGAAGCTGAAGGGCGCGGCCTGAGCTCCTATCTGACACATGATGGCCGGAGCTACGCTCCGGCCATTTCGTTTGATTTTTGCTGCACGGTTTTCCAGATCGTGCTCAGTCGAGCAGCTTCTCGGCCGATCTCGCCACCAGCTGCGACCGCCTGCGCGGACCGTGCTCGACGAACAACAGGCTCTGGCCGAAGATGAAGCAGTAGAACAGGAAGGCCTGCGCCTCGGCCTGCTCGGCTGCAAGGCCGGTTGCGCAATAGAGCTCGGCCACGTGCTTGAGCCGAGCTGCGTCCACGCTCGCCACCGCGGCCGCAGCGTTCTCGTCCGAGCGAGCCCATTGCCGGATCGCAAGCTCGATTGCCATCCCTTCCGGATTGAGCCGCTCGGAGTAAAGCTGGATGATCGCGCTTAGCCGCTCGCGGGGCGCTTGCCCGTTGAGACCTGTCTGCTGCGCGATTGCGGCGACGCGCCCCTCGCGCCAGACCTCCAGCATGGCGTTGAGCAGCGCGGCGCGGTCGGCGAAGCGTCGGTAGAAGCCGCCCTTGGTGACGCCGAGGTTCTTGGCGAGCACCTCGACCCGCACGCCTTCAACTCCTGAACGGGCGAGCTCGGCAAATCCGGCCTCGACCCAGACATCACCCTTGCCGTCCCTCATGAGGAAGCCTCGCCGATCTTGATACGGTGCCGTATTGCTAGCGCGACAAGGCTTTGATACGCTACCGTATCAACGAAAAGCTGGAGGGATTGCGATGGAGGAGATGGCCGCGTTCGAGCCGAAAAACCCTGAGTGCCTCACCGCCGCGACGGCGATGTTTGCCGCCCAACCGGCGATGCGCACGCTGGGCCTGTCGGTCGTGGATCTGTCGCCGGGTCGGGTCGAACTGGCGATGCCCTATGCAACCGCCTTCACCCAGCAGAACGGCTTTGTCCATGCCGGCATCATCACCGCAGGCCTGGACAATGCCTGCGGCGTCGCCGCCTTTACCTTGATGCCGCGCGAGGCCGACATCCTCACCGTCGAGTTCAAGACGACGCTGCTCGCGCCGGCCCGGGGCGAGCGCTTCGTCTTCAGGGCCGAAGTCATCAAGCCCGGCCGCACGCTGACCTTCTGCGAAGCCAAGGCCTTTGCCCAGCATGACGGCAAAACCAAGCTGATTGCGGCCATGACCGGGACCCGGATGGCGATCATGCCTCGCCCGGCAGCTTAGTTGAGCCGGGTCCGATTCGCGTGGCAATCGCGTCCGCGGCATTCTATATGACCGGTAACAATTCCTGGTCCCCAATCGTACTTGCGACAGGGGAACCGACGCGGGACGAGATATGGCTGGATCTGGGAAAGAGCGCCTCATGCCGACGCGGCGCGCCGCCTTGACGCTGATCGGAGCAGGCAGCTTAGCGGCGGGCGGCATCACGTTGGCGCGCGCCGCGAGCGACGATGAGGTGCTGACCGAAGCCAAGGTGTTGCGCGATCCGGACACGCCCGTCGCCGGCAATCCCAACGGAAACGTCACCATTGTCGAATGGTCCGACTACAATTGTCCCTATTGCCGCAAGCTCGAGCCCGAACTGCGTCAGGTCGTCCAGGACGATGGCAAGGTGCGGCTCGTGATGAAGGATTGGCCGATCCTCGGGCCGGTCTCGGTCACGGCCGCGCGGACCGCGCTCGCGGCGAAATTCCAGGACAAGTACCATCAGGCCCACGACGCCATGATGGGCGTCAGCTCGCGCCTGACCGAGGCGCGCATCAACGAGCTGCTGGCAGCTGCCGGTGTCGACATGGACCGGTTGAAGCGGGATCTTGCCGGTCACGCCAAGGACATCGACGCCATCCTCAAGCGCAACAACGAGCAGGCCGAAGCCTTCGGCTTCCGCGGCACCCCGTCCTTCATCGTCGGCAAGTATCGCGTGCCCGGTGTGCTCACCATGGCCCAGTTCGAGCAGGTCATCGCCGACGCGCGCAAGGCCAAGATGAACTGACGCGCAAGGCGTCCGGGTGTGCAAAAAAGACGCCGCCGCGGAACTCGCGACGGCGCCTTCTTCAGGTGATCGGTCGGTATTATTTCGACGAGATCCGGACCCAGTCCTTGTGCGCGCGGTCACGCAGCGCGTCAAAGTCGGCCTTCGCAACATCCCAGTTCACGATGGTGCGATTGGTGGTCGCCACCTCGCCGTTGGCGACCGACGACGTCTGCATGGAGTCATAGACGTAGACGCCGCCCGCAAGCAGCAGCGCGCCCAAAATCATTCCGAAAAAAGTCTGCATGGCGAACCTCCGGTGACCGGCAACAACGTCGGCCCGGAGTGATGGTTCCGCGGCAGTACGGCGCAGGTAAGGACGGATCGTTCACGTCCTATTCAGCCAAGCCATCAGCTCCGCGTTGATCTCGCGCGGATAGGTGTGGCTGAGATCACCGATCTCGCGATAGGTGACATCCGCGCCCGCAGCGGAGAGCGCCGCCTGCGTCTGGCGTGCGGTCTGCACCGGAAACATCCAGTCGAGCTTGCCGTGAGTGATGAAGACCGGCAGGCCTTGCAGGCGCGTTGCGTCCGCCACCTCCGCCAGCAGCGGATGGAAGGTCGCCGCAACAGGCGCGAGGTGAGTGAAGGGCGAAGCGCTCTCGAGCCCGCTCACGTAACAGAAAGTGCCGCCATCGCTCATGCCGGTGAGCAGCATGCGCGTGGGATCGATGCTCCAGCGTCCACGTACCGTCTTGAGGACGCGCATGAGGTTCGGCGTGTCGGTGTCGTCGCCCATCAGCGCCCAGGTCGGGCCGGTCGCTGTCGGCGCCACGAGGATCGCGCCAAGGCTGCGCGCGTCGCGCAGCCAGCTCCACAGAAAGCCGCGCCCGTTGCCGCTGCCGCCATGCAGCGCCATCACCAGCGGCATGGCGCGATCGGGCACGTAATATTCGGGGACATAGACCGAGAAGCCGCCGCGGCTGCCGGGCTCATTGTGATCGTGGAAGATGCCGGTGTGCTCGCCCGCGCCGACTTCCAGGCGCGACAGCACATCATGGTTCTCCCGATTGGCGTCGTTCAGAAAGAAGCTGCTCACCGGCGGAAACTGCTCCGCCAGCGGATAGAGCGCCTCCTGCGCGCGCGGGACATGGCGAAGCGCGCGAAAGACGGCGACGAGATCGCCATTGCCACGCTCGACCTCGCGAATTCCGGCAAAGGCGGCGAGCGTCTCGTTGCAGGCGGCGTCGAGCCGCTCGCGGATGCCGGCGAATTGCTCCGGCCAGTCGCCGATCGCCGCACGGGCCGCTCGCAGCGCCTCGTCCGGTGTGCCGATTGCGTTCATCACGGAGGCGAAAGCCGGCGGGTGCAAATGCCGCTGGAGGAAGCCGAGCGCTTCCAGCGCATTGAGCAGCGGCGGCAGCACGGCCACGATGTCGTCCACCACGACCTCGGTCATCGCCCGCTTCCTCAAGCCTCGTGATCAGTGCAGCTTCGGCGCCTTCAGGAGCTTGAAGCGGTCGGTCGAGGTCACCGCGACGTCGAAGGTGACGCCCTCGTGGTGAACGGTCAGCGGCACGTCGACGCCGGCGGGGCCGAGCGCCCACATCTTCCTGTAGAAGGCGCTCTGGCTCGTGACTTTCTCGCCGTCCACGGCGAGGATGACATCGCCGGTCTTGAGCTCGGCGCGGGCGGCCGGGCCGTTGGCGGAGATCCCGATCACCACCACGCGGTTGTCGATCTCGGTCGAGAAGAGCCCGAGCCAGGGCCGCGCCGGCTTGTTGACGCGGCCGAATTTGCGCAAGTCCTCCAGGATGGGCTTCAACAGATCGATCGGCACGATCATGTTCACGTGCTCGGCCTTGCCGTCGCGTTCGCGCTCCAGCTGGAGGGAGCCGATGCCGATCAACTCGCCGCGCTCGTTGAGCAACGCGGTGCCGCCCCAGTTCGGATGCGCGGGATAGGTGAAGATGGCTTCATCCAGCAGATATTCCCAATAACCGGCGAATTCCTGCTTGGCCACGATCTGGCTGGCGACCGAGCGTGTGCGGCCGCCGGCGCCGCCGACCACGACGCGGTCGCCGATCCGGGTTTCGGCCGAGTTGCCGAGCGGCAAGGGGTCGACGTCGAGCCGGCCGAGCGCCTGCACCAGCCCGAAACCGGTCTCGGAATCGAAGCCGAGCACATGGCCTTCCACCACACGTCCGTCGGCGCGGTGCAGCCAGACCGACTCTGCCTCAGTGATGAGATAACCGATCGTGAGCACCAGCCCGTCGTCGATCACGACGCCGTTGCCGGCGCGCTCGGTGCCCAGCGTTTCGGCGCTGAAGGCGTCCGGCGGGACGATGGCGTGCAGGCCGACGACGGATGCGAGCGCGCGGTCGAGATCGAAACCATAGTCGCTCGCGCGCGGCTGGTTCGCCGGCGGCACTCTCCATTCTGTCAGAGCGGGCATGGAGTCCTCCTGGCTGAGAGCATCGCTCCGGAAGGGCTGGTGGAACGAGGCACGAAGCAAGCATAATTTAGGCCGGGCGATCCCGTCTTGAAAGCCTCGTTCCAAACTATTCGTGAGAACGCCGGGTGAAATCTTTGAAATGTGCGCAACCGGTTCGTGCGCTCGGCGAGCAGGCCGCGCCTATCCGACATGGCCCGCATGGCTGGTGTCCGGGGAGGTGCTAGGCGCCGTGCAGTGAAGCTGCTAACGCTTGCCGCTTCGTTTGGCCGAGACATCACGGACGACAAGCATGGACAACCGCAGCGACATCTGGCGTGGCATCGATACGATCAAGGGGCGTTTCATCGATCTCAGCGACAGGGTCTGGGGCATGCCCGAGGTCTGCTACACCGAGGCGCGGTCCGCCGCCGAGCATCTTGCCGAGCTGCGCCATCAGGGCTTCCGGATCACCGAGAACGTCGCCGGCATTCCAACTGCGCTGATGGGGGAGTGGGGCGAGGGCGGTCCGGTCATCGCCTTCATGGGTGAATACGACGCGCTGCCGGGCCTCAGCCAGGAGGCGGGTGTCGCCGAGCATCGCCCGGTCGAGACCGGCGGTCACGGTCACGGCTGCGGTCACAATCTGCTCGGTTCCGCCGCGCTGCTCGCTGCGACCGCGGTGAAGGACTGGCTGGCCGAGAACAAGGTGCCCGGCCGCGTGCGCTATTACGGCTGCCCCGCGGAAGAAGGCGGCGCGGCAAAAGCCTTCATGGTGCGCTCCGGCGCGTTCGAGGGCGCGGACATCGCCATCACCTGGCATCCGCACAGCTTCTGGGAGGTCGCGGTCACGCCGTCGCTCGCCAATACGCGCGCCGACTTCATCTTTACCGGCCGCACGTCGCATGCCGCGGCCTCACCGCATCTCGGCCGCTCGGCGCTCGATGCGGTCGAGCTGATGAATGTCGGCGTGAACTACATGCGCGAGCACATGCCGAGCGACGCGCGCGTGCACTATGCACTGCTCGACACCGGCGGCATCGCGCCGAACGTGGTGCAGGCCCATGCGCGCGTGCGATATTCGATCCGCGCCCGCGATCTTCCCGGCATGAACGAACTGGTCGAGCGCGTGTCCAAGATCGCGCAGGGCGCGGCGCTGATGACAGAGACCAAGGTCGAGATGAAGATCATCTCCGCGGTCTCCAATATCCTGCCGAACGCGCCGCTGGAACGGGCGCTGCACCAGGTGATGGAAGAGCTCGGACCCCCGCATTTTGACGACGCGGACAAGAGGTTTGCTGGCCAGATCCGCGCAACGCTGAGCGACAAGGATATCGACTCTGTCTATTACGCGATCGGCATGGAGCCGACGGACCGCCCGCTGGCCGACTTTCTGGTGCCGCTCGATGCCAAGCGCAACCCGCTGGTCGGCTCGACCGATGTCGGCGACGTGAGCTGGGTGGTGCCGACGGTGCAGGTGCATGCACCGACCGTTGCCATCGGGACGCCCTTCCACACCTGGCAGGTGGTGGCGCAGGGCAAGAGTCCGCATGCCCACAAGGCGATGGTGCAGGCGGCGAAGGCTATGGCGGGTCTCGGCATCAGGGCACTGACGGAACCGGAGCTGATCAAGGCGGCCAAGGCAGATCTTCAGAAGCGGACGGCCAAGACGCCTTACGTCTGTCCGTTGCCGGATCACGTCGCCCCGCCGCTCGACATGTCCAAGATCTAGATCCAAGATCTGGATCCAGACCCCCAGAATTCCGAGTTCATGTTCGCCTGATCGGGCGAACAAATTTTCCGCACTGCAGCGCGCGATCCGGGACGTTTTGATGCCGGATTGCCGAACGGATGGGCTGCGGAATGCAAGTTTTGCCCAACAGACAGCCAGAAGACCGTTTGCACACACACGGTCCCAGTTGACGTGCGCCCCATTCGGTGTGCCATCTACTGCCAGCCAAATGGGCTGCCGTGCTTCTCGGCGGCTGTCATCACTATGGGAACCAGACGGGGGACAACCATGCTGGATAAAGAACTGCGTTCGATGATCGGCCAGGTGAAGGATGGGCGGATGGATCGCCGCGCCTTCATCCAGCGCATGGCCGCTGTCGGTCTTACCGCACCATTGGCCAACCAGATTCTCGCGCTCGGCGGTGTCGCCATGGCGCAGAGTCCTGCTGTCTATAAGCCGACCAAGCGCGGGGGCGGCGGCCCTCTCAAGCTGTTGTGGTGGCAGGGGCCGACGCTGCTGAATCCGCATTTCGCGACCGGCACCAAGGACCAGGACGGGTCGCGGCTGTTCTACGAGCCGCTCGCAAGCTGGGACGCCGACGGCAATCTCAATCCGATTCTGGCCGCAGAGATTCCCTCGGTTGCAAACGGTGGTCTCGCCGCCGATGCCAAATCGGTGGTTTGGAAAATCAAGCCGGGTGTCAAATGGCACGACGGCAAACCGCTCACCGCCGACGATTTCGTGTTCACATGGCAATATGCCAGCGATCCCGCAACGGCCGCCGTCAGCATCAGCACCTACGGTCAGATCACGGTCGAGAAGGTGAGCGATCTTTCGATTCGCATCCTGTTCAAGACTCCGACGCCGTTCTGGGCAAATGCCTTCGTCGGCGCATATGGCTGCGTTCTCCCGAAGCATCTGTTCGCGGACTACAAGGGCTCGAAGTCCCGTGAGGCGCCGAACAATCTGGCCCCCGTGGGCACCGGCCCCTACAAATTCGTGGAGTTCAAGCCGGGCGATGTGGTCCGCGGGCAGCTCAATCCCGACTACCATATGCCCAACCGGCCGCATTTCGACACGATCGAAATGAAGGGCGGCGGTGATGCAGTCTCCGCTGCGCGCGCGGTGATCCAGACCGGCGAATTCGATTTCGCCTGGAACATGCAGGTCGAGGACGACGTCCTGTTGCGCCTCGAGAAGGGCGGCAAGGGCAAGACTGTCTACGCCACCGGCGGCGACATCGAGTTCATTGCGATCAACTTCACCGACCCGCACACCGAGGTCGATGGCGAACGGTCGTCGATGAAGACCAAGCACCCGATCCTCTCGGATCCGAATGTGCGGAAGGCACTTGCCTTGCTGGTCGACCGCGAGTCCGTCAAGAAGGCGATCTACGGTCGTGCAGGCCGCACCACCGCCAACTACCTCAACGGTCCCGAGAAATTCGTTTCCAAGAACACCTCGTGGGAGTTCAACATCGAGAAGGCCTCGAAGATGCTCGACGATGCTGGATGGAAGGTCGGATCGGACGGCATCCGCGAGAAAGACGGAAAGAAGTTCAAACTTCTATACCAGACATCGACCAACGGTCCGCGCCAGAAGACCCAGGCGATCGTCAAGCAGGCCTGCCAGAAGGCCGGCATCGATGTGGAGCTGAAGTCGGTCGTTGCCTCGGTGTTCTTCTCGTCGGACGTTGCCAATCCCGACACCTACCCCAAATTCTATGCCGACATCGAGGAGTTCCAGATCCCGATGACGCAGCCGGATCCGGCGTTGCACATGCGCCGCTACATCTCCGCCAACGTGGCCACCAAGGAGAACAAATGGCAGGGGCAGAATTTCCCGCGATACGTCAACAAAGACTATGATGCCGCCATTGCGGCGGCCGAGACCGAAACCGATCCGGTCAAGCGCGCCGCGCTCTACATCAAGTGCAACGACCTGCTTTGGCAGGACACGGTGTTCATTCCGGTGATGCATCGCCTTAAGGTGGAAGCCGCGGCCAACACCCTGAGGCCAGCGCTGAGCGGCTGGGCGAACGAGACTGACAACATCCAGGACTGGTACCGGGAGGCTTGATCGCAGGCTAGACGGGGGTCCTCCCTATGAGTCAGTACGTCCTGCGTCGCCTCTTGATCGCCATTCCGAGCCTGCTGGCCATCTCGCTTGTGCTGTTCGTCGTGCTCGCGCTCGCCCCCGGCGATCCGTTCTCGGAATTGGCGACCAATCCGAACGTTCCGCCCGAAGTGCAGGCCGCACTTCGGGCCAAGTTCGGGCTCGACGATCCGATCTACCTTCGTTACCTGCACTGGCTCAACGCCATGCTGCACGGCGACTGGGGTTTCTCCTTCGTCAGCCGGATGGACGTCGACACGTTGATCCTCCAACGCCTTCCGGCCACGCTCTACGTGATCGGTTCGGCGCAGATCCTGGCGCTCCTGATCGCGATTCCCGTCGGCGTCTATGCCGCCACCAAGCCGTATTCGCTGTTCGACCAGATCGCGAATACGCTCGCCTTCGTCGGCTTCTCGCTGCCGACCTTCTTCACCGGCATTCTGTTCATCCTGATCTTCTCGGTCACGCTGGACTGGCTGCCTTTCGTCTATACCACCGACATCAAGGCGACCGGCATTCATTGGGTGCTGGAGATGATCCGGCAGGCGATCATGCCGGTGGCGGTGCTCGGCCTGTTCCAGGCGGCGTCGATGACGCGCTTCGTACGTTCGGCGATGCTCGACGTGATCCGGCTCGACTATGTCACCACGGCCCGTGCCAAGGGCCTTGGTCAGGCCACCGTCATCGTCAAGCATGTGATGCGCAACGCCATGATCCCGGTCGTCACGCTCATCGCGTTGCAGATGCCCGCGGTGTTCGGCGGCGCCATCGTCACCGAGCAGATCTTCCGCATCCCAGGCATCGGCTCGCTTCTGATCACCTCCATCCTTTCCAACGACACACCGGTGGTGATGGCCGTCACCTTCGTCTTCGCGTGCCTCGTCGTGCTGTTCAATCTCATCGCGGACGTCCTCTATGGCTGGCTTGACCCTCGCATCTCCCTCCGCTGAGCGGCGGGTCTACTCGCCCTGGCGCGAGACGTGGCGACGCTACAGCCGCCACAAGCTTGCCGTTGTCAGCGCTTTCCTGCTCCTGGTTCTTGTCCTGGCGGTGGTGTTCGGTCCGTTCGTTTGGCGGGTCAAGATCGATGAGATCGACATTGTGGCGGGTCTGCAGGGGCCGTCGCTGGCCCATCCGTTCGGTACTGACGACCTCGGGCAGGACATCCTCGCCCGCATGATCTATGGCGGGCGCATCTCGCTCGCGGTCGGTCTGGCCGCGATGCTGGTTTCGGTCTTTATCGGCGTGCTGATCGGCGCGCTGGCCGGTATGTCGCGCGGCGCGCTCGGACACGGCCTGATGTGGCTGACGGATCTGTTCCTGTCGCTGCCGCAATTGCCGCTGCTCTTGCTCCTGATCTATCTCTTCCGCGACGGGCTGAAGCAGGTGTTCGGGCCCGAAGGCGGCATCTTCATCCTGATCGTGCTGGTGATCGGGGGGCTCCGCTGGATGCCGGTCGCGCGCCTCGTGCGCGCGCAGTTCCTGTCGATCCGCGAAAAGGAATTCGTGGAGGCTGCACGTGCGCTCGGCGCAAGTCCGCTGCGGCAGGTGATAAAGCACATTCTGCCCAATGCGCTTGGTCCGGTGATCATCGCGGGCACCATCGACGTCGCCGCCGCCATCATCGCGGAATCGACGCTGTCGTTCCTCGGACTCGGCTTTCCGCCGGATACCCCGACCTGGGGCCGACTGCTGTACGATGCCAAGGATTTCCTCGATATCGGCCCGCATTGGGCGTTGTTTCCGGGCGGCGCGATCTTCATCGCGGTGGTCGCCATCAACTTCATCGGCGACGGCCTGCGTGACGCGCTCGATGCGCGGCGGGTGATCTGATGGCGCCGCTGCTCGAGATCAAGGGCCTCAAGACCCACTTCTCCACCGACGACGGCATCCTCCAGGCCGTCGACGGCGTCGACATCACCATCAACAAGGGGGAGACGCTCTGCGTCGTCGGCGAGTCCGGCTGCGGCAAGACCGTCACCGCAATGTCGATCCTGAAGCTGATCGCGATGCCGCCGGGCCGGATCGCGGCGGGCCAGATCATCTTCGAGGGCCGCGATCTCGTTCCGCTGACGAGCAATCAGCTCGACGAGATCAGGGCCAAGGAGATCGGCTTCATCTTCCAGGAGCCGATGACCTCGCTCAACCCGGTGCTCACCATCGGCGAGCAGATCGCCGAGAGCCTGCGCCGCCACGAGGCGGTGACGAGAAAACAGGCCCTGGAACGCACCATCGAGATGCTGAAGCTGGTGCAGATCCCGAACGCGGAAGGCCGCGTGCACAATTATCCGCACCAGTTCTCCGGCGGCATGCGCCAGCGCGTGATGATCGCGATGGCGCTCGCCTGCAAGCCGAAGCTGATCATCGCCGACGAGCCGACCACCGCGCTCGACGTCACCATCCAGGCGCAGATCCTCGACCTCTTGCAGGACATGAAGGACCGCTTCGGCATGGCGGTGATGCTGATCACCCATGCCATGGGCGTCGTCGCGGAGACGGCGCAGCGCGTGGTCGTGATGTATGCCGGCAAGGTGGTGGAGGAGGCGCTCGTCGACGACCTCTTCGGCGACCCCCGCCATCCCTATACGCAAGGGTTGATCCGCTCGATCCCGCGCATCGACCTCGACGCCGAGCACAAGACGCGGCTCGAGGCGATCGGCGGCTCGGTGCCGATCCTGATCAATCCGCCGGTCGGCTGTCGCTTCGCGCCGCGCTGCAAGTTCGCCATGAACGTCTGCACCGAGAGGGAGCCGCTGTTGCGCGAGATTGCGCCCGGCCATCGCATGGCCTGTCACTTGGGAGATACCGGCCTCGGAGGCGCAGCATGAGCGAACCGTTGCTGCGCGTCAGCGGCCTGAAGAAACATTTTCCCGTGCTCGGCGGCCTGCTGTCGCGGCAGGTCGGCACCGTCTATGCGGTCGACGGCGTGTCGTTCTCGGTCAACCGGGGCGAGACGCTCGGCCTCGTCGGCGAGTCCGGCTGCGGCAAATCGACGACGGGGCGCTGCGTGCTGCGCCTGATCGAGCCGACGGACGGCGAGGTCACCTTCGACGGCCAGGACGTGCGCAAGCTCGGCGGCAACGATCTGCGCGCGATGCGGCGGAACATGCAGCTGGTATTCCAGGACCCGTTCGCCTCGCTCAATCCGCGCATGACGGTCGGCGCGATCCTCGGCGAGGCCTTCACCATCCACAATCTGGCGACCTCCGCCAAGGAGCGTGAGGAGCGCGTCGCGGGCCTGCTGGTCAAGGTCGGGCTCAAGGCCGAGCACATGCGGCGCTATCCGCATGAATTCTCCGGCGGCCAGCGCCAGCGCATCGTGATCGCGCGCGCGCTCGCGGTCGAGCCGAAGCTGATCGTCTGCGATGAGCCGGTGTCCGCGCTCGACGTGTCGATCCAGGCCCAGGTCATCAACCTCCTTGAGGATCTTCAGGCCGAACTGAACCTCACCTATCTCTTCGTCGCGCACGACCTCTCGGTGGTCGAGCACATCTCCGACCGCGTCGCCGTGATGTATCTCGGCCGTATCGTCGAGCTGGCGAAAGCGAGCGACCTCTACCGCACTCCGCAGCATCCCTACACCAGGGCGCTGCTGTCTGCGGTGCCGGTGCCCGACCCAAAGCTCAAGCGCGAACGCATCCGTCTCAAGGGCGACGTGCCGAGTCCGATGAAGCCGCCGTCAGGCTGTCACTTCCACACCCGCTGCCCGATCGCTCAGCCGCGCTGCGCCGAGGTCGCGCCGGAGCTGAGGGAAGGGGCGGGCGGGCACTTCGTGGCGTGTCATCTGGCCTGACCTATGTTACCCGAAGGGAGCCGGTATTCCGAAGGACTTCCGTTCACCGATGTGGGATGTGCAAACAGGTCATGTGCCGAGATAGCGGATCGGCCGCGACCTCGGGACCGCCGTCACTCCTCCAGCGTGAAGCCGACGCGCAAGGTGACTTGAAAGTGGCCGACCGTACCGTTCTCGATGTGACCGCGCGTCTGCACCACCTCGAACCACTTCATTTCGCGAACGGTCTTCGAGGCGCGGCCGATCGCGTTCTTGATCGCGTCCTCGATCGAGGTCTCGGACGATCCGACCAGGTCCAGAATCTTGTAAACGTGGTCTTTCTCGGCTGCGGGCATGATGGCCTCCCTCGGTTGTGCGGCACGCATCGACGCGTGGGCTTCCATTTGAACGACCGCCGGCCGGTCCGGTTCCGTCCTGCGCGATGCCCCCGCATGCGCCATTCGAGGTGGAGCGGCTGGTGCTGGGCTGCTAAGCGCTATCCATGGACACGGCACGGCGCGACAGGACGATCGGCTCACTCTGCCTGGGCGTGACGGCATGCGGCTGGGCACTGAACTGGCCGCTGATGAAGCTTCTGCTCCAGCAATGGCCGCCGCTGTTCGCGCGCGGCCTTGCGGGCGTTTGCGCCTCGCTCATTCTCGCCGCCCTCGTGCTGAGCCGGAAGGAGTCCTTCGCCGTTCCGCGCGAAGCCGTCCCGCGGCTTCTGTTTGCGACCTTCACCAACGTCTTCGCCTGGATGGGGCTCGGCACGGTCGCGATGAAATATGTGAGCGTGAGCGAGGGCGCTCTGCTCGCCTACACCATGCCGATCTGGGCGATGCTGTTCGCCTGGCCGGTGCTCAACACGCGGCCGGCGCCCCGGGACATTTTCGGGCTCGTCCTCGGCGTTGCCGGCGTCACGCTGCTCCTGAGCGGCAACGGCCTTGCGTTCAGCGCCGACAAGCTGCTGGGCATCGTGCTCGCGCTGCTCTGCGCCATCCTCTTCGCCCTCGGCAACGTGCTCAACCGCAAGCCGCTGCCGATGCCGCCGCTGGTCGTCGTTGTCTGGCAGGTCGGGCTCGGCTGCGCCACGATGCTGATCCTCGGCGTCGTGTTCGAGCATCCCGATATCACCGCGATTACCCCGCTGGGACTCGGCTGCTTCGCCTACATGACGCTGGTGCCGATGGGCCTCTGCTACGTCACCTGGTTCGAGACGCTGCGCCGTCTGCCACCGACCACGGCCTCGACCGGCATGCTGATCGTGCCGGTGATCGGCGTGATCTCCGCCGCCATCATTCTGGGCGAGCCGCTGGGCTATCGCGAATGGACGGCGATGGCGCTCACGCTCGGCGGCGTGACGCTCGCTCTGCAGCGGGGATAACCTGCGGAGGCCCGCCCTACGGATCGAGCTCCGTATCCCAGTAGAGATAGTCGAGCCAGCTGTCGTGCAGATAGTTCGGCGGAAACAACCGGCCGTTGCGGTGGAGCTGGTGCACGGTCGGCGCGAACGCGCTCTGGCGCGGAAACATCTTTGCTTGCGCCGGCGTCAGGTTGCCCTTGCGCAGATTGCACGGCGAGCATGCCGCGACCACGTTCTCCCAGGTGGTCTGGCCGCCTTTGCTGCGCGGGATGATGTGATCGAAGGTGAGGTCTTCTGGCGAGCCGCAATATTGGCAGGCGAAACGATCGCGCAGGAAGACGTTGAAACGGGTGAAGGCCGGATGAGTGGTCGGCTTGACGAATGATTTGAGCGAGACGACGCTGGGAAGCTGCATCTGCAGCGTGGGACTGTGGACCGCCTGATCGTAATGCGCGACGATGTTGACGCGGTCGAGGAACACCGCCTTGATCGCGTCCTGCCACGACCACAACGACAGTGGGTAGTAACTCAGCGGCCGGAAGTCCGCATTCAGCACCAACACCGGCCAACTGCCTTGCGAGACATGTGCGTTCAAGTAACGCTCCCGGCCTCCAATGTACGCTGCGAAGCAGCATGTAGTGACATACTACATGCAGCGTGACGGGATTGTGAAGCCCGTTGAGCGACTTATTCAGGCGCGAGCAATGCGGCGGCGGGGTGGCAAAAGCGGTCAAAACGCTGCGATCCCGGCGGGCGTGTGAAACCGCTTGTCCGCACCTCATGGACTTGCAATGGCGGCTACTCCCGTACCCGCTCCAGCTTCTGCAGGCACCGCGTCGTGCGCACCGCGGCCGGCATCTCCTCGTCCGGAAAGCTGGACTGCCAGTTGGTGACGCCGACCTCGCCGACATAAATGTCGCCCTTCGAGTCCAGTGCGATGCCATGCGGTGCCAGGAACTTGCCGCTGGCAAGGCCCGGACCTTCCTCGCCGCCCAACCGTGCGATGCGATTTCCCTTGGCGTCCACGATCGACAGTCGGGGGCCGAGATTGGGTACATTGCGGTTGATGGAAAGGCCGGGGCCGAGTTCGCCGATCACGAAGGTGGGACTCCTGCCGCCGTAGCAGCACAGCGCACAGGGCCGATGCAGATTGTTCCACTGCGTCTCGTACTTGCCCTCGCCGTTGAACACTTGCACGCGATGGTTCTCGCGGTCGGCGACATAGACCCAGCCGTCGGCGTCTGTGGCGATATTGTGCACGATATTGAACTGGCCGGGATCGGTGCCCGGCTCGCCCCAGCTTTTTATCAGCTTGCCGTCCGGCGTGAACTTGTGCACGCGGGCGTTGCCGTAACCGTCGGAGACGTAGATCTCGCCCTTCGGCGAGAGCGCAGTGTGGGTGCAGCGGTGGAACGGCTCGCCGCTCATGAACGGCGCCGGCTTTGCCGGGATGCCGATCGTGAGCAACACCTTTCCTTCCGCAGTGCATTTTCGCACGGTGTGATCGCCGTCGTCGGTGCAATAGAGATGGTCGTCGGCATCGATGTGCAGTCCGTGCGCGCGGGAGAACAGGCCTTCGCCCCAACTGCGCAAAAAGTTTCCCTCGCGATCCAGCACCACCATCGGGTGTGCGCCGCGGTTGAAGACGTAGATGCGGTCCTTGCTGTCAACGGCGACCGAGGCGACGTCCGTGAGCTGCCAGCCGTCCGGGAGCTTGGCGAAGTCTTCGACAACGCGGTAGCGGTGCTCGCCGGCGCCGAGAATGGCGGGCATTGGTCTCTCCTCACCCGTTGCAGAGATACGCATCGCGTCCAACGACGCGAGGGTTAAGCCGTGCCCTCCTCACGCCCCAAAATCCCTTCCTCGATCGCCTTGATCTGGAGCGCGAGGTATTTCGAATTGATGCGGCATTGTGCGAGGCTACCGGCGATGAACCAGAGGCCGGGTTGCTTCGTGCGCGCATACATGTTGCGCAGCTCGAAGCCGTCGCCGAAGCCCCAGATCGGGCCGACATGGTCGGCGACACCATCGCCGAACAGCTTTCTCACCAGATATTCCTGCGGCTTGTAGCCGGTCGAAAGCACGATGAGGTCGGCCGCAATGGTCGAGCCGTCCTTCATCCGGGCGCCCTCGGCAACGAAGCTGTCGATATCGGAGAACTGCTTGAGCCTGATCTTGCCCTCGAGGATCAGGTTCGAGCAGCCGACGTTGAAATAATACCCGCCGCCACGGGTGAGGTATTTGAACTGCCAGCCGGTCCCGGCCTCGCCGAAGTCGAGCTTGAAGCCGACGCGGGCGAGGCCCTCGAGCAGCTCCTTGTCGAGCTCCTTCGACTGCTCGGTCAGCATCACGTGCGTCTTCTTCGCGAGCGGCGTCGGCATCGACGCCGCGATCAGATCATTGTCCTCGAGCGTACCCTCGTTGTAGGTGGCGTAAGCGAGCTGCGCTGAGGGCTCGATGTTGGTAACGAGTGTCGGCGAGCGCTGGACCAGCGTCACCTCGGCGCCGCTGGAATACAGGTCCTGCGCGATGTCGTGGCCGCTGTTGCCGGTGCCGATGACGATGGCGCGCTTGCCGGTCCAGTTCTCACCGTCTTCGTAGCGGCTCGAATGCACCAGCGTGCCCTTGAAATTGGAAAGCGTCGGAATGTCCGGAATATTGGCGATGCCGCTGACGCCGGTCGCCATGATCACATGGCGCGGATGCATGGTGCGTCGGCTGCCATCGGCACGGCGCAGCCTCACGGTCCAGTGGCCCTTCGCCTCCTCGTACGCGCCGCCTTCGAACTCGGTGCCGGTCCAGAAGTTCAGCTCCATGGCATCGACGTAAGCTTCGAACCAGTTGGCGAGCTTGTCCTTCGGGATGTAGGTCGGCCAGTTCGGCGGGAACGGCATGTAGGGGAGATGATTGACCTGCACCTGGTTGTGCAGGGTGAGCGCGTGATAGCGCTTGCGCCAATTGTCCCCGATCCGCGCCTCGCGATCGACGATCAGCGTGTCGACCTTCAATTGCTTCAGCCGCGCCGCTATCGCAAGCCCAGCCTGGCCGCCGCCAACCACCAGCACGGCCGGGTCGCGGTCGGCGTAGTCGCGCGAGGCGTTGCGGAGATCGAGCCAGTTCGGCCCGCGGAAATCGCGGGAATAGGCCTGACCGCGCGGCCGGGAGGTGCCGAGCTGTTCCTCGTAGCCTTTCAATTCATCGAGGGCGGTCAGCAGCGTCCATGCCTTCAGGCGGTCGCCGTCGGCAGGGTCCGGGACGAGCCGCACGATGCCGCTGCCGCGGCCGATTGCGGTCTCGAAATCGAAGATCGCTTCGATGGTATTGGTGCCGGCGCGGGTAACCCAGCGTGGCGGCGCGCGGTTCGGAGCGATCCTGAAATTGGTCGGCGCGGCCTTGGGCGCGCGCGCGGCCAATTCCCGCGTGATCGGATCGGCGCCCGCGATCGTCTGCAGGTTCCAGCTCAGCGCCAGTACGTCGCGCCAGAAGCCGTCTGCAAGGAAGAGGCGCTTCAGGGCGGCATCAGGCTTGCCCAGGGCGCGCTCGAATTCATCGAGCCAGGACTGTGCGGAGACGTAAATATCCTTGGTCTTGTCCAGCATGCGCGACCTCATGGCGGCCTTCGCGGCGTTTCCTCTGAGGCTGACGCTATACGCTTTCGCAGACCGCCAAAAGCCGGTGACCCGAGTAATGCCGGCATATAGCCCTGCTCGGGCGGAATAGGCCGCGTGATTCTTCAAGCCCGGGATTTCGGGGCCGCCGGCTCAGGCCCGTCCGGTTTCCAGTCCGCCCAATAGGGATCGCGCAGCTTGCGCTTGAAGATCTTCCCGGTTGCCTCGCGCGGCATCGCATCCAGGAACTGGACTTCCTTGGGCACCTTGAAGTTGGCCAGCCGCTCGCGCAGAAAGGCCTGCACCGCGGCAGCTGAGAGCTGCACGCCCCTTTCCGGCTCGATGCAGGCGCACAGCCGTTCGCCATATTCCGCATCCGGGATGCCGAACACGGCGCAGTCGCGCACCCCATGCATCCCGATCAGCACGTTCTCGATCTCGGCGGGGTAGATGTTGACCCCGCCTGATATCACCATGTCGCGCTTGCGGTCGCACAGGAACAGATAGCCGTCCTCGTCGAGATAGCCGACGTCGCCGACACTGACCAGACCGTCGCGCCCTGCTTCCGCCCGGGCTTGCGCCTTACCGTGATAATCAAAGTCGGGCACCGCCCTCTGGCGCATGTAGATCTCGCCGACTTCGCCAGCGCCGCACTGGCTGCCGTCGTCGCGGAAGATCCTGATGATGCCGCCCTCGATTGCCCGGCCGACCGTGCCGGGCTTCTTCAACGCTTCCTCGGCCGAGTGCCAGACCGGAATCCCGGTCTCGGTCGAGCCGAAATATTCGTTGATGACGGGTCCCCACCAATCGATCATCGCCTTCTTCACCTCGGGCGGGCAGGGCGCGGCGCCGTGCACGACGAAGCGCAGCGACGACAGGTCGTAGCGCCGCCTGACTGTGTCAGGAAGGCGCAACAGCCGGACGAACATGGTCGGTACCATGTGGATATGCGTCACACGGTGGCGCTCGATCAGAGCCAGCAGTTCCTCTGCCTCGAACCGCGGCTGCAGGACGATCGTGCAGCCGTTGCGGAACGCCATCATGCCATAGGAGTGCGGGGCCGAGTGGTACATGGGCCCGTTGATCAGCACGACCTGGCCCTCGCGCGGCTTGATGCCGTATGTGATCGCGCCGACGCGTTCTGATGCGGCGGCCTGATCCGGCTGCATCGGCATCCGGCGCACGCCCTTCGGCATGCCGGTGGTACCGGACGTATAGATCATTGCGGCAGCTCGCCTCGGCGGCTCCTGTGATTCCGGGTGATCCTCCCGCCAGCGATCCCAATCGGTCATTCCGGACGGGACCTGCGCCAGCGCCGCGGGCACGGCGAACGTAGCCTTGAGTTCGGGCGGGGTCTCGACCACGAGGAGGCGGAAGTCTGGTGGCAGGCCGGAGCGGATTTGCGGCAGCAGGTCGGCGTGGCAAACCAGGATGTTTGCGCCGCTATCGGCCAAAATGTATCGGACCTCTTCGGCCTTGAGATGCCAGTTGATCGGCACCACCGGGCTCCCCAGGGCGGCCGAAGCTGCCACCACCTCGAACAGGGCGAAATCGTTACGCAGCATCATTGCGACAGGTGCGCCCTCGGCAAGGCCAAGCGCGCGAAACCCGCTGGCGGCGCGTCTGATGCGTGCCTGGATTTCGCTGTAGCTAATCCGGCGGTCGCCGCTGATGATCATGGGCCTATCCTCCTTCCGGGATGTCAGCGGTCATCCAGCACGTCGCCGAATCCCACCCAGCTCTTGCCATTGAAGCGCCGGAGCCTCAGCTGCTGGAAAGGAAGATAATCGTCGGGCCCGGTCGCAACCGTTATGCCCGGTAGCAGCAACGGCAGCTGGACGTCCTTGAGCGAGGCTGCCTGGCGCATGATGTTGTCGCGGCTGAAGTCATCCTTGCAGGCCTTGAGTACGGTCATGAGCAGGGTCGCATAATGATAGCCGGCCGCATAGTTGGAGTTGGAGAGGTCGGCGGCGGGCATGTATTGCTTCATGAACGCGAAGTATTCCTTCACGCCAGGATCGTCGGCCCATTGCGGATCCATCGTGTCCTTTTGATTGCTGGACGAGATCAGGCCGACCGCGTTGTCGAGCCCAGCCGGCTCCAGGAACGAGATCGACGAGGCCGAGGTCGGCACGAAGAACAGTTCGGGTTTCCAGCCGAGCTCGGCTACGCCCTTGATCATCTGCGAGGTGAACTTTCCGAGCACGACCCCGAACAGCACGTCGGCGCCCGAAGCCTTCAAGGCCGATAGCTGCGAGCTGATCGTCGGCGCGCTGGTCTCGTATGTCGCTTCGGCCACGATCATGCTGTTGGCCTTGTCGCCGAGCGCGCGCTTGAAGCCTGCCACATAGTCGCGGCCGAAATCGTCGTTCTGGGACAGGATGGCGATCTTGGCGCCCGGCTTGGTGCGCAGCACGTGCTTGGCATAGACCACGCCCTCGGATTCGTAGGCGGCCATGCCGGGCATGGTCCACGGATATTTCTGCGGATCGGCCCATTTCGTCGCGCCGGAGAGCACGAACAGCTGGGGCACCTTCTTGCCGTTGAGATAGCGCTGCACGGCGCTGTTGGTGGCGGTGCCGAGCGAGCCGAACATCATCAGCACTTCGTCCTGCTCCACCAGCTTGCGGGTCTGCTCGACCGTCTTGGGCGGAGAGTAGGCATCGTCCAGCGTGATGAACTTGACCTTGCGACCGTTGATGCCGCCCTCGGCATTGATCTTCTCGAAGAAGGCTTCTTGCGTCCGCCCGATCGTGCCGAAGCCGGAGGCAGGGCCGCTATAAGGCAGGGTCTGCCCGATGCGGATCTCGCCGGCGCCTTCGGCATGGGCGCCGCTCGCGCCAAGTGTCAGCAACGATAGTCCGATCAGTGCGGCTGCCTGCTTCATGATGTCCTCCCGTGTTTATTCAGTCCGAGACGTCAGGCGCTCACGCGCATCAGGAAATCGCGCCGCGCCTGGTCGAATTCCCCCTTCATGCGCTCGACGAGCTCGGCGACCGGCGGGGCATCCACGATCTGGCCGATACCCTGGCCTGATCCCCAGATGTCGCGCCACGCTTTCGATTTCATGTTGCCGCCGGAGCCGAAATTCATCTTCGATTTGTCGGCAGCGGGAAGATTGTCCGGGTCCAGCCCTGCGGCCGCGATTGAGGGGCCCAGGTAATTGCCGTGCACGCCGGTGAACAGGTTGGTGTAGACGATGTCGTGCGCGGCGTGCCGCGTCAGCGCGGACTTGTAGGCGTCGTCCGCATTGGCTTCCTGGGTCGCGATGAAACGCGTGCCCATATAGGCGAGGTCGGCGCCGAGCGTCAGCGCGGAGGCGATGCCGAAGCCGTCACTGATCGCGCCCGACAGCAGGATCGCTCCACCAAACCACTGCTTGACTTCGCGCACCAATGCGAAGGGCGACAGCGTGCCGGCGTGTCCGCCCGCACCGGCGCAGACCAGGATCAGGCCGTCTACGCCCTGCTCGGCGGCTTTCCGCGCATGCTTGACGTTGATGACGTCGTGGAACACCAGCCCGCCATAAGAATGCGCGGCTTCAACAATCTCCGCCGGCGGCCGCAGCGAGGTGATGATGATCGGCGCCTTGTGCTTCACGCAGATCTCCATGTCCTTCATCAGTCGATCGTTGGAGGCATGGCAGATCTGGTTGACGGCGTAGGGGGCGACCTTCTTGCCGGGATTGCGCGATCTGTATTCCCCGAGCTCGTCCTCGATGCGGCTCAGCCACTCGTCGAGCTTCTCGACTGGGCGGGCATTGAGTGCAGGAAAGGAGCCGACGACGCCCGCCTTGCACTGGGCGATCACCAGCTCCGGCCCGGAAACGATGAAGAGGGGAGAGCCGACGACGGGCAGTTCCAGCGAATCCTTCAAGAGAGTGGGCAGCGCCATCTTGTCCTCCCGAAACGCGGCCCGCCGGCGGGCGGACGACGTGACGTTTCCTGTTGATTGTCGTGCGGGCGGAGTGCCGCCGGTTGCGGATTGACGGCCACTATAAGGTTGGACGGCGCGGTCCGGCCGTTCAATAATGAACGAAGGGCCATTCAAATGTGAACGGAGCTGCCGATGGACTGGGACCTTTGCAAGACCTTTGTCGCAGTCGCCGACACCGGCAGCTTCACCGCTGCCGCGCGCCGGCTGCACACCAGCCATCCTACGGTCAGCCGCAAGATCGCGGCCCTCGAAGCCCAGCTCGGCACGCGATTGGTGGCGCGCGCCGCAGATGGCCTGGCGCTGACCGCGGATGGAAGGACCTTGCGCGAGCACGCCGAGGCGATGGCGGCCGCGGCGCTACGGGCTGAGACCGCGGTGGCGGCGGGAGGGCACAAGGCGCGCGGCATCGTCAAGCTGTCGATCGGCGCGACGCTGGCCTCGCACTGGCTGATGCCGCGGTTGCCGACCTTCCTGCGTGCGCACGATCATATCCAGCTCGAGATCATCACTCATCCGTTTCCGGCAAGCGTACGCCGGCGTGAGGCCGACGTGGTGCTGCGGCCAGTCGACAGTGGAGAGGAGAATCTGGTCGGCCGCAAGATCGGCCGTCTCGGCACCGGCTTCTATGCCTCGCGCGACTATGCCGCCGGCCGGTCCCTGCCGGAGCGCCGCGGCGATTGGAAGGAGCACAGCGTCATCGGCTTCGCCGACCAAGCATCCAATGTGCAGCTCGCGCGCTGGAGCGATGTCGTCACGCAACAGGCGAGGGTGGTGATGCGCTGCTCGTCCCAGGGGGACATGCTGGCGGCGGTTCGTGCCGGAATTGGCATCTCCGCGCTGTCATGCTTCGTCGCTGAAACCTATTCGGATCTCGTGCGCGTCGCTCCGCAGAAGCTCGCGAGTATCGCCGATCTCTGGCTGCTGGCCCATCCCGACCTCGTGGAGCTCCCGGCGGTGCGCGCCGTGGTCGATTTCGTCGCCGAATGCGCCCGGGCCGACCGCGCCAGGCTGCGCGGCTAGCCTGATCCCGCCAGCACGCCCTCTCGCTTCTTCACGGCGCGGTAATAGCTCCACCACAGATGCGCCGCCGCACCGCGCAGCGGGCGCCAGGGTTCGGCGAGCGGTGCCATCTGCTTCTCCGTCGGTCGCGCCTTGAGGCCTAGCCCGATCCGGATGCCCTCCTGCACGGCGAGGTCGCCGGCCGGCCAGGCATCGCCATGGCCCAGGCAGAACAGCAGGTAGACGTCGGCGGTCCAGGGGCCGATGCCGGGCAGCGCGATCAGCGTGTGATGGGCGGCATCGGCATCTTCCTCCGCGAGCACGTCGAGGTTCAGCCGCTCGGCGGCGATCTCGCGGGCGAGATGTTTGAGCGTCTTGATCTTGGCGGCGGAGAGGCCGAGCCGTCCCAGCCGGTCGGTGCGGGCCCGTCGCACGGCATCGTGATCAAACGGATCGAAGGCGGCCGAAAGACGTCCCCAGATCGCCGCGGCGCTCGCGGTGGAAAGCTGCTGCCCGCAGACGATGTGCGCGAGCCCGGTAAAGCCCGGCTCGCGCCGCCGCAGCGCCGGCATGCCTGCGATCTCCAGAATCGGCTTCAGCCGCGGATCGCGCTTGATCAGCGCGTGGACGGCCTCTTCGAGATCGGACTGGGTTTCGAGATGGATGGTCATGGTGTTTGGCTCGTGCTGCGCGGGCTTGACCCGTGCATCCATCTCCTATCGTAACAGAGTCCTTGGACGATGGATGGCCGGGTCAAGCCCGGCCATGACGAGATTCATCTGATGGCACAACCCGTTTTCCGATTTGCCCCCAGCCCCAATGGCCTCCTGCATCTCGGCCACGCCTATTCCGCGCTGCTCAACTTTGATCGCGCGCAAGAGACCGGCGGGCGGATGTTGCTGCGGATCGAGGACATCGATGCGACACGCTGCCGGCCGGACTATGAGACGGCGATCTACGAGGATCTCGACTGGCTCGGAATTGCCTGGGAGACGCCGGTGCGACGGCAGTCGGAGCATCTCGCCGACTATCGTGCTGCGTTGGAAAAGCTGTCTGCGCTTGGTCTCGTCTATCCCGCCTTCGAAAGCCGCGCCGAGATCGCAAGGCTCATCGCCGCGCGCGAGGTGGAAGGGCCATGGCCGCGCGATCCCGACGGTGCGCCGCTTTATCCCGGCGCCGCCAGATCACTGTCGGCCGACGAGCGGTCGCAGTTGATCGCCTCGGGCGCGCCGTATGCGCTGCGGCTCGACATGCCTGCCGCCTGCCGCCGTGCCGCCCGTCTGAGTTGGAATGAACTCGGCGAGGGGCCGGCCGGCGAGTACGGCATCGTCGCGGCGCGGCCGGAGGCGTGGGGCGACGTGATCCTGGCCCGCAAGGAGACGCCGACCAGCTACCATCTGTCGGTGGTGGTCGACGACGCGCTCCAGGGCGTCAGCGAGATCGTGCGGGGCCGGGACCTGTTTTACGCCACCGCGGTGCACCGCTTGCTCCAGGTCCTGCTCGGCCTGCCGGAGCCCGCCTACCGCCATCACCGGCTGATTCGCGATGAGGCGGGCCGGAAGCTGTCGAAATCGAGCCGGTCGACCGGTTTGCGTGCCTTGCGCGCGGCCGGAGTCACGCCCGCTCGCATCCGCCAGCTGATGGGATTAGATTAAGTTTCTCTGGGGGTTAGCAAAACGTCGCCGTGACTCCGGGTGTTCCTCCGTGCCATGCTTGGCCAGCGCGGGGTTCGAAGAGAGTACTTCGAAGGGGATTCATGGCGGCGAAAACGCGTCCAGTGCGCACAACACGGACGTCCAGGCGGCTGCCTCGAAAGCGGTCCGGGACGGCCGGAAAGGCGCGTAAGCGCAGCAACACGACCGTCGCGCCGGGCGTGGTCCAGGCAGCGCTGGCTGCCTTTGCTCATGAGGTCCGCACCCCCCTGACCGGCATTCTGGCGATCAGCGACCTGCTCGCGACGTCAGATCTCGGGGAACGAGAGCGGCGCTGGGCCGACACCATCAAGGCCGGTGCCGAGCACCTGGCGAGCCTTGCCACGCTGTTCGTGGACGCTGCCCGAACCGGCAAGGGAACGGGGAAGGGTGGCAGCAAGCTGCGGCAGGACCTGTTTGACCTGAGGACGCTTGCCCGCAGCGCCGGCGATTCGCTGACCGGCCGCGCCGCTGCCAAGGGTCTCCAGGCCGAGGTTGATATCTCCGAAAAGCTTCCCGGACTTGTGGTCGGTGATCCCGTCCGCCTGCGCGCCGCGCTCGAGAACCTGATCGACAACGCGGTGAAATTCACCGACCAAGGCGGCGTGGCGCTCGCCGTCGCGCCATGGCGTCCCGGTAAAGGTCGAGCGAAGGGCAAAGGCAGGGTCGGCGTCGCCTTCGAGGTGTCCGACAGCGGCATCGGCCTCACCATGGCCGAGATCAAGCGGCTGTTCCGCCCGTTCACCCAGGCCAATGTCACCATCGCCTCGCGCTTCGGCGGCGCCGGCTTGGGGCTTTCCTCGGTCAAGCAATTGGCGCGTGCGATGGGCGGCGACATCACGGTCGCACCGCGTCGCGGTGGCGGTGCCACTTTCACATTGACGGTGTCGCTGGATGCGGCAGGATCGGGCAAGAGCCGCAAGGCGAAGGACGGCAGCGAGCCCGAGGCGATCGCCGCCCTTCGCGTGCTCAGCGTCGAGGATAATCCGTTCGGCCGCGTCGTGCTCAACACCATTCTGACCGAGCTTGGCCATCATGCCGAGTTCATCGGGCGCGGCGAGGATGCCGTGAACCGGCTGGAGCAGGGCGCATTCGACGCGGTGCTGATGGACATGGTGCTGCCGGGCATCGATGGCGTCGAAGCTATCCGGCGGATCCGGACCCTGCCGTCTCCGCTGGCTCAGATCCCGATCATCGGCGTGTCCGGCCGCGGCGAGGACGAGGCGGCCTCGCGCGAGGCCGGTGCCGACGCCTTCCTTGTCAAGCCTGTGTCTCCCCGGGCTTTAGCGACTGCGCTGCTTGAAGCGACACGCCGTGAGGAAGCCGAGACTTGATGATCGCGGCGTTGAGCTCGCCGCCGTAAACGAAGATCGCGGCGATGAAATACAGGAACACCAGCGCGATGATCACCGAGGCGAGGCCCGCATACATCGTCACGTAATTGTTGGCGAAGCGCGCCAGATACTGTCCGAAGACGATGCCGGAGATCAGCGACGCCACCACGGTGAAGATGATGCCCGGCATGATCTGGAGGAAGCTGCGTCGCCCCGCCGGCAGCCAAGCGTGCAGGATGAACAGCGCCAACACCAGCGCGCTGATGGTGATGCCGTAGCGCAGCCAAGTGAGAATGCTTTCGTTCGATTCGACGAACAGTGGAATGTGGCGTCGTGCGGCCTCGATGATCAGCGGACCGAGCACGATCAGGAACGCCATCGCGAGCGCAGTGAAGGCTGCGATGAGCGTGTAGGCAATGGATTCCAGCCGCAGCCAATACCAGCTCCGCATCTCCACCACCGCGTAGGCACGGTTGAGCGCCACCCGCAGCGCCTCGACGCCGTTGGAAGCGAAATAGACCGACAGCGCCGCGCCGATGGTCAGAAGTCCGGTGCGGGTAGTGGTGAGCACGTCATGGACCTCGCCCGAGATGGAATCGGCGACCTGCTTGGGCCAGACCTGAAGCATCAGGCTGGCGGCCTGATCGGCAAGCTCCTTGGAGCCGAAGAAGCCGGCGAGCGAGGTCAGCACGATCAGGAACGGGAACAGCGCCATCAGCGTCGACAGCGCGATGTGGCTTGCGATAGCCCAGCCGTCATCGGCGAGGAACGTGTAGAACGCGTCCATCACCACAGCGTAGATGTAGCGGATCGCTTTCATGCCCGGCCTAAACGACTGCTCTCTCCCCCCGCACGCTGGGAGATGTCAGGACAGCTGGCAATGGGCGCAAATCGGTAATCATGGTGCTACCATCTGATATTATCGGTCCGAAAGCCAGTTCGCGAAGCGCCCTGCCGTCATTCCGGGGGGCGCGAAGCGCGAGCCCGGAATCCATCTGGCCGCAGGCAGGTAGCCCGATGGATGCCCGGCTCGCGCTTCGCATCGCCCCGGAATCACGCCGGAGGCTGTCGCGGCGCCATGGCGCATCCGTGCACACAGTGTTATCTACCCTCAAATGGCATCTCTCCTGAGTACTTTCATCCTGCCGGCGGCAGCCGGCGCCGTGGCGTTGGTGCTGCTGCTCGGGCTCATCAACATGATGCGTGGCGGCTCGCCCAACACCTCGCAGAAGCTGATGCGCTGGCGCGTACTGCTTCAGTTCGTGGCGATCATCATCGCGATGGCCGCGGTCTGGGCGATGGGACGCTGACATGGTCGTATTGAACCGCATCTACACGAAGACCGGCGACGACGGCACGACGGCGCTGGGAACCGGTGAGCGCCGCCCCAAATACGATCTGCGCATCGAGGCCTATGGCACCGTTGACGAGACCAATGCCGCAATCGGCGTGGTCAGGCTCCACACCCGGGACATGCCCGAACTCGATGCGATGCTCGGCCGCATCCAGAATGATCTGTTCGATCTCGGTGCCGATCTCGCCGTGCCCGAACGGGAGGGGAAAGCCGAGCGGCTGCGGGTGGTGGCGAGCCAGGTCGAACGGCTCGAGCGCGACATCGACAGGCTCAACGACAAGCTCGCGCCGCTGACCTCCTTCGTGCTTCCGGGTGGCACGCCCGCCGCTGCCCATCTGCATGTGGCCCGAACGATATGCCGCCGGGCGGAACGTGTGATCGTGGAACTGGCGGCTCGGCCAGCCGAGACGGTTAACGCGGCTGGCATTCACTATATGAATCGCCTGTCCGACTTCCTGTTCGTGGCCAGCCGTGCTGCCAACGGCAATGGCGCCGGCGACGTGCTCTGGGTTCCCGGCCAGAACCGCTGACCCATCGCGCGCCCGCATCTCAGAGGGCCAAAATTAGAGCCGTTCGCGCGTTGACCGGGGCAGATCGGGCCTTTAGGTTCCGCGCCAGTTGATAACCCCCCTCCCAAATTGAGTGAAAGAGGATCGATGAAGGTCTTAGTGCCGGTAAAGCGGGTGGTCGATTACAACGTCAAGGTCCGCGTCAAGGGCGATGGATCGGGCGTTGAACTCGCCAACGTTAAAATGTCCATGAATCCGTTCGACGAGATCGCGGTCGAGGAAGCGCTGCGCCTGAAGGAAGCCGGCAAGGCCACTGAGGTTGTGGTGGTCTCGATCGGACCGGCGCAGGCGTCGGAGACGATCCGCACCGGCCTCGCCATGGGTGCCGACCGAGGCATCCTGGTGAAGGCCGAGGGCAATGTCGAGCCGCTCGCTGTCGCCAAGATCCTGAAGAAGGTCGCGGAAGAAGAGCAACCGGGCCTGATCATCCTCGGCAAGCAGGCGATCGACGATGACTCGAACCAGACCGGACAGATGCTGGCCGCGCTGCTCGGCTGGTCGCAGGCGACGTTCGCCTCCAAGCTCGAGGTCGAAGGGTCCGACTTCAAGGTCACCCGCGAAGTCGACGGCGGCCTGCAGACCGTGAAGCTGAAGGGGCCCGCGATCGTCACCACCGATCTTCGCCTCAACGAGCCACGCTACGCTTCGCTGCCCAACATCATGAAGGCCAAGAAGAAGCCGATCGCGGAGAAGACCGTGGCCGATTACGGCGTCGACGTCGCAGCGCGTCTCGAGATTCTCAAGACGACGGAGCCGGCCGGCCGCAAGGCAGGCGTCAAGGTCAAGGACGTCGCCGAGCTCGTGTCGAAACTCAAGAACGAAGCCGGGGTGCTCTGATGACGACGCTTCTAATTGCCGAACACGACAACGCGTCGCTCAAGGACGCTACCAACAAGGCTCTCACCGCAGCTGCCGCGCTCGGCGCGGACGTCGAGGTGCTGGTCGCCGGGCAGAATGCCAAGGCCGCGGCCGATGCCGCCGCGAAGCTTGCCGGCGTGAAGAAGGTGTTGCTCGCCGATGGCGATCTCTACGCGCACGACCTGGCCGAGCCGCTGGCCGCGCTGGTCGTATCGCTGGCGTCCGGCTACGACGCGATCGTCGCGCCGGCGACCTCGCGCTTCAAGAACGTGATGCCGCGCATTGCCGCCCTGCTTGACGTCATGCAGGTCTCGGAGATCATCAAGGTGGTCGCGCCCGACACATTCGAGCGGCCGATCTATGCCGGCAACGCCATCCAGACCGTGAAGTCGAAGGATGCCAAGAAGGTGATCACGGTGCGGACCTCCACCTTCGCCGCAGCGGGCGAAGGCGGCAGTGCGCCGGTCGAGAACGTTGCCGCGGCGGCCGATCCCGGCCTGTCGACCTTCGTCGGTGAGGAGGTCGCCAAGAGCGATCGTCCCGAGCTGACCTCGGCCAAGATCATCGTCTCCGGTGGCCGCGCGATGCAAAGCCGCGAGAACTTCGCCAAGTACATCGAGCCGCTCGCCGACAAGCTCGGCGCTGGCGTCGGTGCCTCGCGCGCCGCGGTCGACGCCGGCTATGCGCCGAACGACTGGCAGGTCGGCCAGACCGGCAAGGTCGTGGCCCCGGAGCTTTACGTTGCCGTCGGCATTTCCGGCGCCATCCAGCATCTGGCCGGCATGAAGGATTCCAAGGTGATCGTCGCGATCAACAAGGATGAGGACGCGCCGATCTTCCAGGTCGCCGATTACGGCTTGGTTGCAGATCTCTACCAGGCGGTTCCGGAGCTTACGGCCGAGCTCGGCAAGCTCGGCAAGTAAAAGGCAGGAAAAACACCGGCCGGAGGTATAAGCTCCGGCCGGTGTTGCATTTCTGAGGCGCTTTCTTTGGCGTTGGGCGCGCCTTCGAAGCGATCCAATCTAGGTTTCGAGCCAAGGTTCTGATTAAATCGATCCTCCCGGCTCGGGGGATAGGCAGGCGCGACATGCGCGCCGTTCCGGTGGATGACATTATGGCGGCAGAGATCAAGAAGGTCGGCGTGATCGGCGCGGGTCAGATGGGCAATGGCATCGCGCATGTCGCGGCGCTCGCCGGCTTCGACGTGATGCTCAACGACGTTTCGGCCGACCGCCTCAAGTCCGGCATGGCCACCATCAACGGCAATCTGGCGCGCCAGGTCTCCAAGAAGGTCGTCACCGAGGAGGCCAAGACCAAGGCGCTGGCGCGCATCTCGCCCGCGGAGAAGCTCGACGACCTCGCCGATTGCGACCTCGTCATCGAAACCGCGGTCGAGAAGGAAGAGGTCAAGCGCAAGATCTTCCACGAGCTCTGCGCCGTGTTGAAACCGGAGGCGATCATCGCCTCCGACACGTCGTCGATCTCGATCACGCGGCTGGCCGCCGCCACCGACCGGCCCGAGCGCTTCATCGGCATTCACTTCATGAATCCGGTGCCGTTGATGGAGTTGGTCGAGCTGATCCGCGGCATCGCTACTGACGACTCCACCTTCGAGACCGCCAAGGAATTCGTTGGCAAGCTCGGCAAGCAGGTCGCGGTCTCCGAGGATTTCCCCGCCTTCATCGTCAACCGCATCCTGCTGCCGATGATCAACGAGGCGATCTACACGCTGTACGAAGGCGTCGGCAATGTCGAGGCGATCGACGCCGCCATGAAGCTCGGGGCGCACCATCCCATGGGCCCGCTGGAGCTTGCCGACTTCATCGGTCTCGATACCTGCCTCTCCATCATGCAGGTGCTGCATGAGGGGCTGGCCGACTCCAAGTACCGCCCGTGCCCGTTGCTGGTGAAGTACGTCGAGGCCGGCTGGCTCGGCCGCAAGACCCAGCGCGGCTTCTACGATTACCGCGGCGCCAAGCCGGTTCCGACTCGTTGATCCGTTTCGTGACAATTCATGTCGCGTTAACCTCTCGCGCCTAGGTTACGGCCGGTAAGAGGGTTCGCGTAATGGACATGATGGCAATGGTCAGCACCATGCTGGCCGCTCAGCAAGGTGCGCTGCAGTCGAACATCGCGGCGACGCTGACCATGCAGAACATGGACATGGAGAAATCCACCGTCCTGACCCTGATGGGTGCCGGGCAGCCCTCGCTTGCCAATGTCGGTCCTGGCGTGGGCGGCAATCTCAACGTCACCGCCTGAGCTATTCTAGAGCGACGCGGCGGCCTTGCCGGTAGCGGCCCGGATCAGCTTGAGCGCGTCTTCGCTCGCCCATTCCGCCGGCCCCGCGATCGTCGCGATCTCGCAGCCTTGGGGATCGACCAGCACCGAGGTCGGCATGCCCAGCGCCCGGCCCACAGCCTTAAGATCCTGGAAAACCTTGGCTTTTTGGTCGCTGAAATAGGCGAGCCTGACAAGATTGGCCTCTTTCAGGAACGTCTTGGGCTTGTCCGGGTCGCGGGTGTCGATGTTGATCGCCACCACCTCGAAATTCGGGCCCGACAGCTTGCCCTGGAGCTCGTCCAGCGCCGGCATCTCCTTGCGGCAGGGCACGCACCACGTGGCCCAGAGGTTCACCAGCAGCGTCTTGCCGCGAAAGTCGGACAGTTTTTTCGGCTTGCCGTCGGCGTCCTCGAAGGCGAGGTCGGGCAGCTTCAACGGGGCGCTCGCCATGGTCAGCGCCGCCAACTCACCGTGGGCGAGGGGGGCGATCTTTTGCGCCGTCGCCACCGCCGGCTTGCAGGTCGGGTCGCCGGAAGGCGCCCGGCTCAGGCCGAACCCGTACAGTGCGGCGAAGCCGGCCAGGCCCACGACCGTCACGGCGGCGACGATGAGGGGGATCCGGCGCGTGGCCGAGGGCGTCTTGTCGAGCATATCGTTTGTCATCCGGTCGCAGATATGGCTATCAGGGGCCTCTTAATACGGCTGGTTGCGGCCAGCAAATGCGCGGTAATTCGAGGCGTGAGCACGGGATCATGAGCAACAAGATGTGGGGCGGCCGATTCTCGGAACGTCCCGACGAGATCATGGAAGAGATCAACGTCTCCATCGACGTCGATCGTCACCTGTTCGCCCAGGACATTGCCGCGTCCAAGGCCCACGCCGCGATGCTGGCCGACCAGGGCATCATCACGGCCTCTGATGCGAAAAATATCGGCAAGGGTCTAGACACGATCTTGTCAGAGATCGGCAAGGGCGGCTTCGAGTTCAAGCGCGCGCTCGAGGACATTCACATGAACGTCGAGAGCCGCCTGTCGGAGCTGATCGGTCCGGCGGCCGGGAGGCTGCACACCGCGCGCTCGCGCAACGACCAGGTCGCGACTGATTTCCGCCTGTTCGTCCGCGACGTCATCGACGAGACCGATGCGGCGCTGGCCGCGTTCCAGCAGGCGCTGGTCGAGCGCGCGCTGGAGCATGCCGCGACCGTCATGCCCGGTTTCACGCATCTGCAGACCGCGCAGCCCGTGACCTTCGGCCACCATTTGCTCGCCTATGTCGAGATGGCCGCGCGCGACCGCGGCCGGTTCCAGGATGCGCGCAAGCGGCTCAATGAATCCCCGCTCGGCGCGGCCGCGCTGGCCGGCACCTCGTTCCCGATCGATCGCCACGCCACCGCGAAGGCGCTTCTGTTCGACCGGCCGATGGCGAACTCGCTCGACGCGGTCTCCGACCGCGACTTCGTGCTGGAGACGTTGTCGGCGGCCGCGATTTGCGCCGTGCACATGTCGCGCTTTGCCGAGGAGATCGTGATCTGGACCTCGCCTTTGGTCGGCCTGATCCGACTCAGCGACAAGTTCACGACCGGCTCCTCGATCATGCCGCAGAAGCGCAACCCGGATGCTGCCGAGCTGGTGCGCGCCAAGACCGGCCGCGTCATCGGCGCGCTCAATGGCCTCCTGATCGTCATGAAGGGCCTGCCGCTCGCCTATCAAAAGGACATGCAGGAGGACAAGCAGGGCGCCATGGAAGGGTTCGCTGCGCTGTCGCTGGCGATCCGCGCCATGACCGGCATGGTCCACGACCTCGTGCCCGACGAAGCCAAGATGAAGGCGGCCGCAGGCGAGGGCTACGCCACCGCGACCGACCTCGCCGACTGGCTGGTGCGGACCTTGAAGATGCCGTTCCGCGAGGCCCATCACGTCACCGGCCGCATCGTCGCCAAGGCCGCCGAGGGCGGCGTCGCCCTGCACGAACTGCCGCTCAAGGAGATGCAGGCGATCGAGCCAAGAATCACCAAGGATGTCCTCGGTGTGCTCTCGGTCGAATCCTCGGTGAAGAGCCGCACCAGCTTTGGCGGCACTGCGCCGAAGAACGTGGCGGCTCAGGCCAAGGCCTGGGCGAAGCGGCTGGAAAAAGAGCGAAAACGGGGCTGAGGGTAAAATTTCGCTGATGTTTCATAGTCATCCGGCTCTCGCCAGAGCGCGCCAATCTCTGTATGGTGCGGCCCGCGTAGTGGGGATTTCGTCGTGACGTCAAAGTTTCGCCCGGCCGGCTCGGGGTGGGCCATCATTGTCTTGAGCCTGACGGCGCTCGCGCTCGCCGGCTGCGGCCGCAAGGGCCCGCTGGACTTGCCGCCGACCGCGTCAACCGCCGGCGGTGCCGCACCGACCGATACCGAGACCGAAGCCCAGAGGACGCCGAGCGTGTTCAACCCAACCTACGGTGCGGATGCCGCACCCGCGGCAGGCAGGGGCAGGAAGAAACCGTTCATTCTCGACCCGCTCCTGGACGAACCTCCCGGCAAGAGATAAGCCGGCACAACCGAGCCCACGCCATGAACCATTTCGATTATCGCAACGGCGTGCTGCACGCCGAGGCGGTGAATCTGTCCGAGCTGGCCGCGACCGTCGGCACGCCGTTCTATTGCTATTCGACTGCAACGCTCGAGCGGCACTACCGCGTCTTCGCGGACGCCTTCGCCGGCGAGAAGGTGCTGGTCTGCTACGCCATGAAGGCGAACTCGAACCAGTCGGTGCTGCGCACGCTGGCCAAGCTCGGCGCCGGTGCTGACGTCGTCTCCGGCGGCGAGCTGAAGCGCGCACTGGCCGCCGGCATTCCCGCCAGCAAGATCGTCTTCTCCGGCGTCGGCAAGACGGAAGAGGAGCTGCGCGCAGCGCTCGCTGCCGACATCCTTTGTCTCAACGTCGAATCGGAGCCCGAGCTCGAATTGTTGTCGCGCCTGGCGACAGAGACGGGCAAGACCGCCCGGATCTCGCTGCGCGTCAACCCCGACGTCGATGCCGGCACGCATGCAAAAATCTCCACCGGCAAGTCCGAGAACAAGTTCGGCATCCCGATCGTGCATGCCCGCGAGGTCTACGCGCGCGCCGCGAAGCTCCCGGGCATCGAGGTGACCGGGGCCGACGTGCATATCGGCAGCCAGATCACCGACCTTTCCGGCATGGAGACCGCGTTCCGCATCCTCTCCGAATTCGTGCAGACGCTGCGCGCCGATGGCCACAACATCAGCCACGTCGATTTCGGCGGCGGCCTCGGCATTCCCTATGACATGGACGGCGAGGTGCCGCCGGCGCCGGATGCCTATGCCGCCATGGTCAAGCGCGTCAGCCACAATCTCGGTTGCACGCTGATGTTCGAGCCGGGCCGTATGATCGTCGGCAACGCCGGCATCCTGGTCACGAAGGTCATTTATGTGAAGCACGGCGACGGCAAGAATTTCGTCATCATCGATGCAGCCATGAACGATTTGATCCGCCCGACGCTGTATGAGGCCTATCACGACATCTTGCCGGTGAAGCAGCCCGCGAAGGGTGCCGCCTCCATCAAGGCGGACGTCGTCGGCCCCGTCTGCGAAACCGGCGACTATCTCGCCCTCGATCGCACGCTGCCGACGCCGAAGGCGGGCGATCTCCTCGCCATCATGACCGCAGGCGCCTACGGTGCGGTGCAGGCCGGTACATACAACACCAGGCCGCTGGTGCCCGAGGTGCTGGTGAAGGGCGACCAATATGCCGTGGTGCGCCCGCGCGTCGAGGTCGAGCAGCTGATCGCGATGGACAAGCCTGCGCCGTGGCTGTGAGCTGACGACCCGCTGCAACGACCTCGGTGTCGTCCCCGCGAAGGCGGGGACCCATAACAACAGGGATAAGTTGCTCCGCGAAATCGGTCACTACGAGTCTTCGCCAAATCCTGCCCCGTGATTATGGGTCCCGGGCTCGCGCTTCGCGCGCCCCGGGGACGACAGCGGAGATTGGGGCGGCTATTTTCCTGCCAATCCACCCTTCGCTCCACCCACCACCACCCCCGCCTTCTTCTCGATCGGCTTGATCGCCGCGGTGAAATCGGACTCGGCGCCTTCCGTGCTGATCACCGTCTCCCATAGCCGCCCGACTGCGTCCGCAACCTCCATCGACAGGCCGAGCTGCTTCATCTCCTCCAGCGCCAGGCGCACGTCCTTCACCATCAATCCGGTGGCGAAGCCGAAATCGAACGTGCGCGGCAGCACCGCGCGCGGGAATTTATCGCGGCTCGCGGTATTCATGCCCGAGCCCGCATTGATGACGTCGATCATCACTGCGGGATCGAGGCCGGCCTTCACGCCCATCACCACCGCTTCCGAGGTCGCCACGATCGCGGTCGCTGACAGGAAATTGTTGGCGAGCTTCATGGTCTGCGCCGCGCCGGGCTTCTCGCCGATGAAGAAGACCTTTCCGATGACGTCGAGCGCAGGCTTCAACAGCTCGAACTCGGCCCTAGGCCCCGACACCATCACCGCAAGCGTGCCCTTCTCGGCGCCGCCGACGCCGCCGGAGACGGGACAGTCGATCTGCACGATGTTGCGCTTGGCGAGCAGGCCATGAATCTTCGCAGCCATCGCCGAGCCGACGGTCGACAGATCGACGAAGCGCTTGGCGCGTCTGCCCTCGATCACGCCGTTTGCGCCCGTCGCGACCTCGAGCGAAGCCTGCAGCGAGGGCAGGCTCGCCATGACCGTCTCGACCTGATCGGCGACGTCCTTTGGCGAAGTCGCCGGCGTGGCGCCGCGCACCACGAGCTTGTCCATGATCTCCTTACGCGTATCGAAAACGACGAGCCTGTGTCCCGCCTCGATCAGCCGCCGCGCCATCGGGAAGCCCATGTTTCCAAGCCCGATGAATCCGATGTCCATGGTGATCCTTCCTCCCGTCGTCATTGCTTCGTTGCTTCGCTCCCGATCACGGAGCAATACGATTTCAGAGCGGCTATCCTGTCTTACGCCTTGCCGTCGATCTCCGCGAACACCTCGCGCGCGATCCGAAAGCTGTCGACTGCGGCCGGCATGCCGCCGTAGATCGCGACCTGCATCAGGATCTCGCGGATCTCGTCGCGCGTCACGCCATTGGTCAGGGCGCCCTTCAAATGCGCCCGAAACTCGTGCTGGCGGTTGAGGATCGCGATCATCGCGATGTTGAGCATGCTGCGGGTCTTGCGCGGCAGCTCCTCGCGGCCCCATACCGTGCCCCAGCAATATTCGTTGAGCATCTCCTGGAACGGGCGATTGAAATCGTCGACGTTTTTCAGGGCGTTGTTGACATAGGCCTCGCCCAGCACCGCTTTGCGGACTTCCAGGCCCTTGTCGTGCATCTTCTTGTCCATGACGTTTCCTTCGTTTCTCTGGTGGATGGCGCGCGGAAATTACGGGGTTGTTCCGAGCCAGTCACGTCCTCGTGTTATGCGGGAAAAGGGGGCTCTCCCGTACAGGAACGGATGCCTCAGTGCTGCCGTTGTGATACGCTTTGCTCTACCGGGCAACCTGGAGAGTTGATTGAACGGCGTCACCCCCGACCCGTCAGACCCGATCCGCAACAGTGATGCGCTGTCGCGGCTGAAGCTGGCGCAGGCCCTCGACCGGGCTACTTATGCCATCGCGTGGGAGCGTGCCTGGCCCAATGTGGCGCGCCTCCTGACCGTCGTCGGCCTGTTTCTGGTGGTGTCCTGGGCCGGCCTCTGGCTGGCGGTGCCGTTCCTGGCCCGGGCCATTGGCCTGGGGCTCTTCGCCGCCGTCGCACTTGCCGCCCTGTTCCCGTTGAGTCGCTTCCGCTGGCCGAGCCGCGAGGAAGCGCTCGCCCGGCTCGATCGTGGCTCCGGCATCCGTCACCGCCCGGCCACCACGCTCACGGACACGCTGACCTCGCAGGATCCGGTCGCGCAGGCGCTGTGGCAGGCGCAGCGCGAGCGTACGCTGGCCTCCCTCAAGCGCATCCACGCCGGTCTGCCGCACCCGCGGCTCGCGCTTCACGACCCCTGGGCGCTGCGGGCGCTGGTCATGGTGATGCTGGTTGCGACCTTCTTCGCCGCCGGTGACGAGCGTGCGATGCGGCTTGGCGCCGCCTTCAACTGGAATGGGGTGCTGGCGCCGACCAATGTTCGCGTCGACGCCTGGGTCACGCCGCCGCTCTATACCGGCAAGCCGCCGGTTATCCTGTCGGCCGCCAACAAGGAGGCCGCGGCGCTGCCCGCCAGCGGTCCTCTCGCCGTTCCCGCCGGCTCGACCCTGATCGTGCGCTCGTCCGGCGGTAGCCTCGATGTCGCCGTCTCGGGCGGCCTCAAGGAGGTGGCTCCCACCGAGGCTAGCCCCCAGGGGACCAACGAAAGGCATTTTGCCATTTCCGGCGACGGCACTGCACATGTCCGCGCGCCCTCCGGACAGCCGCAATGGGCCTTTGCGGCAACGCCAGACCGTGCGCCGACGATCGCGCTCGCCAAGGACCCGGAGCGCCAGGCGCGCGGCGCACTCCAGCTCTCCTACAAGATCGAGGACGATTACGGCGTCACCGGCGCCGAGGCGAAATTTGCCCTGCGTTCGACCGATGCCCCGGACGACACCAAGGACCCCGCCAAGGATGCGCCGAAGGCTGCCGGCGACGGCGACACCAGGACGGCTGCGCGTCCGCTGTTCCAGCCACCGCGATTCCCGCTCGCGCTGCCGAATGCGCGGACCCGCAACGCTGTCGGACAGTCGGTGAAGGATCTCAGCGAGGATCCCTATGCCGGCGCCGAGGTCGCGCTGACCCTCACGGCCAAGGACGAGGCCGGCAATGAGGCCACAAGCGAGGCATTCAATATGCGCCTGCCCGAACGGCTCTTCACGAAGCCGGTGGCACGTGCACTGATCGAGCAGCGCCGCATTCTCGCGCTCGACGCCAACAAGAACTCCGACGTGTATGCGGCGCTCGACGCCCTGATGATTGCGCCGGAAATGTTTACGCCGGAGCCCGGACAATATCTCGGCCTGCACAGCGTGGCCCGGCAGCTCGAGGCCGCGCGCACCGACGATGCCCTGCGCGAGGTCGTGGCGAGCCTGTGGGCGCTTGCGGTGACGATCGAGGACGGCAAGATCTCCGACGTCGAGAAGGCCCTGCGCGCAGCTCAGGATGCGCTGAAGCAGGCCTTGGAGCGCGGCGCGAGCGATGAAGAGATCAAGAAGCTCACGCAGGATCTGCGTCAGGCGCTGAACGATTTCATGCGCCAGCTTGCCGAGCAGCTCCGCAACAACAATGATCCGCAGCAGCTGGCGCGGCCGCTCGACCCTAATACCAAGGTCCTGCGGCAGCAGGATCTGCAGAACATGATCGACCGGATGGAGCGTCTGTCGCGGTCCGGCGACAAGGATGCCGCCAAGCAGCTGCTCGACCAGCTCCAGCAGATGCTGGAGGGCCTCCAGATGGCGCAGCCGGGGCAAGCCGGCGAGAGCGACATGGAGCAGGCGCTCAACGAGCTCGGCGATATGATCCGCAAGCAGCAGCAATTGCGCGACAAGACTTTCAAGCAGGGCCAGGATTCCCGGCGCGAACGCTCGCGCGGCAAGCAGCAACAGGGCGATCAGTCCATGTCCGAGCTGCAGCAGGACCAGCAGGGGCTGCGCGATCGGCTGAAGAAGTTGCAGGACGAGCTTGCCAAGCGCGGCCTTGGGCAGAAGGGAGAGAAGGGGCAGAAAGGACAGCAGGGACAGAAGGGCCAGCAAGGCGACCAGGGCCAGCCGGGTCAGAACGGCGATCAGGACGGCGACCAGGGCGATGACGACGGCGGTCTGGATGCCGCCGACGGTGCCATGGGCGATGCGGGATCAAAGCTCGGGGAGGGCAACGCCGACGGCGCCGTGGATTCGCAGGGCAAGGCGCTCGACGCGATGCGCAAGGGTGCGCAGAAGATGGCCGAGGCCATGCAGCAGGGCGATGGCGACGGCCAGGGCGATGGCCCTGGACAGCGCGCCGGGCGCCAGCAGAGCGGCGGCAACCAGACCGATCCGCTCGGCCGTCCGCTGCACGGGCGCGAATATGGCGACGATTACACGGTCAAGATTCCCGGCGAGATCGACACCCAGCGTGTTCGCCGCATTCTCGAAGAGCTCCGCCGCCGTCTCGGCGATCCCTCGCGCCCGCAGATCGAGCTCGATTACATCGAGCGGCTGCTGAAGGAGTTTTGAGCGGCAATCTGGAGAAGCAGCGCCGCTATCTCTTCTTCACTGCCAGCGCATCGGCAACCGCCGTGCGAATATCTGCGACCGAGAACGGCTTGGTCACGACATCATGGACCAGCGCATTCAGGTTCGAGGCGCGCTCGCGCTGGTCGGCAAAGCCGGTCATCAGCAAAATCGTCAGATCGGGGAAATCGCGCGCGGCGGAGAGCGCCAGCGCGATGCCGTCCATGACCGGCATCTGGATGTCGGTGAGCAGCAGGTCGAAAGCGCCGTGTTCGCGGGTCAGGATCTCCAGCGCCTCGGCGCCGTCCTGGGCGGTGACGGTCTCGTGGCCGTCCATCGCGATGGCGCGCGCCACAAGCGTGCGCATCGAGTCCTCGTCGTCGGCGATCAAGATTTTCGGCATGAGACCAACCTTTGGGCCCTGCGGGGTCGATTATACGCTGTCGCCGGCAATGTCGCGCCGGTTGAAGAAGCGAACGTCGATGTTGCGGCCCTCCGGCGGGGGCGAGGCGAGGCGCGAGCGGAAGAAGGCGCGCTCGCCGGGCCGCAGCACGGTCTGTTCCAGTACCGTATTCCAGGCGTAGATCTCCGCGCCTTGCGCGTCGCGCACGGCAAAGCGCAAGCGTGGGATATCGAGCGGCTTCTTACCCTGGCCGACGATCACGCCCTCGATGACCAGCACCTGCTTACCGTCTACGGTCTCGCTGGAGAGCTTGACGTCCTTGAAGGCGAGGCTCCGCAGGTTCACCTCGAGGCCGACCATCTTGTAGAACGCCGCCGTCTGCGGCAGCAGCCGCACCACGTCGCCGCGCCAGATCACCAGCGCCAGCACCAGTGCGCCCATCGCGGCGCAGGCGGTCGGCAGGCCAAAATAGGACCTGGGCGGAGCCGCGGTAGCAACCGGGCGACTTACCCGTGCGCCGCGGCGGCGGAACAGGCCGGAGAACCAGGATTGATGCTGCGCGCCGACGACCTCCGCCTCGGCCTGCCGAGCCGCCGCTGACCATTCGTCCTCGGCTTCCCTGGCAGCTTCGTCCGGCCAGTCGCTGGCAATCGAGGGACTGTCAACGACCGGCGCATCAGCGACGCCGTCGTCCTTGGCATAGGAGTTCCATTGCTCGGCGAGATCGGACTGCTCGTCGGCTCGGCCGGCCGCGGCCATGGCCGGAACGGAGGCCTCCTCGATCGCGTCCTCGGGATGAGCGATCCAGGTCTCTTTGCAGCGGGAACAGCGGACGGCCCGTCCGTTCGCCCCCAGGCTCGCAAGCTTGATCGCGTAGGATGTCATACAATGGGGGCAGACGATATGCATGGACGAGCCTTGATGCATGGACTGGTCTTGAAGAAGCCGCAGGCCCGGACAACCGGGCTGCCTGTATGCTACCGGGGGAGCGTTAACGAACCGGAAACCATAACGGTCGCAAAAGCCGTTAATCGCATATTGCGGGGCGATGGCGTGCAGCCTGCCGCCCCTCTCGAACGGAGCTGAGCTTGGTTCGGTTCGAAAATGTCGGATTGCGTTATGGCCTGGGGCCGGAGATCCTGCGCGATCTCAGCTTCCAGATTCCGGCGCATTCCTTCCAGTTTCTCACCGGACCGTCCGGCGCCGGCAAGACCTCCCTGCTGCGCCTGTTGTTTCTGTCGCATCGGCCGACGCGGGGCCTCGTCAACCTTTTCGGCCACGATATCTCGCAACTGGGCAAGGACGAGATCGCGGATTTGCGCAAGCGCATCGGCATCGTGCTCCAGGATTTCCGCCTGCTCGATCACATGACGACCTACGAGAACGTCGCGCTGCCGTTCCGCGTCATGGGCCGCAGCGAGTCGAGCTACCGCAAGGAGGTGATCGACCTGTTGCGCTGGGTCGGTCTCGGCGATCGCATGGACGCGCTGCCGCCGATCCTGTCGGGCGGCGAGAAGCAGCGCGCGGCGATCGCCCGCGCCGTGATCTCGCGGCCGCAGCTGCTGCTCGCGGACGAGCCGACCGGCAGCGTCGACCCGACGCTCGGACGCCGCCTGCTGCGGCTGTTCATCGAGCTCAACAAGTCAGGTACCGCCGTCATCATCGCTACCCACGACATCGGCCTGATGGATCAATACGAAGCACGACGGTTGGTGCTGCACCAGGGACGGCTGCACGTCTATGAGTAGGACCGACGAGCGCGGCGTCCTGGTCGACCTCGGGCAGGAGCGTCCGCAGCTTCCCGCCAAGGCGCGCAACATGTCGCCGATCGTCCCGCGCGCCTCGATCCACGGCCGCGCGCTGGTCGCCGTCGTCGCCATCATGAGCTTCCTCGCCTCGATGGCCACGGGCACGGTGCTGCTGGTGAGTGCCTCGGCCGCCGAATGGCAGTCCGACGTCGCGAGCGAGATCACCATCCAGGTTCGTCCGCAGGCCGGTCGTGACCTTGATCGTGACACCGCAGCCGTGACCGAGGCAATGCGTACGCAAGCCGGCATAGTCGAGGTCAAGCCGTTCACCAGGGAAGAGAGCGGCAGGCTGCTCGAGCCCTGGCTCGGCACCGGCCTGTCGATGGACGATCTGCCGGTGCCGCGCATGATCATCGCGCGCGTGCAGCCGGGCACGCCACTCGATCTCGGCGCCTTGCGCGCGCTCGTGACACAGGTTGCGCCGGGTGCCAGCGTCGACGATCACCGGGCCTGGATCGAGCGCATGCGCTCGATGACCAACGCGACCGTGCTGGCCGGCCTCGGCATCCTCGCGCTTGTCATCATCGCCACCATCATATCGGTCTCGTTCGCAACCCGCGGCGCCATGGCGGCGAACCGTCCGATCGTCGAAGTCCTGCATTTCGTCGGCGCCGGCGATCGCTACATTGCCAATCACTTCCTGCGTCATTTCCTCAGGCTGGGCCTTGAGGGCGGTCTGATCGGCGGCGGCGCGGCCATGCTGGTGTTCGGCTTCTCCGAGTCCGTCGCGGGCTGGTTCTCCGGTACCCCCGTCGGCGACCAGTTCGCCGCGCTGCTCGGCACCTTCTCGCTGCGGCCATCCGGCTACATCGTGCTCGCCGTCCAGGCCGTGCTGATCGGCGCCATCACCGCGGCGGCCGCACGCCAGACTCTGTTTGCGACGTTGAATGATGTTGATTGAGTTCTTTCTTTCCCGCTTGCTGTTGTAGAAGGCGACCGGTCTCAGACCGAGTTGTTCTTCGCACTAACCGGACTCCACTTCGCCCAAAAACGTCTTAAAATCATCTCAGGGAAGGGATCACCGACATCGCATGACCTCGCCGACCGACGATCGATCGCCGAAACTGCCGCGCGGCTGGCTGCGCGCGGCCATCGTGTCGACGATCGCGCTTGCCCTCGTCGCCGCGGCCGCAGGCTTCCTTGCATTCCTGTCGCAATTGCGCGGCGTGGAGACGGTGCCCGACCGCAAGGCGGACGGGATCGTGGTGTTGACCGGCGGCTCCTCGCGGGTATCGGACGCGATGGAGCTGCTCGCTGCCGGCTACGGCAGGCGGCTCCTGATCTCCGGCGTGCATCCGACTTCGACGGCGAGCGACATCTCCCGGACCCTGCCGGAGAACCAGTCATTCATGACCTGTTGCGTCGATCTCGACCGTACCGCGCTCACGACCCGCGGCAACGCAGCGGAGGCGCGCCGCTGGGCCGAGGGGCGCCGGTTCAGATCGCTGATCGTGGTCACCTCCAACTATCATATGCCGCGCGCGCTGGTGGAATTTTCACATGCGATGCCACAGACGACGCTGATCCCGTTCGCCGTGGTCGGCGAAAAATGGCGCGAGGAGCCGTGGTGGACGTCGGGCTCGACGCTCCGGCTGCTTCTGTCGGAATATGTCAAATACATCGCGGCCGAGCTCAGGGTGCGGCTGGAGGATCTCGGGATTGACCTTTGGCCCGAGATATCGGAGCAGCCTGCAGGTCAGCAGCCGAAGCGGCCCGCCACCGCACAGGCCAATTGATCGGACCATCGATGTTTCTGATATTTCTCCGCTCGCTCGTATTCAACGTGCTGTTCTACGCCGTGCTGGTGTGTCTTGCGATCGTGGCGCTGCCGACCTTCGCATTGCCGCCGCGAGCCATGCTCACGGTGGCGGAATGGTGGGCCAAGACGACGCTGTTCCTGATGCGCGTGGTCTGCAACATCAAGGTGGAATTCCGGGGTGTCGAGAAGATTCCGAAGGGACCGCTGCTGATCGTGGCCAAGCATCAGTCGTTCTGGGAGACCTTCGTGCTGCCGGGTTTCTTCCACCGGCCCATCTTCATCCTCAAACGCCAGCTCATGCAGATCCCGGTGTTCGGTCAATTCCTGGTCAAGACCGGGATGATCGCGATCGACCGCAATGCCGGCGTGAAGGCGCTGCTCGACATGACGCGGCGGGCGCGCGAGGCGGTGCGCAGCGGAAAGCAGCTCGTGATCTTTCCGGAAGGCACGCGCCGTGCTCCCGGGGCGGCGCCCGACTACAAGACCGGCTTTGCGCAGATCTATTCGTCCTGCGGCGTGCCGTGCCTTCCGATCGCGCTGAACTCCGGTCTGTTCTGGCCGCGCCGCACCTTCATGCGCTATCCTGGAACCCTGGTGGTGGAGTTTCTCGACCCGCTGCCGGCGGGGCTGCCGAAGGACGAGTTTCTTTCGCGCGTGCAGACGGCGATCGAGGACGCGACCGGCCGTCTCGTCGAAGCCGGCCGCAAGGAGCAGGAGCAATTGATTGGCTCCGCGCCAAGCTACGCGCCGACCGGTGGCTAGCGGCTTTCGCGATCTCCGGTCGGGGCCGGCACGTGCAGCGCATCACCATGCAGCATCAATGCAAGCTGGTGCAGCTGGGCGTCGCGAAAGCCTTCCGCCTCGATCGCCTTTACCGTTGCCGTGACGTAATCGCGGTTGGCGCCGGACTGCCCATGGCCCTGGAGCACATGACGGTGCTGCTCGGCCAGCGACAGCCGGCCGGCATATTGCACATGGCTGCGGTCGACGACGTAGGCGAGCGCCGAGACACGCTGGCGCGCATCGTTCTCCAGCCACACCGAACGCATCACCTCTCGATAGACCGACGTGACCTGCTCGCGTGCGCGCAAATAGGCGACAACGTCGGCGCGGTTCTTCTCGGCGACACGAAAGGCGATGCCGCGGCAGGCGCCGCCGCGGTCGAGTCCAAGGACCAGACCCGGCTTTTCCGGCGTACCGCGATGCACGAAGGAATAGACGCAGAGCGCGCGATGCTCGCCGACCAGCCGTGCCGGGACGCGTTCCTCGAACTCGAAGCCCGGCCGCCACATCAGCGAACCGTAGCCGAACACCCAGAGGTCGCCCTTGGCGGTGGTGACGGAGGGGACGGTGATTTCCGACATTTCGGGCACGGCTACCAGAACCATGCCCCGAAGCGAAGCGATTTCTCGGCCTTTCGTCGCAGGCCGGCCCCGCTTACATTTGCCTGAATCTGGCGTCAAAGGGTCGCCGCATGTCCAATATGACCGTTGCCACAGGCCGCCGCTCCCGTTGGGGCCTTTTCATCGCCCCCGTCTTTGTCCTGATCCTCGCCGTTGCGTGGAGCGGCTTCTGGTTCTATGCGGCGTCGCAGGCCGAAATCGCCGCCGACGCTTGGCGCGCGCAGGAGGCCAAGTCCGGCCGCATCTATGATTGCGCCAAGCGCTCGATCGCGGGCTTCCCGTTCCGCTTCGAGGTGCAATGCTCCGGCGCCAGCGTCGCCCTGGTGTCGCAGAACGCGAGCAAGACACCGTTCACGGCGAAGCTCGACAACATCCTGGTCGTGGCCCAGGTCTACGACCCCAAGCGCGTCATCGCGGAATTCTCCGCGCCGGCCACGCTGACCGACGGCATCACGCAGAACACCTTCGCGGTGAACTGGAGCAAGGGGCGCGCCAGCGTGGCTGGCCTGCCGGCCGTGCCGGACCGTGCCTCCATCGTGTTCGACGACCCCAGCCTCAATCGGCTCGACGGCAGCGTCCAGGTGCCGCTTGCGCGCGCCAGGCAGGTCGAGCTGCACGGACGTCTCGCGGAGGGATCAAAGCCCGATCATCCCGTGATCGAGACCGTGCTTCACGTCGCGCAGGGCAGCATTCAGGGCGTGCACCCGCTGTTAGCCGAGCCGTTCGAAGCCGACACCCGCGCCAAGATCACCGGCCTCTCCGACCTCACGCCAAAGCCCTGGCCGCAGCGCTTTCGCGAGATCCAGGCCGCCGGCGGCCATATCGAGATCGTGCAGTCGCGCATCCAGCAGGGCGAGATGATCGCGGTCGCGGCCGGCAAGCTCGGCCTCTCGCCCAATGGCCGGCTCGACGGCGAATTGCAGATGACCGTCACAGGCCTCGAGCGCGTGATCCCGGCGCTCGGCATCGAGAAGATGCTGGAGGAGGGCGTGCCGCAGGCGACGCTGGATCGACTCGCGCCGGGCGTGAAGTCGCAGGACCTCAACAATCTCTTTGGAGCGCTCGACCGCGCCGTTCCCGGCCTCGGCAAGGTCATCAAGCAGAACGCCAATGCGGGCGTTGCGGCCGGCATCAATTCGATCGGCACAGAGAGCACGCTGGAAGGCAAGAAGGCGCGAAGCTTCCCGCTGAAATTCGTCGATGGCGCGGTGCTGCTCGGCCCGGTCAAGGTCGGCCAGATTCCGCCGCTGTATTGACTTGCCGTCACTCCGGGGCATCCGCAAAGCGAATGAACCCGGAACCTCGAGTGTGAAGCTACGGCTTCTTGAGCGCAGCCAGGCGACCAAAGTCGGGCGCCGCCGAGTCCTGGCCGATCTCGACGATGCCGCGGCGGATGGCGCGGGTGCGGGTGAAGTGGTCGAACAGCGCCTCGCCATCGCCGCGCCGTATCGCGCGGGTGAGTTTTGCGAGATCCTCGGTGAAGGTGCCCAGCATCTCCAGCACGGCCTCCTTGTTGGCGAGGAAGACGTCGCGCCACATCGTCGGGTCGGACGCCGCGATGCGGGTGAAATCGCGGAAGCCGCCGGCGGAGAATTTGATCACCTCGGATTCCGTCACCTGCGCCAGCTCGTCGGCGGTGCCGACGATGGTGTAGGCGATCAGATGCGGCAGATGGCTGGTGATCGCGAGCACGAGATCGTGATGATCCGGCGTCATGATCTCGACCTTGGCGCCCATCGCCGCCCAGAACGCCCTCAGATGCTCCGTGGCCGCCGCATCGGTATCTTCCGGCGGGGTCAGGATGCACCAACGATTGATGAACAGCTCGGCGAAACCCGAATCCGGGCCGGAATGCTCGGTGCCCGCAACCGGATGCGCCGGCACGAAATGAATGCCTTTCGGCAGATGCGGAACCATGTCGCGGACAACCGCGCCCTTGACCGAGCCGACGTCGGAGACGATCGCGCCCGGCTTCAGATGCGCGGCGATCTCCTGCGCCACAGCTCCGCAGGCGCCGACCGGAATGCAGAGGATGACGAGATCGGCATCCTTCACCGCCTCCGCATTGGTCGCCACCACCTGATCGACGATGCCGAGCTCGGCGACGCGCGCGCGGGTCTTCTCCGAGCGCGCGGTGGTGACGATCTCGGAAGCCAGGCCCTGGAGCTTCGCAGCGCGCGCGATCGAGCCGCCGATCAGGCCGAAGCCGATCAGTGCGACGCGCTGGAAGTGCGCCTGTTCGCTCATTTGCCGGCCATGAAGTCGCGCAAGCCCTCGACGACGAGGCGGTTGGCCTCTTCGGTACCGATCGTCATGCGCAGCGCATGCGGCAGTCCGTAGTTCTTCAGCGCACGCAGGACGAGACCGCGCCTGGTCAGGAAAGCGTCCGCGTCATCAGCGGTCCTGCCCTTGTCGGTCGGGAAATGGATCAGAACGAAATTGGCGACGCTTGGCGTCACCTTCAGTCCGAGCTTGCCGATTTCCTCGGTGAGCCAGTTGCGCCAGGTCTCGGTGAACTGCTTCGACATCGCCTGGTGCGCGGTGTCCTCGATCGCGGCGACGGCGGCGTACATCGCCGGTGTCGACACGTTGAAGGGACCGCGGATGCGGTTGACGGCATCGATGATGTGCTCGGGCCCGAACATCCAGCCGATGCGCAGCGCAGCGAGCCCGTGGATCTTGGAGAAGGTGTGCGTCACCACTGTGTTCTCGGTGGTGGCGACGAGCTCGATCCCCATCTCGTAGTCGTTGCGCGAGACGTAGTCGCAATAGGCGGCGTCGAGCACCAGCAGCACGTGCGAGGGCAGGCCGGCGCGCAGCCGTTTGACCTCGTCGAACGGAAGATAGGTGCCGGTCGGATTGTTGGGATTGGCGAGCCAGACCAGCTTTGTCCGCGGCGTCACGGCCTTCAGGATGGCGTCGACGTCGGCGGTGAGGTTGCTCTCCTGCGCCACCACGTTCTTGGCGCCGACGGCCATGGTCGCGATCGGGTAGACCAGGAAGCCGTGCGTGGTGGAGATCGCCTCGTCGCCGTGGCTGAGATAGGTGTGGGCGAGCAGGTTGAGGATCTCGTCCGAACCGGCGCCGCAGATGATGCGGTTGGGATCGAGCCCGAAAGAGCGGCCGATCGCCTCGCGCAGCACGCGCGAGGTGCCTTCCGGATAGTCCTCGAGATGATCCGCCACGCGCTTGAAGGCTTCGATCGCCTTGGGCGAGGGCCCGAATGGCGTCTCGTTCGCGGAGAGCTTGAACACCTTGCGGCCCGGCTCCGGCACCGGGCTCTTGCCGGGGGTATAGGGCGCAATATCGAGAATGCCGGGATTCGGCACGGGGCGGGACATCTGGGACTCCGGATAGGCTGGGCTGCTCGCGATTTACTATTTCGTGCCGGTCGGGGGCACCGTATAGCGCGTTGCGTGGCTGCCGACGAGGGCCGTGGAGCGCACCGAGGCCCCCGCCTCGATCAGGGCAGCCTTGATTTTGTCGATGCTGGTTGCGCTCGTGACCGAGACCAGCAGCGCCGCGCCGTCGAAGGCCGTGTCCGGCACCGCCACGATCTCCGCCAGCGGCGACAGGGCGCGTGCGACCTCGGCGTTCCACCCGGAGACGCGCACGCTGAAGGTCTCGACCTCCGTAACCAGCGCGCTGTCGGCGACCCGCGAGATCGTAAACACCGGCAAGGCGGCCGGATGGTCTGCGCGTTCGACGAATGGCAGCCGCGCGATGATTTTCGGCGCGCCATCGGCTTCCAACTCCAGCCACCACGGCGTGCGGCTCGACGTCGCCGAGACCAGCGCCAGATCGCCCTTGGACTTTGCTGCCGCTTCGACTGCGGCCTGCGCGCTGAAATGCGCGACGTAAGGCACGGTAAAACCGAAATGGAAGCGCGCGGAATCGCGCATCGCCGGCTCGCTCGCCGAGATGTCGGCATGCACCGAGAACGGCGCCTGCACGTAAGTGAAGGTCGAGATGATGACGCGCCAGATGCTCTCGACCGTGTCGAGCGGCAGGATGCCGCGATGGCGCTGCACGAGGTGGCGCATCATGTCGGCCTCGCGCGCAGGCCGAAACGCCGAGCCGACCTCCTGTGTCTGCTTGACCTGGATCAGGCGGTCGATGATGTCGCCGCGCTGCATCAGCAAGCGATGCATGCTCTCGTCGATCGCATCGATCTCCTTGCGCAGTTCCTGAAGCGAGGGTGGCGCGGGGGGACGTTGGGACATATCTGGCGAGGTCTGTTGAAGACGTTCCGATGCGGATCAGCCTTAGGGGTGGATCCGCTGCGAGCAACATCCTGATTAGGCAGTCGGCCCGGCGAAAGCAAAGAGAAATGACGGCTCTTTCTGCGGGCGGCGCCGCACTGATCTTAGCTCATTCGGGCCGCGACTTGACGAAAACCGCCCAAGACGGTAGCTTTTGCCCCGTTCCGTGGTCATTTGAGCCGGCCGGCTTGCAGCCACGTTAAAAAACTCGCTAAACAGGCCGGGGACGCTTCCGATCCCGGCCGAACCTATCGTTCAGGCCGGGTTTTTCATGGCCTGATTCCAGCGGCGGTCTGAGGGCAGTCGCAAACGAGGTCGATGATGGTTGGCGTCAAGTCGGTACCCAGTCCTGCGATCAGCGCCGACGAACGGTCGCATGAAGTGGATCATCCAAGCTCGCAGGTCGCGCATTTCGGCGCCGAGCAGCCGCTGCGGCTCGATTGCGGCGTCGATCTCACCCCGTTCCAGATCGCCTATCAGACCTATGGCGAGCTCAACGCCGATCGCTCCAACGCCGTGCTGATCTGCCATGCGCTGACCGGCGATCAACATGTCGCCAATGTGCATCCCGTCACCGGCAAGCCGGGCTGGTGGGAGACGCTGGTGGGCCCGGGACGGCCCATCGATCCCAAGCACTACTTCATCATCTGCTCCAACGTGATCGGCGGCTGCATGGGCTCGACCGGGCCGGCCTCGATCAATCCCGCCACCGGCAAGGTCTGGGGCCTGGATTTTCCCGTCATCACCATTCCCGACATGGTCCGCGCGCAGGCGATGCTGATCGACAGGCTCGGCATCGAGACGCTGTTTGCCGTCGTCGGCGGCTCGATGGGCGGCATGCAGGTGCTGCAATGGACCGCGGCCTATCCCGCCCGCGTGTTCTCCGCGCTGGCAATTGCATGCTCGACGCGTCACTCGGCGCAGAACATCGCCTTCCACGAGCTCGGCCGCCAGGCGGTGATGGCCGACCCCGACTGGCACGGCGGCGGCTATGCAGATCGCGGCATCCATCCGCATCGCGGGCTCGCCGTGGCGCGGATGGCGGCGCACATCACCTATCTCTCGGACGCGGCGCTGCATCGCAAGTTCGGCCGGCGCATGCAGGATCGAGATCTGCCGACCTTCTCGTTCGACGCCGACTTCCAGGTCGAGTCCTATCTGCGTTACCAGGGCTCGTCCTTCGTCGAGCGTTTCGATGCCAACTCCTACCTCTACCTGACGCGTGCGATGGACTATTTCGACATCGCCGCCGATCACGGCGGCGTGCTGGCGAAGGCGTTTGCGGGCATCAAGACGCGTTTCTGCGTGGTGTCCTTCACCAGCGACTGGCTGTTCCCGACTTCGGAATCGCGCGCGCTGGTGCACGCGTTGAACGCTTCCAGCGCGCGGGTGTCGTTTGCCGAGATCGAGACCGATCGTGGCCACGACGCCTTCCTGCTCGACGTTCCCGAGTTCTTCGACATCTCGCGCGCGTTCCTGCAGTCCGCCGGGAAGGCCCGCGGGCTCACGGGCAGAAAGGACGGCTAGCGATGTCTGTGCAGGAAGTGCTGCCGCTGAACGGCGTGACGAGCGGGGCGGCCGGTCAGTATCGCGTCGATCATCTGCTGGTGGCCGAGATGGTCAAGCCGGGCTCGAAGGTGCTCGATGTCGGCTGCGGCGAGGGCGATCTGCTTCAACTGCTGGAGACCCGCGGCATCGACGGCCGCGGCATCGAGCTGTCGCGCGAGGGCGTCAACCGCTGCGTCGCCAAGGGGCTCGCGGTGGTGCAGGGCGATGCCGACACCGATCTCGTGAATTATCCCGATGACGCCTTCGACTACGTCATCCTGTCGCAGACGCTGCAGGCGACGCGGCAGCCGCGTGTCGTGCTGGAGAATCTCCTGCGCATCGGCCGCCGCGCCATCGTGTCGTTCCCGAATTTCGGCTTCTGGAAGATGCGACTCCAGCTGCTGATCGGGGGCCACATGCCACGCACCGAGAACTTGCCGGCGACATGGTACGACACCGCCAACATCCATTTCTGCACGATCAAGGATTTCGTCGAGCTTTGCGACGAGATCAACGTCAAGATGGAACGCTCCGTCGCGCTCGATCTCTATGGCCGGCCCGTGCCGCTGAACCTGCCTTGGTGGGTGTGGAACATGTTCGGCGAGCAGGCGGTGTTCTTGCTGAGCAGGGGCGGCGGGAAATAGTTTGCCGTCGCCCGGATGGAGCGGAGCGCAATCCGGGGCAGGTCGCGCCGCGCTCGAGAGTCCCGGATTACGCTTGCGCTCCATCCGGGCTACGAGACGGAGTGTTTGGCGACGCCTTCGCTCTAGTGCGCCGCCAGCGACCGCGGATCGCGCACCGGCCAACGACCGGCTTCCACCAGCGTGACGAACCGCGCCACGCTCTCGTTGAACAGTGCGGGCTCTTCCAGGTTGAGGACGTGGCCCGATTTCGGAAACATCGCGAGGCCGGCCGCGGGCAGGTGCTTCTTCAGGAACAGGCTCGGCCCGACGCACGGATCGTCCTCGTCGCCGCAGATGATCAGTGCGGGCGTCGCTACGCCCCTGATCGCGTCCGTCATGGTGTAGATCGAGGGGCGACCGCCCTGGAAGCCGCGCATCGTATTGGCCGACCCCTTGGCGTCGTGCCGGGCCAGCGCGGCATAGAAATCGGCATGCCCGCGTGGATCCTTCACCAGGAACGGAATCCGGCTCGGTGCCTCGCGCGTGATCTTTGCGACCTCGACGGAGCCGAGGGTCTCGAACTGCTCGGCATTGGCGCGGCACTGCTTGCGCCAGTTCTCGAGATTCTCGATCTCCGACCCGGAGCCGACGCCGGCGAGCGTCATCGATAAGGCGCGCTGCGGGGCGTTCAATCCGATCTGAAGCGAGGAATAGGCTCCCATCGACAGGCCGACCAGATGCGCGCGATCTATGCCGAGATGGTCGAGCACCGCGAGCGCATCGGAGTAGAAATGCGTGTAGGTGTAGACCTCGCCGTCGGGCACATCCGACGGCGTATAGCCGCGCGCCGAATAGGTGATGCAGCGATGGCCGCGCGAGAAGTAGCGCATCTGCGGCTCCCAATTGGTGTAGTCGGCCGCAAATTCGTGCAGGAAGATGATCGGCGTGCCGCTGCCGGCTTCCTCGAAATAAAGTCGGCACTTGTCCCTCGTCATGGCGTAAGGCATCGGGTTTGCTCCCTGAGAGTGCTGCGGCATTGGAATGCCGTTCTGCAGTTCACGCATGCGAGTTCTAGCACCGTTAACCTCCGCGCAAAATCTCCAAGAACGTGTCTTGATCTCGCCACATCCGGATTCTGATACGCGCCTGCATGTTTGGCCCACCGCACGGGCCGATCGGGAAAGTGGGGTGTAACGAAGGATGAAGAATGGTTGAGTTGTTTGCGTTTCGCCTGTCGCGTTGTGTTGTCGCGCTGGCGCTTTTCTTTGCGGCGGTCACCGCGTTCGTTTCTCCGGCCTCGGCACGGCCGCTTCATCGTCATAGCGCAGAGCGGCACAGTCACGTGCACCACGCCAGACATCATCATCACCGCCATCATGCACGCAGCTCGCGCTTCGCGCGGAGCGCGGCACAGCTGCAGGCGAGTGGCTTCGCCAACACCCAGGCCAGCTATGATCCGAATGCCAACGCCGGCGGTGCGGGGATGAACGGCGGCTTCGGCGGCGGATCGGGTCTCGTGTCCGAAGCGCGCCGCTATCTCGGCGGCAATCCGACCGGGCGCGGCAGACTTTGGTGCGCGCGCTTCATGAATGTGGTGCTGCAACAGACCGGCCATCAGGGCACCGGCTCCGACATGGCGAGCTCTTTCGCGCGCTACGGCACGCGCGTGTCCGGCCCGCAGGTCGGCGCCATCGCGGTGATGTCGCGCGGGCGCCGGGGCGGCCATGTCGGTATCATCACCGGCATCGATGCGCAGGGCAATCCGATCATGATCTCCGGCAACAGCGGCAACCGCGTCCGCGAAGCGCCTGTCTCGCGCGGCCGGATCTATGCGTATGTGATGCCCAATTGAGGTGACGCCTCGTCATTGCGAGCGAAGCAATCCAGAATCCCTCCGCGGAAATGGTCTGGATTGCTTCGTCGCATCGCTCCTCGCAATGACGGAGTGTGCGCAGCCGGCGCAGCAGCTCACACCAGCTTCGGCTCCTCCACCGCCACCGCATCGCCGACGCCAATGTCACCGTCGGCGATGACCTCGGCGTAGATGCCGCAATCCATGTGGCCGAGATGGCGCGAGAGCGTCGGTGGTATCTCGAGATCGCGCTTGGCCGTTTCAGGATCGACATTGGTGGCCGGGCAGCGGACGATGCGCTTGACTACCTGCAGCCGGGCCTGCCCGACCGCAAGCGTCCGGCCGACGAGGTCGAGCTCCGACCAGGCCGGCCAGCCCTTGACGTAGAGATTGGCGCGGAAGCGCAGGGGATGCACGGCGACGCCGTCCAGCATGTTCTCGATCGCGCGGACGCTGTCGAGATTGATGATCGAGACGACCTTGCGGGCGACGTCGGAGAAGCTGTGGTCGCGGCCGGACAGAACCTTGGGCGGGCCCTTCAGCTCCGGCTGGAAGTTCTCACTGAAATAGGCCTCGATGGCCGCACGTCCGGCGGCGGTCTCGAGGTCCGCGCTCGCGACGATTCTGCCGTCCCTGCGGATGGTCAGCACATGGCTGGCGTCGTCGAACCGGGTATCGAGTTCAGCCAGCCGCTCGTTGCGCGCCAGCATCAGAAACTGGATTTTCGGCTTCCACTGGGGCGCATCAGGATCGAAGCCGCTCGGGCCGTTCTCGATGGCGTAGCGGCGATCGGCGGGCAGGGTCTTGCCGACCCGCAGAGGGACCCGCGACAGGCGTTCGGGCGTCAGGCCCTTGATCGGGTATCGGTAGAGACCGGTAATCTCGGCAATGTGGCTGTCTATCATGCCGTTACTTAAGGGATTCGGCCTGTCTGCGCCAAGCCGTCCCACAAGCGCACGAAATTGTGAACTTGCCTCTTTCGCACCCGCCCCCAGCTTCCCACATCTGCCTCAGGCCGGCGGCAACGTCGGCAAAACACGACCGTTCCCGCTTGAGAAACGTCAATGCGGACAGCGGAAACCCAATGAAGATGCCGTATTGGGGTGCCTGAGAGGGCCCCAAGGGCAGGCCGAGGGACAGAAAAGATGAACATTGAGAAGTACACCGAACGCTCCAGGGGCTTCATCCAGTCTGCGCAGTCGCTCGCGATGCGCGAGGGGCACCAGCAATTCTCCACCCTGCACGTTCTGAAAGTCCTGCTGGACGACAATGAGGGCCTCGCTGCCGGTCTGATCGACCGTGCCGGCGGCAATTCCCGTGCAATCCTGAAGGCGACCGAGGACGCGCTCGGCAAGGTGCCGAAGGTCTCCGGCGGTGGCGCCGGGCAGATCTACCTCGCGCCGGAGCTTGCCCGCACCTTCGACGCGGCCGAGAAGGCCGGCGAGAAGGCTGGCGACAGTTTCGTCACCGTCGAGCGGCTGCTGCTCGGCCTCACGCTGGAGAAGACCAGCGAGGCCGGCACGATCCTCAATAAGGGCGGCGTCACCCCGCAAAACCTCAATGCGGCGATCGAGGCGTTGCGCAAGGGCCGCACCGCGGATTCGGCGACCGCCGAGAACGCCTATGACGCCCTGAAGAAATATGCCCGCGACCTGACCCAGGCTGCGCGCGACGGCAAGCTCGATCCGGTCATCGGCCGCGACGAGGAGATCCGCCGCACCATCCAGGTGCTGTCGCGCCGGACCAAGAATAATCCCGTGCTGATCGGCGAGCCCGGCGTCGGCAAGACCGCCATCGCGGAAGGCCTTGCGCTGCGCATCGTCAACGGCGACGTGCCGGAGAGCCTGAAAGACAAGAAGCTGCTCTCGCTCGACCTGGGCGCACTGATCGCCGGTGCGAAGTACCGCGGCGAGTTCGAGGAGCGGCTGAAGGCCGTGCTCCAGGAAGTGACCGGGAGCGAGGGCACTTTCATCCTGTTCATCGACGAAATGCACACGCTGATCGGCGCCGGGAAGGGCGACGGCGCGATGGACGCCTCCAACCTGCTCAAGCCTGCGCTCGCTCGCGGCGAGCTGCACTGCATCGGCGCGACCACGCTGGACGAGTATCAGAAGCACGTGGAGAAGGACGCGGCGCTGGCGCGGCGCTTCCAGCCGATCTTCGTCAGCGAGCCCTCGGTCGAGGACACTATCTCGATCCTGCGCGGCCTGAAGGACAAGTACGAGCAGCACCATGGCGTGCGGATCACCGATTCCGCGCTTGTTGCGGCGACGACGCTGTCCAACCGCTACATCACCGACCGCTTCCTGCCGGACAAGGCGATCGACCTCATGGACGAGGCCGCGGCGCGGCTGAAGATGCAGGTCGATTCCAAGCCGGAAGAGCTGGATTCGCTCGACCGCGAGATCATTCGGCTCAAGATCGAGCAGGAGGCGCTGAAGAAGGAAAGCGATCTCGGCTCCAAGTCCCGGCTCCAGACCCTGGAGAAGGACCTTGCCGAGCTAGAGGAGAAGTCGGCTGCCCTGACGGCGCGCTGGAGCGCGGAGAAGAGCAAGCTCTCCGATGCCCAGAAGCTGAAGGCCGAGCTCGATGGCCTGCGTGTCGAACTCGCCAACGCCCAGCGGCGCGGCGAATTCCAGAAAGCCGGCGAGCTGGCCTATGGCCGCATCCCGCAGCTCGAGAAGCAGCTAGCCGACATCGAGGCCAAGGAGAACTCCGGCGAGATGATGGAGGAGGCGGTGACCGCCAACCACATCGCGCAGGTGGTCTCGCGGTGGACTGGCGTGCCCGTCGACAAGATGCTGGAAGGCGAGAAGGAGAAGCTTCTCAAGATGGAGGAGCAGCTGGGGCAGCGTGTCGTCGGCCAGGCCGAGGCCGTGCGTGCGGTCGCGACCGCCGTGCGCCGTTCGCGAGCGGGCTTGCAGGACCCGAACCGGCCGACAGGCTCGTTCATGTTCTTGGGCCCCACCGGCGTCGGCAAGACCGAGCTGACCAAAGCCTTGGCGGAGTACCTGTTCAACGACGAGACCGCGATGGTCCGCCTCGACATGTCCGAATACATGGAGAAGCACTCGGTCTCGCGGCTGATCGGCGCGCCTCCGGGCTATGTCGGCTATGACGAGGGCGGCGCGCTCACCGAGGCGGTACGGCGCCGGCCCTACCAAGTGGTGTTGTTCGATGAGATCGAGAAAGCGCATCCCGATGTCTTCAACGTCCTGTTGCAGGTGCTCGACGACGGCCGCCTGACCGATGGCCAGGGCCGCACCGTCGATTTCCGCAACACGCTGATCATCATGACCTCGAACCTCGGTTCGGAGTATCTGGTGAACCAGCCGGAGGGCGAGGACACCTCGGCGGTGCGCGAGCAGGTGATGGGAATGGTGCGGGGGCACTTCCGCCCCGAATTCCTCAACCGCGTCGACGAGATCATCCTGTTCCACCGCCTGCAGCGCAGCGAGATGGGCCGCATCGTCGAGATCCAGTTCACGCGGCTGCAGAAGCTGCTGACCGATCGCAAGATCGTGCTGACGCTCGATGCCGCCGGCCGCGACTGGCTCGCCGCCAAGGGCTGGGATCCCGCCTACGGTGCAAGGCCGCTGAAGCGGGTGATCCAGCGCTATCTCCAGGACCCGCTCGCCGAGATGATCCTCGCCGGCGACGTCAGGGACGGCGACAGCGTTGCGATCTCGTCCGAAGGCAATGTGCTGACCTTCAACGGCAAGGCGCCGCAGACCGCCGAGATTGCGCAGTTCGAGGCGCCGGTGGCGAAGCGCAAGCTGAATTGATCGGCAATGCCGCGATTACCCGCCCCGGAGAGGTTTCGCCTCTCCGGGGCGAATTATGTTTGGTGAAGGTTGCGCGCAGTCCTAGCCGGCTGCGGGCGCTGAGCCCGCTTTCGCCGGTCCAGCCTCCTCGTCGTCCTCTTCCAGCTCCGACAGAATATCAACCAACTCGCGCACCCGTCCCTGCGCCAGCGGCCGCAAATCGTTGATCATGGGCTCGTCATTGGCGAGCCAGGCCTGGGCCTCGGCGAGCTCCTCAGCGGTCGCGCCTGTTCCGATGATCTGGGCAATGGTGACATCGTCGGCGCGGTCCACGGCTTTGACGACATCGTCGCGTGAGAGGCGCGTCATGGGCGATTCTCCTGCTGGTCGGCTTCCGTCTGCGTCTAACCGAGAACCGGCGCGCAGGTTCCGCGCGGCGGACCTGCACGAGCGCTCCTACTTCTTCACCGCCTTGTAGATCGCGTTCTCGACGTCCGAGCTGAAGTAGATCGCGCCCGTTGCACCGACGGCGACGCCGGTCGGGATATGCGTCGGCAGGCCGCCAGGGGCGCCGGTGAGGCCGATCGGGAGATTGGCCGCGATCTCGGTGATTTTGCCGCTCTCCGGTGCGATCGCGATCAGCCGTTTGGCGCCGACCTCCGCCACGATCAGTTGGCCGTCGCTGGTGCGCGCGATGCCTTCGGGCATTTTCAGCTCCTTGGCGACCAGCGCCTTCTTGCCATTGCCGTCGATCCTGGAGACGGTGCCGGCAAAGGCTTCGGTGACGTAGACCTCGTCGCCGGCGCCGCGGACCAGCCCCACCGGTCCCTCGAGATCGCCGATCAGTGTGACGCGATCCTTGCCATGCTCACCGCTCACCTTGACCAGTGACTTGGTCCCAAGCTCGGCCACCAGGATGCTGCCGTCCGCGAGCACGACCGCGTCATGTGGTGCCTTGAAGCCGTGCAGCATGTCTCGCGTCGCGCCGGTCTTGCCGTCGATGACCTGCACGGTGCCGGTGAACCAGCTCGACAGGATCACGTCGTTGCCCTTCGCCGTCGCGCTCATGGGGTATTCGAGCGTCCTGCCGGCGGCATGCATGCGCGTCTTCTCGGTGACCTCGCCGGTGGCCCCGTCCACCGTGCGATAGGCGAACACGTCGGCGACGTGGATCGTGTCCTTGCCGTTCTCCGAGGTGACGCCGATCCCGCCGGGTAGCGCGAGCTTGCCGATGATGATCTGCTTGGCTTGGCCGGTCGCCGGATCGATCTCCTGGATGCCGTTGTCGGCCATGTTGGAGACGTAGATGCGATCCCTGCCGTCGATGGCGAGATTGTCCAGCGACGGCTTCAATTGCGCGACGGTGGCCTTGGCGCCCGATTTGGGGTCGACCCGGACGAGCTGGCCGAGCGCGGTGTCGATCACGAACAGGTTGCCCCTGGAATCGAAGTTCACCGCGGCCGGCACTTTGAAGCCCTCGGCGACGACGGTCAGCTCCGCCTTGTCGACATCGACCTTGGCGACCTGGCCCTTGAACCAGAGCGGACCGTACAGCTTGTCGTCGGGACCGAACTCGAAGCCGTTGAGTCCGCCCATCTTCTCCATGATCTGATGCGGCGGCTTGATGCCCTCGACGTCGATTTCATAAAGCGCGTCGCCGAGGAAGACGGTGGTGGCGTAGAGCCTGCCGTCCTTGCGGAAGGCGAGCGAGTTGATGCCGGGAAGGCCGCTCGCGAGCTTCTTGATCGGGCCGTCGCCCTTGCGTGCATAGAGCTCGCCGGCGAGAAATCCGGTCCAGGCCATGGTGCCATCGGGCGCGAACGCGATGTCGTCGGCCATTCCGACCGGCGCCGGGATTGCAACCTTGGCGCTACCGCTGGCAATGTCGACCTCGTAGAGCGCCGCGCCCGCGACGCTGCCGGCAAACAAATGGCCGGCCTTGTCGACCGCGAGCCCGTGCACGCCGTGGAAGGCCGAGCCTGGAACAAGCCTTGTGACCTCCCAGCCGCCGGCCGAAGCGGTCGTGGCTGAGAGCAGCGCAGCGACGACAGCTGCGCAGGCGAGCCCATTCTTCATGGCGAGACCTCCCGTTTTTTTGGAAAGTATTCGCCCGTGCTGCGGCTTTGGCAAACGAAACTTGACGTTGCGACACCGCCAAGCGCGCCTCGCTGTGCCGCGTCATCGTTTGAAATCTTGTTCGAAAATGTCCGTCGAAATCGGCGTTGCCGACCTACCGGTTGGTGACCTGCAAGGGACCGCCCGTTGCGTCCGACATGCGGGCGATGGCGCTGCCACGGCCGCTCATCATGCCCTCGAGCCGGTCGCGCTCCTTTTCGAAGCTTGCCAGCATCGGGCCTTCCAGCGAACGACCGCGCGGCAGCTTCACGCGCATCGGATCGACGAAGCGGCCGTTGACCAGGATCTCGTAGTGGACGTGCGGACCGGTCGACAGGCCCGACGAACCGACGAAGCCGATCACCTGGCCCTGCCGCACCTTCTTGCCGGGCTCCATGCCCTTGGCGAAGGCCGACATGTGGCCATAGGCGGTCTCATAGCCGTTGGCGTGCTTGATGCGGATGTACTTGCCGTAGCCGCCCTCGGGGCCGGCCTTCTCGATCATGCCGTTTCCGGAGGCGAAGATCGGCGTGCCGTAGGAGGTGGACCAGTCGACGCCGGTATGCATCTTCACATAGCCCAGGATCGGGTGACGGCGGCCGCCGAAACCGGAGCGCATGATGGCGTTGTTGACGGGCTTTCTGACCAGGAACTTTTTCGCGCTCTTGCCGGTCTCGTCGTAGTAGTCGACGACGCCATCGTCGGGGCTCTGGTAGCGATAGTATTTCTTGGTCTCGCCGCCGACGGTCAGCGAGGCGAACAGCACCTCGTTCTTTTCGCTCGACGTCACGCCCTCGTCCTCGCCGGCGTAGAAAACATCGAACGAGTCGCCCGGCTGCACCTTGCGCTGGAAATCGACGTCGTAGGAGTAGATCTTGATCATGTCCTCGATGACGGGCATCGGCACCTTGTTGCGCATCGCCGTCTCGTAGATGCTCTGGTAGAGGCGCACGCCGGAGCCGTCGTCATCGCTGTCGTCGTCGCTGCTGGCGTTGGCCGCAGCGTCCGCCACGGTATTCATGCTGGAGACGTCGACCGCGACGTATTTGCCGAGATCGGACAATGCGGCAATCGCCTCGACCATGGTCTCGTTGGCGATGACGACACGGTAGGGTTGCAGGCGCGCGCCGGGGCTTGCGGGCGCCATCAGGATGCGGAGCTTCTCGCCTTCCTTGAGGCCGCCATCGCGGCCGCGCGGGCCGAGCGTCGCCGTGATGGCCTTGATCTCCTCGGCGGTCGCGCCGAGATCGCGCAGCACGCCAGCGACGCTGTCGCCCTTCTTGACCATGTGGACGCGTTCGCCGTTGGGATTGCCGCCGGTGATCTGCTCCTTGGTCTTGGGCAGCAGCGTGACGTTCTCCGGCACCACGCGCGTCTCGAAACCGGCATAGGGATCGGACGAGGACGTTTCGGTGGCGTAGGCCATCTTGATGTCGGAGGGGCCGGTCGCGCCGGAGACGTCGGCCGTGGCATTGGCAAGCGAGGCGTAACGCACGCCGCCATTGCCGCGCCAGTTGGCGGCGTCGCGGACCCGCATCAGGATATCGTCGAGCGCCACCACCGCGGAAATCTTGGCCTTCGGCAGCACCGCCGACAGGTCCTTGGTGACGAAGGACACTTCCGCGTCGGGCTCGACGGCTTCCGGATTGTTGGGATCGTCGGATGCCGTCTTCGGATCGGAGCCGACATCGGTGAGCAGGCGCTGGGCGTTGAACGGTGGGATCTTCGCCGACAGGTCGCTCGTCGTCATCGACAAATTGCCGGCGATCCGGACGAAGGGGCGCACCCGCATCACGTCGCGGCTACCGACGCGGGCAACCGTCGAGACGCGCACGATGTTGCGCGAGGCCGTGGATTCGCTCGGCGGCGGCAGGCGATCGCTCTTGTGCAGCGTGGCCGCGCGATCGGCGGCGCCGAATGCACCGCGCAGCGCTCCTTCGACCCGCTCCGGCACCTTGGCGAAGGTCATTTCGCCGTCGAGCGATGCGAAAACGGCGCCGCCGATCAGGGCTGCGCCGCAGAGTCCGGTCAGAATTGTCCCACTGAACCATTGCACCGAGACGCGGCGACGGTCGATCACGGCGGCTTCGGAGCCATCGACGGACAGCGGCGGCTCGTGGCCGAGATCGATGATCCCGGTCTCGCGCCCGAAAGTGCCGCGTGACGTCCTGTGGTTCAACCCAAGTCCCCCAATCAACGACCCCGAGAAAGCTCGCTTCGAACCTTTTCCCTGGTCGCCCTCTTCAAGGGGGATCGCCGGAAAAGGCAAGCCGCACAGGCGTCCGCGCTCAGAAAGCCCCTTCGCTGGGGCCGGCCGAAATTACGAACAACTGGACGGATAAAGCTCTCTCGATGTCTCTCGAACGCCGAAGGAAGGTCGCGTCATCTGCAAGATCGCCTTCCTCTGACCCCATGAAAATCGCCGGCAGCCCCCACAGGCATCCCGCGATTCAAGCTTGTCTCTTATCAGAACGCCGCGGGAATGTGGCTCAAGTACGGCGCCTGACATGGAAAATACTTGCTGAAGCGGACGGCGCCAGGGGCAGCCCCGGCGCGGCGCCGTGAGCCCGTCCCATGGGCCCTGCGGAGCCCTCCAGGGCCCAAACTTTTTTTCAGTTTTTTCTTCGGGCGAACTCGGTTCGTCCGCCCAGCGTCTTCCTAAGTGCCTGCAAACACGCAATTTTTTTCGTCATCCCGCTGTGCGACGATTTGTTGACGATTGGCGTTGACAGCCCGGAAGGCGGGGCCTATAACCCCAACCACTGAGCGCGGCGCCGCCGGGTCACTGACCAAGGCGAGCGAACGCGCCACTGATGCTCCTCACCTTGTTGAGTGACACAACAATCGACACCAGTCGGTTGGAGTCATTCATCGTCGGTAAGGGTGTCGGAACCCTTCCAAGCCGGAAGGTTGGGGCCTCCACGGTCCCGGGCTGTTTGACAAGTGAAGATGAAGAAAGAGAAACGTGGACGGCGGAGTCCTTGCGGGTCTCGCTTCTGGAAAGCTTCGGCTTTTCTGATCGAGACCGGACGAAAGACTTCGGCGGTACACGTTTTAAAGGAAACACCATCGTTGCCAGCGATGTGAATCGCAGGCAGCACATCGACTTCGGTCGATAATGGTGGGACCTCGTCAAACGTTGTGATCAGCCGGTTCAAAGTTCAAGTCCAACTTGAGAGTTTGATCCTGGCTCAGAGCGAACGCTGGCGGCAGGCTTAACACATGCAAGTCGAGCGGGCGTAGCAATACGTCAGCGGCAGACGGGTGAGTAACGCGTGGGAACGTACCTTTTGGTTCGGAACAACACAGGGAAACTTGTGCTAATACCGGATAAGCCCTTACGGGGAAAGATTTATCGCCGAAAGATCGGCCCGCGTCTGATTAGCTAGTTGGTAGGGTAATGGCCTACCAAGGCGACGATCAGTAGCTGGTCTGAGAGGATGATCAGCCACATTGGGACTGAGACACGGCCCAAACTCCTACGGGAGGCAGCAGTGGGGAATATTGGACAATGGGGGCAACCCTGATCCAGCCATGCCGCGTGAGTGATGAAGGCCCTAGGGTTGTAAAGCTCTTTTGTGCGGGAAGATAATGACGGTACCGCAAGAATAAGCCCCGGCTAACTTCGTGCCAGCAGCCGCGGTAATACGAAGGGGGCTAGCGTTGCTCGGAATCACTGGGCGTAAAGGGTGCGTAGGCGGGTCTTTAAGTCAGGGGTGAAATCCTGGAGCTCAACTCCAGAACTGCCTTTGATACTGAAGATCTTGAGTTCGGGAGAGGTGAGTGGAACTGCGAGTGTAGAGGTGAAATTCGTAGATATTCGCAAGAACACCAGTGGCGAAGGCGGCTCACTGGCCCGATACTGACGCTGAGGCACGAAAGCGTGGGGAGCAAACAGGATTAGATACCCTGGTAGTCCACGCCGTAAACGATGAATGCCAGCCGTTAGTGGGTTTACTCACTAGTGGCGCAGCTAACGCTTTAAGCATTCCGCCTGGGGAGTACGGTCGCAAGATTAAAACTCAAAGGAATTGACGGGGGCCCGCACAAGCGGTGGAGCATGTGGTTTAATTCGACGCAACGCGCAGAACCTTACCAGCCCTTGACATGTCCAGGACCGGTCGCAGAGATGTGACCCTCTCTTCGGAGCCTGGAGCACAGGTGCTGCATGGCTGTCGTCAGCTCGTGTCGTGAGATGTTGGGTTAAGTCCCGCAACGAGCGCAACCCCCGTCCTTAGTTGCTACCATTTAGTTGAGCACTCTAAGGAGACTGCCGGTGATAAGCCGCGAGGAAGGTGGGGATGACGTCAAGTCCTCATGGCCCTTACGGGCTGGGCTACACACGTGCTACAATGGCGGTGACAATGGGATGCTAAGGGGCGACCCTTCGCAAATCTCAAAAAGCCGTCTCAGTTCGGATTGGGCTCTGCAACTCGAGCCCATGAAGTTGGAATCGCTAGTAATCGTGGATCAGCACGCCACGGTGAATACGTTCCCGGGCCTTGTACACACCGCCCGTCACACCATGGGAGTTGGTTTTACCTGAAGACGGTGCGCTAACCCGCAAGGGAGGCAGCCGGCCACGGTAGGGTCAGCGACTGGGGTGAAGTCGTAACAAGGTAGCCGTAGGGGAACCTGCGGCTGGATCACCTCCTTTCTAAGGATGGTTCTTCAGAAGCTTGCTTCTATCGAACCGTTTTAGAAACATCAGTGGCCAACAGATCGCCAGATCGTTGAGCTGCATTGGCGGGATTTCGCCGTCTTCGTTTCTCTTTCTTCGCGGACGAACACGCGCCGGGGCTGCGCTGTGCGATTGCATTCGGCGCTGGTCGCCGGTGTGCGCAAGCAAGACCCTAGTCCTGATGAGGATAGCGTTAGGGGCTTGTAGCTCAGTTGGTTAGAGCGCGCGCTTGATAAGCGTGAGGTCGGAAGTTCAAGTCTTCCCAGGCCCACCACTTTCATCGAGTGAGCATTCGTCTTCTGGTTACGGGGCCATAGCTCAGCTGGGAGAGCGCGTGCTTTGCAAGCATGAGGTCGTCGGTTCGATCCCGTCTGGCTCCACCAGATGGTTTGATCACCGAGATCTGGTACCGTCGTCCGCGAAACATCACTTCGCATCCTGCTAGTCTGGATAGACAGCAAGATGCGTGTTTTCTGACATCGTAAAGAGGAGATCGATCCGAGTTGGGTCGTGCAGCAGGTTGTTGCGCGGATCCTTCATTATCTCCGGATCATTTTCGGCGCTCGCCTTCAACCGTAAGGTTGAATGCGAGTTGTAAAATGATCCTTTTAGCGAAGCTTGACCGCCTCGCTATCGGAACGATCTTACGAAGCAAGCTGGTCTTTCTAGTCAATGTCCGGCTGTAGATAGCGTTCATCGAGGGCGCGTGCCGCAAGGCAATTCTGCAGACAGCATTCTGCCGAGTGTGTGGACATTGATAATGAGAGCAATCAAGTGCCTTAAGGGTGTTCGGTGGATGCCTTGGCGCTGAGAGGCGATGAAGGACGTGCTACGCTGCGATAAGCCGTGGGGAGCTGCGAAGAAGCTTTGATCCGCGGATTTCCGAATGGGGAAACCCACCTTCGATAGCCGGAACTCCAAGACCTTAGGTTTTGGGGTTCGACCAGAAATGATCGGGACCATGACCGCAAGGTTTTGGATTTCCGGTTATCAAGAGAAGGTATGAGACTTCTGAATACATAGGAGGTTTCAAGCGAACCCAGGGAACTGAAACATCTAAGTACCTGGAGGAAAGGACATCAACAGAGACTCCGTTAGTAGTGGCGAGCGAACGCGGA
>NZ_AUGD01000001.1:0-515000 GCF_000426845.1 Bradyrhizobium sp. in8p8 | reverse complement strand
TTGCGCGATGCCAAGCCGGTCAATGTTGCGCTGCGAAGGCGGCTTCCATGGCCTTGCGCGTCTTCACCGTTTCGTCGCCCGCGTCGAACTCGACATCGCTCCAGCGCAGCACCGCGCCGTGGCCGACGGCGCGTTTCAGCCTCACGCGATGCGCGAGGCCGATCGGCAGCGCGCCGGCCTTCAGGCTGGCTGCCGCCGGCACAAGCTTGCCCCAGACCGTGTAGCCCCCTTCGCCGTCCAGCATCTCGCCCGCCCGCAGCTCGCGCTTCGCCACCGCTGCGACATCGCCGCGAAAGCCGCCGGGCTGCCCGGTCGGCTCGCCCCGCAGCGCGGCCGACAGCACCGAGATGTTCAGCTCGAGACCGATCAGATGATAGGGCTTGTACATCGCCGCATAGCGGCCGCTCCCATCGGTCTTGAGGCCATATTGTCTGAAGCAATCGGCTGCATAATCGTTCGGCGCCTCCAGCACCACGTAGACGCCCCATCGGAGATCGCGAAACACCGGCCGGCCGTCGCGCTCGAGTGAGGAAACCACCTCCACCAGTCCCGGCCGCTCCAGCACGCCGCCCCGCGAACGCGGCCGCAGGATGTGCGGCAGGTCGTCGACGCCGCAGGGCGGAAACATCAGGCCGTCCGTGGGCACATCGAGGTCGCAGGCGTTGGCGATCGCGGCCATCTCGATCGCCGATTTGGTGCCGTCGAGGAAGGAGTTGAACATCTGCGGGTTCATGCCTGCCGACTGTGCCTCGCCCGCCGTCAGGCCGTAATGCTGCCAGACGCCGTCGGGCGTCACGTCGTGATAGGCCGGCAGATATTTTGTCCCCTTGCCGGCCGCGACCACGCGAAAGCCGGTGGCGCGTGCCCAATCCACCATCTCTGCCGTCAGGGCCGGCTGATCGCCATAGGCAAGCGACTAGACCACGCCCGCCTCGCGCGCTTCATCCGCGAGCAAAGGGCCCGCCAGCACGTCGGCCTCGACATTGACCATCACGATATGCTTGCCCGCCGCAATCGCGGCGCGCGCATGCCTGATGCCGGCGGCGGGATTGCCGGTCGCTTCCACCACCACGTCGATCGCGTCGCCGGCGATCGCGCGCACACCGTCATCGGTGAAGGCGGTCGCGGCGATGCGCTCTGGCTCCCAGCCGACGGTGCGGCACGCCTCGCGCGCACGGTCGCGGTCGATGTCGACGATGACAGCGACCTCCAGTCCCGGCGTGTGAGGCACCTGTGCCAGAAACATCGAGCCGAACTTGCCGGCGCCAATCAACGCAACGCGGACCGGCTTGCCGGCGGCGGCACGGGCCTGCAGGAGGCGGAAGAGGTTCATGGAGAAGAATCCGTGAGCGTTAAGGCTGCTAGGCGACGCGAACTATCAACGTTCGTCATCCCGGGGGCGCGCGAAGCGCGAGTCCGGAATCCATTTTTCCACAATCTCTGTCGCCCGATGGATTCCGGGCCCGACACTCCGCGTCGCTCCGGGATGACAGCTTACTCCGCCGCTTGTCGCGGCGCACGTGCGAGCCGCAGCAGCGCGTCGTCCGCCACCGTCTTTATCGGCGTAAAGTCGCGATGCGCAATGTAGTCCGGCCGCGTGGGGTTACGGATGTGGTTCGAGACGGCATTCAGCGTCAGATAAACGATCTTGCGCGGATAAGGCGTGATGTTGCCGCTGGACCCGTGCACGAGATTGCCGTGGAACATCAGCATGCCGCCGGGCTTGCCCGTAGGCGCGACGATCCCGCCCTGCTTGACGAGGCGCGTCACCGTATCCTCGTCAAGCGTCCACAGCGGATAGGACGTGGTGGCGAGGTCGTGCGAGGCTTCGAGATCACCGGCGTTCTGGCTGCGAGGCACCAGCATCAGCGGGCCGTTGATCGGCATCACCTCGTCGAGGAAGATCGCAATATTCATCGCCCGCGGCTCCGGCATGCCGTCGTCGCGCTTCCAGGTGCCGTAATCCTGATGCCACTGCCAGACATCGCCGGTGAAGGCCGATTTGGCGTTGATCTTGAACTGATGCATGTAGACAGGCTCGCCGAACACCTGTTCGACCGGCTCGATCATGCGCGGATGGGCGCCGAGGATGCCGAACGCTTCGTTGTAGAGATGCGCAGCAAAGGCCGTGCGTGGCGCGCCGCTCTTCTCACGCCAGACCTCCGGCCGGTTGGCGTCGTAGATGCCGACCGCCTCGCGCGCGAGCAGGTCGACCTCCTCCTGGCTGAACAATTCGGGCAGGAACAGCCAGCCCTCGCGATGGAAGAACTCCAATTGCTCCTGAGACAGTTTCATGGGTCGTCCTCCTGTAGCTTGTTTGTTGGTCTTTTCTCGTCGTGCCCGGGCTTGTCCCGGGCACCCAAGTTCTTCGAGCGTCGGGCAAAGGCGGGGATAGCCGGGTCAAGCCCGGCCATGACGGGCCGCAGCCGCGAACGGCTACGCCGCCGCCTCGTCCGCCGCCCGCAACCGCACCTCAGTCATCCGTCCCGCCGTCTGCGCATGGGCCAGCGCGGCGCGTTCGGCTCCATCCGCGTCACCCGCGAGAATGCGTCCGGCGATATCGGCATGCTCCGCCCAGGCGCTGCCGCGATAGTCGAGCTCCGACAGCACCGTCGCCATCGAGCGCCGCATATGCGGCCATTGCGGCGCGATGGTCTCCTCGATCACGGGATTTCCGGCCAGTTGGTAGATCGCGCGATGAAAATCGACGTCGAGGCCGATCAGATCGGCCAGCGTGGTGTCGCCGTCGATGCTGCGTCCTGCGGCGAGCGCCCCGTTCAGCCGCGCGCGCCCCGCAGCGTCGGTGCCCGCGCGCTCCGCGGCAAGCCGGGCCGCGAGAGCATCGATGGCACCGCGCACCTCGTAGAGCTGGCGGATGCGTGAGGGGTCGAGCTGGGTGACTTCGAAGCCGCGCTTGCCGCTCTCGGCCACGAGACCCTGCCGGTGCAACAGATGCAGCGCATGCGATACCGGCTGGCGCGAGACGCCGAGCCTGTCGGCGAGTTCGTTCTGCCTGATGCGCTGGCCGGGGCGCAGCGTGCGGTCGGAGATCGCCTCCAGGATCCGGGCGTAGACCTGGTCGATCAGATTCGGGAGCGGGTCGAGAGGGATCACGCCGGCAGCTCCGATAAAACCAAAAAGGAATACGGAATTCCGTATTCGAAGCTACGTCTCGTAAGCACGGACGTCAAGCGGTATCTCAGGGTGGCCGATAACCTCTCATCAGGTCCGCTAAGCCTCTGATTTTGCGGGGCTCGCTACTGTGCATGGGGTTGTTTCCGCGATATTGCGGGCGGCCTCAGCCCTCCAGCACCTCCACATGCAGCGCGGCGATTCGCTCCAGATCGGCCAGCGCCTCGATCCCAGCAATGCGGTCGCCCTTGAATGCCACGCGCAGCGCGACGCGCAGCTGTCCCCCAAGGATGACGGCAACACCGATCTCACCATCGACCAGCGCCGTCCGCGCGGCCTGGGCGCGACCTTTATAGAGCTGCGCCACCCGTTCGGCGCCGCGGACTTCTGCCAGCGTGCCGAGCCGCACCGCGGCCTGATCGGCGCGGAAGACGACATCCGGATCGAGCACGGCCAAAAGCCCTTCGAAATCGCCCTCACGCGATGCCTTGAGGAAGGCATCGAGGATACCGCGCCGCCGTGACAGGTCGGTCTCGGGCACCGGCGCCCCCTGCACGCGCCGCCGTGCCCGGCTCGCGAGCTGCCGCGACGCCTCGACCGAGCGGCCGACGATCGGCGCGATCTCCTCGAAGGGCACGGCGAACATGTCGTGCAGCACGAAGGCGAGCCGCTCCGCGGGCTGCAGCGTTTCCAGGACGACGAGCAGCGCCGCGCCGACGGAATCAGCCATCTCCGCCTCGCGCTCCCGCGTCTCGTCTACCGGTTCCGGCACATGCGGACCCATCGGGCTCTCGCGGCGCGATTTGCGCGCGCGCAGCATGTCGAGGCAGATGCGCGCGACCACGGTGGTCAGCCAGCCGCGCAGGTTCGCGACGTCGGACATGTCGTAGCGGCTGACCCGCAGCCAAGCCTCCTGCACGGCATCGTCGACCTCGGCGCGCGAGCCTAGCATGCGGTAGGCGACCGCGCGCAAATGGTCCCGGCTGGCCTCGAACTGTTCAGCGAGAAAAATCTGTTCGGTCATCGGTCACATTCCCTCGTCGCGATCCGTCATGCCCATGACGAAGCCAGTCCGGCCGATGTGACCGGAAACTTCGAGATTTGTGAGATGGAGACCAAAGCGATGCACGCCCGCATGAAACACCCTGTCATGGTCCTGCCCGAGGCCATGAATCTTCTTCAGTCCCTTGGCGGTCTGACCAAGCAGGGCCTGCCGGAAAAGCTTCTGGAACTGGTGCACCTGCGCGCCAGCCAGATCAATGGTTGCAGCGTCTGCGTCGACATGCATCCCAAGACCGCCCGCAAGCTGGGCGAAACCGACGAGCGCTTGTTTGCCGTGTCTGCCTGGCGCGAGGCGCCCTATTTCACCAACCCCGAGCGCGCCGCGCTGGCCCTGACCGAGGCGGTCACACGCCTCGCCGACCGCGAGGACCCGGTGCCGGACGCGATCTGGGACGAGGCCGCGAAGCATTTCGATGAACGCGAACTCGCGACGCTGATTCTCTCGATTGCGACCATCAATGTCTGGAACCGGCTGAACGCGACCATCAAGATGCCGGTCGGCGTGTGGAAGGTATGAGGTCTCACTTCTCCTCTCCCTGCATGCGGGGAGAGGAGAAAGGATCTCCTATTCCGCCAAGAACCTGCTCACCACCTCAGCGAACCCCAGCGGGTCCTGCTCGAACATCCAATGCCCGGCGTTCGGAATCACGGCCGTCTTGGCACCTGCGATGTGCGTGGCCAGCACGCGCCACAACACCGACAGGCTGCCGGTGGTGGCACCGCCGCCGATCAGCAACGTTTGCGTCCTGATCGCCTGCGCATCGCCGAGCGTGTAGGGCCGGCGCTGCTCGTTGACCTGGCCGAGGAAGGTCAGCGCGTTGTCACGCAGTTGCTGCTTCGCGGCGGCCGGCACACGCCGCCAGGAGCCATCGCCTTCGATGCCTTCATAGAAATTCTGAAGCGCACCCTCGACATCGCCGCCGCGGATCATTTCGACCGAGCGCACGGTGCGTGCAGCAAGTGAGGGGTGCGCGGGCGTGCCTTCCGGGGGCGGCAGGCTGGCATCGAGATCGCCGCCGGGCTCGGCCAGCACGAGCTTGCGCAGCAAATCCGGGCGCGTCTGCGCGACGCGGAAAGCGATGTGGCCGCCGCGCGAATGGCCCATCAGATCGACGGGGGCGGGCCGCACCTGCTCGATGAAGGCGATCGTATCAGCGACATGCTGGGCCATCTTGTAGTCGTCGCCGACGGCGTCCCAATGCTCCGGAAAGAAGTGCCGCAGGCTGACCGAGATCACGAGATGGTTCTTCGATAGCGGCCCAAGCACCGGATACCAGGTGCGGAAATCACTGAGCGTGCCGTGCACGCAAACCAGCGGCGGGCCGCTTCCCACTTCGAGATAGGCCATGTCGTAACCGTTGACACGAAAGCTCTGCATGTTCAGCTCGCCAGGAAGTCCAGCACGACGTCGGAATATTTCTGCGGCGCCTGCTCGAACATCGGATGCGTCGCGTTCGGGATGATCGCCGTCTTCGAATAGGGCACATGCGCCGCGAGCGCGTGCAGCACCTTCGGCAGCAGCCCCTTGGTCCTCGCGCCCAGGATGAACAGGGTCGGCATCTTGATCGACACCGCATCCGCCTTCGAGAACGGCGGGCGGTTGTCGCGGATCTGGCCGATCAGCGTCATGGCGTTGTCCCGCAGATTCTGCTTCACCATTGCCGGCAGCCGCGGCCAAGTGCCGGCACCCTCCAGCGTGTCGACGAAGACGGCAAGCCCGCCGTCGATATCGCCGGACGCGATCTTCTCCGCCGAGGCGGTGAAGCGGGCCAGCAGCGGCGAGGGACCGCCCACGTAATCCGGATCGAGGCTCGCATCCAGCTCGCCGCCGGGCTCGGCCAGGATCAGCCGCCGCAGCAGATCCGGCCGCTGCTGCGCCACGCGGAAGGAGATATGCCCGCCTCTTGAATGGCCCATCAGGTCGACCGGGCCGAGGTCGAGCTTTTCGATGAAAGCGATGACGTCTTGGACATGCTGGGCAATCGAATAGGTGACTCCGACGCCGTCCCAATGGTCGGGGAAGAAGTGCCGCAAGCTGACCGCGAGCACCCGGTGTCGCTGCGTCAATGGCCCGAGAACACAGCCCCAGACGCGGAAGTCGTTGAGCGAGCCGTGCACGCACACCAGAGGCGGCCGGCCTCGGTCTTCGCCCACGTCGAGATAGAACATGTCGTAACCGTTGACGTGGACGCTCTGCATTGTCGGGCCCGCGAGGGAATAGGAACTCCTGTGCAAGATCCCCGGAAACCGGGTGGATCGCAACTATTTCCAAGCCTAGATTTCGCTGGAGATGAAAGAGGGGGCCTGCACGAGAAGCAAGCCAGGACAGCCATGACCGACCACCATTTTGCCCTGTTCAACACCCGCATTGGCCTCTGCGCCATCGCTTGGGGCCCGCGCGGCATCAACGGCACGCAACTGCCGATGGGCGGCGAAGAGAAGATCCGCACCAGAATCCACCAGCGCCATGCCGAGGCGACCGAAACCGAGCCGACGGCCGAGGTGCAACAGGCCATCGGCCGCATCGTCAAGCTGCTCGCGGGCGAGCCGGATGATCTCACCGATATCCTGCTCGATCTCGACGGCGTCCCCGAGTTCAACCGCGGCGTCTATGACATCGCCCGCGCGATACCGCCCGGCAAGACCGTCACCTATGGCGACATCGCCAAGCAGCTTGGCGGCGTTCAGCTGTCGCGCGACGTCGGCCAGGCGCTCGGCCGCAACCCGTGCCCGATCGTCGTGCCATGCCATCGCGTGCTGGCGGCCGGCAACAAGCCCGGCGGCTTCTCGGCGAACGGCGGCGTGGTGACCAAGCTGAAGATGCTCGAGATCGAAGGCGCACTGGTGAACCACACGCCGAGCCTGTTCGACTGAAGTGGTCTGCACCAGCGCCGTAGGGGGATTTGCCGAAGGCGTAATCCCCCCTACCAACCCTTCTAGATCTTCGCGGCCGTCTTCGGCCAATATTTGTCGCGCAGATGCCGCTTCACCAGCTTGCCCGTCGGCGTCCGCGGCAGCTCGGCTTCGAAATCGATCGAGCGCGGGCACTTGATAGCTGAGAGGCGGGTCTTGCAATAGGCGATCAGGTCGGCCTCGAGCTCCTTGCCCGCGCGGCTCAGGTCGTGCGGTTGCACCACCGCTTTCACCTCCTCGCCCATCTCCTCGTTCGGCACGCCGAACACGGCGACGTCGGCGACGTCGGGGTGCGTGATCAGCACGTCCTCGGTCTCCTGCGGATAGATGTTCACGCCGCCCGAGATGATCATGTAGGACTTGCGATCGGTGAGATAGAGGAAGCCGTCCTTGTCGAGATAGCCGACATCGCCGAGCGTCGACCAGCCCTTGGCATTGTAGGCCTGTTTCGTCTTCTCGGGATCGTTGTGATAGGTGAACGCGGGCGCGTCGGCGAAATAGACTGTGCCGATTTCGCCGACCGGCTGCTCCTCGTCGTTTTCGTCCAGAATCTTGATCTTGCCGACTACGGCGCGGCCGACGCTGCCGCGATGCTCCAGCCATTGCTGCGAATTGCAAACGGTTACGCCGTTGCCTTCCGAGCCTGCATAATATTCGATCAGGATCGGTCCCCACCATTCGATCATCTTGGCCTTGACCTCGATGGGGCAGGGCGCGGCGGCGTGGATCGCGCCCTTCAGCGTGGAGACGTCGTACTTGGTGCGCACCTCATCCGGCAGCTTCAGCATGCGCACGAACATTGTCGGCACCAGCTGGGACTGCGTTACCTTGTATTTCTCGACCAGCCTCAGGAATTCTTCGGCATCGAAGTGCTCCATGATGATGGAGGTGCCGCCGAGCACGATTGCCATCATGTTGAAGCGCAAGGGGGCGGCGTGATAGAGCGGCGCCGGCGAGAGGTAAGTGCTGTCGGCATTCATGCCGCACATGTCGGCGCAGAGCACGCGCAGGAAGGCATTCGGTACGTCGATCCTGTTGCCCTCGAACGCCTTCTTGATGCCCTTGGGCCGGCCGGTGGTGCCGGATGAGTACAGCATATCGTAGCCGGCGACCTCGTCGGCGATGGGCGTGATCGGCTGCGCAGCCGCTTCCTTGTCGTAGGAGCGGAACCCCGGCAGCGGCTCGTCCATCATGTAGAAGATCGGCTCACCGGGAGTACTACCCCTGATCAGGCCCTTGATCTGATCGGCGCATTTCGGTGTGGTGATCACGAGCTTGGCGCCGCAATCCTTGATGATGTAGTCGATCTCGTCCTGCTTCAGATAGCGGCTGATCGCCGTGTAGTAGAGCCCGCTGCGCTGTGCCGCCCAGCAGATCTCCATGAAGGCGAGCCGGTTCTCCATCAATAGCGCGATGTGGTCACCGGCCTTGAGGCCGAGCGAGCGGAACAGATGCGCGCCCTGGTTCGAGAGCTCGTCGAGCTCGCGATAGGTGATCGCTTTGCCGGTCCCGGCCATCTGGTAGGCGATCTTGCTTGGCGTGGTCTTTGCGTAGACGGACGGATGGGTCATGGCGTTTCCTCAAAACGCGAATGGCGAGTAGCGAGGGGCGAACAGGGAAGGGCAAACCGCTCTTCGCCTACTCACCCTTCGCTACTCGCCACTCACGACTCGCTTTTGCTTTTCTTAGAGCCGCTCGACGATCGTCACGTTGGCCATACCGCCGCCTTCGCACATGGTCTGCAGGCCATAGCGCTTGCCGCGCTGATGCAGGGCATGGACCAGCGTGGTCATCAGCTTGGTGCCTGAGCCACCGAGGGGGTGGCCGAGTGCGATGGCGCCGCCGTTGACGTTAAGGCGCTCCGGATCTGCGCCGGTGGTCTTCAGCCACGCGGTCGGCACCGACGCGAAGGCTTCGTTGACCTCGAACAGGTCGATGTCGCCGATCTTCATGCCGGCCTTCTCCAGCGCGCGCTTGGTCGCGTGCAGCGGAGCGTCGAGCATGATCACGGGATCGCCGCCCGTCATCGTCATGTGATGGATGCGGGCGAGCGGCTTGACGCCGAGTTGCTTGAGACCACGTTCGTTCACCACCATCACGCCAGAGGCGCCGTCGCAGATCTGGCTGGCGCTGGCCGCGCTGAGCTTGCCATTCTCGGCGATCAGCTTGACGCCCTTGATGCCGTCGAGGCTGACGTCGAAGCGGATGCCTTCGTCGATATGGTGGGTGTCCTTGCTGCCATCGGCGCGCGTGATCTCGAGCGGCACGATTTCCTTCTTGAAGTGGCCGGCCTGGGTCGCTGCGATCGCGCGCTGATGGCTGTTGTAGGAGTATTCGTCGAGCTCATCCTTGGAGAGGCCGTACTTCTCGGCCATCATCTCCGCGCCGGTGAACTGGCTGAACACGATGTTCGGATACTTCTTCTCGATGCCCGGGCTCTTGTAATTGCCGAAGCCGTTCTTGGCCGGCAGCTGCGAGGACAGCCCCATCGGAACCCGCGTCATCGATTCCACGCCGGCGGCGATCACAACGTCCATCGCGCCCGACATCACGGCTTGCGCGGCGAAGTGCAGCGCCTGCTGTGAGGAGCCGCACTGGCGGTCGATCGATGTGCCGGGCACGCTTTCCGGCAGCTTCGAGGCCATCACGGCGTTACGCGCAACGTTGTTGGACTGCTCGCCGACCTGCATCACGCAGCCCATGATCACGTCCTCGACCAGGGCGGGATCGACCTTGGTCCGATCGACCAGCTCGTCCAGCACTTTCGCGGCGAGATCAGCCGGATGCCAGCCGGCGAGGCGGCCCCCCTTGCGCCCGCCCGCAGTGCGCGCAGCGGCGACGATGTATGCCTCGGCCATGTCGGTCTCTCCCTGAATTCTTGATGAGGTTGGTTGTCGGGACGGATTTAAGGGACGCCAGGACGTTTAGTCAATCGATCAATTAACTCTTGTGGTGAGGCGCCGCTTGGGCTTATCTGCGCCGCGCCTCCAGCGGCCAAACAGGGATTTCAGTGGCTACCAGCGTACCGAACAGGCTCCCCGCAGGGAAAAATTCCACGGCAGAGAAATTGCTGGTGGCCGCGAGCGAGCTGATGATCGAACGCTCTTCGATCGAGATCTCCCTGTCCGATATCGCGCAGAAGTCGGGCGCCAACGCCGCGCTGGTCAAGTATCACTTCGGCAACAAGGACGGTCTCCTTCTGGCGCTGCTCGCGCGGGATGCTGCGACCGAGATGTCGAACCTCGAATTTCTCCTGGCGCAACCGATCACGTCGACGGCGAAGCTGAAGCTGCACATCGCCGGCATCATCCGCGCCTATCACCGGTTTCCCTACATGAACCGGCTGATCCACTATCTGCTGCACGAGACCAGCGCGAGCTCTGCCGATGAAGTCTCGAAATTCTTCGTGGCGCCGCTGCTGGACTTCCACCGCCGCCTGCTGGCCGAGGGCGTCAGTCGAGGCGAATTCCGCCAGACCGACCCTGTGTTGTTCTACACCAGCCTGATCGGGGCCTGCGATCATCTGTTCTTCGGCCGGCATGCGATGTCCCGCGCGACCGGTGTCGGCCCGGTCACCGACGAAGTCTGCCGACAGTACATCAAGCATATGGAAACGCTGATCTGTGGCGGCATCCTCACGCAAGCCGAGGAAGCTGCCGCGGCCGGATAATCGGCCGAGCTCTTAAGAGTCTAGAGAAGAAACGCCCAAGGAAAAGGTAGAGGAAAGGTACAAGCGATGCAGTTGAAGGACGTAGCCGTTCTCATCACCGGTGGTGGTTCGGGCCTGGGTGCCGCGACCGCCCGCGCCATGGCCGCGAAAGGTGCCAAGATCGGCGTGATCGACCAGAGCAAGGAAAACGCCGAGAAGGTCGCCGCCGAGGTGAAGGGCGTTGCCCTCCACGCCGACGTCACCAGCGAGGAGCAGATCAAGGCGGCGATTGCGAAGGCGGAAGCCGCGCACGGCGTCGCGCGCGTGCTGATGAACTGCGCCGGCATCGGCGGCTCGCAGCGTATCGTCGGCCGTGACGGCGTCTACCCGCTCGAGAAGTTCGCGCGCATCATCAACGTCAATCTGATCGGCACCTTCAACTGCTTGCGGCTGTTCGCCGAGCGTCTCGTCACTGCGGAGCCCATCGGCGAGGAGCGCGGCGTCATCATCAACACCGCTTCAGTCGCCGCTTATGAAGGTCAGATCGGCCAGATCGCCTATTCGGCTTCGAAGGGTGGCGTTGTCGGCCTGACGCTGCCGGCCGCACGCGATCTCGCCAGCCAGAAGATCCGTGTCAACACCATCGCGCCCGGCCTGTTCTTCACGCCGCTGCTGATGGGATTGAACGAAGAGGCTCGCAAGAGCCTGGGTGCGCAGGTGCCGCATCCCTCGCGTCTCGGCGATGCCAACGAATACGGCATGCTCGCCGTGCACATTGTCGAGAACCCGATGCTGAACGGTGAGACCATCCGCCTCGACGGCGCGATCCGTATGGCGCCGCGGTAGGCGGCTCTCTCCTTAACCCTGCCCGGAGGGGGAGGGGCGGCGCGACGCGCCGGGGTGGGGTGATCTCTCCACTCGGGCATTGTTCGGTGCAGAGAGACCATCACCCCACCCCGGCGCTGCGCGCGATCGACCCTCCCCCTCCAGGGGGAGGGTGGCAATCCGGCTCATGACCGATGTGCGAGGCCCCCATGTCCCAACCGCTGCTGATCGAGCATGACGACGGCGTCGACCGGGTGACGCTCAATCGTCCCGAGAGTCTCAATGCGCTCGATCATGCGCTGATCGATGCGCTCAACGACTATTTCCAGGGCCTGCAGCGCAATCGCGACACGCGTGTCGTCGTGCTAAAGGGCGCCGGCAAAAACTTCTGCGCCGGTCTCGATCTCAAGGCGGCGATGGCGCGCCGCGCCGGGCAGCAGGAACCGCCTGGTGTGACGGAGTCGCTGGACTCACAAAGGCGTATCGCCGATATCGTGATGCTGATGCGGCGCTGCCCGCAGCCAATCATCTCGCTGGTGCAGGGCGCGGCAGCCGGCGGCGGGTTTGCACTGGCGCTCGCCTCAGACATCCGTATCGCGACGAAATCGGCGCGGATGAACTGCGCCTTCATCAAGCTCGGCCTCGGCGGCTGCGACATCGGCACCAGCTACTTTCTGCCGCGGCTCGTTGGCGTCTCCGTCGCATCGGAGCTGATACTGACGGGACACTTCATCGGTGCCGAGCGCGCGATGGCGGTCGGTCTCGTCTCGGAGGTCGTGGACGAGGACAAGCTCGATGCGGCGGCCGAGCCCTACGTCGAGGCGATGACGACGGCGTCGCCCGTGGGCCTGCGCCTGTCCAAGGAATGTCTCAACATGAGTGTCGATGCCGGATCGCTGGAAGCGGCGATCGCGATGGAGGACCGCAACCAGGTCCTGTGCAGCCGCTCGGAAGAGTTTTCGGAAGGAATCAGGGCCTTCCTTGAGAAGCGAAAGCCTGTCTATATCAAGCGCTGAACGGCGAAGATCCGCAAAGGACGAGTAATTCCGGGAGACGCAAAATGAGTGGAAGCGCGGCGGCGGTGATGACGAAGCCCGCCTTTCGCAAGGTCGAATGGCTCAAGCGCGACATCGATGTCGAGCGCCGCGCCGACGGCACGGTGGTGCTGAAGTCGCGCATTCCTCTTCAGGTCTACGAGGAGCATATTCCGGCGTCGCTAGCGAAATGGGCGCGGGAAGCGCCTGAGCGCATCTGGCTGGCGCAGCGCGGCGGTCCAAACCGCGAATGGCGCAAGGTGTCTTACGGCGATGCCAAGCGCATCGTCGATGCGCTGACGCAAGCGCTGCTGGACCTCAAGCTCGAGGGACGGCCCGTCACGATCCTCTCCGGCAACTCCATCGAGCATGCGCTGATGACGCAGGCGGCGATGCAGGCGCGCTCGCCCGCGGCTCCGGTGTCGCCGGCCTATTCCCTGATGAGCCACGATCACCTCAAGCTGAAGTACCTGTTCGACCTGATCAAGCCAGCCGTGGTAATGGTCCAGGACGGCCCGACCTTCGAGAAGGCGCTGAAGGCCCTCGACCTCAGCGGCGTCACCGTCGTTCATGTCGCGCGGCCCTGCGATGGCATCAAGAGCGTCAGCTTTGCCGAGCTTGCCGCGACGCCTGTCACCGCCGATGTCGAGGCCTCGATTGCGCAGATCACGCCGCGGACCGTCGGCAAGCTGCTGTTCACGTCGGGCTCCACGGGCATGCCCAAGGCGGTCATCAACACGCAGGAGATGATGTGCGCCAACGCGGCAATGATGATGCAGGTGCGGCCGCGCGATCCCAGCGGCCCGATCCCGACCATGCTGGACTGGATGCCGTGGAATCACACTATGGGCGGCAACGCGGCTTTCCACCCGATCCTGGTCGATGGCGGCACGCTCTATATCGATGATGGCCGGCCGATGCCGGGCCAGTTCGAGGAAACGCTGCGCAACCTCCGTGAGATCTCGCCGACCTATTACGCCAACGTGCCCGCCGGCTACGCCGCGCTTGCGGCGGCGATGGAGAAGGACGACGCGCTATGTCGCTCTTTCTTCAAGAACCTGTCGATCATGGCCTATGGCGGCGCGCGGTTGCCTGATGATCTCTACGATCGGATGCAGGCGCTGGCGGTGAAGACCACCGGCGAGCGCATCGTGTTCTACACCGGCTGGGGTTCGACCGAGACCGCGCCGACCTCGACCGGCACCTATTGGGACACCGAGCGCGTCGGCCTGATCGGCCTGCCGTTTCCGGGCGTCGAGTTGAAGATGGTGCCGTGCGGCTCGAAATACGAGCTGCGCCTGCGCGGCGTCAACGTCACGCCCGGCTATTTCGGCCAGCCGGAGCTGACCAAGAAGATGTTCGACGACGAAGGCTTCTACTGCATCGGTGACGCCGGGATCTTCGTCGACGATTCCAATCCGGTGCAGGGCATCATCTTCGCCGGCCGTGTCGTGGAAGACTTCAAGCTCACCACCGGCACGTTCGTGCATGTCGGCTCGCTCCGCACCGACGCGATCGCGGCTGCGTCTCCTGTCGTGCACGACGCGCTGGTCGCAGGCCAGGATCGTGCCTTTATCGGCCTGCTGGCCTGGCCGAACCTGCATGCCTGCCGGCAGCTCGTCGGCAACGCCGATCTGAGCTTTGCGGAGGCGGTGCAGCATCCTGAGGTGATCGCCTGCTTCCGCCGTGGGCTGGAAGCGCACAACAGAGAATGCGAAGGCGCCAGCAGCCGCATCATCGCGCGCGCGATGCTGATGGTCGAGCCGCCCTCGATCGACGGCAATGAGCTCACCGACAAGGGGTACATCAACCAGCGCGCCGGCTTGGAGCGCCGCGCTGCGCTGGTGGAGCGGCTCTACGCGGATCAGCCGGATCAGGATGTGATTGTGCTGAAATGAGTGCGCAACTCCCTCCACGTCATTCCGGGCTCGCGCTCCGCGAGCCCCGCAATGACGGCACCGATGAATGACAAGGAATAGACAAGGATAGCCCGCCATGAACTTCGATTTCTCCGACGACCAGAAGCAGCTCCGCGACCAGGCACGCAAGTTCCTCACCGAGAAGTGTTCGTCCAAGGCGGTGCGTGTCGTGCTCGACGGCAAGGCGCCGTATGACAAGGAGCTGTGGAAAGGCCTCGCCGAGATGGGTTTCCTTGGCGTCGCAATTCCGGAAGAGTTCGGCGGCGCGGGCGCCGGCCATCTCGAGCTCTGCGTGATTGCGGAGGAAATGGGACGGGCCAACGCGCCGGTGCCGTTCTCCTCGACCGTGTATCTCGCCGCCGAGGCGCTGCTGATCGCCGGCAGCGACGCGCAGAAGAAGAAATGGTTGCCCGCCATTGCTTCCGGCGAAGCGATCGGCACTCTGGCGCTGTTCGAGGGCAAGGGCAATCCGTCGCCGAAGAACGTCAAGCTCACGGCTGCGAACGGCGTGCTCAACGGCGTCAAGAGGCCGGTCGCCGATGGTGCTGTCGCCGATTTCGCGGTGGTTGCCGCGCGCACGGCATCGAGCGGGCGTGACAACGACATCTCGTTGTTCCTGATTGACCTCAAGGCCGGCGGGGTCGAAGTGAAGAGCCTCACCAATCTCGATCCGACCCGCGGGCAGGCCGAGATGACCTTCAAGGACTGCAAGGCGGAGCCGCTCGGCGCGGTCGGCGAAGGCTGGAGCATCCTCACCCAGGTGCTCGACCGTGCTGCGGTGCTGTGCGCGTTCGAGCAGGTCGGCGGTGCTGATCGCGCGCTGGAGATGGGACGGGACTACGCGCTCGACCGCATCGCCTTTGGCCGGCAGATCGGCTCGTTTCAGGCGGTCAAGCACATGCTCGCCGACATGTATGTCTCGGCGACGCTGGCACGCTCCAACAGCTATTACGGTGCCTGGGCGCTCTCGACCAATGCGGCCGAGCTGCCGGAAGCCGCAGCCGCTGCGCGCATCAGCGCGACGCAGGCGTTCCAGCATTGCGCCAAGAACAACATCCAGGTTCACGGCGGCATGGGTTTCACCTGGGAGTTCGACTGCCACATGTACTATCGCCGCGCCAATGCGATGGCGCTTGGGCTGGGTAGCTTGTCCTACTGGGAGGATCAGCTGATCGACCGCATGCGGAAGAAGAACGCGGCGTAATGTCATTCCGGGGCGGCGCGATGGCGTCGGACCCGGATCTCGAGACGAGTCGGTAACCTCCGGATTTCGGGTTCGATGCTCCGCATCGCCCTGGAATGACGGAAGAGAGAATAAAACCATGAACTTCGACGACACTCCGCAGGAAGCCGAATTCCGCGCCACCGCCCGCGCGTGGATCGCCGCGAATGCGCCCAAGCAATATGAGGAGGAGCTGCGCAAATCCTCGCTCGGCCGCACGCAACTGAAGAGCGCCAACATTCTGGAGGTCGCAAAGGCCTGGCAGAAGAAGAAGGCCGATGCAGGTTGGGCGTGTCTGCACTGGCCGAAGGAATATGGCGGCCGTGGCTCGTCGCCCATCGAGCGCGTGATCTGGCAGCAGGAGGAGGGCCCGTTCGGCAAGCTCTCGCAGATGTTCATCATCGGCCACGGCATGTGCGGGCCGACCATGATGGCGTTCGCGCGGGAGGAGCATAAGCGCACCTATCTGCCGCCGCTCGCGTCCGGCGAGAAGGTCTGGTGCCAGCTCTTCTCCGAGCCTGCCGGCGGCTCGGACGTTGCCGGCCTGCGCACGCGTGCCGAGAAGGACGGCGACGACTGGGTCATCAATGGCCAGAAGATCTGGACCTCAGGCGCGCATTATTCCGACTACGGCATCCTGTTGACGCGCACAGATCCGACCGTGCCCAAGCACAAGGGTCTCACCATGTTCTTCCTCGACATGAAGAGTCCGGGCGTCGAGGTCAGGCCGATCAAGCAGGCGAGTGGCGCCTCCGACTTCAACGAGGTCTACTTCACCAATGTCCGCATTCCCGATCACCAGCGACTCGGCGAGGTCGGTGACGGCTGGAACGTTTCGCTGACCACGCTGATGAACGAGCGCATGTCGATCGGCGCCGGTGTTGCGACCGGCTTTCCGGAGCTGTTCGAGTACTGCTCGAGCCTGATGCTCGATGACGGCCCGGCGATCGAGGATCGCGCGGTGCGCTCGAAATTGGCGAACTGGGCGGTGAAGGCGAGCGGCCTGCGCTATACCAGCATGCGCGCGATCTCGGCGCTGTCGAAGGGCGAGCGCCCGGGACCTGAAAATTCGATCGGCAAGCTGGTGGCGGGCTCGATGATCCAGGATGTGGCGACATACGCATTGGATTTGCAGGGCGCGGCGGGCGTTGTCAGCGGCCCCGAAGACGCCGAAGTGGCCGGCCGTTTCCAGGCCATGCTGCTGCGCGCGCCAGGCACCCGCGTCGAAGGCGGTACCGACGAGATCATGCGCAACATCATCGCCGAGCGGGTACTGGGCTTGCCCGGCGATATCCGGGTCGACAAGGACGTGCCGTTCAACAAGATCCCGACGAAGGGAAGAGGGTAGAGGTCCGCCATGAATTTCGATGACACCCCGCAGGAAGCCGCATTCCGCGAGACCGCGCGCAAATGGATCGAGGCCAATGCGCCGAAGGAGCTCCATGCCGAGCTGTCGAAATCCTCGCTCGGCCGCATCCGCCTGGCCAATCACGACATCGTCGATGTCGGCAGGGCCTGGCAGAAGAAGAAGTTCGAGGGCAATTGGGCCTGTCTGCACTGGCCCAGGGAGTATGGCGGCCGGGGTGCGACGCCGATCGAGAAGGTGATCTGGCAGCAGGAGGAGGGCGTCTACGGCAAGCTGACGCAACCATTTCAGATCGGCGAGGGCATGTGCGGGCCGACCGTGATGGCGTTCGGCAGCGAGGACGCCAAGCGGCGGTACTTGCCCAAGCTCGCCTCTGGTGAGGAGATCTGGTGCCAGCTGTTCTCCGAACCGTCCGCCGGCTCCGACGTCGCGGGTCTGCGCACCCGCGCGGAGAAGAAGGGCGACAACTGGATCGTCAACGGCCAGAAGATCTGGACCTCGGGTGCGCATTATTCCGACTATGGCCTTTTGATCGCGCGCACCGATCCGAACGTGCCCAAGCACAAGGGCCTCACCATGTTCTTCCTGGACATGAAGAGCCCCGGCGTCGAGGTGCGACCGATCAAGCAGGCCAACGGCATGCAGGAGTTCAACGAGGTCTACTTCACAGATGTCGTGATCCCTGACAGCCAGCGGCTCGGCGCCGTCGGCGAGGGCTGGAACGTCTCGCTGACCACGCTGATGAACGAGCGCATGTCGATCGGCGCGCGGCTCGCGACCGGTGTCCCCGAGATGTTCGAGTTCTGCTCCAACCTGATGCTCGAGGACGGGCTTGCCATCGACGATCCCGCCGTGCGCTCCAAACTCGCGACCTGGGCGGCGAAGTCGAATGGGCTTAAATACACCAGCTACCGCACGATCTCGGCGCTGTCGAAGGGCGAGCGGCCCGGCCCGGAGAATTCGATCGGCAAGCTGGTCTCCGGCATGATGCTCCAGGACATCGCGACCTATGCCATGGACCTCCAGGGCGCGGCCGGTGTTCTCACCGGCAATGACGAGGAGACTGTGCAGGGCCAGTTCCAGCAGATGCTGCTGTCCGCGCCCTCGATGCGCATCGCCGGCGGCACGGACGAGATCCTGCGCAACATCATCGCCGAGCGCGTGCTGGGCCTGCCCGGCGACATCCGCGTCGACAAGGACGTGCCGTACAACAAGATCCCGACCAAAGGGCGGTGATCTCTCTTTTGTCCCGGATGCGGTGCGGCGCGAAGTGCTGCTCCGCTGAGCGGGGATGCAGGAGTCACAATGGGCCTCGGCTCGGCGGGGCACGAAAGCGAGACTAGTCATGGACGCCAAAGGGCCCAACGCCAACTACTCCACCGAAGACCGCATCGGCGTGCTCGAAGAGCTTCTCAATGAGCGCTACTCCGTCCGCGCGTTCCTTGCCAAGGAAGTCGATCGCGCGATCATCGAGCATGTGCTGACCACCGCGCAGCGCACCGCGTCATGGTGCAACAGCCAGCCCTGGCAGGTCGTCATCGCCAGCGGCGAGGCCAAGGAGCGCTTTCGCAAGGCGATCTACGCGGAGGCCTCCAAGGGGCTCGGTGATGACTACGACTTCACCCCGCCGCGCGAATATGTCGGGATATATCTGGAGCGTCGCCGCGAGAGCGGCTTCCAGCTCTACAACACGCTCGGCATCGCCCGCGGCGACAAGATGGCTTATGCCAAGCAGGCGCTGGAGAACTACAATTTCTTCGGCGCGCCGCACGTCGCCGTCATCCACACCAACGAGCCGCTCGGCATCTACGGTGCGATCGATTGCGGCGCCTATGTCAGCAATTTCATGCTGGCCGCGCAGGCGCTCGGGCTCGGCACGATACCGCAGGCCGCGCTCGCGCGGCATTCCGGGTTGATCCGCCGCCACTTCAATCTGTCCGACGATCGCCGCGTCGTCTGCGGCATTTCGTTCGGCTATGCGGACAATGCGCACAAGGTCAACAGTTATCGCACCTCGCGGGCGAGCTTGGGCGAGACCGTAACGTTCGTGGACACGTGAACGCCTGCCCTGAGCTCGACGCCCTCGGTGTAGACGTGCCAAAGACGGCCGTCGATACGGCCGTCTTTCAGCATTTCCGGCTCTTAGCCGCCGCTGCCGCCGATCACGGCGCGCACCGTCTCGTCGGGCCCGAAATCCTCGGCGCCGTCGACATAGAGCAGCGCGGCGAGCTTCGAACGGGCTCGGTTGACGCGGCTCTTGATGGTGCCGACCGCGCAGCCGCAGATCGAGGCTGCGTCCTCATAGGAGAAGCCGGACGCGCCGACCAGGATCAAGGCTTCCCGCTGATCTTGCGGAAGCTTATCGAGCGCGGTGCGAAACTCCTCGAATTCGAGGTGCGCATTCTGCGAAGGCTGCGTCTTCAGAGTCTTCGCATAGTTGCCTTCGGCATCCTCGACCTCGCGCCGCCGCTTGCGATAATCGGAGCGGAACAGGTTGCGCAGGATCGTAAACAGCCAGGCCGGCAGGTTTGAGCCGGGCTGGAACGAGTCGATGTTGGCGAGGGCACGCAGCAGCGTCTCCTGGACGAGGTCGTCCGCGCGGTCCGCATTGCCGCTGAGCGATATGGCGAAGGCGCGCAGGCTGGGCACGGCCGCCAAGATGTCGTTGCGCAGGGAGTCCGTGAGAGGCATTAATCCCTCCCATTGTTGTTGTCGTTGGATCCACCCTCATTTTCCACGTGGGGAGTCGCTCCTGGCGCATCAAGCTTCTTGATCAGTTCTGCGAACCGATCGGGAACCCCTTGCCGCACGACATCATCGTACATGGCCCGCAACTGGTGCCCGATCCGGGATTGAATCTCCGGAGTGAGGCCTCCCTTGCCGGGGGTCGTGCTTCTGCTGGCTTGAGACTTGAGATCTTTCATGACCTGTTCCACGTTTCCCCGAGTTAAGTTACTGTGAAATCGAGAAGTTTTCTCAACCGGGAGCCGTTCCCTGGATAGGCACAATTCCAGCTGCGCTAAAAAGTTCCCAGTTCGTCGGAACTTTTCTCGGCCAGAGGCGTAGTCAGCCCAGCAGGGGAACCTGGGCCCCCCGCGTGACGCCTCGTCGTGTAAGGTTGGCCCGAAGACGAATGGAGTGGGGATGTCCCGTTCACAGCTTGTTGCTGAACACTTGCCGTTGTTGCGCCGGTACGCGCGCGCCCTGACGGGCAGCCAGGCCTCCGGTGACGCCTATGTCGCAGCCATGTTGGAGGCCATGCTGGGAGACCCGTCGGTGCTCGATGAGAGCCATGGGCCCAGGGCTGGCCTGTTCCGGCTGTTCACGCAGATCTGGAATTCGGTCTCCGTCAACGACGATGCCGAGGTGACGACCCTGCCGATGCCGCCGGAGCGGCGGCTGTCGAACATCACGCCGTTGCCGCGCCAGGCCTTTCTGCTGCTTTCGCTCGAGGGCTTTTCGGAAGAGGAAGTTGCCTTCATTCTCGGGACCGACGTCGCGGAGACGCGGCGGCTCGCGGATGCTGCAGGACGCGAGATGGCCGCCGAAATCGCGACCGATGTCCTGATCATCGAGGACGAGACCTTCATCGCGATGGACCTCGAGAGCCTGGTGAAGAATCTCGGCCACAACGTCGTCGGCGTCGCCCGCACCCATGCCGACGCGGTGGCCCTCGCCAAGAACAAGCGGCCCGGCCTGATCCTCGCCGACATCCAGCTCGCAGATGGCTCGTCGGGCCTCGATGCCGTCAACGAGCTGCTGCGCACCTTCGAGGTGCCGGTGGTCTTCATCACGGCCTATCCGGAGCGCTTCCTCACCGGCGAGCGGCCCGAGCCGGCATTTCTGATCTCAAAACCGTTCCAGCCCGCGATGGTGTCGGCGGTCGCGAGCCAGGCCCTGTTCTTCCAGCGCAACTCGCGCAACCGCACGCCGAAAGCGCCGGCGGCATAAGGCGCCATTTCGCGAAACGATCTGATCCGGCGTGCTGCAAGGCACGCCGGATTTTTCATGCCGCCGCTCGCGCTTGACGCGGATCGACTTCGCCGCTCATACCTCATGCCTTGATCCCCGTCGGAGATTTGCAATGGACCAGCGGCTCCTCGATCGTCTCACCATCCGCGACCTCGTCGAAAACTGGGCGGTGTGGCGCGACGCTGGCGACTGGGAGCGCTTCGCCACGGTGTGGCACGAAGAGGGCTGGATGTCCGCGACCTGGTTTCAGGGACCGGCGCGGGATTTCATGCGTGTCAGCCAGGAGGGATTTGCCAAAGGCGTGCGCATCCTGCACTTCCTCGGCGGCACCAGCATCGACCTCTCCGGCGCACGCGCGATCGCCCAGACCAAGATGACGATCTCGCAGCGCGCACTCGTGCACGACGTGCTCTGCGACGTCGTCTGCACCGGGCGCTTCTATGATTTCCTGGAGAAGAGGCAGGGCCGATGGGGCATCGTCCGGCGCCAGCCAATCTACGAGAAGGATCGGATCGATCCGGTCGATCCCGCCGCGACGCTGCGCCTCGATCAGCAGGCGCTCGCCGTGCTGCCCGAAGGCTACCGTCACCTCGCCTATATGCAGGAGCTGATCGGCTATAAGGTCAAGCGCGACATGCCGGGCCTCACCGGATCCGAAGTCGAGAAGCTCTATGACGAAGGACGGGCGTGGCTGGCGCGGCCGGCGGAATGACACCAGACAAAAGTAAGGCGCGACTGGCATCACCACAGTCGCGCCCTACGTCGCCGGCCTATGGGGCAGGGGGGAATAGCCGGCTGCTGAGACGACTCCTGGTCGCGGAAGTCGTTCCCCCAAGTGCGAAATATTTTTGTGCCTGCGGCCCTTTTCGCACACGGTTAAGTGATCGTAACGGTCAAGAACTCCCGCTCCTGCGGCGGCGTTGTTCCCGCGATCGCCATGGGGGCGAGGGATCGACAGCCATGTCACAGATTCAAAAGGTCTTTTTGGGTGCCGTCGCGATCGTCGCGACGCTGGGTGCCGTGCAATTGGCGTCTGGGCACGATCTGGCCGACCGTTGGCAGGCAGTCGCCGATATCCCCAGCCACAGCTCGATTTCCGCGCCCAGCCAGAACGTCAATCGCGCCGCGAAGGCGGACCGTCTCGCTGGGCTTAAGCCGGCGCCGGTTGCCACGCGCACGGTGTCGATGCGGCTGAACGACCTCGCCGAGACGTCCGTGCTGCTGCGGGTCCCCGCGACCATCGAGACCGGCAACGCCAAGCCGCCACTGCTGCTCCAGAACCAGAAGAAGGTGCGCAGCAAGCCAACGATCGCCTGTGAGCCGATGGTGAGCTCCCTGACCGAAGTCGCCAAGCTTCTCCAGCCCGGCCGCTGCGTGACCTGATCTGCGCTCTCAGGACGACAGCACCGCCGGGCGATCGCTTCACATCCTCTTGATCCGTCATTGCCTCGCGCTATATCCGGGTTCCTTCCCTTTTGTTTTGACCGGGTAAGCGCATGACGACGTCAGATACGGCTGTGCATACGCAGCCTTTCCAGGCCGAAGTTTCCGAACTGCTGCACCTGATGGTGCATTCCGTCTATTCGGAAACCGACATCTTCCTCCGCGAGCTCATCTCCAATGCCTCCGATGCGTGCGACAAGCTGCGCTACGAGGCCATCGGCAGTCCCGCCCTGCTGGGTGAGGGCGACGCCCTCAAGATCCGCATCATCCCGAACAAGACCGCCAAGACGCTCACGATCGCCGACAACGGCATCGGCATGGAGCGGCAGGAGCTGATCGACCACCTCGGCACCATCGCCCGCTCCGGCACCAAGGCGTTCGTGGCGAAGCTGAAAGAGGCCAAGGACGGGCTCGGCCTGATCGGGCAGTTCGGCGTCGGCTTCTACTCCGCCTTCATGGTCGCCGAGAAGATCGTCGTCGTCAGCCGCCGCGCCGGCGAGAGCGACGTCTGGACCTGGAGCTCCCAAGGCGGCTCCGGCTTCGAGATCGCCCGCGCGAGCGACGAGGACGCCGCGCGCGTGACGCGCGGCACCGAGATCGTCCTGCACCTGAAGGACGATGCCAAGAAATATCTCGAGACCTACGAGATCGAGCGCATCGTCACGGCCTATTCCGACAACATCCTGTTCCCGATCGAGCTCGTGCCCGAAGAGGGCGAGCCGCGCCAGATCAATTCGGCGAGCGCGCTATGGCAGCGGTCGAAATCCGAGCTGACGGCGGAGGACTACAAGAAGGCCTATCATCAGATCGCCTCCGCCTTCGACGACCCCGCGATGACGCTGCATTACCGTGCCGAAGGCCGGTATTCCTACGCCGTGCTGCTGTTCGCGCCCTCGACCAAGCCGTTCGACCTGTTCGAGCCGAACCGTAAGGGCCGGGTCAAGCTCTACGTCCGCCGCGTCTTCATCACCGATGACGCCGATCTGTTGCCGGGCTATCTGCGCTTTGTCCGCGGCGTCGTCGACAGCGAGGATCTTCCGCTCAACATCTCGCGCGAGATGCTCCAGAACAATCCGCAGCTCGCGCAGATCCGCAAAGCCGTGGCGACCCGTGTCGTATCCGAGCTGGAAAGCCTTGCCGAGAAGGACCCGGAGAATTTTGCCAAGATCTGGGACGCCTTCGGCGCGGTGCTGAAGGAAGGCATCTATGAGGATTTCGAGCGGCGCGAAAAGCTGCTCGCGCTGTCGCGCTTCACCACCACATCGGGCGAGAAGCGGTCGCTGAAGCAGGTCATCGCCGATTTCAAGCCGAACCAGACCGAAATATATTACCTGGTCGGCGACAGCATCGAGCGGCTGAAATCCAACCCACGGCTCGAGGCCGCGACCGCGCGCGGCATCGAGGTGCTGCTGCTGTCCGACCCGGTCGATGCCTTCTGGACTTCGATGCCGTCGGAGTTCGACGGCAAGCCGCTGAAATCGTTGAGCCAGGGCGATCTTAATCTCGACCTGATCCCACGCATTGACGACAAGGATGAGGCGAAGAAGGAAGAACCGGCCGCGGATGAGGCCGCCACCATCGCCGTGATCAAGGCTGCGCTCGGCGAACGCGTCAGCGACGTCAAGGCCTCGACGCGGCTCACCAGCTCGGCCTCCTGCCTCGTCGCCGACAGCCAGGGGCCGAGCCGCGAGCTGGAGCGAATCCTGGCGCAGCAGAACCGCGGCATGAAGACCAAGCCGATCCTCGAGATCAATTTGCGGCATCCGCTGGTTACCGCGGTCACCAAGGCGCAAGCAGGCTCGAAGGTCGTGGACGATCTCAGCCTGCTTCTGCTCGAGCAGGCGCAGATCCTGGACGGCGAATTGCCGGAAGATCCGGCGGCGTTCGCGGCAAGGCTGAACCGGCTGGTGTTGCAAGGGCTCGGCGCGTAGCCGCTGGTTCGGCCGTCAACCCCGGCTATGGCGAGGGCGAGTGCTGCGAGAGCGCTCCACTCACCTTGCCGTCATCTCTCTCTAGGAACAGTCGCCTCCAGCGTGGTGTTATGCCATATGAGGTGACTGAGGTGACCGGCATCCGTGCCGGCGCCGTGTTCGATTCGAGGATTTTTTCCATGCGCTTGCCGATACTGACCGTCACCGCAATTGTGACCCTATTCGTCGCGGCCGATGCCAGCGCCCAGACCTATGATCCGCGCTATCCCGTGTGCATGCATGTCTATACGCCCGGCGGCTTCGGCGGCGGCGGCGATTATTTCGACTGCTCCTTCACCTCACTGCCGCAGTGCCGAGCCTCCGCCTCGGGCCGCTCGGCGAGCTGTGACCTGAATCCCTATTACGCCTTCGACCAACCCCCGCCGCGCCCGCGCAAGCGACAGAGGCAACAGTACTAGCGGTCCCACGATGCGGTTTCCTCGGATCTTCTCGTCCTGTGCTTCGCTCGCCCTGCTCCCCGCCGTCGGCGCTTCGCTTGTGATTGCGCCCTCCCACGCGCAGACCTTCGATCCACGCTACCCCGTCTGCATGCACGTTTATTCCGGCGCGAATGGCGGTGGCGGGGAGTGGTACGACTGCTCCTTCACATCCATCCCGCAATGCCGCGCCACCGCTTCGGGCCGCGCCGCGACCTGTGACCTCAATCCATATTATCCCGTCAACGCACCGCCGCGCCATTTGCGCCGCGGGCGAAGCGGCTAGCGCCTGCCTGGCGTTTCGGCGCCGGTGCTGGCGTAACAGCTGAGCCGCCAATTTCGTTGGCCTTGTGCGGGCCGTCTCGTGCAGCCGGCGGGCTGGTAAGGAATGACTAGCGTTAATCGCGCACTAACCGGCTTTTACCCTGCCCCTTAACACCTGGGCAGGGCGGTGCGGGCTAAGATCGGCGAACCAGCAGCCATGGCCCGAGAGAACAACAGCATGACCACCGCTGTCATCGAGCAAGCGAAATCCGCGCGCGCGCCGTCGGCGTCGAAGATCTGGCTGAAGGCGATCGAGCTCACCGCACGGATCGAGACGCTGCCGGGACGTCTGTTCGCCGACGTCGTCGACGATTGGGCGCGACGCCAGCCCGATCGCGCGGCGCTGGTCACCGACATTGGCGCGCTCGATTACGAAGGCCTGTCGAAGCGTATCAATCGCTACGCGCGCTGGGCGCGCTCGGTCGGCCTCGTCAAGGGTGATACCGTCGCACTGATCATGCCGAACGGCATCGACTATCTCGCGGCATGGCTCGGCATCAGCCGCGTCGGCTCTGTGGTCGCGCTGCTCAACACAAAGCTGGTGGGGCAGTCGCTTGCGCATTGCATCGATGTCGCCGCACCCCGACACATCATCGTCGCGCATGATCTTTCGGAGGTGCTGGAGAGCGCGAAGCCGCATCTGAAGACGCAAGCCAAGGTCTGGACCCATGGCGATGCCCGCGGCGAACGTGCGATCGACGTCGCGCTTGCCGTCCTGGACGACGGCCCGCTCGCGCCGGACGAGCACGGCGATGTCAGCATCGAAGATCGCGCTCTGCTGATCTACACATCGGGCACCACGGGCCTGCCGAAAGCGGCCAGTATCAGTCACCGCCGCATCCTCAACTGGGGCTTCTGGTTCGCTGGTCTCACAGGCGCGACACCGCAGGATCGGCTCTACAACTGTCTGCCGCTATTCCATTCGGTTGGCGGCATCGTCGCCCCATGCAGCATGCTGGCTGCCGGCGGCTCCGTGGTGATTGCGGATAAGTTTTCGGCTTCGAACTTCTGGTCCGACATCGTGCGCCACGACTGCACGCTGTTCCAGTATATCGGGGAGCTCTGTCGCTATCTGCTGAAGGCGCCGCCGTCGGAATATGAGAACCGCCATCGCCTACGGCTGGTCTGCGGTAACGGCTTGCGCGGCGACATCTGGGAAGACTTTCAGGCTCGTTTCGCCATTCCGCGCATCCTCGAATTCTACGCGGCAACGGAAGGCAATTTCTCGCTGTTCAATGTCGAGGGGCAACCTGGCGCAATCGGGCGCATCCCGCCGCTGCTCGCGCATCGCTTTCCGGCCAGTCTCGTCAAGCTCGACCCCGATAGCGGCGCGCCGCTGCGCAGTGACGAGGGCCTCTGCATGGCCTGCGCCCGCGGCGAGGCCGGCGAGGCCATCGGCCGCATCGGCACCGCGGACCAGGGCGGCGGCCGATTCGAGGGCTACACCGATGCCGACGAGACCGAGAAGAAGATCCTGCGCGACGTCTTTGCCAAGGGCGACGCCTGGTTTCGCACCGGCGACTTGATGCGGATGGACGACAAGGGCTTTTTCCATTTCGTCGACCGCATCGGCGACACCTTCCGCTGGAAGGGCGAGAATGTCGCGACCTCGGAGGTCAACGACGCCGTGCGCGATTTCACCGGCGTGGTCGACGCCACCACCTATGGCGTCAGCATACCCGGCGCCGACGGTCGGGCCGGGATGAGTGCGATAGTCGTGAACGAGGGTTTTGACATCACCGCGCTGCCTGCTCATCTCGCACTTCGCCTCCCGGCTTACGCCCGCCCGGTCTTCATCCGTATCTCGCGGGAGCTCGACGCCACCGAAACGTTCAAGCAGAAGAAAGGCGTTCTCGCGCGGCAGGGGTTTGACCCCAGCGCGATCTCCGATCCGCTGTTCATGCTCGAGCCGAAATCCGGCGCCTACGTCGCGCTGGATGCCGAGGTCAATGCACACATCAACGACGGCACGATCAGGCTGTAGGCCTGCGGAAATCAGCAGATAGGTCCAATTTTATCTGAATTGTCCAAGAAGCCATTTACTTCTGTCGGGTAAACAGACGGTCATGGGGAGGCGGTCATCAAGAGCCGCCGTAACACGAATTGATAATGAAAAGCGAGCCAGCCATGTCGGTAAGGTCAAAGGTCATCGAAGCCATTCAGCAGATCGCCAAGGAACAGCACGTCGCGCTTCCTGCGCTCTCGGACGATCTGTCCCTGCACGAGACGGGCTTCGACTCGCTCGCCTTCGCGATCCTGGTCGCGCGTCTCGAGGACGAGACCGGCGTCGACCCCTTCACCATTTCCGAGGACGCAGCGTTTCCCGCCACCGTCGGCGATTTCGTGCGGGCCTACGAAAATGTCCCCGCGTGAGATCTTCGCGCTTCGCGATCATCTCGGCGCGGAGCTGAAAGGCCGCACGATCTCCGATGCGCACGACGTCGTGTCGCTGACCGACATCCTGTCGCATACGGTTCTGGGCGGCCGGCTGCGCGAGCTGTCGGGCCGCGCCGTGCTGCTCAAGCTGTCGGACCAGCTCCGGTCGGGCCTTGCCATGATCGAACTCGACGGCGTCGCCCGTCGCATGCTGCTGTGCCCGCCCGATCTCAACCCGGCGCATCTCGACGCGTTGGTCGCGGATGCCGGAATCGATGCCGTCGTGACGGACGAGCCGGATCGTTGGGCCGGCACTGGCGTGCCGCTGGTCGTCACCGCGCAGTTGCCGCTTCAAGCCACCGCGCGGACCAGGACCGAACGCGCCACCGAATGGCTGATGCTCACCTCGGGCACCTCGGGCGTGCCAAAGATCGCCGGCCATACGCTGGAAGCGCTGACAGGCGCGATCGTTGCCGAAGGCCCCGCACGCGGGCCTGCGCCGGTATGGGCGACGTTCTACGACATCCGCCGTTATGGCGGTTTGCAGATATTCCTCCGCGCCGTCCTCTCCGGCGGTTCGATGGTGCTGTCCGATCCCCATGAGGCACTCACCGATCACATCGCGCGGCTGAACGCGCGCGGCGTGTCGCACATCTCCGGCACGCCCTCGCACTGGCGCAAGCTCCTGATGAGCGGCTCGGCCGCGCAGTTCGCCCCGGCTTACGTCCGTCTCTCCGGCGAGATCGCCGACCAGGCCGTGCTCGACGGCCTCAAAGTGGCGTTTCCCCATGCCTCCGTCGGCCACGCCTATGCCTCGACCGAGGCCGGCGTCGGTTTCGCCGTCAATGACGGGCTCGAGGGATTTCCGGCCGACTATCTCGGCAACCGCAATGGCGTCGAGATGAAGGTCGTGGACGGCTCGCTGCGGATCCGGTCGACACGAACAGCCCACGCCTATATCGGCCGCAACGCCGCGGCGCTCACCGATGATGAGGGGTTTGTCGACACCGGCGATATCGTCGAGCTGCGCGGTGATCGTTATTACTTCGTCGGCCGCCGTGGCGGCATCATCAACATCGGCGGGCTGAAGGTCCACCCTGAGGAGATCGAGGCGGTGATCAACCGCCATCCCGCCGTGCGGATGTCGCGCGCCAAGTCTCGCCGCAGCCCTATCACCGGCGGCATCGTCGTCGCCGATGTAATTCTTGCCGAGGGTACCGATCCGGCGCACGCGAAGGGGATCCGGGATCAGATCCTGGAGCAGTGCCGCGCCCAGCTCGCCTCGCACAAGGTGCCGGCCGTGATCCGCTTCGTCGAGGCGCTCGATGTCACCCCGGCCGGAAAACTGGCGCGCACCGATGCATAATATTCTCGTCACCGGCGGCAGCCGCGGCATTGGCCTGGCGATCGCCAGGCGGCTCGCCGGCGCCGGCTTCAACGTGGTTGCGGCCGCACGGCGCGAGAGCGAGGAGCTCAAGAGCGCGATTGCCGAATCCGAGGGGCGCCTGCATTTCCGCTCCTGCGATCTCGCCGTGATTGATGCAATTCCGGCTTTCGCGAAACTCGTGCGCGACGAGTTCGGCCCGATCTACGGCCTCGTCAACAATGCCGGCCTCGGCACCGAGGGCCTGCTTGCCACCATGCACAATTCCGAGATCGAGGCGCTGGTGCAGCTCAATGTGCTGTCTCCGATCATCCTCACAAAATATGTTGCGCGGCAGATGATGGCGGATGGTGCGGGGCGCATCATCAACATCTCCTCGATCATCGCGACCACAGGCTACAACGGCTTGTCGGTCTACGGCGCGACCAAGGCCGCCGCCACCGGCTTCACCCGCTCGCTTGCGCGCGAGGTCGGCAAGCTCGGCATCACCGTGAACGCGATCGCTCCGGGCTTCATAGACACCGAACTCACCCACAATCTCTCCGACGAGGGCCGCAAGCGCATCGCCGGCCGCAGCGCGCTGCGCCGCTTGCCGGAAACGGACGACATCGCTCGGATGGTGGAATATCTGCTGGGGGAAGGCGGCCGCAATGTCACCGGGACGGTGTTCACCGTCGACGCGGGGAATACGGCATAAGCGGAACCCGCCCGTCGTGATCGTGTTGATCCGGCACAATGACATCTGTCCGGATCTGGTCGTAAGATGCCCCGCAATCGATTGGGTTACGTCAACCGATCTGCCCTAATCGACAGGGAGCAGTCCATGACCCCGCCAAACATGACCGCTTCACACCGGAGTCTGCCGGAGCAATCCCGGACGGAGCCGGATGATGTCCGCTGTCCGCCGATGACGCATCAGAATTCCGGCAGTCACGGCCATGAAATGTACCCACAGCAATTCGTGCGCCTGGTCGGCTGTCGTGATGCGTCGCTCGACAGCCTACGCAAGCGTCAAGAGGACAAGCTGCACTAGCCGCTCACGTTCGCTGCTTCGGCGAGTCCTTCGGCAGGTCAATTCGCTGCTGTGAGAATTCCGGCGGCCCCTCGGTCAGGCGGCGAATGCGGCGTTCGCGTTCGTCGGCCGGCAATGCGGGATCGAGCAGCGCCTCGATCTCGTGTACTGCGATCTCCTCGATCCTGGTGGCGCTCGATTCCGTCGGGTGTACCGGCGGGACGACCGGGGGCGTCATCTTCAGGCCCAGTTCGATCAGCTTGCAGATCGCATCCGAGCGGGTCAGGCCATGAGCTTCGGCCCAGGCATCGACGGCTGCCGTCAGTCTTTCGGGCATCTTCACCGCGCTGACTGGGTCAATGCCCGTGCGCCGGCGGACTGGAGAGCCTGAGTCCTTGCGGCCAAAGTCGGACACCTCGATCATCCCATGCACCCCTTTGAGCTGAATGACGATATCCGGTCTCCCCAGACGGCCGTTTGACGCCGATCAATGACCCGCCGCGGAATCGCAAGCGCCGGCATCTTGTTGTCCGTGTCCTTTTCGGCCAAATGATCGAAAAGGCTGCCGGCCGGCGAACCCGGATCGGTCCTGCCGCGTATTCTGTTCCGACGCGCATTCCAACCACCCGGCATTCCGAATGATTTCAGGCGAGTCTTTCTATCGCGGCATTCCCGTCTTCAGAGGCTTCACCAGCCTGATGGATCCCGCGCTCTACTCGCCGCTGCCCGACGACTGGAGCATCGGCGTTGCCGATATCGTCGATTCGACCAGGGCGATCGCGGCGCAGCGCTACAAGGCGGTGAACATGGCAGGCGCTGCGGTGATCGCGGCGGTGACGAACGCGTTGGCGGGACGCGAATTTCCCTTCGTATTCGGGGGCGACGGCGCAAGCTTTGCGGTTTCGCCGGATGATGTCGAACTGGCCCGCGAGGCGCTGGCTGCGACTGCGACCTGGGTGCGGGAAGATCTCGATCTGACCATGCGCGTCGCACTAGTGCCGGTCAGCGCCATTCGTGCGCAGGCCCTGGACGTGCGCGTCGCCCGGTTCGGGCCTTCGGCCAACCTGTCCTATGCGATGTTCTCGGGCGGCGGCCTCGCCTGGGCCGAGGCCGCGATGAAGCGCGGCGAGTTTGCGGTCGAGGCGGCGCCCGCGGGCACGCAACCCGACCTGTCGGGCCTGTCCTGCCGATTCGAGGTGATTCCGGCCTCCCGCGGATTGATCCTATCGCTGCTGGTGATGCCGACACGGGGTGCCGATCCGCGCGCCTTCCGCAAGGTAATCGAGGACGTCATCGATCTGGTCGAGCTCAGTCCGGATGGCGGCCGCCCGGTGCCGCCGCAAGGGCCGCCGCTGAAATGGCCGCCGCAGGGGGTGGACTTCGAGGCCCGCACCAAGCGTGGCGGTTCGCTGCTCGCACGCAGGGTCAGCGTGCTCGCCTACACGCTGTTCGCCTATCTGATCATGCGCTTCGACCTCAAGGCCGGCGGCTTCATGCCTGGCGTCTACAAGCGTCAGGTGGCTGAGAACTCGGACTTCAGGAAATATGATGACGGCTTGCGCATGGTCATCGACTGTACGGTCGAGCTTGAACGTGCCCTCACCGATCGTCTCGCTGCGGCGGCGCGCGAGGGTATCGTGCGCTACGGCGTCCACCGGCAGGATGCGGCCATGATGACCTGCTTCACACCCTCGCTGCTGCGGAGCGATCACGTCCATTTCATCGACGGCGCGCGTGGCGGCTATGCCTCGGCGGCGACGGCGTTGAAGGCGATGATGGCAGCGAGCTAGCGCCCGGCGCGCGTCCAGATCTCGCCGCCGCAGAGCGCACCGACGCAGCCTGGACAAGGGCCCTAGAATGGAGCGCCTCGATAGCAGCCCGGCAGGATAGTGCAACGCTGGCTTGGAATCACATTCCCGCGCCTACCGCCCTATGATCATTTGCCCCATCGCACGAAGGCGACAGACGCCGCGGTCGACAGTCCGAACACGACCATGGCGCCACCGACCAGCGCGAACAGAGTCCAGGCCGGAGCTTGCGCGGTCATCAGTCCGACGCCGCCGATCGCGACCATCAGGAGCCGCACCGTGGAGGCGAGCACGGGGCCGCCGACTCGCGCCGCACCCTGTGACGAGAAGTACAACGACACGCCCATGCCGAAGAACACGAAGGCCGGTCCTGCCCAATGGAAATAGCTGTGCGCTGCCGCGGTGACGCCGGGATCCCGCGTGAAGAGCCCGACCCACAGCGACGGAGCGAGCGCAACGGCGAGGCCGATCAGGCCGATGGTGAGTCCGGAGGCCGCCGCCGCAGTCCAGGCCACCCGCCGCGCGCGCTTCACGTCTCCGGCGCCGATCGCCATGCCGACCATCGGCACCGAGGCTATGCCGAAGGCGAAGGTGATCGGGATGAGCAAGAATTCCAGCCGCGATCCGATGCCGTAGCCCGCCAGTGTTTCGGTGCCGAAGGTCGCCAGGATCTTGGTAAATATCAGGATGGTGAGCACGGTCTGGAGCGGCGACAGACAGGCCAACGCGCCGACCTTGAGAATGTCCACGAACATCGCGCGCTCGAAATGGAAGGCACGAAGAGCCAGCGGCAGCCGGCTGCGTCCGGACAACAGATACCAGAGGAAGAAGATCGCCGCGCAGCTGAACGCAATCAACTGGCCGCTCGCGACGCCCGGCATGCCGAATTGCGGCACTCCGAACAGCCCGAGCCCGAGCGTGCCGCCGAGCGCGATTTGGAGCACGCTCGCTCCGATCAGCGTCATCGAAGGCAGGCGCATGTCCCCGGTGCCACGGATGACCGAGGCCAGCGTGTTGACGAGCCAGATCGCCACCGCGCCGGAGAACAGCACCTGCGAATAGCTGCTGGCCTCCTCCAGCACCTGCTCGCGTCCGCCGAGGAGCGCGAAGAAGGAGCGGCCAAAGACGAGCATCATCACCGTGAAGAACAGCCCGCCGCAGAGGCCGATGATGGCAGCGTGCAGCGCCAGCGTCGCAGCGCGGTCGCGATTCCCAGCGCCCAGCGCGCGGCTGATGGCGGAGGAGACGCCGCCGCCCATCGCGCCAGCGCTCATCATCTGCGTCAGCATCGCGAACGGAAACACCAGCGCGATCGCCGCGAGCGGAATGGTGCCGAGCCGGCCGATATAGGAGGTCTCGGCCACCGCAACCAGCGTGCTGCCGACCATCGCGATCATGTTGGGAATCGCGAGCCGCAGCAGCGTCGGGAGAATCGGTGCGGTCAGCAGGCTGGCGATGGGGGAGACGACCGGCGCAACCGGCGGGACGGCATCTAGGGGGGCGTCGATCGTCATGTTCACCGGGCGGAATATTAAATGATGGTCGACATATTATAGAACGTGGGTCGACCCGCGCAGCCCTTGCTCACGCAGGGCTCACCAGGGCAGGCCGCATAGGTCGATGGTGCCCAGCGTCGGCGCGCGGACGATGTTGAAGACGTAGGGCGCCATCTGGGTAAAGCGGATCCGCCCTTCCGGCTGCTCGCAATAGACCTCGCCCTCGAAGGGGAGCCAGCTGCGGGTCTCGTAGAATGCGAAATTGTGCGGCTCGCAGAACAGCAGGGCGAAGCGGACCGCTTCGTTGGCCCTGATCGTGTGCACGGCCGCGTCGAGTGCGATCGTTGCATAACCGCGGCCGCGTCGGTCCTCGCGCGTGCAGACCCCGCCGATGCCGCCAATGTGGACCTTCTGTCCGTTCCAGGTGACGGTTCGGAAGTAGATGCCGACATGGCAAACGAGACCGTCCTCGGGCGTCTCGATCAGAACGCGCAGATCGGCATTGGCCCATTTGACGTGCGCCCAGGGCTTGTCCGCAATCACATGTGGTCCCCACACTGCCTGATGCAGCGGCTCCGCTATCGGCCACGAGGCGTCACCGTTCAGAATGTCGATCTCGATGCTCATGGCTCCGTCTTTCGCACTGGCGCTGCGCAGGGCATTCGTTCCGCCATAAGCGCTTCAAAGGCAATGGTATTTTGCATCGGCCCGCCACGACTGCCGCAGATGTCCTTGTCCTGCGACGATTTTATGCAATCGTGCCAAGCGTCGGCACCACGCGTTTGCGAAATTCTGAGGTATTTAACGGCTGCGGAACCTTCTATAAGGGGTGACCGTTAGAACTCGTTCCCCACCAGTTGCGGACAAGAACCCATGACCTTTACGCTGCCCCCACTCCCTTACGCCTATGACGCCCTCGGTCAGTACATGTCGAAGGAGACGCTCGAATATCACCACGACAAACATCACCAGGCCTACGTCACCAACGGCAACAACGCGCTCAAGGGGACCGAATGGGAAGGCAAGTCCCTTGAAGAGATCGTCAAGGGCTCGTTCGGCAAGAACCCGGCCGTGTTCAACAATGCCGGCCAGCACTACAACCACATTCACTTCTGGAGCTGGATGAAGCCCAATGGCGGCGGCACCAAGCTGCCCAGCAAGCTCGAGAAGAAGATCAACGAGGACCTCGGCGGCTTCGAGAAGTTCAAGGCGGACTTCCAGGCGGCCGGCATCGGCCAGTTCGGCTCCGGCTGGTGCTGGCTCCAGGTCAAGAACGGCAAGCTCGAGATCTCCAAGACCCCGAACGGCGAGAATCCGCTGGTGCACGGTGCTACCCCGATTCTCGGCTGCGACGTCTGGGAGCACTCCTATTACATCGATTATCGCAACCGTCGCCCCGACTATCTCAAGGCGTTCGTCGAGAACCTCGTGAACTGGGAATACGTGGAGTCCCTGTTCGAGAAGGCGTGACGATGTCATTCCGGGCCGCGCGAAGCGTGAGCCCGGAGTTCATTTGAATGCTAGGGCTCGCGCCCGATGGGTTCCGGGTCGGCGTCGGCGCGCCGCCCGAGACTGACAAAAGGCGGTCGCTGGCGCGGCCGCCTTTTTGCTGTGCGGAATTGCCCTGCGTGGTACGCGCATGGGTCTGTCATCACGCCGTTTGCATCGCCTCGGCGGCGCCCTTAATCAGAAAAGGATTCACCCTCGAGCCGCCCCACACCCATTGTCAGAACCTTCCCCGAACACGCCGGCGCCTGCCGAGGACTCCGAGCCGCGTCCGGGGCGTGTGCGTAAGCCGATCGGCTGGTCGACTATCATCATCGCGGTCCTGGTGGCGGTGAGCGCAGGCCTTGTCTGGCGTCGCGACGGCACCGATGGCGTTCTCGACATTCTGACCCACGACCTCTCGCTCTTCTCCGGCATCCTGCCGCGCGTGCTGGCCGGCTGCCTGCTCGGCGCTTTCATCTCGGAGATCCTGCCGCACGAGAAAGTCTCGCGCTCGCTCGGGCCGAAGTCCGGCTTGATGGGTCTTTTGATTGGTACCGCGTTCGGCGCGATCCTGCCCGGTGGTCCCTTTACCGCCTACCCCGTGGCGAGCGCGCTGCTCGCGGTCGGTGCCGATTTCGGTGCCACCATCGCCATGGTCGTGAGCTGGACCCTGATCGGCTACGGCCGGGCGGTGGCCTGGGAGATCCCGATCATGGGCACCGATTTCACCTTGTGGCGGATCGTGATCTCGCTGCCGCTGCCGGTGCTCGCAGGCGCTCTCGGCCGCTTCGTCTACGTGAGGATGTATCCGAAGCCCGCCATCAAGGACGACGAGACTTGAGCGCAGCGCTTCTGATCGACATCCTGTTGTGGGGCTCGGTGCTAGGCGTCGGCCTGATCGCATTCCGCCGCGGCCCTCCCGTATTCAAAGCCTCGCTTCGAGAAGGCGCGATGGACTTCATCAACATCGTGCCGCGGATCGCGCTCGGTGTGATCGGCTCCGGCTACATCGCCGCCATCATACCGCAGGAGGTGATCACAGGTTGGCTCGGACCGGACAGCGGTTGGCTCGGGGTAGCGACCGCCGTGGTCGCTGGCGCCGCGACGCCCGGCGGTCCTGTGGTTGGCTTCTCCATCGGCACGGTGGCGCTGAAGTCCGGTGGCGGCGTGCCTCAGGTGGTCGCCTATGTCGTCGCCTGGGCCCTGTTCGCCTTCCAGCGGGTGATCTTGTGGGAGATCCCGTTCATGCCGGCCCGTTTCGTCTGGTTCCGCTGCGCCGTATCGGTGCCGTTTCCATTCGTGGCCGCGGCGGTCGCGATGGTGATCGGCAAGCCGTGAGCCGGGCGTGGACAGGGGTAATGTTATAATATAACGTCACATCATGGTTCCTGCTGCGTCCCGCGCCGATCATCATGACCATGCCCACAGCCACCCTCATGGCTACAGGCATTCGCACGACCACGCCCATAGCCATGATGAGGCCTCACCGCATCCGGCCCAAGCGGCGCCCTGGTCGATCCTGCGCATGACCATGGCGGGTCGCCTTGCGGCCGCAGTCGGCGTCTGTGCCGTTCTCTGGGGCATCGTCTTGCTGGCGATGAGGTGACCATGGCGGCCCTGCACTTCCACAACGTTACGCTCGGCTACGACCGGCATCCGGCCGTGCACCATCTCAACGGCGAGATTGCACAAGGCGCGCTGGTCGCGGTGATCGGTCCCAACGGCGCCGGCAAGTCGACGTTGTTGCGCGGCATCGTCGGCATCCTCAAGCCGCTCGACGGGAGCATCCATCTCGGCGGTCTCGACCGCAGGGACATCGCCTACCTGCCCCAGAGCGCCGAGATCGACCGCAGCTTCCCGATCTCGGTGTTCGATTTCGTCGGCACCGGGTTGTGGCGCGCCACCTCCCTGTTCGGTGGCGTTGGCAAGGCTGCCCGCGAAAAGATCCTCCGCGCGATCGCGTCCGTCGGACTCAATGGATTCGAGAACCGACCGATCGGCACGCTCTCGGGTGGCCAGATGCAGCGCGTGCTGTTCGCGCGCGTGCTGCTCCAGGACGCTCGTCTGATCGTGCTCGACGAGCCCTTCAATGCCATCGACAGCAAGACCACGGCCGACCTGCTCGCGCTGGTGCAGCGCTGGCACGGCGAAGGCCGGACTGTGCTCGCTGCGCTGCACGACATGGAGATGGTGCGCAACCACTTCGCCGAGACTCTGGTGCTGGCCCGCGGCCCTGTGGCGTGGGGTCCGACGGCGGAGGTGCTGACGCCGGAAAATCTGCTGGTTGCGATGCGGATGTGCGAGGCGTTCGATGACAGCGCCGCGGCCTGCGCAGCCGATGATATCAGCTCGCGGGCGGCTTGATATCCGATGATCTATGACGTGCTGATCGGCCCGTTCACCGAATTCGAGTTCATGCGGCGGGCGCTCGCCGCCGTGATCGCGCTAGCGCTCGCGGGCGCGCCGATCGGCATGTTCCTGATGTTGCGGCGGATGAGCCTCGTCGGCGATGCCATGGCGCATGCAATCCTCCCGGGCGCGGCGGTCGGCTTCCTGCTCTCGGGCCTCAATCTGTTCGCGATGACGGCGGGCGGCCTGATCGCCGGCTTTGCGGTCGCGATCCTCGCGGGCGTGGTGGCACGCTCGACGGGACTGAAGGAGGACGCTTCGCTCGCCACGTTCTATCTCGCCTCGCTCGCGCTCGGCGTCACCATCGTCTCGATCAAGGGTACCAATATCGATCTGCTGCATGTGCTGTTCGGCAACATTCTGGCGATGGACGACCAGACGCTGTTGGTGGTGGCCATCAACGCCACGATCACGCTGCTGGTGCTCGCGGTGATCTACCGGCCACTCGTGATCGAGAGCGTCGATCCGCTGTTTCTGCGCACGGTCAGCCGCGCGGGGGGACCTGCGCACCTCGCGTTTCTCGCGCTCGTCGTCATCAACCTGGTCAACGGCTTTCAAGCGCTCGGCACGCTGCTCGCTGTCGGCCTCATGATCCTGCCGGCCGGGATCGCCCGGTTCTGGTCGCACGATCTCACCGCCATGATATGCATTGCCGTGACTGCTGCTGCCGTCTCGGGCTATGCCGGCCTCGTGCTGTCGTTCCAGACCCGCGTGCCCTCAGGCCCTGCGATCATTCTCGTGGCGACGGTGATCTACGTGGTCTCCGTGCTGTTCGGCCGCGTCGGCGGCATCGTCCGGCAACTGTTTCCCGGCCGGCATCTGGAAGCGTGACGATGCGATTCATCCTGCTTTGTACGCTGTTGCTGATCGCCTCGCCGCTGCAGGCCGCGGAGCGGCTCAACGTCGTCGCGAGCTTCTCGATTCTGGCCGATTTCGTCCGCAACGTCGGCGGCGACCGCATCAATCTGACGACACTGGTTGGCGCCGACGGCGACGTCCATGTCTATACGCCGACGCCCAGCGATGCGAAACGGATCGCGGACGCCAAGCTCGTCATCGTCAACGGGCTTGGCCTCGAGGGCTGGTTGCCGCGCCTTGTGCAGTCCGCCGGCAGCAAGGCGAAAGTCGTGACCGCGAGCGCGGGCATCACACCGCTGAAACTGGGTGCGGCCGCCGATCCCCACGCCTGGCAGTCCATTCCCAACGCCAAGATCTACGTCACCGATATCGCCAATGCGCTCGCCGCGGCCGCTCCGGATGACGCCGAGTTCTTCCGTGCCCAGGCGAGCGCCTATCTGGAAAAGCTTGAAACGCTGGACCGCGAGGTCCGGCAGGCCGTGGTGAAAATCCCGCCCGAGCGGCGCAAGGTGATCTCTACCCACGACGCCTTCGGCTATTTCTCCAGCGAATACGGTATCCGGTTCATCGCCCCCCTGGGTGTCTCCACGGAAACCGAGCCCAGCGCGCGCGACATCGCCGCCATCATCAGCCAGATCAAGGCCGCGAGGATCCCGGCGGTATTCCTGGAAAATATCAGCGATGATCGGCTGATCCGGCGGATCGCGGCCGAGACAGGCGCCAAGGTCGGCGGCACCCTGATTTCGGACGGTTTGACCGGCGAAAAGGGGCTTGCACCCACTTACATTGACATGGTCAGGCACAATATAAAGGCCCTGACCAGCGCGCTTGACCACTAGGGCAGGGGCCACCCCGCCTCGCGTCGCGCGACAAGCCGAAGTCCGGAGTTGTTATGTCTGAAGCGACCTCCCAGAAGATTCCCGTGACCGTGCTGACCGGCTATCTCGGTGCCGGCAAGACCACGCTCCTGAACCGCATCCTGTCCGAAAACCACGGCAAGAAATACGCCGTCATCGTCAACGAATTCGGTGAGATCGGCATCGACAACGATCTCATCATCGGTGCCGATGAGGAAGTGTTCGAGATGAACAATGGCTGCATCTGCTGCACCGTGCGCGGCGACCTCGTGCGCATCATGGATGGCTTGATGAAGCGCAAGGGCAAGTTCGACGCCATCATCGTCGAGACCACCGGCCTTGCCGATCCGGCGCCGGTCGCGCAGACCTTCTTCGTCGACGAGGACGTGCAGAAGAATGCGCGGTTGGATGCGGTCGTCACGGTTGCCGACGCCAAGTGGCTGTCCGACCGGCTCAAGGATGCGCCCGAGGCCAAGAACCAGATCGCCTTCGCCGATGTCATCGTCCTGAACAAGACCGACCTCGTCACAAAGGGCGAGCTCGCCGAGGTCGAGGCTCGCATCCGCGGCATCAATCCCTACGCGAAGCTGCACCGCACCGAGCGCTGCTCGGTGGCGCTGTCCGATGTGCTCGATCGCGGCGCGTTCGACCTCGACCGCATCCTCGACATCGAGCCGGACTTCTTGGAAGCTGACGACCACGACCATGACCACCATCACGGCCACGCCCATGACCATCACCATGATCACGGCCATGGCCTGAAGCACTATCACGACGAGGAGATGCAATCGCTCTCGCTCAAGACCGACAAGCCGCTCGATCCGAACGTGTTCATGCCCTGGCTGCAGAACCTGGTGCAGGTCGAGGGCGGCAAGATCCTGCGCTCGAAGGGCATCCTCGCCTTCCAGGACGACGACGACCGCTACGTTTTCCAGGGCGTCCACATGATGCTGGAGGGTAACCATCAGCGGACGTGGAAGGAGGGCGAGCCACGCGAGAGCCGCCTCGTCTTCATTGGCCGCGAATTGCCGGAAGAGGCGATCCGCAAGGGTTTCGAGAGCTGCATCGTCTCGTGATGAAAGAGTTCGCGCCGGCCCCGGATTCAGCCTCGATCGTCTCCGTCACCGATCGCGTCAAGCCTATTGGGCTCGGCATGGCCGTGACCTCGGTGCATTTCCTCGGCGGCCGTGCCGCCTTCGTCGGTGGCGAGGAGAATGTCGCGTTCGTCGATAGCAAGGGCGAGATCACTACGGTTGCCGTGCACAGCGGCGGCATTCTTTCGACCGCCTCAGACGGCAAGCGCCTCGTGATGGGCGGCGATGCCGGCAAGGTCGTCTCGCTCGACGCCAAGGGCGAGGCGACGCTGCTCGCCACCGATCCGAAGCGGCGCTGGATCGACGCGGTGGCGCTGCACGCCGACGGCACCTTCGCCTGGTCGGCCGGCAAGACGGCCACGGTCAAGAGCGGCAAGGCCGAGGAGAAGTCGATCGAAGTGCCATCCACCGTCGGCGGTCTCGCATTCGCCCCGAAGGGCCTGCGGCTCGCAATCGCGCACTACAACGGCGTGACGCTGTGGTTTCCGAACATGGCGGGATCGGCCGAATTCCTGCCCTGGGCCGGTTCGCATCACGCGGTCACGTTCAGTCCGGACAACAAGTTTCTCGTCACCGCGATGCACGAGCCGGCGCTGCATGGCTGGCGGCTCGCCGACAACAGGCACATGCGCATGACAGGCTACCCCGGTCGCGTCCGCTCGATGTCGTGGAGCGCTGGCGGCAAGGGGCTCGCGACGTCAGGCGCCGACACCGTGATCGTATGGCCGTTCGGCAGCAAGGACGGCCCCATGGGCAAGGAGCCCGCGATGCTCGCGCCGCTGCAAGCACGCGTGTCGGTGGTCGCCTGCCATCCCAAGAACGATATTCTGGCCGCCGGCTACAGCGACGGCACCGTGCTGATGCTGCGGCTGGAGGACGGCGCGGAAATCCTCGTCCGCCGTAACGGCACGCCGCCCGTCGCCGCGCTCGGCTGGAACGCCAAGGGCACGCTGCTGGCCTTTGCGGACGAAAATGGGGATGGCGGCCTGCTGGAGCTTTAATTTGTCATGGTTCCCGCCTTATAGGGGGCCATGCGATTTCTGACGACATTCCAGCTTGCCGACTTCGCGGATACGCTGGCCAGCCTGACCACGGCCTTCGTGCTGGGCACGCTGATCGGCGCCGAGCGGCAATACCGTCAGCGCACGGCGGGCCTGCGCACCAACGTGCTGGTCGCGGTCGGCGCCGCCGCCTTCGTCGATCTCGCGATGAATTTGGCGGGCGCCGACGGCGCGGTGCGCGTGATCGCCTACGTGGTGTCTGGCATAGGCTTCCTCGGGGCCGGCGTCATCATGAAGCAGGGCATGGACGTGCGCGGTCTCAACACCGCGGCAACGCTGTGGGCGTCCGCCGCGGTTGGCTCCTGCGCCGGCGCCGACATGATCGCGCAGGCGTCCGCGCTGACCGTGTTCGTGATCGCCGGCAACACCATGCTGCGTCCGCTGGTCAATGCAATCAACCGTATTCCCCTGAACGAGAAGGCGCTGGAGGCAACCTACTATTTCAAGCTTGCCGTTGCGGCCGATGCTCTTCCGGATATGCGCGACCGGCTCGTCGAGAAGCTCGAGACCGCGAAATATTCGGTGGCCGATATCGATGTGGCCGAAATCGGCGATGACGTTCTGGAGATCGCCGCAAAACTGGTCGCGACCGCAGTCGACCCCAACGAGCTGAACGCGGTGGCGACTGACCTCCAGCATTTGCCGGGCGTGCGACACGCTACCTGGGAGGTCAGTACCACCGACTGAGCGCGGCGTTTTGGCGCGCAGAGGGCTGGGTTCCCGGTTCTTCAATGCCGGAACCGGCAGGTCGCGGTTTCGTTGTCCTGCGGACAAAGGCGGTGATCGACATGGCCATTCAAGGCGACAAGCGCAGACTGAAGCTCGACCTGACAATTGCTGGTTCGCTGCTCGCAGCGGGCATCGTGGTCGCCGTGATGTCGCTCGCGCAAATCCGCGCCGAAAATCGGATGGAGCTGGCGCAGGCAACGCCGCCGCTTCAGGGCACGCCTTCCGAGGATCAGAACAAGCCCGCGGAAGCCAAGCCCGGCGGCGACCGGCCGACCACGCCGGCGCCCGAGCCCGCACGTCCGGATCCGCAGACGCAGGGCGCGGCGACCAAGCCGGCATTGCCGCCGGCTCCCGCGGAGAAGATCGCGCCGCCGCTCGAGAAGAAGTAGGCTTCTACGGTCATTCGGGGTGCGCGAAGCGCGAGCTCGGAATCCATTTCCGCGCATTTTGTCTCCCGATGGATTCCGGGCTCGCGCCAAGCGGCGCGCCCCGGAATGACAAGCGGAGACAGACAGGCGTTCACCGCACCAGAATGTTCTTGAACTGCCAGGGATCGCTGGTGTCGATGTCTTCCGGAAACAGACCTGGGCGGTCCGTCAACGGCGTCCAATCGGTGTAGAAGCCCTTCACCGGGCCGAGATAGGGCATCTGAATTTCGAGCAGACGATCGAAATCCATCTCGTCGGCTTCGACGATGCCTTCGTTCGGGTTCTCCAGCGCCCACACCATGCCGCCGAGCACGGCCGAGGTCACCTGCAGGCCGGTCGCGTTCTGGTAGGGCGCGAGCCTGCGCGTCTCCTCGATGGAAAGCTGCGAGCCATACCAATAGGCGTTCTTGTCATGGCCAAACAGCAGCACGCCGAGCTCGTCTATGCCGTCGACGATCTCGTTCTCGTCGAGGATGTGGTGCTTCTCCTGCATCTTCCCGGCGCGGCCGAACATCTCGTGCAGCGACAGCACGGCATCGTCGGCGGGATGATAGGCGTAGTGGCAGGTTGGCCGGTAGATCGCCGTGCCCGAGGCGTCGCGCACGGTGAAGTAGTCGGAGATCGAGATCGACTCGTTATGGGTGACGAGGAAGCCGTACTGCGCGCCACGGGTCGGACACCACGTGCGCACGCGCGTGTTGGCGCCGGGCTGCATCAGATAGATTGCGGCGCCGCAGCCGGCCTCATGAGTTCGCGCATTGTCGGGCATCCATTTCTCATGAGTGCCCCAGCCTAGCTCGGACGGCTGCACGCCTTCGGAGAGGAAGCCTTCGACCGACCAGGTGTTGACGAAGACATCGGGCTCCTTCGGCTTCTTCGAGCGCTGGGTGTCGCGTTCGGCGATGTGGATGCCCTTGATGCCGGCCTGCCGCATCAAATCCGCCCACTCAGCCTTGGTCTTCGGCTTGGGGGCGTTGAGCTTCAAATCCGCGGCAACGTTGAGCAGCGCCTGCTTCACGAAGAACGAGACCATGCCGGGATTGGCGCCGCAGCAGGAAACGGCCGTCGTCGAGCCGGCGGGGCGCGCCCGCTTGGCAGCCAGCGTCACTTCGCGCAGGGCGTAATTGGAGCGCGCTTCCGGCCCCTTCGAGGCATCGAAATAGAAGCCGAGCCAGGGCTCGTTGACGGTGTCGATATAGAGGGCGCCGAGCTCGTTGCAGAGCTCCATGATGTCGGTCGACCCGGTATCGACCGAGAGATTGACGCAAAAGCCCTGGCCGCCGCCCTCCGTGAGCAGCGGGGTCAGCACCTCGCGATAATTGTCCTTGGTCAGGCCCTTCTGGATGAATCGGACATTGTGCTTCTCGCAAAGCGCCTTCCGGCCCTCGTCCTTCGGATCGAGCACGGTGATGCGCGACTTGTCGTAGTCGAGATGCCGCTCGATCAGCGGCAAGGTGCCTTTGCCGATGGAGCCGAAGCCGACCATGACGATGGGACCGGTGATCTTCGCGTAGACCTGCGAGGCGGGGCTCATGGGATGGTTCTCCGAAACGTGCTGGCAGACAAAGGGTGGGGGACGGATCAGGCGCGGCGGCGCTTCTCAGATGCTGCGGCGTTTGGCGGTGACTTCGATCTCGACCTTCATCTCGGGCTTGGCGAGGGCGCTGACGACAAGCAACGTCGCTGCCGGCCTGATGTCGCCGAGAACCTCGCCGCAGACGGCGAAGTGGGCATCGATGTAGCTGGGGTCGGTGACATAGTAGGTCGCACGGACAATGTCGGCGATTTCGAAGCCGCCCTCCTTCAGGGCAGCTTCGATGGTCTTGAAGCAGTTGCGTGACTGGCTCGTGACGTCGGCCGGCATCGTCATCGTCGTGTAGTCATAGCCCGTGGTTCCCGCGACGAAGGCGAACTCGCCGTCGATCACGGCGCGGCTGTAGCCGGCGGTCTTCTCGAACGGGGAGCCGGTGGAAATCAGGCGACGGGACATGCTCTCGGACCTCGACCAGGGGGATGTTTCGCGGGGTTAAAGGGCGTTTCAGGCGCCTGCGCAACCCCAAAGGAACTGGCTTGGCGCAGGCGCGGTCGGGCGTTGCCGCTCAACGCGGCCTGGGGCTTCGCGATGCAAGGGATCCCTTAAGCCGCGCGCGCCTCAGGTGCGCGAACCGCCCTCCGTTTGGGCAGGGCAGCGCCGGTCGGGACGATCATCCCGACGCAGCCATCGAGTGCGCCCTCGGCGAACTCGATTGCCAGCAGGCGGTCTCGCTCGAACGGGCCGGGCAGCGACAGCGCACCGGTTTTCTCCGTCGAGAAGCCGAACCGGGCGTAATAGGGGGCATCGCCAAGCAGGATCACGGCGGCGTGCCCGCGCGCCCGGGCGGCAGCCAGCGCCTGATGCATCAGCGCGGCGCCGATCCCGAGCTCGCGGCAGGCAGGGTCCACCGCCAGCGGTCCGAGGACCAGGGCAGGCCTGCCTCCGGCGCTGACGTGCCACAGCCGCACGGTTCCCACGAGCTTGCCCTCGCGCACCGCCGACAGGGCAAGGCCTGCGGCGGGTGCACGTCCGTCGCGCAGGCGCTGGCAGGTGCGGCCATGGCGGTTCTCGCCAAAGCAGGCATCGAGCAACGCTTCACGCATCGCGACGTCGGCAGCACGTTCCGCACGGATCACGAACGGAGCGGCCTTCGAGGTGAGGGCGATCTGTGGCTTCCGAGGAGCAGTCATGGCGCGTCAGTCCCCACTTGAACCGACGTGCGCAAAGCACGCCGGTTCAAGGCGTCGTCAGAAATCGAAATTTGAGGAAGGAGCCGGCAAGCCGGCTCCGGGTTCGTCAGGCCCCAGACCGAGAGGCGGATCTGATGTGGCAGATCAGATGTGATAGGTCTTCAGCGGCGGGATGCCGTTGAACGCCACCGACGAGTAGGTCGACGTATACGCCCCGGTGCCTTCGATCAGAACCTTGTCGCCGATCTCCAGCGTGACCGGGAGCGGATACGGGTTCTTCTCGTACAGCACGTCGGCGCTGTCGCAGGTCGGACCTGCGAGCACGCACGGCGTCATGTCCGCACCGTCGTGACGGGTGCGGATGGCGTAGCGGATCGACTCGTCCATCGTCTCGGCGAGACCGCCGAACTTGCCGATGTCCAGGTAGACCCAGCGCACCTCGTCCTCGTCGCTCTTCTTCGAGATGAGCACGACCTCGGATTCGATGACGCCGGCGTTGCCCACCATGCCGCGGCCCGGCTCGATGATGGTCTCCGGAATCTGGTTGCCGAAGTGCTTGCGCAGCGCGCGGAAGATCGAGCGGCCGTAGGTCACCACCGGCGGCACGTCCTTCAGGTACTTGGTCGGGAAGCCGCCGCCCATGTTGACCATGGACAGGTTGATGCCACGCTCGGCGCAGTCGCGGAACACCTGCGAAGCCATTGCCAGCGCACGGTCCCACGCCTTCACCTTGCGCTGCTGCGAGCCGACATGGAAGGAGATGCCGCACGGCTCCAGACCCAGGCGTTTGGCGAGGTCGAGCACCTCGACTGCCATCTCCGGGTCGCAGCCGAACTTCCGCGACAGCGGCCACTCGGCGCCGGCGCAGTCATAGAGGATGCGGCAGAACACCTTCGCGCCGGGCGCGGCGCGGGCGACCTTCTCGACCTCGGCGGCGCAATCGACCGCGAACAGCCGGATGCCGAGCGCGAAGGCGCGCGCGATGTCGCGCTCCTTCTTGATCGTGTTGCCGAAGGAGATGCGGTCGGGCGTCGCACCCGCGGCCAGCGCCATCTCGATCTCGGCGACCGTCGCGGTGTCGAAGCAGGAGCCCATGGACGCGAGCAGCGACAGCACTTCCGGCGCCGGGTTCGCCTTGACGGCATAGAACACGCGGCTGTCGGGCAGCGCCTTGGCGAAGCTTTGGTAGTTGTCGCGCACGACCTCGAGATCGACGACCAGGCACGGCTCGGTGTCGAGGCCATCCTTGCGGCGGTTGCGCAGGAATTCCTGGATACGTTCGGTCATGGCACTCTCCCAAACGGCCCAGCGACGGGCCCGTTCAAAACATGACGTCGGATAAGAGCGCTCTGGCCGATCGCGCGATGGAGGCGCGACGAAGCCACAAGACTCAAACCAGACTGTGCTGCCGTGGATTGGTTGGGAGTGTTCCCGCCCGCACACCTGGCAATGAAGGACAAGCCTTTTCAGTAGCCCGCGCCGGCGTTGGACTGCCGGTAGAGACCAAAAAAGCCCGATCCGTCGTTGCTTTAAGTCGCGTCCCCCGTTGAGAGCGGGGTGCGCCGGTTCGCCTCCGGCTGCCAGTCACGGTTGCAAAGAGCGAAGTCACCTTCGACATGGCATCCCTTTGAGAGAGATGCTGGGCGCTCCGGGTTTGCCTCGGTCTTTCGACTTCCGCGCTTCCGAAGAGCCCCTCGGCTTCTTCACCCCTTGGCGGCTGTCCGGCCTCTTGTCCGGATACCTACCGACTGACACACGACCACAGGCACGTGCGAAATTGGGCAAGTCCGCACATAAGTGTTTTGACTCTGCTTCGCAAGATTTTTTTTAGGCTGCGAGCAGAATTGCCTAACATCTGCTTGCGCGCTGTTGCGCGAGCGACGCAGAAGATGAACGAGCGTTAAGTTTTCAACGCAGCGCGTATATCTCGCGCGCGCGTGGAAGCGTCAGCGGCGCTTGGTGAAGGGCTCGATGCGCTGAGCGGCGCGGACGAACGCCGTCATCACCAGCACGCCCAGTGCGAACAGCACGGCCTGGAGGATGTGCGCGCCCTGATCGCCGAGTCCGAACAGGATCGCCAGCGCCCAACCTCCGGCGAAGGCCGCGCCGAACACCTCCGCGCCGATCAGGATGGCGGCGCTGATGACGGTGATGACGCTCGGCCAGGCGATCTGGCGGGAAGAGGAGGCAGGCGCGTTCATGAGCTGAGGTCCGTGGCTTCGAGGGCCGCAATCTCCCCGAAAAGGCGGCTCGGAGCAAGGGCAAACGGCCCAAAAAAGCCCCATCGCGTGCTATAGCTGGCCGCAACAATCGCCCATGAAAATCGGACTTGTGATGTCAGAATCCCGCCAAATTACGGATGCCGAGACCAATCCGCTGCTGAAGGCCTGGGTGACGCCGTTCGCGGCCCCGCCCTTCGACGAGATCAAGCCGGAGCACTTCCTGCCCGCTTTTGAGCAGGCCTTCGCCGACCACGCCGCCGAGATCGCGGCGATCACCAACGATCCGGCCGCGCCCGACTTCGCCAACACCATCACGGCGCTGGAGCGCTCGGGCAAGCTCCTGAGCAAGGTCGCGGCGGTCTTCTACGATCTGGTCTCTGCGCATTCCAACCCGGCCATCCTGGAGATCGACAAGGAGGTCTCCTTGCGGATGGCGCGACACTGGAATCCGATCATGATGAACGCCGTGCTGTTCGGCCGCATCGCCCAGCTGCACGAAAACCGTGCCAACCTTGGACTCACCCCCGAGCAGCTGCGCCTCTTGGAACGCACCTACACCCGCTTCCATCGCGCCGGCGCCGGCCTTTCCGAAGAGGCCAAGACCCGGATGGCCGAGATCAACGAGAGGCTCGCGCAGCTCGGCACCAGCTTCAGCCACCATCTGCTCGGCGACGAGCAGGACTGGATCATGGAGCTCGGCGAGGGCGATCGGCAGGGCCTGCCGGAGAATTTCGTCGCGGCCGCCAAGGCTGCGGCAGAAGAGCGCGGCCTGGCAGGCAAGGCGATCGTCACGCTCTCGCGCTCCTCGGTCGAGCAGTTCCTGAAGAGCTCGGCCCGGCGCGACCTGCGCGAGAAGGTCTACAAGGCCTTCATCGCGCGGGGCGACAACGGCAACGCCAACGACAACAATGAAACCATTGTCGAGATCCTGAAGCTGCGCGAGGAGAGCGCAAAGCTCCTGGGCTACCCGACTTTCGCCGCCTACCGGCTCGAGGATTCCATGGCCAAGACGCCGGAGGCGGTGCGGGGCCTGTTGGAGCGGGTCTGGAAGCCGGCCCGCGCCCGGGCGCTCGCCGACCGCGACGAGATGCAGGCCCTGATCACGGAAGAGGGCGGCAATTTCAAGCTCGCGCCGTGGGACTGGCGCTTCTATGCCGAGAAGCTGCGCCTTCAACGCGCCAATTTCGACGACGCCGCGATCAAACCGTATCTTGCGCTCGACAACATGATCGCCGCCGCCTTCGACTGCGCCACCCGCCTGTTCGGCGTCACGTTCGAGGAGCGCAAGGACGTTCCTGTCTGGCACCCGGACGTCCGTGTCTGGGAGATGAAGGGGCCGGACGGCAAGCACAAGGCACTGTTCTACGGCGACTACTTCGCCCGGCCGTCGAAGCGTTCCGGCGCCTGGATGACCTCATTGCGCGACCAGCAGAAGCTCGACGGCGACGTCGCGCCGCTCGTTCTCAACATCTGCAATTTTGCCAAGGGAGCCGGCGGCGAGCCTTCGCTGCTGTCGCCTGACGATGCCCGCACCCTGTTCCACGAGTTCGGTCACGGCCTGCACGGCATGCTCTCCAACGTGACCTATCCCTCGCTATCGGGCACCTCCGTGTTTACGGATTTCGTCGAGCTGCCGTCCCAGCTCTACGAGCACTGGCAGGAGCGGCCCGAGGTACTGCAGAAGTTCGCCCGCCATTACCAGACCGGCGAGCCGTTGCCGGACGAGCTGCTGCAACGCTTCCTTGCCGCGCGCAAATTCAACCAGGGCTTTGCCACGGTCGAATTCGTCTCCTCGGCGCTGATCGATCTCGAATTCCACACCCAGCCGGCTGCCGCCGCGCAGGATGTGTGCGCCTTCGAGAGACGCGAGCTGGAGAAGATCGGCATGCCCGAGGAGATCGCGCTGCGTCATCGTCCCACGCAATTCGGCCACATCTTCACCGGAGACCATTATGCCGCCGGCTATTACAGCTACATGTGGTCGGAAGTGATGGACGCGGACGCCTTCGGCGCTTTCGAGGAGGCCGGGGACATCTTCGATCCCAAGGTCGCAAAACGCCTGCACGATGACATCTATTCGAGCGGCGGATCGGTCGATCCGGAAGCCGCCTACGAGGCCTTCCGCGGCCGACCACCCGAGCCCGATGCGCTGCTCCGCCGTCGCGGCCTGCTCGACGACGCAAAGGCGGCCTGATGAATATGCGCGCCCTGTTCGGATGCCTGCTTGCTGCCGCGATGACGCTTGCAGCGGGTGCCGCGAATGCGCATCCGCATGTCTGGATCACCGCGACCAGCGAGCTGCTCTACGCGGCGGATGGCTCGATCACCGGCGTGCGTCACGCCTGGACCTTCGACGACATGTTCTCGGCCTATGCGGTGCAGGGGCTCGAGAGCAAGACCAAGGGGACCTATACGCGGGAGGAGCTCGGCCCGCTGGCGCAAACCAACGTCGAGTCGCTCAAGGAATACGCCTACTTCACCTTCGCGCGAGCCGACGGCAAGAAGGAACGATTCCAGGAGCCAGTCGACTATTTCCTCGACTACAAGGATACGGTGCTGACCCTGCACTTCACGCTGCCGCTGAAGGCCCCGGTCAAGCCCAAGCAGCTGGTGCTCGAAGTGTTCGACCGCTCCTTCTTTATCGACTTCAAGATGGCCAAGGACAATCCGGTCAAGCTGGTGGGCGCGCCCTCTGGCTGCCAGATGAAGCTGGATCGGCCGAACGACGGCACCGCCAGCGCGCAGCAGCTGAACGAGCAGACCTTTCTCAACGGCGAGAACTCGAATTTCGGCATGATGTTCGCCAACAAGATCACGGTGGATTGCCCTTGAAGCCGCAACTCTCCCCGCTCGCGCGCGGGCTGCTCGCCTGCGCCGCCGTTCTGCTCGTCGTTGGCGTGGCCGATGCCGCGCTCCATCATCTGCTCGCGCAGACGCCGTTCGGCGCGCCGCGGCCGGCGCAGGCGGCCGATTCGGAGGCCGGCGGCCTGATCGGCTGGCTGCTGGCGAAACAGTCGGAATTCTATCGCCAGATGTCGGCGACCATCCGGGCCGCGAAGTCCGACGGCTCGGCGGTGTGGACGCTGCTCTTCATCTCGTTCGCCTATGGAATCTTCCATGCCGCCGGTCCTGGCCACGGCAAGGCGGTCATCGCCTCCTATCTCGTCGCCAACCGCGAGACCGCGCGGCGTGGCATCGCGTTGTCGTTCGCCTCGGCGCTGATGCAGTCGCTGGTCGCGATCCTGGTCGTCGGCATCTCGGCCTGGGTGCTGAATGCCACGGCCAAGACCATGTGCAAGGCGGAGGCGGTGATCGAGATCGCGAGCTACGCCCTGATTGCGGCATTCGGTCTGAGACTGGTGTGGGTCAAGGGCGGCGCCTTCATCCGCGCGCTCCAGGTCGCCCAACCGGTGCCGGCGATTGCGGGCGTGCCGCACGATCATGATCACGGTCATCACCATCATCATGATGCGCATGACCATGACGGCCATGATCATCATCGCCACGATCACGGCCATGCACACGCCCATCATCACCACGCTCATCATCATGGGAACGATCACGTCCACGACGAGCATTGCGGCCACTCCCACGGCCCCACCCCCAGCGAGCTCGCCGGTCCCGGCGGCTGGCGGCGCGGCTTCGCTGCGATCCTGACCGTCGGTATCCGCCCTTGTTCGGGTGCGATCCTGGTCCTGGTATTCGCGCTGGCGCAGGGCCTGTTCTGGGCCGGCATCGCCGCGACCTTCCTGATGGGTTTGGGTACCGCGATCACGGTCGCGGCGATCGCTGTCGTCGCCGTTTCCGCCAAGGACATCGCCGCCCGCCTCAGCGCGGGGCGCGACGGCGGCGGCGCGCTGTTCATGCGAGGCATCGAGTTCGCCGCCGCAGGCTTCGTGCTGCTGTTCGGCGTCGGTCTCTTGTTCGGCTACATCGCCGCCGAACGGACCACGTGCTTCTAGGCTCGTTCTGACCCTTCCTCCACGGGCTAAGAGCTACCCCGTCGCGGCGTGATAGCCGCTTTGCGAACCTCCCTCCGGCCGCTATTGAGACAAGAAGGTTCCTATCGGGGGGTCTCCATGTCGCGCGAGGATTTCTGGTTCTTTCATCCGTTTCGGGTGCGTTATTCCGAGATCGACGGCCAGGGCGTCGTTTTCAACGCCCATTACCTGACCTATTTCGACACCGCCATCACCGGGTACTTTCGCGCGCTCGGCTTTGACCAGTATGCGGACGCGCAGGCGAGCGGCATCGATTTCCACGTCGTCAAGTCCGTCATCGAATACAAGGCGCCGGTCCGCTTCGACTGGGAGCTCGATGTCGGCGTGCGCGTAGCGCGGATCGGCAATTCCAGCCTCGTGTTCGAGCTCGCCATCTTCCTGAAGGGCGGCGCGGACGCGCTGGTGACCGGCGAGATCGTCTGGGTCTACACTGACCAGAAGACCCATCGTCCGGTCACGATCCCGGCATCGATGCGGTCGCTGATCGCGACGCGGGAGCGTCATCTGACGGCGTGAGGCCGGCGCCTCACACCGGCAGGAACCGCTTCAAAGCCGGCAGGAAGAAGATGCCGAGATTGATCGCGAAGCCGACGCTCCAGAGGATCGAGCGCAGCGTCGGGCGATTGCCGAGATAGGTCAGCACATACGCGATCCGCACGATCAGGAACAGCGCCGCGAGCTCGTCGATCAGCCGCTGCGGCGCATCTCTGAACTCGGCGAGCAGCACCGCGAAGGCGAAGAACGGGAAAGCCTCGATGCCGTTCTGGTGAGCGCCGAGCGCGCGCTGCGCGATGGCATCCTCATAGAAGGCTGGGTCGCGCGGCCGGGAATTATCGAAGCGGCCGAACCTGATCCATTTGATCGAGGCGATCGTTACGAGATAAAGCAGCAGCGCTCCGAATACGCACCATTCTGCGAGCGTCATCGTTCCTCCCCCCGCCGGGGTGCGACCCTAGCGAACCCCGGCTCATCTTGACAAGTTCGGACCAACGCGCGACCCAACCAGCCATGAACAGCGTCGCCCCCCCCGAGACTGCGAAGCCGGTCACCCGATCCGCCCTGCCGCGCGTCGGCGTACTCCTGGTCAATCTCGGAACGCCTGACACGGCCGATGCGCCAGGCGTGCGGGTCTACCTCAAGGAGTTCCTCAGTGACGCCCGCGTCATCGAGGATCAGGGCCTGATCTGGAAGGTGGTGCTGAATGGAATCATCCTGCGCAGCCGTCCCCGTACCAAGGCGCTGGATTACCAGAAGATCTGGAACAACGAGCAGAACGAGTCGCCGCTGAAGACCATCACGCGGTCTCAAGCCGTTAAGCTCGCCGCCGCCTTGGCGGACCGCGACCATGTCGTGGTGGATTGGGCGATGCGTTACGGCAATCCCTCGATCAAGGCCGGCATCGACGCGCTGATCGCAAAGGGCTGCGAACGCATTCTGGCTGTCCCGCTCTATCCGCAATATTCCGCTTCGACCTCGGCGACCGTCTGCGACGAGGTGTTCCGCGTGCTCGCGCAGCTTCGCAATCAGCCGACGCTGCGGGTGACGCCGCCCTATTATGAGGATTCCGCCTATATCGAGGCCCTCGCGACCTCGATCGAGGCGCATCTAGCGACGCTCTCGTTCAAGCCGGAGCTGATCGTCGCGTCGTTCCATGGCATGCCGAAAGCCTATGTCGACAAGGGCGATCCCTATCGGCAGCACTGCATCGCAACGACGGAAGCATTGCGCCGCCGGCTCGGCATGGACGAAACGAAGCTGCTGCTGACCTTCCAGTCCCGTTTCGGCAACGACGAGTGGCTCCAGCCCTACACCGACAAGACGATGGAGCGGCTCGCCAAGGAAGGCGTGCGCCGCATCGCGGTGGTGACGCCGGGCTTTTCCGCCGACTGCCTGGAGACGCTGGAGGAGATCGCGCAGGAAAACGCCGAGATATTCAAGCACAATGGCGGCGAGCAGTTTTCCGCCATCCCCTGTCTCAACGACAGCGATCCGGGCATGGACGTGATCCGGACCCTGGTGCTGCGCGAGCTTCAGGGCTGGATCTGATGGTTCACCCATGAACCGCCGCTCGTGTCTGGCGTTTCTCGGGATGATCGCGGCGCTCCCCGCCTCGGCGCCGGCCCAGCAGCGGAACGTGGTGCGGCGGCTCGGTGTGCTCTCGGTCACCGCCGCCGAGGACGCGATCGGACAGGCACGCAGCACGATCCTGGCCGAGGCGCTTGCCGGCTACGGTTGGAAGGAGCGCGACAACCTCAGGATCGAGTGGCGCAGCGGCGGTGCCGATCGCGCGCGCATCGCGCAGCTTGCGGACGAGTTGATCGCGCTCAAGCCTGACATCCTGCTCGCGGTCGGCACGCCCTCGGTGGAAGAGCTGCGCCGGCGCACCACCACGATCCCGATCGTGTTCGCCGTCGTCACCGATCCCGTCAGCCAGGGTTTTGTCGAAAACCTCGCGCATCCCGGTGGCAACATCACCGGTTTCACCGATTATGACGGCCCGCTAGCCGGCAAATGGCTGGAGATGCTGACGCAGGTCACGCCATCCGTCCGCCGCGTGTTCGTCGTCTACAATCCCGCCACCGCGCCGTTCGCGCCCTTGATGCTGCGCACGATCGAGGGCGCCGCACGGACTCTTCACGTGATGGTCGAGCCCGCGCCCGTCCATGACGCCGCCTCGATCGGAGCGCTGGCTTCGCGGAAGGACGGTGCCATCCTGGTCCTGCCGGACTTCTTCACATTGGCCAACCGCGTGCAGCTGCTCGCGACGATCGCACAGGCGCGGGTGCCCGCAGTCTTCTGGAGCCGCACCTTTGTCGATGAGGGAGGGCTGATGTCCTACAGCACCGACACTGCCGAACAGCTGCGGCAGGCCGCCTCCTATGTCGATCGCATCCTCAGGGGAGCGCAGGCGGCCGATCTTCCGGTCCAGAACCCCACCAAGCTTGAGCTGGTGATCAACCTCAAGACGGCGAGGGCGTTCGGCGTTACGCTTGCCCCCGCCCTCGTCGCGCTCGCGAACGACGTCATCGAATGAAGCTGCTGATACCGAGCTGCACGGTGTTATCTGCCGGTAGCCTGCGCCGCATCCGCTGTTCGCGGCTCTTGCAGAATCGCACCGATACCGGCGTTACTTGCGGCTGCTGAACCGGTAGGGTCGCGCTCCCGACCAATGACAGCGCGGGAAGGGCTTTTCCCGGCTTCTTTTCCTGCCTTGGAGGACGTATGAGCGGTTTCGACATCTTCGCAATTGTTCTGGTCTTGCTCGTCATCGTCACCCTCGTCGCCGGCGTGAAGACGGTGCCGCAGGGCTACGACTGGACCATCGAGCGGTTCGGTAAATACACCCAGACGCTGAGCCCCGGGCTCAATCTGATCGTGCCCTATTTCGATCGCGTCGGACGCAAGGTCAACATGATGGAGCAGGTGATCGACATTCCCGAGCAGGAGGTCATCACCAAGGACAACGCCACCGTGACGGTGGACGGAGTCGCCTTCTACCAGGTGTTCGATGCCGCGAAAGCGAGCTACGAGGTCGCCAACCTCACCCAGGCGATCACGGTCCTCACCATGACCAACATCCGTTCGGTGATGGGTTCGATGGACCTCGATCAGGTGCTCTCGCACCGCGATGAGATCAACGAACGCCTGTTGCGCGTCGTCGATGCCGCGGTCTCGCCCTGGGGCGTCAAGGTCAACCGCATCGAGATCAAGGACATCGTGCCGCCCGCCGATCTCGTCGAGGCCATGGGCCGGCAGATGAAGGCCGAGCGCGTCAAGCGCGCCGACATTTTGGCCGCCGAAGGCCAGCGCCAGTCGGAGATCCTGCGCGCCGAAGGCGCCAAGCAGGGGCAGATCCTCCAGGCCGAAGGCCGCCGCGAGGCCGCCTTCCGCGACGCGGAGGCGCGCGAGCGGTCGGCGGAAGCGGAGGCCAAAGCGACGCAGATGGTCAGCGAGGCCATCGCCAAGGGCGACGTCGCCGCCTTGAACTATTTCATCGCCGACAAGTATATCAAGGCGTTCGGCCAGTTCGCGGAGGCGCCGAACCAGAAGATCATCATGTTGCCGATGGAAGCCACCAGCATGCTCGGCTCGCTCGCCGGCATCGGCGAGATCGCCAAGGCGACGTTCGGCGAGGCTGCCGCAGCTGCTGCCGCGCGCCGCCCCGGATCGGTGCCGCCGACCGGCAGCACGCCGCCGGCGGTGCCGCCGCGGCAGGGCTAGTGAGAGAGGTCGCGTCATGACCGACATGTTCGTATCGCTGGGCAACTGGAATTGGCTGATACTCGGCTTCATCCTGATGGCGCTGGAGGTATTGGCCCCGGGCATTTTCCTGTTCTGGCTTGGCTTGGCTGCGCTGCTCGTCGGTCTGATCTCGTTCGCGCTTGCCGTGTCCTGGCAGATCCAGCTCGTGATGTTCGCGGTATTCGCCGCTGCCGCGGTGCCGGTGTGGCGCCGCCTCGCCCGGCCGAAGCCGGACGCGAATGCCAGCCCGTTCCTCAACAAGCGCACCGAAGCCTTGCTCGGTCGCGAGTTCACGCTGGAGAAGCCGATCATCGACGGTTCCGGCACGGTGCGTATCGACGACACCGTGTGGCGCGTGGCCGGCCCGGATACGCCGGCGGGGACGCGCGTCAGGGTCGTGCAGGTCGATGGTGCCAACCTCACCGTCGCCGTGACGTAGCGCTCGTATCCTCCAGGCGCCGGCAAGCGCGGTCCTACTTCCTCCACCTCTCCGCAAACCGGTGCAGCGGTACGAACGTCTCGCACAATTCCTGTCCGAGCGGGGTCAATCCGTAGCCACCACCGTCGCCAAGCTCGACGAAACCCGCCTCGCGCAGCTCCGTCAGCCGCGCCTGCAGCACCGTCGGCGAAGCCTCGTCACAGGCTGCGCGGAGTGCTCGAGAGGTGAGGGGCTCGTCCCGTAGCTCCCACAATATCCGTAGACTCCAGCGCCGGCCGAGCAGATCGAGCAATGCCATGATCGGCCGCCCGGTGCGCGAGCCGCGCACGCTGCGTGTCTTGGAGTCAGCCTCTTTCGCCATCGCCGCCTCTTGCGTCATGCTACAAATAATGTAGCGTCATGCTACTATAAGTGTAGCAAAGGAGCCGACCCATGTCCCCATTCGCGCCGCGTATCGCCCCGCTCGCGCCGCCTTATCCCCTGGAGATCCAGGCGCAGTTCGAGCGCATCATGCACGGCGCACCGCCGCTGATGCTGTTCCGCGTGATGGCCGGCCACGGCCGCGCCTGGGACAAGTTCCGTGCCGGTGGCCTGCTCGATCCCGGCCCGCTCTCCTTGCGCCAGCGCGAGATCGTCATCGACCGCACCTGTGCGCTGAACCGATGCGAATACGAGTGGGGCGTGCACGTCGCGATCTTCGCCGGACCGGCAAAGCTCAATGAGGAGGAGGTGCGCGCGACGGTGCTGGGAGATGCGATGTCGCCGTGCTGGTCACCGTCCGAGCAGGCGCTGGTTGCGGCCGTGGACGCGCTGCATCGCCGCGCGACGCTTGACGACGAGGAGTTCGCCGCGCTCTCGGCTCATTACGACGAGGCGCAGATTCTGGAGATCATGCTCCTGTGCGGCTTTTATCGCACGGTGTCGTACCTGGCGAACGGCCTGAGATTGCCGCTGGAGGAGAAGGCGGCGCGGTTTCCGACACCGCTCTAACGGAGAAGAGAGGCGTGCTACACACTCTCTGTCATTCCGGGGCACGCGAAGCGTGAACCCGGAATCCATTGGGTAGCGACCTCGGAGATGAATGGATTCCGGCTTCGCGCCCAAGCGGCCGCGCCCCGGAATGACTCCGTGGAGAGAGCGGGCCCTACGCCACGCCCGCGCGCAGCAGGTCGTGCAGATGCACGATCCCGACCACCTTGCCCGCCTCCGTCACCAGCAGGGTCGTGATCTTGCGGGTGTTCAGCACCTCGATCATTTCGGTCGCGAGCATCGACGGGGGCACCGTCTTCGGCTGCCTGGTCATGATCTCGTCGACCGTTGCGGTCAGAAGATCAGGCCGCATGTGGCGGCGCAGGTCGCCGTCGGTGATGATGCCGACCGCCTCGCCGGCATCGTTGATGATACAGACGCAGCCGAGCCCCTTGGCCGACATCTCCACCACGGCTTCGGACATCTTGGTGCCTTCGGGCTTGATCGGAATCTCAGTGCCGGTACGCATGTAGTCGCGGACGAATTTCAGCATGGCCCCCAGCTTGCCGCCGGGGTGGAAATGCGCGAACTCCAGCGCGGTGAAGCCGCGCCCCTCCAGCAGCGCGATCGCGAGCGCATCGCCGATCGCGGCCTGCATCAAGGTCGAGGTGGTCGGCGCCAGATTGTGCGGGCAGGCTTCGCGCGCCTTCGGCAGTTCGATCACGAGGTCGGCGGCCTGGCCGAGCGAGGAGGAGCCGTTCGAGGTCACCGCGATCATGGGAATCGCGAACCGCGCCGAATAGTTCACGAGGTTCTTCATCTCCGGCTGCTCGCCGGACCAGGACAGCGCCATGATGACGTCGTCGGGCGTGATCATGCCGAGATCGCCGTGGCCCGCTTCGGCGGCGTGCACGAAGAAGGCCGGCGTGCCGGTCGAAGCCAGCGTCGCCGCGATCTTGCGCCCCATATGGCCTGATTTGCCGAGCCCGGTGACGATGACGCGGCCCTTGGCATTGCGAATCAGCTCGACCGCCCTGGCAAAGGTCTCGCCAAGCGGACCGCGCAGGGCGGCGGCGAGCGCGTTGATGCCGCCGCTCTCCGTCTCCAGCGTGCGGAGTGCGGATTCGACGCTTGTCGGAATGGGGCCGGATGATGCGGTCATCAGCGCTTTCGAACTCGGCATGGTCTGGTCCAGGGAGGAGGGGCTTTCGCCCATTGGCGCCTGCTTAGCATGCCGCGCCCGGGGAGGCGACGCGCCCCCCGGCACCCTCAACGGGTCATTAACCATAATTGTTTTAACTCCATTAACGATGGTTCCCGCCAGCCGGCGGAGACGATCGTGAAAGTGTCTGATTTCGTTGGAGTTATTCCATCGTGGGGTCGTCTCCAGGCAGTAGCCGGAGCAAACGCGCGCAGTTGCTGCGCGCGGTTTTGCCATGCCTGGCGCTGACGGCCCTTGGAAGCGGCTCCGCGGCTGCCCAGAGCCTTACGCCGGACCTGTTCAACCCCAACCGCGGCGGCTTTGCCTCGCCCGATACGCTGCCGACGCGCCGCACGGCCGGCGTCCCGCAGGCGCCGTCGGATGCATTGCCGGCGCTGCCCGATCCCAATGCCGATCCGCTCAAGGCCCGCCAAAGGCCTGCGGCCTCGCGCGTCGGTCAGGTCCCGACCTACGGCCTGCCCGCGGCCACCGGAGCGAGCAGCTCCGGTTACGACTCGCTCAACCGCAAGCGGCAGCAGCCGAAGCTCTATCCCGGTCAGCCGAAGCCGAAGCGACCTGCCGGTCCCGGCTCGCCGGCGCCATCGGTAGCGCCGCCTGCGTCAACGCTCGGCCCACCGCGGATCGCGCCCCCGCCCTCAGCGTCCGCGAACAGGGCGCCCGTGCCGGCGGCGATGGCGGGCACCGTGCCCGGCCAGCCGTTGCGCCGGCGCCTCAGGGCCGATGACGATGCGTTTGGGGCCATCGGCGATTATGCCGGCAGCTTCCTGATCAAGGGCGGGCTCGAGCTCTCCGCGGGCTACGACACCAATCCGACGCGCCTCAACAGGCCCGTCGGTTCGCCGGCCTATGTGATCGCGCCCGATCTGCTCGTGATGTCCGATTGGGAGCGTCATGCGCTGGTCGCCGATCTGCGCGGCTCGTTCTCGGGCTACACCAACGACATGCCGGCGAGCATCAACGGCTTCGCTTCGCCGTCGCCGGTCGAGGCCAATCGCCCGGACTTCACCGGCCATGTCGATGGCCGGCTCGACGTCACCCGGGACTTCAAGCTTCTTTCGCAGCTGCGTCTGCGGCTCGCCACCGACAATCCCGGCAGTCCGAACGTGCAGGCCGGCTTGCAGCGATATCCCGTTTACGCCGCCTACGGCACGACCATCGGCTTCGACCAGACTTTCAACCGCTTCCAGGTCGCCGCCGGCGCCACCATCGATCGCACCGCCTATACCGATTCGAAGCTCACTGACGGCACGACCTTCCCCAACACCGATCGCGACTTCAATCAGTATGGCGGCGTCGGCCGGTTCTCCTACGACCTCAAGCCGGGGCTGAAGCCGTTCGTCGAGATCCAGGGCGATACCCGCGTCCACGACCAGGCGGCCGACCGCAACGGCTACTTCCGCGATTCCAACGGCGGCTACGCCAAGGTCGGCTCGTCCTTCGAGTTCTCGCGCATCCTCACCGGCGAGATCTCGATCGGCTATTCCGCGCGCAACTACACCGACCCGCGCCTCAGCCAGCTCGCCGGCTTCCTCACCACGGGCTCGCTGATCTGGAGCGCCAGCGGCCTCACCACGGTGAAATTCTTCACCGACACGCAAATCGCCGAGACCACGATCCCCGGCTCCTCCGGCGTGCTGGTGCGCACCTACGCGGCCGAAGTCGATCACGACTTCCGCCGCTGGCTCACCGCTGTCGGCAAGTTCACCTACGGCACGCTCGACTACCAGGGCCAGAACCGCAACGACAAGACCTACTCGTTCGAGAGCAACCTGATCTACAAGCTCAACCGCAACATCTGGGTCAAAGGCACGCTGCGCCACGACATCCTGGATTCGAACGTGGCCGGGTCGAGCTCGCAGGGGACGGTGATGCTGGTCGGGGTGCGGCTGCAGAATTGAGAGACACCATGGCTGCTCGAATTACCTTGGACATCAATTCGGCTGGCGAATTCGAGCTATGGCTCAATCCGGGAGGTCGAGACCTTCTTGTGAAGCAGCTACTGGCTCTGAGCGAAACCAACGAGCACTTTCACTTGATGCCAAGTGAAGTCCCATCGGACGTCGAAGTTTCGACGCGTCCCTATCGGCCAAACGACAAGCTTCTCGAATACGGCAAGGTGCTGTTCCGACTTGACGAGTGGGACGCGCAGCACTTTCCGCGCGTCTTGGGTTGAGGCCTGCTCTCTAACCGTTCACTTCATTGTCGTGCCCCGGCTTGACCGGGGCATCCAGTACGCCGCGGCCTCTCGTTTCAATGACAATTGTCTCTGGAATACTAGATCGCCCGGTCAAGCCGGGCGATGACACCTTTTTCCGGTTTGGCGGCGGAGCAAAAACTCAGCGCGGCAGATCCGTCTTCCCCATCAGGAATGTGTCGATCGACCTTGCGCACAGCCGGCCCTCGCGGATCGCCCACACCACCAGCGACTGGCCACGGCGCATGTCGCCGGCGGAGAACACGTTGGGCCGCGAGGTCTGGTAGTCCAGCGTGTTGGCCTTGACGTTGCCGCGCGGGTCGAGCTCGACCGCGAGCAGCTTGAGCAGGCCCTCGTGCACGGGGTGGACGAAGCCCATCGCGAGCAGGACGAGGTCGGCGTCGAGCTCGAACTCGGTGCCGGCAATCGGCTTGAACTTGTCGTCGACGCGCACGCAGTGCAGCTTCTTGACCTTGCCGTTCTCGCCCGAAAACTTCTGCGTCAGCACGGCGAATTCGCGCACGGCACCCTCGGCCTGGCTCGACGAGGTGCGCATCTTCAGCGGCCAGTACGGCCAGGTCAGGCCCTTGTTCTCGCGCTCGGGCGGCGAGGGCATGATCTCGAGCTGCGTCACCGACAGCGCGCCCTGGCGCAGCGAGGTGCCGATGCAGTCCGACCCGGTGTCGCCGCCGCCGATGACGACGACGTGCTTGCCATTGGCCAGGATCTCCTGGACGCCGCCGAGCGGCTCCTCGGAGACGCGCCGGTTCTGCTGCGGCAGGAAGTCCATGGCGTAGTGGATGCCGGACAGCTCGCGGCCGGGGATCGGCAGGTCGCGCGGGGCTTCGGCGCCGCCGGTCAGCGCGATCGCGTCGTACTCGTTGAGCATCTCGCGCGGATCGACATTGCCCTCGGTGCCGACATGGCTGTTGTAGTGGAAGGTGACGCCCTCAGCCTCCATCTGCGCCACGCGGCGGTCGATGACGCCCTTCTCCATCTTGAAGTCGGGAATGCCGTAGCGGAGCAGGCCGCCGGCCTTGGCGTACTTCTCGAACACATGCACGTCGTGGCCGGCGCGTGCCAGCTGCTGCGCGCATGCCATGCCGGCGGGGCCGGAGCCGATCACGGCGACCTTCTTGCCGGTCTTATGCGCGGCGATCTCGGGCGTCAGCCAGCCATTGTCCCAGGCGCGATCGACGATCGCGCATTCGATCGTCTTGATGGTGACGGGGTTGTCGTCGATGTTGAGCGTGCAGGACGCCTCGCACGGCGCCGGGCAGATGCGGCCCGTGAACTCCGGGAAATTGTTGGTGGAGTGCAGATTGCGCGAGGCTTCTTCCCAGTTGCCCTGATAGACGAGGTCGTTCCAGTCGGGGATCTGGTTGTTGACCGGGCAGCCGGGCGTGCCGGGCGCGACCGAGCCGGTGCCATGGCAATAGGGAATGCCGCAATTCATGCAGCGCGCAGCCTGGTCGCGCACCTCCTTCTCGGAGAGGGGAACGACGAATTCCTTGTAATGCTTCACGCGTTCGGCGACCGGCGTGTACTTGCGGTCGTGCCGTTCGATTTCCAGAAAGCCCGTGATCTTGCCCATTAAACCCGAAGTCCCTGCCGGCTAATTCGTTTGTTGCTTCTTCAACCGTCATTGCGAGGAGCGAAGCGACGAAGCAATCCAGTCTGTTGCTCAGGAGAAAGTCTGGATAGCTTCGCTGCGCTCGCAATGACGGGCGCTGATAATCTTTAAGCCCCGATCGCGATTTTCGGCTCGGCGTCCGCATTGGCGGCCAGTTCGCGCAGAGCGCGCCGGTATTCGACCGGCATCACCTTGCGGAATTTGGGCAGCCATTCCTTCCAATTGGCGAGGATGTCGGCGGCGCGCTTGGAGCCGGTTGCCTTGGCATGGCGCGAGATCAGGACGTGCAGCCGCTCGACGTCGGAGGCGAGCAGGTTCTTGAACACGTCCACCCGGCCGTGCGCCTCGAGGTCACCGGAGGCGTGATACGTTTCGGCGTTGATCATCTCTTCCGACAGCACCGGCTCGAGCTCGACCATGCTGAGGTTGCACAGCTTGTCGAAGTCGCCGGCCTCGTCCAGCACATAGGCGACGCCGCCGGACATGCCGGCCGCGAAGTTGCGTCCGGTCTTGCCGAGCACGACCACGATGCCGCCGGTCATGTATTCGCAGCAATGATCGCCGGCACCCTCGACAACGGCGACGGCGCCCGAGTTGCGCACGGCAAAGCGCTCGCCGGCGATGCCGCGGAAATAGCATTCGCCTTCGATCGCGCCGTACATCACGGTGTTGCCGACGATGATGCTCTCCTCCGGCACGATGGCAGAGTTCTTCGGCGGCTTGACGATGATCTTGCCGCCCGAGAGGCCCTTGCCGACATAATCGTTGCCCTCACCCTCGAGCTCGAAGGTGACGCCGTGGGCGAGCCAGGCGCCGAAGGCTTGGCCGGCGGTGCCCTTGAGGCTGACATGGATCGTGTCGTGCGGCAGCCCGGCATGGCCGTAGATCTTCGCCACCGCACCCGACAGCATCGCGCCGGCGGAGCGGTTGGTGCTGTTGATCGTGGCCTCGATCTTCACCGGCGCGCCGCGGTCGAGCGCGGGCTGCGCCTTCTCGATCAGCGTGCGGTCGAGCACCGCCTCCAGATGATGGTTCTGGCGCTCGGAGTGATAGATCTTCTGGCCCTTCTCTTCCTTTTGCTTGACGAACAGCTTGGAGAAGTCGAGGCCCTTGGCCTTCCAGTGCGCGACCAACTTAGTCTGGTCGAGCAGCTGCACCTGGCCGACCATCTCGTTGAAGGTGCGGAAACCGAGGCTTGCCATGATCTCGCGGACTTCCTCCGCGACGAAGAAGAAGTAGTTGATCACGTGCTCGGGCTGGCCGGTGAAGCGCTTGCGCAGGACGGGGTCCTGCGTCGCGACGCCCACCGGGCAGGTGTTGAGATGGCACTTGCGCATCATGATGCAGCCGGCCGCGATCAACGGCGCCGTGGCGAAGCCGAACTCGTCGGCCCCGAGCAGCGCGCCGATCACGACGTCACGGCCGGTGCGGAAGCCGCCGTCGACCTGGACCACGATGCGGCTGCGCAGCCGCTCGCGCACCAGGGTCTGGTGGGTTTCGGCAAGGCCGATCTCCCAAGGCGAGCCGGCATGCTTGATCGAGGTCAGCGGCGATGCGCCGGTGCCGCCTTCGAAGCCTGCGATGGTGACATGGTCGGCGCGGGCCTTGGCGACACCCGCGGCCACCGTGCCGACGCCGATCTCGGAGACGAGCTTGACCGAGACGTCGCCCGCCGGGTTGACGTTCTTGAGGTCGTAGATCAGCTGCGCCAGATCCTCGATCGAGTAGATGTCGTGGTGCGGCGGCGGCGAGATCAGGCCGACGCCCGGCGTCGAGTGCCGGACCCTTGCGATGGTCGCGTCGACCTTGTGGCCGGGCAGCTGGCCGCCTTCGCCGGGCTTGGCACCCTGCGCCATCTTGATCTGCATCATGTCGGAGTTGACGAGATACTCCGTGGTGACGCCGAAGCGGCCGGAAGCGACCTGCTTGATCGCCGAGCGCATGGAATCGCCGTTCGGCATCGGCTTGAAGCGGTCGGCTTCCTCGCCGCCTTCGCCGGTGTTCGACTTGCCGCCGATCCGGTTCATGGCGATCGCGAGCGTGGTGTGCGCCTCGCGCGAGATCGAGCCGAAGGACATGGCACCGGTGGCGAAACGCTTGACGATCTCCTTGGCCGGCTCGACCTGGTCGAGCGGGATGGGCTTGCGCTTCTCTTCCTCGGCGCTCTTGATCCGGAACAGGCCCCGCAGCGTCAGCAGCCGCTCCGACTGCTCGTTGAGGATCTTGGCGAAGGCGCGATAGCGCTCCTGAGAATTGCCGCGCGCGGCGTGCTGGAGCAGCGACACCGACTCGGCGGTCCAGGCATGGTCCTCGCCTCGGCTGCGATAGGCATATTCGCCGCCGACATCGAGCGCGTTCTTGTAGACCTGAGCCTCGCCGAACGCGTCGGCATGACGGCGGACGGCTTCCTCGGCGATCTCGGCAAGGCCGACGCCTTCGACGCGGGTATGCGTGCCGGCGAAGAACTTCGCGACGAAGTCGGCCTTGAGGCCGACCGCGTCGAAGATCTGCGCGCCGCAATAGGACTGGTAGGTCGAGATGCCCATCTTGGACATCACCTTGAGCAGGCCCTTGCCGATCGACTTGATGTAGCGCTTGACGATCTCGTAGTCGTCAAGCGAGCCCGGCAGGCGGTCCTTCATCGCGATGATGGTCTCGAACGCCAGATACGGATTGATCGCTTCGGCGCCGTAGCCGGCAAGGCAGGCGAAGTGATGCACTTCGCGCGGCTCGCCGGATTCGACGACGAGGCCGACCGAGGTGCGCAGGCCTGTGCGGATCAGGTGATGATGCACGGCGGCGCAGGCCAAGAGCGAGGGGATCGGCACGCGGTCGGTGCCGACCATGCGGTCGGACAGGATGATGATGTTGACGCCCTCGCGCACCGCGCTTTCCGCGCGCGCGCAGAGCTCGTCCAGCACCTGGTCCATGCCGGCCGCGCCGAGGCCGGAGTGGAAGGTGGTGTCCAGCGTGCGCGACTTGAAATGCGACTCGGCCACTTCCGAGATCGAGCGGATCTTTTCCAGGTCCGCATCGGTCAGGATCGGCTGGCGCACTTCGAGGCGCTTGGTCGTTGCCATGCCCTGCAGGTCGAACAGGTTCGGCCGCGGTCCGATGATGGACACGAGGCTCATCACCAGCTCCTCGCGGATCGGGTCGATCGGCGGGTTGGTAACCTGCGCGAAGTTCTGCTTGAAGTAGGTGAACAGCGGCTTGGCCTTGTCCGACAGCGCCGAGATCGGCGTGTCGTTGCCCATCGAGCCCGCGGCTTCCTCGCCCGTTGCCGCCATCGGCGTCATCAGGATGGCGATGTCTTCCTGGCTGTAGCCGAACGCCTGCTGGCGATCGAGCAGCGACAAATTGGAGCGCACGCCGGTGGTCGGCACCTTCGGCAGCTCTTCCAGCACGATCTGGGTCCGCTCCAGCCACTCCTTGTAGGGATGGCTCCTGGCGAGCTCGGCCTTGATCTCGTCGTCCGGGATCAGTCGGCCCTGCTCGAGGTCGACCAGCAGCATCTTGCCGGGTTGCAGACGCCACTTGGTGATGATCTGGTCCTCGGGGATCGTCAGCACGCCCATCTCGGACGCCATCACGATGCGGTCGTCCTTGGTCACGAGATAGCGCGCGGGCCGCAGGCCGTTGCGGTCGAGCGTCGCGCCGATCTGGCGGCCGTCGGTGAAGGCGATCGCGGCGGGGCCGTCCCACGGCTCCATCAGCGCGGCATGATATTCGTAGAAGGCGCGGCGCTTCTCATCCATCAGCGGATTGCCGGCCCAAGCCTCCGGAATCATCATCATCACGGCGTGCGGCAGCGAGTAGCCACCCTGCACCAGGAATTCGAGCGCGTTGTCGAAGCAGGCGGTGTCCGACTGTCCTTCGTAGGAGATTGGCCAGAGCCGGTTGATGTCCTTGCCGTAGAGCTCAGAGCTCACCGACGCCTGGCGCGCCGCCATCCAGTTGACGTTGCCGCGCAGCGTGTTGATCTCGCCGTTATGCGCGATCATGCGGTAGGGATGCGCCAGCGACCAGGCCGGGAAGGTGTTGGTCGAGAAGCGCTGGTGAACGAGGGCGAGCGCGCTCTCGAAGTCCTTCTCGTGCAGATCGGGATAGTACTTGCCGAGCTGGTCGGCGAGGAACATGCCCTTGTAGATCACGGTGCGGCAGGACATCGAGCAGGGGTAATAGCCCGCAAGGCCGCGGTCGCGGCGCTGGTAGATCGCCTGCGAGATCGACTTGCGCAGGATGTAGAGCCGGCGCTCGAACTCGTCCTCGGTCTTCGCGGTGCCGTTGCGGCCGATGAACACCTGCATGCAGGCCGGCTCGGTCGGCTTCACCGTGACGCCGAGCGAGGAATTGTCGGTCGGCACGTCGCGCCAGCCGAGCAGGGTCAGGCCCTCTTCCTTGATCTGGTCGGCGATGATGCTCTTGATGACGTTGCGCCAGGCGGTCTCGCGCGGCATGAACAGCGCGCCGATGGCGTACTCGCCTGGCGCGGGCAGCGAGAAGCCCAGCTCCCCGGCCTTGCGGCTGAAGAAGGCGTGCGGGATCTGCACCAGAATGCCGGCACCGTCACCGGCGCGCGGGTCGGCGCCGACGGCGCCGCGATGTTCGAGATTGCAGAGGATGCTCAGCGCGTCCGAGACGATTTCGTGCGACTTCTTTCCCTTGATGTTGGCGATGAAGCCGACGCCGCAGGAGTCCTTCTCCAGGCTCGGATCGTACAGACCTTCGGCCTTGGGGCGCGAATTGTGTTCCTGAATCGGATCGGTCGTTTTCGAGGCGACCGTCGGCGACAGCTCTTCTGCCACGATGTTTGCGCGCTCGAATTGCGACCCGTTCATTGTTCCTGTCCTCTCCGTGCGGCAAGCTGCCTCACCGCCATCTTCGGCGCACCTTGGGCGTACCGCGGCACCCGCCTCTGGGTCACCGCTCGTCCGCTGCGAGCCGCATTTTCTTAAATAGGCCTAGGCGTTCTTCGTCCCCGAGAACGGCTTTGCCTGGTACCTTGCCGACGCTCGAGAGCATCGGTTTTCGCTGCAATCCCTGTGCCGGGGTGGCAAGCAAAATTGAGACAGTCTTCCTGTCCTAACCATCACCTTGCCAAATTTTTGTCTAGCACACAAGCGTGGGAAAGTCCCGATTCCCGATAAGTCAATCAATCGCTTTCCAAAAGTTGCGCAGCCCCGGTTTTGAAGCAAACGCGCCGTGTTCCGGCCCCGCGCGCGCCGAAATCGCAAATGAAGCTTCGGATCAGCCCTTCGGAGAGCGCGCCACGCCGCGAGAAGCGAAAGATGGCGGCCATCCGGGGGCCTGACAGGAGCGTCTCGACCATGAAGTTTTTCACAGGATGTGTGGCCGTCGCCACGCTGATGCTGGCGGCAAGTGCAGCTCAAGCGCAGGTTCCCGCGCGCGGTATCGCGGGAGGGGCCGTCATCGCGGTGTCGGATTTCGACGGGCCTTATGCGTCGCCAGAGGTGGCGCCGCCTCCGTCCCCGCGTTACGGCTACGGCTACGAGGAGCGCGGTTCGGTCCCGCAGTTGCTGCCGTCCACCGAGGTCTACGCGGTGTTGCGCGACAACGGCTTCCTGCCGCTTGGCATCCCGCGCCTGCGCGGCAGCGTCTACACCATCGCGGTGATCGACCGCCGCGGTGAGGACGGCCGGCTGGTGATCGACGCCCGCGACGGACGGGTCCTGCGCTTCATGCCGGCCGCTGATGCCTACGGCATGGCCCCCGCCTATGACGAGCGCGCGGTCGCGCCTTACGGCCCGCAAAGCGCGCTGCCGCCGCCGACCGTGATCCGCAGCGGTCCGCCGCGCCCGCCAGGCTCGATCCCGCATGTGGCGAGCCGCGCCGTGCCGCTGCCCAAGGCAGCCCCGCGCCGCGGCGAGACGCCGGTGGCTGCCGCGAAGCCCGAGCCGGCGGAGGCCCAAGCCCGTCAGGCGTTGCCTTCGCAGCAAGCGGCCAAGGCGGCCGAGCCCGTGCCGCAAGCTTCCGCACCGACCGTCGGGCAGGCGAAGCCGTCGGCCACGATCTTGCCGACGCAGGAGATGCCTGCGGCGCAGGGGCTGGATTAGCGCCGCGAGTTGGACACGATGGCGCCAGCCATGATCACGTTTGTCGTCCCTGCGAACGCAGGAACGAAAGCTGAGCAAACGAAAGGCGCCGAATGCTCAGGCGCCTTTCATCAAGCAGTCGCGGCTCAGCTCCGCGGGTACCCCGCCGCTTCCAGGATCAAGTTCGCAATATCCTTCGGATGCGACACCAGGGACAGGTGACCGGCGTCGAGCTCGATCGTGGTGGCGTTCATGCGCTTGGCGAGGAAGCGCTCGAAGTCGGGGTTGATAGTGTAGTCGTTCTTCGACACTGCGTACCAGCTCGGCTTGGAGCGCCACGCCGCCTCCGTGGATCGAAGCCGCGGTCGGCCATTGTACGGCATAGAGCTCCTTGGCCTGGTTCGGCTTCACGCCGTTGGCGAAGTACTTCAGGAAAGCGTCTTCCGAGAGCTTGGTGTAGCCATCGCGCTCGACGACGCCGGCGCGCGCGGGCCCGGTCGGAAACTGCTTCGAGAGCGCCACGAAATCCTCGTTGGCATCGGGTGCGCGGGCGGCGACGTAGACGAGGCCGGTGACCTTCGGGTCGGTGCCGACCTGGCTGATCACGGTGCCGCCCCAGGAATGCGCAGCCAGCACGGTCGGACCATCCTGCTCGGCCAGCGCGCGCTTGGTCGCGTCCACGGAGTCCGCAAGCGAGGACAGCGGATTCTGGACCGCGGTAACATGCAGGCCTGCCGCTTGCAGGATCGGGATCACCTCCGACCAGCTCGAGCCGTCGGCCCAGGCACCATGCACCAGCACGACGTTCTTGGCTTTGACCGTCTGTATGGCCTGCGCATGAGCAAGGCCGAGGGGAGCCGCCAGCAGGCCCGCGGCGACGAAAAGGCTGCGCCAGAGTGAGATGATCTATCTCCGTCTTGTTTGGGTTCGATGCCCAAAGGACGGAGGGAGAAATGGCGGCGTTACGCGCTTTCACCGCCCTGTGAATGCAATGCACAACGGAGAAACGCCCCGGGGCACCGGGGCGTTTCGCAACCTGGACGTTTGCTTGGCTTAGGCGGCTTGCGCCGAGTTCTCGATCACCTGGGCCTTCGCGCCGGCGTTGATCGCAATCTGGCGAGGCTTCTTGGCTTCCGGAATCTCGCGCACGAGATCGACGTGAAGCAGCCCGTTCTCGAGCGAGGCGTCCTTCACCTGCACGAAGTCGGCAAGCTGGAAGGCACGCTCGAAGGCACGCGCGGCAATACCGCGGTAGAGCACTTCGGACTTGGTGTTTTCGTTAGCGACTTTCTCGCCCTTGATCGTCAGCGTGTTTTCCTTCGCGACGATGGAGAGCTCGTCCTTGGCGAAACCGGATACCGCGACGGTGATGCGGTAGGCGTTCTCGCCGGTGCGCTCGATGTTGTAGGGCGGATAACCGGGGCTGCCGTCCGAGCTGGCCTGGTCGAGCAGGTTGAAGAGGCGGTCAAAGCCGACGGTGGAGCGATAGAAGGGGGTGAGATCGTAAGTACGCATGGTCAAGTCCTCCATTGAGCGACTGTTAGGCAACCCGCCCGCCATCGGGCCGGGCTCATCTCTGTGTGCAGCCTGATGTTCCGGTTCCGAAACACTGGTAGCGGCCTGCACGGAAATGATATGGGTGGAACGAGACGGCGTTCAAGAGGGCGGCATTTGCGCCTTTTCGGCGCTTCAGCCCCTTGATTTGCAGTGCTTCCCGCCTATGACGCTGGTCTCAATTCCCGCCAATCCCGTCCCTGAAAACGTCGTCAGCGGCACCATCAAGACCCCCGACGGCGTCGAGCTGCGCTTTGCGCGGTGGGCGCCGCCGGCGGGCCGCAAGGGCACGGTCTGCGTCTTCACAGGGCGCAGCGAGCAGATCGAGAAATATTTCGAGACTGTGCGCGACCTGCGCGACCGCGGCTTCGCGGTGGCGATGATCGATTGGCGCGGGCAGGGCCATTCCTCCCGCCGCCTGCGCGATCCGCGCAAGGGCTATGTGCGCGACTTCGCCGATTTCGAGATCGACGTCGAGACCTTCGTGCAGCAGGTGGTGCTGCCGGATTGCCCGCCGCCGTTCTTCGCGCTCGCCCACTCCATGGGAGGCACGGTGCTGTTGCGAGTGGCGCATGCCGGCAAGCGGTGGTTCGACCGCATGGTGCTGTCGGCACCGATGATCGACCTGCCCGGACGCACCACCTCGTTTCCGGTGCGCGCCCTGCTCAAGACGATGCGCCTGCTTGGACAGGGCGGCCGTTACGTTCCCGGCGGCAGCGATCGCCTCACCGGCCTCGATCCTTTCATCAACAATCCCCTGACCAGCGACCCCGTGCGCTATGCGCGCAATGCCGCGATCCTGGAGGAGGATCCGACGCTCGGACTGGCGTCTCCGACGGTTGCCTGGGCCGATACCGCCTTCAGCGCGATGCATACCTTCAAGCGCGCGAACTACCCCTCGCAGATCCGCCAGCCGATCCTGATGCTCGCGGCGTCCAACGACACCGTGGTCTCGACCGCGGCGATCGAGGAGTTCGCGTATCATTTGCGAGCCGGCTCCCATCTCGTGATCGCCGGGGCCAAGCACGAGATCCTGCAGGAGCAGGACCGCTACCGCTCCCAGTTCTGGGCCGCCTTCGATGCCTTCGTGCCGGGCACGCCGCTGTTCAAGTGAGCGCGTGAGCGAGGGATCGCGACACGAACTCGTCATGCCCGGGCTTGTCCCGGGCATCCACGTTCATGGTAGGCGGAAAGGTTCGTGGCCGGCGGGGACAAGCCCGGCCATAAGACGAAGAACTCTGGTCGCGTTAAAGCGTCTTCAGATACTCGATCAGGTCGTAGCGCTCGGCATCGTCCTTGAAAATGCGGCCGATGACGCCGGCACGTTTCGGCTCGCCTTGCTTCAGCTCGAAGGAATGGCCGAGCACGCTGTTGCCCCGGATCGGCTGGCCGTCAGAACCGATCGCTGAAAACTCCGTTTCTCCCGTCCTGCAGCTCTCGTTGGCGGTGACTGCGAAACCCACGGTTTCAGGGTCATAGTCGCGACGGCCCATGCAGAATTTTTGCGGACGCTCGTTCTGCGGCTTCAGCAGCCAGTACAGCGAAGGGACCGAGCCGTTGTGGAGGTAAGGGGCCGTTGCCCAGATGCCGTTCAGCGGCCGCGCGCGGTAGCGCGGGTCTGGCGCTGGATTGAGGCAGTTCTTGCGCGCCAGATTCCACATCCTCCCTCGCTCGGCCTCCGGAATGTTTTCATCATCCATCCACTTGCGGACGGCGAGGTCGACCACCGTCATCAGGCCGAGCGCATAGACCATCTCGTTGGGCGATTTGCTCGCGGTCGGGACCTCGCATTGCCACCATGTCTGCAGGTCGGCCGTATTCACCTTCAGGAAGCCGGGCACGTCGACGATCCTCTTGCTGAGGACGAGCGACTGCTCGGGATCAGTCTTGATCTCATCGAGAGGGATCGTCACCGCGTTCAGGACCTTGCTGTCGCCGCTCGGCTCCCAGCGCTTCGACGACCAGAAGGCCGGCGTGTCGACGGCCGGCAAATGACATCCAGAGCACATCTCCGCGTAGATCGCGCGGCCGCGCTCGACGCGGTCCGGCTTCAGCTTCCAGGCGTCTCCGAGAATGTGCGAGGGCCATTTCGGCGCGAGCAGGCCGCCGAACTTCGGACCGGCAACAGGATCGGCCGTTTTGAACGGATCGGGGCCTCGCAGCATGTCCTCGATCCAGCCGAGGGTTCTGACATTTACCGACGAACGCCAAAGCCTGTCCTCGGGAAAGGCGTCGGACAGGTTGAGCAGCGCCGTGACGCCGAGCGCTTCGCCGGCATTGCGGATCAGCGGCTGCTCGATCGAGGCGTCGTACTGGGCGAACTTGAACCACGGTACGGTCCAGATCGCGGGGTAGCTCACCGGGGCGTCCTGGGCGTGCAGATTCTTCTCGAACCCCTTGACGCCGCTCATTGCGAGGTCCTGCGAGAAGACCTGGTTGCCGATGCGGTTGAGGGCGTCGAGGCGGCCGAATCCTTCCTCGGTGTCCTGCTGCTGCTTGCCGTCCCAGGTCTTCTTGCCCTCGATCGTCTTGTCGTAATTCTTGGCCCAGTCGATCAGGAAGCTGCCGATCGTGCTGAGCTTCTGCTTGAGCGCGGCGCGGTCCGTGTCGCTGGCCTCAGGGCCGAGCACGCGATCGGCAAAGCGCTGGAAGCGGAATGGGACGTACAGCGTGTAGGCGATCGACAGGCCAGTCGCGAGCTCGAGCTTCTTCAGGTCGGTCATGGCCGCACCGCCATCGAAGCGGATGTCGACGCCCTGATAATGGATCTGGCCGGTATGGCAGGCCGCGCAGGTCAGCCCGATCATGTCGTCTTCGCGGCGCCCGGTCGCGGGATCGACCACGCCGTTCATGCGCGCGAAGCCGACCGGCAGGCCGTCGACGTTCTCCGCCGGCGTCCATCGCGTCGACCAGTCCGACACCTGCGCCGTCTCGTAGACATTGGCGTAGCCGAAGCGGCGCAGCGTCGCCGTGTCGGCCTGGATCGTCTGCGGGCTCGGGATGAAGCCGAAACGCTCGAGATAGGCGCTGTCCTTGATCATGCCGGGCTTCGAGAACAGATGAAGCCGCGGCTGCTCCAGCGCCACGAACCACTCATAGGGCACCGGGAAGGTCGCAGTGCCCTGGCTAGCATGGTGGAACCAGTGCCGGTCCTTCAGCGACCAGTTCTGCTCGAGCCAGTAAGCGGCCTTCGTCTCGGGCACGGTCGGCAGGGGCGGCGGCAGCAGGTTCACGAGCACTCCCTTCTGCGGCAGCATGGCGCGAACCTGGTTGGGGAATTCGGCGACGGCCACTAGGACTGCGAAGCCAAGACCGATGACGAGCGCCGTCAGCGCGGCCGCCCAGCGAAAGCGGAGCTGGCAGGACGACAGCAGCGGCTGCGACAAAATCCGCTGATTGATGCGCTCGGGGAATTTGCGCTCCTCGAACAGCGTGCGCACGTCGGCCACGCTGAGATAGCGCTCCTCGTCCTGTTTGCCCTTGCCCATGATCTTCAAAAGGATCGGCCATTCGAACTTCATCAGCAACGGGTAGTACCAGCGCGCGGCGTTGCCCGCGCGCTTGAGGTTGTCGCGCATGAAGGTCTTGATTTCCGCGGCGTTGAGGCCGGGCTCGCTGCTGCCGGTGTTTGGATCAATGTAAGTCCGGCCGAAGCTCGCGAGTCGCGCGATCTCGTCCTCGTTGACCTTGCCGTCCACGCCAAGGATGCGCGAGCCGGCACCGTGCTTGTCCAGCGGCCCGCCGCGTAGCGCGTCGAGCTGCGCGCCCGACCAGATGCTCTTCAGGATGTGCTTGAAGCCGTTGGCGATGAGGGCGACGCAGCGGACCTGAATGCGCGCCCAGACCTTCTTCAGCCCGGTCTCGCCGGTCGCGTTGGCGATGGTCTGCGACAGCGTGTTGAGCGGGACCGTCCCGCCGTCGACGAAGCCTTCTCCGACGAGGCCGCGCAGGAACGGGCAGGGATTGTTCGGCGAGACCGGGATCGAGGGATCGAGGGGCGGCTTCGAAGCGGGGTGATGCATGGCCCAATCCTGAAGACAGCGAATCGTGAAAAGCAGGCGCGCCGTTAGAGCGCGGAAAGTCCTAACAAACCGGCACAATATACGACTTGGGCGTGTGACGAAGTGTGGCGGAGTTCACTTATCGCGGCAAGAGCAGGCGGCCGCCGATAGGGCGTGATGGACTCGCAGCCCGCCGTTCAGGACTCGGCGGCGCGTTTGAGGTCGCTCTGCAACAGGGTCAGCTTACTGAGCGGCACGCCGGCCTTCAGCAGCCCCTCGCGATAATGGGCGATGTCTTCGGGCCGCTTCCAATGGAAATTTCGCAGGTGCCGGTCGACGTTCAGCGACGGATAGTTTGCCATCAACACGCCGGCGGCTTCGCTCGCCTCGTCGCTTCGCCCAAGTTGCGCCAGCGCCGCGGCGCGGATCGCCAGCGCCTGCATGTGGTTCGGATTGATGTAGAGCTGCTCGCGGGCCCATGACAGGGTCGCGTCATATTGGCGCAACAAGTAGTGGCTGAACGCGTTCAGCGCCGCCCATTGATAGCGCGGGTCGCTGTTGTCGCGCTGCGAGGCCATCGAGAACAGCTCGATCGCCTCTCGGTGCTCGCCGATCATGAAATGGCAGATGCCGAGCACGCCGCGTGCGCCATTGTCGTAGGGATTGAGCGCGACCGCGCGCTTTGCGGCATCCATCGCGGCCTCGTGATGTCCCTCCAGCGAATGGGCCCAGGACAGGATCGAGAACGCGAACGACGAGCGCGGATCGAGGCGCACGCTGGTTTCGGCGAGGTTCATCGCCTCGGCCCACATCTCCCGCGTGCCCTTGACCCAGCCGAACTGAATGCTCTGGATCTGGATCGTGCCCAGATAGGCATGCGCGATCGACAGTTTGGGATCGAGCCGGATGGCTTCGCGGAACAGGTCGACGGCGGCGGCCAGATCCTCCTTGGTCTGCCGGTAGTAATGCGACAGCCCCTTGAGGAAACGGTCCCAGGCGGAGACGTCGGTCGAGAGCCGCGCCGGCGCCGAAGCTTCGGCGCGCACGATTTCGGTGGCGATGGCGGCGGACAGGTTGGTGGTGATCTCGTCCTGCATCGCGAAGAGATCGCCGATGTCGCGGTCGTAGCGACCGGTCCAGAGCTGCTCACCCGTCTCCGGCGCGATCAGCTCGGCGGTGACGCGGATCTTGGCCCCGGCGCGCCGAACCGAGCCCTGGATCAGATAAGTGGCGTCGATCTCGCGCGCGATCAGTCGCGTGCTGGTGTTCTTGCCCTTGAAGATGAAGGTCGAGTTGCGGCTCAGCACGCGATAGAAGGATTGCAGCGACAGCGCGTGGATCAGGTCCTCGGTCAAGCCGTCGGAGAAATACTCGTCCTGTGCATCGCTGAGATTGGCGAAGGGCAGCACGCCGACGATCGCGGTGCGGTACTGCTGCGAGAGAGCGGACGCCTCTCTCAGCTCGGGAGCGAGCGCCGGCGCGCCCTCGGGCGTCCAGGTAAAGACCCCGATCGCATCCTTGATGTTCTTGAAGCGATGGTTGCCGGCATCGGTCAGCGGCATCGCCAGATGCTTGCTCGCCTCACCATAGGCTTTGGCCGAGATCGCGAACCCGCCGGGGCTCGCTACCGATTCCAGGCGGACGGCGATGTTGACGTCGTCGCCGAAGACCTCGTCCTCGTCGGCGATGACGTCGCCCATATGGATGCCGAGCCGGAACTGCATGGCGCGGTCGGCAGGCAGATGGCGGTTGCGCTCGGCCATCAGCGTCTGCATCGAGAGCGCCGCCTCGGTGGCGCCGACGATTGAGGCGAACTCGAGCAGGAAGCCGTCGCCGGTGTTCTTCACGACGCGACCGCCGTGATTGAGGATGATGGGGTGGATTGCTGCACGATGGGCCTTGAAGGCGGCATGCGTGCCGGCCTCGTCGCTGCCCATCATGCGCGAATAGCCGGCGACATCGGCGCAGACGATGGCGGCCAGACGTCTTTCCATATCGGCGAAGCTCCGAGGGATAGGAGACCGACCACGGCGTGGCGGTCGCCTTGAATCCCGCATTTCAAGAACCCTGCCTTTATAAAGCAGATGCGGCCGAGCGGAAGCACGATCCGCACTGCAATTTCGGGTAGATCTTGCGCGGCCGACGGTGGACGGGTCCGCGCGAACCGACTAAGTGGAACCAACACGCCCGGGCGGGTGGCGGAGGGTGGCGCATGCTGGGCATTCACGAAATCGGGCTTTTCGTCCTCTCGGGCGTGCTGCTCAACATCACGCCGGGGCCGGATTCGGTTTATGTGATCGGCCGCAGCATGCAGATGGGCTGGCGGGGCGGCGCCGCTGCTGCCTTGGGCATCAGTTGCGGCTGCTTTGTCCATGTCGCGGGCGCGGCGATCGGGCTTTCCGCGCTGCTGATGGCCTCGTCGACCGCCTTCTCGATCCTGAAGCTGGTCGGCGCGGCCTATCTCGTCGTCACCGGCCTCCAGATGCTGTGGTCGCGACCGGCCCTCGTTTCGGCCGTGGACGAGCCGGTGCGGAGCTCGTTGCGCCGGGTCTTCCTCCAGGGCGTCTTCACCAACGCGCTCAATCCCAAGGTCGCGCTGTTCTTCCTGGCCTTCCTGCCACAATTCGTCGCAGCCGATGCGCCGCACAAGCCGCTCGCCTTCCTGACGCTCGGCCTGATTTTCATCTTCACGGGCACGCTCTGGTGTCTGGTGCTCGCCGCCTCTGCGGCCAGGGCCGCCCACCGGCTGCGGCAGTCCGAGGGCGCGATCGCCTGGGTCAATCGCGCTCTCGGTGGGCTGTTCATCTATCTCGGAATCCGCGTCGCCATGCTGGAGGCGCGGTGAGCTCACCTGTCCCAGGGGGAGGAGGTGAATCGGGCGTCACACCTGGATCGAATTCCGGGCTCTCAGGCGAACTCCTGCGCCAGCGCGCTGCCCGCAAGATAGAGGCCGAGCAGAATCATCGCGATCAGGAACCAGCGGCGGAACGCTTCTGCCGGCATCCGCGCCCGCACCGATTGGCCGAGGAACATGCCGGCAAAGGCCATGGCGAGGCCAACGGCACCCGGCAGGGCATTGGCGGGCGTCAGCAAGCCAACGGCCGTAAGGTTGAAGGCGAGCGCCAGCGTTGCCGTCGTGAAGAACACGCCGAGCGCCTGCACCAGCTCGTCCTTTTCCATGCCGATCGCCTGCATGAAGGGCATTGAGGGGATCACCTGCACGCCTGTCGAGGCCGAGATCACGCCGGTGATAACGCCGACCACCCCGCCGACCCATTTCTCGTTCCGCGGTGAAACGTGGAAATGGAATTTGTTCAGGCCGATCACCGCGTAGATGACGAGCAGAATGCCGAGCACGATCGTGCCGTAGCGCGCATGCGGGCCGGTCAGTGCGCCGGCATTGAGCCAGCAGCCGACCACAGTGCCGATCATCAGCGGCCATAGCCGCCTCAGGATGTCCCGCAGGTAAGGACCGACGAAGGTCTGCCAGATGTTGGTGACGATGGCAGGCACGATCACGATCGCAATGGCGCGGCTGGGGGCCATGCTCACCGCGAGCAGGCCCATGGACACCGTCGGCAGGCCGAGGCCGATGACGCCCTTGACGAATCCCGCCAGCAGGAAGACGGCGGCGATCAGGATGAGGAGCGGGTCGATCATCTCAGCACATTGACGGAAGCTGCGCGCCGGCACAATCTGGAGGTTACGGAGAGAGCCTTCGCTGCAAACGAAGGCATGAAAGACCTCTTATGCGCTTCGACCTCGTCGATCTCCAGCTCTTCATCGCGGTCGCCGACCAGCGCAGCATCACCCGCGGCGCGGAGCGCTCGCACCTAGCGCTGGCCTCGGCCAGCGCGCGCATCAAGGGTCTCGAGGATGCGCTCGGCGTCGCGCTGCTCAAGCGCGGGCGCCGCGGCGTGGAGTTGACCGCCGCCGGCGAGAGCCTGCTCGATCATGCCAGGCTCGTCATCCACCAGATCGACGCCATGCGCGGCGATCTCGCCGGATTTGCCTCTGGTATGCGTGCCAGCGTGCATTTCCTCGCCAACACGTCGGGGCTGTCGGAGCATCTGCCGAAGGCGCTCGCCGGCTTCCTGCGCGCGCATCGCGACATCGCCGTCGACATCGAGGAGCGCGAGAGCACCGACATTGCGGCGGTGGTCACCGCCGGTGCGGCCGATCTCGGCTTCGCCGCCGAGCACGCGCTGCCCGATCATATCGAGCGCTTCGTCTTCAGCGAGGACCGCCTGACGCTGGTGACGTCGAAGCGCGGCCCCTTCGCCGACCGCCGCCGGATCGACTTTCAGGAGGCGGGAGCCTGCGACTTTGTCGGCCTGACAAGCGCCACCGCGCTCCAGATGCACATCTCGAAGCACGCGGCGCGGCTCGGTATGCGACTGCATGTCCGCGCCCGCCTGCGCGACTTCGACGCGATCTGCCAGATGGTTGCCGCCGATGTCGGCGTTGCTCTGGTGCCGGAAGCTGCCGCCCGTCGCTGCGCCAGGACCATGCCGCTCGCCATGGTCCGCCTGCGCGATCCGTTCGCCAACCGTCGACTCGTGATCTGTGCGCGGAGCTTCAAGGCGCTGCCAAAGCCGGCCAAGATGCTGGTGGAGCATTTGCGGGCAGAGGCGGTGTGAGCGAACCCTTACCCTCCCCTGGAGGGGGAGGGGCCACCGTGCGAAGCGCGAGCGGGATGGGGTGACAGTCTCTCCATTGAGGCACTGCCTGTGTGGAGAGATCACCCCACCCCGCTTCACCTCTCGCTTCGCTCAAGGCGAAGCGCCCCGCCTCCAGGCGGGGTAAGAACCACCTACTTCGCCGTCTCCCGCTCCCGCGTCGGACATGCAAGCCCTCCGACCGCTCGCTACTGGTTCAAAAGCTTCAACGCTTCTTCGTGAACCCGCGCATCGCCGGCCGCGATGATGCGGCCGCCGCCCTGGGCCGGCTCGCCTTCCCATGTGGTCACGACGCCGCCGGCGCCGGTCACGATCGGGATCAGGGCCGCAATGTCGTAGGGTTTCAGCTCGGTCTCGACCACGAGATCGACGTGGCCGGCCGCCAGCATGCAATAGGAGTAGCAGTCGCCGCCATAGCGCGACAGCCGCGCAGCCCGCTCGATGCGGCCGAACACGGCGCGGTCGCTCTCGTTCATCAGCAGCGGGCTGGTGGTGTAGCTCGTTGCCTCAGACAGCGAAGCGCAGCGGCGAACCTGGAGCCGGCGCGCGCCGGACGGGCCTTTGTAGTTGGCCGAACCGTTGTCGCCGGAAAAGCGCTCGCCGATGAAGGGCTGATGCATCATGCCGTACACCGGCGCGCCCTTGTGCAAAAGCGCGATCAGCGTGCCCCAGATCGGAAAGCCGCCGATGAAGGATTTGGTGCCGTCGATGGGGTCGAGCACCCAGACATAGTCTGCGTCCTCGCGCTCGTTGCCGAATTCCTCGCCCACGATGCCGTGCTGGGGGAAGCTTGCCTTGATCAGCCTGCGCATCACCGCCTCCGCGGCGCGGTCGGCCTCCGTCACCGGGTCGAAATCCCTGGTCTTGCTCTTGTCGTCGATCGAGAGGGACGTGCGGAAGAACGGCAGGATGGTTTCGCCGGAGGCGGTGGCGAGCCGTCCGATGAAGGCGGAGAAATCGATCACCGTCACGGGAATCCTCGAAGCGAAAGTTGGATGAAGCTCGCCTTCTGCCTAGCTCAATTCGTCTCCGACGTGCAGCGCTGTCTTGATTTGCTCCCTGGTATTTTGGATGCCCGGAGCGACTGCTCGTTCGGTCATCCCGGGGCCAAAAATCGATCATAGAGTTGAAAGCTTAGTTCCGAGGTTGCGGCCCGCGCCCCCAAACGACTATCAACCCATTGAATTTCCTTATCAAAGAAACTGAATCTGGGTTTCCAAGGAAGCAACTGAGCCATGTGCTAATTGCATGGGAAACGGCTCAAAAGCCCTTGCACTTTGTGCGGCGCGGCCGCATATTGTTGCGGTGCGGTAGCGCTTGGCGTTACCGCTGCCCTCCTTGGGCGTTTCCTCCCTAGACTTGGGCCGCTTGCGTCATTCGCGAGCGGCCCTTTTTTCTTGGGGCTCTGGTTTCATTCGGTGCGCGGAAACCTGCGAAGCGAAAGCGGATTCGCGCTTCGCATGGGCAACACGAATGCAGCTTGCTCTATTCCGCCGCGGCTTGGAACGGGCCGAGATCGGCGAAGGGGATCGTGGTCGCCAGCACGTCGGCGAGGACACCGAAATCGGACGCCACTTGCACGAAGCGCGCGCTTCGCTCGCGTCGCCGCTCATCCATGTAGATCGCGCGATTAAGCTCGAGCTGCACCGCGTGCAGACCGCTTGCGGGGTTGCCGTAATGTTCGGTGATGAAGCCGCCGGCATAGGGCTTGTTGCGGCCGATCGAATAGCCGAGCCCGGTCATGGTCTCCTCGACGCAATCGGGCAGCAGCGGCGTGCAGCTCGTGCCATAGCGATCGCCGATCACGACGTCGGGACGGCGCGGCTCGTCTCTGCTGACACCGACCGAGGGCATCGAGTGGCAATCGACCAGCACCACGGTGCCGAACATCTGATGAACCTTGTTGATCAACCGGCGCAGCGCGCGATGGTAGGGCTTGTAGAGCGTCTCGATCCGCCCCAGCGCATCGTCGACCAGGATGCGGTCGCGGTAGATCTCCTGGCCATCGCCGACCACGCGCGGAATCGTGCCGAGGCCGCCGGCGACCCGCATCGAGCGGGTGTTGGCGAAGCTCGGCAGGCGGCCGGTGAACATGCGTGGGTCGAGCTCATACGGCTCGCGATTGACGTCGACATAGGAGCGGGGGAAGTTGACCCGCACCGTCGGAAAGCCTCGCTCGCTCAAATGGCCGATCAGCTCGTCCATAAACGAATCTTCCGAACGCCGCAGCGTCGGCAGGTCGATTCGCGAGGCCGCCAGGAATTCGTCCGGATAGGTTGAGCCGGAATGGGGCGAGTTGAAGATGACAGGCGCGCGCCATTGCGCGGGCTCCACGATCTCGAAGGCTGGCGACGTCTCGCCGTCAAACCGGGTCATCTTCTCAGGTTTCGTCCCTCGGGCCGGGATCTGGCAGGAGCCAGTTCGCATTGAGTTCGGCCGATCGAGCGGCTCTTATGTGTCGTCATTGTCCGGAATCGCAACCATTCTGCCAAGCGAAAAGATGTGACGGCGCGTTGGAACACCTCTTAACCGTGCCGACAGGGAGGCGGGATGGGCCAAGGCGGCTCGATTGATTCGAGCCGCTTTCCGGTTCAGAAGAGTGCGGCAGCGCAGCCGACTCAGGGTAAAGATTTTCACCCCAAATTTACCCTCTGTCGGGCTTAGTGATCTCTGCTGATATCCTCTGGGGATGCGACATTTCCTGCCATGCCAAAGATCCTGCTCGCCGAAGACGACAACGACATGCGCCGTTTCCTGGTCAAGGCGCTGGAAAACGCCGGTTTTCAGGTTTCGTCCCATGATAACGGCATGGCCGCCTATCAGCGGCTGCGAGAAGAGCCGTTCGAGATGCTGCTGACCGACATCGTGATGCCCGAGATGGACGGCATCGAGCTCGCCCGCCGGGCTTCGGAACTCGACCCTGATATCAAGATCATGTTCATTACCGGCTTCGCCGCGGTCGCCCTGAATTCGGATTCGGACGCCCCCAAGAACGCCAAGGTGCTGTCCAAGCCGGTGCATCTGCGCGAGCTGGTCAGCGAAGTGAACAAGATGCTGGCGGCCTGAATCAGGCCCCTTCCGTCCTTGCGCCGGCTCCCCTGAGCCGTTATAGGGACCCACCCGATCTTAGACGACCTCTAGGGCACGTAGCTCAGCGGGAGAGCACTACCTTGACATGGTAGGGGTCACAGGTTCGATCCCTGTCGTGCCCACCATCCTCTTCAACGATTTGGGCGCCCGGCGCCTGGGGCTGAAGAGGAGGTTTCTACAAGATTTCCACGAAGACTCATCTCGACGCGGGCTACCCCCGTGCAACTAGCGCGCGGATTCCGCCGATCTGACAGCGCGCGGTAGCCGCGTCACGCGAAGCGCCTCTGTCGTCAACAGCGCGTTTCGGAGCCAAGACTCTCCGGGCTCTCCGGGGGGCGGTCAGATTTTCCGACCTGATGGAGGAAGCTGGCGGCTCTCAAGTTCCGTCCGTTTTGTGGTCCATCGCCGCTGCGCACTTCACCTCGCACCAGTAATGGCCGGACGGTGGAACTCGCGGGCGCCGCGGTCGTTGCTTGGCCGCGGCAGCAGGAGCGAGTAGGAGAGCACGTGAATCGACGCCAGCTTGTTCGAGGGTCGGCGTTGCTGCCGGCGCTGCTGCTCGCCTCGCGCGGGCGTTTCGCCGCGGCGTCAGACGACGCGTTCAGCCCGTCCACGGTGAGGGACTTGGCGCGGATGCTGGCGGGCAAACCGTACGAGGCGCCGGACGAGAAGCTCCCGAGCGCATTGAAGGATCTCGACTACGATAAGTATCGTTCGATCCGCTTCTTGCCCGAGCGCGCGCTCTGGCGCGGCAAGAATCTTCCATTCGAAGCGCAGTTCTTCCATCGCGGCTTCTTCTACAAGAACAGAGTGAACATCTTCGAGGTCGTGGACGGAAAGGCAACCGAGCTCAAGTACCGCAAGACAGACTTCTCGTTCGGCGAGAAGATTCCGGCGTTCGAGGACATGGATCTCGGCTTCGCCGGCTTTCGCATACACGCGCCCATGAACCGCCCCGACTATTACGACGAGGTCTGCGCCTTCCTCGGCGCGAGCTATTTTCGCGCCGTTGCCAAGGGGCAGACGTACGGGCTTTCAGCCCGCGGGCTCTCGATCGATACGGGCGAAAGCAAGGGCGAGGAATTTCCGCTCTTCAAGGCGTTCTGGCTCGAGCGGCCGGCGCCTGGTGCGTCCTCGCTGGTGATCCATGCTCTGCTCGACAGCAAGAGCTGCGCAGCGAGCTACCGGTTCACGGCGCGACCTGGGGACACGACGGTCTTCGACGTCGAAATGTCGGTCTACCCGCGCGTCGAAATGCAGCGGGCCGGGCTCGCGCCCATGACGAGCATGTTCTTCTATGGTCCGAACGACCGCAACGACATCGATGATTTTCGTCCGTCCGTCCACGATTCCGATGGCCTTGCGATCTTCAACGGAAAGGGCGAAAGCCTGTGGCGGCCGCTCAGCAATCCCCGCGACCTCCAGATCAGCACTTTCCAGGATCTCAATCCGCGCGGGTTCGGCTTGATGCAGCGGGAGAGAGACTTCTCCGCCTATCAGGACATCGAGTCCAGCTTCGAAAAACGCCCAAGTCTCTGGATGGAGCCGATCGGCGATTGGGGCGAGGGCGGGGTCATGCTGTTCGAGATCCCGACCAAGGAGGAAGTTCACGACAACATCGCTGCATTCTGGCGGCCTAAGGGCCCGCTGCAGGCCAAGGGCGAACACAACTACACCTACCGGCTGCATTGGGGGCCGGATAGTCCGAAGCCGCATTCGCTCGCCAGGTTCACGCGAAGCGGGATAGGTGCCAGGGGTGAGGACGCGCGCCTCTTCGTCCTTGATCTGCTGGGCGACAACCTGAAAGGCGTCGATCCGGCTGGCGTCAAAGGCGTGGTGACGGCCGAAAAGACCGAGGTGAAGAACATCGTCACGCAGCCCAATCCGTACACCGGTGGTTGGCGGCTGAGCTTCCAATGCCAGGTGAAGACCGAGCCGATCGAGCTGCGGGCCTTTCTGACCGCAGGTGACAAGCCCTTATCCGAAGTCTGGGTCTACCGATGGGCCCCGTGAGCCGCGCGCAGCGGCCGATCGCCGAAGACATCGCGGCCCAGCGCCTGCTGCCGGCGGAAGCTCCCCTTCCGATGGCTCCCGGCGACCTGGGAAAGAACCGGGTACGCGACCGGATTCCCGCGCCTGTCACCCCCGCAATGGCCTGGCGGCGCGGCCTCATCCTCCTCTCGACGGCGGCGCTCACGGGGGGCGGCGGGTATGAGATGTATCGCGTGCTGCAGGTCGGTGGCGTAACCGTCCTTGAAGCGATGGTGCTGGCGCTGTTCCTGGTGCTGCTCGCCTGGGTCGCCTTCTCGTTCGCCTCCGCGATGGCCGGCTTCTTTGTGCTGCTTGTCCATCGTCCGGGCGCCTTCGCACCAGACGGGGAGCTCCCTGCGATCGCAAGCCGCACCGCCATGCTGCTTCCTACCTACAACGAAGACCCACACCGATTGACGGCGCGGCTTCGGGCGATCATCGAATCCTTGGAGACGACCTCGCGCGGAAAGCTGTTCGACTGGTACGTTCTGAGCGACAGCACCGATCCGGACATCTGGGTCGCCGAAGAAAAGGCGGTGCTTGCGTTGCGACAGGCCGTTGGAACGCGGCTGTACTATCGCCACCGAGCAGACAATACGGCACGGAAAGCCGGGAACATCTCCGAGTGGATCACGCGATTCGGCGGCGTTTACGACTTCATGATCGTGCTCGACGCCGACAGTCTGATGAGCGGGCAGACGATCGTGAGATTGGTCCATGCCATGGAGAGCAATCCGAGCGCCGGCCTCGTTCAGACGCTCCCCATGGTCGTCAACGCGCGAAGTCTGTTCAGCCGGGTCCAGCAATTCGCTGGCCGCCTGTACGGCCCGATGATCGCCGCGGGCGTAGCCTGGTGGCACGGCTCGGAAGGCAATTACTGGGGCCACAATGCCATCATCCGGGTGAAGGCGTTTGCCGAAGCGGCAGCGCTGCCGCAACTCCGCGGACGTAAGCCGTTCGGCGGGCACATCCTCAGCCACGATTTCGTCGAGGCCGCGCTGATGCGGCGGGCAGGGTGGGGCATCTACATGCTGCCGACGCTCGGGGGCAGTTACGAAGAGGTGCCGCCCTCGCTGCTTGATTTCGCCGCGCGCGACCGACGCTGGTGCCAGGGCAATCTTCAGCATCTCGCTGTGGTGCCCGCGCGGGGGCTCCACTGGGTGTCACGTCTGCATTTCATGGTGGGCATAGGGGCATATCTGACGGCTCCGCTGTGGCTCCTGTTCCTGCTGCTGGGGATGCTGATCTCGCTGCAGGCCCGCTTCGTGCGTCCGGAGTATTTTCCCAAGGGCTTCTCTTTGTTTCCGAGCTGGCCGGCCCAGGATCCCGTGCTCGCCATCTGGGTGTTCGCTGCAACGATGGGGCTGCTGTTGTTGCCGAAGCTGCTGAGCCTGATCCTTGTTTGGATGCGGGGCTCGGTACGACGCCAATTCGGCGGCGCATTGCGAGCCTCGGCCGGCCTTTTCGCAGAGATCGTCGTATCGGCGTTGATGGCGCCGGTGATGATGATCTTCCAGTCGATCGCGGTCGTCGAAATTCTTGCTGGCCGCGATGCGGGCTGGCAGACGCAAAGGCGCGACGACGGGACCGTGGAGCGCCGCGAGCTCTATCGCAAATACGGCGTTCCAACATTGTGCGGCGTTGTCATGGCGGCAAGCGCGTACGCCGTTTCGCTCCCCCTTCTGCTCTGGATGTCGCCTGTCATCGTTGGCCTGCTGTTCGCAGTTCCGATTGGCGCACTGAGCGCCAGGCCCGCGTCCGGCAAATTGTTCGTCACGCCCGAAGAGCGGGAGCCGCCTGCGGTGTTGCGACGAGCGAACGAATTGAGCGCGTCGGCCGATCTAGCGATCAAACCCGCGCTCGTGGAACTGCGCGGAGATGCCGCACTCCTGGCCTTCCACGTTGCGCAACTGCCGCCTCCTCGCGCCGCCCGGCCCGAGACCGTCGACCCAAACCTGGCGGTCGGGCGCGCCAAGGTCGATGCCAGCGAGACTTTCGATCAGGCTGCGGCGCATCTGTCCTCCCGGGAGGTTTTTTCGATCTTGAACGACGGTTCGGCGCTCTCGGCCGTATTGGACAAGCGATGAACACGCGACGGGTGCGCCTATAGGAGAGAGGCAGGTTGGTCCGGGTATTCGATGAGGCGGCGGCTCCCTAGCGCCACTCGCTTTTTCGCGACGGCATGATTGAACGGTTCAAAGACGGGCGTCGAAAAAGGTCGCACCGCTCTCCGAGTTGAGAATGCCCTCCTGCCTAAAAGCCGCGCACAAGGCTAGCGTCTGCATCCCATCCCGGTTCTCACCATTTCTCGCTGCGCATGTAAGGGCTCATCTCGGAAATCAGTGTTGGATCGAATCCATTCCGATAGTCAGCCAGGCAACCTCTCTGAACGCAGCCTTCGATGGTGCGGGACGACGGATGGCTGCTCCACCACATCGCGATTGCCGCAATGAGGATGATGATGAGTTGAAGCTGGAACCTTTCCATTCCCATGCAAGCCTGAGTCCGAATTCGAGCAGCACCGATCCGTTCAACAGGAGAGCAATTCGTTGTGCGCTGATGAAGCGCTCTGGCCGGCAAGACAAGTGACGAATTGCCGCAAATCCGCTGACGACGCGCGTTTCTTGGTACGCTTCCGCGCCAACTAGACCACCAGAGGCTTACGCGAAGCGCTTCGGAAGAAAGGGAATGGGCTGCTGCTTGCAGCAGCCCATCGACGTGGTGCTTATCGACAAACGCGCACGCGGGTCACGACGCGGTGGCCGTGAGGGCCGCGTCTTACGACGGTGCGCAGCTTGCACACCTTCCGAGAATGATATCGATGGTGACGGTGATAGCGGTGGTGATAGTGCGCTTGCACCAGCTCGGAAGCTACCGCAGGAGCAATCGGACGCGCCGGCGCCGCGTTGGCTGGAACCGAGAGTGTTCCGAAAGTGAGCAGGACGGCAATGGCGAGACCATGAGCGAGTTTCTTCATAAAGTTTCCTTACAAGATGCCCCATCTTCAGTGTTGCGTCAGCGGGTGAATACGAGATGAACGGCACCGTCGCGCAGAGCTGCGTTGCGCCGATCAGTCAAACGATCTTCCGCGCATCAATACACTTCGTCGGGATACACGCCCCACAGTCTGGTCTGCCGAACGTAGCCTGCGGAAGTCTCTGCTCGAACGTGACACCACACGCCGGCGCACGCATCTACGATGACGAGAACGCGCGGTTCAACGACGGCGTTGACCGCCGAGTCTGGCTTCGGATGCTTTCGAAGACGAACCGGCTTTGCGGCCGACCAGGGAGCAATCAACGCGGTCCTCCGGCCGGACAACAGTGCGCCCAGCATCCATCCCTCTTCGCCATCGGCATCGCGGATGCGCCGCCAGTTTCCGAACTCCGCGAGTATCTCCACGGGAAGATGGCGGCGAACGAAGGTCCATCGCAGCGGATAATCGATACCGGGTCCAGCGCGAACGTTGGCCGGCTTGCTCTTGACGGAGGCAAAACGGGGTATCGGAAGGCCGCTCCGTTGGACGCGCTCGGAACCAGACGCCGAGCCGACCAGGCTTCCGAGCAAGATCGCCGTCGCTGCTGCGCTCATCAATCTCTGCAACGACAGCTGCTTCCAAATGCTCCAATTCTCCGTATCTGATCGTCCCAACACCCTCGAAACCAAACCCTCTCCTGATGATAGTGCGACGCGCGCGGCGAGCGAGAGGACGTCCGCACTTCAGACGCAAGAACGCCCGCAGCTCCTCGACGCCTGCGCGAGCCGTTGCATACATCGTCGGAAGGGAGATTTGCGCCCGAGATTTGTACGGTAGAGGACCAAGCGCGAGATCGAATCAAGAGAGATGCTCGCTTCGTGCGGCGTAGTTAACCATCTCTCCCGGCTCGCCCAGTTTCTGCCGTCGTTCGTCGTTGCACTCGATCGTCTCGGCTCCTCACCGCCCAGGAAGAAGCTTATGCCGCCGATGTCGCGCAATCGGGTCATCCATATCCCGCTGCTTGTCCACATGATGCTATTGGCTGCCGGTTCGGTGGTTGTCTTCGCCTCCGAAGCGCACGGACATAAACCGTTAGCGGATCCACAGTCCGACTCTCGTACCTCAAGCTCAGAGCACGTGCCGTTCGCGCGGACCGAACCGTCTCCAGCACGGCGAGGGAGGTCCTTGCCACGTCAGAGCGCCTCGACGTCCGATGCTTCCGATGTGATTGGCCGATTGCTATCATCGAGGAAGGCGGCGCTCCCCTCGCCTCCCGCCGCGACGTCGCAGGACCATTCTCCCGATACGCGCTTCGTTCACCAGGAGACGGAGGCACGGTCGGTTACTGCGTTCGGCAACTTGAAAGAGACGATCCGTCTTGCCCGTCGCGGGAAGACGGGATTGGCGATCGAACGCAGCGGGACAATTCGTGACCGCGCGAGCCGTAGACTGGCGGAGTGGGTGATCCTGCGTTCCGATGATGATGGGATCGACTTTCAACGCTACGCCTCGTTCGTCCGCGCCAATCCATCGTGGCCCAGCCTCGATCGTTTTCGGCGACGCGCAGAAGCCAGGCTCTGGTTCGAGCCGCACGAGCCCGGAACCGTGCTCATGTTCTTCTCCGAGCGGAAACCCTTGGGGGCCTTAGGCAAGCTCGCGCTTGCGCGAGCGTTGTCGGAGCGCGGCGATCAAGCCGCAGCCCGAAAATACGTCCGTTCCGCCTGGCACAACGGCCGCCTCTCCGCGCAGTCCGAGGCGCAAGTGCTGGCGCGCTTCGGACACCTGCTCTCGGCTGCCGATCACCGGGCTCGCATGGAATCACGTCTGTATGCGGACGACATCACGGGATCCCTGCGTGCGGCGAAGCGCCTCAGCGCAACCGACCGAGCGATCGTGAAAGCGCGGGCAGCCGTCATCCAAAATGCCAGCACCAGCGGTGCCTTGCTCGACGCGGTAGCATCGGCTGCAGGCGCTGAGCCTGCTTACCTCTTCACTCGTATCCAGTGGCTTCGCCGCAAGGACCGCATTGCGGAGGCCGCGCAACTGCTGCTTTCCGCCAAGCTTCGCGCATCCGTTTCCGACCATGCCGATGCATGGTGGGTCGAGCGCCGCATCCTGGTGCGTCGACTGCTCGATGACGGCAAGGCGCAGATAGCCTACCGAATCGCCCGCGATGCGGCCTCCCCCTCCAGGGAGAGTCTTCGCGTCGACCAGACATTCACTGCGGGATGGATCGCGCTGCGATTTCTGAATAACCCCCATCTGGCCTCACAGCATTTCGCGCGTATCGCGAGGATGACGACCCATCCAACCTCGCTTGCACGCGCAGCGTACTGGCTCGGACGTGCTGCAGAGGCGGGCGGTGATCGGGAGAAGGCGCGCGGCCACTATGCCGCCGCATCGAGACGCACCGCAGCATATTACGGGCAGCTGGCAAGCGCCCGATTGGGCCGACGCGACGTTTCATTGCCGCGACCGCCAAGCCTCGGTCCTAGAGAGCGCGCAAACCTGTCCAAACGCGATCTTGTTCGCGCAGTCGAACTGCTCTACGCGACTGGCAACAGCGATCTGGTGATCCCGTTCGTCGCCGACCTTGGCCGTACGGCCGACATTGGACTGCTGACGGTCATCGCCGAAGCCGTCGCCAAGAGGCGGGATGCGCGCGCTACCCTTGCGGTCGGCAAGGGCGCCCTTGCGCGTGGGTTTCCGCTGGATCTGTACGCGTTTCCCAATTTCGGCCTGCCCAACTATGCCTCGGTCGGCCCGAAGGCGGCTGCAAGTCTCGTCTACGCTGTGGCGCGGGCGGAAAGCGCCTTCGACAAGGGCGCGCAATCGCCGGCAAAAGCCTCGGGATTGATGCAGGTGACACCCGCAACAGGCCAAACGATCGCCCGCCGGCTGGGTATCGCATTTGAGCCCGGGCGGCTGCGAAGCGATCCAGCCTACAATGTACAACTCGGATCCGCCGAACTCGCAGATCTTCTCAAGACCTATGATGGGAACCACGTCCTCGTTCTGGTCGGCTACAACGCCGGGCGTGGGCGGGTCAAGCAATGGATCGCACGCTACGGCGATCCCCGAGATCCGACCGTTGACGTCATCGATTGGGTCGAGCGTATCCCTTTCACCGAGACGCGCATCTACGTGCAGCGTGTGATGGAGAACCTTCAGGCCTATCGGTCACGCTTCGACGAACGTGCGCCTCCGGGAATCGAGGCGGATATGCGGGGAGCTCACTAGGATGTTCCGGAGACGGCCGCATGCACAGGTGCGGACAGCCTTGCTGCGGCAGACATGCCGTTCCGCTCGGCTCTCGAGAAACGGCGCTTGGGTTCCATCGATTCGTGCCCCGGCGCGAGGCACCGACGGTTCCGAGGATCTCCGCCGCCTCATGTAACCGGCACGCGTGTCGCTTGTGCTGCGCTCAATGTAAAGCGGCACTCCCGCCGCCGGCATCAGCTGCACTCTGAGCTTCGTCAGTCAAAATGAAAATGAACCATCCCGGCTGCGTTACTGGTTTCCCGAGGCCTTCCTCGGCTACGTGCCGAATAGCTTGCGCACTGCTGGCAACCATTCGCCGGTCATCGTGAACTCGAGCCCGAGTCGAGCTCCGCAGGCAATTGCCAACATGGTGATAGGCGCTGAAAGAGAGAGCGTCGAGAATGCGGTCAATCCCTGGCCGATCGTGCATCCCATCGACATGACCCCTCCGATGCCCATCAGGAGCGCGCCGGTCATGTGCCGCTTCAGCTCGCGGGCGTCGTCGCAGGCCTCCCAACGAAAGCCGCGCGCGAGCATCGCCGCGGCAAACGAGCCTGCGACGACGCCGACGACGGAGCCGATGCCGAAATTCAGCCGCGCACCGGAAAAGGTGGCAATATAGAGAATGGCATCGCCGAGCGGAGCCACGAAGGTGAGCGAGGAGACCCGCACCGCGTCGAACTCGTCGTCGGCAAGCCATCCAGTCGCAAACCAGCCGAACGCGATCGCCGCGCCCACGGCAAGACCAGCGGCCAGCAGCCGCGGCGACCGGATCAGCCTGCCGTCCGCAAGGGCCCAGAAGGCGAGCGCGGTGGCAATGGCCACGACGAGGACCGCGCGCATCATGCCGCCGGCGCCGAGCAGCGACGTCAAGGTCTGGGTGCTCCCCTCGGGCAGCCGCACCGACAACGGTTCGATCAGCATCAGCCGCAGCACACCGGTAATACCGCGCATGGTCGCGAGCGCCGAAAGGCCGAGCACGAGAAACACCACGATGGCACGCAGATCGCCGCCCCCGACGCGCACCAGCGTGCCGAACCCGCAAGTGCCGACCAGGGCCATGCCGACGCCGAACATCAGCCCGCCAAGGATGGCCCCGCCAAGGCCGATCGACGCCGTGAGGTAGATCGACCGCGACAGATCGACGATGCCGAACTCGGCAAGCGCCTGGGTCGCGAGCAGGGCGACCGCCGCGGCCAGCGCGAAGGATTTCAGCCTGCGATAATCCGATCCGAAGAACGCGTCCTCGAGCATCGCCAGCGTGCAGAAGCGTCCGGCGCGGCCGGCAATGCCGAGCACGGCACCGGCGGCAAGCCCGCATGCAAACGCGATGGTCGAAGGGCTCAGCATTCCTCCCGCTTCTTCTTGGTCCTGGCGGCGGGTAATCTGCGCCGGTGGGGCGCGAAAAGCCAGCGCGGAGAACTACCGGCGGCGCCGGCGCACCGGCTCGCAGAACACGTCGTAAACGGCGGTGAGAATCTTGCGGACGTCCTCGTTGGCGAGGCTGTAGTAGATCGTCTTGCCGTCACGGCGGGTCGTCACCAGCCGATCGAGCCGTAACCGCGCCAGCTGCTGCGAGACCGTCGATTGCCGCTCGCCCAGGAATTGCTCGAGCTCGGTCACGGATTTCTCGCCCTCGGCGAGGATGCAGAGCAGCAGCAATCGGGACTCGTGGGACAGCGCCTTGAGCATGTCGCTCGCCTCGCGCGCCTTCTCGATCATTTGCTCGAGTTCGGCTGAGCCCTCGATCTCCTTCAGCTTGGGCAACGGCATCGCGTCAGATTCCTCTTAGCACAATAGGCAAGAACGGTCACGACCTCCCGGGTTCTGATCCCGTGTTTGACAGGATTCGGTCCAAGAGGCCGAAGAAGAAGGCATCCCCGGGATAGCCACGAATACGCCCGATCTCACGGCCCTCTTGTACCACGACAAAGGTCGGCGTGAAGGGACCCGGATCGATTCCGGCCAGATCGGCGGGGAGGGAGCCGTTCAGGTCGACCCGACGCAGCGGTGCGGCCCGGCCCTCCCCGGTCTTGCCGTAGATTGGCGCGATCTCCGCGTTGAAACGCGCGCACCAGGCGCAGCCAGGCCGCTCGAACATGACGAGCTCTGCGGCGCGCGATGCGGTCGCGGGCAGCGCCAGCCCGATGGCGAGGGCGAGCAGGGCGATGATTCTGTTCATGCTGCGTAACCGAGCCTTTTGGACCTGCCTGGCGGGCTTGCTTTTCGGACGTCCTCGGCGCTTTATATCATTAAATTCGTATATGTGCTAGGGATGGGCGGAAATGACCTTGGACGTGACGCTGGGTGCGGCCTTTGTCGCGGGCCTCTTGTCGTTTCTGTCGCCCTGCATCCTGCCTCTGGTCCCGCCGTTCCTGTGCTACATGGCCGGCGTCTCGGTTACGGATCTGTCCGGCGACAGGCCGGATTTGCGGCCGCGCATCCTGCTCTCGGCGCTGTCCTTCGTGGCAGGTTTCTCGCTGGTCTTCATCGCGCTCGGCTCGACCGCCTCGATCGCGGGACGCTTCGTCTCCGCGCATCTGTCGACGCTCGGTATCGCTGCGGGCGGGCTGATCATCGTCATGGGGCTGCATTTTCTCGGGCTGCTCAGGATTCCGCTGCTCTATCGCAGCGCCACCGTGCAGGTCGACAATCGTCCGGCCGGTATGGCGGGGGCATTCGTCATGGGGCTGGCATTCGCGTTCGGCTGGACGCCCTGCGCGGGCCCGATCCTCGCCGCCGTCCTGCTGATGGCGGGTTCGGAGGACACGACCGGGCGAGGGGCGCTGCTGCTGCTCGCCTATTCGGTCGGGACCGGAATTCCCTTTCTGATCGCAGCGGCGTTCACCGGCCGCTTCATCGGAGCGCTTGGCCGCGTGCGTCGGCATCTCGGTCTGGTCGAGAAGACGATGGGCGTCTTCCTGGTTGTGACCGGTCTCATGTTCCTGACCGGATTGATGCCCGCGGTCTCGCAATGGCTGCTCGAGCAGTTCCCTGCATTGACCAGCATCGGCTGAGGCTAGCCGAAGCGGAAGTCGAGCAATTGGGCGAAAGATTGCAGCTCGATGAGGTAACGATGCACGAGGGGGCCGTCGCCGGCCATGGCGGCATGAGCGATCTCGCCGCTGCTGGCGATTGCGCCATCGATCAGGCGGCGGAATTCACCTTGCGCGGCGATCTCGCCGTTTGCCCATTCGTTGCACCGTAAAAGCCGATCGCGGAACGCGCCTGCGGCGGCGACGGTCTCCTCGGCGTTCGCTTGTGCCGGCCGTTCGCTGTAGCGGGTCGCAGCGACACGCAAGGCGTCCATGGCGGGCGCGATCTCGAAGATGCAATCGCCGAGATCGTAGAGGCCCGCGTGACGCCTGAGCGCGTGGAAAGCTCGCCGAACCGCAAGCAGCTCGCGTTCGGCGGCCGCATTGTCTCCGCGGTCCAGCGCGCCCATTGCCGTTGTGAGCTGTTCGTATCCTCGGTCGAGAAATCCCGACGATTCGGAAGAAGCGTGAACTGGCGGGCGTTCGCGGGTGTTCGGCTCGATCCGCTTCCAGCGGCTGGCCGCTTCGTCGATCTCGCTTTGTGCCAGCGCAACGTTGCCGGTGCGCGCATAGCTCGCGGCAATGCGCAGGTTGGCCATGATCGGCGCCACCGCGGATACGAGATCCTCCGGCTTGTCGCCATCCGCGCCAAGCGCGAGCGCGTTGGAGGCCAGCCATGCCAGCAGCGCGATGGTGCAGCGCAAGATCAGAACTCCTTGTCACATTCCTATATTTGAATATCATAATGAAAACGATCGGCGCGCAAGATCTCCAAGGCAGGAAACCCCAATGTCGCTCCGCATGCCCACCCGACGCGGTCTCCTCGCATTCGCGGCAGGCACGGCTTTGGCGGGCCGCGGCGCGGCAGCGGCCGAGCCAGCAGTCGGAGAAGACGGGCTCTACCACGAGCCCTGGTTCCTGCAGAGCTTTCTCGATCTGCGCGAGGACCTGGAGAGCGCCACCGCCGGCGGCAAGCGCCTCGCCGTCATGTGGGAGCTGCGCGGCTGTCCCTATTGCCGCGAGACGCATCTGGTGAACTTCGCCGACCCCGGGATCGCGAGCTACATTCGAGCCAACTTCGAGGTGTTGCAGCTCAATCTGATCGGCTCGCGCAAGGTTACGGACTTTGACCGCGAGGAATTGGCCGAGAAGGATCTCGCCCGGAAGTACGGCATCAGGTTCACTCCGACCGTTCAGTTCTTTCCGCCGTCTGCCGATGGCGTCGAAGCGAAGGAAGCGATGGCGCGCGAAGTGGCGCGGGCGCCCGGCTATCTGAAGCCTCCGCACTTCCTGGCGATGTTTCGTTTCGTGCGGGAGCGCGCCTACGAGCGCGGCTCGTTCCGGGATTTCCTGGCGTCGAATGGCTGATTGAGAGCGTCTTCCGAATTTCGCTTGACGCGGCCATTCGTATGAACATATCATGATACATGAATTTGATGGACGTTGAATTCCATCGTGATCAACAGCGGGCGTCACCCCGCATTCAAGGGCAGGAAACATGCGGCGCTCGCTTATGGCTGCGTTTGCACTTTATGTAGCGGCCGGGGGCGCTCTCGCCCAAGAACCGGTCAAGGAGCCGATCAAGCTCGACGTCGTTGACGATTCCCTGCCGAAATCCCTGATAGGCGCGCCCGGAAATGCCGCCGCCGGCAAGAAGGTATTTCTCACGCGTACGCTCGGCAATTGCCTGGCCTGTCATCAGGTCACCAGCCTGAAATCCGAGGAATTCCACGGTGAGTTCGGTCCGTCGCTCGACGGCGTGGCCGGCCGCTACACCGAGGCGCAATTGCGCCTCATCGTCGCCGACCCCAAGCGCATCTTCACCGACACGGTCATGCCGGCGTTCTTCAAGAACGACGGTCTCAGCCGGGTGCGCCCGGAATTCGTCGGCAAGACGATCCTTACGGCCGCGCAGGTCGAGGACGTCGTCGCTTTTCTCAAGACGCTGAACTGACGGCGAGGAGGACCAGGAATGAAAGCCATCAATCGACGGCAGGCATTTGCGCTCGGGGGCGGCTTCGTCATGCTGACCCTTGTACCGATGGCGGCCGGTGCGGAAGTGTCGAACGACGCGGCAAAGTGGATCGAGAAGTTCACCGGCGGCAAGCAGCCGGCCAAGGGCAAGATTTCGCTCGACTTGCCGGAGATCGCGGAGAACGGCAACACCGTGCCGCTGTCGATCAACATCGAGAGCCCGATGACCGCGGAGTCCTACGTCAAGGACGTTCTCATCATTGCGGATGGCAATCCGAACGCCGGCGTCGCGACATTGTCGTTCACACCGCTGTCGGGCAAGGCGGAAGCCTCGATCCGGATCCGGCTCGCCACCACGCAGAACGTGGTTGCGGTCGCGAAGATGAGTGACGGTTCGCTGTTCACGGAACAGAAGACCGTGAAGGTCACGATTGGCGGCTGCGGCGGCTGAGGGCGTCAGGAGAGGAACAATGGCAGACAAACCACGCATCAAGCTCCCCAAGGAAGCGGCCAAGGGCGAGGTGATCCAGATCAAGACCTTGGTCTCGCATCTCATGGAATCGGGTCAGCGCAAGGACGCGCAGGGCAAGCCCATTCCGCGCAAGATCATCAACAAGTTTGCCTGCGAGTTCAACGGAAAGCCGGTGTTCTCTTGCGCACTGGAGCCTGCGATCTCGGCCAATCCCTACATCCAGTTTGACGCCAGGATCGACGAGGCCGGGACGTTCAAGTTCGCCTGGACCGACGACGACGGCTCGGTGATCACCGCCGAAGAGAAGATCGCGCTCAAGGCATGATGCGCATCGCGCAGTGAGGGAGACTCGAATGGCGTCACGATATGTTGGGTTTGCCGCTGCAATCGTGGCCATCACGTCGGGTGCGACGCTCGTGTCTGCCGATGACGCCGAGCGGAAAGGTATCGCGGCGCCGCCGGGCCATGTCTTCAAGACCATCATCTCCGGCTACGAATTTCGCAGCAAGGAGACCCGCGCCTTGCAGGACGACGATCTGGAGAATCCCGGCTTCCTCGCCGTGGAGCGCGCGGCGGATGCCTGGAAAAAGGCGGAAGGCAGTGAGGGCAAGTCGTGCATGAGCTGTCACGGGGAGGCCGAAGCCAGCATGAAAGGTGTGGGCGCCGCCATGCCGAAATGGGACGACAAGCTGAAGAAGCCGGTCAATCTCGAGCAGCGCATCAATCTTTGCCGTAGCGAACAGATGAAGGCGGAGCCTTGGAAATTCAAATCCAGGGAGTTGACCGACATGACGACCTTCGTCCGTTACCAGTCGCACGGTATGCCTGTGGCGGTGAAGATTGACGGGCCGATCTCGCCCTGGTTCGAGCGCGGCAAGCAGATCTATTACAACCGCTATGGACAACTCGATCTCGCCTGCGCGTCCTGCCACGAGCGCAACAATGGCAAGTTTATGCGCGCGGACTTCCTGAGCCAGGGGCAGACCAACGGCTTCCCGACTTATCGGTTGCGTGACCAGCGTGTGGTGCCGCTGCATGAGCGGTTCGAAGGCTGCATGTTCGACGTGCGTGCCGAGCCGTTCAAGCCGCTGTCTGACGACTTCCTTGCCCTCGAGCTCTACGTGGCCTGGCGCGGCATCGGGCTGCCGGTCGAGACGCCCTCGGTGCGCAATTGAAGCCATGAATATGCAGGAGCATTGCGCGTGATCTCTCGCCGCGAGTTCATCCAGGTTGCTGCGGCAACGGCTGCACTTTCGACTGGTGTGGGTTCTGGCCTGACCCGGGCGGTTGCCCAGCAGCGCCTGACCCAGACTGAGTTGCTCGCCTTCGAGCCGCTCGGCAACGTCACGCTGGTGCATGTGACCGACATTCACGGTCAGCTCATGCCGCTCTACTTCCGAGAACCTTCGACCAATCTCGGCGTGGGAGACGCAAGAGGGGTGCCGCCCCACGTCACCGGTCGGGAGTTTCTCAGCCGCTTCGGCATCGCGCCGGGCTCGTCGGCGGCGTATGCCTTGACGTCCGAGGATTTCGAGGCGCTGGCCAAGACCTATGGCCGGATCGGTGGTCTCGACCGCGCCGCCACGGTGATCAAGGCCATTCGCGCCGAGCGCGGCGACAAGGTTGCACTGCTCGACGGAGGCGACACCTGGCAAGGATCCTGGTCGTCGCTGAAGACGCGCGGCCAGGACATGATCGACTGCATGGCGCTGCTCAAGCCCGATGCCATGACTGGGCATTGGGAGTTCACTTACGGCACCGAGCGCGTCAAGCAGGCGATCGAAGGACTCGGCTTCCCGTTTCTCGGGCTCAATATCCGCGATACCGAATGGAACGAGGCGGCGTTCGACGCCTCTACAATGATCGAGCGCGGCGGCGTCAAGATCGCGGTGCTCGGCCAGGCTTTCCCATATACACCGGTCGCCAATCCGCGCTGGATGATCCCGAACTGGTCGTTCGGCGTGCGCGAGGAGGATGTCCAGTCGCAGGTCGACAAGGCGCGCAAGGGGGGCGCGCAGCTCGTCGTGCTGCTGTCGCATAACGGTTTCGACGTCGACCGCAAGCTTGCGAGCCGCGTCAAGGGAATCGACGTCATCCTGACCGGACACACCCATGATGCGCTGCCAGAGGCGGTGAAAGTCGGCAAGACCTTGCTGATTGCCTCGGGCTCGTCCGGCAAGTTCGTGTCCCGGCTCGATCTCGATGTCCGCGACGGCGAGGTCAAGGCGTTTCGCTACAAGCTGATTCCACTGTTCTCCGATGTGATCACGGCGGACGCCGAGATGGCTGCGAAGATCGCCGAGGTCCGCAAGCCCTTCGCGTCCGATTTGGCCAAGGTGCTCGGCAGGACTGAATCGCTGCTGTACCGCCGGGGAAATTTCAACGGCACGTTTGATGACCTGATCTGCCAGGCGCTGATGCAGGAGCGGGATGCCGAGATCGCGCTCTCGCCCGGTTTTCGCTGGGGCACCAGCGTGCTGCCGGGCCAGGACATCACCTTTGAGGATGTCACCAATGCAACCGCGATCACCTATCCCGCGGTCTACCGCATGGGCATGACTGGCGCGCGCTTGAAGGAGATCATCGAAGACGTCGCCGACAACCTCTTCAATGTCGACCCGTATTATCAGCAGGGCGGCGACATGGTGCGGATCGGCGGCCTGTCCTATGCCATCGACGTCACCAAGCCGCAGGGCAGCCGTATCTCGGACATGCAGATGGTCAAGACCGGCACGCCGATCGATCCTGCCAGGGAATATCAGGTCGCCGGCTGGGCCAGCGTCAATGAAGGGACCGAAGGGCCGCCGATCTGGGACGTCGTTTCGAATTACCTGACGCGACAGAGAGCCATTCGGCTCGAGCCCAACAGAGCCGTCAAAGTCACCGGAGCGTAAGAAGCGATGTCGAAGATGGACAGTCCCCGGCAATCCCGACGCAGTTTTCTGGCCGCTGGCGCCGGTGTTGCGGCGTCGGTGCTCGCAAAGCCCGCCTTGGCCGGCGGCGGCAATCCGGCGAACCAGCCCCCAAACGTGCCGGAATGGACCAAATCGCTCGGCGAAGGCGTCGCCGTGCGTCCGTACGGCAAGCCGTCGAAGTTCGAGAAGGACGTCGTTCGGCGCGACGTTGAATGGCTGACCGCCTCGCGCGAGTCCTCGGTGAGCTTCACACCGCTGCATGAGCTCGAAGGAATCATCACCCCGAACGGTCTCTGTTTCGAGCGGCATCATGGCGGCATCGCCGAGATCGATCCGGTCGATCATCGCCTGATGATTCATGGGCTCGTCGAACGCCCGCTCATTCTCACGCTGGAGGAGCTGAAGCGCTATCCGCGCGTCAACCGCATCCACTTTATGGAATGCGCGGCGAATTCGGGCATGGAATGGCGCGGCGCCCAGCTCAATGGCTGCCAGTTCACCCATGGCATGATCCACTGCGTGCAGTACACAGGCGTGTCGCTGCGCACTCTTCTCGATGAAGCCGGCGTCAAGGCCAACGGCAAGTGGCTGCTGGTCGAAGGTGCCGATGCGGCCGCGATGGATCGCAGCCTGCCGATCGAGAAGGCGCTCGACGACTGCATCATCGCCTACAAGATGAACGGTGAGGCGCTCTATCCCGAGCAGGGCTATCCGATGCGGCTCGTGGTGCCGGGCTGGCAGGGCAATCTGTGGGTCAAGTGGCTGCGCCGCATCAAGGTCGGCGACCAGCCCTGGCACACCCGCGAGGAGACGTCGAAGTACACGGACCTCATGCCGAACGGCAAGGCACGCCGCTTCACCTGGTCGATGGACGCCAAATCGGTGATCACGAGCCCGAGCCCGCAGGCACCGATCAGGCACGGCAAGGGCTTTACCATTGTCTCCGGTCTGGCCTGGAGCGGCAACGGCAAGGTCAAGCGGGTGGATGTGTCGCTCGACGGCGGCCGCAACTGGTGGCCGGCACGCCTCGACGGGCCCGTTCTCGACAAGGCGCTGACGCGCTTCTACTACGAGTTCGACTGGAACGGAGAGCCGCTGCTGCTGCAGTCGCGGGTACAGGATGACACCGGGTACGTGCAGCCGAGCAAGGCCGAGCTGCGCAAGATCCGCGGCGTCAACTCCATCTATCACAACAATGGCATCCAGACCTGGCATGTGCAGGCCAATGGTGAGGTCGAGAATGTCGAAGTCGCGTAAGTTCATGGCAGTGGCGCTGACGGCCTGCGTGCTGGGCGCGCCGGCGCTTGCGGGCCAGAGGACGGACACCAAGAGCGGTCCCCGCTATCACATCGGCCGCGCGCCGACCGCGGACGAAATCCGCGGTTGGGACATCGACGTGCGACCCGATGGTCAGGGCCTGCCGGAGGGCAAGGGCACGGTTGCCCAGGGCGAGAAGCTGTTCATGGACAATTGCGCGAGCTGCCACGGCGAGTTCGGCGAGGGCAGCGGTCGCTGGCCGGTGCTGGCCGGCGGCAAGGGCTCGTTGACCTCGGACAATCCGGTCAAGACCGTGGGCTCCTACTGGCCCTACGCCTCCACCCTGTTCGACTACATCCGTCACGCCATGCCTTATGGCAATACGGGATCGCTGTCGGTCGACGAATATTATGCACTGGTTGCGTATGTGTTGCATCTGAACGACGTGATCACAGATCAGAATTTCGAGCTGACCAATAGGAATCTCGCCACGATCAAGATGCCGAACGAGCAGGGCTTCGTGATGGACGACCGCGCCACCAGCGAGAAGTCGTTCTGGCAGAAAGACCCCTGCATGAAGGATTGCATCGCGCCGGTGAAGATTACGGGGCGAGCTGTCGCCATCGACGTGACGCCTGAGGACGGCAAGAAGTCCCGGGGTGTGGAGTGAACCACGGCCGGGTGAGCCGTCGCATGCTGCTGCATGCGAGTCTCGTTGCGGGTTCGCTCATAACAATCCACCCGGCCGCGGCGGAAGCGGCGGAGCCGCATAGGCTCGCGCTGCAGATCAGCGATGACGACCAGAGCAAGATGCGAGCCGTCCTCGATGTTGCGGCCAACGTCTCGCGGCATTATTCCGGGCAGGGCGAGGATGTCGAACTGGTGGTGGTTGCCTTCAACGGCGGTCTCGACATGCTGCTCGAGGACCGCTCGCCGGTGAAGGAGCGCCTCGCAAACTTCCTGAAATCGATGCCCAATGTGAGCTTCATCGCCTGCGGAAACACGCTGGAGACGCTGGCGGCGAAGGAGGGTAAGCAACCGCGGCTGATCGAGGGCGTCAGCGTCACCCAGGTCGGGGTCGCTGCGTTGATGGATCTTGCGGAAAAGAACTGGACGATTGTCCGACCCTAGGGGAGACAGGCGCCAATGCGATGGTTGGTGGGATTGATAGCGTTGCTCGCACTTGCGACGTCCGCAGGTGCTGCCGAGCAGGAGCTCGAATTGTCGCTCGACGGCCGCACGACGCTCGCGACCCTGCGCACCCCCAGCTCGATGGGGCCCGATACGCCGCTCGTGGTCATGACCCACGGCACGCTTGCGCACAAGGACATGGAAGTCATTCAGGGCATTGCCAAGGCGCTTGAGCAGCGCGGCATCGCTTCGCTCGCCCATACGCTGTCACTGGGGCTCGATCGTCGCAAGGGCATGTATGACTGCGCCGCGCGGCATGATTATGTCATCGAGGACGCAATTGCCGAGATCGGCGCCTGGGTTGCGCGGGCGAGGGGCATGTCCCGGCTCGTCCTCGCATTCGGCCATTCGCGCGGCGGCAATCAGGTCGCGCGGTACCTCGCCGCAGGCGAAACCCCGCCTGTTGCGGGTGCGGTGCTGCTGGCGCCGGTGACCGCAAAGGCCGAGGCCGACTTGCGCGCCTCCTATGCCCAGACCTATGGCAAGCCGCTCGAGCCCCTTGTGGAGCTGGCGACCAAGTCGATCTCGGCTGGCCGCGGCGGCGAGTGGATGGATGTGCCGGGGTTCATTTATTGTCGCAATGCCATGGTCACCGCGCGGGCGCTGGCTTCTTTCTACGGTCCCGATGCCGGCCAGGACACGGCCGCGCTCGTGGCGCGTGTGAAACCGCCGGTGCTGGTACTCGTCGCGGCCAAGGATACCGTCGTGCCCGACGTGGCAGCGTCCTTCGCTTCGCTCGCGGGTTCGGGAGGGGGAAGGGTTCAGCTCGACGAGATCGAGGATGCCGACCATTTCTTCCGCGACCTGTTCGCAGACGATGTTGCAGACCGAATCGCCGAGTTCATCAAGCGAATGAGATAGAAGAAGGCTGCAGCGGCGTGTTGCGGCTCGCCGAGCTGCAACAGCACGGATATGCCGATTCGCGTTCCCGAGGGCCCCTTTGGTCCGGGATCCGGCGGTGTCTGGCTTTGATCTGGCTCATGGGACGCGACGACCAGATCGCTAGAATTGCAAACTCGCAGCAACAGCCGGGACGAACGTGCTGACGCCGGTTATCGATTTCCTTGGTGAAGACCGGCTGTCATGGCTCGGAGGTCTCCTCGTCGGAGGCCTGTTCGGGTTCTTCGCCCAGCGCAGTCGCTTCTGCCTGCGCGCCGCAGCGGTCGAATTCTCCCGGGGCGAGGGCGGTCCGCGCCTTGCGGTCTGGCTGCTGACCTTTGCCGCGGCGCTGGTCGGCACGCAGGCGCTGGTCGCGATCGGCTGGCTCGACGTGTCCGAGGCGCGCCAGCTCGCGCAGCAGGGCAGCATCTCCGGCGCGCTCGCGGGCGGCGTGATGTTCGGCTGTGGGATGGTCCTCGCGCGCGGTTGCGCCAGCCGACTGCTGGTGCTCTCGGCCAATGGCAATCTGAGAGCCCTGCTTTCAGGGCTGGTGTTTGCGGTGACCGCCCAGGCCGCCTATCGCGGGCTGCTGTCGCCGGCACGCGAATGGGTGACCAATCTGTGGCTGATCGATGGTGGACCGTCCCGCGACATCATGGCCGTTTTCGGCGCCGGTGCCCCCGAAAAGCTCGCGTTTGGCGGACTGTGGTTGATTGCCGGATTGGCTTTTGCCTTTCGCAGCAACCTGCCACGCGATCTCATGCTTGCCGCCCTTGCCACGGGAGCGGCAGTCGTTGCTGGCTGGCTCTTCACCTACCAGCTCGCGCAGGCCTCGTTCGCACCCGTGACGCTGAAGAGCCTCACCTTCAGCGGGCCTTCGGCCGAGTTGCTGATGCTTGTGCTGAACAGTTCGCAGCTCCGGCTCGGCTTCGACCTCGGCATTGTTCCGGGCGTATTCCTCGGCTCATTCGCCGCGGCGGCGCGCGCGGGTGAGCTGAAACTGGAGGGATTCTCGGACGGCCTCGGCATGAGGCGCTATCTGTTCGGCGCGGTGCTGATGGGGTTCGGCGCGATGCTCGCCGGCGGCTGCGCGGTCGGCGCCGGGGTGACCGGAGCCTCGGTCTTTGCGCTCACAGCCTGGCTCGTGCTTGCTGGCATGTGGCTCGGGGCAGGGCTGACCGATCTTCTCGTCGACGGTGCCGGCATGCCGCGACCCCGCCGCCCGGCAAAGTCGCCGACGCCGGGCGCCTGACCATTATTTTAGAGATTGCTAAATCTAATTCCTTGAATATGATTTCCCCCGATGCGCGCCGCTCGAGCCGCAGGAACGCGGTAATGCGCCGCTGCCCCGGGGAAAAGGCACATGACCACCATCACGGAAAGCTACGTTCGCGAAGCGCCGCGCACCGCGCGGATCGACTGGTCGCCCTATCTGGTCGGCGCCGGAATCGGATTGTTGAGCTGGGTCGCCTTTGGCGTATTCGGCGATCCGCTCGGCGTCACCACCGCCTATTCGCGCATCGCCTCACTCTTCGCCGTCCCGGTGATCGGACCGGAAGCTGTGGCACAGAACTCCTACTGGAAGAGCATGCCGCTGAAGTGGGATTACGGTGTTTGGTTTCTCGTCGGCATACCATTCGGCGCGTTCGTCTCGGCAGTGATATCAGGCACGTGGCGCCTCGAGCTCGTGCCTGATGTCTGGAAGGAACGGTTCGGCCCGTCAGTTGCGAAACGCTTCGCCGCCGCGTTCCTCGGTGGCATCGTGATCATGTACGGCGCCAGGCTCGCCGGCGGTTGCACCAGCGGCCACGGCATCTCGGGCGGTTTGCAGCTTGCGCTCTCGAGCTGGCTGTTCCTGGCGGTCATGTTCGCCACCGGACTCGCCGTTTCCGCCCTCATGTTCCGTGCCCGCTGAGGAGAACTGACATGACCGCAATGATGACCATCCTTGGGCCGCTGGTGATGGGTGCCGCCTTCGGCTTCCTCCTGCAGCGAGGCAAGGTGACGAGCTGCAACGTCATCGAGAATCAGTTTCGCTTGCGCGACTTCACCGTGCTGAAAGTGATGGGCACGGCGATCGTGGTCGGCGGCATCGGCGTGCTGCTGCTCGTCGACACCGGCAACACGAAATATTACGTGAAGGATGCCAACATGCTGGCAGTCGCGCTCGGCGCCGCACTGTTCGGCGTCGGCATGGTGGTCTATGGCTACTGTCCCGGAACGGCGCTTGGCGCTATTGCGACCGGCAGTGTCCATGCTCTCGTCGGCGCGCTCGGCATGATCGCCGGCGCCATCCTCTACGCGCTGAGCTTCGATTGGCTGAAGGCGAACGTGCTCAACGTCGGGGCACTTGGCAAGGTTCGCCTGCCGGACGTGACGGGCATCCCCGACGTCGTCTGGTTTGCCGCACTGGCAGTCGGTGCCGGGCTGTTCTTCTGGTGGATCGAATCCACGGAAGCCAGGCAGAAGAAGGGCTAAGTCCTGTTGTCCGCGCCGAGATGCGCGGAGACAAGCTCATCGTTTCCGAGGACGACAGAAGAGCCGGTGCAGGGTTGAAAACAACTCTTCAACCCGCCCGTCCGCGATGCGATACCACATCGTTTGCCCGTCGCGCCGGGCGGCGACAACGCCCTCTGCCTTCAGCTTGGCGAGGTGTTGCGACAGTGCCGAGGGCGAAAGACCGACGTCGTCGGCGAGCGCGCTTGCGGCAATCTCGCCGTATTCCACCAGCCTGCAGAGGATGAGCAGGCGGTGCTCGTTCGCCAACATGCGCATGAGCGCGGCCACCTCCTTGGCCTGCCGCTCCAGCTCGGTCGTCTTTAATTGGCGCATGACGGAGAGTTCAATAGCATCTGTATCGCCGCAGTCAAAGGCGCTCGCAGGAGCTATATTTGCGGAAGCGTCGCGACGATGTCGGTAGCGGCGGCAGCGAGACCGCGACAGCTTGTGCGTCGCCCTGATCAACGAGCGATGGCAGCACGACAATCCCAGGAAAGCAAACGGTTGATCCCCCAATTTGCCGACAGATCCCGGAACAGGAGGCAGATTGCGGCCGCGACCATACGATGCGGTTCAACGTGCCGCCATTCCCTGAGGGCCGCGATCAGATCGCCGACGGTGTATGTGAGATCGAGAAGAGTAGGACGCCGGGACAGCCACTGAAACCAATGCGTCCGTGGTCGCGTCCGCCGGCGCCGCACTGGCCGACACGAGCAGTCGGCGCTGGCTTGCCTTCCCCGCACCGGTCATTCGCGTTCCGTCCCAGAGCGCGATCAGCTCACGTCTAAGTCTGCAAATCAGCAGGACATCCAGAGCCGGGTCCTCAATTTCTTTCAGCTCAAGAGATCCAGAGTGCCCTGAAGAGCGTCACGACGGCTCGCATCTCCGGCGGTGGTGCAGCCGGGCGCCGCAGGGTTCGAATGCCCGGGGGTGGGAGCGAAGCCGCTTGTGAACCAGAGAAGCCGAACGGCCGAGCCTTCCTCCCGCAGCGCACAGTCGGCGCACAGCAGCAAGAGCGTGCCGTTTTGATTCTGAAGGGTGAAAGGAAAACACCCACCGCGATATTTGGGAGTTCGCAGCCGACCTCAAGTATGAAAGCTCGTTGATCTGCGTCATGAGACTTGCCTTGATGCTCCTATAGGTTACCTACCGGTTCACAAGCACAATTGCGGCCCAAATGACCGGAGGGGATCAATGCGCATTCTTCTTCTTCTCGGCGAGACGGAGTCCTCGCTTAGCGCGCGGGAGTTTGCATTCGATCTCGCCCGTCCCGGCGGACTACTGGTTTCCGGCCTATCTGGTATCGATCTGTCTTCCCTCACTGTTCCAATGATTGGCGGGATTGGCGCGTCGGCATATCAAGCCAAGCTCGAGGAGATCCGGGGGCGGCAAGCGCGCGAGAGTAACGCGCGGCTACACGCGTCATATGCTGAAGCATGTGATGCGAGGGGCGTCGAGTTCTCCTGGCTCTCTTTCGAAGGTGATCCGCCTGAGGCCTTCCGCGCTGCTTCCGAGACGCGAGATTTGATCGTCACCGGTCACGATACGACCTTTTCGGTCGACCAGGCTCCCTCGCTGCCGGAATTGCTGTCCAACCTTCTGCTGCTCTCGCCACGGCCAGTCGTCGTCTGCGGCGACGAGTATCGCCGTCCGCGCGACGTGTTGGTCGCATATGACGGCAGTCTGCCCGCCATGCGCGCCTTGCAAATGTACGCACTTCTGGGATTGTGGCGCGAGGCTCGCGTGCACGTGACGTCTATCGCAGCGGAATCGGAGCTTGCGACCCGACGCGCTCATGCTGCGGCCGACTTCTTACGTGGCCATGACGTACACTGTACGGTCGTTCCGATCGAGGCGAGGGTGGACCCGTCCGAGGCGATCCGAATTGAAGTCATTGATAGGGACATTGGTCTGCTGGTGATGGGCGCGTTTGGTCATCGCGGCTGGAGCAATGCCCTGTTTGGCTCGACGACGCGGCGACTGGTCGAGCGGCCGCCTTGTCCCCTGTTCCTCTTCCACTAGAACCGGCGTCCGTGCCCGTGCAGGTACGCGCCTTACACCGCTTCAAGATCGAGCAGATCGAGGAGGCTTACGGGCTATGCGCCAATCAGCGCGAGGACGTCCTCGAAGTGGCGATCTCGCCCTGACAACGCAGCGGATAGCAAGCTCAACCGAAACACAACTCCGGGTCTCACAATTGAGCAAGAACGAGCGCGAAGCACACCACCACGCAATGTCCGTGGAAGCGGTCCTCGCCGCTCTCGAGGCTGGTGCAAGCGGGCTTTCGGCTTCCGAGGCGGCGCGGCGCCTAAGCCGATACGGACCCAACCGGCTTCCGGAACCGCCGCGACGCAGTGCGATCCTGCGTTTCCTCTCCCACTTCCACAACTTCCTGATTTATGTGTTGCTGGGTGCGGCGGCGATCACTGCCGCTCTCGGTCATCTCGTCGACTCGAGCGTCATCCTCGCGGTGGTGATCGCCAATGCGGTCATCGGCTTCATTCAGGAAGGGCGCGCGGAACAGGCGATGGATGCCATCCGCCAGATGCTGGCTCCGAAATCCTCCGTGATGCGCGATGGCGAACGGCACAGCATCGACAGCGCCTCAGTGGTCCCGGGCGATATCGTGCTGTTGGAGGCAGGCGAGAGAGTTCCTGCCGACTTGCGGCTGGTAGAGGCGACCGGTCTCCGGATCGAGGAGGCAATCCTCACCGGCGAGTCCGTTCCGACAGAAAAGGAAACGAAGCCTGTGGCAAGCGGAGCGATGATCGGTGACCGATCGTGCATGGCTTTCAGCGGGACGCTCGTTGCCGGAGGCGCCGGTCGTGGCGTGGCCGTGGCCACCGGAGCGTCAACGGAAATAGGCCGCATAAGCGGCATGCTGTCCCGAGTCGAGACATTGACCACGCCGCTGGTTCGCCAGATGGACGGGTTCGCGCGATGGCTGACAATCCTGATCCTGATGATTGGCGGCGTGCTGCTCGTCTACGGCTATTTCGTGGGGCATCTGCCCTTCGCCGAGTTGTTCATGAGCGTCGTCGGCCTGTCGGTCGCTGCAATCCCGGAGGGACTACCGGCCGTACTGACCATCACGCTGGCCGTGGGTGTCCAGGCGATGGCTCGCCGCAACGCCATCGTTCGCCGCCTGCCGGCCATCGAGACGCTTGGGTCTGTTTCTGTGATTTGCAGCGACAAGACGGGAACACTCACCCGCAATGAGATGATGGTGACCACCCTGGCCAGCGCCGACCACATCTATTCGGTCGCGGGAGACGGGTATGCGCCCGAAGGCGCTATCCGGCTCGCCGATGCTGACGTCGACCCGGCGGAGCATGAGCTGCTGCTCGAATTCGCCCGAACCTGTGCTTTGTGCAATGATGCCGCCTTGCACAGTCATGACGAAGGGTGGAAGGTCGAGGGCGATCCAATGGAAGGCGCGCTCAAGGCTCTGGCCGGCAAGATTACGCGTCAGGGCGCTGCGGCCTTCGCCGATTGGACGCGAACCGACACCATCCCCTTCGACGCCAGGCATCGGTACATGGCCGTCCTCCATCACGATCATGAGGGGCATGCCTGGATCCACGTCAAGGGCGCTCCGGAACGGATCCTCGCCATGTGTTCCGTCCAGCGGGCATCAGATGGTAGCACTCACGCTATCGACGCGGACTACTGGCGCAAGCGGATGGACGACATTGCCGCGCATGGACAGCGCGTCCTGGCTCTTGCCGCACGTTCAACGGCGCCGGATCACGTCGTCCTGAACACTGCCGATCTCGACGGCCATATGGTGCTTGTCGGACTGATCGGCCTGATCGATCCACCTCGCCCGGAAGCCATCGCCGCCGTTGCGGAGTGCCATGGCGCAGGAATCCGCGTCAAGATGATCACCGGCGACCATGCAGGCACGGCAGCAGCAATCGCGCGCCAGGTCGGCCTTCAGCACCCCGGCAAAGTGCTTACCGGGGCCGATCTCGAGGCAATGAGTGACGCCGAGTTAGCGGCCGTCGTCGTCGACACCGACGTTTACGCGAGGACCAGCCCTGAACACAAGCTAAGGCTGGTGACAGCGCTCCAATCGCACGGATTGACGGTTGCCATGACTGGGGACGGGGTGAACGACGCGCCCGCGCTCAAGCGCGCCGACGCCGGTATCGCGATGGGACAGAAAGGCAGCGAAGCCGCCAAGGAAGCCTCCGATCTGGTCCTCGCCGACGACAATTTCGCATCCATCGCCGTCGCGATCCGCGAAGGACGCACGGTCTATGACAACATCAAGAAGGTCATCAGTTGGACGCTGCCCACCAATGCGGGGGAAGCCACGACAATAATCGCCGCGCTGTTTCTCGGAATGGCGCTGCCCGTCACAGCGGTGCAGATCCTGTGGATCAATCTGATCACCGGAATCACTCTCGGCGTTGCGCTAGCATTCGAGCCGACCGAAGAAGACACGATGAAGCGGGCGCCGCGGTCACGAAAGGAGCCACTGCTGACTGGCGCGCTGATCTGGCACATCATTCTCGTGTCCGTACTGTTCCTTGCGGCAGTCTTCGGCATGTACACCTATGCAATCGACAAAGGACATGCGCCAGACCTCGCCCGGACCATCGCCCTGAACACGCTTGTGGTGCTCGAGATCTTCCATCTCTTTTTCATCCGCAACATCTACGGCACTTCGTTGACCTTGAAAGCGGTGCGGGGGACACGCGCCGTGTGGATTTGCGTGATCGCAATCACCTTGGCTCAATTCGCTGTCACTTATCTTCCGCCGCTCCAGCAGGTGTTCGGCACGCAACCGGTATCGTTCTTCGATGGGATGCTCATCGTGGCGGTCGGCGCAGTGTTCTTCGCGGTGATCGAGGCGGAGAAACAGCTAAGAATTGTCTTCCAGCGCACCGAGCAGGCCCCCGCCTCACAGACGACCGTGTAGCGACAAGCACAATTGAAGACCAGGGCGGCGCATGGCTCTCTCTACTTACGATACAAGATAGCTCGCGACCCATTCCGCGATCACTCGCGTTGCGGCCTGATGCACATCAGCGCACTGCGGCCAACTGTCACGGTCTTGCGTCGGTGCGGAGCCGGTATGGCATGAAGGCTGGCGGATACCCTTCGATGCCGAGAGCGTTATCGTAAGATTTCGGAGACTTGGTCGACCGAATCGCCCGACAATGACAGCCAGCTGTAACGGACTCGTAGATGAAACTTTCGCTTGTTGTCTTGCTGCCGGTCGTTGGGGCTCTGATCCCGCCGCTCGCAATCCAAGCGGGGCGGAATGTCTGCACGACCGTTACAGCCGCCATCACGGGACTCGCACTCGTCATTCTACTCACGGAAGCTCCGGCCGTTTATTCTGGTGGCGTCCCGCAGACGAACATGTCGTGGTTACCGCAACTCGGCCTCTCGGTTTCGCTTTTCGCCGACGGTCTTGCCCTGTTCTTTGCGGCACTGATCCTAGGGATCGGGCTGCTGATCATCCTCTATGCGCGATTCTACCTGAGCCGCAGCGACTCGATGGGTCGGTTCTTCTGTTACCTCCTGCTTTTCCAGGGCTCGATGGTCGGCATCGTCCTGAGCAACAATATCCTCCTCCTGGTTGTGTTCTGGGAGCTCACCAGCCTCACATCCTTCCTGCTGATCGGCTACTGGTATCACCTGCCGGCCTCGCGTGCGGGAGCGCTCATGGCTTTGGTGGTCACGGGCGCCGGTGGACTTGCGCTGATGGGCGGCATGCTGTTGCTCGGTCATTCTGCCGGCAGCTTCGAGCTGACTGAGATCCTGAACCGCGGCGAAGCGATCAAAGCCTCACCCCTCTATCTGCCGGCACTGCTGTTGATCCTCCTGGGAGCGTTCACCAAGTCGGCGCAGTTCCCGTTTCACTTCTGGTTGCCGCATGCGATGGCCGCGCCGACGCCAGTATCCGCTTATCTGCATTCGGCGACCATGGTGAAGGCTGGTGTCTTCCTGCTCGCGCGTCTTTGGCCGGTCATGTCCGGCACGCAGGAATGGTTCCTGATCGTCTCGTTGACCGGCCTCGTCACGATGGTGATGGCGGCGTGGATTGCCCTGTTCAAGGATGATCTGAAAGCGCTGCTCGCATTCTCGACCATCAGCCATCTCGGACTGCTGACGATGCTGCTCGGCTTCGGCACCCGCATGGCGGTCGTCGCCGCCGTATTCCATATCCTCAATCATGCCACCTTCAAGGCGGCGTTGTTCATGTCCGCAGGCATAGTGGATCACGAGGCCGGCACGCGTGACATCCGCAGGCTTGGCGGTTTGCGTCATCTCATGCCGATCACAACAGGCCTCGCCATCGTCGCCGCAGCCTCGATGGCTGGGGTACCCTTGCTGAACGGCTTCCTGTCGAAGGAAATGATGCTGGAGGAGGCGTCGCACACGATCTACGCGGGACAGGCCTGGATCTTTCCGCTTTTTGCCACCGTCGGAGCGCTGCTGTCAGCGGCTTACTCCGCCCGGTTGATCTTCCACGTCTTTCTCGGTCCGCAGCGGAGCAATTACCCGCGCCACCCGCATGACCCGTCCTTCGGGATGTGGCTGCCAGTTGCAGTGCTGGTCATCCCGGTCATCGCTATCGGCGTGGTGCCCGCGACATTCGCCGTGCCGATCGAACTGACCGCGCGCGCGGTCGCACACGGAACCTTGCCAGACTTTCACCTCGCCTTGTGGCACGGCTTCACTCCCGCACTGGCAATGAGCTCGCTCGCACTTGCGGGGGGCCTCGTGCTGTTGTGGATCTACCCGTCCGCCAACCGCTTGCGCCTCGCCGCGCCACGGGCCGATGCCATGACGATGTTCATGACTTCCCTCGCAGCCGTAATTTGGGCATCGCGGCTTGCCCTCAGCAGCATCAATGGCGGAGGTCTACCGCGCTACCTGAGCATCATCGTCGGGACCATCAGCATCCTGGCCCTGACTGGATTCCTGGGGGCGGCGCCCGCGCCAATGGCAGGCGGTCGCGCCGTTCTTCCCGCCACGCTACCGGTTGTGACGGGCTGGCTGGTCTTGCTCCTGGCGTGCGGAATGATCGTCCGGTGCCACTACGATCGGCTGACCGCGTTGATCGTCACCAGCATTGTCGGGCTCGTGGTATCGCTCGCCTTCCTGCAGTTCTCGGCTCCCGATCTCGCGCTGACCCAAATCTCGGTCGAGGTGGTAACTACGATTCTCCTTCTGCTCGCGATCAATCTGTTGCCGCGCACGACGCCTGACGAATCGCCCTTGCGTGCAAAGCTCGGCGCTGGCGGACTGGCGATGGTCGCAGGAGTTGGCGTAGCTGCGCTGGCTTACGCCGTGATGACGCGCAACTTCGAGCCCATTTCCGGCTATCACATCGAACAATCGAAACCCGGCGGCGGCGGCACCAATGTCGTGAATGTCATTCTGGTCGACTTTCGCGGCTACGACACATTTGGCGAGATCATCGTGCTCGCGATCGCGGCACTAACGATCTTCGCTTTGCTCGACTCCGCGATGCAGGGCGCCGCTGGGCGCCGGCTCGCACGGGTGCGTTTCGATCCGCAGGCCCACGACCCTCACCCGCTGATGCTGACGGTCGTGACCCGCATTCTGCTGCCGCTGTCGCTGATGGTCGGCGCCTACATCCTCCTGAGGGGGCACAATATGCCCGGCGGCGGATTCATCGCCGGCCTCATCGTCGCCATCGCCTTCCTCATGCAATATATGGCGAGCGGTTATGTCTGGGCGCATCGCCGCGCTCGCTTCGACGCCCATGTGATGATCGGCGGCGGTGTGTTGATCGCAGGTGCGACCGGCCTCGCAGCGCTCCTGTTCGGCCGGCCGTTCCTAACGAGCACGTTCGGCTATTTCAACCTGCCAGTGTTCGGCGAAGTGGAACTGGCCTCCGCAATGGCCTTTGACATTGGCGTGTTCTTCGCCGTGGTCGGCACCTGCCTGCTGTCGCTTGCGACATTATCTCGCGTGGAAGAACGCGCAGAGCAGGCATCCAACCAGATGGAGGCCCGCAATCCATGAGCATGGAATTTCTCGTCGCTACAGGAATCGGTGCGCTCACTGCCGTCGGTCTCTACCTGATCCTACTGCGGCGCACGTTTCCGGTGGTAATCGGACTGTCATTTCTCTCCTACGCGGTAAATGTATTCCTGTTCGCAATGGGCCGGCTTACGATCGACCTGCCCCCGATTGTCAGCCGGTCCGCTGCCGGATACACTGACCCGCTGCCGCAGGCACTCGTCCTCACCGCGATCGTCATCACTTTCGGGATGACGGCATTGATCGTGGTGTTATCGCTACGGGCCTTTCTTGAGACGGGCACTGACGACGTCGCTCTGCATGTCCGGCGCGACGAGGAGTCGTGCGGCATACCCCGCGACGAGCGTTTCCGATGACAGATGCATGGCTAATTGTTCCTGTCGCGGTGCCGGCAATGACCGCGGCGATGCTGGTGCTGGCCATGCGCCACAGTCTGGCCGGACAGCGGATTTTGTCAGCGGCGGCAACCGCATGTCAGCTCGCTGTCGCGATCGGGCTCTACGTCGGCGCCAGCGACGGCGAACCACGAACATATCTGCTTGGGAATTGGCCTGCGCCGTTTGGAATCGTGCTGGTGCTGGACCGGCTGGCGGCCACCATGCTGCTGCTGGCCGGGCTGCTTGCCGTCGGCGTGGTCTTGGCAGCGATCGGCGAGTGGGACAAGCGCGGACGGCACTTCCATGCTCTGTTCCAGTTTCAATTGCTGGGCGTTAATGGCGCCTTTCTCACGGGCGACCTGTTCAATCTGTTTGTATTCTTCGAGGTGCTTCTGATCGCCTCCTACGGGCTCATGCTGCATGGCGGCGGCGCCCGTCGCCTGAAAGCCGGATTCCACTACGTCGCAATCAACCTGATCGGCTCGACCGTCTTCCTGCTCGCGGTCGGGACGATCTATGCTGTCACTGGCACGCTCAACATGGCGGACCTCGCCGTGAAGGTACCTCAAGTCGCGACCGCCGATCAGGCGCTGCTCGCAGTCGGGGGGCTTCTGCTGCTCACCGTGTTCGCAATCAAGTCCGCTATGGTCCCGCTGCATTGGTGGCTGCCGCCGACGTACGGATCGACGTCGCCGCCTGCCGCCGCATTGTTCGCAATAATGACCAAGGTGGGGGCCTATTCGATTATCCGTGTCTATACGCTGATCTTCGGTTCCGGTGCAGGCCCGCTGTCGGACCTCGCAACGCCCTGGATTCTGCCGGCCGGGATGCTGACGCTCGTCATCGGGACAATTGGGGTGCTGGCAAGCCGCCGCCTGCTTGATCTTGCCTGCCATTCGCTGATCGCCTCGATGGGAACGTTGCTCATTGCCATCGGGCTGGCCAGCGCCGCCGGACTTGCCGCTGCGCTCTATTACGCGGTGCAGAGCACCATCGCCAGCGCCGCGCTGTTTCTGCTCGCCGGCCTTCTCGCTCCCGGGAGAGGCGGCCGCGCAAAGTTCGGGTGGTATCAGCAGCATGCCGAATTGTTCGCAGGATTCTACTTCCTTCTCGCCATCGCGACGGTGGGCATGCCGCCGCTCGCCGGGTTTATCGGCAAGCTCCTGATCCTCGAGGCCGGACGCGCCGCTTCCCATGCCACGACCATCTGGCCTGCGGTCCTGATCACGAGCCTCCTGCTGATCGTCGGTTTCGCACGCAGCGGCATTCAGATCTTCTGGAACCGGATCGAGCTACCGCAGGTGTCGGCGGTGCGACCTGTGCCGATGCTGCCGACATTCGTGATTGCCGGCATGATTGCGACAGTGGCGGCCCTGGGTTTTTTCGCTGGTCCGGTGATGGACGACATGACCGCCACCGCCGAACAATTGCTCTCGCCGCAGCGCTACATCGCGACGGTGCTGCAGCCGCGCGAAACCTCGAGCCTCACGGGAGAATAGGCCGATGCGCGCATTGCTGCCTCATCCCGTGCTTGTCGTGATCCTCGCTCTGGTTTGGGGCCTGCTGATCAACGACCTCTCATGGGGCGCTATCCTGTTCGGATTGCTGCTCGGGGTGGTGATCGCCTGGCTGACCAGCCCCTACTGGCCGGGGCGGTCGAAGATCCGAAACCCGCTGCCGATCCCGGAATATTTTGCCATCGTGCTTTGGGACATCTTCGTCTCCAATGTGCAGGTCGCCTATCTTGTTCTATTCCGTCGCGGAGCAAGCCTGAAGTCGCAATTCGTCACGGTGCCCCTCTCTCTCGAAAGCCCGGAGGCGATCGCCACCCTGGCGGGCACGATCACTATGACCCCGGGGACGTTGAGTGCCGATCTGAGCGCCGATGGACGATCGCTGCTGGTGCATTGCCTTGATATAACCGACCCCGCCGCCACCGTGGCCACTATCAAGTCCCGTTACGAGCGGCGCCTGATGAGGATATTCGCATGATCGCTGCCAGCTGCGCCTTTGCCATCATCGCGATCGCGGCATCCATCCTGTTGAACGTCTACCGCCTGATTATAGGGCCGGACGTGACCGACCGCATCCTTGCACTCGATACGATGGTGATCAATGCGATCGGCCTCATCGTCGTGGCCGGGATCGTGTTCGGAACCGCCATGTACTTCGAGGCGGCCTTGTTGTTCGCTATGGTCGGGTTCGTCTCAACCGTCGCGTTTTGCAAGTTCCTGCTGCGCGGCAATGTGATCGAGTGATGACCATGGCGGCATTTATCGAAATGGCGAGCGCCGCTTTCATCGTGATTGGCGGCGCGTTCCTGTTCGTCGGATCGGTCGGGCTTGCCAAGCTGCCGGATACGATGCGGCGCCTGCATGGCCCAACCAAGGCGACGACGCTCGGGATTGGCTCCTTGCTGATCGCGTCCATGCTCTATTTCTTGGTGCGCCATCAGGCAGTCGGCATCCACGAAATCCTGATCACGCTGTTCCTGTTCCTGACCGCGCCGGTGAGCGCCCAGATGATCGCGAAGGCTCATATTTTCCGAAGTCAGGAGCTGCAGCGGACCCTGCCTCTCGATGCAGGCGGCTCCGGATGGGCGACACTGGCCGGCCAAGCTAACTCGCCCAAGGCTTCCGCACCTAGCGCTCACCCGGTGTGCGCGAGCAATCCGCCCCGCTCACAGTCCGACTGATTCGAACAAATGCCGCATTCTGCCTTTGGGCACCGAAAGCTGCCAGTGCCGCACATCGGGCTAACCTAGCTTCGAGGATCTCTGCCGGTTTCATCGGAAGTACGGCAACGGGTCTGATTGCTGCCTTCCGGCTCAAGTTGCCCCCCCGTCATCTTCTTGAGCTCTCGCTCCAGGGCGCGCTTGAACCTGAGCTCCTGACGCTCCACAAGCAAGTAAGCGCCCATGAACGTCACGGCAACGGAGATGGCAAGTGAGGTGCCGCTGGATGCCGTAAACCGAGCAATGAAGAGCCAAACTGCTGCACCTGTTAGAGCTCCTACAAAGGACGCGGGAAGTATCGGCCGTCCAACCTCCTGCAGGGCGGCCTGCAACGCTTTCATGCGGCAGTTGCGGTCGATCGGCTGAGAATACTGGCGCATTGACGACCACCTTTGAGCTCAGAACCGCGGCTCCAAACGGAGCCCGCGACCACAGCGTTGGGCCGGCGAACATTTCCATGCTCGATTCTGCCACATTGGGGAGACCGGACAATCCCACGAATGTTTTGGCATACGAGCTGGATGTACGGTCGCGTACCAACTTTCAAGGGCGGACCTTTGCCGATCCACAGCACCATCATTGCGGAACCCGCCACGAACGATTGCCTCCAATGGCGAGAGTCGTCAGCTGGGCTGATGCGTGACGTTATCGATCTTGCCAGCGCTGAAATGCTCCTAGGCACATCCAATCGCCGCAGGTAAGTATCTCTTCGGTTATGGCGCACCTCCTCTTCGTGCGGCAGCGTACCAGTTAAATTGAAGTTCGCACGTTCGGCTCCGATTGCCTGGCTTGCGACGGGGTTGCTTTCATGAGCAGATGGGATGCGATCCAAACAACAAGAGACGCACGATCGCCGAGAGGGAGGCCGGCCTTTCAACGAGGGCCGGCCAACTGTTTTGGCCGGCAGTGAAATGTCCCAGGTCCAGGCCGAGCCTGGACTAGCGTGAACGCAAGGCTAATGAACCTGAAAACTGCGGGATCTCGCACCTTGCGCAAAGGCTCAGTTCGTTGCATGCGCGACTTCGTCATGGCTCAGGTCGTCTTACCGCGTTCAAGAAGCAATCGACGGTGCTTCTAGCTGTCGCTGGTCTCGCATAGCATCTCAGGCAGTGGAAACGACGTGCGAGGTGCCGGATCCGTTCTGAGGAGCCGCGCGAGGGACGCCGGTGAGATTCAAGAAGACCTGAGAGTCGCTCCCTGCAGGTCTTCCGACATCTGCTGCGTCGGCAAAGGTCAAGAGAAGCCGGTAAACGAAATGGCGATCCAGCCGCACCAGATCGTCAGAACCACAAAGATCGTGGCGCCAACGACGACGTAGGATGGATCCACTTTCCTCACTTGATCACTCATCTGCGCGACCACCGACAGGTGAAACTCCAACGCTCGTTCGGTGTTCCGAACCTATGGCGGACCGGACAAGGCTTTACCGAGTGGTTCCTGGACGGCGGAGCTCGTCGACTAAGTCGGTAGGACGAGTCAACACCTCGCATATTCGCAGTCGATGCGGCCGAATAAGCTCCTGCTGCCGAGGAGTGGATGTGCGAGCGACTGATCGAACGTCGCGTTGCCCGGATTCCCGATCGATGTTCTGGCACGGGATCTTGGATGAAGCTTGCAGTTACCTGAAACAGCTTGGCAGTCTGATGATCCTGCCGGCAGTCACGGCTGCGTCACCTTGCTTCGAAGGTGGTCATTCGCGCTCCATTCCCGTCGAGGCACTCCGAGAGCGAGGCGGCAGAATCTGACGACCGAGACTCCGCCGGCGCGCCGTTTGGCACGGTAGCGGACAATGTTCGGAGCGTCGCGCAGAACTCCTGACCTCGCATCTGGTTGTAGTCGAGCAATCGACTTTAGCGCAGGGAGTACCACAATGCACCCAATGAAGACCTTCGTCACAGCTCTCATGTTTGGTGCGTTCGCCATCTCCGCGTGCCCTGCGCAAGCTGATCCGAAAGTTCCGCCGGCTCAGCCGACACAATCCCAGGAGTTCGCGAGCACAGTCTACGATGGATACCGTGCCTCCCGATTGCTCGGGAGCGCTGTGTTTTCGTTGAAGGGCGAGTATCTAGGAGCAGTTCGGAACGTGATCGTGGCGGAGGAAGGCAAGATCGTTTCTTTGTTGGTCGAGGGCCTCAGAACCAAAGAAGAGCCGGAATTCATGTCACGAATTCCATTCGAGCGCGTACTGCGTCCGCTTCACGAAGGCGCTATCGTGGCGGATTTCTCTGACCTCAGATCGCGGGAATACGGTCTGTTCTTTGATCCCGATCAAGGGCGGGACCAGTCGCATGAGTTCTCGATCTCGAAGGTCATCGGCGATTACGCGCGCTTGCAAGCGGGGCAGGGCTATGGCTACGTATCCGATCTTGTCTTCGATCGAACCGGCAAGTTAGCGGCCGTCGTGATCTCGCGGGAAGCGTCTGTCGGCGGAGGGACATATGCGTTCCCTTACCCGGGCCAATTAGGAAGGTGGAGTCCGAAGCTGAGCTATTACGGCCTTCCCTACGTCACTGCGGAACAGGCGAGCAGAGCAGGGCTGCGGCTGGACATGAAGGAATTTCAGCAGTCGTAAATGACCGTGAGACGGAGAGTCTCGCTTGGTTGGCTTGGAGTCGGACTGCAGTTGCGGAGTGGGCGCACGGGCCGTTGTGTCCGACGTCTGCATCGCGCTCACTTGGCTGTCCTGTCACCTCCGAAGCCAAGCTTGCCTTCGATCGCACTCTTGTGCCGCTGCGCTTTTCGATGGGCCGTTCGTCGCCAGCTGCACTCAATCCAGCGCGCTGAACCACGCGGCTGGCATCACGTCGCTGGGCTCCACGGCCGCATCTCCTCATTTGTCGCATGCGCCACTGCCGCATTGCTTTGGCAAGAACAACAGACGCGTCGTTCCTTCAGCGGCTTTGCTGCCCTGCGAGCGTGCTGAGCGCGCCTGGAGTAAGGCTGAGAGGTCGTCGCTGCTTCATTCAATTATGCAAAGAGCCACTACAGCGGGAGATTAGTTGGAAGATCAGCGGGATGACTCTGTCCGTGATATCGAGCGCACCCTTCGGGTGAGCGCAATCGCTTTGTTCCTCGCAGCTTCTGTGTGGCTGCTTCGCGACCTCCTCTTGCTCTCATTCAGCGCCATCGTCATCGCTTGCGTCCTGCGAGGGACAAGCGATGCCGTCCGGCGGGGAACACGGCTGGGCCCCGTCGTTGCTTTGCGTGATCCTCACCATCGGCCTCACGCTCGGTGCGATGCTGTGGTGGCGCGGCAGCGCTTTTCTGGAAGAGGGCAACGAGATCGGCCAGCAGCTGAGAACGCAACTCCAGCGAGTCTGGCGAGAACTGGAAGGCAGCTCATGGGGCTCAGTGCTGGCCCAGCAGTTGCAGATTGCGGGAAGGTCCCTGCGCTCGGGTCTGACGGGCTATGTCCCGGGTGTTGTCGGCTCTGTCCTCGGCATCGGCGGCAGCCTCATCGTGACGGGCGCGACGGCGATATTTCCTCGCCGCATCGCCGCAACTGTATCTTCGCGGGGCGCTGCGTCTTCTTCCGATGACTTGGCGGTCTCGTGGCCGGGAAGTTGCCGCAGAGCTCGGCGCCACGCTCAGGCTCTGGTTTCTCGGGCAATTCATAGATATGGCGATTGTCGGGCTGCCGCTTGGCTGGGCATCTTCCTGATCGGCTTACCACTGGCGATGTCCCTTGCCCTGCTGGCGGGATACTCAATTTTGTCCCTTATGTGGGCGCGCTTGCCGGCGCGGTTCCAGCAATTCTCGTTGCCATGGCTCAGTCTCCTGTTCTTGCGGCCTGGGTCGCTCTTCTATTCCTTTCGGTTCAACTGCTGGAGGGAAACGTGATCGCGCCCTGGATTCAAAAGCGGACGATCGCGCTGCCGCCGGCACTCACGATGCTTTCTCAGACGGTTCTCGGGATTCTGTTTGGCCTGATCGGCCTGATCGTTGCGACTCCATTTATTGCGGTCCTTCTTGTTGCGGTGCGTATGATCTACGTCGAATGGTTCTTGGAGAGAAAGAGCGGCAGCGACTGTGGTCGAAAGGTTGCGGTCTGCGGTGCCAAATAAAGTCTGTACACTGCCGTACAGCTTGTACCCCGACGTTCCCTGACCCTGGAAACCAAGGTAGCAGGCTTCAGTTGACCGCACTCTGCAGTGACAGGAGCCAGACATGCGTCAACTCACACTCGCTCTTTCTCTGACGGGCCTGATAGCTATTTCGCCTGTCGGCAGCATTCAGGCTGCACCCCTGACATCGCTCTCGGCGGCGGCGAATTCTGCGGACCATACGCCGTTCGTGCGTGACGATCTCACGCGGGTTCACTGGCGTGGCGGTTGGGGCGTCGGCGCCGGATTCGTGGCGGGCGCATTGATCGGCTCAGCGATTGCCACTCCTCACTATTATGCGGGCTATAGGCCGCTCTACAGGTACCGCTATCCATACGGCTATGGTGGTTACTATCCCGCGTACGCCTACACGCCTTATTGGGGTGGCTACGGCTGGGGACCGCCACGCTACTACACCTGGGGCCCGCGCCCCTGGCGCTACAGCCACGGCTGGTCTGCGCCCAGGCCGTGGGGCTACGCAGTCCGGCGTGCTCCCCCATGGAGACACAGCTACGGCTGGGCGCCACGACATCACCGGAATCATCACGGGGTGATTCGAGCGCGCCATCGGTGGTGATGAACCGCCTTTAGGAAGTGCCCGGCGCGATCGAGCGTAGCCGCGCCGGGCAGGCGAGAGCTTCTAGCTGAGAAACTGGTCCATGGTTGAACTGGCCCCAGCTTGGGAGACGCTAGTCGCACGATGGCGGCCGTCGTGGCCTTGTACATCGCGCTTCTCCTTGTTCGAACATTGGGCCAGCGCGCCTTGGCAAATAGAACGCCTTCGGCCTCGTAGCGACGGTCGCACTCGGCTCTGCGATAGCAACGGGAATCCTGTCGAACCGCGTTTCGATTCTGCAGAGCACTGCGGCGGCCGCTGCGCTTCTCGGCACGCAGTTGCTATTCGCTGCCATTTACGTTCACTCGCCTGGTCTCCGGATGTTTTCGACCCGTCCCCTCAGCTTATCGTCCAGCGAGGCAAGTTCATTGGAGCGAAGCTGAGGAGGCACCGGATCGCGGAACAGGATGTCTGCGCCGCGGCTCGCTCGCGCGGAACCGGCCGCGTTGAAGATATGAGTGCCGAAGCGTCGACGTGAACGGACTTCGTAACGCTGAGAGTTCCGTTCGATTGAGTACGACGGCATCCTGGTTGACATTCGAGATCGGTGATCGGAGAGCCGCGGCCGCAGCGCCGGGGACGAACCAGAACCATGAATGACGCAGCTGTAGATGGTTACCGGGCACCCCTGATCGCTGTCCGTTTCGCAAGAGTAGAAACCATTCTTGCGCACGCCAATTGGAGAGGCGGGGCGGGTAAGGATGGAGAATTCAATGCAAGCTCAAGCAATGATCAGCACGCATCCGCAGGTTCGCGGCAATACAAACGACGCCCTCATTCGCTGCATCGAGGAGTGCTACTCCTGTGCGCAGACATGCACGTCGTGCGCCGACGCGTGTCTTGCGGAAGACAATGTAAAATCCCTGACCCAATGCATCCGACTGAATATGGACTGCGCAGACATCTGCAACATCACCGGGAGGATCGCGACCCGCCGAACCGGGTCCGACGAGGAGATGATCCGAAGAATGCTCGATGCCTGTGCAGCGGCGTGCCGGCTCTGCGGCGAGGAATGTGAAAAACACGCTGAGATGCATGAACATTGCAGGATCTGCGCCGACGCGTGTCGCCGGTGCATGAGCGCCTGCGAAAAGGCGCGGCCCAGCCTGGCACATTAGTTGAGCCTCGGGTTCACCATCAACTTCATCGTGCGGTGATAGCGACCCGGGCCGGCATCCCGTCATTGCCGACGTGCGATTTCAACATTTCCGCTGCCGCCGAACTTGGCGGTGGCGGCCGCGGCAATGCTGTCCAGGGTTGCTCTTGGCCCAAACACCTGCGGAACCTTTGTCCGGTTGAATCGGCACCGGTTCATCGGGCTCGTTTGACGGTGCGCCTTGTAACCCAGCCCAGGGTCGAGCCTTGGACAATGATGCTGAACAAAACGACCGCATAGGTCGAGGTGAGAATAGCGACTTTCGCCGGGCTATCTGGCACCGATAGGGCAAGTGCAACAGAAATCCCGCCACGAACGCCGGCCCAGGTCAAAAAGGGCGCGTTGCGCATCGAGAGAAGCCGCGTCCACCCGAACAGAAAAGGCTGCACTGCAACCGAAACGAAGCGAGCGAAAAGAACAATTGGCACGGTCGATGCCGCAAGACCGAAGCTGCGAAGATCGAAACGTAGAACCAGTGTCTCCAGCCCAATCAGCAAAAACAGGACTGAATTGAGGATCTCGTCGATAAGGGTCCAGAGTGCGAAAAGATAACTCTGTGTCTGCTCGCTCATCGCATATCGCGGTCCTCGATCCCCGATGAGGAGGCCTGCCGCCACCATGGACAGCGGCCCGCTGACGTGCAAGTGGAGCGCAATTGCGTAGGTTCCGGTGACAAGAGCGAGGGAGATCAGTACTTCGATCGCGTAGTCATCAATGAGCCGCATCGCGCGATACGCGAGATAGCCCGTCAGCAAGCCCAGCACGATCCCTCCGCCAGCTTCGCGGATGAGCAACTCTGCGACCTCCGCGACCGAAACGTGCGCTCCTTCCTCGGAACTCGCAAACTGAAGCAAGATCGTGAACAGGACGAGGCCGACGCCGTCGTTGAACAGTGCTTCGCCCTCGGTTTCGATCTTCAGTTCGCTCGGCACGTTAGTGTTGCGAAGTGTGCTCAGAACGGCGACGGGATCTGTCGGGCTGATCAAGGCGCCGAAGACGAGGGCCCAGGGCAGCGACACTGGTATTCCCATGAGACTGCAGATGCACCAAAACAGGAAACCAACGGTCGCCGTTGAAATCGAAGTGCCGAACACGGCCAAAATGAACACCGGAACTGCGCGGCTCCTAAGGGTCGCCAAATCCACATGCAATGCGCCGGCGAACAGTAGAAACGCGAGCATCCCATTCACCACGATCTCTGCGAAATCGATCTGGCGGAGACCCTCTGAAAGCTGTTTGAGAAGATGAACGGCGGGAATTGCCGCATCCAGGCCTATGAGAAACAGCGACGTCGTGACGCTCATCACCAATAGTCCCACGCTGCGGGACAAAGGCAGGAATTTGTGGTTGAGCCAGCCAAATACCGCCGAAAGCGTAAGTAGAACGGCCGCAATGTCCATGAGCGAAAGCACCGCCGAACTCCACTTTCAGGGCTGGACGATTGAAGCAGCCGCGTACATCAAGGCCACAGCCGCTATGGAATGAAGTACAGAAGGTAACGGCTCCGGCGGCGGTTCGGCAATTTGGAACAGGCGATCGCCCATCCAGGCGATGTGTAACATTTGACAATTGTCTTGGCAGCATCTTGCCCCGGCTCCCGCATGGGCAGACGACCGTTGCCTGATCAGACATTGAGCGTCTGCGGCCGAGATCCTGGCCACAATCCGCGTTCCATTGAGGAGATGAAAAATTCCAGATGGGGCGAGGTCGCGATTGCAGTCCGATCAATGCGGCCCCTTGCAGAGACGACGAACCTCCGCATGAATTCAAACGGGACGGACGTCGAATTACTCCACGGGCCGCTTGGCGTTAGTCGCTTGAGGTTTACCGCCGATCGTACCTCCAGATGATCGGCGGGCCGCGACCTCCAGCGCCGCGAGGCCGAAAGCGGAAAGCGCCGTGACGAAGACGAGTAGTAGCAGGCTGCCGTCCATTCAGATGACCATTGCTGATCTGCGCTCCTGCAGAGAGCTTAAGCCTGGATACTGTGCCGTGCCGGTGTAGCCAGCACGATGTAATTGTCGATCAAGCAATTGCATACGCGGATAACAGCAAGCAGGCGACGTATACGCAGGCGAGGACCATCCCCGTGGTCCGGGCTGCGCGGGCATCTGCTCGCGAACCTGCTTTTGCTCTGAGCCGGGGCAGCTTCTGATACTGCGCAAAAAGTTGTCGGCCGGCGCGTCCTCGAAAGAGTACGTTTCTCATTATAGTCTCCACGACCGATCGACCCGCTAAACGTGCGCTTACCAAGAACAAAATCGGCCCTTGTGACGAGCGAGCCTGTTCGACCAGTGCACGAAGGATACAGTAGTGCGCGGCGGCTCGCCGGACAGTCGGGACAGCAGTTGAGGTCTGTCGGGATAATCCTGACACACAACATCCTGGCGGGCGCGAAGTGGATCGTGGCTCAGACCGCGGCACCCGTCCCTGCTTGGCCCAGCCAGCCCACCGCGACGCCGTAGCGAACGATGTCGGCGCGCGTGAACAGGCCAAGCTTTTCCAAGGCTCTTGCCTTGTAGGTCTCAACGGTCTTGATGCTGATGTTCAGCTGGCCGGCAATTTCCTTGTTGCTGAATCCTTGGGCGATGAAACGCAGCACTTCGCTCTCCCGTGGCGTGAGTTCACTGCCTGTCGTCTCGGCAGACGGATGAGCGCCGGCAGAGGACGGAAGTGCCTTCTCCGCGATTGCGGGATCCAGATACAAGCCTCCGCTGGCGATGGCTCTTACCGCCCGCTCGAGCTCATCTGCCGCGGAGCGCTTGAGCAGATAGCCGCGGGCTCCGGCCTGGAGCATGGGCTGGACGTAGGCGTGGTCCTCGTGAACGGTCAACGCCAGCAGACGAACCTGAGGCAGCTGCGTCGCGACAGTGCGAGCCACCTCGAGGCCGCTGATGCCTGGAAGTGAAATGTCCACGATCGCGATGTCCGGCGTGACCTCGCGAATGATATCGAGCGCTGTCTGTCCATCCGTTGCTTCTCCGACGATCTCGATGTCGTCCACCGCCTGCAGCAGCGCCTTCATCCCGGCCAGAACGAGCGGATGATCGTCAGTTAACGTGATCCGGATCGGGCACATAGCCCATCTCCTCTGCTGGCACGGGAATTCTCATGAAGAGGGAAGTGCCGCGGCCCGGTTCAGACTCGATCGCCAAGGATCCGCCCAGAATCGTAAGGCGCTCTTCGATGACCGACAGGCCGAGCTTTGAGTGGCGGGCATCACTCCGCGAGAAGTCCTGAAGGTCAAATCCGTTTCCGTCGTCTTCGACAACGATCCGCAGCTCTGCCGTGCGCCGGTCGACCACCACGCTGACGTTTCGCGCCTTTGCGTGCTTGACCACGTTGTTTACAGCTTCCTGGACTGCGCGGTAGACCGCGATTTCGACATCCTGGCCGAGACGTTCCCTTCTGCCCAAGGGCTGAAGATCGACGCTGATCCCGAACCGCCGCTGGATCTCGACACAGAAGGCTTCCAGCGCCTTGTAAAGCCCGAGATCATCGAGAGCAGTCGGCCGAAGATCGGAGGCGACTTGATGGATGTCGCGGCCGATTCCTCTGGCCAATCCCTGGAGCCAGTTGAGCTTCTCCAGCCCTACCTTGCGCTTGTGACTTGGCCCGAGAAACTGTTCCAAGTTCTTGAGTCCCAGAAGGAGCCCTGTGATCGTTTGGCCGATTTGATCGTGAAGCTCTCGCGCGATGCGACGGCGTTCATTTTCCTCTGCTTCGGAAAGACGCCTAAGTAGCCGCTGCCGTTCCAGCTCGGCCCGTTTCGTTTCGTCGATGTCCAGAATGACACCATAGACGACATCTGGGTTCTTCTGGTCCAGCCGGGAGAGCCGACCACTGGCGCGCAACCATCGACTGTGCGGAGGAGCGGTCCGGAAGTCTGCAATCGCGACGCTTCCTGAACGACATCTTATAAGTGAAGACTCAAACTGCTGCCGGTCGGCGGGTTCGATGCAGTTCAGCATCCGATCGATAGGCAAGCTAGTGTCGCCGTCAGGGGAGCCGCCAATCTGCAACATCTCTCGCGCACGAGGCGACACGAGCGCTTCCCTGGTTGCGAAGTTCCAGCTGAATACGCCTAGGTCTGCGGCATCAATCGTAAGCCTGCGCTGCTCTTCACTGGCGCTGAGCGCCAAGGCCGCCTGAGCCTCCTGCTCGCGCCTGCGAAGAGAGATGTCGCGGATCGTGTACCAGGCCAAGGTAAGTGCCAGGACGAAGCTCAGCACTCCGCCCCCGGCTAGGAAAATGGCTGATCGCTGAACTGGACCATTGAGCTCTTGTGTCGGTATTCCGAAATGGACCGACCAACCACTCGTGCCGGGTATGAGCTTGTAGATCGAGTCGACCTGATCGCCGGTGGATGTCGTCTTGACATAGCTTCCTTCCGGCGCCGAGGCGATCGCCTGACGCACGGTAGCGCTGGCGGACTGACCGAGTTCCGATTGCTCGCCGAACGTGCGAGCGACAATGTTGCCCTTTGCATCAACGACAAAGCCATCCCACCCGGTCGGAGCTCCCGCGCTTTTCAAGATCTGGCTCATCGCGTCCGGGACGAGGGCGATCGTAAGAACAAACTTCAATTGCCCATCGCGTTCGACAGGCGCTCTTACCGCAACGACGCGTTTGCCCGTGACCGGACCGGGTGGTCCGATACCGCCGATCGCCGGCCGGCGCGTCTTCAGGATCTGCTCGAAATTCTCCCGGTCGGCTATCACCCGCATTCCGTCTGCCAGCGGACGGGTGACGTCCAGCACCTGATTGCCCTTGGGATCAACAAGCTGAATCGTTTCCCAAAGCGTCCTGGCCTCGTTCACCCGCGTCGCCTCTCGATAGAATGCATCGAGATCAGGCTTGTCCAGCGTAGCGGAGGCCGCGATCGTCTCCGCGATCTCGAGCTGCAGGCTGATCTCAGAGGCGAGCCTGCTCACTACGCTGTCGAGGGTTTCGACCGCTGCCGCTTGTGAATGATTGCGTTGCTGCTGGGCATTCAGAAAGACGACCCAGCCGGCAAACAGGGCCAGAGGCATCGCTGCTGCGATGAAGACAAGGACCAGCGGGCGCCGCGCTGCGCTCCGTGTAGTCGAGCTTCTCGCTTCCCTGTGAGCAGGAGCCGAATGTGACGACGAAACGCCCACGTCCACAGTTTCCTTCGTGTTCTGGTCGTCAGGGTTTTCCTGACAGCGCGGACGGTCACCCTGACTCCCGAGATCGCCCAATCTGCCCCATGTTACAGACAATCGTAGTTGCGGTCCAGAATTGGCCTTGACATGGAACATCAATCAATGCGGCTGCTTGCTGAGAGCGATGCGCTCGACCTGAAACGGCCGAGCTATGAGAGCAAATCCGTCGAGCTCAGCTGCAACGAACTGATCTCACGTTTATCGGATCGCTCGCGCCAGTCCTTGCTCGAAAGGTGCGAGAGGGTGCCGCTAAGCAAGCGTCAGGTGCTCTATGACCGAGGCATTCCTCTTCGTTTTGCCTATTTTATCGAGAGCGGCGGATGTTCGGTCACGACGCGCGCCGGCGATTGCCTGCCGGTGGAGATCCACACACTCGGAAGGAAAGACTTTGTTGGAGTGCCGTTGATTCTCGGCATGCGCGTGTCGCCACATCGGTGCAGCGTGCAGGTCCGAGGCCACGCGCTGCGCATTCACTGCGACGAGTTGATCGCGTTGATAAAGCGAGATGCCGAGCTCGAAACGCTGCTCTTGGGATACGTGCAGGCGATCCTGATTCACAGCTCCCAGCTGTCCGCTTGCAACTCCCGGCACACATTGCACCAGCGCCTTGCCCGATGGCTGGTGGTAGCCAGCGACAGGCTCGGATCGCGGGAAGTGCCCTTTACGCACAGCTACATTGCGAACGCACTCGCGGTCCGGCGCGCAGGAGTTACCGTAGCTTTGGGAGAGATGGTGCGAGAGGGAGTGATCAGTTGCCGAAGGGCGGGGATCGTCGTTGTGGATGCAACGAGGTTGAGATCGATGTCCTGTGATTGTCACAGCGTCATCCTGTCGGCGCACGAGCGCACTTGTACGGTATCGCCCGTTCGCATGGCTTATTCCTAGCCCGTTGATGCACCCTGGCTGAGGCGCGCGAACGGCGATCGGATTCGAGGGATGCTGGGAAGAGGAGCGCCAAATGGATGGAGGTCAGGGTGAGCAAGGTGAGAACGGATGCTGAGGTCTTGGTGGCCGCCGTAGAGGAAGCTCAACGCCTGCTTGCCGCCTATGAGAATCCCCACTGCAAATGCTCTAGGGATGACGTCATAGCCATGGTCGAATTCATCTTGTGTGATCCGTCAGTTACGCGGGCGATGCTTCGTCAAAAGATGCGCACGCGCCTCATGTTGGTTGGTTAGATGAAAAACGAGGGGTTCACTTCCGAGCTTTCGAACTTCTAGGCGCGCGGGGAGTTGGTGACAATCCATCAACCTTAGGAGAGCACTACATGAAAAAGCTTCTGTGCGCCGTTTCGACAGCGATGCTTCTGACCGCTCCGGTTGCTGCGCAATCACCTCAAAATAGCGCGAGTCCGGCTGCTCCCAACCTGCAACCGAGCACGGCCTCGCCCGCCTCTATGCAAAAGCAAGGCGAATGGCGGGCATCGAAGCTTGTTGGCGTTGCCGTCTACAACAACAACAACGAGAAGATCGGCGACATCAACGATATCATCCTGGACCCGGCCGGCCGAGTCGCCAATGTAGTGATCGGCGTAGGCGGATTCCTTGGAATGGGTGAACGCAACGTCGCGGTCGGTTTCGATCAACTCAAGTTTGTAAGGGAGCCGGTGAAGACAGCGTCCAACGATGCCTCTGGGAAAGCAGGTAATGCCAATCCAGGAAGCACGACAGGAAGCACGACGGGAAGCGCATCGACACCGTCGAGCCGAAATGACAACTGGTACCCGGATCACGTGGTGCTGAACACAAACAAGGATCAGCTGAAGCAAATGCCAGAATTCAAGTACTGAGCCGGTCTCGAGCAGCACCCCGAAGCTGCTCCAGCCTCACGAGGCGGCGTCATGCGGATGACGCCGCCTTCAAGTTGCCTGCGTCATTCATCCCTTGCGCGCCTCCGGCGGACGATCTTGATTATGTGCTTTCTGAATAGCCCGGCTTGCGCAGTGCTGGCTGAGATCGAAGATGTCTGACGAAGAGTTGCCGCATGATGTAAAGGAACTGGTCCGCCGCTACATCCATTCGGTGGCGCAGCTCGAGGCCCTCCTGTTTTTCCATGAGCGGCCCGGTGAGCGCTGGGACGTCGAATCGCTGTCCAAGCGTCTTTACGCGGGCAAGGTAGAGATGGCCGACGCCCTGGCGTCGCTTAGGCGCGATGGCTTCCTGGAGGGTGGCCCGGCACTGTATGAATTCGCTCCACGAGCCGAATTGCGGGCTGTCGTTGAGACCCTCCGCAAAGCATATTCGCGGCACCTCATTCCGATCACTTACATCATCCACAACAAGCCGCGCCGGATTCAGGCATTCTCCGATGCCTTCAGGATCCGAAAGGATTAGACATGGCGGCGGTCATCTACAGCCTTTGCGCAATAACGAGCGGCTTCTGTGCCTGGCTGCTGGTTCGAGCGTACTCTGTCAGCAGGTCAAGGCTGCTGTTATGGAGCGCGGTCTGCTTCGCAGGGCTTGCGCTGGAGAACGGCGCTCTGTGGATAGACAAGATCGTCTTTCCTCAAGACGATCTTTCCGCACTACGCGTCTCGATCGGCTTGTTCGCCATGACGGTCCTGCTGCTTGGAATGATCTGGGAGGCCGAGTAATGGACCATCTGGCTCCCGTCCTTGAAGGTGCGACGGCATTCGCATCACTCATGGCAAGCATCTATTTCCTGAAGTTCTGGCGCAGAACGACCGATGTTTTTTTCCTGTTCTTTGCCGCAGCATTCGCAATCGATGCCGTTGCGCGCTTCGTGCTGGCGGTCGTGCAAGCGACGAATGCAAGTGAGCCTGTCTACTTCATTCCGCGCCTGATCACATTCAGCCTGATCGCGCTTTCCATTGCTGGAAAGAACGCGATGCCTAACAAGCCGAAGTGAAGCCGTGTTCTAGAGACGCGGATCGTACGCGGCTTGGTGCGGTAACGTACAACTGGCTTCTACGCGCGTTTCTTGCGACCTTTTGCCCGCGCTCGTGCAGCCGATTCTCGGAACGCAGCGCATGCCTCCTCGTTGGCACCTCGTGCAAACAGAAGAGGATATTTCCCATGGCACCCATGAAGCCCATGATCGTCGTGACGGCACTGATGTCAGTCGCATGCACTCCTGCGCTTGCCGCTCCGATCTCGCCAACGTCCATCAAGCAGGACACCCATGTCCAGCAGGTGCAGTATCGAAGCTGGCATGGCCACAGAGGTCATCGACACGGTGGATGGCACAGGGATCGCTATGGCTCCGGGGCCGCAGCGCTGGGTGGGCTGGCTGCTGGCGCGATCATCGGAGGCGCGATCGCCAACAGCCGGGCACAGGCGGATGCGAATGCATACTGCTCGCAGCGATATCGGTCGTATGACCCCGCTTCAGGAACATATCTCGGCTACGACGGAATGCGGCATCCGTGTCCCTGACGACGACCGGCCCCCGGTCGGGTGATCCCCGAGGGGCCGCTGGCCGCTGCGCGCTGCTCTGCCAAGTCTTTGCGTCTTCGCCTCCGGCACATCCGCAAGGCATTTCGTGGCAGGGTTGGCGGCAGCGCTGCCGCGCATGAAATCCGGTACACTTGCGTACCAAACATGGCCGACTCGGCCCGCTGCCGCTTGCTCACGGGGCTCCTGAAAACGATAGTGTCCGCGGGGGCTCTCATGATCAGAAAACCGAATCGAACGGCACTCATCGTGGTTCCGCAAGCATATTGCTTGTCTTGTGAAGAGAAGACGCCGCATCGGCATGAACGATTGGCAATCCGGGGAGCGCAGGTGGCACGCACGATTTGCTTGGCCTGCAACAATGAGCGCGGCGGCGTTACGCCGGAGAGGCTGCCGATCAGTCCCAGCTGACGGCAGTCACTCACGGGTGCCAACATGTACTACCGCAATGCCATTGGCCCAGTTCTGTTCGGAGCGTGAGCTGCGCTGCGGCTTCACCATTCTCTCGTTCGGATCACCATGGTAGCGCCTGAGTGATGCCGATATCATACAAGCAGTTGCTCCGCTATGGCATGTTCGGTTTGGCGGTGGCGGCACTCGTTGCGTTTGGCATCTCACCGTTCACGGGAGGGATCGTACAGCAATGGTCGCGAAGCGATGTTGAGACCAGGTCCAAGTTGGTTTTCAATGCCATCCAGCCGTTGCTCAGCCTTGATGTGGAAGAACGTGCGTGGGACCGGCTCTCCGACCTTTTCAAGAGAGTAGCACTCGACCAGAAGATCCTCGCCGTCGGATTTTGCGATACGGACGGATCGTTGATCGCTCCGACACCCGAAATGCCGGCGGACTTCTCGTGCGAAAAACTCGCCAGATCTGAAAGCGACAGCTTCGCAAGCATAACAAGCGGCGGACGGCGGGTTCTTGTAGCTGCCTTTCCCGTCGCAAGCAGCCGTGGGCGGTCGTACCTCGTTATACTGACCGACCTCAGCTTTGCAGCTGCCAGATCGAGCCAAGTGCTGGCGTATCTCCTCGCGGCGCTTGCCGGAGTCGTACTGGTGTTGACCGTCGGCACCATCATCCTTGCCGTGATCATGATGAGGGGATGGATGAATGCCTTGCGGCGGGCGGTCGACGAGGTGCGTCGCGGTGCTCAGAGGGCCGAGCCCAAGCCAAGTGGTTCGTCAATCGATCGCGAGATTCACAAGCTCCTGCGTGACGCCGAACACATTGCGGTTACAAGTCAAATCGAGTGGACGCCACAATCGTTGCAACAGGTGCTGCATGGGGCGCTGCCTGGGGCCGAAGTGATCGTCGTAGCCAATCGGGAGCCATACATCCACAACGCTTCGGAAGGAGGGACTGTGGTGCAGAGACCGGCGAGCGGCTTGGTCTCGGCGCTGGAGCCGATCATCCGCGCCTGCGGCGGCACGTGGATTGCGCATGGCAGCGGCAGCGCGGATTGTGAGACGGTCGATGAACACGACAGAATTCGTGTGCCCGAGGCAGCTCCGGCCTACACGCTTCGGCGGATCTGGATCTCCGAAGAGGAACAGGACGGGTATTATTACGGCTTCGCCAACGAAGGGCTGTGGCCGCTGTGCCACATTGTTTTCGTGCGTCCCACGTTCAGGCTCGGTGATTGGCGACTGTACCGGCAGATCAACCAGCGCTTTGCCGATGCAGTCGTTGCCGAAGCACGCACCGAGGATCCCGTCGTGCTGGTCCAGGACTATCATTTCGCGCTTGTCCCGAAGATGATCCGTGAGCGCCTGCCGAAGGCAACGATCATAACCTTCTGGCATATTCCATGGCCGAATGCGGAGACTTTCAGCATCTGCCCATGGAAGGAGGAGATCATCGAAGGAATACTCGGCAGCACGATCGTGGGCTTTCACACCCAGTTTCACTGCAACAACTTCATCGAAGGCGTCGACCGCTTTCTGGAAAGCAGGATCGACCGCGAAGTGCAGGCGGTCAGCCTTGGGGGGCATGAGACCAGGATACGCGCCTATCCAATTTCGATCGAATGGCCGCCGAGGGAACTGGAGAAGCTGCCGGCCGCTGCGCAATGCCGATCCGACATCATCGCGCAATTCGGTCTGGCGGAGGGGACGCGGCTGATCGTCGGCGTCGAACGCTTCGACTACACCAAAGGCATTCTCGACCGCATGCGGGCCGTCGATGCGCTCCTGTCGCGAGATCCGACCTGGACGGATCGGCTCGCATTCATCCAGATCGCGGCTCCGACCCGCAGCAAGCTGAGCTCATATTCGAGATTGCAGGCGGAAGCAGAGGACTTGGCTTCGGAGATAAACGAACGGCACAAAGGTCGCCAACGTGTGGTCCATTTGATCGTTCAGCACTACGAGCCTTCGGACGTGTTCCGGCTGTTCAAAGGAGCGGATGTCTGCGTCGTCAGCAGCCTGCATGACGGAATGAACCTGGTCGCAAAGGAGTTCGTGAGTTCGCGAGAGGACGGCGCCGGGGTGCTTGTCCTGTCGAGCTTTACCGGAGCTTCGCGCGAGCTCTCCGAAGCGCTCATTGTCAATCCATATGATATCGAAGAAATGGCATCAGCGATCGAGCTTGCACTCTCAATGCCGCTGGAGGAACAGGCCGAGCGCATGAACCTGATGCGACAGCAGGTGAAGGAGCACAACGTCTATCGCTGGGCAGGAGCGATGCTGCTCGACGCTTCGAGAAGTCGCACCCGCGAGCGGGTTCTCGGTATGGCCACCAGAGCCCGCTCGCCCTGAACCCCACCTGAAAGCATTCCACTCGAAAGAAGGGTGGTCGAGAAAGTCAGTACCAAAGCGTACGGTCCAATCTTTCCAGGACGAGCGGATAGTCGCACCCTCCAGCTTGGGAGCCTTTGCTCTCTGAGAAAGGAAGGCGTGCGTGAACATCCTAATCGGAGCTGTTATGCTTGCGGCCGCAGCCACCCTGATCTTCATTGGGCGTCCCAATCGTGCTGGCGAACACCCGAAGTTCTTGCGCTTCGAGGCCGCGTTGGTTCTGTATCCTCCAATCGTTCTGTCGTTCACTGCACTCGGCGCCGTAGCGTTGATTTCAGGGCTGCTATCCAGATAGCACATTCCCGAATTCGGCTTGGGGTGCGCGCAAGCGAGGCAGCCAATCCCCGAAGGGCCCGGGCCTGCTTTGCCGCTACAGTCGAATTGTTGCCACTGCCTATCATCATCGGCCATTCAAAGCGGCGGACCGCGCTGGCGAAGGCATGCTCAAGCAGAAGGCATGCTCGAGCACATGTCTGTTGGAGCCGGCAAAGCGGGAGTGCACCGGCGCACCATGTTTGCGCCGCGTCTCACTTGCTTGGGGCAAGGTCGAGCTGATCGCTCCTTAAGCGCATCACCCTAATCCGGGGATCGGCCTTGGCGCGCTGATTCGGCCAACCTGACTCTCGGGCCAGAAGGCTTCCTGTGCACCGGGTCTATCGCTGCCCAGGACGATGAACTCCGCGCAGCAGGGAGAGGAGCCGAGGAACGTACCGACAGCGCCCACGTTGCCGAAGAAATTCGTGTGATCGTGCGGCCCTGTTCTGGCGCCAGCGCATCGTGATTCTTGATGGCGGTGCTGAGCCTTAGCAAGCGCTCTCCCGGCACAAAGGAGGCCATTTATGGTGCTTCGGAACGTCATTCTTATGACGCTGGCTGTTGCGCTTCTCGCTATGGGCGTCGCCTTGATGGTCGGTGGTCTCTGGCTGATTTACCTTGGCGGATCCTGGTACTATGCCCTGTCTGGCCTCGCGTTTCTGGCGACCTCCATCCTCCTGTTTCGCCGAGACGAACGGGCATTGTGGGTCTTCTGCGCCCTGACCGCCGGCACCCTGATCTGGTCGCTGTGGGAGGTCGGCCTTGACTGGTGGCCGCTGGCAGCGCGCGGCAGCGTCATCTTCATCGTGGGTGCAATCCTGTTGACCCCCTGGATTGCCGGTAGCTTGGCCCATGGGGGATCTGCATCATCTCGACTTCGCGGGGGATCGGCATGGCATGGCGGCGGACTGGCGCTGTCCATCGCGCTATGCGCTGCGATCCTGGTTGCTGTCGCGTCCTGGACGACTGATCCACATCGCTTGGCGGCAAAGACGACGTCTGTCTCCAAGGCAACGCCGGAGCCGGCGGCTGTAGAAGCGCAGGATCTGCCGCCGGGCGAGTGGCACGCCTATGGGCGCACTGGACTTGGCCAGCGTTATTCCCCCCTCAGTCAGATCACGCCGCAAAACGCCGCGAAACTCGAGGTAGCTTGGACCTATCACACTGGCGACATGCGAGGGCGACCGGGTGATCCCGAGGAGACGACGTTTGAAGTGACGCCGCTGAAGATTGGCGATCGCCTTTATTTCTGCACGCCACATCAGTCGGTCATTGCCTTGGAGGCGACCACCGGAAGGGAGATCTGGCGCTATGAGCCGAAGATCCTCGACAAGCTTGCCCTTCAGCATTTGACCTGCCGCGGGCTGTCCTACTATCCCGGCGCTTCCAGCGCGAACCAGACTCCCGGCACGGAAGCCGTCGATACCGCAGCCGGCCCGCAGACTGATCCTCCGGACGCGGTCATCAACAAGCCGGTACCTGACATGCCGATTGCCGTGGCGGACGGCGTGCCGACCAAGAGCTGCACGGCGAAGCTGTTCATGCCCACCGCGGATGGCCGATTGATCGCGCTCGATCCGGAAAGCGGAGCGGTGTGCCGCGACTTTGGCAGGGGTACCGGTCAGATCAACCTTTGGGCCAACATGCCGAATGTTCGGCCGGGTGCCTACTATTCCACCTCGCCGGTGGTTGTCGCAGGCGGCCTGGTGATCGTAGGCGGTACGGTGCTTGATAATGTCTCGACCAAGGAGCAATCCGGTGTGATCCGTGGCTTTGACGTCCGGACTGGCGATCTGGTCTGGAATTGGGATTCCGGTAACCCCGACCAGACGGCGCCGCTGCCCCCAGGTCAGACCTACACGGCCAATTCGCCCAACAGCTGGTCTATCATGAGCGTGGATGAAGCGCTCGGACTGGTGTACGTGCCGCTCGGCAATCAGCCTCCCGATCAATGGGGTGGCAACAGAAGCCAAAGCGTCGAGCGGTTCTCATCGTCGGTTGTCGCTCTCGAAGTCTCCACGGGCAAGGTGCGCTGGGCGTTCCAAACTGTGCATCATGACCTCTGGGATTACGACGTCCCCTCTCAGCCCAGTCTGATTGACCTGACCATCAAGGGACAGACCGTTCCGGCCTTGGTCCAGCCGACCAAGCAGGGTGAAGTCTTCGTGCTGGATCGACGAAACGGAAGCCCGGTCCTCCCGGTGACGGAGACGCGCGCTCCGGGAGGTGCGGCCAAGGGAGATCACACCGCGCCGACGCAGCCGGTGTCCGCACTGTCATTCAATCCGACACCGCTCAACGGCGCCAGCATGTGGGGGGCGACGCTGTTCGATCAGCTCGCGTGCCGTATCCAGTTTCGCCGCCTGCGATACGATGGGCGCTTCACGCCTCCGTCTACCGATGGATCGCTCATTCATCCCGGCAACTTTGGCGTATTCAATTGGGGCGGCATTGCCGTCGACCCGCAGCGACAGATTGCATTCGTAACGCCTGCCTCGCTCGCGTTCGTGTCTCAACTCGTGCCGCGTGCGGACGATCGGACCATGTATGTCCAGGGCCACAACAGACCTGACAACAGCCTCCCGGCGCTGAACGAGAATTTCGGAGCGCCGTTCGCAGTGAAGCTGTCGGCCTTCACTTCACCGCTCGGATTGCCCTGTCAGGCTCCGCCTTGGGGCTATGTGGGCGCTGCGGACCTCGCCACCGGAAATGTGCTCTGGCAGCACAAGAACGGTACGGTCAGAGATCTCATGCCGCTGCCGATTCCTTTCAAGATGGGAGTGCCAAACCTCGGAGGGCCCATCCTGACCGCGGGAGGCGTCGCCTTTCTCTCAGGCACTCTCGACTACTATCTGCGCGCTTACGACGTGAACACGGGTGAACAGATCTGGGAGGGCCGGCTACCGGCTGGAGGGCAAGCTACGCCGATGACTTACCTCGGTGCCGATGGACGTCAGTTCGTCCTGGCGGTGGCGGGTGGGCATGGTTCGCTCGGCACCAAGACGGGCGACGCGGTGATCGCATACGCTTTGCCGAAGGAGTGACGCTTGTCATGTCCTCCTCTGGCCGCGGACGATCCAAGAGTCGGACGCGGGCTGAGCCATGCAATTCTCAAGGCCGCCCTCGCCAGGGTCGGAGCGCAGCTCGCCAGATTGAATCCCGAAGATCGCAGCGGCACCAGATCGGAGCTGACGTTCGATGTATGATCAGGGTCCGGCGCCGCGGCACGAGATGCGATTGTTTCGGGCCTATACGCAGGTCTGCGCGCCGCCCTTCAGCTTCACGGGGATCGTGAGGTAGCGCACCCCGTTGGCTTCGGCCGGCGGGAATTTGCCGGCGCGGATATTGACCTGAATGGAAGGCAGCAGCAGCCTGGGCGCCGAAAGCTTGGTGTCACGCGCCTGCCGCAAAGCCACGAATTCGTCTTCCGAAACGCCGTCCCTGACGTGGACGTTGTTCTCGCGCTGCTCGCGTACCGTGGTCTCCCACGCGAACGTATCACGGCCTGGGGCCTTGTAGTCGTGACACATGAACAGCCGCGTCTCCGACGGCAGCGCCAGCAGCCGCTTGATCGAACGGTAGAGCTTGTGAGCATCGCCGCCGGGGAAATCGGCGCGCGCGGTGCCGTAGTCCGGCATGAACAGAGTGTCGCCGACGAATACGGCATCCTCGATCTTGTAGGAGATGTCCGCCGGCGTATGCCCCGGCGTGTAGAGAACCTCGACGTCGAGTTCTCCGATCTTGAAGCGCTCGCCGTCGCGGAACAAATGATCGAAATCGCTGCCGTCGGTTTTCAAGTCGGTGGCGTTGAAGATCGGTCGAAAGATGCGCTGGACGTCCTTGATGTGCTCTCCAATACCGATCTTCGCGCCAGTCCTCGCCTTGATGAACGGCGCGCCCGAGAGATGGTCGGCATGAGCGTGCGTCTCCAGCACCCATTCGATGGTGTTGCCGGCATCTTCAGCAGCTTTCAGCATCGCCTCCACGGATCGCGTATCCACCTCGCCCGAACTGTGGTCATAGTCGAACACCGGGTCGATGATAGCGGCCTTTCTCGTGGCGGGATCACCGACCAGGTAGCTCACCGTGTTGGTCGGCTCGTCGAAGAATGATCGGATGATGGGTCGTGACATGTCTGGAACCTCCTGATGTCATCGTCCGGTTTGGTCTTGACGGATATATTAGCATAAACTAAATAAGCAACATCTAAAATACAAGAGAAGGCCGATGGCGTCCTCAACATTTGATCCGGAAACCTTCGAGAAGCAGGCCGTCGAGGTCGCCGCCATCTTGCGGGCGCTCGCGAACGAGCGCCGGTTGATGATCCTGTGCAGGCTGGTTGAATGCGGCGAGGACAACGTCGGTTCCCTGGCTCAAGCCGTGGGCCTGTCACAGTCGGCCCTGTCCCAGCACCTGGCGAAAATGCGCGACGAGGGTCTCGTCGCGTTCCGGAGGGAGAGCCAGACGCTCTGGTATCGCATTGCCGATCCGCGGATCGAACAACTCTTCGCAACGTTCTACAGGCTGTTTTGCGCGCCTGTCAGAACTAGGAGCAGATAAGCCAACATAGGAGCCGATAATGTCGCTACCCACTATCAATCCCGCACAAGCTCGCAATCTCCTGGCGAAAGGTGCTATCCTCATCGACATCCGCGAGGCGAATGAGCATGCCCGCGAAAGGATCGTGGGCGCCCGAAACTTGCCTTTGTCCAAGCTCGACGAGGCCGATCTTGCGGCGCATCAGGGCAAGCAGGTCATTTTCCACTGCAAGAGCGGCGCTCGCACGCAGATCAATGCGTCGCGGCTCGCGTCGAAACTGGACGGAAGCTGCGAAGCCTTCATCGTGGAAGGCGGGATCGACGCCTGGCGCAAGGCGGGGCTGCCGGTTGAAAACGACCGAAAGTAATCGAGCGGCCCAACGCCGAACGCAGAACGGTGCCGACTGATCGCCGCAATGATGCCGGCCTTTGGCCGTCTCGACGTCAAGTGCCCTGGAACTGCCGGGGCTGCCACGTGCCGTCAGGAGCTGCGTGACGGCAAATTGAGGAGCTCACAATGCTGTCGCTGACCCAAGGCGCACTCGGCATCGCCTCCGGTTCGTTGGTCGGCTTCTCGCTGGGGCTGGTCGGCGGCGGGGGCTCTATCCTGGCCGTCCCGCTCCTGATCTATCTGGTCGGGGTGAGCGACCCTCATATTGCGATTGGTACGAGCGCCGTCGCCGTCGCGGCCAACGCGGCTGCCAACCTGGCCAACCATGTCCGTGCCGGAAACGTGAAGTGGCGCTGCGCCGCCGTGTTCGCGGTCGCGGGTGTGGCCGGCGCCTTTCTCGGCTCCACTCTCGGCAAGATCATCGATGGCCAGAAGCTGCTCGCCCTTTTCGCCCTAATCATGCTGGTCGTGGGCGCCCTGATGCTGAGGGGGAACTCCGGCGAGGGCGAGCCATCGGTGAGGCTGAGCCGGGAGAATCTGCCGAAGCTTGTTGCCTTCGGCCTCGCCACGGGAGCGTTGTCCGGCTTCTTCGGGATCGGCGGCGGCTTCCTGATCGTCCCCGCCCTGATCGCCGCCACCGGCATGCCCATATTATATGCGGTGGGTTCATCTCTCCTGGCGGTCACCGCGTTCGGGCTGACAACTGCGGCGAACTACGCCGTGTCCGGTCTTGTGGATTGGTCTCTCGCCGGGTTGTTCATCGTCGGCGGCGTTCTCGGCGGGCTTCTCGGCGCCCGCTCCGCAACCTCCCTTGCGGGTCGCAAGGGCGCGCTGAATACGGTCTTTGCGGCGCTCATATTTGCGGTCGCAATCTACATGCTGGTCCGCAGCCTTGGCCTGATGTGACGAGGCTTGCCCCAGCGGTTGCTCCTCGGAGCCGTCTGGCCGAGAATCCTTCCGAGCATCGGTTCCGCAGACTTGCTGCCGCGGCCATTGCTGCGGTCTGACCGGCAAGCTTCCATCACCCCACAAAGTTGGTCCGACAAGCGATCTTCCCTGAGATTGGATCTTGTCCCTAGCCGTAGGGACAGACTTTCGCCGCGGCCGGAGCGACATTGCGTCGGCGAATAGAATATAAGGGAGGACATCATGATCAGGCGCTGCCTCGCAGCCTTGAGCGTTTGCACTGCAATGATTCTCGCCATCCCCGGCGCACACGCCGATATCAAGGTGGGGATCGTGGTGTCTGCTACCGGGCCGGGATCGGCGCTCGGCCAGCCGCAGATGCGGACGGTTGCGGCCCTGCCCAAGGAGATCGGCGGCGAGAAGATCGTCTATATCGCTCTCGATGACGAATCGGATTCGACCAAGGGCATACAGAACGCCCGGCGCCTTGTCATTCAGGACGGCGTCGATGCCATCATCGGTTCCTCGCTGACGCCCGTGACGATGCCGATGCTCGATGTCGCCCGGGAAGCCAGGACACCGATCATCTCGCTGGCCGCGGCGACCGCCATCGTCCAGCCGATGGATGAGCGGCGCAAATGGGCCTTCAAGGTCGTTCCCAACGACGACCTGATGGCGCTCGCGATTCTCAAGCACATCGCCAAGTCCGGGGTGAAAACCCTCGGCTACATCGGCGTCTCCGACGGCTATGGCGAGGGCTATTACAAGGAAGTGAGCAGGCTTGCTCCGACCTTCGGCCTGACCCTGACCACTCACGAAGTCTATGCGCGCGCCGACACCAGCGTGACCGGCCAGGCCCTCAAGGTCATCGCGACGAATCCGGACGCGGTCTTCATTGCCTCGGCGGGCACTCCGGCAGTGCTGCCGCAGCAGGCGCTGCGCGAGCGCGGCTATTCCGGCAAGATCTACCAGACTCACGGTGTGGCCACCGAGGAATTCATCAAGCTCGGCGGAGCCAGCGTCGAAGGCGCCGTCTTCACCGGCGAGGCGTTCACGATCGCCGATGACCTGCCGGCGGACGACCCGTTCCGCAAGGTTCGGGATCAATTCGTGTCCGCCTACGAAAAGGCGAACGGGCAGAAGCCGAACATCTTCGCGGCGCATCTGTGGGATTCGATGGCGCTCCTCAAGACGGCGATACCGAACGCCTTGAAGACGGCGAAACCCGGCACGGCAGAATTTCGCACCGCCCTTCGCGACGAACTCGAGCGCGTCAAGGACGTATACCTGAACAACGGCCTCTCCACGATGACCGCAACCGATCATAACGGCTACGACGAGCGCTCGGCGTTTCTGATCAAGGTGGAAGGAGGCCGCTTCAGGCTGATGAAGTAGCCGCCGGCAGCGGGCGGCTTTTCCTTTGCGCGAGGCGTCGCGTTCGGCAATGACCGCGCGTTTGCGCGAAGCTGCCCCTTGCCGCGCGCCTAGCAGCAAGCCCTTGGCCTTGCGGGAAACAGGCTCGGGGCACCTTCCACGTCGAGGCCGGCGAGGTCGAACCAGCGGGCAACGACGTGGGCGCCATTGTCCTCCTGAAGTCGATCCGCTTCTGATCGTGGAACGCGGCATCGGGAAGCTCGACCTCCGAGATGAACGGATCAATGCGTTGATCTTGGTCAACGTGGCGGCGGCGAAACGGGGCAAGCTCAACGAAAAGGTGCAGACGCGGAGATTGCAGTGCGTGCTTGTCTCTTTGGGTTGCCTCTCGCGATCGCTGTTCTCGGATTCTCGCCGGCGAACGCGGGTTGCTGGCCGAGCGATAACTTTCCGCTCGTCTGTTGGCTCGATACCAAGGGCGAGGGGTGTTCGGAGCATCATGCGCTAACCAGCGCCAAAGCAGTGATGTACCCGCATCCGAACCAATCCATCTATGAGTTCGAGACCACCCATTGGTGGACCGGGCCTCCCATCACGGCCTGTCCGCCGAGCAAGACGCTCAAGTTTACCGGCATTTGGGACCGCGAGACGGGCAAGGCGGAGGAAAACGTGTCCACCGGCTGGTCGTCGTGGTCGCGCTACGTCTATTGCAGCAACAATCCATGGACCGGACAAGGTCCCTCAACGGTCCCGGTCTGCTCAGGGCCTGCCAACGACAAGAATGTAGGGCAGCCCGTGACCTCGGCGATGCTTTCGCAGAGTCAGCGAGTGAATTTGCTTCAAGTTCAGGAGCCACTACACACGAAGTGTTTGCAGGTCGAACCTGACCCGATGGGGTCGGAATGGCTTACGGGAAACTCGATCGTCCGGGTCGTCGTTTCGCACCATGAATTCCAGAAGATCGAGTGGCACGTTTTCTTCCAGGAGTTCTATTCGTTCGAGGGTTGGAAGGAAGTCCCCGCGCCGAAGTCGAAGGTCCCGCTGTTCTCGACGAAGAAATACACCGAGCGCCGCGTCGCGACCACGATGAGGCAGTTCTGGCTCAACAAGCAGGGACGTTGGATGATCGTCGCGGTTCCGAAGCCGACCTCGCCCGCCGCCCAGCTCGTGGCAACGACCGTCACCAACGAATGCCCGGGCGCGCGATTCAACATCCAGTGAAGGCAGATCGGCCATAGGGGCCCCTCGAAGTACGTGCTGTGACATCGACAGCAATGAACCAGCATGCGAGGGCGCATCTGCGGCGACGCTTCAGCCGTCCCTGCTGCTCAACTCCGCAACGCCGTTGGTTGAGTGAAGGGCCCGTCTGCGCGACGATGTCGCAGCAGAAGGTCGCGGCACGCCGCCGCCTCTCGCCTGGCGCCACAGGGAAAGCCGCCGGTACTCTGAGCTAGATCAAGCTGCCCCGAACTCGCGTGAATATGCTCAGGCAGCTTCAGTTCGGAGAGTCCAAATGGCAATCAGGGACATCTTGCTCACGCTCACCAGCTATCCCGACCCGACCCCGGTCGCGGTGATCGACCGTGCCGTATCGCTGGCCTCTCTCCTCGGCGCCCACATCGCGGCGGTCTCCTGCGAAGTTCATGTGCAGGTGCCTGGCAGTTTCCTGGCGGGGGCCGGCAATGTCGGGGCAATAGTGGCCAGCGAGGCCCACAAGAGCCGGAAGAATGCCCAGGATCTGCTGGCGACCTTCGAATCGACGGCACAAAAATCCGGTGTTGCGCACGAGCTCGTTCTCGATCGTTGTTTGTCGTCCGAGGTGCCGGGCGTTCTGGTGGAGTATGCGCGGCTTCGCGACCTTGCCATTGTGCCGGTGCCGGAATCTTACGATCAATGGTATGCTGAATCGATCATCTTCGGTTCAGGGCGGCCGACCGTCGTGCTTCCGGAAGCGTCGGCTTCCAGGGAGTTCGAACTGAACAGGGTTCTTGTCGGGTGGGATTTCAGCCGCGCGGCTGCGCGTGCAATATCTGATGCCATTCCGATCATGGAGAAAGCGCGCGAGGTCTGCATCCTCACCGTGACCAACGAGAAGACGATTTCGAGCCGACGCTCGTCGTCCGAACTCGCCAAGAACCTGTCGAAGCATGGCATCGACGTCGTCGTGGAGGAGGCCGATGCCGCTGGACGGGCGATCGGTAGGGTTTTCGCCGAGCAGGTGGCCTCCCGCAGGGCGGATCTCCTTGTCATGGGGGCTTACGGCCATTCCCGTTTCCGGGAGTTCGTATTGGGAGGCGCGACCCGGAGCATCCTGACGAAGCCGCCAATTCCGGTGCTGTTGTCCCACTGATCACCGGTCAGATAAGGCCCCGAAGGCGGCGAGCGGGTTATGCCCATGGACGCCCAACAGTTCGAACAAGGTAACAAGAGATCCCCGGTGTTTCACGCCAGGGGTCTTTCGAAGACCTATCGAATGGGAGAGATCGAGGTGCATGCGCTGCGCGACGTCGACCTCGACATCTTCGAAGGCGAGTTCGTCGTGCTCCTAGGCCCGTCCGGATCGGGCAAGTCGACCCTGCTGAATATCCTGGGAGGCCTGGACAGTCCGACTTCGGGCGAGGCTCATTGGCGGGATCACAATCTGGTCGGCGCAACTGATGCGGAGTTGACCCGGTATCGACGTGAACACGTGGGCTTCGTTTTTCAGTTCTACAATCTCATTCCCAGCCTGACGGTGCTTGAGAACGTCGCGCTGGTGACCGAGATTGCGGACAAGCCGCTTGAGCCGCGGGAGGTGCTTGCGCTCGTCGGGCTCGAAAAGCGGACCGATCACTTCCCCTCGCAGCTGTCCGGCGGCGAACAGCAGCGCGTCGCGGTCGCCCGTGCCATCGTCAAGTCGCCGGATGTCCTTTTGTGCGACGAGCCGACGGGCGCGCTGGACTATGAGACCGGCAAGGTAGTGCTGGCGGCGATTGCGCGAGCCAATGAGCGCCTCGGCACCACAACGATCATCATCACGCACAATGCTGCAATTGCGGGCATGGCGGATCGCGTACTTCGGCTCGGAGGCGGGCGGATCGTCGGCGAGGAGCGCAATGCGCATCGGCTCTCGGCAGACGAGGTGCACTGGTGAGCCTGCTCGATCGAAAACTGCTGCGTGACATCGGCGCGATGCGAGGGCAGGTGCTGACGATCGCGCTGCTGGTCGGAGCCGGCGTTGCCGTCTTCATCGGGTCGGTCTCCACCTACGAATCGCTCAACATGGCCGTTGAGCGATTCTACGGGGCTGCGCGGTTCCCGCAGATCTTCGTGACGCTCAAGCGGGCGCCGCTGTCGATTGTCCCGCAACTCGAATCGATTGCCGGCGTTGCGACGGTTGAGCCCCGTATCGTTCGTGAGGTCATCGTCGATTGGCCGGCTGCATCCCAGCCGGTGTCGGCCCGGATCGTGTCGCTCAACCATGCGGGCGACGAAAGGCTCGCCCGACTTCACTTGCGCCGTGGCACGGCGCCCGAGCCAGGCTCTGCGAGAACTGCAGCGATGAACGAAGCGTTCGCGGAAGTCAACGGAGTGAATCCCGGCGACGACGTCCGCGTCCTGCTCAACGGGAAGGTGGAAGCTTTCCACGTCTCCGGCATCGCGCTTTCGCCCGAATATGTCTATGCCGTCAAGCCGGGCCTGCCGATTCCCGACGATCGGCTCTATGCGATCCTTTGGGTCGACCGCAGTGCGGCGGAAGCCGCCTTCGATATGAAGGCAGCCTTCAATGACGCCGTCATTTCGCTGGCGCCGGGCACCGATCCGAAGCCGGTTATCGACGAGCTGGACCGCTTGCTTGAACAGTACGGATCGGTCGGCGCCGTCCAGCGGCGGGATCAGCCTTCTAACCGCTTCCTCGAGGATGAACTGAACCAGCAGAAGGTGATGTCGACCACGATCCCGTTCATCTTCTTCGGGGTTGCGGCGTTCCTGCTCAACAGCGCTCTGGGGAGGATCGTGGCGGTCCAACGCGAGCAGATTGCTGCGTTGAAGGCACTGGGTTTTCCAACCTCGACGCTAACTATGCACTATCTCAAGCTCATCCTCGTTATCGTGCTGATTGGATCTGCGCTTGGTGTTGGAGCCGGCTGGAGCTTTGGGAAAGCGATGATTGCGAGCTATCAAAGCTTCTTTCGCTTGCCTGATCTGCCGTTTCGGCTGACGCCGTGGTCGTTGGCGCTCGGGATTGCGATCAGCCTGGCTGCGGCATCGCTTGGCGTCCTGACTGCGCTGCGGCAGGTCGTCCGGCTGGCGCCGGCGGTTGCCATGCGGCCGGCGGCGCCGCTGGGCTTTCGCCGCTCGTGGATCGAGACACTTCTGCCAGGCAACGCGACCAGATCTCGCCTCCTGATGATTTTGCGGAATACCGCCGGACGTCCATTTCGTTCGTTGCTGACCGTCGCCGGGGTGGCCTTTGCCGTCCCAATGATGGTGTTGGGAATCTTTTGGCGCGACGCGATCAATGAGATGATCGACCTGCAGTTCAACCTGGTGGAGCGCGGCAACACGACGGTGACGTTCCCGCACCCTATGGACCGGGCCATAATGCGGGATCTGGCTCGCGAGCCCGGTGTCTTGGCCGTGGAAGGGCAGCGCATCGTGCCGGTGCGGCTACGCGCCGGCCAGCAGAGTTATTTGACCTCGGTGATCGGTCTATCCGCGGGAGATGAGCTGCGGCGGCCGCATGACGCGACGCTGCGCCCGATCGCGGTAAGCCCCGACGGAATTACGCTCACACGGCGGCTCGCCGAACGACTCGACGCGAAGGCCGGTGACATCCTCACGGTCGAGGCGATGGAAGGACGACGACGGAAACGCGATCTGCCGGTCAGTGCCATCGTCGACGAGGCGATCGGAATGGCATCTTACATGGAGATCGAGACCCTGAATCGCTTTACCGGGGAGGGTGCGGTGATTTCGGCGGCGAGCCTGTACGTTGAGCCGACTGCGATGATAGCCTTGGGGCAAAGGTTCAAGAGCTTGCCGACCATCGAATCTGTGACGATGAAGGCGTATGCGCTCACTTCGTTCATGGAGAAGATCGCCGGGCTCGTTTTCGTGACCGCCGGAATCCTTGCGGCCTTCGCCACCATCATCACGGTAGGGGTCGTCTACAACAGCGCGCGCATCAGCTTGCAGGAGCGCGCATGGGAACTGGCCAGCCTTAGGGTGCTCGGCTTTACGCGCGGCGAGGTTGCGAGCATCCTGTTCGGCGAGTTCGCTATCGAGATCGCGCTGGGGATTCTGATCGGCCTGCCGCTCTCTCATGCCGTTATCGAGCTGATCGCCAGATTTCACTCCAACGAGAGCTTCCAGATACCTGCCGTGATCGCCCCGCAGACTTATCTCATTGCCGTCGGCGTCGTCCTCGCTGCGGCTGCCGCCAGCGCCCGCATTGTCAAAGGCCGTGTTGATCGGATCGACTTGGTCGCAGCTCTCAAGACCAGGGAGTAAACATGCACGTCACGGGCCGTCATATCGCAATTGCTGCCGGACTCTTGGCCGCCGCCGGCGTTACGGCCTGGCTCCTGGTTCCGGCCTCAGTGTCGGTCGAGACCGCAGCTGTGACAAAGGGGAGGTTCGCCGCCACTGTCGATGAGGATGGCAAGACGCGCGTCCGCGAGCGGTACGCGGTCGCCGCGCCGCTTGCGGGGCGCTTGAGCCGGATCCGGTTCAAGGTTGGCGATCAAGTTCAGGTCGACGACGCCATCGCCACGATCACCCCATCCCCAGCGCCCCTGATGGACCCCCGGACCCGCCGAGAGGTCGAGGAGAGATTGGGAGTGGCCGAAGCCAATCTGGAGCGCGCCAGGGCGGTCGTCGAGCGGGCTAAGGCCCAGAGCGATCACGCCAATACCGATTTGACCAGGGCGCGGACGCTGGCTCAGCAAGGAGCGGCGACGACGCAGGCGCTCGAGCGTGCAGAGCTTGCGGTGCATCTCGCCGACCGGGATCTTCGGGCGGCGGAATTTCAGAATCATGCGGCCGAGCATGAGATCAGCCAAATGCGCGCATTGCTGGCCCGGTACGGCAATGATGGCAACGGCCACCCGGATAGCTGGAACGTTGTGTCGCCTGTCGCCGGCGTGGTGCTGAAGGTCGCGCAGGAAAGCGAAACGATCGTGCAGCCGGGTACGCTCTTGCTTGACGTCGGTGACGCCAGAGATCTCGAAGTCGTGGCCGACGTTCTCAGCACCGATGCGGTGGAGATCCGCCCCGGAGCCGACGTCGACATCGACAATTGGGGTGGGGAGGGAAAACTGAAGGGTCGGGTGCGCCGGGTCGAGCCGGCAGCTTTCACGAAGGTCTCGACGCTCGGAGTCGAGGAGCAAAGGGTCAATGTTCTCGTCGACATCCTCTCGCCCGCGAAGCAGTGGGCACGACTAGGAGATGGCTATCGGGTGGATGTTCAGATCACCGTCCTCGCGCGGGACGAAGCCACGATCGTCCCGTCGGGCGCGCTATTTCGTCGGGGTGAAGGCTGGAATGTCTATGTTGCGAAGGGCGGGCGGGCCGAACTGCGCCAAATCGAGCTCCTGCGCCGGTCCGGCCGCTTCGCGGCCGTCGCTTCCGGCCTCGCGCCTGGTGAAGAGGTGATCGTCTATCCCAGCGACCGAGTTGCACCGGACGTGCGTATCGCACCCAGATCACCGTGAAGAGATCGCCGGAGACGGCGAATGCAGTCGCCCTTATACGCCGACATTGGCCGCAATGACGAACACGTTGAGAGCCTCCACCCCCGACCTAACCGACCAGATACTTCTTCACCGCCGCCTCGTCCCATGCGATCCCGTTGCCGGGCTCCTCGCTCGGCAGTGCGAAGCCGTCCTTGATCTTCAATCGTGTTGCCAGCACCGCATCGGCCCAGTCGACATATTCCAGCCAATGCGCGGTCGGCGTGACGCAGAGCAGATGCGCGCTCACTTCCGAGAACAGATGCGTGGACATCTCGATGCCGGCGGCGTGCGCAAGCGCCGCGGCACGGAGCCAGCCGGTGACGCCGCCGATGCGTTGAACGTCCGGCATCACGTAGTCGCAGGCTTCCGCCGAGAGTGCGGATTGCATCGAAAACGCGCTGTCGAAATTCTCGCCGATCTGCACTGGCGTATGCAGCGCGTCCGCAATGCGGGCGCAGCCGGCATAATCGTCATGGCGGATCGGCTCCTCGATCCAGGTGAGGCCCTCGTCGTCGAGCATCTCGCCGCGGCGGATGGCCTCGGTCACCGTCAGCGCCTGGTTGTAGTCGCACATCAGCGTGACCTGATCTCCGACGGCCTTGCGCACCGCGCGCACGACCGCGAGATCCTCCCGCGCATCGGGCCGGCCGACGCGGATCTTGGCAGCCTGGAAGCCTTCGGCCAGCAACTTGTGGGCTTCCTCGACAGCGGCGCCGGCCGGCATGATGCCAAGCCCCTTCGAATTGTACGCCCTGACCGGCTTCGGTGCGCCGCCGAGCAGGCGCGCCAGCGGCAGGCTGCGTGTGCGCGCAAGCGCATCCCAGGCCGCCATGTCGATGCCGGATTGCGCCAGCCGTTGCAGGCCGGCGAGGCCCAGCAGCGTGAAGCGCTGGGCCAGCTTGCGTTCGATCTCGAACGGCAGCAACTCGTCTCCGGTGAGAAGATCTGACATCTCCGTGACCATCGCCGCCAGCGGCCGCAAGGCCGAGGGTGTGAGCGAGAACAGATAGGCATGGCCTACTGCGCCCTGATCGGTCTCGCAGTCGATCAGCACCAGCGGCGCCTTGGCGACCGCGCCGGTCGCGGTCTGGAGCGGCAGGTTCATCGGCACGATCACGGGACGCGCCTGGAAGCGCTTGATGCGGATGGTTTCGGTCATGGGCTTCTCCCGGCCGGGCGGATGCAGATCGGTGCTGATCTTAAGCATCCGTGATCAAACGAAAAGCCATTTGCTGCGACCCCACAAAATGGGGTTGCGCCGGCCTGGAATTATTGGCTCTGTGCCGCCGCATTCTTTGTCGCAGATTCTGTGCAATTTGCGACAAAACCGTACATAACGGAGCCGCAGGGTGAAACAAGAGATCTCCGAAGAACAGCGCAAGAGCGGCATTCTCACGGGCGCCGTGATCGTCTTCCTCCTGCTTGCCCTGCCCCTGGCAGTGTGGCTGGACCTGACCGAGCTGAGCAGTACGGCGCTGCGCCGCCAGGCGGTCGATCTCAATTCAGTGATCACGAGCGTGCGCAGCTACTACGCATCCAACGTGGTCGGGCGCGTGCTCGCCAACCCGAACGGGACGACCAAGGTCGTGCACAATTATGAATCCGTTCCCGGCGCGATCCCGATCCCGGCGACGCTCTCGCTCGAACTCGGCCGGGTGATCGGTGCGCAGCAGGAGAACATCACCTACCGCTTCGTCTCCGACTTCCCGTTCCAGAACCGGGCGCCCCACCAGCTCGACAAGTTCGAGAAGGACGCGCTGGAGGCGCTTCGAAAGGATCCCGAACAGAAGATCGTCGACACCGAGACCTCGTTGTTCAACGACAAGGTCCGCCTCGTGGCCCCGGTCACCATGGGTCCCGCCTGCGTCAGCTGCCACAACAGCCACCCGGAAAGCCCGAAGAAGGACTGGAAGGTGGGCGACGTCCGCGGCATCCAGGAGGTGATCATTGCCCAGCCGATCGCCGCCAACATCTTCTCGTTCAAGTTTCTCCTGGCCTATTTCGTGATTGCCGCCGGCAGCGGTCTGGCGTTCCTGTCGCTGCAGCGCCGCCAGGCGCTTCGCATCAAGGGTATGAACAAGGAGCTTGAATCCGCCAACGACTTCCTGGCCTCTCTGTCGATGAAAATCTCGCGCTACATTCCGCCTCAGGTCTACAAGAGCATCTTCTCGGGCCAGAAGGACGTCACCATCCACACCGAGCGCAAGAAGCTCACCATCTTCTTCTCCGACATCCAGAACTTCACCGCGACCGCCGAGCGGCTCCAGCCGGAGCAGCTGACGCAGCTGCTCAACGAATATTTCACGGAGATGTCGGCGATCGCCCACGAATATGGCGGCACGATCGACAAGTTCATCGGCGACGCCATGCTGATCTTCTTCGGCGATCCCGAGACCCGGGGGGACCGCGCCGATGCGCAGGCCTGCCTTCAGATGGCCTGGCGCATGCAGCAGCGCCTTGCCGAGCTCAATGCGAAATGGCGGGCGTCCGGCATCGAGCAGCCGTTCCGTTCACGCATGGGCATCAATTCCGGCTACTGCAACGTCGGCAATTTCGGCAGCGCCGACCGCATGGACTACACCATCATCGGCGCGGAAGCGAACCTCGCCGCGCGCCTGCAATCCATCGCCGAGCCCGGCGGTATCGTCTTGAGCTACGAGACCTTCGCGCTGGTCAGCGACGTCGTGCGCGCCCATGCGCTGCCGGCGATCACCATGAAGGGCATCAGCCGAGAGGTGATTCCCTATTCGGTGGATGCGCTGAACGACGCTGCGGCGGCGAACAGCGGCATCATCACCGAGCGCGCGCCCGGGCTCGAGCTCTATCTCGACCCCGCGGTGGTGAGATCAGGCGATGCCGCGCGTGTCCGCTCGCTGCTGGAGAACGCGCTCGCCACGCTGAAGCCGGCATGAGGCCCGGCCTCGGTCTGTCCAGCCCAACGCCTTGCGCCGGTTACGGCAGTCCCCGCGCCTCCAGCTGCCGCACCAGCAGGAGCGTGGGTTCGGCGAGGCTGTCGCCGGAGCCGTCGAGGCCGAAGGCGCTCGCAATGCCGTCGCGGCTGCGCAGCAATGCGCTGCGCGGGCAGTGGCCGGCGCCGCAGAGCGTCTTCTTCAGGGTTTCGCCCTGCGCCACGAGGCCGGCGGAATCATCCGCGGCCCAGGCCAGCACGATCGGCACATCGACATTGAGGATGCCGGGGAAGACCGAGCGCTTGTCGTACTGGGCGGCATCGGTGCCGAGATAGGCCTTCTCGCTGTCGCTCGCGTCCTTGCCGACGCGGTAGATCCCGGACACCAGCACGACGCCGGCGACGTCGGCGCCGTCGGTCTGCAGCTCGGGATGCGCCAGCAGCGTTGCGAGATGGAACGCGCCGGCACCGTATCCGACCGCGACGATCTCGCGGTGGTCGCCGTTGAACAGGTCGATATTGCCGTGGACCCACGATAGCGCGGACGCCACGTCGGAGGCGCCGGCCGGCCAGGTCGCCGCGGGCGCCAGGCGGTAGTTGACGCGGACCCCGACCATGCCGTTGCGTGCGGCAAAGCACATGACCTGATCCTGGATCTGACGGGCCAGCTCCGGCGCCGCGCGGTCGCCGGTGAAGGTGTCGCCCGCGACGAACAGCAGCACAGGCCGTGGCGTGTCGGCCTTGGTCGCGTTGGTCGCGACATCTAGCACGTTGGCCTCGCTCTCGCCGTAGCGCAGACCGCGCGAGAAGGTGACCTGCTCGCACAGCCGCGCGGTGCCGCCGGCCGTGGTGTCGGAATCGGTGAGGCCCGCCCGGACGAGATCGGACGGCGCAGCCAGCCGGTGCGGCAAAGGCCCGTGCGCCGAGGCCGTGGTCATGGTCAGAAGGAGGAAAAATGCCAGATAATTCTTCATCGTGATGCGGGCCCTGTGGGGCATATTGGCTCGCCGATTTGGCCTGTCTTTTCAGTTCGCCTCATTAGTTGGCTGCCCTTGAGGCGGATTCACGGCACCCTTGGCGAGGCGTTGCCGGCTTCGACCCGGTACAGGCCTTCTACTGTGCATGGGGTTGTTTTCGCGGTTTTGTTTTGGACCGCCCATCAGGTCCGTTTCATCGTGCGGAAGGTGATGGAATAGCGCCGCGCCTCGACGGGCGGGATGCTGTGTTCCCACACGGAGCGCGCCTCGCCGTCCATCATGTAAAGCGAGCGCGGCAGGGCCTCGAGCGTGTGGCGTTCCCACCGGTCGCCGCTGCGGCGGCGGAAGCGGAACTTGCAGGGCGAGCCCAGCGACAATCCGAAGACCTTGTCGAAATGCGGCTTGTCACGGTGCCAGCCGATGCCGACACTGACCTCGTACTCGGTACACAGCACCTGCCGGACGCTGGCCTCCGGCAGCCCCGCCCATGCCTCGACCCGGCGGGCGACGGGCGTCACCCAATCCGGGATCGGCTCCGCCTCGGCCAGCCGCTGCAGCGCATAATCGTAGCGATAGCCGAACGAGGCGACCCGGCGGTTGCCTTCGAAGGCCCCGAACTGGAAGCGCCGCAGCGGCAATGCTGCGATGCGATCGATCAGGTCCTGCTCGATGGCGGCGTTGATGAAGTCGTCCGTGTAGCGGAGCCCCGCAGGGCCGTCTTCGCCGCCGCCGAACAAGGCCAACTGGGTCATTCTCGCACGTCCGTGATGGAACCTCTTGGCGGCTGATACGACTTACATATGACGCGGGGAGTCATGTGCGAGGCTGTCATGGCAGAGAAGCATTCCGCCGATCCGGCAGAGATCATGCGAGCGACCGGCCATCCCGAGTTGGAATATGCCGCAGGCTGGACCATCGCTGGTCTCGTGACCATCGCCACCATCGTCGCCGCCTGGGTGTTCGCCATCTAGGCTGCCGGGAATTGGAGTTCGAAGGCCGCGCCCTTGTCGGTGGGCTTGAGCCTGATCGAGCCGCCATGGCTCGCCATCACCGCGCGCGCGATCGCCAGTCCCATCCCGGTGCCGCCCTGGTCGCGGCGGGTGGTGAAGAACGCGTCGAAGATCCTGTCTCGATTCGGCGGCGAGATCGGTTCGCCGTCGTTGCTCACGGTCAGCAGCAGGGTCGTGCGCTCGAAGGCCGCCTCCAGCCGGATTGACCTCGCCTCGTGCCGCATCGCGTTGTCGGCGAGGTGCGACAGAACGATCAGCGCCTTCTCGCTGGACATCGCGACCGGGCGGTCGAGGTCGCCGCTGGCCGAGATGTCGCCTGCCGGGAACCGGCTCCTGAGATCGGCAATGACGGGGGCAAGCTCGGTGCGCTCGTTTTGCGGCAGGCTTTCGGCGCGGGCGAGCTCGCGCAGCCGCTGTGCCATTGCTTCCAGCCGTTGGGTGTCCGACAGGATGTTGGCGATGAACATCTTCTGCTCGGCCGGCGTCAGGCCGCCCGATTTGCCCTGAACGGAGTCCTGCAACAACTCGGCCGCCCCCTTGATCGAGGTCAGCGGCGATTTCAGTTCATGGGTGAGGTGGGCCGAAAATGTCGCGATGTAGTCGGAGCGCCGCGCCAGTTGCTCGGCCATGCCGAGAAAGCTGTGCGAGAGCTGGGCGAACTCGCGCGTGCCGTAGTGCCGGAGCGGCTGGAACGCCTCGCGGTCACCGCGGCCGATTCGGGCGGCACGGTCGATCAGTTCGCGCATCGGCAGCGTGATGGTGCGCGAGAAGACGATGCCGATTGCGATCGTGCCGAGGATGACGGCAAGGCCGGCCAGCACGAACTTGGCCCGCTCCTGGTAGAGATGGTCGAAGATGTTGCTCGGCGTACGCGTGGTGTAGATCACGCCGGCGACGCGGTTGTTGACGATGACCGGCATCGCCGAGAACACATGCACGCCGAGGCCGCGGCTGAAGGAGTAGATCGGCGGCGGCGGCTTGTCCGGCACACGATTGCGCAAGGTGGCGCGGTACTGCCCGTGCAGTGCATCGGCGACCTCCTCGATATGCGCAAGGGATTGCCCGATCTCCTGCCGCCCGGCGATCACAACGCCTTGCGGATCGAGGATGCGAAAACCTGCCAGGGTCACCTTCTGGGTCTCGCGGATGATCGGCGTCAATCTTGCGCCGATCTCGACAAAGGCAGGCTGCGCCGGCCGGATTGCTGCTTGGGCACCGGGCCGACGCCGCAGCAGGTCGTTGGCGGTGAGATCGAGCGCGGGGCGAATCGGCGTGACCTGGTCGCCGGGATCGGGCAGCACGCCCGGGGGCACCTCGGTACCGAGCGTCAGGCCGCTGTCGAGTCTTGCCGCGACCTCCTGCGCATAGATCGTCGCGAGCACGCGGCTCTGCGCGATCAGTTCGGCCTGGGTCTGGCGGATCAGCTGGTTGTCATAGAGGCGGAAGAAGAACAGACCGACCAGCGGCAGGATGGCGACCGTGGCCAGCACCGTGAAGATGACGAGCCCAAGCGACGGCCGCCATTTGTCGGGCGCCGCGCTCATGCCTCTTTCTCGCAGCGTCCGAGCTTGAAGCCGACGCCGTGGATGGTCTCGATGACGTTCTCGCAGGCGAGCGCCGCGAGCTTGGCGCGGATGTTGCGGATATGGCTGTCGATGGTGCGGTCGGAGACCTGGATATTGAGCTGATATGCCGCCCGCATCAGCTGTTCGCGGTTGAACACAGACGTTGGCCGGGTCAGGAAGGCGCGCAAAATGCCGAACTCTATCGCGGTCAGCTTCAGCGGCGTCCCTGCAAACGAAGCCACGTGCTGCTCGGGATCGATCAGGAGCCCACCTTGCACGAGCGCGGCCGGACCGGACTTGGCCTCGCCATTGCGCGGACTGAGGCGGCGCAGGATGACATTGATCCGCGCCACTAGCTCGCGAGGGCTGAACGGCTTCGTCACGTAGTCGTCGCCGCCGATCTCGAGACCGAGTATGCGGTCGATCTCCTCGTCGCGCGCCGACAGAAACAGGATCGGCACGTCGGACGTCTTGCGGATCTCGCGGCAGACGTCGAGGCCGTCGAATTCGGGCAGGCCGATGTCGAGCACGATCACATCCGGCCTGTCGGCGGCAAAGCGGGCGAGTGCCTCCTTGCCGTCGCGTGCTTCGATCACGTCCATGCCCGCCTTCTTGAGGGCGACACGGATGACCTCGCGGATATGGATCTCGTCGTCGACGATGAGAATGCGATGCGCCAAGAAACTCTCCGTTAACTCGTCAGCCCGCCGGACCGCTGCCGGACTGAGCTCTCGCCTGCGCGTCCAGCCTGCGCTGGAGCCGCCAGCTCCGAAATCCCCAGCTTCGCCAGGCCAGGTCCCGACGTTGCTGTTCTACAAGTCGGTCGCGGCGTGACACAAGGCTGCCCTGGCCGGCGCCGGGCCGCAGCGCCATCGCATTGTCGATGGCAGGCAGCGCTTGCGGCCCGAGTGTCAGCAGATAATCGATGTCCAACTGCACGCCTTTGCCCGATGCTTCCCGGCTGTGGGCGACATTGTAGTCGGCGATCAACGCATCGAAGTTCACGAGGGAGCAGCCATAAAGCACGATCGACAACGCGATGAGGTTGGCGCCGACGAGCCATAGGTTGGACCTGTCGAGCACGATGCGCGCGACGATCAGGATCAGGCCGAGCGCCACCAGCCCCATCCAGATGAAGGCGGCGATGCGCCAGTAGGTCAGCATGTAGATGTCGACGTAGAGATCGAGCCGAAGGATGGACGAGGCGACCAGAAGCACGTTCTGCCCTACCCAGAGATAGACCAGCGACCGGATCACCCTCGATTTCTCTGCCGGGCCGCCCGGGCGCATTGCCACCAGCACGAAGGCGGCGGCCAGCAATGCCGTCGCGATCAGGGGATAGGCGCCGCGATGGGCATAGCCGGCATAGGTCAAATTGTCGGGCAGCGCCACATGGCCCCAGAGATAGATGCCATCGAGGACGGTCTGGGCCGCGAACAGCAGGTTGAACAGGATGAGCGATCGCAGAATGGTCGAGGGGCCCAAGAAATCTGGCGAGACGAGGGGCGCAACAGGCTCCGGCTCGGCGACATCGGCTGCCGCGTCGACAGCGATCTTCCGGCTTCGCCAGCGCACATTGATGAATGGCCAGACCAGTGTCAGCATCAAGGCCCAGAACAGCACGCGCGGAACGCTGACATGCTCGAGGACAACCTTCGGATTGAGCAGGGATACCCACTGCTCGATCACCGGATTGGCCGCGGCGAACAGTGTGACGAATACGGTGCTCAGGGCCATCGGCATCAGCCACAGCGCGATGCCTTTAGCGAAAGATGCCTTGTCGAAGACCTTGAGCACATCCGGCAAGAAGCGAAAGAAGCCGAGCAGGATGAAATCTCGAAGGGCGCGGGCGCGGTCTACGAGTCCTGCCGTCTCTGGATTCGTCGTGAGTAGCAGGGCGACGAGCAGCGCTGCGGCGAGGATCGGAAATGAGAGAGCGTTGATCTCTTCCATCGCGGGCACGAGGCCGAGCGCGAGAATCGCACCTCCAATCGCCGCGCGCCGAAGATTCAGCATCGCGTGGTTTGTGAACATCGAGGCACAGGCGATTGCGATCACAAAGATGGCCAGCGAAAACCCGAGCCGCTGGCCGTAGAAGAGCCAATCGGCGAGTGCTGCGAGCAGCAAGGCCATTGTGAGTTGGACCGGCAGCGCGGAAGGCCCGATCGGTTGGATGTCCGTCGTCGATGTCGAAGGCAGGCTGGTCATGTCCAGAAGATCCTCCGTGAATGGTGGCATCACAGAGTCTGAATGGCTCCTGTGCAGAAGCCTGGATCGTCGTCTGCACGGTTTCAGGAGTCTTTTGCAGATTTCGTGCAGGTGCGTTCTTGCCTCTCGCGCAATGTCGATCGCGCTGATTAGGTGTGAAGCATTCGCCACTCACGAGTGTGACGCATCATGCAGTTACTCCGACGTATCGGTCTCATCCTGCTCTGGCTGGCCGCGCCTGTAGCTGCATTCGCGGCTGCGAACAAGAACGATCCCTATCTGGTTCTGCTGCGCGGCGCCGGAAACATCGCGCTTGTCTTTGCAAGCATCGCGATTGTCATCGTCCTGTGGCGCAGGGGGCGATGGCGAAGCATTGCAGGAAAGCTGCTCGTCATGCTTTGGTGCTTGCCGCCGCTGCTGATGTCGGCGGCGCATGTCAGGTTCGAGCTGCGCAAGCACGCTGTCCTCACCTCGAGTGACCCCGAGGCGCGACAGCTCGGACCTCACTTCATGGTCGGCTATTCATCGTTCCCGGAAGTCGCGCGCCTTGCCGAGAAGGGATTGATCGGCGGCGTCTACATCACCCGGCACAACATCCGGGCGCGGACGGTCGGGGCGCTACGCGCCGAGATCGCGACGCTCCAGGATATCAGGCGCACCGCCGGCCTGCCGCCACTGTTCGTCGCCGCGGATCAGGAGGGCGGCATCGTCGGCCATCTTTCACCGCCGCTGACGAAAGTTCCGGCGCTGGCAACACTCGCCGGGCTCGCGCCAGACGAGCAGCAGGCCAAAGCCGAAGAGTTCGGCCGCATTCATGGCCGCGAACTCGCGGATCTCGGAGTCAACCTCAACCTCGCGCCGGTGCTCGACCTGAAGCCGCCGCCCAGGCGCAATCGCCTCGATTTCCATACGCTGATCGGGCAACGTGCGATCGCGACCGATCCCGTCGTCGTGGGCACGATCGCGACCGCCTATGTGCGTGGGCTGGAGGAATCCGGCGTCGGTGCCACGCTGAAGCATTTTCCTGGCATCGGCCGCGTGGACGGCGACACCCACCACTTCAGCGCAAACCTTGATACGCCCGTGACGGAGCTGGAGGCAACGGACTGGCGCCCGTTCCGGGAGGTGCTGTCGCGTTCGCGCAGCGCGCTCATGGTCGGTCATGTCACGCTCACCGCCGTTGATCCCGATCGCGCCGCCTCGCATTCGAAACGCGTCGTCCAGGGCATCATTCGCGACAAGTGGAACTACCACGGCGTGGTGATGACCGACGATCTCGTCATGGGCGCGATCTACCAGAACGACGTCTGCAAGGCTGTGGTGGAGGCGATCAATGGCGGGGTCGATTTGCTGCTGGTCGCCTATGACGGCGTGCAGTTCTACCGTGTCTTTGCCTGCGCGCTCGAGGGATCGCGGCAGGACAAGCTCGATGCCGCGATGCTGCGCGCCAGCGCGGGGCGGCTGGACAGTGGCCGTCCGGTCGTGCAGGCCCGGACTGTTTCGCGAGCGATCAGCGCCGATCGTCAGGAATAGTTACATACCGGCTCGATCGCGCAGCACCGCCTCGCGCAACGGCGCGAGGCAGTCCGGTTCCGGTCGTCCGTGCGTCGGGTCGTCGTACGCTCCTTATTCGGCCTGCTCCAGCGCGGCGGGCATCTTCGCGACCGACATCAGCGACCGCGCCACCTGATTGAGCAGGAGGTCGGCATTTTCTTCCTCGGCAAGCGACCTGGAGAGCAGGGCGACAATCGCGCTGTGCCGAAGCTGCTGCGCCAGGTTGCGGGCCGTGGTGTAGCCGGACATCTCATAATGTTCGATGCGCTGGGCCGCTGAGATCAGCGCAAGGTCGGCGGCCGCGTCCTCCTTATCTTCGCCTTCCTTCATGACCTCCTGGCCCTCCTCGATCAGGCCCATCATGCCCTTGCATGGCTTGGCCCGGGCGTTCTCGCCGAGCAGTTCGAAGCACTCGTTGATGCGCTCGACCTGGTTCTCGGTCTCCACCAGGTGCTGCTCGAACAGCTCGCGCAATTGGTCGAAGCGCGCGGCCTGCGCCATCTTGGGAAGCGCCTTCGTCAGCTGCTTCTCGGCATGCAGAATGTCGCGGAGTTCGTGGAGCAGGAGATCCGTCAGGCCCGCCTCGTCGACGGGCGGTGAGCTCTCGGTGACGATCGGGGTCGCAGCGCCGGGATCCGAGGATTGCAGCGCAGGCGATTCCGTGAACACCCAGTCCTCTCCTTCGTTCCAGGGACCGCGGGTGTCGATCTCGCCATGGTCGCCGCTGCCCGTGGAGTCGTTGAAGTACTGGTTCACCAGGCCGGGCGTCGGCGCAATCCTGCCCACACTGAAGGCCGGCTTCGACAGGCTTTCGAGCGCGCGCGCAAATGCCTTCATATGCGTGATCTCGCGCGTCATCAGGAATTGCAGCGCATCCTTGCTGCCGGCATCGTCGCAGAAATTGATCAGTCGCTCGTAGACGATCTTCGCGCGCGCTTCGGCCGCGATGTTGCTGCGGAGGTCCACGTCGAGTTCGCCGGTGATCTTGAGATAGTCGGCGGTCCAGGGATTGCCCTGCGAATTGAACAGATTGACGCCGCCCCCGCCGGCAATCGCAATCAGCGGATCGGCCTCGGCGGCCTGACGGTCGTTCTTCGAAGGCGCGAGATGCATGCGGGCAAGGCAGCCGACGACTTCCAGATGGCTGAGCTCTTCGGTGCCGATGTCCATCAGCAGGTCCTTGCGATCAGGATCCTCGCAATTCAGCCCCTGAATCGAGTATTGCATCGCAGCCGCAAGTTCCCCGTTGGCGCCGCCGAACTGCTCGAGGAGCATATTGCCGAAGCGCGGATCGGGTTCATCGACGCGCACAGTGAACATCAGCTTTTTGACGTGGTGATACATGGAAGGGCTCGCGCTGAGAGGGAACTACGCCGACAACGAACGCTTGGAATGTTCGTTCCTAGCCATCCCAAAGTTGGGATTCGCGGGGGTGACGGGGGACGAGGAGGCGCCATGCCACCGCAATGTGGACCACTTCGCATGAGGTTATGTGACCCGCGATCCTCGTCAGCATTGTGCTTCGAACGCGGGTGCGATATGGCTCGCGCGCCTTTCAGAAGCGGAGACCAGCCTTGTCGAAACAATCCCTGCGCGAGGAGGCCGAACGCCTGATCCGCGAGTCGATGGAAAAGAAGACCATCGTCGTCAAGCAGGGCACGACCCGCATCGAGGCGATCTGCGGCAAATGCGGCGCACCGAACCGGGTACAGGCGGAGAAGGGCCAAAGCCGCGTCAAGTTCGCCTGCAAGAATTGCGGGCACAAGCAGGAGACGCTGTAGTGCTTGCGTGCAGCGAACACTCCGCCCGTCCTCCTGCGGAGCCCGCTGTAAGCGGTCGGGCCGGGCTGCCCCAGCCGGGCCTGCATGGTTCGTGACGCGCACAAGGCGCGCTCCTCACGGCGAGGGGGCGGCAGTCACTTCCCCTCCACGAACGTCTTGAACGCGTCCGCGTAGTCCGGATGCCAGCGTGACAATGGCGGGCGGTTCTCGACGATGTCGCCGGCGGCCCAGAGCATGCGTTTCTCGTCGAGGGCGCGCGGTACGTCGTTGTCCGGACACAAGATATAGAAGTCGCCCGCCTCCAGCCGCATCAGCATGAAATCCACGGTCTGTTCCGGCGTCCAGGCGCCGGCCGGCTTCTCGCTGCGTCCCTTCGCCGTCAGGCCGGTGAAGACGAAGCCCGGGATCAATAGATGTGCCGAGACCTGGCAATCTTTCGTGTTGCGCAGCTCGTGTTGGAGCGCCTCAGTGAACGCCTTCACGCCGGCCTTCGAGACGTTGTAGGCGGGGTCGCCCGGCGGCGTGGTGATGCCCTGCTTGGAACCGGTGTTGATGATCAGGCCGCACCGGCCGCGTGCGATCATGTTCGGCGCGAAGATCCGCGAGCCGTTGATGATGCCCCACATGTTGACGCCGATGATGCGCTGCCAATTGTCGGGATCGCCGAACAATGTGCTGCCCGGCTGGATGCCGGCATTGTTCATGAGGACATCGGTGCCGCCGAACCGCCCGCGTACCGTGCGCTCCAGTTCCAATACGCTCTCGGCCTCGCTGACATCGACGACTGAACTCATCACGTTTGTGGCAACCGTGATGGATGACAGTTTTGTTGCAGCTTCTGCTAACCGTGTCTCGTCGACGTCCGCGATACACACCTTCATTCCAGCGCGCGCAAACGCGGTGGCAGCGGCAAATCCGATGCCGGACGCGCCGCCTGTGATAACGGCAACGTTGTCTCTGACGATGGCGGGATGTGGCATGGATCGTCTCCGTGGATGGCTCTCGGTCGAGCTATAGCATGGCAGCAATCCGACCCTGCACAAGTCGGCATGGGAGGTCTTCCTTCTTCGCTGCCTTTACGCCTATCCAGCAGGGCTGTATCCTCGATCGAACGATCCCGCCCAGATCGAACCAATCAATCACCTGATAGGGAGCGCAGCCATGGCTGTATCGCAGGCTATTCCGATCACGCGTCATCCGTTCGCCAACGGATCGTACAAGCAGATGCTGATCGACGGAAAATGGGTCGATGCAGCCTCGGGCAAGCGCTTCGAGACCCGCAATCCCGCCACCGGCGAGCTGCTCGCAACCGTCGCCGAAGGCGACAAAGAAGATATCGACCGCGCGGTGGCCGCGGCACGCCGCGCCTTCGAAGGGTCCTGGAGCAAGGTCAAGCCCTTCGAGCGGCAGAACCTGCTCTTGAAGCTCGCCGATCTCGTCGAGAGAAATTTCGACGAATTGTCACAGCTTGACACGCTCGACATGGGTGCGCCTCTCAGCCGCACCCGCGCCTATCGTCTCCGCGCCGTAGGCATGCTGCGTTACTACGCCGGCCAGACGACCGCGATCCATGGCGAGACCATCGAGAACTCGCTGCCGGGTGAGATCTTCTCCTACACGCTGAAGGAGCCGGTCGGCGTCGTCGGCGCTATCATCCCCTGGAACGGACCGCTGACGGCGACGATCTGGAAGATCGGTCCGGCGATCGCGACCGGCTGCACCGTCGTGCTCAAACCTGCCGAAGAAGCGCCGCTGACTTCGCTGCGCATCGCCGAACTCGCGATGGAAGCCGGCGTGCCGCCCGGCGTCATCAATGTCGTGCCCGGCTATGGCGAGACCGCGGGCGCTGCGCTCGCATCGCACCACGATGTCGACAAGGTCGCCTTCACCGGCTCGCATGTTACGGGCCAGTCGATCATCCGTGCCTCGGCCGGCAACCTCAAGCGCGTCTCGCTCGAGCTCGGAGGCAAGTCGCCTGACATCGTCTTCGCGGATGCCGATCTCGACGCAGCCGTCCCGGGCGCCGCGATGGCGGTGTTCGCCAATTCCGGGCAGATCTGCAGCGCCGGCACGCGCCTGTTCGTCGAACAGTCGATCTATGACGAATTCGTCGGTCGCGTCGCCGAGTTCGGCAAGAAGCTGCAGGTCGGCAACGGCCTCGATCCCAACGTGCAGATCGGCCCGCTCGTCTCCGAGCAGCAGCTCGAACGCGTCACCGGCTATCTGGACATCGGCCAGAAGGAAGGCGCCAGGGCGCTCGCCGGCGGCGGCCGCGTCACCGAAGGAGCTTTGTCAAAGGGCTTCTTTGTCTCCCCCACGGTGTTCGCGGGTGTTGAAGACAACATGCGCATCGCGCAGGAGGAGATTTTCGGACCTGTGATCTCCGCGATCGCCTTCAAGGACATGGACGAGCTGGTCAAGCGCGCCAACAACACCACGTTCGGCCTCGGCTCCGGCTTGTGGACGCGCGACGTCAGCAAGGCTCACGCGGTGGCGAAGAGTCTGCGTGCCGGTTCGGTCTGGGTGAACTGCTACCAGGCGATGGACCCAGCCGTGCCGTTCGGCGGCTACAAGATGAGCGGCTATGGCCGCGAGTCCGGCAAGCAGCATGTCGAGGAATATCTCAACGTGAAAGCCGTCTGGATCAAGACCGCCTAACATCAACATCCCTTCCATCTTCCACGGGAGGGAATATCTGCCTTTGCGGGGGCGGCACCTTTGCCGGTGGCCGCCCTTCGCTATATGATCCGCATCCTTCCATAGACATCTGGGGCCCATATGAAATTCGAGGCGTTGTTTCAACCGTTGCAGGTTGGTCCGTATAAGCTTGCGCACCGCGTCGCGATGGCACCGCTGACCCGTATGCGAGCCGAGCGCGAGAGCTTTTCGCCGCGCCCGCTCAACGCCGAGTATTACGGCCAGCGTGCGACGAAAGGCGGCCTGATCATTGCCGAGGCCTCGCCGGTGCTCTCGCATGGCCGCGGCAATCCGGCCACGCCAGGCATCTATTCGGAGGCGCAAGTAGCCGGTTGGCGTAAGGTGGTCGATGCGGTGCACGCCAAGGGCGGCATCATCTTCCTGCAGCTCTGGCATGTCGGCCGCGTCTCGCACTCATCGTTCCATGGCGGCGCGCTGCCGGTCTCTGCTTCGGCGATCCCGATCAAGGCCGAGGGCATGAAGGCCATGACCGCAGACGGCAAGATCGCCGATTACGAGACGCCGCGTGCGCTGGAGACCGAGGAAGTGAAGGGCATCGTCGAAGCCTTTAGACAGGGCGCGAAGAACGCGCTTGCCGCGGGCTTCGACGGCGTCGAGATCCACGGCGCCAACGGCTATCTGCTCGAGCAGTTCCTGCAATCGCGCAGCAACCAGCGCACCGATCAATATGGCGGCTCGATCGAGAATCGCGCGCGGCTGCTGCTCGAGGTAACGCAAGCTGCGATCGACGTCTGGGGTGCAAACCGCGTCGGGGTACGGCTGTCGCCCTACGGCATCGCCAACGATTCCGGTGAGCCCGATCCGATGCCGCTCTATACCTATGTTGTGAAGGATCTCGACAAGCTCGGTCTGGCGTATCTGCATTTCATCGAACCACGCTCCAGCGGCTCGGGCCGCGCCGAGGTCAACTGGCAGAACGTGCCATCGGCGATGGTGCTGTTCCGTCCGCTCTACAGCGGCGTGTTGATGACCGCCGGCGGCTTCACCGGGGAGACCGCGAACGCGGCGATCGCCGATGGACATGCGGACATCATCGCGTTCGGCCGCATTTTCATCTCCAATCCCGATCTGCCACGCCGCCTTGAGCACGGCTATCCGATCACGCCGTACAACCGTGCGACATTCTACGGCGGTGAGGAGAAGGGATATACCGATTATCCTGTGTATGACGAACTGACGCCGGCTTGACCTCTGCTGTCATTCCGGGGCGATGCGCAGCATCGAACCCGGAATATGAACGAGCCGCCTGATGGATTCCGGGCCCGCGCCTTCGGCGCGTCCCGGAATGACAATCGTGTATTGTTGCGGTCGCTATGACGACGGGGAGAATTCCATGGCCAAAGCCGCAGCAGCCGCGGGCATAGCCACCGGCCAGTGCCTCTGTGGCAAGGTCACCTTCGAAATCGACGTTCCCGCGCGGTGGGCCTGGCATGATCATTCCGCCGCCAGCCGTCGCGCACATGGGGCGGCCTACGCAACCTATGTCGGAAGCTGGAAGAAGCGCTTTCGCATTACCGCCGGCAAGACCGCGCTCACGCGCTACGAGGACAAGGCGACGAAGACCGCGCGCAGCTTCTGCTCGCATTGCGGCACGCCGATCGCCTATGAGCGACCGCGCGGCCCGCACATGGTCAACATCCCCCGTGCGCTGTTCAACGAGCGCACCGGCCGCCAGCCGCTCTATCACATCGCCATCGAAGAGCTGCAGGAATGGGCCTACACCGGCGAGCCGCTGGTGCCGCTCAAGGGGTTTCCGGGCGTGGTGTGGCAGCGATCGAAAAAGAGGATGCGTGCGCGCGGCGGTGATCCGTTCGAACTGGGACCGGGAGAGATGTAGCGCGCCTCTCCGCGCAACGCAGCCATGACCGCGTTTCCTTGCGCCCATCCCGCAATCTCGGCCATCATACGTTCCGTCCTTGCGGCAACGCCCGCTCCTGGAGGAAACATGAAGAACAAGATCACCGGCCGTTCCGCCTTTCTCGCGCTGCTCAAGGACGAGGGCATCACGCACCTTTTCGGCAATCCGGGCACCACCGAGCTGCCGATCATGCATGCGCTGAAGGATCATCCTGATCTCACCTATGTAATGGCGATGCAGGAGAGCCTGGTGGTCGCGATCGCCGACGGATACAGCCGCGCCTCCGGAAAGCTCGTGGCCTGCAACGTCCACGTCGCGCCCGGCCTCGGCAATGCCATGGGCTCGCTCTACAACGCGCAGTTCACGGGCACGCCGATGATTCTCACCGCCGGCCAGCAGGAGCAGGGCCACGGCCTGATGGAGCCGGTGCTTTACGGCCCCTTGGTGCGCATGGCCGAGCCGCTGGTGAAATGGGCGGTCGAGGTGACGCGGCTGGAAGATCTGCCGCGCATCGTGCGCCGTGCCGCCAAGGTCGCAACGACGCCGCCGACCGGGCCGGTGTTCATTTCGCTGCCGGGCGATATCCTAAACAGTGAAGCCGGCATCGATCTCGGCCGGTCCACCCGGATCGATGCCCGCACGAAGCCATCGGACGAGGCGCTGAAGGCCTTTGCCGCGCGGCTGCTGAAGGCGGAGCGCCCCGTCATCGTCACCATGGACGAGGTCGTCAAGAGCGATGCGTTGAAGGAGGCTGCCGCACTCGCCGAATTGCTCGGCGCGGCAGCTTACCAGTCCTCGACGCCATATGGGGCGCACTTCCTGTCGGAGAGCCCGAGCTTCGTCGGCACTCTGGCACGCGTGCAGAAGGTCGCGCGCGATACGCTTGCGCCTTACGATCTGCTGATCGCGCTTGGCGGCGATCCCTTGCGGATGTCGGTCTATAGCGAGGTCGATGCGCTGCCCGATGGCGTCGGCATCGTGCAGATCGGTCTGCTCGATTGGGAAATCGCCAAGAACTACGGCGCTGAGATCGCATTGAAGGCGGATCTGAAGGAAACATTGCGCGCGCTCATCCCGGTGCTGAAGGAGATGGGCGGCGCAACACTGGCGAGCAAGGCGAAGCAGCGCCTCGCCGAGCTCGCGCCGACCAACTGGGCCGCGCGGCGTGCCGCTCTTGTCCAGGAGATCAGCAAGAGCGCGGACCGTACTCCGATCGATCCCGATTTTCTGGTGCTGCAGATGGTCGAGGCGATGCCTGACAATGCCATCCTCGTCGACGAAGGCCTCACCTCCAGCCGCCAGATCACGGCGCTGCGCCCGCACCGCGACCGCTACGGCTATCACGGCCTTGCCTCCGGCGGCATCGGCTGGGGTCTGCCGGCGTCCGTCGGCGCGAGCATCGCCAACCCGGATCGTCCGGTGGTGTGCTTCTCGGGCGATGGCAGCGCGATGTACTCGATCCAGTCGCTGTGGACCGCGGCGCACCACAAGCTGCCGCTCAACGTCGTCATCGTCAACAATGGCGGCTACCGCATCATCAAGCAGCGGCTGCTCGCCTTCCATGGCGACGACAATTACGTCGGCATGGACTTCGTCGATCCTCCCGTGGATTTCGCAGGCGTCGGCAAGGCACTGGGCTGCGAGGCGATCAGGGTCAGCGACCCCCGCGAGCTGAAGGCGACGCTGGCGTCGGCGTTCGGCCGGCCTGGGACGAAGCTGATCGAGGTGATGGTGGACGGCAAGGTGTAGGGGCGGGATGTCGCATCGTCATTGCGAGGAGCGTAGCGACGAAGCAATCCAGACAGTCTCTGCGGATGCATCTCCGGATCGCTTCGCTACCCTCGCGATGCGAGGAGGTGGCAACCTATCCCTTCTTCCCCACCCGATACTCCGCCGCCGGATGGTTCGCATCGAGTCTTGCCCGGCCCGCGCCAAACAGCTTCTCACGCAGCGTGCCTTTCGCGTATTCCGGCTTGTACCGCCCGCGCCGGGTCAGCTCCGGCACCAGCATGTCGGCGATATCCTCGAAATCACCGGGCGAGACTGCGAACGCGACGTTGAGCCCGTCGACGTCGGTCGCCTCGAACCACTCTTCGATCTTGTCCGCGACCATCTCGGGCGTGCCGACCACGACCGGGCCGGCGCCGCCGATGCCGACATGCTCGATGACGTCGCGCACGGTCCAGACCCGGTCGGGATCGGCCCGGGTGACATTGTCCATCGCACTGCGGCCGGCGTCATTCTGGACGTGGCGGACCTGCTGGTCGAGGTCGTAGCCGGAGAAGTCGACGCCGGTCCATCCCGACATCAGCGCCAGCGCGCCCTCGGGGCTGATGTAGCGGCGGTAATCGGCGTATTTTTCCTTTGCCTCAGCCTCGGTCCGCCCGAGGATGATCGTCATCATCGAGAACATCAGGATTTCGGCCGGATTTCGCCCCAGCGCAGCGGCCTCCTGCCGGATCGCCGACACGCGTGGCGCGATCACCTTGGCCGACGGTCCCGACATGAACACGCATTCGGCGTGACGTGCGGCGAACTGCCGGCCGCGCGGCGAGGTGCCGGCCTGGTACAGCACCGGCGTGCGTTGCGGCGACGGCTCGCTGAGATGAATCGTGTTGTTGATACGGAAGTTCGCGCCCTCATGATTGACGCGATGAACTTTCGCGGGATCGGTGAAGATGCCGCGCGTCCGATCGCGCAGCACGGCGTCATCCTCCCAGCTGCCTTCCCAGAGCTTGTAGACGACCTCCATATACTCGTCGGCGATGTCGTAGCGGTCGTCATGCCCGGTCTGCTTGTCCTTGCCGGCGCCGCGTGCGGCGCTGTCGAGATAGCCGGTGACGACGTTCCAGCCGACCCGCCCTTCGGTGAGGTGGTCGAGCGTCGACATCCGCCGTGCGAACGGGTAGGGTGGCTCGAAGGATAGATTGCTGGTGACGCCGAAACCGAGATTTTGCGTCACGGCGGCCATCGCCGAGAGCAGCAACAGCGGCTCGTTCGACGGCGTCTGTGCTGCATTGCGCAAGGCTGCGTCAGGGCTGTTGTCATAGACATCGTAGACCCCGAGCACGTCCGCCAGGAAAAGCCCGTCGAAGCGGCCTCGCTCGAGCGTCCTGGCGAGATCGATCCAGTAGGGCAGGCGGTTGTAGTCGGCGGTGCGGTCGCGCGGATGGGTCCACAGGCCGGGTGATTGGTGTGCGACGCAATTCATCGCAAATGCGTTGAGCCTGATCTCTTTGGCCATGCTGATCTCCGGGCGCTCTGTACTGGGCGCTCATCGAATGATAGATGTGCGCGCCAACCTGGCGAAGTTCTTGCATATGGTTGGCCCTTGGCAAGGGCCAACCAAGGTTTGGGTGTTGGCAAGATCAATTCGGCGGTGCCGCTGCGCTTGGCAAGCCAATCTCAAACGAGCAGGACGAAATCCCGAGACAACTGCAAGAGAACTACAACGGAAACTCCAGAACTGTCCAAGCGCGCCGCTGTGGACGGCCTTTGTAGCCCGCTGCGTTCGCCCGCGCCGAAACCTTGAAACCGAAAGCAATGACCAGAGCCGACGCCATCGCCCGCGCCCGGGGCGACTTCAAATCCGGTGCGTTTCTCGCTGAACTCGACCGTCGCGTCGCGTATCGCACCGAAAGCCAGAATCCATCGCGCGGCGCCGAGCTGCGCGCCTATCTGAATCAGGAGATGCAGCCGGCCTTCGCCGCGCTGGGCTTCTCCAGCCGCATCGTGGAATCGCCGAGCGGGAAGGCGCCCTTCCTGCTCGCCGAGCATCACGAGAGCGCGTCCGCGCCGACTGTGCTGATTTACGGCCATGGTGATGTCGTCGATGGCATGGAGGGCGAGTGGCGCGAGGGGCGCGATCCCTGGCGCACCACCGTTTCAGGCGCGCGGCTCTACGGCCGCGGCACCGCCGACAACAAGGGCCAGCACAGCATCAACATGGCGGCGCTCCGCGCGGTGCGCGAGGCCCGCGGCGGCCAGCTCGGCTTCAACGCCAAGTTCATCATCGAGATGGGTGAGGAGATCGGCTCGCCCGATCTCGGCAAGGTCTGCGATCTCCATCGCGATGCGCTCACGGCCGACCTGTTCATGGCTTCCGACGGGCCACGCCTGTCCGCCGACCGCCCGACGCTCTTTCTCGGCTGCCGCGGCGGCATCCGCATCCATCTCGACGTGAACCTGCGCGATGGCGGCCACCATTCCGGGAATTGGGGCGGCGTGCTCGCCAACCCCGCGACCATCCTGGCCAACGCGATCTCGACGCTGGTTGATGGGCAGGGCCGTCTCCTGCTCGATGCCTTGAAGCCGCCGCGGCTCACCAATCAGATCCGCAGCTATCTCGCCGACGTGCAGGTGGTGCCCTCGGCGGACGAGCCGGCACTGGCGGAGAATTGGGGCGAGGAGGGGCTGTCTGCCGCCGAACGGCTCTATGCCTGGAACACGCTGGAAGTGCTCGCGATGTCCTCGGGCAACATCGAGAAGCCGGCGAACGCTATCCCCGGTCAGGCCAATGCCGTGCTGCAACTGCGTTTTGTGGTCGGGACCAAGATCGAGGGCCTGATCGAGGCGATCCAGGCACATCTGACCGCGAAAGGTTTTCCGATGGTCGAGGTGCGGGCGGCCCAGAGTTTTGCTGCATCGCGCACGGATTTTGACAGCCCCTGGATCAAATGGGCGGCGGAATCGGTGCAGGCGACCACGGGCAAGGCCCCGGCGGTGCTGCCGAACTTTGGCGGATCGCTGCCCAACGACGTATTCTCCGAAATCCTGGGCCTGCCGACGATCTGGGTGCCCCACTCCTATCCCGGCTGCTCCCAGCATGCGCCCAATGAGCACATCCTGCTGCCATTGACCGAAGAGGCCTTGACGGTGATGGCCGGGCTGTTCTGGGATCTCGGCGAATTGCCAAAACCACTAGCAGGCCCGTTAACCTGAGCCGTCGATCCCGCCAAAAGTTACATTCTAATCCGGCCCGATTTGTGCTTGCATCCGGGCCGCATCATCCGAAAGGGGAAGAGAAAAGTGAAACATTTCCGTAGCATCGGGCTCGCGCTCGCCGCGACCTTCGTCGTCAGCCAGGCCGGGGCCCAGCAGCTGACCGGCACGCTGAAGAACATCAAGGACACCGGCGCCATCACGCTGGGCTTCCGCGACTCCTCGATCCCGTTCTCCTACCTCGACGACAACCAGAAGCCCGTCGGGTTCGCGATGGACATCTGCTACAAGATCGTCGATGCCGTGAAGAAGGAGCTCAAGCTCGACAAGCTTGAGGTCAAGCTCAACCCGGTGACGTCGGCAACGCGTATCCCGCTGATGGCCAACGGCACCATCGACCTCGAATGCGGCTCGACCACCAACAACGCCGAGCGCCAGAAGCAGGTCGCCTTCACCAACACCCACTTCCTGACGGCGAGCCGCTACGTTTTCAAGAAATCGAGCGGCCTGAAGTCCATTGACGACCTCAAGGGCAAGACGGTGGTCTCGACTGCCGGCACCACCAACATCAAGCAGCTCACCGAAGCCAACGCTGCGAAGGGCCTCGGCGCCAACATCATCCCGGCCAAGGACCACGCCGAAGCCTTCCTGATGGTCGAGACCGATCGCGCGGTCGCCTTCGTCATGGACGACATCCTGCTCGCAAGCCTCGTCGCCGGCTCGAAGTCGCCCGGCGACTATGAGATCTCCAAGGACGCGTTCTCCAAGCCCGAGCCCTACGGAATCATGCTGCGCAAGGACGACCCCGCCTTCAAGAAGGTGGTGGATGCGGCAACGGCGGCGCTCTACACCTCCGGTGAAGCCCAGAAGATCTACGACAAGTGGTTCATGCAGAAGATCCCGCCGAAGGGCCTGAACCTCAACACGCCGATCTCGGCCCAGCTGAAGAACGAGTTCGCCAAGCCGACGGACTCGCCGAATCCGGACGACTACAAGTAAGACAAAACCTCGATCTTTCGACCGGGATCATGTCCGGCCACTCTTGACACCAGAGTGGCCGGACATTTGCATAGGCGCCCAGGACATCCATGGCGCGTTCGCGCGGGGGACACGTGAACTACAACTGGAACTGGGGAATCTTTTTCCAGCCGAATCCGATGGGGACCGGCACCTATCTCGATATGCTGCTGTCGGGCCTTGCGCTGACCCTCAAGACCGCGGCGCTGGCCTGGGTCATTGCGCTGATCACCGGCTCGATCGTCGGCGTCATGCGTACGCTGCCGTCGAAAGGCGCGAACTGGTTCGGCTTCGCCTATGTCGAATTTTTTCGCAACATGCCGCTGCTCGTGCAGTTGTTCCTGTGGTTTTTCGTGCTGCCGGAATTGCTCCCCAAAGGCGCCGGCACGTGGCTGAAGCAACTGCCGAATGCGCCGTTCTGGACGGCCGCGATCGGCGTCGGCTTCTTCATGTCGGCCCGCGTCGCCGTGCAATTGCAGGCCGGCATCGGTTCGCTGCCGCGCGGACAGAAGATGGCGGCGACCGCGCTGGGTCTGACCACGGTGCAGACCTATCGCTACGTGCTGCTGCCCATGGCATTCCGCATCATCCTGCCGCCGCTGACCTCCGAATTCCTCAACACCATCAAGAATACCGCGGTTGCGATCACCATTGGCTTGCTCGAGCTGACCGGACAGGCGCGCTCGATGCAGGAATTCTCGTTCCAGGTGTTTGAGGCCTTCACGGCCGCGACCCTCCTTTACCTCCTCGTCAACGCGGTGGTCGTGACCGCGATGCGCTTCCTCGAGCGCTGGGTCGCGATCCCCGGCTACATCACGGGGAAATAGCGCGATGTTCGCCAATCTCGATTTCGACGTCATCCGCCGCGCGCTGCCCTACCTGTTCTATGAAGGCATGACGTTCACGCTGACGCTGACGGGGCTCGCTGCACTCGGCGGCCTCATCTTCGGCACGGCGCTCGCCCTCATGCGTCTCTCCGGCTTCAAGATCCTCGGTCGGATCGCCGGCATCTATGTCGATTTCATGCGGTCGCTGCCGCTGGTGCTGGTGATCTTCTGGTTCTACTTCCTGGTGCCCTATATCGGGCAGTGGGTGACCGGCGCCTCACGGCCGATCAGCGTCGGCGCCTTCGCGTCCTCTCTCATCACCTTCATCATGTTTGAGGCCGCTTACTTCTCCGAGATCATGCGCGCCGGCATCCAGTCGATCTCGCGCGGACAGCCGGCCGCCGCGAGCGCGCTGGGGCTGACCTACGCGCAGTCCATGCGCTACGTCGTGCTGCCGCAGGCCTTCCGCAACATGCTGCCGGTCCTGATCACGCAGACCATCGTGCTGTTCCAGGACACCTCGCTGGTCTACGTCCTGTCGATCACGGACTTTCTCGGAGCGGCCAGCAAGGTGGCCCAGCGCGATGGACGCCTCGTTGAAATGTACCTGTTCGCTGCGATCGTCTACTTCACCATTTCCTGTGTCGCGTCATACGGCGTCCGCCGCCTGCAGGCGCGCATCGCCATCATTCGCTGAGGCTAGGCGCTCATGATCGAAATCAGCCACGTCAACAAATGGTACACGCCGAGTTTCCAGGTGCTGACCGACTGCACCACCAGCGTCACCAAGGGTGAGGTCGTCGTGGTCTGCGGCCCCTCCGGCTCGGGCAAGTCGACGCTGATCAAATGCGTCAATGCGCTGGAGCCGTTCCAGAGCGGCGACATCCTGGTCGACGGCACCAAGGTCAACGATCCCAAGACCAACCTGCCGAAGCTGCGCTCGCGCGTCGGCATGGTGTTCCAGCACTTCGAGTTGTTTCCGCACCTCAAGATCATCGACAATCTCTGTCTGGCGCAGGAGAAGGTGCTGGGCCGCCCGCGCGACAAGGCGCAGACCAAGGGCATGCAGTTGCTGGAGCGCGTCGGGTTGAAGGAGCAGGCGCAGAAATTTCCGGCTCAGCTCTCCGGCGGTCAGCAGCAGCGCGTCGCCATCGCCCGCGCGCTCGCCATGGACCCGATCGTGATGCTGTTCGACGAGCCGACCTCGGCGCTCGATCCTGAAATGGTCAGCGAAGTTCTCGATGTGATGGTCGATCTCGCCCGTGAAGGTATGACTATGATGGTGGTTACTCACGAGATGGGCTTTGCCCGCAAGGTCGCCAACCGCGTCATCTTCATGGACCGAGGCGAGATCGTCGAGGACGCGTCGAAGGACGATTTCTTCGGCAAGCCCCGCAGCGACCGCGCGCAGAAGTTCTTGTCGAAGATCCTCTCCCACTAACCGATGGTCGTCCCGGGGGCGCCCGTAGCGCGAGCCCGGGATCCATCAGGCGGCGTAACGCGGGGCGAAATGGATTCCGGGCTCGTCGCTTCGCGCTGCCCCGGAATGCGAATAGAGGGGTGATCCGTCCCCCTAACTGGCGTATAAGCGCGCCAAATTTCCCATCCCCCCAGGAGACCCGCGCCTTGGACCCGATCGCCTACGTCAACGGCTCATTCGTCCCGCTCTCGGAAGCCAAGATCTCGGTGCTCGATCGCGGCTTTCTGTTCGCGGACGGCATCTACGAAGTCTCGGCCGTGCTCGACGGCAAGCTGGTCGACAACGCCTCGCATCTGGCGCGGCTTGAGCGTTCCGTTGGCGAAATCAAGCTGAAGCTGCCGGAGACGATCGAGCGCATCACCGAGCTTCAGAAGGAACTGATCGCGCGCAACAAGCTCGACAATGGCCTCGTCTACCTCCAGGTCACCCGCGGCGCCGACAAGGGGCGCGACTTCCCGTTCCCCAAGGGTGACGTCAAGTCGAGCCTGGTGATGTTCACGTCCGAGAAGGACATCGTCAACGCCGCCTCGGCGAAGACCGGCATCAATGTCATCACTGTGCCCGACATCCGCTGGGAGCGACGCGACATCAAGAGCGTGGCGCTGCTGGCGCAGGTCTTGGCGAAGCAGGCCGCCGCGGAGGCCGGCGCGGGCGAGGCCTGGATGCTGGAAGACGGATACGTCACCGAGGGCGGCTCGTCGTCGGCGTTCATCCTGACCAAGGACGACGTCATCGTCACGCGCAGGAATTCCAACGCGATCCTGCCGGGCTGCACCCGCAAAGCGGTGATCGCACTCGCCGAGGAACGCCAGCTCCGTGTCGAGGAACGTTCGTTCACGGTCGCAGAGGCGCTCGCCGCCAAGGAGGCGTTCATCACCAGCGCATCCTCCTTCGTGCAGCCGGTGGTCGCCATTGACGGCAAGACGATCGGCGACGGTAAGCCCGGCCCGGTGGCAACGCGCCTTCGCGAGATTTACGTGGAGTTCGCCAAGGCGACGGCGGTTTGATCGTCATTGCCGGGCCTCACCCAGCAATCCATCAGGAGTCAGAGGTTCATTTTGATGGATGCGCGGGTCAAGCCCGCGCATGACGATCTATATTTGTGTCGACGTGGTTGCCTGCGCCATCGACGCCTTCACCTTCACCGGATGGACGGCGCGGAACGCGATCGCGATCCTATTCCAGGCGTTGATCGTCGCGATCAGCATGGTCAGGTTCACCGCCTCCTCCGCGGAGAATTGCGCGCGGGCCTGCTCGTAGGCGTCGTCGGGCGCATGCGTCTCGGAGATCAGCGTCACCGCCTCGGTCCAGGCCAGCGCGGCGCGTTCGCGCTCGGTATAGAGCGAGGATTCGCGCCAGGCATCGAGGAGATAGATGCGCTGCTCGGTCTCGCCGCGCTTGCGCGCGTCTTCGGTGTGCATGTTGATGCAGAACGCGCAGCCGTTGATCTGCGACGCCCGGATCTTGACGAGTTCGATCAGTGATTTCTCCAGACCCGTCGACTGGATCTGCGCCTCCAGCGCCATCAGCGCTTTGATGGTATCGGGTGCGGCCTGGTAGTAGTTCATGCGAGGCTTCATCGTCGTTCTCCTCTGTTGGACTTGAGTCAGTGGGCGCCGCCAGCGGAAGTCTGGCCGGGCTTCTTCAGGAAGAGGACGGCGAGCAGCGCCACGATCAGCGCCATGCCGAGCAGATAGAAAGTGTCGCTGAACGCGAGGATATAGGCCTGCTTCTGCACGATGCGGCCGATTGCGACATAGGCGCGATGCACGGCATCTGCATGGTCGAGGATGCCGTGATTGACGAAGTACTGGGTGAGCTGCTCCAGCCGCGTGCGCGTCGCCTGATCGAATGCCGACACCGACTGCATCAGCACGTTGGAATGATACTGCTCGCGCTTGGTCAGGGCAGTCTGAAGTAGGGCGATGCCGACGGCCCCGCCGAGATTGCGCATCATGTTGAACAGGCCGGAGGCCGAGCCTGCATTCTCCGGTTCGATGCCTGCGGTTGCCACGGCCGACAGCGGCGCCATCACCAGCGCCTGACCGAGCGCTCGCACCACATTGGGCCAGAGCAGCTGGTCGGCGGCATAGTCATTGGTCATATGGATGTTCATGAAGTTTGAAGCCGCGAACAGCACGAAGCCGATGCCGATGATGATCCGCGCGTCGAAGCGCTGCATCAGGCGCGGCACCAGCGGAATCAGCAGGAGTTGGGGCAGCCCGGTCCAGGCCAGCACCATGCCGATCTGCTCGGCATTGTAGCCCTGGATGCGGGCCAGATATTGCGGCAGGATGAACACCGAGCCGTACAGCGCGATGCCCAGCAGAAAGTTCGCGAGCATGCCGAATCCGAAATTGCGGCGGACGAGCAGGCGCAGATTGAGCAGCGGCTTCTTTACCGTGAGCTCGATGACCAGGAACGAGACCAGTGCGATGGCCGCGATCACGCTGAGCTTGACGATGAAGGGCGAGCCGAACCAGTCGTCCTTGTTGCCTTCCTCCAGCACGGTCTGGAGTGCGGATAGGCCGATTGCCATGGTGACAATGCCGGCCCAATCGCCTCCCCGCAGGAGCGACAGCTTCATCGGCTTGGCCTCGAGCGCGTACCAGAGCATGCCGACCATGATCGCGCCGGGCACGAGGTTGACGTAGAAGATGTACTGCCAGCCAAAATTCTCGGTGAGATAGCCGCCGATGGTCGGGCCGATCGCCGGCGCGAACGTCGCCGAGAGTGCGAACAGCGCGAGGCCCACCGGCTGCTTGCCGCGCGGCAGCAAGGTGATGATCAACGTGAAGGCCAGCGGAATCAGCACGCCGCCGGTGAAACCCTGGATGGCGCGCAGCACGATCATCTGCGACAGGTCCTGCGCCAGCGCGCAGGCCGCGGAGAGAGCCAGGAACAGGATCGCGTTGGTGAGCAGATAGATGCGGATCGAGAACACCTGTGCCAGCCAGCCGGACAGCGGGATCACCACGATTTCGGCGACCAGATAGGAGGTCGAGATCCAGCCGCCGTCGTCGATGCCGGCGCCGATCGCGCCCTGGATGTCGGCGAGCGAGGCGTTGACGATTTGGATGTTCAGCACCGCCATGAAGGCGCCAAGCGTCGCGCCGATCACCGCGATCCAGGTCTTCGCGGATACTGAGGGTGCGGTTGGCTCGCTGCGGGCGGGGCGGCCGGCAGCGGCGTCGAAGGTCGGCTGGAGGGTGCTCATGTCAACCCCCGCTCGAACGAGCCGTCTTGCCGGCGATCTGCTTGGCAGTCCCCCGCTCGGCGAGCACCGTCTGTTTGGTGTCGACAACCGGCACCGCGGACATGCCCGGCCGCAGGAGGCCGGTCAGGCTGTGGTCATCGAGCACGATCTTCACCGGCACGCGCTGCACGATCTTCGTGAAGTTGCCGGTGGCATTGTCGGGGGGCAGCAGCGCGAATTCGAGTCCGCTGGCGGGCGACAGGCTGTCAACATGGCCGCGGAGGGTGGTGTTGCGGAAGCTGTCGACGTGCAGCTCGACCGGCTGGCCGGGGCGCATATGCGTGAGTTGCGTCTCCTTGAAATTGGCGACGACATAGACGGCGTCGAGTGGCACCACCGCCATCAGCTGTGTGCCGGCTTGCACGTACTGGCCGACGCGCAAGCTGCGGGCACCGACCGTGCCTTCGACCGGAGCGGTGATCGTGGTATAGGACAGATTGAGCGCGGCCTGCTCCGCGACGGCGCGGGCGCGTTCGAGCTGCGCTGCGGCCTGGGCGCGCTGCGTGGTGAGAACGTCGATTTTTCGCTGCGCGGCCAGCAGGCCGAACTTGGCGTGCTGCAATTGGGCGCTGCTGGCGCGCAGCGCCGCATCGGTCTGCTGTGCGCGCTGGACCGTACCCGACCCCGTCTTCATGAGATCGTCGTACCGGGCGCGCTCCTCCTGCGCGAATTTCAGGTTGGCCTCCGCAGCAGCAACATCAGCCGTGCCTTGCTCGATGATCGGCTGTTGCAGCTTCAACTGGGCATCGATGTTGCGCACCGACGCTTCGGCAGCGGCGACATCGGCGCGGGCCTGATCGAGCGCCGCCTTGAAGTCGCGGTCGTCGATCTTGGCAAGCACCTGGCCCGCCTTCACCTTCTCGTTGTCTCCGACCAGCACCTTCGCGATGTAGCCGGAGACCTTAGGCGCGACGATCGTCGAGTCCGCCTTCACATAGGCGTCATCGGTGGATTCCAGGTAGCGGCCGGTGGTGATGTAGTCGTAACCGAAGCGCCCGGCCGCGGCGATCCCGAGCGTCAACGCCAGGCCCAAGGCCACCCGCTGGATCGCTTGGCGGGATGGACGGAGGCTGATTTTCTTATTGGTTTCAGCAACATAAGCGATCGACATGGTGTCCTCGGAATTCCCGCACGTCCCGGTGCGTCGGGACGTGTTGTTGATGCGGGTAAGATGCGTCGTCCCTCCCATTGTGATAATCCGTCAAAAACTGGAATGATTATCCAGCGAAGATTGATAATCGGGGCGTTCGACATGGACCGCTTTACGAGCCTCACTGCTTTCGTCCGCGTGGTCGACGCTGGCGGCTTCTCAGCCGCGGCCCGCCGGCTCAACATGTCCACCACGATGGTGAGCAACCACGTCCAGGCGCTGGAGGACCGGCTTGGGGTGCGGCTGCTCAACCGCACCACGCGGAAGGTCAGCCTTACGGAGATCGGCAAAGCCTATTACGAGCGCTCAACGCAGATCCTCGCCGATCTCGAACAGGCCGACGACATCGCGAGCGAACTGCAGTCGGTGCCTCGTGGAACGCTGCGCGTTCACGTCGCTACCCATATGGTGCCACTGGTGGCGCCGGTCGTGGCGCGACTTCTGTCCACCTGTCCGGAGCTCAAGATCGACCTGCGCATGGGGGAGGCCGAAGTCGACCTGATCGAGGAAGGCTACGATGTTGCCCTCCGCATGACGCAACCGCGGGATTCGAGCCTTGTCGTGCGAAGCCTCGCCACTTGGCGCCACGTGCTGTGCTGCTCGCACGATTATATCGACAAGCACGGCCGCGTGCAGAAGCTCGACGAGCTCACCGGGCACAATTGTGGGCGGCACTTGAACTATCCGTTCGGCGACGAATGGCGCTTCCTTGACCGCAAGGGCACGCCGGCCTCCGTGCGGATCTCAGGCAGCTTCGTCACCAACAGCGGGGAGGCGCTGCGCGAGGTCGCGCTCGATGGCGCCGCCGTGTGCCTGATGGCCGGGTTTCTCATTCAGGACGATCTCGAAGCCGGCCGCCTCGTGCGTCTCTTGCCGGAATATCGTACGGTCGAGCTGTCCATGAATGCGGTCTATCCGCACCGCCATCATCTGTCGGCTAAAGTCAGGACCTTCATCGACCTGCTCGTGCACCACAGCGCCGAGCAGCAGAAGCTGATCAACCCCTACTCATGATCGGCGCGGGGGCGGCAATCGTCCGAATAGTGTCTCCAGCGCGATTCCGATAGCAAGCAGGTGACGGTCGCTTCCTGCGGGGCCATCCAGCTCGAGCCCGATCGGCAGTTGGCTGGTGTCGCCCAGCGCAATCGGGATCTGAATTCCGGGAATACCGGCATTGCTCCCGGGATCGGTGTTCTGGATGAAGAGCCCGAAATTTTCGAGGCTGCTGGAATCGGGATTGGAGGCAATCGCGACGCGCGGCGTTGTCGGGAAAGCGATGGCGTCGAGCCTGTTTCCCGAAAACGTTTCGCTGTACAGCGCCTGAAGCGCGGGGCGCGCGATCTTGATCGCGGCATCGTAGATCGGCCTGGCATCGATCAGCGTGTCGTTGGGGCCCGGCAGTTTGCGCGGGATAACGAGCCCATCATAGGTGCCCTTCACGTCGGGGCTCGAGATCTCCTTCGCCAGCGCTTCGATGCTGAGATCAGTACCGGTGTGCTTCAGATACGCAACCATGTCGTCGTATGCTTCATACAGCGCGACCGGAAACCCGACCTGACCGTTGAGCTCGGCCAATCGTGGCATTTCGATCTCCAGGATCGTGATATGCCGGGCTTTCATCTTCCCGATCGCCGTGTCGAATGCGGCCGCGGTGTCGGAATCGAGATTGGCCAGCATGGACGTCACGATGCCGATGCGCACCTGCTTCAGATCAGCCGGTGCAATCTCGTCTCCGCCCGCGATGATGCGGTCGAGCAGCGCGACATCGGCCACGGTTGCGGCCATGGGCCCCGCGGTATCGCGGGTATGTGAGATGGGCGCGATGCCGTTCTGCGGGTAGCGTCCGATCGTCGGCCGCAGCGAGGCGCACCCATTCAGGGCGGCGGGCACGCGCACTGATCCGCCGGTGTCGGTGCCGAGCCCGCCCGCGACGATCCGTGCGCCGATCGCGGCGCCCGTGCCGGACGAGGAGCCACCGGCGATCCGCGCGCGATCATAGGCATTGCGCACGCCGAACTCGGCGCCGGTCTTGAACGCGGTGTTGTAGCCGGAGATGCCGAAGGCCAATTCGTGCATGCTGGTCTTGCCGATGATGATTGCTCCCGCGGCGCGCAGCTTTGCCACGACGGGCGCGTCCATCGCTGGAATGTAATCCTGCAGCGCCGGGGTACCGGCGCTGCAGGGCAGCCCGGCCACCTCGATGTTGTCTTTGATCACGACCGGCACGCCGCCGAGCGGCTTGCTTCTGTCGCCTGCCACGTCGAACGCGGCGGCGGCCTCCAAGGCACCGGTCTCGTCCAGCGTGACGAAGACATTGAGGCCGGCGTTGGCTTTGGCGCGAGCCAGGGCTTCCCGCGTCAGCGCGGTGCTCGTAACCTTCCCGGCGCGGAGGCCGTCCGTGGCCTCGGTCAGTGTGAGCTGGTCGAAATCCATGATGCAATTGCCCGATCGCGGGAGCGCCATCAGGGCGTCCCTCCAGGGTCAGAGGCTGAAGCCTCGCTGGCGCCACGTCAACCGTTTGCGCGCATCCTGGCCGGCAACGGCGCGGGAAGTTCGGCGAGCAGTCGCTCGATTTCGGACTTCACCTTCCCGATCGCGGCATCCTTGACCGGGCCATAGCCGCGGATCTCCATGGGAGCCGCTGCAATCGCGACGAGGTCCGGAAGAGACGCCGTGTCGAGGTGGCCGAGCATCCGCTCGATCAGCGCTTCATACCAGCCGATCAGTTCGCGCTCGACGCGCCGTTCCGGGGTGTAGCCGAACGGATCGAACGGCGTTCTGCGCAGCGCCTTCAGGCGTGCAAGCATCGCCAGCGGCATTTGGATCCACTGGCCGAAGGCGCGTTTGCGCGGACGTCCACGGACATCGCGCCGCGACGGCAGGAACGGCGGCGCGAGGTGATACTGGATCCTGAAGCCATCTTCGAACTCGTTCTTCAATTCGTCCATGAAGCCGCTTTGCATGTGCAGCCGCGCCACCTCGTATTCGTCCTTGTAGGCCATCAGCTTGAACAGCGCGCGCGCCACTGTCTCGGTCAGCGCCTCGCTGTTCACGTCGGCTTCGGCATTGCGGACTCTTGCGACGAACGTCCGGTAGCGGGTTGCATAGGCGGCATTCTGATAGGCCGTGAGAAACTCGGCGCGCCGGGCGATGAGATGGTCGAGCGTCTCGGCTTTCGGCGCATCATTCGTGCTCGGCAGAAGACCCGGATCGCCGGCTGCGATCCGGCCCCAGGCGAACGCCTGCTTGTTGCGTTCGACCGCGACCCCATTGAGTTCGATCGCGCGTAGCAGCGCCTGCAGCGAGACAGGCACGAGGCCGTGCTGCCAGGCAAAACCAAGCATGATGATGTTGGCATAGACGGAATCGCCGAGCAGCCGTTCGGCCAGCGCATTCGCATTGATCGTATCGAGATTGCCTTCGCCGATGACGCGGCCGACCGCGCGCAAGCGGGCAGGGGAGGCGAGATCGGCGTCGCGGAAGCGGACCACGTCGCCGGTCGGCATCTCCGCGGTATTGATCGCGGCGCGCGTGCCGCGACAATAGGTGCCTGATGCCTTCGGCGAGGAGCTGACGACGAGGTCGCAGCCGATCAGCGCATCGGCCGCGCCCTGGTCGATGCGGACCTGGTGCAGCGCTTCGGGCGAAGCGGCAAGCCGGATGTAGCTCAGCACGGGCCCGAACTTTTGCGCAAAGCCGGTAAAATCCAGGACCGAGACGCCACGGCGTTCGAGATGAGCGGCCATGCCGATCAGCGCACCCACCGTGATCACGCCGGTGCCTCCGACGCCCGTCACCAGCAGATCGTAGGGCCGATCGAGCGTTGCGGGCGCAGGAAGGGTGAGAGCGGCCGCGCGGCCGATCGCATCGATCTGGCTTGCGGATTTCTTCCGGCGCGTGGCGCCTTCGACCGTGACGAAACTTGGGCAGAAGCCATTAAGACAAGAAAAGTCCTTGTTGCATGCCGATAGGTTGATCTGCCGCTTGCGGCCAAACGGCGTCTCCTTCGGCTCGACGCTGAGGCAGTTGGACTCGACCGAGCAGTCGCCGCAACCCTCGCAGACGAGGTCGTTGATGTAGGCGAAGCGTCTGGGATCGGCCATCTGCCCGCGCTTGCGCCGCCGCCGCTTCTCGGTAGCGCAGGTCTGCTGATAGATCAGCACCGAGACGCCGGAAACCTCGCGCAGCTCACGCTGAACGACATCCATCTCCTCTCGCGGATGGATGGTGACGCCGGCCGGAAGCTCGGCCGGGCTGAAGTGCGCGGGATCGTCCGATACCAGTGCGATGCGCTCAACGCCCTCGGCGCGGACGCTATGCGCGATGGCTTGTACGCTGACGGGGCCGTCGACCGGCTGGCCGCCGGTCATCGCGACGGCATCGTTGAACAGGATCTTGTAGGTGATGTTGGCGCCTGCTGCGATCGCCTGCCGGATCGCCATCGAGCCGGAATGGTAGTAGGTGCCTTCGCCGAGATTCTGGAACACATGCTTGCGGCCGGTGAAGCGCGACGAGGCCGCCCAGTTCACGCCCTCGCCGCCCATCTGGATCAGCGAAGAGGTCTCTCGGTCCATCCAGCTCGCCATGAAGTGGCAGCCGATGCCAGCCAATGCCTTCGATCCCTCCGGGACCTTCGTAGACGTGTTATGCGGGCAGCCCGAGCAGAAATAGGGCGTGCGGGTCGCGCCGCCGACATTGATCGTGCGCGCCGCTTCCGGCATCAGGGCGGCCGCGCGTGCCGCGAGATTGAGGCCCGGGAACACCGGGTCGAGCCGGCGCGCCAGCACAGACGCCAGCGCCCGCGGCGACAATTCGCCGATCCAGGAGATGAGACGTGCTCCTTGCTCGTCGTGCTTGCCGACCATGCGCTCGGGCTTGCTGCCCGGATAGTCGTAGAAGTATTCCTTGAACTGGCTCTCGATGATGCCGCGCTTCTCCTCCACGACCAGGATCTCGCGCTTGCCCTTCACGAAATCCATCGCATCATGGAGTGCCAGCGGCCAGACCATGCCGACCTTGTAGATGTCGATTCCGATGTTGCGGCAAGCCGCTTCATCGAGGCCCATCAGGCGCAGCGCTTCCATCAAGTCGAGATGCGCCTTGCCCGTCGTGACGATGCCATAGGTCGCACCCGGAATGTCGTAGATGTGGCGGTCGATCGGATTGGCCTTGGCGAAGGCGTAGACCGCATGCTTCTTCGCCTCCAGCCGTTCCTCGATCTGCGGGCCCGGCAGGTCGGGCCAGCGATAGTGCAGGCCGCCGGGCGGTGGCGTGAAGTCGGGCACGAGAAAAGCGCGCGGGGGGCGCAGGGCGACGGAAGCGCCGGACTCCACGATCTCCGAGATCGCCTTGAAGCCGACCCACATGCCGGAAAAGCGGCTCAGCGCGTAGCCATATTCGCCGAAAGCGAGATATTCGCCGACGCTTGCGGGGTGCAGCGTCGGCATGAGCCAGCTCATGAAGGCGACGTCGGACTGGTGCGGCATCGAGGAGGACACGCAACCATGGTCGTCACCGGCGACCACCAGCACGCCGCCATGCGGCGAGGAGCCGTAGGCGTTGCCGTGCTTGAGCGCATCGCCCGAGCGATCGACCCCTGGGCCCTTGCCGTACCAGAGGCCGAACACGCCATCGACCTCGCGGTCGGCTTGCGTTTCGACCTGCTGCGAGCCGAGCACTGCGGTTGCCGCGAGGTCTTCGTTGACGGCCGGAAGAAATTCGATGCGGTCCCGCTTGAGGCGTTCCTGGATGCGCCAGAGCTCTTGATCGATGCCGCCGAGTGGCGAACCGCGATAGCCGGAGATGAATCCGGCCGTGTTGAGGCGGGCCGCACGGTCTCTGCGTGCCTGATCGAGCGCGATGCGGACGATGGCCTGCGTGCCGGTGAGAAAGACGCGGCCCTCCTCGCGGTCGTAGCGGTCGGAGAGCTCGTAGGTATCGAGTGATGAAATGGCGTCCATGACGGACCTCGCGCGGCATCCTGCCCGATGGTGGAAGGTTACGCCCGCGCAGCCGGTAGATCTTACCTATCTCACCGATTTGGTCTGTCATTTCGGTAGAGTTTTGCGTAAGATGGCTGATTGTGGTAGGTTCTTCCAGGTTGGAGCTTTCATGATCGAAGAGCAGGACACGCGGATTCTCGCGCATCTCCAGAAGGACGGCCGTGCCACAAACCAGCAGCTGGCTGATGAAGTCGGCATGTCCACCTCGGCCTGCTGGCGCCGGGTGCGAGCGCTTGAGGACAGCGGCGTCATCCAGGGCTATGCGGCGCTGGTCGCTCGCGAGCAGGCGGGCTTTGCAATGTCCGCCATCCTCCACGTGTCATTGGAGCGGCACGATGCGAAGTTCGTCGATGAGTTCGTGGCCAGGGTCACCAAGCGCCGCGAGGTGCTGGAGTGCTTTGCGACGACGGGCGATGCCGACTATCATCTGCGTGTCGTCGTGCAGGACATGGCCGCCTACAACAGGTTTCTTGACGAGTTCATGTTCCGCATCCCCGGCATCCGCTACGTCCGCAGCAACGTGGTCCTGAAGGAGATCAAGACGAGTGTGGAGCTGCCGTTTTGAACCTGACTGATGTCGGCGTCTAACGCGCGTCCCTTGTGTCTCTGGTGGGCAGCATGCGCGTCGCACGTTCCGGCCTGTCGCATTGCTGTTCGGCTTCGCCGAGAACCACGGCGAGCGCTTCGTCGAAATCCCGAACGAGCCCGAGCTTGACCAGAACTCTCCCGAGCGCGCTGAATGCGTCGGGCGCATCAGGCTTCAGCCTGATGACTTCCCGGTAATTGCGGGCGGCTTCCATATGCTCGTTGAGAGCCTCGCAGGACTGCGCGAGGCAGAACCAGGACTTGTGCGTCTCGGGCTTGATCGCCGTCAGCAGCTTGAACAATCGCCTTGCCGCAACGTGATTTCCGCGCGTGGCATAGAGCTGGCCGAGGCGGTGGATCGCGTCCGGATTTCCTGGCTCGACGTCGAGGATTTGCCGGTAGCCGCGCTCCGCATCGGCGAGCTTGACGGCCTGGTGTAGCCTGGTCGCCTCTTCGAGGGCATCACCGAGGGTTCTCCGGTCGAGCCGGCCACCGAGATTGAGGCCGTTTCTCGTGCTGATGGTGACACTGCGAATGCGCCGTTCCTTGACCCCGAACGAATACTTGTAGGGTTCATTTCCACGCAGAAAGTCATACTCCGCGAAACCGTCGGCGATGGCCCGGCGAATGCTGTAGGCATGCAGGATCACTCCGGCCGGCGGTCCGTCATGGCTTTCGTCACGGCCCGTCATGTAGAACAGGAAGCTGCGTTTTCTCCGGTCGATCAGGGTGGCAAGGGCCGCAAGTGGGCGATCATTCTGCCACAATGTCGGCAAGAACAGCAGGCCGGACCTGAAGCTCGTGGTCAGCATGGCGCGGTTTGAACGAACGAGCTTGTCGACGAGACCACCCTTGCGCGGCCGCCATTTGGTTTCCCAGAGCTGGAGAAGCGTATTGAGATCGCGATCGATCGTCTCGGCCGTTGCCTCGGTGATGCGAAACTCTCCCGGAGCGTCCACCAGCTTGAGCAGGCGCCTGATCTTTTGCCTCGTATTGGCGCTCAGGCCGGCGAGGTAAGCGTCCCAGTCGGCCGGAAGCGAAGCGAACGGGCATACGTTGTTGTCGATGCCGTCGACCTTGTTGATCCGGTTGACCTCGTCGTGCTGAAACTTCGCCTTCGGGAAATGCGCCATGAGCAGGCGATAACGTGTCCCGGACAGGCGAATATTGTCGAGGTTCACGCGCGCCCAATTCATGCGCTTGAGCTGTCTTGCGAAAGCCGGGATCGCCTGGCTTTCGAAGCGAGACGCGCACAGGATGCCGGTATAATCGGCAGAGAAATTGCCGGCCATGTTGAGCTCGTTGCGGAACTTCCCGTCGGTTGACTTGAAGTAGGTCCGCAACGGCCAAAAAGCGACATACGGAGCGCCGTCGTCGTCGCTCTCGCGGGCGGCCAGGATCAGCCAAGGCCCCGCAATCTGCCGAAGCCATCCAGCCAACCATTTCCAGGACAGAAAGAGCTGCGCGTCAGGGTCCGCATCATACACCGCGTTCCAGTTGTCCTCGATACGCTCGAAGTCATCGAACGTCTCTATCAGATCGATGTGCACAGTGCCCTCACTCTGTCAGTTGGCTACGAATTGACCTGGACTCCCGTCGTTACCGCTCCCGGAATGCCCGCATCATGCTGTCGTGGATCGGCTTCACGATGTATTGGAAGAAAGTCCGCTCGTGGGTCTTGATGTAGACCTCGACCGGCATACCCGGTGTCGGGCTGAAATCGGGGATTGCCATCGCTTCGTTCCTGTTGAGCTTCACCCGCACGATGTAGATGTCGGTTGGTCCGACCTGCTGCGATTTGCGCTCGTCGGCGAGCGTGTCCGCGGACAAGTAGATCACGTCGCCCGAGATCATCGGCGTAATCCGCTGGTTGAGCGCGGTCAGGCGGACCATCGCGTGCTGTCCGTTCTTCATGGTGTCGATGTCCTGCGGCCGAACCCGAGCCTCGATGATCAGCTCTTCCTGAAGAGGCAGGATTTCCATGATGGTCTTGCTGGGCTCGACCACGCCACCCTGGGTGTGATAGCGCAGCTTGACCACGACTCCCTTGACGGGGGCGGTGATCCGAATGCGGTCCAATACGCCTTGGGCGGCGAGCATGCGCTCGCGTACATCCGCAAGCTCTCCCCGCACCTCGTGCATCTGCTCCACGGCGACCTTGATCGCGGTTTTGCGCACGCCGTTGATTTGCTCCTTGGAACGCGCGATGCGCTCCTTGGCGTCGCCGATTTCGCCGAGGATGCGACCGATCTCGCCCTCGAGATTGGCCTTTGTGCGCTGCAGAACCAGCAGTTCAGGCTTGCGAACGAGGCCCGTCTGCAGCAGGTACCGCTTGGTCTCGATCTCGTCGTCCAGCAGAGCGATTTGACGCCGCACGCCATCGAGCTGCACATTTGAGCCCTGAATACGCTCGCTGAGGGCGTTGATGCCCTCCTCGATGCCGGCAATGTCGCTATTCAGATTGTTCCTGCGTGCGATGAAGGTGAGTTTCTGACTTTCGATGATCTGCGAAATTTCCGGATCGCTTGTGGCCGAGAGAACCGACTCCGGAAATTGAATCTCTGCATCCTCGCGCATCTCCGCCTGGAGCCTGGCATCGATCGCGCTCAGGCGCAGGCTGCGCAGGTACAAACGCCGCAGCTCCGCGCGAGGGACGGTGTCATCGAGTTCGACGAGGAGTTGCTTCTGCTCGACCAGATCGCCCTCCCGCACATGGATGGTGCGGATTACCCCACCCTCGAGATGCTGAATGATCTTGTTCTGGCCCGTGGCGACGAACACGCCGGAGGCGACCACGGCGCCGGCAATGGGAGCGACATTGCCCCAGACGCCAAAGCCGCATAGCATCACTGTCATCACGATGATGCCCGCGATGGTAGGAAGCCGCGTCGAACGGGGCAAATTCGCGTACCATGCAGCTTCGGGCGGTTGTTGACGGAGAACAAGGTCCTTCGACATTGGACAGTCCGATCATGCTCTAGGAATTCAGCAAGGGTGGACCGTCGCCGCCGTTCGGCTTCCGTCCGGTGATGAGTGGAATGATCTCGTCCCTCGTGCCAAAGGCCTGAACGGCTCCGCTGCTCAGGATCATGATCTTGTCGACGCTTCTCAGGAGGGCGGCCCGTTGCGTCACGGTGACCACCGTGATCCCGCGATCCTTGGCGCGCAGAAGAGCCTTGGCCAGAGCGCGTTCACCACTGGCGTCGAGATTTGAGTTCGGCTCGTCGAGCACCATGAGGCGGGGATTGCCGTAGAACGCGCGGGCGAGCCCGATGCGCTGCCTCTGACCGCCGGACAGGGGACTTCCGTCCATCCCGACGATGGTCTCGTACCCCTGTGCAAAGCTGGAGATCATTTCGTGGACGTCGGCGAGCTCGGCTGCATCGAAGATGTCGGCGTCGATCGCATCCTCGCGCATCCGCGCGATGTTGGCCTTGATCGAGGCCGGAAAGAGCTGAACGTCCTGCGGGAGATATCCGCAACTCTCGCCGAATTGCCTCGGATCCCAGTTGCGCAGGTCCATCATGTCCAGTCGCACATTGCCTGCGGTCGGGATGATCGAGCCGACGAGCATGCGGGCCAGCATGGTCTTGCCGGCGCCGGAGTCGCCGACGATGGCCAGCGACTCGCCCGGCTCGAGCTGGAAGCTGATGCCATTCAGGATGACCTTCTTCGTTGGCGGCGGAACGTAGAGAATTCGCTCGACGCTGAGGTGCCCCTGTGGGCGCGGCAGGCGCAGCCGGTCGAGATTGAGCGGAGAGCTCTGGAGCAGAGCTTTCACCCGGCTGTAAGCGGATCGCGCCTGAACGAAGTTGCGCCAACCCTCGATCGTGCCTTCGAGCGGAGCGAGGGCGCGACTGGCGACGATCGAGCCTGCGATGATCATGCCGCCGGTCAGCTGGCCTTCGAGGGCAAGCCAGGCGCCCCAGCCAAGAATCGCGATCTGCGTGCAAAGTCGCAGGAACTTGGAGATCCCGGTCATCAGGATGTTGAGATCCTGTGCGATGACCTGTTCCTTCAGTGACTCGACGGTCTCGCGTCCCCAGACGAGAACGCCCTCGGGGATCATCCCCATCGCGTTGATGACCTGGGCGTTGCGCGCCATGGCCTCGGCCTGCAGATTTGCCCGCGTTCCGTAGGCGTTGGCCCGCGTGAACGGCATCGCCGTGATTCTCTGATTGAGCAAGGCGACGCCCATCAATAGCACGCCCGAGGACAGCACGATCAGCCCGAGATGGGGGTGAACAAGAAACACGACGGCGAAGTAGATCGGGGTCACGGGGGCATCGAACATGGTGAGCAACACCGGACCGGTGATGAACGAACGCAGGTGCTGGAGATCGGCGAGGGTCTGGAACTCACGGCTTGATCCGGTTTGCGCCGCCTTTGCTGCGGCACTCAGCACCGGGCCGCCGAGCCGCGCTTCCGTGTCCACGGCGACGCGCATCAGGATGATGCGGCGAAGCACGTCCATCAGCACGTGAGCGGCGATCGCGGCGACGACGATCATTGTCAGCATCACAAGAGTGTCTGTGCTGCGGCTGGTCAGCACCCGGTCCGACATGTTGAAGAGATAGACGGGGATCGCGAGTACGAGCAGATTGACCATTACCGAGAAGATTCCGACGGTGACGAGATTGCGCCGCGCGCCGGAGAGCCCCTTGCCGAGCACGTCACGGAACTCGTTGTCCCCGGATCGTTTGTGTAAGGGCTGTGAGCCGCCGCCATTGCCGCGTCCGCCGCCGCTTGCGGCTCCGCCGCCGCCTCCGCCGGGCGGAGCTGGGCTGGCCGAGCCGTTGCCGATCGACGCCTTATCGGTCGTCCCGCGCGCGTCGCTGCGCGCAGGCGTTCCTCGGGGTTGTTGAACGGCTGGCTGCTCCAGTCTTGCGCCGGAGGCGGTCGTGGGTGTCGCAGCGGACACGGTTCCGGACGTGGGGGTAGGGGGCATTGCGTCCGGGCTTGGGGGCTGCGGTCGCTCTCCGGGCAACGGAGAAACGATCGATGCGTCGCTGCGGCTTTCTCGGCCGTGGGGACGGCCGGGAAACGTGAGAACTCTGGCGGTATCTCCGTCGGCAGAGGTGCTGTCTTCGATGTCGCGCGCGAGATCGCGCTTCTCCTCGCTGCCCCAACCCATTGACCGCCCTCCTGTATCCGCCATTCAACCGATGCTTCTGGTTCGCCTGCGTTCTAGTGCATGACGTTGGAGATGGCGTCGTCGCAGGGCGGTGGGGGCGGCGCTGGTGGCGCCTGCTGCTCCTCGTCCTGCGCGTCGGTCACGAATGCCACGAGCTCGGACACCAATGTTTGGGTATCCCTGGCGAGAGCGGGGTCGGCGTCGGTCGGCAGCAGGTTTGCCTGGACCAGAATCGTGTCGCCATAGACCTGGCCGCCGACATAGGCGTCTGTCGGTCCGACATCGACGATGGCTGCGTCGTTGGTCAGCATGTTCGCGCCCGTGCTGGCGACCTGAGCGCCATCGTCGCCGGGATGAAGTTGTTGCGCGGCGTCCGACGGACGCTCGAGAAGCTGAAGCAGCACATCGACGTCCGAGACCACGTTGGTCTGCCAGACCGCATTGATGTCGTAGTAGTCGCCGGTAATGTAGAGGACCTCGAAGGTCCCACCCGTCCCTGGGAGCAACGTTCCGGTTTCCGGATCCAGTCCGGGTATGCCGTTTGCGAGTGCGGCAACGAGGCTCTCCAAGCCCGGGGTGAGCGGCAGGAAATTGTCGTTACCGAACGTCTCGATGGTGGCCGCGTTCAGGAGCTCGTTCTGGCCCGTAGCGAGTGATTGCGTCTGCTCGTCGCCTTTGGCGAGCTGGGTGACGGCGTCATTGTCCAGGAGAATGTTGTTCTGGAAGATCACGTTCATGCCGTGATAGGCGCCGGCAACGATGATCAGATCGTAATGGAAGCTGCCATTGAAGATCTGTGCGAGATTCCCCTGTTCGTTCTCTCCAGAGATCAGGTCATAGTGATTGCTGCCGCCCGTCTGGACGATTACGTCATTGTCGAGCAGATAGTTCATCTGCACGAGGGTCTGAACGTTGTAGTAATCGCCGTTGACGACATCGACATGCCAGTTCGGTCCCGCATAGGTCGCCGGCATCAGGCTGTAGACGCCGGGGTGCTGGATGAAGTCGGCAATGTTGTCGGTGATGTCGTCTCCCGCGGTCATCGATCCGTCTTCGGCTTGCGAAGCTGCGATTTGGTCCTCGTCCATCAACGAGTTGGTCTGGAAGATCGCGTTGGTATGGAAATAGTCCCCCTTTACGATCATGGATCGGCCGGACTCGCTGAGATCAACGATCATGACGCCGTTGAAGCTGACGTTGCCGCCTGCCTCGGCCCAAAGGCCAAGGCCGTTTCCCGTGTCTGGATCGGCGGGCCTGCCGAGCTCTGGAGAGGGGGGCTCTGGGGCGGGCGTCTGAAGTTCGCCATTGAGATAGTATCCGGGCACAACGGAATTGGCGTTGACGGTGCCATCGTGCGCGACTTGGCCGTTGTCGAAATCCTGGACGAAGGCGGTCACTCCTGCACCGTTCTGGGGAATCCACCATTGGCTCGGGATCTGCCCATTGGCGTCATCCGCCATATGTTGCAGGAGTGAAGCCGCCTGCGCGCTGATTTGCGCGGCCTGGGCAGAGAGCACTCCCGTGTCGCCGCTCCCGAAGCTGCCTTGGAGGGTTATGTCATTGTCCAGCATTCCGTTGAGCTGACGTATCTGGATTTGGCCCTGTTCGCCGCCGGGCTCGTGGATCACCTTGATCTCATGGTCCGAGCCGCCGCCGCCACCGCCGGCGCCGGGGCGGAATATCGGCGTTGCAGGCAGCCTCGTCGGCAGATCGAGATCATCGTCGATTGGGATGCCCTGCGATCTCACCTGCGGCAGCTTGGAAAGGATGTGATCGTCAAGGAGTCGGATGACGGGAGGACCGATCGGCGTCGTATCGAATGCATCGAGATCGTGGTCGCGATCGAAATCCGGCCGCGGCGTCTTGTAGTCGTCCAGCGGCTTCGGAAGGGCAGGCCCTTCGTAGGCCGTGCGATCGCGTGCAATATCGTCGGTGATGCGCAGATGGGCGATGAAATGCCAAACCAGTTCGGTGATTCCGCCAGGAACCATGAGAGCCTCCCGTCACAGGCCCACGAGCCAAAAAATCTCGCGCAAGGGAAGCGCGGAGCTTAAATGAATCACGGTCGTTGCAAATATGCCGGCCAAAAAGTCCCGCGCGGCAGGCGCCGCGCGGGTCGCGTCACGTGTCAGCCGAGATCGTGGCTGTCCTGGAGGTCGTTGCCTGCCACACTCATCGTGATGCTGTTGAACTGGATGTTCGCACCCTGCGTGATGGTCTGGTTGAAGGCTTCCTGGCTGATGGCAGCGTCGGCAGACGCAGTGACGCCACTTGCCGAATCGCCGATCACGTCCTCGATGTCGGAATGCATCTTGACGTCGCCGCCCTCGGCCTTGGCGTCCATCCTGAACTCGCCGCCCTTGCCGTCGTAGTCGACCGACGAGCGGTTCCAGTCGTTGTCGATCAGGTTGTTGACCTGGTCGATATTGAACTGGTTGCCATTGCCGTCCAGCTTCTGGTCAACCACGTCGGGCATGATGACCGAGCCCTTGACGTCGCTCAGGCACGACAGGTCGATCACGGGGCTGCTCAGGCCGTCGGCCTTGAGATCGAGATCGATATCGACGTCAACCTCGACGTTGACCTTGGTGTCGACGGTATTCTCGACCTTGTTCTCGATCTCGTTGTCGACGTCATTGTCGACACTGTTGGCCAGCTTGTTGTCGACCTTGTTGTCGATCGAGTTCTCGTTCTCGTTCTTGTTCTCGTTGCTGTTGTCGTTGTCGTTCTCGTTCTCGTTCTCACTCTTGGAGTCGAGCGACTGAACGGCAAGCTGGGCTTGACCTTGCGCCTGTCCCTGACCTTGGCCCTGAAGCTGACCTTGCAGCTGGCCTTGCAGGTTGGCTTGCTTCTGGTCCTGCTCTTGATCCTGGTCCTGATCCGGATCGTACTTCTTCTTGGGATAGCTCATGACGAACTCCTGCTGGATTAAGGAGCATCGTCGTTCTGGAGATCGCTGATCTTCTGCGTCTGCGACGACCAAGACTACGATGCGATTGAAGCCGGATGTTCCGGCTGCGACCCTCCCGCGATCATTCACGAGACTTCGCAGGCTCAACGTTGCTCGGGTCGGATTGATTGGCTAGTTGCACATTCGTGCTATCGCACGGCCGCGAAGAAGGCGTCGCAACAAGCTGTTCGTATGCGTCTGCCCTGTCTATTGATGTAGGTCGTCACACGCGTGTCGCTAACCCTTTTGGGGGAGGGGCATGACCCAAAGGAGTAGAGAGCCCGTTACTGCATCACTCGATCGGTCGAGTGGGGCCGCACGTAAGCGTTGCAGCAGCAACGTCGGCGCGGTCTGCGGCAGAGGTCGGCATAGTCGTGAAAGGCGACGGTTCAGCTGGGGCGGCCGGAAGATCAACGCGCGGCATCCGTCGAACGGATATGGCTTTCAAGCCGGGGCAGCAGATCCCAGATCTCCCGGTTAATGCGGGTCATGTCCTTCGTGGCGTTGACCATGCTCTTGAGCCGAGCGTCATCCATCGGCTTTCTTTCTCCGAACTGCAGGCCATTCTTGCTCTGCGAGATGCGCATCGACTGAGTAGAGGTGATCTGTCCGGTAGAATCCACGATGTACATACAATGGTTGAATTCGTTGCGGATTTGAGTAGTTTCATTGAACCGCTCGATCACCTTCGTGAGGGCGACGTTGAGCTGCTTGTCCTTTATCGTGATCTTCGCAAGCCTCTGTATGAGGTCGAGCCGGGCTCGCGTGGTGTTGAGAGTTGCGAAGGTCAGTGCAGCGGAGGCCTGATCGGTCCGCAGCAGGATCATGAGCACATAGATGAACAGGCTCTCATTGTTCGACCAGCTGGAGACCAGGTTTCCGATCAGCGCCAGGATCAGCGTGCGCCGATCGGCCGAGGCGGGAGCTGCGGCTGCGATCGCGTCGAAATCGGGTTTGGATGGAAGTCGACCGGACGGCATGGTTCAGGGCTCGCTCCTACGCAACACGTACAGCGCGCTCAGAATGAATGCGATCGAAATATACGAGAGGGTCTGCGAACGGGCAAGACGCTGGCGAGATCGGTAGAGGTCTTCGCGCTGCAACAAGCAGCGGGGTTGAAGATGTGGCATTGGGTGCGGGACACGGTTCGGGTCCGAAGAGCCCGCAAGGCTGCGGCCGATATGCTCGTGCCGATCGTCGAGCAAAGCCGCGCGCGTCTTGGCGGGATCAGCGAGGCCGTCTGGTCGGATCCCTACATCACTGGTCTTGTCGTTATGCTTATTAGCGTCGTCGCAAGGGTCGAGGGTGGAGAGTTCTCTGAACGTGCGCTCTTCCGTATTCAACACGGAGCTTGGCACGATATTACGTCCGTTCGAGATAGCGGGATTGCGGAGCGTTTCATGCTGTTGAACAAGGGCCGCGATCGTGACTTCGAGCTAGGCTGTCACAATGCGGCGGCGTTCGCTCTCGTTTTGTTCAGTACGAAAGAAATGCTGGAAGGAGCGGGTTTGCCGCTCGTCGATACTTTGCTTGATAGTCCGGTGGCGCAACGGGAGGATGTTCGAGAGGCATGGTCGCAATGCTTCGATGCCTATATTTGTGCGCGCGCGAATGACCCGGTCGGCTGCCGCGATCAGCTGTGACGTCGGGCCGCTGCTGACTTTGAATAACTGTGAGTTGTGCATGGTGGGCAGATATGATAAATGCAAACATTATTTCATTCAAAGCTACCAAGAAAATTTTAGATCAGGCGGGGTAATCATTACAAGAGGGTAGCATCGTGCGTAGTTTGTTGCATTTGAGTTCGCAGCCTTCGCTGCGGTCACTTTCAGAAAGCCATTTGATTGCGCCACCGTCAGGCGATGGCGGAGCCGATGATGATGATGCCGTCGGTCACTTTGCGGAGGAGGTATGCTTCTCTGCGCCGATTGAGATTCCGCTCTCTCCTGCGTCGAGCTCGCGGCAGCTCATTCGGGGCTCGAAAAGGGTGCGTGGTGGCGATCCGTTCTCGGACGAGTCGCCGGAAGCGGTTGAGCGCGGCGCTCCCAATGGATTCGACTTCGAGCAGCCGGAAGCCACGATTGCCTCGAAGCTGAAGCCTACGATCGTGGTGATTCATCCACGTGCCGTATTTCGAGATTGTTTCGCCCGCTGCCTCGAGGTTTCATACCAGGATCATCACGTCTATTCGTTTGCGAGCGTAGAGGACTGGCGTGGTTCTACGGAGCCGCTGGCTTCGGCGCCGGCAGTCGTCATCATCGTGGTTGAGTCCGGAGACGCATCGAGCTTGAATGATCTCCAGAGTCTGGATAGCGCGACCGGCAAAACGTCCTTTGTTGTCGTGTCGGACGTAGATGATGTCGATCACATTGTTCGAACCTTGAAGCGTGGAGCGCGTGGATACATCCCCAGCAATCTCCCGTTCAATGTCGCCGTGGAAGCGGTGCGGCTGGTCGAGGCCGGAGGGATCTTCGTTCCCGCGAGCAGCTTCGTTGATCGTGAGCCACCGCCTGCCCCGGTCAAGCCGCAAGTAACGCTTACAGAACGACAGACCGCCGTTCTCGAGGCAATCCGTCATGGCAAAGCCAATAAGCAGATTGCCTATGAGCTCAACATGAGCGAGCATACGGTCAAGGTCCACCTCCGCCATATCATGCGGAAGCTGAAGGTCCGTAACCGGACCGAGGCAGCCATCTTGCCCAAGAGCCTCATTTCGTCGAAGGACTAGCGCCTACCGCCCCTCCCGCACGAACCTGTTCCGCAGCGTGCCAACGCCTGTGATCTCGACCTCCACGACGTCGCCGTGCTTGATATCCGGCGAGGCGCCGTCGGTACCCATCCAGATCACATCGCCGGGCCAGAGCGTAAAGTACTTGGTCAGCTCGACCAGGAAGGGCGCCACGCCGAAGATCATGTCGTTGGTGTGGAAGCGGTTGGTCTCGCGGCCGTTGACCCGGACGATGGTCTCCATCTTGTCGAGATCGGCGTCCGTCTCGATCCACGGGCCCATCGGCTTGAACGTGTCGGCGTTCTTCGAGCGCCACAGGCCGCGATCCGCCTTCTGCCAGTTGCGTTCGCTGACGTCGTTGCCGATGGTGTAGCCGAACACGCAATCCATCGCATTCGCTTCGGTGAGATGCTTGACCTTCTTGCCGATCACCACGACAAGCTCGCCTTCATAGTGGATCTTGTCCGTCGCGAAGGAGGGGATCACGACGTCCTCGCCATGGGCGATCAGCGCGTTCTGTGCGCGATAGCCGATCTCGGGACGGTCGGGGACTGCCGGCACCTCGCCGCGCTTGTCCGCGGCCTCCTTCAGGTGCCTGAGGTAATTCAGCCCGACGCAATAGAAGGTTCGCGGGATCAGTGGCAGCTCGATCTTCGCCTGGGACAGCGGAAGGATGCGCGACGTGCGCCGCCATTCGCCGAAGGGATCACCGTCAACAGCGACGACCTGCTCGCCTTCGATAATTCCCCAGGAGCTCCTGCTCGAGGCGGTGAACTTCAACCAGCGCATGCTCTGTACTCCCGGTCATTCCGCCGCATCGGGCGGCTGCACCTTCCAGGCGCCGGCAGCCGGGCACCTGAGCCCGAGACTCTCGCGCAGCGTCCTGCCGCGATAGTCCTCTTGGAACAGCCCGCGCCGTTGCAGTTCCGGCACGACGTGTCGCACGAAGTCCGCGTAGGAGCCGGGCACATGGGTTGCGGCAATGACAAAGCCATCGCAGCCGCGCTCGACGAACATCTCCTCCAGCCTGTCCGCGATCTCCCTTGGGCCGCCGACCACGGCGTCCTGGACCTGGCCGCGGCCGGAGAAGGTGACGAAGTCGCGTGCGCTCGGATTGCTCTTGCCCGAACTCTTCAGCACGCCGTCGCGGATACCCAGGATGCCCTGCATGCTCTTCAGTTCTTCCGTCGTCAGCGGCTCGTCGAGACCCTTGGAGGCGAAGTCATAGTTGAGCGCTTCGGCGAGCAGCGACAGCGCGTCGATCTCGAGCGGCAGCTTGTTGATCAACGCCATTTTGTCCTCGGCTTCAGCCTTTGTCGCGGCGCAGACCGGCGTCGTCAAGTTGCAGAGGAACATCTGGTCGGGATCGCGTCCGGCCTTTGCGGCTTCGTTGCGCACGGACGCATAGCCTTCCTTGGCGGCGGTGAGATTGCGCGCGGCCGTGAAGATCACCTCGCCCCATCGCCCGGCGAAGCGCTGACCGCGGCCGGAAGCGCCGGCCTGGATGATCACAGGATGGCCCTGCTGCGAACGCGGGACGGTGAACGGTCCGCGCGACCTGAAGGCCTGTCCCCTGTGGTCGAGCCGCTTCACCTTGGCGGGATCGGCGAAGCGGCCGCTTGTCTTGTCCATGATCAGCGCGCCGTCTTCCCAGGTGTCCCAATGGCCGAGCACGACTTCCATGAACTCATCGGCGCGGTCGTAGCGGGAATCATGTTCGGGATGGGAATCCCGGCCCATGTTGAGGGCTTCGCCGTCGTTCAGCGAAGTGACGACATTCCATCCGGCGCGTCCACCCGACATCAGGTCGAGCGTTGCAAAGCGCCGGGCCACGTCGAAGGGCTCGTAATAGGTGGTCGAGCAGGTGGCACCCAAGCCGAGCTTCTCGGTGACCATGCCCATCGTGGTCAGCACGATCAGCGGGTCCATCTTCACGCAGCGGATGCCGTATTCGACGGTGTGGGCGTGGTCATTGCCGTAGCGGTCCGGCATCGCCAGGCGATCGTCGAAGAAGGCCATGTGGAACTTGCCGGCTTCGAGAATTCTGGCGATCTCCTGATAATAGTCCGCCGACATCGAGTCGTTGCGGGAGTCGGGATGTCGCCAGGAGCTCGGCAGGTTCGTGCAGTTCTGCGCCTGAAGGAAGCCGACGAGGACCATCTGCCGATTCATGCTGCTGCTCTCCTGATGACGTCAGGCCAGATCGAGGACGGTGTCGAGCCTGTATTCGCACGCCAGCGCACACAGCCTTTCCCAGGTGGCATCCTCGATCTCAATGCCGTCGCGCAGGCGCTGCTGCTGGCGCAGCCCTTCGATCTCACCGGGGTAGAACACGCCGTTGCTGCCTTCGGACGGCGGCGTCGATTTCAGATAACGCGCGAATTCCGCGACTTCGCGCTTGAACTCTTTCAGCGCTCTGAATGCTGCGACATTGAAGACCGCCATGAAGCATCCGTCGTTGTGTCGCCCCGTCGGCTCGACCCCGAAGCCGAGACCAGTGAGCAGGCCGCAGAGCACCTCGACCATGGCGGCGAGGCCGCTGCCTTTGTAACCCTCGGTACCGCCGAGCGGCAGCAGCGCGCCGCCCTTGCGGTATTGCGTCGGGTCGGTGGTGTGCCGCCCCTCGGCGTCGATGATCCATCCGGTGGGGATTTCCTGGCCACGGGCGACCGCGAGCTGGATCTTGCCGGCAGCGACCGCCGAGGTCGCCATGTCCAGACAGAACGGCGCATCGAGATCGGACGGCACCGCGATCGAAATCGGATTGGTGCCGAGCCGCGCCTCCTTGCCGCCGAACGGCGCCACGTGCTTCGGCGAACGGCCGGAGTCCGCCGTCGCAATCCCGATCATGCCCTCGCGCATCGCCATCAGCGGGTAGGCCGCCAGGCGCCCGACATGGCTCTGTCGGAACACGGTGCAAGCGGCGACGTTGCCCGTCTTCGCCTTCTCGATCGTCAGCGCCATCGCCCTGGCGTTGACATGGAAGCCAAAACCCCAATGGCCGTCGATCACGGTCGTGGTCGGGGATTCCTGAACGATGGTCCACTTGGCGCCGGGAACGATGTGGCCGGCCTTGATGCGGTCGATATAGGTGGGAACGGCGATCACCCCGTGGGAATCATGGCCGGCGAGATTGGCGTTGACGCAGCCGATGGCGACGGCGTCGGCTTCCTCCTCCGAAGCGCCGGCGGCGCGGAGCAGCGCGGCGCTGATGCGCCTCAGGCGATCGGCTTTGACGATCGGCATGGCGTTCCCTCGGATTTGGCCCCTAACAGGCTGCTCGTTGGTCGCATCGTCTCAAAGCGCCGCCGCGATATCAATCTCCCGTAAACCAATACAGGGCTGCAATTTCGTGGAGAGGACGCACCCTTTGTCGAAGATTCGTCCCGCATGGCGGCATTTTCGACAGTTTGGCGCCCCTCATTCGTAGCTCATTCACTTTGATGGATGGTTTGCAGCGCGCAATAACGACCACTTAGGCGATCACCGTTGATAAAGGCACCGGGAGAAATAGGCAGAATGCCCGGGAGCTGAGATCGTGCCGACGACACTCGCGCGCACCTTTGCGGCGTTGAGCGCCATTAACGAAGCGATCCTCTATGCGAAATCGCCCGACGAGCTGTACCAGAAGGTCTGCGACGCCGGGTTTTCGAGTGGGGACTTCTTGGGCGTCGCCGTGTTCCTGGTGGGACCGGACGGCCGCCGGCTGCATTTTGCGGCGGGCTGCGGCGACGACGTTGAACGGCTGCGCTCCATCGGGATCACGACGGAAGCCGGTACCCCTGAAGGCTCGGGCGTCGGCGGTGAGGCCTTTCGCGAGCAGAAGCTATGCGTCTCCAATGACTATCTGAGCGATCCGCGCTCGCTGGCGTGGCGCGAGAGCGCCGCCAAGGCCCACATCGGTGCGGCTGCGGCGCTGCCGCTGCTTTGCGACGGCAAGAGCGTCGGCGTATTGTACGTGACGAGCGGAGAGGCCAATTCGCTGAACGAGCAGATGGTGTCGCTGTTCGAGCGCATGTCGGCGAACATTTCCTATGCGCTGGACAATTTTGCGCGCGAGACCGCGCGGCAGGTCAGCGAGCAGGCGACACGGCGGCTCAACCGCATGTTCGGCGCCATCAGCGCCACCAACGAGGCCATCCTCCGCGCGAAGACCGAGCAGGAGCTGTATCAGCTCGTGTGCGACGCCTCCGTCCACAGCGGCAAGTCGCTGGCGACCATCGTGCTGCTACGTGAGCCGGATTCACACTGGATGGTTCCGGTCGCGGCCACGGGGCAGAACCTCGAGCTGGTCACCCAGGCGCGCTATTCGGTCGACCCGGACAATCCCTACGGCAAGGGCATCTCCGGCGAGGTGTTTCGGACCCAGAAGGCCATCGTCGAGGAGGATCTCGCAAGCCGCACCAGGGGCACGCCGTGGGAGCAGGCCAAGGTCAACACCGGCGTTGCCGCCTGCGTGATTGCGCCGCTGATCAAACGCGGCGCAAGCGTCGGCGTCCTGCAGTTCTTCGTCAGCCGCTCCTGGGTCAAGGACGAGGAGATCGTCGCGCTATTGCTGCGCATGGCGGAGAACGTCTCTTTCGCGATCGAGAATTTCGGCCGCGAGGCCGAGAAAGCCAGCATCGCTGCGGGAGAAGAACGCCTGGCGCGAATGTATGCGGCACTCAGCGCCACCAACGAGGCGATCCTGCGCGCTGGGTCGCGGACCGAGCTGTTCGATCTCGTGTGCGAGGCGACGGCCAAGGGAGCCAAGTTCACCTCCGCCACCATCGCGCTCGCCGACCATCACGCTGAGCTGCTTCGCGTCGTTGCTTCCTACGGGCCGAATGCGGATCAGGTCCGCAACTTCACGTTTTCCACCTCCGACCGGGTTCCCGAAGGGCGCGGGCTGACGGGCACCGCGTTCCGCAGCCGGCAGCCCGCCGTCAGCAACGACGTGCTCGCCGATGACCGCATGGCGCCGTGGCAGGCCAGCGCCCACCGCAACGGCATCGCGTCCTCCGCGGCACTGCCGCTGCTCAACGGCGACCGCGTGGAGGGCGTCTTCCTGTTCAACTCTCCGGAGCGCGGCACCTTCACGCCCGAGCTCGTCGAGCTGCTGCGCAAGCTCCAGGCCAATGTCGCCTTCGCGCTCGAGAGTTTCGACCGCGCCGACGAGAAGGCGCGAGCGGACAAGCAGCGCAATCGTCTGAGCGGCATGTTCGAGGCGCTGAGCGCAACCAATGAAGCCATCATGCGCGCCAAGACGCGCGAGGAATTGTTCGAGGCCGCCTGCCAGGCGGCTGTGCTCGGCGACCTCTTCGCCTCGGCGACGATCGGCATCATCGATGACGAACTTCAGGTCGTTCGCGTCGTCGCCGTCAAGGGGCGCCTGCAGGAGCGCATGATCGGACGTACCTGCAGCATTTCCGCCGGCCATCCCGAGGGCGAAGGCATCATCGGCACCTCGCTGCGGACGCGCCAACCCAGTGTCATGAACGACTATCTGAACGAGCCGAGCTCCGCGCACTGGCGCACAAAGGCCGTCGAGGATGGAACGCGGGCTGCGGCGAGCTTCCCGCTGCTCAGGGGAGGACAGGAACCGGTCGGCATTCTGCTCTTCCTCGCGCTGGAAGAGAACACGTTCACGCCCGATCTGGTCGCGCTGCTCGGGCGATTGGCGGAAAACGTCTCCTTCGCACTCGACAACTTCGAGCGCGCCGAGGAGAAGGCCCGCACCGAAGCGCAGAAGGAACGCCTGACGCGCATGTTCGCGTCTTTGAGTGCGACCAACGAGGCGATCATGCGGGCGAAGTCGCGCGCCGAGCTGTTCGACCTCGTCTGCCTTGCAGCATCCAACGGCGCCAAGTTCACCTCGACCACGATTGCGCTGGCCAGGGCCGGCACGGATCAGCTCGAGATCGTCGCCACCGCCGGTCCGTCCGCCGACACCACGCGCAACGTCCGTCTCTCCATCGATCCCGAGCGGCCGGAAGGGCGCGGGATGAGCGGAACGGCGTTCCGCACGCGGCAGCCCTGCATCAGCAACGATTATCTCAACGACGACCGCGTCCGTGTCTTCCATGCCATCGTCCGTGGAGACGGAGCGCGGTCGGGCGCCGCCTTCCCGCTCATCGTGCACGATCAGGCCGTCGGCGTGATGATCTACATGTCGACCGAACCGGCCACCTTCACGCCTGAGTTCGTCGAGCTGTTGCAGCGCCTTGCGGAAAACGTCTCCTTCGCCATGGAGAATTTCGACCGCGCCGACGCGAAGAAGGATGCCGACGAGCGGATCGAGTACCTCGCATCGCATGACAGCCTGACCGACCTGCCGAACCGCGAGACCTTCAACGGGCTGTTGCGTGACGCGATCGATGCGGCGCAGCGCCGCGATCACCGCTTCGCGGTGCTCTTCATCGATCTCGACCGGTTCAAGGTCATCAACGATTCCCTGGGTCACGAGGCCGGCGACCTGCTCCTGCTCGAAGTGGCGAACCGCTTGCGTGGTGCGCTGCGGACCAGTGACGTGGTGGCGCGGCTCGGCGGCGATGAGTTCGTCGTGATTCTCGACCAGTGCGGGGAGATCGACGCCGTTCAGCGCATCGCGACCGAGCTGCTCGCCGTGCTTGCCGAGCCCATGGAACTGGCGGGTCACGAGTGCCACACCACGGCCTCGATCGGCATCGCCATGTATCCGGCGAACGGCTCCGACGCGCAGACGCTGACCAAGAATGCCGACATGGCGATGTACCTCGCCAAGGAGGACGGCAAGAACGGCTATCGATTCTTCTCCAATGAAGTGAAGACGCAGTCGATCGAGCGGCTGTCGCTCGAGAGCGCGCTGCGGCGCGCGCTCGAGCGCGAGCAGTTCTCGCTGAATTACCAGCCCAAGGTGGACATGGAGACGGGTCAGATCACCGGCGTCGAAGCGCTGCTGCGCTGGACCCATCCGGATCTCGGCAGCATCTCGCCCGCCCAGTTCATTCCGCTTGCGGAGGAAACCGGGCTGATCGTGCCGATCGGCCGCTGGGTGCTGAATGAGGCCTGCGCGCAGGCCATGGCCTGGCAGCGCCGCGGCCTGCTGCCGCTGTCCATGGCCGTCAACCTGTCGCCGCGGCAGTTCGCGGACGAGCATCTGTTGCAGGACGTCGATGAGGCGCTGGCCGCCTCCGGGATGTCGCCGGTCCTGCTCCAGCTGGAGGTCACCGAGAGCATGATGATGCGCAATGTCGGGCGCGCGCTCAAGGTGCTCGACTCCATCCAGAGCCGCGGCATCCGTCTTGCCATTGACGATTTCGGCACCGGCTATTCGTCGATGTCGCTGATGAAGCACTTTCCGATCGACACCATCAAGATCGACCGCTCCTTCGTGCGCGATCTGCCGCAGGATTCGGAGGACCAGGCGATCGCGCAGGCGATCATCAGCATGGGTAAGGCACTTGGCATGACCGTCGTCGCCGAAGGCGTCGAGAATGCCGAGCAGGAGACGTTCCTGCGGACCCATGGCTGCGACGAGATGCAGGGCTTCCTCGTCTCCAAGCCGCTGCCGGCGCGGCAGATGGCCGAGCTGCTCCGGCCGATGGTGCTGCCGGTCGCGCCCCCGCTCCAGCCGGAGTCTGCCGACGAAGGCGCAGCGTCACGGCTGAAACGCGCTGTCGTCTGACGGCTGCGGGTGCAGCTCACGAGACTCTGCAGCCTCGCTCTCCACCTTGCGCGGAAAGTCGTCCGGCCACGGTAGCGAGGTCTGTTTCTCGAACAGCGCAAGAAGCAGGGACGCCCCGCCTGCAAAGGTCGATCCGTCGTCGAGGCCGAGCGTGCGCGACCATGCCCTTGGCATCGGCTGGTGCGCGTCGCGTACTGCGATCGCGGGTCCCCACCACCAGGCCGGTGCCGGCGACCGTTCGTTCTCGGGCACGGCGAGCCAGCGGGCGAACTCGTTCACCACGCGCTCGAATTGCAGGCTTGCGGCCTGGTGCATTCGCTCCGTGCTCCTTGTCGCGCCTGAAAGCAGGCCGATGCGCGCACTCGGTCGTGATCTCGAAGCTCTGAAGAACGGCGCGTCGCGCAGCCACGTATGCCGCTCCATCGGCGGCCATATCACCATCACCCGGTGGCCGGACAAGCGGCGACGCGGGTTTCTATCGTCTCTTCGTTCTCTTTAGCGGCTTAACGTCTCCGCCGGCAAGGTCCAATGCGGTTGCCTAACGCGATCTGAACGGATGCGCCTTCTGGTGCCAGGCCCAGGCGGTCCGGATGATCGTCGGCAGGTCGGAGTGGCGCGGCACGAAGTTCAGCACCTTTCTCGCGGCGGAGGGATCTGCGACCAGATAGGTGGGATCGCCCGCGCGTCGGGGCTTGACGGTGTGCGGCACCTCGCGCCCGGTCTCCTGCCTGATGGCGTTGAGGATCTCGCGTACCGAAAAGCCGGAACCGGTGCCGAGATTGAAGCTGGCGCCGGCATGTCCTTGCTCCAGAAGCTTCAGCGCCGCGACATGTGCCGCCGCGAGGTCGGTGACGTGGATGTAGTCGCGGATCGCGGTGCCGTCGGGCGTGTCGTAGTCGTCGCCGAACACGGCGAAGTCGACATGCCCCTGAAGCGCCATCATCGCCCGCGGAATGAGGTGGGTTTCATTGTCGCGCAATTCGCCGATGCCGCCGCCCGGATCGGCGCCGCTGGCATTGAAATAGCGCAGGCAGAACGCGCCGAAGCCATAAGCCGTGCGGTAGTCGGCGAGCATGCGCTCGATCATCAGCTTCGATGCGCCGTACGGATTGATCGGCGTGCAGGGGAAGTCCTCCGGCAGTTCCTTGGAATCGGCATTGCCGTAGACGGCGCCGGTCGAGGAGAACACGATGCGATGGCAACCGGCGTTGCGCATCGCCTGCAACAGCGAGAGTGTGCCCTGGACGTTGTTGATGTAGTACTTCTGCGGGTCGGTCATGGACTCCCCGACGAGACTCGCCGCCGCGAAATGCATGACCGCCGTGATCCTGTGGTCGGCGAAGGCGCGCGCCAGCATCGCGCCGTCGAGCAGGTCGCCCGCCACAAGCGGGCCGTCTACGAAGCTGCGATGACCTGTCGAAAGATTGTCGTAAACGACGGGCTGATAGCCGGCGGCGGTCAATGCGCGGCACGCATGCGAGCCAATGTAGCCTGCGCCCCCGGTGACGAGGACGGTCGGTCGGTCGGTCATGTCGTCTTCTGCTCTTCTCTTAGCGGAGGGGGCGGTTGCGGCTGAAGAGAAGATAGAGCGCGCGGGGGTTGGTGGTCAAATAGCGCCAGAACAGGCGGCGCGGCTCGAGCAAGGTGCGCCAGGCCCATTCGAGTCCGATCTTCTGCATCCATTGCGGCGCGCGGGTACGGCTTCCGGACAAGAAGTTGAACAGACCGCCGGATGTCTTGATGACGCCAACATTGCTCAGGTGCGGCGTGAACTCCTTCACGAATGCCTGCTCGTTGGGCACGCCGAGCGCGACCCACAGATAGTCCGGCGCCAGGGCGTTGATCTCCTCGATCTTCGCACGCAACGCTTCGCCTCGCAGATAGCCGTGGCTGCGCCCGACGATCTTGAGGCGCGGATACATTTTCTGGACGTTCTCGACCGCCGCGGCGTTCTCGGCCTCGCTTGCACCGAACATATAGAATGTGCGGCCGACCGCTTCTGCCTTGCGCGCGACGACGTGGAACAGGTCGGTGGTCGCAACGCGCTCCGGCAGCGGGAACCAGGATTGCAGCTTCGAGGCCGCGACCAGTGGCTGACCGTCGGCGTTGATCAGGTCGGCGGCGCGGAACAGGTACTCGGTCTGGGGCTCGGTCGAACAGCGCGCCAGCACCTCCCCGTTGGCTGAGGTCAAAAACAGCGGACGGCCGATGCGATTTTCAGGGTCGGTTGCCTCGATCATGAAATCGGCGGTGGCTTCCAGGTCGAGCGCTGCCATGCGAAGCCCGCCGAGGGTGATCCTCGGCACGTCGGCAGTTGCTGCCCGTCCGTCGAGGTTGACGCGGCGCTCAAGCATATTGTTTGCCTCGCTGGCGCGTTTGGATTTCAGGGGCGAGCTCGTCGAGCACGACCCCAACGAGCTTGCGCTCGGCGGGACCGAGCGCGGCGAGGATCTCCTCGAGGCTGTCGTTGATGTCGAGATCGGTCGGCAGCACGGCCACCAGCGAGTCCGTGTCGTCGAGGAGCTTGCGGCCGCCGGCCGAGAGCGGCATCGCCGGGCCGTCGAGGATCACGAGATCATACCCGGCCGCAGAGCGAGCCTGCGTGATCGCCTTGCGGATCGCCGCAGCCGCCTTTCCGGCGTCGGCTTCCGCGGCCGGCAGCACCGAGACACCGTTGACCGTTTTGATCTCGCGTGCGGCCTTGCTGCCGATCGAGAGCCAGCCGAGCTTGCTCGGTTCGGTCCTGCCCAAACGGATCACCTTGTTCGAGAGGGATCGGGCCTGATGGTCGGCATCGATCATCAGCACGCGGGCACCGTCGCGAGCGGCTGCCAGGGCGAAATTCAGTGCGATCACGCTCCGCCCGCTGCTCTCGCCGGGACTGACGAGCGCGATCACCGGCATCGCCTTGCCGCCGGCGCGCCGGGACGCAGCTTCGCGCATGTCCCGCCAGGCGTTGAGCAGCGCGGTCAGGGCAAAGCCGGGACGGAGCGTCGGCCAACCCAAGCGCGTGAGATCGACGGACTGGCCCGTTGCGAGTATTGCGCCGAGCGTGTGGATGACGTCGGCCTCCTGGAAGCGTGCGATCAGCGGTTTTTCGATCACGGGCCTCTCGACCATCGAAGGCTGCAGCGGAGGCGCGGCAAGTTCCGGCGGAGCCTGCGCAACTTCCGGGGCGCGCGAAATCGGCTGCGGCTGGGTGAGCTCGGCGGTCCGTGGAGGCTCTGCAGCCGTCGGGGGCTGCGGGGCGGGCGTGCGCTCGCGGCGGGCCGGTGAGGGCGCCGGTGTGGTGGCGCCGACGAGCAGGAGCTCGGCTGCAACGAACCAGCCTGACGCTGCGATCGCGCCGAAGATGAAGCCGATCATGGCGAACAAGCTCATTGCCGGCGGGAACGAGCGCCGCTGCGGCACCGTCGCCTCGCCGATGACGCGGGCTGCCGAAGTGTTCAGGCTCTCCTGCTCCTCCGTCTCGCGGGAGCGCTTGAGAAAGGATTGATAGACGTCGCGGCTGGCATCGACCTCGCGTTCGAGCTCGCGCAGGCGCACGGCGGCCTGGCTGAGCTGGACGCTCTGCCGCTTCTGCGCTTCCAGCGCCCGATTGAGCGAGGCTTCGAAATCGCGGGCGCGCGTCAAATCGTTCTTGGCGGCCTGGGTGAAGCGGTCGATCTCTTCGTTGATGGTGCGCTTGAGGTCTTCGACCTGCTTCTCGGTCTGGCGCAGCGCCGGATGGCGCGGCCCGAGCTCGCTGGCCTGCTCCGCATATTTCTTGCGCGCATCGGCATATTGCGCGCGCAGATTCGCTATCGTCGGCGATTGCAGCGCCTCGGGGATCGCACCTGCATCGGCGGCCGTGCGCCGGCTCGCCTCGATCTGGTCGAGCCGTGCTTGCGCATCCATGGTTGCCGCACGGGCCGCGGAGAGCCGCTGGTTGCTGGCGGAGAGCTGCTGATCGCTGATCAGCGCATCCTGGGTGCCGACGAAATTGTTCTGGGCCTTGTAGGTGGCGAGCGCAGTCTCTGCGTTGCGCAGCCGGTCGCGCAGCTCCTTCAGGCGGCTGGAGAGATCGTTGGTGGCGCGCCGTGCGGCCGAAGCCTGCGAGTTGCGGGATTCCGCGAGGTAGGCGCTGGTCAGCGTGTTGGCGAGCATCGCCGCTTTGGCGGGGTCCGTCGACCAGACCTCGACATCGACGATGAAGCTCTTCTCGGTCTTGCGGACCGTGATGTGCTTGTTCAACGCGTCGAGTGCGGCGAGCTGCACCTCCTTCTTCTGCGCGGCGGAAGGTGCGCGAGGGTGCAGGCCGATCAGGCCGAGCAGCGACGACGTCAGGCTCGTGCCCTCGCCGCCGCCGAATTCCGGATCCTTCTCGAGGCCGGCCTGCTGGATCACCTGGAGCAACACGCTGTTGGAGGTGATCAGGCGGGCCTGGCTCTCCACCACCATGGACATGCCGGAGACGTCCTGGGCGCGAGGCGTAAGCTCGCGATCGACCAGCTGAAGCTCGCGCGGATCGACATAGAGCTGGGCGGTGGCAGTGTAGCGGGGCGTTATGCTCTTGCCGATGGTGACTGCAAGTGTCGCTCCGAGCAGGGCGGCCGCTGTGATCGCCACCTTTCGCCGCCACAGCAGATTGGCAAGCTCCAGCACGTTGAAGCCGGCCTGAGGCTTCCGCTGCGTGGCCTCCGGTGCGGCCCGATCGATCGGCTGGCTATAGTCAAGCATGATCCCCAGCTTTCATTCCAATTGCCGCGGGCTGAGGGGTTATTCTTCGCTTTACGCCACGCACCCGGGATATGGGTGCCCAATCAACGCAACAGGGAAAATTAACCATACTCATCCGGGGACTATTCACCGAAATGGCAAACAAAGCGTTTAAGCGCATGCCGCTGTTCGAAGCGTCGCCGAGACGCCGAGTTCCCCGGGAGATTAACGGTTCGTTGCTGCCCGCAGCGTGCCCGCGAAGCGTCGCGGGTCGGGCGATCGGCCGCGCGTGCATCGCTTTCAGCTCTTCCGCAGGATGACGTGATAGTCACCGCGTCGGACGTCGGTGCCGCTCGGGAGCACGGCGTTCAGCACCGCGGCGCCGGCGTCGACGAGGGCCGCGAACAGCGGCTTGCGCCGGCGCATCTCGGGATAGCGCGGGCTTTCGACCTCGCGGCGATAGATCATCTCCAGGCCGTTGGCGGCCGCGAATGCTTCGAGTCGGGGCAGCGTCACCAGCGGATGAAAGAACGTCGGGAACGGCGGCTCGCCGGGCAGGCCGGCATCCTTGATGCCGCGGATGTGCCGGTAGAACCAGACGTGAAACCAGTGCGGCGAATATTTGGTGACGACACCGGAAAGCGAACGCGGATTGGGTGCGCCGATCAGGATCATCCCGCCGCGCTTGAGCGCGTCGCGGAAGTTCAGGAGCGCCGTGTCGACGTTCGGCAGATGCTCGATCACGTTGTAGCAGATCACGAGATCGAAGGTCTCGCGCCCGAAGCGGTAGGTCTGGATGTCGCCCAGGATCGCCTCGTCGGCGTAGGTGTTGTTGCGGACCTGATCCTCGTCGATGTCCACGACGGTGACTTTGCTGCGGTTCAGCAATTCGGGGGGCAGAACGCTGCACGAGCCGCCGCCCGCTTCATAGATGGCGAGCCGGTCACGCGGCAGCTCGCGGCGCAGAACGTCATGGACAGCGAGCAGGCTGTCGCGGGCTTCGCCGGGGACCAGATCGTGCAACGCCTGGGTGGGTGGAGCCGCGGCGGGGACGTTGATGGCCGTGGCCGTCGCAAAATCGATCGTCGCTGGCTTGTTCATGATTTCTGACCGCGCTTGTTCTATTCAAATTACAGGAAAAAACTCGATCGCCCGAAGAGCAAATCCGATGCCGCGCCGCCTCACTGCTCGCAGTGCTTACAACCGGGTTAATGCGCATGGCCGTTAACTACGGCATTGTCCATGTTGGGTGTCGTCGGCGCGCTGGACCGTGAATTGCACTAGCACGCGTGCAGCGTTCTGCGGCAGAAACGCGCGAAAACGGTTAAGTGCATGGTGTTGCGCGGAGATGGCTCAGTTCGCCGGCGTGTGCTGTTCATTTTTGGAACGAATCCGTTCTGCGGCGATGTGCCGTTGCGGGACGTACCGGCTTGCGCGATCGAAGCAGGGCTTTCTCAACATATCTCGGACATCTAGAACGTCATGACATTGATCCCGACAGACCTGTCCGCCGCGCGCCTCTCGGATGCCGTGTGCGATTCCAACCGGGAAATCGCGGCGAGCTCCCGCATCATTGATCTGTCGGTCGGCATCGTCGTCTGCATCCCGTGCTTCCGCCGCCCGCAGCACCTGCGGCTGACGCTGGAATCGCTTGCGAACCAGCGTACGCCGCGTTCCTTTGCCGTTGTCATGGTCGAGAACGACGCCGCGCGGCGCGAGAGCGCGCCGGTCGCCGCAGAGTTTCTGGCTGACGGCAGGCTCCAGGGTGTCTGCCTCGTCGAGAAGCGGCAGGGCAATTGTCACGCGATCAACGCAGCGTTCGAAACGGCGCAGACGCTGTTTCCCGCCGCGACCCGCTTCCTGATGATCGATGACGACGAGATTGCTTCGCCCGACTGGCTCGAGCTGATGGTCCGCACCGCGGAGGCGACCGGCGCCGATGTGGTCGGCGGGCCGGTGTTGCCGGTCTTCGACGACGACAGCAAGCCCTGGCTTGCGCGCCATCCCGCCTTCTGTCCGACTTACGACTACAGCGGCGCGGTGCCGCTGATCTATGGTTGCGGCAATTGCCTGATCACGCGTGCCGCCTTCGAGCGGTTCGACCGTCCCGCGTTCGATCTTCGCTTCAATTTCCTCGGCGGCGGCGATTGCGATTTCTTCGTGCGGTGCCGTGATGCCGGCCTGCTGTTCCACTGGACGGCGGAGGCGGTCATCACCGAGACGGTGCCGCGGAACCGCACCAGTCTGGGCTGGATCGCAAAGCGCGGCCTGCGCATCGGCGCGATCAATTATCGCGTGCAGTACAAGGCTGCCCGAAGCAGGGCGGCGCGGGCCAGGGTGTTTGTGCAGATGCTCGGACGGGTGCCGCTGTCGCTGGCTCGCGCCGCAGCCTTGCTGACGTCGTCGAAAGCCGTCGTTGCGATGCATCCCGTGATGGTTGCGCTTGGCGCCGCCTTGGCGGCCGTCGGCTTGGAGCAGAAGCCTTATGAGGCCTCGAAGATCGTTTCTTGACGCGACGGCGGACTAGATGCCGAAGCGGGCGAGTGCGACGCGGATCGCCGCGCGTGGCAGAGATCTTGGCGACCGACTACCGATCATCGCGAGATAGGCAAAGGCGTCGCGATATCTGCCGAAGCGGACTGCCTGCATCGCCGAATAGGTGACGAGGTGAATCTCGGCGGCTCGGCGCAATCCGCTCGCCGCGTCCTCGGGAAGTCTCGCCAGGATCAACCCGTCATCGAAAATCCGCGCAACCGCCGGCAAGAAATCCTGCGGGGTTCGCACCGCTGCGTTCATCGTGTTGGCCGTGTGCAGGCGATAATCGAGCAGAAGCTTCGGCACGAACTCGAACTCGCCGATCGACGCGAGGCGGCACCAGCAATGCCAGTCCTCGCAATATCTGAGCGATACGTCGAAACCGCCGATGGCGCGGAAAGCGTCCGCACGGGTGAGAACGATGCCGCCGTTGACGATGAAATTGCCGGCCGCCAGCCGCGACAGCACGTCGCCGGACGGTTTGCGGCGTCCCTTCAGCAACTCGCGCCGGCCGATCTGCCGTCCTTCGGCATCGATCGTGTTGTAGTCGCCGTAGATCAGAACCGCGCGCGGTGCACCGCGCGCTGCCGACAGGAGCGCTGCCACCGCGCCGGGGCGCAGGCGGTCGTCGGCATCGAGGAACAGCAGCCACGCGCCGCTCGCATGCCGGGCGCCGAAATTGCGCGCCGCCGAGACACCGGCCGAGTCGTTGTGGATCAAGCGCAGCCGCGAGTCGCGCACGGCCCGGACGATCGCAACCGTTTCGTCGGTGGAGCCGTCGTCCACGACGATCACCTCGGTCACCTCGCGCTGCGCCAGAGCACTCACGAGGGTTTCGCCGATATAGGCGGCCACGTTCTTGGCGGGAATGACGACCGACACTGATGTGGCCGAGTCGACCTGAAGCGGGAGGCGCGCCGGCGCCGTCGCACGGGGGGCGGCTGGCAGTTCGAGAACGTCTTCGGCGGTGATCAAGCTGCGGCTCGTCTTTAATGATCCGTTAACCAGGACTTGTCCGTCGCGCCGGCAACGCTGGCGACTACAAGTTCGGCTCGATCATACTCGCACTGCGCTCAAAGCGGCGCTGCGAAGGCCGGTGCGTCGCCGGTTTCGTAAAATAGCGTTAAGCCGCTGGCATTAAGCCTGTGGCAAATTCGGACGAGTGCGACGGTCGGTGCCATGCGAGAATGCGCATCAGACTGTCGCGGATGGATCCAGTGCCCGCAAAGACCTTCGAACACGACCCCGACGCGATGATCCTGAACCTCTTCTATGAGGACAAGGACGATCGCTGGTTTCCCGGCGACCGGCATCTGCGGCGCATGGCGCGGCGGTTGCTGCTGGGCGAGCCGCGCATGAGCGGCCAGCTTCGCGTGTTCCTCAACCTCTGTGCCGGGCTCGACCGGCTCGGCATTCGCTACCGCGTCAACGATTACGGTCATGTCGCCCGGCATCCCGAGGAACTCGCCTGTATCATCGGCCGTACCTTCCTGCTCGACAAGTTCGCGTGGAAGAACCCGATCCTGCTCGGCGTTGCCGCCCACAATCATCCGCTGGACGACCCCGATCTGTTCAGGCGTCTGCCCGTGAAGAAGGTGGTGGTGCCCGGCCGCTGGTACGTCGACATGTACCGGCCGTATTGGCCCGAGACGGAGGCTTGGCCGGTCGGCATCGACACGGATTTCTGGGCGCCGTCGGAGTCATCGCAGAAGACGATCGATGTCCTGATCTACGACAAGGTCTATTGGGACCGTGAGCGCTACGTGCCGGCGTTGATCGAGCCCCTTCGCGCCCGGCTGCTGAAGGAGGGGCGCTCGTTCACGGAGCTGCGCTATGGCAGCTACAAGGAGGCAGATTATCGGGCCGCGCTGGCGCGTTCGCGCGCGATGATCTTTCTGTGCCAGAGCGAGAGCCAGGGCATCGCCTACCAGCAGGCCTTGTCCTGCGGCGTGCCGGTGTTTGCCTGGGATCCGGGCGGGCCTTGGCGCGACCCCGATTACTATCCGCACCGTGTGAGGTTTGAGCCGGTGTCGTCGGTGCCATACTGGGACGAACGCTGCGGTGCAAAGTTCACCGACATCACGGGCTTCGAGGCGGGTTGGGACAATTTCTGGGCCGGGTGCGCTGCCGGCACCTTCGATCCGCGCGGCTACATCCTGGACAACCTAACCCTGGAGCAACGCGCGCTCCAATACTACGAGATCGCGTGCGGCATCATGCGGCGGCCCGCGGTGGCGAAGGCCTCGGGCGGCGCCGTCGACGGGTGCTCGGCAGGGGCGAGCCAGGGCCTGGAGCTTCTCCGGCATCACCAAATGTCCTGAGCCATGGACCGCAGCGCCGCCGACATGACTGCCGCCCAGACTCGATCATCCGGCCATATGCTGCGTGAGGCGCTTGCAGGGCTCGATGCCGTGCAGACCGCGCGCTGCCTTGTCGCCGCCGCAGCTCTGCTGCTGGTGCTGGTGACGCTCGATCCGTTTCCGGACCTGCGCAATCCAGACGTCACCACCATCGTCGGCGGACGAATGGCTCTGACCTATGTCTCCTGGGGCCTCCTGGCCGGGGTCGCGGTCCTGCTTGTCGCCGCCACCGACGCGCCCGCGCTGAAGACCCTGGCGACACCGCTTCATCTCTGCCTCCTGGGCTGGCTGGTGATCAACATCGTCTTCTCCGAGAGCCGCGGCGTCTCGATGCAGCGGTTCGTGCTCGCGGCCAGCGTGACGTCGATCGCCGTCCTGTTGCCATTGCTGCCGCCGACGCAGCGCAGTTTCAATCTTTGTCTGGGTGCTACAGCGTTGGTGCTGCTCGCGCTCTGCTATCTCGGCGTCCTCCTCGCGCCGCAATATTCGATGCATACCGCGCTCGACGTCACCGAGCCGCAGCTTGCCGGCGACTGGCGGGGCAGTTTTGGCCACAAGAACGTCGCCTCGCCCGTGATGACCATCCTGGTCTATGTCGGCATCTATTTGTCCGCCGTGGGCTCGTTCGTGATGGGACCGGCGATCGCCGCTCTGGCCGGCATCTTCCTGATCTTCACCGGCGGAAAGACGTCGTCGGTACTGTGCCTTGCGATCTACGTTCTCGCCTCCCTGGTCTATGTCACGCCAGGCCTTTGGATGAAGCGGATCATCTGCTTCGTGCCTCTGGTCGCGATGAACCTGTTGACCGTCGGCAGCGCCCTCAGCCCGGCACTCGCGGCGATGACGCGGCTGCTTCCGCTCGATCCCACCTTCACCGGCCGCTCCGCGATCTGGGAGTTCGCTCTGGCAGCCGTCGCCGAGAAGCCGATCATCGGTCACGGCTATGCGGCATTCTGGGACGACGTGACTTCGCGGCAGACCGCTCAGGGTGCAGAATGGGCAACGTCCGCAGCGCACAGCCACAACAGCTACCTCGACCTCGCGGTCACGATTGGTCTGCCCGGGCTGATGCTCGTGATCCTGGTCTTCGTGCTCGCCCCGCTCGGTAACTTCCAGACGGCCCAGGCGCACAGCCGCAGTGGTGCGCTGGCCAAGTTGTTCCTGACCGTGTGGTTGTTCGGCCTGTACTATGGGGCTACCGAGACCTTCCTGCTCGACCGGCAGAATCCCGTCTGGTTCTTGTTCGCTCTTGCCGTCGCTGGCCTGCACTTTCTGGCGAGGTTCCAATGTGTCGAGCAGGCGGAAATGGAGCGCTGAGACACGGTTGGTGTCACACGCTTAACGATATGCAGCGACGCTGCTTGTGGTCTGCCACGAAACATAATCTATGCGGACACACTCAGCAGTCGCATGTCGCGTGGATGACGTTCCCTAGTATCGAGCAGTCAGAAGGCCGGATCTCCAGCGCGTCCGGGGTCGCGGTCGATTTCATGCGTGACTGGCGGCAGGCCGCATCGCGCCTGAACGCCGGGCACCGCACCGCGTTCCAGCATGGCGACTGGCTCGGTGCGTGGTACGAAGCGTTCCAGGATGTAGCCCCGCTGATCGCGGTGATCTCCGATGTCGCCACCGGCAAGGACATCGCGATCCTGCCGATGATCAGCCATGTCAGGCGCGGCATTCGCATTGTCGAATTCGCGGACCTCGGCGTCTCCGACAACAACGCACCGATCCTGGCGTGCGATGCCGCCTTGGATGCAGGGGCGACGGATGCGATCAACGCGGCGCTGATCGATGCGTTGCGCGCGCTGCCTGACCGTCTCGATCTGCTCCGCATGAGGAAGATGCCGGCCTGGATCGAGGGCGAGCCAAACCCGTTCGTGGCGCTCGGCCGGCTCGGATCCTCCTCGCTCAACGGCAATCTCGTGCTGATGGGCGATGACTACGGCGCCTACCAGGCTTCGATCAAGCGCATGCAAATGCCGCGTTGCTGGCGCGTCTTCAGCCGGCACGAGGGCGCGCGGTTCGAGATCGCCACGGATGTCGCGCGCGCGCATGAATTGCTGGACGTAATGGATGGGCAGCAGCAGGCGCGCATGCAGAAGCTCGGCTCGCGCTTCGTCCTCAACGACGAGTCCCATGCGCGGTTCTATCGCGAGGTGGCGCGCCGGGGCCTTGCGGAAGGCTATGCCGTCGTCTCGGCGCTGGTCTGCGACGCAGGTGTCATCGGCACATCGTTCGGCGTCAGGCAAGGCGCGACCTATTATCTGCTGCGCATCAGTCACGCCGGCGATCCCTGGTCGAGCTGCTCGCCCGGCCTGCTCGTCATCGAGCGCACCATGGCGGCGCTGCATGCAAGGGGCGTTCGTCGCTTCGATCTCAGCATCGGCAACCAGGACTACAAGCGACGCTTCGGTGCCGAACGGGTGCCGCTGACCGATGTCAGCGTCGCGCTGTCCTGGCGCGGTCTGCCCTACGCATGGCGCGATCATGGCGCGCAAGGCCTGCGCCGTCATCCCAGGCTTGCCGCCCTCGCGGCGCGGGCGATGGGCAAGGGAAAGCGCTGAAGCGGCATTCCCGAACGGGAATGCCGCGATCGTCAGCCGTGCAGCCTCACCCATGCAGCTTCTTGGCCGTCTCCGCGATCTGGCGGCCCTGATAGCGTGCGCCGGCCAGCTCGTTGGCGCTGGGCTGGCGGCTGCCGTCGCCGCCGGTGATCGTGGTGGCGCCGTAGGGCGCGCCGCCCGTGACCTCGTCGAGCTTCATCTGGCCGGCGAAGCCGTAGTTCATGCCGACCACGACCATACCGAAATGCAGGAGGTTGGTGATGATCGAGAACAGCGTGGTCTCCTGGCCGCCGTGCTGCGTGGCGGTCGAGGTGAAGGCGCCGCCGACCTTGCCGTGCAGCGAGCCCTTGGCCCAGAGCCCGCCCGCCTGGTCGAGGAAGTTCGCCATTTGCGAGGCCATGCGGCCGAAGCGGGTGCCGGTGCCGACGATGATCGCGTCATAGCTGGCGAGGTCCTCGATCTTGGCGATCGGCGCGGCCTGGTCGAGCTTGTAGTGGGACGCTTTGGCGACGTCGGCCGGCACCAGTTCGGGTACGCGCTTGATGTCGACAATGGCGCCGGCCTCCCGCGCGCCCTCGGCGACGGCGTTGGCCATCGCTTCGATGTGGCCGTAGGCGGAGTAATAGAGGACGAGTACTTTGGTCATGGTGGTCTCCGTTGGGGTGACGATGCGAGTTGCTGTATGTTGGCGTCATTGCCGGGCTTGATCCGGCAATCCATCAAGTTTGGAAAAGCTCCTTGCGAAAGGGTTGGATGCCCGGCTCGAGGCTGGGCATGACGGGTTGGGGTGCAGGTAGTGCTTACGCCGCGTCGACGAGCACGAGCTCGGAATCTTCCAGGGCCGTGATCTTCAGCCTGGCTTCGTCGCGGATCGCGGCGCCGTCGCGGGCATTGACGCGCACACCGTTGATCTCGACCGCGCCCAGCGCCGGAACCAGATAGAGATGCCGCGAGGTCTGCGGCTCGTACTCCGCGCTTTCGCCTGCCCTCAGCGTGGTCGCGAGCACGCGAGCGTCTGCGCGGATCGGCAGCGCGTCGGTATCGTCCGCAAAGCCGCTGGCGATGGTGACGAGCTTGCCGGAGCGATCCGCCTTCGGAAACGGCTTCGAGCCCCAGGTCGGCTGTCCCCCGCGCTCGGTCGGCTCGATCCAGATCTGGAAGATCCGTGTCCTGGTCGGCTCGAGATTGTACTCGGAGTGACGGATGCCGCTGCCGGCGCTCATCACCTGCACGTCGCCGGCTTCAGTCCGGCCCTCGTTGCCGAGGCTGTCCTGATGCGTGATCGCGCCCTCGCGCACATAGGTGATGATCTCCATGTTGGCGTGGGGATGAGCGGGAAAGCCGGTGTTCGGCGCGATCTCGTCGTCATTCCAAACCCGCAGTGCCCCGTGGCCCATATTGTTCGGGTCGTAGTGGCTCGCGAAGGAGAAATGATGCTTGGCCTTGAGCCAGCCGTGGTCGGCGCCGCCGAGCTTTGCGAAGGGTCTGAGTTCGATCATCTGCGTGGGTCCTCGGTGAACGAATGAGCAGTTCGACTGCGATTGACCCCTTGGATAAGCGCTCGCTCATGGTGTAGAAATAGAAACTATTGAAACGCATTGTTTCTAAAAATATCCAGACTGGATCTGCCCATGGCCAAACTCCCGGATTTCGAGGCGCTCGCGATCTTCGCCAAGGTCGTGGAATTGCGTTCCTTTGCGGGTGCTGCGAGCGAGCTCGCGATGTCCAAGGCGACGGTATCCAAGGCGGTGACCCGGTTGGAGGAGCGGCTCGGCGCTCGTCTGTTCAACCGCACCTCGCGCCGGCTCGCGCTGACTGATGCCGGCCACAAGCTGGCCGAACGCGCGACGCGCCTGTTGGCTGACGGCGAGGCTGCCGAGAACGAGGCGCTCGCGCAATCGATCGCACCACGCGGCCTGGTGCGGCTCGCGGTGCCGATGACGTTCGGCATCAAGGCCGTGGCGCCGCTGCTGCCGGAGTTCTTTGCGACCTATCCGGAAGTCTCGGTCGATCTGCATCTGAGCGATGCGACCGTCGATCTGATCGGGGAGGGCTTTGACATGGCGGTGCGGATCGCGCGGCTGCCGGACTCCTCGCTGATCGCGCGGCGGCTCTTCACCATGCCCCGCTACACCGTCGCCGCACCGTCCTATCTCAAGCGCCACGGACGGCCGACGCATCCGATGCATCTCGCCGAGCACAAGTGCTTCAGCTATGCCTATCTGTCGACGCCCAATGTCTGGCACTACACCAATTCGGCCGGTGAGCAGGCCAGCGTGCGTCCGGGTGGCCAGCTTCGCGTCAACAATGGCGAAGCCGTGATGCCGGCGCTCATCGCGGGGCTCGGCATCGCCGAGCTGCCTGAATTCATCGTCGGCGAGGCCATTTCCTCCGGCGAGGTCGAAGTCATCCTGAAGGACTGGAAGCAGGCCGAAGGCGCCGTGCACCTGGTGGCGCCCCCCGGCGGCCCGCGTCCCGCTCGCGTCGAGGCGCTCGGCGATTTCCTCGCGGCGAATCTGCCGGGCATGTGCAAGCGGCGGACGCGCGGAAAGGCGAAGACGGCATAGAGTGGGCCGCTTCCGCGGGCGCCCGCAATGAGGTGTTGGGCTAAGCCACTTTCTCGCCGTCGATCGCGACAATGCGCAGGCTCGGCTTCAGCGTCTGCTCCAGTTGCGACTTCAGCTCGTGAACGCGCGGATCGCTCGAACGCTTCGCGCAGACCGCATATTGATGGACGGACTGCGCCAGCGCGCGCCGCGCCTCCGGCGTTTGCGTCAATTCGGGCTTCGCGAGCCGCAGAATGATCGCGGCAAGGTTGACCAGCATCTCGTCCAAGGCGACGTCAACGGTTGCGAGTTTTCCCATGGCGCACTCCCTGGGAGGGGCAACGGTTGCCTCAGCCATGCGTTCCCGGCTCGGCCGAACGTGGTTAACGCCTGGTAAACATCTTGTTCGTGCCGATCGCGCGCGTGGTGGTCGATGCCCGGCAAAATGCAAAGTGAACAGGGCAGATTCAAGATTCGCTGCGAAGGCCGCCAGCGCCGGACTAGGCATCAGCTGCAGCGGCATGAGCGAGCGGCGCCAGCGCGGTTGTAACGAGCAGCCTGTTGTGCAGGATGCCGACAACGCCGGTCCGTGCGTGGGCTGGCCTTGTAGTCGGCATCGGTGATCCCCTCATTGCACTCGCGCAAGTGCTAGCGAGAATGCGGCGATCGTTTCTTGGCGTCAGGCGAAACGGGCTGTGGTCGAAGGCGCAGGGCGCTGGTTTGCGCCGGAGCTGTTGCGATAAGGCCACGGATGGTCGCGCGGGGAAGCGGCCTGGTGTCGTGACAAATGGACCGAAGCGAAATCCGCATGGCTTTGCGCGCCACCTTCGCCCTCGGGCTTCAACGACGTTCCTGTTTTCCGTCGAACCCCGTCCCCGGCGCTTTGGAGTGACGCCTGCGGACGCGAGATGGCGGCAGACGGAAACGGGCCGCCGCTGACAAACGTCCTGCCCCTCAGGCGATTTGCGTCCGGTTTGCGCCCCACGGAAGCCGACGCCGGCGAGTTCCGGTTGCGTCTTCACGTTTATTTGTTGAGCCAGAACCTTTGCCCGCTTCATCGATTAGGCAGGCTTCACATGATCGGGAAGGATTGCAGGATGCGAACGGAGCTGGCCTTGCTGGGTGTGGCGCTTGCTATCGGGGGCATCGGAGCGCAGAGCGCTGCGTCCGCGCAGGAATATCGCGGCACGATGGAACAGCAGATGGCCTGCACACCGGACGTGTGGCGGCTGTGCAGCGATCAGATCCCGGACGTGAACCGCATCGTCGCGTGCCTGCAGCAGAACACGCCGCAGCTCTCCAGCGGCTGCCGTGGCGTGTTCCAGTCCAACAATCAGGTGCAGCCGCAGCAGCCGACGCCGCGCAATCGCGTCACGCCCCCGCCACGCTACAATGCTGCGCCTCCGCCCACTCAGCCGCAGCCTTACGATGAGGATGAATAACTTCCTCTAGGGTCTATGCTCGCAGACGTCGACCCATTCAGCCGCGGTCAGCTCCGCCATCCGCTCCGGCGTGATGCGCACCGCGCTGTGGGTCGAGCCTGCGGCCGGCACCACGACGTCGAACGCCTTCAGGGAGACGTCGCAATAGACCGGCAGCGGCGACTTCAGTCCGAACGGGCAGACGCCGCCGACCTCGTGGCCGGTGATGTCGGCGACCTCCTCCAGCCCCAGCATCTTCGGCTTGCCGCCGAACTGCGCCTTGACCTTCTTGTTGTCCATGCGCGAGGTGCCGCTGGCGACGATCAGGATCACGCGCTCGCCGATGCGCAACGACAGCGTCTTGGCGATGCGGCCGGGCTCGACGCCATAAGCTTCGGCCGCCAGTGCCACCGTCGCGGAGCTGATCGGGGATTCGATGACTGAGATGTCGGGGGCATTCTCGGCGAAAAAAGCGCGAACGGATTCCAGGCTCATTCCAATCTCATGGGCGCGACGACACTTAGGCGATTCTCGGCAGTTCGGAGAGCGAGCGGATCCGATGGTCCGGCGCAAAGCCGAGCTCGTCCATCTGGGTGCGGATCGCCTTGAACATCGTCAGCGGTGCCACGGCTTCGTTCTCGACGCAAGCCAGCGCCATGGCTTCGGGCGTCACCCGATCGATCCAGGCGACGTTCAATCCGAACGATTTCGCTCCGGCGGCGTCCCAGGGATTGGAAGAGACGAACAGGACCTCGTTCGGCGCGGTGCCGAGCACCTCGCCGATCAGCTCATAGGCTTGCGGGCTCGGCTTGAAGATCTTCTTCGCGTCGACGCTGATGGTCGCATCGAGCAGAGCCTCCAGGCCCGAATTGCGCACGAGCGCATCGAGCATGTCCGGGCTGCCGTTGGAGAGGATGGCGAGCTTGCGCGGTCTCAGGGCCGCAAGCGTTGCAGTCGCATCCGGATAGAGATCAAGGTGCAGATATTTCTCGATCACGCGCTCGAACACCTCGCTCTCGTAGGCCAAGCCGAGCACACGCAGCGTATAGGCAAGCGAGTCGCGGGTGATGGCAGCAAAGTCCAGATAGCGCCGCATCAGAGAGCGCAGCCAGGTGTATTCGAGCTGCTTGATGCGCCAGACCTGGGTGATGATCTCGCCATAGCCCGGAAACGCATCCTCGGTGATCTCAGCGACCGACTGGATGTCGTAGAGCGTCCCGTAGGCGTCGAAGACGACGGCTTTCAAGCTCATCGGCTGTCCTTCCGTGTGGTTGTCGTTACAAGCTCGGCAGCTTACCAAAGAAAAGCGGAAGCTTGTGACTGCAAGTACGGTCGGCGGCTTGTGACCGAAACGGACGTAGGCTGTGACAATGCGAACCACGTTTCAAGCAGGTAGGAACGACTCCGCGAGCGAAAGGATTGAAAGGTCGGTCTGTGCCGTGATCTAGACACGGCATCCACCCGGGACGACCCGTCGTCAGACGCGCGTTTGGCGACGGGCCGGTTCTCGTTCCCCCCCGCAGCCCGCACCGAGCGGGTTCCTGACCTTCAAAAGAACTTTGTGACGATCGAGGACTATGAGAGGGTTGTTGAGGCGTCGGGCTTCGATGACAGCCATTTGCACTTGGCCAGGAACCCTCCCTCCTCTTGAGCGCTTTCGCTAGGGATGCGCTTCTATTTCTCTCAACCCGGGGACCTGCCGGCAGGGGTGGAGTGACTCGGCCCTGAGAGAAGCAGCCAAGAGAGCCCTCCATTTTGCATCTCGATATGGAAGCACATCATATTGGGAGCGCATCGCTCATGGGATCGGCGCTTCCGGCCGCACGTTGAGCCTTGCGAGCTCACGGCGCTCGGCATCGGACAATTGCCAATCCTCGCATTGAGTGAAGAGCTGTTCGAAAACGTCGTGTAGCTTGCTCCGGGCGACCTTTACCATCTCCGTGTCGTCAAATTCGCGAGAGTTGAGGAAGATCGGCAAGGTAAAACTGGTTTGATCGCGCTCAAATCGAAACGTTAGACCCATATCCTCACCTCGCTCATTCGGCGAGATCATCTCAATGCGTGCGAGTGTGATCTTGAAGTTGCTCATTCATTCAACCTGCGGAAGCATGGGCCGAAAGCAAATCGGGTTTATTGTTCATCAGGCCCCTTTTGAGAATTGGTTGGCGACAAGATCATAAGAGCCCCTGCTGCCGCGCACATAAACCTTTGCGGCTGTGGCGCAGATCACATCACGATTGCGGTCAAATGCATTCAGGAAATCAGCTTCGTGACAGGCACCCGGCTGAAGTCGTTTTAAGGCGTCTTCCTCAATGAAGAATGATGCCTCAATCGCGCTGTCTGAGCCCCAGAAATGCACCGCACGTCTCGTCCGGTCATACGAGCGGCTTTGATTTGGAAACTCGATCATACGGCGGTCCAATTCAGGTTAGCAGGCGTCTCGTCGTGCGATGTTCGAAGAAGGTAGCTGCCCGTCTGCCGTCACCGTCACCACATGCTCTCAAGAGACTGGCTAAGCCGGCGCTTGATGCGGTGCAATGGCAATCGGAAATTGATTGATCCGCCGCGATGAGCAACACTCAGCTACTCCAATACAATCGGCTTGCGACGAAGAAGTTGCTCGGTCGCGAGCTATGAGGTGACCAGAACCTCCACTGACATGCCGGCGAAGGCATGGGTGCTGCCGATGTAGCTGCCGGATACAGGGGCAATCTGGCGGATGTCGCGGGCTACCGCGATGGGAACCAAGTTGAAGCCGCCTAAGCTGCGGTTTGTTGGGTCAAAGGTGATCCAGCCCGCTCCCGGTACGAAGATCTCGGCCCACGCATGCGTTGACCCTGCTCCGCCGGAGCCCGCACTTTGCTGGCTCGGGCTGTACAGATAGCCGGAAACGATCCTCGCTCCGAAACCCAGTACGCGGGCCGCTTCGGTGAACAACACCGCCAGATCCCGGCATGAACCCCAGCCACGGCTCAAGGTCTCCAGCGGAGTTTGGGTGCCTTCCTCGTCACGGCTCTGATATCGGACAGCTTCCGAAGTCCCAACGCTTAGGTCCTTGAGCAGCGCCAATGTGTCGGTCTGGCTTCCGCGAACAAACATTCGTGCCCAGTTTCGCAACGTTCCTTCGGGGTCCGCGAACTGCGGACTGGCCAAGGCGCCAAGATCGGCCCAATCATGATCGGAATAGAAGAAGGGGTAGGATGTTGCAGAGACGGCGATGTCGAAAATCGGCCACTCGACCGAAGCGAGCTGAAGCTTGGCAACGCTGGAGATCACCAGAGTGCTCGCCTTCGTGGCAAACGTTGCCGTCGTGACTGTATTCCCGAACACATCGCTGGCCCAGCTCAGGACCGCATCGGGCGACGCCGAGATCCGGCTGGACAGCAGCCGAACATCTCGGCTTTCGCGCGGGCGAAGCATAAGGCGATGAGGAAGAAGGCCTACCGGTTCGTCGAAGCGACAGGTCGTCGTATGCTGATGTCCAGGGTGATCAACGGCAACTCCCGCCGGCAGCCGCGCTGGCTCCAAGTCGGCCTACTCCGAAGATGGCGAACCGCCGGGAACGACGCTGATAGCTGCTATATATGGCTGCGAGGAAGAAGCGCCAGAGAGCCGGCTTCAACTAGTCGGCGCTGGTTCCGAGCGCTCGACTGCTTGCAGTCACGTCTGCTTTGACCGAGGAACGAAGCGGCGGCCTGTCCGTTCATTTCACCTGCAACATTTCTCAATGCCTGAGGCATCGTGCAGACCCGGAGAGGTGGTGCCAATGACTGTCCCGCATGTTCGTTTTCCAAGAATCCTGTCCAAGTGTCTCGTCGCATTCCAGCGTCACCCTGCGCTTGCCACCGTTGCTGGCGCGGCCACTCTCATGGCGGGCGCTGCGCTCATAAACCGGAAGCTTGCGAAGAAGGCGCAACGCGACAATCCTCCACAAGGGCGATTCATCGAGGTCAACGGCGTCCGGCTGCACTATGTTGAACGCGGCAATGGTCGGCCTCTCGTTCTCTTCCACGGGAACGGCAGCATGATTCAGGATTTCCAATCGAGTGGCTTGATTGATCGCGCGGCTGAAACCTACCGGGTGATCGTGTTCGACCGGCCTGGCTTCGGACATAGCCTCCGACCCCGCAACGTCGTTTGGACCCCGGAAGCGCAAGCGGATCTGTTCAAGGTTGCACTTGATCAGTTGAATGTCGACCGCGCGATCGTGCTCGGGCATTCGTGGGGAGCGTCTGTCGCGGTAGCGCTCGCGATCCGGCACCCGTCTTCGGTCGAAGCCTTGGTGCTTGCGTCGGGCTACTATTTCCCCACCGCTCGGAGCGATTCAGCGACCTCCCTGTTGCCCGCGACGCCGGGACTAGGGGACATCATCAGCTACACCGCCTCGCCGCTCCTCGGTCGCTTGATGTGGCCTGCGATGTTGAAGAAGCTGTTCGGCCCGCAGTCGGCTCCTGGGAAGTTTGCCGGTTTTCCCAGAGACATGGCACTGCGACCGGGGCAGATGCGTGCCGGCGCCGCAGAAGCAGCTTTGATGGTCCCCGGTGCGTTCTCGGCTGAAAAGACCTACAGCGAACTTGGGATGCCTACGATCATCATTGCGGGTGAAGGGGATCGCTTGATTGATATCAATGAGCAATCGGCCAGGCTTCATGGAGAGGTCAAGCAAAGTAAACTGCACCGCATCACCGGAGTGGGTCATATGATTCACCAGTCTGCAATGCCTGACGTCATGGCGGCCATCGACGAAGCTGCTGCACAGACGGTGCATTAGGCAGATTGGATTCGCGCTCGCGCAGGTCCCTGGCATTGTTCTCGATCTCGGCCAGCGCACGGCGAAGATCTGTTGCCTACTGCGCCGCCTTGCAGCGGTGCTTGTCGAACTCGACGGGGATGTCGGTCATCAGCGGTTCACGTCGGTGCGCTGAGCGTCCGCGAGGTCGACCGAACTGATCGCGCGTATCTCCGTCGCGCCCTGCACGTCTTTGGACGGCACCGTGATCATGGTGGCGACACGGCGCCAAGCCGCGAACGAAAGTCCATCGATCATCTCCTCGTCGGTGACGACCTCATAGCGGCCTGCCGGCAACTCGCGCGCAATGCCGCGGATGTGGAACGGATGCTTGAATGTGACGGTTTCCCGCCGCGAACGGATGGTCATGCGCGCCTGCCTTCTTGTGAGAGCGTCCCCGACCGGCACCGGCGATCAGGACCTTGGGCTTTGTGCGTGGCAATAGCCAGCACTATCGAGCCATCGGGGCGCGCGGCGTTTAGTCCTCGCTATTGGCGTGATGCAAGCGTAGGGTCGTATCCACCACCGTATCTTCCGCTACGGCTTCGACCGGTGACTGAGAGTCACGTGCGCTCTCGCCGAGAACCGGTCATTGAAGCACGACCACGTCGTGCTCGCGCAGGAGCGTGCGATTTGGCATTGTTGGACCTCGGAATGGATCGTTCCGCCAATCGTGGTTCCCGTGTTCCTGCTGCTTCTCGTTGTGCAGCGGCACTCTTCCATAGCTAGCGCGACACGTTCTTATCGCGTGACCTCGTAGCCGAACACTCAAAGGGATGAATGCATGTCCGACCAAGGCGTTACAAGTCTCGGAGACGGAGGAGAGGATGGCACCGCTCTTGAAGGACGGATCCGTGAGCGGGCCCACCATCTTTGGGAATTGGAGGGCCGACAGGAAGGAAGGGACGAAGAATATTGGCATCGGGCTGAGGAGCAATTGCAATCCGATGCGCAGGCGGCATATCCGCCATCTGCGTCCCGGGGGCACAGGACCTCATAGGGAAGTCCGTTGCGGGAATGTCCACAATTGCCCATCAGCGAAGTTGAGCAATGCTTGACTGAGGTGCGCTCATCGCGGGAGCGCGCGCGTCGCCCGCGCTACCGGCCTAAGTTGACTTAGAAGTGGCCCGATTTCGTTCCCGTATCTGGAGCCGTCTGTCCGCCGCAGCGGCATACTTGAGAATGCCCAGACACTTCCTCCACGTCCACAAGGTGCCCAAGCCATGACGGGGGATTGCCGGATGACAAGGCGGCATGGCGGGCGGCGACGACCTTTCGCAGGCGCTCCGTTCAGGACGTCGTTGGCAAGTCCCGGCCGGACGAAGAATGGAGCCTCGGGGTGAGGACGAAGCCCGCAAACTGCTTCATCAGCATTGAGTCGTGAAAGTAAGCCGCCCTTTGGCTTATTCTCAAAGCGGTCACCCGGCTACATCGGAACCGCCCGTCAGTGCAGGGGACGAGTTGCGGTTGCAGCGTCACTACGGCTGCTTTGCTGTGGAATTCTGTATCTATCTTGAGGGAACCAGCGCCTAGTGAATCCATCACCGGCACATCATGGCGCCTTCACTTCGGATGAGGACGCGCCTTACCTGAATCAGCGGGAAAACTAAACCAATGTCTCCTCGAGACGTGAGCATGCCCGTATGGCACGAAAAGCACCTCCGGGCCGCGACGCGCGCCGCCGGCGTCGCATTGTGGTCTTGGAACGTCGACACTGACGCGATCACGATGGACGAGGCCGCATATGATCTTTGGGATGTTCCGAAGGAAGAACGGACAATTACCTTCGAAATACTGTCCAGGAATATTCATCCTGCCGATCTCGAAAGGGTCAGGTCGGCCTTTTCGGCAACGCGAGCGGTAGTGGGCGCTTATGAGATCGATTTTCGTATCTTATCTGGAGGCGATGTTCGCTGGATCTCCGCCCGGGGCCAAGGGGACGATGCTGACATCGCAGAACGAGTTATGTTCGGTATCTTCCTTGATGTCACCCAACGCAAGCAGGCCGAGGAAGCAAATGAACTGCTGGCGGGGGAGATGAGCCATCGGGTGAAGAATCTTTTGACGATTGCGACGGCCCTTACCCAAATCACATCCCGCTCGGCCGAAACAAAAGAAGAGATGGCACAGGAACTGACCAGTCGCCTGATCGCCCTAGGCCGTGCTCAAGACCTCATTCGTCGAATACCCGGTCAGAAGACCGGGGCCACGCTTCTCGGCGATCTCATCTCTGTCCTGCTCGCACCGTACGATGAGAAGGGAGCTAGTGTTCGTATTCGCGTTTCGGTCCCCAAGATGACCGTGGGAGAGAGCTCGAGCACGGCACTAGCCCTCGTGATCCACGAACTGGCGACAAACTCTGCGAAATACGGCGCATTGTCTGTTTCGAGTGGCACCTTGGACGTTTCATGCAACGCCCATGAAGACGAAGTTGTGGTCATGTGGACCGAACGCGGCGGCCCTCCGGTGGTCGCGCCAACAAAGCTGCACGGCTTCGGAAGCAAGATGGTGCACCGGAGCATGGCTTCACAGCTTGGCGGCACCATAGCTTTCGAGTGGTCAGACGAGGGTGTGGTTGTCGCCTTGCGAATGAGCAAACACAGTCTCGCCGATTGAACCGCTGCAATCCTGCGCCCGCTCATTACAGCCGGTGCCTGGCCGCGGGCGAATTGGAATAGTGAGCCACGCTTCAGGCCGACGTCGAGCCCAAGCGCAAAGCAAACAGGTTCAACCCAAACTCATGCCGCCACTAGATCCCCAACAGCTTGCGCGCGTTGGCCTTCAGCACCTTCGGCCGGATCTCGTCGCGGATGTCGATCTTGGCGAAGTCCGACAGCCAGCGGTCCGGCGTGATCACCGGCCAGTCCGAGCCGAACAGCATCTTGTCCTGCAGAATCGAGTTGATGTAGCGCACCAGGATCGGCGGAAAATACTTTGGCGACCAGCCGGAGAGGTCGATGTAGACGTTCGGCTTGTGGGTCGCGACCGACAGCGCCTCTTCCTGCCAGGGGAAGGAGGGGTGTGCGAGGATGATCTTGAGATCGGGGAAGTCGGCCGCGACGTCGTCCATGTACATGGGGTTGGAATATTTCAGCCGCATGCCCATGCCGCCCGGCATGCCGGAGCCGACGCCGGTCTGGCCGGTGTGGAACAGCGCGATCGCGCCGCCATTGTTGATCTCTTCATAGAGTGGATAGGCCATGCGGTCGTTGGCATAGAAGCCCTGCATGGTCGGGTGGAATTTGAAGCCGCGCACGCCGTATTCCTCGATCAGCTTGCGCGCCTCGCGCGCGCCCAGCTTGCCCTTGTGCGGGTCGATCGAGACGAAGGGGATGAGGACGTCCAGATGCTCGGAGGCGATCTCCAGCATCTCCTCGTTCTTGTAGCGGCGGAAACCGGTCTCGCGCTCGGCATCGACAGGGAAGATCACGGCGGCGATGTTCTTCGAGCGGTAGTAGGCCGCGGTCTCCGGCACCGTCGGCGGATGCTTGTGCGGCGACTTGAAATACTCCGCCATCTGCGCCTGGAAATCGTCGTAGCCGTCGTCGGGATGCGTGCCGCAGGGCTCCTCGGCATGGGTGTGGATGTCGATGGCGACGACATCGTCGATGTTTGGCAGCTTCAGCTTCGGCATGGGTGTCCTCCCGACGTGTTGCCGAATTGATTATAGTATATAACGAATTTGGCAAGGCGTCGCGGGAGGCCTTTGAAGTCATTGCCAGAAAATCCGGCCGATCCGGCCGCTTCTACAGTGCATGGGGTTGTTTTCACGGATTGCCGGTCCGGCGCGGCCAGTTAACATTGACATCACCTCCCGCCATGCCTTAAGAACCGCCCCGTCCCGGGCGGTCGGTCCGCCGGCGGGAAAGATCCCATTTTGCCACATTCGCGCGTGCCGAAACGGTAGTGCCGAAAACGGCCTTTCGAACGTTCAGGATTCTGCCATGAAGGTCCGTAACTCGCTGAAATCACTGCGCGGTCGCCATCGCGCCAACCGCCTGGTCCGCCGCAAGGGCCGGGTCTATGTGATCAACAAGGTGCAGCGCCGCTTCAAGGCTCGCCAGGGCTGATCCGCCCTAAGGCTGATCTTGCCCTGCCGGGCGCCGTCAGGCGCTCCGCAAGACTACGCTCTCACACGAGTTTGACGCCGCCCTTGCTTGGCAAGGGCGGCTTTGCGCGTTTAGACTTTCACGATGACAATCAGATTCCCCTTCGTCCGCGCGCTGTGTCTGGCCCTTGTGCTGGGAACCGCCGGCGTGGCTCCAGCCCTGGCGCAGCAGGTTGAGCCGCCCGGCAAACAGAAGAAGCTCCCGGAAGCGCCTGCCAAGCTGCCCAAGGTCGATCGCAGCAAGAATCTCGACTTCCTGTTCGGCGCGTTGAAGGCGGCCCCCGACGAGGCCAGCGCCAAGCACGTCGAGGCGCGGATCTGGGCGGTCTGGCTGCAGACACCGAGCGACACTGCGGCGCTTCTGATGGCACGGGCCAAGACCGCGGTCGACGCGAAGAAGATCGAGGTTGCGATCAAGCTCCTGGATTCGGTCATCAAGCTCAGGCCGGATTACATCGAGGCATGGAACCGGCGTGCGACGCTCTATTACATGCAGAACGACTATGGCCGCTCTCTTTCGGACATCCAGCAAGTGCTGATCCGGGAGCCGCGCCATTTCGGCGCGCTCGCTGGTCTCGGCATGATCATGCAGGAGGTCGGCAACGAGAAGCGCGCACTTGATGCCTATCGCAAGGCGCTCGCCGTCAATCCCCACCTCGAAAAGATACCCGATCAGGTCAAGGCGCTGACCGAGAAGGTCGAGGGCCGCGACATCTAGCCTACAACTCGATCATTTCTTGAGCGATTGCAGCCGTCGCCGATTAACCACGATCGCAGCCGTCGCGCAGCGGGGCTGTTGCGCGGCGCTTTGCAGGCCTACGTCCACGGCAGGAGCGAAAGCCATGAAGCGTTTGATGGTCGCAGCTGTCTTGCTGCTCGGGTCGGGAACGGTGAGCTTCGCCGACGGACTGTTCTGGGTGGTCGGCAACCGCGCCACCGGAAAATGCAATATCGTGACCAGCAATCCGGTCATCGCCGGCGACATCTTCTTCGGCGACGGTCCCTACAAGTCAAGGGCGGATGCCAAGCTTGCCCGCTCGACGATCCGCGTCTGTCCCGCAGTCACGCCCGAGGACGAAAAGGAGGAAGACGGGACGAACTAGCCCGCGCGCCGAGCATGATCCGGAAACGTGTGCGGCGGTCTCTTTCGACGAGATCACGCTCAAGAGAGAGCCTGAAGTGCGATCGATCGCACTTCAATGCAGGACGTTGCCGCCGCGCTCGACAAGGCCGCGATCGGCCGCTGCGGCGTAAGCCCTTGCAAGCTCGGTCTCGAGATGCTCGTTGATCAGGAGCAGCGCCCGCACCGCACCGCGCAGGTCGCCATTGCAACTCGCGACGATTTCGTCGATCGCAGTGTCGCTTGATCTGAAGCTCATTGAGGTTCTCCGGTTCAACCAGGACAAATCCTGCCGGTCTTTCCCGCATCTCTGAGGTTGCGAGGCGGATCGGCGCCCATCCGCGCGTAGATGGCGGAACCGACCGTGGCGATTATATGGACGCCGCGATGACGACTGCATGAAGCTATCCCGGGCCGGCGCGCGCGTTGGGAGAGCCGCTGATTTCGTTGAGTTTTTTCGTTTTGAATTATGCACATATCCACAGCCCCGGCATTTACAGTGGAAGCGAAAAAGGCCGGCGGCGAAACTGCCGTCCGATCGCTCTCGTAACTGCCCTGTGCCCAGGATCACCCGGATTCGCTCGATGATCGTGATGTCAGCCGTGACGGCGCTGGTTCTGCTGGCCCTGGTCACGCAGGTGGGAATCGTCGCCGTGCAACGCGCCTTTCCGCCGCAGGGCCGGATGATCGAAGTCGACGGCGCGACGCTGCACGTCGTCGATCTCGGCCCGCGTGAGGCCGGCCTGCCGGTCGTGATGCTGCACGGCGCGAGTTCCAATCTCGAAGCGATGCGGCGGCCGCTCGGCGATATCCTCGCGGAGGACCGGCGCGTTGTTCTGATCGACCGCCCCGGCCATGGCTGGAGCTCGCGGGCGCGCCGGCAGGATTCGACACCGCAGATCCAGGCGCGGATGATCGACGAGGCGCTTCATAAGCTCGGGATCGATCGCGCGGTCTTCGTGGTGCATTCCTGGAGCGGTGCTCTCGGCGCGCGGATCGCGCTCGATCATCCGCACCGCGTTGCCGGTCTTGTGATGCTCGCGCCCGTCACTCATCCCTGGCGCGGCGGCGTCGGCCGCTACAACGAGATCATCGCAACGCCCGTGATCGGTCCGCTGCTCGCCTACACCATCACGCTGCCGCTCGGCTATGTTCTCGCTGAATCCGGCGCGCGCAATGTCTTCCTGCCGCAAACCATGCCGGATGGCTTCGTCAAGGACTCCGCGACGCCGCTGCTGCTGCGCCCCCGCGAATTCATCGCCAACGCCCATGATCTGGTGACGCTGAAGGAGGCCGTCGCCGCGCAAGTCGCGCGCTATGGCGAGATTTCCGCGCCGGTGACGATCATCGCCGGCGAGCCCGACAAGACGGTATCGACCAACATCCATGCGCGCCCGTTCGCGGCCATGGTGCCGAATGCGAAGCTGATCGTACGTCCCGGTCTCGGCCACATGGTGCAGAACGCCGTGCCGGATCTTGTGAAGGCGGAGATCGAGACCATGATCGGCAAGATCGTTCCGGCGCAGGCGGCCGCCGACTGAACCCGTTATCAAGCGATGTCAGCGGCCGCGTTTTGCGCGCTTACTGCTTGATCTTCCCGTCCTTGTCGTACTGGGCGATGAAGGCCCAGAGATTGGCGATCTCGGTCTCGTTCTTGATGCCGGCGAACGCCATCTTTGTGCCGGGGATCTTGGCCTTGGGGTCCTTGATGTATTCCTTGAACGTCGCCTCGTCCCAGGTGATGCCGGAATTCTTGTTCGCGTCCGTGTAGTTGTAGCCCTCAACGGTGCCCGACTTGCGGCCCTTGAGGCCATTGAGCTCGGGGCCGACCTTGTTCTTGGCGCCTTCGCCGATCGCGTGGCAGGCCAGGCACTTGTTGAACGATGTCTTGCCGGCCGCGACATCCTGCGCCATCGCGGCGGGAGCGGTGGCAATCGCGGTGAGGATCGTCAGTGCGCCAAAAGTCAGTTTTGTCATCGGGTGCTCTTCGTCTCTTCCCTGGTGGCTCTGGTCAGTCTCTTGCCTGATCGACAATCGCCGACCTGCCGCTTTTGGCAGGCCTGCTCGGCTTGGACAAGCCACCAAACCATGACAGGTTTCACGATTTCCTACTTGTCCCAGAGCGAACTCGCGGAACATCGTCGCTGCGACTTTCGGATGGCCTACCCAAACGGGCGCGGACGTGATTGATTTGTCGCGACAAATCGATCGTACGGCGTCAGCCGGAACGATATGCCATGAAGGACTTGATATGGCCATCATGATGCCTGCCAGCGACCAGGCCGTGCTCGCGCGGCGCGCGGAAATCATTGCTGCGTTGCGTGCGATCGTGCCCGGGGAAGGCGTGATCGACAGTGCCGCCGAGATGCGGGCCTACGAGTCCGACGGGCTGACCGCCTACCGGCAGCCGCCGATGGTCGTGGTGCTGCCGGATACGACGGAGCAGGTCTCGCTCGTCCTGAAATATTGTGCAGAGCAGAGCATCAAGGTGGTGCCGCGCGGCTCTGGCACCTCGCTCTCGGGCGGCGCGCTGCCGCTCGAGGACGGCGTGCTGTTGGGGCTTGGCAAGTTCAAGCGCATCCGCGAGATCGATTTCGACAACCGCGTCGTCGTCACCGAGCCCGGCGTCACCAATCTGGCGATCAGCCAAGCCGTCGCTCATGCCGGCTTCTATTATGCGCCCGATCCGTCCTCCCAGATCGCCTGCTCGATCGGCGGCAATGTCGCGGAGAATTCCGGCGGCGTGCATTGCCTGAAATACGGCATGACCACCAACAACGTGCTGGGCTGCGAGATTGTGCTGATGAGCGGCGAGATCCTGCGCATCGGCGGCAAGTCGGCCGAGAACCCCGGCTACGACCTGATGGGTGTCATCACGGGCTCCGAAGGTCTGCTCGGCGTCATCACAGAGATCACGGTGCGCATCCTGCAGAAGCCCGAGACGGCACGCGCATTGATGGTCGGCTTCGCCGAGGTCGAGGCCGCCGGCGAATGCGTGGCGCGCATCATCGGCGCCGGCATCATTCCGGGCGGCATGGAAATGATGGACAAGCCGGCGATCCACGCCGCGGAGGCCTTCGTGCATGCCGGCTATCCGCTCGACGTCGAAGCGCTCCTCATCATTGAACTCGACGGCCCCAAGATCGAGGTCGACGAGCTGATCGCGCGCGTCGAGGCCATCGCCAATGCGTGCGGCTCCACCACCTGCCAGATTTCGACGTCGGAGGCCGAACGCAACCTGTTCTGGGCGGGCCGCAAGGCCGCATTCCCGGCCGTGGGCCGCATCTCGCCCGATTATCTCTGCATGGACGGCACGATTCCCCGCGGCGCGCTGCCCAAGGCGCTGGCGCGCATCCGCGAGCTCTCGGAAAAATACCAGCTCGGCTGCGCCAACGTGTTCCACGCCGGCGACGGCAATCTGCACCCTCTCATCCTCTACGACGCCAACAAGCCCGGCGAGATCGAGCGCGCTGAAGCCTTCGGCGCCGACATCCTGCGCGCCTGCGTCGAGTTCGGCGGCGTGCTCACGGGCGAACACGGCGTCGGCATCGAGAAACGCGACCTCATGCCCGACATGTTCAGCGAGATCGACCTAAACCAGCAGCAGCGGCTGAAATGCGCCTTCGACTCACAGGGCCTGCTCAATCCCGGAAAGGTGTTCCCGACCCTGCACCGCTGCGCCGAGCTCGGTCGCATGCATGTGCACGCGGGCAAGCTGGCGTTCCCGGACATTCCGCGGTTCTAGTCTGCGCTGAACGAATTGCTTTCCCTCGCAAACTTCGCTACCGGCTTTTCCCGTGGATACGCTCAGAGTCAGAGACGCCAAAGACGTTGAAGAGGTGGTACGCGCGGCGATTGCGAACGAGCAGCCGCTCGAGATCATAGGCCATGGCAGTAAGCGCAGCATCGGCCACGCGATGGCGACCAATGCCGTGCTCGACGTCTCGGCCTTGAATGCCGTCACGTCCTACGAGCCAAATGAGCTGATCGTCACGCTCCAAGCCGGTGCGCCGCTGGGCGACGTGCAGTCGCTGATCGATGCCAAGAACCAGCAATTCGCCTTTGAGCCGATGAACACCGCTCCGCTGCTCGGCACGCCCATGTCAGGCACTATCGGCGGCATGATCGCGGCCGGGCTTGCCGGTCCACGGCGGATCAGGGCCGGGGGCGCGCGCGATCACCTGCTCGGGGCGCACGCCGTCTCCGGCTTTGGCGACAGCTTCAAGACCGGCGGCAAGGTGGTGAAGAACGTCACCGGCTACGACCTCTGCAAGCTTCTCGCCGGTTCCTGGGGCACGCTGTCGGTGATGACGGAGGTTACGCTCAAGGTGATGCCGAAGCCGGAAGCCGAGCGGACGCTGCTGCTGCGTGGGCTGGATGATGCCGCCGCCAACAAGGCCATGACCGCGGCGCTGGGCTCGCCCTTCGACGTCTCCGGTGCCGCGCATCTGCCGAAATCGGAACTCCGGGCCAAGGTCGAGGGGCTAGGCGACGTCGCGGGTGAGGGCGAGCCGCTGACCGTGCTGCGGCTCGAAGGGATCACGGCGTCTGTCGCGCACCGCGCCGGATCGCTGCGCGAACTGCTGGCGTCGTTCGGGACCGCGACCCTGGTCGAGGATGGCGCATCTGAGGCGCTGTGGACCACGATCCGCGATGTGCTGCCGTTCGCGGCGACCGGCGCGCTCGGCGCCTGGCCGGTGTGGCGGATCGTCTGCCCGCCGGCCTCGGGCGCGGCACTCGGCACCCAACTGGCCCGCGAGACGGGGGGCGATTTGATCTACGATTGGGGCGGCGGGCTGATCTGGGCGGCATTGCCGCCGAAGTCGGATGCCCATGCCCCGGTCGTGCGCGCACGCGTGAGTGCGGCCGGAGGACATGCCACGCTGATCCGGGCGGAAGAGGAGGTCAGGCGCGACGTCGATGTATTTCATCCGCAAGAGCCGGGCATCGCCGCGCTGAGCGAGAGGGTGCGCGCCAGCTTCGATCCGAAGGCCATTCTCAACCGGGGCCGCTTGAGCCGGGGCGCTACGGCATGAAGACCGAATTCTCACTGGCGCAGCTCGCCGACCCCGATATCGCGGAAGCCGACAAGATCCTGCGTGCTTGCGTCCATTGCGGCTTCTGCACCGCGACCTGTCCGACCTATGTTTTGCTCGGGGACGAGCTCGATAGCCCCCGCGGCCGCATCTACCTGATCAAGGAGATGCTGGAAAAGGACCAGGCGCCGACGGCCGAGGTGGTCAAGCATATAGACCGCTGCCTGTCGTGCCTTGCCTGCATGACGACCTGCCCCTCGGGCGTGAACTACATGCATCTCGTCGACCAGGCCAGGGTCCGCATCGAGCAGCGCTATCAGCGGCCCTTGACCGAGCGGCTGCTGCGCCGCGTGCTGGCCTTCGTGCTCCCGGATCCGCAGCGCTTCCGCCTCAGCATGTGGCTGGCGCGGCTCGCCCGTCCGCTGGGCGTCTTGTTGCCGACGCCCCGGCCTTCGGCCACACCCGGATTGATCCATCGCATCAAGGCGATGCTGGCGCTGGCGCCGAACCGGCTGCCACCGGCAGGGCCTGCTGCAGGCAGCGTGTTCGCAGCGCTCGGCAAGAAGCGCGGACGTGTGGCGCTGCTCCAGGGCTGCGCCCAGCAGGTGCTGGCGCCGCGCATCAATCAGGCCGCCATCAATCTGCTGACGCGCCACGGCATCGAGGTTGTCCTTGTCAGGGACGAGCAGTGCTGCGGCGCGCTGACCCATCACCTCGGCGACGACCAGGATGCCTTGGCGCGAGCTCGCGCCAATGTCGCGGCATGGCGGAAGGAAGCGGCCGGCGAGGGGCTCGATGCCATCCTCGTGACGACCTCGGGCTGCGGCACGGTCATCAAGGATTATGGCTATCTCCTGCGCGAGGAGGCCGCCTTCGCGGCCGATGCGGCCAAGGTGTCGTCGCTCGCCAAGGACATCACCGAATACGTCGCCGGCCTCGAACTCTCGACCGCCGCGCGGCAGGAGAACATCGTCGTCGCTTATCACTCGGCGTGTTCGTTGCAGCACGGGCAGAAAATCACGAGCCTTCCGAAAGAATTGCTTTCCAAGAATGGATTCGTGGTGAAAGATGTGCCGGAGAGCCATTTGTGTTGCGGTTCGGCGGGGACCTACAACATCCTCCAGCCTGAGCTTGCGGGTCGGTTGCGCGATCGCAAGGTCGCCAACATCGTGAGCGTCAAGCCGGATATGATTGCCGCGGGCAATATCGGCTGCATGGTGCAGATTGCCAGTGGCACGTCAGTTCCGGTCGTACACACGATTGAGCTTCTCGATTGGGCTACGGGCGGGTCGCGGCCGGCACTGAACGCGCAGGTTTGAGCTTTCAGAGCCTGAGCCTTCCTCCCGAGGTGACGACTGAAGACGCCCGATCGACCATTGTTCGGCGGCAACAGGAGGACCACGATGGCGAAAGCGAAGAAGAAGAAAAGCAAGAAGGCCAGAAAGGCCAAGAAGGCTGTAGCGGCCAAGAAAGCAACCAAGAAAGCAGCCAAGAAGTCCGCGAAAAGGTCGGCTAAGAAAGCTACGAAGAAGACTGCAAAGAAATCTGCCAAGAAGGCCGCCCCGAAGAAAGCCGCCAAGAAGGGCGCGGCAAAGTCGGCCAGGAAGGCCGCACCCAAGAAAGCCGCAAGGAAAGCGGCACCGAAGAAGGCGAAGGCAGCTCCTGCTCCGAAGCCGTCAGCACCGGCGGAAGCTCCGGCTGCCGAGCCTGCCGCCGAGACTAGCTGGGCGATGCCTTCGCCTTCTGCGGAGCCGGCGGCGGCTGCCGAGGGTCAGGGGTAGGTCGGACTTTCCGTCCCCTTGGAAGAACAGAAGGCCGCAGCGCCGGGCGCTGCGGCCTTTTTGCATCGTTGCAGGCAGGGTGGACCGCCGCGTTCCTCCGCGCGATCTGATTCGTGGCCCTGGGATCACGCCGGCCAACGATGTCCGGACTAACACGGGGCTCCTCTGCACTTTGGAATGCAAATAATGTGATCAAGAAGCCACACAGGCGGACAACCTTTCGTGAAACCGTCAAAACGCCCAAAAAGTCGGCAGATGCCCGCCCTTTTTGCTTCTCGGTTCACGCCCCTCAATTCAAATTGTCGCAGTCACGCAATTTTGCAGATGGGTCGTATGCCCCCGGGGGGCTTCCGGGATCCGACCGAGTAAGAACTGGCGATGGGGATCGAAATGAAAAAAGTGGCTTTGTTGGCAACGGCGCTGGCAATGGTGACGACGGGTTCGGCTTTCGCGGCGGATTTGCGTGTGAAGGCGCTGAAGGCCTCGCCGCCCCCGGCCTTCGACCCTTGGGATATCGCCTTCGGCGGCGCGATCATGAGCAACTACGTCTTCCGCGGCATCACCCAGTCGAACCACAAACCGTCGGTCGCCGCCTATTTCGAGCCGCGCTACAACGTCACCAAGGATCTCCAGCTCTATATCGGCCTCGCCGGTGAGAGCATCTCCTTCCCGAACCGCGCGGCGGCCGAGATCGATGTCTACGGCGGTATTCGCCCGACCTTCGGTGCGTTCGCCTTCGACATCGGCGTCTGGGGTTACCTGTATCCGGGTGGGACCTGCTATTACGGCGCAGCAACCGACACCGCCGGCAATCCGCTCAGCGCCGAGTGTGCCGCCAACGCCCTGCTCAACGGCAACGTCATGAAGAGGGATGTCAGCTTCTTCGAAGTCTACGGCAAGATGACCTACACGGTGAATGACAATTGGGCATTCGGCATCAGCGAGTTCTATTCGCCGAACTTCCTCAACACCGGGGCTTGGGGCAACTACACTTCGGTCACGGCCAAATGGATAGCGCCGAGCACCACCTTCGGCGCGAGCGGCGTCGGGATGTACGTGTCCGGCGAGTTCGGCCGTCAGTGGTTCGGCACCTCCGATTCGTTCTATGGCACGGGCATTGCCAGCCCGCTGGGTGGCGGCCCGTTCCCGAACGGCATCAAATATGCCGACTACAACACCTGGAATATCGGTGTCGGCTTCACCTACAAGGTCATGACGTTGGATCTCCGTTACTCCGACACCGACCTGAGCAGGGGTGATTGCAATGCCTTCACCAGCGACTATACCGCCGGCGGAACGACCAATGCGACCCCGATCAACCCCGGCGGAGCCGGCTCCAAGTGGTGCGGCGCGACCGGCATCGCCAAGCTCTCGTTCGATCTGACGGCGATGACCAACCTGAAGTAAGTTTCTTCCAAGCGACTTGGCGAGGGCGGCAGGGCAACCTGCCGCCCTTTTGCTTTGGCTGCGGTCTCTTCACGAAAGTCATGCCCGGGCTTGGCCCGGGCATCCACGTCCTTGGCAGCGCCGCACAACGAGCGCGCGGATGGCCGGGACGAGGCCGGCCATGGCGAAGCAGCAGCGGCAGCGAACAGCCACCGAGCGCCTTCTCGCCGGGAGGGACTTGGCTTCAATTCGGAGGAGAACAGATGCGGCTTGCGCTCCGCCTCAGCGCGCCGCGCTCGGCTCCGCTGCAGCCCGTTCACCGCCGAGGACATGGATTGTGCCATCTTTCACCAGCGCTACCTTGCGTGTGTGGAAGGCGTCGAGCGTCGAGCGGTGGCCGATCGAGACGATGGTGGCCTGCGGCAGCTTCTCCGCCAGCAGCCGGTAAAGCCGCGCCTCGGAGGGCTCGTCCAGCGAGGCGGTCGCCTCATCCAGGAACAGATAGTCCGGCATGTGCAGCAGCGCGCGCGCAAGCCCAAGGCGCTGCTGCTCGCCGAGCGACAGCATCCGATTCCAGTGACCCTCCTCTTCAAGCCGCTCTGCGAGGCCCGGCAGCCCGACCGCGATCAACGCGTCGCGCACTTGCGCTGGGGCGAACGCGCCGGGTGCTGCCGGATAGACCACGGCGTCGCGCAACATGCCGACTGGAAAATAGGGCCGCTGCGGCAGCATCATCAGCTTTGCCTTCTCCGGGATGACGACCGTGCCGGTGCCGAACGGCCAAACTCCGGCGATGGCCCGGAACAGCGTCGACTTGCCGGAGCCCGACGGTCCGGTCACCAACACGCGCTCCGACGTCTGAATGGCGAAGCTCTTGGCGGCGACCAGCGGCGTGCCGTTGGGCAGGTTCACGCAGAGCTGCTCGAGCTCGATATGGCCGCCGCTGCCGGCGACTTCCAGCGCGATCGCAGGCTCATGGAGCGGCAGGTTCGCGGCCGAATCGACCGACATTTCAAAGCCATCGAGGCGCGCAACGATCGACCGCCACTCCGCCAGCGACCGGTAAGCCGTGACGAAGAACGACAAGGCGCCCTGTACGCTGGAAAAGGCGGATGCGGTCTGCATCATGTCGCCAAGCTGGATCTTCTTGGCGAAGAATGCCGGGGCCACCAGCACGTAGGGAAAGATCACGGCGGCCTGCTGATAGCTGGCCGTGAACGCGGTGAGGCGTTTGGTCCGGCTCATGATGGCGTACCAGTTGGCGATCACGAAGCCGAAACGATCGAGCAGGCGGGCACGTTCGGCGCCTTCGCCGTTGAGCAGCGCGATCTGCTCGGAATTCTCGCGGACGCGGACGAGATTGAAGCGGAAGTCAGCCTCATAGCGTTGCTGTTCGAAGTTGAGGTTGACCAGCGGTGCGCCGATCCAATGCGTCAGCGCGGTGCCGAAGATCGCGTAGATCAACGCGCCCCAGCACAGATAGCCGGGAATCATGACATCGGTGCCGAACAGGCGCAGCGGTGCCGCGTTTGAAAGGCCCCAGAGGATGATCACGAAGGAGAACAGCGTCACGATCGACGAGAGCAGGCCGAGCCCGATGCTCAGCGTCTGCTCGACGAAGTTCTTGACGTCCTCGGTGATGCGCTGGTCCGGGTTGTCGGCCGCATCGCCCTTGAGCTGCATGCGGTAATGCGTGGCATTCTGCAGCCATTCGCCGAGATAGTGCCGCGTGAGCCATTGCCGCCAGCGAATCTGGAGCCACTGGTTGAGGTAAAGCTTGTAGACCGCGAGCGCGATATAGGTGAACGCGAGCGCGATAAAGATCCAGATCTCCCGCACGAAGGTGTCCCAGTCGCTGGTCTGGAGCGCGCTGTAGAACCGGTTCTGCCACTGGTTCACCAGCACATCGATCGCGACCAGTGCCAGTTCCATCGCGACCACCGCGGCGAGCAGGCCGCGCCCGGCCCATTTGTCCTCGGATCGGAAATAGGGGGCGGCGATTCGCCAGACGATCGCGAGCGTGGCGCTGATGTTCTTCACAGAGCAGGGTCTCCTCAGGGAATGCGTGTATAGCGGCCCAGGGCCAAGGACTTGAGGCAATTTTGGAAACGGGTGCGGTTAGACCAAAGTCGCAAGCTCTACAATTTGCGGTGGATTGTCGCACCTGGCGACCCTAGCATGGGGCTCGACTGCGCGGGTGGATGCTCAGGGACTTTCGCGAGCTTGTGAGCGGGCGGGAACCGCCGCGTTCGCGAGGAATTTGCGTCCAGCTCAGGCTTTATCGCTTCAGCTTCAAGCAGGATCGGCTCTCCACGCGGGCCGCCTGCCACAAACATGCGTGGGGAGAAAGACCATGTGGAATCAAGTCTATGATCCGCTGAACAGCCCGGTGCTGTCGACGATCGCGGCGGCGGTGCCCGTCGTCACGTTGCTGGTGCTGATCGCGAGCGGGCGCGTCCAGGCGCATATCGCGGCCATTATTGCCGTGATCGTGGCAAACCTGATCACGATCTTCGTCTTCACCATGCCTGCGAACATGTCGATCCGCGCCTCGGTGCTGGGCGTCGTGACCGGTTTCTTTCCCATCGGCTGGATCGTTCTCAACGTCATCTTTCTCTACCAGGTGACGGTGGCCACCGGGCGCTTCGAGCTTTTGAAGCGCGCGGTCGGTGGTGTCACCGAGGACCGGCGGCTGCAATTATTGCTGATCGCCTTCTCGTTCGGCGCATTTTTCGAGGGCGCCTCGGGCTTCGGCACGCCGGTCGCGATCACCGGCGCGGTCCTGATCGGTCTCGGCTTCTCGCCACTCGCAGCTTCCGGCCTGTCGCTGATCGCCAACACCGCCCCGGTCGCCTATGGCGCTCTGGGTACGCCGATCCAGGGCCTCTCCTCCGTCACCGGGATCGATCCTTACATCCTCGGTGCGATGGTTGGCCGGCAATTGCCGGTCTTCTCGCTGATCGTGCCGTTCTGGGTGGTGTGGGCATTCGCGGGCTGGAAGGGCATGAAGGACGTCTGGCCGGCGATCTTCGTTACCGGCATATCGTTTGCCGTCCCGCAATTCGTGATCTCGAACTACATCAATCCCTGGATCGTCGACATCGGCGCGTCGCTGATCTCGATGGGCGCACTGATCCTGTTCCTGAAGGTGTGGCAGCCGAAGCAGCTCTGGCTGTCGCCGGCGTTGCGCGGCAATGATGAATCGGCCGCCACCATGGCGGCGGCAAGGCCGCTCGACAAGACGCCGCTGACGCAGAGCGAGCTGTTCAGCGCGCTGCTGCCTTGGATCATCGTCTGCATCGTGATGCTGATCTGGGGCAACGGTGGCTTCAAGGCGTGGGCGAACTCGATCTTCGTCTGGAACTACCCCGTGCCCGAGCTGCACCAGATGATCAACAAGATGCCGCCGGTTGCGCCGGGCCCGACGAAAGAGAGTGCGGTGTTCGCCTTCACCTACTTGTCCTTCACCGGCACGGGCATGCTGATCGCTGCGATCATCGCAGGCATCCTGATGGGGGTCGGTCCCGGCAAGCTGGCGGCCGAGTATGGCCGCACCATCCGGCTGTGCGCGATCTCGCTGATCACGATCTCGGCGATGCTGGCGATAGGCACGCTGACGCGCCTGTCCGGCGTCGACGCCACGCTCGGCCTCGCCTTCGCGGCGACCGGCGTGCTCTATCCCTTCTTCGGCACGCTGCTCGGCTGGCTCGGCGTGGCGCTGACGGGATCGGACACCGCCTCCAACGTGCTGTTCGGAAACCTGCAGAAGATCACCTCCGAGCAGCTTGGCCTGTCGCCGGTGCTGATGGCGGCGGCGAACTCCTCCGGCGGCGTCATGGGCAAAATGATTGATGCGCAATCGATCGTGGTCGCCTCCACCGCCACCAACTGGTACGGCCATGAGGGCACTATCCTGCGCTTCGTGTTCTGGCACTCGATCGTGCTGGCGTGCCTCGTCGGCGTGCTCGTGACGCTGCAGGCCTATGTCTGGCCGTTCACGGAGCTGGTGCTGAAGTAGGATCGATGTCGCTGACGACGCAAATCCCCGCGAGGTTCCCCTCGCGGGGATCTTTGCATCTGCGCGAACCTTCTCAAGGAGGCGGCCGTCTTATAGAAGGTGCCGCGAATCAGGTCGGTCCAGGGGTTTCATGGTTTCGCTCAAACGATTGATGTGTGCCGCGGTTGCAATGCTCGCGATGTCCACATTCGCGCGTGCCCAGGAGGGGTTTCCGTTCGGTACCGAAATGACGCTGGAAGCGCTGCCGCAAGCCGGCTCGAAGCGGATTCCGAACATCGAGATCGGCGACCATGGCGAGGTCGTGCTGGAGCTTTGGTGCAAGGGCGGCAAGGGGCAGTTCTCGGTCGCCGGTAACACCGTGATCTTCGTTCCCGGGCAGATCCAGGACCGTTCCTGCCCGCCCGCCCGGGCCCGGGCCGACGACGAGCTCGTGGCAGCGCTCGGCAGCGTCGAGACCTGGACGCGCCAGGGCGACGTGCTCACGCTGATCGGCCCGAAACCGCTGCGTTTTCGCACGACGGGGAATTGACCGTCAGGTCCTTCCGGGTTCGACGCCTGAGGCGTCGCCCCGGAATAGACTACGTCACTTCCACACCGACTTGTCCGCGTCCCAGTGCTGGCCCTTCAGCTCCCGGGCAAGCGCCTCGATCGACCCGTTGTCCTCGGGAAGATCGCCTTCTTCGTCCAGGCTCGCGTCGTCGGACAGATTGAGTTTGGCGCCGCCGCTCTCGTCGGCAGTCGTGGTGGCGGGACTGCCGATCCAGAGCATGAGCTTGTCGGTGGAGCCCGGCTTGTCCGGCGATACGAGCCCTGCGACCTCGATCGTGTCGGTGAGCTCGAGCGCCGGAAAATCCTGATTGGGCCGCTTGAACACCAGCTTGAGCTTGCCCGTTGCGGGATCGAAGTCCTGCGAGACCGGCTTTGCGGCGAGTGTCCTGCTCAGCACGTTGGCCACCGCAGTCGCAAGCCTGGCCTTGTTGATCTTGTCGCCCTCGCGCCAGTCCGCCGCGGGGAAGCGGATGGTCCGGTCCATCTCGGTCATGCCCGCGGTCCAACCTGCCGCCGTGACGCCCGGCATCGCCTTGAACTTGGCCAGCAGCGCGCCCGCACGCTCTGGATCGACCGACATGTTGATGGTCTGCTCGCCCGCGCGCAGTGCATCGCAGCCGACGCTGAGGCTCGCCAGCGTCACCTCGACCTCCTGGCCCTTCAGGCTCTTCAGGAAGTCCGTCGCAGCGTCGAGCTTGACCCTGACCGCAATCGCTTCCGGAGAAACGTCCGTGAAGTCCTTCGGCTGGGAGGTGATGCCGTCGTCGGAGGTCTGGTTGTCCAGGAATTCCCTTTCGCTGAGGTCGGAATTGTCGGGCGATGTGACCTCGGTCACGGCCTGGCCGATCGAGATCTGGCCGCGGAATTCAAACGTGTCGCCGGACTGCTTGCGCGTCAGCTTGACGCTGACCGGCGACTTCTCGCCAAGGCTCTGCGTCGTTCCGGTCAACGTCTGCCCCGCGACCTGGAGATTGACGACGAAGCGGTCCTTGCGGTCGGAATTCCTGGCGATCGGGTAACAGACATCGAGCACCGCCGCGGTGACATTCTTGCCCTGGCGCGTCTCTTTCAGGATCACGTCGGCATTGCCGTCCATCAGTCCGTCGATGGAGGTGAAATAGCGCGTCTCGGTTCCGCCCGGTGCTGTCGCCTTCGGCGACAGCTTCATCTGGGCAGGGGCCCGATCCGGCCAAACGGCGAGCAGGGCCGCCACGACGGCCGTCGAACAAACCAGAAGCGCACGCATCGATGAAATCCTCGCGCAATCGAATCGGCGCGCCACCGTAGTGGGTTTTGGCCGCTGGTTGAATCGGAAAGCGAAAGGGGAAGGTCGGCAAAAAAGAAGGCCGCCCGGAGGCGGCCTTCGCAATCAATGTCGTGGGGTGGAGGCTTAGAAGCCACCCATCCCGCCGCCGGCGGGCATGGCGGGCGGCGCGTCCTTCTTCGGCGTTTCGGCGACCATGGCTTCGGTGGTCACCAAGAGGCCGGCCACGGAGGAGGCGTCCTGCAGCGCGGTGCGAACCACCTTGGCGGGATCGATGATGCCCTTCTCGACCATGTCGACATAGTCCTCGTTCTGGGCGTCGAAGCCGAAAGTCTCGGACTTGTTCTCCAGGATCTTGCCGACGACGATCGAGCCCTCCACGCCGGCGTTCTCGGAGATCTGGCGGATCGGGGCTTCCAGCGCCTTCAGCACGATGTTGATGCCGGCCTGGACGTCGTCATTGGCGTTGGTGAGACGGCCCACGGCCTTCTTGGCGCGGAGCAGCGCGACGCCGCCGCCGGGGACGATGCCTTCCTGCACCGCGGCGCGGGTGGCGTTGAGCGCGTCCTCGACGCGGTCCTTCTTCTCCTTGACCTCGATCTCGGTGGCGCCGCCGACGCGGATCACCGCGACGCCGCCGGCGAGCTTGGCGAGGCGCTCCTGGAGCTTCTCGCGGTCGTAGTCCGAGGTGGTCTCCTCGATCTGGGCCTTGATCTGGCCGACCCGGGCCTCGATGTCGGGCTTCTTGCCGGCGCCGTTGACGATCGTGGTGTTCTCCTTGTCGATCACCACCTTCTTGGCGCGGCCGAGCATCTTCACCGTGACGTTCTCGAGCTTGATGCCGAGCTCCTCGGAGATCAGCTGGCCGCCGGTGAGGATCGCGATGTCCTCCAGCATGGCCTTGCGGCGGTCGCCGAAGCCCGGCGCCTTGACGGCGGCGACCTTGAGGCCGCCACGCAGGCGGTTGACGACCAGGGTGGCCAGCGCCTCGCCCTCGACGTCCTCGGCGATGATGACGAGCGGCTTGCCCGACTGCACCACCGCTTCGAGCACGGGCAGCATGGCCTGGAGGCCCGAGAGCTTCTTCTCATGCAGGAGGATGTAGGCGTCCTCGAGCTCGGCGGTCATCTTCTCGGGGTTGGTGACGAAGTAGGGTGAGAGATAGCCGCGGTCGAACTTCATGCCCTCGACGATGTCCACCTCGGTCTCGAGCGACTTGTTCTCCTCGACGGTGATGACGCCCTCGTTGCCGACCTTCTGCATGGCCTGGGCGATCATCTTGCCGATGGCGGCATCGCCGTTGGCCGAAATGGTGCCGACCTGGGCGACCTCGGAAGAGGAGGCGACCGGCTTGGCGCGCTTCTCGATGTCCTTGATCACGGCGGCGACGGCGGAGTCGATGCCGCGCTTGAGGTCCATCGGGTTCATGCCGGCCGCAACTGCCTTGGCGCCCTCCCGCACGATGGCCTGGGCCAGCACGGTCGCGGTGGTGGTGCCGTCGCCGGCGAGGTCGTTGGTCTTGGAGGCGACCTCACGCACCATCTGGGCGCCCATGTTCTCGAACTTGTCCTCGAGCTCGATTTCCTTGGCGACGGTGACGCCGTCCTTGGTGATGCGGGGCGCGCCGAACGACTTCTCGATGACGACGTTGCGGCCCTTCGGGCCGAGCGTCACCTTGACGGCGTTGGCGAGAATGTCGACGCCGCGCAGCATGCGATCGCGCGCGTCTCCGGAGAATTTGACGTCTTTGGCAGCCATCTCTCAATCCCTCGTGTTCGTGATGTGTCTTGCCGCTTCTTCTTCGTCATTGCCGGGCTTGACCCGGCAATCCATCATCTTGCGAAACGTGCTGGACGCCCGGGTCGTCTAGCGCGAACACGCGCTTCTGCCCGGGCATGACGAGACGATATTCAGCGGCCGTTCAGGCGAATGGCCCTAGGCCAGCACGCCCATGATGTCCGACTCCTTCATGATCAGGAGCTCTTCGTTGTCGATCTTGACCTCGGTGCCCGACCACTTGCCGAACAGCACGCGGTCGCCGACCTTGAGGTCGATCGGGATCAGCTTGCCAGTCTCGTCCCGGCCGCCGGGGCCGACGGCGACGATTTCGCCCTGGGAGGGCTTTTCCTTGGCAGTGTCGGGGATGATGATGCCGCCCTTGGTCTTTTCCTCGGCGTCGATACGTTTGACCACGACACGGTCATGCAGCGGACGAAATTTGGATTTAGCCATGACGTTTCCCTTTGGAGGCTCGCTTAGGAAATAGTGGAAGTCGGTGGGGCGGCGCTTCCGTCCACCCTCTCATCGAGAATCGAACGGCGCGCTTAGCAATCGGGCTTTCCGAGTGCTAATAGTGGGCCCGGAAATATGGCTTGGCCGCGATCCTGTCAAGCAAAGGTGGTTAAGCGGTTGTTGAGGCGGATATAGGATGGTGGCATTGGAAACTCGTTCGGGGTGTCGGCGTACAGAAGGACGTCATTGCTCCGGCAGCAGTTTTGCGCTTGGCTGCGGGAGGGGTGCGGCCATGGTCTTGTTCGGGGGGAATGCCATGATCAGTTCGGCTCACGCGCGCACGGTTGCCAATCTGGCCGCCGCCTCTTGTCTGGCGCTGCTGCTGGGAGCCTGCGGCGGCGGCTTCAACCTGCCGTCCTTGACGTCCTCCCCGCCGCCGCCCGAAGCCGAGCCCGGCGTGGCTCCGGAAATGCCCGCCACCATCCGCGCCGACGAGATCGTCGGCCGCTGGGGCCTCGCCTCGTTCCAGAACCCCGCCGACCGTGCTCGCACAGAAGCCGCCGCGCGCGCCCAATGCAAGAACCCCTACGTGATCACCGCCGGCTCCTCCGGCGGCGTCATCATGCATCTCGCCGACCAGGCGACGCCGCAGGAACTGCGGCTCAAGGGCTCTCCGAGCGGCAAGAACTACATCGGTCCCGCCGGTCCGACCCCCGGCGACCAGGACCGCGAGATCATCTCCTTCGACGGCCGCGTCCTGATCACCCGCTTCATCGACAAGGACGCCGCCACCCGCTACGGCAACATGGTCTACGTCCGCTGCGCGCCCCGGGCGTGAGGTGGCCTCCGGCCTAACCCCTCGTCATTGCTTCGCTCCTCGCAATGACGAGAAACAAAAACGCCGGTCCCAGGACCGGCGTTTTGCTTTTTCCGTATCCGCGACCGCTCAGTCGAACAGCGCGTCGATGTCGTCCTGCGAGGCGTGGCCGACGTCGCCGGCGAGCTTCGGGCCATTGAGCAGCTTCTCGTCGTCGCTGCGGTTGTCGACCTGCGCAGGCACATGGGCCTTGATCGCGTCGACGCCGCCCCAGATGTCCATCATCGCATTGATGTGCTGCTCGATGAACTTCATGGTGTTCATGACCTTGCTGATGCGCTGGCCGGTCAGGTCCTGGAAGTTGCAGGCTTCGAAGATCGAGATGACGCGTTCCTGGATGTCGTCGGCGAGCCGCTTCTGCTGATCGGCCGAGTCGACCTTGGACATCGCGCTGGCGGCCTGGTCGATCGATTCCGCGGCCTCGAGGATCTGCTGGGTCGCCTGCTCGGTGCCCCCGACCACCGCGCCGAGCTCGCCATTGACCTTGGCCATCTCCCCGCCGTCGAAGCTCTTGCCGTGCAACGTTGCGATTTCGCGCTTGGTGCGATCGATGGCGTCGTGGATGAGGTCGAGCTCGACCTTCAGCTTCTCGCACTGCTCGATCTGCGCTCGGTAGGTGTCGAGCATGGCACGCGCTTCGGCGAGCTCGTGAGCCGTCGAGGCGTCGATCGCCGCCATGGCTGCGCTGCCGGACAGCGGAGCCGCGGCGAGGCCCTTCGCCATCTGTGCGCGGATCGCACGCAGCTCGGCCATGATCTCGCTATGCATCGGGAGTACCTCTTCAGTCACGTCTAGAACGGGCATCTCGCCAGCAACGATATCCTCGACACGAAAACGCTTGCGGTGAACAGCCATCAGGATACTCCCCCCACCTCACTCACGCGTCTTTGTAGGCAGAAGCGATTTAACACGAAGTTCACAGCCGGAACCGCTCGGCGGCTTCGCGCGACGCTGCGCAAGCGGCGATTAACCATGGACGCGCGACGTTCATGGAAAATAAACGCTGATTGCCAAATTGCGCCGTCGCTCGCGACGTGGTGAATCCAAACGCTCGTTCCGTTTACCAAACAAAACGGCTTTTGCCTTTTATTGACCACGTCGCGGGCGCCGATCAGCCAGGCACCGTCTACGGGGTGTGTGATCTAGACGAAACAGTACAGAGTACGTCGATGTTCAAAAAAATGTCTGTCGCGCTGCTCGGCAGCGCTTGTACCTTCATTGCCGGCGTGAACGAAGCCGGCGCCTTCGACAACAGCGTGCCGAACGATCCGCCTGCGGTGCTCTACGCGCCGCGGGTGCCGCCAGCGCCGGTGCGCGTCGCTTCAAATTCGAACCTGGGCGGCGGCTTCATCGAGTTTCTGTTCGGCGACGGCCCCGGACGCGGTCCGGCTTACGCGCCCGAGCGACCGGTATATCAGCAGCAGCCGGCTTACTACGATCAGCGCCGCCTGCCGCCGATGGGCGAGCCGCAGATGCAGGGTGAATATCAGCAAGGCGCAATTCAGCAAGGCGCGCTGCAGCAGGACGCCGTCGACCCGCGGCAGCGTCCGTTCGATCCGAAATTCGAGAAACAACTTGTTGACTATAACGGCAAGGAAAGTCCCGGCACGATCGTGGTCGACACGCCGAACAAGTTCCTCTACCTCGTCGAGGGCAACGGCAGGGCGATGCGCTACGGCATCGGCGTCGGCCGTCCTGGCTTCACCTGGTCCGGCGTGAAATCGATTACGGCCAAGCGCGAATGGCCGGCATGGACGCCGCCGGCCGAAATGCTCGCGCGCCGGCCCGATCTGCCCAGGCACATGGAAGGCGGCCCGGACAATCCGCTCGGCGCCCGCGCGATGTATCTCGGCTCGACGCTCTATCGCATTCACGGCTCCAACGAGCCCTGGACCATCGGCACCAACGTCTCCTCCGGCTGCATCCGCATGCGCAACGAGGACGTCATCGACCTCTACGGCCGCGTCAGTGTCGGCACCAAGGTCGTGGTGTTGTGATCGCGCGAGGTTCGAAATGAAAACGGCCGCCACTTGGGCGGCCGTCTTTGCTTGCGCCACTATCGGGCGACGTCACGCGTAATCGCTGCCGCCGTCGTCGTCGCCGAAATCGCCGTCGTCGGCCATGTCCATGTTGTCGTCGTGATCGTCGTAGCTCTGGTTGTTGTCGTTGTGCCGATCGTCGTTCGACGCCTGATCGAACAAGCCCTGGCGGGAATCGCGGTTCGAGCCGATGTCATTGAGGCCGGCATCGCGCGCCAGCGATCCGCCGGACTGGTCGCCGCCGCCGCCCCAGGGGCTCCCACCAGCGCTGCGGTCGCCGAGAGCATTGCTGTCGCCAAAGCCCTGTTGATGCGATCCACCCATCATGCCGCGGATGCTGGAGAGCAGCAGCGAGCCGCCGACGACGCCGGCCGCGGCCGCCGCCGCCGTACCTAGGAACGAGCCGCCGCCACCGCCCGCGGGCGGGGCGCCAAAACCTTGTCCCGGACCTTGGCCATAAGGCGCGCCGTAGCCCGGCTGGGCCTGCTGCATCGCCTGGCCGCTATTCCATGTCGGGCGCTGCTCGCGCGGCGGCACGTTCGGCACCGAGCCACGTGAGGGTGCCCCGCCGAACAGCGTATCGCGCATGGTGTCGAGGAAGCCGCCGGACTGGGCAGGGTCCGGCGCCTGAGCGGATTCGAGCTCCTGGATGCGATTATGCGCGCGCTTGAGCGCTTCGTCCTGCAGCAGCGTGGTCTGCACCAGCGCATAGACGGCGCCGGGAGCCTTGCGCAGGCCATCGGAGATCGCGGCGACCGCATCGGGATCGCGCGGTGCATTTTCCAGCTTTGAAAGCCGGTCAAAAAGGTCGTCGACGAGCTGGCGTTCCTGCGGCGTCATGATCTCTCTCCTTCGCGCAAACCAAGCGCGCAGGAGATGTAGGGTTCCATTATGGCCCCAACAGTGTCGCCCGGATTAAATTTCCGTATGCGACAAGCTGTCGTTGCGCCGGCTCATCCCAATGTCACCTTGCTGTCCGCCAGCAGGCGCGGGAAGGCGTCGCCGGCGAGATAGGCATGTTCGCGTTCACGCACGTCCGTCATCGGGTCGAGGCTGGCGAGGACGTCATCGACGAACCCGGGATGGCACATCACGAGACCGCCGTCGGGGAGGCCTTCCAGGAACTGCCGCATCAGCGCGCCGAAATCGGCGGCGCGCGTAAAATCATAGGCGCCGGCGAAGCCGGGATTGAAGCTGAGGCCTGCGTTGCCGGCGCGGCGGCGGAATTGCGCGCTGAGACTGTCGAGCACCAGAGCCTTGGGGGACGCCAGCCGCTGCCTGAGCGGTAGATCGCGGCCGCCCTGACGCACCCAGGCGTTCGGCACAGCCTCAACGACCGCATCGACAAAGCCGTCGCGCACCTGCGGGTAGAGCTGCACGTGCTGGTGACCGTCGACGAAATCGGGTGCGCGCCCGAACGCGTCCATGAAGGCTGCCAGCTGCGACTTGACCTCGTTGCGGACGAATTCGCGGTCGAGCCGCCGCAGGAGGCCCGCGCGCAGCAGCTTCGGGAACGGCATGAACATGTCGCCGTCGAGCGGACGGAAGTGCATCGTCAATGGCCGGAACGGCGCCGACAGCGTCACATGCAACCCGATCGCACAGCGCGGGCTGGTCTCGGCCGCGGATTGAAGCGCTTCGACGTCGCTGCGTGCGATCGCCGGCCCCACCATCATCACCGAGGTGGCGTTGAGGCGGCCGCGTTCGATCAGGTCACGGATGCCGCGATTGACGCCCGGGCTGATGCCGTAATCGTCCGCGCAGAGCCAGATCCGCCGCAGGTCCGCGGCCGCGCTCATTCGGCCGCCGTCCTGCTCGCCGCGTCCCGGCTTGAGGCGTCCTGGGCCTTGTCGGCCTCGGAGTGCTTTTCGCTGTGTTCGGCGACGAAGTAGATCGGCCGCGCCTTCAGCTCGGAGAGGATCTTGCCGATATATTCGCCGACGATGCCGATCATGATGAGCTGCACGCCGCCGATGGTCATCAGGCCGATCACGAGCGAGGGATAGCCGGGCACCTGCTTGCCGGTCGTGAGCACCTCCCAGAGGATCGAAAGGCCGAACAGGAAGGCACCTCCGGCGAGAATGACGCCGAACAGGCTGGCGAAGCGCAGCGGTGCCACCGAGAACGAGGTCAGGCCCTCGATCGAGAGGCCGAGCAGGCTTGCGGCGTTGAAGGTGGTGACGCCATGGGCGCGCGCCGCGGGTTCATAGTCTACGCGGATCTGGCGGAAGCCGATCCAGCTGGCGAGGCCCTTGAAGAAACGGTTGCGCTCCGGCAGCTGCCTGAGCGCAGCGACCGCGCGCGGCGACAGCAGGCGGAAATCGCCGGCGTCCTCGGGAATCTTCTGGCGAGCACCCCAATTGATCAGCGCGTAGAAGCCGTGCACCGCGACCCGCCGCAAGAAAGGCTCGTTGTCGCGATGCGCCTTGGCGGTGTAGACGACGTCATAGCCGTCGTCGATCCAGTGCCGCACCAGCTGCTCGACCAGTGCCGGCGGGTGCTGGCCGTCACCGTCCATGAACATGACGGCACCGAGCCGGGCATGGTCGAGGCCCGCCATCAGCGCGGCCTCCTTGCCGAAATTGCGCGACAGCGACACCACCTGGACATCGATCGCGTCCGCGGGCAACGATCGCGCGATCGCCAGCGTCGCATCCTTGCTGCCATCGTCGACATAGACGACCTCGCAGGAGAGGCGATAGCGTTGCCGCAGGGTCTTGGCGAGATCGCAGATGCGCTGATGCAAGGCCGATAGACCCGCCGCCTCGTTGTAGACGGGGATGACGATCGACAGCCCCTTCGCTGCGGCGCTCGCTGCGGTGGTCGTCATGCCGGAAACGTCAGAGCCCAGCGTCATCGATCAAGGTTCCAGAGGTGTTAGATCTTCTCAACAGCATATGGTAGCTGCCATTTGCTGTCGCTATGCTGAACGAACCTGGCTCAACGTCCCAGAAACGCCTCGAGCTTCGCGAACAGCGGGTTCTCCCGGTCGAATACGTAGTCGAGCGATCCCACCGAGACGGTCTCGGCGCCATGCTCCCGCAGGAAGGTCGCCAGCGCATAAAGCTGCCCTGGTGGGCAGTGCAGCGTCAGCATCCCTGACGAAGTCGGTCCGCCAAAAGGAGCTTCGACGCCGAACCGGCTGTGGGCCTCGCCCAGCAGGGCGGCATCGCACTGCCGGAAGCGGGTCCGGACCTCGCGGTACTTGTTGGCCCGCGCCCGCGCTGCGATGTGATCGAGGATGACACGGGCTGTCTCTCGCGCCTGCGGCGACCAGTCGGCATCCTTCGACGCCACGAGATTGGCCTGGCTGCGCAGGATCACGCCGTCGTCGAGCACCCGCAAGCCGTTGGCGGCGAGAGTCGCGCCGGTCGTGGTGATATCGACGATCAGCTCGGCGCTGCCAGCCGCCGGTGCGCCTTCGGTCGCGCCCGCGCTTTCGACGATGCGGTAATCGGTGATGCCGTGGGTCTGGAAGAACGTACGGGTCAGATTGACGAACTTGGTCGCGACCCGCATCCGCATGTGATGCTGCTCGCGGAAGCCGGTGGTGACGTCATCGAGGTCGGCCATGGTGCGGACGTCGATCCAGGCCTGCGGCACCGCGACGACCACGTCGGCATAGCCGAAGCCGAGCCCCTCGATCAGCGACACGCGCCTGTCGGCATCGGCGATGGTCTCGCGCACCAGATCCTCGCCGGTGACCCCGAGATGCGCGAAGCCGCGCGACAATTGCGATGCGATTTCGCTCGCGGAGAGATAGGCGACCTCGACATTGTCGAGGCCCGCAATCGTGCCGCGGTAGTCGCGGGCGCCGCCGGCCTTCGACAGCTTGAGTCCCGCACGGGCGAAAAAGGCCTCGGCGTTCTCCTGCAAACGGCCCTTGGAAGGAACGGCCAGAACGAATGGCGCGCTCATGACTTAAGCTCCCACCTTGCGGCCGATCTTCGTCAGCGCGTCAACCCAGACCGAGAAGCCGACGGCGGGAATCGGCTCGGCGGAGCCGAGCTGGGTCATCAGCCCGTCATAGCGGCCGCCGGCGATGAGCGGCTCGGCGCCGTTGCCCCTGTGATGAAGCTCGAACTCGAAGCCGGTGTAATAATCGAGGCCGCGCCCGAACGCCGTCGAAAAGCGCGTTTGCTTCACGTCGATGCCACGCGCGGCCATGAAGCCGACGCGGCTCTCGAACTGGTCGATCGCAGCATCGAGATCGAGCTTTGCATCCGCGGTCAGCGCGCGCAACTCGGCGATCGCGTCGTCGGGATTGCCTGCAACGCCCAAGAAGCGCTTGAGCACGACGATCGCCTCGCGCGGCAGGGCGCCGCCCTTCAGCGTGGATTGCTCGAGGAAGCGATCGGCGATCTCGGCCGTGGTGCGGCCGCCAACATTGGTGGTGCCGGCGATCGACATCAGATCGGTGACGAAGGCGAGTGCCGCCTTGCGGTCAGAGCCGGCGAGCGCCGCCAGCACGCCCTGGTATTCGCTGCGGGTCGCCGTGGTCGCGGCCGCCAGCCGCTCCAGATCCTGCTCCAGGCTGACCTTGCGGTTGAAATCCTTGACCAGGCGGCGGCGCCAGACCGGATACAGGTCGAGCGCGTCGAGCAGCGCATTGAACAGCGCGACGTCGCCGGTGCGGATCTCCACATCGCGGACGCCGAAGGCGGCGGTCGCCTCCAGCGCCAGCGCAAGCATCTCGGCATCGGCCGCGGCGCGGTCCTGGCGGGCGAACGATTCGATGCCGGCGTGCAGGAACTCGGAGGGCTGGCCGCTACGGTAGCGAAACACCGGGCCGAGATAGCTGAACCCGGCCGGCTGGCCGGCACGGCCAGAGGCGAGATAGTCGCGCGCAACCGGGATGGTGAGGTCCGGGCGCAGGCAGAGCTCTGCGCCGGAGAGGTCGGTGGTGAGATAAAGGCTCTTGCGGATGTCCTCGCCGGAGAGGTCCAGGAACAGCTCGGCCGGTTGCAGGATCGCCGGCTCGGCCCTGACATAGCCGGCCTGCGCGAACGACAAGAGCAGCGTTTCCGCCCAGGCGGAGCCGGCAGCATTTGAGGTGGCAGTCGCGGTCATCTCTGGGGTCCATCGGCCCGGCGAACCGGGCAGGGCAAGGCAGGCAAGCGGGTTCGCGCAGCCCCTTAGCATGGCCCGGAAGCGGTTTCGACCTCCAAAGGATCAATCGCTTAACAAGTCGGGAGCGCTGCCGGACTGCCGACAGCGCATGAAATAGGCACTGTTTGGACTTCCACTCCTGGTATTTTGATACCCTGCCTCGCGTCGAGTTTCGCCGCGAGGCGAGGCGGAAGAGAGGATCGGCTTTTCATTCGGTCGGGACGGGAACGTCTCTGGCCGGGTCCGCGGATGATGCATCAGTCGCGGCAAACGCCGACGCTGTCGCGGTGGATTCGGCTTCTTCCGCAAGATGCTCGGCGAGTTCGAGTACCCTCTGCCTCCTGCGGGGGGTTGTGAGCCGGAGAAACGTTTTGATGAGCCGCAGCGCCTCGAACTGCCTCGCGCTCAACAGAACATCTTCGTTCATAGCCATCTCTTTCATCGCCACCTTGAGGCCGATCGCACTGCCGAAACGCTTGGATGCGTGCTCGCGCACCAAAGTCATGGCGGCAATCGGTTCGACAGAGACGCCGAACATCCAGCATTCACACCTCGCGAACGCGTCGGCAAACGAGGGCTGATTGCGCCCAAGGCCGAGCGTCACAATGAGAAATCGAAGACCGCTGGCAAGTCGTCGCATACTCATTTTGGGTATGGCCGGTGATCCGTTCGCCATAGCCATCGTTTACAACATCAATGTTGGTTCCGATTCATGCGCAATGCTTCAGACATCATCCGGACGGTCTCGCGGCATACGCTGGCCTATATGCTGTTCTCGATGAGCGAGTTGTTCCGGCATTACGACGAGTTTGATCCGCTGGATCTTCTTATCGTTCATGCGGTTCTGAACGCGAATGTCATCCATGTAATGAACGATCCCGTCTTGGACGAGAAATTCTCCAGCATTCATGCCGTCGAGCCGGATGTGATCAAGCAGGGGGTCTCGCGTGCGGCACTCTCCCGCTTTCTCAGCCTTCCGCTCGAGACGGTTCGCCGTCGCGTGACGGGCCTGAAGAGGCGGAAGATTCTTGAAGAGACCAAAGCCGGGCTGATCGTGACCGAGCAGAACGCATTCAGGTTTGGAAACAACCACGAACTGCAGAAGACCAACATGCTGCTGCTGATGAAGCTGCTTCGCGACCTCAAGCGTGCCGGCATCAACGGGCCGGATGATCTGCGTGCCTCCAAGAGCGCCACATCGGCAAAGAAGGCAAAGTAAGCGGCACGGCATGGATCAAGGCCATCTCGATACTGCGCGCCACGGAGCGCAAAATCTGGCCACGGACCTATTGATGTCCTTCCAGGGACTCAAGCCTTCGTCGTCCCTCGAGCTCAGGGCGTATGACATCGACCATTTCGGCGAGACCGAGAGATATGCCGGCGCATCCAGCATGCCGCTGTCGGTCGGGACGACGGCCATCATGCGGGCCCGGCTCAGCTTGCCGAGCCTGACCCTGTCTCTGGTAAGAACCTTTCCGCGGATCATTCGCGGCTATCAATTGACCAGTGCCGCCGCCTTCGTCGTGCCGATGGATAACGTGACCTCGGCCCGCATCAACGGCCAACCGATGGGCAGTTCTATCGTCATTCTGAAGGGTACCTCTGATTGCGTGGTGTATGAGCCTGAGGGCCGCCTGATGGCTGTCGTGTATTTCGCTCCGCCCCAGCGCGAGCCCTGGGCGCAACTGACTGATGGCTATCATCTGGTGAATCCGGCATCGGAAGTACTCGTCTCGCTGCGCCGTCTGATCTCTGTCACGCTGGAAATCGCGGCTCATGACCCGGACTTCCTGAACCAGCCGATGTCATTGACGGCCGTCGAGCAGTCCCTGCTCGGCACGATGGAAGCTGCGCTTTGCACCGGCGTAAGCGGCGGACCTGTGTCGTCCGCGACGGAGGGCTATCGGCGGATCGTCGCGGAGATGGAAAGGCTGATCCGGCAAGATCTGACGGTCTGGCACAAGACGACCGAACTGGCCAACCAGGTCGGCGTGTCCGTTCGCACTCTCCAGAGCGCGACACGGGCCATCTGCGGCATGAGCCCGCACCGCTATAGCCGAATCCTGCGACTCTGGTCGGTGCGCAAGCAACTGCGCAGCGGTCCGGCGCGGCGCAGTGTGAAGGCCTGCGCGATTGCACATGGCTTCCGGCATCTGAGCGAGTTTGCGGCGAGCTACAGGGCAGCCTTCGGGGAACTGCCGTCCGAGACCCTGCACCGCGCGATGCGGGAAACGATCTAGCCGCTACCACCGCGCCAATCGCCCAGCACCGCCTGCACCAGCGCCAGGGCGGCCACTGCGGCGGTGTCGGCCCGCATGATCCGCGGGCCCAGCGCCAGCCGCAGGATCTTGGGCTGCCGCAGCAGCAGGGCCCGCTCTTCCTCGGCAAAGCCGCCTTCGGGGCCGATCAGCACGTCGATACCTTCGGCGGCGTCGTGGGCGCCTTGCAGGCTCTGAACGGGATCTTGGACCTCCGTCGCCTCATCGCAGAAGATCAGCAAGCGACCCGCCGGGCGCTGGCTTAGGAAGCGCTCCAGCGGGACCGGCTCGGCAACGGCGGCGATGCTGAGGATCCCGCATTGCTCGGCGGCCTCGACGACATTGGCGCGCATGCGCTCGGTATTGACGCGGGAGGCCTGGGTAAACCGGGTCAGGACTGGTTGCAGGGCGGCGGCCCCCATCTCGATGGCCTTCTGCACCATGTAGTCCAGTCGGGCATGCTTGAGTGGGGCAAAGACATAGGTGAGGTCGGCGAGTCGGTCCTGGGGCCGGGTCTGCTGAAGGATCACCAGGGCATCCGGCCGCTTGCGGCCCTCGATGGCGGCCTGCCATTCGCCGTCGCGGCCGTTGAAGGCCAGGACCGCGGCTCCGGCGGCAAGCCGCAGCACGTTGCCCAGATAATTGCTCTGGTCGCGGTCGAGCGGCACCCGGGCGTCCTGCACGAGGGGGGCGTCGACGAACAGGCGGGGGGCGCGAAAATCGTGGGAGGGCATCGTCAAAGGTCCGACTTGGCGCCGTTCTTAACCGAAATCGGGGCTTCTGGGGGTAAATATCGCCGAATTGATGCGTCCCCGCGCCGCGCTCTTGCCCTATTCAACGGGTTGTTAAGGCCCGGCGGGAATCGTAAAAACGCGAACACGCTGGTTGCGCTTCAATTGGAAAGACGCCGAGTCCCGTAAGCTCCTGCCGGAGAGACTGTCTTCATGATCCGTCATCTGATGGTTCCGATCATCGCCGCCCTGGTCTCCGTGGGGGCCTCCGGCGCTTATGCGCAAAGCGCGTTCCCGGCGCCGCTGCCCAATCAGGCCGCCGCCAATTCCCCGTTTCCCCCCGTCAACGGTTCGGCACCGACCGCTTCAGTCGGCGCGGCGCCGCAATCGTCCTTTCCCGTGAACGGCGCCGCCCCAATCGGCGGCCCCGGCGCCTTCAGCGCGGCTCCGCCGACGCAGGCTGGTCCCGGCGATGACTGCATGAAGGCCTTCGCTCCTCTGCGCGAGGAAGCCGAGAAGCGCGGCAAGCTGATCAAGGCTGCGAGCGACCGCCGCGCACCGCCCGACGAGGCCTGCAAGCTGATCCGCAACTTCAGCCAGGCTGAAGTGAAGATGATCAAATACATCGAGGCCAACGCCGCGAAGTGCGGAATCCCGCCGCAGATCGGCGCGCAGATGAAGGACGGCCACAAGAACACCGAGGCCATGGCGACCAAGGTCTGCAACGTTGCGCAGCAGATGCAGCAGCAACAGGCGCGTCCTGCCGGGCCCTCGCTGAGCGAGGTGCTGGGCTCGGGCTCCGCGCCGGAAGCCAATGCCAGCAGGAAGGGCGGCAGCACCTTCGATACGCTCAACGGAAACGTCCTGACCCGATGAGCGACTCATCCGCCCGCGTTGCCGATTCCACCGGCAACTGGGTCGATACTATCGCGCCGCACTGGTCGCGGCCCTATCTGCGCTTGTCCCGCTTCGACCGTCCGATCGGCTCCTGGCTTCTCTTGATGCCATGCTGGTGGTCGGCGGCGCTCGCCGCCGGCATGGCGCACGACGTTCGCGACCTGCCCCTCACCATCTTGCTGTTCTTCATCGGCGCCTTCGTCATGCGCGGGGCGGGCTGCACGTGGAACGACATCACCGACCGCGATCTCGACGACAAGGTCGAGCGCACGCGCTCGCGACCGCTGCCGTCGGGGCAGGTGACCACGAGACAGGCGCTGGTCTTCATGGTCGCCCAAGCCCTGATCGGCCTCGTGGTGTTGCTGCAGTTCAACCGCTTTGCGATTCTGACCGGCATCGCCTCGCTTTTGATCGTCGCGATCTACCCCTTCATGAAGCGGATCACCTGGTGGCCGCAGATCGTGCTTGGCCTCGCCTTTTCCTGGGGCGCCCTGATGGGGTTCGCGGTCACCTTCGGACGCATCGACCTGACCGCGCTCGTGCTCTATGCCGGCGCCATTTCCTGGGTAATCGGCTACGACACGATCTACGCACATCAGGACGCCGAGGACGATGCGCTGATCGGCATCAAGTCGACCGCGCGCCTTTTCGGCGCGCATACGCATCAGGCGCTGATCCTGTTCTATGGTCTCGCGGTAATGCTGATCGGTGTCGCGCTGGCCTCTGGAGATGCAGGCTGGCCGGCCTGGCTCGGGCTTGCCGCCTTCGCCGTACATCTGGCATCGCAGATCATGCGCTTGAGGATCGACGATCCCGAACTGTGCCTGCGCCTGTTCAAGTCGAACCGCGATGCAGGTCTGCTGCTGTTCGCGGGATTGCTGGCGGATGCGGTCATGCAGGCCGCGTAGCGCATTGCGCAGGGCGGATTGGCCAAGCGCAATCCACCACTGTTTCCATCGACGGAAGCAGAAGAGGCGGGTTACGCCTTTGGCTACCCACCCTGCAAGACCAAACTCAATTCCGCGCGATGATCTCGCGCTCGCCGCGATGAACGGACAGCTCGCGGGCGATGCCGGCACGCCGGCGCATCAAGAATTTCGGGCGCCGGGCGCGGATCGCGTTGGCGCGGCGGCGGCGCGCTGCGGGCTTGCGAGCGCCTTCGTCGAGCTGGGGCAGCGCGAAGAGCTCGCTCCAGATCGCCCAGGCCTCGGCGATCTCGTCAGCATCGGCGCCGACCAGCAGCGGGATGGACAGTGAGGGATCGCGATGCACGAGCACGAGCGTCCGCGCTTCGTCATTGCCACGCAATGCGACGCCGGTGAAGTCGGCGACGCGCACGTTGATCGCCATCTGCATGCCGCGAACGGCACGGCGCAGCACGACACGCTCGCGATGAAGCTCGATTTGCCTGGTGTATCCGTCGGCGCGCGGATCATGCGCATCGAAGCGGACCGGAAGGGAAAGAGGGTCGAGCCGCAGGAAGCGGCTCGACCCGGCGGGAGCGATCCCGCATGTTGCTGTTTGACGCCTCACGGCTTGGTTCTCCCCGCCGGGATTATGTTCCCGGTCGATGCGAGGACCTTATCGCGCCGCTTTCCGAAACCGCTTAAAAAGGCTGGTTAACCTACCGTCACTGCTACTCATGATTGACAAGACCTTGGCGCGCATGATTGACGAGACGTTGCGCCGAAGTCGCGAATCTGAGCTTTTGGCGGGCTGAAAATGCTTGAAGTCCACGCGATCAGGGCACATCTGTGGGTTCCGGTCCCGAACCCCGCCCCAACAGGATTTCGTTCGTGAACTCTTCACCAAGCTCGACGCCTTCGACCCAAAAAACGTCGCAGGCCAATCGCGACCTGTTCGATCAGTCCGCACTTTCCGATCTCGCGCAGCGGCTGGTCGAGGCGGCCAGGCGCGCCGGTGCGGATGCGGCCGATGCGGTCGCGGTGCGGGGCGTCTCGCAGGGCGTCGAGGTTCGCGACGGCCGGGTCGAGGAATCGGAGCGATCCGAGGGTGACGATGTCGGTCTGCGCGTGCTGGTCGGCCAGCGCCAGGCGGTGGTCTCCACCAACGACGTCAGCGGCGATGCCGTGACCAAGCTCGCCGAGCGTGCGGTCGCGATGGCGCGTGTCGCGCCCGACGACAAGTATGTCGGCCTCGCCGATCCCGCGCTGCTCGCGCGCGACTTCCCTGATCTCGACCTGCTCGATCCCGATCTGCCCACGACCGCCGAGCTCGAGCGTCGCGCGCTCGCGGCCGAAGCGGCGGCGCTCGGCGTAAAGGGCGTAACCAAGTCTGGCGGCGCTTCCGCATCCGCCGGCATCGGGGGCATGGTGCTCGTCACCTCCACCGGCTTCCACGGCTCCTATCTGCGCTCCAGCCAGGGCATCTCGGCCACCGCCATATCAGGCGAGGGCACCAGCATGGAGCGCGACTACGACTTCACCTCGGCGCCGCACGGCGCCGATCTGCTGTCCCCGGAGGTGGTCGGCCGTTCCGCCGGCGAGCGCACCGTGGCGCGCTACAATCCGCGCAAGGTCGAGACCTGCAAGGTGCCCGTGGTGTTCGATCCGCGCGTCGCAGGCTCGCTGGTCGGTCATCTGGTCGGCGCCATCAACGGCGCCTCGATCGCGCGCAAGACGAGCTTCTTGAAGGACAAGCTCGGCCAGCAGTTGTTCGCGAAGAACATCCGCATCGTCGATGATCCGCTGCGCCGGCGGGGCCTGCGCTCGCAGACCTTCGATGCCGAAGGCGTCGCGGTGAAGAGGGCGGCGCTGGTCGACGAGGGCGTGCTGACGACCTGGCTGCTCGATTGCGCCACCGCACGCGAACTCGGTCTCACCACCACCGGTCACGCCCATCGCGGCGTTTCCTCCTCGCCCTCGCCCGGTCCGTACAATCTGCATCTCGAGCCTGGCACGCCGACGCCGGCCGAGCTGATCTCCGACATCAAGCAGGGCTTCTACGTCACCGACCTGATCGGTTCAGGCGTCAACGGCGTCACCGGCGACTACAGCCGGGGCGCCTCCGGCTTCTGGATCGAAAACGGCGAGATCACCTATCCCGTCAGCGAAGTGACGATCGCCGGCCATTTGTTCGAGATCTTCAAGTCGATGCAGCCCGCGAACAATCTCGAGTTCCGGTACGGCATCAATGCGCCGACGGTGCGCATCGAGGGTTTGACGCTTGGCGGACGTTGACGCGCACGTACTGGACCTGACGATCCTGACGCGCGATGCGGCGCTGCTGAAGGACACGGTGAGGGAAGCGGGCGCGCTCGCGCAGTCGATGTTCCGCACCGAGCTGAGGAGGTGGACCAAGGGCGCATCCTCGCCGGTGTCGGAGGCCGACATCGCCGTCAACGACCTGCTCGAAGCGCGCCTTCGCACGGCCACTCCCGACTATGGCTGGCTGTCCGAAGAGAGCGCTGACGACGCTACGCGGCTGTCGCGGCGGCTGACATGGATCGTCGATCCCATCGACGGCACGCGCAATTATCTGGGGGGCCATGACGAATGGTGCGTCAGCGTCGCGCTGGTGGAGGACGCCTCGCCGGTGCTTGCCGCGGTGTTCGCACCGGCCAGCGACGAATTCTTCTTTGCAGTGCGCGGCCAGGGCACGACGCTCAACGACGAGCCGGTCAGCGCGACGGCCGGATCCGAACTCGACTTCGCCCGCGTCGCTGGCCCGAAGCCGCTGGTCGAGCGGCTGAAGCCGTCACTCGGCGACATCAAGCTGCATCGGCGAATCGGCTCGCTCGCGCTACGTCTGTGTCGGGTCGCCCATGGCGCGCTGGATGCGGCCTTTGCGGGGGGCAACAGCCATGATTGGGACCTTGCGGCGGCCGATTTGATCGTGCAGGAAGCGGATGGTAGAATGAGCGACCTCTCCGGAGAACCCATCCTCTATAACCGCCGGGAAGTGGCGCACGGGGTGCTGGTGGCAGCGGGACGCGATCGTCATGCGGGCATTGTCGCGCATTTTCGCAACCGTCCCTTGGCCTGAAGCGCTTCCGTCGTGCTTGTCGAACACTGCTTTGCCGGGCAGCCCGTTAGGAACAGAAGCCATGCCAGATAGCGCCCCGCAACAATTGCTTCATCTCGTCATCGGCGGCGAGCTCGTCGATCTCGAGCACAACACCTTCAAGAATCTGGATGACGTCGATATCGTCGGCCTCTATCCGAACTATGCCGCCGCCCATGCGGCCTGGCGCGCCAAGGCGCAGAGCACGGTCGACAACGCGCAGATGCGCTACTTCATCGTCCACCTGCATCGGCTGCTCGACCCGAATCAAGAACCGGCGCGTTGAAAAAACTGCTTCGCAATACGCTGCGAAGCAGCTGGTTTCAGCGTGCCGTCGGGGTCCTGGCGGCCGAGTATCTGCGTCTGGTCTGGCGGACCAACAAGTTCACGATCGATCCGCCTGATGTCTATGGACGCGTCGAGCCGCAGCTCCCCGCCATCTTCGCGTTCTGGCACGGCCAGCATTTCCTCACGCCCTTCATCAAGAACCAGGACAAGGCCTCCTATCGGGCCAAGGTCCTGATCTCCCGCCATCGCGACGGCGAGTTCAATGCGATCGCCGCCGAACGGCTCGGCATCGGCACCATCCGCGGCTCCGGCGACCACGGCGGGGCGTTCCATCGCAAGGGTGGTGTGGGTGCCTTCAAGGAAATGGTGCGGACGCTTCAGGCCGGTTGTAATGTCGCGCTGACCGCCGATGTCCCCAAGCGCTCGCGCGTGGCGGGGCTCGGCATTATCATGCTGGCAAGGGAATCGGGGCGGCCGATCATGCCTTTCGCGATGGCGACCAGCCGCTTCGTCCGGCTGAAGAACTGGGATCGCACCACCATCAATTTGCCGTTCGGGCGGGGCGCATTGGTCGGCATCAAGGAAATCCACGTTCCACCGGATGCCGATGCCGCCACGATGGAAGCGTTGCGGCAGGAGCTGGAGGACACGCTGAACGAGGCGACCCGGCGCGCCTATGCGCAGCTCGGCCGCCCGGGACCGGAAGATGCCTAAGTCGCTTCCCATTGCGCTGCCGATGACGCTGCGGATGTATCGGCGCCTGGCATCCGGCCTGGTTCCGCTCGCGCCTGCGCTGATCAAGCGGCGGCTGAAGCAGGGCAAGGAGGATCCCGCGCGCGTCGGCGAACGGCGGGGGCTTTCCCGGGACGTGCGGCCGCATGGTCCGCTGGTCTGGATCCACGGCGCCAGCGTCGGCGAGGTTCTGGCCGCGGCGGCGCTGATCGAACGACTGCGCGATCTCAATCTGCGCATCCTGCTCACCTCGGGCACGGTCACCTCGGCGGCGGTGGTGGCAAAGCGCTTTCCGCCCGACGTCATCCATCAATACGTGCCGTACGACTCGCCGCGCTATGTCGCGCGTTTCCTCGACCACTGGAAACCCTCCCTGGCGCTGTTCATCGAATCCGACCTGTGGCCGAACCTGATCCTCGCGGGCGCGGCGCGCCGGGTGCCTATGGTGCTGATCAACGGACGGATGTCGCCGCGATCCTTCCCACGCTGGCGGCGCATGCACGGCACCATCTCGGCACTGCTGTCGCGGTTCGACATTTGCCTTGCGCAGTCGAAGACCGATGCCGAGCGCTTTGCCGCGCTCGGCGGCCGCGACGTCGTCACCACGGGCAATCTGAAGCTCGATGTGCCGGCGCCCCCGGCCGATCCCGCCAAGCTCGAACGCTTGGCGGCGATGACGCGCGGGCGGCCGATCATCGTCGCTGCCTCGACCCATCCGGGCGAGGACGAGATGCTGGTCGCCGCGCATCGCAGCCTCTCCGGTTTCTTCCCGCAACTTCTCACCGTGATCGTGCCGCGGCATCCGGACCGCGGCTCCTCGATTGCAGGCCTGATCACGGCCTCGGGCCTGAAGCCCAGCCTGCGCTCGCGCGAGGAGCTGCCGACGGCCACGACCGACATCTATGTTGCCGACACGATGGGCGAGCTCGGCCTGTTCTATCGACTCTCGGGAGTCGTGTTCATGGGCGGATCGCTGGTCCGCCATGGCGGCCAGAATCCGATTGAGGCGATCAAGCTTGGCGCCGCGGTCGTGCATGGTCCGCACGTCTTCAACTTCAGCGACGTATATGAAGCGCTCGACAGCAGTGGCGGGGCGCGGCAGGCCGACACGCAGGAGGCCCTGGTCAAGCAGCTTGGCCTGCTGCTGGGCGAGCCGACGGTGCGCGAAAAGGTGCAGCGCGCAGGTGGCAACGTGGTCGAGCAGCTCGGCGGTGCGCTCGATCGCACCATGATCGCGCTCGAGCCGTATCTCCTGCAATTGCGGATCGAGATGGGGGCGGCCAATGCGTGAGCCGGCCTTTTGGTACCGGCCACGTTCCCCGCTATCGCTTGTCCTCCGTCCCCTGGGCGCGCTCTACGGTGCCATCACCGCATGGCGCATGCTGCGCCAAGGCGTGGACGCCGGCATTCCCGTGATCTGCGTCGGCAACTACCATGTCGGAGGCGCCGGCAAGACGCCGACGGTGCTTGCGCTGACGAAGCTGCTTCGCGAGCTCGGCGAGACGCCCGTGGTGCTCAGCCGCGGCTATGGCGGGCGCCTGGAGGGCCCGGTGATGGTCGATGGTGCACGACATACCGCGGCCGAGGTCGGCGACGAGCCCCTGATGATGGCGCGCGACGTCGCGGTTGTCGTGGCGCGCGATCGTCTCGATGGCGTCGCGCTGGCGAAATCGCGAGGCGCCACCGTGATCCTGATGGACGACGGTTTTCAGAACCCGCGCCTGCTCAAGGACGTCTCGCTGATCGTGATCGATAGCGAGCGCGGCCTCGGTAACGGCGAGGTGTTTCCCGCCGGTCCCTTGCGTGCGCCGCTGAAGGCCCAGCTTTCGCGCACCGATGCGCTGGTGCTGATCGGCGGCGGCAATGCCGCCAACGAGGTCGCCGCGGAGGTTGCGAAGCGCAACAAGCCCGAGCTGCGCGCCCGCCTGAAGCCCGATGCGACTTCGCTCGCGCAGCTGATCGGCAAGCGGGTCTTCGCCTTCGCCGGCATCGGCGATCCCGATCGCTTCTTCCGCACCCTTCGCGCCAGCGGCATCGATGTCGCCCATACGCGCGCATTCGCCGACCACCACATGTTCTCGATCGACGAGCTCGCTGCGCTCGCGGCGGAGGCGCGGCGCGAGCAGCTCACACTTGTCACGACGGAGAAGGATCTGGCGCGCTTGCGCGGCGGCGCGGGAGTGCCCGATGACATCGTGCCATTCGCCGTCCGGCTCGACTTCGATGATCCGGCCGCGCTCCGGAGATTGATCAGCGATCATCTCTACAAGGCGCGCGAACGAAGGTTCTCGAGGCCCTGATTTCGGACGGCTTGGCTCGCCATCCATCGTTCGCCATTCAGACCACATTCATCGCAGCGATCCTATGGATTCAATACGACCGAAGGATTCGATGAAATTGAACGATGCCGGGGCCTCGATCTCATACAGCGGGCAAAGCGAAGCGTGCCCCCCTTGTTCGTGCTGGTCTTCGCGTGAGAGCGGGCACGGCGCGTTGCGCCTTTGCCCAATCTACGACATCACGACTGTTTCTGCGCCCCGGGAAAGTGCCGCTGCAGCACCGCGGCGGGCGTAGCGTAGGCCTCCTGCAAATCAACGCTCCAGTACTTCAGCTCGTCGAGCGGGATTCGCGTCCCGGTGATCGCGCAGCGCACGAACGTCCCCGGCGAGATCACGCGGAAATCGCCGTCGAGATACTGCACCTGCGCTTCGCCATGGCCCGAGGGGCCGAACTTGTTCAGCACGGTCGAAAGTCTCCGCGGAAGGCCTCTCCACGTAAGGCCTTGGAGGGGCACGATGTTGATGGGATGTAGCATAGATAGGGTGGATTGTCCGCCCGTCAAATCCGCCGGTTCATGATGTCTTGCCATCGTTTCCGCTTGATAATACCTCGGGTGAAGGCGGGCCGGTTCCGGGGCCTGCTTCGTCAGAGTCCGCGGCGCCTGCCGCCGGCCGCCATGTTCCTGGCGCTGCTGATGTCGGCCGCGTGGGCCGCGCCGGCACCGCAGCCGGTGGACATTCCGATTGCGTCCGGGATTCTCCATGCGCAGCTTTACAAGCCCGAGGGCGCAGGGCCGTTTCCGACCGTGATCGCGCTGCATGGTTGCGGCGGCCTCGGCGGCCACTCCGATCCCGTGTTGCCGCGCTACCGGGCGTGGGCCGAGCGCCTGCTCAAGGTCGGCAATGCCGTGCTGCTGCCCGACAGTTACGGCTCGCGCGAGCTCGGGCCGCAATGTCGCGTCAAGGAAATGCACGTCAAGGCGCGGCGCGACCGCGTCACCGACATCGCAGCCTCACGTGCCTGGCTGATGAAGCAGAGCTGGGTGGCGCGCGACCGCGTCAGCCTGATCGGATGGGCGAACGGGGCAAACGCGCTGCTCTGGGCCGTGCGTCCGCAGAGCGCGGCGCGCGATCTCAGTCCGGATTTCCGCGCCGCGGTTGCGTTCTATCCGGATTGCCGGATCGCGGCGGGTTTGGGATGGAGCACGCGGGTGCCGACGCTTGTGCTGATCGGGGCCGCAGACGACGTGTCGCCGCCGCCGGCCTGCCGTCAGATGGTGGATGGCGCGCGCGGCCGCAGCGCCCTCGCGCGCATCGTGGTCTATCCCGGCGCCGATCACGATTTCGACCGCGCCAGCATGCCGCTTCACGCCGGCAGCAGCGATGCCGCCGCGCCCGAGCGCGGTCATCTCGGCATGGATGCCGAGGCGCGCGCAGCTTCGCAGAAGGACGTCGCGCAATGGCTGGCGCGGTGAGCGCGGCGCCGCAACCGGGCTGATGCGACGCGCAATCCCCGCCACAAGACCGGCACGTTACAAGATGAGCCCGCCATCGACGACCAGCGTCTGGCCGATGATGTAGGATGACAGCGGCGAAGCCAGGAACAGTGCCGCGCCCGCCATGTCGGCCGGCGTGCCCAATCGCCGCAGCGGGATGCGCGCGAGAGCACCTTCGAGCCGCTTCGGATTGTCGGTCGTCACCTTCGTCATCTTGGTGTCGACGAGCCCCGGGGCGATGCCGTTGACGCGGATGCCGTCTTCGGCCCAGGCTTCGCCCAACGTCCGCGTCAATCCGACCGCACCGGTCTTGGAGGCGTTGTAGGCGGGATTGCCCATGGTGGAATGATAGGCCGCGGTCGAGGACACGATGATCAGCGAACCCTTGGAATCCCGCAACATGGAATGGAAACGAGTGGCGCAGGCCATCAGGCTCATCAGGTTGACCTCGACCACCTTGCGAAAGCCGGCCATCTCGAACTCGCCGCGGCGATAGAGCACCGCGCCCTGCGCGAGCACGAGCACATCGACCTTATCGAAGGGCGGCCTGAACGTCTCGATCGCGCCGGCATTGCTGACGTCGAGCTGGTCATAGGCAAGGCCCGTGAGATCGGAGCCCTCCTCCGCAGAATATTCCGTTGCGCGAGCGCGCGTCCCGCAGACCGCGACCTGCGCGCCCCTCGCGCGAAAGGCCTGCGCGATGCCGTTGCCGATGCCGCTGGAACCGCCGACGACCAGCACCTGCTTGCCTGAGAAATCGAGCTCGTTTGCCATCGTGGCCTCCCCTTTTGTCTTGCTTGTTTGACCTGTCTGCGGATCGATGCCAGCCTTGTCAATCATAACAAGAACAAGCACCTCGCGAGGAGACCCATGTCCGACTTCAAAGAACTCAGCCGGTCTGTGAAGGGCCTGACCGTACTCGTCACCGGCGCAGCCAGCGGCATGGGGCGCGCAACCGCGCGCGTGTTCGCCGCCGAGGGCGCGAACGTTGCCGTCACCGATTACGACGAGCAAGGCGCGCATGCGCTCGCCAGGGAAATCGCGGCGAGCGGTGCGTCTGCCAGGGCGTGGAAGCTCGATGTCGCCGACGGCGGCGAGATCAAGAAGGTGGTCGGCGATATCGCCGCGCATTTCGGCGGGCTCGATATCATCGTCAACAATGCCGGCATTTCCGTGCGTGTCGCGATCGACGACGAGGCCTATGAGGACGCCTGGGCCAGGAGCATTGCCGTCATGCTGACGGCGCATCCGCGCATCATCCGCGCTGCACTGCCCCACTTGCGCAAGTCGAAAAGCCCGCGCATCGTCAACATTGCCTCGACCGAGGCTCTCGGGGCCACCGCGCTGCACAGCCCGTATTCGGCAGCGAAGGGCGGCGTCGCGAGCCTCACGCGCTCGCTCGCCGTGGAGCTTGGCCGCGAGGGCATCACGGTCAACTGCATTTGCCCAGGCCCGATCCGCACGGCGATCACTGACCGCATCTCGGAGGAGCACAAGACCATCTACGCCAAGCGCCGCACCGCGCTCGGCCGTTACGGCGATCCCGAGGAAGTCGCGCATATGACGCTGAACCTGTGCCTGCCGGCCGCGTCCTTCCTCACCGGCGCGGTGATACCGGTCGACGGTGGGCTGATGGCGCGGAATGCGTGAGAGCCATCGATCTCGGCCTCTCGCCTCGCGCAGGACCGTTCCCCGCCTGCGCTTTCGCTCCATCCGGGCACGCCTCCTACACTTTCGTAACGACGTGGAACTGGGCTGCTTCTGATCGGTTACCCCGGCTGACCATCGAGGAGGATCATCATGGACACGGATCGGATTGTTGGGTCGGCCAAGGAATTCGCCGGGCGCGCCGAAGGCGCGGTCGGAGACATGGCAGGCGATGCGAAGACACAGGCGTCGGGCAAGGCGCGGGAAGCCGCGGGCACGGTGCAGAATCTCTACGGCCAGGCCAAGGATGCCGTGCGTGATGCCACGGACACCGCGGCGAGCTACGCCAAGGACGCTTACGAGAACAGCGGCGATACCTTCCGCGACGGCTCGAAGGCTATCGCGCAGAAGGTGCAGGACAATCCGCTCGGCGCGCTGCTGGTTGCCGGCGGCATCGGCTTCGCGCTGGCGCTCCTGATGTCGCGGCCCGCCCGCCGCCCGCCGCAGCGCTGGCGCTATTAAGGCGGACCGGAAAGCTCACCTGCTCGTGCCCCGGAAGCAGCGCAGCACCCAGTGATGCGCTGTTCACCCGGGGCCGATTCTTTGCTGAACTGGAAGGCGGCGGAGCCCAGCTCTGCGGCATATCGCAAAGAGTCTCGCGACGCGCCGGGAACGAGATCGACTACCGGAACATCTCCGCCGATCGCCCGACGTTGCCAGGCGGACGCGGGATCGGAGGGCTTTGCGCTGGATTGCGCAGTCCCGGCGGCGGCGCGAATTGACGCGGGGGAGGTTGCGGAGAACCGAAGCCGAAGAAATCCCGAAATGACGGTGAGGCCTGTGCAGGCTGCTGCTGGGGCTGCTGCGGCGGCATCGGCGGCTTTTTCGGCGCGAGCTTCGGCGGCGCGACCGCGGCGGCCGCTCCCGGCGAACCCTGAGCTGGGCCGCCCTCCGGCGTCGTTGCGGCCATCGGCGCATCGCCCTTGGCCTGCTCCCGGCCGACTTCCCGGCGCGGCCAGGCGTAATCGTCAGCGCGGCCGGCAGGCGCCGCAAGCGGCTCACCCTTCACCATGGTCTTCGCAGCGAGCGCATCGACGGCAGCGGGACGCGTCCCGGGACCGCCAAGCAATTGATCGGTCGAGATCGAGGCTGCGACCAGCGGCACGATCGGCCCGGCCAGCGGCCGGGGCGCGGGCTTGCCCGGCTCGGCGCTGGTATCGGGAGTGGCTGGCTCGCTCGGCAGCGCGATCGGGCCGGAGCGGCCCGCGAGCAGGCGCGTAATCTCACGCTCGACAAAGTGCGCGAGCTTGCGCGCGCCGGCCTTGGTGAAATAGACGCCGTCCGAGCTACGGAGCTGACGGATCTGACCCTCGAAGTCCGGGCCCTTCTGAAGGAAGCGCCCCGCTTCGTCGACAAAGCCGTCCCACACGTCGACATAGGTGATCCCGGCCTTGGCCGCGCCTTCGCGATAGAGCGAATTCAGGAACAGCGTGTCCGCGGTGCCCTTGGGGCCGCGAACTGCAGGCAGGCCGACCCAGAGCACCGGCACGCCTTTCGACTTGAGGATGTTGGCGAGCTCCTCGATCTTCTTGCCGTAGAGTTCGACCCAGCGGTCGTCGCGGAATTCGTAGAGCCCGTTGGGGTTGCGCGCCGTCTTCTCCGGCGCTGCGGCCGGCGTATCGGCATTGTCGGCGTCGTCCTGCGGCAGATCGGCATCGGCAGGCTTGTCGTCCGGCTTGGCGGCACTCTCGGCGCCCGGCTTCGTCTCGCCGGGTTTGGCCGGCTGCTTGGCGCGCGCCGCTTTGTCGTGCTTCTTGTCCTTCTCTTTATCCTTTTCCGTGGCCTTGTCCGGTTTGTCGGCTGCGGGCTCGCGGATTGCGGCGCGGTCGTTGAGGCCGAGCATGACGACAATGACATCAGGCCTTTCGGTCTCGAGGATACCCTTCGCGGCGGCCGCCCAGTCGGAGGGTTCACCCCTTGGCTGGTACTTGATCAGGCCCGAATTCGTCCTGTGCTTGCGGATCACGCCCATGTCGGGCTGCTCGACGTAGGCGTCTTCCAGGCCATAGGCGAGCCAGTCGGCCATGGCGTCGCCGATCACCAGCACGTTCTTCTCAGGAATGGTGTCCCGCTTGGTCGGCGTCGGCGCGCGCGAAAAGTCCTGGCGCGGTGCTTGCGGCGGCGGCTGTTGGAACGGTGCGAAGAAATCTCCGCCGAACCAGCCGCCACCACCTCCGCCGCCCCTCGGCGGCGGTGGCGCCGCGCGCTGCGGCGGTCCGCCGAAGCCCGGGAAGTTGAAGAATTGCGCAGAGGCTGGCGCTGCGATCGAGACCAGGATCGCAAGCGCCGTCCCCAGCGCGATCAACGGGCCGGTCTCGGTCAGCGCCTTGAACAGGGACTTCTTCGACATGCGATCTCGGGCACGCGCAATGGGGGATCGAATTTAGCTCGATATAATAACGGAATCAGGCGCCAAGCGGGCAGATTCTCTTGCGGATTCTTCTGCCATGCACCGGAGAACGGCTGGCGCCGTCAAGCCGGCCTGCCGAAAATCCGGTTCAGGGTTACTTTCCGCGCGATTTTACCGCCCGCGGAGCCGGTCCAGCATGTCGGATGAAGCGAATCCGTCCGCGGGCGCCCCGATCGAGGCCTGGAAGTGGCGCAACGCCTCACGGGTCTGGCCGCCGAACTGCCCGTCCGGGGTGCCCTTGTAGAAGCCGCGCTGCGCCAGGAGCTGCTGCAGTTCCAGCCGCTCGGTGCGCGACAGCTCCCGCTCCTGGCGGGGCCAAGGCTGCACGAAGGGTTGCCCGCCGCGCAAGCGGTCGGCGAAATGGCCGATCGCCAGCGCATAGGCCTCGGCCGGGTTGTACTTCATGATGACGCGGTAGTTCTGCAGCATCAGGAAGCCCGGCCCTTGGGCGCCGGCCGGCGCCAGCAGGTAAGCCTTCTGCGAGGGATGTGGGAAGGGCTGGCCTGTCGCCCGCTTGAGCCCGAGCTTTTCCCAGTGCGCGATCGGCATCGCCTTGGAGCGGTCGGCCAGCATGTAGTTGAAGCCCCGGGGCACCACGACCTCGTAGCCCCAGGTTTGGCCCGACTGCCAGCCGTCCTTCTTGAGATTGTTGGCGGTCGATGCAATCAGGTCGGTGGGATTGTCGACGACGTCGCGCCTGCCGTCGCCATCCCCATCCACCGCGAACCGCTTGAAGGCGGTCGGCATGAACTGCGTCGGGCCGAAGGCGCCGGCCCAGGAGCCGCGCAGCTGCTCCGGCCTGAGATCGCCGCGATTGAGGATCTCCAGCGCGGACAGGAACTCGTCCTTGAAATAGGCTTGGCGCCGGCCGACGCAGGCGAGTGTCGCGGTCGATTGCAGCACGCTGCGATCACCCATCTGCGTCGAATAATTGGACTCGATTCCCCAGATCGAGGCGATGATGTAGCGGTCGACGCCGGTGGCCCTTTCGGTCGCGTCGAACTGCGCCTTGTACGTGGCGAGGATCTCGCGGCCCTTGGCGAGACGGTTGTCGTTCACGAGAATGTCGAGATAGTTCCAGATCGACTTGGTGAACTCCGGCTGCGAGTCCATGAGGTCCATGATGCGCAGGTCAGGCGAGAGCCCCGCGGTGAAGCGCTGAAAGTTGTCCTGCGTGATGCCACGCCGTGCAGCATCGGGCCACATCGCCGCGACGCAATTGCTGAAATTGCCGGCTGCCTCGCGGATCGCGGCGGCCGTCATCAGCGGGTGGCCGGAGGCGCCATCCTCGCCGCTCCAAGGCAACGGTCCGGTCTGTGAGCCGCCGGGGCTCGGCGCTGCTTGTGACGGAGCGGGGTTGGGCCCCGAGAAGATGCCGCCGAACAGATTGGACAGGCCGTTCTGCGCCTGGGCGTGCGCGCTGGCCGGCAGCAGCAAGGCCGCCGCGATCATCGTTGCTCCGGCCACAAAGCCTGCCCGCGCTGCCACTGATTGCATCATGTCCCACCCGTCGGCCCGAGAAATCCGCCACAGGAGGCCTGGTTAGCGTTGCCAATAACTTAACAAAGGTGAAATTTTGGTGACGGCCTTTTTCTTAAGTCTGTCGGGGCGAGGCCCCACATCCGCCTTTGTTGGCGGCTGCAAACAGGCTAGCAAGGTGCATTGCTCCGTTCCCATGTGCTCCCAGGTATTCGATCAATCACATGAAGATTCGCAAAGCCGTATTCCCAGTCGCCGGCCTCGGCACCCGCGTCCTGCCCGCCACCAAGGCAATGCCGAAGGAAATGCTGACCATCGTCGACAAGCCGCTGATCCAATACGTCTATGATGAGGCGAGGGAGGCCGGCATCGAGCATTTCGTCTTCGTCACGGGCCGTAACAAGAACGTCATCGAGGACCATTTCGACCGGATGTTCGAGCTCGACACGACGCTGGCCGCGCGCGGCAAAAAGGCGGAGCAGGACATCCTGGCCCAGAACCAGCCCGAAGCCGGCGCCGTCAGCTTCACCCGCCAGCAGGCGCCGCTCGGCCTCGGCCACGCGGTCTGGTGCGCGCGCGACATCGTCGGCAACGAGCCGTTCGCCGTCGTGCTGCCGGACGAGCTCGTGCTCAACACGCCCGGCTGCCTGAAGCAGATGATCGAGATGGCGGCCTCGCTCGGCGAGAAATCCAATCTGGTCGCGGTCGAGGCGGTGCCCGATCACCTGACCCATCAATATGGCATCTGCGGCGTCGGCAAGCGCAACGGGAAGATGTTCGAGGTCGACGGCATGGTCGAGAAGCCGGCCAAGGGCACCGCGCCTTCCAATCTCTCGATCACCGGCCGCTACATCCTGCAGCCGGAGATCTTCAAGATCCTGGAGACCCAGGAGCGCGGCGCCGGCGGCGAGATCCAATTGACCGACGCGATGATCGGGCTTGCCAAGTCGCAGAAGTTCTACGGGGTCGAGTTCGAAGGCGAGCGCCACGATTGCGGTTCCAAGCCCGGCTTCCTGCGCGCCAACATCGCCTACGGCATGAAGCGCCCGGAATTGCGCGACGGGCTGATCGCGGAGATGAAGAAATATCTAGGGCAGTAGCGAGCGTTATCTCTCCACTCGTCATTGCGAGGAGCGAAGCGACGAAGCAATCCAGGCTACCTCCGCGGAGACGATCTGGATTGTTTCGCTTGGCTCGCAATGACGAGGGCGAGAGAGTTCTTCACGCCACCAGCGACAGCTGCGGCAGGCTCGCCACCACCGACTGATTACGCCCGCCCGCCTTGGCGGCATAGAGCGCCTTGTCGGCGGCGGCAACCAGGACCGGCCAATCCATACCCGCATCGGGAACGAGGCTTGCGATACCGCAGGAGACGGTCGACATTGCCTGATCGTCGGACCAGCCCTGCACCTTGAGACGGATGGTCTCGGCGACCTTGAAGGCGTTGGTGGCCGACATGTTCGGCAGCAGTACGGCGAATTCCTCGCCGCCGTAGCGCGCGGCGCAGTCGCCGGCGCGGCTCACCGAATCGGAAATGCAGATGGCGATGCCGACCAGCACCTGGTCGCCGGCCTGGTGGCCGAACGTGTCGTTGTAGGCCTTGAAGTGATCGGCATCGATCATCAGCAGCGCGATCGGAACCTTCTGGCGCATCGCGCGCCGCCATTCAGTGTCGATGACGGAATCGAACTTGCGGCGGTTCTTCAGGCCGGTGAGTGCGTCCGTCGTCGCCATCTCCTCGAGCTTTCGCTCGGCCTCGGCGCGCCTGCCGATCTCGCGCGCGAGCACGAGCGTCGATGCCAGCACGAACAGCGCGAGCGCCAGCACAACTGCGCCGATGCGGTAGGCTTCTTTCTGCCAGAGTTCGAATACTGCGGCCAGAGGCTTGCCCGCCACCACGAACAGCGGTCCGCTGCCGCCGCTGCGGACGTAGAGCCGCGGCGTCGGATCGACCGGGCCCTGTCCCGAATAGGAGTCGCCGGCCCGGAGATTGTCCGCTCTCCAGGTTCGGCGGTCGTTCAGGTTCGTGCCGATGATGTCGAGATCGAACGGCCGCCGCATCATGATGGTGCGATCGCGCTTGAGCACCGTGATGGTGTCTTCAGGGTCGAGGTTCAGACGCTCGAACAATTCGTGGAAGTAGCTGAAGCGGATCGAGCCGGCGACGACGCCGAGAAAGCCGCCGTCGGTATCGCTGATGCGGCGGCTCAGCACGATCGAGTAGGCACCGCGAAACAGCATCGGGCGGCTGATGAAGAGCCCGGCGCCCGGATTGTCGCGATGCACCCTGAAATAGTCCTCCTCGCTCCGATTCTCGGCGAGGGGATCGAGCGTGGACGCGTCGATGGTCAGCCGGCCCTCGGCATCGAAGACCTGAATGGCACCGAAATGCTTGGCCGTCGTCGCATGGTCGAACAGGATCAGGTGGCGGATCGTCTTGGAAACAGTCGCGAGCTCGGGCAGCAGCATGTTGCTGGCGACCGCCTTCAGCGACAGGTCGTAGATCTCGACGTTCCGGTTCACGTCGGATTCGATGGTGGTCGCGAGGTTCTCCAGCGTCTGGCGGGCGAGCGCCTCCTCGCCCCGGCGCATGTCGAGCATGACGTTGACGCAAATGGCGGAAAAGCCGATCACCGTCACCACGGACGATATGATCAGCAGTTTCGCTGAAATCCGCCACGGCTGGCGGGCCATGACGTCGCGCCATCCAGACAGCATCGTTTGCTCCCGGACATAGTGGATGCGCCCGAAAGCTTGAGTAGTGTTTAAGGTAGGACGGCGCTGCCGCAATGAGTTAAGAATCGGTTTATGCGACGCACGGTTTTGAGCAGCTGATGTGAGAGGACAATCGTGAACGACTATCTCGCGTTGCGCGACTATCTGCTGCGGCAGAAGCAGGAGGAGTTTGTGCTGAGCTTCGAGCAGATCGAGGAGATCATCGGCGCGGCGCTGCCGCGCGCGGCGCAGCGCGCCTCCTGGTGGGACAGCCTGCGCAGCCCCGACATCCAGATGCCGCAACGCGAAGCGTGCCTTGCCGCGGGCTTCGTGGCGACGCGCATGCCCGATGGCGAGAGCGTGAGGTTCAGGAAGCAGAAGTCGAAGAAGCGGTGAGGCCGCGCCGCATGATCCTGCGCTGGCTTGGTGGGATCCTTGGCGCAGCGCTGATCGGGTTGGGCATGCTGTCAGCGCTCGCCTTCGAATCCCGCTATTGGCGTTGGCGCGACTGCTTCAACGAACTCGGCCGGTGCTACGACCCGGTCTCGCAGGACGTCTACCTCGAGCAAGCGGGGTTGGTGTGGGGCGGTCTTGCGGTGGTCTCGCTGCTGCTGGGGCTTGGACTGCTGATGAGTCTGCGGCGCAGACAGAGCTAGCTCGCCGCTTCGAGCCGCACTTCCGTCAGCAGGCGCATCGCGGCATCGGCGTCCATCGGCTCGCCAAAAGCGAAACCTTGCGCGTATTCGCAGCCCATCTGGTAGAGCTCGACGGCGTCGGAATCGGTCTCGGCGCCTTCCGCCACCACGTCCATTCCAAGATCGTGCGCGAGCGCGATGATCGATTTCAGGATCACCGGGCGGGTGCCGCGGCTGGTGGTGCGCACGAAGGACTGGTCGATCTTGATGGTGTCGAACGGGAAGCGCTGCAGATAGGCCAGCGAGGAATGGCCGGTGCCGAAATCGTCGAGCGACAGCCCCGTGCCGAGCTCGCGGATTCGCGTCAGCATCTGCGCGGCGTGCTCCGGATTCTCCATCACCAGCGATTCCGTCAATTCGAGCTTCAGCGTGCCGCGCGCAACCGAGGAGCGCGACAGCACGGTACGGATGTCGTGGATCAGGTCGTGGCGCAGCAATTGCCGCGAAGAGACGTTGACCGAGGCGAAGATCGGGTCGCGCGAGCGCATCGCGCGTTGCCAGATCGAGAGCTGCTTGGCGGTCTGGTCGAGCACGAACATGCCGAGGTCGACGATCAGGCCGGTCTCTTCGGCGATGGTGATGAATTCCGACGGTGCCATGCGCCCGAGCTTCGGATGATCCCAGCGCGCCAGGGCCTCGAAGCCGGCGATCGAGCGATCCTCCAGCCGCACGATCGGCTGGTACAGGATGGTGATCTCCTGCCGCTCGATGGCCCGGCGCAGCTCGCTCTCCAGGGTCAGGCGATCGGTCTTCCGTGCGCGCATCGCGGGCTTGTAGACGTCGATGCGGTCGCCGCCGATGCGCTTGGAATGATACATCGCCAGCTCGGCGTCCTTGATGATCTCGTCCGTCAGCTGAACCTGGGGATCGGAGAGCGCGAGGCCGATCGAGGCGGTGAGGAAGATCTCCCGGTCGTTGAAGGCGATCGGCGCGCGGATGGTCTTGCGGATGGTCTCGGCGAAGGCGGTGATGCGCGCCGGGTCCTGCTCCGAGAGCAGGATCAGGCCGAACTGGTCGCCGGCCATCCGGGCCAGCGTGTCCTGCGGCTTCAGGATGCGGGTGAGGCGGCGGGCCAGCGTCAGCAGAATGGAATCGCCGACCGCAATGCCGACGGAATCGTTGACCTGCTTGAAACGGTCGAGGTCGATCACCATCAGCGTCGGCCGCAGCGTCGGCATGGTCTTGGCGAAGTTGGCGACGGCACCCAACCGGTCCATGAACAGCTTGCGGTTGGGCAGGCCGGTGAGGTTGTCGTGCACGGAATCGTGCAGCAGGCGCTCCTCGGCGTTGCGCAATTCCGTGACGTCGGTGAGCGTGCCGACGACGCGCGAGACCTCGCCGTCCGAGCCGACCACGGGCCGGGCCTTCAGTGCGAACCACATGAAATGACCGTCCGGCGTGCGCAGGCGGAAATCCTGCACCAGCCGGCCGCGGCGCTGGTCGAGCACGCTGTCGAGCGCGGCGCGGAAACGATCCTGGTCGAGCGGATGCAGCACCTCGAGCCATGAGGCTGCAGGACCTTCGAGCGTGCCGCGCTTCAGTCCAAGCAGGGCTTCGGTCTCGGGGCTGGTGAAGACCTTATCGGCAGACACGTCCCAGTCCCAGATCAGATCGCCGGAGCCGGCCAGCGCCAGCGCCCGGCGCTCGATGTCGGAGACGATGCCGGTGGTGGCGCCGCCGCCGGCGAAAGCGTGCTGCATCACGGTGAATCCGATCAGCATCACGATCAGCACGAGGCCGCCGAGCAGGGCCGGGCCGACGATGTCGTTGGTGACGGAGCCGGCCACCGTCATGCCGGCGGCGGCCACCCAGACCACCAGGAGGAACCAGGTCGGGATCAAGAGCACCGCACGGTCGAAGCCGTGGGTGGAGAGATAGACGATCAGCGCGAAGCCGGCGAAGGCGATCAGCACCAGCGAAATACGCGCGATGCCGGAGGCCACCGCCGGATCGAACAGCGCGAGCGCCACCAGCGAGCCGAGAAAGGCGAGCCAGCCGATCGTGATGTGCGAATAGCGCACGTGCCAGCGGCTGAGATTGAGATATGCGAACAGGAACACGAGCAGCGTTGCCGCCAGGATCGCTTCGCCCGCCGCGCGCCAGATGCGCTCGGCGTTGTTCGACATGTCGAGCACTTTGCCCCAGAAGCCGAAATCGACGCCGATATAGACCAGCACCGCCCAGGCCAGCGCTGCGGCGGCCGGGAACATGATGCTGCCCTTCACCACGAACAGGATGGTCAGCACCAGCGCGAGCAAGCCAGAGATGCCGATCACGATGCCCTGGTAGAGCGTGAACGAGTTGACCTTGTCCTTGTAGGCTTCCGGCTCCCACAGATAAAGCTGTGGCAGCTTGTCGGTGCGCAGCTCCGCGACGAAGGTGACGACGGCGCCGGGGTCGAGCGTGATGCGGAACACGTCCGCGGTGGCGCTTTCCTGACGTTCCGGCCGATCGCCGATCGAGGGCGTGATGGTCGCGATGCGCGACAGGCCGAGGTCGGGCCACAGCAGCCCGGAGGAGACGATGCGATAGTGCGGTGCGACGATCAGGCGGTCGAGCTGGTCGTCGGTGTTGTTGGCGAGCGCGAACACCACCCAGTTCTGCCCGCCTTCGCGCGCGCGCACCTCGATGCGGCGGACGATGCCGTCGGTGCCGGGCGCGGTGGAGACCTGGATGCGGTCGGCATCGCTGCGCTGATGCTCGAGCACGCCGGTGAGGTCGATCGCGGGCGCGTCGCTACGGACGCTGACGGCGTCGAGCGCGCGCGCGGGATACGCGGCGACAAGAATCATGAGGCCCAGCGCGATGGGCGCGAGGCACCTGATCAGACGCAAGGCCAGTTCTCCGCGTTCGACGCAAACTCTTCAGTGCAAGGCGAATCTAAAAGGCGATATCGGACCGGGACGGAAGTGGTCCGGTGCGTCGCGATAGATGCCACGAAAGCGAGGGAAATCAAAGGGTTTCCGCCCTGCCCGCTGGGCCGATGGCCTAGACCTCCAACACAATTTTGCCAATATGTGCGCTCGTCTCCATGCGCCGGTGAGCATCCGCCGCCTTTTCCAGCGGGAAAGTGCTGTCCATGACCGGCTTGATGCGGCCTTCGCGCAAGAGCGGCATCACTTTCTCTTCGATCGCAGCCACCATCGCCGCCTTGTCCGCATTACTACGGGGGCGCAGAGTCGAGCCGGTATGGGTCAGGCGCTTGACCATCACCTTGGCGATGTTGACGCTGACCTTCGGGCCGTTGAGGGTCGCGATCTGGACGATGCGGCCGTCGACCGCCGCAGCATCATAGTTGCGATCGACATAGTCGCCGGCGACCATGTCGAGGATCAGGTTGACACCAACGTTGTTGGTCTCAGCCTTGACCACGGCGACGAAATCCTCGGTCTTGTAATTGATGGCGCGGTCGGCACCCAGCTTGAGGCAGGCGTCGATCTTGTCCTGCGATCCCACCGTGACGAACACCTTCGCGCCGAATGCCTTGGCAAGCTGGATCGCCATGGTGCCGATGCCGGAGGAGCCGCCATGGATCAGCAGCGTCTCGCCGGCCTTGAGGCCGCCGCGCTCGAACACGTTGTGCCAGACCGTCATCAGGGTTTCCGGCAGCGCGCCGGCCTCCTTGATCGACAGTGCCGGCGGCACGCTCATCGCCTGGGCATCCTGGGCGATGCAGTACTGCGCATAGCCGCCGCCGGCGACCAGCGACATCACCTTGTCGCCGATCTTGTGCCGCTTGGCATTGCTGCCGACCGTGACCACTTCGCCCGCAATCTCCAGGCCTGGCAAGTCGCTGGCGCCGGGCGGCGGCGGATAGGCACCGGAGCGCTGCGCCACGTCGGGCCGGTTGACGCCGGCAGCCTCGACCTTGACCAGGATCTCGTCGGGACCGGGCTGCGGCAGCGCCCGTTGTTCCGGCACCAGCACCTCCGGTCCGCCGGGCTTGGAGATGGCGACCACGGTCATTTGCGCGGGCAGCTTGTCCATGATGTGTCCTTGGGCAAAGGTGCGGGATGAAAGCGAGGCCCTTGCTTAGCCAGCGCCATCCAAGCTGGCAACCGCCTCGGTCATGGTCCGGCGCGAACGCAGGAGGAACGAGGATGCCGATCGAAGACGACGACCGCCCGCGCAAGAAGATCAGCCATGAAATCGGTCAAGATCTCTCGCTGTTGTCAGTCGAGGAACTGACCGAACGCGTCATGCTGCTCAAGACCGAGATCGCACGACTGGAAGAAGCGGCCGCAAAGAAGCGCGCCTCACGCGATGCGGCGAACAGTATTTTCAAGTCGTAATCTCTTCACAGTCATTCCGGGGCGGCGCGTCGGCGCCGAGCCCGGAATCCATCACCCCAGGAAATCGAAACGGGCACCTGACAAGGCGGGCCGCTGCATCCACTCGTGATTATGGATTCCGGGCTCGCGACGGCGTCGCGCCCCGGAATGACAGTGATAGCGTTCGTGCCGCACTGCGTTGGAGCGCAAGACCTCGGCTCGGCCACTGGCCGACATGGCTAACGAAGTCTCAAAAAATTAGCTCGTTTACTTCGAATTAAGCTTTCGGGTTTATGACTGGAACTGTCCTCGTTTGGACACCGAGTGGCTCCTGTCCACTCTGTTTGACGCCTCCCTGTTATCAACTTTCAAAGCCGCCGGTCTTCCGGCGGCTCTTTTTTGCGTTTTTGCATCTCGTTGCGGTTGAATTCCCGGGGAGCGACCCGCGGAAACCATATCTGCGCTTGTCACTGGACTCCGCGTCCCGCTCGCGCAATGATTTGTTTATCATAAGCCGGCGCCAAAGCCGGACAGTCAAACAGTTGCGTAAGAGGCGTTAACCATGGAACGTTTGCAGGCCGACGGCGCTCTCGTTCAACTCAGCGAGCGGTTCACCAACTCTGCAGCCTTCGGCAACCTGTTCCGTGAGGGCATGGACCTCGTCGAGGAAACCGCTGCCTATCTCGACGGCGCCGGCCGCATCGAAGCCAAGGCGCTCGATCGCGCCGTCAGCCTGACCTACGCGACAGAGAGCATGCGCCTCACCACGCGTCTGATGCAGCTCGCCTCGTGGCTGCTGCTGCATCGCGCCGTGAAGGAGGGCGAGATGACGCTGAGCCAGGCCAACCGCGAGAAGACCAAGGTCAAGCTCACCGCCGCCGATCCCGGTCCCGCCGACACCATCGAGAAGCTGCCCTCCCAGCTCCAGGACCTGATCCATCGCTCGATGAGCCTGCAGACCCGCGTGCGCCGCCTCGACAGCACGATCCACACCCCGCCGACCGAGCATGCAGCGATCGGCAACCCTCTGGTGCCGCAACTCAACGCGCTGAAGGCCGCGTTCGAGCGGTAGCGTCTGTCCGTCGCCATTGCGAGCGCGCGAAGCAATCCGGAAATCCCTCTGCGGAGGAAGTGTGGATTGCTTCGCCGCATCAGCGCAAATTGCTCCGCAATTTTGTTTGTCGCGAGCTCCTCGCGATGACGCCGGCCCCAAAACAAAAACGCCCCTGATTTCCTCAGGGGCGTTTTTCGTCTCCAGCCTTGCGGCCGGCTCAGTCCTTTTTGAGAAAGCCCGAAAACTTCTTCTGGAAGCGCGAGACGCGGCCGCCGCGGTCCATGATCTGCGCGGAGCCGCCGGTCCAGGCCGGGTGCGACTTCGGGTCGATATCGAGGTTCAGCGTGTCGCCTTCCTTGCCCCAGGTCGAGCGGGTCAGGTACTCGGTTCCGTCGGTCATGACGACTTTAATCGTATGATAATCTGGATGAATTTCGGCTTTCATGGCAATTCCTCGGCGCTCCGGCGCCTTCTTGGGTGGCTAGCGAATGACGGATTTGGGCGGCTCTATACCTCACGAAATCAGGCAAAACAAGCTGTGCCGGCCTGTTGAAGCGGGGTTTGCCCCTAAGGGACATCCCGGATTTGCCACTACCAGCGCACCGGCCTAATTGGGAGCGAACGCATGCAACGGGTCGAATCTCATGAGCGCAGTGGAACGGCTTGATGACCAATATGTCGATCGGCCCGAAATGAACGTCGCGGACACGCCATCGATCGAGGATGAGCTGATCGAGCAGCCGGCCAAGGGACGCGCAAAGCTCCGGCCGTTGCTGGCGCTCGCGCCCTATGTGAGCCGCTATCGCGGCCGGGCGGCGCTGGCCTTCGTCGCGCTCACGGTTGCCGCGCTGACCACGCTGCTGGTGCCGATCGCGGTGCGCCGCATGATCGATTTCGGCCTGACGCCCGAGGGCATCGAGCTGATCAACAGCTACTTCTCGGTGATGCTGGCGGTGGTCGCCGTGCTCGCGCTCGCGAGCGCGGCGCGCTACTACCTCGTGATGACGATCGGCGAGCGCATCGTCGCCGACCTCAGGCGCGACGTCTTCGGCCATCTGCTGTCGCTGTCGCCCGCCTTCTTCGATTCGGCGCGCAGCGGCGAGCTGATCTCGCGGCTCACTGCCGACACCACCCAGCTCAAATCGGCGGTCGGCGCCTCCGTGTCGATCGCGCTGCGCAACCTCATGATGTTTCTGGGCGCCGCCGCGATGATGGTGATCACGAGCCCGAAACTTTCTGGCTTCGTGCTGCTGGCCATTCCTCTCATCGTGCTGCCGCTGGTCGCCTTCGGGCGCTGGGTGCGCCGCCTGTCGCGCAATGCGCAGGACACCCTCGCCGACGCCTCCGCCTATGCCGGCGAACTGGTCGGCGCGATCCGAACCGTGCAGGCCTATACCAGCGAGCAATTTGCCCAGAAGCGTTTCGGTGGCGAGGTGGAACAGGCCTATGAAGCTGCGCGCACCTCGACCCAGGCCCGCGCCGTGCTCACGGCCATCATCATCTTCATCGTGTTCGCGAGCGTGGTCGCGATCCTCTGGATCGGCTCGCATGACGTGCTCTCCGGCGCGATCACGCCGGGCCGGCTCGGTCAGTTCGTGCTTTACGCGGTGTTCGCCGCGGCCGGCCTCGGCCAGCTCAGCGAGGTCTGGGGCGAGGTCTCGGCGGCATCGGGCGCGGCCGAGCGCCTGTTCGAGATCCTGCACGTGAAGCCCGAGATCACCGCGCCCGCGGCGCCGCTTGCGCTGCCGGTGCCGGCGCGCGGCGAGGTCGGTTTCGAGCAGGTCAGCTTCGCCTATCCGGCGCGGCGCGACGTCAAGGTGCTCGATGCCGTGTCGTTCACCGTGCGCCCCGGCGAGAAGGTCGCGATCGTTGGTCCCTCGGGCGCCGGCAAAAGCACGATCTTTCATCTCTTGCTGCGCTTCTACGATCCGCGCAGCGGAACGATCTCGCTCGACGGCGTACCGGTCAAATCCGCCGATCCGCGCGATTTCCGCGCCCGCATCGCGCTGGTGCCGCAGGAATCCGTGGTGTTCGCGGCAAGTGCCCGCGAGAACATTCGCTTCGGCCGGCCCGATGCGACCGATGCGGAGGTCGAGCGCGCCGCCGAGCTCGCGCACGCCGCCGAGTTCATCCGCCGCCTGCCGGAGGGTTTCGAGACGGCGCTCGGCGAGCGCGGCGTGACGCTGTCCGGCGGCCAGCGTCAGCGCATCGCCATCGCCCGCGCCATCCTGCGCGATGCGCCGCTCCTGCTGCTTGATGAAGCCACCTCCGCCCTGGACGCCGAAAGCGAGACGCTGGTGCAGACCGCTCTGGAAGAGCTGATGCGCCACCGTACCACGCTCGTCATCGCGCATCGCCTTGCAACCGTGCTGTCCTGCGACCGCATCCTGGTGATGGACCAGGGCAAGATCGTCGAGCAGGGCACGCATGCCGAGCTCGTCGCTGCGAACGGGCTTTATGCGAGGCTGGCGAGGCTGCAGTTCGAGGGGGCGTGAGGCGGGCAGCGTTGGAGAGGAAGCCTACGGCTTCCATTCCATCTTCAGCACCGGCCGGCCCGAGGTCGGGTTCACATCGTCGCCTGCATGGGCGAAGCCGTTGCGCTCGTAGAAGCGGATGGCGCGGGCATTGTCCTTGTTGACGAGAAGCGTGACCCCTGAAGCTGACAGCCGCTTGGCCTCGTCCACCAGCAGCCTTGCCGCGTCTGTTCCCCAATGGACGGGATCAACCACGAGCTGGTCGAGATAGCCTTCGCCATCGATGGTGACGAACCCGATCAGCGCGCCGTCAAGCTCCGCCACCACGATCGCGGCCTTCGGCACCAGGTCTTTGCGCCAGCGCCCGCGCCACCATTCGAGCCGCGCCGCAAAGTCGATCTGCGGGTAGGCCTGCTGCCAGGTGCGATGCCAAAGGTCGATTGCGGCGGCCTCGTCCTCAGAGCGATAGGGGCGGAGTTGGATCATCGGGATTGACTCGTCATGGCCGGGCTTGACCCGGCCATCCATTCATTTGGAAAAGAATCCCTCCTGATGGATTGCCGGGTCAAGCCCGGCAATGACGAAGCGGGATGTATCTGACGCCACTACCGCTCCGTCAGCTTCAGCTCGATGCGGCGGTTGCGCTTGTAGGCTTCCTCGCTGTTGCCGGGATCGAGCGGCTGGAATTCGCCGAAGCCGGCCGCGACGAGGCGCTGGGCGGGCACGCCGAGCGAGATCAGGTACTGCACCACCGAGATGGAGCGGGCCGCCGACAGATCCCAGTTCGACTTGAAGTTCGCGCCGCTCACCGGCCGCACGTCGGTGTGGCCGTCGACGCGCAGCACCCAGGGAATCTCGCTCGGGATCTTCTTGTCGAGCTCGATCAGCGCGGCCGCCAGCGTGTCGAGCTCGGCGCGGCCCTCGGGCAGCAGCATCGCCTGTCCGGTGTCGAAGAAGACTTCGGACTGGAACACGAAGCGGTCGCCAACGATACGGATGTCGGGGCGGTTGCCGAGGATGGCACGCAGGCGGCCGAAGAATTCGGAGCGGTAGCGCGATAATTCCTGCACGCGCTGCGCCAGGGCGACGTTGAGGCGCGATCCCAGATCGGCGATCCGGTTCTGCGATTCCTTGTCCCGCTTTTCAGAGGCATCGAGCGCTTCTTCCAGCGCCGCCAATTGCCGCCTGAGCGCACTGATCTGCTGGTTCAGCACCTCGATCTGGGCAAGTGCCCGTGCCGAGACCGCCTTCTCCGAGTCCAGCGCCTTGCCGAGCTCCGCCGTCTTGCCTTGCGCGTCGTTCCCGGCGGCGGCGAGGCCATCGTAGAGACCCTTGATGCGGTCGCGCTCGCTCTCGGCCGAGGCGAGGCCGGCTTTCAGCTGCGAGACCTGGTCGTCGAGCGTAAGCTTGCCCAGCTTCTCGAGCGAGAGCAGCTCGTTGAGCTGCGCGATCTTGGCATTAAGCTGCTCCAGCGCCTTGTCCTTGCCGGTGACCTCCTGCGACAGGAAGAACTGCACGACCAGGAACACGGACAGCAGGAATACGATCGACAGAACCAGCGTCGACAGCGCATCGACGAAGCCGGGCCAGTAATTGAGGCCGCCTTCGCTGCGGCGGGCGCGGGCAAGAGCCATGGTCGCTTCTTTCGTCTAGCTGCTAACTCTTCTCAGGCTGGCGCGCGATCCGCTCCAGCAGGCGCCGGATCTCGCGGTTCTGCTCGCCCTGACCGTCGGCCCATTCGCGGATCATCTGCTGCTCGGTGCGCATGTGCGAGACCAGCGCCTGGATCGCTTCGGCAAGGCTCGCCATCGCCGCCGTGGTGCCGCGGCTGCCGCTGCCTTCTTCCAGCACCGAGCGCAGCCGCTCCACCGCGGCCTGGAGCTCGCCGCTGGCGACGCCCCCGCCGGAGGCGGCAGGCACCTCGCTGCCGCCATATTCGCGCACGGTGGTGGCAAGCCAGTCTTCGAGGTCGGTGTAGAAGCGGTTCTGCGCCTGGCTCGACTGCAGGTCGAGGAAACCGAGGACCAGCGAGCCGGCAAGTCCGAACAGGGAGCTGGAGAACGAGATGCCCATGCCGCCGAGCGGGGCGGCGAGGCCCTCCTTCAGCGTGTCGAACAGCGCCCCGGAATCGCCCCCGACCTTGAGCCCGTCGATGACCTTGCCGACCGAGCCGACCGTCTCGATCAGACCCCAGAAGGTGCCGAGCAGGCCGAGGAAGACCAGGAGGCCGGTCATGTACCGCGAGATGTCGCGGGCCTCGTCCAGGCGCGTCGCGATGGAATCGAGCAGATGCCGCATCGTGGTCTGGGTGATCGTCATCCGCCCAGAGCGCTCGCCGCCGAGGATGGCCGCCATCGGCGCCAGCAGTTTTGGGTGCCGGGCCGGCGCAAGGCCCGGATCGGCGATGCGGAAATTGTTGACCCAGGAGACCTCGGGATAGAGCCGGATGACCTGGCGGAAGGCCAGCACGATGCCGATGAACAGCACGGCCCCGATCAGGGCGTTGAGCCCGGGATTGGCGAAGAAGGCCTGGATAATCTGTTTGTAGAGCACCACGCTTACCAGCGCGCAGAGCACCAGGAAGACCAGCATCCGCACCAGGAAGACGCTGGGCGAGGACAGCTTGGTGTACTCGATATCCATGGTGGAGCGGGAAGTGCCAGACGGCATGGCCGGTATCATCCGTTACGTAAGCTTGCTTGCAGTGCGCACTATGGCACAGCGCCAGCCCAAAAAAAGCGCCGGATGCGCCGATTTCGGGGACAGCCCCTCGGAACCCGGGCCGGAAGCGGCGCTTTGATAAGCAGGTGACTGCAAGCTCGACATTCTGGGGCCGCATGAGCGTCGTTTCCGCGATCATCGGGACTGCCGAACGCGTGCCGCTACCGGATGTGGTGATGCGCGCCGCGATCCAGCGGCTGTGCTCCCGCACCGCCATGCGCCTTGCCGGCCATGACGCCGCCGCCGATGCCGCCTTTGCCGGCCGGATGATGCTGCGGCCGATCGCCGAGCAACCGGAGGCCGGGCGTAACGATGTGCCCGTGGCCCTCTCCGCGGAGGTGCTCGGCCCGAACCGGAAGTACTCCTGCGGCTTCTACAAGACCACTGCGACCACCCTGCAGGAAGCCGAGGAGGAGGCGCTGCGCCAGACCGTCGAGCATGCCGGTCTCGCCGACGGGCAGACCATCCTGGAGCTCGGCTGCGGCTGGGGCTCCTTGTCGCTTTGGATGGCCCGGCAGTTTCCGCACGCCAAGGTGACGGCGGTAGCGACCTCGCAGGCGCAGCGCGCGTATGTCGAGGAGCAGGCAGAGCAGCGCGGTTTGCTGAACCTGCGTGTGGTTGCGGCGGACATGAACGTGTTCGCGCCCAACGGCCAATTCGACCGCATCGTCTCGGTGGAGACGTTCGAGCGGATGATGAACTGGCGCAAGCTGCTGACGCGCTTGCACTCATGGCTCGCGCCCGACGGGCGCTTCTTGATGCACATCGCAACCCATCGCACCGGGTCCGATCTGTTCGACCGGTCCGATCGCGACGGCGGGATCGCGCAGCATGTCTTCACGGGCGGGCTAATGCCGAGCCATCATCTCGTCAGGCAATTCGACGACATCTTTGCGATCGAGAAGGAATGGTGCTGGAGCGGTACGCACTATCAGCGCACCGCCAACGACTGGCTCGCCAATTTCGATGCGCGTCGCGGCGCGATCGAGGTGTGCCTGCGCAGGGTCTATGGCGAGGAGACCGCCCGGTTGATGCGTCGCTGGCGCTGGTTCCTCCTCGCGACATCAGGCTTGTTCGGCTATGCTGGGGGAACTGAATGGGGAATCAGCCACTATCGGATGAAAGCCGCCGACTGATTGCGATGTTCCGTCGCAGCACGCGGCGATGGAACTGGACTCACAATCGAGTGACTTGGCCAAACCTTCGTGATTTCAATGACTTGCGTCGTGTGACAATGAGCCGCCCGCGATACGCGTTGCGTCGCAGCAAGTCCATTCTATTTTGAAGGTACCGGCCGCCGCAGAGAGGCCCAGAATGGGCCCACGCGGAGCGCGATCAGTATCAACAATATCGGGGCACTACACTTCATGTCAGGACTTCGCGCGCGATCGGCATGCGTTGCATTGATGCTCGCGGCCCTTACGCCGCTACTCGGTGCTTGCGACGAATCCAGCTCCGCCATTTCCGCAGCCCAGCCGGTGGCCCCCGATGTCAGCGTGGTCGTCGTCAAGCCGCAGCCGCGGTCCGTGGTCCGCGAACTGCCGGGCCGCATCGCACCGACGCGGGTGTCGGACGTGCGGCCGCGCGTGTCCGGCATCGTGGTTGCGCGTCTGTTCCGGCAGGGTAGCGAGGTAAAGGCGGGCGATCCGCTCTATCGCATCGATCCGCGCCCCTTCGAGGTCGAGGTGATGGCCAATGAGGCCGCGCTTGCCAAGGCTGAGGCGGCATTGATGCAGGCCAGGCAGCAGGCACATCGCATCGCGACCCTCACCAAGGATCGCGCTGCTCCGGAAGCCGAGAATGAGAAGGCGATCGCAGCCGAGCGCCAGGCCCATGCCGAAGTCGAGGGCCGCAAGGCTGAGCTCGCCCGGGCAAAGCTCAATCTCGATTATGCGACCGTGCGTGCGCCGATCGACGGCGTGGTCGGTGCGGCGCTGGTCAGCGAGGGTGCACTCGCCGTGCAGAACGAGACCAATCTCGCCACGATCCAGCAGCTCGATCCGATCTACGCCGACTTCACCCAATCGGTGAACGAACTGAATCAGCTCCGCCGTTCCTTCGAGACCGGCGACCTCGAGCGCATCGCCTCGGATACCGCCAAGGTGCGCCTGGTGCTCGACGACAACACCATCTATTCCCTTGAGGGCAAGCTGCTGTTTTCCGACGCCAAGGTCGACGCCCACACCGGGCAGGTGACGTTGCGCGGCGAGTTCCCCAACCCCAAACGCGAATTGCTGCCGGGCATGTATGTCCGTGTCCGCATCGAACAGGGTCTCGATTCCGATGCGATTGCGGTGCCGCAGCAGGCGGTCCAGCGCAACGGCGGCGGTGGCAGCGAGGTATTCGTCGTCAAGGACGATAACCATATCGCGGTACAGGCGGTGCGCACAGGTTCGGTGCAGGACGGACTCTGGTTCGTTACCGAAGGCCTGAAGGCCGGCGACAAGGTCGTGGTCGAAGGGTTCCAGAAGTTCGCAGCCGGCGACAAGGTGCAGCCTCAGCCCTGGTCGGAGGTGGGCGCGACCGCGGATAACCGGCACGCCCAGCAGCAGGTCACGCGGTAACGGACAGCTCCGCGGGTGCCTTCGGCATCCTGGGGAGCCTGCCACAGCGGGTGTCTCGAAGGATGGCGACCGAGGACAGCCGGGCCCTCATGGTGAAACGCGCGTTCCGCGCCCTCGCTGTGAGAACGCAGTGAAACAACGAGGGTAGAGCGGCAAATGCCGAGTTTCTTCATCGACAGGCCTATTTTCGCCTGGGTCGTCGCGCTGTTCATCTGCTTGATCGGCGCGATTGCGGTGCCGCTGCTGCCGATCGCGCAATACCCGATCATCGCGCCGCCATCGATCTCCATCTCGACCAGCTATCCCGGCGCCTCGCCGGAAAACCTCTACAACAGCGTCACGCGGCTGATCGAAGAGGAGCTCAACGGCGCATCCGGCATCCTCAACTTCGAATCGACCAGCGACTCGCTCGGACAGGTCGAGATCATCGCCAATTTCCAGCCGGGCACCGATACCAACGACGCCTCGGTCGAGGTGCAGAACCGCATCAAGCGCGTCGAGGCGCGCCTTCCGCGCGCGGTGATGCAGCAGGGCATCCTGATCGAGGAAGCCTCCAGCGCGGTGCTTCAGATCATCACGCTAAGCTCGACCGACGGCAGCCTGGACGAGGTCGGCCTCGGCGACTTCATGATTCGTAACGTGCTGGGTGAGATCCGCCGCATTCCCGGCGTCGGCCGCGCCACGCTGTACTCGACGGAGCGCTCCCTTCGCGTCTGGGTCGATCCGGCCAAGCTCGTCGGCTATGGGCTGACCGCCGATGACGTAAACAAGGCCATCGCCGCGCAGAACGCGCAGGTGGCCTCGGGCAGCATTGGTGCGGAGCCTTCGACGTCCAACCAACGCACTTCGGCGCTTGTGCTGGTCAAGGGCCAACTCTCCTCGCCCGACGAGTTCGGCGCCATCATCCTGCGAGCCAATGCCGACGGCTCGACCGTGCGCCTGCGCGATGTCGCGCGCGTCGAGGTCGGCGGCCTCAGCTACCAGTTCAACACACGCCTCAACGGCAAGCCGACCGCGGGTCTGTCGGTGCTGATGTCGCCGACCGGCAATGCGCTGGCGACCGCGAGCGCGGTCGAAGCCAAGATGAAGGAGCTGTCGCGCTTCTTCCCGGCCAACATCACCTACGAGATCCCCTACAACATCACGCCCGTGGTCGAGGCCTCGATCAAGAAGGTGCTGACGACGCTGGTGGAAGCCGTGGTGCTGGTGTTCGTGGTGATGTTCCTGTTCCTCCAGAACATCCGCTACACCATTATCCCGACCATCGTGGTCCCGGTGGCGCTGCTCGGCGCCTGTACCACGCTGCTGCTCGCCGGCTACTCCATCAACATGCTCTCGATGTTCGGCATGGTGCTCGCGGTCGGAATTCTCGTCGACGACGCCATCGTCGTGGTCGAGAACGTCGAGCGCATCATGGCCGAGGAAGGCCTGCCGCCGAAGGAAGCGACACGCAAGGCGATGTCGCAGATCACCGGCGCCATCATCGGCATCACCTTGGTGCTGATGGCGGTGTTCGTGCCCATGGCGTTCTTCCCGGGCTCGGTCGGCATCATCTACCGCCAGTTCTCCGTCACCATGGTCGCCGCGATCGGCTTCTCGGCCTTCCTCGCGCTGTCGCTGACCCCGGCGCTCTGTGCGACCCTGCTCAAGCCCGTCGCCAAGGGACACGCTCATTCGAGCAACTTCGTATTCGGCTGGTTCAACCGCGCGCTGGAAGCCACGCGATTTCGCTACGAGGGGACGGTCGGCTTCTCGCTGAAGCGCACCGGCCGGCTGATGCTGGTCTATGCCGCGCTGCTGGTCGGCCTGTCCTGGGCCTTCGTCAGCCTGCCCGGCGGCTTCCTGCCGGTCGACGACCAGGGCTTCATCACCACCGACGTGCAAACGCCTTCAGATTCGTCCTACGCCCGCACCGAGGCCGTGATCGAGAAGGTCGAAAAATACCTTGCCGCGCGGCCGGGCGTCAAAGACGTCACCTTCCTCACGGGCTTCAGCTTCTCCGGTCAGGGCATGAACACCGCGCAGGCCTTCATCACCTTGAAGGATTGGTCGGAGCGCGGACCGCAGGATTCCGCCGCGGCGATCGTCAACGACGTCAACCGCGACCTGGGCTCGTCGATCCGCGACGCCAAGATCGCGGCGCTGCAGCCGCCGCCGATCGACAATCTCGGCAACTCCTCCGGCTTCTCGTTCCGCCTGCAGGACCGCGGCCAGAAGGGTTATCCGGCCTTGATGCGCGCCGCCGACCAGCTGATCGCGGAGGCCAATGCGAGCCCGGTGCTTCAGAAGGTCTATATCGAGGGCCTGCCAGAGGCGGGCGTTGTCAATCTCATGGTCGACCGCGAGAAGGCCGGCGCCTTCGGTGTCACCTTCGAGGACATCAACAACACGATCTCGACCAATCTGGGCTCCAACTACATCAACGACTTCCCGAACCGCGGCCGCATGCAGCGCGTCGTGGTGCAGGCCGACGCCCGCGACCGCATGCGGACCGAGGACATCCTCAACTACAACGTCAAGAACAGCCGTGGCCAGCTGGTGCCGTTCTCGTCCTTTGCCACGGTGGAATGGGCGCGCGGTCCGACGCAGATCGCCGGCTTCAACTATTATCCGGCGGTGCGAATCTCCGGCGAAGCCAGGCCCGGCTTCACCTCGGGCGACGCGATCGCCGAGATGGAGCAACTGGCCGACAGGCTTCCGCGCGGTTTCGGCTATGAATGGACCGGACAATCGCTGCAGGAAAAACTGTCGGGCTCGCAGGCGCCGTTCCTGTTGGCACTGTCCGTGTTCGTGGTGTTCCTGTGCCTCGCAGCACTCTATGAAAGCTGGACCATCCCGCTCGCGGTGCTGCTCACCGTCCCGCTGGGCATCGTCGGCGCGGTGACCGCGGCGATGCTGCGGGGCTTGCCCAACGACGTCTACTTCACCGTCGGCCTCATCACCATCATCGGCCTCGCCGCGAAGGACGCGATCCTGATCATCGAGTTCGCGAAGGATCTGCGGAAAGAAGGCAAGCCGCTGGTGGAAGCCACCATCGAAGCCTGCCGCCTGCGCTTCCGCCCGATCCTGATGACCGGCCTCGCCTTCATCTGCGGCGTGCTGCCGATGGCGATTGCCCATGGCGCCGGCGGCGCCAGCCAGCAGGCGCTCGGAAGCGTCGTGATGGGCGGCATGATCGCCGTGGTGATCCTGGCGCTGTTGATGGTGCCGGTGTTCTTCGTCTCGGTGCAGCGCGTGCTGGGCGGAGACCGGGAGCCGGCGACGGCCAATGAAGGCAAGAAGGCCTATGGAGGACCGCCGGCGCGGGCGCACACGAGCCATTGAGGCCCTCGTGCGTCATTCCGGGCGCGCGCAACGCGAGCCCCATCGAGCTACAATGGATGCGGGTGAATGGATTCCCGGGTTAGCGCCAGGAGGCGCGCCCCGGAACGACGATCGAGAAGCCGCGTCTTACGCCGCTTTCCGCAAGATCTTCACCAGTTCCCCGTGCACGAATTCGTTGCCGCACACGACGTGGCCTGTGGTCAGCGCATCACCCGGCGTGTCGATGTCGCTCACTGTGCCGCCGGCCTCCTTGACCATGATCTGTCCGGCCGCGATGTCCCAGGGCGACAAGTTCCGTTCCCAATAGCCATCGAGGCGGCCGGCGGCGACGAAGGCGAGGTCCAGCGAGGCGGCGCCGAAGCGGCGCAGGCCCGCGACGCGGTCCTGGATCGCGGTCATCTCGCGGCGGAATTCCTCGTGGTCGCCGCGACCGATATGGGGCAGGCCGCAGGCCACCACGCATTCGTTCAGCTGGCGCCGGCCGGCCACGCGCAGGCGCTGGTCGTTGAGGAAGGCACCCTTGCCGCGCTCGGCGATGTAGAGCTCGTCATTGGCGGGGTTGTAGATCACGCCGGCGATCACCGTGCCTTCGCGGGCGAGGCCGATCGAAATCGCGAATTGCGGGATGCCGTGCAGGAAGTTGGTGGTGCCGTCGAGGGGATCGACGATCCAGGTGTGGCTCTTGTCCGTGCCCTCGCGGGTGCCGCCTTCCTCGCCGATGAAGCCGTAGCCGGGCCGCGCCTTGGCGAGGTCCTGGTAGAGGATCTCCTCGGCGCGCTTGTCGGCGAGAGAGACGAAATTCGCCGGCCCCTTCAGCGAGACCTGCAGATGCTCGATCTCGCCGAGATCGCGCTTGAGGCTGCGGCCGGCGCGGCGCGCGGCCTTGACCATGACGTTGATAGTGGCGGAGTACAGCATGGGCTCTGGACTTGGACGGGGGAAATGGCGCGAAAACCGCCGGGTCGAGGCAGTGGGTGCCCTGCGAGGGACCCAACGTCAAGTCATTTGGTCCCGAGCCATTTCTTGGCGGCGGCCTCCGCCTTGGCCCGTTCCTCGGCCGGCAGATCGGACAATTGCTTGTCGAGCTCCGGGTCGCCCTTGCCGGCGGTCTTGGCCACCAGGTGCCATTTGAAGCCCTCGACCTTGTCCACGGGTGTGCCCGCGCCGTTGATCAGCACCCATGCCAGGCGGTTCTGTGCGATCGCGCTGCCCTGGCGCGACGCCTTGCGGAGCAGGGCTACGGCCGCGGGCTGGTTCTTCGGCGTGCCGGTGCCGTTGAACATGGCGATGGCATATTCGACCTCGGCATCGACGTTGTCGGCCAGTGAGGCGGCCTGGAGCAGCCGCACCGCGCGTTCAGGATCCTTTGGAACGCCGGTGCCTTCCTTGTAGAAGGTCGCCAGCGCGTATTGCGCCTCGGGCAGGCCGGCATCGGCGGCCTGACGCAGCAGTTCCGCCGAGCGCCGGACGTCCTGTGGCAAGGTCTGGCCGTCGAGGTAGAGCAACGCGAGATTATAGGCCGCCTTGGGCTCGCCGAGCTTGGCGGCGGAGGCCATCAGCCTGACCGCCTCGTTCTTGTCGACCGTGCCGCCACGGCCGGAGATGCGCAGCATGGCGAGCGCGAACATCGCCTCGCGGTCGCCGGCATCGGCGGCGCGCTTGTACCATTCGGCCGCCTTGGCGTAGTCGCGGCGGATGCCCATGGCGTTGGAATAGAGCTCGCCGAGCATGGTCATGGCCTTGGGATCGCCGGCTTGCGCACGGGCGGTGGCGAGCTCGAAGGCGGTCTTGTACTGGCCGCGCTGATAGGCGCCGTAGACGAGGTCGACATTGGGATCGTCTGGCGGCGGCGCGGGGATCACGGTCGCGGCCGGCTTGGGCGAGGGAGAGGCCGAAGGTTTCGGCGCCGGTGCTGCCTCTTTCTTCATGGCGGGCGCGGGCGGTTTTGCCTTGTGCTTCTCCGCCGGTGCGCTCGGCGTCGTGGCCGGCGGCGCGATCTGAAGCTGCGCGACCGCGGGCGCTGTCAGCAGCAGCGTGGCCAGCAGGGTGATGCAGGGGAGCTTCATGTCGGGCGCTAGCCGTGCTCCTGGCCTGCAGGATTCTGGCTCGCGGTCGCCGTCGCGTGGGCCTTCTTGATCGCGGCGTCGACTTCGATCAGCGCAGCCTTGGGCCCGCGCGGATCGGTCCAGATGAAGTCGACCAGCACGAAATCGGCGCCGCTCGCGGCGAAGTCGTAGGCCTCCTCCAGCGAAACGGCAAAGCCGACGCAGGGCGGCTCGAACAGCTCGGCCCACCAGTCCAGCCGTTCGGCGATGGCCTGGGACGACGGCCGCTGGCCGTTCTCGTCGGGCTCGCCGAACAGCACGTAGTCGGCGCCCATCTCGCCCGCGCTCATGGAATCGTGACGCGTGGCGAGGCCGCCGACGCCGGCGATGCGATCGGGCTTGAGCGAGGGCGCCGCCTCTTCCAGCGCGGCAAGGCCGGTGAGATGCGCGCCGTCAGCGCCGCCGCGCGCGACGATGTCCGGATGACCGTCGACGAGGAGTGCCGCGCCCGCCTTCTGCACCGGCGGCGCCAGCGCCTTGACCCGCGAGATCATGGTGCGCTGGTCGGTCTCCTGCAGCCGCAGCAGCACGGCGGCGACGTCGGCCGAGGCGAGCAGGCCCGGCAGCTCGGCGACGAGCGCAGCGGGATCATCGACCACAGGCGTCGCGAGGTAGAGACGCGGCGCCGGGCGCGGCGGGGGCGGTTTGTTCGACAAGGTCTAGGCTGCCTTCTGTTCCAGGCTGCTTTGCCATTCGCCCGTGGAAGCAAGGCCGTTCATCCGTGCGCGATGGCTGAAGGCGCGCTGCCCCGCGGCGACGTTCTCGGCCTTGCCGGACCAGGCCTTCTGCGGCGCCGCCTGCAGCGCGCGGCCGTAGGAGAAGGTCAGCCCCCAGGGCAGCGGGCCGAGCCTGTGCATGGCGTTGAGATGCGCGGTCGCCTCCTCGTCGGACTGGCCGCCGGACAGGAAGGCGATTCCGGGCACCGCCGCCGGCACGCAGGATTTGAGCAGCCGTATCGTCTTCTCCGCGACCTCTTCGACGGAGGCCTGCTTCGGACATTTCTTTCCTGCGATCGCCATGTTCGGCTTCAGCACCATGCCTTCCAGCGCGACGCGCTGCACGCGCAGCTCCTGGAAGGTCTTGTTGAGCACGCGCTGCGTCACTTCATAGCAGCGCTCGATGTCGTGGTCGCCATCCATCAGCACCTCGGGCTCGACGATCGGCACGATCTGCGCCGCCTGGCACAGCGCCGCATAGCGCGCCAGCGCGTGGGCGTTGACGCTGATCGCGGTCATCGAGGGGATGCCCCGGCCGTCAGTGCCGCTGCCGATGTCGATCACCGCGCGCCATTTGGCGAAGCGGGCGCCGCGCTCGTGATATTTCTTCAGCCGCTCGGCGAGCCTGTCGAGCCCGACGGTGACTGTTTCACCCGGGCACATCGGCAGGGCTTGCGTGCCCTCGTCGACCTTGATGCCGGGAATGGCACCGCTCTGCTCGATCAGCTTCACCAGCGGCGTGCCGTCCTTGGCATTCTGCCAGATGGTTTCGTCATAGAGGATGACGCCGGAGATGTACTGGCTCATCGCGTCCTTGGCGCGAAACAGCATCTCGCGATAGTCACGGCGGTTCTCTTCGGTGGATTCCACGCCAATCGCATCGAAGCGCTTCTTGATGGTGCCGGAGGATTCGTCGGCGGCAAGGATGCCCTTGCCGGGCGCGACCATCGCGGTCGCGATCTTGTTGAGCTCAGTCAGATTCATCGAGAGGTCTCCCAAAACGACTCTGCCCTTGCCCGGGAAAATAGACCGTTCTCGGGCAATTGCCGAGTTAACGTTGGTCGCAGGTAAAGGGGGGAGACCGGGTTTTTCCGGGGCGCGCCGCTTGGCGCGAGCCCGGAATCCATTGATCCGCGTCGATGGTGGCACCATGGATTTCCGGGCTCGCGCTACGCGCGCCCCGGAATGACGGAAGACGGTGCTGCGGTCCTTACGCCGCCTCCGCGATCGCTACGCGACGCGGGGATCGAGCTCACCCTTGGCATAGCGCTTGGCCATTTCGGCCGTCGTCAGAACCTTCTTGATCTTCGAAGCCTGCCCCGCGGTGTTGAATTCCTGCAGGCGCTGCTTGCACAGCTTGGTCATCGCTTCCATCGCGGGCTTCAGGTACTTGCGCGGATCGAACTCCTCCGGGCTGTCCTTGAGCACTTTCCGGATCTGGCCGGTCATCGCCATGCGGTTGTCGGTGTCGATATTGATCTTGCGCACGCCGTTCTTGATGCCGCGCTGGATCTCGGCAACAGGCACGCCCCAGGTCGGCTTCATCTTGCCGCCATAGGCGTTGATGATGTCCTGGAGCTCCTGCGGCACCGAGGAGGAGCCGTGCATGACCAGATGCGTGTTCGGCAGCTTGCGGTGGATCTCCTCGATCACGTTCATGGCGAGGATGTCGCCGTCGGGCTTGCGGGTGAACTTGTAGGCACCGTGCGAGGTCCCCATCGCGATCGCGAGCGCGTCGACCTTGGTCTCCCTGACGAACTTCACGGCTTCGTCAGGATTGGTCAGGAGCTGGTCGTGGCTGAGCTTGCCTTCGGCGCCGTGGCCGTCTTCCTTGTCGCCCATGCCGGTCTCGAGCGAGCCGAGCACGCCGAGCTCGCCCTCTACCGAGATGCCGCCGAGATGGGCCATATCGGTCACCGTCTTGGTGACGCCGACATTGTATTCCCAGTCTCCGGGGGTCTTGCCGTCGGCCTTCAGCGAGCCGTCCATCATCACGGAGGTGAAGCCGGCCTGGATCGCGGTCATGCAGGTCGCCGGCTCGTTGCCGTGATCGAGATGCACGCAGACCGGAATGTGCGGATAGATTTCGGTCACCGCGTCCATCATGTGCTTGAGCATGACGTCGTTGGCGTAGGAACGCGCGCCGCGCGAGGCCTGGATGATGACGGGCGCATCGACCTGGTTGGCCGCGTCCATGATCGCCAGCGCCTGCTCCATGTTGTTGATGTTGAAGGCCGGTACGCCGTAATCGTTCTCCGCCGCGTGGTCGAGCAGTTGACGTAACGTGATCCGAGCCATCTGTCTTTTTCTCCCGTTGGGGCCTGCGAGGCCGCTTGCTTACTTGATGCGCAGAACTTCGACGCCGGGCAGGGGCTTGCCTTCCATCCATTCGAGGAACGCGCCGCCGGCGGTCGACACATAGGTGAAGTCACCGGCCACATGGGCCTGGTTGAGCGCCGCGACGGTGTCGCCGCCGCCCGCGATCGAGATCAGCTTCTTGGCTTTGGTGCGCTCGGCGGCGTGCTTGGCGGCCGCGACCGTGCCGCGGTCGAACGGCTGCATCTCGAAGGCCCCGAGCGGTCCGTTCCACACCAAGGTTGCCGCATCATCGATCGCTGCGTGGACGCGCGCGATCGATTGCGGACCGACATCGAGGATCATGCCGTCGGCGGGGATCGCATCGAGCCCATAGGCATGCGACGGCGCGTTGGCCGCGAAGTGATAGGCGACGACAGCATCCACGGGGAGAATGATGGCGCAATTGGCGGCGTCCGCCTTCTCCATGATGCGCAGCGCGGTGGCGGCCAGGTCCTTCTCGGCCAGCGACTTGCCGACCGCGACGCCCTGGGCGTGCAGGAAGGTATTGGCCATGCCGCCGCCGATCACGAGCGCGTCGACCTTGGTGACGAGATTTTCCAGGAGGTCGATCTTGGTCGAGACTTTCGCGCCGCCGATGATCGCGATCACGGGCTTGGTCGGCGAGCCCAGCGCTTTCTCCAGTGCGTCCAGCTCGGCCTGCATTGTGCGGCCGGCATAGGCCGGCAGCTTGTGGCCGAGGCCCTCGGTCGAGGCGTGGGCGCGGTGTGCGGCCGAGAACGCGTCGTTGACCCAGATGTCGCCGAGCTTGGCGAGCTCCGCGACGAAGGCGGAATCGTTCTTTTCCTCTTCCTTGTGGAAGCGGGTGTTTTCCAGGCACAGGATGTCGCCGTCCTTCAGGCCGGCGACGGCCTTGGCCGGCGGCTCGCCGATGCAATCCTCGGCGAAGGCGACCGGCTTCTTCACGACCCTGGCCAGCGCTTCGGCGACGGGCTTGAGCGAGTCCTTGGCATCGCGTCCCTTCGGCCGGCCGAAATGCGCGAGCAGAATGACCCTGCCGCCCTTGCCGGCGATCTCCGTGATGGTCGGCGCGACGCGTTCGAGCCGGGTGGCGTCAGTGACGCGCCCGTTCTCCATGGGCACGTTGAGGTCGACGCGCAGCAATACGCGCTTGCCCTTCACGTCGACGTCGTCGAGGGTGCGGAATGTGTTGGTCATCGGACGCTTCCTTGTCCCGGGCCTCTAGGAGGTCATTCCGGGGCGGCGCGCTGGCACCGAACCATGGTGCGCAATTGCGCCCCGGAGAATCTCGAGCTTCCGGGTCTGGTCCTTCGCGCCATCCCGGAATGACGAAGTCGCTGCGAAGGTCAGATCACCTTCGCCATCGCGACGGCGGTGTCCGCCATGCGGTTCGAGAAGCCCCACTCGTTGTCGTACCAGGACATCACCCGCACCAGCGTGCCGTTCTGAACCTTGGTCTGGTCCTCGTGGAAGGTCGAGGAGTGCGGATCGTGGTTGAAGTCGATCGAGACGTTCGGCGCGCTGGTGTAGCCGAGGATGCCCTTGAGCTGCTGCTCGCTGGCGCGCTTCATCGCGGCGTTGATTTCCTTGGCGTCGGTGGCGCGCTTGGCGACGATCTTGAGGTCGACCACCGAGACGTTCGGGGTCGGCACGCGGATCGCGACGCCGTCGAGCTTGCCCTTCAGCTCGGGCAGCACGAGACCGATCGCTTTCGCGGCGCCGGTCGAGGTCGGGATCATCGACATCGCAGCGGCGCGGCCGCGGTAAAGGTCCTTGTGCAGCGTGTCCAGCGTCGGCTGGTCGCCGGTATAGGCATGGATCGTCGTCATGAAGCCGGTCTCGATGCCGACGAGATCGTTCAGCACCTTGGCGACCGGAGCGAGACAGTTGGTGGTGCAGGAGCCGTTGGAGACGACCAGGTGATCCTTGGTCAGCGTCTCGTGGTTGACGCCGTAGACGATGGTGGCGTCGGCGCCGTCGGCGGGCGCGGAGACCAGCACGCGCTTGGCGCCGGCGGTCAGGTGCGCGGAGGCCTTGTCCTTCGAGGTGAAGATGCCGGTGCATTCCAGCGCGATGTCGACGCCGAGATCCTTCCACGGCAGCTTCGAGGGATCGCGCTCGGAGGTCACCTTGATCTTGCCGCTGCCGAGATTGATCGAGTCGCCATCGACGGTGACGGTGCCGGGGAAGCGGCCATGGACGCTGTCGAAACGGAGCAGATGCGCGTTGGTCTCTACCGGGCCGAGATCGTTGATGCCGACGACCTCGATGTCCTTGCGCCCCGACTCGGCGATGGCCCGAAGGACGTTGCGGCCGATGCGACCAAAACCGTTAATTCCGACCCGGACTGCCATGTTTCGTCTCCTTCAATGACCGTTGTCATCCCGCACAACGCGCTATACGCGCCTGCGAGGGTTTTTTAGGGGCGTGCGCCCGGTTCGGCCGGGCGGTGCTTGATCATATGAGGGATTACGTAGTCCTTTTTTGCGGCAAGCTCAACTCTCAGGAAATGCGCTTCAGCACAGCGTTAACTGCAGCCTCGGCGGTAATGCCGAAGTGCTGGAAGATCTTGTTGAGAGGCGCGCTGGCTCCGAAGGAGTGCATGCCGACAAATTCGCCATCCTGGCCGATCACGGCGTCCCAGCCCCAGCGCACGGCGGCCTCGATCGCGACCTTGATCGGCGCGTTGCCGATGATCGCATCACGGCGTTCCTTTGGTTGCGCTAACAAGAGCTCGAGCGAGGGCACTGAAACCACGCGTGTCGGAATGCCGCGCTCGGCAAGCTGCTTCTGGGCGGCGACCGCCATCTCCACTTCGGAACCGGACGCGAACAGCGTCGCCTTGGCTTCGCCCTGGGCTGCGACCAGCTCGTAGGCGCCGTGCTGGCAAGGATTGTCGTTGGGCGCGGAGGTACGCAGCTGCGGCAGGTTCTGCCGCGTCAGCGCCAGCACGGTCGGGCCATCCACGCGGTTGAGCGCGAGCTCCCAGCACTCGGCGACCTCCATCGCATCGCACGGACGGAACACGCGCATGTTCGGAATGGCGCGAAGCGCGGAGAGATGCTCGACCGGCTGGTGGGTCGGGCCGTCTTCGCCAAGGCCGATGGAATCGTGCGTCATCACATAGACGACGCCGGCGCCCATCAGCGCGGCGAGGCGCATCGCAGGCCGCGCATAGTCGGTGAACACCAGGAAGGTTGCGCCGTTCGGCGCGAAGCCGCCATGCAGGAAGATGCCGTTCATCGCCGCGGCCATGCCGTGCTCGCGGATGCCGTAATGGATGAAGCGGCCCTTCGGCGTCTTCGCGGAGAAAGCCGTCGCCGACTTCGCCTTGTTGTTGTTGGAGCCGGTGAGGTCGGCCGAGCCCGCGAGGAATTCCATCGGCATGGCGCCGGCAATCACTTCGATCACGGCTTCGGAGGACTTGCGGGTCGCCGCCGTCATCGGCTTTTCCAGCAGCTCCTTCTTGTAGGCGCGCAGGGCCTTGGCGAGCGAAGCTGGCCGCTCATGGCGCAGGCGGCGCTCGAACTCGGCGCGCTTGCGGCTGCCGAGCTCGGCGAGCCGCGCTTCCCATTCCTGGCGTGCAGCCGCGCCGCGGCTGCCCGCTGCGCGCCACGCCTTCAGCACGTCATCAGGCACCGAGAACGGCTCCAGCGAGATGCCGAGCTTCTCCTTGGCGCCCTTGAGCTCGTCGGCGCCGAGCGCCTCGCCGTGCACTTTCGACGTGCCGGCCTTGGTCGGGGCGCCGAAGCCGATGGTGGTGCGGCAGGCGATCAGCGTCGGCTTGCTCGATTTCTTCGCGCGTGTGATGGCGTCGGCGATCGCGGCCTGGTCATGGCCGTCGATCTTCTCCGCGGCCCACCCCGCCGACTTGAAGCGCTTCACCTGGTCGACGGAATCGGCGATCGAGGTCGGGCCGTCGATCGAGATGCCGTTGTCGTCGTAGAGCACGATCAGCTTGTTGAGCTTCCAATGGCCGGCCATTGCGATCGCTTCCTGCGACACGCCTTCCATCAGGTCGCCGTCGGAGGCGAGCACGTAGGTGTGGTGATCGACGATCTTCTTGCCGAACTCGGCGGCGAGCATCTTCTCCGCGAGCGCCATGCCGACCGCGGTCGAGATGCCCTGGCCGAGCGGACCGGTGGTGGTCTCGATGCCCTTGGTGTGGCCGTGTTCGGGATGGCCCGGGGTCAGCGATCCCAGCTGGCGGAAATCCTTGAGCTGGTCGATCGTCATCTCGGGGCTGCCGAGGAGATGGAGCAGCGAATAGAGCAGCATCGAGCCATGGCCGGCCGACAGCACGAAGCGGTCGCGGTCCGGCCAGTCGGTCGCATTGATGTCGAACTTCAGGAACTGCGTGAACAGCACCGTGGCGATGTCGGCGGCGCCCATCGGCAGGCCGGGATGGCCCGATTTTGCCTTCTCGACAGCATCCATCGAAAGGCCGCGGATCGCGTTGGCCATACGGGTGTGATCGACCTGCGTCATGTCTGAAATCCGTCTGAAATGAGGCGCTTGGCGCTGTACGCCCGCGCGGGAGGAGCCTGGCGGCCACTGAAGGTCGGGGCTGGGATAGCACCTCGGTTCCGGGAGTCCAAGGCAATCAAACGCCGGTTTCGCCGTAAAAGTTGCCTGTGTGGAGACCGGTTTTCCGGCAGCGCGTACCTGCCGGGAATGGAGGGATCGGAACGCGATCCCATCCCGATTGATCGGTGCATAGTTTTGCGGCGGCGTTGCGCTGGGCTAGCTTGCCACGTAAATTTCTGCTTCTAACCGCTTGCCGAACCGAGTCTTTTGCCGGACGGCAAGCCACCGGGGATAGACCACAGGTTCCGCCGCTGACCGCATGAACGATCGCGTGTCCAACAGCTCTGCCATGACGGAGTCCTCTGCCGTCGAGATCGAGATCGCGACGCGCAGGCTCACGGCTGCGCTTGATGCACTCGAAAGCGCAGTGGAGCGGCGGCGCGATGCCGATCGCGACGAGAACGAGCTTGCTGCGCGGATCCAGGCGCTCGGCGCGGATCGCTCGCGGCTTGCCGACGAGCTCGACGGCGCGCTGGTGAAAGCGCGCAAGCTCGAGCGCACCAATCGCGAGATTTCCGACCGGCTGGATTCCGCAATCGTCACGATACGCTCGGTGCTCGATACCGGAGAGGACGGATGAGCCACATCAACGTCACCATCAACGGCCGGCAGTACCGCATGGCCTGCGAGGAGGGTCAGGAGGTGCGGCTGCTCAAGCTCGCCGAAACCCTGGAGACGCGCATCCAGTCGCTGCGCGGAAAATTCGGCGAGATCGGCGATGCGCGCCTCACCGTGATGGCGGCGCTCACCGTGTGCGACGAATTGATCGACACCAGCAACCGCGTCCGCACCCTCGAGCAGGAGCTGACCGAGCTCAGGGACTTCCGCAACGCCGCCGTCGAACGCGCCAGGATGACCCAGACCGCCGTGGTCAACGCGCTGAACGCAGCCGCCGAGCGCATCGAGAAGTCGACCCAGGTCCTGAACCGCACCGTCGGAGGCGGCATCGCGATCGGGTGAGAGTCATCGGAACGATCCGTTGCCGCCGGGGACGGTGTCCACCTCTCCCCGCTGGGGAGAGGTGGGCACCAGCACCCGCCGCCACTGGCACTTCCTCACTATCGTTGTTACATTGCGCAGGCGAGGCTGCGACGTGCGTCAGGAGCCATATATCCCCGGGGCCTTATCGATCCTTTAGGGAACTGTCCCTGGCCGGGCCCGTGGGCCCGGACATATGGTGCCCACCTACTTTCGTAGGGAACTCCGGGATCGAGTGCTTCAACGGCGTACGCGGCTTCGCACTGTCTGCTTCTGGTTCGTGTCTGTCGAAAAGACTGCGGCAAGTTCAGTTGGTGTCATGCCCCCCGAGTGCGCAATTGCGCACGTGGGACCGGGGCATCCAGTACGCCGCGGCCTTCGTGTGATTCACCACCGCCTCTGGGATACTGGATCACCGCTCCAGTGCGCAATTGCGTACAAGGCGGGTGATGACGTGGGGACCAAAGCGCATGTCCGCTTCCAAAGCCGAACTCCGTGCCAAAGCCCTCGCCAGGCGCGACGCGTTGAGCGAGAAGAAGCGCGCCGCCGCCGCTGCGAAGCTCGCCAAGCGCGGGCTGCCGTTCGAGCTCTTGCCCGGCAGCATCGTCTCCGGCTATTCGCCGATCCGCAGTGAGATCGATCCGATGCCGCTCTTGAAGAAGCTCGCGGAGCAAGGCGCGAAACTGGCGCTGCCTTGCGTCACCGCGCGCGGTCAGTCGCTGATCTTCCGCATCTTCCATCCGAGCGATCGCCTGATGCTCGGCCCGCTCGGCATTCCCGAGCCGTCCCCCGCGGCTGCGGAAGTCATTCCCGACATCATGCTGACGCCCCTCGCGGCCTTCGACCGCCTGGGCCATCGCATCGGTTACGGTGCGGGACATTACGATGTCACCTTCGCGCATTTGCGCAAAGCCAAGCACATCATCGGCATCGGGCTGGCTTTTGCGGCGCAGGAGATCGAAGCTGTTCCGGCACTATCGCACGACGTGGCGCTGGATTATGTGCTAACGGAATCAGACGTGTTCGATTTCCGGAGTTCTGACGTTGCGCATTCTCTTCGTGGGTGATGTCGTCGGCCGCAGCGGCCGCGAGGCCGTCGCCGAATATCTGCCCGGCATGGTCAAGGACTGGTCGCTCGATCTCGTCGTCGTCAACGGCGAGAATTCCGCCGGCGGCTTCGGCATCACGGAGGCGATCTACCAGGAATTCCTCGAGGCCGGCGCCGATGCGGTGACGCTCGGCAACCACTCCTGGGACCAGCGCGAGGCACTCGTCTTCATCGAGCGCGCCGACCGCCTTGTGCGTCCGGCGAACTATCCGCGCGGCACGCCCGGCCGCGGCGCCGCGCTGGTCGAGACCAAGAACGGCAAGCACGCGCTCGTCGTCAACGCGCTGGGCCGCGTCTTCATGCCCCCGTTCGACGATCCTTTCGCGGCGCTCGAACGCGAGCTCGGCGCCTGCCCGCTCGGTGTCGCTGCGGACGCCATCGTCGTCGATTTCCATTGCGAGGCGAGCAGCGAGAAACAGGGCATCGGCTTCTTCTGCGACGGCCGCGCCAGCCTCGTCGTCGGCACGCACACCCATGTGCCGACGGCCGACCACCAGATCCTCGCAGGCGGCACTGCCTACATGACCGATGCCGGCATGACCGGCGATTACGATTCGATCATCGGCATGCAGAAGGAAGAGCCGCTGCGCCGGTTCACGTCCGGGATTCCGTCGGCAAGGTTCGAGCCCGCAGCGGGCGCCGCGACGCTCAGCGGCGTCGCCGTGGAAACGGACGACGCCACGGGACTCGCGCTCAAGATTGCACCCGTGCGCATGGGTGGAAGGCTGGAGCCGGCAACGCCGAAATTCTGGTTGAGCTGAAGAACGTCGCAACATCCTCGGTGTCGTCCCGGCCTGGAGCACGTGCTCACAGATCGCGCCACCGGACGACTGTATCAGCTCTGCCCCAAACGAAGGACATGGGCGGGCAACCAGGGGCATCCGCTTTGGGCCAGGAGCGGACGCTAGTCGGACTTCGGTCACACTTCGGCAGAGGTGGAAACATCACATGCTTACAATGTAGTAGCTTCCGGCGGCAGCATCTTCGTCTTGGAACACCTCAATGCAAGTCTTCTATGGTTGGCGGATGGTCGCCGCTTGCATGCTGTGCTCACTCATGGGGAATGCACTCGGCTTGTTTGGAGCGGGTGTCTATCTTCATCAGGTTGTGACAGCAAACGGTTGGACAACCGGAGTGGTCTCGGGCGCCGTTACGGTGTTCTATGTCGTTAGCGCGTTGCTATTGATACCGGTCGGCTCTGGAATCAGAAACGTCGGTCCGCGCCCAATCATCGCAGTCAGTGGCGTCGCGTTATCTTGCGGAGTAACTTTGATTGGTCGAGTAACGAAACCTTGGGAAGCCTATCTCGCCTTTCTTTTGATGGGCATCGGATGGGCCGGCCTTTCGATCACCGCCGTCGCAACAACGCTCGCACCGTGGTTTGATCGGTACCAAGGGCGGGCAGTATCCATCGCGTCGCTCGGAGCCAGTGCCGGAGGCATCCTCGGCGCACCAGTCCTTCTGTTCGCCATATCGCGGGTTGGCTTTGCAGCAACGACCCTAGCGGCGGGCTGTTGCGCGTCGGTTGTCATACTTGCGCTGGCCATCTTCGTGTTGCGCAGTCGCCCCCAAGATCTAGGGCTCTTGCCGGATGGATTGCCCGTGAGAGCGCACGCGCCAGCCTTCGATAGACAAAGTTGGACGTTGCCCTCTGCACTTCGAGCACCAACGCTTCTTAGCGTAATGGCAACGTTCGGAATCGGGATGATGGTGCAGATCGGCTTTCTAACGCATCAGATTGCTTTACTAGCTCAATCCCTCGAACACTTCAGCATCTCCTTAGTCGTTTCGGCCACGGCTTTCGCTGCTCTTGCAGGACGTGTCGTGCTCGCGCGATTTGCTGATGATATTGATGCGAGGGTAACCGCGGCGGTTGCCCTCATCGTTGCAGCAGCATCGTTTGCGGCAATGGCGACTTTCCCGATTCTGCCGGTCCTAATTGGTGCCAACATCATCTTCGGCTTGACCGTGGGCAATGTGACCACATTGTCGCCCATTATTGTCAGGCGGGAGTTTGGAGCTAAATCCTTCGGTTTGGTTTTTGGCGTCGCGTCGTGCGCTATACAGTTGATTGCGGCCTTGGGCCCGAGTCTTTACGGCATATTGCACGACGCCTTTGGCAGCTACGCCCCCGCGCTGATTATTGCTGCAGTCTTGGACATTCTTGCTGCAACCATTGTCTTGGCAAGCCGTCGCAACCCCATCGTATCATAAACGTCCGCTAATGGGATGGACCGGCTGCTTCCCCCGCGGGGATAGTCTGTAAAGACTACCCTACAGCATCCGGAGAAGCAGCCCATGACCACCACACCTTTGGCCTCGATCGGCATCGACATCGGCAAGGAAGTCTTCCATGTCGTCGGTTTCGGCACTGACGGCAAGATCGCTTTCCGTCGCAAGATCAAGAGACTGGCGCTACTTGAGGTCTTCAAGAGACTGCCTCCCAGCATCGTCGGCATGGAGGCTTGTCTCAGCGCGCACTTTGTCAGCCGTGCTCTGCGGCAACTTGGCCATCAGCCCAGGATCATCCCTGCGATCTATGTAAAGCCGTTCGTGAAGGGACAGAAGAACGACTACAACGACGCCGAGGCCATTGCAGAGGCCGCCCTGCGGCCGAACCTGCGCGTCGTGCGCGAGAAGACACAGGATCAGCTCGACCTCCAGGCTTTGCATCGGGGTCGCTCCCGCCTGGTCTCGCGGCGAACGGCGACCATCAACCAGATCCGTGCCTTTCTGATCGAGCAAGGCATCGCGGTCAGGACTGGGGCGATGGCTCTGCGAAACTCGCTCCTGGCGATCCTGGAGAACCGGCAGGACGAAATATCGCCGCGAATGCGCGATCTCATCGTGGGTCTCTACGAAGACTGGATACATCTCGATGAGCGGATCGCGACCCTCGCCGGCGAGATCGATCAGATCGGCGAGAAGGAAGCCAACTGTCAGCGCCTCATGAGCGTCCCCGGCATCGGTCCGCTGATCTCGACCGCCGTCGTGGCGGCCATCGGCACCGGTGAGGCATTCGAGCGCGGACGAGACTTTGGTGCATGGCTTGGCCTCGTGCCACGTCAGTACAGCACGGGTGGCCGATCTATTCTGGGACGCATCTCCAAGCGCGGGAGCAAGTATCTCAGGACCCTGTTCATCCAGGCTGCGAACGTCATCCTGATGCGCCCGCACAATTGGGATCGCTTCAGCTTCGGAGCATGGCTGCAGAACGCAGCTCCACGGCTACACCGCAACAAGCTGGCAACGGCCCTGGCCAACAAGCTGGCGCGGATAGCATGGAGCATCTTGCGCAACGAGAAGACCTTCGACGCAACCCATTACGAAGTGATCGCAATCTGAATTCTACCTCGAGTTCGCGACAGAGAAAATGCATGGAACGGATCGATGAACGCATCCAGAGTCTGGTGACCCAAATGGTTGCTTGCCAACCAACGATGCGTGCGTATTCCCATCAAGGCCACGGCCCGCGAGCCGATCAGACAGGCCGGATACATATCAGCGACTTCCGAAACCTACGCACGATCTCTATTGCGAAACGCAGCCGGTCCATACAAATGGGTCACTAGCGGTCTTCACATGCAGTTGGCGGGACGTCCGCAATAAGTCTGGAAGCCGAAGCTGACTGCCCTGCGTCTCGGAATGTTCAAATCCGTTGCTGCCTCAGATCCGCATTTCCGGATTAACATGCCTGAATCCAAAACCGGGAAAATTCGGCTAAGATCCTACTTTCCCTTGTTGGGGGCATCTGATGTTCGACACGGCGACCACCGCACTTTTGTGCGCGGTCTTCGAAGATGTGAATGCTCAATGAACATTGACCCCCATCGGCGGCGTCGAACCCCTTCAGGACGTTGACTTCATTGAATTGTACGGCGGGACCCGTACGCCGATCATGGTCGAGACCCTGCGCCGAAACACAGCCCCATGCGACTCTCATGACGCCGCCATTTTTTGCAGAACGTGAGCGAGCTCACACCGCCGCTCTCCGAAAGCCCATACTCTTGGACCGTATTGCACGTCATTCACGAAGAGCGAACGAGGCGCTGAGCCAGATGTCGCTCTGTCTGTTGAAGCATCAGTCGCAACATCGGCAAGCAAGAGGCGCACATGGTCCCCGCATGGCAGGCCCGTCACAACCTCTCGGGCGCTGATTATCAAGGCGCATTCGATCTTCTGAAGAACCAGGGCTTTCGTCCCATCGACGTAAATGGCGGCAGCGCCAACGGCGTCGAACGGTTCTCCGGCGTCTGGGAGCAATCACCGGGACCCGCAACCCAGGTACGCCACGGCATCAACGCAGCCGCGCACCAGCAGCTGTTCACGACCCTGCCCGCCCAGGGATTCCGCCCGATCGCAGTGAGCGGTCATGACACGGCAGGCGGGATACGCTTCAGCTCCATCTGGCAGGCCATCCCATCGCCGGAAGTGAGGGCGCGGCATGGCCTGACCCCGGCACAATGGCAGAACCAGGTGGACACGCTTCCGAACGAAGGCTTCCGCCCGGTGGACCTGTGTGGCTACACCGAAGCCGGCCAAGTGCGCTTCGCCTCCATATGGGAGCGGACAACGACGCCGGAATGGGTGGCACGCCACGGCATGACGGCCGGAGAATACCAGCAGCAGTTCAATCATTGGGCCACCCACGGCTTCATCCTGCACCGGGTGAGCGGCTACCTGGACGGCGGGCAAACCCGCTACGCGGCACTCTGGAGCCGCGGACCGGACCTGACCTGGCAGGCCCGGCACGGGATCGACGCCGCGCAACATCAGACGGAATTCAACGCCCTGGTGAATCGCGGCTATCGGCTGGTCAAGGTAAACGGGTATCCCGAGGGCGGCACGGTTCACTACGCCTCGATCTGGCACAAGCCCTTCCTGTCGGATCGCGATGAGACGACGATCCGCCAGGCGGTGCAGAACTTCATGACCGCTCACAACGTGCCCGGTGTCTCGATCGCGATGACCCGCAACGGCGCGCTGATGTCCGCACGCGCCTTTGGCAACGCGGATAGCGCCGGAACGCCGGTCCTGCCAAGCCACCTCTTTCGTATCGCTAGCGTGTCAAAACCGATCACCTCGATGGCGGTCTTCCGGGCGATCGAAGCCGGATTGCTGGCGCTCACCGATCGGGTCTTCGGGCAGGGCGGCATCCTCGGCACGCAGTTCGGGACACTGCCCTATCCGGATCAGCGGGTCACGCAAATCACAGTGCAGCATCTGCTTGAGCACACCAGCGGCTGGAGCGGCGCGCAGGACCCGATGTTCGGCCAGCCCAGCGCCACACACGCGGATCTGATCGGCCAGATGGTTGGCCTCACGCTTGCAAACAACCCGGGTGCGATCTTTGACTATCTGAACTTCGGCTATTGCGTGCTCGGCCGCGTGCTGGAGCAGGTGTCCGGGTTGAGCTACGCCGACTTCGTGCGACAGCGGGTGCTCGCGCCCTGCGGCGTGACGGACATGCACATCGCCGGAGACACCCTGGCTCAGCGCCGTTCGAACGAGGTCACCTACACCCAGCAGGGAACGTTTAACCCCTACGCCCTGCCCGTCGCTCGCATGGATGCCCATGGCGGCTGGATCGCCAACCCGACCGACCTCTTGCGCATCGCGCTCCGGTTCGACGGCTTCCCGTCGAGGCCGGACCTGCTCCAATCTACGACCGTCGCCACCATGGCGACCGCCACCACGGCGCCGGCTGCAGGCGGCGGAGCCGCCAACTACGCCAAGGGCTGGGCCGTGAACAGCGCGGGCAACTGGTGGCATCTCGGCGACTTCGCCGGCACCATCAGCGAACTGGTCCGGACCTCCGACGGCTTCTGCTGGGCGATCCTCGCCAACACCCGCAACGACGCCCAGCTCAACGCCATGCGAGCGGCGATCGACAATCTCGGATGGACGATCAAGAACGGCATCACCGACTGGCCGGCGGGCGACGCGATTTGAGGTGGTGTCGGATCATTCACTGTGTTCCCACGACCCGGTGAGGATTCTGGCGGACGCTCATCCAGTTGCCAAAGCGCGCCAGCCTCCAACTCGTTGCTTTCATCGGCGGCTCGCCGGCGCGTCCTGGAAGGGGCAGATGATGAAGTGCGCCGACATCATGAGCAACAGGCCGAGGATAGCCAAGCACGATCTCAAGGTGGACGTCCCGGATGGCACTGACATCGACGCGACACTCGATGACGGTGCTCCGCAATGGGAAGACCGCTGGGAAGAATAGTGCTGGAAATCTTACCGGGGCCAGGCGCAACAAGGCGCTGCGCGAGGCTTGCGAATGCTGATCGAATAGTGACGCCTAATTGGCGCCGCCATGTGCCCTTCAGACCATTGAATTTAATGAAATGGAGTGGTGGGACCCCGCGCCGATCATGGTTGAGAGCCCACGCCGATGCACAACGAGGGCCGCTTGGAAGATCGGCCGGTTGCTTCCGGTCTACCTCGATGAGCCGACAATTGTGGGCGCCGCCCGAACTTCGCAATCGGGCCAGCAGCGGAAGTCAATGGGACTGAAAACGAAAACGACTACCAACTGAGACGGCCTCACTTCTTTACGGACCGTTTCGAGTAACAGGCCGGCCCCGGGGCGTTCTGCCGCTTCGTTTCCTGCGTACTTCGTCTGGTATCTGCTCCAGGCTCTTTAGCCTGTCCGGCATTCATTCATGATAAGCGGGGGATCTCGGAGAACGCTGTCGCTTCACGCGTGGGGCAGGTCAACCCTGCGCTGGTGAACCAGAAGGTGCTGGACGCGACAGAACACCATGAATGCGGAACACCTTTGATTGGTAGACTAACGGAGCCTGCCCGTGCGCCTTTTGCTGAGAATTATGCTTGCAATCGCCATCGTGAACCTTGCGCCGGCCATCGCCGCGACGCCGAAGGGCCCCGTCGCTTCTCCTGCCTTACAGAAGGAATTCGATGGCTTCATGGAGAAGTTTCGCGCGGCGCTGAGCGCAAACGACTCCGCCGCCGTTGCCGGTATGACGCAATTGCCCTTCATGAATGACAACGCAATTCGCGACGCCGCGCAATTCCGTACCAAGATCTATCCGACTTCGTTCACGGCGAAGAATCGCGCGTGTATCCAGCGCGGCAAGGCCTTCTACGATCGCGATCAACAGAACAATGACTATTACTCAGTCTTCTGCGGCCAGCTCATCTTCGTCTTCACTAAGACGCCGGCGGGCTTCCTTTTCACGGATATCGGCGCGAATGACTGATCAGGCACAATGCTGTTCACTGCTGCAACCGTTAATCCGACCTGCGCTGATTGATCAAGGCTCGCGGAATGCGATGTGGGCCGCTTCGGGTCATTTGCAGACGTTCCCAGCCGGGCAGTCCACGTCTGCTCGTCTCTTGGAAACGGGCAGCCCCGAATTGTGAGTGTACGCCTTGGCCCGCAATTGCGAACGAAGGGCCAGAACTCACAACCCCAAGCACGTAGTTGCTTCGCAAAGCTTGTCACTCCGCGTCTCGCCCAACCAATGCTGTGGCATATGGGTCTCGGATCTGCACTTCGTTTGTCCGCGACGACGGTGGAGATCGACGCGCCATCACGCATCAATCTCAGGTGACCGCGCCGCGCGCCGCGACCGGCCAAAGTGCCTCCACGCGGGCATTCGGCGTATGGAAGCCGCGCACGCCGACATACCAGTCGTAGAGATTGACGGTCGGGTCGCAATGGCCCGGGATCAGCGTCACCTTGTCGCCAAGCGCGAGCCGTGACGATGCGCTGCCGAAGTCGAGCACGCCATGCTCGTCCGAGGGCCGATGATAGCGCAGGTCGGGCCGGCCGAGCACGACCGGAAATCCGCTGTCGTTCGACAGGGCCTTGTGGCCGGCATCGATGACCGCGCGTTCGCCGGAGGCGGTGCTCATCACGGTCGCGACTACGAACAGCGCGTGCTCGAACGGGCTGGCGTTGCGCGCGCCGTCGGCGACGTTCTTGGCGTAGTCGGCGTCCATGAAAATATAGGAGCCCGCTTGCAATTCGTTCCAGATGCCGCTCGCGCCTTCGATCTCGAACGTCCCGGTGCCCGCGCCTCCGATCGTCCGGCATTGAAAGCCCGCGTCCTTGAGGGCGCGCAGTGTCTCGCTGGTCGCGTTCGCGGCACCGGTGATGGCCGCGCGCCGCTCATCCGGCGTGCGCAGATGCTGGGCGGCGCCGTGATAGGCCTGCAAGCCGCCGAACGACAGGAAGCGTGAGACCGCCACCTGCCGCGCCAGGCCAACCGCGGCCGGGCCCGGCCTGACGCCGCAGCGACCGGCGCCGACGTCGATCTCGACCAGGACTTCGATCTGCACGCCGGCCCGCTCCGCGGCGAGCGCCAGTTGCTCGACCATGATGGAATCGTCGACGCACACGCTGATGCGCGCGTGGCGCGCCAGCGCAGCGAGCCGTTCCAGCTTCCGCAGGCCTACCACCTCGTTGCTGACAAGCACGTCGCTCACCCCGCCCGCAACCAGGACCTCGGCCTCGGCGACCTTCTGGCAGCACATGCCGACCGCGCCGCGCGCGATCTGCTTGGCCGCGATGATCGGCGACTTGTGGGTCTTCGCATGCGGCCGCAACCGGACGCCGAGCTTGCCGACCGCCGCCGCCATCGTCTCGAGGTTGCGCTCGAAGGCGTCGAGGTCGATGATCAGCGCCGGTGTATCGATCTCGGAGAGCGGCGCGCCGATTTGGGCGGGTGGAAGGGACATCGAAAACCGGTTGATTGTGTTAGGGTTCGCGCCTCGAACGCGCTGCGGCATTTCTAGGGCAACATCGGCCGCAGCACCAGTGCAGGCGGCTTCGATGCTCTCGGCAGGTGCGGGGAGGCGCCGTCCTCGCGATTTCGGAATATTGGCAGTCTACCCCTGTTTTGCCCGACGAGTCAAAACGGGCCATTGCTCGGCGCAGGCCATTGATGCCACCCCCCAAGGCTACTGTGCATGGGGTTGTTTTCGCGTTTTGTTGTGCGGGGGCGGCGCGCGAGCCCGAAAGGTCGGTCACCCCTGCCGAAAGCCCATCCGGAAGGCGCCCCAGTGCCTGCCGCGGATCATGATCGGCGAGGACAGGTCCTTCATCAGCACGAACTGCCCGCCGCCCATGTCGCGGCGGTAGGTCTGCAGCAGGAAGGGCTTCGTGCTGCCTGCGACCTTCTTCACCGTGCGGTCGGTGAACAGGCGGCGGTTGCGGCAATTGGCGTTGTTCCAGACCGGGTCCTTGCCCTGCGGCAGGCGGTAGTTCGGATTGTGGGTCGGCAGATAGCCGCTCCTCGCCCACGCGACGCAGTAGACGATGCGCGGATCCGATTTCTGGATCGGATCCTGGATCGCGGGCAGCACGCGGTCGGTGAACTCGACATAGCTGGTCAGGTACTGCTTCGGATCGGTGCCGGGAATCTCGCGGTAGGTCTCGTCCATGAGCTGGTCGAGCGTGATCTCGCCGCGATCGATCGCAGCCTCGAACTCCGTCGAGATCCGCTTCGCGGTGTCGACGACGGTGCGGATCAGCGGTGTGTCGGATGTCTCCACGCCGCTGTCGGCGATCAGCGCGATCAGGCCCTCGGACGTGTCGAGCAGCTTCGCCACCCGCTCATCGGCGTGCTTGAGGTCGCGCGAAGACAGGTCGACGCCCTTGGCGAGTTCGTTGAGCTCGCTGATGACGGTGTCGCAATGTCCGAGGTTGGAGGTTGCCGCGCGCGCGACGCTGTCGATCTCCGCTTCCACGGAGGCAAAGCCCTGCTGGACGCGCGAGATGATGCCGGAGATCGCTTGCGCGCCTTCGCCGGCGGTCTTGGCGCGCTGCGAGGCGTCGCTGCTCTCGCCGATCAGGCCTTCGATCTGGCCGTCGAGATCGCGCACGGTGTCGGAGATCTGGTGCGTGGCCTGGCGCGTGGCTTCGGCCAGGTTCTTCACTTCGCTCGCGACCACCGCGAAGCCGCGGCCGGCATTGCCGGCGCGCGCGGCTTCGATGGTGGCGTTCAGCGCCAGCAGGTTGGTCTGCTTGGCGATCGCCTCGATCGAGCCGGACACCTTCGCCACCTGTGCCAGCGCCGAGCCGACGGCGCTCAGGCGCGCCTCGATCCGCTCCACGGCTGCGACGAGCTCCGAGATGTGGCTGACCGCGTTATCGACGGCGCTGCGCGACTGGGCGATCTCGCCGACCGCGGCGGACGTGGTCGTCTGCACCGCCTGCGAGGCATTGGCGATGTCATGGTTGGCCGACACCATCGTCTCGGCCGTCTTCTGCAGATGATGGAACCGTTCCGACTGGTTCGCGACGCGGTTTGCGACTTCCTGGACGTTACCGGCGATGTCGGCGAGCTCCACGCCGAGACCGCCGATGCGGTCGGCGAGCTGGTCGATCAGTCGCTCGGCGAGCGTCCGGTTCGATCCGGTGTCCATTACTGCAAGCTGTGCCTGGGACATGTACGGGCTCTCTCCAGTCAGGGCCGTTGATCGGCTCTCGGCGGCATTCCCATTCCAGCTCGGCTTAGAGGGTGATTCGCAGCCGGTGTCTTGCCTGAGCGTGCACTACAGTTTGTAGGCGGTGCGAAATCCGCCCCAGTGCCGGCCCTGGACGCGGATCGGGACGTCGATCTCGCGCATCATCACCGTGTTCCCGTTGCCCATGTCGCGCGCATAGCTCTGGACCAGGTACGAGCGCAGGTTGCGGGCGGCAGCCAGCCCCGCCGGATCGTTGAACATGCGCCGGTTGCGGCTGTTCGCCGTGTTCCAGGCGACGTCGCCCGGCCGCTGCGGGTGCGAATAGATCCTGTTGTGCACGGGCAGGAAGCCGTTGCGGTCGACCATGGCGCAGAACGCCATGCGCGGGTCCTTGGCGAGGAACGTCTCCTGGAAGGGCGGCAGCGCACGGTCGGCCCAGTCCAGATATTTCGTGCGATATTGCTGCGGATTGGTGCCTGCAATTTCCACGTAGTCGACGTCGAAGAGATCCTCCATCTTGACCTCGCCGCGTGCAACCGCCTGCTCGAATATCTTCGTCAGCGCATTGCCGGCCTCCATGGCGCGGGTGACGAACTCCGTGTTCTCCTCATGGATCGACCAGAGCTTGTCCTCGATCTTCTCGCTGAGCGCGGCATTGGCATTGACGAATTGCGCGCGGGCGCCGGCCTTCGATTGCTCGACCACCCGCAGGCGGCAGGTGCCGATGTCTTCGAGGCTGCCTTCGATCGTCGCTTGCGGGGCGAGCCGGCCGGCATCGGCGCCGCCGATCAGCACGCCGTCCATCGCGATCTCATAGACCGGCATCACGCCGCGCGTGGTCTCGAATTTGAGGTGGCATGGCAGCCGTTCGGTCTTGCGCCGGTCGGCATGCTCGCTCTGGCGCAGCAGCACGGCGCAGCGCGATTTCAGCTTTTGTGCAAACGTGGTGACCGCTTTGCCGGCACTGGCGACGTTCTCGCCGTGGGTTTCGGCCGCCTTGGTTGCCGCGTCGATCTCCGCCGCGCTCTCGCCGACCGAGATGATGAATTCCGAAGCGCTGGCGGCATTGCCGGAGACTTCGCTGGTGGTGGCGTTCTGCTCGGCGACCGCGCCGTTGACGGTGTCGAACACCGGGCGGATCGCTTCGATTGCCTGCGAGATGCGATGCACCGCGTCCGCCGATCCGGCCGCATCGCGTTGCAGCGCATCGATCTTCTTGGTGATCTCTTCCGTCGCGCTCTGGGTCTGCACCGCGAGTGCCTTGACCTCGGTGGCGACGACCGCAAAACCCTTTCCCGCGGCGCCGGCGCGCGCGGCCTCGATGGTCGAGTTGAGCGCGAGCAGCGTCGTTTGCCGCGCGATCTGCGCGATGAGGTTCACGACGTTGCCGATGGCAGCGGACGACTCGCGCAAGCGGTCGACATTGGCGCGCGCTTCCTGCGCCGCGGTGCTGGCCTCATCCGCGAGTTTGCCGGCTTGCCGGACCTGCGCGCCGATGCCTTGCGCGGACTGGGTGAATTTGTCGGCGGCATCGGCGAAGGTGGATGCGGTCGATTGCGCCGCGTTGGTCCGGCCGGTCAGGGCGTCGGTGCGGTCGCGAATGGCGGCCAGCGTCGCCGCGGTCGCCTCGGCTCCGCCGGCAACCGAATTGGCGGCGCGCTCCAGCTGGCGGATCATGCCGCCGAGCTCGAGCTCAAGCAGTTCCAGGATCTCCCGGGCCGAATCGCCTTCGGTGGGGGCGGGTTCGGAATGGGGCGCCGAAAGCGCAGCCTCAGGGGCTGCCAAGGGCGCGGGCATTTCCGGCAGACGCTTCCGAAACAGTCCGAACGCCATCAGGTCTCTCTTGTCGGGGGACAGGCCGAGGTTATTTTCGCAAGCTGGAATGAAGTCACGGTTAACGTTGCCTCACTTCTAGGCATGGAACCGTATGCTATTACCCTAAAGTATCAGAGGCTCTTTCATTCCGGTGGGGTGGGGGCCTATAAGGCCGCGTTTCCCACCCCATTGGCGTACGATTCCCAGAACATCCCAAGAGACCACGCATGGCCGGACATTCCCAATTCAAGAACATCATGCACCGCAAGGGGCGGCAGGATGCCCAGAAGTCGAAGATCTTCGGCAAGCTGGCGCGGGAAATCACCGTCGCGGCCAAGCTGGGGACGCCTGACCCTGCCATGAACCCGCGCCTGCGCGCCGCCGTGATCGCAGCGCGGCAGGAGAACATGCCGAAGGACAACATCGAGCGCGCCATCAAGAAGGCGATCGGCAGCGACGGCGAGAACTATGACGAAATCCGTTACGAGGGCTACGGCCCCGGCGGCGTCGCCGTCATCGTCGAGGCACTGACCGACAACCGCAACCGCGCGGCGTCGGATATCCGCTCCTTCTTCACCAAATCGGGCGGCAATCTCGGCGAAACCGGCTCGGTGTCGTTCATGTTCGACCGCACCGGCATCATCGAATACGACCGCAGCGTCGCCTCCGACGACGCGATGCTGGATGCCGCGATCGAGGCAGGCGCCGACGACGTGGTCTCGGGCGAGAGCGGTCACGAGATCTACGCCTCGACCGAAGGCTATCGCGACGTCGCCAAGGCGCTGGAAGCCAAGTTCGGCGAGCCGCGCAAGGCCGCGCTGATCTGGAAACCGCAGAACACCGTCGCGGTCGACGATGAGACCGGCGAGAAGCTGCTCAAGCTGATGGACCTGCTCAACGAGCACGACGACGTCCAGAACGTCTACGCCAATTTCGAGGTGTCGGACGCGCTGATGGCGAAAATGGGCGGCTAGGCAGCTGCTGGTCTGGTCCACGGCTGTCATCGCCCGCGAAAGCGGGCGATCCAGTATTCCAAGCACGCCGGAGCGATACAGTTACACGCGGCGTGATGGATACCGCCTTTGCGGCGTGTGACGGCAGAACGCGTGGTGGACAGCCTCGCTCCTCAAAGCACCCCACTTCCCCTGTTACTTCCGTTCTGTTTCTGTTTCCCTCAGTCCGGCCAGCCGCTATCACTGGCCCATGACCGCGCTCCCGATTCGTGGCCCTGTTCGCATCATCGGCATCGACCCCGGCTTGCGCCGCACCGGCTGGGGCGTGATCGAGGCCGAGGGCAACCGCCTGATCTACGTCGCCTGCGGCTCGGTGGAGCCGCCGGATGATCTGCCGCTGGCGAGCCGGCTGCTTGCCATCCATGAAGGACTCGCGGCCGTCCTGTCCAGCCACGAGCCGATGGAAGCGGCGGTCGAGCAGACCTTCGTCAACAAGGACGGCGTTGCAACGCTGAAGCTCGGCCAGGCCCGCGGCGTCGCCATGCTGGCGCCTGCAATGTTCGGCATCTCGGTCGCCGAATATGCGCCGAACCAGGTCAAGAAGACGGTTGTCGGCGCCGGTCACGCCGACAAGCAACAGATCGCGATGATGCTGAAGATATTGCTGCCCAAAGCCGAGCCGCCGTCAGCAGACGCCGCCGACGCGCTCGCCATCGCCATCACCCACGCCCATCACCGCCAGAGCACCGCGCTCCGGCTGAAGGTGGCGGGGATATGATCCGTCGTCGCTTGTCACCGCCGTCATGCCCGGGCTTGTTCCCGTTATCCACCTTCTTTGTTGCAGGGGGCAAAGACGTGGATGACCGGGGCAAGCCCCGCCATGACGAAAGACAGGCGTGTATTGCGACCGGGGACCTGAGATGATCGGCAAGCTCAAGGGCCTGATCGATTCCTACGGCGAGGATTTCGTCATCCTCGACGTCGGCGGCGTTGGCTATCAGGTGCATTGCTCGTCGCGGACGCTGCAGCATCTGCCGTCGCCGGGTGAGGCCGCCGTGCTGTCGATCGAGACCTATGTCCGCGAGGACCAGATCAAGCTGTTCGGCTTCCGCACCGACCATGAGCGCGAATGGTTTCGCCTGCTCCAGACCGTGCAGGGCGTCGGCGCCAAGGTTGCGCTCGCCGTGCTCGGCACGCTGGCACCGGCCGACCTCGCCAATGCCATCGCGTTGCGCGACAAGGCCGCTGTGGCGCGCACGCCCGGCGTCGGCCCCAAGGTCGCCGAGCGCATCGTCACCGAGTTGAAGGACAAGGCGCCGGCCTTCGCCAATGTCGATCCCGCCGTGGTGCATCTCGCCGGTGCCGTCGACGACCAGCGCGCGCCGCGCCCGGTGGCGGATGCAATTTCCGCGCTGGTCAATCTCGGCTACGGCCAGCCGCAGGCGGCTGCTGCGATTGCATTGGCCTCGCGTAGCGCCGGTGAGAATGCCGAGACGGCGCAGCTCATTCGCCTCGGGCTGAAGGAACTCGCGAAGTGAGCGACCCCAAAGCCAGCCGCATGGTTTCGCCCGAGCGCCGCAGCGACGATGTCGGCGATACCGCGCTGCGTCCGCAATCGCTGTCGGACTTTGTCGGCCAGCAGCAGGCGCGCAAGAATCTCTCGATCTTCATCGAGGCGGCGCGCAAGCGCGGCGAGGCGCTGGATCACGTGCTGTTCGTCGGCCCGCCCGGCCTCGGCAAGACCACCCTGGCGCAGATCGTGGCCAAGGAACTCGGCGTCGGCTTCCGCGCCACGTCGGGGCCGGTGATTGCCAAGGCCGGCGATCTCGCCGCGCTCCTCACCAATCTCGAAGAGCGCGACGTGCTTTTCATCGACGAGATTCATCGCCTCAGCCCCGCGGTGGAGGAGGTGCTCTATCCCGCGATGGAGGATTTCCAGCTCGACCTCATCATCGGCGAGGGACCGGCGGCGCGCTCGGTGAAGATCGAGCTGTCGAAATTCACGCTTGTCGGCGCCACCACGCGCGCCGGCCTTCTCACCAACCCCCTGCGCGATCGCTTCGGCATCCCGGTCCGGCTGAATTTCTACACCATCGAGGAATTGGAGAGCATCGTCAGCCGCGGCGCGCGCGTGCTCAATGTTGGCATGAGCGCCGATGGCGCCAACGAGATCGCGCGCCGCGCCCGTGGCACGCCGCGCATCGCCGGCCGCCTGCTCAGGCGTGTGCGCGATTTCGCCTCGGCGGCCAATGCCGACACGATCGATCGCAAGATCGCCGACCACGCGCTGAGCGCGCTCGAGGTCGACGCGGCAGGTCTCGACGCCATGGACCGCCGCTACCTCACGACCATCGCGCTCAATTATGCGGGCGGCCCGGTCGGCGTCGAGACCATGGCCGCGGCGTTGTCGGAGCCGCGCGACGCCATCGAGGATATCATCGAGCCCTACCTGATCCAGTGCGGCTATCTGCAGCGCACCCCGCGCGGTCGGCTGCTGACGTCCCACGCCTTCCGGCATCTCGGTCTCGCCGAACCCAACCGCGACCCGGCCCAGTTCGGCCTGTTCGGCACGGATCAAGCCGACGAAGACTGACCGCCGCAACCGGTGAACCCACCGGATCAATCCCGTCACTAATCCGAATGCGCGGCGAAAGACGCCGCCGTTCATGCAGATGGATTGGAGTTCGGAGTATGGGGCTGACGGACGACACAGGAGTGCTCGAACTCATCTCGGCCGCGCCGCAGCTTCGCACGCCCGATGAGACCGAGGCGTTTCTGGACCCAATGCCGATCAGTGAGCTGGCGTCGATGTGGTGCGCGCTCCAGCGCGTCAGCCGGCGCGACCAGGCCGGCAGCATCTGGGCCCTGAAGCTCTATTTCGATCATCTGCCCCACCGCCGGCCTCAACAGGCGCTCGATCTCGTGCTGGAAGTGCTCAAGACCGAGGCTGACAAGCCGACAGTGATGCAGCTCAACGACAAGTTCCTGCTGTCGCTGCTCTATGCGCATGGCGAAGTCGTGATCGCGCGCATAGAGCACGAGGCTGCGCACAATGACCGGCTGCGCTGGCTGCTCGGCGGCGTGCATGTTGCGCCCGACGATCCCTTGATGTCGCGTATTGCAGAACTTGCCGACAGCGAGGCCTGGCAGGCCGACTATGTGGCCCAGCGCACGCCGCGCGAGCCGCTCGATTGCGCCAGCATGCCGACCGCAGCGCTCGCCCGCGCTTGGGTCGAGCAGTATTCCAAGTCCGATCGTGATCAGGACGACAATCTGTTCGCGATCATGGATTTCGAGCGCGATCTGCGCGAGGACGATCCCGACCGGATGATCGACCTGATCCTCGAGATACTAAAAATCGAGGCAAATCCGGTGTTGCTGTCGCTGCTGGCCGCCGGTCCCCTCGAAGATGTGATCAGTGCCGGGACGATCGACCGCATCGAGCGCGAGGCGCGTGTCAATGAACGGTTTCGCGATCTGCTCGGCGGCGTCTGGTACTACCGCGCGCCCGAGGAATTGAAGACGCGGCTGGATGCGCTGATCGGCGAGAGCCGCTGGTGACGATTGTGCAGGCCTCTGCACGCAGATGCAGACGGTCTGCACGGGCGCACCCCAATTCCGCTTCAATCGGATCGCATCGAGACGCTGCATCAGAAACGGGCTTCCATGATCACGCGTCGTCACCTCATCCGTTCCATCGGGGGCTTGTCCGCCCTCGGAATCTCGACCGCTGCCTATGGCGTCGGCGTCGAGCCGATGCTGCGGCTCCGCGTCACCCGCTATCATCCGACGCCGCGGCAATGGCCGGCGGATCTTCCGCTCAAGATCGCCGTCATCGCCGACCTCCATGCCTGCGATCCCTGGATGCCGCTGGATCGGGTCGAGGCCATCGTCGACCGCACCAACGCCCTCAGGGCCGATCTCATCGTGCTGCTCGGCGACTACGTCGCCGGCCTGCATCAGGTCACGCGGCTCATTCCATGCACCGAATGGGCACGCGTGCTGGCCGGCCTCAAGGCGCCGCTGGGCGTTCATGCCGTCATGGGCAACCATGATTATTGGGACGACAGGGCCGTGCAGCGGGCGGGGCAGGGGACAACCATCGCGCATCGTGCGCTGGAGGCCGCCGGCATCCCCGTCTACGAGAACGACGTCGTGCGCCTCACGAAGGACGGTCGCCCGTTCTGGCTCGCCGGCCTCGGCGATCAACTCGCGTTCCTCCCGGCGCGCCGGTTCCGGACCATGGCGCGCTTCGGTGCCGACGATCTCACTGCAACCCTCGCCAAGGTCACGGACGATGCGCCGATCATCCTGCTCGCGCATGAGCCCCACATCGCCCCACGGGTGCCATCGCGCGTCGCGCTGCAACTGTCCGGCCATACCCATGGCGGCCAGGTCCGCCTGCTCGGCTGGTCTCCCGCCGTGCCGCCGCAGCATGGCGTCCGCCTCGCCTATGGTCATGTCAGGCTGAAATGCGACGTCATCATCTCCGGCGGCCTCGGTTGCAGCATCTTGCCGCTCCGCTTTGGCGTGCCGCCGGAGATCGTCGAGGTGACGCTGGGTCGGGCGGGACACCTCGTGTCCTGACGACGCTTGCGCCGCGGTCTGTTTTTGCGCAGAACGGACCGGTGACGACAAGCGAAGAGGCTCGTGACGTGACTGCCCATCTCGATGGCGAGATCCGCGACGGCCGCCACCACATGCAGGTCCGCGTCTACTACGAGGACACGGATTTTTCCGGCATCGTCTATCACGCCAATTACCTGCGCTACATGGAGCGCGGGCGGACCAATCATCTCAGGCTGATGGGCGCCGAGCAGCAGGCGCTGTTCGAGCAGACCGAGACGGAAGGCGCCGGCTTCGCCTTCGTCGTGCGGTCGATGCATCTTGATTTCCTCAAGCCCGCGCGAATGGACGACGTCCTCGACATCGTGACCTGGCCCGTCGCGGTGAAGGGCGCCTCCATCATGCTGGCCCAGGAGGTACGGCGCGGCGGCGACGTGCTGGTGAAGGCCGAAGTGCGCGTCGCCTTCATCAGTGGCGGGCGTGCCCAGCCGATTCCGAAGTCCATCCGCATGCTGATGAAGGCCGATCTGATTTCGTGATCGCCCGATTTGTGATGCCCTATCGACTCCGGCGAGTGCAGCGATAGATTGCGGTCCTGACCCATCGATGAGGCACCCCATGTCCCGCCCGCCGCTTCCGCCCTTCACGAAAGAGACTGCTGCGCAAAAGGCCCGCATGGCCGAGGACGCCTGGAATTCACGCGATCCCGTCCGCGTGTCCCTCGCCTATACCGAGGACAGCCGCTGGCGCAATCGTTCGGAGGTGTTTCAGGGTCGCGAGGCCATCGTCGCGTTTCTCACCCGCAAATGGGAAAAGGAACAGGACTATCGCCTCATCAAAGACCTCTGGGCCTTCGACGGAAACCGTATCGCGGTGCGCTTTCAGTACGAATGGCATGATGCCGGCGGCCAGTGGTATCGTTCCTACGGCAACGAGCAGTGGGAGTTCGACGAGCACGGTCTGATGAGGCGGCGCGAGGCATCGATCAACGATATCGCGATTGCGGAGAACGATCGCCGGTTTCACTGGCCCACGCCGGGGCCGCGGCCGGCGGATGTGCCTGGACTGGGGGCCGATCCGTTCTGAAACCTCAACTCTCATGGTGAGGAGCCGCGAATCGGCGTCTCGAACCATTCAGGCCCGCCCCTGCAATTGGAGCCTCTCATCCCTCGAGACGCGCGCGAGAGCGCGCTCCTCAGGATGAGGGGATGGATTTGCGCGCCAGAAACCGCGCAATCGCTCCACCCAGCTTCGCGCTGTCCATCGGCTGCTGCAGCGACTGCCGCGCCGTCGCAACGACACCCTCCGGCGCCTTGCCGTCACGCATATCGCAGCACACCTGCGCGAATTCCACGTCGAATTCCGGATGCGGCTGCACGGTGAGGGTGGTGCCGTTGGCGTAGAGCAGGCCGGCATGCGGGGTGAAGTCGGACCGGAGGATCGTGAGCGCATCGTTCGGCGGTTCGATCACCTGATCCTGATGCGAGCAGGGAATTGCGACCGTCTCGCCGTCGAGGACTCCGTTTTCCGGCAGCACCTGATAGACGTGCCGGCCGATGCCCCAGCCCTTGTCCGACTTGCGCACGGTGCCGCCGAGCGCCTGCGCGATCAGCTGATGGCCGAAGCAGACGCCAACCATCGGCGTCTTGTCGGCGTAAGCCCTGCGGACGAAATCTTCCAGCGGCGCGATCCAGTCCAGCCCGTCATAGACGCCGGCGGCCGCGCCGGTGATCAGGATCGCCTCAAGCTCGCGGGGATCGGGAAGCGCATCCCCATTCGGGATGCTGACGACGTCGACCGTGGCTGTGGGGTCCTCCGCACGGATCATGCGCGCGAACATGTCCGGAAATGAGCCGTGGCGTTCGCGATGCTCTCGAGGAACGAGCCCTGTCTCGATGATGGTGATGCGTGCCATGCGATACCTGTGAAGGCCAAGAGGATACAGCGGAAGCTACAGGGCCTCCAAGTCAACCATGCGCAAAATCCCGTGCGGGGTTGTCCTCGAATTCCAGCAACGCCTTGCGCATGGTCTCGACCAGGTCCAGCGCCACGGGCGACGGACTGCGCTGGGCCGGGAACACCGCCGAGAATTCGAAATCGATGCGCGGCAGGAACCGTCGGACCACGACGCCGCGCGTGGCAAACTCCTGCGCGGTGAAGGGATCGCAGATCGAAACGCCGAGTCCTGACGACACCATGCCGCACATGATCTCCGACAGCGTCGTCTCGACCCTGAGCACGCGGCGGACGTCGTTGCGGTGAAAGACCTGGTCGACGAGATGCCGGCTGGACGAGCCCGCCGACAGCGAGATGAAGGTCTCGCCCTCGAAGTCGCGCGGCTCCAGCACGTCCTTCTCCGCGAGGCGATGCCCCGCCGGCATCACGGCAACACGCGCCAGCGCCGGCAGCCGCAGGCTCGGCAGGCCGGAATGGGCGATCGGCACCTCGGCAAAACCGATGTCGCATTGGTTGTTCAGGACCCAGTCGACCACGATCGGCGAGATCACGCCGAAGAAAGCAAGATTGAGGTTGGGGCGCTCCATCAAGAAATGTCCGGCAAGCCGTGGCAGATAGCCGTTCGCCAGCGCGGGCAACGCAGCGATGCGCAACGAGCCGGTGCGACGGCCGCGGATCTCCTCGGCCGCCGCGGAGATGCGCTCGAGACCGACGAAAGAGCGCTCGACCTCGGTGTAGAGCGCCATCGCCGCTGCGGTCGGGACCAGACCGGTGCCGCGCCGCTCGAACAGCTCCATCTTGAGCAGCGCCTGGAAGTCGCGCAGCAGCCGGCTGACGGCGGGCTGCGTCACCACCATCAGCTTGGCCGCCTCCGTGACACTGCCGGTCAGCATCGTCGCGCGGAAGGCTTCCACCTGCCGCGAATTGATCCGCACCATCTCCGATCCGATCATAACATTTCGGCATGCAGAAGGTGCCATTATTCATTGGACGATGGAAGTATAGGTCTGCGATCTTTTTCGGCAGAGCTGGAGACAGCCCGCTTTTTCGGCAGATTGGAGGCGTTCAAACCTCCAGATCGCGCCAAACCCGCCGACCGGGGGCCGGAGCCCTGATCAGAGAGGGGGGGCGCAGAAGGGAAAGCGGAAGGCGCTCCGGCCGGAGACTTGTCGGCACGTCACCTCATTCCGGTATTGGAGATTGGTCCAAATGAAGACACTTCGCCTTCTGACAGCGGTCAGCATCGCTGCGCTCGTTGCCGTTCCGTCGGTCGCTTCGGCCCAGCAGAAAACGCTGTACGTCGCAGGTTACGGCGGCTCGTTCGAGAAGACGATCCGCGACGAGGTGATCCCGGCCTTCGAGAAGGAGAACGGAGTCAAGGTCGAGTATGTCGCCGGCAACTCTACCGACACGCTGGCAAAGCTTCAGGCGCAGAAGGGCAATCAGCAGATCGACGTGGCCATCGTCGATGACGGCCCGATGTACCAGGCCATTCAGCTCGGCTTCTGCGGCAAGCTCGACGGCCTGCCGGCCGATCTCTACGACACTGCGCGGTTCAAGGACGACCGCGCGGTTGCGATCGGCATCGTCGCGACAGGTCTGATGTACAACACCAAGGTGTTCAAGGAGAAAGGCTGGGCGCCGCCGACCTCGTGGAACGACCTGAAGGACACGAAATACGCCAAGCAGCTCGTGATCCCGCCGATCAACAACACCTACGGTCTTGAAGCGCTCGTGATGCTGTCGAAAATGAACGGCGGCGGCGAGACCAATGTCGATCCCGGCTTCAAGATCTTCAAGGAACAGATCAATCCGAACGTGCTCGCCTATGAGCCGTCGCCGGGCAAGATGACCGAACTGTTCCAGTCGGGCCAGGCCGTGATCGCGGTGTGGGGCACGGGCCGCGTGCAGAGTTTTGCCAACACCGGTTTCCCCGTGGACTTCGTTTACCCGAAGGAAGGCGCGGCGACGCTGCTGACGACGGCATGTCCGATCAACAAGCCGAACGCCTCGCCGGTCGCGGCGAGCTTCGTCAAGATGCTGCTCGATCCCAAGATTCAGCTCGTGATGCTGAAGGACTATGGCTACGGTCCGGTGCTGAAATCGTTGGTGATCCCGCCGGAGCTCGGCAAGATGGCGCCGATCGGCGAGCGCGCGTCCAAGCTCTATAATCCGGACTGGACCGTCATCAACGAGAAGCGCGAGGAGTGGACGAAGCGCTGGAATCGCGAGGTCGAACGCTGATCGGTCGCAGCGGAGACAGCGTCATGGCCTATCTCGAGCTCGATCGGGTCGCAAAGCAGTTCGGCGCGCAGACTGTGGTCGATGACTTCAGCCTGTCGGTGGGGAAGGGGGAGTTCATCTCCTTCCTCGGCCCATCCGGCTGCGGCAAGACCACGACGCTGCAGATGATCGCGGGCTTCCTCGATCCCACCCGCGGCGCGATCCGGCTGGAGGGAAAGGATCTCACCGCGATCCCTCCGGCCAGGCGGGGCCTTGGCATCGTGTTCCAGAGCTACGCGCTGTTTCCGCACATGACGGCGGCGGAGAACGTCGCGTTCGGCCTCGAGATGCGCAAGGTGCCGCGCAACGAACGGGCCGAGCGCGTCCGTGCCGCACTCGCGATGGTTGGCCTTGCCGGCTACGAAGACCGCCATCCCCGCCGCATGTCCGGCGGCCAGCAGCAACGCGTGGCCCTGGCCCGCGCGCTGGTGATCAAGCCGAGCGTGCTGCTGCTCGACGAGCCGCTGTCGAACCTCGATGCGAAGCTGCGCGAGGAGATGCAGATCGAGCTGCGTCAGATCCAGCGCACCGTCGGGACCACCACGATCCTCGTTACCCACGACCAGAACGAGGCGATGTCGCTGTCCGATCGCATCGTGGTGATGAGCCAGGGAAAGATCGAGCAGATCGGCACGCCGCAGGAGACCTACGAAAAGCCGGCTTCCGCCTTCGTCTCGCAATTCCTCGGCAAGACCAACGACTTCGCCGCGACGATCGATCGGACAGCGGCACCGGCGCGTCTCGTGGTCGGCTCCTGGGCCGTGCCGGCGCCGGCCGGCTTCAACGGTGCCGTCACCGTCAGCGTTCGTCCTGAAAGAATCGGCTTTGGCGATGCGGGCCTCACGGCCAGGATCGTCACCCGCATCTTCCAGGGCAATCACTGGCTCTTTCAGTGCGACAGCGAGTGCGGCCCGGCGATCGTGATTCGCCAGAACGACGGCAAAGCGCAGCCGGCCGAAGGGGACGCGGTTCGCCTCACCTGGCGACCCGAGGACATGAGTGCGCGCGCGAGGGAAAGCGCATGAGCGGGGTTGCGGAGGAACGCGGCGCACGTGCGCCGTGGGCGCTGACGGCGCCCGCCTTGATGCTCTTCGTCGGCGTGCTGCTCATTCCGCTCGCGATGACCGTGATGCTGTCGTTCCACGATTGGGGCCAATACAAGGGCATCGAGCCGGTTTTCATCCTCAAGAACTGGTACGAGATCGCGGCCGATCCGTACTACGCCGAGATGTTCTGGCGGACGTTTCGCATCGCGATCCTGACCACCTTGCTCACGGCCTTGCTGGGCGCGCCGGAAGCCTACATCCTCAACCGCATGAGCGGCCGCTGGAAGAGCTTCTTCCTGCTCGTCATTCTTGGTCCGCTGCTGATCTCCGTCGTCGCGCGCACGCTTGGCTGGGCGCTGTTATTCGGCGGCAACAACGGGCTCGTCAACAAGCTGCTGATGTCGCTCGGGGTCATGCGTTCCCCCATTCCATTCATGTTCACGGAAACAGGCATGGTCGTTGCGCTCGCGCATGTGATGATGCCGTTCATGGTGCTTTCCGTATGGGCGGCGCTGCAGCGGCTTGATCCGCAGATCGAGAACGCCGCGATGTCGCTAGGCGCCGGCCCCGTCACCATCATCCGTCGCATCATCATGCCGCAGATCATGCCGGGCGTGCTGTCGGGCGCGATCATCGTGTTCTCGTTGTCGGCAAGCGCCTTCGCGACGCCCGCGATCATCGGAGGCCGCCGGCTCAAGGTTGCGGCGACGCTCGCCTACGATGAATTCCTCAACACGCTGAACTGGCCGCTCGGTGCGGCGGTCGCAACGTTGCTGCTGTTCGCGCTGGTCCTGATCGTTGTCGGCAGCAACGCGCTGATCGAGCGGCGCTATGCGGAGGTGTTCCGATGAGACGGAACGGTCCGCTCGCGCTGATCTTCCATACGATCTTCGTCATCATCATGTTGGCGCCGATCCTGGTGGTGTGCCTCGTCGCGTTCACGCCCGAGGGATACTTGTCGCTGCCGACCAACGGCTTCTCGCTGCGCTGGTTCAGGGCTATCGCGAACTATCCCGAATTCATTCATGCCTTCTGGGTCAGTCTTGGCCTTGGCGCGCTGTCGTCTCTGGTGGCGCTGCTGTTTGCGGTGCCAGCGGCGCTCGCGATCGCGCGCTATCGTTTCCGCGGCCGCGATGCGCTGGCGGCGCTGTTCCTGTCGCCTCTGATGATCCCGCACGTCGTGCTCGGTATCGCCTTCCTGCGCTTCTTTACGTCGGCCGGGCTGGGCGGAAGCTTTGCCGCGCTGATCATCGCTCATGTGATCATCGTGTTTCCGTTCGCGCTGCGGCTGACGCTCGCCGCGGCGACCGGCATGGACCGCACCGTCGAGATGGCGGCGGTCTCGCTGGGCGCCGGCGGCTGGACGCTGTTCCGCCGGGTGACCTTGCCGCTGATCCTGCCCGGCGTCATCAGCGGCTGGGCGCTCGCCTTCATCCAGTCCTTCGACGATCTCACCATGACCGTCTTTCTCGCCGCGCCCGGTACCGAAACGCTGCCGGTTCGCATGTTCCTCTACATCCAGGACAACATCGATCCGCTGGTGACGTCGGTCTCGGCCTGCGTGATCGCGATCACCATGAGCGCCCTCATTCTGCTCGATCGCTTCTACGGGCTCGACCGCGTGCTCGCCGGCAAGGGCGATACGGGACGATAGGAGAACCTATGTCAGGAGAATACGACGTCGCCGTGGTCGGCGGCGGCTTGCTCGGCTCCGCCATCGCCTGGGGCCTCGGCCGGCTCGGCAAGAAAGTCGCCGTGCTCGACGAGGGCGACATCACCAAGCGCGCCTCGCGCGCGAACTTCGCGCTGGTCTGGGTGCAGAGCAAGGGCCTTGGTATGCCCGCCTATACCGTCTGGACCGTGCGGGCGGCGGAAGCCTGGAGCCGGCTCGCCTCGGAGCTGAAGCAGCAGACCGGCCTGGACGTCTGCCTTCAACAGAATGGCGGCTTCCATCTCACGCTCGGCGAGGAGGAGTTCGGCCAGCGCTCCGAGCTGGTCAGGCGCATGCACAACCAGGTCGGCGCCGCCGATTACAAGATGGAGATGCTCTCCGCCTCCGAGGTGAAGAAGTCGCTGCCGCTGATTGGCCCTGAGGTCTCCGGCGGCAGCTATTGTCCGCTCGACGGCCATGTCAATTCGCTGCGCACGTTTCGCGCGTTCCACACCGGATTCAAGGCGTTCGGGATCGACTACCTTCCGGAACGGCCGGTTTCGGCCATCAGCAGGAGCGGCGGTGAATTTCGCCTGACCACGCCGAAAGGCGAGCTGCGCGCCGCCAGGATCGTGCTCGCCGCCGGCAACGCCAACCAGGCGCTGGCGCCAATGGTCGGCCTCTTTGCTCCGATGGGGCCGACCCGCGGCCAGATCGTCGTGACCGAGCGCACCATGCCCTTTCTGCCGCATCCGCTGACCACGATCCGCCAGACCGACGAGGGCACGGTGATGATCGGCGACAGCAAGGAGGACGAACTCGACGACCGCGCGCTGAAGCATTCGATCAGCGCCGTGATGACGGACCGCGCGCAGCGCATGTTCCCGCATCTGTCGCGGCTCAACGTGGTCAGGAGCTGGGCCGGCATTCGCGTCATGCCGCAGGACGGCTTTCCGATCTACGACCAGTCGGAGACGCATCCCGGCGCCTTCGTCGCTTGTTGCCATTCCGGCGTGACGCTCGCCTCGAACCATGCCTTCGAGGTCGCACGCATGGTGGCGCAGGGCGCGCTCGAGCCCGAACTGGTCGGCGCGTTCTCGGCCAGCCGTTTCGGCGGCGCGGGCGCGGCGAACAACAGCGGCTACTAGAGATTCTTCAGCAAGGAGCCAAGAGGCATCCCCATGTTCAGGCGATCCGAACACGACCAGCGTCCGCCGGTCCAGATCTTCGTCGACGGCGTCGCTGTCGCGGCGCGTCAGGGCGACACAGTCTCCGCGGCGCTCTTGGCCTCCGACGTTGACGCACGGCGTTCCACCGCAGTCAGCGGCGCGCCGCGTCTGCCCTATTGCATGATGGGCGTGTGCTTCGACTGCCTCGTCACGATCGACGGTGTCGGCAATCGCCAGGGCTGCCTCGTGCCCGTCGCCGACGGGATGCAGGTCGAAATCCAGAAGGGCAAGCGGGAGATCGGAAAATGACTTTGGCTCCCAAGCGCGAGGATTACGACGTCGTGGTGATCGGCGCCGGGCCCGCCGGCCTCGCTGCCGCTGCAACGGCCGCCGAAGCCGGCTTGTCGACGTTGCTGCTCGACGAGAACATGGGCCCCGGCGGCCAGGTGTTCCGCGCGATCTCATCCACGCCGGTGACCGACCGCAACCAGCTCGGCGCCGATTATTGGGTCGGTGCCGATCTCGTGCAGGTGCTGCGCGCGAGCAGCGCCGAGGTGATTCATCGTGCCACCGTCTGGAGCCTCGACCGTAATCTCGAGATCGCAGCCTCGATCGGCGGTGCGTCCGCCTTCGTCAAGGCCAACCGCGTGATCATTGCGAGCGGCGCGCTGGAGCGGCCGTTCCCGATTGCGGGGTGGACGCTGCCCGGTGTGATGACGGCTGGCGCAGCGCAGACCATGCTGAAGTCTTCGGCGCTGGTGCCGAACGGCCGTACCGTGATCGCAGGGCAGGGGCCGCTGCTCTGGCTGCTCGCCGCGCAGATTCTGCGCCTCGGCGGCCGTATCGACCGCATTCTCGATACCACCGAGCGCGGCAATTACTTGGCCGCGCTGCCGCACGCCTTCGCCTTCCTGACCTCGCCTTATTTCGCCAAGGGTCTCGCCATGATGCGCGAGGTGAAGGCGAAGGTGCAGGTCGTCTCCGGCGTTACTGAGCTCTCGGCCTCCGGCGATGGCCAGCTCGCCAGCGTGAGCTATGTCGCCGGCCGCAGGCGCGAGACCGTTCCCGCCGATCTTCTTCTGCTGCACCAGGGCGTCGTGCCCAACGTCAATCTGGCGATGGCGGCCGGGGTCGAGCATCGCTGGGACGATCTGCAATTGTGCTGGTCGCCGGTGCTCGATGCGAACGGGAATTCGTCGGTCGCGGGCATCGCGATCGCGGGCGACGGAGCAGGCATCGGCGGCGCAAATGCAGCCGTTGTGCGCGGCCGCATCGCGGCGCGCGCGGCAGTGGAGGCGCTGGCCCCCGCTTCTGCCGCGAAGCTCGTGCCGATGGCACAGCTGCGCACCGATCTCGCCAAGGCCGAGCGCGGCCGCGTCTTTCTCGACACGCTGTTCCGCCCCGCGCGGCAGTTCCGCATTCCCTCGGGCGATACCGTTGTCTGCCGATGCGAAGAGGTGACGGCAAAGGACATTCTCGATGCGGTCGCGATCGGCGCGACCGGGCCGAACCAGCTCAAGGCCTACCGCCGCACCGGCATGGGCCCGTGCCAGGGCCGGCTCTGCGGCCTCACCGTGACCGAACTGATGGCGCAGGCGCGGGGCAAGACCCCGCAGGAGATCGGCTATTACCGGCTGCGCGCGCCGGTGAAGCCGATCACGCTGGCAGAGCTCGCCGCCGTTCCGAAGACCGAGGCCGACGTCAAGGCGGTGGTCCGCGGATGACCAAAAACGTGGATGCGATCGTCGTTGGCGGCGGCATCCACGGATGCTCGACGGCTCTGCACCTGTGCCTTGCCGGGATGAAGCCGATGCTGATCGAGAAGGACTATGCGGGACGCCACGCCTCGGGCGTGAACGCCGGCGGCGTGCGCCAGCTCGCGCGGCACATCCCCGAGATTCCGCTCTCGATCCGCTCCATGGGGATCTGGGAGAAGGTTGCGGAGCTCGTCGACGACGATTGCAGTTTCGAAAGCCACGGCCAGGTGCTGGTCGCCGAGAACGAGGAAGAGCTCGCGGTCTGCCGCGCCCGCGTCGCCGAGCTCAACGGACTCGGCTTTACTCACGAAGAGCTGATCGACGCGGCTGAACTCCGGCGCCTCGTGCCTGCCGTTGCGGAGACCTGTCCCGGCGGCGTCGTCTCGCGCCGCGACGGCGCGGCCAATCCGGCGCAGACGACCACTGCATTCCGCCGCAAGGCGGAGCGGCTTGGCGCCACCGTGCGCGAGGGCGTGGCCGCCAACAACATCCGGTACCGCGACGGCCGTTGGCATGTTGAAGTCGGCTCCGACACCTTCGCCGCGCCCGTGCTGGTGAATGCCGCCGGCGCCTGGGCCGGCAAGATCGCCGCTGATCTCGGCGAGCCCGTTCCGGTCGAAACCGTCGCGCCGATGCTGATGATCACCTCGCGTGTGCCCCACTTCATCGATCCCGTCGTGATCCTGCGCGGCCGCAAATTGTCCTTCAAGCAATTCGTCAACGGCACCGTGCTGATCGGCGGCGGTCATCTCGCGACGCCATATCAGGATCGCAACGAGACGGTGCTGGATTGGAAAAGTCTTGCGACCAGCGCACAGACCGTGTTCGAACTGTTTCCGGTGATGCGCAGTGCCACCATCGTGCGCGCCTGGGCCGGCATCGAAGCCAAGATGAAGGACGACATCCCCGTGTTCGGGCCGAGCAGCCGTCACCAGGGTCTCTATCACCAGTTCGGCTTCTCGCTGCATGGCTTCCAGCTCGGCCCCGGCGCCGGAGCCGTCATGGCGGAGCTGATCGTGAATGGCGGCACCCAGACCCGCGTCAGCGATCTCGGCATTGACCGCTTCCATCCCTCCACGCTCCAGAACAAGAGGACATCATGAGCATTACCCGCAGCATTCGCACACCCATCATGCACCGCGCCGTCGAGGCGAATGGCTTCGTCTTCCTCGGCGGCACCATCGCCGACGACACGTCGGTGTCCATGGGAGAGCAGACCCGCAACATCCTCGGCAAGATCTCCGGTTATCTTCAGGAAGCGGGAACCGACAAGAGCCGCGTCGTCAGTGCATCGATCTTCGTTACGGATCTCTCCAAGAAGAAGGAGATGGACGCAGCCTGGACCGAGTTCTTCGGCGACAATCTGCCGACCCGCGCCACCGTCGGCGTCGCCGATCTCGGCGGCGGTGCGCTGATCGAGGTGGTGGTGACCGCGCTCAAGGGCTGATCGCTCGTTGATCGAACGGCAGCGCCTGCTTCGCGCTGTCGTTCCCTCGAACACCGGCTTGATCTTGCGCTCCTGCAAGACTAATTAAAGGCTCTCAATCAGGAACTTCGCAGCCATGGACTTGACCCCGACCGCAACGCTCATCCGCCTTGCTCACGGGGAATTCCATGCCTGCTTCCATCATCCTGTCGAACCTCTCGCTGTCCACGCCTGACGGCCGTTCTCTTCTCGCCGGCATCGATCTGACATTCGGGGCCGAGCGCACCGGTCTCGTCGGCCGTAACGGGGGCGGGAAGACGACGCTGCTTGCGGCAATCTCAGGAGACCATCTTCCCCAGTCCGGACGCGTTCTGATCAACGGCACCATCGGCCTGTTGCGCCAGGACGTGCAATTGCCTGCAGGAGCGACCGTAGCCGATCTGTTCGGCGTGCGGTCGGCAGTGGAATTGCTGCGTCGTGCCGAGCGCGGCGACGCATCAATCGACGATATGGCCGCGATCGACTGGACTCTCGAAGGGCGGCTGGAGATCGCCCTGGCGCGCCTCGGATTCGATCTGTCGCCCGATACGGAGCTCTCGTGCCTGTCCGGCGGCCAGATCACGCGGGTGCGGCTCGCGGCGCTGCTCTTTGCCCAGCCCGATTTCCTGTTGCTGGACGAGCCCACCAACAATCTCGATCTGGATGGACGCAAGGCGGTGATCGATTTCCTTGCGACTTGGCGCGGGGGTGCGATCGTCGTGAGCCACGACCGCAACCTGCTTGAAGCGATGAATGCAATCGTTGAACTGACGTCGCTCGGAGCAACACGATACGGTGGCAATTGGAGCCATTACCAGGTGCAAAAGGCCCTCGAACTCGCCGCCGTCAGGCAGGATCTCGCGCACGCCGAGAAGAGCCTGTCCGAGATCGACGAGAAGGCACAGGAGGCTGCAGAGAGGAAGGCGCGCAAGGACGTCGGCGGCAGGAAGAAGCGCGCCAAGGGCGACATGCCGCGGATCCTGGCGGGGGCCCGCAAGGACCGCAGCGAGGACAGCGGCGGCAAGACCGTGCAAATCGGCGAACGGCGACGAGCCCAGGCCCTCGAGTCAGTCGATGCTGCGCGCCGACGCGTCGAGATTCTGCAGCCGCTCTCCATCAGGCTGGCCGCGACCGGTCTGCCGGCAGCCAGGGAAGTGGTTTGGCTCGACAGCGTCAGCGCCGGTTATCGGACGGAGCAGCCGGTGCTGCGCGGTCTATCGTTCACCATGGTCGGGCCCGAGCGCGTGGCGCTGACCGGGCCCAACGGCTCCGGCAAGACCACGCTGCTGAAGGTCATTGCGGGTGAGTTGCCGCCGATTGCGGGAACGGTTCGGGTCAGGCCTGACTTCGCCTTCTTCGACCAGAAGGTCAGCCTGCTCGATCCCGCTCTCTCGATCCTGGAGAACTTTGGCCGCCTCAATCCAGCGGCAGGTGACAATGCGTGCCATGCCGCGCTGGCGCGCTTCATGTTTCGTGCAAACGCAGCTCTACAGCCGGCTGGAAGCTTGAGCGGCGGGCAGATGTTCCGTGCAGGCCTTGCCTGCGTGTTGGGCGGGGCGGCGCCGCCATCATTGCTGATTCTGGACGAGCCGACCAATCATCTTGACATCGAGTCGGTCGAAGCTGTCGAAGCGGGCTTGAGGGCCTATGACGGCGCGCTGCTCGTGGTCAGCCACGATGAGGCATTCCTGCAGGCGATCGGAATCACGCGGCGGCTAGATCTTATCGCCAGCATGCCGCGCGCCAATGGCAGGATCACGTGATCGATCGCGATCCATTGTTGCAGAGATTTTCAAAAGCCCGACGCCCTGCCCCCAGCGCGTCGGGCGGAAAAAACGAGTATCAATCCGTGATCCCAACGCCGCTGTTGTGACGCGTGTCGCGCCGGTTTCCTACTCCGGGAAACTACCGCATCGGAACCGGGCCGTCCGCAAGATGCTGCTGAATGGGACGCGCCGATCAGGGCAGGCGAGGTTGAGCAGCGAACCTGGTCCGTAGGCCCCGACCGTGAACGCCATCGCACCGAAGCGCCGACCGGCGCGAGGCGAACGATGATGCGAATGATGCCGAAGAACATCTTTGCGCCGTGTCGAAGTAAATCAGCGGCTTCAGCCCGGGCGCGGCAGACACGGTTGAGATTTCCCATCGAGGAGATGCCGCACCAGGGTGCAGAAGATCACCGCGGGATCATCATCTTAATCAGCGCGATGAAGCCGTCGCCGATCGGCTTTACGGCTACCGCGCTCGGGATAGGCATAGCCAATGAGGAGGTCGAGCGTGACCGCGATCAGGACCTGGATGCAGAGGATCTTGTACCAGGGCTGATGCTGGCGGAGGACGGCTGGCTGGATCGCGACGCATGTCGTATTGTCGGCTCTGAAACGTATCGTTGCTTGATTTGCATGATGTGATGGTCGTCGCGGAAGCGACAATCACATTTTTGCCTGTTAGCACCAAGATCGAACACTGGGCCGCAATCGGGGGAAACATGTCGAAAGCAACAGGCTCCGACGAGCACGTGCAAGGTTATTTTCCGCGTTGGAAACTGAAGACCTCGGGCGTGATCATGCCGGAGGAGCGGTTGTCCTGGGGCCAGACGATCGTCTCCAGCCTCCAGCATTGCGTTGCGATGTCGGGCTCGACGATCATCGCGCCGCTGCTGATGGGGTTCGATCCCAATATTGCAGTCCTGTTCTCCGGCATCGGCACCTTGATCTTCTTCGTCATCGTCGCCGGACGCGTACCGAGCTATCTCGGCTCGAGCTTCGCGTTCATCGCCGTTGTTATCGCCGCCACCGGCTATGCCGGACAAGGGCCGAACCCGAACCTATCGGTTGCGCTCGGCGGAATCGTGGGCGCTGGGGTGCTGTACGGCGTGATTTCGCTGATCGTCATGTGGTCCGGCGTCGGCTGGATCGAAAGGCTGCTACCGCCGGCCGTCACCGGCGCCGTTGTTGCCGCGATCGGCCTCAACCTCGCGCCCGTGGCGGTCAAGGCGGTGAGCGCCGGCGCATTCGACACCTGGATCGGGCTCGCCACCGTCCTGATCATCGGCGTGGTCGCCGTTGCCGCGCAGGGCCTTTGGCGCCGCCTCCCGATCATTGTCGGCGCAATCGGCGGGTATCTCTTGTATTGGCTGTTCACGAACGGCCTCGGTCTCGGCAAGCCGATCGACTTCGCACAAGTCTCGGCCGCGCCATGGTTCGGCCTGCCGAATTTCACCACGCCGACGTTCCAGGCTGATGCAATCTTCCTGATCGCGCCTGTTGCGGTCATTCTCGTCGCCGAGAATCTCGGGCACATCAAGGCCGTCGGCGCTATGACAGGCCGCAGTCTTGACGCCTATCTCGGCCGCGCCCTGTTCGCAGATAGCCTCGCGACCATCGTAGCGGCCTTTGGCGGCGGCACCGGTGTCACGACCTATGCCGAAAACATCGGAGTCATGGCAGCGACGAAGGTTTATTCCACCTTGTTGTTCGCCTTCGCCGCCGTTGTGTCGATCCTGCTCGGTTTCTCCCCGAAGTTCGGCGCGCTGATCCTGTCGATCCCGGGTCCCGTCATCGGTGGACTCTCGATCGTGCTGTTCGGGTTGATCGCAGCGATGGCAGGACGAATCTGGGTCGAGAACAGGGTCGACTTTGCCGATCCTGCAAATCTGATCACCGTCGCCGTGGCGCTGATCGCAGGCGCCGGCGACCTCACGCTCAGATTCGGCGCGTTCACGATCGGCGGGATTGGTACCGCGACCTTCGGGGCCATCATCCTCTATCAGGTCCTGACTTCCCCAATGGCGCGCCGCCTGGGATGACGCCCGGCGATGCGCTGACGGGATGGAACAAAAAGCCCGCGCCGCTGATGAAGAGGTGTCCTGGAGAGAACACATGCAGCAGACCGACCGCCGAACCTCGTTCCCCTCCCGCCTCGTCGGTCAACACGCCCTGGTGACCGGCGCCTCACAAGGCATCGGCCGCGCCGTCGCGGTCCGGCTCGCCCAGGAAGGGGCAGCCGTTGCCATCAACTATTTCGGCAGCCCCGAGGGGGCCGATGAGACGCTGGCGCTTGCGCGAGCGGGATCCGCCGCTCGCGGCCATGAGGGGCTCGATCACGTCATCGTCAAGGCCGACGTCGGCAGTGAGCAGGAGATCGCCGCAATGTTCGAGACGATCCTGGCGCGCTGGAAGCGCCTCGATTGTCTCGTCAACAATGCCGGCTTCCAGCGGGAATCGCCGAGCGAGGCGCTCGACGTCGAAACGTATCGCCGCATCATCGACGTCAATCTCAACGGCGCCGTGCTGTGCGCGCAGAAGGCGCTCGCCCATTTCGTCGCACGCGGCGGAGGCGGCAGCATCATCAACTGCTCCAGCGTCCACGAGATCATCCCAAAGCCCGGCTATCTCGCATATTCGATCAGCAAGGGCGGCATGGCCAATCTGACGCGCACGTTGGCGCTCGAATTTGCCGGCCGCGGCATCCGCGTCAACGCAGTCGGTCCGGGCGCAATCGACACGCCAATCAATGCGGCCTGGACCGGCGATCCCCAGAAGCGCGAGGTGGTCACCAGCCACATTCCGATGGGGCGCGTCGGCACGCCGGAAGAGATCGCCGCCGTGTTCGCCTTCCTTGCCTCCGATGATGCGAGCTACATCACCGGGCAAACCATCAATGCCTGCGGGGGCCTGACGCTGTTTCCGGAATTCCGGGAGAATTGGGCGAGCTGAGGGGTTGTTTCGGACCCGCGTTTCGGTTGGGACGCTGCGGCGCCGTGTGCTATCGACCGTGGACGATGCTGCCGCCATTGGCAGCCGCCGACACATGACGGGCTCGTGAGCACAACCATCAACATCAATGCCTATAGCGACGCGCTGGTGGTCCTCGGGACGGCCGGCGTCGTGGTGCCGATCGTCCGCCATTGGGGCATCAATCCCGTGCTGGGTTATCTCGGTGCCGGCGCCATTCTCGGTCCGCTCGGGCTCGGCTCGCTCGTGCAGCAAATGCCGTTCCTGTATTGGTTCACGGTGACGGACGCGCACAATGTCGAGGGTATCGCGAATCTGGGCATCGTCTTCCTGCTGTTCCTGATCGGGCTCGAGCTGTCTTTCAGACGGCTATTGACGATGCGACGTCTGGTGTTCGGGCTCGGCGGCCTGCAGGTGGTCGTGACGTCCGCCTTGATATTCGGCGCCGCGCTTCTCTCCGGGCAAAATTCCGATACCGCCGTCATCCTTGGTGCGAGCCTTGCGCTGTCCTCGACGGCGATCGTGCTTGAGCTTTTGTCCAGCGAAAGGCGGCTTGCGACCACGGCCGGGCGCGCCAGCTTCTCCGTGCTGCTGGCCCAGGACCTTGCCGTGGTTCCCATTCTCGTCTTCGTGTCCTTGCTCGCTGCAGACAGTGGCGGCTCGGTCGTGGCGCACATTTCCAGCGCGATCCTCAAGGCGACGGTCGCGGTCGTTTCCCTGATTCTGATCGGGCGGCTGCTGATGCGTCCGCTGTTCCAGATGGTTGCGGGCACTCATTCAACGGAGTTGTTCGTCGCGGCGACCCTGTTCGTCATCGTCGGCGCAGGGCTTGCCGCGCACCAGGCTGGCCTGTCGATGGCGCTCGGAGCGTTCGTTGCAGGACTGATGCTGGCGGAGACCGAGTATGGCAAGGCCATCGAGGCCACCGTCGAGCCGTTCAAGGGTCTGCTGCTGGGCATCTTCTTCTTCACAGTCGGCATGGCCATCGACTTCCGCGTGTTCATGCGCGAGCCCGGCTGGCTGCTCGCCGCCGTCATCGGCATCCTCGTCGGCAAGGCGATCGTGCTCATCGTCCTGGGGCGCCTCTTCAGGCTGTCATGGCCGGCCGCGATCGAGATGGCATTCTTGCTGGGTCCTGTCGGCGAATTCGCCTTCGTCAGCCTTGGAATGGCGGCGGCCGGCGGCATGATCGAGCCGAGCGTGTCGGGCTTTGCCGTGGCCGTCACCGCCGTGACGATGGCGTTGATACCGCTTATGGGCATGCTCGGGCGACGACTGGCGGCGAAGCTGAGCAGCGAACGCGCGCCCGATCCTGAACTCGCGGTTCGGCCGCCCGCCGACCGGGCGCAAGCCATCGTGGTCGGCTATGGCCGCGTTGGCAAGGTCGTCTGCTCGCTGCTGACCAGCCATGGCCTGAACTATATCGCGGTCGATCACGAGGCTGTCGCCGTGGCGCGCGACCGCCGCGACGGTCACAAGGTCTATTTTGGCGACGCGACGGAGCCGGGCTTCCTCGAGGCGTGCGGCCTGATGCAGACGACCGGCGTGATCATCACCATCCAGTCGCGACCAGCGATCGATGCTGTCGTCGAGCGGATCCGCGCGGTGCGGCCCGATGTGCTGATCGTTTCGCGGGCGCGGGACGCCGATCATGCCCGTCACCTCTATGCGATCGGCGCAACCGATGCGGTGCCGGAGACGATCGAGGCAAGCCTGCAGCTCTCCGAAGCCGCGCTGGTCGGCCTCGGGGTTGCGGTTGGGCATGCGATCGCCTCGGTGCACGAGAAGCGGGACGAGTTCCGGCTGACGCTGCAGCAGGCGGCCCGTGTTGCGGGACACGAGAAAGCTCGTCCGCTCGATCTTGCAGGGCGCGGGCCCCCGCGATGACCGCCCTGCGGTCGCTCTGCGCGGGATTTGTCGCGATCTGGCAAAACGTGCTCGCCCGAACTACATCATGAGCGATGACAAAGGCCTCGCTTGCAGACTCACCGCTCCAGGATTTCATCGGCCGGCACGAACGCCTGTTCGTGCTGACCGGCGCTGGCTGCAGCACCAATTCAGGCATTCCCGACTACCGCGACGTCCACGGCAACTGGAAACGGACCCAGCCCGTGAACTTCCAGTCCTTCATGTCGGACGAGCCCACGCGGCGGCGCTATTGGGCGCGCAGCCTGATCGGCTGGCGGCGGTTCGGCCAAGCCCGGCCGAATGATGCGCATCATGCGCTGGCGCGGCTGGAGGCGAACGGCCGGTGCGGCATGCTGCTGACGCAGAACGTCGACCGGCTGCATCAGTCTGCCGGCCACCGGCAGGTGATCGACCTGCATGGCAGGCTTGATCTGGTCCGCTGCATGGGTTGCGGTCGCAAGATGCAGCGTGAAGAGTTTCAGCATGCGCTTGGCCGCGCGAATGCTGCTTGGCTGACGCTCGATGCCGCCGATGCGCCTGATGGCGACGCGGATCTGGAGCACGAGGATTTCTCGTCCTTCGAAGTGCCCGCATGCGACGCCTGCGGCGGCATCCTCAAGCCCGACGTCGTGTTCTTCGGCGAGAACGTCCCGCGCGACATCGTCGCCACCGCGAAGGATCATCTGGCGCGAGCCGACGCCATGCTCGTCGTCGGCTCATCGCTGATGGTCTATTCCGGATTCCGCTTCGTGCAGGCTGCCGCGCAGCGCAACATTCCGATTGCTGCGGTCAATCTGGGCCGCACCCGCGCCGATGATCTCCTGACGCTGAAGGTCGAGGAGCGTTGCGAGGCAGCGCTTGCATTCCTGCTTTGACTGCGCCCGCGACGGACACACCTTGCCTATTGCATAGGTGCCCAGCAGAATAGCTGGGCGTGGCGTTGTCCTCGTCGTCCATGGCATGGAAATTGCTGCGCTTTCGACCTCAGTCTTGACGATCAGCGCGGAGAATTTGGAATGCTTGAGGGAGCCGAGGTGCGGCTTGCCGTCGATATCGGTGGGACGTTCACCGATATCGTGCTGGACGTTGGTCAAGACCGCAAGACACGCAAGGTGCTGACGACGCCGCAGCGGCCCGAGCAGGCAGTGCTGGATGGCATGCGCCTCATCCTTGCTGACGCGCGCGCACATATCAGCGACATCGACGTCTTCATTCACGGCACGACGCTCGCGACCAATGCCATCATCGAGCGGCGAGGGGCCAAGACCGCGCTGATCGCGACCGAGGGCTTCCGCGACGTGCTCGATATCGGCACCGAAAGCCGCTACGACCAGTATGATCTCAGCATCGAGAAGCCGAAGCCGCTGGCGCCGCGCAGCCTGCGCTTCACCGTGCCGGAGCGTATCGATGCGCACGGTGCCGTTCGCCTGCCTCTGGACGAGGCAGCGGTGCGCGCGCTCGCGCCGAAGCTGGGTGAGCTCGGGGTCGAGAGCGTCGCAATCGCCTTTCTGCACTCCTATGCCAATCCCGAGCATGAGCGCCGGGCCGCAGCGATCATCGGTGATGAGATACCCGGCATATCCGTGACGCTCTCATCGGCCGTGTGCCCTGAGATCCGCGAATATGAACGCACCTCCACGGCGGTCGCCAACGCGTATGTGCAACCGCTGATCGACGGCTATCTCGCCCGCATGGCCGAGGCCCTGCAGGTCGAGCAGTTCCGTGGCGCGATCTATCTCGTCACGTCGGGCGGCGGTGTCACGTCGATCGAGACGGCGCGGCGCTTTCCTGTGCGCCTCGTCGAATCCGGCCCGGCCGGCGGCGCGATCTTCGCGGCGCAGATCGCGGCACGTCTTGGCGAGAGCAAGGTGCTGTCCTTCGACATGGGCGGCACCACCGCAAAGATCTGCCTGATCGAGAAGTACCAGCCCGAGACCTCGCGCGTGTTCGAGGTCGATCGCGCCGCACGCTTCCTCAAAGGCTCCGGCCTGCCGGTGCGCATTCCCGTGATCGAGATGGTCGAGATCGGCGCCGGCGGCGGCTCGATCGCTCATGTCGACGCGATGAAGCGCGTCACCGTCGGTCCCGAGAGCGCCTCCTCGGAGCCGGGACCCGCCTGCTACGGCCGTGGCGGCCAGCGCCCGGCCGTGACGGATGCGGACGTCGCGCTCGGAATGATCGATCCCGACGCGTTCGCGGCCGGCACGATCAAGCTCGATCCGGAGCTGTCGAAGCAGGCGCTGCTGCGCGACGTCGGTGAGCCGCTCGGCCTGTCGGCGGAAACCGCAGCCTATGCGGTGTATGAGGTCGTCTGCGAGAACATGGCGAGCGCGGCGCGCGTGCATGCGGTCGAGCGCGGCGCGGTGGTCGGCCAGCATACGCTGATCGCCTTCGGCGGCGCTGCGCCGCTGCATGCGGCGCGCGTCGCCGAGAAGATCGGCGTCTCCCGCGTGATCGTGCCGTCGAATGCCGGGGTCGGCTCGGCGGTCGGCTTTCTTGCCGCGCCCATCGCCTATGAGCTGGTGCGCAGCCGCCATGTCCGCCTCGACGATTTCGACACCGAGGCGGTCTCCGACCTCCTGCAGGAAATGGTGACCGAGGCGCGCGCGCTGGTCGAGCCGGGTGCCGCCGGTGCGCCGGTGCGCGAGCGCCGCGCCGCTTTCATGCGCTATGTCGGCCAGGGCCACGAGATCTCGGTCGAGTTGCCGAACCGGCGGCTGACTTCGGCTGATCTCGCCGGCCTGCGCCGGAAGTTCGAGGCGGATTACTCCGCGATGTTCGAGCGTCCGATTCCCGGTGCGGCGATCGAAGTCTTGAGCTGGTCGGTGCTCGCCACCACCGAGGCGCGCAATCCGCCTGCGGTCGCCTCCGTCGCGCGCAAGCCCGCGGCCAAGGCCTCCGGGAGCCGCAAGTTCTTCGACGGCCGCGCAGGAGAGGTGATCGAGATTCCGCTCTATCGCCGCGAGGACATGGCGCCGGGTGCGACCATTGCGGGCCCCGCCGTGATCGCGGAGGACGAGACCTCCACCTTCGTGTCCACCAGCTTCGACGCTCATATCGACGGTGCCGGCAGCATCGTCATGGAACGAAAGGCGGCCTGATCATGAGCAAGGCAAGCGGCGCGAGCCTGATCGACCTTCAGATCATGTGGCACCGGCTGATCGCCGTGGTCGAGGAGCAGGCGCAGGTGCTGCTCCGCACCGCGTTCAGCCCGATTGTGCGCGAATGCGGCGACCTCTCCGCCGGCGTGTTCGACCTCAAGGGCCGCATGCTGGCGCAGGCGGTGACCGGCACGCCCGGTCACGTCAATTCGATGGCCGAATCGGTCAAGCACTTCATCGCCCACTTCCCGCTTCAGACGATGAAGGAGGGCGATGCCTACATCACCAACGATCCCTGGATGGGCACCGGTCATCTCAACGACTTCGTCGTCACCACGCCCTGCTTCAAGGACGGCAAGCCGGTCGCGCTGTTCTCCTGCACCAGCCATCTCATGGACATCGGCGGCATCGGCTTCGGGCCCGACGCCACCGACGTGTTCATGGAGGGGCTCTACATCCCCATGCTGAAGCTGATCGACGAGGGCGTCGTCAACGAGACGCTGATGGCGATGATCCGGACCAATACGCGGCTGCCCATCGACACCGAGGGCGACACCTATTCGCTCGCCGGCTGCAACGATGTCGGATGCGAGCGCCTCGTCGAGATGATGACCGAGTTCGGCATCGACACGCTCGACGAGCTCGGCGACCACATCTGCGAGCGCTCGCGCGAGGCGGTGCTCGCCGAAATCGCCAAGCTGCCGAAGGGCAGCTGGCGCAACACCATGGTGGTCGACGGCTACGACGCGCCGGTCACGCTGGCCGCGACGCTGACGATCTCGGATGAAGGCATTCACGTCGATTTCGACGGCACCTCGGCTGCCTCGAAGTTCGGCATCAACGTGCCGCTGTCCTACACCACGGCATATACCGTGTTCGGCCTCGGCTGCGTCGTCGCCTCGCAGATCCCGAACAATGCCGGCTCGCTCTCGCCGCTGACGGTGTCGGCGCCGGCGGGCGCGATCCTCAATGCGCCGAAGCCGGCCCCGGTCGCCTCGCGCCACGTCATCGGGCAGATGCTGCCCGACGTCGTGTTCGGCTGCCTGCGCCAGATCATCCCCGAGCGTGTGCCTGCGGAAGGCACTTCGTGCCTGTGGAATCTCAACGTCCGTGGCCAGACCCGCTCGGGCGCCGGTGGCAATTACGGGTTCTCGATGGCGGTCACCTCGAATGGCGGTACCGGCGCGCGCTTCGGCAAGGACGGCCTGTCGGCCACCGCCTATCCCAGCGGTGTGCGCGGCACGCCGGTCGAGATCGCGGAGACGCAGACACCCTTGATCTTCTGGCGCAAGGAACTGCGACCGGATTCCGGCGGGGCAGGGCGCACCCGCGGCGGCCTCGGCCAGATCATCGAAGTGGCCAGCGGCGTCGATGCGCCGTTCGACATCCTCGCGGCGTTCGACCGCATCGATCATCCGCCGCGTGGGCGGGATGGCGGCGGGGACGGCGAGGCCGGCTATGTCGGGCTGAAGTCCGGCAAGAAGCTGCGCGGCAAGGGCTTTCAGCAGGTCCCGCCGGATGACCGCCTGGTCGTGCTGACGCCCGGCGGCGCTGGCATCGGCGATCCCAGAGAGCGCGATCGTGCGGCCGTCAACGAGGACGTCGCGAGCGGTCTCGTGTCCTCGGAGAACGCAGTCAAGGTCTATGGGTACGCGCGTTGAAGCGTCAACGCGCCTTGTAAACGGAGGGGGTTCATGATCACGCGACGAAACTTCACCGCGGGCGCAGCGACGCTGCTTGCCGCAAGTCACATGTCCACTCGCGCACCGGCGGCGAGCGTGAGCTGGGACATGTCGACGGTATGGCCCGACGGCAATTTCCATACCCAGAACGCGATGGCGTTCGCGGAGGAAGTGAAGAAGCAGAGCGGCGGTGCGGTCGCCATCGTGGTGAAGGCAGGCGGCCAGCTCGGCTTCAAGGGCCCCGAGCACTTGCGCGCCGTGCGCGATGGCCTCGTGCCGCTCGCCGACGTCCTCAATATCCAGCAGGTCGGCGACGAACCCTTCATGGGCGTCGAGAGCATTCCCTTCCTTTGCGGCTCCGTGGAGGAGCTGAAGGTGCTGCACAAATATGTGCGGCCCGAATACGAGAAGATCGCCGCGCGCAACAACCAGAAGATCCTCTACATCGTGCCGTGGCCGACGCAGTATCTGCATCTGAAGGCGAAGGTGGCAGACGTCGAGGGTCTGAAGAACATCAAGATCCGCGTGCCTGACAAGAACGCGGTCGAGATGCTGAATGCGATCGGCATGGCAGCGGTGATGATCCCCTGGGGCGAGACGATTCCCGCGCTCGCCTCCGGCGCGGTGGCCGGCGTCTCCACCTCGTCGGTGTCGGGCGTCGACGGCAAGTTCTGGGAGTTCCTGAAATACGTCTACCCGACCAACCACGTCTGGTCGTCGCAGATGCTCACCGTCAACCTCGATGCCTGGAAGGCACTCTCCGGCGATCAGCAGAAGCTCGTTGCGGATATAGCGGCAAAGATGGAGCCGGGCTTCTGGGCCAACTCGCTCAAGGCCGATGTCGACAGCCTCAACCGCCTCAAGGAAGGCGGCATGGAGGTGGTGCCTGTCTCGCAAGCCATGATGGCGGACATCCGCGCCAAGACGGCGCCGCAGCTCGACGCTTTCCTCAAGCGCGTGCCGGCGGCCGACAAGCCGGTGCGGGCCTATCTGGCCGAAATGAAGCGTGGCTGAGGGTGGCCGCGTGGCGAGCGTCTCGACCGAAGCTCCGCAAAGTCTCAACGCAGCGGCGCCCGCGCCGCTGCGTATCCTGCTCGACGGCATCGACCGGCTCGGCCGGCTCGACGGCTGGATCGGCGGCTTCTGTCTCTTGATGCTGACGCTGCTGATGCTGTGCGAGGTCGCAACGCGATTCCTCTCGAACTTCCTGCCGTTCTTTCCGCCGAGCATCTCGATCGCCTGGGAATACTCGTCCTACCTGATGGCGGCGTCCTTCACCTTCGGCGCCGCCATGACATTGCGCGTCGGCGGCCATATCCGCGTCGTGCTGCTGGTGAAGAACGCGCCGGCGCCGGTGCAGCGCGCGCTCGAGATTCTCGCTGCAGCAGCCGGCTTTGCCTTCATGGCGTTCCTGACCTACGCGATGGCCAGGTTCGCCTTTGCTGCGTACACGCGCGGCCAGGTCTCGACCTCGAGCGACACGCCGTTGTGGTTTCCACAAGCCGTCGTCACCTTCGGCATGCTGCTGCTGACGCTCCAGTTCCTGGCGCGCGCGATCCAGGCCGCGCTCGGCCTGCCGCTGGAGGATCACCGCATGAAGGCCTCTCCCGTCGAATGACCGCCGTGTTCTGCACCGGATTCAAGATCGCATGACCATCGAAGTCCTCGCCTTGTTCGCGATCCTGTTTGCGCTGCTGGCCTGCGGCGTGTGGATCGGCCTCACGCTTGCGCTCACCGCGACGCTCTTGCTCGCGATGTTCCGCTCGATCCCGCTCGAAAAACTGCTGCCTCAATATGCCTGGAACATCCTCACAACTCAGGAGCTGCTTGCGCTGCCGCTGTTCATCCTGATGGGCGAGCTGTTGTTTCGAACCCGGCTGTCGCGCTCGTTGTTCCAGGGCCTCGCGCCCTGGGCGGGGCTGCTGCCAGGTCGTCTGCTGCATGTGAACGTGATCGGCTGCACCATCTTTGCGGCGATCTCGGGCTCGTCGGCGGCGACCACGCAGGTGATCGGCCGCATGTCGCTCAACGAGCTGCTGCGCCGCGGCTATTCCCGCGACATCGCGATCGGCTCGCTGGCCGGCGCCGGGACGCTCGGCTTTTTGATCCCGCCGTCCAACATCATGATCATCTACGGCGTGCTCGGCGACGTCTCGATCCTCAAGCTGTTCACGGCCGGCGTGCTGCCGGGCTTTCTGCTCGCCGCCACCTTCATGGCCTGGGTGATGCTGCATTCGAGCCTCAATCCCGCGATGGTGCCGGAGGCGGAGGCCAGGCTTTCGCAGGTGCCGTGGGGCGAACGATTCGTCGCGCTGAAGGACCTCGCCCCGGCGCTGTTCCTGATCGCCTGCGTGCTCGGCTCGATGTATGGCGGGCTCGCGACGCCTTCGGAGGCCGCCGCCGTCGGCGTGCTCGGCGCCGGGCTGGTGGCCTGGGCGCAAGGGGCGATGTCGCAACAGGTGATCCGCGATGTCCTGATCGGTTCGGTCGTGACCTGCTCGATGATCGCGCTGATCGTGCTCGGCGCTTCCATCCTCGGCAATGCCGCCGCCTTTCTCGGCATCCCGCAGTCGGTCGCTGCCTTCGTCAAGGGCCTCGGCCTGTCGCCATTCATGCTGATCGTGGCGTTGATCGTCTTCTATCTCGTGCTCGGCTGCTTTCTCGACGGCTTCTCGATGATCGTGATGACCCTGCCGATCGTGCTGCCGATCGTGAAGGGGGCCGGCTTCGACGAGGTCTGGTTCGGCGTCTTCCTCGTGCTCGCAGTCGAAATGGCGCAGATCACGCCACCGGTCGGCTTCAACCTGTTCGTCATCCAGGGCCTTACCGACGACAGCCTTGCCTACATCGCCCGCGTGACGATGCCTTTTCTCATCATCATGGTTGGATTCGTGCTGCTGATGACGCTCTGGCCCGGCATCGTCACCGTCCTGCCGCGTGTGCTGTACGGATAGGCTTGCGCCGCCCCGGCTGAGCGGCCGGGACGGGCTTTCGATGCTCAAGGCTCACGCCGCCGCCTTCTTTCGCGCGAGCTCGGCCTTGTACATCTCGAACTCCTCCGCGATCGCGCGTGCGATCGAGGGCCGCTGGCGCAGACGCTCGTGATAGGCCTTCAGGTTCGGCCATTTCGCAAGCTCGATCGGCGGCGTGGCCACCGTCCAGTTGATGACCGTGACGAGATAGGCGTCCGCCACGCTGAAATGGTCTAGCAGGAATTCGCGGCCTTTCAGATACTTGTCGAGATAGTCGAGCCGCGACAGGTTCTTCTCCAGCGCATAGGCCTTGGCCTCATGCGGCGCCTTGCTGTCGAGCAAGGGGACGAAAAGGCCCTTGTGCAGCTCGGTGCCGATGAAGCAAAGCCATTGATGCAGACGCGTGCGCTCGAGGCCAACCGCGGCGCCGAGCCCCGATTGTGGGAAGCGATCTGCGACATATTGCAGGATCGCCGCGTTTTCGGTCAGCACCAAGCCATCGTCGGTACGCAGTGTCGGCACCAAGCCGATCGGATTGACGGCGCGGAAGTCGGACCCGTTGCTCAGCACCGTCTTGGTCGGCGGATCGACTTCGAGATAATTCGCTTCGGCGCCGGCTTCATACAGCGCAACGCGAGTCGCCATCGAGCAGGCGAGTGGCGAGAAATAAAGATCCATCTTGGGCCTCCTTGGGCAATTCCTTTTCGGGTGTCGCTCAACCTGGCCAGATTGATTTATGTACCATCCTGCATAATATATCCGCGGTCAAGGAATAATTTGCGAGATGGTACAAAAATCGAAGCCGCCAGCTGCTGCCAGCCAGCCCAAGCGTCGTGGCCGCCCGCGCAGCTACGAGCCCGACACCGCGCTCGGAAAGGCGCTTGACCTGTTCCGCAAGCAAGGCTTCGCAGCCACCTCGCTCGACGATCTCAGCGCAGCAACCGGCATGAACCGGCCGAGCCTCTACGGCGCCTTCGGCGACAAGCGTGAGCTCTACATCAAGAGCTATCAGCGCTATCGCGACGAGGCGGGCGCGGCCATCGGTGCGATCTTCCGCGAGGAGATGCCGCTGCGTCAGCGGCTGGAGCGCATCTATGCTGCCGCGCTCGACATCTATTTGTCCGGCGACACCGGACCGCGCGGTTGCTTCACAGTCGTGACTGCGGCGTCCGAAGCCGTCGGCGATCCCGAGATTCGCGCCATGGTGCTGGACGGCCTCACCGGGCTCGATAAAGCCTTTGCCAGTTGCTTCCGCCGCGCCAAGGACAAGGGAGAGTTGCCGGAGAGCGCAGATCCATTCGCGCTGGCGCAGATCGCATCCGCCACCATTCACACCATTGCGATCCGCTCGCGCGCCCGCGTGCCGCGCAAGGAGCTGGAGGCGATCGTGAAGGGTGCGATCGATGTGATGATCGGGACCAAAGGGTAGCTTGGAAGCGAAGCTTCAATATCCCCTTGCTCGATCCACCACATTCTCCAGCGCCCCGCCGGCCTCGAACCGCGCGATCTGCTCCGCGACATAGGCTGATATTGCGTCGGCATCGGTATCGGCTGCGTTGTGCGGGGTCAGCACCACCTTTGGGTGGGTCCAAAACCGGCTGTCCACCGGCTGCGGTTCCTGCACGAAGACGTCGAGCGAGGCGGCGCCCAGCGTGCCGTCGTCGAGGCAGGCGAGAAGATCGGCTTCATTCTGCAGGCCGCCGCGGCCGGCATTGATCAGCACGGGCGCGCCGAGCGGGCTGTTGCGGTTGAGCTTTGCAAAGACGTCGCGGTTGAGGATGCCGTGCGTGTCGGGCGTCAGCGGCAACAGGCAGACCAGGATGTCGGTCGTGCGCAGGAACGCGTCCATCCCGGCGGCGCCATGGAAGCATTCGATGCCGTCGATCGTCCGCGGGCTGCGGCTCCAGCCGGCGACACGGAAGCCGAGCCGCCGCAGCACATCGGCCGCATCGGCTCCCAGCGTGCCCAACCCCATGACGCCGACCGTGATCGCGCTCGCCGACCACTGATATCTGGGCTCCCAACGTCTCGCGCGCTGGCACTCCCGCAAGTACAGCTCCTGGCGGTGGTGCATCAACACGTGCAGCACGACATATTCGGTCATGCGATTGGTGAGATCGGGCACGGCGACGCGCACCAGCGGCACTTCGGGCAGGCTCTTGTCGGCCATCAGCGCGTCGACGCCGGCGCCCAGATTGAAGATCGCACGCAGATTGGGGAACGCGCCGAGAGCGCCCGGCGCCGGCTTCCACACCGCGGCGTAGTGCACCTCCGCCGGATCGAGCCCGGCATCGGGCAGCAGCACCACTCGGCGGTCCCCGCAGACCGTTTCGAACCGGGCCTTCCATCGCTCCGGCAGCCAGTTCTGCTGCGTGCTGTTGATCAGGACGGCCAGTGTGCCCGGGGTCATTCGAAGTGCCTCTTAGGTTCCGCTCGAGTAGGCTCTCCTTGGCACGATCTGCCGGATTTTTCTTGCAAATTTTTTCCGCAGTCCTGTCGGCACGGGGCATATTGGCGCGTCTTCAGAACAGACGAGGAAAGTGCCGCCCATGCTCTACGCCATTCTTTGCTACCACGATGAGGATTTCGTCGGCTCCTGGAGCAAGGACCAGGACGAGGCCGTGATGAAGAAGCTCGCCGTTGTGCAGGAGAAGCTCACCAAGCAGGGACGGCTCGGTCCGGTCGCGCGGCTGCTGCCGACCACCGCGGCGGCGACGCTGCGCAAGGAGGACCCGCCCCTGGTGCTCGACGGCCCCTATGCCGAGACCAAGGAGCAGCTGCTCGGCTTCTACATCGTCGATTGCAAGAACCTCGATGATGCGCTCGACGTCGCTCGCGAGCTGGGCGCAGCCAATCCCGGCGGTGCCTATGAGGTGCGTCCGGTGGGCGTATTCCGGCCCGGAGGAAATCTAACGTGAGCGAGGCCGACACCGCCTGGATCGAGACTGCGCTGACCTCGGCGCGACCGCAGGCGGTGGGCGCGCTGCTGCGCTATTTTCGCGATCTCGACACCGCAGAGGAGGCTTTTCAGAACGCCTGCCTGCGCGCGCTGAAGACCTGGCCGCAGAACGGTCCGCCGCGCGATCCCGCGGCCTGGCTGATCATGGTGGGCCGCAACGTCGCCATCGACGAGGTGCGCCGCGCCCGCAAGCAGCAGCCGCTGCCGGAGGACGACCAGGCCATCTCCGATCTCGACGATGCCGAGGGTGCGCTGGCCGAGCGCCTCGACGGCTCGCACTATCGCGACGATATTCTGCGGTTGATGTTCATCTGCTGCCACCCGCAACTGCCGGCGACGCAGCAGATCGCGCTGGCCTTGCGCATCGTCTCGGGCCTCACCGTGAAGCAGATTGCTCGCGCGTTCCTGGTCTCGGAAGCCGCGATGGAGCAGCGCATTACGCGGGCCAAGGCGAAGGTCGCCGAGGCTGGGACACCGTTCGAGACGCCCGGCGCGGTCGAGCGTTCCGAGCGGCTCGCCGGCGTCGCGGCGATGATTTACCTGATTTTCAACGAAGGCTATTCGGCGGGTGGCGACACCGCGGAGATCAGGAAGCCGCTCTGCGAGGAAGCGATCCGGCTGGCGCGGCTGCTGCTGCGGCTGTTTCCGAGCGAGCCGGAGATCATGGGCTTGACGGCGCTGATCCTGTTGCAGCACGCCCGCAGCGCCGCGCGCTTTGCCGCGGACGGTTCGCTGATCCTGCTCGACGATCAGGATCGTTCCTTGTGGAACGGCACGATGATCGCCGAAGGTCTCGCGCTGATCGACAAGGCGATGCGCCACCACCGCAGCGGGCCCTATCAGATCCAGGCCGCGATCGCGGCGCTGCATGCGCGCGCATCGACGCCGGAAGAGACCGACTGGGCGCAGATCGATCTGCTCTACGGCGCGCTGGAAGTGGTGCAGCCCTCGCCGGTGGTGACGCTCAATCGCGCGGTTGCGGTCTCCAAGGTGCGCGGGGCGCAGGCTGCGCTCGATCTGATCGAGCCGCTGGCAACGAAGCTCGCCAACTATTTCCATTTCTACGGCGTGCGCGGCGCCTTCCTGATGCAGCTCGGCCGCAACGCTGAAGCCCGCGTCGCCTTCGACCGGGCCATCGCGCTCGCGAATACCTCCGCCGAAGCCGCTCACATTCGTATGCATCTCGATCGCCTGATCCGGGACAGCCAGTCGAAGAAGGAAAGCGCCAAGGCCAAGTGAGGCGAAGACCATCTCCGCCGTCAGGCCCGGGCTTGACCCGGGTATCCACGACTTGCCATCGAGGTTGAAGAACGCGGATGGCCGGGACAACGCCCATGACGTGGGAGGGGCGGTGCGCCAAAAATTTCACGTCGCCTTGTCGGCCCCGGCTCCTCGCCTTCGTCCTAGTTCCGTATCGGGGGAGTCATCCATGCTGAAAGTCTTTTCCATCATCGCTATCGTCCTCGCCGTCGGAGTCGCTGCCGTCCTCGTCTTCGCCCTGACCAAACCCGACACGTTCCGCGTCGAGCGAAGCCTGGCAGTGAAGGCGCCGGCCGATGCGATCTATCCGCAGGTCGCCGATTTTCACCGTTGGACCGCCTGGTCACCGTATGAGAGCCGCGATCCCGCCATGAAGCGGACGTTCGGCGGACCTGCCGGTGGCAAGGGCGCGACCTATGCCTGGGACGGCAACAACAATGTCGGCGCCGGCCGGATGGAGATCCTCGAGGCGAGCGGACCTTCGAAGCTCCGCATCAAGCTCGATTTCGAGCGGCCGTTCGAAGGCCACAACACCGCCGAGTTCACCTTTGTGCCGCAAGGCGATGCCACACTCGTCACGTGGGCGATGTACGGTCCGGCCCCGTTCCTGTCCAAGCTGATGCAGGTGTTCATCAACATGGACAGCATGATCGGCAAGGATTTCGAGGCTGGTCTCGCCAGCCTGAAGAAGCTCACCGAGAAGCACTAAGCCTCACTGGAAGCGAAGAGGAGAGAAACGATGCTCAATCCCTATCTGTTCTACCAGGACACCTGCGAAGCGGCGTTCACCTATTACGCCAAGGTTCTCGGCGGCAAGATCGAAGCGATGATGCGCTCATCGGAGGCGCCGCCGGAGGTGCCGGCCGCGCCCGGCCGTGAGAAGATGATCATGCATGCGCGGATGTCACTCCCCGACGGCGGCGTGCTGATGGCCTCCGACGCGCCCGCGGAGCACTTTCAGAAGCCGCAGGGTTTCTCGATCTCGCTCACGGTCACGGACCCCGCGGATGGCGAGCGAAAGTTCAATGCCCTTGCCGACGGCGGCTCGGTCACCATGCCGTTCAGCAAGACCTTCTGGGCCAGGGGCTTTGGCATGTGCGTCGACAAATTCGGCATTCCCTGGATGGTGAACTGCCCGGCGGAGGGAATGTGACGGGCGCGATCGAGCGCATTCCGTTGAGCGGCGATCCCGCTTCTCCAATGCCGCGGGAGAGGGGATCGCCGTCAACGGACTGAACCGGTGACGTCCTCGCGCAGCGGCGACGAGTCCACGCAGCGAGGACAGATCACGAGCTTGCTGCCGAGCTGCCGGTCATTCTCCGCCTGTATTTCGTCATGGACCGCCCACCATGCTTCGGAATATGGGCGCAATGTGCCGAGCACCCTTTCCCGCTCCTGATTCGGATCAGGTGCTGCGGGCGCGTGATTCGTGGCGCGCCGCTTCGCGGCATGAGGACGATTGGGATCCTTGCCAAGACCGTCCCAGGCGATGGAGCGACGTTCCTGGGCTGGAGCGTCGGCGCATCCGATCAGCGCTGTGCAAAAAATAAGCAAGATGAAGCCGTGTCGAATCATGCCGCGCCTTTGTTACGTAGGGGACGCGCAGAATCCGCGTGAAATGCGCGCCACCGCGTCCGATCGTTGGAACTCAAGACAAAGCAAATGCGCCGGCATGGCCGAATGGAGCGTGCTTCGCATCACTTTGCGGGCGCAGTGAGGCCGCTTCGTGAAACCAACTGCGCCGCACAACAAGTGGCGCAATATTGGGCTGTGATCCGCGCGTCAGAATCGCTAATTGTGCTTCACAAAAGCTACAAACTGGGGTGGGGCGACTTGGAAGGGAGCGACCGATGGCGGCGGCGCTGCAGATCAATTTCGCACTTTGGGGGATGCTCATCTGCGTCAGCATGAAGCTGGGGCCGGTGGTTCAGACTCTCTTCTGAAAACGGTTCTGAAACAATAGCGTGACGTGGTTCTCGCGAAAGCGGGCGGAACTAGCCGGACGCTCGGAAGGCCAGGCCGAAGAGCCGAACTGGCTGGCGAGCTCGTCACCGGCACCGCGGATAGATCGCGGCGAGATCGCGCCCCTTCAACAGCAACAGCCGTGAGCTCAGGCCGCCGCGGCGGCTGATCCAGTCGCGCACCGGGCCGGGATAGGCAGCAAGCACCGCAACCGATGCCTCCGGCTCGGCATAGAAACGTCCGCGCCGATCTACCGAGCGCGCGGCGTGGAAGCCCAGCACGGCGCGCTTGGTGACGCAGATGCGCTCGCCCGGCACGATGCTCAGCACCAGCGTGCAGGCGGACAGGCAGGGACCGTCGATCACCACGCGCTCGCCGCTATCACGCACCTTCTCGAACAAGTCGAGGAATGGGCCGACCTGCCCGCCCGGAGACTGGATGATGCGGATCTCGGCGGCGGCCGGCGTGGCGGCGATTGCCGATGCGAGCATCAGGGCCTTAAGGCAGGTGATACGTCGCATGAAGCCACCAGCTCGCTCTTGTAGATGGGTCAGCCGCAGGCGCAACTCCACCATCTGTCTCTTTCCAGCGATCGCAATGAGGTGGAATACGCCTGCGGCTAATCCACCCTGCTATTGCAGACCTACCCATTCCGTCGCTGGCCACGCAGCGTCGGCAGGCCGATGCCCGCCGCATCGAAGCCGCCATCAACGGCCAAAATTTGGCCGGTGATGTAGCTCGCGCTTGCCGAGGACAGAAAATAGATCGCTTCCGCGAGTTCCTCTTCCAGCCCGTAGCGGTTGAGCGGAATGGCGTCGTGATAGTCGGCGCGGATCTCCTTGGTGTGCACCTGCTTTGCCATCGCGGTATCGACCGGTCCCGGTGCGACCGCGTTGACCCGAATGTTGAGTGAGGCGAGCTCCACGGCGAGCTGTTTGGTGAGGTGCGCAAGCCCCGCCTTGCTGGTGCCGTAGGCCGAGCGCAGCGTCGAGGCGCGCACCGCCGAGATCGAGGTGACGTTGACGATGGCGCCGCCATGGCCCTCGCGCATCAGGGGCACCGCGGCCTTGGTGCAGAGAAACGGGCCGGTGAGGTTGACGTCCAGCACGCTCCGCCAATCGGCCTCCGATGTCTCCATCAGCGGTGCGAACACCGCGATGCCGGCATTGTTGACGAGCGCATCGAGCCGGCCGAACCGGCCCTCGATCTCCCCCATCGCATCGCTCAATGCGGCTGCGTCCGAGACATCGCAGGTCAGCGCCAGCGTCGCCTCACCTCGACCGATCTCGGCGACGGCGCGGCTGAGCAGTTCACCCTCGATGTCGAGCAGCGCCACACGCCAGCCCTCGGCCAGGAATTTCTTCGCGGTCGCAAGCCCGATGCCGCGGGCGGCTCCGGTGACGAGGGCGACTTTGTGCGGGGCTTGCGGCATTTGCTGATCTGTCCTTCTAGCGGAAACGGAAGCTTGTCGGGCGGCCAGCGCCTTTTACTTCGCTTTCGTCCCGACGAGGAAGGGCCTATGCCGGAGTTCGCGCTTGCACCGTCACCCTGAGGGCACCCGCTGTTCAGCGGTCCCGGAAGAATGGCCGAGATCGCGGAAGGTCGCGCCTATGCCAGCTCCGCCGAGGCGCGCTGCATGTTGGCTGACATGTCAGCCGTCACGATGCTCTGCTCCTCGACTGCGGCGGCGGTGGACGCGATGAACTCGTTCACGCCGGCGATCGCGGCCTTGATCGCCGTGAGCGATCCGGCGACGTCGCCAGAGATGACGTTCAGGGCATCGATCTCCGAGGTGATCGTGTCGGTCGCCTGCTTGGCCTGGCTCGCGAGGTTCTTCACCTCGGAGGCGACCACCGCGAAGCCCCGGCCGGCCTCGCCCGCGCGGGCGGATTCGATCGTGGCGTTGAGTGCGAGCAGGTTGATCTGGCTGGTGATGCCGGAAATCATCTCCACGATGCCGCTCATTGCTTGTGCTGCCGTGGCCAGCTTCTGGGCCTGACTGTCCGCGGACTCGACCCGCGCTGTCGCGACCTTGGAGGTCTCGCGCGATTTCGCCATGGTTTCGGAAATCTCGCGGATCGAGGCGCTCATCTGTTCGCTGCCGGCCGCAACCGCGTCGATCAGCCCGCGCGCATTGTCGGCCTTCTTGCGGCCGATCGCCTGGGCGGTGATGTCGGTGGCGTATTTCACCACCTTGTAGGGCCTGCCGTTGAGATCGAGAATCGGGTTGTAGGATGCCTGGATCCAGACCTCTCGCCCGCCCTTGGCGATCCGCTTGTATTCGGCGGCCTGGTATTCGCCGCGATTGAGGGTCTCCCAGAACTGGCGATAGGCCGCCGAAGTCCTCTCATTCGGCTCGACGAACATCGAGTGGTGCTGGCCCTTGATCTCGGCCAGCGAATAGCCGATCGCCTTCAAGAAATTCTCGTTGGCGGTGCGGATCGTGCCGTCCATGTTGAATTCGATCACGGCTTGCGATTTCTGGATGGCGGCGAGCTGACCGTCATTGTCGGCGGCCCTCATCTTTTGGGCGGTGACGTCGGTGGCGAACTTCACCACCTTGAATGGCTTGCCGTTCTCGTCGAGGATTGGATTGTAGGTGGCGATGATCCAGATTTCTTTGCCGCCCTTGCCCAGCCGCTTGTATTCGGCCGCCTCGTACTCCCCGCGGTTCAGCTTGGCCCAGAAAGCGGCATAGGCGGGGCTGGCGCGGTCTTCCGGCGTTACGAACACGCTGTGATGCTTGCCCTTGATCTCGTCGAGCGAGTAACCCATGGCGTTCAGGAAGTTCTCGTTTGCGGTGATGATGGTGCCTTCCATGTTGAACTCGATCACCGCCTGCGCGCGATTGATGGCGGCGATCTTGCCGGAATCCTCCATGCTCTTGATCTTGTACGCCGTAATGTCCGTCGCGAATTTGATGAAGCTGACGACCTTGCCGCTTTCATCGCGGAGCGGCGCGTAGGAGGCGTGGACCCAGACTTCCTTCCCGCCCTTGCCGAAGCGCTTGTATTGAGTGGTCTGGAACTCGCCGCGGTTGAGGCTGGCCCAGAAGTCGCGATAGCAGGCACTCTCGCGCTCGGCCGGGCTGACGAACATGCTGTGATGCTTGCCCTTGATCTCGGCCAGCGTGTAGCCGCTCATTTTCAGCAGGTTCTCATTGGCGTCGAGTATGGTGCCGTCGAGGTCGAATTCGATCACGGCCTGCGAACGGTTGAGCGCCTCGACCTCTGCGATAGCGTGCCTGACCTTCTTGCTCTGGAAATTGAACACGTGAGCTCCGCAATATTACTGGCAAACTGGAGGACCGTGATACCGGCTTCCTTGAAGAAAAAGTTGCATGCTCTTCTTGAGCATCTGTAAACCTTGCGAACGCTTGGCCGAGGCCCGCGCTTTTACGGTGCGTTGTCCAAGTCATTCAACTAACAGGCGTTTCCGTTCCATATGCACGATGACGTTCACAAGGCGACCCGTAGTTGTACGGGAGGATCGCGCATTATTTTTCCTTGCAGGTGCGCCATTCGACCCTCTGGCTGCTGAGGATCGATTGCTGGCGGCCGCCTGATTGGGCCCAAGCATAATCTCGTGGCATAAGCTTCGCAGCTCAGTTCCCGACCCGGAACTAGTTGCGCGGCGCAATTCCTTTGGTGTCGCGAGCCGGCGGGCCATTTCTTCGGGCAGCCGAGCCTGTTGCGTCCCAGAAATTCTCGTCCGCATTTCGGTTCCTTGGACGTCTGTTCGTCTTGGAGGCGAGGGCGGACGGTTCCGCCGCCGCTCTCCCCGACGACGAGGGCAAGGAATACTCATGCGATTCATGATGCTGATGATCCCGCTCGGCTACGAGAGCGCACCGCCGGACGTGCAGCTCGATCCAGAACGCGTTGCCGCGATGATGCGATACAACGAGGCGCTGAAGGATGCCGGCGTGCTGATCACGCTCGACGGCCTGCATCCGCCTTCGATGGGCGCGCGCGTCTCGTTTGCGACCGGAGTGCCCGTCGTCACCGACGGGCCGTTCGCTGAGGCCAAGGAAGTGCTGGGCGGTTACTGGATGATCGAGGTCGCCTCGCGCGAGGAAGCGATCGCCTGGGCGACGAAGTGCCCGGCTACGCCGAACGAAATCATCGAGATCCGGCAGGTGCAGGAGATGAGCGACTTTCCGCCTGACGTGCAGGCGGCCGCCGCGGGTCTCGACGGCCTGAAGGCATAGCCACCACGGTCGCGATGAGCTCGCGGCCGTCATCAAGACTTCAACACGGGAGAGACCGATGAGCACCGGACATACATTCCTTGCCGTCTACCTCGGCAGCATGAGCGGCGAAAAGATGAAGGCCTGGCATGCGAGGCCCGAGGCGGAACGGAAGGCAATGGAGCGCGAGGGCATGGCCGCTTGGCACCGCTGGGTCGAGAAGCACAAGGACGTCATCGTCGAGATGGGCGGCCCGCTCGGCAAGACACGCAGGATCGACGCGAATGGCATCACGGAGGTCAGCAACGCCCTGACGGGGTTCACCGTGGTGCGCGCCGCCTCGCAGGAGGAAGCTGCAAGACTGTTCGAGAACCATCCGCATTTTGCGATCTTTCCCGGCGAGGCGATCGAGATCATGCCCGTGCTGCCGGTTCCTCAGATTTAGTGTTGGCAAGGGGCTGTCATTCCGGGCGGTTCGCAGGATCGAACCCGGATTTCGAGAATCTCAGGTTCGCAAGCGCGCAGCGTAGTTCGATGCTGGCGCATCGCCCCGGGTGGCTGCAGAGAATACCGGGTTAATCACGCCCCATCGGCGCTAGTGACGTTCACGTCCGGCTCATGTAAAGCTCTTTCACATGAGCTGGCGCAAGGAGCAGCGCCGCGCCGAGCGCGGCTATCACCACGGCAATCTGAAGGAGGCCCTGTTGCAGGCCGCTCTCGGCCTGATCGCCGAGAAAGGCGCAGCGGGCTTCACCTTTGCCGATGCCGCCCGGATGGCCGGCGTCAGCGCGGCGGCGCCATACCGGCATTTCCGCGACCGAGACGAACTGTTGTCATCGATCGCCCAGCGCGGCTTTGAGCAGTTCGAGGCGCGCCTTGGCGCGGCCTGGGACGACGGTCGCCCCGATACGGTCACCGCGTTCGAACGCGTCGGCAAGGCCTATCTCGCCTTTGCCCGCGAGGAGCCCGCCTTCTACAACGCGATGTTCGAATCGGGCGTGCCGGTGGATGTGAATCCCGCACTCCAGGCGGCTAGCGAACGGGCCTTCAACATCATTCGCGCTGCGGCCGAGCGGCTCGCGGCCCTGACGCCGCCGGGCACGCCTCGGCCGCCGGCGATGATGATGGCGCTTCACATCTGGTCCATGGCGCATGGCGTCGCCTCGCTATTTTCCCGCGGCGACGCCGCCCGACGAAAGCTGCCGATGTCGCCCGACGAGCTGTTGGAGGCCGAGGTGCTGATCTATCTGCGCGGCCTCGGTTTTCCGACCGACCGTCGTCCGGCAGGCAAGAGCGCCGAGCCGCCGCCCGTGCCACCTGAGGCATCCTCCGGATCGGGCCTGCCGCCGGGCGGTCCCTGGGGCAAGCCGAAATAAGATTGCGCAAATAATCACGCGGGCGTGTCTGGCGGCCAGCTTGACAAAATCGCGGGATGGTCTAGCTATGTAAATGTTATTTACATTCACAACGGCGCTGGTGCCGTGATGGAGAGGGAAATGGCCTACACCGCTGATGTCAATCGATGGCGCGGCCCTTCGGACCAATACCAACGCTACGATCGTCCCCGCATGCTCGATACGCCCTGGCATCCGGGCTGGATCGCCGTGACCATTCTCGGGTTCATCATCTGGTGGCCGATCGGGCTTGCCCTTCTCTTTTTCACACTCGGGAGCAGAAGAATGTCGTGCTGGAGCCATCCGGATCGTTGGCAGAACAAGATGGAAAAGATGCAGTACAAGATGGACCGCATGCGCGACCGCATGGAGCGTCGCGGCTTCGGGTTTGGCTTCGGCCCGCCGTCCTCCGGCAACCGCGCCTTCGACGAATACCGCGCCGAGACGCTGCAGCGCCTCGAGGAAGAGCAGCGTGAGTTCAAGGACTTTCTGACCCGTCTGCGTCACGCCAAGGACAAGGAAGAGTTCGACCAGTTCATGGCGCAGCACAAGACGCGTCCGACCCCGCCGCCGACCGACCAGCAGCAGGGCTGACACCTCTCAAAGCCTTCAGGCGCATGCCCCCAAAGTCCTGATGGCCCCGAGCCGCCCGCCTGCGCAACCCGCAGGCGGGCGGTTCGGCTTGTAGCGCCAAGATGCCAGACAGAGCTCGTTCGCAGGCATTCTCGTCCATCTGCGACTCGCGAGCGAAAGCTCGCCCGGATGCAAGACTGGCGCCTCGCCCTGGATCGCCTATATTCGCCGCCACAGATGCACGCGGAGCGGAGGCGACGATGGCGCAAGTTGCGACACTGGCGAGCGACGCCGTCTGGCAGGCGATCCGTGGCGAGGCTCAGCGCGCGACGATTGCCGATCCTGTCTTCGGCCGGGCTCTTGCGGGCGCCATCCTCACCCATAACGATTTCGCCGCCGCCCTGGCCGATCTGATCGGGCAGCGGCTCGGCGGCGCCGGCGCCGAACGCACGCGCTTCACATCCTTTGCCAGCGATGCCTTTCGCGGCGAGGCGGACCTGATCGAAGCCGCCGGACGAGACTTGCAGGCCGTCTCGCGCAGCGACCCCGCTGCGGCGGGCCTGCTGCAGCCGCTGCTGCATTACAAGGGTTACCTCGCGCTGCAGGCCTGGCGCGTCTCGAACTGGCTCTGGCGGCATGACCATCGTGACGCGGCGCTGCTGTTTCAGAACGAGGCGTCGAACGTGCTCCAGGTCAGCATTCATCCGGCCGCCAGCATCGGATCCGCCGTTTATCTCGACCACGCCACCGGCATCGTGATCGGCGCCGGCGCCGTCATCGGCGATGACGTCACCATTCTCCAGAACGTCAGCATCGGCCGCAGCAGCGAACTGCCGGCGCGCTCGCCCCGCATCGGCTGTGGCGTCTATATCGGTGCGGGCGCCAGCATCCTCGGCGACATCAGCATCGGCGCTCATGCGAAAATCGGCGCCGGCACCCTTGTGAGCAAGGACGTCCCCGCCGGCTGCACGGCGGTCGGCAATCCTGCGCGGCTGACCAACTGCCCCGAGCCCGCCTCGGCGGCCTGACGTGCCGCTCGCTCAGGCCGCGCGGCGGCGACCTTCGCCGCCATGATGCGGCGTGACGGGCTCCGAGCTGGTCTGGCCCGGCGCATCCAGCACCGCGACGTGATGCCGATACACCATTTCCCAGCCCTTCCACCCCGTGAACAGCAGGATGCCGACCACGATCAGGGACAGCACCACGCCCCATGGCTTGATCGCAGCTTCCGCACCTTGTGCGTAACGGAGGTAGAAATTGACGAGGGCCAGCACAACTGCCGCAAGGTTACCGACCATGTGGTACCAGGCATCGTTGAGACTGCGGATGCGGGGTTCGCCGAAGAAGTCCACAAAGCCGGCGGCGGCGGCAACCAGCGCCATGACGATGCCGGCGCCGATCAGCCACATCGCGGCGCGGGCCCAGAAAGCGTCGTCGGTTCCAATGAAGGCGAGATCGGTGATGGGTGCGCCGACCAGGCATGCAACGGGGAACGGAATCAGCATGGGATGCAGGGGATGATCGCCGACCGCGGCGGTCGTCTTGGGGTTGATGCTCATGGAAAGACCTCGCCAAAGGTGAGTTTCCCAGACAATTTTCCGCCCTCTGGCTGGTTCCTACCGGCGCCGGGGCGGACGCTCTCCTTCTGATGCGCGAACGGCAGGGCTGAAATCCCATGACCGGGCGGCAGCGGGCCGCCCCATCTCCCTGCGCTGCCTGCCTTTCCCGGAGCCAAATTCGCCGCCGGTAACCCCGCATTAACCAACGCCGGGCTCTGGTAAGAGTGGACAGTCGCGCCCGAAGCCGTGTCGAGGCCCTTAGTTTTGACATCTTGGCGGGGAATGCAGGCGACCGGCTTTGGACGAGCCTTTGGACGAGCCCTGCACCCCAAAAAGACGAGGCTTTGAGCGGGCTTGCCGGCCGCGCCGGTTCTAGCGCGGCGGTTGGGGAACACCGGCGGCGATTTGCTGGCCGAGGACAATAGGTAACGATCGCCTTGAGAGGATACTGCTCATGAATCCGGCCGACGTGGCTCAGTCAGCCCTCCCGGTTGCTGCCTCCGCCGACGTATCGCTGATTGCGCTGTTTTGGCAGGCTCACTGGATCGTGAAAGCGGTGATGCTGGGGCTTCTGGCCTGCTCGGTCTGGGTCTGGGCCATCGCGATCGACAAGATCTTTCTTTATGCGCGCACCCGGCGCTCGATGGACCGGTTCGAGCAGGCGTTCTGGTCCGGCGAGTCGATCGAGGAGCTCTATCGAACGCTCTCGGCCAAGCCCACGCATTCCATGGCAGCCTGCTTCGTGGCCGCGATGCGCGAGTGGAAGCGTTCTTTCGAGAGCCATGCCCGCTCGGTCGCGGGCCTGCAGATGCGTATCGACAAGGTGATGAACGTCTCGATCGCACGCGAGGTCGAACGGCTGGAGCGGCGCCTGCTGGTGCTGGCGACCGTCGGCTCCGCCGGCCCCTTCGTCGGCCTGTTCGGCACGGTCTGGGGCATCATGTCGAGCTTCCAGTCGATCGCGGCGTCGAAAAATACCTCTTTGGCGGTGGTCGCTCCCGGTATCGCGGAAGCGTTGTTTGCGACCGCCGTCGGCCTTATCGCCGCCATTCCTGCCACTATTTTCTACAATAAGTTCACCTCCGAGGTGAACCGGCAGGCCCAGCGCCTGGAGGGTTTCGCCGATGAATTTTCAGCCATCCTGTCCCGTCAGATCGACGAGCGTGGCTGACGGACGGCATGTATAGTGTGAAGGGCAATTTGGGCACCAGACCATGGGCATGAACGTCGCAAGTTCATCCGGAGGCGGCGGACGCCGCGGCCGGCGCAAGCCCGTCGTGGCCGAAATCAACGTCACGCCCATGGTCGACGTCATGCTGGTGCTGCTCATCATCTTCATGGTGTCGGCGCCGATGTTGACGGTCGGCGTGCCGCTCGATCTGCCGCAGACCCAGGCCAAGAGCATCGAGAACAGTGATCAGAAGCCGATCCAGCTCTCGGTCGACATCAAGGGCAAGGTGTTCATCAACGACTCCGAGATCGCCATCAACGAGCTGATCCCCAAGCTGAAGGCGATCACCGACGCGCGCGGCGGGCTCGAGGAACGCATCTATCTGCGCGCCGACAAGAAGGCGGATTACGGCACCGTGGCCAAGGTGATGGGCCAGCTCTCGGGCGCCGGCTTCAAGAAGCTCGCCCTCGTCACAGAAGCGGATCAGGGGTCCTAGGCCGGTGAAGGTGAACGTCGACAAGACACTCGTTGCGTCGATTGCTCTCCACGTCCTCGTGCTGGGATGGGGTCTGCTGACCTTTAGCAGCAAGGCCTATATCGCGCCGGAGGAGTCGCTTCCCGTCGATATCATTTCCACCGATCAGCTGGCGCAGATGATGGCGGGGCAGAAGACCGGAAAGAAGGAAGAGCCGAAGCCGAAGGTCGAGAAGATCGCGGAAGCGAAGCCCGAAGAGGACGCCGTCGGCAAGGTCACCGAGAAGAAGGAGCTGATCAAGACCAACTCGCAACCGGAGCCGCCGCCGAAGCCTGCCGAGAAGCCGGTGGAGAAGAAGCCCGAGCCCCCCAAGCCGGTCGCCGAGGCGAAGCCGAAGGAAGAGCCGAAGCCGCAGGAAAAGAAGCCTGATCCGGCCAAGGAAGATCCGATCGCTGAGCTCCAGAAGAAGCTTGAGACCAAGAAGCCGCCGCCCAAGCCCGTGGAGCAAAAGGTTGCGGCGGTGCACCCTCAGCAGCAGCCCAAGCCGAAGGAGCGCACCTTCGATCCCGCCCAGATCCAGCGCGACCTCGACAAGCGCGCCGCGACCCGGCACGAGCTCGCCGGCTCCGCGCTGAATGCGTCTGCCTCGCTGGGAGCGGCCACCGGAACTGCCGCCAGCAATGTCGCGACCTGGCGCGGTGCTTTCCAGGGCGCGGTCAAGCGCTGCTTCACACCCACATACAACGGGCAGGACGCCGACCAGTACGAAGCCGATATCGACATTCCCATGAAGATCGATGGATCGCTGGCTTCGGAGCCGATTGTCGTCGCAGTGCGTGGACCGTCGCGCTCGATTGCTCAGGCCATTGCCGAGAGTGCCAAGCGCGCCATCGTGCAGTGTCAGGTCTATTCGTTCATGCCGAAGCAGCAATACGAGAGCTGGAAGCTCATCCCGATGACTTTCGGCCTGAAAGACATGTTGTGACATCCGAACAAAAGAATTTTGCAATGAATGACGTCCGATCGATCAACCGCCGCCGCTTCATGACCCTGGCTGGATCGGGGCTTGCAATGCTCGGAGGCGGGCGGGTCTTCGCTCAAGGCCAGGACGGCCGCATCCGCATCGATCCTACGGCGTTCCAGCCGATCCCGATCGCGATCACCAATTTTCTGCCGGGATCGCCTTCCGATGGCGAAGTCGGCAACGGCGTCACCCAAGTCATCACCAACAATCTGAAGCGCTCGGGCCTGTTCGCTCCGATCGACCAGGCCGCCTTCATCGAGCGCATCAGCAACATGGACGTTGCGCCGCAATTCCAGAACTGGAAAACCATCAACGCTCAGGCCCTCGTCACTGGTCGCATGACGCGGCAGCCGGACGGCCGCCTCAAGGCCGAATTCCGCCTGTGGGACGTGGTCTCCGGCCAGCAGCTCACCGGACAGCAATATTTCACCTCGCCGGAATACTGGCGGCGTATCGCCCACATCATCTCCGACCAGATCTACGAGCGGATGACCGGCGAGAAGGGGTATTTCGACAGCCGCGTCGTGTTCGTGGACGAGACCGGACCCAAGGAGCGCCGGGTCAAGCGGCTCGCGATGATGGACCAGGACGGCGCCAATGTGCGCTACCTGACCCGCGGCTCCGACCTCGTGCTGACGCCGCGCTTCTCGCCGAATTCGCAAGAGATCACCTACATGGAGTTCGGCCAGGGTGATCCGAAGGTTTATCTCTACAACATCGAGACCGGCCAACGCGAGATCGTCGGCAATTTCCCCGGCATGACCTTTGCGCCGCGCTTTTCGCCGGACGGCCAACGCGTCATCATGAGCCTGCAGCAGGGCGGCAATTCCAACCTGTTCGTGATGGATCTGCGCTCGCGCTCGACCACGCGCCTCACCGACACGCCGGCGATCGACACGTCGCCGTCCTACTCGCCGGACGGGACCCGCATCTGCTTCGAATCCGATCGTGGCGGCCGGTCGCAGATCTACGTGATGGCGGCGGGCGGCGGGCAGGCGCAGCGCATCTCCTTCTCCAAGGACGACACCAATGCCAGCTATTCGACGCCGGTGTGGTCGCCGAAGGGCGATTACATCGCCTTCACCAGGCAGGGCGGCGGGCAGTTCGCGATCGGCGTCATGAAGCCGGACGGTTCCGGCGAGCGGCTGCTCACCTCCGGCTTCCACAACGAGGGCCCGACCTTCTCGCCGAACGGCCGCGTGCTGATGTTCTTCCGCGATCCCGGCGGCAACGGCGGACCGTCGCTGTACACCGTCGACATTTCGGGACGCAACGAGCTGAAGGTGCCGACGCCTGGCTTCGCCTCGGATCCCGCATGGTCGCCGCTATTGTCCTCGACGTCGGGCTGACGATCGCAGTTGAAACATCGCGCATTCAGACGCGCGATGTTTTCGAAAAAGCGCGCCGATTTTTTCGCGTTCCGCGCGAACAGCAACACTTCCTTCACCCTGTGCCCGGCAGAGCTTGCCTAGTTGCTTGATTTGTAAGCGGAAATAGCTTCGCCATTGCCGAAAAACAACTCGACTTTAACGATGTTCCCTCAGAAAAGCTTCATCTCGGCTCGGTAAGACTACGCGCTGAACAGGACGCGCGTACAAACCAAAATGCAGTTCGCAAGCCAGAGCGGAGAGCAGGGGCAGGCCTCGCCGACGATTTCGGCGGCGCTGACCGATTCGCTGTTCGAGGCTCCCGGCACGGTGCTTACCGGCATTGTCTTCTCGGCGTTCTCGGCCTCCCTGACGGCGCTCAAGACCGGACAGATGCTGCTCTGGGGCTTTGTCCCGCTCCTCATTCTTGCGGGCGCCATACGCGCCTTCGATCTGAGCCGGTACCAGGCCCAGAAATCGGTTCTGAGCGCGGAACAGGCCGCGCGTTGGCAGAAGCGCTATCAGATCGGAGCGCTCATCCAGGCCGCTGTGATCGGTCTGTGGTGTTCCACGACGCTGTTGAGCAACGATGATGCCATCGCTCACATGATTGCGCTCTCGGTCACAACGGGAATCGTGGCGGGAGGCGCCGGAAGAGCTTATGGACGACAGTCGATATTTCGTCTGCAAGCCACTTTGATATTTGGACCGGCCGTGATCGCGCTGGCGCTGCACCGCACGCCTTACTACGTCGCGATGTCCGTCGTGTGCGCCGCGTTCCTCTTCTCGGTCATGCGCCTCTCCGGCAATCTGCACAAGATTTTCTTGCGCGCCGTTGTCGCACGCGAACGCGAGGCCGCACTCGCCGGCCAGTTCGACACGGCGCTCAACAACATGCCGCACGGGCTCTGCATGTTTCGCATCGACGGTCAGCTCGCGGTGATGAACCACCGCTTCGCCGCCATGATGAGCCTGCCAGACGATCTCGCCCAAAACGGCACGACTGCGCGCGATGTCGTCGCCGCATGCGTCGAAGCGCGATCGATCTCGGCCGCGAGCGGCCAGGCGATAATTGCCGACATCGAAAACGCGCACGCGAAGGAGATCATTACCACCGACCCCGATCCACAAAGGAACCGTTCGCTGTCTTGGACCGTCCAACCGATGGCTGATGGCGGTGCGGTGGTGCTGCTCGAGGACATTACGGAGCGGCGCACGGCAGAGGCCAGGATCAGCCATATGGCCCGCTTCGACGATCTCACGGCGCTGCCGAACCGCGTCAGCTTCCGCGACGAGATCGAGCACCTGTTGGCCGTCTCACACGACGCGGAGCAGCTCTCCGCGCTGCTGTTCATCGACCTCGACCAGTTCAAGCAGGTCAACGATACGCTCGGCCATCCCTGCGGCGACCAGCTCCTGTGCGCCGTCGCCAACCGCCTGCGCGAGATGCTTCGGCCGGAGGATTTCGTCGCCCGGTTCGGCGGCGACGAGTTCGTCGTGTTCCAGCAGAACCTCAATGCCCCCGAGGACGCCGCAGCGCTCGCCCGCCGCATCGTCGAGCGCCTGAGCGAGCGCTATCGCATCGACAATCACCTGGTTGAGATCGGCGCCAGCGTCGGCATCGCACTGACCTCGCCGGAAGGCACCAGCGCCGACACCCTGCTCAAGAATGCTGACATGGCGCTGTACCGGGCCAAGGCCGACGGCCGCGGCACCTATTGCTTCTTCCGCGACGAGATGGCGGCGACCGTCGAGGCACGGCGCATTCTCGAGCTCGACCTGCGCAAGGCGCTCGCCAACGAGGAATTCGAGCTGTTCTATCAGCCGCTGGTCAATCTGAAATCCGGCAAGATCACCACCTGCGAGGCCCTGCTGCGCTGGAATCATCCGGTGCGCGGCACGGTCTCGCCCGTCGACATCATACCGGTCGCCGAGGACATGGGCCTCATCGTCGATCTCGGCCGCTGGATCCTGCGCCGCGCCTGCATGGAATGCATGAAATGGCCGGAGGGCGTCAGCGTCGCCGTCAACTTCTCGCCGCAGCAATTCCATCAGCGCGACGTGCTGAGCGAGATCCGCTATGCACTCGAAGTGTCGGGCCTGCCGGCGCATCGACTGGAGATCGAGATCACAGAGTCCTCGCTGCTGCGCAACACCCAGCTCACCCACGACATCCTGTCGCAATTGCATGCGCTCGGCGTTCGCATCTCGCTCGACGATTTCGGCACCGGCTATTCCAGCCTCAGCTACTTGCACAACTTCCCGATGCAGAAGGTGAAGATCGACCGCTCCTTCCTTGAAGGCATCGACTCGGACCGTCCGCTCACACTGCTCCGAGGTGTGGCGCGGCTGTCCGCCGACCTGGGCATGTCGGTGGTGGTGGAAGGAATCGAGACCAACGAGCAACTCGAACTCATCAATGCCGACGGGACGGTGACCGAAGCTCAGGGTTATCTGTTCAGCCGGCCTGTCCCGGCCGTGCGCATTCGTCAGCTACTCAATGCCTCCTACGGCGTTCGCGGCGGCAACGATCAGGCCGTCGCAGCCTCGGCGCGATCGATCGCCTGACCCTCCGTCGACTTCTCAAGGTCTCTGCCGGGTTCTTACGGGCCCAAAAGGTTAACCCTAACAATTCTAACACTTTGCAATTGCGTTAAGGAACCATTAATCTACGCTCACTCGCGGAAGTTGCTAGCAGCGTAGGGGTTATAGATGAAGTCCGGGGCCGAACCGCAGACGGCGCTTCTTCCACGCGGAGCCGCGCTGTTTGAGCGTCTCGATTATCGGCTCATCGAAACGCCGGAAGACAAGGATCGCCTCCATCTGATGCGTTACCGGGCCTATTTGCAGGCCGGGCTGATTCCGCCGTCGGAATCGCAGCGGGTGACCGACCGTTTCGACGACGCGCCCAACGTCTGGAATTTCGGAGTCTACGTCGACAACGAACTCTGCAGTTCCGTCCGCATCCACGTTCTGACATCCGAATGGCGGATGTCCTACACGACCGAGGTGTTCGGCGACGTGCTGCATCCCCGCCTGGACCGAGGCGAGGTCTTTATCGACCCATGTCGATTCGTTGCTGATCCGGAAATGCAGCAGCGTTTCCCCGAACTGCCTTATCTGACGGTGCGGCTTCCCTTCGTGGCCTGCGAACACTTCAACGCCGATGTCGGGCTCTCGATGGTGCGAACCGATCATCAGGCGTTCTACCGCCGCGTGTTCCTGTCCGAGACGCTCACCGAACCGCGTTCCTTTCCAGGCTGGCCGACGAAGAAGGCGGTCCTGATGGCCTCGGATTACCCTAAGGTCCGGGACAGGATCCTGACGCGTTTCCCCATCATGCGATCGAGTGCGTTTGAGCGGCGGATGCTGTTTGAACGCAGCACGCAGCGGATCGCCCCTGCGCGACCGATTCGCCTTGCCGGCGCAGCCGCGCAGGCCTGAATCCTCGGTCTGTGAGCGGGACTTCAGCCGCCCTGGCCGCCAGGCTATCCTGGCGGAACGGGGGTTTTCGTCATCAACCCGCTTGCCTTCACCTTGGCGCCACATTTACAAATCATTAACCATCACGGTTGCTTTTCGCTGGTTGGGGGCATTTGACTGGCTGCGGCAAGGTTCCGTCAAGGTTGACGGAACGTTCGCTTAACCAACCCCCTGTAGACCGGACAGCAGTGGACTAACGTGAGCGTGGAGGCTCCGGAATGAAACATCCTATGCGTATCCTCCAGGGATTGAAGTTGGCCGCGGTGCTCGCCGTCGCGCTGTCGATGGGCGCCTGCGCCAACAAGAATGCCGCGACGGATGCGATGGCCAATGCGGCGACGCCGGGCAGCCAGCAGGATTTCGTCGTCAACGTGGGTGACCGCGTCTTCTTCGAAAGCGACCAGACCGATCTGACCCCGCAGGCGATCGTGACCCTGGAGAAGCAGGCACAGTGGCTCCAGAGTTATCCGCGCTACAGCTTCACCATTGAAGGTCATGCCGACGAGCGCGGCACCCGCGAATACAACATCGCGCTCGGCGCCCGGAGAGCCCAGTCGGTGCGCTCGTTCCTCGCCTCGCGCGGCATCGATCCGAACCGCATGCGCACGATCTCCTATGGCAAGGAGCGGCCGGTTGCCGTCTGTAACGATATCTCCTGCTGGTCGCAGAACCGTCGCGCCGTCACCGTCTTGAACGCGAGCTCCTGATATTCGGTCAGGTCTCTGGCAGTTCAGTCAGGCGCCGTTCAGCTTTCGAATTGGATGATGCCGGCGCCCTCTCGGGCGCCGGTTTCGTTTCAGCATTCTGTGACAGAAACCCCTTTGTACCAGTCACATTTTTGGCGTACTGCACTTCGATGTGTGGCGCGTCGAACGTTCCGTCGCAGGCCATTCCGCTTTTGTCGTCAGGGCAAGATGTCATCCAGATTTAAGGTCTTTGGCGGTACCGTGGCGACCGTCGCGCTGCTCTCCTTGTGCTCGCCCGCGTTTGCGCAGTCGATCTTTGCGCAGTCGGACGATGGCGACGCCGAGTTGCGGATCGAGCGGCTGGAGAATCGGCTGCGCCAGCTCACCGGCCAGAACGAGGAGCTGCAATACCGCAACCGGCAACTCGAGGAGCGGCTGCGGGCGCTCGAAGGCGGCGCGCAGGCCGCCCCCGGACAGGCGCCCAACGTCGCGGCGATGCCGCCCGCGCAGATCGCGCCGGGCCAGATTGCACCGGGGCAAGCCGCGCCGGGCCATCGGCAGCCGCCGGTGCAGCCGAACTACGAGCAGCCGCAGATCGCATCTCCCGCCCCGATCATTCAGGAGCAGCCGGCGCCCGGCGCTCCCGGCACGCGCCGCCGTGGCGATGCGTTCGACCCGAACCAGAATCCAAATGCGCCCGGTGCGCCCCGCGCGCTCGGCGGCGGGCAGCAGCCGATGCCGGCAGGAGCTCCGAGCGGGACGCCCGGCGGCCGCAATGCCGGCGAGCCGCTCGATCTCGCCAACACCAGCCCCCGCTACCAGCAAGGTGTGCCGTCAGCAGCGCAGCCCGGCTACCCGCCGGCGCAATCCGGCTATCCGGCGCCGGCCGGCGGCGCCGGCTTGACCACCTTGCCGCCGTCGGCAACGCCGCGCGACGAGTTCGACCTCGGCATCGGCTACATGCAGCGCAAGGACTATGCCCTGGCCGAGCAGACCATGAAGAACTTCACGCAGAGATTTCCGAGCGACCCGCTTATCGGAGACGCGCAATATTGGCTGGGCGAGAGCTATTTCCAGCGCCAGCAATATCGCGATTCCGCGGAAGCCTTCCTCGCCGTCACCACCAAATACGAGAAATCGGCCAAGGCGCCGGATGCGCTGCTGCGGCTCGGCCAGTCGCTTGCCGCGCTGAAGGAGAAGGAGGCCGCCTGCGCCGCCTTCGGCGAAGTCGGCCGCAAATATCCGCGCGCCTCCGCCGGCGTCAAAGCCGCGGTCGATCGCGAGCAGAAGCGGGTGAAGTGCTGACCTCCAGGGGCATGACAAGCATGACAAGTCGGAGTGCGCTGCGCTAAACACGCAACCGTCCGTCGGCGAGTGTCAGGGCCGCGTCATGTCAGACGACGACAATTCACCGATCTCAGCGCGCGAGGCGAGGCGGCTTTTCGCCGGCCTGAAAGCTGCGCCGGCGCTGGTGCTCGCCGTCTCCGGCGGCCCCGACTCCGTCGCGCTGATGTGGCTTGCTGCGCGCTGGCAGCGCAGCCTTGCGCGGGGTCCACAACTCACCGTCGTCACGGTCGATCACGGCCTGCGCCCGGAAGCGGCCCGCGAGGCGCGCGAGGTCAAGCGGCTCGCCGCCGAGCTCGGATTGCCGCACCGGACCGCGCGCTGGCGCGGTGCGAAACCGAAGACCGGGCTGCCTGCGGCAGCGCGCGAGGCCCGCTACCGCCTGCTCGCTGAGGCCGCGCGTGCCGCGGGTGCGAGCCATGTGCTGACGGCCCACACCCGCGACGACCAGGCGGAGACCCTGTTGATGCGCCTCCTGCGCGGCAGCGGCCTTGCCGGGTTGTCGGCCATGGCGCCCCTCAGCGAGCGCGACGGCATCGTCCTGGCGCGCCCGCTGCTCGATGTTCCGAAATCGCAGCTGATCGCAACCTTGAGGCGGGCGAAGGTCGGCTTCGTCGACGACCCCACCAACCGGGACACCGCCTTCACCCGGCCGCGGCTGCGCGCGCTGCTGCCGCTTCTCGCCGCCGAGGGCGGCGACAGCAGAAATCTGGCGCGGCTCGCGGCAAGGCTGGCGCGCGCCAATGCGGCAGTCGAGGTGCTGGCCGACGGCGCCGAGCGCTTTCTCCGTTTGCGGGATCGCGGCGATGCGCCGCAGGCGGGCGTCCGGAGCTTCGAGGCTTCGGCCTTTGCCGCCCTCCCGGAGGAGGTCCGGCTGCGGCTTCTGCTGCGGGCCATCGACGCGCTCGGACATGAGGGACCGGCGGAACTCGGCAAGGTCGAAACCCTGGTGTCCGCACTGGACGAGGCCATGGCCGCAAGTCTGCGCGCCCGCGCCGGCCGGCCGGCCCTGAAGCAGACCCTTGCAGGAGCCTTGATCAGCCTTGCCGGCGGGCGTATCCACATCGCGCCGGCGCCGGCCCGGCGGCGCACCGGGCGATGAGCGCGAATGCGGCGGATCATGGCACCGGCGGTTTCGCATCCACGCCGTCAGGCCACCTTAACCAGGCCGGAAAAACCCGCCATAGGGCGCCATTATTTCCGCGGGAATCGCTCTAGGATGGGATAAATAGTCCCATCTCGTTCTCTTGGCAGCGACCGGGACGGCACCTAAATTGTATCCGTCTAACGATGAGGATTCCTTGGGATTTCCTCGCATTGACCAAATCAACTGCCCAAGGATCACGGCCGCGATCCGCGCGACCACGAAGGAAGATCGATGAACGCCAATCTGCGCAATTTCGCCCTCTGGGTCATCATTGTCTTGCTGCTGTTGGCGTTGTTCACGCTCTTTCAGAATCCGGGTCAGCGGGCGTCCTCGCAGGACATCGCCTTCTCCCAGCTCCTGAGCGAGGTTGACCGCGGCAATGTGCGCGACGTCGTGATCCAGGGGCCGGACATCCACGGCACCTTCACCAACGGCTCGAGCTTCCAGACCTATGCGCCGAACGATCCGACGCTGGTGAAGCGCCTCTACGACAGCAAGGTGCAGATCACTGCGAAGCCGCCGGGCGACAACGTGCCCTGGTTCGTCTCGCTCCTGGTCTCCTGGCTGCCCTTCATCGCGCTGATCGGCGTGTGGATCTTCCTGTCGCGGCAGATGCAGGGCGGCGCCGGCAAGGCGATGGGCTTCGGCAAGTCGCGCGCCAAGATGCTCACCGAAGCGCATGGCCGCGTCACCTTCGAGGACGTCGCCGGCGTCGACGAAGCCAAGCAGGACCTGCAGGAGATCGTCGAATTTCTGCGCGACCCCGGCAAATTCCAGCGTCTCGGCGGCCGCATTCCGCGCGGCGTGCTGCTGGTCGGCCCTCCCGGCACCGGCAAGACCCTGATCGCGCGTGCGGTCGCGGGTGAGGCCAACGTGCCGTTCTTCACCATCTCCGGTTCGGACTTCGTCGAAATGTTCGTCGGCGTCGGCGCGAGCCGCGTCCGCGACATGTTCGAGCAGGCCAAGAAGAACGCGCCCTGCATCATCTTCATCGACGAAATCGACGCCGTCGGTCGTCACCGCGGCGCCGGACTCGGCGGCGGCAATGACGAGCGCGAGCAGACGCTGAACCAGCTGCTGGTCGAGATGGACGGCTTCGAGGCCAACGAGGGCGTGATCCTGATCGCCGCGACCAACCGTCCCGACGTGCTCGATCCCGCGCTGCTGCGTCCGGGTCGCTTCGACCGTCAGGTCGTGGTGCCCAATCCCGACGTCGTCGGCCGCGAGCAGATCCTCAAGGTTCACGTCCGCAAGGTGCCGCTGGCGCCGGATATCAACCTCAAGACCATCGCGCGCGGCACGCCGGGCTTCTCAGGCGCCGACCTGATGAACCTCGTCAACGAAGCTGCGCTCACCGCCGCCCGCCGCAACAAGCGGATGGTGACGCAGGCCGAGTTCGAGGAAGCCAAGGACAAGGTCATGATGGGTGCCGAGCGCAAGTCGCTCGTCATGACCGAGGAAGAGAAGCTCTTGACGGCCTACCACGAAGGCGGTCACGCCATCGTCGGCCTCAACGTTCCCGCGACCGATCCGATCCACAAGGCGACCATCATCCCGCGTGGCCGTGCGCTCGGCATGGTCATGCAGCTGCCGGAGCGCGACAAGTTGTCGATGTCGCTGGAGCAGATGACTTCGCGCCTCGCCATCATGATGGGCGGCCGCGTCGCCGAAGAGCTGATATTCGGCCGCGAGAAGGTGACCTCGGGCGCTGCTTCCGACATCGAGCAGGCGACGCGCCTGGCCCGCATGATGGTGACGCGCTGGGGCCTGTCGGAAGAGCTCGGCACGGTCTCCTACGGCGAGAACCAGGACGAGGTGTTCCTGGGGATGTCGGTGTCGCGGACGCAGAACGCCTCCGAGGCGACCGTCCAGAAGATCGACTCCGAGATCAAGCGTCTGGTCGAGGAGGGCTACAAGGAAGCGACCCGCATTCTCACCGAGAAGCGCGCCGACCTCGAAGCACTCGCCAAGGGCCTGCTCGAATTCGAAACGCTGACCGGCGAGGAGATCGTCGATCTGCTCAAGGGCAAGAAGCCGAACCGCGAGTCCGTGCTCGAGCCCACCGCGCCGCGCGCCTCCGCCGTGCCCCCGGCCGGCAAGTCGCGCCCGCGGCCCGATCCGGATCCCGGCCTGGAGCCGCAGCCGCAGGCGTAACCGATCAGCGGCACACCGAATTGAAAAACGCGGCGGGAACGCCGCGTTTTTTGTTATGCGAGCGCGCGTTTGCGCCGGCATCGGGATGGCTGCTTCCGGCAATGCGAGCACCGCCGAAGCAGAGCGCTTCTGTTCCGGCCGTCGCCGTTCGGGCCTAGGCCGTTTTGCCACAGCCATTGCGGCTGAATCGGTTGCGGTCGATCAAGAAAGAGCACCTCCACGGCGTTAGGCTTCGACTTGTCAAAGGAGGGATACATGGCTTTCAAGGATATTCTGTTGACCCTGGCGAGCTATCCGGAACCGACGCCGGTTTCGGTGATCGACGATGCCGTTTCGGTCGCCGCCGTCCTGGACGCGCACATCGCGGCCATTTCGTGCGAAGTCCATGCGGAAGTGCGCGCAAGCTTGCTCGGGGATGCCATCCTGGACATACCCGCACTCGTTGCGCGCGAGGCCGCCAAGAGCCGCGAGAATGCGAAGGCGCTGCTTGCGGCGTTCGAAGCCTCGGCCGCGAAATCCGGCGTCCGGCACGAGACCATCTTCGAGCAATGTGCAACCGCCACCGAGGCCGCGCTGCTGGCAGACTATGCAAGGCTTCGCGATCTCACGATCATGGCGGTGCCGGACTCCCATGATCGATGGTACGCAGAAGAGGTGATCTTCGAATCCGGCAGGCCGACGCTGATCCTGCCCGCCGCTCCCCGATCGCGTCCATTCCAGCTCGATGCTGTTTGCGTGGCCTGGGACTTCAGCCGCACCGCTGCGCGAGCGGTTTCCGATGCGCTTCCTTTGCTCGAAAGCGCAGGAAGCGTGCGGGTCGTGACGGTCACGAACGAAAAGGCCCTGGATTCCAAGCATTCCGGCGAAGAGCTGGCGAAGAACCTCGCTCGTCACGGCATCGAGGTCGTGTGCGACGAGATCGACGCCGCGGGCAAGGCGATCGACGAGGTCCTGACATCTTACGTGTTCTCCCATGGCATCGACGTCCTCGTGATGGGCGCGTACGGAACGCCGAGGTGGCGGGAATTCGTGCTTGGCGGCGCGACCAGGGGGCTGCTGTCCAAGCCGCCGGTCCCGATTCTGTTCTCGCATTGACGCTTGGTCATGCAGGAGGCCGCGTCGCTCGGGTCCACCAGGCTGATCAGGTCGCTCACGCTGACGCACGCCGTGCTGTACGGGCTCGGCGTGACGATCGGCGCCGGAATCTACGTCCTGGTGGGAGCGGCCGCTGCGCGAAGCGGGATGCATGCGCCCCTGGCGTTCCTCGCTGCCGCGGTCGTGATGGGCGTGACGGCCGGGAGCTTTGCCGAACTGGGCACGCGATGGCCGGTTGCGGCGAGCGAGGCCGCCTACGTCCAGGCCGCGTTTCATCGAAAATGGCTCAGCGGTGCCACAGGGCTGCTCGTGGTGGCCGCAGCGACGATTTCCGGCGCGACCATCACCGTGGGGAGCGCCGGCTACATCGGCGTGTTCCTGCCGCTGCCCGCCACCTGGATCATCGCCGGCGTCGTGCTTGCGATGGGAGCGGTCGCCTGCCTGTCCGCGGTTCAGTCCATCGGCTTCGCCGGCTTGATGACGGTCGTGGAGATCGGGGGATTGGTCCTCATTGTCGGGGCCGGGCTGTTTCAGGGCGACGCCCTGGTCTCCCGGCTCCCCGAACTGTTGGCTCCCCTGAGCGACAAGGCGGCGTGGACCGGGATCGCACAGACGTCGCTGCTCGCCGTGTTCGCATTCATCGGGTTCGAGCACCTCGTGAACATCTCCGAGGAAATGAAGAATCCGTCCCGTACCCTGCCATGGGCGCTCTTCATCACCCTCGGCGTGACGGCGTTCCTCTACATGACTGTCGTCTGGGTTGCGGTGGTCGCGGTGCCCCCGGCCGAGCTCGCGCACTCCTCGGCTCCGCTTGCACTGGTCTTTCAGCGGTTGACCGGTCTTCCCCTCTCGGTGTTGAGCGTCATCGCGATCGTTGCGACGGTCAACGGAATCATCGTTCACATGCTGATGATCGGACGTGTGCTGTACGGGCTTGCGGACCAAGGCAGCCTTCCGGCCTTTCTCGCGAGGGTGAACGCGAGAAGCGGCGCGCCGGTGGTTGCAACCCTCTTCGGCGTGGGCGCCATCCTGATCCTCGCCCTTGGCATTCCCTTGACCGGATTGGCCGAATGGACCTCACGCCTGACGCTCGGGGCCTTCGTCCTGGTCAACCTGGCGCTTCTTCGCATCAAGACGAGAGAATCCGAACCTCCTGCCGGCGTGTTCGTCGTGCCCATCTGGGTGCCCATTGCAGGACTGCTCACAAGCGCCGCCTTGCTCCTGATCGACCTCCTCGGATAGTGCGCGCCTTCGCGTTTCGGCGGACGAGCCAGGCGCCGCGATGGCGGTCCTCTCGCTTCCACACGCGCGTTGAAGCGATGGGTGAAACACTAAAGAAGAACTTAACGCTTGAGGCCTACTTTGGCCCGCCATGACTGATCAGGTCGTCCACAGCGCGGTTCAACCGTTTTCGGCACGTGCAGCGCTCCCTTGGGCAGTGGCGCTCGCCGTCTATGCTGTGCTGCTGGTCGCCGGGCCGCGGCTGCTCGGTGATCCCGACAGCTATTCTCACATCGAGGTCGGACGCTGGATCATCGCACATGGCACCCTGCCGACGAGCGATCCGTTCTCGTTTTCAAAGCATGGCGCACCCTGGATCACGTTCGAATGGCTTTCCGAGGTCGTCTATGCCGGGGTCTACGCGCTGTCCGGCTGGCCGGGCGTCGTCGCCATCGCCGCAGCTTCGATCGCGCTCGCCTTCGGCCTTCTCACGTTTTTCCTGCTGCGCGAACTTTCGCCAGCCCTGACGCTGCTCATGGTAACGGCGGCCGTCGTCCTGCTGGCGCCGCACATGCTGGCGCGGCCACATGTTCTCGTGCTGCCGTTGATGGTGACCTGGGCGGCCGCGCTGGTGCGCTGCATGGATCGCGGCGGACCACCGCCATACTGGGCGCTGCCGCTGCTGGTGCTATGGGCCAATCTGCACGGCAGCGTGGTTCTGGCGCTTGGGCTGATCGGGCCTGCGGTACTCGAGGCGCTGCTGCGTGAGGGACGTAGCGGATGGCGGCAAACGATCCTGCGTTGGCTGCCATTCTCGGCACTTGCCCTGGCGGCGTCCTGCCTGACGCCGCACGGACCGGAACCACTGCTGATGCCGCTGACGACGCTTGGCCTCGGTTCCGCGCTCGCCTGGATCGGGGAATGGCGGCCGCAGGATTTCAGTCGCGTCGGCGGCTTCGAATTGCTGCTGCTGGCCGGCATCTTTGCGCTCTCGCGCGGCGTCACTCTGCCGGTCGTGCGGTCCCTGGTGGTGATCGGCTTGCTCCATTTCGCGCTGGCGCAAATCCGCAATGCGGATCTGCTTGCCATGCTGGCACCGCTCTATCTGGCGGCCCCGCTTGGCCGGATGTTCGGCGGACCGGCCGCGGACGATGCGGCGGTCTCCTCGCGTGGCCTGAAGCTGGCAGGGCTCGGTCTGTTGGCCGCAATGAGCGGGGTGGCCTTGGCGCGCGACGTCGCGCCGAATCCCTCCATCACCCCTCACGCCGCCGTCGCCCAGGCCAACCTCGCCAAGTCGGGGCCTGTGCTCAACGACTATGCTTTCGGCGGCTACTTGATCTTCGCCGGCATTCCCTCCTTCATCGATGGGCGCGGCGAATTGTACGGGGGGCCGTTCATCGAGCGCTACAACCGTGCGCTGGCGCTGATCGACCTTGGAGACTTTCTCAAGCTGCTCGACGAGTACAGGATCGGTGCGACGCTGCTGGCCCCGAGCACACCGGCCGTCGCAATGCTCGACCGGCTGCCGCAGTGGCAGCGCGTCTACCGCGATGATGTAGCGGTTGTGCACAAGCGGCGAGATACGCCGCAAAGATAGCTCAAGCGGTCCCGAAGGCGGCGTATTGGCCGCCGAGCCACACGCCGCTCAGGGCCGTCTCGAGGTGCCGCGCCGGCTTAGTGGCCCAGGGGAGCAGCAGGAAATGTCGCGCGCCGATCTCGCGCAGGCCGCCCGCTGCCATCAACTTCCGGGTCGTGCCGGCACCGAGCAGGACGGCGTCGCGATCGAACTCACAGCGCGCCACGGCCAGGCGCGTCAGCGGATTGTACGGATTGTGCTCGATCACGCAGACGAGCCCGCCGGGGCGGGTCACCCGGCGCATCTCGGCGATGAACTGGGCCCATTCGGTCGGCACGATATGGTGCATCACGCAGATGGCCGTGACGAGATCGAAGCTGGCGTCGGCAAACGGAAAAATGCGGCCGTCAAATTCCTGGTAGTCGACCTCGCGGTTGTGAGCGCGCGCCTGCGTCAGGCTGGCCGACGAAACGTCGATGCCAGTCAAGCGCCCGACCATGCCGTGCAGCAGCGGGTGAAGACTGCCGACGCCGCAGCCAACGTCCAGCATGTCGGGCCGTTCAGTATCCAGCCGCCGCGCGATCAGATCGCGCAGCAGATCGGCCTTTGCGCGCATGAAGAAGTCATGCGGCAGGCCCGAGAAGTCGATCGAGGCTTGGACTACATCGCGGTAATTGTCGTGATAGCCGTCGAAGAGTTCGGTCATGCGCTCGGTCACTCGTTGACGGCGTGGATTGCAGGCCTGGCCGCCGTCTCGTCGCGATCGAAGCCGATTCGAGCCTGCACCACATAGAGCGGGCGGCGTTTCACCTCGGCATGGATGCGGCCGACATAGAGTCCCACGATGCCCGTCATCAGCATGTTGATGCCGCACAGCAACGACACGACGACGATCGTCGAGGACCAGCCGGTCACGAGGTGGCTGTCCTTGCCGAGCCACAACAGGACCACCCAGCCGCCGTAGAGCAGCGCGAGTCCGGAGACCGTCAATCCGCACCAGATCGCGAGCCGCAACGGCAGGTCGGAAAAGCCGAGCGCGGCGTTCACCGCCAGGCGGACCATCTTGAACAGCGGGTATTTGGTTTCGCCCGCAGCCCGCTCGAGGCGATGGAAGGCGACCTCGGCCTGCCGGAAGCCGAGCCAGGCGATCATGCCGCGCACGAAACGGTCCTGCTCCGGCATCTGCTTGAGGGCGTCGAGCACCTTGCGATCGATCAGGCGGAAGTCGCCGACATCGGCGGGGATGCCGACGGAGGACATCCTGCCGAGCAGCCGGTAGAACAGATGAGCGGTCGCGCGTTTGAAAGGACTTTCGCCCTCGCGGGAGAGGCGGCGGGCATGGACGATGTCGTTGCCCTCCTTCCACTTCGCGATCAATTCCTCGATCACCTCGGGCGGATCCTGCAGATCGGCGTCCATGACGATGACCGCGTCCCCTTGCGCGGCGTCCATGCCGGCGGTGATCGCGATCTGATGGCCGAAGTTTCGCGAGAGGCCGATGTAGCGATAGCGCGGGTCGCGCGCCGCGAGCGCGCGCAGCACGATCGAACTGGAATCCCTGCTGCCGTCGTCGACGAAGATCGCTTCTGCCGGCCCGTCGAGCCGGGACATGACCAGGTCGAGCCGGCGCAGCAGGATCGGCAGCACGGCTTCCTCGTTGAACACAGGGATGACGAGGCTGTAGCGGATCGATCTGGAACTGGCCGCCATGCGAAGGATTCCGACTGGGTTGCAGGGGCGGAAGTCTATGACCCGCTGGTTAAGGTCGCCTTGCGGCGACCGTGAAGGGTCTAGGGTCGCTGCATTGCTGGCGGGACCGCGAGAGTCGCTTCAGAGCGGGAGGGGGCCGGGGATGGTGAAGTGCGGTTAACCACGCTTGAGCAGCCGCGGCGTCGGTCTAGGACTTGTGGCGAATCCTGTAGAGGACGAATCGGTGCGAAGTCTCCAACGCCTCCAGCAGATCCGGGAGCGGATTTGCGGCCGGTGAGCCCAGCACGTAAAGATAGTCGAAATCCCGGTACCAGGTGCGGACATATTGCGGGGCGTCCGCCGGCGACTCGCCCGTCGCGATCGCGGCTAGCAGGCCCGACGGCACCGGACCGCCGTAGGGAATGGCGATACTTCGCACGGCCTCGCCAGGCCGTACCGGTTGCTTTCCCGTCTCGGTGAACAGGTTGGGCACGAACGCGTTGGCATAGTGCACGGCCAGCGTCGGCGCATAATACATCGGATACGTGGTGAGGTCGGCGAAGGGCGGATCGCCGTTGTCGACGGTGCTGCCGACGAGAACGCGGGAGCCGCGATCGATCTTCTGGAACGAGGCGATGATCGCCGCATAGTCGGCGCGGTAAGGCAGCCAGACCGCGAGGACGACGGCGAGATTGAGCAGCGTGATGCCGCTGATGGCAGCGAGCGCAGCCATTCTCCAGGCCCGGCTCGGCAGCGACAGCGAACAGAAGGCCGGCAGGATCAAAGCCGCAGCGGGAATCACGCGAAGATCGACGAACGAGGTCCCGAACAGCTTCGAGGGAATGATCAGGTAGAGGAGCGCAAGACCGATCGCGAGCCAGATCCCGGCGGGCTCGAGCCTGAGGACACCGCGCCTTGCGGCAAAGAGCAACGAGATCATCAGCGCCAGTCCGGTCGCTGCCGCGATCGTCAGATTGTAGCCGTTCATGATGCGGAGCGGCCAGACCGGCTTGAATTGGAGGAACCAGCTCGTGCCTTCGCTTCCGATCGTGCCTGCGGTGAGGTGCATGATCGCCAAGAGCGCAAGCGCCGGGAGAGCCAACGCGCCAAGCCGCGCGGCCGCGACCGGATACGCTACCCGCTCCTGGCGGATACGCGACAGTTCGAAAAGGCCGAGCGTCGCGCCGTAGATGCCGAGCGAAAAGAAGTGCGCCACGTACAGCGCGGCGACAAAGACCAGGTTGGCGAGGAAGCGCAGCGGCCAAGGCCCGTCGGCGAGCATCAGATAGACGGCGATGCCCCAGAGCGCGAGGCCCAGCCCGAACTCGAAGTTCACGAAGCCCCAGCTGAACGGCAGACAATAGAGGAAAGCAAGCGCAGCGAAGCCGGCGAGATGGACACGCCCCTTCCGGACCCATTCGAGCAGAAGCGCGCCGGCCACGATCAGCAACTGGCTCAGCAGCAGAAACAGCCGCGTGGCATTCTCGACGCTCGTCAGCCGTGCCAGCTGCGGCACCAGCAGATCCATGCCAAGGTTGGGATAGAGGGCCCAGGCCACCTCGTAATGCGGGTTGGCATCGGGGGTGCCGTTCTGGCTGAGAATATACATGCGCGCGAGGTGATTGGGATAGTCGACCATCGCCGGTATGGGCGTCAGCAGCACCGGAGCAAACGAGACCGCCGCCAGCATCACGAAAACGGCGACGGTCACCGAGCCGTCCGAGGCGGGACGAACCGGAATTGTCGGTGTCGGCTTGCTGGAAGGACCCATCTGATGCTGAGGTCTAGGCGCAGCGTGGCGGGCGCCGTCTGCCGCTGCCGCCCTTGAAACAGGTCTTCACTTCGAAGGCGCCGCGGTCGCGCTGTCTGCGGTGTCGCGCACATGGACCACGGCGATGTCGTCCGCATAGATCCGCTTCCAGCCCTTGAGCTGGTCGAGGATCTGCGGCCCCGGCGCGTCCGCGACCAGGAGCGTCGCGTCGATCTTGTATTCGTCCAGCAGGCGCGGCAGCAGCTCGGGCTTCTTGCCCTCGGTGGCCTTGAAGAAGTCCATCACGAACTTCTCGCCATAGAGCTCGGCGCGGCCGTCGACGAAAACGGGAATATTGCGCGAGATCAGATAGCCGCCGAACTGGTAGGCGTTGAAGATGCGCTGTGCCTTGCGTTGCTCGAGCAGGTCGACTGCCGCAACCGGCGTCTGCGTCATCGTGAAGGTGAAGCGGTGGTGTCCCATGTAGAGCGACGTCGAGGTCCAGCTTGCCGCCACGATCATCAGCGCGCCGAGCGCGGTGACGTAGTGAGCCGGCCAGCGGTCGGCGCCGACCGCCTCGGGGACCGCGCGCGGAAACATCGCGCCGAGCGGCTTTGCCAGCACCAGCGGTATCAGGAACGCAAAGGCTTCGATGCTTCTGACATGGGTCAGCGCGCTCCAGGTCAGGAACAGGATCAGGAAGATCCGGGGGGCCGACAGCACCAGGCCGCGATAATAGCCGAATGCGATCAGGGCGAGCAGGGCGCCCTCGAACGGGGTGAACGTGGCGAAGTTCGCCGGCATCCATTCGAAGATCAGCGACAGCAGCTCGCCGAGGCTGAGGATGTTGGTCGCACCCTGCAACGTTCGCCAGCCGTACGGCGTGAAGCAACTCGCGATCAGCGCGGCGATTCCGAACAGCACCCAGCGCATGAACAGGGCAAGCCGCCGTCCCTTCTCGGCATGCTCGACCGCCTCCAGCGAGATCGGGCCGATCAGCGCAAGGCCCAGCACGAAGCCGCCGTGGAGGTTCGCCCACAGTGCCATCAACGGCAGCAGATGCCAGGAGGGGGCGCCCCTGCGGTCGGCGGTCGCCATCAGCAGCCCGACCCACGCCACCATGACCGGCAGCGCGAGAATATGCGGACGCGCCAGCACGTGATGCAGCGACAGCAGCACTGCAAGCATCGCGAACAGCACCGCGCGCGGCGCCTCGATCTGCACGTCGAGCAGATAGACGAAGATCGCGATTGCGAGCGCGAAGGCGACGGCCGTCAGAATGACGGGGCCGGCCCAGCCCCATTGCGCATGGGAGAAGGCGAATGCGACCTGCGACAGCCAGGACGTCGAGATCCAGGGCGCGCCCGCTCGCGTGAACGAATAGAAGTCGTTGGTGGGCATGGCGCCGTGGTCGAGGATCCATTGCCCAATCTTGATCTGCCAGAACGAGTCGGAGTCACTTAGCAGCGTGTCGCCGAGGAAAAGGAAAAACAGGTAGGCGCCGGCGCCGGCGCACAATGGCACGAGGGCCCGCGCGCGGTCCTGCACCGCGATGCTGTTGGCAAGGGATAAAGACATGCCGGCTCGTCGTCCTGTTGCTGTTCGCGATCGAGCATGATCCGGACCCGGACGACCGCGTCAGCACATGCGGTCCTCCGAGAAGATCATGCCCAGGCAATCACCTGATGCGCGATGAATGATTCATCTCATCGCGCGCCGGCCCCTGCGGGCGGCATTGGATCACGGGCGGTCATAACTTCGGGTAAACCGGCAGCCACAGCCGGTTTCATGTTGCCGACAATTTAACGGATTGTTTTGGAATTCGATTTACCATGGGCGAATACTCGCAAACCGCCCGGTGTTTACGCAGTCGAATTAACTGCGGCGAAATTCTTTGTCTCTACGTTCCGGTTCCATGGTCGGGCGGCGCTGGGAAGCCGAAAAGACCAGATCAGTTGTAGCCTCGTGTACTCATTTGGAGCACTCTATGAAGAACCTCGTTGCGCGTTTCTTGAAGGATGAATCCGGCGCCACCGCCATCGAATACGGCCTGATCGCCGCTGGCATCGCGCTGGCGATCATCACCGTCGTGAACAACCTCGGCACCACGCTGAACACCAAGTTCACCTCGATCTCGACCAGCCTGAAGTAAGGCCGGCACGATCTGACAGTTTCGAGAGCCCCGTCCTCGGCGGGGCTCTTTGCTTTTGGGGCGACGTCAGCACGCTGCTGACGAAGCCGGCGTGGCAGACCCGCGCACCGCACGGCTCCGGCCGAGATAAAGCTTCGCGGCCCAGATCGAGGCCATAGCGAGCGCGATGCCGGCGAGGACGTCGACGATGTAGTGTGCGCCCATCACCGGGGTCGCTGCGATCATCAGCAGGCTGAGCGCGGCTGCGATGCCGCCGATGCCGCGTACCGGCCACAATGCCCACATGTAGAGCACGGCCGATGCGGCATGAAAGCTCGGAAACGAAACGATGCCTGACAGAGAGAACAGCCGGAGTTCACGCAGGCCGCCGTCCCTAAGCGCGAGGATGTCCCGCAGCTGTCCGGCGTAGACCGTGGTGTTGATCTCCGGCAGATGGGCGGCCGGCAGCTGCAGTGCGTAATAGGTGCCGATCGCCGGCACGATCGCGGAGATCGCGATCGTGACTGCGAGCGCGAGGCTCATCGCGAGCAGGAACAATTGCAGCCGCACATACCGCGCCGTCAGTGCCAGCACGATGGGAACGCCGAGCAGCGGAAACTTGATCAGTCCGTAGCTGCTCGCGAGGGTTCTCGCGAGCCATGGATGGTTGTTGACGTAGCGTGCGATCGGTTCCGGATCGAGCCCCAACGTGCGGTCGATCGCCAGCAATGCTTGATCCTCGAGCGGCCAGTTCAGCTTGCCCGCGACGTAGCTCAGCGGCCCGACGATTGCGCAGGTGAGAATGACCTGTCCGATGGTGCCAAGCGAAAACACCAGCTTCGGATCCGCAAGCTCGCCTTTCGCGATTCGGTAGCCATAGGCGAGCACAAGCAGCAGCGTGGCGATCGCCACGGCGACGCCGTAGGCGACCGGCTCGAGCCTCAGTCCTGTGGCGCGAAGGCCGAGCGCGAGCAGGATTCCCATGCCGAGGATCGGAAGCCAATTGAGGTGAAAAAGCTGCCAGGCGGTCCGGGCGTCCGTGTCGAGCATGGGTGTAAGCGCGTGGAATTGCATTGCCTCCGTACAGTTACGGACCCGTGTTAAGATCGCGGTAAGAGGTGTGGTTATCGATTATACAACCACAGAGCGTTCCTTTTAGGTGTCTGGAACGCGCGGCCTGTTACGGCTTGGCGCCCCAATCCGCCCCATGACGCTTCACGCATTTGCATCTTGTCATCCCGCCTGAATAGTTGTTCAGTCCTTGCGGGGCGATTTGCATCTTTCGACGTGAGAAGCGTTCGGCCGCAGGGCGTGCGGCCGGCGTGTGGGACAGGAAGCGCGCCATGGTTTATCGGCGGACGCATCAAGTGGTGAAGCGCCTTGCGGCACGGCGCAGCGCGATTCTGGCGGCGGCGCGGGAGGCGGCGGCGGAAGGCGGGATGGCGGCGGTGCAGATCGCACCCGTCGCGGTCCGGGCCAATGTCGCGGCCGGCACGGTCTACCGCTATTTCCCTTCCAAGGCGGACCTGATCTCCGAGCTCATTGCCGAGGTGTCCCGCGACGAGCTCGCGGCGATCCGGCGGGCGGCCGATGCCGCGCCGGGCCCGTCCTCGGCGCTGGCGGCCGCCGTCACGACCGTGGCGGTCCATACGCTGTCGCAGCGCCGGCTCGCCTGGGGCATCCTGGCCGAGCCCGTCGATGTCGATGTCAGCGCCTCCAGGCTGGCCAGCCGGCGCGAGATCGCCGGCGAAATCGCTGGCCGGATCGACGCGGCCGTGCGTGCCGGCCATTTGCCGGCCCAGGACACCGCGCTCGCCGCCACCGCCTTGCTCGGCGCGCTGCATGAGGCTCTCGTCGGCCCTCTCGCGCCCGACAATCTCGATGATCCCGTCAAGATGCGCGATGCGGTGCAGACGGTGACTCTGCTGGCGTTGCGCGCGGTCGGCGTCATGGATGCCCGTGCCCGCGGCTTGGTGGTGCAGCAGACGCTGCTGCCGACGACCAAGGCTTTGGTTGGAGCGTAAGACCGCCTCAGCGGCGAGGTGGCGCGCTGATCGCGCCGACGTCATTGCCGACGCGGGCCTTTTCGTGACATCCGAGCAAGTCCGCCGGCTCCGGCCGGCTACTGTGCATGGGGTTGTTTTCGACTTTTTGCTTTGGCCGCGCGGGCGGGCCTACATGTTTGCATCGCCCTCGGGGCCGACCGAGGCGATGCGTACCATGTTGGTGGTGCCGGGGATGCCGAGCGGCACGCCGGCGACGATGATGACGCGCTGACCGGCGCGGACGAAGCCGTCGCGGAACGCGATCTGGCCGGCGCGGCCGACCATGTCGTCCTGGTCGCGGGCATCTTCGGCGACGACGCAATGCACGCCCCAGACGACGGCCAGCCTGCGGCCGGCGGTGATGTTCGGGGTGATCGCCACGATCGGCGGCTTCGGCCGTTCGCGCGCCACGCGCACGGCGGTCGAGCCCGACGAGGTCCAGCAGATCAAGGCCGGCAAATCGAGCGTCTCGGCGATCTGCCGCGCGGCATCGGCGATGGCGTCGCCTGCGGTGGATTCCGGCGCCGGGCGCTGGGCTGTGATCACCGACCGGTAGGTGGGGTCGCGCTCGACCTCCTCGCCGATGCGGTTCATGGTCGAGACCGCCTCGACCGGGAATTTGCCGGCCGCCGATTCCGCCGACAGCATGATGGCGTCGGCGCCCTCATAGACGGCGGTGGCGACGTCGGAGACCTCGGCGCGGGTCGGCACCGGAGACTGGATCATGGATTCCAGCATCTGGGTCGCGACCACCACGGGCTTGCCGGCGCGGCGCGCCATCCGCGTCATCTGCTTCTGCAGGCTCGGCACGCGCTCCAGCGGCAGCTCGACGCCGAGGTCGCCGCGCGCCACCATCAGCGCGTCGGAGGCCTCGATGATGTCGGCGAGGCGATCGATCGCCTGCGGCTTCTCGATCTTGGCCATCACCGCGGCGCGGCCGCGGATCATCTTCTTGGCTTCGAGCACGTCGTCGGCGCGCTGGACGAACGATAGCGCGATCCAGTCGACGCCGGTGACGAGCGCGGCTTCGAGGTCGGCACGGTCCTTCGGCGTCATCGCCGAGACCGGCAGGTCCGTGTCGGGCAGGCTGACGCCCTTGCGATCGCTCATCCTGCCGCCGACCACGACCCGCGTCACCGCGTGCTCCTTCGAGGTCTCCTCCGCGATCAGCCGCACCTTGCCATCGTCGAGCAGCAGAGCATGGCCTGGCCGCAGCGCGGCCAGGATTTCCGGATGAGGGAGATGGACGCGCGTGGCATCGCCCGGCGTCTTGTCGGAATCGAGCGTGAAGGTCTGGCCGTTCTGGAGCTGCACCGCGCCCTCGGCGAAAGCGCCGAGCCGGAGCTTGGGACCCTGAAGGTCGACCAGGATGCCGATCGGCCGGCCATAGCTGCTCTCGACGTTGCGGATCGTCGCCACCAGCTCCCGCATCTTGTCGTGCGAGGTGTGGCTCATGTTGATGCGGAACAGGTCGGCGCCGGCCTCGAACAGGCGGCGGATCATCGCGAGGTCTGAGGAGGCCGGCCCCAGGGTTGCGAGAATCTTGATACGGCGGAGACGCCTCATGGCTTGTTTCCAGACGGGGGCGAGGGCGCGGGCGGGAGCGCGGCGGGGGGCGTACCACCGGACGGACCATTGGGCAAACCCGGAACGCCGCCACCAGGTCCAACCGGCCCGGGCAAGCCAGGTACACGTTGTTGTGCCGGCTGCTCGTTGGCGTCGGTCAGCTGCACCGTCCAGGCGCGCTGCTCGCCGGTGTCGACCTCGAAATAGCCGGTGCGGTCATAGCCGCGCGCGAGGCAATCCTCGGTGCCGCGGATGGTGAACTCCTTGTCCCGCGAGCACATGTAGGCCTGACCCGACCATTCGCCGCCGCGGTCGTAGTCGATGGCATAGATGTAGTAGTAACGCGCGACGAGTGTGCCCCGCAGCAGCGTCTCACAGGAACGCGAGGAGATGTTCCACCAGCCTTCCGTGGTCCAGCCCTCGGCGTCCTTGTAGCCGAGCGCAATGCCGACCCGGCTTGAGGTGTTGTTGCAGAGACGGAAATCGGCGGAGGCGGGACTGGCGCTAAGGCACAGCAAGGCGACCGCCAGCACCGGGACCGACCGGGCAAGCAGGCGAAGCGGGGAGCGGAGAGATTCGGCAATCATTGTCGCGGAAGCTATACCAGATCATTGACGATTTGGCGTTGGGCCGGGACGGCGCTCGGTAGCCGGGCTTTTGCCCCTTTGCGCCGCGATATGGCAAAATCTGTGACAGCACCCACCTGATCCCGTAAGGGTGACCACCATCGGGACGAGCCTTGAGGAATTCAGCCATGCCAATCGACGACAAAACCAGAACGGAGCTCGAGGCCGCCGCTTTCCGGCGCCTGGTCGATCATTTGCAGGCGCGGACCGACGTCCAGAACATCGATCTGATGAACCTGGCGGGTTTCTGCCGCAACTGCCTGTCCAACTGGCTCAAGGACGCCGCCGACGCCCAGGGCGTCGCCCTGAGCAAGGACGAGAGCCGCGAGGCAGTCTACGGCATGCCCTACGAGACCTGGAAATCGAAATATCAGGGCGCGGCCACGCCCGAGCAGCTTGAGGCGATGAAGAAGGTCCATCCCCACGGCCATTGAGGGGGCGCTGGCGGCCTGCTGAGTCGCACCACACAACAGCTTTCTTGCGCCCGCCGCAGGAATGTGTGGGCGCGCTGTGGACGAGCGCGATGCCGCCTTGAACGCTGGCGGCGCCAACCCTAAGGGTTCTGCCAGCACGCGCGGTGAGGGATGCCGGCGTCACCTCGTTTTGCCAGTTCCATTGGGAGTACAAGATGGCCACCTCCGCCGCCGTCCGCGACGACGAGCCCGCGACGAAATTTGCCAAGGACCAGCTCAAATCCATCATCGAGCGTATCGAGCGGCTGGAGGAAGAAAAGAAGGCGATCTCCGACGACATCCGCGACGTCTATGCCGAGAGCAAGGGCAACGGCTACGACGTCAAGGCGCTGCGCACCATCGTGCGCCTGCGCAAGCAGGACCCGAACGAACGCGCCGAGGCCGAGACGATCCTCGAGACCTACATGCAGGCGCTGGGCATGATCTGAGGCGTTCGCGTCTCAACAACGCTGCCGTAGCCCGGATGGAGCGAAAGCGAAATCCGGGCTCTTGCTGCGCGGGCGGCATCCCCGGATTACGCTTTCGCTCCATCCGGGCCACCAGACCGACTTCCTGGAAATCGTCGTTTCTATCAGCGTAGCGACGCGGTCCGCACGACGAACGACGTCGTCTGGAGCTTTGCGGTCGCGCTGCCCGAGAAACTGTCGCAGGACAGGCCCGGCATGGGGTCGTCGGCAAATCCCATCGCGATCACGGCATGAGGCTTGACGAAGAAGCCGCGCAGCGCTGCGGTATCGAGCTCGCCCATCAGCGTCACCGACATCGCGTGGCTGGCACTCGGCGAGAGCATGACGATCTTGAGCCAGATGCTCTCGCCCTTCGCCGCGGAGAGGCGGGTGGCGGTCGCGACCCTGCCGTCGATGCTCTTGCCGACGACCGTGTTGATCTCGGTTGCCTGAGCGACGCTGCGGGACGCCGCGGGGCGGGCGGTGCGCGGGATCGGCGCGGATGCCGCGACGACGTTGGCGCGATCGACCGGGGAGGCGGCCGGCGCGTAAGCCAGCGCCTGCAGAGTTGCGTTGGTGACGCTCGCGGTCGGGTGCGGATCGGTGGCGGCCGCAAGCGCCTGGCGCGCCTTCAGGGCCGCCACCTGCGCCGGTGTAGCCTGCTGCGGCGCAGCCGGGACATCATCCCAGAAGCCGCGGGCATTGATGATGTCGGCAGGGGTCTCCAGCTTGCCGGTTGCAGGCTTGTCAGCCACGGGCGCGGGCTTCGGCTTGGGCGGCGCAACGATCTGCGCATCGGCCGAAGCGAGCTGGAGTGCGGCGGCGATCTGCGGCTTGGCGCGAGGCGTCGGCACCGGCTCGGCAGGCTTGGCGGCGGCTGCGACGACGGTCGGTGCCGCCGGCTTCGCGGCTGGGGCGGGCGCGCCCTCGTCATCCTCGTCGCTGCTCGCGGCGGGAGCCGGCTTGCTCTTGAACAGGGCGGCGAAGAAATTCGGCTTGCTGCCGGCATCGTCGCCGCTGCCGCGCCGCTCGATCTCGGCCTTCGCCAGCTCATAATTCTTCAGCGGCACGCCATCGGTCGGCAGATGCACCGTCTTTCCGTCCGGGAAGACGCGGGCGAGCTGGTCATGGGTCATCCGCGGCCAGTGCCGGACGCTGCCGGTGTCCAGATGCACGAAAGGCGAGCCGGAGGTCGGATAGAACCCGACGCCGCCACGCTGGAGGCGCAGGCCGGCGAAACGGATCTGCTCCAGCGGCACGCCCGGGATATAGAAGTCCATCGCATGTCCCAGCATATGCTGGCTGGAGCGCGCCACGCCCGAGGAGCGGCGGCGGAGCATGGCATTGGTGGCGGGGGAGCGATAGGAGGAAATGATCTGGATCGGCTGCTTGCCGTCGACGTCGCGATAGACTTCCCAGAGGATGTCGAACAGGCGACGGTCCATGACCGTCTGCTCCTGGGTGCGCCAGTCGCGCAGGAAGTGGTTGAGCTGCTTCAGCGCTGCTTCGTCGTAGCGCCCGTCGCGTTTGAAGGTGACGGTGAGGTCTTCGCCGGAATGCGTGTGGTGGAACGAGAGCGTCTTGGTCTCGTTCAGGGCGGCGGCGTCATGAACCGAGCCGGCGGCCGCAAGCAGCAATGCAGCAGCGAGGCCGATCCGGGATCCGGCCTTCACGCCCGCATGGGACAACGACAGCACAGCAAATCGGCGTGCGAGACCAGTTAGCACGTATGAGCCCACCCAGTCGACGAGCGTTCAAATGGACTCTCCCGCCAACCCCGTTAGCAGCGCGAAAGAGGGTGAACGCTTTCTTAAAGCAAGAAGGTTAACTCGAGGTTGACCTTCCCGCCCCCAAACCAATTCAGAATACAATCCTAAACGGTTGACTGTGGCAAAAAAACGCCCGCTGCCCGGGACGCGGTGGAGAATGGTTAACGTTAAGCGACTCCATCCATGCGGATGGAGTCGCTGATTTCATTGTCGAATTTCGCGAGGTGGGTGCGCTGGGGTCGCCCTCAGCGGGTGAACACCCGCTGCTGCTGCGGCCGGCGGCCGACCGGGGCCGGCGGCGCGGCCGGGGTTGGTGCCCCGAACAGGCGCTCGAAGAAGTTCGGCCCGGACGAGCCGAAGCCGCTGCCATTGAAGCCGCCGCCATTGTTGGCCACCGCAACCCCCGCCGGCAGCGTCGTCGCCGGCCGTGAGTAGCTCGGCTGCGAGTGCGCGACGACGTTCTCGATGTCCTTGCCGCGGCTGTTCTTCAGAATGTTGATCATGGCGGCGTCGCGGCCATAGATGTCCTTGCGGAATTGCAGCTTGCCCGCGTCATCGACGAATGCGGTCTGATAGGTGATGTTCACCGGAATCGGCGTCGGGAATTTCAGGTCGATCTCGCTCTTGCCGTACATGCTGCGGATGCGCTCCGGCGTGTACTTCTCGTTCGGCATGACGATGTTGAGCAGGACGGAGGCGTACTGATCCGGATTCTGCACGCGCATGCAGCCATGGCTGAAGGCGCGCTCCTCCTTGGCGAACAAATGCTTGTCCGGCGTGTCGTGTTGATAGACCAGGAACTTGTTCGGGAAGTTGAAGCGTATGCGGCCGAGCGCGTTGGCCTCGCCGGGTGGCTGCGAGATGTGCACCGAGCCGTCGCGGTTTTGCTCGAGCCTCAGACCCATGCGCTGAAGCACGGTCGGGTCCTGCTGCAATGCCGGCAGGTACTCGTTATAGACGATCGACGGCGGCACGTTCCAGGTCGGGTTGACCGTGATGTACTTCATCGTCTCGGTGAGGAGCGGGGTCGCATGCTTGCCCGGCTTGCCGGTGACGACGCGAGTGGTCCACACCTGCTGGCCGCGCTGCATCACCTTCAACGTGAAGTCGGGAATGTTGAGGATGACATAAGCGTCGCCCAGCGCGGGCGCGCCGAGGTCGCGCGGCAGCCAGCGCCAGCGCTCCATGTTCACCAGCACCACATCGATCTGCTTGTCGCGCTTGGGGGTGTTGAGCGCCTTGACCGTCTTGTCGTCGAGGATGCCGGTCGCCTTCATCTCGGCGCCGCTCTGGAATTTGCGCACGGCTTCGGCAACCGCCGCGTCATAGCGGGTGTCGCCGGCGTTCTCGGCCAGGCCGAGCTTGGCGCGCAGCTGCGGCACGCGCGGATCTTCCACGACGATCTCATGCCGCTTCTTGCTGGCCGGGGTGTATTTCAGCGCCGGGCCCTCGGCGATCTCGATCACTGGGCCGTTGCCCTGGCCGCGCAGCTCGGCCAGCTTCGCCTTCAGCTCCTTGTAGAGCTTGTGCGGCGGGTTGTAGCTCTCGAGCGCTGCGGAGGCGTCCGCCGCCGTCGTGACCTTGGCGAGCACCTCGTTGGGATCGACCGGATGTTCGGGATAGAGAATGTCGCCACTCGCCTGCGACCAATGCATGCGGCCGCTCTGGGCATGGCGTGCATAGTCGAACATGCTGGAGGTGAGCTTGAGCTCGGCATCAGCCAGCGCATCCGGCGTCGTGGCGGCGGCGAAATCCGGAACCGGATAGTCGGAGGGATTGAGGCCATCGGAGGCCGCGTCTTTGAGCCGCGCAACCACGCCCTTGGCCGCAGCGGTGAGAGTACCGCCCTGGGTCCAGACCGGCGCGAAATCGCGTGCGCTGTAGAACTTCTCGACTGCAGCGCGCTCGTTCTTGCGGTCGAAGTGCCGCGAGGTTTTGGCGCCGATGATATCCTTGAGCCTGTCGGCAACCGGCTGGTCGGCAGCGGGAACGCTGCTCGCGGCCTTCACCGGCTCGGCGGCCGGAGCGGCCGCAGCAGCAGGAGGCGCGGGCGCTGTCGTTGCGGTGTCGGCCTTGGCCGGCTCGGTCTTTGCCGGTTCCGTCTTGGCTGTATCGTTCTTAGGCGCTTCGGTGGCAGGCGTAGTGGCAACGTCCGAAGCCTTGGGTTCGGGCGAGGGCGCCGCCTCAGTTTTCGCGGGCTCCTTGGTCGCGTCCTGAAGCGTCGCGGTGGTGTCGAGCTTGATGTCGGCTGCAGTCGGAGGCGGGACGTTGGCCGGCTCGGGGCGCGGGATCGCAGCTTCGATCGCGAGCTCGGCGGCGCTGCTGCGCGCCTGATCCTGCGCCAGAGCCGCGCTGGCCGACACCGCGAGGAAGGTCGCCGCGACTGTCATCAAGACACGGTCAAAGCCCACACGGTGGTTCAAACAGTCACGCATTGTGTCGCACCCCTCGGGTAAGCTGTCCGTCGGGGAACAGCTTCGTTATCGCCTAATGAGTTTCGGCTAAACCGCGCCGGCCTCTCGAAAGTTGCACGCCTGCACGCAACGATTCCTACGCAGACGATATACAGGCCCCGATTTTGCAGCCAGCGCTACCCGGGACAACTCACGACAAACTGACTTCAAGGGAGCCTCTTGGCAACGGATTGTGCGCTTCTGCCACGCGCTTTTCCCTCTGTCTGTCACTTCCGGGTCACGGTTCAAATCGCAGTCGAATTCTGTCGTGCTGCGAACGGGTTACAAAGGTCCCGCACCTCCGCGCGAGCCTCCGTTTGTATCAGGCTCAATGCGTCTCTTCGCCGCTTTTGCCGCCATGCCCGGGAACGCCCGCTTCATCGAGTTTGCGGTAGAGCGTGGACCGGCCGATCTTGAGACGGCGGGCGACTTCGGACATCTGCCCGCGGTAGTGCGAGATGGCGAAACGGATGATCTCGTTCTCCATGTCCTCCAGCGGGCGGACGTCGCCGGTCGCGGTGAGCATGGGGAGAGTTCCTGCCGCGGGGAGGGGAACGATGGGTATTTCGCTACCTGATACGAGGGAAGGCACAGCAATCGGCTCAATCATCAGCGGTGCCGTCGGAATGTCCGCTGCGACGTGCGGCTGCGAGGCAAGCAGGGGAAAATCGTCGAGCTCGAGCTGGTCGCCGTCGCTCATCACCACGGCACGGTACACCGCGTTCTCGAGCTGGCGGATGTTGCCCGGCCAATCGAGCTGGGTGAGATGCGCCACCGCCTCGCCACTGATGCCGGTGATGGGGCGGTTCTCCTCGGCGGCAAAGCGCGCCAGGAAATGCCTGAGCAGATGCGGGATGTCCTCACGCCGCGCGCGCAGCGAGGGGATCGTCAGCGGCAACACGTGCAATCGGTAGAACAGGTCTTCGCGGAAATGACCCTGTTTCACCCGCTCCAGCAGCTTGCGATTGGTTGCCGAGATGATGCGGACATCGACTTTGACCGGCTTGCGGCCGCCGACTGCCTCAACGGCACCTTCCTGAAGCGCGCGCAGCAGCTTCACCTGCGCGGTCAGCGGCAGTTCGCTGACTTCGTCCAGGAACAGCGTGCCGCCATGAGCCTCGACGAACTTGCCCATGTGCCGCTCGGTGGCGCCGGTGAACGCGCCCTTCTCGTGGCCGAACAGGATGGACTCGACGAGATTGTCGGGAATTGCGCCGCAATTGACCGCGACGAACGGCTTGGCCTTGCGCTCGCCGCTGCCATGGATGGCGCGCGCGAACATCTCCTTGCCGACACCGGACTCGCCCTCGATCAGCACGGGGATGGCGGAGTTCGCCGCCTTCTGTGCAGTTCGCATCACCTGGGTCATTGCCTCAGCGCGCGTAATGATGTCCGAGAAGGTCAGCCGGCCTTCGCGGCTGTGACGGATGCGCTGCAATTCGCCCTTGAGCGCGGAGGTATTGAGCGCGTTGCGCAACGACACCTGGAGGCGCTCCACGCCGACCGGCTTGACGACGAAATCGGCCGCGCCCGCGCGCATCGCCGAGATCACGTTGTCGATTCCGCCATGGGCGGTCTGCACGATCACGGGGATACTCAGACCCGCTTCACGGATCTTCGCCAATACGCCCATGCCGTCGAGGCCGGGCATCACGAGATCGAGGATGACGGCGTCGATGGCGGGCGCGTCGGGGGCGGTGAGGGTGGCGACCGCGGCATCGCCGGAGTCCACGACGACCGTCTCATAGCCGCATTTCTGCACCATGTTCTCGATCAGCCGGCGGGCTACAGCGTCGTCGTCGGCGATCAAAATACTGGCAGCCATGGTGTTCCCCGCACGCTACTACTATCTGTCTCGAATCGGGGCACTCTGGCCGAAGCCGATTAACGCACTCTTAAACCTTGATGCCCCCGCCCGACGTCGTGCTCGTTGAACACAGGTTTCCCACACAATGACTTCGCGCTCCAAGACTGCTCTTGAAAAGACTGCACTCCGCAAGCCTGCCACGAAGAAATCCGTCGGCAAGAAGTCTGTCACCAAGGCATCGCCCTCCAAGTCTTCGCTCTCCAAGTCTTCGCTCTCCAAGTCTTCGCGCTCCAAGTCTTCGCCGGCAAAACCTGCGAGCAAGACCGGAAAGCTTCCGGAGTGGAACCTGGCCGATCTCTATTCCGGGATCGATGCGCCGGAAGTGGCGCGCGATCTCGAAAAGCTGGATGCCGACTGCGTCGCCTTTGAGACCGACTACAAGGGCAAGCTCGCCTCAGGCACAGCAAACGAAGATGGCGGAAAATGGCTCGCCGAGGCCGTGCGACGCTATGAGGCGATTGACGATCTCGCCGGCCGTCTCGGCTCCTATGCCGGCCTCGTCCATGCCGGCGACAGCGTGGACCCCGCAATATCAAAGTTTTACGGCGACGTGTCCGAGCGCCTGACGGCCGCGTCGACGCATCTTCTGTTCTTCGCGCTCGAGCTCAACCGCGTCGATGACGATATTTTGAACCGCGCGATGCAGGCCGCCGAACTCGCATACTACCGTCCGTGGATCGAGGATCTGCGCAAGGAGAAGCCGTATCAGCTCGACGACAAGCTCGAGCAGCTCTTCCTGGAAAAGGCGCAGACCGGCTATTCCGCCTTTAACCGGCTGTTCGACCAGACCATCTCCAGCCTCCGCTTCAAGGTCGGCGCCAAGGAGCTCGCGATCGAGCCGACGCTCAATCTGCTGCAGGACCGCGACGGCGCCAAGCGCAAGAGCGCGGCCGAGGCGCTGGCCAAGACCTTCAAGGCCAACGAGCGCACCTTTGCGCTGATCACCAATACGCTGGCCAAGGACAAGGACATCTCCGACCGCTGGCGCGGCTTCAAGGACGTTGCGGATTCCCGCCATCTGAACAACCGCGTCGAGCGCGAGGTTGTCGATGCGCTGGTCGCATCGGTGCGCGCGGCCTATCCGAAGCTGTCGCATCGCTATTACGCGCTGAAGGCGAAGTGGTTCGGCAAGAAGCGGCTGGCCTATTGGGACCGCAATGCGCCGCTGCCATTTGCGGCGACCGACGTCATCGGCTGGCCGGACGCGCGGAGTATGGTGCTGACGGCCTATCGCGGCTTCTCGCCCCAAATGGCCGACATCGCCGAGCGCTTCTTCACCGATCGCTGGATCGATGCGCCGGTGCGTCCGGGCAAGGTGCCCGGCGCGTTCTCGCATCCGACCACGCCATCGGCGCACCCTTACGTCCTCATGAACTATCAGGGCAAGCCGCGCGACGTGATGACGCTCGCCCACGAGCTCGGTCACGGCGTCCATCAGGTGCTCGCCGCCAAGAACGGGGCTCTGATGGCACCCACGCCGTTGACGCTTGCCGAGACCGCGAGCGTGTTCGGAGAGATGCTCACGTTCAAGCGTCTCCTCGCACAGACCAAGAGCGCCAGGCAGCGTCAGGCGCTGCTCGCCGGCAAGGTCGAGGACATGATCAACACCGTGGTGCGGCAGATCGCGTTCTATTCGTTCGAGCGCGCGGTCCATACCGAACGCAAGAATGGCGAGCTCACCGCGACGCGCCTGGGCGAGATCTGGCTGTCCGTGCAGGGCGAGAGCCTGGGGCCGGCGATCGAGATCAAGGCGGGCTACGAGAACTACTGGATGTACATCCCGCACTTCATCCATTCGCCGTTCTATGTCTACGCCTATGCGTTCGGCGATTGCCTGGTGAACTCGCTTTACGCCGTCTACGAGAACGCGGCCGAGGGCTTTGCCGAGCGCTACCTCGACATGCTCGCAGCGGGCGGCACCAAGCACTATTCCGAGCTGCTGCGCCCGTTCGGATTGGACGCCAAGGATCCGAAATTCTGGGACGGCGGGCTCAGTGTCATCTCGGGAATGATCGATGAGCTGGAGGCGATTGGCTGAGGCGACTGCGCTCTGGCGCGCTGGATCCGCGACAATTGGAATTCTAAATGACCCGATTTGCGGGAAAACCCCGCCTCGGTGCCGTTGCCCTGTGCAGATCTTTAAGGTATCCACCCCAGGAATTCGACTTTCGACTGGGGACAATCCATGGCTGACCATAGCGAAGTGGCCTACACCACCGCCGACGGCAACGACTACGTTGCCCACGAGCAGACCTACGAGGGCTTCATCAAGCTGGTGAAGTACGGCACGGTCTCGGTCGCGCTCATCGTGATCCTGATGGCGATCTTCCTCACCTGATCGGTCGACCGCCGCACCGCCAGCGTCGACGGTGCCCATAAAATTTGCATTCAAGCCGGTCCCAAAACCGGTATCCAACGTTGCGGGAGTAACGCTAAGTTCGCGTGCGCGCTTTTTCCCGCGTCGCCGGAGGCCTCATGAAGATTGCCGTTGCCAAGGAAATCGATCCGTCGGAGCCGCGCGTCGCCGCTTCGCCTGATACGGTGAAGAAGTTCAAAGCGCTGGGCGCGGAGGTTGCCGTCGAGCCGGGTGCCGGTGTCAAGTCGGGCCTGCCGGATTCCGAATTCACCGCGGCCGGCGCCACCGTCAGCGCCGACGCGTTGAAGGACGCCGACATCATCATCAAGGTGAAGCGTCCCGAAGCGTCCGAGCTTTCGCAGTACAAGCGCGGCGCGCTCGTCATCGCCATCATGGATCCCTATGGCAACGAGGCCGCGCTGAAGGCGATGGCGGATGCCGGCGTCTCCGCTTTCGCAATGGAATTGATGCCGCGCATCACGCGTGCGCAGGTGATGGACGTGCTGTCCTCGCAGGCCAACCTCGCCGGTTATCGCGCCGTGATCGAGGGTGCCGAGGCCTTCGGCCGCGCCTTCCCCATGATGATGACGGCGGCCGGCACCGTGCCCGCCGCGAAGGTGTTCGTGATGGGCGTCGGCGTCGCCGGACTGCAGGCGATCGCGACCGCACGCCGTCTCGGCGCCGTCGTCACCGCGACCGACGTGCGGCCCGCGACGAAGGAGCAAGTGGAATCGCTCGGCGCGAAATTCCTCGCCGTCGAGGACGAGGAATTCAAGAACGCGCAGACGGCCGGCGGCTATGCCAAGGAGATGTCCAAGGAATACCAGGCCAAGCAGGCCGCGCTCACCGCCGAGCACATCAAGAAGCAGGACATCGTCATCACCACCGCGCTGATCCCGGGCCGGCCCGCCCCGAAGCTGGTTACCGCCGAGATGGTCAAATCGATGAAGCCGGGCTCGGTGCTGGTCGATCTCGCCGTCGAGCGCGGCGGCAATGTCGAGGGCGCGAAGGCGGGCGAGGTCGTCGATCTCGATGGCATCAAGATCGTCGGCTATACCAACGTTGCCGGCCGCGTCGCGGCCTCGGCCTCCAGCCTCTACGCACGCAATCTGTTCTCCTTCATCGAGACCATGGTCGACAAGAAGGAGAAAGCGCTCGCCGTCAACTGGGACGACGAGCTCGTCAAGGCCACCGCGCTCACGAAAGACGGCGCCGTCATCCACCCGAACTTCCAGCCGAAGGTTTAAGGAGACCCGCCATGGAGCACGCAGCACAGGTCGTCGACCCCTTCATCTTCCGGCTGTCGATCTTCGTCCTCGCCGTCTTCGTCGGCTATTTCGTGGTGTGGTCGGTGACGCCGGCGCTGCACACGCCGCTGATGAGCGTGACCAACGCGATCTCCTCGGTGATCGTCGTCGGCGCGCTGCTCGCGGTCGGCGTCGGCATGGTTTCGAGCGGCTCGGGCTGGGCGCGCGGCTTCGGCTTCGTCGCGCTCATCTTCGCCTGCGTGAACATCTTCGGCGGCTTTCTCGTCACCCAGCGGATGCTGGCGATGTACAAGAAGAAGTCGAAGTAAGCGGCCACCTCGGGCTGAAGGGATCAATGGGGACCTGAGATGAGCGCCAATCTCTCTGCATTTCTGTATCTCGTGGCGGGGGTGCTATTCATCCTGTCGCTGCGCGGGCTGTCGAGCCCGGCAACCTCGCGCCAGGGCAATCTGTTCGGCATGGTCGGCATGGCGATCGCGGTCGCCACAACGCTGGCGAGCCATCCGCCGGCCGACGGCATGGCCTGGGTGCTGGTCATCCTCGCGGTTGCGATCGGCGGCGGTATCGGCGCGGTGATCGCCCGCCGCGTGCCGATGACCTCGATGCCGGAACTGGTCGCTGCCTTCCATTCGCTCGTCGGCATGGCTGCGGTGCTGGTGGCCGCCGGCGCGTTCTACGCGCCCGAAGCGTTCGACATCGGCAAGCCCGGCGCGATTCATGCATCAAGTCTGGTCGAAATGTCGCTCGGCGTCGCCATCGGTGCGCTGACCTTCACAGGTTCGGTGATCGCCTTCCTGAAGCTTTCCGCGCGCATGAGCGGCGCGCCGATCATTCTGCCCGCCCGCCACATCATCAACATCGCATTGGCCCTGGCGCTGGTGTTCTTCATCGTCCGTCTCGTCCTCACGGGCGGCGCTTTCGACTTCTGGATGATCACCATCATCGCGCTGGCGCTCGGCGTCCTCATGATCATCCCGATCGGCGGCGCCGACATGCCGGTCGTGATCTCGATGCTGAACTCCTATTCGGGGTGGGCCGCGGCCGGCATCGGCTTCACGCTCGGCAATTCCGCGCTGATCATCACCGGCGCGCTGGTCGGCTCTTCGGGCGCCATCCTGTCCTACATCATGTGCCACGCGATGAACCGCTCCTTCATCTCGGTCATCCTCGGCGGCTTCGGCGGCGAGACCGCCGCCGCCGCCGGCGGTTCGGGCGAGCAGAAGCCCGCCAAGCTCGGCTCCGCCGACGATGCGGCGTTCATCATGAAGAACGCCTCCAAGGTCATCATCGTGCCCGGCTACGGCATGGCGGTGGCGCAGGCCCAGCACGCGCTGCGCGAGATGGCCGACGTCCTGAAAAAGGAAGGGGTCGAGGTGAAATACGCCATTCACCCGGTCGCCGGCCGCATGCCCGGGCACATGAACGTGCTGCTGGCCGAAGCCAACGTTCCCTATGACGAAGTGTTCGAACTCGAGGACATCAACTCCGAATTCGCGCAGGCCGACATCGCCTTCGTGATCGGTGCCAACGACGTCACCAACCCGGCCGCTGAGGAAGACAAGTCCTCGCCGATCTACGGCATGCCCGTGCTCCAGGTCTGGAAAGCCGGCACCGTGATGTTCATCAAGCGCTCGCTCGCTTCGGGCTATGCCGGCATCGACAATCCGTTGTTCTATCGCGACAACACCATGATGCTGCTTGGTGACGCCAAGAAGGTCACCGAGAACATCGTCAAGGCGATGTAACGCGAGGCGGGGATCGTGGCCATCAACAAGGAATGGCACCGGTCTCATCCCATGCCGCCCAAAGCGACGCGCGAGCAGCGCGTCGCCTGGCACGCCGCGCACAGGGCGGCGTGCGGCTGCCGCGATATTCCGGCGAGCCTTCGGCCCGATGTCATCAAATTGCTGCGGAGCCATCGCAAGCCGTGAGCCGAAAGGCTGCCGCCTGTCATGACCTTCATCAAGTGGACCGCCATCCTGCTCGCGACCGTCTATCTCGCTGGTCTCGTTGTGCTGTACGTCCGACAGCGCGAGATGCTGTTTCCGATCCCGCCTGTCGGCCGGACTGCCCCCGATGCCGCGGGCCTTCCGGAAGCGGAAGAGCATGTCCTGATCACGTCTGACGGCGAGAAGGTCATCATCTGGCACGTCCCGGCCAAGCCAGGCCGTCCCCTGATCCTTTACTTCCCCGGCAATGGCGATTTCCTCGCCGGCCGGATCAGCCGTTTCAAGGCGATGACCGCCGACGGCACCGGCCTCGTCGCACTGTCCTATCGCGGCTATGCCGGCTCGAGCGGCGCGCCGAGCGAACAGGGCCTGCTGCGCGATGCTGAGGCCGCCTATGCCTTCACCATCGCGCGCTACGAAGCGGAACGAATCGCCGTCTGGGGCTTTTCGCTCGGGACGGGCGTGGCGGTTGCGCTCGCCTCGGAACGTCGCGTCGGAAAGCTCATCCTGGAGGCCCCCTATACATCGACCGCCGACATCGCAGCTGCATCGTTCTGGTACGTTCCGGTGCCGCTCTTGATGCGCGATCCGTTTCGCTCCGACGAGCGCATCGCGCGCGTCACGGTGCCGCTCCTCGTGATGCATGGCACGAATGATTTTGCCATTTCGATCGTGTTCGGAGAGCGTCTGTTCGCACTCGCCAATGAGCCCAAGCGGTTCGTTTCCATGGCTGGCGGCGGACATGACGATCTCGATCAATTTGGTGCGGTCGAAACCGCGAGAGATTTTATCGGCAGTTGATAATCTCTTTGTACGTTACATTTGGGCGCTCGCCGCCTTCTGCCGCGCTGATTCCGCGTTCCTGCTGTTGACGCTGCTGCCGGTCGCGCCGATCCTGCACTGGCATTGAATCTCGCGCCTGATTTGCTACTGCTCGTCCAGGCAATTGGAAGCGGTGGATGAGCGCGCATAATCGGATGCCCCGGTCGGCTTGGATGTTTCCCGCGCTTGCCGTGCTGTTGTTCGCTGCCGTCAGCGCGACGGACTACGTGTTCACGCTGTCGCTGGGCGGGCTCGTCTTTGCCATCGTGCTTCTGGTCATCCTGTTCGGCACGGTGTTCGCCGCGGTTCACCATGCCGAAGTGATCGCAGAGCGGGTCGGCGAACCCTATGGCACGCTCGTGCTGACGCTCGCGGTGACCATCATCGAGGTCGCGCTGATCACCACGATCATGCTGGGCGACAAGCCTGCCCCGGCGCTCGCCCGCGACACCGTTTTCGCCGTGGTCATGATCGTCTGCAACGGCCTCGTGGGGCTTTGCATCTTCATCGGCGGCCTGCGCTATCGCGAGCAGGGTTTCCAGCTCTCAGGGGCCAACGTCTATCTCAGCGTGCTGTTTGCGCTTGCGACCATCACGCTGATCCTGCCGAACTACACCACCACCGCGCCGGGTCCGGTCTATTCGGCGGTTCAGCTCGGCTTCGTCGACGTGGTCACGCTCGCGCTGTACGGAGTGTTTCTCTACACTCAGACCGTCCTGCACAAGGATTACTTCGTTCATGAACGGGCGGAGGGCGAGGCTGGGGAGGTGCACCGGTCGGCCGGGGCGCTCGCCCTTACCGTGGTGCTGCTCCTGGTCTCGCTGCTGGCGGTCGTTCTTCTGGCAAAGAAGTTCTCGCTGGTGGTCGACGCCGTCGCGGCCCGGATCGGCGCGCCGCCCGCTTTTGCCGGGCTTCTGGTCGCGCTCCTGATCCTGATGCCGGAAGGCGTCGCGGCCGTGTCGGCGGCTCGCAAGAACGACCTCCAGAAGAGCATCAACCTGGCGCTGGGCTCCTCGCTCGCCACCATCGGGCTGACCATCCCGGCGGTCGGGCTCGCCACCTACGCGCTCGAGAAGGAGCTCGAGCTTGGCCTCAACGCCCAGGGCAGCGTGCTCATGCTCCTGACCTTCTTCCTGAGCATGCTGACCTTCGGCACGGGCAGGACCAATGTCCTGTTCGGGCTGGTCCATATGGTGGTATTTGCCGTCTACGTATTCATGGTGTTCGTGCCCTGAAGCGCGAAAGGAGAGATCCAATGCTTGCAGCCAAGTCCGAAGTTCAGGTCGACAACGAGCAGGTGCGGGTGACGGAATGGCGCCTTCCGCCCGGCAGCGCGACCGGACATCACACCCACGGCATGGACTATGTGATCGTTCCCGTCGTCGCCGGCGAGATGACGATCGTGTCGCCCAATGGCGAACGGGGCAAGGCGCAGCTCTCCGCCGGAAAATCCTACTTCCGCAAGGCTGGCGTCCAGCATGACGTACTTAACGAAACCTCAACTGAGATCGTGTTCCTTGAAATTGAGCTAAAGCCGTAAGCTGGCGTTGCCCGCCTGCCATTGATCCGTCGCAGTTGATCCCTCACAATGCCCCAAAGTTCCCGCATCAGGCCCGCGGGGAGTGGTCGGAATGCTGAAATACCTCGCCAAGATTTCGATGGATATTTTCCCCTCGGTGCTCGCGACGATCATCGGGGCGTACATCGTTAATCATTACATCAACGCCAAGCCGGCGGCTGATGCGCCCGCGGCGATGGTTGCACCCGCCGACGCCGGCCACAACGGCAAGCCTGCTGATACCGCCAACCTCCCCGCTCCCGGCGCCAAGGCCAAGGGCATCTCCGAGAAGAGCGTCACGGACAAGGCGGCCGCCGATCATCAGCCGGCCGCCGAGCCCAAGGGGGCCGAGAAGGCTGCGGAGAAGGCACCGGACGTGGCGCCGACGGAGACCGGGCCGCGCGCCAAGCCGTCCGCCCGTGAAAAGGTGATTGCCAAATCTGCCCCGGCGGTTCCCGCTGCTCCGATGGTCGAGGCCAATTCGGCACCGGCGGCTGCCGCTCCGGCCGCAACCCCTGATGCCAACGATCTCGTGCGTGCTGCGATCGAGCGCCTGCGCAAGTCGCCTGAGGGCAGGTCCGAGGCCAAGTCCGAGGCCAAGTCCCCTGAGACCAGAACGTCTGAAACCAAGCCAGCCGAGAGACCGGCGGAGCCTGCGGTGCGGGAAGCCGTCCGCACGCCGGAGGCCCCGCGGGTCGTTAGCATGGAGCCGGCCACAGTCCGTCCGCTGCCGCCGCCGATCACAGTCTCGACACCCTCACCTGAGATCTACGGCAATGGTGGCTCCAATCCACCCTACACGGCCTCGATCAGCAATGAGGATCCGAACCGGGTGACGCCGCCGGCTGATATTCCCGTGCCGGTCATCGCACCGCCGCTCGACTTGCGTGCCGATGCGGGGGCCTCCATGCCGCGACCGAAGAAGACCAATGTCGCCGACGAGATGCTGTCGGGCATGAAGTCGATGTTCAACGCGGTTCTGCCGAAGAGCGCCACCCCCGACTGAGACTGCGCTCGCTGCGCCATCCGTCAGCCGCCAACGCGGGCAAGGCCGCTGCGGGCGGCATCATCGCGCGGACGGAGCGCGACCGCCTTGGCGTAGGACGCCGCCGCCTTGGCCTTGTCGCCCAGCCGCTCATAGACCTGTCCGCGCGTGGTCCAGACCTGGGCGTTGTGCGGATCGGCCTCGGAGGCTTCGTCCAGATCGGCTGCGGCCTGCGTGACCTTGCCGAGCGCGAGATAACTGATGGCGCGGCCGAGCAGCGGCTCGGCCTTCTGCGGGTTGAGCCCGCTTGCAGCGCTGAAATCGGCGATGGCGAAGTCGTGCTGGTTCTTGCCCTGATAGATCAGGGCGCGGCCGTAGAATGCCTGCGCGTTGTATGGGTCGAGCCCGACCGCCCGATTGAACTCATCGAGCGCTGCCGCGGTCTCGCCTGACTTCGCCAGGGATTGGGCCTTTGCGGTGTGAGCCTGAGCTTCGGCGACGTTGCCCGCGCTCACCGCGCTCTCGGCGGGCGCGGCCGTCTTGGGCGCCTCCTGCGGCTTGTCCTTCTCCGGGAGCAGCGATCCCAGATCGAAGGAGCAGCCGCACAATGTGCTCCCGATCAAGGCCAATACGAGCGTCTGCCGCCAGATCCGGCGTCGTCGCTCCAAGCCGCGCTGAGGGAAAGGGGAAACCATCTACGGTTCGCTCGCGCTGGTGCCGCATCTGTAGTGCCCCGTCCCAGAAAGGCACCGCTCACAAACAATAACGCGGGCCAAGGGCCCGCGTCATCGAAAACTGAGGTCTTACAGCTTCGGCAAATCAGCGCGGTCCGCGCGGACCTGCACCCGGGCCGCTACGACCGCCGCGATCACCGCCCGGGCCAGCGCCGAACACCGGCTTCGGCTTCATCGGCAGCAGGCCTTCGCGCTGCAGCTTCTTGCGGGCCAGCTTGCGCGCGCGGCGCACGGCTTCGGCCTTTTCGCGGGCCTTCTTCTCGGAGGGCTTCTCGTAATGGCCGCGGAGCTTCATCTCGCGGAAAATGCCCTCGCGCTGCATCTTCTTCTTCAGCGCCTTGAGGGCTTGATCGACATTGTTATCGCGAACGAGAACCTGCACGCGGCATCCTCTTTAGGTGGATCGGATTTGAATTCTGGTAAGTCAAAGGGGATGGCGAAACGCGCAAGCCCTTAACCTTGAGCGCGCGGATGTATCAGACAAAACCGCAGATGTCCACCGGGCAAGCGGGTTTTCGGGCCAAGTTCGGCCATTAAATGCGGCGAAAATGCCCCTGTGCGGCCCTGATTTGGGTGACTTGGCGCCGATGAGGGGTCGTTCCCGGACGCTTTGCGCCGAGAACCAGGGGAGACGCCACATGGATATCAAGAAATATGCTGCCGAGGGCATCGGCACGTTCTGGCTCACTTTCGCGGGCTGCGGCAGCGCGGTGATCGCTGCCGGCTTCCCGCAGGTCGGAATTGGCCTGGTCGGGGTGTCGCTGGCCTTCGGATTGAGCGTCGTGACCATGGCCTATGCCATCGGCCACATCTCGGGCTGTCATCTCAACCCAGCCGTCACAGTCGGTCTCGCTGCCGGTGGCCGTTTTCCCGCGGGCCAGGTTTTGCCATACGTCATCGCCCAGGTGGCCGGCGCGATCGTGGCCGCCTGGCTGCTCTATGTCATCGCGAGCGGGGCGCCCGGATTCGATGTCGGCAAAGGCTTCGCGTCCAACGGCTATGACGCGCATTCGCCCGGCCAGTACAGCATGGTCGTGTGCTTCCTCACGGAAGTGGTGATGACGATGATGTTCCTGTTCATCATCATGGGCGCCACCCATGGCCGTGCACCCGCGGGTTTCGCGCCGCTCGCGATCGGGCTCGCGTTGGTGATGATCCATCTCGTCAGCATTCCCGTCACCAACACCTCAGTGAACCCGGCGCGCAGCACGGGCCCGGCACTGTTCGTCGGCGGCTGGGCGCTGTCGCAGCTCTGGCTGTTCTGGATTGCACCATTGATCGGTGGTGCGCTCGGCGGGGTGGTCTATCGCTGGCTCAGCGAGGAGCCCACCGGCATCGTCGCGGGCGTGAAGGCGGCCTGATCGCCTGGCGGGATCGCAGGTCGGAGCCGCGGTCCCGTTACTTGCTTGCGCTGGGACGCACTTCGGTGACGTGGCCCATCTTGCGGCCGGGGCGGGGCGCGCCCTTGCCGTAGATGTGTACGGTCGCGCCTGGCACGGTCAGCCATTTTTCGTAATCGTTGATCTCGTCGCCGATCAGGTTGGTCATGGTGACGACGTCGCCATGGCGCACGGGCTTGCCGAGCGGCCAGCCGGCGATGGCGCGGATGTGCTGCTCGAACTGCGAGACTGAGGCGCCATCCAGCGTCCAATGTCCGGAATTGTGCACGCGCGGAGCGATCTCGTTGACCAGCACCTTCGGTCCGGTGCCATTGGCGAGCACGAACATCTCGACAGCGAGCACGCCGACATAGTCGAGCGCGCCTGCAATTTTGCCGGCGATGCTGCGCGCCTCCTCGGCGAGCGCATCCGGGATCGGCGCGGGCGCGCGCGATATCTTCAGGATGTGGTCGCGGTGCTCGTTCTCGGTGACGTCGAAGCACTCGACCTGGCCCGTGGCCGAACGCGCAGCGATCACGGAGATCTCGCGTTCGTACGGCACGAAGGCTTCAAGAATCGCCGATTTGGTGGCGAGGCTCGTCCACACCTTGGCGATGTCGTCGCCCTCGCGGATGATGGCCTGACCCTTGCCGTCATAGCCGAACCGGCGGGTTTTCAGCACCGCAGGAAGGCCGATCCTGGCGATCGCCTCGCGCAGCGAGGAGACGGAGGTAACGTCGGCATAGGCTGCGGTTCCGATCCCGAGGTGCGTGACAAAATCCTTTTCGGCGAGCCGGTCCTGGGTGGTCTCCAGGATCTTGCGGTTGGGCAGCACCGGGCGGCGCGCGTCCAGCACCATCGCGGCCGCGGCCGGCACGTTCTCGAACTCGTAGGTGATGACGTCGACGTCGCTCGCGAACAGCTCCAGCGCCTCGACATCGGCATATTCGGCGCAGGTCGCGTTAAGTACGACGTCGAAGGCCGGCGAGTCCGGATCGGGCGAGAACACCTGGCAGCGCAGGCCGAGCCGCGCCGCAGCCATGGCCAGCATCCGCCCCAATTGTCCGCCGCCAAGGATACCGACGGTGTCACCGGGCTTCAGCTTCACGTGCCTGGTCTCAGTCACGCCTTGTCCTCCGGGCGCTCCGCGACGGCGTCAGTCTGCGCCTTGCGCCAGGCGGCAAGGCGATCGGACAAGGCCGGGTCTGACAACGCCAGCACGGCGGCTGCCAGCAGTGCGGCGTTGATCGCACCGGCTTTGCCGATGGCGAGGGTGCCGACGGGGATTCCTGCGGGCATCTGCACGATCGAGTAGAGCGAATCGAGACCCTTGAGCGTCTTGGATTCGACCGGCACGCCGAAGACCGGCAGTTCGGTTAGCGCCGCGGCCATGCCGGGCAGATGTGCCGCGCCGCCGGCGCCGGCGATGATGACCTTGTAGCCTGCGGCCTTGGCGCCCTTGGCGAAAGCAAACAGCCGGTCGGGGGTGCGATGCGCCGAGACGACGCGGGTGTCGGCGGCGATGCCGAGCGCCTCGAGCGTGTCGGCGGCATGCCGCATCGTGTCCCAGTCCGACTGGCTTCCCATGATGATGGCGATCGGCGCGGTCATGACGTCAATTGTGCCCGGAAAACAGAAAGATAGGCCAGATTAGCGGGTTCCGGCCGGCGGCTCGCAAGGCGGTGGCAAGGAGAAGGGAATCCACTATCCTGTCTTGGTGAATCCCCGCAAGCCTTCATTGAGCAGGATGCCCATGAAGAAACCAAAAAGGGCGAGCGCTGCGAAGGCCAAAGCGGGCCGGAAGACCAGCGCCGGCCGATCCACGCCCGCCGCCGGGCGGCTGACCAAGCGGTCGGTGAAGCCATCGCGGCGCAACGCCCCGGCGGATGATGCAGCCAAGGACAATCTCAGGGCGACAATCCGGGACCTGCGGACCAAGCTCAAGGAAGCACAGCGCCGGGTCGCGGAACTCGAAGCTGCGGCCGATACGGATTTCCTGCTCGAGATTCCCAACCGGCGCGGCTTCGAGCGCGAGCTCGCGCGCGCCATCGCCTATATGAAGCGCTACCGCGCCAGCGGGGCGCTGATCGTCCTCGACGTCGATCGGCTGAAGCCGATCAACGACTCCTTCGGGCATGCCGCCGGCGACGAGGTGCTCAAGGCGATTGTCGCGACCCTGACGCGGCAGATTCGTGCCTCCGACGTGGTTGGCCGGCTCGGCGGCGACGAGTTCGGGCTGCTGCTCTGGAATCTCAGCGAAACTGACGCCAAGGCGAAGGCCGCGGCCTTCGAGCAGGCGATCGACGAATTGTCCTTTGTGTTTCGTGGACAATCGGTGGCCGCGGGCGCCTCCGCCGGCGTCGCGCTGCTCGGCCCGCACGCCGACGCAGGCCGCGCCCTGGAAGAGGCCGATGCCGCGATGTACGTGCGCAAGGCGCGACGCCGGCATGAGCCGCGTATCAGGCTTGTCGGTAGCGAGCTTTAGAGGGTTGCGAGATCTTCGGGCACGTTGCCGAATTTGCGCAGCAGCGTCGCGTCGCCAAATTCGCCGGTCATGGGATCGCCGCTGCGGCTGAACGCGATTGCGCCGATATGGCCGGGGCCGCGCGCCAAAATCTCGGCGCGTCGTAGCGCCGCCGTTGAGGACTGACACTCTTCCGCCGCGCCAGCGACGGGTGATCCGTCGTCATCGATCAAAAAGGGCATTGCAACGTAATAGGTCACATCCGACATGGCGTTGCTCCAGTGTTGAACTCAAGCGGCGCTGCTCTTGCTCCGCATCTTGCTGCGCGAGGTTTCCGGAATGCAGCCGGCGGCAACAGCCGCCTGCAACTCCTCCAGCTCGGTTTCCAGATATTCATTGGCCATGATCAGCGCCTTGATGGTGCTGCGTAGATTGCCGTCGCACATCGCGATCGCCTGATCGCAGGCCTGTTCGTAATGAGTGTTGTCGAGAAGGGGCGTTGCCGACATCGCGTTGTCCTCGTGTCCTGTGTTTAGGCATCTGCTGAGCTGCGTGCCCTGAATGTTCATCTTTTGTTCCGATCGAGTCAAGCGGATTCATTGGTGAGCCGCGGGACGACCCGTCGACGGATCAGGCGATGATGTCGGGCGTGATCTGGTCTTCAATGAACGCGATGCGGTCGCGCAACAACAGTTTGCGCTTCTTCAACCGCTGTAACCGCAACAGGTCGGGGGCGGGCGATTGATGCAATGCATCGATCGCCGCATCGAGATCTCGGTGTTCCTGCTGCAACCGGGTGAGCTCGGCTTCGAGCTCACGCTCATCTTCGTTGGTCATGTCTGCGGTGGCCGAAAACCGATAGGCGTGAGATCCGGGCTGTGGATGCCCTGTGGAAATTATCGTCCTTGCGCAGCGTGATCGCAAGCGATCTGCGGCTTCGTCCGCCGGTCTCCCGCAAGATATTTCTGCAAGGAGCCGCGGAAGTTGCGCAGCCGCATTGATATCACGGATTTTTCCCGCGTGGTTCCCTTTAGTCACGCTTCGTTACATATGAACTTTCAAAAATGACACTGTGACGACGGATACCCATCGACAGGACGAATCGGTGATGTAGACTTGCTTGTCCGGATCGAATCCTGAGGTTCAACCCTACCGAGGAGGTTTCGAATGACAATTCAGGCACATCTCGTTGAATTGGAACGGAAGCACAAACTGCTCGAAAACGAATTGCACGAAGCTCTCGTGCACCTTTCAACGGACGACCTGCAAATTGTTGAGTTGAAGCGCCGGAAGTTGATGGTCAAGGACCAGATCGAGCGTCTGAAGCACAGCGATACGCTCCACTAGCACCCCCATAACAGCGTAGAGTTGATCGCATCCTTCTTGCAGGGATGAGAGCCACGTGCTCATCCCTGCTGCAAGATACAAACTGCGCACGATCCTTGCGCGGGGATGATGTTTTGCTTGGGCGCGTTTTCTCGACAACGATCTGTGATCGACCACGCTCGAAAGCTCTCTAGACGGTTGCGAGTTCGGCGACGTGGTCGGCGATCGCGAGCGACGACGTCAGTCCTGGCGATTCGATGCCGAACAGATTGATCAGGCCTGCGACACCGTGATCGGGCGGGCCCTGCATCAAGAAGTCCTGGCTGGCCACAGCGGGCGGCACGATCTTTGGTCGGATCCCTGAATAGCTCGGCATCAGCGCCCCATCGGGCAGAGTAGGCCAGTACTTGCGGATCGCCGGATAGAAGCGCTCGGCGCGGGACGGATCGACCTCGTAATTGATCGTTTCGATCCATTCGACGTCGGGCCCGAAGCGCGCCTGGCCGGCCATGTCCAGCGTCAGGTGCACCCCTAACCCGCCGGGTTCGGGCACCGGATAGATCAGGCGCGAGAACGGCGCCTTGGCGTTGCAGCTGAAGTAGTTTCCCTTGGCAAGATAGGCCGGCGGGATCCGGTCCATCGGCATGCCGTCGATGTTGCGTGCGACCGTTGTCGCCGAGAGTCCTGCGGCGTTGACGAGAAGGTCGCATTGGAGCGTCATCGGCGCATCGCCGCCGGCCTCGATTTCGATGATGCCGCCGGCAGCCTTGGCGCGGATCAGCGGCGTGTGAAACGCGAAGGCCGCGCCGGCGTCCTCGGCTTCGCCACGCAGCGAGAGCATGTAGGCGTGGCTGTCGATGATGCCGGTCGACGGCGACAGCAGCGCAGCGTCGCAGGCGAGCGCCGGCTCCAGCGCGCGTGCGACCTCGCCCGTGAGCAGTTGCATGTCGAGCACACCGTTGGCTTCGGCATGCGCCTTGATCGATTGGAGCTTCTCGGTTTCCTTTTGGCTGGTCGCGACAATCAGCTTGCCGCAATTTCTGTGCGGGATGCCGCGCTCGGCGCAGTAGCGGTAGAGCGCGTGCTTGCCCGCGACGCACATGCGCGCCATCCAGCTCCCGGCGCGGTAGTAGATGCCGGCATGGATCACCTCACTGTTGCGCGAGGAGGTGATGGTGCCGATGGCCTCGGCTTCCTCGAGCACGATCACCTCGCGCCCGGACTGGGCGAGCTTTCGAGCCACCGCGAGACCGACCACGCCGGCTCCGACGACGACACAGTCCACCCTATCCATGGTTGTGCATGATCTCCGCTGGAGCCGCCGGCGGCATCAGGTCCCGGAACGGCCGCGCGGGGGGATTTTCCGTTAAGAAAGCATTTATCATGTCAGGGCAATTGCCGTATCGCACGTCACATTTTTCTGTTGCGGGTACAGGCGTTTACCCGATCCAAACCCGCGAGGCCAGACAATCCGACGTTGAAATCGCGGGTGGCTGATGGCTGAGAAGAACTGGCAGGTGGGCAGCACGCTTCCGATTGCTGTGCAGGCCCTTACTTGCCTGGCCGGCGCGGTCGCACCTGCACGTGCCTTTGCGCTATCCGACAGCTTTCCCGCTCCGAGCGATTTCGCCAAGCTCGAGCCCAACGTGATCTGGGAAGCGCTGATCGCAGCCATCGTCGTGTGCTCGTTTCTCGCCGCGATCGGGCTGTGGATCCTTTCCTCGCTGCGCCGGAGCAGGCGTCTGCAGCTGCGGCGCAACGCCTTCATCTCCTCCGCCATGAACAATCTCAACCAGGGCGTGGTGATGACGGATGCGCAGCGCCGCATCATTTTCTGCAACGACCGCTATCTCGAGATCTACGGTCTGACGCGGTCCGATATCCGGCCTAACATGAACGGCCACGACCTGCTCGAACTGCGTCGCAGGCGCGGGGTGCTGGATGCCGCCTCCGACGACGAGTTCTACGAGAAGGCAGCCAGCGCCAACGGCTTGATCACCGAACTGCCGGACGGGCGCGCCATCCTGGTGAAGTTCTTCGTGCTGCCGAACGGCGGCTCCGTGGCGACGCATCTCGACGTCAGTGAACAGCGCAAGCTATCCCGGCAGCTCGCCTCTACCACGCAGTTCCTGGAATCGGTGCTGGACCATGTGCCGGCTTGCGTGGCAGCCAAGAACATCGAGGACGGCCGCTACATCTTCGCCAATACCGCCTATGAGCGGTTCTGGGGTTTTTCACGGGACCACGTCGTCGGCAAGAAGGCGCGCGAGCTGTTCGCGCCGGTCTCGGCGGACAGCATCGATGCGGCCGACCGGGCGGCGCTCAACTCGCCGGACGGGCAGTTCCGCAACGAGTTCGAGGTCGAGCGGGGCGGGGAGCGGCGCATGGTCGCCTCCATCCGGATCGCGGTTCGCAACGAAGGCAACAGGCCGGGTTTCCTGCTGCTGGTGTTTGAGGACATCACCGACCGCCGATCGCTCTCTCAGGAACTGGAGAGCACCAAGAAGTTCCTCGAACTCGTGGTGGACAACATCCCGGTTGCGCTGATCGTGGAACAGGTCAAGGATGGCCGCTATCTGCTCGCCAACCGCAGCGCGGAGACGATCCTCAACCGCAGGCGCGAGGAAGCAACCGGCCTGACGGCGTCCGACATTTTCAATGCGAAGGAAGCCAAGCTGATCATCGCGCGCGACGAGGCCGCGATCAAGAAGCGCGGGATGATCACCGAGGAGCATCCGATCTCGACCAAGGACGGCCTGCGCCTGTTCCTGACCCGCCGCGCCACCGTGCTCAGCGATGCAGGCGAGCCGCAATATCTGATCAAGACCCACGAGGACGTCACCGACCGCCGGCAGACCGAGTCGCGCATGGCGCACATGGCCTATCACGACGGCCTCACCGATCTGCCGAATCGTGCCGCCTTCCTGCAGGCGCTGATGCAGATGATCGAGGCCTGCGAGGGTACCGGCGAGGAGTTCGCCGTCCTCTGCGTCGACCTCGATGGCCTCAAGGAGGTCAACGACGTCTTCGGCCATGCGCTCGGCGACAAGCTCCTGATCGAGGTCGCCCGGCGGCTCGAGGACTCCGCGCGCGGCGGCCTGGTGGCGCGCCTGTCAGGCGACGAGTTCGGCCTGATCATCGACGGCAAGCAGCCCGAGGCGGGCCTCGCACTGGCGCAGCAGATTGGCGAAGCCGTCGCCAAGGACTTCCAAATCGACGGCCGGCCGGTCCGCGCCGGCATCACCACCGGCATCTCGGTCTTCCCGCACAACGGCACCGATGGCGCCTCGCTGCTCGCCAACGCCGGCGCGGCGCTGTTCCGCGCCAAGCAGAAGTCGCGCGGCACGATCAGTCTCTACCAGCCGGAGATGGACCAGCAGATCCGTGATCGCCGCGTGCTGCACCAGGACCTCTCGATGGCAGTCAAGAACGGCGAGCTCTCGCTCGCCTTCCAGCCGCAGGGGGCCGCGGGCCACAGCGTCGGCGAGAGCGAGATCATGGGCTTCGAGGCGCTGGCACGCTGGCAGCACCCGGTGCGCGGCCAGGTTTCGCCCGCCGAATTCATCCCGATCGCCGAGGAGAGCGGCCTCATCGTCGAGATGGGCGAATGGATCCTGCGCGAGGCCTGCCGCGAGGCGGCGTCCTGGCCGAAGCCGCTCCAGGTCGCGGTTAATTTGTCCCCGGCGCAGTTCATGCACGGTGACGTGGTTGGCCTCGTCCATTCGATCCTGCTCGAGACCGGACTTGCGCCCGGCCGGCTCGAGCTCGAGATCACCGAGGGGGTGCTGATCGAGGATTTCGATCGAGGCCTCGCGCTGCTGCGCCGCCTGAAAGCGCTTGGCGTGCGCATCTCCATGGACGATTTCGGCAGCGGCTACTCGTCGCTGAGCTACCTTCAGGCGTTCCCGTTCGACAAAATCAAGATCGACCGCGCCTTCATCATCAATCTCGGCCGCAACCCGCAATCGGCGGCGATCGTGCGCGCCGTGATCGATCTCGGCCACGGCCTCGACATGTCGATCATCGCCGAAGGCGTCGAGACCGTCGATCAGCTCGCCTTCCTCGCCAGGGAGGGCTGCGACGGCGTGCAGGGCTATCTGCTCGGCAAACCGCTGCCGATCGGAAAATATGCCGGGCTCGTCGGTCGCGCCGACGCGGTGGAGCTCGCGCTCAAGACCGGCTAGAGCGCTTTCGAGCGGAGTGGATCCCGGTTCGCGTCAAGAAGACTCGTCTGAAATAACAGTCTGGAGCCTTGTTCCGATTTCATCGCAACGGAAATGGCTCTAGTGATGAGAGCGCTGCGCTTCGCTCCCATTTGACGGCTTCATGGCAGACTACGATCTCGCGATCATCGGCGGCGGCCTGAACGGTGTCGGCCTCGCGCGCGATGCGGCCGGCCGCGGCCTGCGGGTTATCCTGTTCGAGCAAGGCGATCTCGGCGGCGCGGCATCGTCGGCAACACCGCGGCTGATCCACGGCGACCTCTCGGTGCTGGAGCGGCGCGGCTTCTGGCGGGTGCACCGGGCGCTGGCCGAGCGGCGGACCTGGCTCCGAATCGCGCCGCATCTGGTCCGGCCGATGCGTTTCGTCATACCTGCGCATTCGGACCAGCGTCCGCCTTGGCTGCTGCGCGCCGGCCTGTTCCTCTATGACAGCCTCGCCGGCCGGGGCGGCCTGCCCGGATCGGCGACCCTCGACATCACGCATCATCCGGTCGGCAACGCGCTGAAGCGCCCATTTGGCACGGCCTTCGAATATTCGGACTGCGTCGTCGACGATTCCCGCCTTGTCGTGCTCACGGCGCTGGACGCCGCCGAGCGTGGCGCGACGATCCGGACCGGAGCGCGCTGCGTGCGTGCCGATCGTGCCGACATCTGGCGGCTCGCCGTGGTCGATCGCGGACATCGCCGCACCATCACGACCCGGGCGCTGGCCAACACCACCGGCGGCTGGACGTCGATGGTCGCGGAGATGGTCCTGCGCCAGCCGCAGCCGGCCGCGACGGCCATGCAGATGAGCCAGATCATCGTGCCCAGGCTGTTCGATTCAGACAACGTCTACGTCTTCCAGAACGGTGATGGCCGACTGATCTTCGCAAGCTCGTACGAGCGGGAGTTCACGCTGATCGGTACGGTCACGCATGATTTCACCGGCGATCCCGCAATCGTTGCGGTGTCCCGGGCCGAAATCGGCTGTCTCTGCGAAGCCGCCAGCCGCTACTTCCGCGCGCACATCGCCCCGGCCGACGTGGTTCGGACGGTTTCGGGCGTCAACATGAGGCCGGTGTCCGCGAGCCGAGGTGACGGCACGACGCTGTTCCACGCGCGCCGGCGCAAGGCGCCGCTGCTCACGATGTTCGGCGGCGACGTCACCACTTCGCGCTTGCGGGCGGAGGAGGCGGTGACCAGGCTGACGCCATTCTATCCGATGTCCCCGCCCTGGACCGCCGGCGCTGCGCTACCGGGCGGAGATTTCGCCTGGGATCGCTTCGACGCCGAGGTCGAGTTCGCCCGCGACCGCTGGCGCTTTCTGTCGGAGCCGCAGGCCCAGCGCCTCGTTGCCGCCTATGGCTCGCGATTGTCGGCGGTGCTGGGCGAGGCAAGGACACGCGACGAACTGGGGCCGAACTTCGGCCCTGAACTGACCGGCGCCGAGGTGCGCTATCTCATGACCCGCGAATGGGCGCGCTTCCCTGAGGACATTCTGTGGCGTCGTTCCAAGCTCGGCCTGACAATGACCGCGGCAGACCGTGACGCGCTGGCCGCATTCATGGCGGGGAACGATTCATCCCGAACCGGTTGAGCAAATCGCGATCGGCCGCTAGCGTGCGGCGGAATCGGGGTTGGCAGGGATTATGGCGGAAGAGTTGTCCGGAACGAACATTGCGGCTGAAGCGGCTGGCGCGGATGCATTACCCGCGGCGGAGCAAGGGCTGCTGCGCATCGAGGGCGTGGCCAAGACGTTCGGCACGTTCCGCGCCGTCGATGGTGTCTCGCTCGACATCAAGGCCGGCGAGTTCTTCGCGCTGCTCGGTCCGAGCGGATGCGGCAAGACCACGCTGCTCCGTATGCTCGCCGGATTCGAGGCGCCGGACGAGGGGCGCATCCTGCTCGGGGGCAAGGACATCGCGCAGGCGCTGCCGCACGAACGCCCGGTCAACATGATGTTCCAGAACTATGCGTTGTTCCCGCATCTGTCGGTGCGCGACAACATCGCCTTCGGCCTGAAGCGCGCCGGCATGGCACGCGCCGACATCGCGACCCGTGTCGCCGAGATGGTCGCGCTGGTGAAGCTCGAGGGGCTCGAGAAGCGCAAGCCCGACCAGCTCTCCGGCGGTCAGCGCCAGCGCGTGGCGCTCGCCCGCGCCCTGGCGCGCCGGCCGCAGCTCCTGCTGCTCGACGAGCCGCTCGCGGCGCTCGACAAGAAGCTGCGGGAGAACACGCAAGCCGAGCTGATGGAGCTGCAGCGACGGCTCGGCATGACCTTCATCGTCGTCACGCACGACCAGGAGGAGGCGATGACGATGGCGAGCCGGATCGGCGTGATGAAGGCCGGCAAGCTCGTCCAGGTCGCGAAACCCCGCGAACTCTACGAGGCGCCGCGCTCGCGCTGGATCGCGGAGTTCGTCGGCGACATCAACCTGTTCGACGGCGAGTCGAAATTGCGCGACGGTCATCGTCTGGTGATTGGCACGCGTGATGCGGGTGCGCTGGTGGTCGCCGAGCCGCGCGAGCCGGTCGGCGCGGGAAAACTGGCGGTCGCGATCCGCCCCGAGAAGGTCAAGCTCTCGCGCCGGGGCCCCGCGAGCGAGGCCGGTCATCAATCGGCGATCAACCTGCTTGACGGCGTCATTGCCGACATCTGCTATCTCGGCGGCACCACCACCTACAAGGTGAAGCTCGACAGCGGCGGGGTGCTGCAGGCTTCCGTTGCCAACAGCGCGCGCCTCGACGTCGATGCCTACAGCCTGAACCAGCATGTCGTCGCCTGGTTCGGCCCCGACGATTGCATGGTGCTGACGTCATGAACTCGCGTCGCATCTTCGCGCGGCCGGCGCGCTTTGCCGCAATTGCGCCGTACGTCTGGATGGTGCTGTTCTTCCTGGTGCCGTTCGCCTTCGTGCTGAAGATCAGCCTGTCGCAGACGGCGATTGCGCAGCCGCCCTACGAGCCGGTTTTCGACCTGACGGCAGGATGGGACGCGCTCACCAGCGCCTTTGCCGCACTTTCGATCGACAATTTCAAGCTGCTCATCTCCGACGACATCTACGTGTTCGCCTATGTGCGCAGCCTCACCGTCGCCATCATTGCGACCGCAGCGTTGCTGCTGATCGGCTATCCCATCGCCTATGGCATGGCGCGATTGCCGAAGCGCTGGCAGGCGGTGGCGATGGTGCTGGTGATCGTGCCGTTCTGGACCTCGTTCCTGATCCGCATCTATGCCTGGATCAACATCCTCCAGCACGACGGCCTGCTCAACCAGATCCTGCTGGCATTGCATCTGGTCAGTCAGCCCGTGGTGTGGCTCTCCACCGATACCGCGATGTATATCGGCATCGTCTATTCCTATCTGCCGTTCATGATCCTGCCGCTCTACGCCACGCTCGCCAAGATGGAGCCGGCGCTGGAGGAGGCAGCCGCCGATCTCGGCGCGCCGCCCTGGCAGGCGTTCTGGCTTGTCACCTTCCCGCTGTCGCTGCCCGGTGTCGGAGCCGGCGTGCTGCTATGCGTCATCCCCATCGTCGGCGAATTCGTCATCCCGGATCTCCTCGCCGGCTCCAACGCGCTGATGATCGGTCAGACCCTTTGGCTCGAATTCTTCACCAACAAGGACTGGCCGGTCGCCTCTGCTGCCGCGATCGTGTTGCTGGTGATGCTGCTGGTGCCGCTGTTGCTGTACGAGCGGCTGCAGAAGCAGCAGCTCGAACAGGGGCGCTGAGGCGATGCGCAAGGCCCCTCGTCTCTCCCGCTTCAACATCGCCTCGCTGGCGTTGGGTCTGGCATTCCTCTATCTGCCGATCCTCATCCTCGTCATCTATTCCTTCAACGACTCGCGTCTGGTGACGGTGTGGGGCGGCTGGTCGCTGCGCTGGTATCACGAGTTCTTCAATGATCGCGCGATGATCGAGGCGGCGTGGATGAGCCTGCGGGTCGCGGTCTCCTCAGCGACGATTGCCACACTGCTCGGCACGCTCGCTGCCGTCGCGCTGTCGCGCGGCGAGCGCTTCCGCGGCCGCACGCTGTTCTCCGGAATGCTCTACGCGCCGCTGGTGATGCCGGAGGTGATCACCGGACTTTCGCTGCTGCTGCTGTTCGTCGCGCTGAACGCCGAGCGCGGCTTCTGGACCGTGACGATCGCCCATACCACGTTGACGATGTGCTTCGTCACCGTGGTCGTGCAGTCCCGCCTCGGCTCGCTCGATCGCTCGCTGGAGGAGGCGGCGATGGACCTCGGCTGCGACCCGGTGCGCGCGTTCCTATCCGTGACGCTGCCGCTGATCGCGCCCGCCATCGTCGCCGGCTGGATGCTGGCGTTCACGCTGTCGCTGGATGATCTCGTGATCGCGAGCTTCACCACGGGGCCGGGCTCGGCCACCTTGCCGATCCGGATCTATTCGGAGGTGCGGCTGGGGGTGAAGCCCGAGATCAACGCGATCTGCACGCTGGCGATCGCCCTGATCGCGGTGGTGATCGTGTTGGCTTCGCTCGCTTCCAAATTGTCGAGTTCGCGTGGCGAGAGCGCGGCGCCGCTGTAGGCGCTGCGGTCATTGCGGGGAAGCTCTTGCGACGAAGCAATCCAGTCTGTCTCTGCCGAGCTGGCCTGGATTTGCCTCGCTGCGCTCGCAATGGCGAAGGATGCCTACGACTTCACCGCGCCTGCCGTGAGGCCGCCCACCATGTAGCGGCGGAAGGCGTAGTAGACCGCGGCCGGCGGCAGCGCGTAGATGAAGCCGGTGGTCATGAGCAGCTCCCACGGCGAATCGTCGGCGGCGAGAAAGTTGCCGAGCGCGACGGGGAGGGTGATCTCGCGGTCGTTCGAGAGCAGCAGGAACGCATAGAGGTACTCGTTCCACGCCAGCAGCACCGCATAGGTGCCGATCGCGACCAGCGAGGGCATCATCAGCGGCAAATAGACCAGGCGGAAGATCTGCAGCGTCGTCGCGCCGTCCATCACGGCGGCCTCGTCAAGCTCGACCGGCAGCTTGTCGGACGCCTGTTTCAGCACCCAGATCGCATAGGGGCTCGCGATCGTCACCATCGCCAGGATCAGCGACCAGTGATTGTTGAGCAGGCCGTAATTGCCCATGGTGCGGTACATCGGGACGGCGAGGAACGCCGCGGGGATGAAATAGGTGAAGAGCGCAAGGTTCAGCACGGTGCGTCCGCCCGGCACCTTCAATCGCGAGATCGCGAACGCCGCCGAGGTCGCGATCACCAGCGTCAGCACGCCGACGGAGACGGCGATCACCGTCGAATTCCAGAACTGGATGTAGAAGTCGCGCAGGAAGTAGTGCTGCTGCTTGAACACGATCTGGAAATTGTGCAGCGTCGGGTGATCCGGCCACAGCTTGCCCGAGAACGCATCCTCCTTCGGGGAGATCGCGAACAGGAACATGTGATAGATCGGGATCATCGTCCACAGGAAGACGGGAATTCCGATCAGCAGCAGCCGCGCTTCGGTCGCGACGTCGCGCCAGGAAAATTCGCTTACGCCGGGGAGCTTCATCGCGACAACCGTTTCATCATGAAGTACACGAGCGGCAGGACGAACGGCATCGCGCAGACGATGGACGCCATTGCCAGCGAGAGCTGGTCGAGCCTGAGATACCGGATGCCGAGCGTCGCCAGCACGTGCGTGAGGTCGGCAGGTCCCCCGCCGGTGAGCAGATAGACGCTGTTGAAATCCCCTAGCGTCCAGATCATCGAGAGCAGCGTGCAGGTGATGTAGAGCGTCTGCATCGAGGGCCAGGTGATATAGCGGAATTTCTGCCACCAGCTCGCGCCATCCACCTCGGCGGCCTCGAACAGATCGTGCGAGATCGCGAGCCGGCCGGTGATCAGGATCAGCGTCCAGAACGGCAGCGACTTCCAGATATGCACGGCGATTGCCATGGTCAGCGCCACGGTCGGATCGTTCAGCCAGTTCGGGCCGTCATCGCCGGTCAAGGAGAAGATGTAGTGGTTGATCATGCCCCATTCGGGATTGAGCATGAAGCGCACCGACAGGATGGTCGGGATCGACGGCACCGCCCAGGGCAGGATGAAGATCACCGAGAGCCATTTGATCCAGGTGCGCTGCTGGGCGAAGAAGCCGGACAGGAACAGTGCGATCAACATCTTGATGTTGATGCCGATGACCAGGAAGATCAGCGTGTTGACCGCGGCGCGCGCGAAGATCGGATCGTTGTAGAGCGCCACATAATTCGAAGGGGCCCGCGCCAGCCACAACCCGTAGCAGACGGGATAGACGACGAAAGCAAGGAAGACGAGCAGATAGGGCGCGAGAAGGATGATGCCCCAAACCTGCGCCGGGGTCAGCCGCGACGACAAGGGCGGGCCGGGCATTGCCTGATCGCCGGAGAGCGTGATCGCCATTCTTTCGGACTCTTCAAAGAGAAGCCGGCCGCGAGACGCGGCCGGTGTTGTTCTTGCACCCTCTCTCCGTGATGCGGGGAGAGGGGGCGGGCGACTTAACCCGCGACCTGCTTGATGCGGGCAATCAGTTCGTCGACCGCCTTGTCGACCGGAACCTTCTCGCTGACGACGCGGTTCATCGCCTTCGCCCACACGTTCTCATTGTTGAGGATCGTGAACTTCCAGTTCTTGGTGAAGTCGAACGCCGCGGTGCCGCCCTTGAACTGCGCGTAGACGGCCTTGCGGTGCTTGTCGGCCTGCCAGAACGGGCTTTCCTGGCTTTCCTTGGTCACCGGGAACCAGCGGCCGAGCGCGCCTTCGATGTACGGACGGACGTTCTCTTCCTGGAGCAGGAAGCTGATGAACTGCTTGGCCTCGGCCTTGTTCTTGGCCGCGGTGAACACCAGTCCGGTCTTGACGTCGGAGCGGTACTTGATGGTCGAACCATCGGGCGCCTTCGGGAAGGACGCCGTGATGATGTCCTGCTCATAGGCCTTCTTGCCGGCGTCGCGCTGTTCCTGGGTAAGGGCCTGGTTCTGCAAGTCCTCGAACCATTTAGCCGCGATGGAGATCGTGAAGTTGTGGGTCATCACGATGGTCTTGTTGTGGAACGCGACGTTGTTGTCCGGGTCCTTCCATGTGGTCGAGGACGGCGGCGTGCAGCCCTTGATGTAGGTGTCGGTATAGTCCTTCATCGCCTTGATCAGGCCGTCGCGGACCTTCGGGTCGTCGACCAGCAGCTTGCCGTCGTCGTCGACCAGCTTGACGTGATAGGCGTCCATGAAGGTGTAGAACGACTGGAAGGAGTCGGTGGATTCCACGCCCATCGGCTGGCCGACGGCGTAGACGCGCTGGCCCGTGGCCTTGCGGATCGCCGGCTGCACCTTGTCGCACCAGAACGTCCAGTAGCCCGCCCAGTCGTTCGGGATGTCGCTCTGCTTGAAGCCGGCCTTCTCCAGCATGTCGTTCCAGATCTGGACGTGCATGCTCTGCTGCTTCAGCGGGAAGCCGTAATAGGCCTTCTTCTTGGCGACGTCGTTGTAGAGGATCGACGCGTCCAGCGTGTTCTGCACGAACCGGCCCTTGATCGGCTCCATGATGTCCGTGAGGTCCTCGAGCTTGCCCTCGTAGGCCCACTTGCCCTGCGCCTGAACGTCATAGGAGTCGGAATAGGCGACATCGGGCACGGTGCCGGCGTCGAGCGCAGCGACCGTCTTCGGAATCATGTCCTGGATCGCGTATTGTGACAGTTCCACCTTGATTCCGGTCTTGGCTTCGAACTTTTTGATCGTTTCGATCAGCGCGTCGTCTTCGGACCGATAGAAACCCTTGCCCCACCAGACCGTGATCGTCTTCTGCTGCGCAAAGGCGGGTGCGGTGGCGGCAAAAAGCCCGACCGCAGCGACCGCCAATGATACTGCGCCAATAACCCTGGATCTCACGTTTTTCTCCCTCAAACGGCCGGTGTTTTTAACCGGTCGTATAAAACACTAGCGTAGGATGGTAGCGCAATCAACGCATCTTGTCAGACCCAGGTCTTGAGGGTGTCGGGCCAGGGCAGTTGCTTGACGCGCGCATCGATCCGATCGCCGCATCAATTCGGCCAGATCAACTCGCGATGTCCGGCCGACGCCGGAGAGGCTCCGCTTCAGTTGAAACTCACCTGCGTCAGCCTAGTTGGACTTGGCGTTCTCTTTGGAATTCTCGGCCGTCGGCGATTCCGCTGGCGCGGGGCGCTTTCCGCTGCCGGTGATGCGCTCGATTGCGGAGCGCACGGCGTCTCCCGCCTTGCGCTCCTTCAGCATGTCGAGCAGCGGCGCGGAGGCTGGCGAGCGGCGGATCAGGCTTTCCGGATCGGGGAAGATCAGCGGATCGTCCCAAGGACCCTGCACAACGAAGGGCAGTTCGAACCCCGACGCGCTGTTGAGGCTGGCCACGCCCTTCATGTCGTATTCGCGCGTCGGCACCGATGCGGTGCCGGTGAGCGTGATCCTGGTCGCCGGCCCTTCCACGCGGATGTCCTCGGCGGTGGCGATTCCGTCGGAAAATTTCACCGCGATGGTGAGATTGTTGTAAGGCGTCGAGCCGTTGCGGAAATTGCCGCCGCCCGACAGCGGCCGCCGTTCCAGCCGCTTCAGGAGCTGTTCGGCGTTGAAGCCCGCGATCGCGCCATCATGTCCGGTGATGGTAGCGCTGCCGTCGAGCGACTGCACGAGGCCGAATGGGCTCGAGCCGGAGGCGAGGAGCGAGACGTTGATGTTGCCGCGGCCGGACAGCTTGTTGAGGCCGAACAGTTCGGTGGCGCAAGCCTGCAGGTCGACGTCGGTGAACTGGAATTGCGCCTTGATGTCGGCGACCGTATCGGACCGCGCGATGCCGAACGAGCCTTTGGCGATCCCGCCATAGACCTGGGCCTCGCCGACCGAGAGCGCCAATGTGCCGTTGCGCAAATTCGCGCCGATCGCGGTGCGGCCGAGCTTCGTCGGTCCGACCGTCAGCTTTGCCGCGGACAGGCGCATGTCGAGGTCGGTGGTCGAGAGCCCGTTGAGATCGAATAGCTGCCTGTTCCAGTCGCGTGCGCCGCTCGCGAGCAGGCGGAACGTGGAGATATAAGGCGTGAAGTCGAGCGCGTCGGCGGCGAGCGTCGCCTGCAGCGTCTGCCGGCCGTTATTGGCGTAGGTCATGACGCCCTCGGCGGCATTGCCGTCGAGCTCGACGTTGACATTGGTGAGCGCGATCGAGGGGCCGACCACATTGGCGCGCGCCTTCAGCGCGAACCGGCCGAAGCCGCCGCTGCCGGGCTGCGGCTGTCCGGTCCAGCGTAGCGCGTTGCGCAGGGAAGGGCTGTCGACGGTGAGCGTGCCTTCCATCATCGGGCTGGTGCGATTGGCGACGCTGCCGTCAAAGGCGAGCTTGAGCGGCGGGCTGGCGATCCGCGCCTTCAGGCCAGACCGGTCGCCGGAAAGGGCGGCGACGAAATCGGAAAAGCTGATCGAGCCGTCGACGCGCTCGCCGCGCCAGTCGAACTGCCCGGTCGCAGCAAAGGAGCGCGAGATCGAGGGCCAGGCCAACGAAAGGTCGATGTCCTCGAGCTTGTCGGTGGCTTGCGTGGCGACGTCCACGTAATCGAGCACGCCGTCCTGAATCCGGATTTCGGAGAACGAGACCTGATTCTCCGCCCCCGGCTTCATGGTGCGCGCGATGGTCTGGATGAAGGGCGTCCAGTTGCTCTCGCCGTCCGGCTTGAGGCTGACATGGATGCGCGGCCGCAACAGCGTCAGGTCGGCGATCTCGAACCGCTGCAGCAATAGCGGCAACAGCCGCAGGTTTGCGGTGAGCACGTCGACCTGAAGCGCCGGCGTGCTGGTGCCGCCGCCCTTGAGGCCGACGTCACGGAAGGAGATGTAGCTTGCCGGAAGCACCGAGATGTCGATGGTGCCTGCGACGCTGAGCTCGAGCCCGGTGACGTTGCGGATTTGCGCTTCGACCGCTTTGCGTAGCGCGTCGCGGTTGATGAGCCAGGAGGTCGCGATCAGGGCGATCAGCGCCATGCCGAGCAGCGCCGCGATCGGCGTCCCCAGGCGCTTCATTCCTTGGGCCATGGTCAATGGCATGTCCTGATCGGGTTGGTCGCTGGCGTTAGAAGGGCTGGCCGGTGAACCTGCGCGCCCACACCCAACCCCCGCAACTTGATGGGTTTTCTTGACGCTTTCAAGGCCGCGGCACGGCTATGCCCACGGCGCGGGCAGCTTCTATCACCCAGGGGCGAAGCGGAGAACCCCGTATCATTGACGGCTTCGGACGATTTCGCCTAATAATCGCCGCCAACAAGGCGCGAGGCCTGCGAGCCGAAGGTTCAGTCGAGGTTTTTTGCATGAACAAGGTCTATCCCGACGCCAAGTCGGCTCTTGAGGGCATTCTCAAAGACAACATGATGATCATGTCGGGCGGTTTCGGCCTCTGCGGCATTGCCGAGGAGCTGTCGGACGCGATCCGCGAATCCGGTGTCAAGGGCCTGACGGTGGTCTCCAACAATGCCGGAGTCGACGGCATCGGCCTCAGCCGCCTTCTCGAAACCCGCCAGATCAAGAAGATGATCTCGTCCTACGTGGGCGAGAACAAGCTGTTCGCCCAGCAATTCCTGGCCGGCGAGCTGGAACTCGAATTCAATCCGCAGGGCACGCTGGCCGAGCGCATCCGCGCAGGCGGCGCCGGCATCCCGGCTTTCTACACCAAGACCGGCGTAGGCACGCTGATCGCCGAAGGCAAGGAAGTGAAGGAATTCGACGGCGAGAAGTACCTGATGGAGCGCGGCCTGTTCGCCGATCTTGCCATCGTGCACGCCTGGAAGGGCGACACCGCCGGCAACCTCATCTACCGCAAGACCGCGCGCAACTTTAACCCGATGATGGCGACGGCCGCGAAGATCACCGTGGCCGAGGTCGAGCATCTGGTTCCGGCCGGCGAACTCAATCCCGACCACATTCACACGCCGGGCATCTTCGTGAAGCGCATCGTCGAGGTCGGTACGGCCAAGAAGCGCATCGAATTCCGCAACACGCGCCCGCGTCCGACGACGGCGCCGGCGGCTGGCACTGGAGTTGAAATCTGATGGCCTGGACCCGTGAACAGATGGCCGCGCGCGCCGCAAAGGAATTGCGCGATGGCTACTACGTCAATCTCGGCATCGGCATCCCGACGCTGGTCTCGAACTACATTCCCGACGGCATGGACGTTTCCTTGCAGAGCGAGAACGGCATGCTCGGCATGGGTCCATTCCCCTATGAGGGCGAAGAGGATCCCGATCTGATCAACGCGGGCAAGCAGACCGTCAGCGAGCTGCCCTCGACTTCCTATTTCTCCAGCGCCGATTCCTTCGGCATGATCCGCGGCGGCCACATGGATCTCTCCATCCTTGGCGCGATGCAGGTGGCCCAGAACGGCGATCTCGCCAATTGGATGATCCCTGGCAAGATGGTCAAGGGCATGGGTGGCGCGATGGATCTCGTCGCCGGCGTCAAGCGCGTCATCGTGGTGATGGAGCATTCGGCCAAGGACGGTCCGAAGCTGCTGAAGCAGTGCAACCTGCCGCTGACGGGCGAGCGCGTGGTCGACATGGTCGTGACCGATCTCGCCGTCTTCACCATCGACAAGCACGGCAGCGGCGGCATGGCGCTGATCGAGCTCGCCGACGGCGTTTCGCTCGACGAGGTCAAGGCCAAGACCGAAGCCGAATTCCGCGTCGCGCTGAAGAACACGTAAGCGGAAAACGCTGGGGCGCGCATTCACGAACGGTCTGCGCGTCCTCACGATTCTGATTCAGCGCTGCCATCCCGTGAAGGCCGGCCGTGGCGGCCGTTCGATCAATCACGAACTCCCGAAGTGCCGTATCGCGCCATCAGGTTGGGCGATGACCACTTAACGGGTCGAGGCGCCACGAATGACAATGTCCCATGCCTTCAAGCGGGGCCGCTCGGCACTTCGGAGAACCGGGTCAGCCAGGCAACCGGGCCGATGCTGGCCGCGATGATCAGGAGGGCCGCCAGCGCGCCGTCCTCGAAATTGCCTCGGCTTGCGAACTGGTAGATCGACGTCGACAGCGTTTCGACGTTGAGGGGCCGCAAGAGCAGCGTTGCCGGCAGCTCCTTCAGGCAGTCGACGAACATGATGATGATGGCGCCGAGCATCGCGGGCCGGAGCAGCGGCAGATAGATCTGTCTCAACATGACCGCCTGGCCTGCGCCGACCGTGCGCGCGCTCTCGTCATAGTCGCGCGGAATGCTGTCGAACCCGGCCTTGATCATGCCGACCGGGACGGCCAGAAAACGGATCGTATAGGCGATGACGACGGCCGTCCCCGAGCCGACCAGCAACAGCCCGGGCAGCGAAAATCCCGTCCAGGTGGCGACCGCGCTCAGCGCGTTATCGACCGCGAGTACGGGGGTCAGCAGGCCGAGGGCAATCACGAGGCCCGGCAGCGCGTATCCGGTCTGCGCGATGCTCATCGCCACATATCGCAGAGGATCCGGCCGAAAGCGGTGCGCAATGGTCGTGGCGAGCGCAAGTATCAGCGCCATGGCCGTCGCGAGCGCTGCAAAGGCAAACGAATGGAAGGTGTGGCGCCACAGGAGCGGATCGAAATTTGCAAGCAGTCCGCGGCCAAGAGCCTGATGCGCCAGATAGAGCAGCGGCACGATGAAGCCGATCAGCGCCGGCAGCAGGCAGACCGCGAACGCAGTCCACGCTCTTGCGCCCGAAAGCGGGGTCCGCTGCCTCACATGGGGGCTTTCGGCCGAGAATTCGATGTTGGCGTTGCGGCGGCCGTAGCGCTCCATCGCGATCAGGCCGGCGACGATCGCAAGCATCAGGCAGGCGAGTTGCGCAGCACCGGCAAGGCTGCCGCGGTTGAGCCAGGTGGTGAAGATCGAGACCGTCAGGGTGCGGATGCCGAGATATTCGCTCGCGCCGATGTCGTTGAGCGTTTCCAGCGCGACCAGCGCCACGCCGACCGCCAGCGCCGGCCGCGCCATGGGCAGTGAAACGCGCCACAAGATGGTCCATCGGCCGGCGCCGAGCGTCGTCGCCGCTTCCGCGAATTCGGCTGACTGAACCTGGAACGTCGCACGCGCCGAGAGATAGACGTAAGGGTAGAGCACGAGCCCGATCACGAAGATGGCGCCCGGCAGCGAGCGGAGGTTGGGCAGAAGGCCGAGCGCATCGCCCAGCGGCAGCCAGATCGCCAGGGTGCGATGCACCAGGCCGAGCGGCTCGAACAGATCGGCATAGACGTACGCCGCAAGATACGTCGGAATCGCCAGCGGCAGCGGCATCAGCCACAGGAGCATGCCCCGGCCGGGAAAATCGTGGCGCGACATCACCCACGCAGTGCCGGCGCCGATCAGAAGTGTGAGCGCGCCGACCCCGATGAGCAGAAGGGCAGTGTCGAGGAGGGCGGCCGGCAACACGTAGTTGATCAGGTCGTGCCACACATCGGATGCCGGCTGCAAAGCCAGCGAAACGATCGAGATCACGGGCGCCGCGACCAGGATCGCGGCTGCGACTGCGATGGCGGTTGCGGTTGCGGCGTGCACACGGCCTCTCGAGCAAGGCCGTGTGCTCGTTGCTTCTACCAGTTTGACAGACGAGGGCTGCCAGAGATCAGTTGTCAAAGCCGACCTTGTCCACCAGCGAGGCCGCAGCCTTGCGGTTGGCGGCGATCTTTGCGATCGGCAACGGATCGGGGCCGAGCTTGCCGTAGCCCGCGATGGTGGAGTTGACGGCGACGCCGGCGCGGACCGGATATTCGTAGTTCTGGTCGGCATACATCTGCTGCGCCTGCTCGCTGACGAGCCACTCGATCAGCTTGATGGCGTTGGCCTTGTTGGGCGCGTGCTTGGCGAGCAGCACGCCCGAGAGGTTGACGTGGGTGCCGCCGCCTTCGAAGGTCGGCAGAATGACGCGCGTCGCTTCCGCCCACGGCTTCTTCTCGGGATCGTTGTTCATCATCAGCGCCCAGTAATAGGTGTTGCCGATGCCGATATCGCACTTGCCTGCGGCGACGTCACGCGCGGCTTCACGATCGCCGCCCGACGGCTTTTGCGCGAGATTGGCTTTCACGCCCCGCAGCCATTCCTCGGTCTTGGCCTCGCCGTGCTTTGCCGTGTAGGCCGCGAACAGCGCGTTGTTGTAGATGTGCTGGCCCGAGCGGATGCAGATCTTGCCCTTCCACTTGGGGTCGGCAAGCTCCTCATAGGTGATCTTGTCCTGCTTGACGCGATCCTTCGAGGCATAGATCACGCGCGCGCGCATGGAGATGCCGGCCCAGTGTCCGTCCGGATCACGATACTGCGCCGGCACGACCTTATCGACCACTTCCGACTTGATCGGCTGGGTGACGCCGGCCTGGACGGCCTCGTCGATGCGGCCGATATCCACCGTCAGCAGCACGTCGGCCGGACTGTTGGCGCCTTCCGCCTTCATGCGCTGCTCCAGACCGGAGCTTGCGGAGACGACATTGACCTTGATGCCCGTATCCTTGCTGAAGGCATCGAACAGCGGCTGGATCAGCTTGGTCTCGCGATAGGTATAGACGTTGACCGCGCCATTGTCGGCGGCTGCTTTCGACACGAAGGCCGAGGTCAGGCTCAGCACCGCCGCGGACGCGGCGAGGACACGAAGATTGATCATAAGGGCTCCCAGGCGGGCAATTGAACGCCTCACTGAGTAGCGCAGACAGTGCGGCAAAGTCAGCGACGCGATGTCGCGAAGAGACATGACTTAGAGTGATTCCAATAATAGTTTAGACTCGTTCTAAGAGGCGGCGACTATCGTGGGGAAACGGCGGGCAGCTATGATCTTGCCGGCCACGCCTTGCTCAGGCGCTTCGACACGCTGACCAGCCACGACGTCTGCTCGCGGACCAGGCGGAAGCCGAGATTGGCGGGCGGCACGCCCTGGGCGCAGCCGCCGGCGCGGGCATCGCGAACGAAGTCGGTGACATAGGCGCGGTGGGCGCCCTCGGCGACACGAACCCCGCAGTTCACGGTCGGGCGGATCGCGTTGCCGGCCTCGTCGACGCGCGAGCGCACGAAGCAGGTCGACGTCCATTCCCAGACGTTGCCGGAGACGCCTTCGAGGCCGTGCTCGTTCAGGCCGAACTTGCCGAACGGATGGGCGGCGGTGTCGGAAGCGTCGCGCTCGGACTCGCGCTCGTAGCGGCTGATCCAGCGCTTTGACGGATCGCTTGCATCGACCGGCACGCCGTCGTCCTTGAAGCGGCTGCCGGCGGCGAATGCCCATTCCTCGTCGCTGGGAAGTCGATAATGCTTGCCGGTCTTGCGCGACAACCAGCCCGCATAGGCTTCGGCGTCATACCAGTTCACCTGGACCGCAGGACGATCCGGCGCGATGACGACGTCGCGGCCCAAAGCGCGGCATGCGCCATCCCGCACGCAGAGCTGAAAGTCGGCGGACGAGACCTGCTCGCGCATGATGTGCAGCGGCCGGTCGAACCGGAGTGTGCGCAGCGGCGCTTCTGCCTGCTGCCCGCCGCGCGTGAAGTCGCCGGCCTCGCGATACAGGAAGCTGCCCGCGGCGACCTCGACAATCGCCGGCTCTTCTTGCGCGGCGTGTGTCTTCATCTCCGACATGAGAGGCGCAACGGCGAGCGGCCCTGCAAGCCCGGCCGCGCAGGCAAGCACCAGCTTCAGCTTGAATGCGATCAGCATGATGGTCCTCCGAAAGAGGGGCCGGCTGTCTGCCGGCCCCTCTCGCCTGGTCAGTTGATCTTGCGACCGGTCTGCAGGGCGCCTTGTGTCTGCGGCGGGATCTCCGCCGGCGCCTTCACCTGGGTCATCAGATCGTCGTTCCACTTGCCTTCGACCTTGAAGTGCGCGGTGGCGCCGAGATCGGCCGCCTCGATCAGATTATGCGTGACATAGGCGTAGATGCCGGGCTGCTGGAACTTGTACAGCGCAGCTCCCGCCGAACCGCCGCGGATGAACCAGGTCTCGAGCCCGACCTCGGGTGCATTGCCGAACTTGCCGGTCTCCCAGACATAATCGCCATGGCCGCCGATCAGATGCGGACGGCTGTCGCGATTGGCCTGCGAATGCACGATCAGCACGTTCTCGCCGACCTTGGCGGTGAGCGCATTCTTGCCGGTGAGCGCGCCAACCTTGCCGTTGAACACGACATGGGTCGGGATCAGCTTCTTCATCACCTCTTCGGTCTCGGTGAAGGCTTCGCCCGGCGAGTCGTAGGACTTGAAATTGCCCTTCTCGTCGCGCGGCACGTACATGTCCTGCTCGCCGATATAGTAGACCTTGTCGTATTTCAGCGCTCGGCCCTTGCCGTCGTTCAGCCCGTCGCGCGGCAGCACCATCACGGCACCGTTCATGCCGGAGACGACGTGCCAGGGGATCATCGGGCCGCCCGGTGCGCAGTGATAGACGAACACGCCGGTCTTGGTCGCCTTCCAGCGCAGCACGACCTGCTCGCCGGGATTGATGAGCGTGAGCTCGCCGCCACCGAGCGCTCCGGTCGCGGAATGGAAGTCGATGTTGTGCGGCATGCTGTTGGTCGCGGGATTGACCAGCGTCAGCTCGACGTAGTCACCCTCGTGCACGACCATCAGCGGTCCCGGCATCGAGCCGTTGAACGTCATGGCCTGGAAGGTGGTGCCCTTCTCGTCGATGACGACCTTCTTCTCCTCGACCGTCATCTTGAACTCGACGATCTTGGGACCCTGCGTCGTGGCCTGCTCGTGCGCGTGCACGAACGGCGGAGCGACCAGCTCGACCTTCTGGCGCGGCAACTTGAGATCGCTTGCGGCGAAAGCCGGGGCCGCCAACATCAGGGCGGTGGCGGCGGCGCTGATCAATGCGGCTCTGCGGGTGAACATCGGAAGCATCCTTCATGTGAAAAGATTTGATGACGGATGCAGTGTGCGCCGATCGCGGCAAGCGTGTTTGCGCTGCGACAAGCTTTCGCCGTGATTCACCTCCGCAACGGTACTTAGGCGTCGCGGTGAAGTAGTATCGCCGATACCGCGTTGATCGATTCCGGCGCCGTGATGCGGACGTCGAGGCTCAGCAAACAGCAGCCGGACAGCGGTGTCGACATTCTGACATGCTGACATGCGACTGATCGTTGCCGACGCCTCGGGCGTCGCGGTTACCAGTTGCCATGCGGTGTGCAGGATTGCCGGGCGTGACCGCCACCGCGTCTGTGCTCAGCGGCGACTCGTTCGCATCTTCAAGTGGGGTGGGCATTTCGACCCGACCGGCGAGGCGATGACGTTGGCTGTCGTCTCTTCGCAGAGGCGGCCGACACTGGCCTGCGACCGTTGCGGTGCGTGGTCCATGCGACCGACCGTCGTAGCGCAACTTATTAGATGAGCTGCACGGCAAGCCAGACCGTTCCCCAGATCGCCAGCGACAACACGGCGAAGACGGCAATCGCGGCGGCCAGCGCGCGCACGATGCCGGCAGTGGCCGGTGTGGCCGGAGCCGGACGGAAGTCGTCGAAACGCGGGATATGACCGCGGACGTCGAGCAGGGAGAGAATGAGTTCGAGTGCAAAAAGCCTCATGGCAGACGCTCCGGATGGCTGCGCAGAATGGCCCCAATCATCCCCGGGAACCGGCCGTTCCGCTTTGCGCCACCGCAAAGTCGCTTCCGCGCATCCGGGTTAATTGAACTCATTCCGTGATTTGCCGCGATCTATGCTCGCGGCGGGAATTTACGAATGGGTAAGATATGAGAGCTGATCTTGCGGCGATCTACGGCGAGGAACGTCTCCCGCGCTACACGAGCTACCCGACCGCACCGCACTTTACGTCGGCGATCGGTCCGGAGACGTACGCCCGGTGGTTGGCGGAGCTGCCGGCGGGGGCCAGCGCGTCACTTTACCTGCACGTGCCGTTCTGCCGGGAGATGTGCTGGTACTGCGGCTGTCATACCCAGATCGTCCGTCGTGACGAGCTCATCGTCGGCTATCAGCGGACGCTGCTTCGCGAGATCGGGCTTGCCGCCGAGACCATCGGCCGTCGCATCAAGGTCGAGCACATTCATTTCGGCGGCGGCACGCCGACGATCATGGCACCGGAGGCCTTCGCCGAACTGATGGCGGTGATGCGCCAGAAATTCTTCGTGCTGCCTTCGGCCGAAATCGCGGTCGAGATCGATCCGCGTACCTTGACGGCGGACATGGTCGAGGCCATGCGGCTCTCGGGCGTCAACCGTGCGAGCCTGGGCGTCCAGAGCTTCGATCCCGTCGTGCAGCGGGCAATCAACCGGGTGCAGAGCTTCGAGCAGACGGCTGCCGTGGTCGAGATGCTCCGCCGCGCCGGCATCGAGGGAATCAATTTCGACTTGATCTACGGGTTGCCGCACCAGACGGTAGCTTCGTGTCTGGATACGGTGCGGCGCAGCCTCGCGCTCGCGCCCGACCGCTTCTCTGTGTTCGGCTATGCTCACGTGCCTGATTTCAAGAAGCACCAGCGCATGATCAACGCGGCCGTGCTGCCCGACGGCCTTGCGCGCCACGACCAGGCCTGCGCGATCGCGAATGCGCTGAAGGAGGCCGGCTACGTGCAGATCGGGCTCGATCATTTCGCGCGTCCCGGTGATTCCATGGCGGTGGCGTACGAGCAGCGGACGCTGCGGCGAAATTTTCAGGGCTACACCACCGACACGAGCGAAACTCTGCTCGGCTTTGGCGCGAGCGCGATCGGACATCTGCCGCAGGGCTATGTCCAGAACGAGGTGCAGATCGGCGCCTATGCGCAGAGCATCGCCGCTGGCCGCCTCGCCACCGCGAAGGGCTACGGGCTCACCGACGACGACCGGTTGCGCGCCGACATCATCGAACGCATCATGTGCGAGTTCAGTGCCGATCTCGGCGACATCTGCGCGCGCCATGGCGCGGAGCCAGGCGCGATGCTGAAATCGGCGGCGCGTCTGAAGCCGCTGATCTCCGACGGCGTGGTGAGGCTGGACGGCGACAGGCTCGCTGTCGCCAAGGATTCGCGCTTCCTGGTGCGCAGCGTCGCTGCTGCATTCGACGCGCATCTGGATCCGGGAAAGCAGCTGCATAGCCGCGCGGTGTAGGGTCTCTCGCCCGTCATTCCCTGCGCACCCTTGGTGCGAGCCCGTAGTCCATTGTTCCACGTCATCCACAGCACGGTGCATTCCGGGTTCGCGCTTCGCGCACCCCGGAATGACAAGCCAGCTTGCGCTTCAACAAAGAGACTTCCGCCCACGCCGCTATCGTCAGCCGGGAACGGAGTTGTCCATGTCCTTCGGATTTGACGATCTGGTCGATGACATCATGCAAACGGCGCCGCACACGATTCGCGTGTTTCTCGCCTTCAGGATGGCTTGTGTCGGCTGTCCGATCGCGACCTTCCACACCGTGGATGACGCCTGCCGCGAGCATGGCATCGACCGCGAAAAATTCCTCGCCGCATTGAGCGATTGCGTGCCGGCGTGAGCCGGTCTGGAATTCGTGCGGGCGCGCGCGGGTTCCCGGATGAGGAAGCGCTTTCGCCGTACGCGGAAGCGCCCCTCACCAAGGCTTGGGGAGGGGATGCTTCGGCTCTCAGGCCGCGCCGCTGTCGGCGCTCCGCTCCGCCAGCACGACGATCTTGTGCGGCTCGCGCAGGATGATGCGCTGACGCCCGCTTTCGACGAGGCCCTGGCTCTCCCAGCCACTCAGGATGCGGCTGACGGTGTGCAGCGTGGTGCCGGTCATCTGCGCAATGTCCTGGCGGCTGATCGGAAAGTCGATCTCGATGCCATGGTCGAGTTTCTTGCCGGATTGCTTGGCGAGACGGAGCAGCGCGTGCGCGACGCGTTGCTCGACCTGCTTGGTCGACATTTCCAGGATGCGGGTGTGGCTTTCCTGCAGGCGCGCACCGACGGTCTGGAGTGTGTTGGCGGCGAGCGCCGGAAACCGCTCGACCAGGCGCGGCCAGGCCGAGGTCGGCCAGATCAGCACCACGCTGTCATCGACCGCCATCGCCGTTGCCGGGTAACGCGCGGCTCCGATTGCCATCGCGAGCCCGAACGTTTCGCCGGGCCCGACATAGCGGACCACGATCTGCTCGCCGGTCGGCGTGGTCTTGGCCGCACGGACATGGCCGTGCAGCAGCAGGAAGAAGGACTGTGCGTCGGCGCCCTGCTCGAAGATGGCGGTGTTCTTGGGATAGCGTGCCGAGCGGGCCTCACGCAGGATCTCATCGAGGGCGTCCGGCGTCACTCCGGCAAACAGCGGCAAATGCGCAACCAGCGATGTGTCGACCTTGGCCATTCTGTCTCCTTGGCGCTCGGGAGTGTGATGGCACCTGCAACCGTCAGGTAGTTTGCGTTAGCGCAAAACGGGCCGACCGGATGGCGGTATTTTTCCAATCAACGATCTGAATCTACTGGAGTTGACCCATGGCTGGCGCTCGATCCCGCAATTTTGCGGGCTGGCCGCTGTTTGCGAACAGCTTTAGGCCCTTTTTCCTGCTTGCCGCCATCCAGGCAGCGCTGTCGATCCTGGCCTGGCTGCCGATGTTCTATGGCGAATTGTCGGTGAGTTCCGCATTCGCGCCGCGCGACTGGCACATCCACGAGATGCTTTATGGCTTCCTGCCCGCCGTGATCACCGGATTTCTGTTCACGGCCATCCCGAACTGGACAGGGCGGCTGCCGATCCAGGGTACGCCATTGGGCGTGCTGCTGGCGGTCTGGCTCGCCGGGCGTGTCGTTGTGACGGTGTCGGCGAATACAGGCTGGACATTTGCGCTGCTCGTCGATGCCGCCTTCCTCGCATTGGTCGTCGCCGCCGCGACGCGCGAGATCATCGCGGGCGGCAATTGGCGCAACCTGCCGGTAGTGGGGCTGGTGCTCGCTCTGCTCGCAGGCAACATCGCCTTTCATGTCGAAGCGCATTACGCGGGAGCGGCCGACGTCAGCATCCGCGTCGGCATCAGCGTGGTCGTTCTGTTGATCGCGTTGATCGGCGGCCGCATCATTCCGAGCTTCACCCGCAACTGGCTGGTCAAGTTCAATCCCGGCCGCCTGCCCGTGCCGTTCGGACGCTTCGACGGAGCAGTGATCGGATGCAGTGCGCTCGCGCTCATCACGTGGATCGTGGCGCCATTGAATGCCGTCACGGGCATCCTGATGGCACTCGTCGGCGGACTGCATGTGGTGCGGCTTGCGCGCTGGGCCGGTGATCGCACCTCCCGCGAGCGGCTGCTCGTGATCCTGCATGTCGGCTATTCCTTCGTGCCGTTGGGCTTTGTCCTCAATGCCATCGCCGGTTTCGGTGAGCTGCCGCCAAGCGCCGGCATCCACGCCTGGATGGCGGGTGCGGCGGGAACCATGACGCTCGCGGTGATGACCCGCGCGAGCCTCGGCCATACCGGACAGGCCTTGACGGCTTCGCCGGCAATCCAGGGAATCTATGCTGCGATCGTGATCGCGGCTCTGACCCGGGTCGCTGCCGTGATGTGGCCTGCGCACGGCGATGCGCTGCTGCAAATCGCTGCCTGCGGCTGGATCGTTGCGTTCCTTGGCTTCGCGATTGCCTTCGGTCCGTTGCTGGCCGGTCGTCCCCGGCGCGCTCTGGCCGTCATGGGCGTGCCGTCGCCGGCACGCTGAGCCCATGCTACCGACGCCGCGGGGATTTCAGCCGGTTTCACCGCGTCTCGCCCCTGGCCTTGAAGGCCGCCGGGCAAAGCGTTCAGCGGTCACGGGGCCGCCTTAGCGGCGTCCCACCGAAGCCTCAATCGAACCAGTTCCTTCCCTGCCGCGTCCAATCACGATGGCGAGGCATTTCATCGCGCGCGCCCGGCTGGAAGCGCGGTGGTGCTGGCAGGAGGGACTTTATGCGCATCACCGCAAAATGGTTGGCAACCACGAGCTTGGTCCTCGTGACCTTTGCCGTCGCATCTGGATCGTGGGCGGCGAACGTGGATACCAATTCGGCGATCGACACGGTCACCGTCTATCCCGACGGGGCCACCGTCACCCGCGTCATTTCCTTGGATCTCGTCTCCGGTGACTCGACGCTGGTCGTAAGGGATTTTCCGCTCTCGCTAGATCCGTCGTCCCTCCGCGTCGAAGGCGAGGCGGGTGCCAAGCTCACCATCGGCACGATCGATGCGCGGCCGCCGAAGGCGGCGCCGCCGGTCAATCTGCCCGAACTCGACAAGCGTATCGAAGCGCTGAAGGACCAGCGCGCGGACCTGCAAGGCGCAATCGAATCGGCCGCAGCGCGACGCAAATTCGCGCAGCATTTCGCCGAAACCTCTCCCGCCGGACTTGGCGACAAGGGCGAGGCGAGGCCGATCACCGAGTGGCGCGCCGCCTTTGCGGCGGTCGGGGAGGAGGTCGCGATCGCGGACACCACCATCCGCGAGGCCACGCGAAAACAGCGCGAACTCGATCGTCAGATCGCGCAGCTGGAGGCCGAGCGCTCGGCCAAGCCGCCAAACAAGCTGGAAGTGCGGATCGATGTCGCCTCGGCCGCCCCGACCAAGGCGACGCTGCGCGTGACCTACACGGTGCGTAGCGCACGCTGGACGCCGCTTTACGATGCCCGGCTCGACACCGGAGCCAAGGACCGTAAGCCGCAGCTCGAACTGGTGCGCCGTGCGGAGGTCACGCAGTCGACCGGTGAGGACTGGTCCAACGTGACACTTGGCGTCTCCACGGTCCGCATCAGCCGCGGCGGCAGTGCTCCGGAGCTGAACTCGCTGGTTGCGCAATATCCGCAAGTCCCCAAGCCGCTGGCGCTCGGCACGGCGTCCGATCTGGCGCGGCCGGCTCCGATGACGCGCCAGGCGCAATCGCCGTCGATGGCCAAGATCGCCGAGGCGGCCGAGTCGCGCGAGCGCGCCGACGAGCAACAGGCCGTCGCCGAGATCGGCGATTTCCAGGCCACCTTCAAAATTCCGGGCCGCGTCAGCCTCGGCGCCGCCGAGGGCGCCAAGAGCCTCCGTATCGCCTCGATGAATGTTCCCGCCGATCTCGCAGTGCGCGCGGCACCGGTGCTCGACCCGACCGCCTTCCTCGAAGCCAGCTTCAAGCAGACCGATGACACGACCCTGCTGCCCGGCAAGGTCGCGATCTACCGCGACGGCATCTTCGTCGGCCGCGGCAAGATCACGGCGTCCGCCAGGGACGACATCGTGCGCCTCGGCTTCGGCGCCGACGAGAAGGTCAAAATCCAGCGGGCCGTGCTCAAGCGAAACGAAGGCTCGGCAGGTCTCCTGGTGACGACGTCGAAGACCGACGAGCGCTCGTTCAGGACCACGATCCGCAATGGCCATGACTTCCCGATCAAGGTGGCGATCGAGGATCAGCTGCCGGTCAGCGAGAACGAGGACATCGTGGTCGAGATGCTGCCCTCGAGCACTCAGCCCACCGCAACCAACATCCGCGACAAGCGCGGTGTGCTGGAATGGTCGTTCGACGCCAAGCCCGGCGAGATCAAGGACATCAACTTCGCCTGGCGCATCCGCTGGCCGAAAGACAAGAGCGTGGTCATCGTGCCGGCAGGTTAGGTCGTTGTGTCCTCACCTCTCCCGGAGGGAGAGGTGAGGCGCCGCCCGCATCGATTGCGGCAGCACGAAAGGCACTCCGCCGCCGTCCTGATCCACGACGGCATCGATCTCGAAGATATCCCGGATGGTCTCGCGTGTGACAATCTCCGCGCGCGGCCCGTCGGCGGCGAGCTTGCCGCCGGCCAGCACGACGAGGCGGTCGGCGAAGCGGATCGCGAGATTGAGATCGTGCAGGATCGCGATCACGGCGGTGCCGGCGGCTGCGCGGCGGCGCGCCGCTTCGACGAGGTCGATCTGGTGACGCAGATCGAGGCTTGAGGTCGGCTCGTCCAGCAGCAGCAGCCCAGGCCCATGCTCGGCCTCGCCGCAGGCGAGTTGCACCAGCACGCGGGCGAAATGGGCGCGCTGCTGCTCGCCGCCCGACAGCGTCGGCAATTGCCGTTCGCGGAAATGTGCGAGGCCGACTTCGTCCAGTGCGGCGTCGACGAGCGGCGCGGCATCACGAAGGCTGCGCTCGCCTGCTCCCATCAGCACGACCTCCTCGACCGTGAACGGGAAGGTGACGTTGATGTGTTGAGAGAGCATCGCGCGTCGCGCGGCAAGCTCGCGCGGCGTGAAGCTGCCGATGTCGCGCTGCATCAGGCGCACCTCGCCTGCGCTCGGGCGGAGATCGCCGGAAAGCAGCCGCAGCAGCGTCGACTTGCCGGCCCCGTTCGGGCCGATGATGGCGACCATTTCACCCTCTGCCACCGTCAGGCTGGCGCCATCGAGCAGCGTCGCCCGGCCGGCGCGCTTGCTCAGGTGTCGCGCCTCGATTACGACGGTCATAGCGCGGTGAGCCCGCGCTGGCGCAGCAGGATGAAGAGAAAGACGGGCGCGCCGACGGCCGCGGTCAGGATACCGATCGGCATCTCGGCCGGGGCCACGATGGTGCGCGCCAGCGTGTCGGCGCCGACCATGAGGACCGCGCCGAGCAGCACCGAGGCCGGCAGCAGCAGCCGATGCGCCGGCCCGATCACGAGGCGGAGCAGGTGCGGCACGACGATGCCGACGAAGCCGATGACGCCGCTGATCGACACGGCAACGCCGGTCATGGCGGAAACCATGACGATCGAGATCCGCTTCAGACGCTCGACGTCGACCCCGCCGTGAAAGGCGTCGGCCTCGCCGAGCACCAGCAGATCGAGACCGCGCGCGATGAAGGCGCAAGCTGCGAGTCCGATGACGAGGACCGGCGCGAGCACGGCGGCCTTGGTCCACGTCGCGCCGCTCATCGAGCCGAGCATCCAGAACGTGATGTCGCGGAGCTGACGATCGTCGGCGATGAAGACGAGCAGGCCGATGCCGGCATTGGCGATGGCGGTGATGGCGACGCCGGCGAGCAGGAATACTGCGATCGAGGTCCGCCCCGAGCGGCTGGAGATGCCGTAGAGAATTGCGGTGGTCGCCAGCGAGCCTGCGAAGGCCGCGAGCGGCAACAGCTCGGCCTGAAGAAAGCGCACCGCCTCGCCGAAGCGCGAATCGGTGAAGACGATCGCGCTTGCGGCCGCGAGCGCGCCGCCGCTGGAAACGCCGACCAGGGCCGGATCGGCAAGCGGGTTGCGAAACAGCCCCTGCATGATCGCGCCGGCCGCCGCGAGCAGACCGCCGATCATCGCGGTCGCGGCGATCCGGGGGATGCGGATCGACCACAGCACGAGCTGGTCGCGGGCGGTCATGGCAGTGTTCTCGCCGGCAATCCCGAGCGCGGCAGGCAGGCGGGAGAGGGGGATGCCGGCGGCACCGACCGTCAGCGCGACGATTGCGGCGAGCAACAGCACCACGAGCAGAAGGGAGATCGCGAACGAAGCAGACCGCCGTCCGCCGCTTCGTCGCGGGCTCCGTTGTGCGATCCCGACAGCCACGCTCATTGGCGGCAGTTCGCGGCTGACAGAGCCGACGTGAAGGTGCCCCGGTCTGCCAACGCCGGGTAGAGTTTGACCGAGAGATCGCGTGCCGCGGCTGCCGTCCGCGGCCCGAAGCCGAGCAGATAGAGCCCGTCCATGCTGACGAAGCTCTTGTTGGCCGCAACCGGCGTCAGTGCGAATCCGGGATGGGCATAGATCGCTTCGGCCTGGAGCGAATCCTTGCCGCGCTCGATCGACAGCACGACGTCGGGCTTTCCGGCCACGATGGCCTCGTCGCCGATGATCTTGTAACCGTCGTAATCGTCGACGGCGTTGGCAGCGCCGGCGAGCTGGATAATCTCGTCGGCCGCAGTCTTGTGGCCGGCAACCATCGCCCGCCCGTTCTGGAGCGACATCACGAACATCACGCGGACCGGCTTCGTCACCTTGGCGCGCAGCGCGCGGAGTTGCGCAAGATCGGCCGCGACCGCGGCGCTCAGGCATTCGGCTCGCTCGTCGACGCCCATGGCATGGCCGACCAGCTTGATCTTCTCGATCAGGCCGTCCTCGGAGAAAGTCTCGGGCACCAGCACCAGCGGCACCTTTGCCGCCTCCAGGATCTCCATGGTCTCGCGCGGGCCCGATCCCTGGACTGCCAGGATCAGCGTGGGGTTGAGCCCCAGCACGCCCTCCGCGGAGATCTGGCGCATGTAGCCGACGTTCGGTTTGTCGTGCAGCGCCGCTGGCGGATAGAGGCTCGTGGTGTCGACACCGACCAGCCGGTTCTCCAATCCGAGCGCATAGAGGATCTCGGTGATGGCGCCACCGATCGAGACCGTGCGCGCGAAGTCGTTGACGGCGATGTCGCGATTGCGCGCATCATGCACGATGATACCGGCGGCATGCGCACCGGACACGAGCGCGAACGTGCAGGAAAGTGCGACGCTTGCAAGGGTGCGACAAAATGCCATTGCAGTTTACTTCGTCAGGATCAGCTTGTTCTGCGACGTGAGGCGCAGGCGATAGCTGTCGTCGCCATGCGCGATGATGATCTCGCGTTCGGCCGCGAACAGCTCACGGCTGTCGATCCGGCTCCCTCGCATCGTGAGGGTTCTCGTTGTCGCAGAAGGGCTTCCCGCCGGCCCTGCCGCGACGCCGCTGCTGTCTCCCGATGTTGCTGACATTGTGCTGTGATGCGCTTTCGAAATTTTCAGATGCGTGCTGCTTTGTACAAGCGGCGCGAGGCGCATTCCAACGGCGGCAATTTACAATCGATATAAACTGCAACGCGACGTCATTGACCGTCAGAGTGTTGCCAAGTTACCAGTTGCGGCAGCGGGTAACTTACCCGCGGCTTTCAGCCAGCCAGTCGTTCGCGTTGCGAACGCACGCCAGCCAAAGACTCCAAAACTAAGGTGAAGTGCAGGCTGGGGCTGATATGGCTGGCGGGGCTAGGTATTCGCGCGCCCTGATTTTCGGCGCGTCGGTGGTTTCAATTGCGGCGGTGATGGCGGAGGGCAGTCTCGCGCAGACTGCCTCTCGGCCAGCGGAAGACGGGTCGTCGGAAAGGCCGAAGCAGGCCAAGCGCAAGCCGCAAGTGGCGCAGCAGGCAACGCCCGAGGTGATGAACGCCCGCGCTCAGGTGGGCGCCGCTGCGCCCGTTCAGGTGCTCGACACCATCACGGTTGCCGCGACCAAGACCAAGGAGCGCGCAATCGACGCGCTGGCGCCGGTCAGCTCGATTTCGCTCGACCAGATTCAGGGCATCCAGCCGAACCGGCTGTCGGGCATCTTCTATGCCGTGCCAGGCGTGTCGTTCCAGGAGCGCGGTGACGATCCCGCGACCGTCGTCAACATCCGCGGCTTGCAGGACTTCGGCCGCGTCGCGGTCGTCGTCGACGGCGCGCGGCAGAACTACCAGCGCACCGGCCATAATGCCAACGGCTCCTTCTTCCTCGATCCTGAACTGATCGGCGGCGTCGATGTGGTGCGCGGCCCGACCGCCAACATCTATGGCTCGGGTGCGATCGGCGGCTTGGTCTCGTTCCGTACCAAGGACATCAATGACGTGCTGCGTCCCGGCGAGCGCTGGGGCGTCGATCTCTCGGGCTCTTACGGATCAAACAACAATCGCGGCCTGGGCTCCGTGTTCGGCGGCGTGCGCGCAACGCCGGACGTCGACATCTTCGGTGGCGCGGTCTATCGGACCCAAGGCAACTACAAGGACGGCAACGGCACCGAGATCGGCAACACCGGCAATCAGGTCGAATCCGGGTTGATGAAGCTCACCGTGCGGCCCGCCCTCGGCCATGAGGTGAAGTTCGGCGCCGTCTTCCAGGACTTTCAGTACGATGTCGGCCAGTTCAATCGCGGCCCGGTCGCAACGGCGGCACAGCGCGCCCTCTATCAGGGCTCGTCGGTCTATGCTTCCGACACGAAGAACTACACCGGCACTGTTACGTGGAACTATTCGCTGCCCAGCGACAATCTGTTCGACTGGCACATGTCGCTCTACGGCAATCGCGTCGACAACGACCAGACCAAGACCTATCACTACTCGACCTCGGGCGCGGCCTATTGCGGCGCCGGAAATTTCGGCAACAACATCTCGGGCTGTGTCGGCGACACGCGCGGCTATGTGCTCAACACCTACGGCATCGACGTCAACAATACCACGCGCTTCAACGTGGGCGACTGGCGCAATGCGGTCACTTGGGGTGTCGATGCCTTTCAGGACGACGTGATCACGACCGACAGCCGCGGAAATTCCAACATCACCACGCCGAGCGGCATCCGTACCGTGTCCGGCGGTTTCATGCAGTTGAAGCAGAACTACAGCAACTGGTTCGAAGCGGTGAGCGCGGTCCGCTACGACCGCTATGACCTGGACTCCGGCAATACGCACGCCGGTGGTGACCGCTTCTCGCCGAAGATTACCCTCGGCGTGACGCCGGTTCCGGGCTTCCAGCCCTATGTGAGCTACGCCGAGGGCTATCGTGCTCCGTCGATCACCGAGACGGTGATCTCCGGCGCGCATGCGACCGGTGGCGGACCTGCCTTCTTCCCATGTCCCGATGGCACCGTCGGCCTGTTCTGCTTCCTGCCCAACCCGAACCTGCGTCCGGAGGTGGGCAAGAACAAGGAGGTCGGCTTCAACCTGAAGTTCGACAACATCTTCAGCGCCAACGACTCGTTCCGCGGCAAGATCAATCTGTTCCGCAACGACGTCAGCGACTACATCGATCTCGTCGCTTCGGCGCCGACGCCGGTGCCGCCGTTCGGCTCGTTCAGCCAGTACTACCAGTACCAGAACATCGCCAACGCCCGCATCCAGGGCTTCGAGGCGGAGACGATGTATGATGCCGGAAGCTGGTTCATTGGTGTTGCCGGTCACTATATCCAGGGCAAGAACGTCGCCACCAATATCGGCCTGGCCACCATCACTCCGCGCAAGGTCGTTACGACTGGCGGCGTACGCCTGCTCGATCGCACGCTGATCCTGACGGCGCAGTGGGCTTCGTTCGGCGCCAACAACGATGTGCCGGCCGGCTATCTGCCTTCAACGGGATACGAACTGGTCAACCTGTACCTGACCTACAACGCGACCAGGGACATCGTGTTTACGGCCTCGATCGACAATCTCTTGAACCAGTACTACCGGCCTTACGCCATTCCGGGCAGCTCGACCGACGGCACGTCGCAGAACGACGTGCTGTGGTCAAGCCCGGGACCGGGCAGAGTCTACAAGGCCGGAATGAAGATCCACTTTGGAGGTGCGTAAGCCTGAAGGCGCCGCAGCACCACAACCTCCGCCGGGCCGCGCTGATGCTCCAGTGCGGCTTCGGCGCGTTTTCGACTTGATAGCAAGGAGAGACCTGCATGTTCATCGCAATGAATCGCTTTCAGGTGAAGCCCGGCCAGGAAGCCGCTTTCGAGACCGTCTGGCGGACCCGGGAGTCCTATCTCGGCGGCATGGCGGGCTTCGTCGAATTTCATCTGCTCAAGGGGCCGGTCGCCGAGGACCACACGCTCTATTCCTCGCACACGGTGTGGGTCGACAAGGCGGCTTTCGAGGCCTGGACGCGCTCGGAGGAATTCCGCCGCGCCCATGCGCGCGCCGACAACAAGACCGGCGAAAGCCTCTATCTCGGCCACCCCAAGTTCGAGGGGTTCGAGGTCATCATGACCGAGCGCAAGGCGAGCGCGGCTGCCTGAGGCGGCTGGTTGAGGAGAGCCAGACATGCTGAGCACCGATCTCGCCGACCTCAAGGCGTATATGGCCGACAATCCCGGTGCGGTGATCGAGGATGTCGCGCGCGAGCGCAGCGTCACCCCGCGCGCGGTGATCGAAGCGCTGCCGCCCTCCATGGTGCGCATGGGAGGCGGCGAACATTTCGCCGCCGTCATGCAGGACATCGCACAATGGGGCGAGGTCACGCTGATCGTTCACACGGACGATGCGATCTTCGAGTTCACAGGTGGAATTCCGGCGGGTGAGATCGGCCGCGGCTATTTCAACCTGATGCAGCCCAAGGGCCTGCACGGCCATCTGCGCCACGAGCGCTGCGCGGCCGTAGCCTTCGTCGAGCGGCCGTTCATGGGCAAGACGTCGGCATTCGTAGCGTTCGTGAACGCGGACGGTGGCATCATGTTCAAGGTCTTCGTCGGACGCGATGGGACCCGGGCGCTGCGGGCGGATCAATTGGTGCGGTTTCGCCAGCTTGCGGACCAAATCGCGGCCGCGCCCGCGGCGTGAACTGCTTCAACCTGTCGGGAGATCAGGATGCAGAGCATTGTCAGGCTTCGGCACGTGATCCTAACCATCGTGCTGGCGCTAGCGCCGGCACCTGCCTTCGCCATCGACGAGGCGCTCTTGCCGCGCAATCTGTCGCCTTGGGGCATGTTCGTCGGTGCCGACATCGTCGTGAAGGTCGTGATGGTCGGGCTCGCCATCGCCTCGCTGGCGACATGGACGGTTTGGCTGGCGAAGACCATCGAGCTGCGCCGCAAGGGCTCGCTCGCCTTGCAGCGGACGCGCGCGCTCGAAGGCAACATGACGTTGGCCGAGGCGTCCGCGCGGGCCGGCGACGCGCGCGACGCGGTCGCCCAGTTGATCCGGTCCTGCGCCAGGGAAGCGGAGCTCTCCGGTGGCATCCTTGACGACGGCCTCCAGGAGCGTGTGGCACTGCGGCTCGAGCGGGTGGAGGCAGCCATGTCGAGGCAGATTGCGCGCGGCACCGGTGTGCTCGCGACCATCGGCGCCGTCGCGCCGTTCGTTGGCCTGTTCGGCACCGTCTGGGGCATCATGAACGCCTTCATCGGCATCTCCGAGAGCCACACCACCAGCCTTGCGGTCGTCGCGCCCGGCATTGCGGAGGCGCTGCTTGCCACCGCGCTTGGGCTCGTCGCCGCGATCCCGGCGGTCGTGATCTACAATCACCTCGTCCGCGGCATTGCCAATTACCGTGCCCTGCTTGCGGACGCCTCGGCGCAGCTCATGCTCCTGGTGAGCCGCGGGCGCGACCACGGCCATTTCCGTCTGGCGCGGGCGGCGGAGTAGGGCCATGGCCGCAAAGCTCGGGGCATCGAAGCTCGGCTCGCGCGGGGACGGGAGCGATCTCGACGTCACCCACGAGATAAACGTCACGCCGTTCATCGACGTGATGCTGGTGCTGCTGATCATCTTCATGGTGGCCGCACCGCTCGCGACCGTCGATATCGGCGTCGAACTGCCGGCGACCGCCGCCCAGCCCGCGCCGCGGCCGGACAAGCCGGTCTTCGTCACCGTGAAGCCGGACCTTTCGATCGCCGTGGGCGAGGACATCGTGGGTCGCGACACGCTCAGTGCTTCACTCGATGCCGCCACCAAGGGCCGCAAGGACGAGCGCATCTATCTGCGCGCCGACAAGGCCGTCTCCTATGGCGACCTGATGGAGGTGATGAACAGCCTGCGCAATGCCGGCTATCTCAAGGTCGCTCTCGTCGGCCTCGACGGACGAAGCTGATGGCCGCGAGCGCCTTCATCCTGCACGAGCCGCTTGGCGAGCGCGAGGGCACGCGCTGGGGGGGCTCGGCGGTCGTGATCGTCGTGCTGCATGTGGCAGCCGCGCTGCTCGCCACGAGCTGGCTCAAGTCGCAGCCCGAGCAGGGCGTCAGCCTGCCCGCGATCATGATCGACATGTCGCCGGTGACTTCGGCTCCGCAGCCGACGCTGGATGACGTCGCGCCGGGGCCGCTGATGCAGGAGGCAGATGCATCGCCGCCCGAAGCCGTGAAGCAGCAGGCTGTCGAGGAGACCATCGCGCCGACGCCGCCGCAGGAAGCGCCGGAGGTGGTCGCCCCACCCGAGCAGAAGCTGGAGCCGACCCGAGCAAAGCCTGAGCCCGCAACGATCGTGCCTGTCGAAAAACCTGCGCTCGAGAAGCCGAAAGTGATCCGCCGCGAGGCCAAGAAGCCGTCCAACGCAACTCCGGCGCCGCGTACCAGCGCACCACCGCGCGCCGAGCGCGAGGCGCCGATGGCTTCCGCCATGAGTGCGGGTGCGACGGCCTCCGCGATCGCATCCTATAATCAACGAGTCCGTGCGCATCTGATGCGCTTCCATCAATATCCGTCGGCCGGAGGCGGCCAGCGCGGTGTCGCAAGGCTCAGCTTCACCATCAGCCGCAGCGGGCAGGTGACTTCGAGCCGCCTTGGCGGCTCATCGGGCGTCGCGGCCTTCGATGCTCAGGCCATGTCCATGCTACGCCAGGCCGCGCCGTTCCCGCCGTTTCCGGATGAGATCAGGAACGGCTCGATGAGCTTTGCGATTCCGGTGGAATTTACGGTGAGGTAGTCCCCCGCTGTCACGCCCGGTCAAGCCGGGCGATGACAGTTGAAGGAGACGGGCTTTACTTCGCCTTCAGGAAATCCGCGACCTCGAGCAGTACGAACTCGTTGTCGTCGGCCTTGTTGGGGTCGCGGCTGGAAGAGAACGGCAGGTTGTTGTCGTTGCCGACGATGATGTGGGTATCGTCGACGCGATCGACGTTCTCGATGGTGAAGAACGGGAAGGTGTAGACCCCGTCGTTGAGCGGCTTCCTCGCCTTCCTGTCGGGATCCTTGATCTTCATCAGGTCGATATAGCCGATCTTGCGCACCGGCTTGCCGACATTGGCGTCGGTAAGCTCGATCTTGTAGATGCGCTTGAACTTGGCCAGGTCGGGAAAGCAATTCTCGCCGCGCTTGCCTTGCGGGCAGGCCTTGTCGGACGTGCCCTCGCCGTTATCGCGTTCGATGATGAGGCCGGAGGCCTGATCGATCATGTTGAAGTCGCCGATGGCGTTGCCGTTCTGCTCGAACACATACTGCCAATGGCGACCAGTGAATTTCTGGGCGGCGACGTCGAATTCGAGAATGCGGGCCGCTTCCTTGCCGTCGACCTTCTCCCAGTCCTTTTTATCGCCGTCCCACAGCGGTCCTTCGAGCAGGCCGTAGAGGAATTTTCCGTCCTTGGAGGACGCAAAGCCCTCATAGCCCTTGGAGCGACGGAGATTGACGTTGGTGTAGGTCGCGCCCGGCGCGGCCGGCGTTCCAACCGCCCAATTGTCCGGCGAGCGCACCGGCTTGCCGTCGGCAACCGTATCGAACACGCCGAGGATCTTGCCGGTCTTGTCCGCCTTCAGGATGTACGGACCGAACTCGTCGCCGATCCAGAAGGTATCGCCGAGGATCTGGAAACCTTCGGTGTCGAAATCGGAGCCGGTGAGATAGCGCTTCTGGGTGTCCTCATGCAGGATGCGGAACGGAACCTTCTTGTCGGGATCGTGCAGGAAGATGGTCTCCAGCCGCTCGATCTTGCCGCTCGCCCAATCCATCTTGTAGCGGTTCAGGTAGAGCATCGAGTCCGGCGAGTTGGCGCGGGCGCCCATGCCGTTGTCGGTGATCACCCAGAACGTGCCGTCGGGCATGGTCTTGATGCCGGAGTGGCCCTGCAACGGCTGGCCCTTGAAAGGCAGCGAGACGCCGGTCGGCCGCTCATAGGACTTGCCCATCACGGTGCCGAGCGCGTCGACCCGCTTGCCGCTGGTGTATTTGCCTGCGGATTTGAGGTCGGCGGGTGCGTCAGCCGGTGCATCGATGAACGTTTCGGCCGGCATCACCACGTGGCCGGCGAGCTTGGCCGGGAATTCGCCTTCGCTCTGCGCCAGCGCGGAGCTGGCGGTGAGAATGATCGTTGCGACGGTGCTGAGAAAGGTCGCGCGCATGTGCGTCTCCTGTTGGCGGACGCACGCCTTATGCGGTTCGCGTGTTGCAGTATTGTGAAGCCGGGCCAAACGCCGCAGCGCACTCCCCCTCTCCCCGCAAGGACGTGGAGAGGGGGGCGAGCGAGTCGCGAGCTACTCCTTCACCGCGCCGGTCAGCGAGGACACGTAGTAATCCACGAAGAGCGAGTAGAAGATCGCGACCGGCAGCGAGCCGAGCAGCGAGCCCGCCATCAGCGCGCCCCATTGGTAGACGTCGCCGGTGACGAGCTCGGTCAGGATCGCGACCGGCACGGTCTTGTTGGCGCCGCTCTGGATGAAGGCGAGCGCATAGATGAACTCGTTCCAGGACAGCGTGAAGGAGAAGATGCCGGCCGAGATCAATCCGGGCACGGCGAGCGGCAGCGTGATCCGCCGCAGGATCTGCAGCCGTGTGGCGCCGTCGACCAGCGCGCATTCCTCGAGCTCGTAGGGGATCGACTTGAAGTAGCCGATCAGGAGCCAGGTGCAGAACGGCACCAGGAAGGTCGGATAGACCAGGATCAGAGCCATCGGGCTGTCGAACAAGCCGAACTGCACCACCACGGTCGCAAGCGGGATGAACAGGATCGACGGCGGCACGAGATAGGCGAGGTAGATGCCGAGGCCGACATAGGGACTGCCGCGGAAGCGCAAGCGTTCAATGGCATAGGCCGCGAGCGTGCTCGCGACCAGCGACAGCGTGGTCGATCCGATCGCCACCAGCATCGTCGTCCACAGCCAGTGCGGATAGGCGGTGTTGAACAGCAGATGCTTGATGTGCGCCAGCGTCGGCGAGGAGATCCAGAACGGGTTGTGATCCTTGTAATTCATCAGCTCCGCGTTCGGTTTGAACGACGTGATCGCCATCCAGTAGAACGGGAACAGAAGAATCAACACGAAGCAGCCGAGCGGCAGATAAATCATCATCAGCCGCCGCAGCCCGGAATCCCAGGCCATGGTATCGGGCGCCGCCTTCGCGTCCGCGACGGCCGGTTGGACGGCACTATCAGTCATTGCTTTCTCCCTGCTGCCATTTGCGGCGCGCGAGGCCGAAATATGAGAACAGCGTCGCGAATACCAGGAACGGTATCATGGACACCGCGATCGCTGCACCTTCGCCGAGCTCGCCGCCGGCGATGCCCCGCTGGAAAGCCAGTGTTGCGAGCAGGTGAGTCGAGTTGCCGGGGCCGCCGCGCGTGATGGCATAGACCAGCTGGAAGTCGGTGAAGGTGAAGATGATCGAGAACGTCATGACGATGGCGAGGATCGGCATCATCATCGGAAACGTAATGTAGCGGAAGCGCTGCCAGGCGCTGGCGCCGTCGAGCATCGCCGCCTCGTACAGCGAGGGCGAGATGGTCTGCAGTCCTGCCAGCAGCGAGATCGCGACGAAGGGAATGCCGCGCCAGATATTGGCGGCGATCAGCGAGAAGCGCGCCGGCCAGGGCGAACCGAGGAAGTCGACGTTGCTGTCGCGCCAATGCAGCACGTCGACAAGCAGGTAGGAGATGATCGAGAACTGCGGATCGTAGATCCACCAGAACGCCAGCGCCGAGAGCACGGTCGGCACGATCCAGGGCAGCAGGATGATCGCGCGCAGGATGCTCTTGAACGGAAAATGGTTGTTGAGCAGCAGCGCCAGCCAGAAGCCGAGCGCGAACTTCCCGAACGTCGCGACCGCCGTGTAGAGAACGCTGTAGAACACCGCGTTCCACCACAGGGAGTCGGTGAGCAGGTATTGGAAGTTTTCGATCCCCACATAGATGCCGCTGCGGCCGATCGTGGTGTCGGTGAAGGCGAGCCAGATGCCGAGACCGAGCGGATAGGTCAGGAACACCGTCAGCAATCCGATCGCGGGCGCGAGGCACATCACGATCAGGAACGGCTTGTAGTCGAACAATCGCACCAGCCAGTTCGGCTGCCGGGCCGCTACGCCATGCGTTGAAAGAGCGGTTATGGACATCGGACCTTTGTCTTTTCAGGGCTCCAAGGTCATTCCGGGGCGATGCGCAGCACCAACCCCGGAATCTCGAGATTCCGGGCTTTGCTTGCGCACCATCCCGGAATGACGTCAGGTCAGCCGCCTAACGGTTCTGCCGCCGGAAGTACCGCTTGCAGCGTTGCTCGGCTTCTGCGGCCGCGGCCTCCGGCGTGGCGGTGCCGGTGGCAACGGCCGAGAACATCTGGATCAGCACGTAGTCTGCGCTGACGGCGCCCGTCGCCGTCGAGATCGGGCCCTTGTAGCCGTCGTAGTAGGGGCTGTTCATCGTGTCCTTGAACAGTTTCACCTTGGGATCCTGCGACCACACGGCGGCCTCGGCATAGGCGGCCAACGGCTGGGACCAGTAGCCGGAGTTGGCGTTGAGCCACGGCTCGTACTGGTCCTTCTCCAGCATGTATTGCAGGAAGGCCTTCGCCGCGTTGGGATATTGGCTGTGCTTGAACACCATGGCGTTCAGCGTCAGACCTGCCATGGGCGAGATCTTCGCAAGGCCCTTGGGCAGCAACTGATGCTCGCTGTCGTCGGCGATCGCCTTGGTCGCCGGATCGTTCTTCAGCGAGAAGTACAGCGAGACGCCATTGGCGGTCAGCGAGATCTCCTGCGAGGAATAGGCGCGATTGTTGCTGACGTCGTTCCAGGAGGGAGTTCCGGCGATGAAGGTCGGGTACAGCTTCTTGACCCAGTTCAGCGCGGCAATCGTCTCCTTGCTGTTGATGACGACGTTGCCTTCCTCGTCGAGCAGGGAGCCGTTGTGCGACCACAGCGCCCAGTTCGCGAAGCCGTTGCCGTCGCCCTTGGCGTTACCCAGTGCGAAGCCGGCCGGTTTGCCGGCCTTGTGCAGCTTCTGGCACAAATCGAGGATTCCGGCATGGTCCTCCGGCACCTTGTCGAAGCCGACCGATTGCAGGATCGACTTGCGGTAGATCAGGGGCCCCGCGGTGGCGCCGAACGGCAGTCCGATCCAGGCGTTGCTCTTGTTCTTCTTGCCATAGCGCTGCGCCAGCGGCAGCCAGCCTCCATACTTCTTGCCGACATAGTCGGCGACATCGGTCAGCTCGATCAGCTTGTCGATATAGATGTGCGGTGCATCGGAGAAACCGATGATGATGTCGGGGCCGGCGCCGGAATTGGCGGTCACCGCGGTCTGCTGGTTGATGTCTTCCCAGCCGACGAAGTCGACCTTGACCTCGACGCCGGTCTCCTTGGTGAATTTTGCGGCGTTGGCGCGGAACACGTCCTCGTCGGCCTGGACGAAGCGCACCGGGCGCAGCATGCGCAGGGTGGCACCTTTCTCGATCTCTCGCTTCGGTGCCGCAACGTCCGCGGCCTTGATCGTCGATTGCGCTGGTTGCGCTGCAGCACCGGTGGCCGCGAGCGTTGCAGCGGACAGGCCCAGCGCCAGAGCATCACGACGGGTGATGTCGTTCCTCATCAGTTCCTCCCTTGATGTCTCCCTTCCCGGCGTTGGTCGCCGGTGAAGGGCCGTTTCGGTCGTTGCGCGTTCGCGCCGGCCGCCTAGCTGTTCGGGCCGCGGTCCATGCTGACAGGTTGCCAGCGGCGGAGCGCGGTGTTTTGCAGCACCGACGGATTGACGCAGCTTACCGGCCACATGCCCTGAAGCACCAGTGACAATTCGTAGCCCACGCGGCGCTTGCGCGCCTCGTCAAACCGTGCCGAGGCCGAGGCCACGTGGGCGGTCAGGGTCACGTTCTCCATGCCGAGCAGGGGGTTGTTGTGCGAAGGCGGTTCCTTCTCCAGCACATCGAGGGCGGCGTGGGCGATCCACCCCTCTTGCAGGGCCTTGATCAGGCTCTCCTCGTCCACGGTGGCGCCCCGTCCGGTGTTGATGAAGATCGAGCCTTTCTTCATCTGCCGGAAGTGCTTTTCGGTCAGCATGTGGTGCACTTCGGGCCTCGCGGGCGCGTGCATCGAGACAAAGTCGGATTGCGACAGCACCTCGTTCAGCGTCGCCGGGATGACGCCGTGGTCATACATCAGCGTTTCCTGGATGAAGGGATCGTAGGCCATCATGCGCAGGCCGAACGGCGCGGCACGCTTCGCGACCGCACGCGCGACGCGGCCGAACGAGATGAAGCCGAGCGTCTGGCCCATCAGCCTCGGGATCTTGAGCAGCGCCGGCCGGCCTTCGGCCCAACGGCCGTCACGCACCATCCTGTCCTGCTCGACTAGGCGTCGGAAGCCTGCAAGCAGCAGCATCATGGCGTGGTCGGCGACCTCCTCGATGAAGGTGTCCGGGATGTTGGTGACGGGAATGCCGCGCGCGGTGGCGGCCTTGACGTCCACACTGTCGACGCCGACCGAGCCGAGCGTGATGACCTTGCAGCTTTCGAGCGCGTCGATGATCGACTTGGTGATCGGGATGCCCTTGGCGTAGATGGCGTCGGCATTTTTCGCGGCGGCGATGAACCCGGCCTCGTCGGCGGGCGCCTCAACGATCTCGGCATCGATCGGATCGAGCGCCTCGCGCTCGTAGGAATAATCGCTGCCCGCGACGGTGAAGCTCGCACCCTTCGGCGTCACCACCCTGTATTTCGGCATTTTCTGCTCCCGATTTGGTTGTCGGTTCTTGTTGTGACCCGCCTTCGCGGGCAGGCCTGTGCGTCTTTTACGCGAAATCGGGGCGCTCGCGTACAATTCCAGGTTGTTGCCGCCGAGATAAATTGCCGGTTCTGACGGTGGCGTCCGGGCTTCTACGGAGGCCCGTAAGTAACTTGCTAAGGGCTCTCCCCCTAAGAATCGATTCGATTTTGATCGATCGTGCGTGCCGCTTACCCCGATATTGCTGGAGCCATCCGTGAAATTGAGCAATCTGAAGATCGCCCCGAAGCTCGGCATTCTTGTCGGCGTCACCTTGTTCGGCCTCTGCGTCTCCGGTGTTCTCGCCGGCTACCTGATGAAACAGGAAATGGTGAACGCACGCATCGACCAGGCCAAGTCGATCGTCGACATGGGTCGCAATTACGCGATGGCGCTGAAGAAGCGGGTTGATGCCGGGGAACTGACCAAGGATGCCGCGCTCGCCGACCTTCGCCGCTACGGCAACGCGATGACCTACGACAATGGCTCCGGCTATCTGTTCGGCACGTCCTATGACGGCATCACGCAGCTTGCGCCAGACCCGAAGCAGATCGGCATGAACCGCATGGATGTCGTGACCAACGGGCGCAAGCTGTCCATGGAACTGATGAACGGCGTCAAGGCCAACGGCTCGATCCTGCTGTACTACGACTACGTCAAGCCCGGCCAGAAAACGCTGATCCGCAAGATCGGCTACGCGGTCGCGGTGCCTGGCTTCGACATGTATATCGGCACCGGCGCCTATCTCGACGATATCGACGCCAAGATGGGCCCGGTCTACTGGCTTCTCGGCTTTGCCATGCTCGGCATCATGATCGTTGCTGGCAGCGTCGCCTGGCTGCTCGGGCGCAGCATCAGCCGGCCGCTCGCAATGCTCGGCGCCCGCATGAAGGACCTCGCTGACGGCAAGCTCGACGGTGACATCCCCGGCGTCGGCCGCGGCGATGAAGTCGGCGCGATGGCGGCCACCGTCCAGATCTTCAAGGACAATGCGGTTCGCATCCGCGACCTCGAGAAGACCGAGGCCGATGCCCAGGAACGCGCCGCGGCGGAACGCCGCAAGGCGATGGAAGAGATCGCCAACGACTTCGAGCGCAGCGTCAACGGCATCGTCCGCTCGGTCTCCTCGGCCGCGGCCGGCATGCAGACGACGGCACAGTCGATGACCGCGACCGCCAGCGACGCCTCGTCGCGTGCGGCGACGGTCGGTGCGGCCTCGCAAAAGGCTTCCGGCAACGTCGGCACCGTCGCGGCGGCCGCCGAAGAGCTGTCGAGCTCGGTTGCGGAAATCTCCCGCCAGGTCACGCGTTCGACCGAAGTTGCGAGCCGAGCCGTCAACGATGCGGAGCGCACCAACGCCACGGTGCAGGAGCTCTCCACTGGCGCCGAGAAGATCGGCGAGGTGGTCAAGCTCATTCACTCGATCGCGGCGCAGACCAATCTGCTCGCGCTCAACGCCACCATCGAGGCGGCCCGTGCCGGCGAGTCCGGCCGCGGCTTCGCCGTCGTCGCCTCCGAGGTCAAGGCGCTTGCCAACCAGACCGCGAAGGCGACCGAGGAGATTTCTGCGCAAGTTGCTGCGATGCAGACCTCGACCAGCGATGCTGTCGCCGCGATCGGCGGCATCACCCAGACCATTGCCGAGATGAGCGAGATCACCGCGGGCATTTCCGCATCGATCGAACAGCAGGGGGAGGCGACCCGCGAGATCGCCCGCAACATCCAGTCGGTCGCGGCCGGCTCGAGCGAGATCAATGCCCATATCGGCAGCGTGACCTCGGCCGCGGAAGCGACCGGGAGCGCTGCTAGCGACGTGCTCTCAAACGCCCGCGAACTGGACAACCAGTCCGGCGCGCTGCGCTCGGCGGTTGACAACTTCCTCGCCAAGGTGCGGGCGGCGTAACTCGCCGCGCAAGCTCATCTCGGGCAGTCATTCCGGGGCGATGCGCAGCATGAACCCGGAATCGCGGGAGTCCGGGGTCACGCTACGCGCGCCCCGGAATGACTGGGCTACTGCTTCTCGATCTTCGCGTTCGTGATCAGCTTCTCCCAAAGCACGAGTTGATCCTTCACGAACGCTTCAAGCTGCTCCGGCGTGCCGGAGAAGGCGTCCATGCCGAGCGTAGCGAGCTTGGCCTTGATCTCCGGGTTCTCGATGATCTTCCGGATCTCGGTGTTGAGCCGCGTCACGATCTCCTTCGGCATGCCGGCAGGGCCGAAATAGCCCTGCCAGGACGAGATGTCGAAATCCGGCACGCCAGCTTCCTGCATCGAGGGCAGGTGCGGCGCCAGCGGCGAGCGGTCCTTGGTGGTGACGGCAAGCGCGCGCAAGGCGTTGCCGTTGACGTGCGGCAGACCGGTCAGGATGTCCACGAACATCATCGAAACGCGGCCGCCCATGACGTCGTTGAGCGCCGGCGGCGAGCTCTTGTAGGGGACGTGCAGGAGGTCGAGGCCCGCATTGTGCGCGAAGGTCGCGCCCGACACGATCGCCGACGATGAGCCCGAGGCGTAGCTCAGCTTGCCCGGATTGGCCTTGCCATAGGCCACCAGCTCACCGACGGTCTTGGCCGGCACTTCCGGATTGATGACCAGCATGAAGGGCAAATCGCCGGTGCGGGCGATCGGGGTGAAATCCTTGACCGGATCGTAAGTGAGGCTCTTGAGCAGATAGGGATTGGCCGAATGCGTGGTGTTGGTCGTCACCAGCAGCGTGTAGCCGTCGGGTGCGGCCTTCGCGACATAGGTGGCGGCAAGCATGCCGTTGGCGCCCGCCTTGTTCTCGATGACGATGCCGACGCCGAGCGCTTGCGACAGGTGCTGCGAGATCAGCCGTGTCGTTGTGTCCGTGCCGCTGCCGGCCGCGAACGGCAAGACCAGCGTGATATTCCGGCTGGGATAGTTGTCGGCCTGGGCCGTGGATGCCGCTGCGAGGCAGAGTGCGGCCACACCGACCGTCCGCAGGTTTCGAATCAACGTTGAAATCATCTTTGGTCGTTCCCTTTTTTGGTTGGCGCGGAACCTAGCTCGTCCGAAAAGGATTCGAAAGATGGTCGGAGGTCGTTAATGCGTCCGTCGCGCGGAATTACGTCACCGCGCCGAGCCTTGGCGCGATGCAAGCACGACGCCCGCGAGTACCAGCGCGTAGCCGATCAGATGGAACGGCTGGAGCTTTTCACCCAGCAGCAGGATCGCCATCGCAGAGCCGAACACCGGCACCAGATGGAAGAACGGCGCCGCCCGGTTCGGCCCGATCAGCGCCACGCCCCTATTGAAGAAAAGGTAGGCGAGGGTGGAGGGAAAGATCAGGATGTAGCCCAGCGTCGCCAGCGTCTTCCCGTCGAAGTGCAGCACGTGGCCGCTTGCTGTCTCCCAGATCGCCGTCGGCAGCAGCATCGTCGCGCCGCAGCAGGTGGTGAAGGACAGGAAGGAGAGCTGATGAATCTTCGGCCGCCGCGGAATGAAGGCGGAGTAGATGCCGAACGCCACCAGCGAGGAGGCGAACATGATGTCGCCCCTGTTGAAGCTGATGCTCGCAAGCGCGGCAAGGTCGCCACGCAGGATGATGATCAGCACACCGAAGAGCGAGATCGCGATGCCGCCAAGCTGCGCCCCGGTCAGCCGCACGCCGAACAGCACCAGCGACCACAGCGCCACGAACAGGGGACCCGCCGACTGGATCAGCAGCGCGTTCAGCGCCTCCGTGTACTGCATTGCCCAGTAGGAGATCGCGTTGTTGAAGGCAAAGCCGACCAGCGACAGGAACAGCATCAAGGGGAGGCTCTTGCGCAAGGCAGGCCAGTCGCGCTTCAGATGCTGCCAGGCGAACGGCAACAGGATCAGGAACACGCCGTACCAGCGGATCGTGGTCACCGTCAGCGGCGGCACATGCGCGCCGACATGGCGAGCGAGCACGATGTTGCCGGCCCAGAACAGCGAGGTTAGGCTGAGCAGCAGATAGGGCTGGTTGTTGAGCCAGTTGGCCGGATTCGAGGCCGGTGGCGCGGGCGAAGCGGTCGTCATTGGCGTTGGATGCGAGCTTGCGCCGGATCGTCGCCGTGACACAAGTCACAGCGCCGCAATGCTACAATGCAGGCATGAGCTGAGGAGGTGCCATTGGCGGTCAATATGTTGAACATCGAAGGCCTGGAGCGGCTCGATCCGAGTGCGCCGGTGGTGATGCTGAACCTGATGCGCTTCCACGCGCGTTCGCGCGATGGCGATGGCTCCGGCTGGGACGCGTATCTGCGCTACAGTGCGATCACCGTGCCGATGATCAGGGCGCGCGGCGGCACGTTGCTCTGGACCGGCGAAGCCAAAACGGTCGCCCTCGGTCCGCACGCGGGCAACGCGTGGGATTTCGTTGCGCTGGTCCATTATCCGTCCGTCTCGGCCTTTCTCGACATGATGACGTCGGAAGCCTACGAACGTGAAGCCGATCCGCATCGCGTCAACGGCTGCGCCGAGCACGTGATCATCGCGACGAGCGAGGCCTACAGCAAGTTCAAGGTGAAATAGCGAGCGCACGCGCCAGCTCGCGCAAAATGCGCCTGTGCTTGGCGCCTACGTCGTCTGCTTCCGCGATGCCACGAACACGCCCGCCAACACCAGCGCGAAGCCGACGAAATGGAAGATCTGCGGGTGCTCGCCGAGGAACACCATCGCCATGACCGAGCCGAACACCGGCACGACGTGGAAGAACGGCGCAGCGCGGTTGGCCCCGATCAGGCGCACGCCGCGATTGAAGCAGAGATAGGCGAGCGCCGACGGAAAGACGGCGACGTAGAAGAGCGTCAACAGGTTCGGCCCGTCGAGCTTCATCACGGGCCGCGCGGACAGTTCCCAAATCTCCAGCGGAATCAGGCAGGCGGCACCGACCCCGAACGTGAAGGCGAGGAACGACAGTCCGTGCATCGGCGGCCGCTTCAGGGTCAGCACCGAGTAAAGTGCGAAGATGACGAGCGCGACGATGAAGATGAGGTCGCCCTTGTTGAACTCGATGTTCGACAGCGTGGTGAAGTCGCCGTGCAGCAGGATCGTCAGCACGCCGCACATCGACAGCAGCACGCCGAAAGCCTGCGCCGCGGTGAGGCGGATGCCGAGGATGGCCAGCGACCACAGCGCCACGAGCAGCGGCGCGGCCGACTGGAGCAGCAGCGTATTCAGCGCCTGGGTATGCTCCAGCGCCCAATATTGCAGCGTGTTGAAGGCGCCGATTCCGGTGATCGAGAGCGTGACCATCAGGCCGAGCTTGCCGCGGATGGCCGGCCAGTCCTGCACGAGGTGCTTCCAGGCAAACGGCAGCACCAGCAGGAAGGCGAAGAACCAGCGCAAAAAGGATAGCGTGACCGGCGGAATGTGGCCGGCGGCGAGCCGCCCGACGATGGCGTTGCCGGCCCAGCACAGGGCTGTGATGCTGAGCAGCAGGTAAGGCTGGTTGGCGATCCAGTGATGGCCTGATGATTCGGAGCCCGTGCTCTGGCCGGTGGCGGACATTCTGATTGTTTTGGCTCCGCGTCATGCGCGCCGGGGCCCCGGCCCGGCAAGGTCGGGCCGGCTGACAGCCCGGCAAATACCCAAAGACACGGAAATCGTGGTTGCATCAACGGGGGCGGGATGCATCGCGACCATGCAGCGGCCGGGATCGGTCTCCCGCTTTGGTCGAGGCTTGCCGATCTGATCCGGCAGCCTTCAGGATTTTCGGGGGATATCAAAGGCTTAAAGTGTCTCTCGGGCCCGGAAAATGCCCCGTTCTTGCTTGCCTAGAGGGGCTGCTTCCTTTATCCGGTTGGCTGCCTTGCGTGCGAGCGGCTCCCGGCCGTCAGCTTGGGTGGCGCATCTAAAATCTTCGAAGGATTACCCGAGAATGGCCAATGTTGTCGTCGTCGGCGCCCAGTGGGGCGACGAAGGGAAGGGCAAGATCGTCGACTGGTTGTCGGAGCAGGCGGATATCGTCGTCCGCTTCCAGGGCGGTCACAACGCCGGCCACACGCTGGTGATCAACGGCAAGACGTACAAGCTCGCGCTGCTGCCCTCCGGCGTGTTGCGCGACCAGAAGCTGTCGGTGATCGGCAACGGCGTGGTGTTCGATCCCACCGCCTTCCTCGACGAGGTCACCAAGCTCAGGGCCCAGGGCGTCGCGGTCTCTCCGGACAATTTGCGCGTCGCCGAGAACGTCACGCTCATCCTGCCGCTGCACCGCGAGCTCGATGCTCACCGCGAATCCGCGAGCGCCGCGACTGCGATCGGCACCACCCGCCGCGGCATCGGACCTGCCTATGAAGACAAGGTCGGCCGCCGTGCCATCCGTCTGATGGACCTTGCCGATCTCGACACGCTTCCGCACAAGATCGACCGCCTCCTGGCGCACCACAATGCGCTCCGCCGTGGCCTCAATCTGCCGGAATTCGACGGAAAGGAGATCCTGAAGGAATTGACCGCGCTGGCGCCGCAGCTGTTGCCCTACGCCGAGACGGTGTGGCGGCTGCTCGACATCAAGCGGCGCGAAGGCAAGCGCATGTTGTTCGAGGGCGCGCAAGGCGCGCTGCTCGACGTCGACCACGGCACTTATCCTTACGTCACCTCGTCCAACACGGTGGCGGCGCAGGCCGCGACCGGTGCCGGCCTCGGGCCGGGCGCGGTCGGCTATGTGCTCGGCCTGTGCAAGGCCTACACGACCCGTGTCGGCCAGGGCCCGTTCCCGACCGAACAGGACAACGAGATCGGCCGCAAGATCGGCGAGCGGGGCCGCGAGTTCGGCACCAATACCGGCCGTCCGCGCCGCTGCGGCTGGTTCGATGCCGTGCTGGTGCGTCAGGCGGTCCGGACCTGCGGCATCAACGGTCTGGCGCTGACCAAGCTGGACATTCTCGACGGCTTCGACACGATCGAGGTCTGCACCGGCTACAAGCTCGATGGCAAGGAGATCGACCATTTCCCGGCCGGCGAGGGCGCCCAAAGCCGGGTCGAGCCGATCTACGAGACCATCGAGGGCTGGAAGGAGCCGACCGCCAGCGCGCGGTCCTGGGCCGACCTGCCGGCCCAGGCCATCAAATATGTCCGCCGGATCGAGGAATTGGTGGGATGCCCCGTCGCGCTGCTTTCCACCAGCCCGGAACGCGAGGATACTATCCTGGTGCAAAATCCGTTTGAGGCTTAACGATCTCTTACCGGGACGCGCGTATAGTTGAGTAGAAATGGCTGATTACTATCCGCTGATCGCCCGCGCTATTGCCGCCCTGGACCCGAATGCTCCCGGCGAGAGCCGTCGCGCGCTCTATGAGCGGGCTCGCACGGCCCTGATCGCGCAGCTGCGCAGTGTGCAGCCGCCGCTGTCCGAGTCCGAGATCACGCGCGAGCGGCTGTCGCTGGAGGAGGCCGTTCGCAAGGTCGAATCGGAGGCTGCCCAACGTGCCCGAGAGGCCTCGCGCCCCGGCGGCGGCGGCCCGCGCTCCGGCGGCAGTGGAGATGCCTTCCGACGCGCCAGCACCCGTGCCGCTGAGGGCAGCCCGGCTGCGGCCCCGCCGCGCACGCGTCCTGCCCCGACCCCGCCGCGAGCCGACCGCCCGTCCTTCAACGTCGATGACCAGGGCGAGACCCCGCGCCCGCCGCGCGCTCCCCGTTTCGACGCCCCGCGCCAGCCGGGCCCCACGGCCCCGCCGCCGACACCTGAGCCGCCGGCCGGCCGCGATCGCGCGGGCGGGCGCCGTCCGCCCGATGTCGGACCTGCCCCGCCGCTGCCGCCGGCACCGGGCGTGCGCGGCTTCCGCGACATCACGGCCGACGCCAATGATCTCGGCGGTGCTGCCGCGCAGGCGAGCCGCGCCGCGCGCCGCACCTATGCCAACGTCCCCTCGCCCTCGCCGGAATTCGACCGGCTGGAGCCGAGCCTGGAAAGCCGCGCCGGCGAGTCCGAGGCGCCCTATTCCTACGACGAATCGATCGAGGAAGCCGAGCGCTACGCGCCGCAGCCGCCCTCGCCCCGTGCGCGCGTCGCCCCCGAGCGCGACGTCAAGAAGCGCGTCCGCACCAGCTCGGCGTTCCCGTTCAAGAGCGCGATTGCCGTCGGCATCGTGCTGATCCTGGTCGGGGCCGGCATCCTCTGGGGCAGGCAGCTGGTCCAGGTCGTCAACGGCTTCTTCAAGCCATCCGCAACGCAGGTGGTGGAGGCGCCGACTCCGGCGCAGCCGCAGAGCAAGCCGAAGATCCCCGATCGCGTCGGCCAGCCTTCGGCGGATCAGCCGGTCGCGCCCGTGGCGCAGAAGGTCGTGCTCTACGACGAGGATCCGTCCGACCCGAAGGGCAAGCAATATGTCGGCTCGGTGGTGTGGCGGCTCGAGCCGATCAAGGCGTCCGGCAACCAGAAGCCCGACGTCGCCGTGCGCGCCGACATCGAGATCCCCGACCGCAAGTTCAAGATGACCATGTCGTTCCGCCGCAACACCGATTCCTCGCTGCCGGCGAGCCACACCGCGGAGCTGACCTTCATCCTGCCGCCGGATTTTCCTGGCGGCAGCGTCTCCAACGTGCCGGGCATTCTGATGAAGTCGAACGAGCAGGCGCGCGGCACGCCGCTCGCAGGCCTCGCGGTCAAGGTCACCGACGGCTTCTTCCTGGTCGGCCTCTCCAATGTCGACGCCGACCGCGCCCGCAACATCCAGCTCCTGAAGGAGCGCTCCTGGTTCGACGTGCCGCTGGTCTACTCCAACCAGCGCCGCGCCATCATCGCCATCGAGAAGGGCGCTCCCGGCGAACGCGCCTTCAACGACGCGTTCGCGCAGTGGGGCGATTGAGTTAGGCGGCCGCCACTTCCGTCATCCCGCGGCATGCGAAGCACGAGCTATGATGCGCAATTGCGCATCTGAGAAGCGATCGTGCAGCGCGTGACGTCAAGACATGGATTCCGGGTTCGGTGCTGCGCACCGCCCCGGAATGACACCCCATATGGTCACTACCGCGCCGAAGCTTCCCGCTTGCGCGATGCCGCGGCGGCTGCGTGCTCGCGGTCCATCACGGCGCGGCAGCCGGGGCTGACCTGCGACTTGTTCCGCACCATGCAGGCGGTGATTCGCGGAATATCCGGAATTTCACTGGAGCACAGCCGCATCGCATCGCCCGAGCACATCTGCTGTGCTTCGGACGTGAAGGCGAGGCCGGGTGAGGTCTGGAGTGCCAGGCTGGTGACGGCGAAAGCGAAGAGCGAAGCGATCGTCTGATTGCGTGTCATGCGAGATTGGTCCCCGAGTTTCCGCGGGCTTGAGCCGCTTGGTTTCTTGGGGCGCCGCACGCGGCTTGATCTGCCGCATGTCACAGCCTCCACGCCGGGAACTTGGTCCCGCATGTGGTCGCTCGATTTCTTTGATGTTGTTCGAATCGAAAGTGCTGCGCCGCCCGAGCGAAGTATGCGCCATTGGCGCGCACCTGCAATGGTCGGCGCAAAGGAATTCGCAATTGTTGCGCGCGAGTCACGTCGCGGGCGGTCAGATCAGTCGGTCGGAGGATGCGTTCGCTTGTTCCGCATCGCTCATGCCGAGAGCGGCGTGCTCCTCGACGGCGGTGACGCCCTTGGCCGTGAGCTCGAACAGATCGCCGTCCTTCATGACGTAGCCGTCGGCGATCAATTGCCCCATCTTGCCTTGCCGATCGTCCGCAAACGCAATGGATTGGCTGATGTCCCGCAGGATTGAGAGTTCTTCGTCGTGCAACATGGCTTCACTCTCCATTCGCGGGGCGGGGTCCGATCCTCACATGCCGTGGCTCTGAAACACCTTGCTGCACGACTTCGACAACTTGGCCCGATTGGCTTGCAGGCAGCCTTGCACCGCCAGGTCGTTGCCGAGGTTCTTGCGGCAGAAACGTTGCGCGTCGCGCGAGCAGGCCTTCTGCTCCTGCGGCGTGCCCATGTGGCCTTGAGCGAAAGCAGGCGCGTCGGACAGGCCAAGGGCTGCCAGCGCGATCGTCGCCAGGAGAAGTTTGCGGGCCATCAGGGCTCCAGTCTGCCAGGGTTAAATTCAGGTCCAGCATGAACTCGTCGCCTTGCCACTTGTTCCCCTGATGCGGACGCCTGGTGCCCCGCTGTTCAAGGTTCCCTCCGCGCTGCTATAACGCTGGCAAAGGGTGAGGTGCTTTGATGAAACGCTATCTGGTGTTTGCGCTGGTCGGCCCGTTCGTCGGCGGGTTCCTGCTGCTGCTGACGACCACCTACCAGTCCGGCTATTGGACCCAGACCAATCTTGGCGAGGTCGGCAAACTGTTCGCCGTGTTCTTCAAGACCCTGCAATACAGCTACCTGTTCGGGTTCCTGCCCGCGCTGATGATCGGCGCAATCGATGACATCCTGATCCACATCCGCCGGATCGGCCCGGTTTTGCGGATGCTCCTGGTCGGCCTGTTCGCCTTCGCTCTGGCCTCGTTCACCTACAGCTCGCGCGGGCCGGATTCGGGCGCGGTGCAGTTCATCCTGTATGGGCTCGTCGGCTTCGTGCCGGCAGTGATCTCATCCTGGCTCGTGCATCGTTATGTCGAGGAGCCGGAAGCCGCGGCGGCGCCGACCTGAGCGCGACCTTCGGGCGCGGCGCGGCAACCTCCGTCGCGGCGGCGCGTTGTGTGGAGGCCATGACCATGTCCGACGACGACATCCTTGCGCCGCGCCGAGCTCCTTCGGGGAGCAGTTCGCGTACGACCTCCTTCGGCAAGGAGGCGCGCGGGCCGATCATCGATCAGGAGGGGCACGAAATCAGGCCCGAAACGCTGGAGCAGGGATTTCGCGAGTTTCGGTTCGAGTTCGGGCAAGGCAATCCGTTCGGCAATCTGACGCGCGAGCAGCGGATCGCGCGGCTCGAGGCCATCGCCAAGCTGCTCGACGTCGCCTTCATCCTGCCCGGCACCAACATCCGCTACGGCATCGACGGGCTGATCGGGCTGATCCCCGTCGTCGGCGACATCATCACGACTGCGATCTCGCTATGGCTTGTGCGCGAGGCTCGCGCGCTGGGCGCGCCCTGGCACATCACGGCGCGCATGCTCGGCAATGTCGCGCTCGATGGCGCGGTCGGCCTGATCCCATTCGCCGGCGACGCCTTCGACGTGATGTTCCGAGCCAACATGCGCAACGTGCGCCTGCTCCAGCGCTGGCTGGAGAAGCAGCCGCGGATGTAGGCCGCTCCCCGCACATCCATCCGCTCGACAATGCGCCGGATGTCTCCGGCGGGAGAAGAGCCTCGACACACAAAAGGCACGACGACCTTTCGGCCATCGCGCCTTCTGCGCACATCGAACTGTTTTGCGAAAAGCCTATGCCGCGTCGGCGTCGGTCTCAGCGGCCGGGGCCGGCTTGGGCCGACGGGGCAGCGGGAAGGCATCGCTTTCGTACAGCGAGCGGATGCCGTTCTGGTCGAAGCGTGCTTCCTCGACCTGGAGATAGGCGCCGTTCAGCGAATCCGTCGGCAACTGCTCCATCGCGAACTGCACGGCCTCGGCTGCGGTGCCGAACCGGCGATAGGTGAAGCCGGCGCGCTTCTTCTTGCGAATCGCGGCGGGGAAGAGTTCGGCGGAGGTGTTGAAGTTGAACGGACGCAGTGGACGCATGGTCAAAGACCTCGTGATCTTCTCTGGGGCTTTAAGCGCGTGGGGTTGGGGAGGGCAGAGGCCGCAATCAAGCGGGCCCGCCGCATGTCATTTTCGTCCTCTAATATAGGCCGTTTTGACAGAAATGCGACCCCTGCGATGCGAGATGATGAATCCGCGCATGGCAGCTCTACGGGTGATATAAATCCAGCAATATCAACGACTTATTGCATCATAACTTGCCAAGAAGCAGCAGCACGATCAGCACGACCAGCACCACCCCGCCGATCCCCATGCCGGAATGGCCCAGGCCATAGCCGTAGCCGCCGAACCGGCCGGAGAGCCCGCCGATCAGATAGATGATGACCAGGATGATCAGGATGGTCCCAAGCGTCATGGCATCCTCCCTGGCAGCCGCCGAAACGTGAGGATCGGCCGCTCCGCCAGAAGAGAAAAGCACATCGCGGGATCGGGTTCCACGTCGGAACCCGATCCCGCGCCGCTCATTTCGGCTCCAGCTTCAGCGCTGCCGAGTTGATGCAGTAGCGCAGGCCGGTCGGCCCGGGCCCGTCGGGGAAGACATGGCCGAGATGGCCGCTGCACTTGGAGCAGAGCACCTCGGTGCGGATCATGCCGTGGCTCGTATCCCGCTCCTCGTCGATATGGCTCTCGACCGCCGGCTGGGTGAAGCTCGGCCAACCGCAGCCGGAGTCGAACTTGGCGTCGGATTCAAACAGCACATTGCCGCAGCCGGCGCACACATAAGTGCCGGCACGGTGCTCGTGCTCATACTCGCCGGAGAACGGCCGCTCGGTCGCCTTCTCGCGCAGCACGGCGTACTGCATCGGCGTCAGTTCGCGCCGCCACTGCTCCTCGCTCTTGATGACTTTGTCATCCGTGATCTTCGTCTTGGTGTCGGGCATGGATCTCCCGTTGCTTTGGTGATCTTTCGATCAGTTGGTGGCCTTGCCGGCATTCACCAGCGTCGGCTTCTCGATATAGTTATCCGCGAACAGCTTTTTCAGGTTCTCGACCTTCGGGATGTCGTTATAGGCAATGTAGGGCTGGTTCGGGTGCAGCGTCAGATAATCCTGGTGGTAAGCCTCCGCCGGGTAGAACGCCTCCAGCGCACCGACCTTGGTCACGATCGGCTTCTTGAAGACCTTCGCGCCGTTGAGCTGGGCGATATAGGCCTCCGCTACCTTCTTCTGTTCGTCGGATGACACGAAGATGGCCGAGCGATATTGCGGGCCGACATCGGGGCCCTGCCGATTGAGCTGGGTCGGGTCGTGCACCACGGAGAAGTAGATCTGGAGGATCTTGCCGTAGGAGATCTTCTTCGGGTCATACTTGATCTCGACCGCCTCGGCATGGCCGGTGCGGCCGCTCGATACGCTCTGGTAGTCGGCGGTCGCCTTGGTGCCGCCGGCATAGCCGGAGATTGCGTTGAGGACGCCCGCGGTGTGCTGGAAGACGCCCTGCACGCCCCAGAAGCAGCCGCCGGCGAGCACGGCGGTCTGGATGCCGCTCGCAGGCGCCGCGTCCATTGCGGGAGGAGGGATCACGACCGCCTCCTCCGCGGCGCGTGACGGCACGGCAAGGGCCAGCGTCAGGGCGGTGGTTGCGGCGAGCAGGAAGGCGAGGGCGGGTCGGCGCATGGCGGATCCTCTGGCAAGGGTGGGCAGTCTAAGGCGAGCCGGCCCGGGCGAATAGCCTCGCCGGCGTCGGTCGTTGCCGAAGATACGACTGTCCCGCCCCGCTGTTACAGGCGGCCGGACACGAGTCCGTGAGGGCGCCCGCCGGGCCGGGGGTCCCGCTCACAGCAGCGTATTGAACCAGTCGAACGCCGTCGGAGATCCGTTCAGGACGGTACTTTCGCCATAGAGGCTCGCCAGGAACGTGCCGCGGTGGCTCGCGCCCTTGACCGGAACGCCGTCGGCGAAGTGCCCGCCGGCGACGATGGCCGGCTGCACCAGGCGCGGCGGCAAGGCCTCGTCGGCCATTCCGTAGTAGAACTTGATCGGGGAATCGTAGTCCCAGAACGTCGTGCCGTTGTCGCCCAGCCGGCGCATGAACTTGCTGTTCGTGTCGTTGGTGAAACGATCGAAGAAGCCGTCGGTCAGGAAATCGCCCGCAGGAGGAATGCTCTTCGCGATCTCTCCATCGAGGCTGTAATCGGTCCAGTACTTTTCCGCGAAGGCCCGATATTGCGGCTTGATCGCCGTCTTGAACAAATCGTTCAGCCCGTAATAGCGCCGATAGCTGCCGAGCAGGACGATGATGCAAGGCGTGATCCAGGCCGGCGGCATCGGATACGAGCTTTCCGAGGCCGGAATATAGGCGGCGGGGTTCGACCAATAGTGGAAGCTCTCGGCGAGATTGTTGAACGGACTCTCAGCCGCGGCCGCCCGCACCTTGATGTCTCGGCGCTGCATCTCTTGTTTGAGCCACTGCGTGTTCAGCGCGCCTTGCGACCACCCGTTCAGGAACAGGGAGGATTGGCGCAGGCCCAGCGTCCGCAGTTCGCGCTGCCCGGCGCTCAGAACGTCGAGGCAGCATTGCACGGTCGCGCCCTTCACCGCGTAGGCTTCGCTCCGGCCGCGGCGATAGGGGCCCTTGCCGACATAGTCGGCCGCGACGACCGCATAGCCGTTGCCGGCGAAGCGCTGGATGTTGAACAGGGTCTCGATCGAGTCGACATTGTCGCGCAGCTCATATTTCTGGTCGTCCAGGCGCAGAAGATTCGAGGGGACCTCGTCGAACGACAGGATCGTGCCGTGCTGCCACGACACCAGCGGCAAGGCGCCGCGCGCGCCGGCCGGCACGGCAAGCAGGCCGCTGACCTCAACGCGTTCTCCCGTCTCGGGGATGCGCGTGAAAGTGACGATGCGCCTCAGCTCGACGTCGTTGCGCGCGGCGAATTTGTCCGGGAAGGGCGCCGGCAGAATATTGCCCTCGTTGAAGACGGCATAGAACGTCGCGGCCAGCTTATCGAGCCGTTCCTTCGAGACGCGCACCGGCCCGCTCGGGTTCGTACGCGTCGCCGGCGCCGCAAGAGCGGTTCCCGGAATCGCGGTCGACAGTGCGAGGGAGCCTGCTGCCACACTCGCGGACTTCAGGAAGCTCCGTCGGCTCAGTGTACAATCGGATCGGGTAACGAGTTCATGAGATCTTGTTGCGCGTGCAGTCATAACGTTCCGCTCCGATGCAGATCGCAAGCTGATACACTAAAAAGCCTAGCGCGCGGTGAATGTACCTCGGCGCGGCTGCCCTTTGCGGGCGGGTTCGCAGTCAGTATGAGCGCAGCGACAGGCGGGTCCTTTCTTCCGGGATGTCGCTACGCTCATCCGGGTTGCAGCATCACACCACCACGCTCAGCCGCTTCGCGGCGCGCGTGATGCCGGTATAGAGCCACCTTGCCCTGGACTCCTGGAACGCAAAGCTCTCGTCGAACAGCACGACATCGTCCCATTGCGAGCCCTGCGACTTGTGCACGGTCAGCACGTAGCCGTAATCGAACTCGTCATAGGGCTTGCGTTGCTCCCACGCGATCTGCTCGATGCCGCCCTCGAAGCAATCCGCGCGAACCGAGACCTTCGTGACCTTGTGACCGAAATCCTCGTCCGGCATCAGCCGCATGCTGAGGATGCGTGACTTCGATCGCGATGTGTTGCGCGACTTCACGCGCCACAGGCCGCCGTTGAACAGGCCCTTCTTGCGATTGTTGCGCAGGCACACCAGCTTGTCGCCGGCGACTGGAAACTGGTCCTCGATGTTCTGGCGCTGACGCACCCGCATGTTGTAGGCGCGCCTCGTGTTGTTGCGACCGACCAGGATCTGGTCGGCGCCCATCACGCGGTCGGGATCGAGCTCCTTCCGCGACACCACCTCGCTCTCGCCGTAGCGGCCGATGTCGAGCTCGCGACCTTCCCTGACGTCCATCGACATCCGCACGATCGGATCGTCCTGGGCCTGACGATGCACCTCGGTCAGCATCGCATCCGGCTCCGAATTGGTGAAGAAGCCGCCGCCCTGGATCGGCGGCAGCTGCGCGGGATCGCCCAGCACCAAGAGAGGGCAGTCGAACGACATCAAGTCGCGCCCCAATTCGGCATCGACCATCGAGCATTCGTCGATGACGATCAGCTTGGCCTTGGAGGCCGGCGCATCGTCCCACAGCTCGAAGCTCGGCTGCTCCTCGCCGGATTCGCGGGCGCGGTAGATCAGCGAGTGGATGGTGGACGCGTCGTCGCAACCCTTGTTGCGCATGACGAGTGCGGCCTTGCCGGTGAAGGCGGCGAACTTCACCTCGCCATCGACGCCCTCGGCGATGTGCCGCGCCAGCGTGGTCTTGCCGGTGCCGGCAAAGCCGAACAGGCGGAACACCGGCGGCGTGCCGCCCCGGCCGGGCTTGGCCTTGAGCCAGTCGCCAACGGCCTTGAGCGCGGCGTCCTGATGCGGGGTGAAGGTGGGCATGTCCGTCTTGAGAAGGAACCGGCGATTCGCCGCTTCGCGGAAGCTAACCATTGCGGCCAGCCGTTCAAGCGGCGTTCAGGCCGTCCTGCCCGTCCCCGGCTATTTGTCGATCCGGTCGTGCAGCTGCCAGAATCGCAGTGTGCGCTCGGCCGTCGCGGGGGACAGCTTGGCGAAATCCGTGCCCGCGAGCTTCAGGGTGGCCTCGTCGATGCGGTACTTGGCTGGACGATTGCAGAGGATTCTTTCGACCGTCGGCCAGCCGAGGCCTGCCGATTTGCACGGGATCAGCACGAGATCGGCACGCGGCCCTTCCAGAACCTTCGCCATCAGCTCGGTTGGCGCGCTGTTGTTGAGAAGCCCGAGCGCGGCGGCAACCTCGTCGAATCTCCTGGTTTCCGCGAACCGGGCGATGGCGGCATCGTTGAGTTCGTTGAGGCCCTTCATCCGCTTGACGGCCGCTTCAGCCAGGCTGAAATCCCGCTTCGGCTCTGGCGGGGCCGCCTTGCTGGTGATCGCGGCGAGGATGCGCTTGATCTCGGCCTGGAGCTCCGGCGGGGCAATGGTCGCAAGGCGCGCGCGCACGGCTTCGGTCGCGCGCTGCAGCAGGTCGCGAAGATATTTGATGGGAAGATCGATGCGCAGGCCGAGCGATTCGGCGAGCGTTTCGTCGGCTTCCGCGTGCGCGATCATGCCGCCATAGCCGTCCTCGGAAAAGCGGGCGGTCGTGTTGACGGCAAGGCGGCGGATGACCTTGCGCTCGCCGCGCTCGACCAGGACGTCGGTGACGACCTCCGGCAGGTCGGCGCGGCCGGAAATGGCGAACAGGTGATCCTGTCCCTTGGCTTTCGCGATCTCGACCAGCGTCGGGGTGCTCAGGCGATTGGACTCGGTCAGCACCTTGCCCGCGACGGCGATCTCGTCGTCCCAGGCGAGGCGTTCGAGCACGCCGGCAGGTGCATAATCCAGCGGCGCCAGACGATCGCCAAGCTCGGCCCTGACACGACTTTCCACCCGCGTCACCAGATGCGAGAGCACATGATCGAAGACCTCGACCTGATCGTCGCTGAGGCGCTGCCCCTGGTCGAGAAACAGGTCTGTCACCCGTCGCAACGTCTCGATCCGTTTGGCCGAGGAGCCGTTACGGACCGCATCTTCGAGCTCGTCGATGATGGAATTCGTCTGCTGCATCATGCTTTTCTGGCCATCGCAGTAGGACTGGGACGGCTTACGCCGCGCCTGACATGATCGGTCCTGCGATTTAAGCCCGGCATAACGCGGCGGTATAATGAAACTGCCGAGGGGAACTTTCGCTATCAGAATTCGGCATGTCTGACGTTGTCCGCCCGCCGCGCCCGGCGAGCGGTGCGCCTGGAGCGGAGCTTACTGCCAGCCGGGAACGCCGCGCATGTCGGGCAGCTGGTGGGCGATGCCCTTGTGGCAGTCGATGCAGGTCTTTTCCTTGGTGAACAGGAAGCGCTGGTGCGCCACCGAAGCCCGCGGCGATTGCTTGGTGACGTCCATGGAATCGGCGCTGTGGCAGTTGCGGCATTCCAGCGAATCGTTGGCCTTGAAGCGCGCCCATTCATGTGCGGCGAGCTCGAGCCGGTGATCCTGGAATTTCTCGCGCGTGTCGATCGTGCCGAAGATCTTGCCCCAGACCTCCTTCGAGGCCTGCATCTTGCGTGCGATCTTGTCGGTCCAGTTGTGCGGCACGTGGCAGTCCGGACAGGTCGCGCGCACGCCGGAGCGGTTGGTGAAGTGGACGGTCGACTTCAGCTCCGCGTAGACGTTGTCCTTCATCTCGTGGCAGCCGGTGCAGAACTTCTCGGTGTTGGTGAGCTCCAGCGCGGTGTTGAAGCCGCCCCAGAAGATCACGCCGGCGACGAAACCGGCCAGCACCAGGGTGCCGAGCGCGAACACCGAGCTCGGCCGGGTCAGCACCCGCCAGAGCTCGAGCGCAAAGTCCCGGCTTCGCGCCAGGAAACTGCGCCTTGCGTTCAGCCCGGCATTGGGATCGTCAGCGGTCGTCGTCATCGCCGGCCACCTGGGGTGGCGCGCGACAGCAGCGTGTCGATGTCGATGAAGTCGTTGCTGACGGGCGGAGTGGCGGTGCTCTGCGGCACGTGGCACTCGGTGCAAAAGAAACGTCGCGGCGAGACCGACGCCAGGAACTGGCCGTCGCGGTCCATGAAGTGCGTGATCGAAACCATCGGCGCCTGCGATTCCGCGGTGCGCGCCCGCGCATGGCAGGACAGGCATTTGTTGCCGTTGAGATCGACCTGGTAGCCGTCGATCGTGTGCGGGATGACAGGCGGCTGCTCCGGATAGTTGCGGACCTCCTTCTCGGAGGTGTTGCGGTTCGGCAGCATCGGCGGCGCCGGGCCCTCGTCGTTGAGCGGGGTCGGGCCGCGCAGGCCGGACGTCACGGTCTGCGCCGTCAGCGAACTCGTGCCCGCTGCGATCGCGAAGGCGAGCAGGATGATTGCGGATCGTTTCATCATGACATGTTCACCCGCTCGATGCGCACGGCGCATTTCTTGAAGTCGGTTTGCAGCGAGATCGGGTCGGTGGCGTCGAGCGTCACCTTGTTGATCAGCTTGGATTCGTCGAACCACGGCACGAACACGAGGCCACGCGGCGGCCGGTCGCGGCCGCGGGTTTCGACGCGGGCGCGGATGAAGCCGCGGCGGGAGACGACCTTTACTTCATCCCCGCGGCGGAGCTTGGCCTCCTGGGCATCGTCGGGATGCATGAAGCAGACGGCTTCGGGGAATGCCTTGTAGAGCTCGGGCACGCGGCGCGTCATTGTGCCGGAATGCCAGTGCTCCAGCACACGGCCGGTGGAGAGCCAGTAGGGATATTCCTTGTCGGGCGATTCCGCCGGAGGCTCGTAGGGCAGCGCGAAGATACGGGCCTTGCCGTCGGCGTGGCCATAGAACTGCACCTCGGTGCCCTGCTTGACATAGGGATCGCTGCCCTCGCGAAAGCGCCACTTCGTCTCCTGGCCGTTGACGACGGGCCAGCGCAGGCCGCGCTCGCGGTGGTAGGTGTCGAACGGCGCGAGGTCGTGGCCGTGGCCGCGCCCGAACTGGGCATATTCCTCGAACAGGCCCTTGTGGACATAGAAGCCGAACGCCTTGGACTCGTCGTTGGCGTAGCCGGGCTCGATGTCGCTAACGGGGAATTTGTCGACCTGCCCGTTCCTGAAGAGCACGTCGAACAGCGTCTTGCCGCGATATTCCGGCTTCTTGGCGATCAGCTCCTCCGGCCAGACCTCCGCGATCTTGAAGCGCTTGGAGAATTCCATGAGCTGCCAGAGATCCGACTTCGATTCGCCCGGGGCGGAGACGAGCTGGTGCCAGAACTGGGTGCGCCGCTCGGCATTGCCGTAGGCTCCCTCCTTCTCCACCCACATCGCGGTGGGCAGGATCAGGTCGGCCGCAAGCGCGGTCACCGACGGATAGGCATCCGAGACCACGATAAAATTGTCGGGGTTGCGGAAGCCCGGATAGGTCTCTTCGTTGATGTTGGGGCCGGCCTGAAGGTTGTTGTTGACCTGCACCCAATAGGCGTTGATCAGGCCGTCCTTCAGCATCCGGCTTTGCAGCACGGCGTGGGCGCCGTTCTTGTCGGGAATGGTGCCCTCGGGCAGCTGCCAGATGTGCTCGGCGTGATCGCGGTGCGCCTTGTTGGTCACGACCATGTCGGCGGGCAGGCGGTGCGAGAAGGTGCCGACCTCGCGCGCGGTGCCGCAGGCCGACGGTTGACCGGTCAGCGAGAACGGGCTGTTTCCGGGCGCGGAGATCTTTCCGGTCAACAGATGGATGTTGTAGACGAGGTTGTTGCACCAGACGCCGCGCGTATGCTGGTTGAAGCCCATGGTCCAGAACGAGACCACTTTTGTCTTGGGATCGGCGTAGAGCTCGGCGAGTGCCGTGAGGCGGTTGAGCGGCACGCCAGACATTTCGGCGGCCTTCTCCAGCGTGTACTCGGACACGAACTTGACGAACTCGTCATAGCTCATGTCGGTAGCGTCGTTGGGCTTCGCCGCACCCGTCGCCTTCTTCTGCAGCGGATGCTCGGGCCGCAGGCCGTAACCGATATCGGTCTGGCCGCGCTTGAACACGGTATGCTTGGCGACGAAGTCCTTGTTGACCCGGCCGGTCTTGATGATGTGATTGGCGATGGCGTTGAGGATGTAGAGGTCGGTCTGCGGCTTGAACACCATGCCGATGTCGGCGAGGTCGAACGAGCGGTGCTCGAAGGTGGAGAGCACGGCGACGCGGACATGCGGAGCGGACAGCCGGCGGTCGGTCAGGCGCGTCCACAGAATGGGGTGCATCTCCGCCATGTTGGAGCCCCACAGCACGAACGCGTCGGTGGCCTCGATGTCGTCATAGCAACCGGGCGGTTCGTCGATGCCGAAGGTGCGCATCATGCCGGCCACTGCGGAGGCCATGCAGTGCCGCGCATTCGGATCGATGTTGTTGGTGCGGAAGCCGGCCTTGAACAGCTTCGATGCCGCGTAGCCTTCCCAGATCGTCCACTGCCCGGAGCCGAACATGGCGACGCCGTTCGGGCCGCGCTTCTTGATCGCCTCCTTCCATTTCTGTTCCATGATGTCGAAGGCTTCGGTCCAGCTCACAGGCGTGAACTCGCCGTTCTTGTCGTACTTGCCGTTCGTCTTGCGCAGCATCGGCTGGGTCAGGCGGTCGTGGCCGTACATGATCTTGGAGAGGAAGTAGCCCTTGACGCAGTTCAGGCCGCGGTTCACCTCGGCCTTGGTGTCGCCGTGCGTGGCGACGACACGGTTATCCTTGGTGGCGACCATCACGGAGCAGCCGGTGCCGCAGAAGCGGCAGGCGGCCTTGTCCCATTTCATTTCGCTTGCGTTGCGCTCGGCAACGAGGTTGGCGGCGAGCGCCGGAGCCGGCATGCCTGCGGCGGCCGCGGCGATCGCGGCGGCCTCGAGCTTCAGCATCTGGCGGCGGTCGAGCTTTGGCGATGTCATGATGGCTCTTCCTGACTCAGGCGGTTTCGATGGCGTGGAAAACCAGCACCGCGGAATAGACGTGTTGCAGCGACTGGATGGTGTTGAGCAATGTGCCGAGGCTGCCGGAGTCGGGCGCTTCGGTGACGATGACGAGCTTGCCGCGGGGGTCCCGCCCATGGATCTCGCACCCGGGCAGCGCCGTGATCTCGGCTTCGACATCGGCGAGCCGCTCGGGCCGCGCCTGCACGATGATGCTGGCGATCTCGGCGCCTGGCGGCGCGATGACGCGGTCGGCGCTGAGCACCCGGCCGGTGATCAGGGCGCGGCGATTGAGCGTGGCGTGAGCCATGATGCCTGTCTTTCGCTGGTTGGGGATCAACGAGGGGAGGGCGGCGGGCCCGGAGGGCCGGCCATCATCTGGTAGATCCAGACGCCAAGGCCGTAAGTGCCGACGGTTCCAACCGCGAGCACAGGCATCACGATCGCGGTCAGGAACAGGAAGGCGAAAATCTCCATGCGCTTACGGCGCACGCGCGACATCGCGTCGTCAGGGGCCGACATATTCGGTCTCACAGATAAGGATGTTGGGGAGTGGACGGCATCCGGGCCGTTGCCTTGCTGCAGTTTAGATGCTGTCTAACCGACAGCGCGTTGATTTGGATCAATCGTCAGTCGGCTGCGTCTTCCTGCGCCGAAGGATGGATCGTCTCCCATGGGGCGGAATTGCGAATGCGTAGACAGCACCGCTTCACGCATTAAGATGCCGTCAACAACAATAAGCGGGAGAGCGACGCCATGAAGTTCGGCATTTTCTATGAACTGCAATTGCCACGGCCCTGGGTGGCGGGCGATGAGCTCCGGCTCTACCAGAACGCGCTCTCGCAGATGGAGCTTGCCGACAAGCTCGGCTATGACCATGCCTGGGTGGTCGAGCATCACTTCCTCGAAGAATATTCGCACTCGCCCTCGCCGGAGTCTTTCCTGGCGGCGGCCAGCCAGCGCACCAGGAACATCAGGCTCGGCCACGGTATCCTTCAGCTCACCACCAACCATCCGGCGCGCGTCGCCGAGCGCGTCGCGGTGCTCGATCTGCTCTCGAACGGCCGCTGCGAGTTCGGCATGGGCGAGAGCGCGTCCATCACGGAGCTGGAGCCTTTCGGCCGCGACATGGAGACCAAGAAGGAGGTGTTCGAGGAGGCCGTAGCTGCGATCTTCCCGATGTTCAAGGATGCCGGCAGCGAGCATCACGGCAAGTATTTCGACATCCCCTTGCGCAACGTCGTGCCGAAGCCGGTGCAGAAGCCGCATCCGCCGCTGTGGATGGCCTGCTCGCAGCTGCCGACCATCGAACGCGCCGGCCGCCACGGCTTCGGCGCGCTCGGCTTCCAGTTCGTCAGCGCCGACGCCGCGCACGCCTGGGTGCACGCTTACTACAATGCGATGACCAAGCGGCTGCACAAGCTCGCCGATTACGAGATCAATCCGAACATGGCGCTGGTCTCGTTCTTCATGTGCGCCAAGACGGACGAGGAGGCGCGCGCCCGCGCCGACGGCGCCACCTTCTTCCAGTTCGCGCTCCGCTTCTACGGCGCCGCGCAGAACCGCCAGCGTCCCGCACCCTACACCGTCAACATGTGGGACGAGTACAACAAGTGGAAGCGCGACAATCCGGAGGCGCAGGAGGCGGCCTTGCGCGGCGGCCTGATCGGCTCGCCCGAGACCATCCGCAGGAAGCTGAAGCGCTTCCAGTCTTCGCATATCGACCAGGTCATCCTGCTCAACCAGGCCGGCAAGAACAGCCACGAGCACATCTGTGAATCGCTCGAGCTGTTCGGCCGCGAGGTGATGCCCGAGTTCCAGAACGATCCCGCCCAGGCCGAATGGAAACGAGGCGTGATGAGCGGCGAGATCCAGCTCGAAGAGATCGACACGCAGGCCTTCACCGACCGCTACGGCAGGCTCGCGATCAACGTGGCCCGCGCGGGGTAGAAGCACCCATAGCCCTTGTTTCCGAGCCGGCGCGCGCGAACTCAGCGACGCGACATGCTTTTGTTTGATCTAACGCAACGCAAGTTCGCGAGGCCGGCCGCACAAATGCGTTCGGCTGGCACGTCGATGGTCGTGCCCTTGGAGGGAGCCATCTCGTGCACAAAGGCTTCATGCTCATTCTGGCGAGCATCTTAATTGATGTGCTGCCCGTTTCCCATGCGGCGGCGGTCGAAATGGAGCCGGGCCTCTGGCAGCTCACGACCAGGATCGAGCGCGACGGCGTCGGGACGACGCGGCCGCGGTCCGGAAGATGCGTCACCGCGGACCAGGCGCGTGCCGCGCGCACAGCGTCCGCTCTCGATATCGGCACCGGCTTCAAGACGGCTTTGGGATCGTCGCCCAGCCAGGAGAGCTGCAAGCTTTCCGATGCGAAGAACGACAAGAACCTGATGACGTGGCGGCTGCTGTGCACTGGCGGCACCAGCGCCGAGAGAGAGTTCACCGCCCGCTTCGACAATCCCCGGCATTACGTGACGGTCACCACGACGCGTGTCACCACCGGCAGCAAGACCGTCACGATCGTGACGACCACCGAGGCTCAACACAAGGGCGAGTGTCCGCGATGAGCGCCATGAATCGTGCTGTCCTGGCTTGCCGCTTGCGATCGCTGCCCGGTGTGGGCCGGCGCCTCCGGACTTGGATGCTCCCGATCCTGTTCGCCTTGACGGTGCTGCTGTCCGCATCGCCGGTCCGCGCCGGCTGCAATTTCGAAGATATGGTGGCCGCCTTCAAGCAGGCGGTGGCGACGACGATCGAGTGCGAGCCCGTCTGCAAGAACCAGTACGAATGCTACGCGGTCGCCGTGCTGGCCGCCGCGCTCACCTTCGACGTCAAGCAGGGCGTGGACGTCAGCCCGATTTGCGTCGACATACCCGCCAAGGTCGAGGACCTCATGGCCAAGCTCGCGCCGTTCCTGTCGCAACAGGACATGGCCGATCTGTCCCAATACGCCAGCTATATTTCGGACGCTTTGCAGTTCGTGCGCTGCGCGTGCAAGACCAAGGACCTCAACATTGCCAACGAGTCCAGCTTCGGGCAGTGCGTTAATGACGTGGCGGAAGCCGTCGGATGCGAGCCGATCGTGATCGCGGGTTTCACGGTTCACTACGACTGCTTGCCGGGCAACCCCGCCGCGAGGGCGTTTGACGCGATCGAGGCTTGGACCTGCAAGCATCTTTCACTCGGTTGCGAGGACAGCGATTACGTCGAGGCGAACTACAATTACTCCTGTCCCTCTGGGCAACAGTCCGACAGGAACGGCAATTGCGTGCCTTGCGAGAGCATCGCCAATGCGACGGTCGGCAACAACGGGGAATGCGCCTGCAAGTCGGGCTATTCAGAGGATGCCTTCTGGCTCTATCTCCCCGGCTATTCCGATGCCAAGATGAAGGTCTTGGAGTCCTGCACATTCTCGTGCAACGCGCCGTTCGTCTATTCCGGCGGCTTCTGTCAATGCCCGTTCGGCACGCAATCGGACTATGCCGGAGGCTGCAAAGCCTGCGGCGCCACCGAGAGATACGTGCCCTTCAAGGTGCAGGGCGGCGTTCTGACGGAGGGACGGTGCGAGGCCTGTCCACTCTGTACCCAGCCAAGCGCGAACAAGCTCACCTGCAACCCACCCTGCAACAACGCGGCAGGTGAGATCTTCGAGAAGGGCAAATGCGTTGCCTGCCCGTCCAACAGCAAGTCGGTCTATTTCTCCGGCAGCTGCGGTCAGTGCGAGGCCTGCGCGTTCGGTCAGAAGGTGTCCGCCGATCACAAGTCCTGCATTCCGGCCTGCGCACCGGGGCAGATCATGGGCGGGCTGATGCTCGGCAAGGACCAAATGTCCGATCCGACCGCCACGCAATGCCAGACCTGCCCGGACAACACCGCCCCAAGTTATGAGAGCCCCGACAGCAGCAAGGGCGTCTGTCTGCCGTGCCCGGACGGTACGTACTCGAAGGCCGGCGCGACCCGGTGCTTCGATCTCAACTGTGCGCCCGGTTCCTACCAGGACCCGGACAATCCGCACGCCTGCAAGAGCTGCCCGCCGACCCAGATCTACATTCCGACCGAAAAGAAGAGTGTGACCGGCCCGTCGCCGGGCCAGGGCATGCAGGTCGTGCCGGGTCATTGCGGTTGCGGCGAGAACCAGGTGCTGCAGGGCGACGTGTGCGTCTGCGCAAAAGGAGCCACCAAGGTCCCGTTGCCGGGAGCTCCAGGCACGGTCTTCGCCTGTGCCTGCCCGGCCGGGGCGCATTTCGACGCGGCATCCGGTGCCTGCGCGTGCCCTGCCGGGGCAACGCTCAATGCAGCCAAGAACGCATGCATCTGTCCGACAGGGCAGCGTCTGGAGGGCGGCAAGTGTGTTGCGCCGAGCCTTCAGCATCTGCCGCTGAAAGACTGCTCGACCTTGGGCCCGAACTACATCAATGACCCCAAGAATCCGGCGGCCTGCATGCGCTGCCCGGGAGGGAGCGTTGCCAATGCGGAGCGCAATGTCTGCATTGCCGCCGGTCGGCCCACCGGGCCCGCGATCGTTCCGATGTTGCCCGGGCGGACCGCCCGACCGCCGCTTCGATGCCGGCCAGGTCTGGTGCCGAACGCTGCCGGGACCGCCTGTATCCGCTTGCCTGCGCCGCCGAGGGTTGCGCCTCCGGGACCGAGGTTTGCTCCTCCGGCTGCAAGGCCTGCTCCTCCTGCGGGAGTGCGTCGGCCAGCGCCTGTGCGCGAAGCACCGATGCGACTGAGGCCAGGGGCGGCCGCTCCCCGGAACTAGCAGGAGTCCGTTGATGCAGCGACGAGAGGTAGGAACCGTCATGACGCGATGGAAACGGATGTTGGCCGTGTGGCCCGTCCTCTGTGCAGCCCTGTTCGGTGCGCCTGCGGCGGCCGAAACGACGCGTGCAGAAATCGAGGCCGTCGTGAAGGACTATCTCGATGCGCACCCCGAGGACGTGCAGCGCATCGTCAAGGACTATCTGAAGGACCATCCCGAAATCCTGCGGGACGCGCTGACCGAGCTGATCACCAAACGGGCGCCCGCGGCGGCGCGCCCTGCGCCGGCGGATCGAAAGGCAGCGATCGACGGCAACGCGGCGGCGCTGTTCAATTCGCCGCGCCAGGTGGTGCTGGGCAAGCCCGATGGCCGGGTCACGCTGGTGGAATTCTTCGACTACAATTGCGGCTATTGCCGGCGCGCTCTGTCCGACACGTTGGTCCTGCTGCAGGAAGATCGAGACCTGCGCATCGTGCTCAAGGAGCTTCCAATCCTCGGTGCTGCCTCGACCGAGGCAGCAGGCGTCGCAGTCGCGGTCCGGATGCAGGATCGGACCGGGGAGAAGTACCTCGCGTTCCACCGCCGGCTGCTCGGCGGCCGCGGCCCGGCGGACCGTGCGAGCGCGCTCGCCGCTGCCCGCGAGGAAGGGCTCGACATGGCGCGGCTGGAGCGGGACCTCTCGAGCGAGGAAGTCCGGCTGACCTTGGAGGAGAACGCCGCGCTCGCCCGGGCGGTCGGCATCAAAGGCACGCCCGCTTATGTCATCGGCGACACGGTCGTTGCAGGCGCCATCGGCGCGGCAGGCCTGAAGGAAAAGATCGCGGCGGAGCGATCGAGATAGGCGCGGGGGCCCTGCGCCGCTGTCTGAGATCCGGCGGCACCTGTGAAGACACGCGCCGATCAATCCCAGTATGGAATCGCCGGGCGTGCGATCATGAGCCAGAAGATGATCAGCACGGCTGCAAAGGCCGGGTAGCCGAATGCGAACCACCATCGGAAGAGCTGGTGATACCGGGCCGGCAATTCGCTGTTGCTCGCGACCGCCGCGACGGCGAGATCGCGCATCTGCATCTGCATCCACACCACCGGCAGCCAGAAGGCGCCGGTCACGAGATACAGTGCGATCGAGGCCGCAATCCAACCGTCGCCGAGGGAGTACCCGCTCGACCAGGCGAGCCATGTGCCGGTGATCGGCTGCAGGATCACCGCACTCGCGGTGAACAGGAAGTCGGCCAGCACCACTGTCCGCGCGACGCCCGCGATTTCGCGCGGATCGCCGCGCAGATGCGCGACGAGCATGAAGAAGGCGATGCCGGCCCCGGTGCCGAGCAGGACCGCAGCGCCGATGATGTGCGCCATCTTCACCAGGAAGTAGAGCATCAGCGATCCTCCCGGATCGCCATGGCGACCAGGTTGAGCATGATCACCGGCCAGATCTTCAGCATCGGTCCCAACGGATCGGCCCACAGCCGCGGCACCAGCGCCGTGCCGATCACGGCATAGCTGAGCGAAATGATCAATGCCGCCCACAACCCGTAGCGGCTCAGAGGTCGCCAGAGAATGGCGAGGCCGATAGCGATGTCGGCTAGCGCGCCTGCAGTGACGGTGAGCGCCGCGGCGTTCTCCTGCAGCCCGCCTTCCCGCAGCAACGACATGCCGATGTTCCACCCGGCGCTCAGCGAAATGATGCCCGTGGCGATCCAGAACAGGCCGAAGACGCCGAAGATCAGCGGCTTGAGCGCATAGAGGCGCGCAAACCAGCGTTCCTGCACCGAGGCGGGTTCGCGTGCGAGCGCGACCTCGAGATCGCGCGGCCTCAAACCGGTCATCTGGCGCCAGGGCTCGGGATCGCCCGCCGCGCCGCGCCGCATTTCTGCCTGTGCGGTGGCGTTGATGGGCGTTCGCCAGCCCAGCACCTGCGCGACGTCACCCGCGCGGTAGGCGGCCGAGGCCAGCCAGGACGGCAGGTGCAGGCGGTAGGCCGGCCTCCAGCGCAGCCAGGCGCGAAACAGCGCGACGGCGTCGCTGAAGGCGATCTGCCGTGGGCCGGCAAGATCGAGCGCGATACGGGAGGGAGCGCCGGGTTGCAGGAAGAACAGCACCGTCTCGACGACATCGTCCAGATGCACCGGTTGAATGGCTGCCGTCTCGGGCATGACCGGCAGAACCGGGAGCGCCGCAAGACCTCGCAGCAGCGCGCTGCCGCCATAGGCGGGCCGGCCCACCACGACGGAAGGACGCAGCACGACCCAGTCGAGATCCCGCGCCATCAAGGCGGCTTCGCCATCGCGCTTGCTGCGCGAAAACGCGCTCGGAGCATCGACATTGCTGCCGATCGCCGAGAACAGGATCACCCGGCGGACACCCGCGCTTTCACAGGCCGCGTAGAGCGCCGCGCTGCCGGCGACATGAACGCCTTGCATGTCCTGACCCTGCAGCGCACCGGCCGCATTGATCACGGCATCGACGCCGGAGAGAAGCCCCTTCCATTTGGACGGATCGGTGGCCTGGGTGATGTCGAGCGTGATGTGGCGTCGATCGCGTGCTGCCGCCGGATGACGCGACACCAGGATGCAATCGTGCCCCTCCGCTGACAGCTTGGCGTGGATTGCCGACCCGATAAGTCCCGTTCCCCCGACGAGAAGAATGCGCATTGCCTCGTGCCTCCAATAGCAACCTGGGTAGCGACAAAGGGCCGACCGGAATGAGGATGCGACGACAAAGCGGGCCCGATGCAATCGTTCCTCGCCCCGGAACCCGGGGCACCGTGTCCACCCTGGACGACGATCTCCCGCCGAGCGAGGTGCAGGGAAAAATAAACTGCAAAGATCTCAAATGATAAAGCCTCGCGTCCCGGTCGTGTGATTGATGAGGCATCACACAGAAGAGCGGACATTATCGAAATGCTCGGACCGAATGTTCTTTCTCCCGAAGAACTGTCGTTGCTCGGAGCGACCTACGATCTGGTCGTTGACTCGCTTCCAAGCCGAATGCGCACACCTCGCAACCGGCGCCAGGTCGCGCTCAACCTGCTCTATCTCACTCGGCGCGGCGAGCGCGACCCGCTGGAGCTGGAGCTTGGCGCGGCTGCTGGATTGACCTGCTGAGTGCAGGCTGCCTCGCACGGGTCGATGAGTTCTGACGCGCTTCCTGCGCTTGCGCCGGTGCACCGAAAAGACGGCGTCGAGGCAGACATCGAAGCCGTCTTTAACAATGTAAATGTCCGAGCGGGGCTGTCCCGGTACAGGGTGATGAGCCATCCCGAGAGGGGCCATGTTCAATCGGCAAACAACGGCAATGCTGCGCCTGGTCCTCGACGAGGTCTGCGCCGACCTTGGCAAGTATGAAAAGGCAGTGCGGGCGCATGTCGCTCGGCCGCTTCATCGTCGATCGAATGGGCCACCGCATCGGACAGAACAAATTCCTAGTGAGAACGTGATCATGCAAGACCGAACCAAGAAACGCCGACGGGTCAAACAAACGCAGAGCTTGACCGAACGCCTGCTTGCGTCCGCCACCCTCGCCAAATCCAGGGCACAAGGGATGGCGCCGGGACACGATCGCGATCTCCTGCTGCAAAAGGCCCGCGAGGCGGAAGCTGCCGTCGCACTTGAAAGCTGGATTCGCGGCCCGAGCTCGCCGCGCTGATCGAGAAGGCTTCCGATCCCTCGCTTGCTGTCGTAACGCCACCGGCTTCCGGCGCTTGGCAGTTGTTGCTAGAATGCGCGGCAAAGCTGAAGGAGGAAGCGATGCGGTCGCGCGGGAGAGGCTCATGCTCGGGGTTGGCGGAAGGGGACGTCGCGCCCGCGGTGCTGGCCATCGGTCGCCCTGATTTCCCGAAAGTCCTAATCGACACGTTGCGCCGGCAGGCCGGCGTCGGCCATTGCATGGTGTTCGCGCTGAGCCGGGCCGGTGCGGCGAGCTGCATGCTCGACGCAGGCAGCATCGCGATCGGCGGCGATCTCGGCGCGGCCTATGCCGGACAGTTCCATGAATTCGATCCCAACCGCGATGCCCTGTTCGAAGGCGAGGGCAATGCGCCGATCATGCTTCCGGCGTTTGCGCCGCGCATGTACGGCGCGCGCTACCGGAAGATCTTCTTCCAGGATTCCGGCATCGTCGACAAATGCGCGACCGCGATCTGGGTCAGCGGTACCTGCTTCTATGTCAATTTTTACCGCATCGCAGCGCAGGGGCGCTTCAGCGCTGCGCAGCGCGAGCGGCTCGAGACGATGGCGCCGGCGATCGCTGCGAGTGTTGCGCGGCATTTTCAGCATAACGCAGCACCCGAGCGCTCTCTCGCCGAAATGTTCGCCACCTGCGCTCCACTCGCCGGTCTTACGCCGCGCGAGCGGGATGTCTGTCGCCGCATCCTCGAAGGCTTCAGCTCCGAGGCGATCTCCAACGAGCTCGGCATCAGCCTGCATTCGACCTTGACCTACCGCAAGCGCGCTTATGAGAGGCTCGGCATCTCCTCGCAGAGCGAGCTGTTTGCGATCGTGCTTCGCCTGCTCGCCCCTCGGCTGAACTGAGGCGTGAACCTGAGCTCCGCGATGTCTTCTTGTCCCTGTGCAGTGGGCGCGCGCCCGCTCAGGGGGCCGGTTGTCGACTTGGGAGGAAAGGAGGCGGCCTCAACCCAAGGATTATGAGCTGAGGCCGCGAACGCTTCGGCACGGAGGCGAATCCAGCCGAGGCCTCGAGGTTAGGCTGGTTCCATGTCGGCGCATGTTCACATGTGAACACTTGTGCGATGGTGTTCGGTCCGATGCTTTGCGTCTCGTGAATCAATGTTGCCCGGCGCGCTGCCTTGTCGCGCACAATTGCGCGAGACGAGCCGAAAGCAATCAGTTCGCGATCCTCTGAAGCGACCAGTCGGCCGGCTCGCACGAGCTGTCAGCCAAATGCTCGGGCCATTCGATCGGCCTGCAGAAAAGCCCGCGACGCTCGATTTCCCTGAAAAGATGATCTGCGCGACGCCTGGCAGGCAGGCCGACCAGCCGGGTGCCGGCCAACGCGTCGGCTTGCACCTCGTTGCGGATGAACTCGTACATTCGCAAGATGAAATGGTCGGAAAGCCCTTCAAACTCACTCATGGTGTGACCGGCGCACTTCCTACTGAAATATCCACGCGATCAGGTGCCAGCTGACCCAAACGATTGCGGCAATCCAGGCTGTCATGACGATGCCCACGGCGCCGAAAAATGCCAACGCGAGGGCATAGCCGCTAGCGTTGCGGCGATCGGCCTTCAGCAGCGCGTGCTGGTCGGTCCTGTCGAGCATGTCATTCCCTGCTTGTCTCACGAGTACCCAGGACGGCCGCGATGGGCAAACGCCGGCTTGAATTAACCTCACCGATCAACCTTACCTGGGCGGCGCCGCAGCTGTGGCCCGCTGCAGGCGAGGCACGCCCTTGAACACGTGCGGTTCAGAAGATGCCGCGTGTAAGGGTGGCTGACTCCCGAGTGGAGGGCGCCTCGCCGAGCGGCCCAGGCATCTCCGCCACTCGCGTGGCCATAGGAACGATGAGAACGGCAGAGCGCTAATACACGACAGAGCGATGACACATGAAAGATAGGAACGCATCGTTGGCTCGCGACGAACACAACAATTCAATGGAACCGCAATACGCCAACACGGCACAAGTGCGGGGATCTGATCAAGTGCTTCTGCCCGGCATCGCGGGCCGAGAAGACGATCTCGGCGCCGATCCGGCGTCTCCATCCGTTGCTGACGTCAACCAGCCGGTCGGGGCTCGGCCGAGGAGCGATGTAACCGGGCAGCCCCAGCCCGGTATGGGAGCGAACGAGACCACCGACGGACTGAGTGAGACAGAAGAAGCGGTGCGTGCTGCAGCAGAGGACGAAGAGGAGAACCTCGACCTGGAGGAGCCGGTGTTTGACCGAGCCGATTCGATGCCAAAGATCATCTGAGGTGCGGGCATCATGACCGACGATCTGGAACAGAGAATACGTGACCGCGCGCATCGCATGTGGTGCGACGAAGGCCAACCGGAGGGAAAAGCAGACGTCCATTGGGAGCTCGCGCGCATGGCCATCGCATTCGAAGACGCCAAACCGGCGATGCAGAGACCCGTCATAAGTGACACCGTCGAGCCGGTGGAAGCCTGGGCGAACCAGGGCGAGTTTCCAACGCTCACCGACCAGGGCGAGCAGCACATTCCGGGCGAGATGGCCGATCCAGACTGAGGCTCCCCGACTGCAGCCGAACGCCGCTCGCCCGGCTTCGGAGCTGGGCTTGCCCGGCCTACAGCGGCCGTACCGGCCGCTGATTGTGGGCAATCCAAAGTGACGGCGGCGAGCTACCGGCCTGTCAGCGTCTGGATAGACTCCAGAAGTCGCTCGAGACGGTAGGGCTTGTGGAGCATGATGCTTCCTGACACCGGTCGCGGAGCGGAGTGGGTGTGTCCCGTTGAGTAGATGACGGGAATGCCGGGATGGCTCTCCCGGCATCTTATGGCGACGTCCCATCCGGAAAGCGGGCCCGGCAGCTTTACGTCGGTGAAAATCAGGTCCGGAGTGACTTCGGCGCAGAGCTGTAGCGCGCGCTCCCCGCTCTCGGCCTGGAGAACTTCGTGGCCCTGACTCTCCAGAATGTCCACGACCACGTCGCGAATCAGATCTTCGTCTTCGACTACCAGAATTTGCAAATCAATCTCCCGGCCGGCAGGTTCTCTTTATCTGGGCTCGCCAGGCTGAGAGATGGTGAGGCATCTTGATCAAACGCCGATATGTTCCGGCCGTTCCCCGCGAGGTGCTGCAGGCGCCTCGCCGACAGCCTTGGGACGCCTGTCCCAATTGCTGGGGACAGACGGCGGCTCCGGAAGGCGCTAGTCTCGACGCAACACAGCAAGGGAGCGAAGCTTGAGCACCGCGCCGCGCATCGACATCGATCCCGCCGCATTCTGGGCCGATCCTTATCCGATGCTCGCCAGGATGCGCAAGGAGGCGCCGATCGCCTTCGTGCCGCAGCTCGGATCGACACTGCTGACGAGCCGCGACGACATCTCGATCTCGGAGAAGCAGATCGATGTGTTCTCCTCGCACCAGCCCGCAGGCCTGATGAACCGGCTGATGGGCCACAACATGATGCGCAAGGACGGCGAGGCGCATCTGGTCGAGCGCCGCGCGATGTTTCCGACGGTGTCGCCGAAGACGGTGAAGGCGCACTGGACCGCGCAGTTCCAGGCCCACGCGGATCGCATCCTGGATCGCCTCGAGCCCGGGCGCATCGACTTCATGCGCGACTTCGCGCTGCCGTTCTCCGGCGAATGCCTGAAGTCGATTACGGGCCTCATCAACATCGGCTACCAGGACATCGACGCGTGGTCGCAAGGCATGATCGAGGGCATCGCCAATTATGCCGGCGACCCCGAAGTCGAGGCGCGCTGCCATGCGGCGACATCAGGCATCGATGCCGCGATCGACGACATCCTGCCTGTGATGCGCAAACATCCCGACCAGAGCATCCTCGGCGTCCTCCTGGCCTCCGGCATGCCGATGGAGAGCGTGCGCGCCAATGTGAAGCTCGCGATCTCGGGCGGGCAGAACGAGCCGCGCAAGGCGATCGCCGGCACGGTCTGGGCGCTGCTCACCCATCCCGAGCAGCTCGATCTCGTCCTGCGCGGTGAAGTGTCCTGGCTGCAGGCCTTCGAGGAATATGCCCGCTGGATCTCGCCGATCGGCATGTCGCCCCGGCGGATCGCAAAGCCCTGGATGATCCGCGACGTCTCGTTCGAGCTGGATGAGCGCGTCTTCCTGATGTTCGGCTCCGCCAATCGCGACGAGAAGCATTTCGAGCGCGCCGATGCGTTCGACGTGCGTCGCGACACCTCCAAGAGCGTCGCCTTCGGCGCGGGCCCGCATTTCTGCGCCGGCGCGTTTGCCTCCCGCGCCATGATTGCGGACGTCGCGCTGCCGACGGTGTTCGCGCGCGCCAGCCGGATCGAGATCGCTGACGACGAGCCGGTGCGAATCGGCGGCTGGGCCTTCCGCGGGCTGCAGAATCTGCCGGTGACATGGCGGCACTAGCTGCCGAGGGCCTGCCATCCCTTCCGCGGCATGGTGACATTCTGCCACTGTTTTGCCCGACAGGTCAAAGCGACATTCGCAAAATTCGAATAAGCATTTCCTGGCAAGACCTTGGCTACTGTGCATGGGGTTGTTTTCGCGTTCTTGGTTCGGGCCGGCGTTTGTCACGTTCGACGCGACTGCGGCGCCGGCCTGCTGGCGCGGCCAGGACGTGGCGGTGAACCAGGACGTAGACGCCGCCAGGATTGCAGATGTCGGCGTTCCCGCACGCAGCCTGCCGCGGCATTTGATCGCCGCGCGGGTTGGCGAAAGGCTGGCCTTTTTCCCATCATCGCTCTAGAAGCGCCCCGAGCCTTCCCGCCGAACGGCAATGGAGCGAAACGATGAAGCGCGTCGCGACCTGGGCCTTCTACGCCATCGGCGCGATCGCGATCGCCTATCTCGCGCTCTATGCCTATGCGATGTTCTCAGGCTCGCCGATCGTGCCGGGCGACCCCATCCACATCTTCCGCAAGCCCGACGCGCCGAGCTATTCGTGACGGCACTCTCTCCTCGTCATGGCCGGGCAAGCCCGGGCATGACGGCGGGGTGTGCCGCGACTACCCCCGCAGGATCGCCAGCGCCAGCGCCTGCGCGCGTGGCACGATGCTCTCGACCTCGAGATATTCTTCCGGCGTGTGCGCGAGACCGCCGACCGGGCCAAGGCCGCAGATGGTCGGTGTTCCCACGGCGGCAGTGAAGCCGGAATCTGCGCAGCCGCCGGAGAACTCGCCCTGGAGCGTGGTGAGGCCGACATCTCTTGCGGCAGCCTGGTAATTCTCGAACAGCGCCTTCGACTCTGCGCTCTGCACCACCGGCACGAACTCGCCCTTGATCGTGAGCGTTGCGCTGGTGCCCGGCAGGTAGGACGTCGCGACGATTGTTTCGATCGCAGCCATCACCTTCGCGCGATCCGCCGGATCGACGTAGCGCAGGTCAATCTGGCCCTCGGCATAGGGCGCGGTGGTGTTGACGGACTGGCCGCCCGAGACGAGGCCGACATTGAGCGTGATGCCCTTGTCGAGATCTGTCAGCGCGTGGATCTGCACGATCTTGTGGGCGAGCTCGCCGATCGCGCTGACGCCAGCGGCGAAGTTGGCGCCGGAATGCGCGGCCTTGCCGGTGATGGCCATGTGCATGAAGATGCCGCCCTTGCGTCCCGTGACGACGTTGCCGGTCGGACGTCCCGGCTCGGAATTGAAAACGGCGCGCGCGGCGCGCCCCTCGCGCTCGATCACGGGCCGCGAGGAGGGTGAGCCGATCTCCTCGTCCGAGGTGATCAGCACCTTGATCGGATGCGGATTGCCGCCGAACTTGTGGAAGGCGGTGGCCACGAACACGTTCATGACGAGGCCGGACTTCATGTCGGCGACACCCGGTCCATAGGCGCGGCCATCCCGGATCGTGAACGGACGGCGCCCGGCCTCGCCCTTGCCGAACACGGTGTCGCGGTGCCCCATCAACAGCACCGGCTTTTCGTTGCTGCCGGGCTTTGCGACCTCGGCATGGATCGCATCGCCGAAGGTGTCGTGGCTCTCGCGCCGGCACGGAATGCCGTGCTCGGCGAAATGCCGCTCGAACCGCGCACCGACCGCATCGACGCCTTCCTTGTCGTAGGACCCGGAATCGATGTTCACGACATCGCGCAAGAGATCGATCATCGCTTGCCGCTGCGATGCCAGCCAGTTCGTTACTTGAGCTTCAGACATGCGGTCCCTCGTGTGTTCTCACGCAGCGTTATATGGCCTGACGCAGGTGCGACCTAGTCGCCGGATGCGGTGCCGCCATGCCGACCAGGGTCGTCCCCGCGAACGCGGGAACCCCTACCGCGACACCGAGGGGGTTGCGCCCGTGGTTGTCTCGTCGCCAAAACAAGATGCCCGGGACCAGCCCGGGCATTCACATCTTTCGATGGTCGTGGGCGCCTCTACGCCCCCACCATCGGCATCCGCGGATACTCACCCGGCGTGCCCGCAGGCGGGATCGGGATGCCGCCGTCGGCATATTCGTTGAGCTTGTTGCGCAAGGTGCGGATCGAAATGCCGAGGATGTTCGCGGCATGGGTGCGATTGCCGAGGCAGTGCTTCAGCGTCTCCAGGATGAGGTCGCGTTCCACATCGGCCACGGTGCGGCCCACGAGCGCGCGCGTCACCTGCTCGGCGGCCATGGTGGCATGCGCCACGGCCGGGGGCGTCTTGGCGAGGTCCAGGCGGTCGCCGTCCGGCGTGATGATGGCATCAGGACCGATCTCGTCGCCCTGCGCCATCAGCACCGCGCGGTGCATGGTGTTTTCAAGCTCGCGGACGTTGCCCTGCCAGCGGTTGGCGGTGAGCACCCGGCGGGCTTCCGCCGAGATCGGGCGCAGCGGCACGCCATTGGCCTCGGCGTACTTCTTCACGAAATGCTGGGCGAGCTCCAGGATGTCGGCGGGGCGCTCGCGCAGCGGCGGGATCTTCAGGTTCACCACGTTGAGGCGGAACAGGAGGTCCTCGCGGAACGTGCCCTCGCGCACGGCCTCGGCCAGGTTGCGATTCGACGTCGCGATGATGCGGATGTCCACGGGCACCGGCCTGGTGCCGCCGACGCGGTCGATCACCCGCTCCTGGATGGCGCGCAGGAGCTTGGATTGCAGGCGGACGTCCATCTCCGAGATTTCGTCGAGCAGCAGCGTGCCGCCGGTCGCCTCCTCGAACTTGCCGATGCGCCGCGCGACCGCGCCGGTGAAAGCGCCCTTCTCGTGGCCGAACAGCTCGGATTCCAGGAGGTGCTCGGGGATCGCGGCGCAGTTGATCGAGATGAACGGACGCTTGGCGCGCGCCGAGCGGGTGTGGACGTAGCGGGCCAGCACTTCCTTGCCGGTTCCGGATTCGCCGGTGATCATCACCGAGGCGTCCGACCCCGCGATTTGCTGGGCGAGCTTGATTACCTTTGCCATCGCTTCGTCGCGATAGACCAGCTCGCGGGAATCGTTGGCGACGGCGGCGAGCACCGCCGCGATCAGCTCCGGATCCGGCGGCAGCGGGATGTATTCCTTGGCGCCGGCATGGATCGCGGCAACCGCGGCGCGGGCATCGTTGGTGATGCCGCAGGCGACGATCGGGGCGTGGATGTGCTCGGCCTCCAGCCGCAGCACGAGATCGCGGATGTCGAGGGCGACGTCGACCAGCAGGAGGTCGGCTCCCTTGCCGCCGCGCAGCACGCGCATCGCCTGCTCGTGATCTTCGGCATGGGTCACGGTGGCGCCGTTCTCCATCGCGATCTTGGTGGCGGTGGTGAGCTGGCCCTTCAATGTGCCAACGATGAGAAGCCGCATGTCAGTCTCCTGTCCGTCTGCTCGCGCTGCCGCGCGTCATGTCCTTGTGCTAGCCGCGCTCGGCCTTGATGATTTCCGTCATGGTCACGCCGAGCTTGTCCTCGACCAGGACGACCTCGCCGCGAGCGACCAGCTTGTTGTTGACGTAGATGTCGATGGCCTCGCCGACGCGCCGGTCGAGTTCGAGGACGGTGCCCGGTCCGAGCTTGAGGAGCTCGCCGACGTCCATCTTGGAGCGGCCGAGCACGGCCGAGACCTGTACCGGCACGTCGAATACCGCTTCGAGGTCGGCGGCGGCGCGTGCCGCATATTCGTCCTCGTTGTAGCCAACGTCGGTGCCTCCAGGGGGCATCGGGCCGTTGAGATCGGGCAGCGGGACCTGTCCCTCGGTATCGCTCATGGCTTAATTCCCCCTGCGGGACGCGATATAGCGTCCGACCATTTCATCGATCTTGGCCATGATGGCGCCGCGCTCCAGCACGACGCCGCCATCGGCCCATTCGATCCGGCAGTCGCCGGTGGCAATTTCCGGCTCGGCCAGGATCACCAGCCGGCCCTCGAAGCCGCTCTGCTTGGCGAGCCGCTCGATCTTCTCGCGCGCGGCGTCGTAGAGCGCATCGTTGATGCGGACGACGAGATGCGGTGTCGCGACCAGATGCGAGAAGCAGTCCTTGACCAGCGCGATGACCTCGCCGAGCGGCTCGGCTGCGACCAGATCGGCGCACAATTTGCGCGCCACCGCGACGGCGACCTCGACCGCCTCGGTCTCCATCTTGGTCTCGATGTTGGAGATGCCGGAGGCGAGGCCCCGGATTCCGATGTTGATCTCTTCCATGGCGAGCGCGACGCGGCGGTCGCTCTCGGCCTTGGCCTCGCGTTGGCCGGCGGCAAAGCCTTCCTGATAGGCGCGCGCTTCGGCTTCGGCGACCTTCTGGGCGATCTCGGCCGCAGTCGCCGCCTTCTCGCGCGTCGTCCGCTCGGGCGCCGCGAAATCGGTATCGAACAGGAATTTTGCCGGAGCGGCCATCAGTACACCAGCTCGTCGTCGGCGCGGTTCTTGGTCAGCATGATCTCGCCCTTGGCGGCGAGGTCCTTGGCGAGGTTGACCAGAAGCGCCTGGGCCTCGTCGACGTCGCGCAGGCGCACCGGACCCATCGCCGCCATGTCGTCCTGGAGCATCTTGGCCGCGCGCGAGGACATGTTGCCGAAGAAGAAGTTGCGGACGTCCTCGTTGGCGCTCTTGAGCGCGACGCCGAGCTTGTCCTTGTCGACGTTGCGCATCAGGGTCTGGGCGGAGCCGGAATCGAGCTTCACGAGGTCGTCGAAGGTGAACATCAGCGCCTTGATGCGCTCGGCCGATTCACGATTGTCCTCTTCCAGCGAGGTGATGAAGCGGGTTTCGGTCTGTCGATCGAAATTGTTGAAGATTTCGGCCATGACCTCGTGGGCATCGCGGCGGCGGGTCTGTGACAGGTTGGACATGAACTCGGTGCGCAGCGTCTTCTCCACGCTCTCGATCACCTCCTTTTGCACCGCCTCCATCTTCAGCATGCGGTTGACGACGTCGAGCGCGAGCTCCTCGGGCAGGATGCTGAGAACGCGGGCGGCGTGCTCCGACTTCAGCTTCGACAGCACCACCGCGATGGTCTGCGGGTATTCGTTCTTGAGATAGTTGGCGAGAACCTCCTCCTGCACGTTGGAGAGCTTCTCCCACATGTTACGGCCCGCCGGGCCGCGGATCTCGTCCATGATGCCGTTGACGCGCTCCGGCGGCAGGTATTGCTGGAGCAGGCGCTCGGTGGCGTCGAAATTGCCCATCAGCGCGCCCGACGCCGACATGCGCGAGACGAATTCGAGCAGCATGTCCTCGACGGTTTCGACCTCGACGGTGCCGAGCGTCGACATCTCCAGCGAGAGCTGGCGCACCTCGTCGTCGTCGAGCAGGCTCCAGATCTTGCCGCCATATTGCTCGCCGAGCGCCAGCATCAGGATCGCGGCACGCTTCGGTCCGGTCAGCCCTTCGGTCCTGGGCCCGCCTGCACGGCTGCCGGCGCGCTGGCCGAGCGTGGAGATCACGCTGGTGATGTCGTTGGAATTGGCGTTTTGCAGGGAGGCGGCCATGTCAGTTCACTTCTCGTATCACTTTGCGGATTCGCTCAGCCACTGGCGGACGATGGCGACGGTCTCGTTGGGGTTGCGCTCGGCCAGTTCGCCGACGCGATGAACAGACTGGGCGTGGACCTGGCCCTGAACCGTGGCGACGTCGATCGCGCTGGCGGCGCCGCTCGGCAGCAGCGGCTGGCCCGCCGCCGGCGCGGCCTCTTCCGAAGCGGCGGGGCCCGTCAGCACGCCGGAGATGGCGGCGGCGACCTCGTCCGAGGCGAGGATGCGCTTGACCAGCGGCCGGATCACCAGGAACAGCACGACCAGGCCGAGCAGCATCATCACCCCGAGTTCGACGAAGTACATGACGTCGTCCTTGGTGAACTGCAGCATGCCAAGAAGGCCGCCGGGTTCGCCGATCGGTGCAGTGGAGGGGGCGTCGGCGAAGCGCAGGTTGACGACCTCGACCTGGTCGCCGCGCTTCTGGTCGAAGCCGATGGCCGAACGCACCAGGGCGGCGATGCGGTCGAGCTGCTCCTTGGTGCGGTCCTGATAGGCCAGCTCGCCCTTGTCGTTCTTGGTGTAGATGCCGTCGACCAGCACCGCGACCGAGATGCGGTTGACCCGGCCGGCTTCGGTCACCTCGGTCTTGGTGGTGCGGGAGATCTCGTAGTTGTTCGTCTCTTCGGTCTTCTTGCTCTGGTCCTTGGGCGCGACGCCGTTGTTCTGCTGGTTGCCGGGCAGCTCGTTATTGACGGTGACCTGGCCGTTGTTGTCGGCGGTCATGCTCTGCTCTTCGCGGGTCTGGCTCGAGCGTAGCACGCGGCCTTCGGGGTCGAACTTGTCCGAGGTCTGGGTGACCTTGTTGAAGTCGAAATCGGCGGAGAGCTGCACGCGGGCGCGGCCGGAGCCGACGACGGAGGACACGATGTCCTCGACCTGCTTGCGCATGCGCTTTTCGAAGGAGATGCGGCGTTCGTCGCCGACCGCCTGCTCCGGATCGGTCGCCGCGCCGTCCGCGAGCAGCTGGCCGGCCTCGTCGACGATCGAGACCCGCTGTGGCTTCAACCCGTTGACGGCGGAGGCGACGAGATGGCGGACGGCCCGGATCTGCTGGGCTTCCAGCGAGCCGCGGACGCGCACCACGATCGAGGCCGAAGGCTCCGGCGCCTCGCGCGCGAATAGCGGGCGCTCGGGCAGCACGAGATGGACGCGGGCGGCCTGGATGCGGTCGATGGCGCGGATGGTGCGGGCGAGCTCGCCCTCCAGCGCGCGGAGGTGATTGATGTTCTGGACGAAGGAGGTAGTGCCGAGCGCGTCCGACTTGTCGAACACCTCGTAGCCGACGCCGCCGCCCTTGGGCAGCCCGCCCTCGGCGAGCTTCATCCTGAGGCGCGTGACCTTGTCCTTGGGCACCATGATGATGGAGCCCTCGTTGCGGATCTCGAACTGGATGCCTTGGCGTTCCAGGTCCTTGATGATGCTGGAGGAATCCTCGACGGACAGGTCCGTGAACAGCGTCGTCATCTGCGGCGTGGTGACGCGCATGATGACGAAGGCGAAGAAGCCGATGAGCGCGGCGGTGACCGCGATCATCGCCCCGAACCGGGCGGCGCCGATACTCTTCAGAAAGTCCGCAAGCCCTTGCAAGCAACCGCCCCACAGATTCGGCCGCTTTCACTGGAAAGGCCGACTGGGCAATTATTGCCTAGGTGATGGTTTCGATATGGTTAACGAAGATTAAGAGGTCGGACAAAAGTGCATCATGAAAAAAATCGGCCTCGCAAAGCGAGGCCGATTTTCGTCAAAAGCAGCAGATTCCGGATCGCTTACTGGCGATATTGCTGGATGCGGGTGGTGCGAAGACCCGCCAGACCGTGCTGGTCGATGGAAAACTGCCAGGAGAGGAATTCGTCGACCGTCAGGGTATAACGGCTGCAGGCCTCCTCGAGGGAGAGAAGTCCACCACGGACAGCGGCGACGACTTCGGCCTTGCGGCGGATGACCCAGCGTTTGGTGCCGGGTGCAGGCAGATCCGCGATCGTCAACGGACTACCGTCCGGCCCGATGACGTATTTTACCCTCGGGCGATGGGGTTCTGTCATGGCGTACTCACAAACTCTCAACCACTGAACTCACGCCCGTAACCCTACGCCCCGCGGCTTAAAAATCCGCTAAGCCTAAGGCTTCAATACAATTCTCGTTGAAACTTGCGGGAACACGGCCGTCTCGCGGGCGGGAGAGGTGATCTCGGCCGGCTGAGCGGGGCAGAAGGTAAATGCTTTGCTAACGCGGAACGACGCTTGCGGGGTCGGCGCGAGCCCGGAACTCTGATCCGCCTTTTCCCCGCTGGGAGAGATGCTGCGAGCCTCAATAGCTGCTTGTCGCGATGATGCTCTTGACCTGGCTCATCGTGTAGCTGGCACCGTCGATGGTGAGCAGCGGCGGCGACTGGGTCAGGTCGACCGACGACACCACGCCCTGCACCTGCGCGGCGATGCCGACATTATTGTTCGCCACGTCCTTCCCCGTGGCCGAGATCGTGTACTTGCCGTCGGGCCATTGCGTGCCGTCATTGCCCATGCCGTTCCAGGTGAAGGGAATGTCGGTGCCGGCGGCGGCGGTGTATTTGCCATTGAACACGGTCTGGCCGCTCGAATTGGCGATGGAGATCTCGACGGTGGAGTCGGTCGGCACGTTGAGGTGCCAGACCGCCGACGAGTTGGTCATGGTTGCGGTCGAGCCGTCGACCAAGGCGGTCTTGCCGACGAAGCCCAGCGCCTGAGTTGCCTGCGTGGTCTGCTGCAGGCTGACGAGCTGGGCCAGCGACTCGTTGGTCTTGAGCTGCTGCTCGACGCCGGCGAACTGCACCAATTGCTGGGTGAACTGGTTGGTGTCGAGCGGATCCAGCGGGTTCTGATTCTGCAACTGCGTCGTCAGCAGCGTCAGGAAGGTCTGGAAGTTGCCGGCGAGGGTCGACCCGGTGGTCGAGCTCATCGACGAGTTCGACGAGGATTTCGGGATGTCGGTCGTCCCGGAGACGACCGACGGTGCGGTGGCGGCATTCGTGGTGGTCATGATCGAATACTCCTCACACTCTGATATCGACGCCGCTGCTCGATCCGAGCATGCGACCGTAACCGCGCCCAACGGGCGCGGCAGCGACGGCTTCGTCCTCGCTGATGATCAGCCGGCGGGCGTTGCCGCCATGGTCGTTGTTCTGGCCGGAATTCTGGCCCGATGTGTTCTGATCGCGCAGGCTGAAGGACAGCCCGTTACTGCCGGTCTTGAAGCCCGCATCGTCGAGCGCGCGCTGCAATTGCGGCGCGTCCTGACGCAGCATCTGCAGCGTCTCCGGCTTCTCCACCGTCAGATGCGAAGTGACCTGCCCGTTGCGGTCGACGTTGATGCGCACGTCGATGCGGCCGAGCTCGGCCGGATCGAGGCTGATGTCGAACCGGGACCTGCCGGCGCGTATGGCGGCCGCGATCTCGATCGGCACGCCGCTGATCGGCACGGCCGTCGCGGTGGCCGCGGTTGCGGTGAGCGTCGCGGTCGATGCCGTGGCGGCCGAGGTGGTATTGGTCAGCGGGGCCTGCACGGCGGAACCCGCCTGCGCGCCGCTATCGGTCGGAGTGACGGCCGCTTGTGTGCCCGCATGCGCGTGTGTGGCCGGCGCGCCGTGGGCCAGATCGGCGGTGCGGTCGGCCGCCCCCGCTTTCGCCTCGATCGCTCCGCCATCTGCCTGCGGCTTGACACCTTCTGCATGTGCGGCGCTCGCAGCCGGTGCCTGCGTCGTGGCGGCGTTCGCCGTGCCGCTGTCCTGGCCGATATTGGAGACATCGGTCTGGGCCTGCGCCGCGACAGCATCCTTGAACGAGGTCTTCGGCGTGCCCTGACTGACGGCGATCAATCCGCCATTGGCTTTCGCATCGGCCGTGGCGGCTTCGTCCGTGCCGGTCGCGGCCTCGCCGAGGGTCGCCGTGGTGTCGGCATCGACCTCGGCGCCTGCGACCTTGGCGCTCTGGTCGCTCGTCTTGGCGGTATCGGTCTTGGTGCCGGCGATCTGGGCCGCAGTGGAGGCACTGGCGGCAAGACCTGCCGCGGCGATCGATAGTGGCGAAGCGGCATCGCTGGCCTGGTTGGCCGCCGCGTTCGGATCGACCGCCACGGCCGGCGCGGCAACGATAATGCCGGGATCGGGCAGGGCGGTCTGCGTCGCATCGGCCGCCGCGGCGGCGCCCGCATCGGCGCCGGTGACGGGCGTGCCGTCAGTCTTGTCAGCGTCGGTCTCCTCGGATTTGTCCGCCGGTTTGGCGTCCGACGTCTCCGACTTGTCCTTGGCCTTGCCGGCATCCTTGGCCGGATCGCTGGTCGCCTCGCTCTTGTCATTCTTCGCCGGCACAGGCGTGTCGACGTCGTCGCTCGCCTTGCTCTGCGAAGGCTGGTCCGTCGATGAGGTGTCGCGCGCGCTCCGGTCGAAGGACGGGGAGGATGACTTGGATTCGCTCCGTCGCGGCGCGGGGTCCTGCACCTGCGCATTGTTGTTGATCGCCTGAGTGTTGCTGTCGACCAGCGAGCCGAAGGAGTCGTTCGCAGACGCGTCTTTCGGCCCTTGGCTCCGCGCAGGCTTTTGCTGCGCGCTCGGGACCTGCACGCTTGCCACGACATCTGACGTTCGACCAACCACCGGCGACCCCTTGGAAACAACTTCGGACAAGGGGTAGCAAGGAGCGGGCCAGCGTCCCGTTGCGGCAATTTATATAGTAGAATCAACATCATGTGCGCGTGGCGCCGCAGCCCAGCAAGACCCCGCAGCACCGTCGTTTCTGCCGGCCCGGCAAGAATTGCCCTAAGCAGGGTGCCCGCGTGATTGCTTCACCGGAAGGCCGCCTATATTAAAGAGGCTACTCTCAGCCGCTTTCGACTTGGGCAGTCTGCGCTTCGGGAACAAAAGTTCCGGGAGATCGCCGATGTCCCGCGAGAAGGCACAGGAATCGCAGTTCGCGCCACGACGCCGTCACAACGCTTAGGCCCATGCTCAACAGTCTGGATCTCGAAGGCCGTCCCGAGGACACCAGGGTCGTCGTCGCCATGTCGGGCGGCGTCGATTCCTCGACGACGGCTGCGCTGCTGAAGGCGGAGGGCTATGACGTCGTCGGCATCACATTGCAGCTCTACGACCATGGCGCGGCGACTCACCGCAAGGGCGCCTGCTGCGCCGGTCAGGACATCCACGACGCCCGCGACGTCGCGGCCAAGCTCGGCATTCCCCATTACGTGCTCGACTACGAGGATCGCTTTCGCGAGTCCGTCATCGACAACTTCGCCGATTCCTACGCGCTAGGCGAGACGCCGGTGCCGTGCATCGAGTGCAACCGCAGCGTAAAATTCCGCGACCTCCTGAAGACCGCGCGTGAGCTCGGGGCGCACGCGCTCGCCACCGGCCATTATGTCGCCTCGCGTCGTCTGGATGACGGCTCGCGCGCGCTGGTCTGTGCGGCCGATAGCGACCGCGACCAGAGCTACTTCCTGTTCGCGACCACGCGCGAGCAGCTCGACTTCCTGCGCTTTCCGCTCGGCGACATGACCAAGCCGCAGACGCGCGAGCTTGCGCGTCGCTTCGGGCTTGCGGTCGCCGACAAGCACGACAGCCAGGACATCTGCTTCGTGCCTACGGGGCGCTACACCGACATCATCACGCGCCTGCGGCCGAATGCGATGGATCCCGGTGACATCGTCGATCTGGACGGACGCGTGCTCGGCCGGCACAACGGCATCGCCAATTTCACCGTCGGCCAGCGCCGCGGCCTCGGCATCGCCTCCGGCTCGCCGCTGTTCGTGGTGCGGCTCGACGCGGCGCACCGCCGCGTCGTCGTCGGCCCGCGCGATGCGTTGAAGATGCACCGCATCTCCTTGCGCGACGTCAACTGGATCGGCGACGGCGACATCGACTGCGCCATCGGCGGCGGGTTAGAGATGTTCGTGCGCGTGCGCTCGACCCGCAGCCCGCAGCCGGCCTGGCTGCGCGGCGGCAACGGCCGCTACGAGGTCGAACTCGTCGCCGGCGAGGAAGGCGTCTCGCCCGGCCAGGCCTGCGTGTTCTACGATGCGCCCTCGGGACAGGCGCGCGTGCTCGGCGGCGGCTTCATCCAGAGCGCCGCCGCGAAGGTCGGAGACGCGACATCGCGCCCGCTGGTGGAAGCGGTTCGCGGCTGAGCACGATGAGATCGAGCCCGCCTGTCACCGCAGCGACGGTGCGCCCCCTCTCCCGCCTGCAGGAGATGGTAGGGGATGGGGCTCTGTCCATCATCGATTCGTCGCGAGAGGAAGAAGCTCTCACCCGCCACGCTCTTGCGAGCGTGTCGACCTCTCCCGCAAGCGGGACAGGCGCTAGGCCGAGCGCGGAGCCGGTATCGATTTCACCAGCGCGCATCACACTCTAGAAACGCACAGGGCAGGGGGGCATGGCAGCAGACATCTCGCGGGCTGGGGTCGAGAAGGCCTATGGCCGCTGGGCGCCAGTCTATGATCTCGTGTTCGGCAAGGTGTTCGATGCCGGACGGCAGTCGACCATCGCGGAGGCCGACCGCATTGGCGGTCGTGTGCTCGACGTCGGCGTCGGCACGGGCCTCTCGCTCTCGGACTATGCGCGCACGACGAAAGTTTGTGGCGTCGACATTTCCGAGCCGATGCTGCGCAAGGCGCAAGCGCGCGTGCGCGCGCTTCGTCTCTCCAACGTCGAAGTGCTCTCGGTGATGGACGCGAAGAACCTCGCCTTCCCCGATGATTTCTTCGACGCGGTGGTCGCGCAATACGTCATCACCGCCGTGCCTGATCCCGAAGGCACGCTCGACGAGTTCGTGCGCGTGCTCCGGCCCGGCGGCGAGCTGATCCTGGTCAACCACATCGGCGCCGAGAGCGGCCCGCGAAAGCTGTTCGAGCTCGCCTTCGCCCCGATCGCTCGCCGCCTCGGCTGGCGCCCGGAATTCCCCTGGGCGCGCCTCGCGAACTGGGCCGCAAGACACGGTGGCGTCACGCTCACCGAGCGCCGCCCGATGCCCCCGATGGGCCACTTCTCCCTGATCCGCTACCGCAAAGCGTAGCTGCGAGCGACACGGGCAGTGCGCAGCTCACCGGAGGGGAGGGTGGAGTTCGCCCGCGGCTGGCTCCGATCGAACCCCGATTAGATCGCACTCCGCCTGGGGAACGGCCCGCCTGCCCCGCGCGTTTCCTTCTCATGAGCACGACATCGAATATCATCCTGGCAAGCCTCCTGATCGCCGCCTCCGGCGCCGCGATCGCGCAGGCGCCGCCCGCCCCAGCGACGCCGCCGCAAGCAACCGCGCCGCCATCCCCGCAACGCGCCGCCGGCTGTGCCCCATCCGATCGGCTGGCCACCACCCCCGACGGCACCACCACCGGCCAGTCCCGGGAACCGCTCGGAGACAAGCTCGCCAAGACGGACGGCGTGCTCTGCCCGCCCTCGGGCGTCGATCCCGACATGCACGCCCCCGCGCCCAGCACCGACAGCAACACCCCGGTCATCCCGCCCCCCGGCAGCCCCGGCGGCGACCCGAATGTGAGGCCGAAATAGCCTGTCCCGCCGAAGCTTGAGCGAAGGCGGAAGCCGGTTTCGCATCCCAGACCGTCATGCCCGGGCTTGCCCCGGGCATCCGCGTTCTTGGCCGCGACTGAAGGTGGGGTATGGCCGGGACTAGCTGGCCGGCCATGACGAACCCGTTGAAAAGAGGTCCGTATTCACCAGGCGGCGCGTCCCGCCACAGCCCTGGCGATGGCGGAAAAGGCCGCCGCTTTGCTTGACTTCCCGCCGCCCCCTTCCTTATATGCCGCGCGTTCGCGAGATCGGCCTTATTCGCCGCCGCGATCCCTGTGGCGGGGTAGCTCAGCTGGTTAGAGCACGGGAATCATAATCCTGGGGTCGGGGGTTCGAGTCCCTCCCCCGCTACCACGTATAACCCACTGTTGTGGTGGGCCTCGGAAGAGTCCTCCGCCGACCAGAGCGGCCAGCTTTCCCTTGACGTCGAAGCCTTCCCGAGGCTCTTTCGGGTGAACGATGACGCTGTGCACAAGCGACCTGGAATCGGCCAAAAGGCCCCCACGTCCTCGCGCTTGCATCGCGTGCTATCATGTTAGCAAGAGCGTTGACGGTCTCGATGTAGCGATCCAGCGTTGCCGGATGCAGTGACATGGGGGTAGGGGTCTCCTCGAGGGCAGCCAGCTCCGCCTGGACACGCAACGGCTCCTGCTTCAGTTGCGATCCGTTGCTTGGCATCCTCCTCGGAAGCCAAGTACCTGATCATGAGATCAATGTTTCGCTGACTAGAATCATTGGCCCGCTGCCATCGGTAGCTCCGTCAGCTCAACGCGGTGGTTCTACCGAAGCTAAATCGCAATGGCCTACTTCCAGCACGAAGACGCCGGCACCTCCAAAGCTGTCGCTAGCTCACGACTATCCCCTTAGGCGAGTGCTCCGGTTTCCAAAGGGGCGAACTGACGAGCAGCGCACCCGCGACAGCGGTAGATCGTCGGTGTCCGGTCAACGCTGCGCTTGGCCAGGCCGAATTGCGCTGGTCGGCTCGTCTCCCGAAAGCTGACCTCGAAGGCTTCTGAGCAAAGGGCAGCCAAGGCCAGAAACAGATTCAGGCAGCATCAGCACACCACGCCTGCTCACTTGGCGAGGATCCGAGGATCTAGCGGCTTCGAAGGTCGGGACATCGTACTGGCGGCAATGTGGCAGCAGGCTGAACAATGACGACGATAGGGACTTGGATTATTTCTGCCGCAGCGCGCGGGCGAGCTGATCTTCCAGCGGCTTGCGCAGGTAGGCGATCGCCGTCCGCACGCCGTTCTGGATGAAGGCTTCAACCGGCATGCCGGGCACCAAAGCCTTGCCGTCGAGCTTGGCGAGTTCGCTCGCGTCGAGGCTGATGCGGGCGACGTAGTAAGCCGCGCCGGACTGCGGGTCTTTGGTCAAGTCGGCGGCGATCCGCGTCAGCGTGCCGTCGAGCTCGGGGGTCACGGCGGCGTCGAACGCGCTGAAGCGGAGCTTGGCGGATTGCCCCACCTTGAGCCGGTCGATCATTTGTGGATCGACCCGGGCCTCGACCACAAGCGAGTCCTTCGGCACGATCAGCATCAGCTGTTCGCCCGCAGTGATCACGCCGCCGACGGTGAAGACCGATTTCTGGTGGATCAGGCCGTCTTGCGGCGCGCGCAACACCACGCGATCGAGCTGGTCCATCGCGGCGATGCGGCGTTCACCGAGGTCGGCAAGCTTGGTCTCGACGTCGCGCAGTTCGGTCGCGACCTCACGGCGCTGGTCCTGAACCAGCTGGATGATCTGCAGTTCGGTTTCGGTGATCCGGCCCTTGGCGCGCGCGATCTCGGCGATCAGCTGGCCTTCCTCGCCGGTTAGGCGGGAGGCCTCGCGCTCGAGCGCAGTGAGGCGCGCATAGGGCACCAGACGCTTTTCGTATAGCTGGCGGACGCCCTCCAGCTCGGTTTCGATCCAGCGGATCTGCTCGCGCTTCGACGCGATCTGCGCCTCCAGGCCGCGGATTTCGTCCACGATCTGCGCCTTGCGTTCGCGCAGCTGCGACTGCTGGCCGCTGATCGCCTCGCGCCGCCGGGCGAACAACGTGGTCTCCCCCTCGATCATCTCCGTGATCGCACCGATGGCGCGGCGTGCGGAGATCTCGCCGGGCAGCACCACCGCGTCGCGGCCGTTCTGCTCGGACTGCAGCCGGGCGCGACGCACCCCAAGCTGGTTGAGCTGGTTTTCGATCAGCGCAAGGTTGGCGCGCGACAGCGTCTCGTCGAGGCGGACCAGCATATCGCCGGCCCGAACCTGATCCCCGTCGTTGACGTAGATTTCGGCGACCACGCCGCCGGTCGGGTGCTGAACCCTGCGGACGTTGCTGTCGACCACCACTTGCGCCGGCGCGATCACGGCGCTGGCGAGCGGCGCGGTCATCGCCCAGACTCCGGCGGTGGACACCACGATCGCCAAGGTACCGATTCCGAGTCCGGTGGCGCGCCGGATATCGCGAAACGGATCGTTGCGGCGAGCTTCGGGCGTGGAGGGGGCGGTCATGTGGAGGTCCTCAACTGACGGCTGCGGCCGGAACCGAGCGCGCATCGGGCACCGCCTGCAGCGCCGCCCCGCCCGGCGCCGGATGAGCGGCAAGCGATTTGCGCAGCACTTCGTCCTTCGGGCCGAACGCTTGCACCTGACCGGCCGCCAGCGTCAACACGAGATCGACCGCGGCGAGCGCCGCCGGCCGATGCGCGATGATGACGGCAATGCCGCCGCGAGCCCGGACACGCCGGATGGCGTCGGTCAGCGCGGCGTCGCCTTCGGCGTCCAGGCTGGCGTTCGGCTCGTCGAGCACCACCATGAACGGATCCTTGTAGAGCGCGCGCGCCAACGCGATCCGCTGCCGCTGGCCTCCCGACAGGGTGGCGCCGGCCTCGCCGATCCGCATCTCGAACCCCTTCGGCAGCTTCAGGATCATCTCGTAGGCGCCGGCGGCCTTCGCCGCGGCGATCACCGTCGTCTCGTCGATCTTCGGGTCGAAACGCGCGATGTTTTCCGCTACCGTTCCGTCGAACAATTCGACGTCCTGCGGCAGATAGCCGATCATGCCGCCACGAATCTCTGCCGGCCACTGGTCGAGGGTGGCGCCATCAAGGCGGATCTCGCCGCGTGCGATCGGCCAGATCCCGACCAGCGCCCGCGCCAGCGTCGATTTGCCGGCGGCTGACGGGCCAATGATGCCGACCGCCTGGCCGGCTTCAAGTACGAACGAGGCGTTGTGCACGATCGCGGTCGTGCCGCCGGGGGCGGCGATCGTTACCTGCTCGACCGTGAGTCGATGGACGGCGCGTTCGGGGGCGACGTCGGGCTTCGGGGCGTCGCCGTTGCGCAGAGCGGCGCGGAGCCGTTGGCCCGCCTGTCGCGCGCCGAGGAACGGACGCCAGATGGAGATCGCAAGCTCCACCGGCGCGAGCGCGCGGCTGCCCATGATCGACGCGGCGATCATCACGCCGCCGCTGGCCAGCCCCTCGATTACTAAATAGGCGCCGAGGCCGAGCAGCGCCGATTGCAGCATGAAGCGCAGCGCCTTCGACAACGCGCCGAGCGATCCGGCGATATCGGCGTTGCGCTGCTGGGCGGCGACGAGATCGTCATTGGCGGCGCCGATCCGGTCGATCAACCGCTGCTCCATCCCCAGCGCGGCCACGATTTCGGCGTTGCGCCGACCGGCTTCAAGCTGAACGCCGCGGATTGCGCCGGCACGCGACGCGTCCCGGGTCGGCGCTCGCGTCAGCACCTCGGTGAGCAGCGCGATCCCGAACAGCAGCACCGCGCCCACGACCAGCGTCCAGCCGAGATAAGGATGCAAGAGAAAGCAGCCGGCGAGATACAGCGGCATCCATGGCAAGTCGAACAGGGTCGTCGGGCCGAGCCCGGAAAGGAACGACCGGACCGAGTCCAGATCATGAGACAATTGCAGGCCGCGATTTGCGCCGCCGCCGCGCAGCGGCCCCCGCAGGATGTTGCAGACGACCGGTTGCCACAGCGCGGCGTGCAGCGCTGATCCGATCCGCGTCAGAATGCGCTGACGCAGCAGGTCGAACAGCCCTTGCATCGCATACGCCGCCGCCACCGCGGTCGACAGTGCGATCAAGGTCGGAATGCTGTGCGATGGAATGACCCGGTCGTACACCTGTAGCATGTAGATCGAGCCGCTGAGCATCAGCAGATTGAGCACCGCCGAGAACAGTCCTACCGTCAGAAAGGCCGTTCTGCAGGAGGCGAGCGCGGCCGACGCGAGATCGCCGGACGGGGGGGACGACGCGGAGGACGTTGTTGCAGTCATGATACTCAATTCAAAACGACGTCGGACAGTCACGGTCGGATGCGGCCGGCGTTCGTTAGCGAGGTTCAACGTCAGGCGCATGACAATGCGGCACGTGCGCGAAAACGCGTTCCAGTGGCGACCAGGCGCGACATCCTGCGACGAAACGCCGCTCTGGTTCGGAATTCGGCCGCACCAGCCGGCAACCGAAGCCTGGCGTGGTCGTCCCTCGCGGCGGACTGATCAAGCTTTAACGCGATGACTCAATGGCGATTGCCGGCGGCCGAGCGTCGAGCGCGCCGCGAGGAGTGGTTGGTGCGCGCGGTCTTCGCAGCACTTTCCATGTTGCGACTTCACCGGCCCGTTAAGAAGCAGTCACCGATCTGTTGTCGTCGGCATTCTATCAACGCGCATTAACGATCCGTTAACCAACGGCGGTCTGGACCGCGCCCTCACGCATGCCGTGAGGCGGCGATCCGCGACGTCTTCTTCTCAAGCGCTGGAGTGCAATACATGTCGACGACCCCTCATGTCCTGGCGAACGGCGATTTCCTGCAGGACTGGTCCAACACCGGCCTCATCACGACTAACGATGATTGGTCGGGGGTCGCATCGATCGTCGGCTATCTCGGCAACGATGTCGTTTCGGCCACCGGGGTGGACGCGCGCACGGCTACCGGATCGTCGTCGGGAGACGTCGACGTCATCGCCAACCAGACCAACACCGCCATCACCAATGGCGGTGTGGCCGAATTCCAGATCGCCAACCCGACGGTGGCGCTGAACGGCTCGAACAGCGCGGATGCTCCTGGCCTCGTGATCCATCTCGACGCCACCGGCCGCAAAGACGTCCGGCTGAGCTTCAATGCACGCGACCTCGACGGCGGCACGGACGACTCCGCGCAGCAGATCAACGTGCAGTACCGGCTCGGTTCGAGCGGGTCGTGGACCAACGTTCCGAGCGGTTACGCCGCCGACACCACCACCGGTGGCGCCGCAACCCAGGTGACGCCGTTCGATCTGCTGCTGCCCGCCGCCGTCGACGGCCGCAACGACATCCAGGTTCGCATTCTCACCACAAACGCCGCCGGCAATGACGAGTGGGTCGGTATCGACGACATCCGCGTCACCAGTTCATCCGAATCGTCGGTCGAAGCGCAGCACGTTGCCTTCGCGCCGGGTTCGCTTACGGTGTCGCATGACGAAGGCAACAGCGGTCCGACCGTCTATCAGTTCATCGTCGAGCGCAGCGGCGGTACCACGGGCGACGTCGCGTTCTCGGGAACGATCGCTTCGGCACAGACCGATGCGGCCGACTATGTCGGCGGCAACCCGGTCAGCTTCAGCGGCAGCATCGCGGCGGGAGAGACCTCCGCGATCGTGACCGTCACCGTTGCTGGCGACACCGACAATGAGGCGAGCGAGAGCTTCACGCTGACGCTGCAGAACGTTTCCAATTCGGTGGGCGTGACCACCACGATCGGCAGCGCCGCGACGGCGACCGGCACCATCGTCAACGACGACGTCGGCATCACAAAGATCAGCGCGATTCAGGGCAGCGGAGCCAGCAGCGCCATGGTCGGTCAGACTGTGACCGTCGAAGCCATCGTGGTTGGCGACTTCCAGAACGGCGATGCCGACGCCGGCCGCAATCTCAACGGCTTCTATGTCCAGGAGGAGACCACCGATTCCGACGGCAACGTGCTGACCTCCGAGGCGATCTTCGTCTACGGCGGCGCTACCGACGTCCAGATCGGCGACCGGGTCCGCATCACCGGTTCGATCAGCGAATATTTCGGCCTGACCGAGCTCACCGCCAGCAACATTTCGGTCGTCCAGGCCGGCGCGGTGGCCGACGTCGACACGATGGCGGTGCAGATCGACCTGTCGTCGATGGGCACCACGCTGAGCCAGGACGGCGACTACCAGCCCGATCTTGAAGCCTATGAAGGCATGCTGGTCACGATTCCGCAGACCCTGACCGTCACCGAGCAGTACAATCTCGACCGGTTCAACGAGATCAAGCTGACGGCGGGCGAACGGCCCGAGCAATTCACGCAGGAGAGCGCGCCCGACGCCGCCGCCTACCAGGCGTATCTGGCGGAGCTCGGTGCTCGCACCATCACCTATGACGATGGCCTCAACGTCCAGAACGCCGCGATCAACAATCTCGACGGCTTCGATCCGAACGACAACCCGTCCGCCACGCCGAACTACGACACCGCCGACGCGGTCCGGATGGGTGATACCGTCACCGGCCTGACCGGCGTGCTCGACTATCAATGGGCCGGAAACTCCGCCTCGGGGGCGACTTGGCGGATCCGCTCGGTCGAGGACGGCGCCAACACCTTCGAAGCCGGCGACAATCCGCGCACCGATGCGCCGGAAGACGTCGGCGGCCGCCTGAAGGTTGCGAGCTTCAACGTACTGAACTACTTCACCACGCTGGACAACGGTGGCACCACCGCGATCGGCGAAGCGCCGCGCGGCGCCGACAATGCGGCGGAGTTCGCACGCCAAACCGAGAAGCTGGTCGCGACCATCCTCGACATGGACGTCGACGTGCTGGCGCTGACCGAGCTGGAGAACGATTTCTCCGCTGCATCGTCCAGCAACGCGATCAAGTATCTGGTCGAACAGCTCAATGCCGTGGCTGGGGCCGGTACCTATGCCTGGGTCGATCCCGGCCGGCAGTTCGTTGGCGGCGACGCCATCGCGGTCGGCTTCATCTACGACACCACCGCAGTGAAGATCGCCGACGGTACGACCATCGAGACCCTCAACGACGCCGACCTGCCCGGCCTCGGCCTCGGCGGCCTGATCGGTCAGAGCACGGTCGGCGCGGTGTTCGACGGCGAGAACACCAGCCGCAACGCGCTCGCGGTGACCTTCGAGGAGCTTGCGACCGGGGAAACCTTCACGGCGATCGCCAACCATCTCAAGTCCAAGAGCGGTACCGGCTCCGGCGCCGATTCCGATCAGGGCGACGGCCAGGGCAACTGGCAGAACCAGCGCGAGCTGGCCGCCACAGCGCTGACCGCGTGGGCGGCGACCGATCCGACCGGCTCGGGCGATCCGGACGTGATGCTGCTCGGCGATTTCAACGGCTACGCCAAGGAGCAGTCGACCGCTCTCATCGAGAGCGCGGGCTATGAGAATCTGCAGGATCGCGAGGACGGCGCTTATTCCTATGTATTCGACGGCCAGACCGGCACGCTCGACTATGCCTTCGCCAATGCCAGCCTCGGCGGGCAGGTGTCCGGTGTGACCACCTGGCACATCAATGCCGACGAGGCCGACGCGCTCGACTACAATACCGACTATGGCCGCGACACCTCGATCTTCGACGGCGACTCCTCGATCCGGGTGTCCGACCACGACCCGGTGATCGTGGGCCTCAATCTGGGGGAACAGGAGCCGACTCCGGCTTACACGCTGCAAATCCTGCATGCATCGGACTTCGAGGCGGGCCTGAACGCAGTCGATCGCGCCGGCAACTTCGCGGCGATCGTCGATTATCTCGAGGAGACCTACGACAACTCGATCACGCTGTCTTCGGGAGATAATTTCATTCCCAGCCCGTTCTTCAGCGCCGGCAGCGACAGCTCGCTGAAGGAGGTCTACGAAACCGCGCTGGAAACCCGTTACGGCCTCGCTGCCGGGACGCTGAACATCTCGCCCGGCTTCGGCACCGCCGACATGGCGATGCTGAACATCATCGGCGTGCAGGCCTCGGCGATCGGCAATCACGAATTCGACGCCGGCACCAAGGCGTTCGCCGACATCATCAAGCAGACCGCCGGCTATCCCGGCGCGCAGTTCCCGTACCTCGCGGCCAATCTGGACTTCTCGGCCGATGCCAATCTCGCTTCGGTCTACACCGGCACGATCCAGGATGCCGACGCCTACACCGGCTTCCCGCCGGTGGCCGGTATCGGCAAGAAGATCGCGCCGGCCACGGTCATCGAGGAGAACGGCGAAAAGATCGGCGTGATCGGCGCGACCACCCAGATCGTGCAGAGCATCTCCTCGACCGGCGGCGTCGAAGTGATCGGCGACAATGTCGATGACATGGCGGCTCTGGCGGCAATCCTGCAGCCGACGATCGACGGTCTGCTGGCTCAGGGCATCAACAAGATCATCCTGGTCAGCCATCTGCAGCAGCTCGCGCTCGAAAAGGCGCTGGCGCCCCTGCTGCACGGCGTCGACGTCATCGTCGCCGGCGGCTCGCACACGCTGCTGGCGGACGAGACCGACACGCTCCGTGTCGGCGATACCGCTGCCGACACCTATCCGATCGTCACCGCGAACGCCGACGGCAAAACCACGCTTATCGTCAACACCTCCGGCGAATACTCCTATGTCGGACGACTGGTGGTCGATTTCGATGCTGAAGGCAACGTGATCTACACCGCCAACTCGGCGGTCAATGGCGCCTACGCCAGCACGGAAGAGGTGGTCACCTCCCTGTACGACGGCAACACCACGGTCGACGTCGACCATGACGGCGACGTGGATGCCGACGACGCCGATCCGTTTGCCGACGGCGGCCGCGGCGATCTGGTCAACGACATCGCCCAGGCGGTGGGCGGCATCATCGACGCGCAGGACGGCAACACTTTCGGCAAGACGGACGTCTATCTCGAGGGCCGTCGCAGCGAGGCTCGCACCGAGGAGACCAACCTCGGCGACCTCTCCGCCGATGCGAACCTGTGGTACGCCCAGAAGGTCGACCCGACCGTGCTGGTTTCGATCAAGAACGGCGGCGGCATCCGCGACTCGATTGGCTACGTCTATGCGGTCGGTGGCGAAGCGGTGGAGAGCCCGCCGCTGGCGAACACCAGCGTCGGCAAGGAAGCGGGCGAGGTGTCGCAACTCGATATCGCCAACTCGCTGCGCTTCAACAACGCGCTGTCGATGGTCACGGTGACCGCGGATCAGTTGCTCAAGGTGCTCGAGCACGCAGTGGCGGCGACCACGGCGACCGCGACGCCCGGCCAGTTCGCCCAGGTCGGCGGCATCGCATTCTCGTTCGACAAGGATTTGCCGGCCGGCAACCGCGTGCAGTCGGCAGCGCTGATCGATGACAACGGCAACCCGGTGCTGGCGTTGGTCGCGAACGGCGAACTGGTGGTCGATCCGGAGATTGCGATCCGGGTCGTGACCTTGAGCTTCCTGCTCACCGGCGGCGACGGCTATCCGTTCGCGAGCTTCATCACGGCCAATCCCACCTTTGCCAACGTCGTCAATCTGTCGCCAGACCTGGTTCCAGATGCGGGGCAGGAGGCGAACTTCGCCACCGAGGGCACCGAGCAGGATGCCTTCGCCGAATACATGGCGGCGAACTACTCCGACACGCCCTACGACGTCGCCGACACCGACCGGGCGCACGACGAGCGCATCCAGAACCTCGACTATCGTCAAGACACGGTGCTCGAAACAGAGGCGCTGGTGCTGGTCGGCGACGACGGTGACAACCAACTCGCCGGCGCGCTCGGAGACGACGTCCTCACCGGCCTCGGGGGCGACGACGTCCTCGCCGGGCTCGGCGGCGACGATCAACTCGATGGCGGCGAGGGCGATGATACCCTGTCCGGCGGCGATGGCGACGACACGCTGCTTGGCGGTGCAGGCGACGACACGCTCGACGGTGGCGCTGGCGACGACCGGCTGGTGGGCGGCGACGGTGACGACACCCTGACTGGCGGCGAGGGCGACGACGTCCTGATCGGCGGCGAAGGCTATGACACCCTGCAAGGCGGCGACGGCAACGACGAACTGGTGGCTGGCGCCGGCGACACCGCGGAAGCCGGTGACGGCGACGACCTCATCATCGTCTCCACCGACGACCCCGCGCCGGGCTCGATCGACGGCGGCGCCGGCAACGACACCGTCAAGCTGATCGGCGGCGGCACGGGGGAACTGATCGCCACGCTCAATGTCGAGAACCTGCTGGTGGCCGCAGGCACTTGGTCGGTGGCCGGATCGGCATCGTACGACGATGTGACGATCCAGGGCGGCGCGATGCTGGCTTCGAGCCTCGTCGTGGACAACAACGATCACGTCGCCATCGAGGCCGGCGGCGCGCTCTCTGTGTCCGGCAACGCTATCGTCTGGCAGGGCGGTGGCAACGCGGTCATCGACAATGCCGGCGAGATCTCGGGCTCGACCCGTGCGCTCACCACCACGGCGGGGGCGACCGGCTCGGTGACCCTCGACAACCAGGCCGGCGGCGTCGTCCGCGGCGCGCTGACCCCGGAACGGGCCGGTCACGCCGACGCGACCATCATCGTCAACAACGCCGGCGTGATCGAAGCGAACGGCCGCGTCATCGACTTCCGCACCTTCGACAACAACGGCGCCTCGGCGGTGATCAACAACCTTGCCGGGGGCGTCATCCGCCAGCATGGCAGCGACACCGACGTGATCCGCCCGGGAACTGACGGCGTCGTCAACAACTGGGGGACGATCACGACGGATCCGACGTTCGTGGGCGGAGGCGATCTGATCGACTTCCAGAGCGACACCGGCGGCAAGGTCACCAACTATGCCGGTGGCTGGATGGAAGGTTCGCGTCACGCTGTAACCGGTGACAATGCCGTCACCGTCATCAACAGTGGCACGATGATCGGCCGCAACGGGTCCGCCGTGAACCTGGACACCGACGGGACCGAAGCGCAGAAGGCGTTCATCACCAACCACGGCGTGATGGAGGGCCGCTCGGCCGAACTGTCCGACAGCGACGGCGACGCCATCGATGTCGACGGTCTGGTGCAGATCGTGAACTACGGCAAGATCTCGGGCCTCGGCGCCGAGGGCTATCACGACGGCGAGCCGAACGTCTCCGAAGCGATCGCGATCGGCGGCGGCAGCATCGTCAACAATGCCGGCGGCGAGATCTACGGCTACGGCCGTGCGATCCAGGTCGACAACTCCAGCAACGCCAACGCGCTGGGGGTGACGACCATCGTCAACCACGGCCTGATCAAGGGTGACGGCCACGGTCCGGAAGGGGTCACCCCCGAGGATGCGGCGCGGTTCGACCTGCGCGGCAACGAGGCGATCAACCTGGTCGGCACATATGCCGACAGCCTCACCAACAGCGCCACCGGCCAGATCGTCGGCGGCGTCTCGATGGGCGGCGGCAGCGACACGCTGAGCAATGACGGCTCGATCACCGCCACCGGCGGATCAGCGGTGAACATGGGCGAGGGTGACGATCTGATCGTCAACCGCGCCATCATCACCGGCGACGTCCTGCTCGGCGCCGGTGCCGACGAGCTGATCAACCAGAGCTCCGGCGTCATCACCGGCGACGTCAGCTTCGGCGACGGCAACGACAGGCTCGGCAACACCGGCAAGATCGTCGGCAAGGTCGATCTCGGCGCCGGCGACGACTTCGTCAACATCTGGATCGGGTCCGATATCCAGGGCCAGATCCTGCTCGGCGACGGCAACGATATCTTGATCTCCAACGACTGGATCTCGACCAAGATGGAGATCGACGGCGGTGCCGGGAATGACGAGATCTACACCTCGTTCGGTAACGACACCATCCACGGCGGCGAAGGCAACGATCGGATCTATGCCAACCAGGGCAACGACACCGTCTACGGCGATGCAGGCAACGACGAGATCTACGGCAACGACGGCGACGATCTGATCATTGGTGGTGCCGGTGACGACATCATCGACGGCGGCGCCGGGACCGACACCGCGACCTTCTCCGGCGCGATTGCCGGTTACGCGATGACGCTGAACGCCGATGACTCGGTGAACATCGCTGATCAGGCCGGCACCGACGGCACCGACACGCTCAGCAACATCGAGGAACTCGGCTTCGCCGACGGCACCTGGACGCTGCGCACCGGAACCGGCGGCAGCGATACGATCGTCGGCGGCCTTGGCAACGATCTGGTGTTCGGCGGCGCCGGCGACGACACCTTCATCGGCGGCTATGGTCTGGATCGCTACGATGGCGGCGACGGCGTCGACACCATCGACTACAGCAACATCTCGTTCAAGCTGACGATCGATCTCGACTCCGGGCTGGCCTACTATCCCGGCTACATCCCGGGCGCCGACCATCTCGCCGGGATCGAGAACGCGGTAGGCACGGCGTATGACGACACGCTGATCGGCTCGGCCGGAGCCAACACCCTGAATGGCGGCCTTGGCAATGACCTGCTGATCGGCGGCGCCGGTGACGACGTGCTGCTCGGCGGCTTCGGCGACGACGTGCTCCGTGGCGGTGCTGGTGACGACACCATCGACGGCGGCTTCGGTCAGGATCTGTTGGATCTGTCCGACGCCACCGGTGCGGTCACCATCAACCTGGTGTCCGGCACCGCGACCGGCGCAGGCATTGGCACCGACCACTTCAGCGGCATCGAGGGCTTCGTGCTCGGTGCCGGTGCGGACCATGTCACAGGCGGCAACGGCGCCGATATGTTCGATGGCGGAGCCGGTAACGATGTCATCGCCGGTGGTGCCGGCAATGACACGCTGCGTGGCGGCGAAGGCGACGATAGCGTCGACGGTGGCTCCGGCAACGACGTGATCGAGGGTGGCGTCGGCAAGGACACGTTGAAGGGCGGTTCGGGGGTCGACGTCGTCTCCGGCGGCGACGGCGACGACAACATCGATGGCGGCTCCGAGAACGACATGCTGAATGGCGGTGCCGGCAACGACACCATCAAGGGTGGCTCGGGTGCCGACATCCTCGCGGGCGATGCCGGCAACGACATCCTGTCCGGTGGTTCGGGCGCCGACGTGTTCACGTTCGCCGCCGGCTTCGGCAAGGACACCGTCACCGACTTCGCCGCCAGCGGTGGCTCGGCCGACGTGCTGCAATTCTCGAGCAGCCTGTTCGCCGACTTCGCCGAAGTGATGTCGCACACCACGCAGGTCGGCAACAACGTCGTCGTGACGCTCGATGCCGACGACACCGTGACCCTGGCCAATATGCAGATGGCCTCGCTCGCGGCAGACGATTTCCGCTTCGTCTGATCCGTCGCCGACTGAACCGAACCACGGAACGCAAGAGCGTTCCGTGGTTCTTCGCAAACGCGCTGGCGTCGATGCCGGTGAAACAAGACGGAAGACCAAACTCTAGAGACGGGCCTCGAATGTCCGCTATGGTCTTGGTTGTGTGGAAACGGACGGGTCAGAAGCGGCCGTGGTAGACGATTGTTGGAGGCTGCCGATGTCTTCGCGTGAATCGTCCAAGTAGCGGCCAAGGTTGGACGGAAGAGGCCTGTTTTCTAACGCGGAAGGCTTGCGGCGCAGACGGGGATTGCGCCGTTTCGCAATCACCTCGTCGTGGATGCGGTCGGCGCGGTTTTCCGTTCGGTACGAGAGCTTTTTCGCGCTTGCGCGAACAGTTCTGGATAGGGGTGTTAGAGGAGGCCGCGAAACAGAAATCGATCCTTGATCTTCACATTTGCCCCGGAACCGACCGTGGCCCGAGGTTTTGCGAGCCGCCGTGCCGTGCCCCTGCACGACAATCGAGCGAAATTCGCTGGTCGGAATGGATTCCGCCCGGTCGCGGTCAGGCGAAGGAACTCTTGCCCGTGGTCGAAGCTTGACTCCGTGGGCCAGCATCGCCGCCGATCGCTGGTCTGCACGGCCCCGCCTCCAAGCCCCCCATACCCCCCAAGGGTGGGGCCGTGCTTCCCAAGCAGGAGGTGCAATTGTCCGAGCCGACCGAGCAAGAGATCAGAGAACGCGCGCATCAATTGTGGGAGCAGGCCGGCAAGCCCGAAGGCCGCGAGGAGGAATTCTGGCACGCAGCCGAGCAGGATCTGCGCAACGAGGACAAGTCGAACACGTTGCGGACCCCGGATACGCTGTGACCGACAAGGCCTGCCCATTCTGCCAGGGTATTGGATGGGTCTGCGAAAACCATCCGCTCCGGGTCTGGAGCGAGAAGCTCGGCGGCTGCCGCTGCGGCGAGGGCATGCCCTGCACCTGCAACACGGCCGAGGACCCTGAAGTCAGAGTGGTGATCGTCGAAGCCGATACCACATGGCACTAGCGGCGTTGGCTGCTTCGATTCAATTGCAAAGGTGATCACTTCCCGCGCGCTCCATCCAGGGGGAACGGACCATCCAGGAAGAGAATTGAGTGTCCGCACGGCTCCGACAACGATCGTTCCCACGGCAGTTTCGCGGTGGATGAGCAGAGAAAACTAGAGCACCAGATCGACCTCGCCACGCGAGCGGCCTCGCTCGTCAGGGACGAAAGCACCGGGCAACGCTTCAGAAGCTTCGCCGATGAGCTGAAAAGAAGGCTCCTTCGCATGATGCGTCGTGGCAAGGTGCGCACTCGCGCCTATGAGCTCTGGGAACAGGCCGGCCGGCCGAGCAATCGGGAGCTGGACTTTTGGCTCGAAGCCGAACGCCAGATCGAGGATGAACGCGAGGAGCGAAAGGGCTCGGGCGCCTCATAGGCGCGTGGTGTCCGCGTCCGCTGCACGCCGTAGCCGATGCCGTTCGAAAGCAAGGAAAAAGCCGCCGGGTTCTTCACCCTGACGGCTTTGCGAAGTCCGTAGCTGTTGATCGTCTTCCCAGCCTCGTGCGTACCGCCGTTACCTTGTTTGCGGCCATGCACAATCCTTGTAGGGGAAGGCGCGTGATTCTGCTGTGATCTGGAGCACACAGTGGAGGGGATTCGGTGCAGCGTTCCGAGGCTCGCGCTGCGCCGCAAAAATAGGCGCTCACCGCCCCTCAGCTCCGATGCCACGCGGCCACATTCCACGTGATGGTGTCCCAGCCGGAGATGTCGATCATCAAGTTGTTGACGCTGGCGTTGACGACGTGGCGCGAGAGCAGCGGCAGGAACACGTTCGCCCCGCAGAAGATCTCGTCGACCTTCATCAGCAGCGCGGCGCGCTTGACCGGATCGAGCTCGTTCTGCGCGGCCTTGTAGGCCTTGTCGGCCTCGGGGTCGGAATAGCGCGAGTTGTTGCGGCCGAGCCACTTGTTGTCCTTGGTGGCGATCTCCCAGGACACGCACTGGTTCAGCAGGCGTTCCGGATCGGGCTGCGGCTGCGTCGTGTTGTACATCTCCATATCGGCATAGAATTTCGAATATGTGTCGGGATTGCCGACGTCGGAGGAGAAGAACACCGAGGCGGTGACCGCCTTGATCTCGATCTCGATGCCGGCCTTCTGGCAGGCCTGCTTGATGATGGCCTGCGTCTTCTGCCGCGGCGCGTTGGTCGAGGTCTGGAACACGTATTTGAGCTTCTTGCCGTCCTTCTCTCGGATGCCGTCCGCGCCCCTGATCCAGCCGGCCTCGTCGAGGATCTTGTTGGCCTTGTCGATATCGAACTCGTATTTCAGCTTGGGCGACTTGAACTGCTTGGGCGCGTTGACGAAGCTCGCGGTGGCTATGGCGCCGCGCCCATAGATGAACTTCTGGATCGAGTCGCGGTCGATCAGGAGGTTGATCGCGCGGCGCACGGCAGGATCGGACAGGGTCGGGTGCTTGGTCTTGACGCTGGAGCGCTCGCCGTCGACCTCGGTCCACGGGTCCGTCGTGTTGAGGATGATGAACTCGACATTGCCGGACGGCGTGATGTCGAGCTTGCCCTTGCCGCCGGCCTCCATGCGCTTGAGCACCTCCTCCTCCACCTGCATGTTCCAGGCAAAGTCGTATTCGCCAGTCTGCAGCACGGCACGTGCCGCCGATACAGCATCACCGCCGCCCTTGACCTCGAGCGTGTCGAAATGCGGCTGGTTCTTGATGTGATAGTCGGGATTGCGCTCGGCACGGATCATGTCGCCCGGCTTGAACTCGACGAACTTGTACGGGCCGGTGCCGACCGGCTTCAGATTGCCTGGCGCTTCGCGCGACTTGGCGCCGACATAGTCGCCGAAATGATGCTTCGGCAGGACCATCCCGACCGAGCCGACGAACGGATCGGCCCAGAACGGCGTCGGGGCCCTGAAGTTCACCTTCACGGTATGGTCGTCGATCTTCTCGACCTTGATGTCCTTGTAGGAGCCCGTCGTGTATGCCGCGGTGGCGAGGTCGGCGGCATACTGCCAGGTGAAGACGACATCGTCGGCGGTGAACGGCTTGCCGTCATGCCACTTGACGCCCTGCTTGAGCTTCCACACCACGCTCATGCCGTCCGCAGCAAGGCCGCCGTTCGCCTTGGTCGGAGCCTCGGCGGCAAGGCAGGGAATGAGGTTGCCCTCCTTGTCCCAGCCGGCGAGCGGCTCGAAGAAGATGCGCGCGGCGATCTGGTCCTTGGTGCCGAGCGCGAAATGGGGATTGAGCAGGGTGGGCGCCTGCCAGAGCAGGATTTTGAGCGTGCCGCCGCCGCCAGCCTTGGTCGGCTTGTAGGCAAGCGTGGCGTCCGCCATGGCGACGTCGTGCCAGGCGAGGATCTGGCTCGCGACCGGCGCGGCGATTCCGAGCGCGGCCAGTGTCTTAATGAAAGAGCGCCGCGACAGCGTGCCTTGCTTTACCTCTGCGATGCATTTGCGGATTTCGTTCTCGTTCATCAGATGACCTCCACCCTCGAAGCAACGTCGTCACCGGCTGTGTGCTCGCCAGTTCAGCACGTCGGGCTCGGCGGAGTCAAAGAGGTGCGGCGGGCCCGAGCCGCCGTAGCCGGATTGCGCGGCGCCGGCCCGATCCCGCGGGCAGCCTTGCGCCATGGCCGCTTGCCTGGAACTGCGGCAATCGACATCATCGGGACGTGGCCAACCTCGCCGACAGGGGTCGTATGATACGCCTTGCAAGCCTGAAACGCCTGGGCTTCTTTACGCGGCTGCTCGACGAGGCTCCGGCCGCCGAGCGATATCGCTTCGCGGCCGAGCAGATCGTGCACGCCGAAAGAGCGGGCCTGGATTCCGCGTGGATCGCGCAGCATCACTTCCACGAGCAGGAGGGTGGCCTGCCGTCGCCTTTCGCGTTTCTCGGTTACGCCGCCGCCCAGACCTCGCGTATCCGCCTCGGCACCGGCATCGTCACTCTGCCGCTGGAGAATGCGGTCAGGGTTGCAGAGGACGCCGCGGTGCTCGATCTCCTCTGCAACGGGCGCTTCGAACTCGGCGTCGGCACCGGCGGCAACCCGTCCGCCTTTGCCGCCTTCGGCCTCGATAGCGCCCAACGCAACGAGATCTTTGCGCGCAATCTCGAGATCGTCCGCACGGCCTTGCTAGGCAAGCCGCTCGCCGGTGGCGATACGCTCTATCCGCAGCGGCCGCAATTGGACAAGCGCATCTGGCAGGCGACATTCTCGGTCGCGGGCGGCGCCCGCGCCGGCAAGGCCGGCGATGGCCTCATGCTGTCGCGGACGCAGCCGCGATCCAAGGAGGCGCCCAAGGCCACGCTCGCCGAGATCCAGAACCCGATCATCGATGCCTATCTCGGGGCGCTGCCACACGGCTGCGAGCCGCGCATCATGGCATCGCGCAGCGTCTTCGTGGCCGACGACCATGGCGAGGCGATGCGCTTCGCAGAGATCGGACTGCGCCGCGCGTTGCCGCAGTTCCTCAAGGGCGGCCACGCCAGGCCGGGCGAGACCCTGCAGGAAATGATCGCGGCGTTTGATACCCATGTCGGTACCGCCGACGAGGTCATCGCTTCGCTCCGCTCGGATGCCACGCTGGAGCGGGTGACGGATCTGGTGTTCCAGGCGCATTCGGTCGATGCGCCGCATCCTTACGTGCTGCGCTCGATCGACCTCGTGGCAGAAAAGGTCGCGCCGGCGCTGGGCTGGACCGGGACGGCGGCATCCGACGGGGCGCTGGCGGGCTCGCCGGGATGAGCATCATGTCATTGTAAGTCGTCACAGCGCCGAGGCGATAGCGCCAGGTCCCGACACCCGTGCTGGGCCTTGAAGCGCGGCCAGCTCTGCGCGCGCCCGGTCCGGGTGCGTTGGAATTGCACTGGTCAGTATGACCATCCTATGAAAAGATCATACTGATGGCGGGACGGGGCGTGTAACGGACGGAATGTTTGGCGTGACGAAATTGTCTTTGCGGGCGGTCGAGCCCGGAATGGCGTTGCTGTTCGGCGGGCTTATCGCCGCCAACGTCGCTGCATGGGCCTGGGCCTTCGCGGCGTTCGGCGACCGGCCGACCATCATGGCGACCGCGCTGCTGGCCTGGGTGTTCGGCCTTCGCCACGCCGTCGATGCCGATCACATCGCCGCCATCGACAACGTCGTGCGCAAGCTGATGCAGGCAGGTGAGACGCCGCGCAGCGTCGGCCTCTATTTCGCCCTCGGCCATTCCACCGTCGTCGTCGTCGCGACCATGCTGCTGGCATTCGGCGTCGTCAGCCTTGGCGGCGACAGCCTGCTCAAGGAGATCGGCGGCCTGATCGGGACATCGGTGTCGGCGCTGTTCCTGCTCGTAATCGCAGCCATCAATCTCGCCATCTTCGCCGGCCTGTG